>OZ251577.1:0-2870000 GCA_965243805.1 Longimicrobiales bacterium
CTTCCCCGGTCACCGAGCCGGGGCCTCATTGAAGTGAAAATCGCGCGTGAAACCGGTGGAGCTTCGCTGTCTCTTCCCCGGTCACCGCCTACCAGCCCCGCCTCGAAGCGGAGTGCCACGGGCCTCTTCCCCGGTCACCGAGCCGGGGCCTCATTGAAGTGGCGACCTAGGTACCTGCCTCCAGCGGCGGGCTCCGGTCGGCGCTCGGCAAAGCCTCTTCCCCGGTCACCGAGCCGGGGCCTCATTGAAGTCGGTCGCTCCGCGGGGGGCTCCGTCGACGCGGAGCGACCCTCTTCCCCGGTCACCGAGCCGGGGCCTCATTGAAGTGTGAGCGGCGACCGAGCCGGCCGCCAGGGTGCGAGCCTCTTCCCCGGTCACCGAGCCGGGGCCTCATTGAAGTAAGGGGCGCCCACAGCCGCTGCTGGTGATGGCGACGAACTCTTCCCCGGTCACCGAGCCGGGGCCTCATTGAAGTTTCACAGCACGGCCTCCCAGCTGAGGTGCGCCGCCCACACTCTCTTCCCCGGTCACCGAGCCGGGGCCTCATTGAAGTGCCGGGACCTCCGCCGCCGCCGCCCCGGCCCGGCGAGGCGACGCTCTTCCCCGGTCACCGAGCCGGGGCCTCATTGAAGTCGGACGTGCGGCCCGCGGTCTCCGTTGAAGGTAGCCCTCTTCCCCGGTCACCGAGCCGGGGCCTCATTGAAGTGCGGCGGTATTCGCCGACCCGGGTGGGCCAGCGGCGCTCTTCCCCGGTCACCGAGCCGGGGCCTCATTGAAGTCGCCCGCCCGTCGCTGGCCAGCCACTGGGTCCACGCACCCTCTTCCCCGGTCACCGAGCCGGGGCCTCATTGAAAGGTCGTCCGATGAGCGACCACGTGCAGCGCCCGGCACCGACTCTTCCCCGGTCACCGAGCCGGGGCCTCATTGAAGTCTGTCCGGCGGCTGAACCGGGAGGCGGAGTAGGCTGGGGAGCTCTTCCCCGGTCACCGAGCCGGGGCCTCATTGAAGTGAGGTCGAGGTCACGAACCTGAAGACCGGCGACGTCCCTCTCTTCCCCGGTCACCGAGCCGGGGCCTCATTGAAGTGCAACGACCGGACGCTCTTCCCCGGTGTGGCGGCGGACCGGCCGGAGCTCGCTCTTCCCCGGTCACCGAGCCGGGGCCTCATTGAAGTGACGCGGCTGATCCAGTTTGACGGGTTGCCGCCGACTCTTCCCCGGTCACCGAGCCGGGGCCTCATTGAAGTCGGACGTCGTCGCCCGAGTCCAGGACCAGGGCGTGTCGGGCTCTTCCCCGGTCACCGAGCCGGGGCCTCATTGAAGTCGTCCGGCGGCGCGGGCGGAAGCGGATCACGGGGCGGCCTCTTCCCCGGTCACCGAGCCGGGGCCTCATTGAAGTCCGTGGTCGCGGGTACCGGCGACGGCCCGACGGCTTCCTCCTCTTCCCCGGTCACCGAGCCGGGGCCTCATTGAAGTCCCCTGCCAGTCGGTGTCCTGGTCCACCTGCTCCCAGTCTCTTCCCCGGTCACCGAGCCGGGGCCTCATTGAAGTGGTCGGCTACCACATGGGGCCGTGGCTCTCCTCGACCTCTTCCCCGGTCACCGAGCCGGGGCCTCATTGAAGTCCCGACTGGCTCGAAACGCTCCGGGCGGACAGCGAGACTCTTCCCCGGTCACCGAGCCGGGGCCTCATTGAAGTGCAAAGGTGCTCGCTGTACTGGCGAGCATCACTACCACCTCTTCCCCGGTCACCGAGCCGGGGCCTCATTGAAGTCGGTCCACGGATCACCAGGACGCGCCCGTGGACCTCTACTCTTCCCCGGTCACCGAGCCGGGGCCTCATTGAAGTATCCGCATCACCTCCAGGGGCTTCACGCCCAGCTCGGCCTCTTCCCCGGTCACCGAGCCGGGGCCTCATTGAAGTACGTGGGAAAGCTCCGGCGACTGGCCGAGCAAGCGAAGCGGCCTCTTCCCCGGTCACCGAGCCGGGGCCTCATTGAAGTGCCGCCGAGGCGCGACGATGACCGGCCCGGCCGTCGGCGGACTCTTCCCCGGTCACCGAGCCGGGGCCTCATTGAAGTCACGTTCGCTTTCGTGGCCTCGAGCGCCGGCTGGCAGGCGCTCTTCCCCGGTCACCGAGCCGGGGCCTCATTGAAGTACCTGCCCCAGCAGGTCGCCGAACAGGTTCGCGCTCACCCTCTTCCCCGGTCACCGAGCCGGGGCCTCATTGAAGTCTCCACGTCTTCTTCGGCGGATACCAGCGGCGGCCCCCACTCTTCCCCGGTCACCGAGCCGGGGCCTCATTGAAGTCCGTCACATCGGGCCGAGGGGTAGGGGGGCTGTATCGTCTCTTCCCCGGTCACCGAGCCGGGGCCTCATTGAAGTAAGGACCGAGAGCCCACTGGCCCAGCAGTAGCCGCCTCTCTTCCCCGGTCACCGAGCCGGGGCCTCATTGAAGTGCCGTCTCGCCGCTCACTTCGGCACCGCCCGCTTCTCCGCTCTTCCCCGGTCACCGAGCCGGGGCCTCATTGAAGTGCGCGCCAGCCAGGCATCAGGAGATGCAGTCGCGGATGCTCTTCCCCGGTCACCGAGCCGGGGCCTCATTGAAGTAACTTCCCGACGGGCAAGCCGGTCAGCTCGGCGAAGCCTCTTCCCCGGTCACCGAGCCGGGGCCTCATTGAAGTCGCGCCTCGTCGGCGTACTTCCGCTCCCACTCCTGGACTCTTCCCCGGTCACCGAGCCGGGGCCTCATTGAAGTTGCCACTCCTGCACCCAGTCGGTGTCGAAGACGCCGCCGCTCTTCCCCGGTCACCGAGCCGGGGCCTCATTGAAGTGTCCACGTGCCCGGCGCCATCATCTCCCACACGCGACCGTCTCTTCCCCGGTCACCGAGCCGGGGCCTCATTGAAGTGCCATGAACGACGGCTCCGCCGCCTCTACCCTGGTGCTCTCTTCCCCGGTCACCGAGCCGGGGCCTCATTGAAGTGGAATGGACCCGTTATCGTGGACTCTTCGCGCGCGCCATTCCTCACGCCAGGAGAAGTCCACGATGCCGAAGCGGACGCAGTACACCATCGAGTACCGACAGCAGATTGTCGCACAGGCGCACTCGGGCCGATCAGCGGCCGCCATCGCCCGCGAGGCCGATCCCACCGAGGACACAATCCGGAGGTGGATTGGGCAGGCCGACTTGGAGGGTGGTCATCACGCTGACGACACCGCAGAGCAGCGCAGGACGAAGAGTCAGCTCCGACGCGAGAACAAGCGGCTACGCCTTGAACGGAACATTCTGCTACGCGCCCTGACTTGGTTTCGTGGTGGCCAGCCTCTTGACCCCAGGGACGGATTCGCGTTCGTGAGCGCGCACCGGGATATCCTGCCAGTCCGCACCATGTGTCGGATGCTGGGATCGTCCGCGAGCGGATTCTACGCTTGGATGAAGAGACCGCCGTCCGCCCGGGCACGCCGGGACGCCATCCTTCGCGGCATGATCCTCGTCAGCTGGAGGAACAGCCGTCGGACATACGGGCGGAGGCGCATTCACGCCGATCTGAAGGCGCGGGGCGAGTTCGTGTCCCAGAAGAGGGTCGCTCGACTGATGCGCGAAATGAACATCCGCGGCATCCGTCGCTATCGCAGAAGGGCCGCCAGAAGCCAGCCGAGCGCGACGACATGCTCGGTCCCGGACTTGGTGAATCGGAACTTCCGCGCCGCCCGTCCCAACGAACTCTGGGTCGCCGACATCACGGAGGTGCCCACCGGCGCGGGCTCGCTCTTCGTCGCTGTGGTTCTCGACGTGTGGAGTCGGCTGGTGGTCGGCTGGGCCGCCGATACCCATCTGCGGACGGAACTCGTCGAACACGCATTCGACATGGCGATCCAGCGCAGGCGGCCTGATGGCGTCGTCCACCATTCGGACCGCGGCACGCAGTACACGTCGCGCGCCTTTGCGGAGCGTTGCCGGAGAACAGGCACCCGGCCGTCCATGGGTTCGGTCGGCGACCCCTACGACAACGCCCTCTGCGAGAGCTTCTTCGCCACTCTGGAGCGCGAGCTGCTGGGCCGACGGCCCTTCGCCAACCCGGACGACGCCCGCATCGCTGTCTCCGACTACGTGGAGGGGTTCTACAACCCTCGTCGCCGCCACTCGGCACTGGGTTACTGCCCGCCCGACGAGTTCGAGTACAGGTATGGTGGATAGCGGTCCCCTGGGCTCAACGGATGCACTGAGCTGGCCGCGAGCGGGGACACACTGCGACATGACACCAGCACGATGAGCGACACACCATGCTCGGCCAAAGACACGTACGACCTACCGCCTTCCTTCCCCCCGCCTTGCCCGATCGCCCATCCGGCGTTACGATTGTTCGCCTCGTGCTATCCGTTGCGATCCCTTCCCGCTGCTTCGCCGACTTCCCCGTTGAGTCCCCGTCCCCGCACCAGGAGATCCGCCAATGCCCGGAGCGAAGCACCTCAACGCTCTGACGATTCGCGGTTTCCGCGGGCTTGAGCACGCCGAGTTCGATAAGCTTGGGCAGTTCAACGTAATCGTCGGCAACAACGATGTCGGTAAGACCTCGGTGCTCGAAGCCGTGTTCTTGAGTACTGGCTTGGCAGTTCCGCAATTGGCAGTCACCATCCAGAACCAGCGCGTCCACGCAGTCGTGGACTCCAGCGACCTTTCGTTGCTGTTTCATGACTTCGACGTCGTTCGCCGCTCCATCGAGTTGGTCGCCTCCACGCCAAGCGACATCCGCCAACTGACGATTGCTCTTGAGCCAGCCGATGTCGCTATCGACCAAGATGTTCCGGCGTCCGGTGGACTCGGCAATGGCGACGGTGTGCCTTCTGGCACGACAACGTATTCGTCGAAACCTGACGTTCCTCTTGAGCTCCGCTACTACGCAAAGTTAGAGACGCGACACCCCCGAGAGTCTGTGGGCTATCGTGGCGCATTGTCAGTGGCCAACGGCAAAGTCAAGACGATGGATGGTAGGACCGGTTCAAGGTTGAGAGACCAATCCATCATTGCCAAGATCGTCATACCTAGCCTAACGTACGATAGAAAGGCTATTTCGGAGGTAATTATACGCAAGAAGCAACCGGTGTTGATCAACGTCCTCCAATTCATCAACCCTCATGTCACTGCCATTACCGTCGGCGAGGACGTAGCGTATGTTGACATTGGACTTGATACTATGATACCACTCAACATGTGCGGCAGCGGATTAGTGCAGGCCGCGAACATTGTGTCGTCCTGTATCGTGGGCGATGCGAACGTACTGCTGATCGACGACATTGGACACGGTTTGCACTATTCATCCATACGCGCAGTATTGGAGGCGGTTATTGAGATTTGTGAACAGCGGGACATCCAAACCTTCTGCACGACACATAGCCTTGAGGTGATCCAGTGCGTGCATCAGGTGTTGGGCAACGACAGTTTTGGCCGGTTTCGGGACAAGATGAAGACGTTCAAACTGGCTAGAGACAAGGACGATCGTGTTCGCGTCTATCGGTATGACTACGACAGCTTTGAGCATTTCATGTCGCAAGGACTGGAGCTCAGATGATGCAGTGGGAGGTGTACGTCGAGGGCAACAGCGACCGGCACTTCTTGTCGTGTGTTGTCGGACAGATGAAGATGGAGGGCTTTGTGTGGCGGGTGATTGGAGGAGGCGTATCCAGTTTGCCGGCCATGCAGCAGCAGATGCTTGAGGGCTGTAATGCGGGCAACCGCATTGCCGTGATCGTTGATGCAAACACAGAAGTGGGATCGCAGCGTCGCGACCTGCACCGCGAGATCGACCGAATGGAGCTCCCAGTACCAGTACCGTCGTTTCTGCTTCCTGACGACTCCGGGCCGGGCTGTCTGGAGACGTTGTTGGAAGCCATAGCCGAAGGCCCTCACGGTGTAATCTACAACTGTCTAGACCAGTACGGGCACTGCGTTCGTAGCCATAACGCCAAGTATCGCCTGCCAGATGCCAAGGCAAGGATCTACGCTTACTGTGAAGCATTGGGGATCCGGACGAAGCCAGACGAGCGCGACTACAGGAATTCAGCCTATTGGAACATGGACGCGCCCACCGTCGAGCCGCTGAAACGGTTCCTGCGCTCGCTTCACGACGTCTAGCAACGTTCGGCGGCCCCCGCGACCCCGTCGCCCACTACTGCGTGGCACTTTCATTTCGACACCGCCCAAAACGGCACGTAGTGGCGCAGGCGCACGCCGTTCTGCGGGTTCGCGACGACGATCAGGCCAGCCCCGATCGCCTCTCGCAGAACGCGGGAGATCATGGAGGCGTTCTTGCTAGGGACGGCCAGCCGTTCCCGTAGCGAGCCGTTGGTCATCCGCCGATTGGTCACGAACTGGAGGCAAGCGTGAAGGTAGCACGCCCGCAACCGTTCCGGTCCGTCCATCTGGGCCAGGGTCTTGCGGTCGAAGAGAACCACTCGGGTGAACCCTGGCGGCACGTCGAACCGAGGGGGCGGAAGCTGGTGCAGCTCGATTTCCTCGACCACCTTGTCGATGCCGGTACCGCGTTCCTCGCATATTCTGAACCGTCGCATGAGAGAAGCCACGGTCTCGTTCCGCGACACGGGAGGCGTATCGAGAAAGCGCTGCGTGTCCACGAGCGGTTCTCCAGGGTTGCTGATTTCCAGACGACCGGCGAACACCTCGACCATCGGCGCAGCACCGGTGATCGTGAAGTCCTGGTGGATCAGGGCGTTGGCCAGCAGCTCGCGAACCGCAACCTCGGGAAACGAGGGCATCGGCACGCGCAGGCCGCCAACGATTTCCTCGTGCGCGGGAAGGCGTGCGGTCATGTAGTCGAGGAACTTGGTGAAACCCGATGCGTACCCCTCGGCAAACTCCTGCTCCGACAGAGCATCGAGGCGATCTGCGCCCCGATAGAATATCACCCGCAGCGCCTTTCGCCGAATCCTCGGGAAGTCTCCCAGCTCGTTCGCGAACAGCATTGCGCCCAAGTTCGTGACGTCGAACCCCCCGGAGAGGCTACGCACGACCAAGCGATCCCGAGCCAGCGCCTCAACGATGGCATCGGTACCGTCTGCTGGCGGCACCCGCAACAGACGGAAGTACTTGGGGTAGTCAAGCAGATTCAGGACATCAGCCGCAGACACCTGCTCCAGGGCGACTTCCTGCTCAAACGATATGCGGTCGAACAGTCGCCACAGGGCGCGCTCCTTCTCGGGATGCTCTTTCAGCTTCTTCTTCGTGCTTCCAACTCGAATGAACTCAACGCCCTTGAACGCCACCGGGACATGGAACGCTCGGTCGATCTCCAGCAGAACGACCTTTCTGCCCTCCACGACGACCTCATGGAACGCAAAGTCTATGCGCGGCTCCAGAAGGCGAAGCAACCAGTTCTCAAGCGGCTCGTTTCCTTTGCGCGACATCGTCGGCGAAAAGCTCGTTCCGACCACATCATGTGTGCCGTCTTCGATCCCCCACAGCATGTACGCATGACTCTTTCCGCGCAGAGCCGCCGCGTTGGACAGCGCCGAAATGTATTCGCCGATTGCAACCGGGTTGGCTTGATTGACCTTGAATTCGAGCCAGTCGGTTTCCTGGGGCAGCTTGCGGAACTCCCGTACTAGACTCAGGAGGTAGTCGCGGTCGGGCTGGCTGGTCATGTCGGCTTCCTTGTTGCGCGAGCAGTGGTGCTCGCCGACCGATTTCGGACGGACGCCGAACGGCCGCGGGGGACGAGTGCACGATCAAGCTATGGCGGCTTCCCTTGGACCCGCAAGAGGATTCCATCATCCGAGCAGCCGAGGCTCGGGAGCTCGTAGCTGGACCGCCAAGCAGTGCCTGGAGCCCCCGCCAATCAAGAACCAGTCAAGAAACTAACTTGTTACCAGATAACGACTTATGAGAAATCAGGATCGATTCGTCGGCTTCCAGTCAAGAAACTGGTCGCGATGGGCGAGGGAGCCGGGTGCGGTCGGCAACCTGCCGAGGCGCGATGCACTGTACTCGTCGCACCTGGCGATGTGGCGGTGGGCGGGGCGGGACGGCCGGCGGGCGGCGCGTGCGGAACGACCCTCTCTATCCGTCCTCCTCGATGATGGCAGCGGCCAGCTTGTAGCACGCTTTCCCCGCGTTGAACGGCTCGCTGAGGCTGACAGTCACCCAGCATGGTCCGAGCGGGTACTCGCCTGCGCCCATTTTCTTGTACTTGGATTCGTACTGCGGGTCCGTGACCCGCAGGCAGTACGAATCCTTGGCGTGAGAGAACCTCGCTTGGACCCGGCGTCTGCTACGACCGGACCTCAGTGACTGCTCCAGGACGCACAGCGTCAGGTTCTCCACCCACACCAAGCGCAACGAGTCCGAGACGCCTATCCGGTTCATCTGGCGAATCCACATCTTGTTGTTCTCACTGTCCTTCGACTGATCACCGGGTATCCAAAGGGAATCCATGCGGTGAACTAGCTTGGGCAAGTCGCGGCGATGGTAAGTGCCCGTCTTGATCCACTTGAAGCGATCGTCCATCAGCCAGTTCTCGGTCTGGTAGCCGGTTGGCCGCGGCTCGAGCACCCCGACTTCCATGATGTCGAGAACCGTCGCCGCCGCACGATCGTCGGCGTACTTGTACTCGAATGTCCACAACGCGTGCGTATCACGGGTGGTGACGAGGCGGACCCAAGGGCCTACGATGCCGTCGGCCAGCAGCTCTCGTCCGGCGACGCACCTGCCGCCGTGCTTTCGAGCGTTCGCTAGGCAGATCAGTCGCTTGGTCATGCTCATAAGGTCGCGTGCCTCCGTGGCTTGGTTTCGGCTCCGCTTCCACTATGACCCCCTTGCAATCACTTGTCAAGCCGAGCTTTCTGCATACGACCCCAGCACCTTGAACGACGCCGCCTGCCCCTCCATCTCCGCCAGTGCCTCCGCAACGGCCGGATCGGTCCGGTGTCCCTCCAAGTCGAGCAGGAAGAAGTAGCGGCCCGGGCTGCGCTTGTCGGGGCGGGACTCGATCTTGAGCATGTTGATCTGGCGGGAGGCCAGTGCGCCGAGGACATTGTGGAGGATGCCCGGGCCGTCGTGGCTGAAGTCGAAACAGATCGAGGTCTTGTCGCGGCCCGTGGGCGGGGCGTCGCGGGGCGAGAGGACCACGAACCGGGTCTGGTTGTGGGGAGCGTCCTCAATCCCGGACTGGGCGACGTGCGCGTCGAACAGCTCGGCGGCCCGGCGGCTGGACACGGCGACGGCGGGCTGTTCGCTCCGCAACATCTCCTCCACCGCAGCGGCGGTGCTCAGCGACGCCGAGAAGCGTGCGACGGGCAGGTGCCGCTCCAGGTACTCCCTGCACTGAGCCGCCGCCTGGGGGTGGGAGAAGACCACCTGCGCTCGCCCGGCCACCTTGGCCGGGTCGGCATCCGGCCGCACGACCAAGCAATGGCGGATCGGGACGACGATCTCGCGCCGGATCATCAGCGCCGTCTCGTGGATCAGCAGGTCGGTCGTCGAGGTGACGGCCCCCTCCAGGCTGTTCTCGATGGGCACGACGGCCTCGTCCGCCTCCCCCTGCTCCGCCGCCCGGACCGCCGCGGCGATGCTGGCGCAGGGGATCCGTCGAGCCTGGGGACCGCACGCAAGCGCGGCCTGCTCGCTGTAGGTGCCTTCCGGTCCCAGGTAGGCGAGGACGCGGCTGGTCATGGCGTGGGGTCCCTACTCAGCACCGGCGTCCTGCGCCTCCACGAACCAGGAATGGTATCCGCTCTCGCGACCAACAGAAAACCGTGTGTAGTTGCAAAGCCTCAAGAAAAGATAGCCGCCGATAAGCGGCACAAAGAAAAGTCCCAGTCCCATGTCATCTGCTCCTTATGCATTATGGGTTGTACGATGATGTCGTCTGTTTCTATCGCGCCTGGGTCCCGCCCACGGAAGAAGCCCGGGATCTCCTTTCCGCCGAAGGCTGAACTTTCACAGCATCGGCAGCCTTGGCGATCATGTCACGTCCCTCCTTGCTCTGCAGGAAGGCACTGAACTCCCGCCGGTCCACAGAGTGTCCACCGTCCGTCGTGTGGTGGATCGTCCACTCGGTGATCTTCTGCTTCCCGTCTTCGGACAAGCTGGCCTCCTTCGTGCCGGGTCCTGGATGCCTCGAATCATGACCTCCTTGCGATCGGATGTCAAGTCAAGTCAACTTTCGCACCGGATGGCTAGCGAGATCGACCAGCCCACCAGCCCACCCCAACGAGACCACCAGCATGAAATCGCGACACGCCACGGACCACCGCTACGACGCCATCGTGATCGGGGCCGGGATCATCGGCGCCTCCGTGGGGTTCCACCTGGCCAAGGCGGGCCGCCGGACCCTCAACGTGGACAAGCGGTCCGCCGCCGGCTTCGGCTCCACCAGCAGCAGCTGCGCCATCGTCCGCTTCCACTACTCCACGATGCAGGGCTGCGCAATGGCCAGGGAGAGCTACTTCCACTGGCTGGACTGGGGGCGGTTCCTGGGCGTGGCCGACGAGAAGGGGCTGGCCAGGTACGTCAACACGGGCTGCCTGGTGGTCAAGAACGAGCGGAACGGCGGCTTGGCACAGGTCATGCGGTGCCTGGACGAGTTGGGGGTGCCCCACGAGGAGCTCACGGCGTGGCAGGTCGCCGCTCGCTTCCCATGGCTCGACGCGGCCGCATATGGTCCCCCGGTCCCACTGGACGACGAGCGGTTCGGACAGCCGTCGGGCGGCAAGATCGACGGGGCCGTGTACCTGCCCGAGTCGGGCTACGTGGACGATCCGACGCTGGCGTGCCACAACTTGCAACGGGCGTGCGAGCATCACGGGGGACGGTTCCGCTTCGGCGTCGAGGTCGTGGATGTGCTGCGGGATCGCGGACGGGCGGCGGGCGTGCGGTTGGCCGGGGGCGACGAGATCGCGGCGCCGGTGGTGGTCAACGTGGCCGGCCCGCACTCGGGGGCGGTGAACGCCATGGCCGGCGTGCTGGACGGAATGCACGTGCGCACCCGCCCGCTCAAGGTGGAGGTCTGCTACGTGCCCGCGCCGAAGGGGTTGGAGTACGACCAGGTGGCGCCCCTGATCTCCGACGGCGACGTGGGCTGCTACTCTCGGCCCACGACGGGCAATCACATCGTGATCGGCTCCGAGGACCCGGCGTGCGACGCCCGCAACTGGGTCGACGATCCGGACGACTACAACACCAACTTCACCCGCCAGTGGGAGACACAGGTCATGCGCGAGGCGCAGCGGGTCAAGGGGCTGGGGATCCCCGGCCAGACCGGGGGCGTGGTGGACCTCTACGACGTGTCCGACGACTGGCTTCCCATCTACGACAAGTCGGACCTGCCGGGCTTCTACATGGCCGTCGGCACCTCCGGGAACCAGTTCAAGAACGCTCCACTGGCGGGCCGTCTCATGGCCGAGCTGGTGGAACAGGTGGAGGCGGGCCGCGACCACGACGCCGACCCGGTGACCGTTGCCCTGCCCCACACGCGCCGTCGTTGCGACCTGGGATTCTTCAGCCGCCGGAGACGCGCCAACCCCGAGTCGTCGATGTCGGTGATCGGCTGACGGCGCGCCCGGCTGGGCTGCCCTATTGACATCTGCGGCATCTGTTTTTTCTTCCGGGCGCTTCGTTCCACGAGTGGGAACGATACTCCCCTCTTCAACCGATGCCGAGACCGCCGAAATAGAACGATGCTCGACTTCCGCAATGCCTCCCTACCGGCACTCAGTGCCCTGGTGGCGGCCGCCCTGCTGACCGCCAGCGGCTGCGCCACGTCTCCGTCCCTCGCGGGGACGGCTCCATCCACCACGGGGACGCCCGGCGTCCTCGTCATGGCGCACGGAGGTGGAGCCGAATGGAACGCCGCCGTCGAGGACGCCCTCGCGCCGCTCCGGGACCGCATCCCCCTGGCGCTGGCGCTGGGTATGGCGGACCCTCGCACCTTGCAGGCGGGACTGGACAGCCTGACGGCGCGGGGCGTCGGTCACGTGGCCGTCGTCCGCCTCTTCGTGTCGGAGGCCGCATTCCTTCACCAGACGGAGTACATCCTGGGGCTGCGATCCGACCCCCCGCCCTGGGGGATGATCGGGCACCGCATGACCGCGGGAACCGACCTCCAGCCCGTGGACACAAAGGCATCGGTGCTGCTGGACCGCAGCGGCCTGGCGGGATCCGACGCGGTCGGCGTCATCTTGCGGGAGCGAGCGGCGGCCGCCACCTTGGATGAATGGAGGGCAGGCTTGCTGATCGTTGCCCACGGGTTGGGGGCCGAAGACGCCAACCAGCGACTCCTGGACACGATGGAGCGCGACGCCGACGTATTGCGGGACGCCGGGCACATTGAGGTGCGCACAGCTACGCTTCGGGAAGACTGGGCCGAGCCCCGAGCAGCGGCGGAAGAGGAGATCCGCGCCGCGGTGGCGGAGATGGGAGAGAGGCACGGTCAAGTCGTGGTGCTGCCCTACCGACTCTACGGCTTCGGCTCCTACGCCGATGTGCTCGACGGCCTCGCGTACGAGAGCACCCCCGCCCTGCTCCCGCATCGCATGATCACCGAATGGATCGCAGAACGGGCCACGGAGCGCCTCTGCTTCGCGGGCCTGCCATCGCCCCTCGCCCCGTGCGCGTCGGTCGATGGCGAACGAGACGGCGTCAACCAAACAAACTCGAACTCGAAGGGGTTTTGACATAGACATGTTCAACTTCAAGCACATCCAACCCGCCCTGACGTCCGCTACCATGGCGACGGCGCTCTCGCTGGCCTTGGTCGGTTGCGAGGACGACGTGGCCGCCCCCGACGACGACGGATACACGGAGGGCATGATCTCCGTCGACGCCTCGTCGCATACCGAGCCGGTCTACGTCAGCTTGGCGACCGGCGCGGTCGTGACTCCGGCCGACCCCGCTTCCTCCACCGAGTGGCAGATGAGCTTCCGGCGCTTCAACGTTCGCCTGAACGGCGGAGTCGCCGGTCCCGGGACAGTGGCAGGCGTCGGCTTGGCCAACCACGCGTCGGCGACGGCGGAAGAGGTGACAGCGTTCACGGAGGCGGACGGCGACAGCGCGTTTCTGGCCGTCACGGCGGACGACATTCCCAGCGCGTCGGCCTTCGCGGAAGACGACGTGGCGCCCGACCCTGGAGCCAGCTGGTTCCAGTTCGACGGTCGCTCGGGAACGCTGGTGGCCAACCCGAGGGCGGCGTGGAAGATGCAGGAGTCGTCGAACCGGGGACACGCCGTCTTCCGCGTGACGTCCCTGGTCATGGAGGGAGAGCGGCCCATCGGCGGGGTCGTGGAGTACCGCCATCAGGACCCGGGCGGCGCACTGAGCGACCCCCGCACCATCGAAGCGAGCTTGGCGCGTGGCCCCGTCTACTTGGCGTTCGCCGACGGCCAAGCGTTGGGACCCGGACAGGTGCAGGGACCGGGCGCCTGCGCCTGGGACATCGCGGCCACGCCGGCGCTGGAGATCCAGGTGAACGCGGATTGCGGCGCGGGCACTTTCCCCCTGGACCCGCGAGAGGACTTCACGGCTCTGGCCCAGGCGGACGACGCGCCCACGTACGGCGGCTTCCTGGCGGCGATCAGCGGCACCTTTCCGGCTACGGTGGACGACGCGACCGGCGCCTTCTGGTACAACATCGAGGGCAACCGACGGATGTGGCCGACCTACAACGTCTTCCTCGTGCGGGCCGACCAAGCCGTCTACAAGGTTCAGCTTCCCAGCTACTACGATGCGGCGGGAACGTCCGCCGTCCTGACGGTGAGGTACCAGCAGCTGCGATGAGGGCGGGTCGCCGGGCGGCCCTCTTCGTGGGCTTGGTCGCGGCCGGCGTCGCTACCGAGAACACCAGCGGCACGACTTGTGTCGACGGCTTGGAGCAGCAGCACTTGGGACGGCTAACCGACGCCGAGTCCGGCGCTTCCATCCCCGGCGGAATCGTGACTTGGACCCGTGCGAGCGGAGAGGCTCAATGGTCGTCGCAAGCGCGAACGCAAGCGCGAACGCCGATGGTCGTCGCAAGCGCGAACGGATGGTTCGCTCCCGAGTCCGCTTGGGGACCCGGCGGAACGGTGCGAGCGTCGGCCCTGGGGTACCGGGAGCGCGTTCTGCCCTGGGAGGAGGCCACGGCGCTCGAGTGGCGGATCGCCCTTCTCCGCGACCCCCTGGCGCTCGACGAGGTCGTGGTGACGGCCGACGGCCGGCCGAGGCACCGGTCCGAAGTCGCATTGCAGATCGAGAGCGTCGGGCGCGAGGAGATCCGCGCCGCCGGCTCCGCCTCTGCCGACCGCCTGCTCGCGGAACTGCCCGGTCTGCAAGTCGGAGCGGGTACGCCCACCGGCTCCAACCTTTCGATCCGAGGCATCGGCGGGGCGCGGGTCCTGGTGCTGCTGGACGGTCAACCGGCCGGAGGCGCGCTGATCGAGAACCGGGACCTGAGCCGCATGTCGCTGGGCGGAGTCGACCGGATCGAAGTCGTGAAGGGTCCCCTGTCGTCGCTCTACGGCTCCGACGCCTTGGGGGGCGTCGTGAACGTGGTGACCCGAGCGCCGTCCCCGGGTTTCCGCATAGACGCACAGGCCACGTCGGGAGGCGCAGGCCGACGGGAGGCGCACGCAACGGTCAGCGGGGGCGGACGGCCCTCCCCCGGAGGCGCCTTCGGGTACCAAGTCAACGGCAGCTGGCGACAGGAGGACCGAGTGGCGGGGGTGGCCGACCGCGACGTGGCGTTCGCAAGGGTGTGGGACTTGCGGTCGAGCGTCCGGTTCAGGACGGATCGATGGGCGGTGCGCGGCGACGCAAGCCTCCTTCGGGAGCGTCAACGCTGGCCAGTGGGCGGCGGATTCTCCGGCTTCAACGACAACATGGGGGCGTCGGGGTGGATCGAGGCGCGACGGCGGGCGGGACGAGGCGAATGGACGGGCCGCGTTTTCGCCCACGACTACGACCACCTCTACCGAAGCGCCCGCGGAAGCGCGCCCGTGGCCGGAAGCGGCGCGCCGGAACAACAGGAGCGCTTGGGCAGGGCAACCCTGGCCTACTCGGCGGCTTGGGGCGCCCACCACTTCGACGTGGGCGTGGAGGGCGCGCTCCGGGGCATCCGCTCGCCTGAGAAGCTGTTGGAGGACCGGGCGTCGGACCGGCAGATCGATCTGTACGTGCAGGACGCTTGGCGGCTGGGCTGGGCGGACCCACGGGGCGGCCCGGACGGCGGCCCGGACGGCAGCCCGGGAGAAGCCGTCATGCCGCCTGGGGCTACGGTGCTCACGGTAGGCACCCGGATCACCCGGAACAGCCGCTGGGGGTCCACCGCGTCGCCGTCGATGGGCGTCTCCGTGGCGGTCGGGGAGGGGGTTCGGTTGCGGGGCGCGGTGGCCCGGGGCTTCCGAGCGCCGTCGTTCAAGGAGCTGGCGTGGAACTTCGTGAACTTGGGCGGTGGGTACATCCTTCAAGGCTTCGCCGACCTGGAACCGGAGCGCTCGTGGAATGTCTCGGCGGGCGTGGAGTGGCAACCCGCGTCGGGCGTCCTGACCGGGGTCGAGGTGTTCGCCAACCAGGTGGAGAACCTGATCGAGTCCGGGTTCGTGGGCCACGCCCCGAGCGGCCTGTCGATCTACTCGCCCCGCAATGTGGCCGAGGCCGTCACCCGCGGCTTCGAGCTGGACTTCCGAGCCGTGACCGCAGGGGGACGCGGCGAGGTCGTTGCGGGCTACGCCTACCTCGACGCCCGCTCGCTTCGGCCCGATCTGCCGCTGGACCGCCAAGCCAAGCACTCGACCCGTGTGCGAACCTCGTGGACGGTCGGCCGGTTGCGGTTCGACGCGACTGGTCATCTCACGGGCCAGGCACCGATCATCGGTCCCGACGCTGACGGCCGGATCGGGCGCGTCGGAACCCAGGGGCGGTTCGCGGCTCTGGACTTGCGAGCGGCGATGGAGGTGGGCCGCGGCTTCGGCCTGCTGGCGGGGGTCGACAACGTTTTCGACTCCCGACCGGAAGGGTGGCAGGGCTTCGTGGAACGCAGGTTCCGCCTGACGGGTGAGGTCAGAAGGCTGTTCGACCGGTCACGGTGACAAGTCGAGTTCGCATTCATTCTAGATGATCTTGCGGAATATAGTATACATTTTTCGTCGTAAACATTGATATATGTATACAATATTTCACGATTATGGTGGATGCGATCCCCTCCCCTTGACCATTCGGAGCGATTGTCCCATCTTTCTTGGGACGGTCGAACTCCGCCAACCCAGCGTTCGACCATCGTTCCCCGACCGCCTGCCTGCCCCATACTCGGACACCACAGATGATCAACCTGCCCGAGATGCAGCATCGCTTGGCCGCCACGCCGTGGTGGAGGAAGCCGCGCCGGTGGGTGCTGGACGACCCCGACCTCAGCCAGGCCAACGCGGCCCGCTTCAGGTACGAGGCCGGGGTCCTGGACGACCTCCAGCCGGGCGGCCTCTACTTGCTCCGCGGGCCAAGGCGGGTCGGGAAGACCGTGGAGGTCCCGAGGACGGTGCGACGGCTGATCGACAGGGGCACCGACCCTCTCCGCATCTTGCACATGGCCGCCGACCGGATGACGGCTCGAGACCTGCGGACGATGGTCGAGGCCGCCAGCCCTCTGACGCCCCCCGGTCTGCGGACTTGGTTCGTGGACGAGATCACGGCCATCGAGGACGGGTGGCCCGCCGAGATCAAGTGGCTGCGGGATAACGACGCCCGGTTTCGCAACGATACGGTCGTTCTGACGGGCTCGTCGGCGGCGAACCTGAGCGAGTCCGTCAAGGCACTGGCTGGCCGTCGCGGCGAGGTGGTCGATCCCGACCGCGTGCTGTTGCCGATGCCCTTTCGCGCGTTCGTGCGAGCCGTCGTGAAGGAGCCGCCCCCGGAGGAGGGTCGCCCGCCCCTGCCCCTGGGGGTCCTGGCAGAGGACGGTGGCACGCTCGCCGAAGCCGTCCGCGACCTCGCACCGTGGTTGCCGACGCTCGCACGTGCATGGGACGCTTACATCCGGGTTGGAGGCTTCCCCCGGATCGTGGACTGTCATCTTCGCGACGCCAGCCACGAGGCTTTCCGCCGCGACTTGCTTGACGTCGTCCACGGGGAGGCCCTGCGACGCGCACAATGGTCCAAGGCCCAGACCGACGCCTTCACGAGACGATTGGCGAAGGGACTGGGCTCGCTCGCCAACCACTCGGACATCGCAACCGATCTGGGGGCCTCCGCTACGCTCGTGAAGCGACGCATCAACGCGCTTCGGGACGGTTTCGTCGTGTGGCCGTGTCACCGAGAGGTGAAGTTGCGACCGCACCTCCGTGCCCAGGCCAAGGTCTACTTCGTCGATCCGGTCTTCTGCCGGCTGACCCGAGCTCCCCAGGGCGGCCTGGACCCCGGCATTCTCTCCGAGCAACAGCTGGGAGTCGCCCTGCTCCGCTCGTTCGCACGCGAAGCTCCCGGAGCGTTCCTCGACTTCGACCAAGTCCTGCACCACAGGACCCCCGCCCGCAAGGAGATCGACTTCGTGGGCCCGGCCTTCGGCGGAGTCGCCGTCGAGTCCAAGTACGTGTCCGGCCACCGCTGGCGGCGCGCGTTGCCGACCCTCAAGGCGTCGCGCTGGCGTGGCATCGTCGCCACCCGGGACGCGCTGGAGGTCGGCAACCCAGACGTAAACGCCGTCCCCACCGGCCTCTTGGCTTGGCTGATCGGGGGTTGACGTGACCGACGAGAGGGCCGATTTGACCGACCGGAGGCTGACGTGACCGACATGGGCGTGAAGGACCCGCTTTGGCGAGCGATCGAAAGGGAGCTCGGCCGCCGGCTGGACCCGCTTCTGTTCGAACGATGCGCAGTCCACCTTCTGCAAGAGGCGTATCCGCGACTGACGCCGGTGTCGGGTCCTGGCGACGGCGGGATAGACGGGGCGATTGCGACGGACGGCGGTCCGCCGATGATCTTGGTGTGCACGACCAGTCCCGACGTGATCGGCAACCTCACCAAGAATCTGAAGAGCTACAAGGCGGTTCTGGAGAGCCACGAGGCGATTCGTGGCGCCAGTAGGTACGGAGCATCGGCCGCTGCTGGGCCAACGTCAGAGCCGCCTGGCGTGGTCGTGGCAACCTCCCAACCACTCACACCCCGCCAGCGGCGGAACTTGGAGCAGCGCGCTGACGAGTTGGGATTCGACCTGAAGAACATCCATGACCGGGACGACTTCGTCGGTCGGCTGTACCGCGGTCCGCCGATATGGCGAATGGAGTTGCTGGGACTCACGGGTGAGTTGCCGGCCCTGTCCGTATACCCGTGTCTGTCCGCGTACCCAGGGCAACTCGGTTGGGACAACCTGGAAGTACTGGGGCGAGACGAGGAACTCGACTGGATGCGCCGCCAGGAAGGGGACTACGTGCTCGTCGGCCAACCCGGAGTCGGCAAGACCACGTTGTTGCGAGTGCTGGCGAGGGAGGGCTACGGCCTCTTCGCGGCGACTGAGGAGCTGCACCGAATCGCAGACGCCTATCGGGAGTCGCAGCCCCAGTTCGTCTTCCTGCCCGATGCGCACCTGCGAGCCGACCTGTTGCGCGGCCTCCTTGATCTGCGGCTTCAGCTGGGTGCTCAGTTCAAGATCGCGGCCACGACTTGGCCCAGTCGCGAACGAGAGATTGCCTACGACTGGACCCCGACGCGGAAGGCCCCGACGCGGAAGGCCATCGATCCTCTGCCGCGAGACGTACTTGCCCAAATCGTCCGCTCGACCGTTGGGGCCGTCAGCGATCCCATTGTTGCTGAAGTCCTGGACCAGAGCACGGGGAAACCGGGGTTGAACCAGAGCAAAGGCAAACCTGGGTTGGCGGTCCGGCTGGCCGAGGCCGCAATCAAGGCGCGGGAGATTGAGTCAGTAGCGCGGGGCGCGGTCCTGCTGACCTACCTGGAGCGCAACTGCAAGCTGATTCCTCACGATATGGACATCCTGGCTTGCGTGGCTCTCGGCGGCGAGCAAGGCATGACGCTGGCCAGTGCTGCTAGAGCGCTGGAAGTGGCACCGACATACGTCAAAGGCGTGCTCCCCAAGGTATCCGGCACGGGCTTTCTTGTGGACAGCCTCTTCTCCGGCTCTCCCCTGTCGATCACTCCTGCCGCGCTGCGGGACGCCTTGGTCGCCAGGACGTTCTTTTCGGGCGCCCGCAGCTTGGATGTTGGTCGGGCACTCGATGCGGTGTACGATGCGACGAGTGCCACCGAGACCCTGATCTCCGTTCTGGCCCGACGAGCAGCACGGCGAGAGCCGGAGTTGCACCGCTTGATCCGCATGATCCGCAGCCGTCTGCCAGACGATCCCCGCGACCGGGCCCACCGCAACCTGTGGCAAGCGTACGCCCGAGTGGGAAGGAAGGAGGCGGTTCTCTGGATCCTGGATCACCACCGGGACCTCGTCGATGTGGTGGCTCGTCCAGCCCTCGACTTCGCGCCGGTCCACTCACTTCCGTTATTGCTTTCCCGGGTTGCAAACCAAGGCGTGCGCAGAGTTCTCGAAGACTGGCTCACCGAGCCCGCGTTCGATCTCGTGAAGCGCCGCCGCCAGGTCCTTGAGGAGCTCCAGGAGATTCAGGTGATACAGCACCGTCGGCCCCTGGACGCCCGCGAGATGCTGCTGGACGAGGCCCGATCCGAAAACCGATCAGACGAGCCCGACGAAACGAACTTGTTGGCGCTGATCCAGACGGTTTTCTCCTTGGAGCTCAACGACTTTGGTCTGGATCGGGTCGCGATGAACGAGATTGCCTGGCGAGTCGGCCCACCTCCCTTGTCGCAAGTCCAAGAGCTGTTCAAGCTGTGGCCGTCCGCATGTCGCCTGCTGCAGGCGTGGGGTCAGGCGGGCGTGGAAGCAGCTCGCGGGATAGCCGTGCATTGGTGCCGAGCGGCAAACAAGGAGACGGTCAGCACGTCGGACGAGTGGTGTGCCGGGGTCCGCAACCACGCCCGGAGAATGGTCGCGGATGTGGTGGCGTTGGCCGACGAGCGGCCAGGAATCGTCTTGTGGGCCAAGAGAACGGCCGAGGCGACAGGCATTGATGTGGAGTTGCCGCCGTTGGAACCGGACGTCGCCGATGTCCTGCCACACTATCGAATGCAGAAGGCGGCCGAGGGAGCCGATTCCAGTGTGCCTCGCAACGACGAGAGTGTAGTTATGAAGCGGGCGGCCGTGTTGGCGTCCGGAGAGGCCCGCACCGGCGTCCGCGAACTGATGCGCTTGGCGGAGGAGGCGCAGCTAGCGGGTCATCATCCCGGCCACATTCGATTGCTGACGTTCCTAGAGGCGGTCGCGGAGAGGGTGGCCGACCCGGTCGACTGGACGCGAGAACTGGTGGACCGATCCGCTCACCCCCAGTGGGTAGCACCCTGCCTGCTGGCGGCGGTGGCACGGGGTCTGTGGTCCGAAAAGATGTGGGGTCCGTTGCTAGGAAACGATCAGTACCGTGATCTTGCCATCTGGACGGGACTGCAACATGGCAACCTGCCCGGCCCAGTTGTGGAGTACATCTGGGCAGGGTTGGTGGAGGGAAGGTTGCCGGCCATGTCGTGGAAGATGGTCCATGAAGAGTGGAAGTTGCGGCTGCTGCGAACTGAGCGTCGTGACCTTGCAGTGCGTGCAGCCGGTGCAATGTGGCGTTCAGACGACGTGACGGTTTGGGCCCGGCCAGTGCTGTTGGCATGGCTGAACGTGATGGCCGAATGCGAAGACGAGTCGTTGCTGGTAGATGTGTTCTTGAGCCAGTCGCCAATGGCCCAGAAAGTTGCCAAGGCGTGGTTCCTGGTATCGCGGGCGGAACTGCGGGTCGACAGGCAAACCTTCCTCGACAAGCACACCTTCGATTTGGCCGCTTCATTGCTCAATCGCGAGAGCAGGGTTGCCTTGGTACGGGCGATTCCGCCCGGGACGGCGAGATACGCTGTTCTGGCTTTGGTGGGCCAGGACGACGAAGTGTACCAAGTCCTTCTGGATCGCAAGGATCTGTCGGACATGCACCTCCTGCCGTTGAGAGACAGCGACGCGGGGGACGCAGGCCTGGAGTTGGCAGTCCGTGCGCGTCAAGCTGGGTATTCGATACGGCAGATTGCCGACAACATCCTCTGGCAACAGGTATCGGCCTTTCCCGACGACAGCCAGTGGCGGCTTCGGGAGAGGATGGAGGCGTGGGCCAGCCATGTCGACGCGAGCGTACAGCGCATCGCCGAGTTGGTCCTGGAGCGTGCATACGGATGAGGGCCGACGGGACCCAGCGTCCCTACATCCCCCAGACCGCGATCTCGCTTCCGCTCTCAGCGATCCGGCGTTCACGGAACATCTTCTCGTTCCAGCTCCGCTTTTCGTCGCGGTCGAAGATCACAAGGTGGCCCGCCTCCGCATTGCAACGGTCCATGTACGCCGCCGTCTGCTCCACGCCGTCGGCCACCGTGCGCTCCAACCCCGGCGCTCGTGGCGGACTTTGCACTCGACCACTTACTTGCGGACGCGCTCCCCCTCCGGCCACTCGATCAGCAGGTCGACTCGGCAGCGTCCCAGCCCGTATTCGCACTCGACCCGGCCGCTGTTGTTGACGATCCGCTGCAAGAACGCCTGCAACAGCAGGAGCGGCCCCGCTTCCCGGTAGTCGAACCGCTCTACCCAGCTCTCCGAGTGCTCGCGGAAGAACTCCTGGAAGCGGGCCAGCAGCTTGTCCAGCAACAGCGCGCCGTCGGCGTCCACGTACCACGCCGGATCCTCCTGCAATTTGAGCTGGGTCGGCCAAGTGAGCTGCCGGGGCACGGCTTCGGCGTAGATCGGGTTGGTCAGCCGCATCGGCGGGTCGCGGGCGATCAGCCCCAGGTCCTGCACGTACTCGATGTCGTCGGCGGTGGACTCGAAGCCGTCGCCGCCGACCAGCAGGGGCTCGATCACCCGCCGAACGCGATCCTCCTTGAGCTTGTCGGTAAGCTGGTCCAGGTGGGTGTCCCGGCGCAGGATCAGCTGTTCGCGGGCGGCGAGCACATCGGCCTGGGTAACGGGGCGGGTGGGGTCGGCGGCCAGGGCACCCCGGAAGCACATCTCGTATGCCAGCGCGTTGACGAGCCAGGGCTGGCCGCGGGTCTGGCTCCACACCGCGTCCAGTGCACCGTCGCTGAACGGCTGGCCCGTCTCGGCAGTGTGCTGTCCGAGAAGCGCGTGCACTTCATCCCGGGAGAAGTCGCCCAGGCGGAGCGACTCGGCCTTGATGTTGAATGCACTGCCGCCCGTCACCATCGTCTTGGCGGTGCTGGAGTCGGTGCGGTAGTCGCGCACATCGCGGACGCCGCACAGGACGACGCTCTGGGGAAAGCCGTCAGGGCGAAGATGGTAGCCCGCACGAAGCTGTCGCAGCACGGCCAGCAGCGAGTCGCCCACCAGGGTGTCGATCTCGTCGATCAGCAGCAGCAGCGGCTTGTCGCTGGTCCGACTCCAGCGGTTCAGCACTGTGCGCAGGGCACTGTGTCCACCGGCCCGAGCCAGCACGGCGGGCCATATCTCGCCTAGGCGCTCGTCGTCCAGCGTCTCCCGCGCCGCCTCGGCCAGTTCGTTCAGAACGGTACGGATCGCCGCGTCCACATCCTCGCGAGCCGTTGCCGCGCCCTCCACGTTGACGTAGACGCAACGGTATCCGCCGTCGGCGTTCAGCAGGTCTTGGAGCGCCAGGAGTGCGGAGGTCTTGCCAGTCTGACGGGGAGCGTGGAGCACGAAGTAGCGCTTCCAGGCGATGAGTTGCCGGAGTTCGGCGAGGTCCATGCGGTTCAGCGGCGGGATGTGGTAGTGGTCCTCCGGCACCACCGGACCGGACGTGTTGAAGTAGCGCACCTCTTCGTCTCCTCCCAAGCCAAGTCGGAGCCGCTCGACCTAGCGGTTCAACTCCAGTTTGAAGCGGAGGTTGTAGCCGGGATAGGCAGCTTCGAGGCCGGCGCCGATGCCCAGGCTGGGTGGAGTTCGGATGCGTGCTCCGAAGCGGAAGCGTTCGCCTTGGCCGTCCACGCCTTGGGAAGAGCCGACGGCGGCGTAGGGGGTCAGGAGAGCCTCCGTGCTGAAGCGGTGGAGTGGGACGGGAAGGCCGTACGCGACCTCGGCGTTCAGGCGGGCGGCGTTCAGGCGGGCGGCGTGGAGGTGAGCGGTGGCGGAGCTGGCAGGGCTGGCCCCCGCCCCGCCCTGCTCCTGCCGCCAAAGCTGGCCTGCGCCGCCTTGGCCCAGGCCCCACGCCGGCTCCAGCCGCACCGAGAGGCCGTGGCCTGACGTGCGCGGCGCTACCCTCAGTGCGCCAGCGGCACCCCACTCCCGCAAGCCGCCGTCGCCGTTGAGTACCGCGTGTCCCGCCGCTTCCAGTCGTAGCCGGGAGTCCCACGCCGCCAGGGCCACGCCGCCGCCCGCCTCCATTCCCGTGCCGGTCAGGCCGTCTCCGCCGTCGTAGCGAACCCCCACTCCGACCGAGGGCGTGAGCGTTGCAGAGCCTGCCGTGAAGGTGCGGGCCGCAGCGAGCGACAGGCGCAACCGGTGGACTCCCACTTCCAGCGCGTTCATCTGGTCCCCGTTGCCTTCAAGATGGAAGCGGGCGGACTGGCCGTCGGCGATCACTTCCAGCGTTCCCGCGCCGCCGTGCAGCAGGCGCAGGCTGGCTCCTGACGCCATCATCCGTGCACTCGCCTCCGAGGACTGCCGCCCGGCTTCTTCGTCCAGGACCACCACATCGCTCGTGGCAAAGCCGGCCACGGCCCACACTCTAGAGCCGCCAGCCCCCGACCAACCCAGGTAGGGATGGAGCCCGGTGATGCGGGTGTCGTGGACGCCGGAGATGGGCCTGCCGTCGCTGGTCACGTCGTAGTCGAACGATGCGTCGAGTCGGCTGGCGGCCAAGCCGGCGGTGAAGCTAGAGCCGATGCCCACGTCCAGGCCAGCGGCGGCGGTGCTCGACTCGCCGGACCAGTCGAGGGGGAAAGCACCTGCGCCCGAGCTAGGGCTTGCGACGCCCAGGCCGGAACCCGAGGTGCGGCGGTAGTCGCCGTGTGCCCACGCGCCCGGCCCACGCGCCCGGCCCACGCCCGATTGGTTGGATTGGGCGATGCGGCCTGCCACCGCGTCCGAAACCACAGAGGCCCAGCTGCGTGCCACTTCGGGAAGGACGGCGCGGTTGACGGCGTCGAGCCGGCGCGAAGTCTCCTCTGCTCCCACGACCTCGACGACAAAGGAAAGCGTGTCGGCATCCCCGTCCTCGTCGGTTGCCGTGTAGGCATAGGCGGTCTTGGGGGTGGGGGCGCTCGGGGTGCCCGCCACCGTGCGGGCGTCCGGGTCGAAGACGAGTCCGGGGGGCGGTGCGGGCGACAGGACGTAGGTCAACCGTCCGTTGCCGCCCTGGGCTTCGGGGAGTCGCAGAGTCGCGATTGGTCGGTCCTCGAACCAGCGTTGCGACGGCACCACCGCCTCTCCGAAAGAGGGCCGCAGGTCAATGTCGTCGTTGAGGATCGTGCCCGTGGCGGTCTCCTCTTGCGCTCCGCCAGGCAGGGGCATCGTCATCCGAATGATCACGGTCTCGTCGGCCTCGTGGCTCTGGTCGCCGACGACCAGCACTTCGCACGTCTTTCGCGTCTCGCCGGGGGCGAACGCCAGGGTCGTCGGAGGCATCTCGACGTAGTCTTCGCCGGCGGTGGCGGTGCCCGTGCCCGTGTCCGTGCACTCGACCGTCGTGGGCAGGCCGCTGGGTCGGTCCAGGGTGACCGAGAACACAAGGCGGGAGTGGCCGTTATCCCCTTCTTGGATGTTGGGCGAATCGGCTCGCACGATGGGTGGGGCGTCGTCGTCCTGGATCGTGCCCGTGCCTTTGGCGGCCCGGCCGACGCTCCCGGTCCCAGCGTTGACTGGGCTGGCGAGTTCGGCGTTGACGGGGTCGGTCAGGGAGAGGACGACTGTCTCGTCGGGTTCGTCCAGTGCGTCGCCTAGCACGGCCACTTCAATGGTGCGGGCCGTGTCGCCCAGGGCGAAGGTGAGGGTGCCGGGCGCGACCTCTTCGTAGTCAGCACCGGGAGTGGCGGTCCCCGTGCCCACGTCGGCGTATTGCACGGTCACGGATCGTCCGCTCGGCGCGCTCAGGGCGACGGCGAAGGACAGGACGGTCGTCTCGCCTGGGCCGCCCTCGGTCGCGCTCGGGGAGTTGATCGACAGGGCCGGGGCCGCGTCGTCGTCAAGGATCGTGCCCGTGCCAGCGGCGGTCTTGTCGGCGGTGGCGGCCAGGGCGTTCGCGGCGTTGGCGGCTATGGCGTTCGCGGCAGTCGCGGTCATGGCGTTGGCGGCTTCGCCGAGTTGGGCGTTGCCGGGGTCGGTCAGGGAGAGGACGATCGTCTCGTCGGGCTCGTCCAGTGCATCGCCCAGTACGGCCACTTCGATGGTGCGGGCCGTGTCGCCGGGGGCGAAGGTGAGGGTGCCGCGCGCGACCTCTTCGTAGTCGGTGCCGGGAGTGGCGGTCCCCGTGCCCGTGTCGGCGTACCGCACGGTCACGGATCGCCCGCTCGGTGCGCTCAGGGCGACGGTGAAGGACAGGACGGTCGTCTCGCCAGGGCCGCCCTCGGTCGCGCTGGGGGAGTTGATCGACAGAGTGGGCATCGCGTCGTCGTCGAGGATCGTGCCACTGCCAGCGGGGCCCCTGCCAATGCTTGCGGTCCCGGCGTTGGCAGGGTCGTCCAGCTCGGCGTTGACGGGGTCGGCCAGGGAGAGGACGACCGTCTCGTCGTGCTCGTCCACGCCATCGCCCAGCACGGTCGCTTCAATGGTCTTGGCCGAGTCGCCGGGGGCGAAGGTGAGGGTGCCGGGCGCGATCTCTTCGTAGTCGATGCCGGGAGTGGCGGTCCCCGTGCCCGCGTCCGCGTATTGCACGGTCACCTGCTTGGTCGTCGCCCCCGTCAGGACGACGGTGAAAGACAGGGCAGTCGTCTCGCCTGGGTCGCCCTCGGTCGCGCTGGGAGAGTTGTTGATCGACAGAGTGGGCGCGCCATCGTCGTCGAGGATCGTGCCCCTGCCAGGAGAGCCCCCGGTGGCAGCACCTCCGGCGGCCCCCGCGATCTGTGCGTTGACGGCGTCGGCCAGCGAGAGGACGACCGTCTCGTCGTCCTCGTCCAGGAGATCGCCCAGCACGGTCACTTCGATCGTCTTGCCCGTGTCGCCGGGAGCGAAGGTTAGGGTGCCAGGCGCGACCTCTTCGTAGTCGACGCCGGGAGCGGCCGTGCCTGTCCTCGCATCGGCATAGCTTACCTCTACGCTCTGGTAGCTAGGCGGGCTGAGCGCGACGGTGAAGGCGAGCGTCGTCGATCCGAAGTCTCCCTCCCGGATCCGTGGCGAGTCGATCGACAGCACGGGAACATCGTCGTCCTCGATGACGCCCCTGCCTGTGGATGAAACCAAGCTGGCGTTGCGGCTCCCTTGGAGCGCGAGGACGACCGTCTCGCTGGGTTCGACCTCTTGGTCGTCGATCACCGACACTTCGACGGTTCGCAATGTGGCGCCGGGCTCGAAGACCAGCGTTCCCTCGTTGATGGGCTCGTAGTCCAGTCCAGGCGTGGCCGTGCCTGTCCCCGAGTCGGCGTACCCAACGATCACCGTGTCCTCGCTGGCTGGGCTCAGCGCGACCCTGTACACGAGCGTCGATCCGGTGCCGTCTTGGCTCTCGCGGACCGCTGGCGAATCAATGAGGACCGTGGGCACCGGTTGCTGATCCTCGTCGTCCACGATCGTCCCGGTGCCAGTGGCGGTGCGCACGATGGCGTTCTGTGGAGCACTCAGCGCCAGGACGACCGTCTCGTTGCCCTCGTCGTCTTCGTCACCGACCACCGTGACTGCTACTGTTGCCGTCGTTTCGCCCGCAGCGAAGGTCAGCGTACCCCCGTCAATGGGCTCGTAGTCCAGGCCAGGCGTGGCCGTGCCTGTCCTGGCGTCGGCGTAGTCCACCTGGACTTGCTCGACGCTGGCGGGGCGCAAACGCACCGTGAAGCGCATGGTCGGGGTGGAGCCCGTTCCCCCTTCCGTCACGCTGGGCGAGTCGATGAAGAGTTCAGACTGCGGTCGCGGGTCGTCGTCGTCGGTGATCGTGCCGGTGCCGGTGGCAGTTGCGATCGTGGCGTTCGTCGCGCCGCTAAGCGTGATTTCGACCGTCTCGTTGGATTCGTCGAGGTCGTCGCCGTTGATGGTGACGGCGATTGTCTTGAGCGTATCGCCAGCAGCGAACGTCAAGGTGCCGCCCGCCAGAGCCGTGTAGTCGGTGCCGGAGGTGGCCGTGCCGCTACCGGCGTCCGCCCATGCAACCGTCACTTGCTGGCCGCTCTCCGGGGTCAGCTTCACCTCGAACGTCAGTGTTGCCGTGCTACCGGCGGCACCCTCCGTCACGCTGGGCGACGAGATCGACAGCGACGGCTGACCGTCGTCGTCCGTGATCGTGCCCGTGCCGGTGGCGGTCGAAATCGTCGCGTCCGTTGCTCCGCTGAGCGCGACTTCGACTGTCTCGTTGGGCTCGTCCAGGTCGTCGCCGTTGACGGTGACGGCGATCGTCTTGAGTGTGTCGCCCGCAGCGAACGTCAAGGTCCCGCCCGTGATGGCGGCGTAGTCGGTGCCGGAGGTCGCTGTCCCGCTGCCCGCGTCCGCCCATGCGACCGTCACTTGCTGGCCGCTCTCCGGGACCAGCTTCACCTCGAACGTCAGCGTTGACGTGCTGCCGGCCGCGCCCTCCGTCACGCTGGGCGACGAGATCGACAGCGACGGCTGGCCGTCGTCGTCGGTGATCGTGCCCGTGCCGGTGGCAGTGCCGATCGTCGCGTTCGTCGCGCCGCTGAGCGCGACTTCGACCGTCTCGTTGGATTCGTCGAGATCATCGCCGTTGACGGTGACGGCCACCGTCTTCAAAGTGTCGCCGGCCGCGAACGTCAAGGTCCCGCCGACCACGGCCGCGTAATCGGTGCCAGAGGTGGCGGTCCCGCTGCCCGCGTCCGCCCATGCCACCGTTACTTGCCTGCCGCTCTCCGGGGTCAGCTTCACCTCGAACGTCAGCGTCGCTGTGCTGCCCGCCGCGCCTTCTGTCACGCTGGGCGACGAGATCGACAGCGATGGCTGGCCGTCGTCGTCCGTGATCGTGCCCGTGCCGGTGGCGGTCGAAATCGTCGCGTCCGTTGCTCCGCTGAGCGCGACTTCGACTGTCTCGTTGGGCTCGTCCAGGTCGTCGCCGTTCACCGTGACGGCCACCGTCTTCAAAGTGTCGCCGGCCGCGAACGTCAAGGTCCCGCCGACCACCGCCGCGTAATCGGTGCCAGAGGTGGCGGTCCCGCTGCCCGCGTCGGCCCACGCGACCGTCACTTGCTGGCCACTCTCCGGGGCCAGCTTCACCTCGAACGTCAGTGTTGCCGTGCTACCGGCGGCACCCTCCGTCACGCTGGGCGACGAGATCGACAGCGACGGCTGACCGTCGTCGTCGGTGATCGTGCCGGTACCAGTGGCAGTCGAGATGGTCGCGTTCGTCGCGCCGCTGAGCGCGACCTCAACCGTCTCGTTCGACTCGTCGAGATCGTCGCCGTTGACCGTCACCGAGACGGTCTTCAGGGTGTCGCCCGCCGTGAACGTCAAGGTCCCACCCGCCAACGCCGCGTAGTCGGTGCCGGAGGTGGCCGTGCCGCTTGCCGCATCCGCCCACGTCACCGTCACTTGCCTGCCGCTCTCCGGGGTCAGCTTCACCTCGAACGACATCGTGGTCGTGCTGCCGGTCGCGCCCTCCGTCACGCTCGGCGACGAGATCGACAGCGACGGCTGGCCGTCGTCGTCGGTGATCGTGCCCGTGCCAGTGGCAGTCGAGATGGTCGCGTTGGTCGCGCCGCTGAGCGCGACCTCAACCGTCTCGTTCGACTCGTCGAGATCGTCGCCGTTGACCGTCACCGAGACGGTCTTCAGGGTGTCGCCCGCCGTGAACGTCAAGGTCCCACCCGCCAACGCCGCGTAGTCGGTGCCGGAGGTGGCCGTGCCGCTTGCCGCATCCGCCCACGTCACCGTCACTTGCCTGCCGCTCTCCGGGGTCAGCTTCACCTCGAACGACATCGTGGTCGTGCTGCCGGCCGCGCCCTCCGTCACGCTCGGCGACGAGATCGACAGCGACGGCTGGCCGTCGTCGTCCGTGATCGTGCCCGTGCCGGTGGCAGTCGAGATGGTCGCGTTGGTCGCGCCGCTGAGCGCGACCTCAACCGTCTCGTTCGACTCGTCCAGGTCGTCGCCGTTCACCGTGACGGCCACCGTCATAAGCGTGTCGCCCGTCGCGAACGTCAGCGTTCCGCCTGCCAGCGCCGCGTAGTCCGTTCCCGACGCTGCCGTGCCGCTGCCCGCGTCGGCCCACGTCACCGTTACCTGCTTGCCGCTCTCCGCGCTCAACTTCACCTCGAACGTCAGCGTCGACGTGCTGCCGGCGGCACCTTCCGTCACGCTGGGCGACGAGATCGACAGCGACGGCTGACCGTCGTCGTCCGTGATCGTGCCCGTGCCAGTGGCAGTCGAGATGGTCGCATTCGTCGCGTTGCTGAGCGTGACTTCGACCGTCTCGTTCGGCTCGTCCAGGTCGTCGCCGTTCACCGTGACGGCCACCGTCTTCAGAGTGTCGCCCGCAGCGAACGTCAAGGTTCCGTCCGCCAGAGCCGTGTAGTCGGTGCCGGAGGTGGCCGTGCCGCTACCTGCGTCCGCCCACGTCACCGTCACTTGCTGGCCGCTCTCCGCGCTCAACTTCACCTCGAACGTCAGCGTCGACGTGCTGCCGGCGGCACCTTCCGTCACGCTGGGCGACGAGATCGACAGCGACGGCTGGCCGTCGTCGTCGGTGATCGTGCCCGTGCCGGTGGCGGTCGAGATCGTGGCGTTCATCGCGCCGCTGAGTGTGACTTCGACCGTCTCGTTAGACTCGTCCAGGTCGTCGCCATTCACCGTGACGGCCACCGTCTTCAGGGTGTCGCCCGCAGCGAACGTCAAGGTTCCGCCCACCAACGCGGCGTAGTCGGTGCCGGAGGTGGCCGTGCCGCTTGCCGCATCCGCCCACGTCACCGTCACTTGCCTGCCGCTCTCCACACTTAGCTTCACCTCGAACGACATCGTGGTCGTGCTACCGGCGGCGCCTTCCGTCACGCTGGGCGACGAGATCGACAGCGACGGTTGCCCGTCGTCGTCCGTGATCGTGCCCGTGCCAGTGGCAGTGGAGATCGCCGCGTTCGTTGCTCCGCTGAGCGCGACCTCGACAGTCTCGTTCGACTCGTCCAGGTCGTCGCCGTTCACCGTCACCGAGACTGTCTTCAGTGTGTCGCCCGCGGCGAACGTCAAGGTCCCGCCCGCAAGAGCCGCATAGTCGGTGCCGGAGGTCGCCGTGCCGCTGCCCGCGTCGGTCCACGTCACCGTCACCTGTTTGCCGCTCTCCGCGCTCAACTTCACATCGAACGACATCGTGGTCGTGCTGCCCGCCGCGCCTTCTGTCACGGTGGGCGACGAGATCGAGAGGGACGGCTGGCCGTCATCGTCCGTGATCATGCCCGTGCCAGTCGCAGTCGAGATCGCCGCGTTTGTCGCGCCGCTGAGCGTGACTTCGACAGTCTCGTTGGGCTCGTCGAGATCGTCGCCGTTGACCGTCACCGAGACCGTCTTCAGGGTGTCGCCCGTGGCGAACGTCAAAGTTCCGCCCGCCAGCGCGGCGTAGTCGCTGCCCGACGTCGCAGTGCCGCTGCCCGCGTCCGCCCACCCTACCGTCACCTGCTTGCCGCTCTCCGCGCTCAGCTTCACATCGAACGACATCGTGGTCGTGCTGCCCGCCGCGCCTTCCGTCACGCTGGGCGACGAGATCGACAGCGACGGCTGGCCGTCATCGTCCGTGATCGTGCCCGTGCCGGTGGCAGTCGAGATCGTGGCGTTGGTCGCGCCGCTCAGCGCGACTTCGACCGTCTCGTTGGACTCGTCGAGATCGTCGCCGTTGACCGTCACCGCCACCGTCCTCAGCGTGTCGCCCGTAGCGAACGTCAAGGTACCGCCCGCCAACGCCGCGTAGTCAGTGCCAGAGGTGGCCGTGCCGCTGGCCGCGTCCGCCCACCCTACCGTCACCTGCTTGCCGCTCTCCGCGCTCAGCTTCACCTCAAACGTCAGCATCGCCGTGCTGCCGGCGGCGCCTTCCGTCACGCTGGGCGACGAGATCGACAACGACGGCTGCCCGTCGTCGTCGGTGATCGTGCCGGTGCCCGTGGCAGTGGAGATCGCCGCGTTCGTTGCTCCGCTGAGCGCGACTTCGACCGTCTCGTTCGACTCGTCGAGGTCGTCGCCGTTCACCGTCACCGAGACTGTCTTCAGTGTGTCGCCCGCGGCGAACGTCAAGGTCCCGCCCACCAGCGCTGCATAGTCCGTTCCCGAGGTCGCCGTGCCGCTTGCCGCGTCGGCCCACGTCACCGTCACCTGCTTGCCGCTCTCCGCGCTCAGCTTCACCTCGAACGACATGGTGGTCGTGCTGCCGGCGGCGCCCTCCGTCACGCTGGGCGACGAGATCGACAGCGACGGTTGCCCGTCGTCGTCCGTGATCGTGCCGGTGCCGGTGGCGGTCGAGATCGTCGCGTTCGTCGCGCCGCTCAACGCGACTTCGACCGTCTCGTTTGGCTCGTCCAGGTCGTCGCCGTTCACCGTGACGGCCACCGTCTTCAGGGTGTCGCCCGCAGCGAACGTCAAGGTCCCGCCCGCCAGCGCTGCGTAGTCGGTGCCGGAGGTGGCGGTCCCGCTGCCTGCGTCCCCCCATGCGACCGTCACTTGCTGGCCGCTCTCCGGGACCAACATCACCTCGAACGTCAGCGTCGCTGTGCTGCCGGCGGCACCTTCTGTCACGCTCGGTGACGAGATCGAGAGGGACGGCTGGCCGTCGTCGTCGGTGATCGTGCCGGTGCCCGTGGCAGTCGAGATCGCCGCGTTCGTCGCGCCGCTGAGCGTGACTTCGACCGTCTCGTTTGGCTCGTCCAGGTCGTCGCCGCTGACGGTGACGGCCACCGTCTTTAGCGTGTCGCCCGCCGCGAACGTCAAGGTACCGCCTGCCAGTGCCGCGTAGTCGGTGCCGGAGGTGGCGGTCCCGCTACCTGCGTCGGCCCACGCCACCGTCACTTGCCGGCCGCTCTCCGGGGTCAGCTTCACCTCGAACGACATCGTGGTCGTGCTACCAGCCGCGCCTTCCGTCACGCTGGGCGACGAGATCGACAACGACGGCTGCCCGTCGTCGTCCGTGATCGTGCCGGTGCCGGTGGCGGTCGAGATCGTCGCGTTCGTCGCGCCGCTGAGCGTGACTTCGACCGTCTCGTTCGGCTCGTCCAGGTCGTCGCCGTTCACCGTTACGGCCACCGTCTTCAGGGTTTCGCCCGCAGAGAACGTCAGGGTTCCGCCCGCCAACGCGGCGTAGTCGGTGCCGGAGGTGGCCGTGCCGCTTGCCGCGTCGGCCCACGTCACCGTCACTTGCTTGCCGCTCTCCGGGGTCAGCTTCACCTCGAACGACAGCGTCGCCGAGCTGCCGGCCGCGCCTTCCGTCACGCTGGGCGACGAGATCGACAGCGACGGCTGGCCGTCGTCGTCGGTGATCGTGCCCGTGCCAGTGGCGGTCGAGATCGTCGCGTTCGTCGCGCCGCTGAGCGTGACTTCGACCGTCTCGTTCAACTCGTCGATGACGTCGCCGTTCACCGTTACGGCCACATCTTTCAACGTGTCGCCCGGCGCGAACGTCAGCGTACCGCCGGCAAAAGCCGCGTAGTCGGTGCCGGAGGTTGCCGTGCCGCTCCCCGCGTCCGCCCACGCCACCGTGACTTGCTTGCCGCTCTCCGCGCTCAGCTTCACCTCGAAGGTCAGCGTCGTCGTGCTGCCGGCGGCACCTTCCGCCACGCTCGGCGACGAGATCGACAGCGACGGCTCGCCGTCGTCGTCCGTGATCGTCACCGCCACGGCCGCCGGGTTGGTCACCCCCTGCGCGTTCGTGGCCGTCGCCGTCACCGACAGATGCTTCTGGCGCTCGTCCAGCGCGTTGTCCACCGCCGTCAGCGTCACTGTGCCCGTGCTCGTCGAGTCGCCCGCCGCGATCGTCAGCGTCTTGTTGGCACTCAACGTGAAGTCGGCCGCCTCCGCATCCGTGCCCGCCGACACCGCGACCGTGATCGTCGTCGCTTGCACCGACGGTGGGCTCATTGTCGCCGTCACCGTCGCAGAGTTGTTCGTCCCGCTCTCGGCCAGCGCCGTGCGCGACAGCACCAGCGTCACGGTCGGCGTCGTTTCATCGTCGCGGATCGTCAGCGTCAGGTCCCCAGGGTTCGAGTAGCCCCCGAGGCTGTTCGACACCGTGCCCGACACCGTCACCTGTCGGTTCGGATCGTCCACGGCGTTGTCCACCGCCGAGATCGTCACCGTGCCCGTGCTCCGCGTCTGGCCTGCCGCGATCGTCAGCGTCTTGTTCGCGCTCAACGTGAAGTCTGCCGAGTCCGCACCTGTGCCCGGAGCCGCCGAGACCGTCACCGTCGTCGCCACGCTCGCCGTCCCGCTCAGTGCCGCCTCCGCGCGCGTCGAAGTGATCCCCGTGCCGCCCTCGTCGATCGCAGTCTGTCGCAGCGACAGCGTCACCCGCGGCGGATCGTCGTCGTCGGTGATCGTGCCCGTGCCCGAATCGTACGTCGTGGTCCCCACCCTCAGCGTGACCACGATCGTCTCGTTCGGCTCGTCCACATTGTCGCCTCGCACCGTCACGCCGAACGTCTTCAGCGTGTCGCCCGGCTGGAACGTCAACGTCGCGTCGGAGAAGATCGAGTAGTCCGCCGAGTACGTCGCCGTGCCCGAGCGCCCGTCCCCCACAGTCGCGTGGATCCGCTTGCCGCTCTCCGTGCTCAGCTTCACCTCGAACGTCAGCGTGGTTTGCGTCCCCGTCGCGCCCTCCGCCACGCTTGGCGAGTTGATCGACACCGTGGGCGCCGCGTCGTCGTCCGTGATCAACACCGCCACGGCCCGCGGGTTGGTCACCCCCTGCGCGTTCGTGGCCGTCGCCGTCACCGACAGGGACTTGTCCCGCTCGTCTAGCGCGTTGTCGACTGCCGTCAGCGTCACCGTGCCCGTGCTCGTCGAATCGCCCGCCGCGATCGTCAGCGTCTTGTTCGCGCTTAACGTGAAGTCCCCCGAGTCCGCGTTGGAGCCCGTCGACACCGCGACCGTGATCGTTGTCGCCTGTACCGACGGAGGGGTCATCGTCGCCGTCACCGTCGCCGAGTTGTTCGTCCCGCTCTCGGTCAGTGTCGTGCGCGACAGCACCAGCATCACCCTCGGCGTCGCCTCGTCGTCGCGGATCGTCAGCGTCACGTTGCCAGGGTTCGCGTAGCCCCCGAGGCTGTTCGACACCGTGCCCGACACTGTCACTTCCCTGTCCGGATCGTCCACGGCGTTGTCCACCGCCGAGATCGTCACCGTGCTCGCGCTCCCCGTCCGGCCCGCCGCGATCGTCAGCGTCTTGTTCGTGCTCAACGTGAAGTCCGACGAGTCCGCACCCGTGCCCGGGGCCGCCGAGACCGTCACCGTCGTCGCCTCGCTCGACGTCCCGCTCAGCGACGCCCTCACGTGGGTCGAGTTCGCTCCGGCCTCATTGATCGTCGATTGGTCGAGACTCAGCGTCACCGTCGGCGGGGCGTCGTCGTCGGTGATCGTTCCCGTGCCCGAACCGTACCTCGTGGTCCCCACCCTCAGCGTGACCACGATCGTCTCGTTCGGCTCGTCCACGTCGTCGCCTCGCACCGTCACGCCGAACGTCTTCAGCGTGTCGCCCGGCTCGAACGTCAACGTCACGTCGGAGAAGATCGAGTAGTCCACCGAGTGGGTCGCCGTGCCCGAGCGCCCGTCTGCCACCGTCGCGTGGATCCGCCTGCCGCTCTCCGCGCTCAGCTTCACGTCGAACGTCAGCGTGGTCGTCGTCCCCTCCGCGCCCTCCGTCACGCTCGGCGAGTTGATCGACGCCGTGGGCGCAGCGTCGTCGTCGGTGATCCTGACGGTCACGGCGTTCGGGTTCGTCACCCCCTGCGCGTTCGTGGCAGTCCCGGTTACGGTCACCTGCTTGTCGGATTCGTCGGTGGTGTTGTCCACCGCCGTCAGCGTGACCGTGCCCGCGCTCGTCGAATCGCCCGCCGCGATCGTCAGCGTCTTGTTTGCGCTCAGCGTGAAGTCGGCCGAGTCCGCGTTGGAGCCCGCTGGCGTCGCCGCGACTGTGATCGTCGTCGCCTGCACCGACGTGGGGCTCATCGTCGCCGTCACCGTGGTCGAGTTGTTCGCCCCGCTCTCGGTGATCGTCGTGCGTGACAGCACCAACTTCACCTTCGGCGTCACCTCGTCCTCTTGGATCGTCAACGTCACGTCCGACGGGTTCGAGAGGCCCCCGATACTGTTCGACACCGTGCCCGACACCGTCACCTGCTTGTCGGGACCGTGCACGTCGTTGTCCACTGCCGTGACCCTGACCTCGTCCCCTGTGTTGGCCGTATCGCCCGCCGCAATCGTCAGCGTCTTGTTCGTGCTCAGCGTGAAGTCGCCTGCCGTCGCGTTCGTACCCGGGGCAGCCGAGATCGTCACGGTCGTCGCCGCGGCCGACGCCGCGCTGAGGTGCGCCCGCACTGCCGTCCACGTGGCACCCCCGCCCGCGCCCTCGGTCACCGACGACTGGCCCAGCACCAGCGTCACCGTTGGCGCGCCGTCGTCGTTCGTGATCGTCCCGGTCCCCGTCGCCGTCCCGATCGTCGCGTTGGTGGGCTGGCTCAGCGTCACAACCACCGTCTCGCCGGGCTCGTGCAAGGCGTCGCCGTTCACGGTCACGTTGACCGTTTTCAGCGTGTCGCCCGGAGCGAACCTCGCCAGCTCGGTCGAGAACGCAGCGTAGTCGACGTTCAGCGTCGCCGTTCCGGTGCGCGCGTCGGTGTACTTGACGGCCACCTGCTTGGCGCTCGCCGCACTCAGCTTGATCTGGAAGGCGAGGGCGGCCGTCTCGCCCGTCGCGCCTTCCGTCACGCTGGGTGACGAGATCGACACCGTCGGGAGCGGGTCGTCGTCGGTGATCGTTCCAGAGACCGTGGTCGACTGGATGTCGGCCCCGCTGAACGTCACCCTCACCGTCTCGTGGGGCTCGTCCAGGTCGTCGCCGTTGACCGTCACGCCGACCGTCTTGAGGGTCTCCCCTGCCGCGAACGTCAAGGTGTCCGGCGAGATGGCCGCGTAGTCCGTGCCCGACGTCGCCGTCCCGGTTCCCGCATCCGCGTACGCGATCTTCACCTGGCCCGTGGTGACCTGGGCCAAGTTCACGCTGAAAGTGAGGGTGGTCGTCGCGCCCGCGGCGCCCTCCGACACGCTGGGCGGCGAGATCGACACGCCCAGGAGGTCGTCGTTGGTGATCGTCCCGGTGCCCGTTCCGGCCGTCGACGAGATCGTGGCCCCCGGACTCGACCTAAAGAGCTCCAGCACCACCGTCTCGTCCGGCTCGAACGTGTTGTCGCCGCGGACCTGAATGGTCACCGACTTCAGCGTGTCGCCCGCCGGAAAGTCCAGCACCCAAGTGGGGGCAACAAGGTAGTCCGTGCCCGCAGTGGCGGTCCCCGTGCCCGCGTCCCGCACTCTCACCCGCTGCTGGCTGGTGCTCTCCGGCGTGAGCTTCACCTGGAAGGTCAGCGACGCCAACAGGTTGGGTCGCCCTTCGGCCACGCTGGGCGACGAGATCGAGAACACGGGAGACGGATCCTGCGCCGCCGCTCGTTGCCCCGAGGCGAACCCAAGCGCGAGCGCCGCAAGGCCGAGTCCGAGCGCCAGCCGGGTGCCGAGCGTCAGCTGAGCTCCTGCGCTACCCCGCCCTGCTCCTGCGGCACTACCCCGCCGCCGCGCCTCCAAGCCCTTCCACACGGTTGCAATAACGTACGTCTTGTGCACTGTCAAGGGGGGGGGGGGGGGGGGGGGGGGGGCAAGTACTCGCAAGACGCCGACTCCCCGCGCGTCCCAACCCCAGCAACCGAACCTGTTCCCGATCCCGCCCGGCGAGCCGCTTCATGTCACAGAAGATGCACCGCCGTGTGACACCAACGCAACAAGAATCACCGCCCGCCGAGCGGTGGACCCCGGGCCTCGCTCCGCGGCGTCCGCCCCTAACTCATTGAAGCCGCTTGACCTAGGAGATCACTAGGAGATCACTAGGAGATCACGCCCACTCCAAGCGCCTGGAGACGACGGTTGAACTCGGCCAAGTCGTCGCCCAACAACTCCTCCATCTCGCCTCGGATGCGGAGCAGCCGCTCCCGGAGGACCGCGTGGACTTGGGCCTGCTGGTCGGTGGGAGGGAAGTCGCCCACCGAGACCGTCGTGAAGAGGTAGCCCAGGCGCTCCACCAAGCGCGTCGGGTAGCGGATGCCGTCCTGCCCGGTGCCGGTGGCGCGCATCTGGAAGAGGCCCTGCTCCGCCGCGATCATCCGCTGGTCCAGGGAGTCGGCGGCGGCGGCCATCGCTCGGCTCGCGTCGTCGTCGCGCCCCTCCAGCACCGCCTTGGCGTCCAGGATTTGGCGTCGCGCCCACTCCACCCGGTTGATCAGCTCCGCCGCCGCCTCGTAGTCGGCGCGGATCTCGCCGAGCATGGCCAGCTGGGCCTGGATGTCGGCCACCGTCCCCTCCGAGTGGGGGTCCTTTCGCACTTGCAGGGTCTGCATAAGGGCTCCCGGCTCGGAGGACGGGTCGGAGGACGAGCCCGAGGACGGGTCCCCCGACTCGCCGCCGACCCTCAGCGTGACCGTGTATTCGCCCGGAGGCTGGAGGACCACGGCCGCGCCGCCACCGCCTGGGCCGCCCAGCACACCGGGCAGCGGGCGCCACCGCTCGTCGCCCAACTCGATGTCGTCGGCGTAGAGCGGCTTGGTGCGCAGCCTGATCTCGGTGGCGGGCTCGCCGTTCAGGTCCCACCAGACCCGGTTCACGCCAGCGTCGCTCGTGCCCTCCAGCGTCCGCACCACATCCCCCACGGCGTTGGCGATCTCCACCGTCACGCTGTCGTCCGTCCCCTCGGCGAGCCAGTAGTTGATCGACGCGCCGTAGGGCGGGTTCTCGCCGTCCGACTGGTCGTCGAACATGGCGAACGGCTCGGAGACGGGGCGGAACCTGTAGGCGGGCCGAGGAGCGAAGAGGTGGACGGGCGCGGCGGCAACTTCGGCGTCGAGCTGCTGGAGCGGCGTCACGTCGTCCAGTATCCAGAAGCCGCGGCCGTACGTGCCGATCACCAGGTCGTCGAAGTGCTCCTGCACCACCAGCCCGTACATGGGCGCGTGAGGAAGGTTGCCGCCGTGAAGGGACTGCCAGCGCTCCCCGTCGTCGAACGACACGTAGAGCGACGCTTCCGTGCCCAGGTAGAGCAAGCCGGGCCGCACCGGGTCCTCGTGAATGCTGCGCGTGTAGCTGAGGACGCCGTCGTCGATCCCGTCGGTGATCTTGGTCCAGCTCGCCCCGTAGTCGCTGGTGCGGTAGGCGTGAGCCTCGAAGCCGCCCACCTGATGGTGTTCGACCACCATGTACGCCTTGCCCGGGGCGAAGCGCGACGCGTCGATCCCCCGCACCACGCCGTCGGGGGGCAGGTCCGGGATGTTCTCGGTGACGTTGGTCCAGGTGGCACCGCCGTCGCGGCTGACGTGCATCAGGCCGTCGTTGGTGCCCGCCCAGAAGACGCCCGGCTCCAGGGGCGACTCGTCGAAGGCGTAGATCACGCAGCAGTACTCCACGCCGATGTTGTCGGGGGTGAGGCCGCCGCTGATCCCCATCCGCGACCGGTTGTTGGTGGTCAGGTCCGGGCTGATCTCCTGCCAGCTCTGGCCGCCGTTGGTGGTGCGGTGGACGTGTTGGCTGGTCACGTAGACGGTGTTGTTGTCGTGGGGGGAGATCAGAAGCGGGAACGTCCACTGGAAGCGGTAGCGCAGGCTGTCGGCGGGCTGGCCAATCGTGGACTCGGGCCACACCTCCACCTCCCGGTACTGGCGAGTGCGCGCGTCCCAGCGAGACACGATCCCGCCCCCGCCGCCGGCCCCGGATGCGCTGGACCAGACGATGTTGTGGTCCGTCGGGTCGGGCGTGGCGAACCCCGACTCGCCCCCGCCCACGGTGTGCCACATGCCCCGTGGGATGCCGCCCAGGAAGAGTCCGCCCGTACGGCTATTGCTGGGACCGCGGGTGGAGGGCCCGTCCTGGCGGTTCCCCATGACGTTGTACGGCACCGCGTTGTCCACGGTCACGTGGTACATCTGGGCGATGGGAAGCTGCTGGCGGTACCACGTCTTGCCCCGGTTGCGGGAGATGGCGATCCCGCCGTCGCCGGCCACGATCTGCCGGTCGCCGTCGCCCGGGTCGATCCACATGTCGTGGTGGTCCCACGTCGGGCCTTGCAGGAACGGCGCTGCCGAGGAGGTGACGCCGCCGTCCAGCGTGATGCTGTACGCCGCGGCCAGGAAGTACGCTTCGTCGGCATCGTCGGGGTTGGCTTCGCAGCGGGTGTAGTAGGCGGTGCGGCCCGCCAAGTCCCGGTCGTAGCTGGTCAGTGCCCATTGGCGGCCGCCGTCGTCGGAGCGCCAGAGCTCGCCACCGTCGGTGTCGCCGCCCTCCCAGGGCACGCCGTCCCCGGTTTCGATGAGCGCGTAGATGCGGTCCGGGTCGTCGGCGCTCATGCAGAGCGCGATCTTGCCGATCTCCCGGGTGGGCAGGCCGTTCCCCTCCAGCCGGGTCCAGGTGGCGCCGGCGTCGCGGGAGACGTGGATCGCGCTGCCGGGGCCGCCCGAGGTGCGGGTCCAGGTGCGGATGGCGATCTGCCAGGTGCCGGCGAAGAGGGTGCGAGGGTTGGACGGGTCCATGACCAGGTCGCTGGCGCCCGTCTCCTCGTCCACGTAGAGGATGTGCTCCCAGGTGGCGCCGCCGTCCATGGTGCGGTAGACGCCCCGCTCGCGCTGCGGCGCGTAGCCGTGGCCGATCGCCGCCGTGTACACCACGTCCGGGTTGGTCGGGTGCACTATGATTCGGCTGATCCGCCCGGTCCCCTCCAAGCCCATGTGCGTCCAGCTCTCGCCGGCGTCCTCCGACTTCCACACGCCGTTGCCGATCGAGACGTTGGAGCGGATGAAGGGCTCGCCGGTCCCCGCCCAGACGATGTTGGGGTCGGACGGCGCGACTTCCACCTCTCCCACCGCGTGCACCGGCTGGTCGTCGAAGACCGGTCGCCAGTTGACGCCCCCGTCCTCCGTCTTCCAGAGCCCGCCCGACGCCGCACCTGCGTAGTAGGTGAGCGGATCGCCCACCACCCCTGCCACCGACGTGACCCGGTTCCCCACCGGCCCGATGTGACGGAACTTCATCGCTTGGAGGGCGGAGGTGGGGATGTCCTGAGCGGCGGCGGGTGCGGTCGGCGCCCAGCCGAAGGCGAGAGCGAGTGCGACCGCGAGGGAGGCCGAGCGACGACGGTGGACGATCACATTACCCATCAACGATACCCTTTCCTTTGTGACGGCGGCTCGACAACAGTGTGACAGCGGCTCGACGGCAGCTCGACCACAGTGTGACGGCGGCCTAACCAGTGTGACAGCGGCTTGACGGCAGCTCGACCACAGTGTGACGGCGGCCTAACCAGTGTGACAGCGGCTTGACGGCAGGCTAGCCACCTTCTTGGCCGGCGGCAAGCTTCCCCAGTTGACAATCCCCGATGAAATGTCCATTTTGCGAGTGAAAATGGACATCGTGCGACGATTCTGCCGGATCCCGGCCCAGAGCTGCTTCCTCCTCGGACCGCGGGGCGTGGGCAAGTCCACATGGCTGCGTCGCAAGCTGCCGGACGCCCTTCTCCTGGACCTGGCGGACCCGGCCCTGCACCGTCGGCTGGCGGCCCGTCCCGAGCGACTTCGCCAGCTGTTGGCCGGTTCCCCGACCGCCGACACCATCGTAGTGGACGATGTGCAGAGGGTTCCCGAGCTGCTGAAGGTGGTCCACACGGTCTTGGCGGGGCCGGCCCCGCCTCGATTCGTGCTGGCAGCCTCCAGCGCGCACAGGCTTCGGCCCGAAAGGCCCGACCTGTTTGGCGGCAGGGTTCCGCTTCGGACTCTGCACCCCTTCATGGCCACCGAGCTTCCCCGCTTCTCGCTGGACGCGGCGCTGCAGACCGGCATGTTGCCCTTGGTGGTGGGCGCACCCGACCCGGCGGCGTCCCTGGGCGCCTACGCCGGCCTCTGCTTGGAGCAGGAGATCCGCGCCGGGAGGATGACCCGCGACGTGGGCGCCTTCGCCCGGTTCCTGGAGGCCGTCAGCTTCTCCCACGGCGCCCTGCTGAACGCGGCCGAGACGGCTCGGGAGTGCAAAGTCGAGCGCAAGACGGTCGTCCGCTACGTGGAGTTGCTGGAAGAGCTGCTGCTCGCCTTCCGGCTGCCCGTCTTCCGCAAGAGGGTCAAGCGAGCCACCGTCGCCCGCCGAAAGTTCTACTTCTTCGACGCCGGCGTCTTCCGCTCGCTTCGGCCGGCAGGGTTGTTCGACCGCCCCGGCGAGATCGACGGCCAAGCGCTCGAAGGTCTGGTGGCGCAGCACTTGCGGGCGTGGGCGGCCTACTCGGGCCAGGGCGCGAGGCTCTGCTTCTGGCGGACTCGGGCGGGCACGGAAGTGGACTTCGTGGTCGACGCCAGAGACGGCCTCCACGCCTTCGACGTCAGGAACAGCGCGAGAGTGGATTCGCGACGCCTGCGGCCGCTGCGGGCGTTCTTGGACGAATACCGGGAGGCGACCGCCGTGCTCCTTCACCGGGGCCGAAAGCGCCTGCGCGTGGACGGGATCTGGTGCCTGCCCGTCGAGGAGTTCCTGCGGGGCTTGGTTCCCGGGCAGAGCCTCCTTGCCGGACGCGGGCTTCTGACTGCCGCCGCGCCGCTTGCGGGGCGCTCCCGGCCGCGACGCAGGTAGCCCCACGGAGGCGTCTACCGGCCCGGCGAGGTTACCGGCCCGGCGGCGGACCTGGACCCGGCCCGTGGTCGTGGCTGTGATCGTGGTCGCGACGGCCTTGATGGAACACCACGTGCAGCAGCGTCCCCGCCACGAACGCACGGTAGAACGCCATGCCGAGACCGTCGCCCACGCTTCCGCCCAAGATCACGATCAGATACCCCACGAGTGTGAGGGACGGCACCATCGCGACCCCCAGCGAGGCCAGCAACGGGCCGTGGCGCGGCCGCACCAGCCACCAGATCAGCAGGCCCACGAGGGGCCGGTGCAGTACGACGGCAGCGGTGAAGGTGGTGCTTGGCGGCGTGCCCGTGGCGGAGGGAGCCAACGCGGCCCCCTCCGCCAGGGCATGGAGCGCAATGCCGGACAGACCCGTGAGGATCGCCGCGTCGTCGGCGCGGGCGGCGTAGGCGTGGGCGGCCAGCCTGTCCAGCGCACGCTCCACCGCGCCGACCGCAACCATCCCCAGCACCACGGCCACCAACGGCAACACAGACCGCCAGGACCAAGCGCTGGACAGGACCTGCCAAGCGACCAGAGCCGGAACGCCGATGTACACCGTCCCGTCCACGGCCCGTTGGAGGCGCGGTCGCTCGTGGAGCCATGCGTACAGCAACACGCCGACCGCCGGGGCCGCGAGGGCCGCGGCCAGTCCCCAGTGCGCCACGGACTACGCCCGGGCCGCAGACCGAGCGCTTCAGATCAGGAAGAGGGACGTTCCTCGATGTCGACGTGGATGCCCGTGGTCGTGAAGTCCGGGTGGCCCGAATCCACCGCACCGTGCATGAGACTGAACGCCACGTCGGTGTGTCCTACGGCAACGCCGTGCAGGTGGCCGCCGAACGCGCCGGGCGTGTCCTGCTCGAACTCGGCGATGCTCTCGTCTTCTACGTCAACCTCCAGGTAGAAGTCGTCGTCGAGCGGAATCGGGTCGCCGTCGTGGTCCACGAAGGTGACACCGATGTGGGGGGTCTCCTCGCCAACCCACCACGGGTACTCGGCGGGAGTCCAGGTCTGGGTGTCGCCGTCGTACTCGGCGATCGTCACGGTGCCCAGGGTCAGCACGGCGCCTTCGGGCTCGGCGTGGTCCTCTTCAGGCGCTATGGGGTCGTCGGTGCACCCGGCGACGGCGACGAGCGCGGCGACGGCCAGGGCGACGAGCGGGTTGGTGTTGATGCGGTGCTTTCTCATCGAGGTGGTTCTCCTTGATGGGGTGTTGACGCCGAATATAGGCGCGTTGGGTCGGGTCAGAAGACGACCCGGTAGGCAATCGAAAGTCCCCTTCCGGCCTCGGGCATGATCTCCTTCACCCGGGAGAGGTGGTTCCTGTAGGTCTCGTTGGCAATGTTGCGCAGGCTGGCGGTGATCACGTGCAGGCGACCGGCCAGCGTGACGCGCACGCCGCCCACGCCGTGGAAGACGACGTACCCGTCGGTGGGCATCTCGAACTCGTCCACCCGGCTCTGCTCGGCGGCCATCTCGGCTTCGGCGTGTACGAACCAGGCGGGGCGCTCGTGCTCCAGCGCGACCCGTCCTTGGAGCGGCGGAATGAGCGGCAGGGGCCGCCCTGTGTCTTGCAGCTCGCCCCTGACGTGAGAGGCGCCGCCATGGAACGCCCAGCCCCGGCCCAGGTCCCAGTCCAGCGCGGCCTCGAAGCCCGCCAGCACGGCGTCGGCGCCCTGGTACTGGTAGATCGGCAGCAGCACGCGGCTCGTCTCCCCCGTCTGTCGGCCGTAGACGTAGCCCGAGATGGCGTTGTAGAAGCCGGTGACTTCGGCGCGCAACCGGTCTCCTCCGTAGCGAACGAAGAGGTCCGCGCCGTTCGCCGTCTCCGCGTCCAGCGAAGGGTTGCCCACCTCGAAGTAGTACGCCGCCAAGTGCGGTCCCTCCGAGTAGAGCTCGCTCACGTCCGGCGTTCGGAAAGCCCGCCCGGCGGTCGCGCCGACGACCACTCCCGAGCCGGTGCTGTACAGGACGCCCATGGACCCGGAAAGCGCCCGGAAGCTTCGATCTCGAACGTTGCCGATCTCCGAGTGCGGGTCGTCGCGGAGCGGGTCGGTCTTCGTCCAGTCGTAGCGCAGTCCGCCTTCGAAGCGGACCGAGCCGAACTCCATCTCCTGGAAGACGAACGCCGCCAGCGTGGAGCGACGGGTGTTGGGCGTCGCCACATCGCCCCCGAAGGAGAAGTCCTCCAGGGACGCTCGAACGCCCACGACGCCCGCCGAGAACGGTCCCGCGGGCGAAGGATGCGCCAGCAGCTCTGCGTTGGTCGCCTGTCGCTTGAAGAGGGTGGCCAGGATGTCGGGAGGCTCGATCTCGGTGTGGCGGTACCAGGTGTGGCTGCCGCGGAGCTGAATCTGCTCGTAGGGGCCTGCAGGCCGGTCCACGACTGCGCGGAACTTGGTGGACACCCGCTCCATCTCGATGCCCACGCCTTCTTCGTGTCCGCCCACGAATCCGCCGGGGATTCCGTAGTCGTTGCGGTAGGACCGGACCGCCGCGCCGACGTGGCCCCAGTCGGCGATCCACGAGGTGCCCGCGCCGACGTTCCAGGTGTCGGCACCGGTGTTGCCGAGAGGCCCGGCAGGCGTCTTCAGGTCCCCCGCCCTGCGCCCCGACGCCTCGATCCGCAACGGCACCCGCTCGGTCAGCCTGAAGGTGGAAGCGACGCTGCCCGCCAGCGACTCGCTGACGGTCGCCCCGCGAAGGGACGCGGCCCCGGAGAGTCGGCTGGGGACGGTCGTTGGTATCTCGTCGCGGATGACGTTTACGACGCCGCCCAGTGCGCTGCTGCCGTAGAGAAGAGCCGCCGGGCCGCGAACGACCTCGACTCGGCGCGCCGAGGACGCGTCCAGGGCCGTTGCGTGGTCGGAGCCGGAGGACGAGACGTCGCCGACTCGCTCGCCGTCCTCCAGCATGAGGACGCGGTCGCCGCCCATGCCGCGGATGACGGGGTGGGCCGTGGCCGGTCCCATGGAGGCGGCCGCCAGCCCGGGCTGCCCAGCCAAGGCGCCGGCCACGGTTCCGTCGAGGCGGCCTTGCAGCTCCTCGCTGGACAGGACGTTCACTGGGCGCAACGTCTCCTCGGCGGTCCGCGCTCTGATGGCGCCCGTAACCACCAGCCCGGCGAGGGCGATCGGCGACGGCGCCAGCTCTACCGTCAGAGGACCGGCAACTCCGCCCTGGGGGAGCTGCACGGTGCGGCTGCGGTAGCCCAGGCGCTCGACCCGGACCGCCCGAGCAGCGCCGGCGCCGGCTTCGAGCAGGAAGGAGCCGTCGCTGTTCGTCAGCGTGGAGCGGCGGGTTCCCACCAGCGACACCGACGCCCCGGCCAGCGGGGCTTGGGTCTCGGCGTCGCGGACGACCCCGCGCACCGCTTGGCGGTCGGCCTGCGGCAACGGCACCCACGAGACGGCGTCTGCCGCAACCGGGGACGGGGACGTTCCCCACGCCCCGGTCCCGAGCGCGCACCAGGCGCAACCGCAGATGAACCGCATCGACAGGCGAGATCGCCGCATTCTCCGACTTCTCCGAAGGGGCCCGACAGCGCCCCCCAAGGCGCGACGTGCCTTCTTTCGGGCAGCACCGTCGCTCGGGAGGCGAGACCAGGATGGAGCACCGTGCCGACAAGGCTGCAGGCCCGTTCGGCAGAGCTTTATTGTGTTGGGGGATGGGCTGGAGGGGGAAGCTCCAGCAGATCAGACGTGTCCAGCGGATCAGGCGAGCGGCGGACCTCGCGGTACGACCGAGTCCGTCAGGAACGCTGGCCCGGCAGGACCGTGTTCGCGGACGTTCGGCAGGGAGACGACCGAGGTCGGCGCTGGCTGGGCATCGCTCGCAACCCGTGCAGGCACCCACGATCCGACAAGCGTGCGAACCACCACTTGGCAGAAGAGGTGGTTGTGGGTCGCGGCGCAGTTCTCGCCTCCCGGGGACTCGACGTGGGCCGGTGCGTCGGGCTGCTCGTGGTCCGCCAGCGCATCGAGGGGCGCCGCGGCGGTCATGACGACCTGTCCCGCCAAGACGGCGAGCAGGGCCAGCCGGCGGACATCCCACCTTGCAGAGCGGTGCATGGTCAAGCGAGCGACTCCATGGTCCCTGTTCGGGCGCGAAGCGGAGCGGACATTATGACCTCTCCCGCCTCCGCTGTCAATGGGCCCAGAGGGACTTGAACCCCCGACCGTCGGATTATGAGTCCGCTGCTCTAACCGACTGAGCTATGGGCCCGTAAGAACGCTAGCCGACGCGGAGCCTGCGTGGCAAGTGGCACGCCGATAGCTCCGGGCTACGCGAAGAGCCACGTGCTACGCCAAGAGCTCCGCGCTACAAGGTGTGGAAGAGGGTGCCGAACATCCGGTCGCCCGCATCGCCGAGACCGGGGAGCAGATAGCCGGCGTGGCTGAGCTGCCGGTCCACGGCCGCCACGTAGACGGTGACGCCGGGGTGCTCGCTCTCGAGCCGCGCCAAGCCCTCGGGGGAGGCCAGCACGCAGAGGAGGCGCAGATCGAGGACGCCGCGCTCCTTCAGCCACGCCACTGCTGCGCAGGCCGATCCGCCCGTGCCGAGCATCGGGTCCACCAAGTAGTGACGCGCGTGCTCGGCACCCGACGGCAACTTGGCGTAGTACTTGGTCGCCACCAGGGTGTCCTCGTCGCGCTCCAGCCCCACGTGGCCGACCCGGGCGCCGGGGATCACCCGCAGGGCACCTTCCAGCATCCCCAGCCCGGCGCGCAGGATCGGCACGATCACCACGTTCTCCTCGCGCACTTGGGTGCCGCCGGTCGTCTCCAGCGGCGTGTCGACGGTCACCTCCTCCTCGTCCAGGTCCAGGGTGGCTTGGAAGGTCATGAGCATGGCGACCTCGTTGACCAGCTCGCGGAAGCGCTTCGACGGCGTGCGCTTGTCGCGGAGGCGGGAGAGCTTGTCGCGGACGAGGGGGTGGTCGACGACGACGACATGGGAGGTGTTCATGGCGACTTCCTTTGGCGGTTGGGGTGGGGTTGGCGGCTCCTGGTTCGGCCGTGCCGGCGAGGGCGGCGCTGGGAGCGGGCGGCCGTGATCTCAGCGGCACGGGCGGGACGCCAACGGCCGGCCCCCAGCGCGCCCAACTGGAAGGGGCCGAAGCGGACGCGGCGGAGCGAAGTGGTGGAGCAGCCCGCAGCCTTGAGCAGACGGCGGACCTGGCGCTTGCGACCTTCGGTGAGGACCAGCCTCACGCCCCACTCGTCGTCGGCCAGCGGCTCCCGGCGCACCCTCTTGGGGCGGGCGAAGCCGTCCTCCAGCTGGACGCCGGCCTTGACGGCGCGGATCACCCGGGCGGTGACGGGACGGCCGACGGCGGCCACGTACTCGCGCTCGACACGGTTGCGGGGGTGCGCCAGCGCGGCGGCCAGGTCGCCGTCGTTGGTCATCAGGAGCAGGCCGGACGTGTCGCGGTCCAGGCGTCCCACGTAGCGCAGGCCCTTCGCCCAGCCGGGCAGCACATCGTAGACGGTGCGGCCGCCGTGAGGGTCGCTTCGGGTGCAGAGAACGCCAACGGGCTTGTGGAAGACGACCCAGCGGCGGGAAGCGGGCTTCACCACCCGGCCGTCCACCGCCACCACGTCCTGTCCCGGCGCGACCCGGACCCCCATCTGACGGACGCGCTCGCCGTTAAGCGCCACGCGCCCCTCGCCGATCATCGCCTCCGCCTGCCTGCGAGAGGCCGCGCCGGCTTGCGAGAGGTACCGCTGGAGGCGGACTCGGGACGGTTCGGCCTGGCGGGCCGGTGCGCGGTCGCGAGGGCTCATTCGTCGGCGGCGCGTTCCAGGCGCTCAACTTGGGCCACCTCGACATGAGCCCCCTCGGCGTGGGCCACCGGGGCCTGGGCCGACTCGGCGTGGGCTACCACCGCCGCCACCGGGTCGTCCGGTTCGGGTGCGGCCTCCTCCTCCCCGGCGCCGTCGTGCCCTTCGTCCTGCGCCTCTTCCGGCTCCCGCAACGTCCCGCGCTCCCGCAGCACGACCGGCAGCTCTTCGGGCTTCGGCAGGTCGTCCAAGGAGGCGAAGCCGAAGTGCTCCATGAAGCGTCGCGTGGTGCCGTAGAGGACCGGTCGGCCGACGCCCTCGCCGCGCCCGGCGACGTGGATCAGCTCCCGGTCCAGGAGGGTGCGGATCACGCCGGAGGAGTTGACGCCGCGCACGTACTCGATCTCGATGCGGCTGATCGGCTGCCGATACGCGACGATCGCCAGCGCCTCCAACGCCGGCCCCGACAGACGCGTGGGCTTGGCCACGGTGTCGAAGCGCTCCAAGTATGGCGCAAACTCGGGGCGAGTCATGACCTGGAAGCCGCCCGCCACCTCCCGAAGCTCGAACGCCCGTCCCGAGTCGCCGTAGGCGGCCTTGAGGTCGGCCAGCGCCGCCTCGACCCGGTCCTCGTCCAGGGACTCGTCCGCCCGTGCGATCTCCGCGGCGGTCAACGGTTCGTCGCTGGCGAAGAGGACCGCCTCCACCACGGATGCGTCGTTCACGCTGCCGCCTCGGCGGACGGGGCGGCTTCATCGTCCTCGGCAACGGCGTCGGCGGGCTCCACGGCCGCTTCGGCGGCCAAGCGGTCGTCGTCGATCCGCCGTCCGGGGTAGAGCCAGAGCCCGGCGAACGGGCGAGTCTGCCGGAGGGAGACCACTCGCCGCTTGCCCAGCTCCAACCCCGCGAGGAGAGTCATCACGCCGTGCATGGGCTCCCGCCACGGAGCCACGAGGCTGGCGAACTCGATCCGCCGCACTCGTCGCAGAGCCTCCACGATGAGACCCGTCTTGTCGCGCATGGCGACGGTCCGAGTGGTCATGCGGTGTTCCCGCTCCCGTGGGTCGGGCGGCGCCACGCGAAGGGCGGCGGCGTACACATGATCCCATGCGACCCGGAGAGGCGCCTCCGCGATCTGGGGCTTGGGACGGGGCGGCACCCACCCCTTCGGGAAGCGACGGCCCTGGTCGTTCTCCGCCGCCCGGAAGCGAGCCGCCACGTCCCGAACCTGCTCATACTCCAGCAGGCGGCGCACCAGCTCGGCTCGGGGGTCGGCGTCCTCCTCGCCCGCGGGCCGGGGCAGCAGCATGGCGACCTTGATGCGCACCAGCGCCGCCGCCATCTCCAGGAACTCGCCCGCCTCGTCCAGCTTCATCTCTCCCATCGACTCGACGGTGGTCAGGAACTGGCGGGTGATCCGTGCGATCGGAATGTCGAAGACGTCGATGTCCTGGGTGCGGATCAGGTGGAGAAGCAGGTCCAGCGGCCCGTGGAAGCGATCGGTCTCCACGACCAGCAGCCCGTCGCCGGCGTGGGTGGCAGGATCGGCCGTCCCGGCGACGGTCATCCGTTAGCCAGCCCCATGATCCAGCTGAACGTCGCAAGTACGGGCGCAAAGACGATCTGGAAGGCGTCCCTGTACAAGAGCGCAACCAGGACCAGTACGGCGATTCCGTACTTGCCGACGGCGGTGTAGAGTTCGCCCAAGCGGCGGGGAAGGAAGTGGCGCAGGACGTGGGAACCGTCCAGCGGGGGGATTGGAATGAGGTTGAAGAAGGCCAGGACCAGATTGATCAGGACGCCGAACGCAACGACGGCCACCAGTGCGGAGCCCGCCGCACTCGTCGTCGCCCAAGGGCCGAAGGCTCGGTAGAGGACGACGATGGCGACGGTGCAGAAGGCCACGAGCACCAGATTCGCCACGATGCCCGCCAGCGAAACGCGGATGTCGCCCGCCCGGGTGTTCCGGTAGTTGTCCGGGTTGACTTGGACCGGCTTCGCCCAGCCGAAGATCAGGTCTCCCGGAAGCAGGTAGAGGACGAAGGGGACGATCAGCGAGCCGACCAAATCCAGGTGGGGCAGCGGGTTCAGCGTGATGCGGCCCATGTCCCTGGCCGTCGGGTCGCCCTCTTGGAGGGCCTGCCAAGCGTGCGCCACCTCGTGGACCACAATGGAGAACAGCAGAACCGGCACGATGTAGACGATGTCCATGGCGTCAAGCTAACGGAATCGGGGCGAATTCGCCGAGGCGTATCGAAGCTCCCGGACATAGGTTGACTGTCTCGCGCCCACGGTTCTACCTTGTAGGCGTCGCCAAGCGCCCCTGCAACTCGCCAAGTGCCCCTGCAACTCCAAGCGCCCCTGCCAGGATGCCGAACGTACCCAGATGCCGAACATAAAGAGCGCCAAGAAGCGGATGGACCTGGGCCGGGCCGCGCGAGCCCGCAACCGGGCCGCACGGTCGAAGATCCGCACCGCGATCCGTCGCGTGCGGGAAGCCGAGTCCCAACAGCAAGCAGAGGCGTCCCGACGCGTTGCCGTCGCGCTGATCGATCGGGCCGCCGGCCGCCGCCTCATCCATCCCAACAAGGCCGGCAGAATCAAGTCCCAGCTGGATCGGGCAGTCCGCTCCCTGGCCTAGCCCTCTACCCTGGCCTGGCCCTCTGGCCTGACCTAGCCCTCGAGCCCTGGGCTAGCCCTCTAGCGGGCCCAGCGACCATACGGTTTCGCCCTCCACGAACGTGCGGACTACCCGTCCCACGACCCGGCGGTCCGCGAAGGGCGTGTTGCGACCCTTGGAGAGGAACGCATCCGGCTCCACCTGCCACTCGGCGTCCGGGTCCAGGAGAACGAAGTCCGCAGGTGCGCCCGGCGTCAGGCCGACGTCCGGCAGGCCGAGAGCGCGAGCGGGACCAGACGACATGCGTGCGATGAGCGTGCCCAGGTCCACGACCCCCGTACGCACGAGCTCGGTGTGCAGGACAGCGAAGGCGGTCTCGAAGCCCACCGCGCCGAAGGGCGCGTCGCCGAACGCCTGTTCCTTCTCGTCGTAGTGGCGGGGAGCATGATCGGTAGCCACCGCGTCGATCACGCCTTCGGCGAGGGCGGCTTGCAGGGCCTCCACGTCGGGGCGGGGCCGGAGCGGCGGGTCCACCTTGTGGTCGGCGCCCCAGCGGTCCAGCAGGTCGTGGGAGAGGAGGAGGTGATGGGGGGTCGCCTCGGCGGTGACCCGGACGCCGCGCTCCCGGGCTTGGCGGATCAGACGACAAGCCGCAGCGGTCGAGACTCGTTGCAGGTGCACGCGGCCGCCGGTCGCCTCGGCTAGGGCCAAGTCCCGGTAGACGCCGATCTCCTCGGCCGCAGCCGGCTTGCCCCGGAGGCCCAGCCGGGTGGACACGACGCCCTCGTGCATGACGCCTCCCTCCGCCAGCCAAGGGTCCTCCGGGTGCGCGAGGACGGGGATGTCGAACGACTGGGCGTACTCCAAGGCCAACCGCATCAGCTCCGAGGAACGGATCGCGCGGCCCGCGTCGCCCACGGCCACTGCGCCGGCCTCCACGACCTCGCCGAACTCGGTGAGGCGCTCCCCTTCCCTGCCGACCGTGGCCGCGGCCGCCGGGAAGACTCGGGCGCCTCGGGCACGGCGTCCCGCCGCCACCACGAACCCCACGGTGGCAGGGTCGTCCACCACCGGGTCGGTGTCGGGCATGGCGCAGAGCGTGGTGAAGCCGCCGGCAGCAGCAGCGGCACCGCCGGTGGCGATCGTCTCGCGGTGCTCCCAGCCGGGTTCGCAGAGGTGGGCGTGGGGGTCCACGAAGCCGGGGGCCACGACAAGGCCGGCGGCGTCGATCTCCTGCACGCTGGCCGTCGTCGCGTGGGGGCTGGTCGCGTGGGGGGGGTCGGTCCCGGGCGGCGACACCGCGGCGATGCGCCCGTCCTCGACGAGCACGTCCCGGACCGCGTCGAGTCCCTGGGTCGGGTCCACAACCCGAGCTCCCCGCACCAGTAGTCGCGTCGCGGGATCAGGCGTCACGGGATCAGGCACCGTCGCGTCACGGAATCAAGCAGGCGGCTGATCAGTCGCGGGCGGGTGGCCCTCGCGACCCGCCAGCAGCACGAGCACGGCCATCCTGACGGCGACGCCGTTGGTCACCTGCCGGAGGATGACCGAATGGGGGCCGTCGGCCACGTCCGAGTCGATCTCAACGCCGCGGTTCATGGGGCCGGGATGGAGGATCACCAAGTCGCGAGGCGCCTGGGCGAGCCGTCGTCGCGTCACGCCGAACACCCGGTTGTACTCGCGCAGAGACGGCACGAACCCTCCCTGCATTCGTTCCAGCTGAAGTCGCAGCACGTTGAGGGCGTCGGCCCACTCCACCGCTTCCTCGACCCGGGCGAAGACGCGGCACCCCAGCTCCTCGACTCCCGCAGGCAACAGGGTGCGCGGGCCGCACACCGCCACCTCGGCGCCGGTGTTCACCAAGCCGTAGATGTTGGAACGGGCCACCCGAGAGTGGAGGATGTCGCCGACGATGCAGACCCGGAGCCCTTTCAGCTTGCCGAAGTGGTCCCGAAGGGTGAGCAGGTCCAGCAGCCCTTGGGTGGGGTGCTCGTGGGCGCCGTCGCCGGCGTTGACCACGTTGGAGGGGACGCGCTGGGCCAAGAACGCGGCGGCTCCCGCGGACCAGTGGCGGACCACCACCATGTCGATCCGCATGGCCTCCAAGTTGCGCGCCGTGTCGACCAGCGACTCGCCCTTGGACACCGACGAGCGGCTGGCTCCGATGTTCACCGTGTCGGCCCCCAACCGTTTCTCGGCGAACTCGAAGGAGATGCGGGTACGGGTCGAGGGCTCGAAGAAGAGGTTGACTATAGTCTTGCCCCGGAGGGCGGGCAGCTTCTTGATGGGGCGCTCCGAGATCTCCTTGAAGCGCACGGCCAAGTCCAGCACGCGCCGGATCTGGTCGCCCGAAAGGCGCGCCAGGCCGGTGAGGTCCTTGCCCAGGGCGGTCGGCGACCCGGCGGCTGGCGTCATCGCGCCGTCGTGGCGGCCACGACCACCGCCAGGCTGCCGTCCAGTCGGGGCACGAGCACGTCCACGCGCTGGTCGGGGAGCACTTGGCAGCTCCGGCCCACGATGTCGGGCTGGATCGGCATCTGGCGCTCGCCTCGGTCCACGAGCGCGCAGAGCAGGATGCGGGAAGGCCGACCGAAGTCCATGAGCTCGTTGAGGGCGGCTCGGACCGTCCGCCCGGTGTACACCACGTCGTCCACGAGGACGACCACCTTGCCGTCCACGCCGCCGGGCGGCAGTCGCGTCTCCCCGACACGGGGCAGGCGGCCCAGCGCCATGAGGTCGTCCCGGTACATGGTGATGTCCAGGGTGCCCGTGGGAACCGGCGCGCCCTCCACCGCCGCCGCCTGGACGCCGATCATGTCCGCCAAGTCCACGCCCCGGCGCTGGATGCCCATCAGGACCAAGTCTTCCGCGCCGCCCGCCTTCTCCAGGACTTCGTGGGCGATTCGATCCACGGCACGACGGACGGCCCCGGCGTCCATGAGCACCGTGGACGCGAGGGGGGTGCCTTCCGAGTTCACGAGGTGCTTTCCGAGTTCACGGCGAGGAAGATAATTGCCACGGGAACGCCAGTCCAACATGATGGAAGCCGCCCCCCAACCACGCACGCCACCACGGAGCGCCCATGTCCCGTCCCAAGTCGTCGTCCCTCCTTTTCGCAACCGGCCAGCTGCTGGGGTTGTTGGGGCTTGTCGCGCTGGCGGCTCCGGCAGCGGCGAGCGGTCAGCAGATCGTGGACGGCCCCAAGGTGGTGCTGGGCTCCGTCCCCTTCTCCCTCTCGGTGGAGGGACAGCCCCTGCAGGCGGAGGGCGTGCCGGGGCTCTCGGCGCTGGTGGAAGTTCGGGATGCCGGGGGCGCACTGCTGGCCTCTGGACCGGTGGACGCGGGCGAGGTGCGGGAGTTTCGGGGGATCTCCGTCGCCGCCCGGAGCGATCTGCCGCTCACGGTGCGCGTCGGCGAATCGGTGGAGGAGTTCTCGCGTCCGTACGCGCCGGGCTGGTTCTCGGTGCTGCCGCCCCTGTTCGCCATTCTGCTGGCGCTGGCGTTCAAGGAAGTGATCACTGCGCTCGTGGCGGGCATCTGGCTGGGCGCCCTTGCCGTGTCGGGCTACAACCCGCTCGACGCGACTTGGCGGATGGTGGACCAGTACGTGATCGGCGCACTGGCCGACACGGGCAGCGGCCACGCCCAGATCGTGATCTTCAGCCTGATGCTCGGGGGGATGGTGGGGATCATCGGGCGCAACGGGGGCACGCTGGGCGTCGTGCGGGCGGTGACGCCCCTGGCGAAGAGCCGTCGCCGGGGGAAGGTCGCAACTGCGTTGGCCGGACTGGCGATCTTCTTCGACGACTACGCCAACACGCTGGTGGTGGGCAACACGATGCGGCCCATCACCGACAAGCTGAAGATCTCCCGGGAGAAGCTGGCGTACTTGGTGGACTCGACGGCGGCGCCGGTGGCGGCCTTGGTGCCCGTGTCCACATGGGTCGGGTACGAGATCTCCTTGATCGGTGGGGGACTGGAAGCGGCGGCGGGCCAGGCACAGGGCGCGGACGCCGCGTTCCTGGGAAGCGTGAGCCCCTTCGCCATCTTCCTGCAAACGATCCCCTACCTCTTCTACCCCTTGCTGGCGATGTCGTTCGTCCTGCTCACGTCGTGGATGAACCGCGACTTCGGGGCGATGGCCAGGGCGGAGGCGCGGGCGGCGCGGGGCGACGGGCTCCATCGGCCGGGAGCGGTGCTGGCCACCGACACGTCGGGCAGCTTCCTGAAGGCCAAGGAGGGGACCCCGGTGCGGTGGTGGAACGCCGCCCTGCCGGTGCTGACGGTGGTGGCGGTCGTGCTGGGCGGGCTGTACACGACCGGGCGAGCCGGGACCGGGCCCGACGCCTCGCTGATGGACGTATTCGGCGCGTCGGACCCCTTCAGCACCCTGCTCTGGGGCTCCTTCGCGGGCTGCGTGGTGGCCGTGATCCTCTCGGTGTCGCAGCGGCTGCTCTCGGTGCACGAGTGCGTGGACGCTTGGACCGGGGGCGTGCGGGCGATGATGATCGCCATGGTCATCCTGACTCTTGCATGGGCGCTGGGGGCGGTGACGCAGGACGTGGGCACGGCCGGCTACCTGTCGCAGCTGCTGGAGGGCAACCTGCCCCTCTTCCTCCTCCCTGCCGTCGTCTTCGTCACGTCGGGGGCGATGGCGTTCGCGACCGGAACTTCATGGACGACGATGGCGATCATGATTCCCCTGGTGGTGCCGCTGGCGGTGTCGCTGGCCGGCGGAACGGGGTTCGTCGACGACGGGGCCAACTACGGGATACTGCTGGGAGCCGTCAGCTCGGTGCTGGCGGGCGCGATCTGGGGCGACCATTGCTCCCCGATCTCCGACACCACGGTGCTCTCCTCCACGGCGGCGGCGTGCGACCACGTGGACCACGTGCGAACCCAGCTGCCGTACGCCATGCTGGTGGGCGTCGTGGGGCTGGCGCTGGGGAGCGTGGGGACGGCGCTGGGGCTTCCCGTGTGGGTCGCCCTGCCGGCGGGCGTCGCGGCGCTGGCGTTGTTCCTGCGCACCTTCGGGACGAGGGTGCAGGAGGTGGACGAAGCGGGGCCGGTGGGCGCGGCAGGGCCGGTGCCGGAGGCCTAGCTCGGCGGCGTCCTACCCGCTGATGCCGTCCCGGTCGTCCGCGCCGCAGTCGCGACCGGTGTAGATGTCATGGTGTCGTAGGAAGCCGCCGCCGGGTCCGCTGCGAACAGTCCGGTTCCGGTGAAGGACGCCAAGGCCGCCCAAGGCACACCCCTCATCGTGCGGTGCGTGAAGCCGCCGGCTTCCAGTGCCCTGAGTGCATCTGCTCGATCCATGGGAACGCCCGTTCGCCACTCCTCCAGCAGCAGGCGCTCGAACTCCCGAGTTCCCACGCCGCCGACTGGACCCGCGGCCTCTAGCACGGCTAGCGCCTCGGCATCCGCAGCCGCGGCTTGGGCCTCTTCTTCGGCAGTGGTTTCCCGCACGACTTCGGCGTCGGGTCGAGGCCGACGAACCATGCCCCCAGCCTCCAGCGCCCGGCGCGCATCTGCTCGATCCATGGGAACGCCCGTTCGTTCCTCCTCCAGCAGCAGGCGCTCGAACTCCCGGGTTCCCACGCCGCCGACCGGACCCGCGGCCCCCAGCACGGCTAGTGCCTCGGCCTCCGCGGCCGCGGCTTGGGCCTCCCAGTCACCCGGCGCGGTGTTCGGATCCGCCGAATCTTGGCACGCGGTGACGGTCGAAACGAGAAGCACGGGCAGGTACTTGGACCACTTCAACATGGAGACCTCCGTCCGGCAAGGGTGCAGGCGTGTCCTCTCGCGAGGAGCTCGTTCCAGGCCAGTTGCGGCCCATCCGAGACCGGCGCCGGAGGTGCGCCGGGGCTCGTAAGCGTATCGGGCCGGAGCGCCTCGTCGAGCAGCGGTTGCCGAATCTCGCGGATGTCTTCCCTGACTTCCGCGAGACCAGTCTTCAGGTCCGCGATGTCCCGCTTCATCGCGGCGATGTCCTGCTTCATGTCAGCGATATCCTGCTTCATTCCAGCGATGTCCTGCTTCATTCCATCGACTTCGGTCTGCAGGACTGCGACCTGCTCCGTGAGCTCGGCGAGCTCGGCGCGCAGGCCGTTGACTTCGGCGTGGAGCTCGGTGCGCAGGGCATTGATTTCGGCATGGAGTTCGGCGCGCAGGCCGCTGATTTCGTCACGGAACTCGGTGCGCAGGCTGCTGATTTCGGCGTGAAGTTCGGCGCGCAGGCCGCTGATTTCGGCGTGGAGTTCGGCGCGTAGCTTATGGATGTCGGCGCGGACTTCACCGAGTTCGGCGCGGAACTCGGCGCGGATCTCACCCAGTTCGGCGCGGATCTCAACGAGTTCGGCGCACAGGCCGTTGATGGGGCCGTCGAAACTGCCTCGGGCGGCCAGGAGCACAGCCACCATCGCGATAATCGTCCCGATCGGGCTGTTCAGGACGTGCCACGCGGCGGGCCAGCTCCAGCCAGTCGGAGGCCGAGGCCCCCGTGCAGGCGAGGGGGAGGAAGCGTGCGGGTCCAGCTCTGGCGCTCGGTTGCTTGTGGTCTCCATGGTCGTCTCTCTGTCGTCTCCAGGATGGAATTGTGCGCCCGCGACCTGGGTTCCGCAAGGAGTCAGCGGGATGCACGTGTGGTCGACTACAGAGTGCACTCGCAAATTGGGCGTTTCCATGACTGGATGGGACTAATTTCACGACTCTGGATCGGGCAACGGGCGGGCGATTCCAGATCGGTAACCGGGCGGCGGCTCTGGATCAGGAAACCGGGGGTGCGACACGACGACGGGGGCACCGGCGACGCGCCTGGAAGAAGGTGCGCAGGAGCGTTGCCGACTCGTCGGCCAGGACGCCGCCGAGCACCTCGGCGCGGTGGTTTAGCTGGGGATGGCGCACCAAGTCGCCCAGGCTGCCGGCCATGCCAGCCTTGGGGTCGGGGGCGCCGAAGACGAGGCGCGGCACGCGGGCCAGCACCACCGCGCCTGCGCAGTGGGCGCACGGCTCCAGCGTGACGTAAAGGGTGCAGCGCTCCAGTCGCCAGTCCCCGATGGCTCGGGCCGCAGCCCGAATCGCCACCGCCTCGGCGTGGGCCGTGGGATCGCATGTGGCCACCGTGCGGTTGTGCGATTCGGCCAGAAGGCACCCGTCGCGGACGATCACGGCGCCGACGGGCACCTCGCCTTGGAGCGCGGCGGCGCGGGCCATCTCCAGAGCCCGGGCCATCCAGGCGCGGTCGCCGGGGCCGGGAGGGTCGGCTGGCCGCTTGCCGGGGATCACCTGGGCAGCCCGGGTGCCTCGCCGGGACGGGTTCCCGAGGCTTGGGCTCGGGGTCCTAGTGGGCGGTGAGGGCCGCTGTGAACGGCAGCGGACCCACACGGCGGTAGAGCGCCGACACCCGACCGACGAGCGCGACCCCGCGCTCCGTCGCGTTGCGGGCGGCTGCCTGTCCGCCGCCGCCCTCCATCGGGTAGAGGGAGAGTCCGTCCGTGGTCCTCCGCAGTCGGCAGTATCCGGGCACGCCGTCCAGCTGGGCCGCCACGATCTCGCCGTCGGCCAGCTCCTCCTCCATGGCGGGCTCGATCACCAGGAAGTCGCCGGCATCGATCCCCGCCGCCGCCAACCGGTCGCCGGGTCCCCACACCATGAAGCAGCCCTTGCGACCCACCAGCTGCCGGTCGATCGACAGTCGCAAAGGCGCGGCGCCGGCTCCTCCTCCCCTGGCGGCCTCCCCCAAGTCGCGGTAGCAGGGCACGGTGACGGTCTGGGGGCTCAGGTCCAGTCCCACGATCCGAACGGCGCGGGAGCGGGAGGGGTCCCGTTCCAGAAAGCCCTTGTCGGCTAGCGACCGCAGGTGCTCCGAGACGGTCTTCGTGCTCTTGATCCCGAAGCGCTCTCCGATCTCCCGGATCGAGGGCTGGTAGGTGTTCGCGCGCAGGTAGTGGACCATGAAGTCCAAGATCTCGCGCTCAATGCCAGTGAGTCTGGAGGCAATGGGAACGGGGGCGGCTCGGGGGGGTGCCACCGGGCCGGACTTGGAAGCGTGGGGCATCTGGTATCGAGGCGGAGACGGCGGGTCGGGGAAGCGGGAATCATACACTCCGAGCGGGCGGGCGGCAATCGAGTTCCCCGTCTCGGCTCGCGCCTCGGAGCGCCTTCAGCACGACGGCGACCCGGCGGATCGAACGCTCCCGCCCTAGGATCGCCAACACGTCAAAGATGCCGGGGCTGGCGCCCCTTCCCGTGAGCGCCAAGCGAAGGGGCTGGAAGAGCTTCCCCGCCCCGATCCCCAACTCCTCCGCCAGGGCCCGGAGCTCGGTTTCGAGGGCGTCGTCGCGCCAGGGTGCGCGGGCCAGCGTCTCCATGAGCGCAGACAGCGCCTTCGCGGCCTGGTCCGGGTTGCGGCCCCATGACTTGCGGACGGCCTTGGGGTCGTAGCCGGTCAGGGGAGCGACGTAGGGGCGGGCTCCTTCCGCCATCTCCGAGAGGGTGCGGCTCCGCGGCGCCAGAGCGGCGGTCATCCGCATGAACGCATGGTCGGGCAGCGCCTCCGAGAGGACCGATTGCGGAACGGTTGTCGCGATCCGCCGGCGCAGGAGGTCCGCCAGCGCCTCCGTCTCCATTCCGGCGATGTGCTTGCCGCTGAGCCAGCGGAGCTTCTCCGGGTCGAAGACGGCGCCCTTCTTCAGGACCCGATCCAGGGAGAAGCGAGCGATCAGTTCATCTCTCGGCAGCAGCTCCTCGTCTTCGCCCGGCGACCAGCCCAGCAACGCCAGGTAGTTGGTCATCGCGTCGGGCGGAACGCCTTCCTCTCGGTAGGACTCCACAGCTTGGGCGCCGTGCCGCTTGGAGAGGCGCTTGCCGTCGGGGCCCAGGATCATGGGCAGGTGGCCGAACGCCGGGACTGGACGGCCCAGCGCCTGGTAGAGGAGGATCTGCTTGGGCGTGTTGGAGATGTGATCGTCGCCACGGACCACGTGGGTGATCCCGGCATCCGCGTCGTCGGACGCTACGGCCAAGTTGTAGGTGGGCGTGCCGTCGCTTCGCAGGATCACGAAGTCGTCGATCTCGGCGTTGTCGAACCGTGTGTCGCCGTGGACCAGATCGTCCCAGGACGTGACTCCCTCGGGCGTTCGGAAGCGCACGGCGAAGGGCTCCCCCGCCGCCGCCCTCCGGTCCCCCTCGGCCTGCGTGACCCGGCTTGCCAGCTGGCGGGAGAGGCGCGTCACGGCCCCCGTTCCTGCGGCGACCGCCGCGTCCCGGGCCGTCGCGAACTCCTCTTGGGGGGTGAAGTCGCGGTAGGCGCGGCCCTCCGCCAGCAATCGCAGCGCGTCGCGACGGTGGCGTGGGGCGCCGTCGGCTTGGAAGAGCGGCCCCTCGTCCCACTCCAGCCCCAGCCAAGTCAGCCCCTTGGTGATGGCGTCCACATGCTCGGGGCGGCTGCGGCTTCGATCCGTGTCCTCGATGCGTAGCAGGAAGACGCCGCCGTGGCGACGCGCCAGGAGCCAGTTGAAGAGGGCCGTGCGCGCGCCGCCCACATGGAGGCTGCCCGTGGGAGAAGGGGCGAAGCGGAGCTTCAATGGCGGGCCGCTTTGGGTCAAGCGCGGGCTGCCTTGCGTCGCTCGAAGAGGTAGTAGAGCGCCGGGGTCGCCGTCAGGACCAGGAAGGTGGAGGTGAGGAGGCCGCCGATGAGGGCGTAGGCCAGGGCGTTCCAGATGTTGGAGTTGGCGGTCTCGCTGAAGAGAACCAGCGGAAGCATCCCCAAAATGGTGGTGGTGGAGGTCATGAGGATCGGACGCACCCGCTCCACCGTCGCCTGCACCACTGCCGGTTGCAGCGCCAGCCCTCGCTCCCGCCGTACTCGTCCCACGTGGTCCACAAGGAGGATGGCGTTGTTGACGACGATCCCTCCCATCATGATGACGCCGATCCACGCTTCGCGGGTGAAGTGGGCGTCGGTGAAGAAGAAGATCATGAAGACGCCGATCAGCGCCATGGGGACCGCGAGCAGGACGCACAGCGGCAACAGGAGCGACTCGAAGAGCGCCGCCGTCACCATGTACACAAGGAAGATCGACACGCCGAGCACCAAGTAGATCTGGGAACGCTCCTCGACGGACCAGCGCCAGCGGTCCGACTTCTTGACCGTGTAGCCCGGTGGCACCTCGGTAGACTCGATCACCGTGTTGTGGACCACGTCGCCCAGCTTGTAGGGACCCCGGAACTCGTACGCCACGGAGCGCTCGTACTGCTGGTCCTCCCGGTTGATCTCGGCCAGCACGTCTCGGGACTCGATCCGCACCAGCTCGCCCAGGCGCACGGGCTGGCCGCTGCTCGTCATGACTTGGGTTCGGCGCAGGTCCAGCAGGTCCACGTCCCGGTTTCCTTCCAGCTTCACGTCGTAGCGGACCTCGTCGCCGCCGATCTTGAGGGTCGTCATGCTCACCTGACCCCGAACCGCCGAGTGGACTTGCCGGGAGAGGTCCTGCACCGTGAGCCCGTGACCGGCCACCACGTCCCGGTCGATCGTCACGGCGAACTCGGAGGCGCGCTCTCGCCGGAACCAGCCGCGGGAGGCGTTGGTGTCCACCTCTCGTACGCGGGCGATGCGGGAGAGGCGCTTGCCCAGGTCCTCGGCGATGTCGCGCACCATCTCGTAGTTGTAGCCCAGCACCTGAATGGTGTAGTTGGGGGCCGACCCGCCGCCGCCGTAGAAGGAGGGGCCGAAGCCGTAGACCTGAACTTCGGCGCCCGTGAACTGGAGCGAGAAGGCGAAGAGCTGGTCCTTGATCGCCACGGGAACCGCCGTGGTCTCCAGTTCGTCGGGGAAGGTCACCCTCGTGCGGCTGTACTCGGCGGTGATGTTGGAGTTGAACTGCTCGACCTCGGGCATCTGGCGCAGGCGTTCCTCGAAGTAGCGCGTCAACTGGTCGGTGCGCTCGATGTCGGAGCCGCGGGGAAGCCGGATCTGGATGCTGATGTAGGTCTCGTTGCCCCAGCCGCCGCCCCAGACGCGACCCTTGGTTACGTATTCGTCCCAGAGGTAGTAGGAGCCGCCCAGGGCCGCGAGGCCGATCGCCACCGTTACCCAGGGCCAGCGCAGGGTGCGGACCACCAATCCCCGGTAGAAGCGCTCGTAGAGGGGGGGGCGGGTCGCTGCTTCGGAGTGGACGGCCTCCGCGGGATGGGCGGCCTCCTCGGCATGGACGGCCTCCGCGGCGAAGGCAGGCTGGGCGTGCGAAGGCAGCAGCTTCCCCACCAGCGCAGGGATGAAGCTGAACGCCACCGCCAGCGACGCCATCAGGGTGAGGACGACGACGATCGCCAGGGGCAGGTAGAAGACCCGGAGCTCGTCCTGCATGTAGACGAAGGGGACGAAGACGATGAGCGTAGTGGCGGTCGCCGCCATGATCGGCAACACGACTTGCGAGGTGCCCTTCTGGATCGCGTCCTCCGCGCCTTCGCCGGATTGCCATCGCCTGTACACGTTCTCGAGCACGACGATGGAGTTGTCCACGATCAGCCCGAACCCCATGGCGAGCCCCATGAGGGTCATGATGTTCAGGGATAGGCCCGTGAAGTAGATCAGGTTCAGGGCGATGAGGATCGAGAAGGCGATCGTGGCGAAGACCACCACGGCCGAGCGGAAGGAGCGGAGGAAGAGGAGCAGCACGCCGAAGATCACCACCACCGACACGGCGGCTCGGTTCCGCAGGTCGGAGAGCTGGCGGCGGATGTCGCGGCTCTCGTCCCGGTCCAGGATGAAGCGGGTGTTGGGCGGGATGTCGCGCTCCACGACGCTCATCCGCTCCTTGACCCGGTCCGCCACCCGCACCGTGTTCGTGCCGATCTGCTTGTAGAGGGAGAGGCTGACCGCGGGCCGGCCGTTGATCCGGTAGTGGTTGCGCACGTCCTCGTAGGTGTCCCGCACCACGGCCACGTCCGAGACGCGGACGACCCGGCCGCCGGCACCGCTGACGATGGCGTTGCGGATGTCCTGTGCCGAGCCGGGGCGGTTGCGGATCGTCACCGTCCACTCCCGGTCGCCGGCGCGCACGCTTCCCGCCTCCCGGACCAGGTCCAGGTCCAGCAGCTTGCTGGCCACTTGCGGCGCCGACACGCCCAAGGCCGCCATGCGCTCCCGGTCCAGCTCCACCTCGAGCAGCCGTTCCCTGCCGCCCCGCGCCCGGACCACCGCGACGCCCTCCACGCGGGTGAGTTCGGGGACCACCACATCGTCCAGGTGCTCGCGGAGCGACTCCAGCGTGCGGGGTCCGGTGAAGGTGTACTCCAGGAAGGAGCGGTTCAGGTCCTGGAACGCCTCGGGCACGTAGGGCTCGACCACGACTCGCCGCACGCCGGCGGGCAGCTCCGTCTCCTCCAGGGTCGCCAGCCGCTCCGAGAGGTCGAGGCGGGCGAAGTCCATGTCGGTATCGCGATCGAACTCCACGTTGATCTCGGCCATGCCTTCCCGGGAGACCGAGGTGACCTTCTCCACGCCGCGAATCAGCTGGATCGCCGCCTCCACCGGCGACGTGAGGAACGCCTCGACGGTCTCCGGAGAGGCGCCGGGCCAGTCGCCGCGGACGGTCAGGCGGGGCAGCTGGGTGTCGGGAAGGAGCTCGACAGGAAGGTTGCGCCACGCCGCCACTCCAAGGAGCGCAACGGCGAAGTAGCCCATCGCCACGGCCACCGGGCGGCGAATGCTCATCCGGATCATGGCGCGCCCGCTCCTGCCGGGACCGGCGAGGGCGATGGGGCGGTCTGCCGGGAGCGGCCCGTGGCCAGCGTCCGCACGTCCTCGACCACCGAGTAGACGACCGGGACCACCACCAGAGTGAGCGCCGTGGCGACGATCAGTCCGCCGATGACGGCGACGGCCATGGGGGCGCGCAGGTCCGCGCCTCGACCAATCCCCAGCGCCATCGGCAGGAGGCCCAGCACAGTGGTCACCGTGGTCATCACGATGGGACGCAGCCGGACCTCGCCGGCTTCGAGGATCGCATCGCGCAGGCTGCGGCCTCGGGCTCGCGCCCGGTTGATGAAGTCCACCTTCACGATGGCGTCGTTCACGACAATGCCGACGAGGATCACGATTCCAATCAGGCTCATGGTGTTGAGCCCCTGCCCCGCCAGGGCCAGCGCCACGACGGCGCCCACCAGCGCCAGCGGGACCGCCATGAGGATGGTGAAGGGGTGGACGAAGGACTCGAACTGGGCCGCCAAGATCATGTAGACCAGCAGGAGCGCCAAGCCGAAGGCGAACGCCAAGTCCCGGAACGAGCGACGCATCTCCTCGTTCTCGCCGCCCACCTCCATGCGGATGTCGGGAGGCGGCTGCACGGCGTCCAGCGCCGACTCCACCGCCGTGATCGCCTCCGCCAGTCCCCCGGAGGCCACGTCGGCGTACACGGTGACGATCCTGCCCTGGTCCTCGCGCCGGACTTCGGCAGGGCCCACGGTCTCGCGGACCTGGACCAGCTCGCGGAGCGGCACTCCCTCGACCTCGAGGGCGTCCAGCGTGGAGGCGTCGTAGCGGAGTTGGTCGGGAAGGCGCACCACGACGGCGATCTTGCGGTCGAAGTCCACGAACTCGGTGGCCACGTCGCCTCGCATGGCACCCTCGATCGTCTCGGCCACCAAGCGCGGTTCGATCTCGTAGCGCGCCGCCGCGTCGCGGTCGATGGAGACTTGGTACTGGGGCTGACCACGTTCCGAGCCGACGCGGACGTTGCGCACCGAAGGGACGCCGCGCATCCGATTCTGCACGACTTCGGCGAACCGGTACGCCTCGTCCAGGTCCTCGCCTCGGACGCGGACGGCGATGTCGGACTCGCTACCGCCGAGGATCTGGCCCAGCGCCGTGGCTTGGCCCGTCTCGAAGGAGAGGAAGCCGGCCAGCGCGGGCGGCGACTCTCCACGGGCGCGGCGCACCACATCCTCGGTGACGGCGCGGTCGTCGAGCCGCACCTGCAGGAGGGCGGTGTTCACCCCCGACGCTTCGCCCTCGGCCCCCTGCGCCTGCACGTCGCGTCCCACATGGCTGAAGACGGTGGCGACCTCCGCGTCGGCCAGCAGGGCGCCCTCCACCTCCTCCGCCGCCGCCGCAGTGGCCTCCAGCGAGGTGCCTTCGGGAAGCTCGACCCGCACGTCGAAGGCGCCCTGGTCCACGTTGGGAAGCAGGTCCCGGTCCAGCGTGGCGGCGAGCGCCAACGTGCCGGCGAGGGTGCCGGCGGCGGCGGTCAGCACCGTGGCCCGGCGGTCCAGCGCTTGGCCCAGCTTGCGGTGGTACCACGCTGCGAAGGCGTCGAAGGCGCGGTCGAAGCCCCGGAAGAGCGGAGAGAGCGCCACCTTGAGGAAACGGCCCGCCGAAGCGGCCCAGTAGAGGACCAGCTGGGGGACCAGGGACAGCACGGCGCGCAATAGCCAGAACGGCACGTAGAACGCCCACAGGAGGAGCCAGATCAGCGCCCGGAAGACGTTCCGCGCACCCCTGCCCACGGCCCGCAGGAGGCCATCGCCGGCCGGTCGCGTCGTGCGGCGCCAGAAGGCGATCGGCCACGGCTCCGCCGCCCGGCCTGTCGCGCCGAGGCCGGGTCGTCCCCCCACCAGATGGCCCGCCATCGTGGGCAGGAGGGTGAGGGCCACGGCCAAGCTGGCCAGCAGCGAGAACGCCACGGCCAGCGAGAGCGCGCCGAAGAGCTCGCCGGCCACGCCCTCCACGTAGATGATCGGCCCGAACACCGAGATCGTGGTCAGGGTGGAGGCGGTGATGGCACCCTGCACCTCCTCGGCGCCCTTGGCCGCGGCGTCCAGGATCGGCATTCCGGCCTCTCGGTGCCGGAAGATGTTCTCCAGGACGATGATGGAGTTGTCCACCAGCATCCCGACCCCTAGGGCGAGTCCCCCGAGGCTCATGATGTTCAGCGAGACGCCGAACGCCTCCATGAGGGCGAAGGTGGCGATCACCGAGATCGGAATCGCCAGGGCGACGGCTACTGGATAGCGCGGGTCCCGGAGGAAGAAGAAGAGGACTGCGAAGGCGAGCGCGCCCCCCAGGATCAGCGCCTGCACCACGTTGCTGATCGACTCGTCGATGAAGGTGGCTTGGTTGGAGGCGATCTCGACGGCGAACTCGGGGTACTGCTGCCGCAGCAGGTCCAGGGTCTCGTGCACCGACTCGGAGACGGCGACGGTGTTGGCGCCCGACTCCTTGAAGACGAGGATGCCCACCGACTCGGCACCGTCGTAGCGGGCGATCGACTCCCGGTCCTCGTAGCCGTCCACCACCCGGCCCACATCCGACAGCCGAACCAGTCGGTCCGCGCCCTCGGCGTCCTCGTCGTCGCCGCCAGCCTGTCGTCCCTGTTGGCGCGGCCGTTCGCCCGCCTGCTGCCGGCTGACGACCACGGCGCCGATCTCCTCCACGCTCTGGAACTCGCCCAGCGTGCGAAGCGGATAGCGGTAGCGCCCGCGGAGGATCGTGCCGCCGGGGGCGGAGTAGTTGGCTTGGTCGAGGGCCCGCGACACCTCCGCCAGGGTGACGTTGTACGACTCGAGCAGCGACGGGTCCACCTCGACCTGGATCTCCCGGTCCAGCCCGCCGGTGACCGACGCCTGGGCCACCCCGTCCAGCTGTTCGAGCCGCCGCCGGAAGACGGTCTCGGCCACCTCCTTGGTCTGCCACAGGTCGCGGCCGCCCGCCACCGAGACCGTCAGGACCGGCTCCGACTGGGGGTCCACCCGCAGGATCGTGGGCCGTTCCGCCGTCTCGGGCAGTTGGTCGCGGATGTTGTCCAGCCGCTCCCGCACGTTGAGCGCCGCGAAGTCCATGTCGGTGCCCCACGCGAAGCGCAGGGTGACGAGGCTGACGCCCTCTTGGGAGACGGAGGTGACCTTCTCGACGCCAGGCACCGCCGCCGCTTGGGACTCGATGCGCTCCGTGACCAGCCGCTCCACCTCGGCGGGCGCCACGTCGGGGTAGCCGGTGTGGACCACCAGCCGCGGGAAGCTCACGTCGGGCAGGAGGTCGATGGGGAGCCGAGCGTACGAGATGGCGCCCAGCAGCACGACCGCCAGCACGAGCATGGCGACGGCCACGGGGCGCCGGGTGGAGGTCCGGGGGATCGACACCGGTCAGCCCTCTTGGCCGCTGCCGCCGGTTCTCAGTCCCGCCTCCGCCGCCACCACGCCCGCCGCCTCGTGGAGCCGCACCAGCGCCGCCGCGAACTCGAAGCGCTGGTCCACTGCGTCGCGCAGGGCCGACGCCTGCTCGCGAACGGCGGCCTGCAGGTCCTCCACGCTCTTGGTGGCCAGCTCGTACTCCTCCCGCACGATGCGCAGCCGCTCGCTGGCGATCTCCAGCTGGCGGTCGCGCTCCTGCTGGGTGGCCCACGCCGTCTCCAGGTCCACGTAGCGGGTTCGGATGTCTTCCTGCACCTCCAGCTGGATGCGGGCGATCTCCTGGTTGGCGTTGCGGACCTCCACGTCGGCGTCGGCGATCTGGCGGGAGGTCTGGAAGCGGGTGAAGAGGGGGATGCTGACGTTGAGGTTGAGGCCGCCGTACACGTCCCGGGGGTTGAGGGCGAAGAGTGCGGCCTGGTCCTTGCCGTTCACGCTTCGGTAGATGTTGGAGCTCAGGGAGAGGCTGGGCCAGCGCGTGGCCTTCTGCCTCTTCAGGGCCGCCCGCCGCATCGCCAGCGTCGCCTCGCCTTCGCCGATCTTCGGGCTCTCTCGGAGCGCCGACGCCACCAAGCCGTCCAGGTCGAAGGTGGACGGGTCGAAGACCTGGGGCTGCTCCTCCTCCACATCCACCTCGCCGAGCTCCGGGTCGCCGATCGCCCTCCGCAGGGCCAGAAGTCCCTTCTCGTAGTCGCCCTGGGCGCGGATCACGGCGGTGCGCTGACGCTCAAGCTCCAGCTGGGCCGCCAAGAGGTCGGACCGTCCGATCGCGGCCAGCTCGAAGCGGCGGGTCTGCACCTCCACGTCGCGCTCTCGGGCGGCGAGCAGCTCCGCCTCCACCGCCAGCCTTCCCTTGTGGCGCTGGGCGATCAGGAACTGGACCTGGACTTCGGCGAGGATGCGGTTGAGTTCCTGGCGGCCCGCGAGCCGAGTGGTGCGAGCCCGGGCGCGAGCTTCGCCTACCGCGTGGAAGCGCGCGCCGCCTTGGAGCAGGTCCACGCTCATGGAGATGCTCTGGCTGGCGTTGGAGCTGACACGGGTCTGCACGTCCGGGTTCTCCAGCGTGTTGCCGAAGAAGTCGATCGCCACCGATTCCCGCCGGAAGTTCTGGCCCGTGCCGTAGCGAAGGTCCAGGCTGGGCAGGAAGGCGCCCCAGGCTTCACGCCGCTGGGGCGTCTCCAGCTCCATCCGGTTGAGCGCCTGTCGGTACTGGGGGTTGTGCTCCGCCGCCCGGCTCATGGCGTCCCCGAGGGAGAGAACCGTCGCCCCGTCGGCACGGGTGTCGCTGGCATCCGCCTCTCGCGTGTTGATGTATTGCTCGATGCGATCAGCGTCATCTTGTTGCTGTGCAACGAGCTGCGGAGGATGACCGAAAGCGGAGATGAAGGCCGCCGCGGCGATCGTGGCCGCCGTCGAAGCGATCGTGGCCGGTGCGCGCCGTCGGAGGCTGGGCGTGCGCCGTCGGAGGTTCCCTGGGGCGCTCATCGGGACGGCCTCCCTCCCGCTGCAGCCGGATCATCCACCAGCTGAACCGCCGCGTCGTGGGTCAGGTAGTGGTGGCCGTCCACCAGCACGATCTCTCCGGGCGCCACCCAGTCCTCGTCGCCCTCCACCAGCTCCACCAGCTGCTCGTTTTCGAGCGCCGTGGTCACGTACCGCCACTTGGCCCTGCCCTCCTCGAAGACGAAGAGCATGGTGCGCCGGTCTCCCCTTTCCAGGACGGCGGCCCGGGGAACCAGGATGCGGTCCGGGAAGTTGCGTGCCTGCAGCTCGGCTTCGGCGAACATGCCGGGCTTGATCCGGCCGTCGGTGTTGGGCAGGTGGACGGTGACCCGAGCGGTGTTGTTGGTCGGGTCGATCACCGGGTTGATCGTCTGGATGCGCCCCGTGAAGATCGTGTCTGGGAAGGCGGTAAAGGTCAGGTTGGCGATCCGCCCTTCCTCCAGGTTGACGACCTCCGTTCCCAGGGCCTGGAGCTCCACCTTGATGGGGCTCAGGTCCACCAGGGTGAGGAGCTCGTCGCCCGCCCGAACCAGCTGTCCGGGGACCACCTTCAGATCGGCGACCCGGCCGCCGAACGGCGCCCGCACGGCCGTCTTCTCCAGGTCGAGCAGGGCGCGGCGGTGCTCCACCTGCGCCTGGTCGAGGCCAGTGACCGACCGGGCGATGCGGTCTCGCGTGGTACGCACTTCCTCGTCCTCGATCTCCTCGTCGAAGAGGACGCGGGACTGGTAGTCGGCCTCGGCTTTGAGGAGCGCGGCCGCCTTCGCCGCCACCTCGAGAGCGAACTCGGCGGTGTCCACCTGCACCATCAACATGTCTTCGGAGGCGTACTGGTTCTCTCGTACCGAGACCCGGGCGACGCGCCCCTCGATCTGGGCGGTCACCTTCACGGATCGGAACGCCGCCGCCCGCCCGTTGGCGTTGACGGATATCCACAGGGTGTCCTGAACCGCCGCCATGCCCTGGACGGGCTGGGGGATCTCGGTGTTGAACTGCTCCTGGACCGACTGGACGACTTCGGCGTGCTCTTGAGGCTCGCCCGGCGCCTGGGCTTCGGCCTCGGGTTCCGGGCGGAGCCGCCAGTAGATGCCGCCCGCGACCAGCACCAGGAAGACGACGACGCTCACCCACCGCAGGATCGATTGAGAATAGGCCATGGGGTCGAAGCTCCTTGGGGTCTCCTGTTGGGTTGTCCCGGTTGTCGAGTCGAGAGAAGGCCGTGGGGGCGACCTCCGCATAGTCAGACACCGAACAGACGCTGGTGTTCCCTAGATGCCGTTCGGGGGCGAAACGTGCAACGGGCGAGAAGCCCTGCGCAAGCCGCGTGGGGCTACCGCGCCTCCTGTGACGACGAGAGCCTCCGAAGCCGCACTCGCTGGACCCCCAGGTCGTCCTCGACGCTGGTCAGCACCAAGTCGCCGTGGGCGTCCCATACCCGGCCCGGTCGTTCGCCTCGCTGCTCGACTACGAACAGCACCCGGTCGCGCTCTACATCGCGGACCTGCCATCGAACCGCCTCGGCTCCCAGCCGTGGGCGCAGCCGGAGCCACAGCCGCCCGTCGGCGTCCACCAGCGCTTGGTCGACCGCGGGCGCGTGGGAGCTGGCCGGCACCTTCGCCAGCGCCTGCGAGACCTCTCGGGGAGCCGGACCCGGATGGCCGCGTTCCGCCATGGCTCGCCCCCCGAGCTCAAAGCGCCGGCGTGTGCGCGCCGCCATCTCCTCTCTTTCGGCCTCCACCTCCTCTCGCGACACCGCCAGCTTCTCCGGCAGACCCAGCTTCTCCGTAGCGGCTCCGGAGCCGTCGTAGGCCGTGACGGCCGAGCGCGCCGTCTCCACGACCAGCACGCCGTCGGTGGTGGCCGCCTCGTAGGTGCGGTCGCCGAACAGGACGGACTCGTTCATCGCGACCTCCATGGCACCGAACCGATGCGCGTAGCGCTCGTCGCCGGAGACGGTTGCGAACGGCTCTCGACCGTCGTCCCGGACCACCACGTACCGCGCCGAATCCCACGCCACACCGGTGGTCGTGAAGGTGCCCAGGCCGTCCCGGAACACCACCGCTCCGTCGCGCAGCACGGCCACCGGCGGAGCCATCCAGTGACGAAACGCCATCGGGTCGTAGCTCCTCGACCGCAGCAGTTCGCCCGAGTGGGAGTACGAAGTGAGCCGCCACGCGCCCAGGTCCCATGCCGCCACTCCGTCCGGCGTTCGCAGGAGCCTGTCCACATGTCCGAACTCGCCGGGTCCCATTCCGGCGCGGCCCAGGACCTTCACTTGGCCCGCCTCATGGTCCACCCAATACAGCTCGGTGCGGTCGCCGATCGCGAGTCGGCCGTCGGGCAGGATCACGGCTCCCGACAGCGTTCCGATCTCCAGGCGCGCTCCGCCCGCCGAGTCGCCCGAATCGTAGACCACGTCGCCCTCGATCCCTAGCGTCCGCAGCTGGGGGCTGCGGTCCCCCGCCAGCTCCATCTCCCGCAGCACGACACGGCCCGATCCCGCTTGGTCCACCGTGAACAGCAGGCAGACGTTCCCATGAGCATCGAGCAGCCGCTCGTCGCGGGGAATCGTCACCAGCTTGCGGCGGTCTCGGTCGTCGAGGTGCCAGACGTGCCAACGCTGCGTCGCGTCTTCGGGCATCAAGAACTCCCTGATCCAGACGCGGCCGGAACCGTCGGCGAGCAATCTGTCCGAGTGCGGCGTGCTGTCGGCGACCGGCACCTGCATGACTCGGATCGAATCCACGTTGAACGGCGTGAACTCCCGGCCCATCGCCGCCATGGCCGCTGCGTACAGGCTGCTGCTGTTCGGCTCCGAGGCGATTCGCCGCTCACGTTGGGCGTCGGCCAGCTGCTGGGTTGGACGTATGCGGCGTGTTGGTAGGACGAGTGTCGAGACAAGAGAGCCGCGGCGATCATACACGCGAATCGCGTTTTGGTCGGTTTGGTGGACGACTAGTCGGTCCCCGGAGCGCACTGCCAGGACGCGATGTCCGAAGATCAGGCGGACCTGTCCAGACACGCTGTTGCTCCCGCTCTCCGCTGTGACCCACGCCGTAGGTCCCCGGACGGCTTCGGCGATTGGTCGCTCGACTTCGGCCGGGTGGAGGAACCACTGGGCGGGAGGCTGGCCGTACAGGTTGGCTGGTCCAAAGCCGCCACCACTGGAACCGCCGCCACTGGCGACGAGGGTGCGGTCCTCGAAGACGCCCACGACGCGCGAAGGCCAATCATACGATATGGAGTCGGCGAACTGGCCGTCGGAAGACAGCACGTAGAGGAACGGGCGGTCACGGCCAGGCACGACGACCCGCCCTGCGAACCGGTCGATCAGCTGTATGGGGAGAGGTGCCGGGGAGAAGCCAAAGCGGCGGGCGGCCAGAGTGGACGACGAGCCGTCCGCAATGTCCACGAAGTGCACCGCTTCTCCCACGCCGTCGGCCACGACGAACCTCGTTGGCGTCAGGATGTAGCCGTCGTCGAGGTGCCCGACAGTCGAGAAGGGCGACTGGGGATGGTCGGCGGAGCTGAACACCGGATGGGAGGCGAGGTGCCACCGTTCGACGTGGTCCTGCGCCTGCACGGCTACGACCTGCGCGTGCGTGGATGCGGCCTGCGCACGCACGGTGGCGGCAGGCAGGAGGCCGCACAGAAGGATCGTCGAGGTCCTTACGATGCGTACCTCCGGGCCACGTACCCGTCCAGAATCTCCTTGAACTCCTCCACGATTCGGTCGCCTTGGAGGGTCCGCAGGTGGGCGCCGTCGGCGTAGACCGGGGCCTTGGGCGCCTCCAGGTTCCCCGGCAGCGAGATGCCCAGGTCGGCGTGCTTAGACTCGCCGGGGCCGTTCACCACGCACCCCATGACCGCCACCTTCAGCTCCTCCACGCCCGGGTGGCGGCGCCTCCATTCGGGCATCCGCTCTCGGATGTGGGCCTGGATGTCCTCCGTCATCTCCTGGAAGAAGGTGCTGGTGGTGCGACCGCAGCCTGGGCAGGCCGTGACTTGGGGCTCGAAGCTGCGGATGTCCAGCGACTGGAGGATTTGTTGGGCGACCCGCACCTCCTCCGTTCGGTCGCCGCCGGGGCGTGGGGTGAGGGAGACCCGGATCGTGTCGCCGATGCCGTCGATGAGCAGGGGCGAGAGCGCAGCAGCGGTGGCGACGATCCCTTTCGCGCCCATTCCCGCCTCCGTGAGGCCCAGGTGCAGGGCGTGTTGGCGGAGGGGGGCCAGCTGGCGGTAGACGGCGATCAGGTCCCGCACCCCTGACACTTTGGCACTGAGCACGATCCGGCTCGGGTCGAGTCCCGTCTCCACGGCTAGGTCGGCGGAGCGGACTGCGCTCTCCACGATCGCGTCTCGGAGCACGTCGCCTGCGTCCTTCGGGTCCTGGCGGCGCGCGTTGGCGTCCATCATCTCGGTGAGGAGGCGCTGGTCCAGCGAGCCCCAGTTGACGCCGATCCGGACCGCCTTGCCGTGCTCCACCGCGATCCGGACGATCGACTGGAAGTTCTCGTCGCGGCGGCTGGTGCCCACGTTGCCCGGGTTGATGCGGTACTTGGCCAGGAGCGCCGCCGTCCGGGGGAAGTCGCGCAGGAGGATGTGGCCGTTGTAGTGGAAGTCGCCCACCACGGGGACTTGGCAACCGGCGTCGGCAAGGCGCTCGAAGAGCTCGGGGACGGCGGCGGCGGCGCACTTGTTGTTGACGGTGATCCGCACCAGCTCGCTGCCCGCGTCGGCCAGCTGCTGGACTTGGGCGGCGGTGGCTGCCGGGTCCGCCGTGTCCGTGTTGGTCATCGACTGGACGACCACGGGGTTGGCGCCGCCGACCTTCACGTCGCCGATCTCGGCTACGAGGGTCCGTCTGGACAAGGGGTCGGCTCCGTCGGGGGGCGTCCTGACTCCGTTCAGCTTCGCTTCCACGGAGGGGGTGGGATTGCCTCCACGGAGGGGGTGGGATTCGAACCCACGTGCCCGGGGGCGCCGGTTTTCAAGACCGGTGCATTGAGCCGCTCTGCCACCCCTCCTTTGGTGCAGGAAAGATGGTCCCGGGGGCGGGGAGCTTCAAGTGGGAGCGCGGCTGGGATTCAGTGTCGGATCAGTGTCGGAACAGCCGCCGTCCCGTGAACACCATGGCGACGCCGTGCTCGTCGGCCGCTTCGACAACCTCGCTGTCGCGGACCGAGCCGCCGGGCTGGACGATGGCGCGCACGCCGGCTTCCGCGGCAGCATCGACGCCGTCGCGAAAGGGGAAGAAGGCGTCCGACGCTAAGACGGCACCGTTCAGTTCGGCCTCGAGGCCAGCCTCGCGGGCCTTGGCGACAGCGATCCGCGACGAGTCCACGCGGCTGGTCTGGCCGGTGCCGATCCCCACTGTGGCACCGTCCTTCGCCAGCAGGATGGCGTTGGACTTGACGCTGGCCACCGCCGCCCACGCGAAGGAGAGGTCGCGCATCTCGGCGGCGGTCGGGGAGCGGCGCGTCGCCACCTTCCAGCTGGGCGGCGGCGGGCCGTGAAAGGGCGGCGCTGGGGACGACTGGGCGAGCGCACCGCCGTAGACGGACCGGAGCGCTGGAAGGTCGGGGGCGGGACCGGAGCCGGCCCGTGCCAAGAACCGTGCGCCCGCGCGCAGCGATTCGGGTGCCTCCCGCCACCACTCGGCCTCGGCGGGCTCCGCGGGGTGGGGCTCCGCACGATCCGGGAACTCCAGCAGGCGCAGCTTCTTCTTGGCGGCCAGGAGCTCCCGGGCGCTCGGCGAGAAGCCGGGGGCGACGACGCACTCCACGAAGAGGCCGGCGACGGCGGCGGCCGTGTAGCGGTCGATGGCACGGTTGGTCGCGATCACCGATCCGAACGCCGACACCGGGTCCGTGTCCCGGGCCCGCGCAAAGGCTTCGGCGAGGGTGGGGCGCAACGCCAAGCCGCAGGGCGTGGTGTGCTTGACGACGCAAGCCGCCGGCTCCCGCGCAAAGGCGAAGGGCGCTAGGGCGAGCAGCGCCCCGTCCAGGTCCAGCAGGTTGTTGTACGACAGCTCCGCGCCCTGAAGCTGGACGAGCGCGGCTAGGCCGGCGGGTTGGAGCGCGGTGTCGGCAAGACCCTTCCCCGCTCCGCTGGCCGCTTGCACATATCCGCCGCTTGCGTGCACATAGAACGCTGCCGTCTGGTCCGGGTTCTCGCCGTAGCGGAGGGACCGGCTGCGCCGGAGCGTCAGGTGGATTCGGCTGTCGGCGGCGGCTCTCTGCGGGTCGTCCGAGAGGTAGTCGGCCACGGCCGCATCGTAGGACGAGACGTGGCGGAAGACCTTGGCCGCCAGCCGTCTTCGCAGGGCCGTCGCCGCCGGGCCGAGGCCGCCGCCGTCCGCCAGTGCCTGCAGGACTTGGCCATAGTCCGCCGGGTCGACCACCGCCCACACGTCGCGGTGGTTCTTGGCCGCCGCCCGGATCATCGCTGGGCCGCCGATGTCCACGTTCTCCATGGCGCGCTCGTCGGTCGTGCCGGAGGCGGCCACGCTCTCCCGGAAGGGGTACAGGTTGACGCCGACCAGATCGACGGGCCGGTAGCCTTGCCGGGCCAGCTGCTCCATGTCTGCGGAGCGGCTTCGCCGGGCGAGGATGCCAGCGTGGACGGCCGGGTGGAGCGTCTTGACCCGGCCGTCCATCATCTCGGGGTGGCCGGTCGCGTCGGCGACCTCCGTGACGGGGACTCCGGCCTCGGCCAGGGCGCGGGCCGTGCCGCCGGTGGAGAGCACCTCCCAGCCCATCTCCGTCAGGGCCTTTCCGAAGGCGGCGACGCCGGTCTTGTCGGAGACGCTGAGCAACGCGCGACGACTGGTCACCGCCGGCTCCAGAGGCCGCTAGTCAACGCTGGCTCCAAAGGCCGCCGCCGAGAACGCATCCCGGCCACCGGAAGACTGGAGCCGAGCCCGAAGCTACACCGCGGGCCAGCGCGTCGGCCGCCTCTGGATACAGGACGTGCTCCGCCTCCAGCACTCGGGCAGCGAGGGAGGCCGGCGTGTCGTCGGGCAGTACGGGGACCGGCCACTGGGCCAGTATCTCGCCGTCGTCGTAGCGCTCGCTGACGTAGTGGACAGTGGGTCCCGACAGCTTGGCGCCAGCGCGCAGGACAGCCTCGTGGACACGGGCACCGTACATCCCCTTGCCTCCGAACGACGGCAGGAGCGCGGGATGGATGTTCAGCGCCCTGCCCCGGTACGCTCGGCACACGGCGGCCGGCAGCAGCTTGACGAAGCCCGCCAGCAGGATCGCCTGGGCACCCACCTCTTCCAGGGCCGTCAGCACCTGGGCGGCAGAGTCGCTGCCAGCGGCGGAACCGCTAGCGGCGGCTGAATCCCTAGCGGCGGCAGTGCCAGCGTCATCGAAGCTCACGCGCCGGACAGCCCTTCCTGCTGCCCTGGCCCTCCCCTCGGCGGCGCACGGCCGATCGGTCACCAGCAGCTCGGTACGGTACGCGGCGCCCTCCGACTCCCGGTCGAGAAGGGATTGGAAGTTGGTGCCGGAACCGGAGGCGAAGACGGCGACGGGGAGCGCTACCCGTCGCGAGCCGCCTGGCGTCACGCGAACTGGCCAGCGTAAAGCGGAGCCACGAAGGGGTTGGCGCGCGCTTCATGGGCGACCGTCGTCTCCGGCCCGTGGCCCGGGTACAGCCGAGTCTCGCGGGGCAGGACCAGCACCTGGGTGCGGATCGAGTGCATGAGCGTGCGGTAGTCGCCTCCCGGCAGGTCGGTGCGGCCGATCGAACCTTGGAAGATCACGTCGCCCACCAACGCCACGGGCTCCGTTGCCGAGACGAAGATCACATGGCCCGGCGCGTGGCCCGGCGCAAAGGCGACCCGGAACTCGGAGCCGCCGAACGTGAGCACATCGCCGTCGACCAGCTCTGCGTCGGGCGGCTCGGGCGGCTTGAAGGGCACGCCGAAGGCGGCGGCGCGGGTGGGCGCGTCGTCCCACACCGGACGGTCCGCGGGGTGGAGGTGGACCGGCGCACCCGTCTCGCGCTTGGCAAGGGCGACCCGCTCGATGTGGTCGAAGTGGGCGTGGGTCAGGAGGATCGCTTCGACCGCAAGCCCCTTGGCCTTGGCCGCGGCGAGGGCGGACGGCGTGGCGGCCCCAGGGTCCACGAGAACGGCCGTGCGACCGTCGGCGCAGGCCACCAGGAAGGTGTTCTGGGCGAAGTGGCCGCCGGTAAAGGAGAAGATCAAGCCCGGACGTTCCTAGAGCGACTAGACGGTGAAGGAGCTCCCGCAGCCGCATCCGCCGGCCGCTTGGGGGTTCTTGAAGGAGAAGCCGGAGCCCATCATGGAGGTGACGTAGTCGATCTCCAATCCCTCCAGGTACTGTGCGCTGAACGGGTCCACGAAGATGCGGACCCCCTGGCGCTCCAGGATCTCGTCGTCGGACTCGGGCGCGTCGTCAATCTCCACGCCGTACTGGAACCCGGAGCAGCCGCCCGGGAGGACGGCGACGCGAAGCCCCGATTCCGGCGGACCGCCGTGCTCCTTGAGAAACCCCCGCACCTTGTCGATGGCGTTGGGGGTAAGGGTCATGTCCATACGTCAATTCTACCGCTGGCCGGAAGCCGGGTCCAGTGGCAACAGCCTCCTTCCCACGACGTATGGGATGTCCAGAGCATCCCGCCAGACGCCCCAAACGTGGGTGTCGCTCGCGTCCATGACGGTAAGCCAAGTCGGCAAGAGGACCTTCCTGGCGGGCGAAGCCACGTCTCCTCGGGAGAAGGAATACCACATCCTGAGCGTGTCCGACACTTCGCGGGTGCGTAGCCACACGTCTCCCGAGGATGAGACTTGGATCGTGAGCACGGACGGCAGGAAGCCGGACTCCGGAACGTACATCGCTTCAACAACGGACCGTCGGATCGCGGCTCGTGGCAACGAACTGCCGGGAAAGGACTCGGTCAGACTCACGTACCTGTCGATCTGCTCGTTCAGTGCCGATCGAGTGATCTCCAACGGTTCCAGCGCCTGTCTCCGGTACCACAGCGTGTCCCCGTACGCCGAGACTTCCAGGATGTCCGTCCGACCGGGGCCCACGTTCCGGCGGGCCACGATCAGGGTCCCTGCGGCCAGGTCGATCTCGTGCAGGTCCGCGTCGGACAGGAACTGGGCGGTCATCAGAGGGGGACGCTCGCTGTTGTAGTTGATTGCGATGGTCTCGTTGCGCTTGTTCAAGGTGAAGATGCGCTGGGTGAGCCAATCTTCCCCGGTGTTCTGGATTCGCAGCACCGGGAGCCGATCAAGCGGGTCGTCGCCATCGACCCCCAGCACCGCCCTGCCCGGCACGCTGGGAACACCCACGTAGCTGCCGTCAGGGAGGTGGGCTCCGACATCGATCGAGAACCCCCGGTAGCTGGCAGTGGTCGGCGGGTTGGGGACCGTGGCCAGCACTTCCCCTGCGTAGGACACGTCTGTGAAGCGTCGCCGGTCACGCACGCGAAAGCTGGAAGGACCCAGATGGACCCGACGCGGGTTGACGAACTCTCCCGGCCCTTCCCCTCGCCGTCCCACGTTGAGGAGGAGGTCACCTGCGGGAGTCCATACCGTAACCCTGCTGATGGTGGGCTCCACCACGAGAATGCGGCTCCCGGCAGAGTCGATGCGCAGGTAGGGCACCCACGAGAACGCGGCCGGCCCCGACTGCGAATCGCCAATCATGAAGTCGGGCTCCGAGACCCAGACCGCCTCGTCGTAGCCGACCGCCTCGGAGCGATCCGAGTGCGCGGCCGGGCCGCAGGCAAAGGGCAGGAAGAGGAGCCACGGCCAAGTCGGCCGGGCTCCAAGGTGTCCGCCTGAGCGGGCACGCGGCTCGTGGTCGTCAGTTTGCACGCACATGCGCATCCGCATCCCGTGCGGGCTCCTCCAGCCGGGCGATCAACTCCGCCGCCGCCGCCAAGTCGTCCACCACGTGATGCGCCGGCCCGACCGTGCTCTCTTCCTCGCACCCCCAGCCGGTGCGGACCAGGATGCCAGTGCCGCCCAGCGTTTCGGCGGGAAGCACGTCGCTGAGCTTGTCGCCCACGCAGTAGCAGCCCCGAGTCGTGAGACCCAGGTCGCGGGCCGCGGTGCGGTGCATCCGCGTGCTGGGCTTCCGACAGGTCGTCGCCGGGTCGCCCCCAGGCCGATCGGGGCAGAAGTAGACGCCGTCCATGACGACCCCGGCGCGGGCCAGCTGACGCTCCACCTCCGCCGCCACGCGTCGGTAGTCGTCCACCGTGTAGAGTCCCCTGCCGATCCCCGACTGGTTGGTCACCATCACCAAGGCCAGCCCCAGCTCCCGAAGGCGCAACAGGGCCTGGGGAGCGCCGGGAACGAGGGAGACTCCTGCCGGATCGGCCAGGTAGTGGCGTTCCACGATGATCGTCCCGTCGCGGTCCACGAAGGCGGCGCGGCGCGGAGGTGCGGAACGGGAGCCGGGGTCGTTCATCCGAGGCCGTTCGCCGCCGAAGCCAGGGCCGAGGCCAGCGCCGAGGCCAGCGCCGCGTCTTGGTGGGGAGCCACCGTTCGCAGGTCCAGGACGACCCGACCTTTGCGACCTCGGGCGACGACGGCGGGATCGTGGGACCTGAGCGCGGCCAGCCATGCCGCGGTGGCGTCGCCCGTGCGGATCACGAGGAGCGCGGTAGGGATGCCGACGCCGGGGAAGGTTCCGCCGCCCACCAGGGATTCGCCCGGCTCCACGGCGGCGTGCAGGGTCGGGGCCCGCTCGTCCTGCTGCAGGGCGCGCAACTGGTCCAGCATTGCCTTGGCGCGCCGTTCGAGCTCCGCTGCCGGCGTGGCGATCATGCGAAGGGCGGGCACGTGCTCGCCGGCGCGCTCCGGGTCTCGGTAGAGCGCAAGCGTGGCTTCGAGTCCCGCGAGCGTCGTCTTGTCGCTGCGGAGCGCTCGGCAGAGGGGATGCGACTTGGCCTTCGACACGGCCTCGCGCTTGCCTGCGAGCACGCCGGCCTGGGGGCCGCCCAGGAGCTTGTCGCCCGAGAACGCGACCACATCCAAGGCGGCCGACACGCCTTCCGAGGCGGTGGGTTCCGGGGGCAGCCCCAGCTTGGTCGGGTCCACCAGGAGCCCCGAGCCCAGATCGTAGATCACGGGGACGCCGGATTGGGCACCTAGCGCCACCAGCTCCAGCAGGCTCGCTTCGCTGGTGAAGCCGGTCACGCGGAAGTTGGAGCGGTGGACCTTGAGGATCGCACCGACGCCTCCGCCCTCGACAGCACGGGCGTAGTCGGCCAAGCGGGTTCGGTTGGTCGTCCCGACAGGCGCCAGCCGGGCTCCCGCAGCTTCCACGACCTCAGGGATGCGGAAGCCGCCGCCGATTTCCACCAGTTCGCCGTGAGACACGACGACGCCCTGGCCACCCGCCAGCGCGGCCAGCGCCAGCGCCAGCGCCCCGGCCCCGTTGTTGACCACCAGCGCGTCCTCGGCACCCGTGAGCTCGGTGAGCAACCCCACGCAGTGGTCGTAGCGGGAGCCGCGTTCGCCGGACGCCAAATCGAACTCCAGGTTCGCGTATCCCGCCGCGGCCGCCATCGCATCCCGGGCCTCCGCGGCCAGGGGCGCACGACCCAGGTTCGTGTGGAGGACCACTCCCGTCGCGTTGATGACGGACTGGAGCGACGGCGCGCTCGCACGGGCGACCTCGGCCCGCACCAACTCCGCCAAGCCCTCATCAGTGCTGGGGATCGGCTCTCGTCCGCTGCGGAGGCGGTCCAGCACGGCCCGCAGGCGCGTCCCGACCCAGGAGATGCCGTGCTGCACCGCCAAGTCGCGGCACCAGGGGCGAGCCAGCACGCTGTCCACGCCCGGGATCGCACGGCGGGGGTCGGAGGGAGCGCGGGGGTCGGAGGGAGCGCGGAGGTCCGAAGGCGGGCGGCTCACGGGTCTGGAGGACGCGCTTGCGTCGTGTCGGGAGGTGTTTGCGTCGTGTCCGGCGGCGTCTGGACGGTGTCCGGTGGGGTCTGGGTCGTGTCCGGCGGCGTGCGAACCGTGTCCGGCAATGCTTGGGCCGAGTCCGCCGAAGCCGTGTCGGCAGCCTCCTGGGTCGTGTCCGGGACGGCTGCAGCACTGTCATCAGCAGCGGCACTGTCCACGGCCGCAGCAGCACTGTCCACGGCCGCCGCGCTGTCCACCGCCGGCTCCCAGACCACCACGGCGGCCGCCTCGTCGCTTGCCGCGCCGGCGATGTTGCTCACCGACCTCACGCCGGCCAAGTAGGGCTTGCCGGGTTCGAGTTGCCACCCTTCCAGGGCGCCCACCAGGGACTGGGACGGGAGAAGTTGCCCCGACAGGCCGGACTGCTCGCCCTCGGCCGCCGCGCAACCGATCACGTCCGCCACCAGCACGGGCGTCGGGTCCCCCTCCCCGCCCGCCGCCTGGTCGATCGAGTCGGCCACCTGGGCCTGCCTACGCCGGTGCTCGTATTCGTGGTAGATCCGCACCGCTTCGGACAGCGTGTCGCCCTCGGCATCCGCCCAGCGGGCGAAGCCCTCGATCACGACACCGGGGACGCACGGGTTCAGGTAGTCGTCGAACTCGAAGCGCAGGGTGATCGAGTCTTCTGCGGCGACGCTGGCCAGCCGTGGACCCGTCGTGTCGGGCGCGATTAACGAGAGCATCAGGAAGCTGGTATCGGCCTCGGCGCCGAGCGCACCTCGTCTCCACTCGGACACGGGCTCGCTGGCGTCGACCGTGTCGTTGCGGTTGCGGTCCTGCCAGGCTCGCGCCTCGAAGTCGCCGGAGGGGACGTAGCGCAGGGAGAACACCCCGTCGCTGCCCGTGTAGTTCCAGTGCACCGGCGTCCCTTCCTCGCCCAGGAAGCGGGCCTGCACGCGAACGCCATCCACGGCCGTGCCCGTCACCCGATCCTCCACGAAGCCGGCCACCACGTTGGGCACGAACTCGCCGCCGGTGGAAAGCACCAAGTCGAAGGGGTCCCGGAGTCGGTTGCCGAACATGTCGTTGACGACGGGGAGCACTGTGATTCGGTAGACCAAGCCCGGCTGAAGCGCGTGCTGGGTACGGACCCTGATCCCGTCGCGTCCATGGCTCACACGCACGTTCCCGGCGGAGGGCGACACGACCACGGCGTTGTCCATGACGCCGGAGGAGGGCCGTTCGCTGATCCGCTCGCTGAACCGAAACTCGAACTCCCGAAGCTCGACGCTGTCGGGCACTGTGGCGAAGGTGTCGGGGACACTCGCGACCACATAGGGCGGCATACGATCCTCGGGGCCTCCGGGGGGAGGTTCGGGACGGGCGCAACCTGCGACCAGCACCGGCCCCCACGCCCACATTCCTGCCCGTGCGCACACTTTCGCCCGCGCCCACGCTTTTGCCCACGCCGCCAACGACGGGACGGCACGCTGGCCGAACACGCCCGCTCCCTCTCCGCCTTACCCGGCGCCCGTGGAGCTGTCGCCCCGCAGAGCCGCCCGCTTCTCCTTCAGCTTGGCGATGCGTTCCGCCCACGACGCGGCCTTCTCCCGCTCACGCTCCACCACGGTCGGGGGCGCCTTGGAGGTGAAGTTGCGGTTGGCCAAGCGCGCCTCGGCGCCCTTGAGGCCGGCGGCTAGGCGGGCGATCTCGGCGGCAAGCCGGTCGCGCTCCCTGGCCACGTCGATCACGCCTTCCAGCGGCACGAAGACCTCGGTGCCGTCCTGCAGGACCGCGCTGGCGCCGACCGTCCCCGCCGGGGGCTTGGCCGTCTCGACCCGCCCGACCCGCGCCAACCGCCGCAGCGCCGCCCCCCTTCCCTTCACCAGCACCGCGCCCCCGCCGCCCGTCAGGTGGAGCACGACTTCCTTCCCCTCGCCCACGCCGTACTCCTTGCGCATCGCCCGAAGCTGCACCACCAGCTCCTGAAGCCGGCCGAAGCGGCGCTCCGCCTCCGAGTCCACCAGCTCCGGCATGGGGGTAGGCCAGCGTGCCCCGGCGAGCGGTTCGTTCCCGGCGCCGCGACCAGGCAGCCGCCCCCAAAGCTCCTCGGTCACGAAGGGGACGAATGGATGAAGGAGCCGGCACGTCTGGTCGAGCACGTGAACCAGCAGGGAGCGGACCACCTCCCGGTCCGGGCCCCCTTCGCGCAGCCGGTCCTTGGCCAGCTCCAGGTACCAATCGGCGAACTCGCCCCGAAAGAAGTCGCGCAAGACCTCCGCAGCCCCATGGATGCGGAACCCATCCAGCTCTTCGTCGGCCCGCCCGACGGCGAACTGAAGACGGGACAGAATCCAGCGGTCCTCCAGCCGGAGCCCGCCGGCCGCCTGCGCTCTCGCCTCTTCCCACGACAGCACCGGCTCGTCGCCCAAGCTCATGAGGGCGAAGCGGCCCGCGTTCCACAGCTTGTTGACGAAGTTTCGACCCGGCGAGAACGCCGCCTCCAGGTCCTCGTGGTCGAGCCGTATGTCCGCGCCCACGCCCGCGCTGGCCACCAATGTGAAGCGCAGCGCGTCGGCCCCGTAGAGCTCCACCACCTCCAGCGGGTCGATCCCGTTGCCCAGCGACTTGGACATCTTGCGGCCGTGCTTGTCCCGCACCGTCCCGTGAAGGTAGACGCGGGAGAAGGGAGCATCGCCCATGGCGTGGAACCCCGCCATGATCATGCGAGCCACCCAGAAGAAGAGGATCTCGGGCGCGGTAGAGAGGACGTGGCCAGGGTAGAACACCGCCAAGTCCTCGTTCTCCTCTGGCCAGCCGAAGACGGAGAACGGCCACAGCCACGACGAGAACCAAGTGTCCAGCACGTCCGGGTCCTGCTCCAAGTCGGCCCCGCCGCACTTCACGCAGGCGTCCGGGTCGTCCCGAAGGGCCATGGCCTCGCCGCAGTCGCCGCAGTACCAGACCGGGATGCGGTGCCCCCACCAGAGCTGCCGGGAGATGCACCAGTCCCGGATGTTCTCCATCCACTGCTCGTACACCCGCGTCCAGCGGCCGGGCACGAAGGAGACGGCACCGGTTCGGGACGCTTCCAGCGCCGGCTCCGCCAACGGCTTCATGCGCACGAACCACTGCTCGCTCAGGCGCGGCTCCACCACCGTGTCGCATCGGTAGCAGCGCGGCACCGCGTGGGCGTGGTCGTCGCGGCCCGCCAGCAGCCCCGCCTCCTCCAGCGCCGCCAGAACGGCCATGCGCGCCTCGAAGCGGTCCATTCCCCGGAAGGTGGCCGGCGCGTTCTCGTTCATCACCGCCCTCTCGGTCATCACGTTCAGCACCTCCAAGCCGGTGCGCGAAGCGATCTCGAAGTCGGCTGGGTCGTGGGCCGGGGTCACCTTCACCATCCCCGTGCCGAAGGCCGCGTCCACATGGGCGTCGGCGACGACGGGGATCGCGCGCTCCGTCAGAGGAAGCTCGGCGACGGCGCCCACCAGCGGCCGGTAGCGCTCGTCGGCGGGGGCCACGGCCACCCCGGTGTCCCCCAGCATCGTTTCGGGACGGGTGGTGGAGACGGTCAGGAACCACCGCCCGTCCTCGGTCCTGCCCACGGCTTCGGCGCCGGCGTCCCGGGCGGCGGCCGCGGCATCCTCGTGACCGGGCGCCAGCAGGTAGCGGACGTGCCACAGCGAGCCCTGGGACTCGGCGGCCTCCGCCTCTTCGTTGGAGAGCGCAGTGAGGCAGCGCGGGCACCAGTTGATGATGTACTTGCCCCGGTACACCAAGTCGCGCTCGTAGAGGCGGACGAAGATCTCTCGCACTGCGCGGGACAGCCCTTCGTCCAGGGTGAAGCGGGTCCGGCGCCAGTCGCAGCTGCTGCCGATCAGCTTGAGCTGGTCGATGATCCGCCCCTCGGTCTGCCTCACGTGCTCCCACACGCGCTCCAGGAACGCTTCCCGGCCCAGGTCGTGGCGGGTCCGTCCCTCCGCCGACAGCTTGCGCTCCACCACGTTCTGGGTCGCAATCCCCGCGTGGTCGGTGCCCGGCACCCACAGCGCGGCGCGTCCCTGCATCCGCCGCCAGCGGATGAGCACGTCCTGGATCGTGTTGTTGAGCCCGTGGCCCATGTGCAGGACGGCGGTCACGTTGGGTGGCGGTATGACGATCACGTAGGGCTCGCCGTCGGCCGCCTGCGAAGCGGCGTCAACGTGGAAGCAGCCGCTCTCCTCCCAAAGACGGAGGACCCGGGGCTCCACGGCCCTCGGGTCAAAGGTGGTGGGGAGCGTCAACGCGAGCGGGTGGTGTCCGGCTTGATCACGGGGGGCGGCTTGCCCTCTTCGCCCTCGCCTTCCTCGCCCTCAGCTTCGCTCGCAGCCTCGGCTTCCGCCCGAGCTTCAAGCTCCGCCCGCCGACGCGCTTCCCGCCTGCGCCGCATGACTTCGGCTCGCTCCTTCCAAGACTGGCGCGCCGCCAGCGAGCCCGCCGCCCGGTCGATGTCCGAAAAGCGAAAAGCCGCCTCGGCGCGGTCGCCGTTGTAGTCGGGAGGCGGGCCGAAGCCGAACGGCAACGGGATCGTGATGTCGCCCAGGTGCAACCGGCCCGGAGTGACGCCCCACTTGCCACCGTCCTCGTCGGTGTGGGTCCAGTCCAGCGCCGCCCGCTCCCGCTCCGCCTGGGCCGCCGCCGAGTCGTTCATCTCCTCGATGGCGGCGAGGAGGCGCAGCTCCAGGGCCTCTTCGGGCGTGGGCTCGATCGGCTCCGCGTCCAAGGCGCGCCAGAGGCGGGGGCTGACGGGTCCAGCGCGCAACCGTTCGGCGGCGGAGCGGTAGCCCTCCGGGAATCGCGGGAACTCGTCCTCAAAGGAAGGCACTTCGGGAACGACCTGGGGCTGCTCTGGGGCCGCGATCTCCGTCGGATCGGTGGGCTCGCCGGGCGGCGGGCCGTCGAGTTCGAGAATGCGCACGACTTCGATCCCATCGGACGCCTCGGCAGGAAGCGGCAGAGCCGGGCGCGCAGGGCTGTCCAAGGGAGCAGTCGAGAAGGAGTACACGACGACGGCCAGCACGTGGGCCAGCACCGAGAGGGCCAAGCCCACGACCAGAGGTCCACGGCCACGGCGGCGATGGACGGGCGCGGGGTGGTCCGTGGCGTTCCGCATGGCAGGACTACCCCGGCGGCGGACCGGAAGTTCCGCCGGGCGCGATCGCGTCGCCCTCTTCCACGGGACTGGTCACCGAGGAACCGCAGGAAAGCCGGACGGTCACCGTGTCGCCAGGGGACAGCGGACCGATTCCGTCGGGGGTCCCGGTGAGCACCAAATCCCCTTCCTCCAGTGTCATCATGTGGGACACGAAGCTGACGATGCGCTCTGGCGGGAACGCCATCTCGTCCGCCCGGCCCCGCTGTCTCTCTTGCCCGTTGACCTGCGTCTCGAGCGAGAGGGTCGCCGGGTCCAGCGACGCCGCGTCCACCGGGTTGCCGACGGGACAGAAGGTGTCCATGCCCTTGGCCCGGGTCCACTGGCCGTCGGTCCGCTGCAGGTCTCTGGCGGTCACGTCGTTGGCGGCGACCACTGCGCCCACGAACGACCAGGCGTCGCCCACGGAGACGCGACGGCAACGCCGACCGATCACCAAGCCGATTTCGCCTTCGAAGTCCACCCTGCCCGCGTCGGACGGAACGCGGACGGGCTCCCCCGACGGGATCAACGCCGACGGCGGCTTCAGGAAGATGAGTGGCTCGGCGGGGACCGTGTTGCCCAGCTCCGCCGCGTGAAGAGCGTAGTTGCGCCCGACGCAGACGATCTTGCTGGGCCGGTCGGCCACGTCAGCCCGACCGGGAGTGGATGGCGGTGCCGACCAAGGCGCCCACCGCCGCGATCGCGAGGAAGCTCGCGATGACCGTCCACCAGAAGCCCACGTCGGAGTGGCCGCCTCCCCACCCCAGGAAGGCGGTGCGGGCCGCAGCAGCGGACAGCGAGAGGAGACCAAGTCCAGCGAGGAAGCCGAGTGCCTTCTTCATGGTGGGGATCGTCCGCGAAGGGTCGTGAAGGGTCGTGACCGGCATGGCGCCGCAAGGTTGCCGGCAGGGTTGCCCCAGGTTGCCGGCGGTGCGGGGCCAGTGCGCGGTGCAGGGCCGCGGTGCAGGGCCAGTGCTTGGAGATGCGGGGCCAGTGCTTGCAATCTATCAGTTTATGCCCCGCAGAGCCACGCCCCGAAGCTGATGTAGTCCGGCTCGCCGGGAGCGCTAGTCGCCGCTGGACACCCCGGAAGCACCGAACTCGATCCCCTGCGCAAGGGGCAGCTCGGTGCTCCAGTTCACCGTGTTGGTCTGCCGCCGCATGTAGGTCTTCCAGGCGTCGGAGCCCGACTCCCGACCGCCGCCCGTTTCCTTTTCGCCCCCGAAGGCGCCGCCGATCTCGGCTCCGGACGTGCCGATGTTGACGTTTGCGATCCCGCAGTCGCTTCCCCGGTGCGAGAGGAAGTACTCGGCCTCGCGGACGTTGTCCGTGAAGATCGCCGACGAGAGGCCCTGGGGAACGTCGTTGTGAAGCGCCACGGCCTCTGCGATCTCGTCGGCGGCCTGGGCGGCGGAAGCGTCGGCGGTCCCGTACTCGATCAGGTAGAGGATCGGAGCGAAGGTCTCCTCCTGGACGATCGACCAACTGTTCTCGACGGCGGCGACGCACGGCGTGACGTAGAGTCCGCCCGGATAGCGGTCGCCGGAAAGCCGCTCGCCGCCGCACAGGATCTCGCCTCCTTGCTCAACGACGCGGCGACGCGCCGCCATCAGGTCGTCCACGGCCTGCTCGTTCACCACGGGACCCATGAGCACGCCCTCGTCCAGGGGGTTGCCGATGGGGACGCTCTCGTAGGCGCGGAGCAGGCGGGCGGCCAGTTCGTCGCGCACGGAACGGTGCACGATCACCCGACGGGTGCTGGTGCAGCGCTGGCCAGCCGTGCCGACCGCGCCGAAGACGATGGAGGAAACCGCCAGCTCCAGATTGGCGCTGGGCGTGACCACGATCGCGTTGTTGCCGCCCAGCTCCAGGATGGTGCGGCCCAGGCGCTTGCCGACGACCTGGGCAACGTGCCTGCCCACAGCGCACGAACCCGTCGCCGAGACCAAGGGGATGCGCCGGTCGCGCAGGAGCCGGTCCCCCACTACGGAACCCTTCCCCACCGCCAAGCTGAAGACAGCCGGGTCCACGCCGCTCTCGCCACAGACGGCTTCGGCGATCTTGGTGACCGCGATCGCCGTCAGAGGCGTGCCCGACGCGGGCTTCCAGAGGGTCGCGTCCCCGCAAACGGCCGCCACTGCCGCGTTCCACGACCAGACCGCCACCGGGAAGTTGAAGGCGCTGATCACCCCCACCACCCCCAGCGGATGCCACTGCTCGCGCATGTGGTGGTCGGGGCGCTCGCTGGCCATGGTGAGGCCGTAGAGCTGGCGGGAGAGGCCCATCGCGAAGTCGCAGATGTCGATCATCTCCTGGACTTCGCCCTCGCCTTCGGCCCTGATCTTGCCCATCTCCAGCGTGACCAGTGCGCCCAGCGCCTCCTTCTTCTCGCGCAGGCGCAGACCCAGGCGGCGCACGACCTCTCCACGTCGGGGCGCTGGAACCCGCCGCCACGCTAGGAACGCTTGGTGGGCGCGGTCGGCGATTGCGTCGTACTCGTCGGCGGTGACTTGCGCGACAGTGGCGACGCGGGCGCCGTCGATCGGCGAGAACACGTCCAGGGCGGGTCCGGAGCCGGTCCATTCGCCGCCGAAGCCGCCGGGATTGACGTCCTCGATCTCCAGAGCGGCGAAGATGTCGTGGGCGCGGTGGTAGGTCATGCGAAAGGCAGTCCTTGCAGAAGGGAGGCGGGCCAATGCGAGCCAGCAGATAAGGTAAGGCCCAAGTACCAGGCGACGATCCGATCCCCCCAGACGTAGGCTGCGGCCCCCGCGACGGAGAGGAAGACGCCGAAGGGGACCAACTTGCCCCGACGCAGCGATAGAGGACCGTACACCGCGGACGCCACCAGAGCCCCTCCGAACAGCGTCACCAGGACTCCTCCTGGGCCCAGGAAAGCACCGACCATCGTCATCATCTTGACGTCGCCGCCGCCCATGGCCGGCTTTCTGAAGACGAGCTTGCCGACGACTGCGATCCCCCAGAGCAGCCCGAACCCCAGCACCGCGCCCTTCGCGGCGGCGGCCGCGTCCAGCCCGCCGGACAGCGGGGCGGTCGCCAGACCCAGCGCGGCGCCTCCCAGCGAGAACTGGTCGGGAATCAGGTAGGTGCGGGCGTCGGAGACGGCGATGCCCAGAAGGATCGTGAGGAAGGCCGCTCCCCGAAGCGCCTCCGGCTGCACGCCCCAGTAGTAGGCGGCCCCTGCCCAGATCAGCCCGGTGGCGGCTTCGACCAGCGGGTACTGGAGGCTCACGCTGGCACCGCACCGAGCGCACCGGCCCCGGGTCAGCAGGTACCCCAGCACAGGAATGTTCTCGCGCCACCGGACCGGTTCGCCGCAGCTTCGGCAACGCGAGGAGGGGGTCGCGACCGACTCGCCAGCGGTCCAGCGGAAGACGCACACGTTGAGGAAGGAACCGACGCAAAGTCCCCACACCGCCGCCAGGGCGGCGATGGCGTGGTCGCTCACGGGGACAGGATGTGCATCAGGATCGAACCTGCCACGCCGACGTTGAGCGAATCCACGCCCGGGGCGAGGGGCACGCCCACTGCGCGGCCCGCCCGCCGGTAGCGCTCCGACACCCCGTGGGACTCGTTGCCGACCACCAGCACCCAGCTGGGCGATCCGTGACTGCCAGCATTCGCGGGCGACAGGGGCGCGCCCGTCGAGTCGGCGTAGAAGAGGCTGGACGCGACATGCGAGGCCGATCCCCGCTCCGAGGCTGGTCCCCGCTCCGGTGGGAAGTCTGGCGGCACCCGCACCAGCGGCACCCGAAACACACCGCCCGCGGAGGTCCGCACCACCTTGGGGTTCCACGGGTTCACTGTGCCCTCGCCGATCGCCACCCCGTCGAGGCCGAAGGCCCATGCACCGCGCACGAGGGTCCCCAAGTTGCCCGGCGTCTGCACTCCGTCCGCGACCAAGTATCGGCCTGGAACAAGAGACCGGCTCTTCAGCAGCGGCGGCGCCACAACCGCCAACACGGGCCGAGGCGATTCTGTGGCGCAGATGGAGAGGACTTCGGGGTCCGGCGCGAACAGCGTCTCCACTCCTCGCTCCCGACAGCGGAAAGCGATCCTCCATCCCTCCGGCGTGCCCGCGTACTCCTCCCCAATCGCGACCCACTCTACTTCGATTGGTGACATGAGCGCCTCGGCGACCACCTTGGGACCTTCCGCCAGCGTCAGTCCGATCCGCTCCCGATGGCGACGCCGGGTCAGCAGCTCCGCCGTCCTGCGCTTAGCTTTGCTGATCATGCGCCGCCGCTCGCCTCGAGGAGGAACCAAGACAGGTGTCCACTTCCACCGCCTATTGTTCCGTACGGGCCCGTCGCAAGGACACGGCCGTCCCACACCATGACCCAAATCTCTGGCCTGGCGGGGGAATGAGCAACTCGCCTCGGGCTCTCCTGACGGTCCTGGTCGCCACGGGAATCGGCCTCGCGTCCTGCGATGCCAGCCCCGCCACTCCCGACTCCCCACTCCCCACCGTCGTCCCGAACAACCCGGTCTCCGTGCAGCCGATGCACTCAACGGCCGACGACCGTGCGGCCCTGGTGGCGCTCTACGACTCCGCTGGCGGAGAGAGCTGGACGAACAACACGAACTGGAAAAGCACCAAGGCACTGGGAGAGTGGCACGGTGTCGCCACCGATTCGACGACGGGACGGGTCACGTCCGTCGACCTCGGGAGCAACGGCCTCGCCGGTTCGATTCCCCCGCAACTCGGCAGCCTGTCGGAGTTGTGGAACCTGCGGCTGGGCGACAACGGCCTGACGGATTCGATCCCGTCGCAACTCGGCAACCTGTCGAAGTTGACGGACCTATACCTGGACGAGAACGACCTGACGGGCTCCATTCCGGCGGAGCTGAGCGAGTTGTCCAGCTTGAGGAACCTGTGGCTGAGCGGCAACAGCCTGACCGGCTTGATTCCCAAGGAGCTCGGCGATCTGTCCAGCTTGACTACGCTGTTCCTGTACGAGAACAACCTCACAGGTTCGATTCCCGCAGAACTGGCCCAGCTATCCGGCTTGCGCGGCCTGCGGCTCAGCGGAAACCGTCTGACGGACTCGATTCCCGCAGCACTGGGCGACCTGTCGAACTTGGCGGATCTGTACCTGGACGACAACGACTTGACAGGTTCGATTCCGCCGGACTTGGGCGACCTGACCAGCTTGACCGCACTGTGGTTGAGCGACAACGCGGAACTGGAAGGCGCATTGCCCGTGGAGCTGGCCGACAGCATGACGCTTAACTCGTTCCATTACTCGGGGACTGGGCTGTGCGCGCCCGACGACTCGAACTTCCAGGTATGGCTCGACTCCATCCCCGACCACGAAGGCACGGTCGGATGCGAGCGAGCGGCGCTGGAGGCACTGTACGACGCCGGAGGCGGAGCGACCTGGACGAACAACACGAACTGGAAGACCGCAAAGCCGCTGGGAGAGTGGTACGGCGTCACCACCGACTCAACGACGGGACGGGTCACTCACGTTAGGCTCCGCGACAACAACCTGGCAGGCCGGATTCCCACGGAACTGGGCGACATGTCCAGCTTGGAGGTCCTGATGCTCAACGTCAACGCCCTTGCCGGCGAGATCCCCGAGGAACTGGGCAAGCTGGCGAACTTGGAGGGCCTGCAGCTGGGCAGCAACCGCTTGACGGGCCAGATCCCCGAGGAACTGGGCGACATGTCCAGCTTGATGAGAATGACCCTGGCCAACAACAGCTTGACGGGGGATATCCCCGAGGAACTGGCCGACCTGTCCAGCTTGACGACTCTGGCCCTGATCAACAACAGCTTGACCGGTGCGATCCCCAAGGAACTGGGCAAGCTGTCCAACTTGACGGCCCTGGTGTTGTCGAACAATCGACTGACGGGCGCGGTTCCGCCGGAGTTGGGCGACCTGACCAACTTGACGTCGCTGTGGTTGACGAACAACGCGGAACTGGAAGGCGCATTGCCGCTGGAGCTGGCCGACAGCATGACGCTGAACCGGCTCCATTACTCGGGGACTGGGCTGTGCGCGCCCGACGACTCGAACTTCCAAGTATGGCTCGACTCCATCCCCGACCACGAAGGCACGGTCGGATGCGAGCGAGCGGCGCTGGAGGCACTGTACGACGCCGGAGGCGGAGCGACCTGGACGAACAACACGAACTGGAAGACCGCAAAGCCGCTGGGAGAGTGGTACGGCGTCACCACCGACTCGACGACGGGACGGATCACTCACGTTAGGCTCCGCGACAACAACCTGGCAGGCCGGATTCCCACGGAACTGGTCCACCTGTCCAGCTTGGAGGTCCTGATGCTCAACGTCAACGCCCTTGCCGGCGAGATCCCCGAGGAACTGGGCAAGCTGGCGAACTTGGAGGGCCTGCAGCTGGGCAGCAACCGCTTGACGGGCCAGATCCCCGAGGAACTGGGCGACATGTCCAGCTTGATGAGAATGACCCTGGCCAACAACAGCTTGACGGGGGATATCCCCGAGGAACTGGCCGACCTGTCCAGCTTGACGACTCTGGCCCTGATCAACAACAGCTTGACCGGTGCGATCCCCAAGGAACTGGGCAGGCTGTCCAACTTGACGACCCTGGTGTTGTCGAACAATCGACTGACGGGCGCGGTTCCGCCGGAGTTGGGCGACCTAACCAAATTGACGAGGCTGTGGTTGAACAGCAACGCGGAACTGGCGGGCGCGTTGCCAGTGGAACTGGCCGACAGCCTGAAGCTGAGCTTGTTCCATTACTGGGGGACTGGGCTGTGCGCGCCCAACGACTCCGTCTTCCGAGCATGGCTCGACTCCATCCCCGACCACAGAGGCACTGATGTTGTGTGCAGCTCGAGTTCTTCCTCTGGGTCCTGACGGGGATGCTATCCATGGGTCCGCCCGTCGCGCTCACGGTCGCAGGCAGCGACAGCGGAGGCGGGGCTGGCGTCCAGGCGGACCTCAAGACCTTCCACCAGTGGGGCGTGTACGGCACCTCCGCGCTCACTGCGGTGACGGCGCAGAATACCCTGGGGGTTCAGCGGGTACACCCGGTGCCCGCCCGCCTAGTGGCAGCGCAGCTCGCTAGCGTCGCAGACGACTTCCCCGTTCTGGCGGTCAAGAGCGGAATGCTTGCAAGCGCCGAGACGGTGCGGACCTTGGCCACCGCGCTCCGGGAGCGAACCCTGGGCGACTACGTGCTCGATCCGGTGATGGTCGCCACGAGCGGCGACCGCCTTCTGGACCCCGACGCGGTGGACGCCGTCGTCAACGAGCTTGTGCCCCTGGCGACGCTGGTCACGCCCAACTGGGCCGAAGCCGCGATCCTGACGGGAGTGGAGGACGCGAGCCTCGCAGGAATGGAGCGGGCCGCCCGGCTCCTGGTCGACGCGGGCGCGGGCGCGGTGTTAGTCAAGGGCGGGCACAGCACGGAGGCAGAGGTGGCGGACGTGTTCTGGAACGGCCACACCATCAGAGTGCTACGTGGCCCGAGAGTACCCACGCGCCACACTCACGGGACGGGGTGTACGCTGAGTGCCGCGGTTGCAGCCGGGCTCGCCCTCGGCCGTCGCCTACCGGAAGCCGTCGAGGCCGCCGCCGAGTGGGTGCGGCGGGCGATAGCAGACGCACCGGGGCTGGGCGCCGGGCGCGGCCCGATCAACCACTTCGCGCCGGCAACCGCTCATTCGGGCAGCCGACGCATCGGCAGCGGCGGCACTGGGCCAACGTCAAGGACGACGTGCCAGTAAGCCCAAGAACGGGCGTCAAAGATGCCCGGGTACGCCAGCTTGAGAGTGGTGCGCAGGGCGTCGTCGTCGAAGTGGGAGCGGACGACGGACAGATCGTCCACAGTACCGTAGGTCAAGGCGTAGCAGAGAAAGAGCACAGCGTCGCTCAAGGTCTCTTTGGGGGCCTTGAACCACACCATGCGCTCGGCGACGCGCAAGAGATCCGGAGGTGGCGGCACGGCGTCCAAGTCCAGGTAGTCCTTGGCGCTGGCGCGTTGCTGAACCAGCTCCGCCTTGGTCGCCGCCAGGTCGATCAGCGATGCCACCTTGACGCCCGAGCCGACACACGGCTCCACTTGGCCCGCCCCTGTTCGCTCGGCCGACATGCGTCTCCGAATGGCTGCGTACATCCCCGACTACATGCATCCCAACTGTCATCATAAGCGAGGGCAGGCTTTCGCCGCAAGAAAACGCCGTGCGCGACGCCGCAGTCCATCGTCCTTCGCTAGGCACGGAAGCCCGTTGCGTACCTACCCCCGGCATCGGCATCTTCCATCCTCGCAGGGATCATCCGCATCCTCGCAGGGATCATCCGCCTCGCCCAGAAGGGCCGTGAACATGTCCAGAAGGGCCGTGAACATGTCGTCCCCCCACGATTACGATCCCCCTCCCGCCGTCCGAGCACGCTTGGCAGAAGACCGGCTCCGCAACGGGATCGCGTGGTGGCCGCTCGCCACCAGCTACCTCAAGGACCCTTACCCAACCCTTCATCGCCTACGCGAGACCCGACCTTGCTACCGCAGCTCGCTAGCCCGGGGCGTCTTGGTGTCGCGCTACCACGACGTGGACCGGATTCTGCGGGACTACAAGCTTTTTTCCCGCCGTGAGGCCATCCGTGAGCCGGCCTTCCCGACACTGGTCGCTGCCAATCCGCCCACCCATACGCGTTTGCGCCGCCTGACCAGCCAGGCGTTCACTCCTGGGCAAATGATGAATATGGAGGACTACATCCGGGCAACGGTGCATAGGTTGTTGGATCAGGCGGACGGGGCAACGGATCGGTTCGATTTGGACTTGATTTCGGTTCTTGCCAGACCCTTGCCCGTCTTGGTCATCGGGCGCATGATCGGGTGGCCCGAGGAGGACTTCGATCTCTTCAAGGACTGGGCCGTTGGTCCCGAACCGCTGACGAAGAGATGGCTTCCCGAACCGTTGATGCAAAGTATGGGGCTGGAATCCGCCGTAGGGCCCCCGTTCTCAAAGCAAGAGATCCGCCGGCAGATCGCTACCGAAGTGCCATTCGACCGCCGCTTAGTCCGGCTCGTCGAGGAACGCCGAGCCGAGCCCCGGGACGATGTTGTGTCCAGGATGGTCGAGTCCGGGAGTCGGGAGGACCGGCTCACCCGGGGACAGACGATACACATGTTGCGCTTTCTAATTTTGGTCGGCAACTCTGCGACCTCGAACCTCATCGGCAACGGCTTGCTGGCGTTGTTGCGCCACCCGAAACAGATGCAGATGCTGCGCGAACAACCCGATCTCGTTACGGAGGCGGTCGAAGAAATGTTGCGCTACGACGCGCCGATGCAAGTGCTCCGCCGAGTTGCCACAGAGGACACTGAAATCGCTGGCAGGTCGATTCCTGCGAAGTCCTGGGTGCTCTTGCTACTGGGTGCCGCCAACCGCGATCCAGACCAGTTCGAGAGGCCGGACGAACTGGACTTGACCCGCGCCAACAAGCGCAACGTCGCGTTCGGGCGCGGCATTCATCACTGCTTGGGCGCTCGGCTTGCTAGGCTGGAGGCCCGGGTCGCCTTCGAGGTCCTTCTGGAGCGTTACGCCGACATCCGGCTTGCCGGCTCGCCGCCGCCCACGTTCGGGCGGACGGTCGCGAAGCGAGGGCTTATGCATCTGCACGTGCGCGTAGAGCGGAGGCGACGCTAGCCCCCCTCCGCCACGGGCAGCAGCGCTTCCAGCAGAGGAGCCAGCGTGCGGCCCGCCGTGTCGGCCCATGCCATCACGTCTTCATGATCCAGGGACCCGTCGCCCAGTCCCGCCGCCCAGTTGGATATCATCGAGACGGCCAGCACGCGCTGGCCCAGAGCTCGGGCGATCACAACCTCCGGCACGGTGGACATGCCCACCGCGTCGGCACCGGCGGCCCGGAGGGCGCGTATCTCGGCGGGGGTCTCGAACGACGGGCCCAGCATCATGGCATAGACGCCCCGTGAGAGGGGCACGCCAGCCTTCAGGGCCGCCGACTCGGCCAGGGCCGTCAGCTCCGGGTCGTAGGGTCGGCTCATGTCCGGAAAGCGGGTCTCGCCTTCCCGGACGGGCCCGGCCAGTGGAGCGCGGAACCCCAGGTTCAGGTGGTCGTCGATCAGCATCAGGCTGCCGGGCGGCAGGTCTGGTCGAATCCCGCCGGCGGCGTTGGTGAGGAACAGGATCCGCGCGCCCAAAGCGTGGCCGGTCCGCACTGGCAGTCCCACCACCTCCGCATCCCATCCTTCGTAGAAGTGGAAGCGGCCCTGCTGAACCAGCACCGGCGCGCCTGCGATGCGTCCGGCCACAAACCGGCCCGCGTGGCCCTCCACCGTCGGCTGGGGGAAGCCGGGCAGATCGGCGAAGGGGACTTCGACCGGCTCCTGCACGGCGTCGGCGACGCTTCCCAGCCCCGAGCCCAGGACCACGTGCACCGCTGGGCGGAGGTCGATCCGTGCCAGGAGGGCGTCGGCGGCCTCCTGAGCTCGTCGGCCCGTCAAACTCGCCGGCCCGTCAAACCAGCACGCCCGCGATCGACGCCGTCATGAACGCCGCGATGGAGCCGCCGACCATCGCTCGCAACCCCAGTCTCGACAGGTCCTTGCGGCGTCGTGGGGCGATCCCGCCGATCCCGCCGATCTGGATGGCGATCGACGAGAAGTTGGCGAAGCCCGACAGAGCGTAGGCGGCGATCGTCGCCGAGCGAGGAGAGAGAGAGCCCTCGGACATCTCGCCGGCCAGTCCCAGGTACGCCACGAACTCGGTGGCCACGGTCTTGAGTCCCATCAGCGAGCCCACCACCGCCGCGTCTTCCCAGGGGACGCCCATCACCCACGCAACCGGCGACAGCACCGCCCCCAGCACGCCCTCCAGCGAGAGGCCGTCGAAGCCGGCCAGCCCGCCAACCCAGCCCAGCACCCCATTGACCAGCGCGATCAGGGCCAGGAACGCCAGCAGCATTCCGCCCACGTTGAGAGCCAGCTGAAGTCCCTCCCCCGCACCTCTCGCCGCCGCCTCGATCACGTTCACGTCGGGCCGCTCTACCTTCGACGTGATGCCGCCCGCCGTCTGCGGCGTCTCCTCCTCTGGGACCATCAGCTTGGCCACCACGAGCGCCGCGGGCGCTGACATGACCGAAGCCGCCATCAGGTGCCCGGCGATGTCGGGGAAGAACGCCACCAGCATACCCGCGTAGGCCGCCATCACGCCGCCCGCCACCGTGGCGAAGCCCCCGGTCATGACGGACATGAGCTCGGAGCGGGTCATGCGGTCCACGAAGGGCTTGACCAGAAGCGGCGCCTCCGTCTGACCGACGAAGATGTTGCCAGCCGCCGACAGGGTCTCGGCACCGCTGGTGCCCATGGTGCGGCGCATCACCCACGCGATTCCGCCCACCAGCCGCTGCATGACGCCCAGGTGGTAGAGGATCGTCATGAGCGACGCCAGGAAGATGATCGTCGGCAGCACGTTGAAGGCGACGAACGCCCCGGTGCGGGCCACCATCCTCCCCTCGGCGGCGAACTCCCCGCTCCCCGGCTCGCCGGTCCCCACCGGAACCGTGTTCCACACCAAGTCGCCGAAGAGGAAGCGCGCGCCGTCCAGCGTGTACCCCACCACCGCCAGGACCGCCTGGTTGGCGGCGTGGAAGACGCCTGCGCCCACCGGCGTCCGCAGGATGATCACGGCGAACACGAGCTGGAGCGCCAAGCCCCACAAGACGACCCGCCACGGAACCCGCTTGCGGTTCGTGCTCATCGCCCAGGCGGCGGCGGTCAGGAGGACCAGTCCCAGCAGACCCCGAAGGCGCGAGAGGACGCCGACCCCGGCCTCGCCAGCGGCCTCCTGGAGCGCGGCGGCCGGGGCCGGAAGGGCCGCCACGGCCATTGCGACGGCCAGTGTGGCCAGTGTGGCGGGGGCGACGAGGCGGAGGAGAGGCATCGGGTCTGCCGGGGCGAGAGGATGGCGAGAGAGTGGCTGGGCTGGGCCGGGCGGGGATCAGCCGACGGGCACCCGCTGGCAAGCTAGCCGAATGGACGGTCGTCGGCACGAAATGGCGTCTCGCACGGCCGAGCAGGTGCGGGCCGTGCTGGACGCCCATGGCCCAGTCATGACGACATGGGGCTACGACTGCGAAGCCCACTCCGCGAAAGCTACCTGATCGCCCCGTCCGGCACCTTGTGAGGATAATTCAAGAGCACCAACCATAGGAGTTCCTCCGGGTAGTTTGCGAGTTCTTCTACGATCGGCAGACGCTTGTATCGACACTCATTGACTCCAAGCAAGCACAGCTCCTCGTCGTACAGTTGAAGAAACGAGGGATGGCTGGTGCGCTCGACACGAAGAATCCAATCCGTGTTTTCCCTAGGCATCCACGATATCGTACCGACGGCTGCCTCCCTGCCGTCCTGAACTAGGCGAACCCACGCCGAGAGCGCCCCGGATTTCTCCACTGCAAGCCGTGGTATCACCGTCGCTTGCCCAGTCCTCAACGGCTCGAAGTCGTCGGCCACGAACACTTCGCCAAGTACCCGGATCTCAGTCCCTCCCAAGCCCGCCGAGTCCAGCAACGAACTGTTGTACTTGGGCAAGCCGGCGCCTGGCCTGCTCTGCCACGGCTGAATATCAAGCCAGCAGCAGTCGTCGCTCTCCAGCAGCGAGCACGAGCCTCCGGCCAAGACCCCGGCACTCGCAAGTACCCGAGCCAAGGCCGAAGGCCCGCGGCTAATCCGCCTCGGCTGGTCGGTGTTCATTTGGCGTTCCTTGGTTGGAGTCGAAGGTGCCGACCCGTATCCAACCCCGTACTGCCGGAAAGGTTTCCAATGCTGGAGTCCGGTCCCCCCGACGCCAACCTGCCATGTCGTCCAGGCGACAGACCCTACTGCACCCAGACCTGCCAAAATGGCAGGAGTTCCCGTCCCCAGCCCTCCAAAACCTGCCAAAATGGCAGGAATTCCGCGCCCTGGCCCTCCAGAACCTGCCAAAATGGCAGGAATTCCGCGCCCTGGCCCGTCCCGACTCCTGGCACGCTCGTTGCAACAAGCCAGCTTCCGTTACCGTTAGGGCACTCCGGCCCCCACCAGCACCCCGAAAGGACGCGGCAAGCACAATGAGCAAGATCATCGGCATAGACCTGGGCACGACCAACTCGGTCGTCGCCGTCATGGAGGGCGGCGAGCCCACCGTCATCCCCAACTCGGAGGGCGGCCGCACCACGCCTTCCGTGGTCGCCTTCGCCAAGGACGGCGAGCGGCTGGTGGGCCAAGTCGCCCGTCGCCAGGCAATCACCAACCCCGAGAACACCGTCTTCTCGATCAAGCGCTTCATGGGGATGCGCCACTCGGAGGTGGAGGCCGAGCGGAAGCGGGTCCCCTACTCGGTGGACCGGGACGCCCGCGACCGGCTCACCGTCAAGCTCCCCAACGGCGAGAAGGACTACACGCCCCCCGAGCTGTCGGCGATGGTGCTCCAGAAGATGCGCCAGACCGCCGAGGACTACCTGGGCTCGACGGTCACGCAAGCGGTGATCACCGTGCCCGCGTACTTCAACGACGCCCAGCGGCAGGCCACCAAGGACGCCGGCAAGATCGCCGGGCTCCAGGTCATGCGGATCATCAACGAGCCCACGGCGGCGGCGCTGGCGTACGGGCTGGACAAGAAGAAGGACGAGAAGATCGCCGTCTTCGACCTGGGCGGAGGCACTTACGACATCTCGATCCTGGAGATCGGCGACGGCGTCTTCGAGGTGAAGGCCACCAACGGCGACACGCACCTGGGCGGCGACGACTTCGACCAAGTGCTGATCGACTGGCTGGTCGCCGAGTTCAAGCGGGACCAGGGGATCGATCTGTCGCAGGACTCCATGGCGCTCCAGCGGCTCAAGGAGGCCGCCGAGAAGGCGAAGATGGAGCTGTCGTCCACCACCTCCACGGACATCAACCTTCCCTTCATCACCGCCACCGCCGAAGGGCCGAAGCACCTGAACTACGCGCTCTCCCGGGCCAAGTTCGAGCAGCTGGTGGACCAGCTGGTGCAGCGCACGATACCGCCGATGGAGAAGGCGCTCTCCGACGCCAAGCTGACGGCCGACGACATCGACGAGGTGGTGCTGGTGGGCGGCTCCACGCGGATGCCCAAGATCCAGGAGGTGGTCGCCGAGTTCTTCGAGCAGGAGCCCCACCGGGGAGTGAACCCCGACGAGGTGGTGGCGGTGGGAGCGGCGATCCAGGGCGGCGTCCTGGCGGGCGACGTGAAGGACGTGCTGCTCCTGGACGTGACGCCGCTCTCCCTGGGCATCGAGACCCTGGGCGGCGTGATGACCCCCCTCATCGAGCGGAACACCACGATCCCGACCAAGAAGATGGAGGTCTTCTCCACCGCCGAGGACAACCAGACCACGGTGGAGATCCACGTCCTCCAGGGCGAGCGGAAGATGGCGCTGGACAACCGGACGATCGGCAAGTTCCAGCTGACGGGGATTCCGCCGGCGCCCCGGGGCGTTCCGCAGGTCGAGGTCTCCTTCGACATCGACGCCAACGGCATCCTCCACGTGGCCGCCAAGGACCGGGCCACCGAGAAGGAGCAGAAGGTGCGGATCGAGGCGTCCAGCGGGCTCAGCGACGCGGAGATCGACAAGATGGTGAAGGACGCCGAGTCCAACGCCGCCGAGGACGAGAAGCGGCGCGAGCACGCCGAGGCGCGGAACCACCTGGACTCGCTGGTATACCGGGTGGAGAAGGACTCCAAGGAGTGGGGCGACAAGGTGGCCGACGACACCCGGGGACGCCTCGACGCGGCCTTGGAACGGGGCAAGACGGCCCTGAAGGGGGACGACGTGCCCGAGATCAACGAGGCCCGGGACGAGCTGATGCAGGCGTTCAGCGCCGCTGGCCAGGAGATGTACCAGGCGCAGGCGGCCCAGGCGGCGGACGACGACCAGGCGGCCGAAGGCGAAGAGGCAGCCGCGCCGGACGCGGAGGCAACGGCCGAGGACGACGACGTGGTCGAAGCAGACTACGAGATCGTCGACGAGGAGAAGAAGTAGGGTCCCAGCGACCGAACGAGGAGCAAGAACGTGAGCAACGATCGAGGAGGCCAGGACGGAGGCCATGACCTCCTGAAGACGAAGGTTACGATCGCCCTGGCGGTGGCAGGGGCGTTCCTGGGCGGGATCGGGCTGGCGGCCCAGTTCGGCTTCGTGGAGCTCCGGAGCGCTCCCGAGGCCGTCCGGGTGGAGACCCAGGCCCAGTTGCCAGCGGCGGCGGTCCAGCCCGCGCTGGACCTGAGCGACGCCTTCGTGGCGATCGCCGAGGCGGTCACGCCGTCGGTGGTTCGGATTGAGGCGCAGAGGCGGGAGGAGGCTCGCCGGCTGTCGCTGAACGAGTTCTTCCAGAGGCGGCCCGACCCCCGTCGGCAGCAGCTGGTGAGGCGCGGGGGAAGCGGGTTCGTGGTCACCGGGGACGGCTACGTGATGACCAACAACCACGTGGTGGAGGGCGCCGAGGAGATCAGCGTGATCCTGTCGGACGGGCGAACGTTCGACGCCGAGCTGGTGGGCGCGGACCCGACCACCGATGTGGCCGTGGTCAAGATCGCGGGCCCGGACCTGGTTCCCGTCTCCCTGGGTTCGTCTGCCGAGGTGCGGGTGGGCGAATGGGTGCTGGCGATCGGCAACCCGGGCTTCGGGCCCAACGCCGTCGCCGGCGCGCTGGACTTCACCGTGACCGCCGGAATCGTGTCGGCGCGAGGACGAAGCCTCGACCTGATCCGCCAGGAGCTGCAGAACGACGGCGCCACGACGGCGGGCTTCGCCATCGAGGACTTCATCCAGACCGACGCGGCGATCAACCAGGGCAACTCCGGGGGGCCGATGGTCGACCTCCGAGGCCAAGTGATCGGGATCAACGCGGCGCTCTACAGCCAGACGGGCTTCTACATGGGCTACGGGTTCGCGATTCCCATCGACCTGGCCCGGAGGATCATGGAGGACTTGGTGGAGTACGGGCGGGTGCGGCGGGCCTACCTGGGCGTGAGGATGGTGCCGGTGACGCCGGAGGACGCGGAGGTCTACGGCCTGCCGGAGATCGCCGGCGCCCTGGTTCAGAGCGTCGAGGAGGACACCCCTGCCGCCGCGGCCGGATTGGGGCAGGAGGACGTGATCACAGCGGTGGAAGGCGTGCCGGTGCGCAGCAGCAACGACCTGCAGCACAAGATCGCGCTGCGCACGCCGGGCGACCGTGTGCGGATCACAATCTACCGGGACGGCGCTCCCCAGGACGTGACGGTTCGGCTGGGCGAGGCGCCGCTCTCCGAAGAGGTGGCCGAGCCTGCTCCCGAGGCGCAGGGCCAGACTTCCGACAAGCTGGGGGTCGAAGTGGCCGAGATCACGTCGGAGGTCGCGGGAGCTCTGCGGCTGGAATCGACGGACGGGGCCGTGGTGACCGACGTGGAACAGGGCGGACCGGCGCACCGACGGGGCATCGAACGCGGGTGCGTGATCCGCGAGATCAACCGGCGCTCCGTGAACGATCCCGGCGACGTGACGGACGCCCTACGGGACGTGGGGGCCGGCGAGGTGGTGTCCGTGCGGGTCTTGTGCGGCGCCGGAGAGCCGAACGTGGTCAACGTCCGAACGCGAAGGTAGGCAAGGGCGACGGCTGGCCCCAGGGCCGGAGTTGGGCTGGCCCGAGGGGCCGGAGTCGTCGGGGCGGCCCAGCCCCCAGTTGCCGGCTGAACGAGGGGTCTCGCACGCGGGGAGGCGGGACTCCTGGTTCCAATTCCATTATCCTAGTAGTGCGACACGGGGAGGCCGGCAAGTGTGGTGAGGCTGGCAAGTGCTCCTCTTGTTGAAAGCAACTGTGGCGGGGAGAGAGGTTCTTCCCGCATTCCAACGGAGCGAGAGCGACGGAACTGCGAAAGTGGCGGAACTGGTAGACGCGCAAGACTTAGGATCTTGTGGCCCCGAGCCGTGGGGGTTCGAGTCCCCCCTTTCGCACTGGGCTAGCGTGGGGCGGTCGCACTGGGCGCCGGGCGGCCGATGACGGCGGTGGTGGACCCGGCCAGACTCCAAGCGACCGTGACGGAGGGCAAGCACTGCATGCGCTTCCTCGAGGTGGCGGTCCCGGCCGACTTGGTGGACATGGAGCGGCAGGCCGCGTCGCGCAAGCTGGCCGGGCAGATGAAGATCAGGGGCTTCCGCAAGGGCAAGGTGCCGACCGGCTTCGTGAACCGTCGGTTCGCCGGCGTCGTGCGGGAAGAGGCGATGGACAAGCTGGTTCGGGGGTCGGCCTGGGCCGTCATCGATTCCCGCGGAATGAGGCCGGTTTCCCCTGTCCAGATCGACGAGATCGACATCGCGTCCGAGGGCGTTCTGACCTTCAAGGCGTCGTTCGAGGTGGCGCCCGAGGTCAAGATCAGCCGGTTGGGCGGCTTCGTCCTGGCGCCTCCGCCGGGCACTCCCCCGCTGAACGGCGCGGTGGAGCAGCACATGGAGGGACTTCGGCACCGCCTGGCGACGTGGCGCAGCACCGACGAGGGAACGCCTGCTGTTGGCGACAAGGCGACGGTGGTGCTGGCCCGAGCGGACTCGGGCGGCGACGAGGCGGACTCGACGGAGGCGGACTCGACTGGGACAGACGCGACGGATCCGGACGGCGACGAAGAAGGCGGGCGGCGCTCCTACGACTTCTTGGTGGGCAGCGACCAAGCCCTCCCCGGAATCCAGAAGGCCGTGCAGACGCTGACCGTGGGCGAGGAGGGCGAGTTCGACGTGGAGTTCCCCGGCGACGAGGAGGGTGCGCCGAGCGAGACCAGGAGGCTTCGGGTCCACCTAACGGGTCGGCAAGTCCGGGAGGTGCCCGAGTTCGACGAGTTGGCCCGGCGTTTGGGAAAGGAGTCGCCGGACGAGCTGAGGGATGCGCTCCGGGAAGGGCTGGAGGACGCCCACGCCACGGAGGTGGAGAAGGACCGAGACCGGCAGCTCGTGCACATGTTCGTAGAAGCCAACGACTTCGATGTCCCGGCGTCGCTCGTGGAGAAGGTGGCGGAGATGCTCATCGACGACGTCGCCGCGACCTACGGACTCCCACCGGAAGACGTCAACGAAGAGCTCCGGGAGACGATCAGGCCTCAAGTGCAGGAGGCGGCGGAGTTCAACGCCAAGCGCGAGCTTCTTCTCGGACGGCTGGCCGAGGACCACGGGCTCGAGGCGTCAGAGGAAGAGGTGGACGCGGAAGTGGAGGCGATCGCCCAGGACGAAGGCGAGCCGCCCGGAGAGGTCTACTCCCGGCTTCAGCGCTCGGGCGAGATCAGGGACATTCACCAACAGGTGACGGGCCGAAAGGTCCGGGACTTTCTCAGGCGGCAGTCGGGCTCCAGTGACGATCCCAGAGCCGCCGGCAAACGGGAGCGAAGGAGGGTCTACGCGGATGGCCACATTTCCGCCCTACGTGATCGAACGCACGAGCCGAGGGGAGCGCAGCTACGACATCTTCAGCCGCCTCCTGATGGACCGGATCGTCTTCCTGGGCACCGAGATCAACGACCCGGTGGCGAACATCGTCATCGCCCAGCTCCTGTTCCTGGACGCCGACGACCCGGGGCGAGAGATCTTCCTCTACATCAACTCGCCCGGCGGCGTCGTGTACTCTGGGCTCGCCATCTACGACACGATCAACCACCTGCGCGCTCCCGTGTCCACCTACTGCGTCGGAATGGCGGCTTCGATGGGCGCGGTGCTGCTGTCGGCAGGGGCGAAGGGCAAGCGCAACGCCCTGCCCAACTCGCGGATCATGCTGCACCAGCCCTCGTCGGGGTACCGCGGCACGGCGGCGGACATCGAGATCGCGGCGAAGGAAGTGCTGGACACCCGGGAGCGGCTCAACCGCATCTTGGCGGAAGCCACTGGCCAGGAGATCGACAAGATCGCGGCCGACGTGGATCGAGACCGCTGGATGAGCGCCCAGGAAGCGGTCGAGTACGGCTTGGTGGACCAAGTCCTCGTGAAGGAAGACGGGGACTCGGACGGGACGGGGAACGGGAACGGGGACGGGGACGGTCCCGAGGGCCCCGGGTCGGCGAAGGGTCCCAGGTCGGCCAAGGTCCGCAGGTAAGGAGACGCCCGCCATGTCCGACAAGCACCTGCGTTGCAGCTTCTGCGGCAAGTCCAAGGAGTCGGTGAAGAAGTTCATCTCCGGGCCTTCGGTCTACATCTGCAACGAGTGCGTCTCGCTCTGCAACGAGATCCTCGCCGAAGAGGAAGAGCGCGAGAGCCGCGAGAAGGCAGCCAGCAGCTTGGTGCCCGAGGAGATCAAGGACATCCTCGACCAGTACGTGATCGGACAGGAGCAGGCGAAGCGGTCCCTTTCGGTGGCGGTGTACAACCACTACAAGCGGGTGCACCGGCAGGGGATCCTGGACGACGTGGAGATCGACAAGGCCAACGTGCTTCTGGTGGGTCCCACCGGCGTGGGCAAGACGTTGCTGGCCCAGACGCTGGCGCGCACGCTTCAAGTCCCCTTCACCATCGCCGACGCCACTACGCTGACGGAAGCGGGCTACGTGGGCGAGGACGTGGAGAACATCCTGGTGCGGCTCTTGCAGGCCAGCGACTTCAACTTGGCGGACTGCGAGCAGGGGATCGTCTACATCGACGAGCTGGACAAGATCGCGCGCAAGTCCGAGAACCGGTCGATCACCAGGGACGTGTCGGGCGAGGGAGTGCAGCAGGCGCTGCTGAAGATCCTGGAGGGCACGGTGGCCAATGTGCCGCCGCAGGGCGGACGCAAGCATCCGCAACAGGAGTACTTCCAGATCGACACGAGGAACATCCTCTTCATCTGCGGCGGGGCCTTCGAGGGGCTGGACAAGATCATCGAGCGGCGGATCGGCAAGCGGCAGATCGGCTTCGGCGACGAGGAACGCCCGGTTCGGGCCGAGATCGAGGGGAACCCGATCAACCATCTCGAACCAGAGGACTTGCAGCGGTTCGGGCTGATCCCCGAACTGGTCGGCAGGCTGCCGGTGACGGTGGGGCTGGAGGAGCTGGACCTGGACTCGCTGGTGAGGATCCTGCAGGAGCCGAAGAACGCGCTGGTGAAGCAGTACCAGAAGGTCTTCGAGATGGACGGCGCGGGGCTGACCTTCGATCCCGCCGCGCTTCGGGCGATCGCCAGCCGTTGCCTCAACCGGGGCACTGGCGCCCGGGGGCTGCGGGCCGTGATGGAGCGGGTGATGCGGGACGTGATGTTCGACCTGCCCTCCCGGAACGACGTGCGGGAGGTGGTGGTGACGCCCGAGAGCGTGGCCGGCAATGTGCCTCCCCTGCTAGTCCTGCGGCCCGAAGCTCGCAGGAAGGAAGCCTGACCGGCGCGACGCGCGTCTGCCGATGGCCAAGCTCCACCGGGTAGACGGCTCGTTCGAGATCCCGGACGCCCTCCCGTTCATCGCGCTGAGGGACTTGGTCTACTTCCCGTACATGGTCTTGCCCCTGCTCGTCGGTCGGCCTCCGTCGGTAGCGGCGCTGGAGGAGGCGGAGGCGGATGGCGGGCTCGCGCTGCTGGTGGCGCAGCGGGACCCGGCTGTGGACGAACCCGGGCGGGACGACCTCTTCCAGGTGGGCACGGTGATCCGGGTGCTGCGCTCGTCGAAGCTGGCCGACGGCACGGTGCGGGTGGTGATGGAGGGGCTGGGGCGGGCTGTGGTGGAGAGGTGGCCGGAGGCGGGGCAAGGGTCGCGGGCCAGGGTGCGGCTGCTGACGTCGTGGGAGCGGGAGGGCGAGGCCGGGAGCAGCGAGGCCAGCGGCAACGAGGCCAAGAGCGTCGGCGGCGAGTCGGGGTCGGGACCCGGGATCAACGCCCTGGCCCACGAGGTGGAGGAGCTGTTCCGGGAGTACGCCCGCATGTCGGAGAACATCCCCGACCAAGTTGTGGAGCTGGTGGAGGCGCACGCGGACCGGGTCCGTCGATCGCTGCTGATGGCAGGACATCTGCTGGTGGGCGCTGCCGAGAAGCAGGAGCTGCTGGAGGAAGAGGAGTTGGCGGGCCGGTACCGAATCCTCCAGGAGATTCTCGTCCGAGAGAACGAAGTCCTGCGCATCCACGCCAAGCTGGACGCGGAGATCGGCTTCACCCTCGGAGAAGGTCGGCGGGTGCATCCGCCGGACGATCCGCTGGCCGCTCTGCGAAGGCACGCCAGCGAGGGAGACCCGGAGTGGACCGAGCTGGAGCGGACGATCGCCGTCACTCCCCTGCCCGCCCACGCCAAGGATCGGGTCGAGAAGGAGTTCGGGCGGCTGCGGAAGCTGAGCTCCGTCGCGCCGGAAGCGTCGGTGATCCGCACGTACCTGGACTGGATTCTGGCGCTCCCGTGGGAAAGCGAGACCAAGGACAACCTGGACGTGACCCATGCGGCGACGGTGCTGGAAGAGGAGCACTACGGGCTGGAAGAGGTCAAGGAGCGCCTTCTGGACCACATCGCCGTGCTGTCGCTGGTGGGCCAGTTGCAGGGACCGATCCTGTGCCTTGTGGGGCCGCCGGGGGTGGGCAAGACCTCGCTGGGGCGGAGCATCGCCCGCTGCCTGGACCGGAAGTTCGTGCGGGTCAGCTTGGGCGGGGTGCGGGACGAGGCCGAAATCCGGGGCCACCGTCGCACATACGTGGGGGCGCTGCCCGGGCGCGTCTTGCAGGGGATGCGGAAGGGAGGCGCACGGAACCCGGTCTTCCTGCTCGACGAGGTGGACAAGCTCGCTCGGGACTTTCACGGGGACCCGGGGGCGGCGCTGCTGGAGGTGCTCGACCCGGAGCAGAACCAAGCGTTCACGGACCACTATTTGGAGTTGGAGTTCGACCTGTCGGACGTGCTCTTCGTCGCCACCGCCAACACGCTGGGCGAGATTCCGGCTCCGCTCCGGGACCGCATGGAGGTGATTCGCCTGTCCGGCTACCTGGACACGGAGAAGCGGATCATCGCGCGGCGGTTCATCTGGCCTCGGCAGGTGGCGCGGCACGGACTCGAGTCCTACGAGCCCGAGATCGCGGAGGAGGCGGTTCAGGCGGTCGTGGCCCAGTACACTCGGGAGGCCGGCGTGCGGGAGCTGGAGAGGCGGCTGTCGCGGATCGCGCGGAAGTTGGCGCGGGCCGTGGCGGCGGACGGCGGGAAGGCGCCGCCCAGTGTGGTGGAGCCGGAGGACCTGCGGGAGCTGCTGGGGCCGCCGCCGCTCCGTCCCCAGCGACGAGACGAGGGGGCGGACCGAGCCGGGATCGCGTGCGGGTTGGCGTGGACCGCAGCCGGCGGCGAGGTCTTGGAGGTGGAGGTGGCGGCGGTGCCGGGATCCGGAAAGACCCAGCTCACGGGGACGCTTGGCGAGGTGATGAAGGAGTCGGCGTTCGCGGCGGTCACCTACGCGCGCTCGCGGGCGGGACGGCTGGGGTTGCCGGGGCGGTTCCACAAGGAGATGGACATCCATATCCACATTCCCGAGGGCGCCACCCCCAAGGACGGGCCGTCGGCGGGGATCACGATCGCCGTGGCGCTGATCTCGGCCCTCACCGAAACCCCGACCCGGGCCGATGTGGCGATGACGGGCGAGATCACTTTGCGGGGGCGGGTCCTGGCGGTGGGCGGGATCAAGGAGAAGGCGGTGGCGGCTCTGCGGGGAGGGATCCGGCGTGTGCTGCTGCCCGCCGCCAACGCGCCGGAGATCGAGCAGTTGCCGCAGGAGGTGCGCGACGGTGTGGAGCTGGTGCCGCTCGAGACGATGGACCAAGTGCTGGGCGAGGCGTTGGCGGCGCGTCGGGTTGGGCGGGCGCGGGAAAGGGCGGCGCGGGAGAAGGCGGCGCTCGGCGCCACGGTCTCGTGATCGTGCGCACTGTGGAGTTCGCCGGATCGGTGGTGGCGCCGGAGCAGCCGTTGCCGGGCGCACTGCCCCAGATTGCCTTCGCCGGGCGGTCCAACGTGGGCAAGTCGTCGCTGGTGAACCGGCTGCTGGGGCGGACTCGGCGGGGCGTGGCGAGGGTGTCGGCGTCGCCGGGCAAGACCCAGGCGCTGAACTTCTATCGGGTCAACGACGCCTTCTTCCTGGTCGATCTGCCGGGGTCGGGGTACGCCCGAGCGCCCGTGGCCGTGCGGGAGCAGTGGCGGCTGCTGGTGCGGGGATACTTGGCTGGCAGCCAGCTGCTGAAGGGCGTGGTGTACTTGGTGGACTCGCGGCACCCGCCCACTGCCGGGGACCAGGAGTTCGTGGAGTACCTTGCGGAGACGGGGGTGCCGGCGTTGATCGCCCTCACGAAAGTGGACAAGTTGAAGGCGTCGCGCCGGGAGCGCGGGATCACAGGCCCGGTCGAGAGGAGCCTGGGCGTTGGAGAGGACCAGATTGTGACGAGTTCGGCGCGAACGGGCGAGGGCGCGACAGAGCTGCTGGAAGCGATGGCGGCACTGCTGGAGGGCGCGGCGTGAGGCGAGGACGCGGCGAGGGCCGAGGGCTCGGGGTTTGCAGGCGACGCCGTGCCAGCGTGGCGACGCTCCTTGCGGCGGCGGGAGTGGGCAGTTGCGCCCCGGCCCCGGCCCTCGATGCGCCCCCCGTCGGCGCGGCAGCGGAAGCGGGCTCGGGATCTGAAGCGGGGTCGCGACCGGCCTCGGGAGCGGCAGGGGCGGGCCGCTCCGGCTCTCTGCGCCAGGACCAGATCTCCGTTCGGATGACCGCTGGCGATCTGCTGATCGAGATCACCCCGTTGGCACCCGAAGTGCTGGAAGCGGCGGCGCCGGACACGAAGCGGCGGCTGGAGCGGGTGGCAGCGGCTCACCGGCCCGACGTCGGTGGGAACCGGCCCGACTTTGGGGGGAACCGGGGCGACTTCGGCGCGAATGGGAGCGAAGGTCCACCGGCCCTCTTTCTCGTAGCGTTCTCGACGGACCGGCCTGCGACGACGTTCGAGCCCGGGGACCTGCACCTGATCTCCCGGGGTCTGCGGCAGAGGCCGGTCTTCGTGGAACCGATCACGCCTGGTTGGGGAAGTCGCCAGTTAGCGCAACGCAGCGCCGCCCTCGCCGTCTACGGCTACCCCGACACCGTGGACCTGTCGCGGGAGCTGGTCGTGGCGTATCAGGGCGTCGAGGATTCTTCTTGGGCCGGCATCCTTGCGGAGATCGAGGCCGAGCGGGCCCGAACGACTTCAGAGAACAGGAGCAGAATATCATGAGCAACCCGTTCGTTCTGGTGGTGGCCGGAGTCGCGCTCGTGGGGGCCGGAGCAGAGCCGGCGGCGGCCCAGTGGAGCACGACCGAGGCGCACTACCAGGGAGGCAGCGCCTTGCGGGACCACGCCGTGAGCCCGACGGGCTTCCAGCACATCCTCACCCTTCAGCACGCCAGCGGATGGAGTCGGGGGGAGAACTTCTTCTTCGTGGACATGACGTGCTGCGAGGGCGCGGGGATCGCGAACCGGGACATCTACGGCGAGTGGTACAGCTACCTGCGCCTGGCCACCTTCTCGGACGGGCTCATCCGGGGGATCGGCCCGATCGGCGGGATCAACTGGGGCGCCCAGGCGAGGGTAGTGAAGTTCACGCCGGGCTTTCGGCTGGCCCTGGGCTTGCCCGGCTTCGCCTTCGCAAACATCGACTACACGTTCATGGTGGACCGGAGCGCCGGGTTGGACGGCGGCGGCGCACCCAAGAACGGCAACAGCCACGTCGTGGACTTCAACTGGGCGTTGCCGTTCAGCGTGGGCTCGGCGGCGTTCTCGCTGGAGGGTCACGGCGAGTGGCAGAGCCCTCGGGACGTGGAGGGCGGCGACCGCGCACCGTACTGGATTCTGCTGCAACCCCAGCTTCGATGGGACCTGGGCAAGTCCCTGTCCGGGAACGAGGGCAGGATCTTCGTGGGAACCGAGTTCCACGTGTGGCTGAACAAGTTCGGAGCCGCCGACGCCGACGAGGTGATCCCCCAGGCGCTGGCGGTACTTCGGTTCTGATCGGCCTAGCTGTCGTCGTCGATGCCCAGCCTGGCGAGCTTTCGGTAGAGAGTCCGTTCCCCAATTCCGAGGCTCTCGGCGGCTAGGCGCCGGTTCCCGTCCACATCTCGGAGCGCGGCGCGCACGACCTCCCGTTCGATTTCGTCCAAGGTCATTCCGGGCTCGTAGAGGACCGCGTTGGGCGACTCCTGGGCCGCCTCGGCGGGAGGAAGGGCAGAGACCGGCGGCGGCGAGTCGGTGGGCATGGCGTCGGTGGGCGAGTCGTCTTCGACCGCATAGTCTGTCGGCTCTAGCGGATCGTCGTCGAGCAGCTCCAGGGGGTCGTCGGTCGCAGCGGGCGGGGCTTCTTCTGGGTGCCCGGTGTCGCGCCGGTCGTAGACGATCTCGCCGGTTGGGAAGCGGGGCGCGTCCTCCTTGGCGCGCCGGAACGCATCGAACTCTCGCCGCAGGTCGTCGATGTCCACCTTCAAGTCCATCATTGTGCGGAAGATGAACTCGAGCTGGGGTCGCATCTCCAAGGAACCGGGTGCGGCCGGGACGCCAGCTCCGGTGGGCATGGGCGCTTGGACCAAGCTGGTGGAGCGGTCTCCCGCACGCACATCGGCAGGGATGTCCTCGGCGCGGATCTGCCGCCCCGGGGCTAGCACCACCATGCTCTCGACCAAGTTGCGCAGCTCCCGGACGTTGCCGGGCCAGCGATGCCGGACCAGGATGCGCATCGCCTTGTCCGTGAGTCCCTGGAAGAAGCCGCGGTCGTGGCGCTGGATCGCGTCGGCGACGAAGGCGTTCACTAGCAGGGGGATGTCCTCGCGTCGGTCGCGTAGGGGGGGCAACGCGATGTGGAGCACGTTGAGGCGGTAGTAGAGGTCCTTGCGGAAGTCACCGGTGGCCACGCGCTCGGGCAACCGCTGGTTGGTGGCGGCGAGGATGCGGACGTCGACGCGGATCGGCTTCTGCCCGCCCACCCGGAGGAACTCCTGCTGCTCCAGCACGCGAAGGAGCTTGGTCTGGGTCTGGATCGGCATCTCGCCGATCTCGTCGAGGAAGACGGTCCCGCCGTCGGCCAGCTCGAATATGCCCTTGCGCATGTCCACGGCACCGGTGAACGCCCCCTTCTCGTGACCGAAGAGCTCGCTCTCCAGCAACGTCTCGGAGAGGGCGGCCATGTTTACGGGGATGAACGCCTGGTGGCGTCGCTTGGAGAGGGCGTGGAGCCCCCGGGCCACCAGCTCCTTGCCCGTGCCCGACTCGCCCGTGACGAGGACGGTCGCGTCCACCGGGGCGATCTGGACGACCCGTTCCATCACTTCGACCATGGCGTCGGTCTCGCCGACGATCCCGGTGGAGCTCCGCAGGCGTTTGCGCTCGACGGTGCGGCGGCCCACCAAGACGATCTCGTCGGGATCCGCCGGCGACGGGAAGGTCGCCGAGGCGTTCTTCGGTGCAGGCGCTCCGGGGCGGCCCCCGACCACGAAGATCGGGACGCCCATCTTGCGGCCTTGGCGGACGGCATAGGAGGTGCTCTTGGCGGGAGCACTCTCGGCGGAAGCACTCTCGGCGGAAGCACTATTGGCGGGAGCGTCCAGTCCGCCGGTCACCACCAGCAGCACGGCGTCCTTCACGTGCGACGGGTCTTCTCCCTTGGCCAGGAGCTCCACGTGGTAGCCGGCTCGTTGGAATCCGGTCCGGAGCTTGCCCGCAAGGGGAAGGTCGTGGGTGGTGAGGAGGACGGACTCCGCCATGAGGCGACTCGGGGCTTGCGGGGGCTATCTGCGGATCGAACCCTCGGTGTAGAACGGCGGCCGTTGCGTGCGGCCGGCCACTACTCGTCCTCGGATGCGGACGCCCACGTCGGTGCCTGGACGGGCCGCGTCGGTGGGAAGGTACCCTAGCGCCACGCCGCATCCCAACGACGGGCTCGCCACGCCCGAAGTCACCACGCCCACATCCTGGCCCTGGTGGACGAGGGGGTAGCCCGGCCGAGGGAAGCCGCGCTCCAGGAGGCGTATCCCCACCAGGCGGTGCGCGGGACCCCGGGCCTTCTCGGCGGCCAGCGCTTCCCGGCCCACGAAATCGCCGGCGTCGAGCTTCACGATCCATCCCAGGCCGGACTCCAGCGCGGTGCGCTCCTCGCTCAGGTCGTTGCCGTAGAGGGCGTAGCCGACCTCGAGGCGCAGGGAGTCACGGGCGCCCAGGCCCGCGGGGACCAAGCCGTGCGCCTCCCCCGCCCCCTGTACGGCGCGCCAGACGGCCTCGGCGCCCGTTGCCGGAACGTAGAGCTCGAAGCCGTCTTCGCCGGTGTAGCCGGTGCGGCTGATCACCGCGTCCACGCCGGCCACTGTTCCTGTGGCGAAGCGGTAGTAGCCGATGGCGGCGAGGTCTTCTTCGGCGAGCGACGACAGCGGGGCCAAGATGCGCTGGCTCGCGGGACCCTGGAGGGCGACGAGGGCGATGTCGTCGGAGTCGTCGGAGAGCTCCACGTCGAAGGGACCCGCATGTCGCGTGACCCACTCCCAGTCCTTTCGGCGGTTGCTTGCGTTGACCACCAGCACGAAGTGGTCCTCGAAGCGGTAGACGAGCAAGTCGTCCAGGACCCGTCCATCCTCGTTGCAGAGAGCCGAGTACTGGGCCTGCCCGACCGCGACCCGGGAAACGTCGTTGACGGTCAGGTACTGCACGAGGTGGGCCGCCTGGGGACCTCGGACGGTGAACTCGCCCATGTGCGAGACGTCGAAGAGGCCCGCCGCGGTGCGCACGGCGGCGTGCTCGGCGCGGATGCCAGTGGGGTACTGGATCGGCATCTGGTAGCCGGCAAAAGGGACCATCTTTGCGCCCAGCGAGACGTGGACGTCGTGGAGGGGTGTACGAGCGGGGGCCGGGTCCATTCGGTTCGCGCTCCTTCTGTCGGCAGAGTGGGCGTGGAGGTGGGGGTAGAGGGGGCGGGTCAGGAGTGGGGGGCGTAGGGGCGGGTCAGGAGTGGGCCGACGGGCCGATCAGACCCAGGAGGATTGCCTTGATCACGTGCAGCCGGTTCTCGGCTTCTTCGAACACCCGGGAGCGGGGGCCGTCGATGACGGAGGCGGCAACCTCCTCGCCTCGGTGGGCGGGAAGGCAGTGCAGGAAGATCGCCGCGGGGTCCGCGCGCTCCATGAGGGCGTCGTCCACGCAGTAGCCGGCGAACGCCGCCTTCCGGGCCTGCGCTTCGTCCTCCATGCCCATCGACGTCCAGACGTCCGTGGTCACCACATGCGCGGCCTCGACGGCCTCGGCCGGGTCGCGCAGCAGCTGGGCGCCGGCGTGGCGGCGGGCCCGCTCCAGGATCGCCGGGTCCGGGTCGTAGCCCTCGGGACACGCCAGCCGCAGCGCGAAGCCGAAGCGGGAGGCGGCGTTGAGCCAAGAGTTGGCCACGTTGTTGCCGTCGCCGACCCAAGCCACTCGCAGTTCGTCCAGTCGGCGCAGTCCGTCCAGCCCCGGCCCGGCCAGTCCGTCCAGCCCTGGCCCGAACTCCTCGTAGGCCGTGAGGAGGTCGGCGAGGACTTGGCAGGGGTGGAGCAGGTCAGTGAGGCCGTTGACCACCGGCACCGACGCCTGGCGGGCGAACTCCAGGACCTCCTGGTGCGCGGCGGTGCGGACGAGGATCGCGTCCACGTAGCGGCTCAGCACCTTGGCCGTGTCGGCCACGCTCTCGCCCCGGCCCATCTGGGAGTCCTGGTCGGAGATCATGACCGCGTGGCCTCCCAGCTGGGTCATGCCCGCCTCGGCGCTGACCCGGGTGCGGGTCGAACTCTTGCGGAAGATCATGGCCAGGGTGCGGCCGGCCAGGAGCGGCCCCGAGAGTTCGCCGGACTTGAGGCGGGCCGCGTCGCGGAGGCATGCGCGGAGGCGAGGGCCGTCGTGGTCGGTCAGGTCGAGGAAGTGGCGGGCGGCGGGCGGCGGGCCGGCACCGAGCGAAGCGACCGACTGCATCGATCAGAGGATGTAGCGGCTGACGTCTTCGTCGGAGGCCACTTTTTCCAGCCGCTTTGCGACGAACGTCTTGGAGACGACCACCTTCTTGCCCTGTCCCTCGTCGGGAAGTCCGAACATCAGGTCCTCCAAGAGGTTGGTGAGGACGGTGCGGAGCCGGCGTGCGCCGATGTTCTCCAGTCGGTCGTTGAGGTCGGCGGCGATTCGGGCGATCTCGGCGATCCCGCCGGCAGTGAACCTCACGCTCGCGCCTTCGGTCTCGACCAGGGCTCCGTACTGGCGCACCAGGGCGTTCTGGGGCTCCTGGAGGATGCGGACGAACTCGGGGGCGCCCAGGCTCTTCAGCTCCACGCGGATGGGGAAGCGTCCTTGGAGTTCGGGGATCAGGTCCGAGGGCTTGGCGACGTGGAACGCCCCGGCGGCGATGAAGAGCATGTGGTCGGTGCGGACGATCCCGTAGCGGGTCTGGACGTTGGAGCCCTCGACGATGGGGAGGAGGTCCCGCTGAACCCCTTCCCTGCTCACGTCGGGACCTGCCACTGCTCGTCCGCTGGCCACCTTGTCCAGCTCGTCGAGAAAGACGATCCCGATCTCCTCGGCCCGGTCCATCGCCTCGTTGACCACTTCGTCCATGTCCACCAGCCGGTCCAGCTCCTCTTGCAGCAGGATCCGCCTGGCCTCGCCGATCGTGACGCCGCGGCGCTTGGTGCGCTTGGGGAGCATGTCTTGGAGCATCTCGGTGAAGTTGATGTCCACGCCCTCCATGCCTCCGATGGGGAACATCATCCCCTCCATTGACGGGGAGTGCTGGATGTCGATCTCCACCTTCCGGTCTTCCAGCTGACCGTCGTTGAGGAGCTTGCGCAGCTTCTCGCGGGTTCGGGCGCGGCGCTCGGCCAAGGCCGCCTCGTCGGCGGAGCCCGTCGCCCCACGTCCGACTCCGCCTGGACCCGCCACGAAGATCTTCGGCGGGCCGGCCGGGCCGCCCGACTGCGGGGAAACGGAGGCCGCAGGGCCGGGGCCGACGGTCCGCTTCTTGGGAGACGGAGCTTCGCTGGAGTCGGGAAGCAGCAGGTCCAGCAGGCGTTCCTCCACGTTCTGCTCTGCCGCTTCCCGCACGTCTTCCTCGCGCTCGGTGCGCACCATGCTGACGGCGGTGTCCACCAAGTCGCGGATCATCGACTCCACGTCCCGGCCCACGTAGCCGACCTCGGTGAACTTGGAAGCCTCGACCTTGACGAAGGGGGAGCCGGCCAAGCGGGCTAGGCGGCGGGCGATCTCCGTCTTCCCCACTCCGGTGGGACCGATCATGATCAGGTTGTTGGGGAGGATCTCGTCGCGCAGCTCCTCTTCCACCTGCTGGCGCCGCCAGCGGTTCCGGAGCGCGATCGCGACCGCTTTCTTGGCGTCCGCCTGTCCGACGATGTACTTGTCGAGCTCGACGACGATCTGCCGAGGGGTGAGGCGGCTCAACCCCCAGTCGTCGCGGCCGGTCTGTTCGGGGTCGGGGGCTTCGCCCTGCTTCGGGGGCGACTGGGAGGCCGACGCTCGCGGCTTCGAGGTCACGAGGGGTTGAGCTCCAAGACAGTGATCTCCCGGTTGGTGAAGACGCAGATGTCGGCGGCGATCTCCAGAGCCCCGCGGGCGATCTCCGCCGCCTCCAGCTTGGGGCGCTGCTGGAAGAGGGCGCGGGCCGCCGCCAGGGCGTAGCCGCCGCCGGAGCCGATCGCCAGGATCGGCCGGTCGGGCTCGATGACGTTGCCGTCGCCGCCCACGAGGAAGAGGTGCTCCGAATCGGCCACGGCGAGAAGAGCCTCCAGGCGGCGGAGGTAGCGGTCGGTGCGCCACTCCTTGGCCAGCTCGACGCACGCCCGGGGCAGGTTGGAGGGCCAGCGCTCCAGCTTCGACTCCAGCTTGGCGAAGAGGGTGAAGGCGTCGGCCACCGCGCCGGCGAAGCCCACGAGGACGTTGCCCTCCCGGAGGCGGCGAACTTTGCGCGCCGCGCCCTTTACGACCGTGTCGCCGACGGTAACCTGCCCGTCGCCGGCCATCGCCACGCGGCCGTTTCTGGCCACGGCGACGACGGTGGTGGCTCGCACGCGAGCGCTGGGGAGGACGGGGGACGCAGGATGCATGGCACACCAAAGTTAGTGGGGTCGGCAACCCCTGGGTGGTCGGGCTACGCTCTGGGGTGCGCGGAGTTGTAGACCCGGCGCAGGCGTTCCTTGGAGGTGTGGGCGTAGATCTGGGTCGTGGAGAGAGAGGCGTGACCCAGCATCTCCTTGACGGCCATCAGGTCGGCGCCCGAGTCCAGAAGGTGTGTGGCGAACGAGTGACGGAGGGAGTGGACCGACAGCCCCTCGGCGGCGGCGAACTGGTCCAGTGTCGCCGACACCGCCTTCTGGATCGAGCGGACCGAGAGCCGCCCGCCGGAGCGGTTCACGAAGAGGGCGCGGCAACCGGGACGGGCCGTCTCCTGTCGCCTGGGAAGGTAGTTGCGGACGGCCCGAACGGCGGCGGCGGTGACGGGCACGATCCGCTCCTTGTCCCCCTTGCCCAGCGTTCTGAGCTGACCGCGCTGCAAGTCGAGCGAACTCGGGTTCAGGGACGCCAGCTCCGAGACGCGGAGGCCGCTGCCGTACAGGAGTTCCAGCATCGCCAGGAGGCGAGTCTCGGCGAGGCCGTTCGCCTGGGCGGCCCGGTCCGCTGCCCACCGGAAGAGGGAGTCGATCTCCTTGCCGCGGAGGTGGCCGGGGAGGGTTCGGTCGAGCTTGGGGCCCCGGACTTCCCGGGCAGGGTTCGAGGGGACCGCCCCCTCCTTGCGAAGGTGGCCGAAGAACGAGCGGGCGGCCGACAGGCGACGGGCGATCGTCCGTGGGGCGAGTCCCCGGCGACGGGCTTCGCCCAGGTAGGCGCGGACCACGGCCCGGTCCACCTCGCGCCAGCGGAAGTCGTCGCGACCGAGGTAGACGGCGACGAAGCGCTCCAGGTCGGCCAAGTCCTGGCGGTACCCGGCGATTGTGTGGACCGCCAAGCGGCGCACCGTTTCCAGGTGGTTGAGGAAGCGGGCGGTCTCGGGGGTGGCCAGGCGCGGCGGCGAGGAGTTCACGATGCGGCGGGCAGGTCGGCGGCAGGCTCGGGCGGCTGGTCGCCCGGCGCGGCAGCGGCGCCGGGCGGGTCAGCAGCGGCGCCGGGCAGGTTGGCACCGGGCGGCGCGACTCCGGTCTCGGTCAGCCAGCGGCGGAAGGACTGGTCGGCGCACTCGGCCATCGCTTGGCGTCGGGCGGCCTTCTTCCTCGGCGCGCCCGGGAGGGGGTCCACGAGTCCCCAGTTGGAGTTCATGGGTTGAAAGTTGGCGGAATCGGCTTCCCGCAGGTAGCGGCAGAGACCGCCCAGCATCGTGTCGGGGGGCGGGAGAACGGGCTCGGCGCCGGCCAGGATCCGGTCCAGGTTGATCCCGGCCAGGATCCCCGAGGCGGCCGATTCGGTGTAGCCCTCAACGCCGGTCAGCTGGCCAGCGAAGAGCAGGTCGGGGCGGGCGCTGGGGGCTCCGTACGGCGCCAGCCGGGCCGGGAAGTTGAGGTACGTGTTGCGGTGGATTGATCCCCAGCGCAGGAAGTCGGCTTGGCCGAGCCCTGGGATCATGGCGAACACTCGTCGCTGCTCGGCGGTGCGCAGACGGGTCTGGAAGCCCACCATGTTCCACATCTGGCCAGCGCGGTCCTCGCGCCGAAGCTGGACGACGGCGTGGGGGCGCCGGCCCGTGCGGGGGTCGGCAAGGCCGATCGGCTTCATCGGACCGAAGCGGAGGGTGTCGCGACCTCGGCGCGCCATGACCTCGACGGGAAGGCAGCCCTCGAAGTAGGGGATGTTTTCCCATTCGTGGCCGGCGTAAACGTCCGCCCCCAAGAGCGCGTCCACGAACGCCGCGTACTCCCGCTCGTTCATGGGGCAGTTCAGGTAGTCCGCGTCCTCGCCGAAGCGGCCCGCAGCGAAGACGATGCGCCGGTCGAGAGAATCCACGTGGACGATGGGCGCAATCGCGTCGTAGAAGGCCAGCCCGTCGTCCCCTAGTTCGGCGGCGACGGCGGCGGTCAAGGACGGCGAAGTGAGGGGACCGGTTGCCACCACGGCCGGTCCAGACGGGAGCGACCGGCGTTCCCGGCGGACCAGGTCGATCCCAGGGCTGGCCGCAACCCGCCGAGAAACGGCCTCGGAGAAGAGGGCGCGGTCCACCGCCAGCGCGGACCCTGCCGGGACGCGGCTCTCCCAGGCTGCCTCCAGGAGTACCGAGCCCAGCGCCGCCATCTCGCGCTTCAGCTGGCCGTGGGCGTTGGCCGGGGTCTCGCTCTTGAAGGAGTTGGTGCAGACGAGCTCCGCCAAGCCGTCGGTCTGGTGGGCCGGCGTGGAGTGGACCGGACGCATCTCCACCAGCTCCACGGTGCGGCCGCGGCGCGCCAGAGCCACGGCGGCCTCGCAACCGGCAAGGCCCCCGCCGACGACCGTCGCGTCCGGCACGGCGGGACCGCCCTACCGTCGTCGGACGGAAGACCGCCGCTTGCCACTGGACCGTCGCGGCGGGCGGGACTTCTTGCGTTGAGCGGCGGCGGCAAGCAGCTCGAGAGCCTGCTCCACCGTCGTCTCCATGGGGTCCCTGTCCTTGGGGATGTTCGCGTTGAGCTTGCCGTCGGTCACGTAGGGACCCCAGCGGCCCTCCAGCAGCCGCAGCTCGGCGCCCGAGTCGGGGTGAACGCCCACGACCTTGATGGCCTTCGTTGTCCTGCGACGAGCGGGCTTCTTCTTGGCCAGCAGCGACAGCGCCTCGTCCAGCTCGACCGTGAAGATGCGGTCGACCGACTCCAGATCGCGGTACTCGCCGTTCCTGCCGACGTAGGGGCCGTACCGCCCAAGGCCGGCAACCACATCGCTGCCGGACTCCGGGTCCTTGCCCAGCGTGCGCGGGAGGGCGAGGAGCTTGAGCGCGTACTCCAGCGTCGCGTCGGCGGGGGCGACCTCGTCGGGCAGACTGACCCGGCGGGGCTTGGCCTTCCCGCTCTTCCGCCCATGGCCGAGCTGCACGTAGGGGCCGTAGGGACCGGCGCGGACGAGGACGGGCATTCCGGTGCCCGGGTCGTCGCCGAGGACTCGGTCGGACTGGGCGCGCTCGGCCAAGAGCTCGACGGCGCGCTCCGGGGTCAGCTCGTCGATGAGCATCTCGGCGGGGACGGTGGCTCGCGCGGCGTCCCTGCCCGTGCCCCTCTCCACGTACACCGCGTTGCGTCCGATGCGCACTCGGATCGGGGCACCGGTTTCCCGATCGGTCCCCACCGGCACCGAGGGAAAGTCGATCTCCGGCAGCACCTCGGCGATGCGACGCACCAGCCCTGGGCGCTCCGCCTCGCCGTTGTAGAAGGCGTCCAAGAAGCGGCGGGACTCGGCGTCGCCAGCCGCAATGTCGTCCAGCGCGTCCTCCATGCGCGCGGTGAAGCGAAGGTCCACGTACGTCCCGAAGTGGGAGCGGAGGAGTCGGGTCACCGCCATGCCGACGTAGGTGGGCACGAGGCTGCCGTTCTTCTTCCGCACGTAGTCTCGATCCTGAATGGTGGAGATGGTGGGCGTGTACGTGGACGGGCGGCCGATTCCCTCTTCCTCCAGCTTCTTGACCAGGGAGGCTTCCGTGTAGCGAGGCGGCGGCTTGGTTTCGCGGCGGTTGGGTTCGACGGATCGCACGAGGGCGGCAGCGTCCGGCGGGTCGTGGGCGGGTCCGGCCCGGCCGTCCAGCACGGTGTCGCCTTCCTGCAGGGGCGGCAGGAGCTGGTCCTTGCGGCGGTCGCCGTAGACCTTGAGGAAGCCGGGGAAGCGCAGCACGGACCCTGTGGAGCGAAAGACGTGGACGACCTGGTCGAGAGTCGCGTGGAGGTTCGCCGTGGTGCGGTCGATCTGGGCGTCGGCCATCTGGGAGGCGACCGCGCGGCTCCAGATCAGCCGGTAGAGCGCAAGCTCGTCCTTGTCCAGGAAGGACGCGATGCGGTCCGGGGCGCGGGCGATCTCGGTGGGCCGAATGGCCTCGTGGGCCTCCTGGGCCGACTTGGCCTTGGTGCGGTAGCGGCGGGGGCCCTTGTGGTAGTCGTCGCCGAAGGTGCGGCGGATGTAGCGTCCGGCGTCGGCCAGCGCCTTGGCGGAGAGGGTCACCGAGTCGGTCCGCATGTAGGTGATCAGCCCTTCGCGCTCGCCGCCCCCTAGCTCCACGCCTTCGTAGAGGCGCTGGGCAAGGCGCATCGTCCTGCTCGGCGAGAAGCGGAGGCGGTTGCTGGCGGCCTGCTGGAGGGTCGAGGTCGTGAACGGCGGCGCCGGGCGCTGGCGGGCAGCTTTGCGCTCCACCGACGCGACGCGCCACGGGCAGACATCAGGGGCGGCTTTGGCGATTTCGGTGGCGGCCTTCTCGTCCAGCACGATCGCCTTGGAGGCGGAAAGCCGCTCCCCCGTGGTGGGGTCGAAGTCCTTGCTGGTGGCGACCCGGGCGTCGCCCACCCGCACCAGCGTCGCGGCGAACTCCTGTCCGCCTCCCTGTCCGCCTCCCTCCAGGGCAACCGCCACGTGCCAGTACGCCGACGCCTTGAAGCTCTGCCGCTCCTCCTCCCGGTCCACGACCAGACGAAGCGCCACGCTCTGGACGCGGCCGGCACTGAGCTTGGTGCGAACCTTCTTCCACAGCACCGGCGACAGGCTGTAGCCGAAGAGGCGGTCCAGGACCCGTCGCGCCTCCTGGGCCTGAACCAGGCGACGGTTCACCTGCCGGGGGTTGGCCAGGGCCTCTTCGATCGCCGGCTTGGTGATCTCGTGGAAGGCGATGCGCCTGACCGGAACCGAGCGCTTGGGGTTGAGGACTTCCAGCAGGTGCCAGCTAATCGACTCGCCTTCCCTGTCCTCGTCGGTGGCCAGCAGCACTTCGTCCGCGCGGGACATCAGCTGGCTCAGCTCGCGAATCCGCTTCTTGCTCTCCGGGGGCACGATGTAGATGGGCTTGAAGCCCCGTTCCGTGTCCACCGCCAGGGCGGCCCACGGCTTGTCGCGCACAGCCTTGGGAAGCTCGCGGGCGGACCGGGGCAGGTCGCGCACATGTCCATAGGACGCTTCGACCTGGTACTCCCGGCCGAGGAACTTCGAGATCGTCTTCGCCTTGGCCGGCGACTCCACGATTACCAGCTTCACGCCGTCTTTTCCCTGCCGTCTTGTTCGTTGTGGTTGCGTTTTGCGTCGCCGGAGCCCACGGGGGCAAGGCCGGTTCTCTCGAGAACCTCCAGAGCCACTTCTTCGGGCGACCTTCCTTCGGTGTCGATTCTAATGTCGCTCAATGCATAGTGGGGAGTCCGCTCTGCCAGAAGGGCCTCCGCCGCCGCCAGGGGGTTGGGAACATCGTCCAGCAGAGGGCGGGAGGCGCCCGACGCCGCGATCCGCGCCAGGGCGGTGGCCGGGCGGACCTGAAGCCAGACCGTGCAGGCGATGTCCCGCACTCGGCCGACGCGGCCCGGCACCGAGGCCCATCCCCCGCCGGCGGCGACCACGACCCGATCCAGGGCCAGCGCCCTCCTTCCGGCCTCCGCCTCCATCCGGCGGAAGCTCGCCAAGCCTTGGCTTCGAATGACTTCCGGCACCGGGGTCCCCGCGTGCCGCGCTACCTCGTCGTCCATGTCCACGAACTTCCATCCCAGCGCACGGGCGACCAGGGCTCCGGTGGTGGACTTGCCGGCGCCCATGAAGCCGATCAGCACTAGGCGGGACGGCCGGGAGGGCGGCAACGGACCCGGCGGACGGCCCGGCCTCACGGTGCCTCCTGGCCTCGTTCGCCGAAGCCCCGCGCGGCCAGTCGCTCCACGTAGCCGTCCAGGTTGCGGCGGAGCTCCGAGAGCGAATCCCCGCCGAACTTCTCCAGGAGGGCATCGGCGGCCACGAGGGCGACCATGGCTTCGGCCACCACGGCGGCAGCGGGCACTGCGCACACGTCGCTCCGCTCCACGGCGGCCTCCCGGACGCTGCCGTCTCGCAGGTCCACGCTGGGGAGCCGCTTCCGCAACAGAGTAGAGATGGGCTTCATGGCGCCGCGAACCACCAGCGGTCCGCCGGTGGTGATCCCCCCTTCCAGCCCTCCGGCCCGGTTGCGCGCCCGCCCGAAGCCGCCGGCCAGGGCGTCGGTCTCGTCGCGAACGATGGCGTCGTGGACGCGGGAGCCGGGCCGGGCCGCGTTCTCGAAGGCCGGACCGATCTCGACGCCCTTCACGGCGTGAACCGACATGACGGCCTGGGCAAGGCGCCCGTCCAGCTTGCGGTCCCACGACACGTAGCTCCCGAGGCCCACGGGCAGGCCGCGCACTACGACCTCGAAGCAGCCTCCCAGCGTGTCGCCGGCTTGGCGGGCCTCGTCGATCGCCTCGATCATGGCGGGGCCGGCTGCCGGGTCGAGGGTGCGCACAGGGGAGGCGTCGGCCGCAGCGTTCAGGTCGTGGGGCAGAGACGGGGGCACCTGGGCCTCCACGGGGCCGATCCGCGTGACGTGGCTGCCCACCACGGCGCCGAACACCCCCAGAAGGGCCTTCGCCACGGCACCGCAGGCGACCCGGGCGGCGGTCTCGCGGGCGGAGGCCCGTTCCAGGATGTCGCGTGCGTCTCGGCGGTCGTACTTCAGGACGCCGGCCAAGTCGGCGTGGCCCGGCCTTGGGAGGTACACGGGTCGAAGGGCCTTGGGGTTGCCCTCCGGGTCCGGCGGGCCATGCGCCATCGCCGTGGTCCAGTTCTTCCAGTCCCGGTTCCACACCAGCATCGAGATCGGCGAGCCCAGCGTCTCGCCCAGACGGAGGCCCGAGACCACCTCTGCCCGATCCGACTCGATCTGCATCCTCCGTCCCCGTCCGTAGCCGCCCTGGCGTCGCCGCAGCTCCGGGTCGATGTGTACCTCGGGGTCCAGCCGAAGGCCGGCGGGGACGCCCTCGACCACCGCGACCAGTCCCCGACCATGGGACTCGCCGGCGGTGTGGAAGGACAGGCGTGTGAAAGGCATGGGCGAACCGTCGGAGCCCCCGGTCTTGGATGCGGGGGTGCGCGCAGGATGAACGCGGGCCGTAGGCGGGGAGGGAAACGCGGGAGCCGGGATGTCGGGCGGGGCGTCCATAGATAGCCAAGGGACGGGTTGCGGGGAAGCCGCCCAGGCGGGTCGGGCCAGCCGGCAGGCCCCGAGCACCGGCGCCTGCGGTAGCGGTTCGGGCTACGGCGGCGTTGCAGGCGGAACCCCACGAACAATCGTCGGCGTCACCAGGATCAGCAGGTCTCGTTGAATCCGGGACTCCCTGGTCGTGCGGAAGAGGGCGCCGACGATAGGCAGGTCCATGAGCAGGGGAACTCCAGAGCGGGCGTGGCCAGTCTCCTCCACGGTCAGGCCACCGATCACCACGGTCTCGCCGTCGCGCACCAGCAGTTGGGACTCGGCCTTCTGGCGCCGGAAGACAAGTCCCACATCCGACGGTCCCAAGTCGGCGGACGAGCGCTCGGCTGCCAGCTTCAGCAGGATGTCGTCGTCGCCCGCAACCCGGGGCGTCACCTCCAAGATGACCCCCGTCTCCTTGTAGTCCACGGTGGCCACGGGTCCCGAGTTGCGGCTCCGCCCCTCCCCTTCTGCGCCGCTTTGAGCGCCCGCGTCCACCACCCGCACCGGCGTCTCTTCGCCGACCACGATCTTGGCAGTGCGGTTGTCCAGGACCCTGACCGACGGCCGGGCCTCCACTTCGGTCAGCTGAACCGACTTCAGCGCGTCTAGGAAGGCGACCAGCGTGCTCCGTCCCAGCACCAACGAGCCCAGAAGCGTCAGAGTAGGCTTCGGCACTCGGTCGAGTGCGTTCCCCAGTGCGGCCAGCGAGGAGCCCCCCAAGGAGACGACGTTCGTGCCTCGCGGCACCTGCTCGCCGGGAAGCTCAATGACGCCGTCCCCGTCCTTGTCGGCGATGCCCGGCGTCAGGAAGTTGAGCTGGTTGCCGCTCAGGTCCTTGAGGTCGTAGGTGACGCCGAGCCCTTCCATTCCCGTGCGGTTGACGAACACGATCTTGGCGGCGATGTCCACCTGCGGCGACCGAACGTCCAGCGCCGCGACCAAGCTCTCGACGGCGTCCAGGACCCGAGGGACGTCGGTTACCACCACGGCGTTGGCGGCCTGGGTGACGGACGCCCGCCCTCGGTCGCTCAACAGCGCGGCGATCGGGTCGAGCAGCTCGCCGGCTGCCGCATAGCTGGCCCGAAACGCGCGGGTCTGCAGGGGCAGCACCGTCTCTCGGTCGAAGAGGTTGCGGGCGTCGTCCACGCGGATGATGCCGCTCTCCAGCTCCCGAGCCACGAGGCCGTGGGCTTCCAGCAGGACATGGAACGCCACATCCCAGGGCTGGTCCCGGATCTCGGCGGACACCACTCCCTCCACGCCGGAGCCGGGCACGATCGACCGTTCGGCGAACTCGGCGAAGGTGAAGAGGACGTCCTGGATCGGGGCGGAGGCGAAGGAGACGGTGACGAGGGGCCGGGCTTCCTGGGCTGGCGGAGCATCCGGGGTTGGCAGGGTGTCCTGGATTGGCGGCGCGTCTTGCGCCAGCAACGTGGCGGGAGTGCCGGCCAGCACTCCGACAGCACCCAGCACTCCGACCGCTCCCGCGGCACTCATGAGCCGCCTCACGAACCGTCTCCGGCGGCTCTGCTCGGCGTTGCTCTGCTCGGCGTCCTGCGCGGCAGCGTGAGCTCTGCGAACCGCTCCCGTTGGCCGGGCTCTCGCACCGCCACCACGGCCCGGTCCGCGCCGACCTCCACAACGCGCAAGCTTCCGACCTGTTCGCCGAGGCGGAGGCGGACCGCGTGCGTGCCAGCACCTGTCGCGCTGTGGCCGGCTCCTCCGCCGGTCGCTGCCAGAAGCACAACGGCACGGGTCGGGTCGGTGGCCCGGCTCGGGTCGGTGGCGCGGACGATTCCCAGAAGCACTAGGCCCGTTGGTTGGACGGCAGTCGCGGATTCGGTCGGGGGATTGAAGGGGTTCCGTCCCCGTGACGCAGCGTAGACGAAGAAGTCTCGCTCGAAGGCCAGGGGGCCACGAGGCGTCTGGAGCGGCGGCATAGGGTCCACCTCGGCCGCGCGTCCGGGCGTCTCCTGTCCCGTGGCAGAGCCGATCCCCGCACCCAGCATCGCTGCAGCAAGCACAGCCGCTGCCAATGGTCTCATGTCGGCCAGCTTCCTCTCGGTCCTCATCTCAGCCTCCTCTTGAGTAGGTACGGATATGGAAGGTGGCCACGACCCGTCCGCCGCTTATGGAGTCGGGGCCGCTTGTGGGGTCGAGGCCGCTTTCGGGATCGGGCGCCAGTGCGATATCGGGCGCCGGCGCGATGTAGAGGTCCGTGGGGGCGACGAGCCTTTCCAGCGACGCGATCGCGGTCATGAAGGAGCCCACTTGGTGGTAACCGCCCACGACCTGCAGCTCGTAGCTGCGTCGGCGGTAGAACTCGCCTGGCTCCGGAGGCTCTGGACGCATCGCCGCCACGTCCACGCCGGCGCGACGCTCCTCTGCCGAGACGGCCTCCAACAGGGCCGGCACCTCTTCGTCGGCGGGTATCAGCCTCTCCAGCCGAGCGATGTGGTCTTCGTACAGCCTCAGCCTTCGCTCCAGCGCTTCCGGTCCGTCCGCCGTCGCCGCGTCGGCTTGCCGGTTCTTCTTCTTCAACTCGGCCAGCCGCAGCCTTGCGGCGTCCGCTTCGCGCTGGGCGGGGGCGTATACGTAGTAGTGGACGGCGTAGGCCGAGCACAGGGCCAGGACCGCCGCGAGGACCGCGTTCCTGCGCCTCGGCTCCTCGGGCAGGAGCTTCATGACGCACCCCCCTCCGGCGGCGACGGGGCTTGGTGGGTCGCCTCCAGCACGAAGTGGTAGACGTCCCGCGTGCCGCCCGCCCACCCCTCCACACCGAGCTCCAACGCCACCAACTGCACGGCCCCGATCGCCGAGGACGACTCCAAGTCGTTCCAGAAGCGGGAGACGGCGAGGTTGTCGGTCGCCCTGCCCTCCAAGCGCAGCCGCACGGATCCGTCGGAGGCCGTTTGGCCCAGGTGGACGAGCCACGCCTCCGCCGGCAGCGCGAGAGCAACTTCGCTCATGATGCGGGGCCAAGCGTACCTCTGGGCGTCCAGCTCCTCGATGATCGACGCCCTGGCGGCGATGGTCTGCCGGCGTTCCTCCAGCTCCCTCATCGTCTCCAGGGTCGCAGTGCGGCGGGCCGAGTCCGCCAGAGCTGCATCCAGAGCCACGGCGGTCCGCGATTCCACCGCGCCAGCGGAGACCACCATGTACGCCGCCGCGCCGGCGCAGGTCGCCACCACGACCGCCGACGCCACCACCCATCCGTCGACCCACCAACTGCCGGGCACCCTGCCGCGCAGGCGCAGAAGCGTACCGATCGGCCCACCCCGACTCGGTCGAGACGCCCTCGACCCGTGGCCTGTGGGGATCGATCCCGAAGTCTTGGGCCGACCCTTCTTGCCTGATTTGAGGAGGTCTACTTCGATCATGCGTTTACTCCTTCGTGGGGGTTACGGGGTACGCAGGGCAAGTCCCAGCGCGAGCATGAGCATCGGTGCCGCGTCCAGGGAGACTCCAAGGCAGCGCGCGCCGGACCGCATGGGCACTCGTTCAAAGGGGTTGGCCAGGCGGGTCTCGACGCCGACGCGCTGCGCCAAGCTCTCGGCGAGCCCCGGCACGCACGCTCCGCTTCCGCTCAGGAACACCCTGCCCAGCCCCGTGGGCGAGCGTCGGGCGGCGAGGAACGACGAGGTCCGGCCGACTGCGTCCGCCAGCTTCGCCGCGGCCTCTTCCATCGCCGAGTCCGGGTCGCCGACCAGCGGAGAAGCGTCGCCGTCGGAGGCGGCCGGCCCGCCGACGCCGACGGGGAGGTCCCGGGTCACGAGGGGCGCGTTGCCTTCCAGCACGTTCACGGTGGCGCTGTCGCAGCGGATGTTCACCAGCGCGACGGTTCCCTCGCCGCTCCGGCCGTAGTTGCACGTGAAGGCGTTGTGGAGGGCGAGCGTCTCCACATCCATCAGCACCGGGTTCAGTCCTGCGGCAGCCACTGCCTCCACCTTGGCGGCGACCGCGTCCTTCTTGGCGGCCACGAGAAGCACCTCGATCCGGTCACCGCTCCCGGCGGGACTCAGCACGTGGTAGTCCACCTCCACGCTCTCCAAGTCGAAGGGGATGTGGCGCTCCGCCAGCTCGCGGACGGCGCTCCGCAGGACGGCACCCTTCGCCCGCTCCACTTCGGCCTTCTTGACGAAGACATCGTGGCCGCCCATCGCCAGCGCCACCTCCGCTCCAGATGCGCCGGCCCGGAGGACGAGCCCTCGCACCGCTTCGGTCACCAGATCGGGGTCCGCGATCTCGCCGTCGACCACGGCGCCGGCGGGCACTCTGCTCGCGGCCACGCCCACCACTTCCGGTTGCGCACCTCCATGGTCGACCTCCACCAACTTGGCCCAGGCGCTGCCCACCTCGAGGCCCAGGGTTGTCTTCCTCCGCCCGAAGAAGCCCATAGGCGCTACGCCCCCGGAGCCACGAACGGCGCCGCCCAGGATGAACCCGAGATCGGGATCGGGCGGACAAGAGAGCGGGCCGACTCCAGGCCCCGCACGGCAGCGCACGCCGAACCGTCCACCACGGCGCCGTCCGCCAGCGTCAGCCTTCCCCCGCCGCGCATCAGCCCGGTCACGGTCGCCGACCCCTGCACGTCCACGTTGCCGGACGCCACCACCAGGCCGGTCCACGACGATCCAGACGCAAGCACGACGCTCCCCTGCACCGCAAGCACGCCGCGTCCCTGCCCCGTCACCTCCACGTTGCCGCCGCCCGTCACCAGCCCGTGCCAGCAGTCGGTGCACGCCGTCTCCAGCGGCAACCGCTTGTCGGCCGCCCGACGGAGCGCGGCGCCCCGCAGAAGCCCGATCCGCGGCTCCACGCCCGCGCCGTTCACCGAGTCTGGCGACGTGTCGTCCCATTCCACTGGACCAGGAAGCGGGCCCGTGACCGGGAAGGACGCGCCCGCAAACGCGTCGGCCAGCACAGTGCGTGAGCCGCACGCCTCCACGCCGGGCCGCGCCGCCAGCAGGCGGTTCGCCAGCACCTGGGCGCCTGCCCCGACCTGCGTCGCCGCCCCCTCCACCACGGCCCGGTGGCCCGCCACGCGCGTCTCCGGGTCGAGCCACCACGTCGGGCGGAACTCCCGGAAGGCGACGCCGGCTTCCGTGGAGGCCTCGCCGACCAACAGGTGATGCTCCGAGGTGATCCGCACGGCCAGCACTCGCCACGTGCCGCCGTCGCCGAAGTCGCCCGACGCCAACTCCACGACCGAGCCGTTCGCCGACGCCGACGACGCTCCGGTGGTCCCGGCCAGCGTCGCCTCCAGCTCGGCGCGTGCCGCCGCCCGGGCCGCCAGCACCTGTCCCGCCGCGGCGGCGGAGCGCAGCTGGCCCACGGCGGCGGCAACGGCCGCCGAGGCGATCCCCGCCAACACCAGCAGAGCCAGTACGACCATGGCCAGGGCGAATCCCTCCTGGCCGCGTGCGTGGGGAATCATCGGCGCCCCCATGCCGTCCAGCGCCGCCGCGCCACCCCCATGTCCGCCCCTACATCCGCCCCCGCGTCCTGCCCCGGGACCCCCAGGTAGGCTTCCACCCGGTCTGCGCCGCTGGAGAAGCCGGCCGAGTCCCCCGCCAGCGCGGTGCTCGTCAGCGGCTCCCACCGAGTTCTCTGCCGGTACCGGAACGCGCCGCCGGAGAAGCGGTACGCGCCCCGCTCGAAGTACAGCCCCACCACCGCACCCGAAGGCTCCGGGTCCAGATGCCAGACTTCCGCCGAGAACCCCGACAGATCGGGACAGTCGAGGTTGCGACCACTCGACCTGCGCACCAGCGCGACGGGCCGCCATGCGCCGTCGGTGGTCAGCACCAGCACCGAGTCCTTGTCCGGGTTGGGGTTCCGGTGCCCAGACACCGCGACGCCCCATCCCGCCGGCGGCTGGACAGAACAACCGACCCCCAGGCCGCGAAAGGCCCTCAGGCGCACCTCGCCGTCCGCCACCTCCCAGTCGAGTCCGGCCTTCCCGTTCCTCGCCTCCGACGCCAAGACGTGACGCACCAGCCGCGCTTCGTCCAGCGCCCGGGCCCGGTCCACCACTCGGGCCGATACGGCACCCTGAGTCGCCGTCGCCCACCAGGCGGTCTGCACCGCCAGGAGCACGAGTGTGCCTGCAACGACGGCCTCCGCCAGGAGAAAGCCGCCCCGACGACGCCGTGCGGTGAGCTCCGCCAAGGACCCGGGCCTCCCGAGCCCGCCGCTCATGGAACCGTTCTCCCCGAATCGGCGGGCAGAGCAAGCTCGACCTGGACCGGCGAAGGAAGCGCACGATGCTCCACCCGGACCCACCCGATCGACCCCGCCGCAGCGACCTCCCACGAGAGCTCGCCCCACTCCAGGGTTCGCCGCCCCGCTCCGACGCCCCCGCCCTGTCCGGCGCGGTGCTCCGCCGTCGCCGAGTCCACGAAGCTCTCCAGCACGGCGTGGGCGTCGTCGAGGGCTCGGGCCCGGGCGAGCGCTTGGGCGGCCGCAGCCGTCAGGCCCGCCACCGCGGCCACCCCCACGCCCAGCACCGCCAACGCCACCACCGCCTCCACCAAGGACGCGCCGGCGCGGCTCATCGCCGAGTCACGCGACCGAGGGACGAGACCACCAGCGACCGCTCGCTGTCGCCCAGATGAAAGCGCAGCGTCTGGCTCGACACCATCCCCAGGCCCATCGGACCGTAGCGCAGACGGGTCGAGCTTCGCCCCCGCGACAGCGTCAGGGAGACGCCCTCTGCGCCGAAGCGCGTGACCGCCACCGTGTCTCCAGCCGCCGACAGCACTAGGCCCGCAGCGGGTTCCGCCGTCAGCTCCACCACCGCGCCACCCGTGCTCACCGCCGTCCAGCGGGCCCGAGCAAAGAGCCGGGCGGCCTCTTCCTGGGCGTGGCGAAGCCGGAACCCGGTCCGCAACTTGGCCACGGAGCCGACCATCGGAGGCGTCAGGACGGCCACGCAGGCCAGCACCACCACCAGCTCCGCCGCCGAGAAGCCCGCCCTCGTCACCCCGTGCATTCGACAACTCCGGGGTTGTCGGCGGTCAGGCTGCCCACGGTCGGCTTGTCGTCCACCTCGCCCGAGTAGGTGACGCACCCTTCGTCGTCGTCCAGGGCCTCGTGGGTTGCGGTGGCCGACCAGCCCGTCGCGGTGCCCGTCGGCGTCACCGTCACGCCCTCCGACTCCACGAAGTCCAGCTCCGCCAGGGTAGAGGCGTACTCGTAGTTGTCGGCGTAGTGGAGCTCTTGCTGGACCGCCAGGTTCTTCAGGTCCGACTGAACGGCCGCGTAGTAGGCTCGCTCTCGGGCGCTGGAGAACTGAGGCACGGCGATCGCGGTGAGGACGCCCACGATCACCAGGACGATCAGGAGTTCGATGAGCGTAAATCCTTGACGACACTGCATTTCCAGCCTCCTATCTTAAGGAGTGGCTTAGGTAGGCTCCGACCGACCGCGGAACCGGTTCGCTGCCAGCCGCGACCGGGACGAAGCGCGAGACACCCCCAGTATGTCGCCTTGCTTGGGACATTGGGATGACTGGATGGGACTAATTTTTTTTCGTTCGACCCGGCCCCTGGTTTTTCGTCGAAGCACCCCGTCGAGGCGCCCCCGGATCTACTCGGTCGAGGCGTCCCTCTGGGGGGCCGGCCGATCGTCGAGGGACGGCGGGTCGTCACGCCGCCGGATCGGCCTGCCGTCCCATATGGGCGGCTTCGGTCCCAGGAGGTGGGAGCGCACGATGTGCCAGATCGCCGCGACGCCGTCCTTCCAACCAATCTTCTTGCCTTCGGCGTAGGTGCGCCCGGCGTAGGCTATGGGAACCTCCCAGACGCGGGCGCGAGACTGGGCGAGGCGAGCCGTGATCTCGGGTTCGATCCCGAAGCGGTTGGCCCTCAGGTGCAACGTCTGGAGAAGCTCGGTGCGCACGACCTTGTAGCAGGTCTCCATGTCGGTGAGGTTCAGGTTCGTGAAGAGGTTGCTGACCAGCGTCAGAAACTTGTTCCCCAGTTGGTGCCAGAAGTAGAGCACCCTGTGCGCGCCTCCCAGGAAGCGCGACCCGTACACCGCGTCGGCCTCGCCAGTGGCGATGGGCACTATCAGCGTGGGGATCTCGGCGGGGTCGTACTCCAGGTCAGCGTCCTGCACCACCACCACGTCTCCGCGCGCTTGGGCGAAGCCGGTTCGCAGCGCCGCTCCCTTGCCTCGGTTCCGGTCGTGGAGGAGCAGCTGATCCACCAAGCCCTCGTCCCGGAGGCGGCCCAACAGCTCTCGGGTGCCGTCGGTGGAGCCGTCGTCCACCACGATCACCTCCTTGGTCAGCGGCACTGCGGCCACGCGTCGCAGCAGGCGCTCGGCCGTGGCGACCTCGTTGTAGGCCGGCACCACGATGGAAACGACGAGTCGCACCCCGCCCTTGGAGACGTCGTTCACCGCCTCCCCCCTGGAACTCGTGCTACCGGGTGGGGCCGGAGGAGACCGGCACGTTCAGGAACTCCCCTGGGTAGATGTCCCCGTTCCGAAGGTTGTTCACCGATTTCAGCACGCCAACGGTGGTGTCGTGGGCGCGGGCGATCTTCCAAAGGCTGTCGCCTTGGCGGACTCGGTACCGCGTCACGGAGGGAGCCGGAGCCGCGTCGGCCACGCGAACCTTCGCCTTCGCTTCAAGCGCCGCCACGTACTTCTGGTACGGGTTCGGATAGACGGCGATATGGTAGTGGGGGGGCCGCCGCTCCCTGGTGGCTTCGAGCACTCCCGCCCCTTCCAGGCTCAGTAGCACGCGCTCGAGCCAGCGACGGCACGCCGGCGAGTTGCTCCTGCGCAGGTCCACCGACATGCCCGTCGGATGCACCGAACGACTCGACGCATTGGCAGGCTGCCGGGTCGCGGGACGGGTCAGGCTGGTCACCACCAGCTCCTCGCCGCAGGCGCTCCGGTACTGGCTGGACAGCCGTTCGACGAACGTCTTCACCTCTGGACGTGCGTAGGGGTACCTCACGTTGTGGATCCGGTAGTCCGCGTTGCCCCGGAGCCGGACCAGCAACCCCAACTCCACGAAGCGCTGGACGTCTGCCGGCGTGTTCATGCGGGTGAAGTCGTGGAGGTCGGCCTGTCGGTTCTGCGCGTTCATCGACGCTCGGCTGCCCCGGAGGCTCTGGGCCTGGCCGGCGACCGGCACCGACGCAACCAGGAGTGCCGTCGAGAAGATCACGATCCGAAGCCCGCTCCGCGTCATTGTGCGCTCCTTGTTGGATGAGGCCCGGCCTCCCCGGGCCCGTCCCTCAGAAACATATGTTTTTTCCGCCCTCAATGCAAGTGATTTCGTCAGCGAGATGCCCTGCTTTCATCAGCGAGCCGCCCTGCCCCGCGAGCCACCCCGACTTCACGGGGCGCCCATTCCCCACGAGCCGGCTATGCTCTCCACAGCACTGATCACGAACTGCACGCCCACCGCCATGATCACGAGCCCCATGAGCCGGGTGACCACGTTGATGCCGGTCCGCCCCAGCGTCTCCAGCAGTCGGTGCGCCAGCACGAGGGTCGGTAACGCCACCACTCCCACCAGAAGGCAGCCCACGTAGACCGACATCGCCTGAAATGCGTTGGCGGCTTGTCCCTCCAAGGCGATCACCGTGACGATGGCGCCCGGCCCCGTCAGGGTGGGCAGCCCCAGAGGGATCACGGCCAGCGACTCGCGGGTGGCCGCCTCGTCCTGCTCCTGCCGGGTCGTCTTGGTGCGGGCGCGCTTCGCCTGGAGCATGTCGGAGCCCATCCCGAAGAAGATCACGCCGGCGGTGATCTGCAACGCCTCCGTGGTGATGTTGAAGAAGCCCAGCACCCACGTGCCCGCCAGCGCGAAGACCACGAGCACGACGATCGAGGTCACGACCCCCCAGAGGGCGGTGTGGAAGCGCTCGGCGCGGGTGTCCTCCAGCGTCAGCGCGACGAAGATCGGGATCGCGCTGAAGGGGTTGTACACCACCAGCAGCGAGGTGAAGGCGATCACCCCGAAGGCGAGGTCGGACTGCATCGGCGTCAGAAGGCGGCATCGGCGTCAAAGGGCGGCATCGGCGTCAGAAGGCGAGGCGGCACCCGGCCTCGTCACCGAACGGATTGGGCGTGGTTCTCCCCTACGACGGTCCAGTTGACCACCTGCCAGAAGGCCGCCACGTACTCGGGGCGACGGTTCTGGTACTTGAGGTAGTAGGCGTGCTCCCATACGTCCGCGCCCAGGATCGGCGTCTTGCCTTCCATGACCGGCGTGTCCTGGTTGGCCGTGGAGGAGACCTCCAGCGCACCGTCGGCGTCCACCGACAGCCACGCCCAGCCGGAGCCGAAGCGAGTGGCGGCGGCGGTGGCGAAGCGGGACTTGAAGTCGTCGAAGCTGCCGAACGCCGAGTCGATCGCGGCGGCCAGCTCGCCCTCCGGCGCGCCTGCCCCACCGGGAGCCAGGGTCCGCCAGAAGAGCGCGTGGTTGGCGAAGCCTCCGCCGTTGTTGCGGACCGCGGCGCGGATGCCTTCGGGCAACGCGCCCAGGTCGGCCAGCAGCTCGTCCGCCGCCTTTCCATGGAGCTCCGGGTGGCCCTCCAGCGCCGCGTTCAGGTTGGCCGTGTAGGCGGCGTGGTGCTTCCCGTGGTGGATCTCCATCGTGCGGGCGTCAATGTGGGGCTCCAGGGCGTCGTGAGAGTACCCCAGTTCGGGCAGTTGGAACGGGTAGGACATGACGGCTTGCTCCTCGTAGGTTGACGGTATGAACGGGAAGAGAAAGTTGGCGAATCCCAGTGCGGCTCCGCAAGGTCCGGGGCCAAGCGACGAGGGCGCACACAGGATCCTAGCCGCACGCAGGATCCTACTGGTGGACTGCGACATGTTCTTCGTGCAGGTAGCCCGCCTGGAGGACCCGGAGGGCGCCGGACGCCAGCCCCTACTGCTGGTGGGCGGTCGGAGCAGTCGGGGCGTGATCACCTCCGCTTCCTACGCGGCCCGTGAGTACGGTGTCCGCTCCGGGATGCCCACCATGCGTGCGCGAGCGCTCTGTCCCGACGCCCAGGTCGTGCCCGTGCCGCGAGGGGCGTGCGCGGAGCGGAGCCGGGCCGTGCGGGAAGTCCTCCGGGAGCTGGCCCCCGTGGTGCAGGCCGCCTCCATCGACGAGTTCTACCTGGACATGACGGGCACCGAGCGGATGCTCCGGGGCGAAGAGTTGGCAGCCACCGCCGACCGCATCCGGCGGGTGGTCCGGGAGCGGACCGAGATCGCCGTGTCGCTGGGCGGCGGAACCCAGCGCGTGGTGGCGAAGGTGGCGACCCGGTTGGCCAAGCCCGACGGCGTGCATGTGGTGCCGCCGGGCGAGGAGGCAGCGTTCATGGCGCGGCTGCGGCTGAAGGACCTGCCCGGGATCGGCCCCGCGTTCCTGGCCCAGCTGGAGCGCAAGGGGCTGCGCACCGTGGCCGAGACGGCGGCGGTGGAGCGGGAGTGGCTGGTGCGCTGGTTCGGGCCGTCCCGAGGGCCGTGGCTGTGGGAGCGGGTGCGGGGGATCGATCCCAGCGAGGTGGACGCTCGGGAGCGTCGCAAGTCGATCAGCTCCGAGCGCACCTTCTTCGAGGACGTGGCCGAGGACGAAGAGCTGGAGCGGCAGCTCCTCCATCTGTGCTGCTCCGTGGGCGGCCAGCTGCGAAGCAAGGAGCTACGCGCCCGCACCGTCACCGTGAAGATCCGCGACCACGACTTCAGGACGCGCCAAGCCGGAAGCACCTTGCCCGAGGGAATCGAGACGGACCGGGGGTTGTTCGCAGTCGCCGTTACGCTGCTGGGCGAGCTCCGTCGCCGGCGCAGGACGGGAGCGCGGCTGCTGGGCGTCGGCGTCTCCAACTTGGTGAGGCAGTCGCCGGCGCAGATGGAGCTGTTTCGGGAGGGGAGCGCACCTGGCGGCCGCAGGGGCGGAGCCGCACGGCCGGTGGCTGTGGAGACCGAGCACGCTGTGGAGACCGAGCGGGACCGGACGATCGCCAAGGCCGTGGACCGGGTCCGCGAGCGCTTCGGTCGTCAGGCGGTCCGGCCGGCCTCGGTGCTGGACCGATAGGACGGTGCTGGACCGCTAGGCGGCACTCACTCCGCCATCCACGGTTTCCGCTCGAAGTAGTCCCGGGTGATCTCCACCACCTTCGGCGCCAGGAGCGCCAGCGCGATGAGGTTGGGCCAGATCACGATCGCCAGCAGCGCGTCGCCGAGCGACCAGATGACGCCCAGCGAGAGGATCGCGCCCACGAAGTGGAGGGCGACGAAGACCATCTTGTACGGGACTACGGCCTTGGCGCCGAAGAGGTAGTTGGCGCAGCGGTCGCCGTAGTAGCTCCACGAGATCGCCGTCGACACCGCGAAGAGCAGCACCGAGAGCACCACGATGTAGTGTCCCCAGTTGCCGATCGGCGAGAGGCCCCGCTGGAACGCCTGCATCGTCAGCGGCGCGCCGCTCTCCACCGCCATCCCGTAGAGGGAGGCGTGGGTGCGGCCGTCGTCTCCACGGGCAACTCCCTCCGCCGGGTCGATCACGCCTGTGAAGGGCTGGGTCTGGTCCTCGTCCACGAAGAGACGGTCCACGGGCACCTCGTGCCAAGCCACTCGGGGATCGGTGGGGCCGTCGGCGGCGTGGGAGCCGTCGTCGATCCGGATCTCGGAGTCGGAGGCGATGTCCAGGTAGCTGCCGTCCACCTGCACCGAGCGGTACGACAGGTCGCCCCCGCCCAGGGTAATCTCGGTGGGGAAGCGGTCGTTCCAGACGCCGGTCATGATCACCAGCAGCCCCGTCATGGTGCAGATGATCAGGGTGTCGATGAAGGGCTCCAGCAGTGCCACCACGCCTTCGGAGACGGGCTCGTCGGTCTTGGCCGCCGAGTGAGCGATCGGTGCGGAGCCCTGCCCCGCTTCGTTGGAGAAGAGTCCCCGTCGGACGCCCCACATGAGGGTCACGAGGAAGGCTCCGACGCCGGTGCCCGCCACGCCTGCGGTGGGGTTGAACGCCTCCTGGAAGATGAGGCCGAAGGTGGGCAGGATGTCGCCCATGTTCATGACGAGCACACAGAGGGCGCCCAGCACGTAGACCGTCGCCATCATCGGGGCCAGGATCGAGGTGACCCGGCCGATGCGGGTGATCCCGCCCAGGATGACCGCGGCCACCAGGGCGGAGGTCGCCAGCCCGCTGACCCACTTGGGGATGCCGAACTCGGTGAGGAGGCTGTCGGCCACCGTGTTGGCCTGGACCCCGCTCCCCGTCGTGAAGGCGGTGAGGCCCAGGCAGATGGCGAAGAAGACGGCCATCCACTTCCACTTCGGCCCCAGTCCGCGCTCGATGTAGTACATGGGACCGCCGGAGACCGTCCCCGCCCATTCGCCCTCGTGCTCGTGGACCCGGTACTTCTGGGCCAGGGTGACCTCCGAGTACTTGGTCGCCATGCCCAGAGCCGCCGTGACCCACATCCAGAAGAGCGCGCCGGGCCCACCCCAGTGGATCGCGATCGCCACCCCGGCGATGTTGCCGATCCCGACGGTGGCCGACAGCGCCGTGGTGAGGGCCTGGAAGTGGGTGACGTCGCCCTCGTCCTCCGGGTCGTCGTACTTGCCCGTAGCCACCGCGATGCCGTGGCCCAGCCGCTTGACCTGCACGAAGCCCAGGCGGAGCGTCAGGTACATGCCGATCCCCAGCAGCAGGATCACCATGAAGGGGACGTTCTCGCTCCCGGCGGGAATCCCGAGCTCGACGACGTAGGTGGTGAGGAAGTCGGTCAGGCGGGTGATCAGGTCCATTGGGGAAAGCCGTGTCGCGGGATGGGGCTTGGCCGGCGCCGAGTCCGGGGAGCCGGAGGGAAATGGGAAGCTACGGCCGCGGGGACGGAAGCGCTACTTGGGGGGATCGGCTTTGCCGCCGCCCTTGCCGCCCGCTGGGCCGTCGCCGTTTTCTCTGGTGACCTCACACCCTGCACGCTTCGGATCGCAGGGGCAGTCTCGTGGACGGTTCTGACGTCGCTGCTGCGTAAAGCCTAGCCAAGCAAACGGGGGCCGCCCAACCCTTGGGCGCCCCCCGTTCGTTTCTGCCACGCGGCTGGCTAGCTACTCCCTGCGCAACCCCGTCCTAATCTCCATCGACAGGTCCGAGTAGACCGGACGGAACTGCTCCACCACGTCTGCCGGGATTCGGCTGGGGTGCCAAGCCGGGTTGGTGGTCGTGGTGATCTCGTTCTCCACGTCCCACGTGACTCGGTAGATGCTGCCGCCTTCCATCGTGCCCTCCAGCCGGTGGGCGCGGATCACGATCCGGTTGCGCGCATTAGACGCGCCCAATGCCTCTTCGTCGGAGAAAACTGGCCGGGTGATCCACCGGGTCTCATAGTAGATCTCCCGCCCGGCGGTCTGCCTGCGAGTCTCCTGCACGCCGTGCTTGACGAAGATCTTGTTCATCCCCGCTTCTAGCGTGGCAAGGTTGATGCGGCCCATGTCCTCGCGCCAGTGCGTCTCGGAGACGGCCTGGAAGCCCCCCGAGGCGCAACCGAACGCCCAAGCCACAGCCAGCCCCGCCATGCCGGCGCGCACGACCGCCTTCAGGCCCGTCACGGGAGCGTCAGCGCCTCTGGCCCGCATCTTCCAGACTCCGTGCCTGTGCGCGCGACCACGCCTCCAGGGCCGCACGCTTGGCACTTAGGGCGCGTGGGCTCACGTCGTTGATGATGTCGGGCGCCGCGAAGTCGCCTCCAGGGCCGCCGAAGGTGTAGATTTCCATGATCAGGATGTCGAGTTCGCTGCCTGGGATCGGCAGCTGCTGCCAAGTGTTGGTTACCAGGTCGCCCCAGCCTCGGTCGTCGAAGTATTCGGTGCCGAGGCCGTAGTGGAAGAGTTCGATGCGCTTCTCGTGCTTGTAGGCGTCCCATAGCGTTCCGCAGGAGCCGTCGGCAAGCTGAGGCACGCAACGGTCGCCCCCCGGCGCCCGCTCGTTCACGCTCGTGAACGGAGGTAGCTCCCCGCTCTCGGTGCGGTACTTGTTGACCGTGGCCATCGCCGCTTCCATGTTGCCCAGGCGGTAGTTGGCCTCGGCGGCCAGAAACTCGAGCTCCTTGGCCGTCATGTCGATGTACACGCCAATTTGGTTGTTCGTCCGAAGGTAGTCCCACCGAACGTCGAGGTAGTTGGAGAAGTGATACAACCCGCGGTTGGCGCGGAAGGGGCTGTTGCCTCTGTACTGGATGTACTTTCCGTCCTCGTTGGGTGCGCCGCCCGTGATCCGCCTGTCGTCGGTGTCGATGTCGAACGGCAGCTTGTCGTCGTGAGAAGCGTTGACCCACTTCTCCCATTCCCCGGACGCGTCTGCCGGGCCGATCGTACGGTAGTCGATCCGCGCCCAGCCCGAGTAGGTGCCCGCCCAGAGTTTCGAGGCGTGGCGGGTCCAATCCGAAGTGTTCCGGCGGTTGCCCCCGTAGTCCTTGGATATCCCGGCCTCGGCGTCGCGAAGCACGGCGCTCCAGTCGACGGCATCCCGTTCGCTGGGAGTGCGAGGCACCTGAGTGCGGTATCGAGTCCGGTAGGCCCGGGCGAACTCCGCCAAGTAGGCGGCCGACCACTCTCCGTTGAAGCCCACCCATGTAGAAGGTATTTCGAAGCTAGCCCCACCCGCCATTTGGATCACCTCGCCGAACTTGGCCTCGGCGGCCGCCCACACCGTAGCGTAGTCCTGCAGCTCCAGCGTCAGCACGTCTTCGACCGACTCGTCCACGACGAAGGCCCGGTCAAAGAGTACGGCCAAGTTCGCCAGCGACAACGCCTGGATAAGCTTGCCGAAAGCCACCGCCCGATCGGTGTTGTCGGTGCCGCCTTCGTCGATGCGGGTGCCTCCCTCGATCGCGAGCAAGCCGTCGCGTACCGCCGCCAGAGAACGGTAGGAGCGCTCCCAAGGAATGCGGTTGACTTCGTCGTAAGTATAGGCGGGGTCGTTGTTGAACGCCTTCCGGGGCTCCCAGCTGGCATCTCTCATGCCGAAGTTGCCCCATGACGAGGAGTGGGCGTCGGCGGCGACGCTCAACGCAGGGCCGGGCTCGAACCAGTGTGCGACGAGGTACCAGTTCTGGAACCCGCCGGAGATGAGCGCCTCTACGTCGGACGGACTGGAGATCGCCCGCTCCCGGTCCGGGTCGTTCTGGTTGACGACGTCGAGGTCGGCGCAGGCGACGGCGCTCCACAGCACCGCCACGAGAGCCAGGACTTTGGTCGCGTAGTCTCTCGCCTTCATCATTAGAAGATCACCTCCAGACTGGCGCTGAAGTTGCGGAAGTTCGGATACGCGTAGTTGTCGATGCGGCCGATCACGTCGGAGCCGCCTCCGTCCCCGTCGCTACTGTCGCTGGAACCGACCTCTGGATCGTATCCCTTGTAGTTGGTGAAGGTGAACAAGTTGCGGCCCACCAAGTTGACGTCCAGGCCAGTGACGCGGCCTCGGAAGAGCGAATCGAGCCAGTCAGGGTTGACGGAGTATCGGACCGACATCTCGCGCACCTTGACGAACGACCCTTCTTCTACGAACCAGTCGTTGACGGCGTTGGTGTTGTAGAGGGTCTGGTAGTAGGCGACAGGCTTCTTCATGCCGTCAGCCTTGCCCCCTTGGTCCTGATCGCCGGACCGGTTGTCCCGATAGGCCCACTGCCGCGTACGGTTGTAGATGTCGGCTCCGAACTCCCCGTCCAAGAGCACATAGAGGTTCAAGCCCTTCCAGCGGAAGTTGTTCATCAGGCTGATGTTGATGTCCGGCGTCGTGTTCCCCATGTAGAGAAAGTCCTTGCACCCCGGATCGCCCTGCCGACGCGTCTCGCACTCGCCGAACGCACGGATCGGCTGTCCCCAGAGGAAGACGTCGTCACCGGTCTGGCCGTCGCTGTTCGTCCCCCAGAGGCTTTGCGACATGCCGTCGGTGTAGTTGGCGCCGCCGGTCCAGACAAGCAGTCCGTCGTCGTTGACCTGGAACTGGTCGCAGGGCGCACCAGCCGGCAGCTCGGCACAGGTGCGTGCCCACTTGGCGCCGTAGAACGCGCCGAACACCTCGCCCTCCCGGTAGTAGAAGAAGTATTGCCGATATGCGGGACGGTTCAGTTCGGTGATCTGCTGTCGCGTCCGGTCCACGTTCAGCCGTACGCTCCAACCCAAGTTCTCGGTCTCGATGATCGGGGTTTCCACGAAGCCTTCCCATGTGCTGGACTCCAGAGTGCCGGCGTTCTGCCACTGGGAGGTGAAGCCGCCAGCCTTGGGAAGGGGCACCGAAAGGATCTGGTCTCGCGACACCACGTCGGCGTAGGTGACGCCCATGTTGACTCGGTTGAAGAGAACCATCTCGAGCCCGTACTCGGCCTCCGTCGTCTTTTGGGGACGCAGGTCCTTGTTGCCCAGGGTCACGGGCGTGATTGTGCCGCCCGACACGCTGTAGGTCTCGTACTGCGCAGCGAAGCGGGGGCGTCGCCCAGCAGTCCCCAGAGAGTAGCGCAACTTGAACTCGTTCACCCCGTCGAAGGGCCACCAACTCTCCTGGGACAGTCGCCACGCCGCGGCGCCCCGAGCGTAGGTGTGCCACCGCTGGTTCTCGCCGAAGAGGCTGGACCCGTCCCGACGCACCATGGCGTCAAGGATGTACTTGCCCTGGTAGTCGAGAGCCGAGATCAGGTAGTAGTTCTCGGCAATCACGTCGCTCAAATACGACTCGGCCGTGTAGCTTTCGGGGTCAAGGTTGTTCAGGCGCGGGATGTCCGCCGCCAGGAAGTCGGAGCCGCTACCGCGGAAGCTGTCGTACGAACTGTTCTCCTGCGAGTACCGAACTCGCGTGCGGGTGGCCAGGTCGCCGAACGCCCTGTTCACCGAGAGCGTGACTTCGGCGTTGATGTCCTGATCGTGGTTCTGGTACCGGCTGTACCAGCCCGTCTGCGGGTCCGAGTTGAGCTGCTCCAAACCGGCGGGAATGATGTTGGTCTCGGCCCTGCTGTTGCGGTCCAAGCCGATCAAGCCTTCGATGTCCATCCACGACAACGGGTTCCAGCGGACGTTGGCGCTGGCGGTGATCGTCTGCAACCGGTCCTTGTAGTCGATCAGCTCCAGGTTGTACAGAGGGTTGTCCACGTTGCCGGAGTTGATCGGATCGGGGTGCACGTAGAGGCAACCCTGGGGCGGACAGTGCCGCTTGCCGACCGACTCGGGGTCGCGCTTGAGCAGGTCCACGTAGGGCGGCATGAAGGTGATCTCGTACCAGGGCGTGTCCCAGAAGTCCTCGCGGTTGCGCTGGCTGTAGGCTGTGCTCAAGGAGACGTTCAGGTTGTCCCGGACTTGATGGTCCACATTCAGCCGAAACGCCTTCCGCCCGAAGCCGTCGTGGAAGTCCGGCAGGACGCCGGTCTGGACGTTGCGGGAGAACGACGCCCGGTAGTTGGTCGTCCCGTTGCGGCCCTCCGTCGCCGCCGCATTGGTAATGAACGACCCAGGAGAGAAGATGCGCTCCAACTGGTCGTACGAGGGGTACTGGCTGGGCCAAGCACCGTCCTGGAACGACGTGTGGACCGAGCTGCCGTTCAGAGCAGGGTTGTTGACGTCCGGGTCGGTGATGTCCGGGATGGTGTTTCCCGCCACATCGACCAAGTTGCCGCCGGCGTCAAGCTTCCATGGGTGGTTCTGGGAGAGCCCGATCCGGCCGTACATGCGATCTTGCCCGACCTCGTTTGTGGCGATGATCCGGCTGTAATCGCGCCCGCCGAAGCCCGTCCCCCGCTTGGTACGGATCTGGACCACGCCGTTGGCGGCCCGAGAGCCGTACAGGGAAGCTCCCGCCGCTCCCTTCACGACCTCGATCGACTCGATGTCGAGCGACGACAGATCGTCGAACGAGGTGTTGCTGATCACGCCGTCGATGATGACCAGCGGAGACTGGTCCCCGTTGATCGAGGTGGCGCCGCGCAACAGGATGTCTCCTGTCCTCCCCGGCTGGCCTGAACCCCGGACCACCTTCACGCCCGGCACCTTGCCGACTAGGAAGGACTCGGTGGAGACGGCCGTCACGGGCACCGACGCGATGTCCAGCTTCTCCACGGTGAAGGGAAGCTTCACTCGGGGCGTGGCTCGGGCGACTCCCGTGACCACCAAGTCCTGCATGTTGATCGCTTGGGCGGTCAGCTCCACATCGGCGACGGTGGTTTCGCCGGCCACGACGTTTGCGGAGACGGTGGTCTCGCCATACCCGATCACTGTGACCGTCAGCTCGTGGCTTCCCGCGGAGACACCGATGACCAGGTAGCGCCCGCTCTGGTTGGTAAGGACGCCTGCCTCGGCGCCGTCGAGGCGGACCAGGGCGGATTCGAGCCGCTGCCCAGTCGCCACGTCGGAGACGACGCCTGTGATCGTCCCGGTCTGCCCCGCCGCAGGCGTCGCGGCGAGGAGAAAGGCCAGAAGGAACACCAGCCCCCCCCCCGCCCTTCTCGTCGTTGGAACGAGCTTCCAGTTCTGACTCGGTCGGTTCATCGCGGTACTCCTGCTCGTGGGGTAGTGGTGGACCCTGCCCGATCCCTCCCTGGACCGGGCCGATGGAGCCCACTGCTCCAGTGCTGGTCAGAGTGGGGAGGAGACGTGCGGGGCGCAAGGGGTGGCTGTCCGAGCCCCGGCCGCCAGAGCCATTTGCAGTCGTCCCTGCGCCATGACAGATTCGGAGTTGCACCGCAGGTTGAACATTCCGCGAACGCGCCCCCCTGCACTTCGGAGGCGACGGAGGCATCCATGGCGTGGAAGCACTTCTCCTCCCGGATCTTCACCGGGGCTCTGGTCGTGGCGTGCAGTCTGTTCGGCTACAACAACCTTCGGGACCAAGCGGCGCTTCGGGAGTTCGGGTCGCATGTCCAGGAGATGGCCGAAGCCGGCGGCGGCGTGCTGTTCGTCTTGCGGCCCGCCGACTGCCTAGCCACGGCCGAGCTAGCGCGAGAGGTGGGCGATGCGCTCCAAGGTCGTGGAGTGGCGGTGAAGGGGTTGGTCGTGAGGGACGGCGTGGACCGGGACGGGATCGCGCTGGTACTCGAATCCGCCAATCAGCGGTTTGGCCACGCGCCAATCAGAAAGCGTGGGGCGGTCCTCTACCTGGGCCGTGCCACGGGGACTCCCGTCGTGGTCGGGATTGGTCCCACTGGAGGCGTTCGCACTATGGAGCGGCTCGGCGGCGCAACCCCAGAAGACGCGACGGCGCTGGCGCAACGGCTTCTGCGGGCCGTCGGGCACTGACCTTCCCGCCAGAGCCCCACCAACCGGGAGTGAATGGGCATCCCGCTCACCGCTCCAGCAAGCGGACGGGGACCGCCCGGGCTCGAGCGGCCCCGGTTTCTTGGTCGGTCACTTCCAGCACGATCCGCAGGACGCCGGGGCGCTCGTTCCGCAGGTCCAGGTCGAAGAAGTGCCGGCCGGTGGGTCCGGCGGACTCCACGCTGACCTCCACGGTGGCGCGGGGCTCTCGGGGGGTTCGGGGCGGCGGTTGGCCGGGGGCGGTCGGTCCGACGGCCAGGGGCACGATCTGCACGCGGACCTCGAAGTCGCCGGCGTCGTCGGACGGCGTGTCCAGGTCGCGGTAGAGCTCGAAGTAGACGCGCAACAAGTCCTCGCGCCAGAACTGGGTGGCTGGAAGGAGGGGGACCGGCGTCCCGTCCAGCGACAACTCGGGCGGGGGCGCGATCCCCACCACGAGGTCGCTGACCTCCATCTCGCCTGGTCGGCGCGCCAGCGGAGGGCCGATCTCGAAGTAGGCCGCGCCCGGGTAGACTTGGGGTCGGTCGGCGGCGCCCCGGCCGTCCTCGATTTCGTGCTGGGCGGCCACCGTCACGTGCACAATCTCGGCGGCGTGCCTCAGCACCGCGCTGGAGACGTTCGCCTGACGGTCCGCCGGGACCAGCCCCGCCCGGCCCAGCTCCTCCATCCGACGATCCCGGAAGATCGCCGTGTGCTGGGCTTGGTACGATTCCAGCTCCCACTCCCGGTCCTCCGAGTCCTCCACCCCTGGCCTCCACAGGGGAGACGACACCGCCAGCGCCAGGATGCGCGGCTCCGCACCGTCGAGAATGCGGGCCGTCTGGGCCGACAGGGCGCTCCTGGGCGCGTCGGCGATCTCCGACCACGACGGCGGAAGGGGCCGGCGGTGCTCCGTCACGTCGTCTTGGATGTAGCGCTGGGAGACGGCGTCCAGCGTGCCTTCGGTCATCCGTCCGGTCCTGGGCCGGTTCCACAGCTGGTCGAGCTCGTCGAAGCGCTGGCCGAAGGGTCCGCCCATCCGGGCCATGTCCTGGTAGTAGAAGAACTCCAGGTAGTACCAAGCCCGGACCCCGTTGTGGCGAGCGAGGGGCGACGTGCGAGCCGTGGTGGGGATGATCTCGTGCAGGCCCGACACCTGCTGGAAGGGGCCGGTGCCCGCCGTGTTGCCGAAGAGGAAGTAGGTGAACTCGCCTCGTTGCAGCGGGCGGGCGTAGCGCCATATCTCGTACTGGGGCTGGATGTCGAAGCGGGACTCGAAGTCGGAGTCGATGTTCCACGCCCGCCGCTCGGCGCCGTTGATCCCGAGCACTCCGCGCACGATCCGGTCGGGTTCGCCGTACTTCACGTAGAAGAGCCCCCGGTCGTCGGTGTGGTAGGGAGAGCTCCGGTTGTAGACGTAGTTCTGCCGGGCGTGGGCAATCCGCGACCAGTGCTCCAGGAGGCGCTCGTTGGCGGGTGTGGTCGGGGTCGGGTCCGCCTCGATCCAGAACTGCTTGATCGCCAGCGCCAGCGCCGCTGGGTCCTCTCGGCCCACCTGGGCCCAGCGCTCGGCAGCGTCGCCGCCGACCAGCGCGAAGGTGCGCGCACCCTCGGCCAGCACTTCGTCCACGGCCTGGTCCGTGAAGCTCCGCGCGCCGAACCCCCAGTAGAAGATGAGCGACGCGATCTCGTCGTAGCGACCGAGCGCCTGCTCGGCGGTCGCAGTGGCGACGAAGGCGGTGGCGATGCGCGGGTCCTGGGCCCCCGCCGCCGTCAAGCTGTCGCGAACCGCCACCCAGTACTGAAGGGCGCGCTCGGGCTCCCCCGCCTCGACCAGAGCTTGCCCTCGCTCGAAGGGATCGGAGGCGTTCTGGTTCTGGAGGAGGACGCCGGCGGCCAGCAGCGGAACGACGCCCAGCCCCGCCACGCCGGTCATACCACCACGCCGGTCACAGTATGCGGAGGCCCGCCGACAGCTCCAGCCGCAGATCCAGGTACCAGTTCCCGTTGGTTCTGCCAGCGCCGCCGCTGTACCGCCCCACCCCCGCGCTCGCCGTCAGCTCGGAGACGAATCGGCTCGTTTGTCCCTGCAGCCCGACGCCTCCCCGCAACACGACGTGGGACCCGGCGTTCTGGTAGAGGTCGGTGATGGCCTCGCACACGATCCTCGCGTCGGTTCCCCTTGGGTCGGAGCACGACGGTATGTCGAACGTGTACTGGCGCAGCGCGACTCCGCCGCTGATCACGCCTCGAAGGGGGCGCTCCAGGTTTCCGCGCAACAGGCGCAGCTGCGACACGAAACCGCGCAGATCGACCGGCGCGACTTCCTCCCGGCAGAGCGTCCCTTCCACAAGACGGCACACGCCGATCTGGCCCACAGCCTCGGCGTCGGTCGTGGTCTCCCATCCGATCCGCACGCCCACGCCGGACGCCGGCCACAGCACCTCCACCCCGCCGCTGACCACCGGGGAGGGACCCAGTTCGGCCACCGTCTCCACGATCTCCAAGCTGGGCGTGTCGAACGCCGAGTTCTTGGCGAACTTGCCCGATGGGCGCTGGTAGCCCGCCTGGGCCCATACGCCGATCTGCCAGGAGCGCGACGACCCGTTGCCGCCCGGGCGGTCCGTTGCCTGGCCGGCGGTGGCCGGCGTCGGGTCCGCCACAGCGACGAGAGCGGCAAGGAGGGCGACGAGGCCCCCGACCGCTGCCGACGGCCGGGTCGAGGCGCGGGTGTTCCGGTGGCTGGACATGCACAGGAAGCTAATCGCGGACGGAGGATGGGCGCGAGTGGGCGCGAGTGGACTGTGACTTGACCTTAAACTCATGGGCACCGGTACCCCGCAATATTACGACTGCGGGGACGGGAGCGCTACTTGGACCGTCAGTTTGGCGCCCAGTCGGGCAGCATGTACACCCGGCCAGTGCTGGTGCCGTGCACTCCGAGTCCACTCAGTGTGACCAGCTGATGGTAGGGGCGTCCCGTTTCCGGCAAGTCTCCCGCCAGGGGCGATACCCCGCTGCACGGCCCCTCGCCTCTCGTCGGGTCGAACAGAAAGAGTCGCCCCGTGGGCCGTCCGGAGCCAGGAGCCGAGGAGGTGCTCGCGGCGTCGATCCGGGCTCCCGGCGCAGACACGCGGTGGGCACTCGGCGGCTGATGCGATGCCGCGGGAAGATCAGCACCCCCACCCTGAACGGCTTCAACGGCATGGACTTCGCTGACGAGAAGGGGCAGCCGCAACGAAGGACGGCAGGCGCCAAAGTAGTCGCCCGGCCGCATCAGCCCGACCACAGCCGACACCATGATCGGCAATGCTTCCCGCGAGCGCACGGTGGTGACCGGCAGGGGCTGGATCGTCCACCACGAAACAGAGCAAAAGACTACCGCCAGCACGACGCACTCCAGCAGCCGCGTTCGACGAGCTGTGGCGACGCTCGGCCAGCGAACGCGGGCGCGGCCCAGCATCCTGCTCAGCACGAGCGCCAGGCCGGCGCCTGCCATGATCCTGCATACCAGCAGCACCCACAGCGCATGGCGCGAGTGCTTCAGGAGCGGAAACGCCGCCAGCATCAAGACCCAGCCAACCCCCATCGCCCACAGAAGTGTCCCCTTTCGCCCGCAGCTCCGGCCGCGCACGGTGGCGCCGACGGCGAGCAGCCCGAGAAGCGCGCCTTGGACCCACGCCGGCGCCGGCACGGTGGAGTGCCAGCGGTACCACCACCTGGCGGGGTGAGTGGCGACCTGAAGTAGGGTCATCTCCGACCCAGGGGCAGTGATCCGCAACATCTCGGTCAGGCCGCTGGCGCCCTCCGCCAAGACCGCGGGCAAGTAGAAGGCCGCAACGGCGCCGACTGCGACGGCCGACCACGCAGCGGTCCGAAGCGCAAATGGTCTGAAGTCGTCACCGCCACGCACGCGCCTCCGCACGAGCAGCATCCAGGCCGCGGTCATTGCGGCAGAAAACACCGCCACGGGAATGGTGTAGCAACCGAGCGCAACCGCCGTTGCCCAACCGACCCACAACAGCTTCTTGTCGGGCGACCGCACTAGAGCGCGTCCACACAGCAGCGCCGTGACAAAGAGCAACAGCCACAGCGTGTAGCCCCGGGCATTCGTGGCATGGCCAATAAAGTTTGGCGCCGGCGCCACAAGGGCGATTGTGAAGGCCGCCGCCCTTGCACCGTACTCCAGGCGCACGAACCACCAGAGCGCGGGAAGAAAAAGGCAAAACGACAGGAACGCCGGCAGTCGGAACACTACCCGGTGCCAGCCGCCGACTTGGTGCGCGGCCCACACAAGCAGCGTGTGAAGCAAGTGGTTGTTGGGGTCGTCGTACTTGGTCAGGGCCACCGACAGAGGCTGCGTCGCGTAGTTGGCGATCGTCTTGGCTTCGTCGATTCGAGAAGGCAGATCCAAGAAGTGGGCGGCGATCCCGACGCTTGTAGCGATTGCCGCCACCGCCATGGCGGCCTCCATCCAGGGCGCCGCCTCCCCTTTGGCCGAGTCGGCATCGGTGGTGGCCGGAACTCGCGAGGCGGTGGCCGGAACTCGCGAAGCGGTGCTGGACATTCGGACTCCTGACTGACTGGGAGACCCTAGGTGGGACGGTCCAGGTAAGACGTTCCAAGGAAGCTACTCGCTCCCGCCGAGTCCCGCTACCCAGGACTGGGGACCGACCGATCCGCATCCTCGAGACTTGCATCACGACCCGTCGTCCAGTACCTTCACCGTGCGTTCGTCGTGCGACGCGCCACCCACGGTTGTCGACACGTCACCTCCGCATGACTCAACCACTCGCCGGCCAACTAGCCGGGGAAGGAAGATCTTGTCACGGGTCGTTCTGACGGCATCTTTGACCATGCAGGCACCGGCGTGGCGTGCAGCCCGTCAACCCCCCAGTGAGCAAGGCGGAAATGTCGTCATCAAGACTTGATCTTGCGTCTGTGGAGTCGTCGTCGGACTCCGACGTCCTCCCCCACGTCTACGACCTCCTGGCCCAAGACCGGCGCCGCAACGGGGTCGCGTGGTGGCCGCTCGGAGCTCGCTATCTCGCTAACCCCTATCCGGACCTTCGTCGCTTGCGCGAGACCGCGCCGTGCCACCACTGCTCGCTGACGGGAGGCGTACTGGTGACCCGCTACAAAGACGTGGACCACGTCCTGCGCGATTTCAAGGGTTTTCCGAGTGGCCCCTTTCCCGACAGCGGTCAGCCGCGCAAGATGCTGGTCGGCTTCAACCCGCCGGAACACACGCGTATGCGACGCCTTGCCATGCGGGCGTTCACGCATGTGCAAATGGCGCAGATGGAGGACTACACCCGCGCTACGGCGCACAAGCTGCTGGACCGAGTTGCCGACCAGGAGGTCTTCGACTGGATGTCCGCCCTTGCCAAACCGTTGCCCGTGTTGGTCATCGGTCGCATGGTCGGGTTGCAGGAGGACGGCATGGAGATATACAAGAGCTGGCTCGAGCGCCGTCGCTTCCCGTCGGACGCCTATACGGCACGCTGGATCCGTCAGCCCAGTCCATCAAAGGAGTATCACCGTTGGTGGCTTCGTACGCATGTGCTCTTCACCCGCTACGTTGCCCGCCTCGTGGAGGAACGCCGAACCGATCCCCAAGACGACATGGTGTCCAGGTTGGTCGAAGCCGACGGCCAAGGCGATCTGCTCACTCATGGGGAGGCGCAGGCCGTGTTGTACCTCTTGTTCAGTGCTGGCGATGGGTTGACCACAAAACTCATGGGCACCGGCCTGCTGGCGCTGTTGCGCCATCCGGAGCGGGCGCGGTTGCTGCGCGAGCGACCCGAGCTCCTTGCGGACGCGGTCGAAGAGTTGTTGCGTTACGATGCGCCGTTGCAAACGCTCCAACGCATAGCCTTCGAGGACACCGAAATCGCCGGCACCCCGGTGGCAGCCGGATCCCTTGTGACCGTGCTCATCGGGGCGGCCAACCGGGATCCGGAACGGTTCGAGCAGCCGGACAAGCTGGACTTCGCCCGCGCCGACAAGCACCATCTCACGTTTGGGCGCGGCATTCATCACTGCCCGTTCGTTCGCCTGGTTAGGCTGACGGCCCGAGTCGCCTTCGAGGTCCTGCTGGAGCGATTTGCAGATGTCCAGCTTGCCGCCTCTCCGACGCCGGCATTCGCGCGGGGGGTAATACTGCGGGGAACCGAGCACCTGCACGTACGAGTGCGCAGACCGGCCAGGGTGTGCCCGACGAGACGGCTTGGTTGACCTTCACGACCACGCCGGGTTGACCTCCACCCCCCTATCCATGCAACTGCGTTGTCGTGTGCCACTCCTAGGGCTAGGGCTAGTCTAGTCTAGCTAGCTAGTTGACGCACGGAACTTGGAGCTAGGCTAGTGCCTGCGCACTCGTACGTGCAGATGATCCAGCCCCCGCACCGAGACCCTGCGTGCGAACGCGGGCGGCGGAGAGCCAGCAATCTGGATATCGGTGAACCGCTCGAGAAGGACCTCGAAGGCGACCCGGGCCTCCAGCCTGGCAAGCCGAGCGAAAGGGCAGTGATGAATGCCGCGCCCAAACGCCAAGTGGCGGTTGTCGGCGCGGGCGAAGTCCAGTTCGTCGGGTTGCTCGAACCGTTCAGGATCGCGGTTGGCCGCGCCGACGAGCAGGGTCACCAGGGATTCGGCAGCGACCGGAGTGCCGGCAATTTCGGTGTCCTTGGCGGCTATCCGTTGGAGCAATAGCCCGTAGTCGTAGCGCAACAGCTCTTCGACCGCGTCGGCAAGAAGTTGGGGTCGCTCCCGCAACAACCGCATATGTTCCGGATGGTGCAACAGCACCAGCAAGCCAGTGCTGACAAGGTCCCTGGTCGACCCGTTCCCGGCAAGGAGCACATGTCGCACCATGGCCTTCGCCTCTTCACGGGTGAGCCGATCGCCTTGGCTGTCCGCTGCGACCAACCTGGACACCACGTCGTCGCGGGGCTCGGAGCAGCGCTCCTCCACCAGGCGGGCGATGCGGCGGGTGAAGAGCGCTTTGGTGTGGAGCCAACGGCGGAGGTGCCCCTTCGAGGGCGCGGGCTCACGGAGCCAGCCCATCCGCCTCGGATAGCTCTCCGACTGGTAGCGACGGCTCTCGATCCATTTCCTAAAGAGGCCCATATCGTCCGCGGACAACCCGACCACGCGCCCGATGACCAACACGGGCAACTGCTTGGCAAGAACGGATACACAGTCAAAGACATCCTCGTCGGCAACTCGGTCCAGCAGCTTGTGCGCGGTTGCTCGGGTGTAGTCCTCCATCTGCGCCATTGCCCTAGGCGTGAACGCCCGACTGGCAAAGCGTCGCAGACGCGTATGTTCCGGCGGGTCGGAGCCAACCATCGACGGACCCCCGCGCTCCCGTCGCTGGCGAGTGCCAAGGCGAAACGCCTCGTAGTCACGCAGAATGCGGTCCGCCTCTTGGTAGCGGGTCACTAGAACGCCCCCCGTCAGCGAGCAGCGGAGGCACGGCGCAGTCTCGCGCAAGCGACGAAGATCCGGATAGGGATCGGCGAGGTAGCTGGCACCGAGCGGCCACCACGCGATCCCGTTTCGGCGTCGGTCTCGGTCCAGGCGGCCGTAAACGTGCGGTAGGATTTCTGAGTCCGACGTCAACCCCACAGGCCCGAGGTCAAGTCTTGTCACGTCAAGCCGTCTGTCGCTGCAAGGGTGTCACTGGCCGGTGCCTTCGTACTCGTACGTGCAGATGCTCCAGTCCCCGCACAGAGACCCTGCGTGCGAACGTTGGCGGCGGAGAACCGGCAAGCTGGACACTGGCGAACCGCTCCAGAAGGACCTCGAAGGCAACACGGGCCTCCAGCCTCGCAAGCCGGGCGAACAGGCAGTGATGAATGCCGCGTCCGAACGCCAAGTGGCGCTTGTCGGCGCGGGCGAAGTCCAGCTCGTCCGGTCGCTCGAACTGTTCCGGATCGCGGTTGGCCGCGCCGACGAGCAAGGTCACAAGGGATTCGGCTGCGACCGGAGTGCCGGCGATCTCGGTGTCTTCGGCGGCTATGCGCTGCAGAACTTGCCCCGGCCCGTCGTAGCGCAACAGCTCTTCGACCGCGTCGGCGAGGAGTTCGGGTCGCTCGCGCAACAACCGCATCCGCTCTGGATGGCGCAACAGCACCAGCAAGCCGGTGCCGATGAGGTCCCTGGTCGCCCCACCACCGATCCTGAGCATGAGGTGCAGCATGGCCTCCGTCTCCTCTTGGTTGAGGCGGTCGCCTTGGCCGTCCGCTTCGATCAACCTGGACACCACGTCGCCCCGGGGCTCGGAGCGGCGTTCCTCCATGAGGCGGGCGATGCGGCGGGTGAAGAGCATGTGCGTGCGGAGCCACTGGCGGAGGTGCTCCTTCGGGGGCGTGGCTTCACGGAGCCAGCCCATCCGTCTTACATAGCCCTCCGATTGGGAGAGACGGCTTTCGATCCACTTCTTGGCAAGTCCCATGTCGTCCACGGACAACCCGACCATTCGCCCGATGACCAACACGGGCAGCGGCTTGGCAAGAACGGATACCCAGTCGAAGACGCTCTGGTCGGCAACCCGGTCCAGCAGCCTGTGCGCCGTTGTGCGGGCGTAGTCCTCCATCCGATCCATTCGCCCAGGAGTGAACGCCCGCCGGGCAAAGCGTCGCAGACGCGTGTGCTCCGGCGGGTCGGCGCCAACCATCGACGCGCCCCCGCGCTCCCGTCGCGAGCGGGTGCCGTGGCAAAACGCCTCGTAGTCGCGCAGAATGCGGTCCACCTCTCGGTACCGGGTCACTAGGACGCCCCCCGTCAGCGAGCAGCGGAGGCACGAGCCTGCCTCGCGCAGGCGACGAAGGTCCGGGTATGGGTCGGCGAGGTAGCTGGCGCCGAGCGGCCACCATGCGATCCCGTTTCGGCGGCGGTCTTGGGCCAAGCGGTCGTAGACGTGCGGAAAGACTTCGGGGTCCGACGACGACCCCACAGGCGCGAGATCAAGTCTTGATGACGACATTCCCGCCTTGTTTGCCAGGGTTGACGCGAGGAGGATGGCGCACGGCGGCGACGCCAGTAGGGCTCAAGGTGAAGATAGGGAGTCCCCCGTTTCGGATCAACAATTCGGTCCTCTCTATCAGCCGTCGCACAAGGACTCCAGGCGTAGCACTTGGCCGCCGGGCAAGTTCCGAAACACGCTGTAGCGGCAACCGCGGCGCACCAAGTGGGCCTCCATTTCCCGTGGCCCGTAAGGTCTGCCTAGTTCGCCATACCGCCACCCCGGCACCCGCATCTCGTCGACGAACAGCCAGACCGCGCGTCCCTCAGTCCGATCGACGGGATAAAGCCACCAAATGGGGGTCCCTTTCTCTGATGCTCGTCGAGCCATGCCCCCCTGCCCCAATCTCGCCCGTCTGCCGAAATAGGCCGATACTTGGCGCATGTGCATTGGCCGACCTCCGAGAAAGGTCGAATCGGTTTGCGGCAAAGACAGGCCGTAGCCGTCTGCAAGCAGCTGGCTGGCGACCAAGTCGGCCAACGGCGGCTCGGCCGCCACGTAGTCGCCCGGGATCAGGTGGAGTGCCACGGGCAAGATCGCCCACCCAGTCTCATGGGCATAGTGCTCCGCCGTTGCCGGTCGGGTTGCCTGCCATGCGGAGGCTCCGAAGAGGGCGGCCGCGACAGTGGCGTACGCGACCGCACGCTTTCGGACGCCGAGCTTCGTTCGCTCCAGCAACGCTTCCAGCAGGACGGAGCCGCCAGTGCCGACCAGGGCCACCACCACGAACAGCATCCAGAGCGTCATGCGCGGCTTCAACATGACCGGCTTCGCCAACAGCACCGCCGCCATCCCGGCTATGGCGGCGACGGCGAGCAGGCCGCGATGCCGACCGCGCCCGGGCGCCGCAACGCCAACGGCAAGCGCGACCAGCAACGCCAGCTGCGCCCACGGCGGCGTCGCCGCATGCCAGCGCAGCCACATCGCCACCGTGTGCCTCGCCACTAAGTCCCAAGGTCGCCATCCGGCGGTTTCCCATGCTGGCGGAGAAACGAACCTGTTCTGCAGCAAGGACTCGTACCCCCACTCCAGCAGCACGGGTGCGTAGAGCAGGACGGCCAAGGCCAACCCCGCCCCCGACCAGGCCGCGACCTGGAGCGCGAAGCGTGGCAGGGCCGCCGCGCCCCGCTCTCGCCAGCACAGGAGGAGCAGCCAGCACACGGTCGTTGCCGCAGGGAGCGCCATCAACGGAATCGCAAAGAACCCCAGCCCCAGCGCCGTTGAGTACCCCAGCCACCACCGTCGCGCACTGGACCTTCGCGCCGCTTCGCTTCCGCACCCCAGGGCCGCCACGAAGCACAACAGCATCAGAGAGTACCCCCGAGCGTTCGACGCGTACTCCACGAACAGCGGCGACGTGCCCAGCAGCGCGGTCGCCAGTGCGGCGGCGGGCCAACCGTACTCCCGCCGCACGAACCACCAGGTCGCCGGCAGCACCAAGCATGCCGCGACGAACGCCGGCAGCCGGAGCGCCACGGGACTGGTCCCGCCCAGGCGGTGCGCGACCCATGCCATCAATGTGTGCAGCACGTGGTTGCCCGGCTTGTCGTATGTGCTCCATGCCTCCCAGAACGGCTGGATCACGTAGTCCAAGACCGTAAGGGTTTCGTCAAACCGCAAGGGCAGGAAGAGGTTGCGAGCGGCCAGCACAGCAGCCGTCCCGATCACGCCCGCTGCGACGACCGCCTCGATGCGACTCGTCCGCTCGGTCCGCCAAGTCGGCGGCGGCGAATCAGCCGCCAGCAGCCGCGACAAGGTCCCGCGGCATGTGAGCAGCCAAGCAGCTACTGCGCTGGCCACCACCGCTGCTCCCGCGAGCAGGCCGCGCAGTTCGCCGTCGGAAACGCGGTCCATGGTCGCTACGTGATGGTCGGGAGCCAGCGCGTGCGCCGCGTCTCGAAACCAATGCGGGCCGAATAGCGAAAGCACTCCCAAGCAGGCGGCGACGCCAGCCGCCGCGACCCCGGCCGCCGCGATTGCTCGGCCCGAAGAACTCCGTGCGTCAGTGGAGGTCAATCAAGGCACCTCACGCTATACCATGTGCCGTCGGCACCCTCGGCCAACTCTCGATGACGACATTTCCGTCTCATTCACCTTAATTCGCCAGGGTTGAACGCCAAGTTCGGTTGAACGCCAAGGTGAAGATAGGGAGTTCCCCGATTCGACTCAACCCGGTTCAGTTCAACCAGGGCCGCCTGGGCGAGGGTTGCGGGGGCGTCCTTGGTCACGCCAAATTCTTGGTCTCATGGCGAATCCGCTCTCTAACTCCGTCCCCGACGTGCCGTTCACTGTCGACGCGGACCTGGAACTGGGCGATGCGACCGCCCCCTGGCTCCGTGCCCACGGCGCGGACGTGGTGATTCGGCGCGGCGCGGTTCCCGAGACGCTGGCCGACGTGGAGGAGGAGGGTGTGGCTTGGCAGTACGCCCCAGGCCGGGTGCTGGTCAAGCCGCCGGCGGGCATGCGCTTCCTGGTGGAGGGCGGCAACACGATAAGGTACGCAACGGAGCCCGGCGTGGGCGATGTGGACGTTCGGCTCTTCTTGCTCGGCTCCGCCTGGGGAGCCCTGGTCATGCAACGGGGCCTGCTTCCTCTTCACGCCAGCGCCGTGTGCGTCGGGGAGGACGTCTTCGGCTTCACTGGCCATCCGGGAGTAGGCAAGTCCACCTTGGCCGCGGCACTGGCCGCCCGGGGACGTGGGTTCTTCGCCGACGACCTGCTCGTCCTCGATCCGGCGTCGTTCGCCGCCAGCGTTCGTTGCTGGGGCTACAAGGACCTCAAGCTGTGGCCCGATGCGGTGAAGATGACGGACGCCACCCCGGGTCAGCGGATTCGAACGGTGTCGGATTTCGAGAAGACCTACGCTACGCCAGCCACAGCGTCGACCCGCGTTTCGGGCCGTCTCATGAAGTTGTATGTGCTGATCAGAGGGAACAGCGACCGCCCTTGCCGGATCAAGGAAACTACCGGACTGCGTTCCATCGAAGCACTGCGCACGGCTGTGTACCGCAGGCAGTATGCTGTCGCCATTGCCGGAAAGCACCAGCTGTACCGATGGCTTGCGGTGCTGGCAACCAACGTGAGCGTGTTGCGCTTCGAGCGTCCCTTTACGCACTCGCAGTTTGACGACACCTCAGCCCACATGGACCGTGCCTTGCCCAGGTGAGCGGTGCGAGGCCAGAGCTGCGTTGGGCGGCCTGCGGCGGTTCGTGTGGCTGGCATCGTGGCCCAAGTCCGGCAATACGTGGGTGCGTTGCCTGCTGGCCAACTTCATGTCGGAACCGGACAAGCCCATCCTCGCCGAGTTCAGAAAGCACGTGCCCGGCATCAGCGTGGCCAATCGCGACACCTTCGACGAAGTTTCGGGCGTCCTGTCGTCGCACTGCACCGACGACGAGATCGAATCGTTGCGTCCCGTCGCGTTCCGCTACTTGGCGGCGATCTCGGCCGACGAGGCCGAACCGGTCCCGTTCTTGTTCTGCAAGGCGCACGACTGCTACCACGAAACCGCATCGGGCGGTCCTCTTTTCCCTACGGACGTGACCGCGGGTGCTGTCTATCTGATGCGCAACCCGCTCGACGTGGCGGTTTCGCTCGCCTTCCACAGCGGCTTCAAGGACATGTCCGAGTCCGTCGGGAAGCTGAACGGGCCGGCCACGGTCGGAGGGGGCAGGAACGCCGACCAGGTGCGCCAGCGCATGTGGGATTGGTCCACCCACGTCGAGAGCTGGACCGGAGCGCCGTTCCCCGTGCTCGTGTTGCGTTATGAAGACCTGCTTGCGGACGCGGCCCGCCAACTCGCCAAGCTGGTGCGCTTCCTTGGGCTGACCGGGGACGACGAAGACCGGATTGGGCGCGCCGTGGATTTCGCGGCCTTCACACGGTTGCAGGAGGCCGAAGAGCGCGACGGCTTCCGCGAACGCCCCCCAACGTCGCGACGGTTCTTCCGCTCGGGCCGTACAGGAGACTGGCAACGCCACCTGACGGCCGAGCAGGCGCGATCTGTGCTGGATGCCCACGGGGAGACCATGTCGAAGTGGGGTTACGACTGCGAAGCCCTGCTCGGCGAACTCGGTGGCAAGAAGCCGGACAGGAAGCCGTAGGCTCACTGGGGCCGCGAGGGCTATCGGCTCCCTTCCACGAAGCGGATGAACCGTCCCGCGGCGAGCGCACGGCCAAGGCCCCAGCGGACGATTGGGTAGTCGGGATGGTCGCGTCCAGAAAGCGGAGTCTGGCTCGGCCACGTGTCGAGGACGCGCAACAGCCGGTCGAGGTCGAGCCGCTCGGCCACATCGGGGTCGTCGCGCCACTCCTCGATCTCGCCGCGGATGCGGGGGAGTTCGCGGGTGAGGCGAAAATGCCAATCGGCGGCTTGGCGCCCCCGGCGGCGCGCCGTCAAGATCCCGTCGGGCACACGCCCGTCCATGAGCAGCGGGATCAGCCGCCGGGCCCGGCCGTCCTGGTGGTACAGTTCGTCGGGCAAGCCCAGGCACCACAGTACCAGCCGCCGGTCCCAGTACGGGTCGCGCTTTGCGATGCCGAAGAACGCTTCGACCGCCAAGCTCATCGCCCGGCCTTCTCCTGCTGCTCCGACGAGGAGCAGCTGTAATTGGCCCTTGAGGCGCGACCGCTGGGATGAGAAATAGGGGTCGAAGCCATGTCGGCGGGCGCGCTGGTCGACGCGCATGTCGTGGGCGAAGCTGGGATGGATGGCACTGTACCTCGACCATCCCTCTTGCCGGCGCCAGCACCGAAGGGCTCTGACGAGAGGGCGCGGCAGGAACGGAACGATGGTGTCGCGCACGAGGATACGGCCTGCTCGGCCCCGTGGCAGATGGGCCGCCTCGGTCCGCAGCGCCGCCCAGCGTCCGCGCCAGAACAACGAGGCCAAGCGCTCGTAGCCATAATAACTGAGCGTAAAGTTCCCCATTCCCCCGGTCATAATGACGCGGCGTCCTGTTGCCTGTGCCCGAGACAGGCACGCCAAGCCCCAGCACGAGTTCGAAACGTTGCGCTGCGGCAACTCGGCCAGCTCCATTATCGGTTGGGACAGGTGGTCGAAGGCAACATTCTGGGCGCGGACGAAACGGGCGTCCAGGGACGGGTACATTTCGGCCAACGCCCGTACCAGTGGCCATTCGTCGGGGTTTCGGACGGGCGCGCAACGGCCGTCCCATCCTTCGGCGGGACGAGCCGTGAACGAGATTAGTGGTGCGGCACCGGGACGTTCGGCCAGCAGCTCGAGGGCGTTGGCGGCGACGGCCGTCGAGTCCATCCCACCGCTGAGCAACATTGTCGGCGTCTCGCAGGATCGCATCGCGTCGGCGACGGCGGCGCGCAGAAGTTCGCGGCCGGTCTGGACGTAGTCCTGGGTTCGCGGCATCCGCACGGGACGCACATGATCGGCCGTGTTCCAGAACTGGTGGACGCGGTGAGCACCACTCTCGACGACAAGAGCTTCGCCGGAGGCCAGCGACTGGACACCCTCAAAGTAGGACGACCGGAGGTCAAGGGAGTCGAGGATCAGGCTGCTCGCCAAGCGAGCGTCGTTGATGCGGCGCGGAACTCCGCTTCCAGCGTGGACGCCGCGCGGGGTGCTAGCCACGACGACGCGGCGCGGCATGACCGAGAAGTAGAGCGGCGGCGACGAGAGCGGCGAGCACAGCGCCGTTAGGACACGGCCGGCGCCGTCCCAGACGACGACGGCGAAGCTGCCCTCGGCGCGGACGGCTGCCTCCCGGCCCCACCGCTCCCAGGCGCGGGCAAAGAGGTCGGGGTCGGCCATGCGTTCGGCCCGGCCCGACTTCACGCCCAGCGCACGGGCCAAGTCGTCGCGGTGATGCAACCTCCCTTGGAACACCACCTGTTGCCCGCCTTCGCACCTGACGATCCCGCGGTCGAAGGCGTCTTCCGGGGAGAATGGCGCAGAAACGACCCGCACCAAGCCTACGGGACCGTCGCGCACGACGGCACTCTTGGCGCCGAACCCCTGCAAGGCGCCCGACATGGCCTCGACCCGATCGGCAGGCGGGCCGTGGCGTACGAAGACGGCTCCCACGGCGGACACCTTCTAGTCCAGCACCGGATGCGTCGGCGAGGATCTCTTCGGCTCCGGCAGCGAGGTCAAGTCCGTCACGTCAAGCCGTCTGCCGTTGCAGGGGGTGCCACTCGCCGGTGCCTTCGCACTCGTATGTGCAGATGCATCAGTTGGCGCACCGAGACCCTGCGCGCAAACTCCGGCGGTGGAGAGCCGGTAAGCTGGACATCGGCGAACCGCTCCAGAAGGACCTCGAAGGCGACCCGGGCGGCCAGCCTGCCAAGTCGAGCGAACATGCAGTGGTGAACGCCGCGCCCAAACGCCAAATGGCGCTTGTCGGCGCGGGCAAAGTCCAGCTCGTCCGGTCGCTCGAACTGTTCTGGATCGCGGTTGGCCGCGCCGAGGAGCAAGGTCACCTGGGATTCGGCTGCGACCGGAGTGCCAGCGACTTGGTGCCTATGGACAGATATGCGTCGGATCACTTGAACCGGCGCATCGTAGCGCAACAACTCTTCGACCGCGTCGGCAAGGAGCTCGGGTCGCTCGCGCAACAACTGCATATGTTCCGGATGGCGCAACAGCGCCAGCAAGCCGGTGCCGATGATATCCCTGGTCGCCCCACTGCCAAAGCCGAGCACGATGTGCAACAGGGACTCCGCCTCTTTATGGGTGAGCCGGTCGCCTTGGCTGTCCGCTTCGACCAGCCTGGACAGCCCGTCGTCCCGGGGTTCGGATCGGCGTTCCTCCACGAGGCGGGCCATGCGGCGGCTGAAGAGTACTTTGGTGCGGAGCCAGCGGCGGAGTTCCTCCTTCGAGTGCGTGGGCTCACGGAGCCAGCCCATCCGTCTTATGTAGCTTTCAGGCTGGTAGCGACGGCGCTCCCACTGCTCGTAGAGTCCCATGTCGTCCTCGGGCAACCCGACCATTCGCCCGATGACCAACACGGGCAATGGCTCGGCAAGAACGGACATCCAATCGACGACGTCCTGGTCGGCAGCCCGGTCCAGCAGCTTGTGCGCCGCCGAACGCGCGTAGTCCTCCATCTGCGCCATCGCCCCAGGCGTGAACGCTCGCCTAGCGAAGCGTCGCAAACGCGTGTGCTCCGGCGGGTCGGAGCCAACCATCGAGTGACCCCCGCGCTCCCGTCGCTCGCGCGTGCCAAGAGCAAACGCTTCGTAGTCGCGCAGAATGCGCTCTACATCTTGGTAGCGGCTCACCAGGACGCCCCCCGTCAGGGAGCAGTCGTGGCCCGGCGCGATCTCGCGCAAGCGACGAAGGTCCGGGTAGGGATCGGCGAGGTAGCTGGCGCCGAGCGGCCACCACGCGATCCCATTCCGGCGCCGGTCCTGGGCCAGTTGGTCGTGGACGTGGGGGAGGACGTCGGAGTCCAACGACGACCCCGCAGGCGCGAGATCAGCTTTCGACGACATTTCCGTCTTTGTTCGCCAGGGTTGACGCGAGAAGGATGGCACCACGGCGGCGACGCCAGCAGGCTCAAGGTGCCACACCGAGGACCGGCGACCTGCCGCTCGCGACGTCTCGATGAATATAGGGAGTCCTTGGTATCGGTTCAACGGCGACTTCCTGACCGTCTTCTCGAGCGCGGGTTGCGGTCAATCCCTGGTCACGCCAAATTGTTGGCCTCATGGCGAATCCTGTGTCCAACCCTGTCCCCGAAGTGCCGTTCACCGTCGACGCGGACCTGGAACTGGGCAACGCGGCCGCCCCCTGGCTCCGTGCCCAAGGCGCGGACGTCGTGATTCGGCGCGGCACGGTTCCCGAGACGCTGGCCGACGTGGAGAAGGAGGGCGCGGCTTGGGAGTATGCCCCCGGCCGTGTGCTGGTCAAGCCGCCGGCGGGCATGCGCTTTCTGGTGGAGGGCGGCGACACGATACGGTACGCGACGGAGCCCGGCGTGGACGATGTGGACGTTCGACTCTTCTTGCTCGGCTCCGCCTGGGGAGCCCTGGTCCTGCAGCGGGGCCTGCTTCCTCTTCACGCCAGTGCCGTGTGCGTCGGTGAGGACGTCTTCGGCTTCACTGGCCATCCGGGAGCAGGCAAGTCCACCTTGGCCGCGGCGCTGGCAGCCCGGGGACGTAGGTTCTTCGCCGACGACGTGCTCGTCCTCGATCCGGCGTCGTTCGCCGCCAGCGTGCGTTGCTGGGGCTACAAGGACCTCAAGCTGTGGCCGGATGCGGTGAAGATGACGGGCGCCGTCTCGGGCCAGAGGGTTCGAACGGTGCCGGATTTGGAGAAGACCTACGCTGCGCCGGCCATAGCGTCGACCCGTGTTTCGGGCCGTCTCAGGAAGTTGTTTGTACTGATCAGGAGGAACAGCGACCGGCCTTGCCGGATCAGGGCAACTACCGGACTGCGTTCCATGGTGGCGCTGCGCACGGCTGTGTACCGCAGGCCATATGCACTCGCCATTGCCGGAGAGCACCAGCTGTACGGATGGCTTGCGGCACTGGCAGCCAACGTGAGCGTACTGCTCTTCGAGCGTCCCTTTACGCACTCGCAGTTCGACGACACCTCAGCCCACATGGACCGTGCCTTGCCTAGATGAGCCGGGGCCTTCGCACTCGTACGTGCAGGTGCTTCGGTCCTCGCGGCAGTACGCCGCCGAACACCGGCGGTCGAGAGTCGTCAAGCTGGACATCGGCAAACCGCTCCAGAAGGACCTCAAAGGCGACACGGGCCTCCACCCTGGCCAGCCGAGCACCCACGCAGTAATGAACGCCGCGCCCAAACCCCAAGTGGCGTTTGTCGGCGCGGGCGAAGTCCAGCTCGTCGGGTCGCTCGAACCGTGCCGGATCCCGGTTGGCCGCGCCGATGAGCAGGGTCACAAAGGATCCGGCTGCGACGGGAGTGCCGGCGATTTCGGTGTCCCTGGCGGCTATGCGTAGGATCACGTGAGGCCCATCGTAGCGCACCAACTCGTCGACCGCGTTGGCAAGGAGCTCGGGTCGCTCGCGCAGCAACCGCATATGCTCTGGATGGCGCAACAGCGCTAGCAAGCCTCTACCGATAAAGCTCGTAGGCGGCTTGTAGCCAGCAAGGAGCAAACGCTGCAACAACCCATTCGCCTCTAAAGGTGTGAGCCGGTCGCCTTGGTCGTCCGCTTCGACCAGCCTGGACACCAAGTCGTCCTGGGGCTCGGATCGGCGTTCCTCCACGAGCCGGGCGATGCGGCGGCCGACAAGCATGTTCGTGCGGAGCGATTGGCGGAGGTACTCTTTCGGGGGCGTGGGCTCACGGAGCCAGTCCATCCGTCTCACATAACCATCCAACTGGTAGCGACGGCGGATCTCGGTCCATTTCTTGAGGAGTTCCATGTCGTCCTCGCCCAACCCGACCATGCGCCCGAGGACCAACACGGGCAACGGCTGGCAAAGAACGGACATCCAGTCGAAGACGTCTTGGTCGGCAACCCGATCCAGCAGCTTGTGCGCGGTTGCACGGGTGTACTCCTCCATCTGCTCCATCGCCCAAGGAGCAAATGCCCGCGTGGCAAAACGTCGCAGACGCGGGCGCTCGGCGCTAGACCTCATGCGGGGAAACGCCTCGTGGTCGCGCAGAACGCGGTCCGCCTCTTGGTAGCTGGTCACCAGGACGCCCCCCGTCAGCGAGCAACGGAGGCACGGCCCCGTCTCGCGCAAGCGACGAAGGTCCGGGTATGGGTCGGCGAGGTAGCTGGCGCCGAGCGGCCACCACGCGATCCCGTTTCGGCGCCGGTCTTGGGCCAGGCGGTCGTAGACGTGCGGCAGAACGTCGGAGTCCGACGACGATTCCGACAGGCGCGAGGTCAAGTCCTTCACGTCAAGCCGTCTGCCGCTGCAGGGGCGCCGCTGGCCGGTGCCTTCGCACTCGTATGTGCAGATGCTTCAATTCCCGCATCATGGCCTTGCGCGCAAACGCTGGCGGCGGAGAGCTGGCAAGCTGGACGTCGGCGAACCGCTCCAGAAGAACCTCGAAGGCGACCCGCGCCTCCAGTCTGACCAGCCGAGCGAACAGGCAGTGATGAATGCCGCGCCCGAACGTCAAATGGCGCTTGTCGGCACGGGCGAAGTCCAGCTCGTCCGGTCGCTCGAACCGTGCCGGATCCCGGTTGGCCGCGCCGTAGAGCAGGGTCACATGGGACTCGGCTGCGACCGGAATGCCAGCGATTTCCGTGTCCTTGACGGATATGCGGGTGACCAATTGCACGGGCGCATCGTAGCGCAAGAACTCTTCAACCGCGTCCGCAAGAAGTTCGGGTCGATCTCGCAACAACCGCATATGCTCCGGATGGCGCAACAGCGTCAGCAAGCCGATGCTGATGAGATCCCTGGTCGACCCATTGCCGACGCCGAGCACAACGTGCAACATGGCCTCCGTCTCCTCATGGGAGAGCCGGTCGCCTTGGTCCTCCGCCTCGATCAGCCTGGACACCGCATCGTCCCGGGGCTCGGAACGGCGCTCCTCCACGAGGCGGGCGATGCGGCGGGTGAAGAGTACTTTGGCGCGGAGCCACTGGCGGAGGCGCTCCTTCGAGGGCGTGGGCTCACGGAGCCAGCCCATAACTCGCGTATAGAACTCCAACTGGTAGCGATTCTCGATCATTTCCTTGAAGATATCCACAGTCGTCCTCGGCAACCCTACCATGCGGCCGATGACCAACACGGGCAACGGCTGGGCAAGAACGGAAACCCAGTCGAAGACATCCTGGTCGGCCACCCGGTCCAGTAACTTGTGCGCCGTTGCTCGGGTGTACTCCTCCATCTGTGAGATCGCCCCAGGCGTGAACACCCGCCTGGCCAAGCGTCGAAGACGCGTGTGCTCTGGCGGGTCGGTGCCAATCATCGACGGGCCAGCGCGCTCCCGCTGTTGGCGGGTGGCCAAGGCGAACGTTTCATAGTCGCGCAGAGTGCGGTCCACGTCTTGGTAGCGGGTCACCAGGACGCCCCCGGTCAGCGAGCAACGGAGGCACGGCGCCGTCTCGCGCAAGCGACGAAGGTCCGGGTAGGGATCGGCGAGGTAACTGGCGCCGAGCGGCCACCACGCGATCCCGTTTCGGCGCCGGTCTTGGGCTAGGCGGTCGTAGACGTGGGGAAGGACATCGGAGTCCGACGACGATCCCACAGGCGCGAGATCAAGTATAGTCACGTCGGGCCGTCTGCCGTTGCAGAGGTGCCACTGGCCGGGGCCTTCGCACTCGTACGTGCAGATGCTTCAACTCCCGCAACATGGCTTTGCGCGCGAACGCTGGCGGCGTAGAGCTGGCAAGCTGAACGTCGGCGAACCGCTCCAGAAGAACCTCGAAGGCGACTCGGGCCTCCATCCTGGCCAGCCGAGCGAACAGGCAGTGATGAATGCCGCGCCCAAACGCGCAGTGGCGCTTGTCGGCGCGGGCGAAGTCCAGTTCGTCCGGTCGCTCGAACCGTGCCGGATCCCGGTTGGCCGCGCCGAAGAGCAGGGTCACATGGGACTTGGCTGCAACCGGAATGCCAGCGATTTCCGTGTCCTCGGCGGATAAGCGGCTGACCAATTGCACGGGCGCATCGTAACGCAACAATTCGTCAACCGCGTCCGCCATAAGTTCGGGTCGCTCCCGCAACAACCGCATATGCTCCGGATGGCGCAACAGCGCCAGCAAGCCGATGCCGATGAGGTCCCTGGTCGTCCCAGCCCCGACGCTTAGCACAAGGTGCAACATGTCTATCGCCTCTTCACCGGTGAGCCGGTCGCCTTGGCTGTCCGCTTCGACCAAGCTGGACACCACATCGTCCCGGGGCTCGGATCGGCGTTCCTCCACGAGACGGGCAATGCGTCGGGTGAAGAGCACTCTGGTATGGAGCCACAGGCGGAGGCGCTCCTTCGAGGGCGTGGGCTCACGGAGCCAGCCCATCGAGTGCGTATAGTGGTCCGAATCTGAATCGTGGTAGCGACTCTCAATCGCTTCCTTGAAGAGCTCCATAGTCGTCCTCGGCAACCCGACCATGTGGCCGATGATCAACACGGGCAACGGCTTGGCAAGGACGGAGACCCAGTCGAAGACATCCTGGTCGGCCACCCGGTCCAACAGCTTGTGCGCCGTTGCTCGGGTATAGTCCTCCATCTGCGCCATTCGTCCAGGCGTGAACGCCCGTCTGGCAAAGCGTCGCAGACGCGTGTGCTCCGGCGGGTCGGAGCTGAAGATCGCGGCCGGGCGGTTCCGTGGCTGGCCTGCACGATGTAGAGAAAACCCTTCGTAGTCGCGCAGAATGCGGTCCACGTCTCGGTAGCGGGTCACCAGGACGCCCCCGGTCAGCGAGCAACGGAGGCACGGCGCGGTCTCGCGCAAGCGACGAAGGCCCGGGTAGGGATCGGCGAGGTAGCTGGCGCCGAGCGGCCACCACGCGATCCCGTTTCGGCGCCGGTCTTGGGCTAGGCGGTCGTAGACGTGCGGGAGGACTTCGCCCTCGTCCATCAGGGACGTGGAACGTGCCCGGCTCGGCCTACGACCCGTGGTAGTTCGGGGCGTCCGGGCACTTGGTCTGGCTAAACGTCGTGTAGGGGGATCCGCACAGCGGGCCCTTCGAGTCTGGCCCTTGGTTACTGCAGCCGAGGATCATTCCACGGCCCCACGATGCCAGCCGGGGCGCGGCCCACGGCCTGCGCTGCGGCTGAGGAGCGGAGTGGTCGGCATCGCTCATGGAGCCGGCCGTCACGGAATTCGGGGGGGGGGGGGGGGGCATGGTTTTCTCCTGTCCTGGTGGGTTGGCTGTGTCCTGGTAAGCTAAGCTAGGAACAAGTCGGCGAACCCGCAACCGGAGGGGGCAGGACCGCCGACCAGGTGCGCCAGCGCATGTGGGATTGGTCCACCCACGTCGAGAGCTGGACCGGAGCGCCGTTCCCCGTGCTCGTGTTGCGTTGTGAAGACCTGCTTGCGCGGACGCGGCCCGCCAACTCGCCAAGCTGGTGCGCTTCCTTGGGCTGACCGGGGACGACGAAGACCGGATTGGGCGCGCCGTGGATTTCGCGGCCTTCACACGGTTGCAGGAGGCCGAAGAGCGCGACGGCTTCCGCGAACGCCCCCCAATGTCGCGACGGTTCTTCCGCTCGGGCCGTACAGGAGACTGGCAACGCCACCTGACGGCCGAGCAAGCGCGATCTGTTGCTCACTGGGGCCACGAGGGCTATCGGCCTCCCTTCCACGAAGCGGATGAACCGTCCCGCGGCGAGCGCGCCGAACCCCTGCAAGGCGCCCGACATGGCCTCGACCCGATCGGCAGGCGGGCCGTGGCGTACGAAGACGGCTCTCACGGCGGACACCTTCTAGTCCAGCACCGGATGCGTCGGCGAGGATCTCTTCGGCTTCACTGGCCGTCGGGCACCACTGGCCGGTGCCTTCGCACTCGTATGTGCAGGCGCTTCGGTCCTCGCGGCATAACGCCGCCGAACACCGGCGGTCGAGAGTCGTCAAGCTGGACATCGGCAAACCGCTCCAGAAGGACCTCAAAGGCGACACGGGCCTCCAGCCTGGCCAGCCGAGCTCCCAGGCAGTGATGAACGCCGCGCCCAAACGACAAGTGGCGCTTGTCGGCGCGGGCGAAGTCCAGCTCGTCCGGTCGCTCAAAACGCTCTGGATCCCGGTTGGCCGCGCCGACGAGCAGGGTCACCTGGGATTCGGCTGCGACCGGAGTGCCGGCAATTTCGGTGTCCCTGGCAGCTATGCGTTGGAACACGTGAGACCCATCGTAGCGCAACAGCTCTTCGACCGCGTCGGCAAGGAGCTCGGGTCGCTCGCGCAACAACCGCATATGCTCCGGATGGCGCAACAGCGCCAGCAAGCCGTTGCCGATGAAGTTCGTGGTCGGCTTGTTGCCACTAGGAAGCCCAACCTGCAACATGGTCTCCACCTCCTCATGGGTGAGCCGGTCCCCTTGGCTGTCCGCTTCGACCAGCCTGGACACCACATCGTCCCGGGGCTCGGAGCGGCGTTCCTCCATCAGGCGGGCGATGCGACGGGCGAAGAGCGCTTTGGTGCGGAGCCACTGGCGGAGATGTTCTCTCGAGGGTGTGGACTCACGGAGCCAGTCCATTCGCCTCAGATAGCCGTCCTGCCGGTAGCGACCGATCTCGTTCCATTTCTTGTAGAGTGCCATGTCGTCTTCGGGCAACCCGACCATTCGCCCGAGGACCCACACGGGCAACGGCCTGGCGAGAACGGACATCCAGTCGAAGACGTCTTGGTCGGCAACCCGATCCAGCAACTTGTGCGCGGTTGCACGGATGTAGTCCTCCATCTGCTCCATCGCCAACGGAGTAAACGCCCGTCTGGCAAAGCGTCGCAGGCGCGTGTGCTCCGGCGGCTCGGAGCTAGTAGTTGTCGTCGACATGGCGCGGCGAAACGCATCGTAGTCGCGCAGAACGCGGTCCGTTTCTTGGTAGCTGGTCACTAGGACGCCCCCGGTCAGGGTGCAGCGGAGGCACGGCCCTGTCTCGCGCAAGCGACGAAGGGTCGGGTAGGGATCGGCGAGATAGCTGGTGCCGAGCGGCCACCACGCGATCCCGTTTCGGCGTCGGTCTTGGGCCAAGCGGTCGTAGACGTGTGGAAGGACTTCTGAGTCCGACGTCGATCCCGACAGGCGCGAGGTCAAGTCCGTCACGTCAGGCCCGTCTGCCGTTAAAGGGGTACTACTGGCCGGGGCCTTCGCACTCGTATGTGACCTGCCCGGCTCGGCCTACGACCCCGTGTATTGCGGAGCGCCCGGGCAGAGAGTCTGGGGGCAGGTCGGTGAACAGGGGGAGCCGCACGGGTTGCTGTACGAGTCTGGCCCCAGGTTATCGTGGCCGAGGATCACCTCACGACCCCATGATGCCAGCCGGGGCGCGGCCCACGGCCTGCGCTGCGGCTGCGGCGCGGAGTGGTCGGCGTCGCCCATGGAGCCGGCCGTCACGGAATTCGGGGGGGGGGGGGGGGTAGACATGGTTTCTCCGGTGTCCTGGTGGGTTGGCTGTGTCCTGGTGGGTTGGCGAGTGGTCGCAAGGGGCGTGCGAACACATCAAGCTAGGAACAAGCTGGCGAACGCGCAACGAAGGCGTGGGTCGGCGCTAGCACCGGAGGGCCGCCCTTACCCGACGGCGCTCATCATCTCGAAGATCGGGAGGTAGAGGGAGACGATCATGCCGCCGACCACCAACCCGAGAACGACGACCATCGCCGGCTCGACGGCGGACAGGAGAGACGCCACGGCGGTGTCCACCTCCTGCTCGTGGAAGTCGGCGACCCGGGCAAGCATCTTGTCCAGGGCCCCCGTTTGCTCGCCGACGTGGATCATCCGCACCACCACGGGCGGGAAGACGCCCGATTCGGCGAGGGGACCCGAGATCGTGTCGCCGCCAGCGATCGACGCGCGAGCCTTCATGACGGCATCGTGGACGACCCGGTTGCCGGCAGTCTTGGCCGTCACCTCCAGGCCCTCCAGGATCGGGACGCCGGACGCCACCAAGGTCCCCAGGGTCCGGGTGAAGCGGGACACGGCGGCCTTCCGGACCACGGCGCCCGCCACGGGCACGCCCAGCAGGAAGCGGTCCGCCGCCAGTCGCCCGCCGACGGTGCCCCAAGCGTGCCTGGATGCTCCCGCCAGCACCAGGACGAGTCCCAGAAGCGCCCACCACCACTCCTTCAATGCTCCGGAGGCGCCGATCACCAGGCGAGTGGGCGCCGGGAGCGCCACGCCGGCCGAAGCGAACATCTCCTCGAAGGTGGGGACCACGAAGAGCAGCATCACCACCACGGCTGGGACCGAGACGGCGACGATCATCGCCGGGTAGACCATTGCGCTCCGCACCTTGCGGGCAAGCGCCTCGTTCTTCTCCAGGTAGTCGGCCAGGCGGAGCAGGATTGTGTCCAGCGCACCGCTGGCCTCGCCCGCGACTACCATGTCCACGCTCAGGTCCGGGAAGACCCGGGGGTGGCGGCGCATCGCTCCCGCCAAGGTGCTCCCCGATTCCACGTCGGCGATCATCGCCTGGATCACCCGCCGAAGGGTCTTGTTCTCCGTTTGGCGGGCAAGCACATCCAGGCTCCGAACGATCGGCAGGCCCGCCCCGACCATCGTCGCAAAGAGGCGGGTGAACACCACCACCTCTCGGTTCGGCACGCGCTTCACGACCGGCCTCCCATGCCTTCCAGCAGGACGAACCCTTCCGGGGGCGGCTCGCCGACCGCCCGCAGGAGGCCGTACGGGTCCTCGCTGTGGCGGAGGGCGTCCTCCAGCTCGACTTCGCCGTTGAGGTAGAGACGGGCGAGGGAGTCGTTGAGGGTCTGCATCCCGTGCTTGCGGCCCGCCTGCATAAGAGACTGGATCTGGTGGACCCGGTCGTCGCGGATCACCGCCCGGACCGCCGGCGTGCACACCATCACCTCCGCCGCTGCCACACGCCGGGTCGCTCCCGCACGGGGCAGCAGGAGCTGGGTGACGACTCCCTGGAGCACCGCAGCCAGCTGGGTGCGGACCTGGGGCTGCCGCTGGGCCGAGAAGGCGTCCACGATCCGGTTGACCGACTCGGCCGCCGAGTTGGTGTGGAGGGTTGCGAGCACCAAGTGGCCCGTCTCGGCGGCGGCCAAGGCGGTGCTCATGGTCTCCATGTCGCGCATCTCGCCCACGAGGATCACGTCCGGGTCCTGGCGGAGGGCGTGCTTGAGCGCGGCGAAGAACGATCGGGTGTCGGCGCCCACCTCTCGCTGGTTGACGACGCACCGCTGTGGCGGGTGGACGAACTCAATTGGGTCCTCCACCGTGAGGATGTGGCCCGGGCGCTCCCGGTTGATGCGGTCGACCAGGGCGGCCAGGGTCGTGGACTTTCCCGAGCCCGAAGGGCCGGTCACGAGCACTAGGCCACGGTGCAAATGGGCGAAGGCGGCCACCGCGGGCGGCAACCCCAGATCGCCGAGGCGGGGCGGGTCGTGGGGAATGCGACGAAGAACGACGGCGACTCGACCCTGCTCCCGGAAGCAGGCCCCTCGGAAGCGGGCCAGGTCGCGCACCCCGAAGGCGAAGTCGATCTCGGCACCGGCGTCGAGTCGCTTCTGCTGCCGTTCGTCGATCAGCGTGATCGCCAGGCGACGCGGGTCGTCGCAGGCGAGGGGAGTCGGGCACTCGCTGTCGGTCAGTCGGCCGTTGATCCGCAGTTGGGGACGGCGCCCTGCGGTCAGGTGCAGGTCGGAGGCGTCGCGCCGGACCATCTCGCGGAGGAGGGCGTCCAGGTCCAGGGGCGCAGTGGACGAGCTTGTCACGAGGGCTCCTTGCCGTGGTGGCGGTCGGAGGTGGATGGTCGGCGATGGGTGGGTCCGTAGACAGGGATTTGCGACCGAAGGTCAGCGACGGAAGGTCAGCGGCGGGCGGTCACCAGGGGAGCGAGCCGGGCATAGGTCTTGGCGCCGATCCCGGACACCTCCATCAGCTCCTCGGGCTTGGCGAAGGGTCCACGCTCGGTGCGGAATGCGACGATCCGCTCCGCCAAGGCCGGGCCAATTCCTGGCAACTCCTGCAGTTCCCGAGCGGTGGCGCGGTTCAGGTCGACCGGTGCGCCCGGAGGGCCCGGTGTCGGGACGACAGGCGTACCCGCACGGGCGGAAGTACTCGCGCGGGCGGAGGGCGAGGGAGACGAGCGGGACAAGCCGGACGCACGGGACGGGCGGGACGGGAGCAAGGTCGGGTGCGCGGGCGGGAGAGCCAGGTGGGGCGAGAGCCGTTCGACCGACCGTGCGCCTAGGCCGGGCACGCGGGCCAAGTCCGCAACAGAGACGTAGGGACCGTTTGCCTCCCGGTCCTCCACGATCCGCCGGGCGATCGACGCTCCCACTCGTGGAAGTCGATCCAACTCCTCCTCGCTGGCGGTGTTGGGGTCGATCTTCTCGCCGGGTTCGAGCGGCCGGCTCCGCCGAGCCTTCTCCTGAGCCACGGAGTCGCCAGCAGCAAGGAGGCTGTCGGTGATCGACGGACGGTCTTCGAGCGGCGGATCCGGGGCCCCCGGCGACGCGAGGAAGCGGATGGCGGCCGCGCCCAGGAGCAGCAAAGCCGCCCGCGACATGCTCTTGCGTTCTCGTTCAGTCATCTTCCCCTTCCCGAATGACGCCGTGACGGGCTACTCGGACGCCGTGACGGGCTGCTCGGACCGCCGTGACGGGCTACTTCCTAGAGTTTGGCGACGCGGAAGGGGCGTTTGGATAGCTGGATGGGACTAATTTTCGGGGCCGGCGAAGACGCCTGGATGGAGTACGAACCGGCCGAAGACGTAGAGTTGGAACTGGGTGGTGCCGGCGAGCCTGCCGACGAACGAGCGGCGGTCGAGGTAGCGAAGGCGCACGCCCAGCTGGTAGTCGCGCACCTGGGAGTCCAAGGAGAGGGACGCGCTCCGCTCTAGCTGGTCGATGAAGGAGACGCACGGGCCGCCCGGCACTGCGACCCGACACTGCACCTCGTCCTGGTAGCCCATGTCCAACGCGACTCGCATCGGCGCGCCCCGATCGCGGAACGTCCGAAGCGGCGAGCGGATGCGGAGGGAGACGACGACGGCGTGGCGGCTGCTCTCGCGCCGGGTGTCGCCGGTGGGATCGGCGCTCTCGCCCCGGTTCAGCCACCCGCGGTACGACACGTCCATCCCCGCCGGGAAGGCCAGCGCAGCCGAAAGCGGTACCTCCCGGTCCTCGCGGAAGCGGTCCTGGCGCGCTTCGGCACCGAAGGTGAGCATCCGGGTCTCGCGACGGTACCCGGAGCCCAACGACACCCGCTCCACCGCCGCGGCGAGGAAGCCGGGCGGCTCCCAGCCGGCGATCTCGGCCTGCACATCGGGCCACACCCGGCGTAGCACGTCTCGGTCGGAGCGGATGTCCAGCGTCTCGCCCAGGGAGCGGTCGTAGGCCAGGCGCACCGACGCGGAGCCCGGCAGGCGCAAGCCGCCGCGCACGTTCAGCCGGTCCCGCTCCCCCAGGGTGGCGGCGGTGTCGGCGCCGATCCGAAGGAAGCGCTCGCGGCTGCCCCAACCCAGCTCGTAGGCGGCGCCGGGGTTCACCGGATCCCGGTCGAAGCGGGACGCCACGCCGCTGGACCAAGTCAGTGTCAGCGGATCTGCTGAGTGCCGCAGCCAAGCCATGAAGGCACCCCGTTCGGCGCCGTCCCGTCCGATCCGGCCCGGGTCCAGGGAGAACCGGGCCGACACGTCCCGCTGCGCGCCGGCGTTCCGCAAGAGGGCAAGGGCCGTGTCCGCCCGCGGCGCGCCCGCCACCGCCCGCGCCGCGCCCGGTGGGCGGCGTCCGGTCAGCTCCGGGTTGCGCTCCGAGAGGTAGAGAGTGCTGACCTGCACCGAGGCGCGGGCCCAGTCGGCCAGGCGGGGCTGGTAGGCCAGGCGCGTGGCGAGCCGCCGGTCCACCTCCCACCCCAGGTCCACTCCCCCTAGCCGCCTCCGCTCCTGCTCCAAGAGGCGTCGCACCTCCGGCTCGCCCGAGAGCCGCGCCACGTCCAGCAGGTCCCGGCCGCTCGTCAGGTTCGCCTCTGCAGTGAGGGACTCCAAGGGCCGCAGACCGATCCGGGCCGAAGCCGACAGCAGGCGCCGGGGCGCGTCCCGGGCCGTTGCCGCGCTGTCGGCGGGAGTGCGCACGATCCTGTCGAAGCGGGCGGTGCTCAGGTCGCGCCGCACGTAGTCCCCGTCCACGGCGACGCTCTCCGGGGTCCAGCGCAGCCGGGCGCCGGCCACTCTGTCCTCCAAGAACGCCGGCAGCAGCGCGCGCAACGCCGAGCCCGCCCAGCCGGGGAAGAGCGGGAAGTCCTGCCGGTCCGGGGCGGCGGACCAGCCGGCGAACACATCGGCCCCCTTGCCGTCGCTCTCGGCGGTGATTGTCTGCAGGGAGGTGCGCTGGACGCCCGCCCGAACGTCGAAGCCGTCCAGGGCCGCCTTCCAGAACCCGCCCTCCGCCGGTCCTCGGCGGCGCAGGGAGAAGTCGAGTCGGGTGAAGTCGAACGCCGGGGCGCGGAGCCCCTCCAGGCGATCCGCCCGCACATCGCTACGGTTGAGGAAGAGGGGCGTCTCCGCTTCTCGCTGGTGGCTGACCGACAGCGGCGCCTCCAACCCCCACGACTCGGGGGCGAAGCGTCCCAGCTGCAGGGTAGCGCCCAGGTCCAGGGAGCGCTCGTTGCGGAAGGTGGGTCCCGCACGCAGCTGCCTGAAGAACCCGCCCCGCCGCCGGTACGACGCCCGGGAGCGCAGGAACTCGCCGCCGTCCACCTCCACGTCGAACGCGCCCACCACGCCGGCGTCGCCGATGCCCCGCCCCAGCCGCAGCTCGTCCACCCACACCTCGCCCGAGATCGGCGCGCCGGTCTCGTTGGCCACTCCCATCCCGATCTCGCGCACCGACGCCAAGTTGGGCGCCCGCCCTCGGTCCTGCATCACCACGGCGTAGGCCGAGTCGGGCGACCAGAGGACCAGGGGCGGGTCGGAGGGCGACCGGGGCTCCAGGGCCAGCATCTCCTCGGCCCGCTGTCGCAGACCCAGCCAGCGCTCGAAGTCGATCACCACCTCCGGCAGCCAGTCTCCCGCACGCACCCCCCGATGCGCCGGCGTCCGGTCCAGGCGGGTGCGGAAGAGGTAGAAGTTGCGGTCGTCGGTTCCGATCTTGACGAAGAACCACGACGGCAGGTGGACCCCGAAGTCGCCTCTGGCCAGCGTCCACAGCCGAGCCTCTCGGTAGGAAAGGAAGTCGCGGGGCCGTTGGGGGAAGCGGTTGTACACCTCCACCCGGTCGCCCGCCTCCACATCCTCGAAGGCGATGGAGAGGGACCGCTCGTTGAACTCGATCCCCTGTCCGCCGAACGCCGCCGCCGGGTCGTCCAGCTCCTCGACGACGCCTGGGGGGGAGGCGTAGCCGTCGCCCTCGGTGAGCTTGGAGACGGGGCCGACCTCGACCCGCCCTGCCACCGCCGCCGTGTCGCCCGCCAGTCCCCGCAGCACGCCGGAAGAGCCGCGCTTGATCCAGGTGGAGCCCACGATCCCCACTCGCGCCAGGACGAAGGAGTCGCGCCGACGGCCCGTCACCGTGAGGCGCAGGTGGCGCACCGCCCGCAGCTCGGCCTCCGAGATCGCGCCGCCCACGTCCAGCCCCGCCGGATCGCGGAGAGGGACTCGGTAGAGGCGGAACGCCGTCCCCGTCTCTTGGCGGTCGCGGGCCAGGAAGCGGGACGATCCGTCCAGCCGGATCACGAAGCGGCGGTAGCGCTCCAGCACGTCCAGGTTGCCGTCCTCGTCCAGGTCCTCCGAGTCGGGGCGTCCGTTGCCACGGGTGCAGTTGGCGTTCGGGTCGCCCAGGGGGTAGACCCGGGCTCGCTCGGCGAAGCAGTCCTCGCCCCACACGCCTCGGCCGTCCGCCACGTTGCCCCACACCTCGCCCCGCCGCGGATCGGCCTCCTGGTCCAGCCGCCCCAGCCCCCAAGGCGCGCCCGTCCCCGGCTTCACTCCGCTCACGGCGCCGGTGGTGTCGGCGAAGAAGGCGTCCTCGCTCACCACGCCCACGTCGAGCACCAGCTGCAGGAAGTCGCCGTCGCGGACGTAGAACTCGACGAAGTCGGACTTGGTCAGGTCCGTCCCCGTGGGGCTCAGCACCGTCGTGATCGACGACCACGCCGTCGGGCCCTCCTGGTCCCCGCTCTCGGGCTGAAAGCGCACGAAGAGGCCCGGCTCTCGCACTGCGCTCCCGGTGATCCTGATCTGCTGGTCGATCTCCGCCGACGGGTTGAACCCCTCGAAGACGCCCAGGCTGTCGCCGGCGGCGGTCTGCTCGATCCAGGCGTGCTGCCAGGTGAGGACCGCCAGGTTGGTGTGAGACGGGTCCGGCGGCAGCGCCTCCTCGGCGCCGTCCAGGTACGCGGGGCGGCTCCCCCGGCGCCAGTCGTGGCTCCGCACCGAGAGCGGACGGGTGTTGAGGGCGTCGAAGTCGTCCAGGTACGCCTCGTCCTGGGTGTTGGGGTTGGGGAGCGACACCGCCGTCTCCGCCGACAGTCGAACCGCGGACGGTCCGCCTGTGCGCAGCCCAGGGACCGCCTCCAGCAAGCGGGTCAGGAGCGGCGCGTCGAAGGCCAGTTCGGCGTTGAGGCTTCCCAGGCCCACGGCGGCCGCCTCCAGCCCCAGCTGCGGTCGGCGCACCAGTTGGCCTTCGGTCTGGTAGAGGCCCGTCAGGTCCATCCGTCCGTACTCGCCCAGGTCGTAGCGCGCGTTCAGGCCGAACACCGACGTGGGGGCCACCTGGAAGAGGCTTCGCTGCTCCCAGGACACCTCCACCACCCGTCCCGGGTTCGCCGCCAGGAGGCGCTCCGGGTCCAGCAGCACGAGCTGGCCCACGTCGTAGTCGATGGCGTAGTCCACGTTCCGCACCAGGACCTGGTCGCCCAGGAGCACCCGTTCCGTTCCGTCGCGGATCCCCACCGCTCCCAGGACGAATGAGGAGACGGGTCCCGTCCCCCGCACCTCGTACGAGAGGTTGAGCCGGAAGACGCCGCTGTTCTCACGCTCGAAGGGGTCGGCGTCGCGGTAGATGCGCTCGTTCCGGTTGTCGGCCAGAATGCGACGGGCTTCCGCGCTCCCCAGAGAGAATCGGCGGGCGGGGGGCGGGTCGGCGAAGGGCTCCAGCGTGGGGAAGACGACGAACGTCCCCGACACGGGCGGAAGGTCCTCGAAGGAGTCCTGGGAGGGCCGGTAGAGGTGGGAAGCGTCCAGGCGGTCGGCGGGCGACTCCTCGTCCAGCCCGAAGAGCCGCAGCCAAGTCACGTCGTCTCCGTTGGACCGGCGGGCGAACGTTCGGCCCGCGCTCTCCTCTCCCAGCGAGATCACCAGCTCCACCGAGCTCGGGTCCACGTCGTCGGAGGAAGAGACGCGGTAGACCTGGTGCATCTCGGTGCGCCATGTGGGCCGGCCAGGCTGGTGCTGGGCCGCCGACGCCTTCAGCAGCTTGAGGCGGGGCCGGCCGCCGCGCCGATGGGTCCGCTCCGGGTTGTAGGTGCCCACCGTGTCGCCTGCCGCCGTGACGTAGGTGGTGGCCAGCATCTCGCCGGGTCCCAGGGGCGACCGCAGGACCACCCAGAGGCCGCTCGGGTGCACCACGTAGTCCTGGCCCGGTTGCAGGTAGCGGAACCACGCCGACTCGACCACCGCGCTCTCGCCCTCCCCCGCCGTGGCGTCGGCCTGGATGTACCCTTCCACCTGCTGGCGAGAGAAGAGGCTGGTCTCGGAGCGGTAGAGCTGGATCGGGTCGGCGCCCGGGGCGACGCCGGGAGGAGCGTCCGACGGGACCAGCGAGAGCACGTCCACGTGAGGGTGGTCGAAGAACGCCGCCGGGTCGAAGAGGAAGAAGAACTGGCCCTCCACGTAGTCGGCGTCGTCCAGCGCCAGGGTGTCGGTGCGGGAGAAGGCGCGGCCCGAGCTCTCCAGGCGGAAGCGCCGCGACGTGACCTCGCCGTCCTGCTGCGCCCACACCGACTGGACATCCACGGGCCCGGCCTGGAGCGCCGCCTGGAAGCCGAAGTTGCCGACGGGGACGCCTTCGCGGAGGAAGCGGGACGGCGGCAGGTCGAAGCGCACGTCGCCCACCTCGAAGCGCTGGAGGAGCTCGCCGGGCTTCCCCCGGTAGCGGATGTTGACCCGGTTGGCGCCCGCGAACTCCCGCGCCTGGTCGTAGTCCACGTCCACCACCACCCGGTCGAGCACCGAGCCGTCGGCGACGGCGGCGAACTGGACGTCGGGCCGGACGCGGGGGAGGAGCGACACTTCGCAGGTGACCTGGACGGTTTCATCGCAGGGGCGGTAGCGCGTCCAGTCGCCCCCGAGCTGGCCCGAGCCCCGGAGCGAGAACCCCAGGTCCGCGTACTCGGTGCGGATGCGGGCGACCTCTTGGGCGGGGCGCGGCCTCCCGTCGGGTCTTGCGGTGCGGGCCAGCTCTCGGGCGACGCCGGTGGCGGGAAGGGGCGGCGGGACGTCTCCGAGGCCGATCGTCCGCCCGAAGACGCCCAGTCGGGGGGCGCCCGGCTCCGGGTCCCAGCGCGTCACGGGAATGCGAGCCAGCCCCAGGAGCACGTTGGGCGTCGGGGGAGGCGGAGGGTCCAGCAGCGATCGGTCCGAAGGCCGAAGCTGGGGCATGAGCCAGAGGACAGTGTCGGCCGCCGGAGGGGCCCAGGTCGGAGGGGCCCAGGTGCTCCTCCCGGCAACGGTGGCCGCCTCTCCCGACGTCGGATGGGAGAGGGACGCCATCAAGGCGATCGCCGTCGGAAGCAGCGACCCGGAGAGCGTCATGCCAGCGCGGCCGGAGAGCGTCATGCCGTGGCGTCGGGGCCGTCCGACCCGCAACCGTTACCTTTCGCCCAGGGAAGACTCGCCCAGGGAAGACGCAACCGCTCGCCCGACGACAGACCCAACCGCTCGCCCGACGACTCGGCCATGAAGATCCTGACCCGGTACCTGATCCGCTCCATCGCCGGGCCCTTCACCTTCTCCTTCGTCCTGCTCACGGGGCTGCTCTTCGTGAACGCCGTGGCCCGGCTGCTGGACGACTTGGCGGGCAAGGGCCTACCGCCGGAGATCATCGGCGAAGCCCTGTTGCTTTCATTTCCCCACACCATCGCCCTGACCTTGCCCATGGCGGTCCTCGTGGCGGTTCTGTACACCTTCGGCGAACTGGCGTCGGCCAGCGAGATCGTCGCCATGTCCGCCGGCGGCGTGCGACCGAGAAGCTTGCTGATTCCGACCTTGATCATGGGCGTCCTTGCGGGCGGCGCGACCTACGCCTTCAACGACTGGATCCTCCCCGAAGCCAACCACCGCCTCAAGAACCTGCAATCCTCCATCCGCGAGAAGAGTCCCACTTTTCAGCTTCGTGAGCGAGCGGTCAACCGGATCGACGCCCGAGACGGCATGGGACCGTACTTCCTGAAGGCCAACGCCATCGACCCGGCATCGTCAGAGCTGACCGACGTGGTGATCTACGATATGACCCCTGGGATCGGCGGCAGGCGGACCACGTACGCGGCTCGGGGCACCGTCGCCATGAACCGGCTCTCCACCGATCTGCAGCTCCGACTCCACGACGGCAGCGTGTACGAGGTGGGAAGGGGACGCGGAGGCGGCGACGAGGGGAGCTTCGAGCAGACCCGCTTTTCGGAGCAGCTCCACGTGCTTCGGGGCGTGGCCAACCTCTTCGAGGAGAACGGCAGCGACTACCGGAGCGACCGGGAGATGTCGGTGGCGCAGCTTCGGGCGGCGGCGGCGGTCAAGCGGGCCGAGGAGGACTCGTTGCGGAGCGAATCGCGGGCGCGGACGCGTCGCGCGGTGGAACGGGCGTTGGGCACGGGCGCGGAGTCGGACTCGTTGCGCTCGCTCTCGGCGCAGCACCGCCGGACGGGGGGACTGCTCCTGGACGACTACTTGCGGAGCGTGACCCAGGAGGCGGCGTTCACCGCCGGACGGGTGGCGACGACGGCGACGGAGGCGAACCGCTACGCCGTGGAGATGCACAAGAAGTACGTGATCGCGTCGGCGTGCATCGTCTTCGTGCTGGTGGGGCTGCCCGTGGCCGTGCGCTTCCCCCGAGGGGGCGTGAGCTTGGTGATCGTGGTGGCCACGTTGGTGCTGGCGCTCTACCAGATCGCGCTGAACAACGGCGAGGACCTGGCCGACCGGGGGATCGCCAGTCCCTTCTGGGCGATGTGGGCGCCGAACTTGGTGTTCCTGCCGATTGGGCTGTTCATGGTCTTGCGGATGGGACGCTGGATCGGATCGGTGCGACGCGGCGCCTGGGGCGAGGTGGCGGCCGCCGTGGGCCGTCTGTTGCGGAAGAGGGCAAGGCGCGGGGGTGCGGGCGCGGGCGGGATCGCGGGCGTGGGCGGAGACACGGGCGTGGGCGGAGACGCGGCGTGATTCGCATCCTCGACCGGATGGTCGGGAGCGCCTTCACCGGCATCTTCATCCTGACGATCCTGTCCCTGCCGGTAGTGTGGATCATTGGCGACCTCTCGGAGCGGTTCAACACCTACCTGGACCGGGAGGAGCCCCTGACGATGGGGGAGATCGTCCTGGGGTACCTCTTCCAGTACCCTCACTTCGCCGTCTGGTCGGCGCCGCTGGCGGGGATGGTGGCGGCCGTCTTCACCGTCCAGTCCATGACCACGCACCGGGAGATCATGGCGGCCAAGAGCGGCGGCATCTCCTTTCACCGGCTGATCGTGCCCGTGTGGCTGGTGGGGGCGGTGATGACGGCGGGCGCGTTCTTGCTCGACACGGTGGTCCCGTCGGCCAACCGTCGCGCAGCCGAGATCCTGGGCGACCGGGAGGTCCGGCGGGAGTGGCGTGGCAACTTCGTGCACCAGACCGAAAACGACGAGGTGCTGACGATCGGCCAGCTGTACGTCTCCGACCAGCTGATTCGGGACGGCGTGCTGATGGAGAGCCGCGACGCCGACGGGACGCTCCGCCACGTGTGGTCGTCGCAGGCCCAGTGGAGCGACGAGGCCGGATGGACCTTCCAGGAGGGCTACTTCCGCCTGGTCCGGCCCGGAGGCCACGAGACGGCCTACGCCTTCGAGCGCTACCGCCCGGTGCGCTTCGCCGTCACCCCGGAGGAGCTGCTGGAGGAGCCTCGGGAAGAGGAAGAGATGTCCTACGGCGAGCTGGGTCGGCACGCCTCGGCGGTCGAGCGCTCCGGAGGCGACCCCAGGGGACTGCTGGTCAAGCAGCAGCAGAAGCTGTCGATCCCCGCCGCGACGCTGATCATCGTGATCTTCGGGGCTCCCCTGGCCACGACGGCGAAGAAGGGGGGCGCGGCGTTCGGGATCGGCGCGTCGCTGGGCTCCACTCTCCTCTACATGATCCTGATGCGGTTCTTCGGCGCCGTGGGGGTGACCGGGGTGCTCTCTCCCTTCTGGGCCGCCTGGGCGCCCAACGCGATCTTCCTAGCCGCCGGAGTGGCGCTCCAGGCTCGGGTGCGGACCTGAGGCCGAGCGCGAGCCCGAGGCCGAGCCGTCCGGAGGTCTCGCCAGGAGCGCCGCCGACAGCTCGCCCACGCAGACCTCCTCCACGGGTCCGCGCAGCCGCACCGACCAGTCGCGCCCCACATCCACCTCCATGGCGCCGCCCGCCATGACGACCCGGATCGGACCGGGCGGCAACCTCCCTTCCCGCACCGCCGCCACCGCCGCCGCGCAGGCGGACGTTCCCGACGACTCGGTGCGGCCCACTCCCCGCTCCCAGATCTCCACATGGACGGCAGGGTCGGTCGGCGCCGCGTCCTCGGGAACCCACGCGAACTGGACGTTGGCGCCCTCCGGGAACGCCTCGTGGGCGGCGACCAGCGGGCCGAGCCGCCCCACATCGGCGTCGCTCGGCGCACCGTCCCCGAAGATCACGGCGTGGGGGTTGCCCACTGCCACGGGGACGGCCTCGATCCGCCGTGGCTGGTCGCCGCCTGGGAGTTGGAGCGCCACCCGTCCTCTCTCTCCCAAGCACCCCGGCGCCACGAACGGCGGCCCGTCGGGGAAGCGGGCACGTCCCATGTCGACCCGCACGTCCCACGCACCGTCGGCACCCGGCCCAGCCACCTCCAGCTGCACCCGGTCCCCTCCCGCCCTGTCGCCGCCCACCCGCACCGGAAACGGCGCCGACCCCGACGCCCGCCCCTGGCGCCGCAGGTGGACGCCGGCGATCCGCAGTCCGTTGCCGCTGCGCTCGAACTCGCTCCCGTCGGGGTTGAACATCCGCAGCCGCGCCTCGGCACCGGGAGGAACCGTCTCCGCCACCACGATCCCGTCGGCCCCCACACCCCTTCTTCGGCTGCAGATCCGCCGGGCCAGCACCGGCGACAGGACGGGCCCCGGCCCCTCGTCGAACACCAAGTAGTCGTTCCCGAGGCCGTGGGCCTTGAAGAACCGAGAGGCCACTGAAGGGCGCGCTCGCAACTTTCTCGTCATTGCATCCGTCAATGGGGGGCGACTGGCCGGTGCGGGGCGCAGGGAATCTACCGCACGGCATTCCAAATAGACGTACAACAGACAAGGGGAGGCGCGTGTGAGGAGGACGGGAGCGGTGCGGACGGGGGGGACAGCGGCGGCGCGGAAGAGAGCGGCAACGGTGGTGGCGGCGGTGACGGTCGGGTTGAGCTTGGCCGCGTCCCCGGCGACGCCCGCCATCGGTCAGGAGCAGGAAGGGACGCAGGGCGACAGCGGCTCGCCGTCGGGAGGGTCTCGACGGCCCCCGGTCCTGCAGGCAACCCGACTGGCGGGACCCGCGCCCTCCATCGACGGCGTGCTGGACGAGGCCGAGTGGGCGACGGCGATGGCGGCCGGCGACTTCGTGGTCTTCCAGCCCAACGAGGGCGAGGTGCCATCCCAGCGGACGGAGGCCCGGGTACTCTACGGCGACGACGCCGTCTATGTGGGCATGCGGGCGTTCGACACCGCCCCGGACTCCATCGAGGCGCGGCTGGCTCGGCGCGACGAGGACCCGCACTCGGACTGGCTGGACGTGGTCATCGACAGCTACCACGACCGGCGCACGGCGTTCCGCTTCGCCGTCAACCCGGCGGGCGTGAAGCGCGACATCTACATGTACGACGACGTGCGGGACGACGTCTCGTGGGATGCGGTGTGGGAGGTGGCCACCACCACCGACGACCAGGGGTGGACGGCCGAGTTCCGCATCCCCTACTCGCAGCTGCGCTTCGACGGGGCGGCGCGCCAGACGTGGGGGATCAACTTCGTGCGCACGATCGCTCGCCATCTGGAGGTGAGTCTGTGGGCGCCGATCTCACGCGGCGACGGCGCTCTGGTCTCCCGCTTTGGCGAGCTGGAAGGGCTGCACGACCTGTCCCCGCCCATGCGGCTGGAGGCACTGCCCTACTCCCTGTTGCGCATGGAGAGCGTACCCGGCGAGGCGGCGAACCCGTTCTACGACCCTCGTGACTTCTCGTCGGCGGTGGGCGGCGACGTGAAGTACGGCCTCACCACGGACCTGACGCTGGACGTGACGATCAATCCGGACTTCGGCCAAGTGGAGGCCGACCCGGCGCAGGTCAACCTGACCGCCTTCGAGAGCTTCTTCCCCGAGCGGCGGCCCTTCTTCGTGGAGGGCGCGAACATCTTCTCGTTCGGCTTCTCGGAGGGCGACGGCGACATGAGTAGCGAGGGACTCTTCTACTCGCGCCGGATCGGACGCCCGCCGCAGGGCCGGGTCTCTTCGGCCGCCTACGCCGACGCCCCGGAGCAGACCCGCATCCTGGGCGCGATGAAGCTCTCCGGGAAGAGGCGCTCCGGTTGGTCGCTGGGCTTCTTGCACGCCCTGACCGGCAACGAGAAGGCCCAGCGCGTGGGTGCCGACGGCCCACTGGACGACCAGATCGTCGAGCCCACCGCCCACTACGGCGTGGGGCGCGTCAGCAAGGACTTCCGCGAGGGCAAGAGCGCGGTGGGCGCGATCTCCACCTGGACGGTTCGCGACGGCGCCTCGGCGGGGGGGCTGAACCTGCACGACCAGGCGTACGCCGGCGGACTCGACGCCCGGCACCGCTTCGGCGACGACCGCTTCGTGGTGTCGGGCTACCTGCTCGGATCGACGGTGAGAGGCTCGGCAGAGGCCATCGCCCGCACTCAACGGTCCCCCGCGCGCTACTACCAGCGGCCCGACGCCGACCACACCGAGTTCGACCCCGCCCTCACATCGCTGGAAGGATGGTCGGGCTACGCGTCGTTCGCCAAGATCGCCGGCGGCTACTGGCGCTACGGCACGGGCGTCATCGCACGCTCCCCCGGCTTTGACGCAAACGACTTGGGCTTCATGCGCGAGTCGGACTTCATCAACCCCTGGCTGTGGGCGGGCTACAACCACTACCGGGCCACGGACCGGTTTCAGCGCTGGAACCTCAACGTGAACGCCTGGGACGCGTACAGCTTCGGCGGCGAGCACTTCAACATGGGCGGCAACGTCAACGGCAGCTTCACCCTGAAGAACTTCTGGGGCGGCTACATGGGCGTGATGCGCAATTCGGGCGGGCTCACCAACACGGCACTCCGCGGCGGCCCCATGTTGCGTCGCGACGGCTCTTGGGGCGGATGGTTCGGCTTCTGGTCGGATTCCCGCAAGCAACTGTCGTTCCAGAGCAACAACAACTGGCAGCTGCGCCCGGAGAGCGGTTCGTGGAACTACCGCACCGGCGCTTCGCTGCGTTGGCGTCCTTCGTCGCGGGCTACGGTGTCGGCAGGCCCGTCCGTGAACTGGCGTGTGGAGGACTTGCAGTGGGTACGGCGGTTCGCCCTCGGTGCCTTTGGCGAGGCGGCGCTGGACGCTCGGGCGCTGGACGCTCACTACCTCTTCGGACGGCTCCACCAGACCACGGTGGGACTGACGATGCGCGCCGACTGGACGTTCTCGCCGACGCTGTCGTTGCAGCTGTACGCGCAACCCTTCGTATCCGCCGGCGACTACGACGAGTTCAAGCGGATCACAGACCCCCAGGCCAGCCGCTACGCGGAACGATTCGCAGCGGTGACGACCTCCGGCGACGGCTCGACCCTAGAAGGCGACGTGGACGGCGACGGGAACGCCGACGCTTTCCGCAACCCGGACTTCAACTTCAAGCAGTTCCGCTCCAACGCGGTCTTGCGCTGGGAGTACAGGCCCGGATCAGCGATCTTCCTGGTGTGGTCGCAGGGCCGCGACCACTACGACCAGACCGGCCAATTCTCCCTGGGCGACAACGTGAGCGCACTGCTGGCAGAGCCGAGCCAAGACGTGTTCATGATCAAGGCGAGCTACTGGCTCGGGTAGGGCAAGTTGGCCGTAAACGATCTTGCGGAGTGCGGCGGTCCGGCGGCAAGGCGGTCGCCGCGCGGTCGCCGTACTCCGCGAAGCAGCCCGGTTATGTTTCCTTTGCGTCCAACAGGTGGTCAAGGATACGTCCAACATCGGTGCGCGTGGCCTCCACGCTGGACGCCAGAACCGCCACGGTGGACTTCAGTTCGCTCACCTCCGCGCACGTCTCGTCAAGGCGCTTGGTGATCCCGGCGTGGGCTTTGTCGTTTGCCTGCTGCAGGGCGTGTAGCATGGCGGCCACATGCTCCTTGGTGGCCAGGGTCTCCTTCCATTCTCCGAGACTGAACACTTTGCGGATCACCCAGGCCATCGCCGCAGCCACCGGCAACGCTGCTCCAAGTCCTGCCGCCAGGGCCTGTATTGCTGGGCTCCAGTTCATGTACTCCCTCCCCTTGGTGATGGTCGCACGCACCCAAAGCGGCGATGACGACGGCACCGATGCACCTCGCCGCGACGAAGATGAACGGTACTCCCTCAGCCAGCGTGCATCAAGGCCGATGGTCAGTCGATCCCAGCCGAGGGCGTTCCTGTGTTGTGAGCGGCACGGCACTTGTGCACAGAGACGATGGAGGGTTAGTTGTAGGGTACCATGCATCGCTGACAATCGCGTTGCCAACCATCCCAACACAAGTGTAGGCACAGACAAGTCCCATGCGTCTATTGACCCCGCCTTATTCACCAGAGGTGGTGTGAGGGAGGTGGCGTGCGGCGGCGAGGCCAGTAGGTTCAAGGTGTACCGCCAAGAACCGGCGACCTGCCGCTCGCAACGCCGAGGTGAAGATAGTGAGTTCCCCGTTTCGGTTCAACAAGTCGATCCGCGTCGAGGTCCGCCCGGAGAAGGTGACGGGCGACGCGGGCGTCCTGCTCGCTCGCCAGGTGCTGAGCGCCAGCGGCGTGGACCGCTGGCTGAGCGAGCGCATCGAGGACGCTCGGGACCCGCGCCGGATTCGGCATTCGACCGCCGATCTGGTGCGGACGGCGTGCCTGCTGGCGGCGCAAGGCCGGCGGGACCACGACGACGCGACGGTGCTGCGGGACGATCCGGCGTTCCGGCTGGCGACCAGCGGGCGAGCGGGCACGACGCCGTTGGCCGAGGGGCGCGGCTTGGCGTCGCAGCCCACGCTGTCGCGGCTGACGGCGCGGCTGGCGCAGGGCCGGAACCGGGAGGTGTTGCGGGAGGGCTTGGCGCGGATGGCGGGCTGGCGGCTGCGGGCGCAGAACGGGGGGCGCCGGCTGTCGCAGATGGTGGTGGACCTGGACAGCCTGCCGATCGAGGTGCACGGCGGACAGCCGGGCAGCGAGTGGAACGGCTACTTCCACGCGACGGTGTACCATCCGCTGGTGGCGTCGGCGGCGGAGACGGGCGACTTGCTGGACGCTCGTCTGCGGAAGGGCTCGGTCCACACGGCCGACGGCGGGAAGGAGTTCGTCCTGGCGGTGCTGGACCGCGTGGAGCGGCACTGCTGCCGCAAGGCGATCGTGCGGATGGACGCGGGCTACCCGGCCGAGCCGCTGATGCGGGGGCTCGAGGAGCGGGGCACGCCGTTCGTGGCCCGGATCAAGACGAACGACGTGCTGAAGCGGATGGCCGAGCGGCCCGTGGACGAAGCGACGCTGGCGATGTGGGACGAGCCGCCGGAGCCGGGTGCCGAGCCGCGGACGTGGGTCCACGAGCCCGAGGGCTACCGGGCCCGGTCGTGGTCGCGGGCGCGGCGCGTGGTGTGCGTGGTCAAGGAGCGGCCCGGCGACTTGTTTCCGGACCGGTTCTGGCTGATCACGTCGATGTCGCCCGACGAGATGCCCGCCGACGCGCTGCTGGACCTCTACCGGAAGCGGGGCAAGGCCGAAGGCCACATGGGCGAGCTGAAGAGCGTGGTGGACCCCGCGCTGTCGTCGTCGCTGCGGCCCAAGCGCTTCTACCGGGGCCGTCCGGTCGCGAAGCGCAGCCCGAGCGTCGACGCCTTCGCCTGCAACGAGGCGCGCCTGCTCGTCGGACTGTTCGGCTACCAGATCATGCACGTGCTGCGCACGCTGCTGGAACGGGTCACCCAGACCGGCTGGAGCCTGCGACGGCTGCTCGAGCGCGTCCTGCGCTCGCCCGCTCGGTTCACCGTCTCGGGACGCCGCGTGACGGCGGTCGTGGGCCGCTCCGCCCGACACTGGGCGCTGGCCGCCCGGCAGCTGGCCCTGCTGCCGGACCCCGGCGGCTAGCCGCACGAGAGAGCCGCCCGGCGCCCGCTCCCTTCTTCGATCCCCGGGGTCGCTCCGACGCACCCGTGCGTTCAGCGTGCCTCCGGCGCACTTCCAGGGCCGCCGGAACACGCCGCACGAGCGTCTCTTGCCCCCTCGCGGCCCTCAAATCGACTCCATTCCTCCACTGCCTGCGCCTCGCTGCCGCCCACACGTCCACAAATCCGACCGAACGACGACTTCATGAATAAGGCGGGTTGACACATTCGCACTCTGCACTTGATGTCGAGCTGCCCTGGCCGCCGGGCTAGTCACAATGCGTCTCCGCCAGAACCTCCACCAGCACCCCCACCCTCCCCGGCAGCACCTCCCCCGGCCTCCCCCGTCATGACTTCGTTCACAGCCGTCGTCAAAAACGAATGCGAGACCTGCCACTTGGTCGCCCCCATTCTGGCGGAGATCGCCGGCACCGGGCGTCGCTTGGTCGCGTACTGGCAGGACGACGGGGCGTTCCTGAGCGGCGCGGTGGCCAAGGCCGACGACCGGGAGCTGGAGCGCTCCTTCCGGCTGGGGGTCGAGACCGTACCCACCCTGGTCCGCTGGGAGGGCGATGTGGAGACCGGCCGGGTCGTGGGCTGGAACCGGGCCGAGTGGCGGAAGCTGACGGGAGTGGACGGCTTGGGAGCGGACCTTCCCCAGCACCAGCCCGGCTGCGGCTCGCGCTCCGTGGAGCCCGGGGTCCGGGAGACGCTGCAAGTGCGCTTCGGCGAGACGAGCATCCGCTCCCGGGAGGTCAAGTCGCCCCCCTTCGCCGACCCGGTGGAGACGTGCTACGACCGGGGCTGGACCGACGGCCTTCCGGTGGTCCCCCCGACGCCGGAGCGGATTCTGCGGATGCTGGAGGGGACCAGCCGTCGCCCGGACGAAGTCGTCGGACAGGTGCCGCCGGAGATGGCGCCGTGCACGGTGGAGAAAGTGGCGATCAACGCGGTCATGGCCGGCTGCCGACCCGAATACATGCCCGTGGTCCTGGCGGCGCTGGAGGCCGCGCTGGAGCCGGGCTTCACCCTGCACGGCGTGACGTGCAGCACGTGCTTCGCCAGCCCCGTCGTCATCGTGAACGGACCCGTCGCCCAGCACCTCGGCATGAACGCCGGGCTCAACGCGCTGGGCCAGGGCAACCGAGCGAACGCGACGATCGGCCGCGCCCTCAACTTGGTGGTGCGCAACGTGGGCGGGGGCCGACCCGGAGAGATCGATCGGGCGACGCTGGGCGGTCCGGGCAAGTACACCTTTTGCTTCGCGGAAGACGAATCGGACCCGGCCTGGGAGCCGCTCTCGGTCGCCCGAGGCGCACGGCTTGGGCGCAGCGCCGTCACGCTCTTCGCCGGCGACGGCATCCAGGGCATCACCGACCAGCGCTCCCGCACTCCCGACGAGCTGACCCGATCGCTGGCGATGGCGCTCCAAGCGGTGGGACACCCCAAGCTGTGCGAATGGGTGCCCGCCGTGCTGGTCCTCTCGCCCGAACACTACGCCATCTACCGCGAGGCGGGCTGGGGCCGCGCAGAGGTCGTGGCGGCACTCCACGAGCGGCTGAGGCGGCCGGGCTCGGAGGTGGTCGCCGGCGCCGGGGGCGTGCCCGAGGGGGTGCCGCCTTGCCGCGCCGGAGAGATCGTCTCCAAGTTTCGCGATGGCGGCCTTCTCGTGGTGCGCGCCGGAGGTCCCGCTGGCCTCTTCTCCGCCGTCCTTGCGGGCTGGCCCGGCGGCCGCGCCCATGAGGAATCCCACCCCGTCACCAAAGAGATCGACGAATGACCTACCCCACGCTTCTTCACGATCCCACCTCCGAGGCCGCCCCCGTTGTCCGGCCGCGCGTGGCTCCGCCAACCTCTCTGGAGGGCCGCACCGTCGGCCTCTTCGACCTGGGCAAGTCCCGCTCCGACGAGTTCCTCGACCACCTGGAGGCTCGGCTTCAAGCCCGAGGCGTGGTCACCCGCCGCTTCGCCAAGCCCACCAACGCCAAGCCCGCCACGCCAGCCGTCCTGGCAGATATCGCACGCGGCGCCGACGTAGTGGTGGAGGCGCTGGCCGATTGAGGCTCCTGCACATCATGCGGTCTGCATGACATCAAGGAGCTGGACGACCGGGGCGTGCCCGGCGTGCTGGTAGCGACCACCGCCTTTCGGGACGCGGCCGCCCACCAGTCCCGCTCCCTCGGCTTCGAGCCCGCAATCGCGTGGGTGGCGCATCCAGTCCAGAACCGCACCGCCGACGAGCTGGAGGCGCTGGCGGAAGGCGCTGTGGCCCCGGTGCTGGCGGCGCTGACCGACGGCGCATGACGCGGCAGGATCGGGGGACGGGCGCATGACGCGGCAGGATCGATATCGCGGCTGCCTGCTGGGGCTGGCCGTGGGCGATGCGCTGGGGGCCCAGGTCGAGTTCAAGCCTCCCGGCACCTTCCCGCCCGTCGAGGAGATGACCGGCGGCGGCCCGTGGAGGTTGCGTCCCGGCGAGTGGACCGACGACACCTCGATGGCGCTCTGCTTGGCGGACAGCTTGGTCGAGCGCGACGGCTTCGACGCCGAGGATCAGATGGACCGGTACTCGCGGTGGCTCTGGGAGGGTTACATGACCCCCCGCGGCGAGCTGCCGCCGGACATCGGAGTCACAACACGGACCGCTCTCGCCAAGTTCAGGGATACGGGCAACCCGTGGGCCGGATCGACGGACCCCATGACCGCCGGCAACGGCTCGCTGATGCGGCTGGCGCCCGTCCCCATGTTCTTCGCAGGCAACCCCCGGAAGGCTGTGGAGCACGCCGCCGCCAGCTCCAAGACGACTCACGCCGCCGAGGAAGCCGTGGACGCCTGCCGCTACTATGCGGCGCTGCTGGTGGGCGCACTGAACGGCGCTGCGAAGGAGACCCTGCTCGCCGGCTGGTACTCGCCGCAGGACTGCACGGACTGCACGTGGGATCAGAGTTCGTTCGCGCCGGCAATCGCCCGCATCGCCAGCGGATCGTTCAAGGAAAAGGAACCGCCGGAGATCAGGGGCACCGGCTACGTGGTCCAGTCGATGGAGGCGGCCCTCTGGGCGTTCGACCGGTCGCGGGACTTCGACGACGGCCTGCTGCGGGCCGTCAACTTGGGCGACGACGCCGACACCACCGGCGCGATCTACGGCCAGCTCGCGGGGGCGCACTACGGAGCATCCGGCATCCGACGGGCATGGCGGCGCACCGTGGCCGCACGCGACATGATCGAAGGGTTGGCGGACCGGCTGATGTGAGGGGGTCGGCAGCTCCTTGAGGGGGTCGGCGCCTCCCGACGCCGCAGCCGAATGCCCGTGACTTACCGCGGCTTCTCCAACCGGTACAACCGCACGCGCTGCACGTCCATGTCGTCCCGCCACACGCCCAGAACGTAGTCCGCGCCGATCCGAAGCCCGGGGGCCATGTCGGGGTTGAACCCGCGATCCAGCCCAGAGGGCAGCGCCACCGATCCCAGCCACGTACCGTCGGGGGCGAAGACTTGGTGGGACGGCGGCTCTGCGCCCAGCATGTGAAAGGGCTCCACCCACAGGTTGCCCTCGGCGTCGAAGCGCAGGGAGCGCAGCAAGGGGAGCCTCTCCGCGGCGGGACCGCTGCTCCATCCGTCGCGGATTCGGGCGACCTGCTCCGGCGTAGGGTTCGAGCCCTCCGGGAAACGGACTGCGACCACTCCGTCGGCCCAGGCGTCGATGTGGGACTGGGTGACTTGCTCGGACGCCACGTCGCGTCGCAGCGACAGCCCCGCACCTTCGTCGATCGCGGCTATGCGGATCGCGAAAGTCCCGGCGTCGCCGTGCGCAAATCGACCGCCGCCCGCGGCGAAGACGGGGTGCCCTGGAAAGAGGTAGCTCTCCATCGTGACACCGCCGTCGTCGGGCGTGACCAGCTGCTCCAGCCCCGGCACGCTGACCAGTTCGCGGGAGGAGCCGTCGGCGAGGTCGATCAACGCCAACACCTCTTGCGGCCACCGCACCAGCCCCGAGGGAACGTCGCCCGAGAAGTCGCGAAACCGCACCACCAACCCGCCACCGCCCGCTAGTCCTCCGCCGCCTGCCAGTCCGCCGCCGTCCACCAGCCCGACCGCCGCGCCCGGCCTAGCCTCGCGCCGCGCCGTAATCGGTCTTACCGACACGCCGCGGGCCAAGCGGCCTTCCGGGCCAAATACCTGAATTCGCGCCAGCCACCGGTCATAGGCGACCACCGAGTCGCCCGGCAGCACATCCACAAAGTCCAGGCCGGTGAAGTCGCCAGGCCCTTCCCCCGCCCTACCTGCGCGCCGCACGAACGCCCCCGCCTCGCTGAACCAGCGGAGGTCGCTAGACGCTTGGTCGGCCACCACGATTTGGCCGCTCTCCAGTCGAACCACGTCGGTCACGCCGGCCAGCAGGTAGTCTGGGTCGCCGGCGACCGTGCCGATCTCCACCAGGGGCGGACCCTGGACCACCCAGCCCTCTCCATCGCTCCACAGTGGTGCGGCCGCCTCGGCTATGGACACGCCCGCCGAGTCCCGGTGGACTGTGCCTCCGTCCGGCGCACCGTCCGGTCCGCAGGCGGCAAGCACCAAGCCGACGGCAAGTGTCGGGCCGACGGCAAGCGTCAAGCCGACTGCAGCCGGCCTCACGCGAACACCGTCGCCCACAGCAGCACCGCCAGCACCACCACCGTCAACGGCGTGCCCAGTCGCACGTAGTCGCCGAACTTGTAGCCGCCCGGGCCGTACACCATGAGGTTCGTCTGGTAGCTCACCGGCGTCATGAACGACGCCGACGCAGCCAGGGCCACGGCCACCGCCGCCGAACGCTGGTCGATCCCGAAGTCCGTCGCTGTGGAGAGGGCGATGGGGAGCACCAGCGCAGCCGCCGCGTTGTTGGTGATCACCGAGCTCAAGCCGACGGTGGCGACTACGATCCCCGCAAGGGTGCCCGCCGCGCCGAAGCGGCCGAAGGAGGTCGCCACCAAGTCGGCGACGGCGTGGCCCAAGCCGGAACTCTGCACCGCCGCGGCCAGTCCGAACGCCGCGCCGATCACCACGATCACGTCGAAGTCGATGGCGTCCTTGGCCTCGCCGGGCGCCAGGATGCCCATGCCGACCAGTGCCAGAGCCCCCATCAGGGAGAGGTGCAGGATCGGCAGCACGCCGATGCCGGCCCCCAGCACGATCGCCGCCGCCACTCCCAGCACGATCCCCGCTTTGCGCGACATGGGCGGGGTCGAATCCCCCAAGCGGACCACCAGCAGGAAGTCGTCCCGGTCCCGCCAGCGTTCGCCAAAGTCCTCGTCGGCGATCAGGAGCAGGGTGTCGCCGACCCGGAGGGGCGTCCGGGCCAAGCGTCCGCGGATCGGCTCCCCCGCCCTGTGGATCGCCACCACCGCCGCCTGGAAGCGCGTCAGGAAGTGGGCATCCACCAGCGTGCGCCCCACCAAGGGGGACGCGGGCGCCACCACGACCTCGAAGAAGGCGTGGCGAGGGCTGCCGAACTCGTCGGGCAGGTGGGGCTCCTGGGCCGACTCCAGCCCCGGCAGGCCGTGAAGGTCCAGCACCGTGTCGGCACCGCCCAGGAAGGTGAGGTAGTCGTTCCCCTTCAGGATCGTGGCGGGAGAGACGTGGGCGACGGTCTCGCCGTCCCGCTCGTGACCGGCCAGCACCAGCCCTTCCAGCCGACCCAGCTCCGCGTCGGCCACCCGGACGCCGTCCAGCGGACCACCGGGCAGCACCCGCATCCGCACCGAGAAGGCGCGCTCGCCTCGGCGGGCCTCTCGGCGGGGCGGACGACGGTCGGGTAGCAAGTTGGGCGAAAGCAAGATCGTCAGCCCCAGGCCGATCACCGCGACCGGGAGCGCGATCCCCGTGAGCTCGAACATGCCGAACGGCGGGTGGCCCTCCGCCTCCAGCAGCCCCGACACCACCAAGTTGGTCGAGGTGCCGATGAGGGTGGTCATCCCGCCCAGGATCGCCGCGAAGGAGAGGGGCATCAGGTAGCGCGACGGCGAGTGCCCCCGCTTGTCCGCCCACTCTCCCACTTGGGGCGAGAGCATGGCGATGATCGGCGTGTTGTTGAGGAACGCCGACGCGGCGGCCACCGGCGTCGTCAGGCGGGCCAGCGACAGTCGAAGGCTCCGTCCCTTGCCCAGCGTCGCGTAGACGAGGGGCTGAAGGGCCCCAGTCCGCTCCACCGCCCGAGCCAGGACGTAGAGGGCGGCCACGGTGATCGGCGCCGGGTTGGAGAAGCCCTGGAACGCGTCCGCCGGCCCGATGACGCCGGCCACCAGCAGCACGACCACGGCGCCGGTGAAGGCCACCGCAGGGGCGACCCAATCCCGCGCCAGCACGACGACCGCCGCGCCGACGACGGCCAGGGTCAGCCAAGCGTCCCCGCTCACGCCGGGCTCCGGGTTCTAGCCTTGATCGTAGGCCAGGGTCACAGGGTCACTAGCCTCGATCGTAGGCCAGGGTCAGGACTTGGTCGCCTCCCTGGGACGACAGAGTGCGGGTCATGATCATGCGGTCTCCCACCACTTCCAGCGTCTCCCGCACTCTCCCGCCGCCGACCACTTGATGCTCGACCACCAACAGTGGACCGTTCCAGCCGACTTTGGACTTGACCGTGCTCTCGTCCTCCGTCGTCTCCACCTCCGAGCCGTCGATGGGGAACGTCAGGGTCGCTCCGCCGCTGAACGAGTACGTCAGGCCCGACTCGCCCGCCCGAAGGACAAGGGTGGACGGGCGGCGGCGCAGGACTTCGATCGTGGCCCGCATGTCGGCCACCGACATCCGCCGAGACTGCATCATCCGGCGGTAGCGACGCATGGCGCGGCTCTCGTTCCGAGTGATGTCGTCCACCTGCGTCTGTTCCTGGACGCCCTCCATGTGGTTCGGGATTTGGGGCGTGCTGCTGGTCTCGTCCAGCGTCCATCGCCCCGAAAAAGACGCCATCAGAGCGGCAACGTCCGCGCCCGGGACCGCCGAGCCGCCTCCGACCGACGCGCACCCAGCGATTCCTGCGGCTCCCGCCAAGCCCAGCGCGACGAGGATCCGCCGGGAACGGCGAGCAGCCGAGTTCGAGACGGTCATTCCAAGCCCTCCCGCATTCCAGGCACTCCCGCATCTGGAAACGCAACACTTGGGAGACGCGAATCCGGCGTGGCCTGCCGAAGCCGCCCCCGCGCCCGGAGGGACGATCCCTCGCGCCCTTAGTATTGCGACTCAGCCGGGGGATGCAAGCCGCCGGGGATGCGGCCGCCCAGGGGACCCAAGCCGCCAGGGGGATGCAGCCCCAAGCGCGCCGGCAGAGAATCAGCGCCCGAAGAGCATCCCCAGCACGACGTTCATGAGGCCGATGACCACCGCGCCCCAGATGGCCGCTCCGAACCCGCGGATCACGAACCCGCGGACGACGGCAGCCACGATCATGAGGATGACGGCGCTCACCACCACGGAGAAGAGGCCCAGGGTGAGGAGGTTGATCGGAAGGGTGATCAGGTCGAGGATCGGACGGACGAGCCAGTTGGCCAGGCTCAGGACCAGCGCGCCCACCACCGCGGCCTTGGCGTCCCGGACTTCGAAGCCCTCCACCAGCTTGCCGGCCAGGAAGAGGAGTCCCGCGTTCACGAGGATATGGACGACGTACTGCATGCGCTCTGCTCCTTGGTTGCTTCAGTTGTGGGTCAGCGCGGCGCGCCTGTTGCGGGCCGCACTCCCTTGTATCGAACGAAATCGAGTGGCTGCGGGTTTCTCGCGTGGCTCGGCGCTGCAGGACTATCTGGGGCGCCGCAGGACTATCTGGGGCGCTGCAGGAGCGATGCGACCTGGTGCACCCGGCCCCCGGCGATCACGGTGCGGACTCGTCGGGTGGCGCGAATGTCCTCCAGCGGGTCGGCGTCCAGCACCACCAAGTCGGCGAGGGCACCCGGCGCCACCACGCCCAAGCGGCCTTCATAGCCCAGCGCCGCCGCGGCCTCGGAGGTGGAGGCCCGCAGCACCTCCGTCGGGCTCATCTGGCCGTACCGCACCAGGGCCTCCATCTCGGCGTGGTAGCTCACGCCTGACGGGTTGATCGGCGCGTCGGTGCCCATCACTACCCGCCCTCCGGCCGCCGCGACTTTGCGTGGAAGCGCGGCCATCGCCTCGGCCAGGCGGCGGGCCAATTCCGGGTCAGTGGGAGCACTGGCGCGCGCGGCTTGGGGCGCCCAGGGGAAGAACGCCTCCACCCGAGGGTCGTCCAGGAGCGACGGGTCCTCCGACGCCAGCAGCGCGTAGGCGCCGTAGATGCCCACGGTTGGGGTCAGGGTCATGCCGGAAGCGGCTAGCAGAGCCACCACGTCTTCGTAGCTCCGCTGCAGCTCCGAGACCTTGGTGGAGTAGCCGCGCCGACTGGTGCCCCGCACATGCTCCACGCCGTCGCCGCCGTAGGCCACCGCCGGGTAGAGCTCGTGGGAGCTGACAGGCAGGCCGATGGCGTGGGCGTCCTCGATCACCCGCCGCTGCATCAGGTCCGAGAGGCGGACGTACGTCTTGATCATGTCGTAGCCCAGCGCTTCGGCGCGCTCCATCTCCAGGGCGACTTGGGCGGGAGCCCCCAGAGCCGGGGCGCCGGGGTAGTAGATGCGGCTGCCGTCGATCGTCCCGCTGGTGCCGTACCACCGGGGAGCGATGCGCTTGCCCGACTCGCCGGCCTCCCTGGCCTCGGCGATCTCGTAGGGATCGCAGGCGGGGCAGCGGACCGATGTGACGCCGAACGAGAGCCACAGCCGCCCCGCCGCCTCGCCGTCGCCGATGCCGACGTGGGCGTGCATTTCGACGAAGCCGGGCATCACCACGCCGTCGCTGGCGTCCACCACCGTGGGAGCGGTGCGGGACGGGTCTCGGGGCGCCACTTCTGCTATTGCGCCGCCCTCCAGCAGCACATCCACATCTCTCTGGAGCGACCACGAGCGGCCATCCAGCAGGGCACCGGCCCGTACGAGCACCCGGCCCGGCGGCTCGGCCCGGTCCCACTGCAACCCCAGGGGGATGTCATGGACGCGCCCGTCGAGCAGGTCGACGCGGCGCGGCGCAGCGCCTGCCAAGTAGACGATCGACCGGGAGTCGCCGGTCCACGTCGGGTCCTCCGCCGGGCCGTTGACAAGGCGCCGGGGCGGCCCCGCCGGGTTGCCGTCTCGCCCGGTGGCGACCGCCCACAGCACGCCGGCGGAGACGTAGGCCGTCCAGGCGCCGTCTGGGGAGCGCACCGGGCCGTCGGTCCCCCGGCTTCCGATGGAGGCGTGAGCCGGGAACTCCAAGAAGCGCTGTCCAACCTGCCCGGCGAACGCTGCAGGCCCCCGGGGCACGGGCAGGACCAGCACCTGGTTGACGCCTTCGCGGAAGCGTGTCGAGTACGGAACGTGGGCCGACACGGCTATGGCGCCGCCCTCCGGGAACCAAGTCGGGCGTCCGGCCCCGTTGAGACCGGAGCGCAGCTCCCGAACCGCGCCGCTGGCCACGTCCACCACCCCCACGCCAGTCTGGTAGCCCGATCCCACGAAGGCGATCCGGTCTCCGTCGGGCGACCAGGCGGGAACGCGAGGGGCCGCGCCGTCGGTGAGCTGCTCGAAGGCACCGTCCCCCTGGGCACCGCTCGCGCCGCGCCATGCCCACAGCTCCATTGCGCCGCCTCGATCCGACACGAAGGCGAGACTCGCGCCGTCGGGCGACCACGCCGGGTCCGTCTCCACCCAAGGGTCGTCGGTGAGCCGCTCAGTGACGCCGCCGATCGTGTGGAGCCAGAGGTCGCCCAGCGCCGAGAACGCCACCCTGCGACCGTCGGGAGACACGGCCGGCGAGACCACGCCTAGGACGGGGAACGGCCCCGGGGCGATCAGGTCGCGGGGACGACGCTGGTAAGGCTCCCCGTGGAGGGCGACTCGAGCCGTGAAGGGCGCATCGCGGAGGCCGCCGCCTTCCGTGTCGCGCCAGCGAACCTTGCCGTCGGCGGTGTAGAAGAAGCCGGACTCGGTCCACGAGGCCCGGAACGGGAAGACGTCTTCGTCGTCGTCGGTGAGGACCGGGCCGGACGCCCCCGTTGCGGCGGAAGCCGTAGCGGAGCGGCCCGCATCTGCCGATCGGCCCGCATCTGCCGTCCGCAGCACCGAGCGGTCTCCAGCGATGGCGTTGTAGGAGAGAGTCTCGCCGTCCAGTCGCCAGGCCGGAGCCGCGACCTGCGCCCCCTCCGCGCCAGCGACCCTGCGCGACGCCCCGTCCGCTTCCAGCACCCAGATGCCGGCCACCTCGTCGGCACCGTCCGAGGCAAAGGCAAGACGCGCCCCGTCTGGAGAGAACGCCGGGCCGTACTCGCTGTCCGGGGCGTCGGTGAGCTGCTCCATCTGGCCCCCAGGGACAGTCGCGCTCCACAGGTCGTAGCTGCCGCCCCGGTCCGAACTGAAGGCGATGCGACGCCCGTCCGGGGCCCAGTGCGGCTCCCGGTGGTCGAACGGTCCTGCGGTGTGCCGGCGGAGATCGGAGCCGTCGACCGCTACGCTCCAGATGTGGTAGTTGCCGTCCCAGTAGGCCTGGAAGGCGATCCGACGCCCGTCGGGCGACCACGCGGGCTGGCGGGCGTCCCCGAAGGGATCGGTGAGGGGCTCGGCCCGACCGCCGGCGGCAGGCATCGTCCAGATTCGGCCCAGCAGGTCCAGCGCGAGCGTACCGCCGTCAGGCGAGAGGGCAGCGGCAACGTTGGTCCCCTCGTGCAGGACCACCGTGTCGGGCCGGGCCTGCGCCCCGGTCGCACCCGGTGCCGGCACCGGGCCGAAGGCGACCGCACGCGCCTGGCTCGGCCCGCCCACGACCAAGAGCGCCGCCGTCAGGCCCGCCCCGAGCAAGCGAGCGAGGCGCACCACGGGCGAGCCGCGGCGGGTCACGGGATCAGGTTCCGGCGGGCCGTGTTGCGCACCAGGAAGAGGCCGTCGCCGGTGCTGGTCACCACGATGATCCCGCTCTCGAAGTACGGGTAGTTGCTCCACGAGGCGCCGCCCTGCCAGGGCGTGGTGTCGAAGTAGGCGATCTCCTCGGGCTCCACCGGGTCGGAGATGTCCAGGATCCGCAGCCCGGCGCCGTAGTTGGACTGGTACATGAGGTTGCCGCGGATGTAGAGGTTGTGGTCCGTGTCCGGGGTCTCGGCGATGTATTCGTTCACCAGCACCGGTTCGTCCAGGTCCATCACGTCCCACACCAGCGTCCGCGTCCCCTCGACCAATCCCTGGGGCTCGTCCCCCTCGTCGTTCATGTAGAAGTAGCGGTGGTCCTCGGTGAGCCATCCCTGGTGTGCGTAGACCACGCTGGGGTAGTCCACCGACGCCAGGGCGACGGGCGCGTCCTTCTCCGTCACGTCGGCGATGCTCAGCCGGGTCTCGTTGGAGCCCAGGCAAATCTCCCGGCCCTGATGCTCCTCGTCGGGTCCGTGGTAGATCACGCACTGGGCGTCGTGGGAGTAGCCGGTCCCCCGTCGGCCCGTGTTGGCGTGGGCGAAGCAACCGGCGAAGGTGGGTCGGGAGGGTTCGTCCAAGGCCAGCATGTGGAGGCCGCCGCCGCACGTCTCGCCGCCCCCGCTGCTCCCCACGGCGTAGGCAAAGCCGGTCTGCTCGTTGACGACGATGTTGTGGGCACTGTGGATGCCCGGGTAGGTGTAGTCGGGCTCGAAGACCGCGTCCGGTCCCCCTTCGTCCCGCAACCGGGTCAGGTCGAACACCTGCACGCCGTGCTCCCCCGCCCCGTCGGCGACGATGTAGGTGTGGTTCCGGTAGACCTTCATGTCGCGCCACACGCTGCTGCGGGAGCCGGGCGTCTTGGGCAGGTCGCCCAGCATGAGAGGGTTGAAGGGATCGGTGACGTCCACGAACGCGGTGCCGTCGGTGCGGCCCACGATGGCGATCTCGCGGCCCGTTTCCGGGTCGCTCCAGCCCCACACGTCGTTGAGGCGGGAGCCTCGGCTGCCGGCCATCTCCTTGATCGGGAGGAAGGAGATGATGTTCACGTTGTCGCACTCGAAGCCGGCGGCGGCGTTCTCCATGCAGGGGACTTCCTCGTCGCGCCCGGCGATTGCGGGCAGGCCGCGGTACTCGCCGATCGTCAGATCGCTCCAGCTCCAGTCGCCGTCGGCGTCGCGCCCAGCCAGGAGCACGCCTCCGGCCCGGCTGTCCACGCCGCCGGCGCCCACCACGCCCACCTCTCCGGCGAACGCCACCGAGCTGCCGAAAGACGCGCGGGGGGGCAGCTCCGAGCCGGCGATCTTCACGGCCTGGGTCCATCCCGCGTCGCCTTGGGCCTCGCCGAAGCGGTACACCGCGCCCGACCCGTTGTTGCCCGCTCCGGGCGCGCCCACCCAGAGGGCGTCGTCGTGGGCGGAGATCGAGGCGCCGAACGAGGCCCTAGGCTGGGCGTCGAAGGCGACCAGGGCGCCCTCGGGAAGCCATGCGTCCGTGTCCGTGTCGAAGGCGAAGCGCACCACCGCGCCAGCGCCCTGGGATGCGCCAGGGGCGCCCACCAGCGCCGCTCCGTCGTGCATGGCAAGGGAGGCGCCGAAGCGTTGGCTGCCGGGACGCTGGGGATCGGCGGGCGCGAGCTGTCCTGCCGGGTCCAGGCGCCCCTGCGGGTGCAGAGTGCCCGCCGTCGCGTCCACCCGGAGGACGTGGACGGAGGCGGCTGCGCCCCGAGCGGGGGCGGTGGCAACGAGCGCGACCCTGCCGTCGGTAGACAGGACCGCGCCGAACCTCGGGGTGGCGCCGTCGGCCGGGGTGTAGCGGTCGCGCTGGGACCACGTGCCGGAGGCGTCCCGGGTGAACAGGTAGACCGCGCCGGAGGGGCCGTCCTGCGCGCCATCGGCACCAGATGTGCCCTCCGCACCTCCCGCGCCGGATGCGCCGCGCTCGCCTGGGGCCGAGACCAGCACCACGTCCCCGCGCAGGGAGACGGCGGCCCCGAAGTTGGGGTCCTCCATCTCGGCGTCGGCGCTCGCCGGCACGCCCCCGGAGCCGGCGGGCCATGCCAAGCGGGCCACTTCCCGCCACTGGCCGTCGGCTCCGGCCTGGAAGACGATCGCGGCGCCCCGCCCGCCGTCCCAGTTGGGGGCGCCGACCAAGAGCGTCGCCCCGTCGGCGGCGAGAGATCGGCCGAATCCGTCGGGGCGCTCGCCCACGGCCGACACGGCCAGCCGTCCCGTCTCCTCCCAGCCGTCGGCGGAGGAACCGCCGTCGGCGGCGGGACCGTACACGTAGACCACGCCCGGAAGGGAGACGTTGCTGCTCTCTCCCACGAGCACGTGTCCGCCGGCCACCACCACGCTGCCGCCGTACTGCTGGGCCGCGGCGCCGGAAGCGACGAGCGCCGTGGCCGCAAAGAGCGCCAGTACGAGGCCAGCAGCCGCCGCCGCGCGGGGCACGCCGAGAGTCAGAACGAAGCGAAGGGGAACGCGAGTCATGGAAAATCCTCCAAGCCGTTGGGTGTGGTGCGCCTCGCCGTGCCTCGAAGCCAATGGCACGGCCAGAACCGCGCAGATGCTCGTCTCAAGATGCCTCTTCGCCAAGCTCTCGGACAGGGGGAACCGGCCCCGAGACAGGGGGCAACCGGCCCCCGGACAGAGGGCAACCGGCTGCTGGGCGAGGAAACCAGCTCCCAGACAGGGACCAGCCCCGGTCCTACCGCCCTTCCCCGGCCCAGTCCCCCTTCTCTTCCAGCCGCTTCGGCGCCTCGAACAGCTCCCGGAAGGAGAACCAGTTGTCGGAGCCGGTCCCCATTCGGATGTCTCCGTCCGGACCTTCTCCCACGACCGCCCACGCCACCGAGTCGTCGTCGAAGAACACCGCGCCGGACCTGGGTTCCACCCACCGGCGTCCCTTCAGGCGCTCCATGAACGCCCGCGCGACGGCGCCCATGTGCCTCCACTCGTCGCCGTGCAGACCGTGTTCGGCAGCACGCAGCAGCGCCTTGGCCGCCGACCTCTTCGATCCGTAGAACGTCTCCAACAGCTTCGCCGCCACCTCCGCCTTCGTCGCTTCCATCGCTTGGTCTCCTTCGTCCAGTTCCAGTTGGTGTTGGCTTCCTATTCAACCGCTCATCTGCCAGCGCCGGCGCCCAGCACCCGGTCCAGGTCCCGACACAGGTCCTCCGGGTCCTCCAACCCTACCGACATCCGGAAGATGCCGTCTCCCGCGTACGACCGGTAGCTCTCCAGCTGGTCCCCGGCCAGCCGGAACGATGTCTCCATGAGGCTGGGCGTGTCCATCCAGAAGATGAGGCTGCGATGGTGTCCCAGCGACACGGCGTAGTGGATCACCTGAAGCTCCCGCGCCATCCGTTCGGCCGTTTCCGCCCCGCGCTCGGTCTGGAAGGCGAGCATCGCCGAGAAGTTGCGCATCTGGCGACGCGCCAAGTCGTGCTGGGGGTGGGAAGGCAGCCCCGGATAGACGACCCGCGTGACGGCAGGATGTCCCTCCAGAAAGCGCGCCACCGTCAGGGCGTTCTCCTCGTGGGCCTTCATGCGCAGGGGAAGAGTGGCCGCGCCCCGCATGATCAGCCAAGCATTGAAGGGCGACAGCACACCGCCGTAGTGGATGCCGGCCTCCAGCCGCAGAGCCGCTACGTCTTGGCGGCTGCCCAGCACCGCTCCGCCCACCGCGTCGCCATGCCCCCCGATGTACTTGGTGAGAGAATGCATGACGTAGTGCGCGCCTAACTCCAGAGGTCGAGTGGCCACCGGCGTGGCAAAAGTAGAGTCCACCGCCACCCGAACGCCGGGATGCTCCGCCGCCTCCGCCGCCACCGCCGCAATGTCCGTCAGGCGCACGATGGGGTTGGCCGGCGTCTCCAACCAAACCAGCCGCGTACTGGGACGGATTGCCCGCGCGACGTTGGCCGGGTCGGAGCAGTCCACGAGGGAAACCTGCACTCCCAGGCGTGGCAGCGTGTCCCGAGCGAGTTCGGCAACCCCGGCGTAGTTGGTGTCCGACATGACGAGGTGGTCGCCCGCCGACAGCAGCGAAAGCACCAGCCCCGACGCCGCGGCCATCCCCGAGCCGAAGCAGAGGCACGCCTCGGCGCCCTCCAGCGCGCAGAGCTTGGCCTCCAGCTGGGCAACGGTGGGGTTCGACCAACGGGTGTAGAGGAAGCCCGACTGCTCGTCCAGGTCGTGGGCGGAGAATCCGGCGGCGTCCTGGGTCACGAACGTGGAGGACATGACCAAGTTGGGGGCCGAAGCTCCCGTCGCCGGATCGGGCGACTCGCCGGCGTGGACGGCGGCGGTGCGGAGCCCATGCGAAGGTCTCGGTGGGGACGACATGGATGTGAGGCTGCCTCGCGGGGGATGAGAGGTCGGGGACGAGAATATCGGGCGGACGAGAATGCCGAGGGGCGAGCATGACGGGGAACGAGCATGACGCCGGGCGACGCGCACGATACCTTGATCCGACCCGCCCCACCAAGAGGACGCTCGACATGGACTGCCGCAACGGAGCTCCAGCGCCCGCAACAGCCGTCGTCGTCTTCGCATGCGGCCTTCTTGCCTCCGGTTGCAGTCCGCAGGGGACCAGCGACCCTCCGCAGGGGACCAGCCACGAGGCGCTGACCGATGCGGAGCGGGCCGCTGTGGTCTCGGCGGTGGACTCGGCGGTGCGCGCGTTCCGACAGGCCGACCTGGACCTGGACGGTCAGGGCGTGGTCGACCACTTGTGGCCCGAGTTCTACATGTACGGAGACGGGGTGCGTTCCGGGTACCCCGCAGTGCGCGACAACATCCTCGCCTTCATGGCGGGCCTGAAGTCGTTCGACACCGAGTGGTCCGATGTGGAAGTGGTGCCGCTGGGACGGGATGTGGCCCTTGCGTCGTTTCTGTTCCGGGACTCGATCGTGACCGCCGAGGGCGGGCTGGTGCGCAGCCAGGGACCCACCACCCTGATCTGGCAGCGCCGGGGCGCCGAGTGGCGCCTTCTGTACGCCGACGCGGACCACTACGAGGTGGCGGAGGCCGAAGCGGAGGCCGATTCCGCGAGAGACCAACCGTGAAGCGGGGAATGCGCTGGGCCGCCCGCTCGCGCTGGGCTGCTTGCTCGGGTCGGACCGCCCGCTCGGGACGGGCCGCTTGCTCGCGTTGGGCCGCTTACTCGGCGTTGGCCGTCTGTGCCAGCTTGGCCGGTTGGCCGGGGAGTCCCGCCGCCGCCCAGGACCCTCCCCCTCCCCCTCCCCCGTCCCAACGACCCGATCCAGACTCGCCGGCGCCAACCTTCCTCTTGACGGGCCAGATCGTGGACGCCTTCAACGAGCACCCCGTCATCGCCGCCGTGGTCAAGGTTCCCGACCTCAAGCGGTACACCTTCACCGACGTGGAGGGACGCTTCTCCTTCCCTGACTTCCCGACGGGCACGTGGGAGGTGGTGGTGGAGCAGCTGGGCTACCACACGACGGAGGGGCCGGTCACGGTGAGCGAGGGCAACGGGCTCTTCATTCGCCTGGCGCCGGACCCCATCGCCATGGAAGGCTTCCGCGTCCGCGCCCGGTCGGAGCGGCTGCTGACCAACCGCCGGCGCTCCATCCCCTACCGGGTCGAGACCCTTGGCACCGAGACCTTCGCACGGGCGATCAACCCCGACCCCACGGCGATCCTCAAATACCACTCGGGCGCGCCGATCGTCCCCTGCCCCGGCGACACCTCCCTGATCTTCGGATGCGTGCTGCGCAAGGCGCGGGCCGGCCGCATCTCGGTGCACCTGGACGAAGGCGCCTTGGCCGGCGGAATGGAGGCGCTCTCGCTCTTTCCCCTGGAAGACATCCACTCCATGGACCTCATCCTGCTGCCCAGCGGCGGGATGCTCCGCGTCTACACCAAGTGGTTCGTCGACAAGCTGGACAAGACGCAGGTCAGCCTGGCGCCGCTGGTGTGGTGAGAACCGCCGCCTCCCTCCGCTTGACTTGCCGCCCTTGCCCCCGCACTTTGTTCGGCAACCGAACAAAGTGGAGGCAGCGCCAATAACGCAGGCGGGACGCACCCGTCGTCGCTAGCCGTCCTCGGGGCAGAACCGGAGCGGAAGATGGCAGAACCGGAGCGGAACACCACGTCGAGGCCCCGCCCAGCGGCACTCGTACTCTGCACAACCGCCTGTGCCGTCCTGGCCATGGCCGTCGGCTGCAGCCGCGACCTGGGAACGCTGGACCCTGCGACGCATCCTCCGGAGGCCGACGTCTTCGTCGACGGCTTCGGACCTGGAGTGCAGTTCTCCGCATTCGGCGGTTCCAAGGTGGACGCCCTGGAGATCGAGACCGACCAAGTGTTTCGCGGAACGGCGGCTCTCAAGTTCGTCGTGCCCGGACCCGGCGACCCGTCGGGCGCCTACGCGGGGGGCTCGTTCTACGCGGTGGCGCCCCGCGATCTCACCGGGTTCGACGCGCTGACGTTCTGGGCACGGGCGAGCACATCGGCCACGATCAACACTGTGGGGCTCGGAAACGACAACAGCGGATCCTCGATCTACACCGCCGAGCTGGCGGGACTTCCGGTATCCACGACGTGGACGAAGTACGCAGTGCCGATCCCGCTGGCGTCCAAGCTCACCGCCGAGACGGGGCTTTTCTTCCTGGCCGAGGGCTCGGAGCACCCGGTGGGGTATGACCTGTGGTTCGACGACGTGCGCTTCGAGCGGACGGGTACGATCGCCAACGCCCGGCCGTCGATCTCGTCGGCGATGGTGAACGGCGAGGTGGGCAGCGCCCTGAGTGTCGGCGGCACCCAGGTGGTCTTCGACGTGGCTGGAGCCGACCGCACCGTCTTGGCGGCACCGGCCTACTTCACCTTCGCCTCGTCCAACCCCAGCGTGGCGGCGGTGGACGCCGACGGCGGCGTCCAGCTGGTGGGACCGGGCTCCGCCACGATCACAGCGCAGCTGGGCTCGGTGCCGGCCGCCGGCGCGGTGACGGTGAACGTGGCCACGCCGCCCAACGGGCCGCCGCCAACTCCCGAGCGTCCGGCCGACGAAGTGATCTCGCTCTTCAGCGACGCCTACGACGACGTGCCCGTGGACACGTGGTCCGCCGTGTGGGACCAAGCCGATGTGGAGGATGTGCGGATCGGCAGCGTCGGCGTCAAGAAGTACACGAACTTGGCTTACGCTGGCATCGAGTTCGTCTCACAGCCGATCGACGCTTCCACCATGACGGACTTCCACATCGACCTGTGGACATCGGACCCGTCGGCGTTCCGGATCAAGCTGGTGGACTTCGGCGCCGACGGCGCGTTCGGCGGCGGAGACGACAGCGAGCACGAACTCACGCTGAGCACGCAGTCCGCGCCGCCGATCGAGGCGGGCGCGTGGAACGTCCTGGACATCCCCCTCTCGGCGTTCGCCGGCTTGAGGGGACGGTCGAAGCTGGCGCAACTGATCATCTCCGGCGCCAGCCCCACGGTCTACCTAGCCAACGTCTACTTCTTCAAGACCACGCCGGAGGCACCGACAGAGCCCGCGCCCGTGCCCACGCACCCGGCGGAGGACGTGATCTCGCTCTTCAGCGACGCTTACGACGACGTGCCCGTGGACACGTGGTCCGCCGTGTGGGACCAAGCCGACGTGGAGGACGTGGAGGTCGCCGGCAACGCCGCGAAGAAGTACGCCAACTTGGTGTTCGCGGGGATCGAGTTCACCTCCCAGCCGATCGACGCGGGCGAGATGACCCACTTCCATGTGGATGTGTGGACGCCGGACCCGACCGACCCGCCCGCGAGCCTGCGCTTCAAGCTGGTGGACTTCGGATCGGACGGAGTGTTCGGCGGCGGAGACGACGTGGAGCACGAGGTGGCGGTCGACGCGGGCTCCGACCCGCCTCTCGCCTCGAACCAGTGGGTCGGCTACGACATTCCTCTCGCCGAGTTCGCCAACTTGACGACCCGCGGAGCCCTGGCCCAGCTGATCCTCGTTGGCGACCCCAGCACGGTGTTCCTGGACAACGTGTACCTGCACAAGTAGCGGCGGGGCGACCTCGATGCGCGGGAACTGGATCCGCGAGCGGCGCCTGCGGGGCGTCGTCTTGGAGCTGGTTTGGCGCCACGAACGCATCTCGCGCGCCGACATCTCGCGCATCACCGGCAGGTCCCGTTCCACCGTCTCGGAGGTGGTGGCGGGCCTGCTGGACACTGAACTGATCCGGGAGGCTGGCAGCGGGCGCAGCCGTGGCGGCCGCCGTCCGGTCATCTTGCGCTTTCGCGACGACGCCAGGGTCATCTTGGGCGTGGACGTCGGCGCCACCCACATCTCGGTCGCGCTCACGGACTTGCGGGGCCGGGTGCTGGCGTGGAAGGACCGAAGCCACGATGTGCGACGGGACCCGGAGGGCGCCGACGCGCTCCTGCACGCGCTCTGCGAACAGGCGTTGGCGGCGCGCCCGTCGTCCGCCGGCAAGCTCATGGGGATCGGCGTGGGGGTGCCCAGTCCAGTGGACCCCAAGCACCCGGGCCGGATGTCGCCCCGCATCTTCCCCGCATGGCGCGGGCGCGACGCCTTCGGAGCCTTGGGCGCACGGCGAGACGTCCCCGTCTACGTGGACAACGACGCCAACTTGGGCGCCGTCGCCGAGCAGTGGTGGGGCGAGGCCGCCGGGCTGGACCACTTCATGTACGTGAAGGTGGGCAGCGGGGTGGGAGCGGGATTCGTCGTGGACGGCAAGATCTACCGAGGAGCGACCGGAGTGGCCGGCGAGATCGGCCATGTGGTCGTGGACAGCTCCGGTCCCCCGTGCGTGTGCGGCAGCCGCGGCTGTCTGGCCACCTTCGTGGGGACCCGTGCGCTGGTGGCACGGACGCGCTCCCTGCTCCCGCGTTACCCGGAGAGTGCCCTGGCCAGCGCGGAGCCGCTGGAGATCGCAGCGGTGGAGGCGGCGGCGATCGAGGGCGACCCTCTGGCCGTGGCGGTGATGAACGAAGCGGCCCGTTACTTGGGAACCGCCTTGGCCGGAATCGTCAACTTGATGAACCTGGAGTCGATCGTCGTCGGAGGGCACCTGGGACGCCTGGGCGAGCGTCTGCTGGTCCCGCTCCGAGAAGCGACCCTCTCCGGGACGCTGGTGGGCTCCGCGGCGTCCTGCCGGATCACCACCAGCCGGCTGGGGCATCAGTCGGTCGCACTGGGCGCGGCGACCCATGTCCTTCTGGCCGCACTGGCCGACCCTCGCCTCTTCCAGGGCGCACGCGCGAAAGGCCAGGGCGCGCACGCGAAGGGAGCCTCCCTGCCCCGGTCCGTGGACCGGTCGGGAGCCGTCGCCAGATGAACGGCGAGCCAGTGCTTCGCGCTCGACCACGGGTGCCGCTCGGGCCAGGGCTTCACGCTCGACCACGGGTGCCGCTCGCACTCGCCGCGCTGATCGCGCTCGTCGGGGGAGCTTGCGGGGAGGACGACTCGGCCCCGGCCTGGCGACTGGTCTGGGAAGACGAATTCGACGGCGCCGCCGCAACGCTTCCGGACCCTCGGTGGTGGACGTTCGACGTGGGCACCGACTGGGGCAACGCCCAGCTGGAGTACGACACCGACCGCCCGGAGAACGTGTCGCTGGACGGGCAGGGCAACTTGGCGATCACGGCCCGCCGGGAGCCGTACCAAGGGCAGTCGTACACCTCGGGCCGAATCAAGACGAAGGGGCTGTTCGAACGGGTCGGGGGCCGGTTCGAGGCTCGCATCCGTCTGCCGTCGGGGCGAGGCGTGTGGCCCGCCTTCTGGATGCTGGGCGCGAACATCGACACGGCGGGCTGGCCCCAGTGCGGCGAGATCGACGTGATGGAGTACCGGGGCCAGGAGCCTTCGGTGGTGCACGGCAGCCTGCATGGACCCGGCTACTCCGCCGGCGGCGCCGAGACCAGCCGCTATGTGCTGCAAGGCGCGCGCTTCGACGCGGACTTCCACGTCTTTGCCGTGGAGTGGAGCAGCGAGGGGATCGACTGGTTCGTGGACGGCGAGCGCTACAAGACGGTCAAGCGCGACGACGTGCCGGGAGAGTGGGTGTTCGACGCCCCGTTCTTCATCCTCCTCAACGTGGCGGTGGGCGGCGGCTTCGTCGGCCCGCCCGACGAGTCCACCTCCTTTCCGCAGACGATGCTGGTGGACTGGGTTCGGGTGCACGAGAGGCAGCGATGAGCCAGCGCCACCAGACCGCGCCCGAAGACCGCATCTCCTTCCCACGCAAAGTCGTCTACGGCGTCGGCGGGTTCGTCAACAACCTGCTGGCGTCGGCGATCGGGAACATGAGCATCGTGCTCATCCTGGTCCTGGGGATGAGTCCTTGGCTGGCGGGCCTTCTGGGGAGCTTGCCCCGATTCACCGACGCGATCACGGACCCTGTCATGGGGTTCGTCTCGGACCGGACCCGCACTCGCTGGGGTCGCAGGCGGCCGTACATCTTCCTGGGGGCGATCCTCTCCGGCCTCGTCTTCGTGCTGCTGTGGCAGATGCCCGCGCCGACCCAACTCCGCGTGAAGCTGGTGGACTACGGCGCCGACGCAGTGTACAGCGGCGGCGAGACGGGCCAGGACCGGGGCGTGCTGGAGGCCGTCGGCGACTGGGCGCGCAGCGTCGTCTCCACCGAGACGATCGACGACGTGGAGCACGAAGTGGTCGTCACGCCGCCGGCTCTGGTGGCGGGGGCGTGGGTCTCTCTGGACCTGCCGCTGAGCGACTTCACCAACCTGACCACCCGCTGGCACTTGGCCCAGCTGCTCCTCTCCGGCGACCTGGAGGACGTGTACCTGGACAACGCCTACTTCTACCGGTTGGCGGAGGAAGAGGACGGGTCGGAAGCGGAGGAGGACGGGTCGGAGTCGGTGCGCGGGTCGGAGTCGGTGGGCGGGGGCGCAATGGAAGGGCTCGACGCGCCTCTCGAACCTGCGCCGGAGCCGATCCCCCGGTCGCCCGACGACGTGATCTCCCTCTTCAGCGACGCGTACGACGACATGGCCGTCGGCCAGTGGTCCACCGAGTGGGATCGGGCCCAAGTGGCAGACGTCCAGGTCGCTGGCAACGCGGTCAAGCACTACTCCGACCTGCGCTTTGCGGCCATCGACTTCGGCGAGCAACCCGTGGACGCGTCGGAGATGACACACTTGCACCTGGACGTGTGGACGCCCAACGCCATCCAAGAAGGCAAGAGCCAAGCCTGGTACTTCTGGTACTTCCTGATCGGTTCGGTGGTCTTCTTCGTGGGGTACACGATCTTCGCGACGCCGTGGGTGGCGCTGGGCTACGAGCTGACGCCGGACTACCACGAGCGCACGCGGCTGATGGGGGTTCAGAACTTCGTCAGCAACATCGCGTTCATCATCGCGCCGTGGTTCTTGGCGATCATGACCAACCCGGCGTGGTTCAGGAACCAAATGCAGGGTGCGCGCTCGCTGGCCGTGGCCGTCGCCGTGGCGACGATCGGGCTGGGCGTGCTGCCGGCGATCTTCCTGCGCGAGCGAAACGCGACAGCCGACGGACCCGCCGGCAGCGTTAGGGACAACGTGATGGAGTTCTTGCGAGGGCTGGTCCAGACCGTCAGGTGCAAGCCCTTCTTGATGCTCTGCTTGGCCACCTTCCTGATCTTCAACGGCTTCATCATGATCGCGTCGTTCCAGATCTGGGTGTTCATTCACCATGTCTACGCCGGCAGCACGGCAGACGGAGCTGCGCTGGCGGGTCTGGCGGGAACGTTCGGGATCGTCTTCGGCTTCGTCGTGATCGCGTTCGTGACATGGATGGGAACGAAGATCGGCAAGCGGCACGCCCTGATCGTCTCCACTTCGATCTCGATCTTCGGCTACGCCCTCAAATGGTTTTGCTACACGCCGGAGCATCCGATGCTCGCCTTGCTCCCGGCGCCGTTCCTGGCGTTCGGACTTGGCGGCCTCTTCACGCTGATGGGCAGCATGGTGGCCGACGTCGTGGACCTGGACGAGATCAGCACCGGGGAACGCCGCGAGGGGATGTTCGGATCGATCTACTGGTGGGTGGTCAAGCTTGGGCAGTCCCTTGCCGTCGCCGGCGGCGGCTTCCTGCTCACCGCTGCAGGCTTCGACGAGACCCCGGGGGCCGTCCAGTCCGTCCAGACGCTGACACTCATGCGCGCCTTCGACGCCTTCGTCCCTCTCCTGCTGTCGGCGGTGGCACTCTGGGCGATCGTCAAGTTCCCGATCACCGAAGAGAGCGCCCGGCAGGTGCGGGCGGAGTTGGAGCGACGCAGGGCGGCGACGGCGAACTGAGTTGAGTTAGGGACCGCCGCCGGTCCGCAGGCCGTGCCCCGCTGGGAAGAGGAGGTCGCGGGGCGGGTGATCGCCGTCGGGATTGCTGGCGGGCCATGGGAAGGGCAGCGTCCCTCGGAAGCCGGCCTTGCCAAAGAGCACGTCTGCGACGCCCTGCCCCTCCGACCCGGGGAGCCAAGCTGCCACGAACGCCGCGCACTGGGTCAGCTCCCGGTTGACCACCAGCGGCCGGCCCGACACCAGCACCGCCACCACCGGGACGCCCCGGGCGCGAAGGGCGCCGAGCAGCGCCAAGTCCTCGGGGTGCAGCGCGGCCAGCTCCAAGCTCTGACCGTAGGGCCGGAGCGCCTCTGGGCCGCCCACTACCCTGGGGGCGCCAGGCCGCACCGGGCTGGGATCGCGGACATCTCCCATCCCCTCGGCGTAGGGGCGTTCGCCGATCACGCAGACGGCCACGTCGAAATCGTCGTCCGGCAAGTTGCCCGCGATCTGCAAGTTGCCCGCGATCTGCGGGCCAGGGCCGCTCTCCCACAGCACGGCGTTGGGCGCCACGGCACGGATGCCCTCCCACACGGAGGCGCCCCCTTCAATCCGCTCGTTGCCGCGCACTCCCTGCCACTCCACCGTGAAGCCGCCGCACTGGCTGCCCCGGTCGTGGGCGTTCTTGCCGGCAACCAGCACTCGGGCGGCCGAGTCCAGCGGAAGGACGTCCCCCTCGTTCTTGAGGAGGACCAGGGACTTGCGCACCGCCTCCCGGGCCAGGGCCCGGTGCGCAGGGGAGCCGAAGACGGCGTGGCCAGACCACCGCCGCTCCGAGGGTCGGGGGCGGTCGAAGAGCCGGCAGGCGGCCTTGACCCGGAGGATGCGCGCAACCGCGTCGTCGATCCGGGCCATCGTCACGGCGCCCGTCTTCACATGCTTCGTCAGGGTGGATATGAAGAGCCGCCACTGCTCCGGCACCATGAAGAGGTCGATCCCGGCGTTCACGGCTTGGGCCACCGCCCGTCCGTAGTCCTGGTCCACTTGGTCGACCCCGTTCCAGTCGGAGACCACCGCCCCAGCGAAGCCCATCTTGCCCTTCAGCACATGCTGGATCAGTCGGCGGTGGGCGTGGCAGCGCACGCCGTTCCAGGTGCTGAGCGACACCATTACGGTGAGGACTCCCGCCGCGAGGGCAGCGCGGTAGGGCTTGGCGTGGACGCGCCGGAGCTCGTCCTCGGAGGCCGCGGCGTACCCCTGGTCCACGCCCCCCGCCGTGGCTCCGTCGCCCACCCAGTGCTTGGCGCAGGCGACCACGCCGTCGGGCCCCAGCGAGTCGCCGCCGACAACGGCGCCGTGCCCCTTGGCCCGGCTGCGGACGGCCCCGGCCGTATCCTGCAACGCCGCCACGATCCGGCCCGCGTACGACGCCACCACCTCCGGGTCTGACGATAAGCTCTCATAGGTGCGGCCCCAGCGCGGATCCTGGGCGACCGCCAGGGTGGGCGCAAACGTCCACTCCACGCCGGTGGCCAGCACTTCGCGGGCGGTCGCACGGGCCACGCGCTCCACCAGCTCCGGGTCGCGAGTCGCCCCCAAGCCGATGTTGTGCGGGAAGATGGTGGCGCCCAGGACATTGTTGTTCCCATGGACCGCGTCCACGCCGTAGATCGTTGGGATGGGGAGGGCGCCGTCGCGCTCGTCCATCGAGGCGGCCCAGTACTCGTCGTTCATCGCCACCCAGTCGTCCGGGCGGTTGCCGCCGGGGGCCGATCCTCCTCCGCTGAGCACCGAGCCCACATGGAACTCGCGCACCTCGTCGGGGGAGATGTGCAGCCGTTCGGCCTGGGTCATCTGGCCCACCTTCTGGGCCAGGGTCATGCGAGAGAGCAAGTGGCGGATCCGCCCGACCCTACATGCCCACATGGAGGTAGGTGCGTATCTCCCACTCGCGCCCGTTGTCGCCGCCCGCGTCCGCGCTGCACACCATGGCGCCCATCCGGTCCGGCCGTCGCAATGGACACCAGCGCGGCGAGTGCTCGTTCAGCGTGCGCCAGGCGGCCCGCACGCCGAAGCGGGTCTGGGGCATGTCGAACCACTCGGGCAGCCCCAACGCGTAGGACACGTCGCCCATGACCTGCAGCGGGAACGTCTGGTTGAAGTCCCGGTGGTAGTCGTAGGGACCCCAGTCGTTGATCCGGAAGTGGGCTTGGAGCTTGATCGGCCCGCCGATGATCCGCAGGTCCGTGCCCCAGCGGCTCACCACGCGCTCGTCGCTGCCGTTGGGCTCGCCCTTGCCGCCGTAGACGTTGGCGATCATGCCCACGCCCGAAGGCCGCTTGGAGACCAGCCGCGCCTTCACTTCCCACAAGCTGCGGGCCGGTGGCGCACCGGGAAATGCGAAGGTGGAGCGACCGTCTGGGAAGATGCCGATGCCGGCGTCCTGGGTCGTGGCGAAGTTCCAGTACACGAACCCCATGGAGGCTGCGAAGGAAGCGTCTTCGCGCATGTCGCTGTCCCAGGTGTACATCCAGGTTGCGGGCGTGGGGTCGTAGGTGATCAGCAGTTCGCCGGCCACCGTCTCCCGATTCGCCCGCACCGCGAACGGGTCGTCGATCACATTGCGGGGCCGCGCGGGCGCAGGCGCGGCAGAGGGAACGGGTCCCACCAGAGGCTTCCGCCACAGGAAGTTGGGCGCGAACTGCCAGTTCCCGTTCACCACCGCGAAGCCCGTGAGCAGGTTCCGCTGGTTGCCCGAGCCCGTGTCTTTCAGCGTCCAGCCGGTGAAGGTCTGGGTCTGGTCGTAGCCGCCGTCGGCCACCAGCCCCATCGCCGCGCCCTGCAGGTACCAGCTTAGCCGCCCCCTGGTCAGGGTCAGCTTGGCCTTGGCCCCAAAGGCGTCGGACGCCTTGATCTCGTCGGCCAGCACCCGGTAGCTGCCCGGGGAGCCGTCCACGAGTTGGAAGGCTTGGCCCTTCTTGGTGCTGCCCGACCAAATGCCGCCCACGTCGAAGATCGTGGAGCCGCGGGTGGCGGTCAGGTGCAGGGTGAACTTGCGGGTGGGCGGGACGGGGATCGCAAACGAACTGGTGGCTGCCCCCTGCTCCGCCAAGTCCTCCTGGTAGATCATCGCGGCACCGAAGGGACCGACGCCGGTCTGGTACTTGGCCAGGACCGCCGGGTTGGCGCCCCACCACAGCTCGGGTCCCACGGCGACCTTGAGGCCCGCCAGCCCCTTCTTCCCTTCGATCTCCATGCCCAGGGGCGCGGCGCCGTTGTAGATGTCCAGGTTGGGGCCGTAGTTGGCCTCTGGGTAGAGGCCGAAGAAGTCGCCCTCGTAGCCCCAGTGGTAGTGGCCGGTGCGGAAGAAGCCCTCCAATCGGAACCAGCGGTCGTCCCACGACACGCTGGCCCGGTACACCTTGACCCGCTCGATGTCCACCAAGCCGAACGTCTGGCCGTCGGACTGCACGGCTCGGGTACGCCCTCGATTCTCGTAGAATATCTCGTCGATTGGGTTCGACGGCACGTCGCCCAGCACGTTGATCGAGAGGTCCGCCACAATGTTCTGGGTCGGGCGCGCCCGCATGTCGGCGTAGAACGACTGCATCTTGTCAAACCCCTTGAAGCTGGGGAAGGTAGGCCGCTCGCCGCCCAGAGGCGGAGCCTTCTCGGGGGTGCTGACGTTGGAGCCGCCTGTGCTGAACGCCTCCAGCTCCATGCGGATGCCGCTCAGGTGGACCCGGTCCCGGGCGGTGGAGAGGAGGGCCGCCCGGTCGCCCAGCGCCTGGAGCCCGGCGGCGGCCACATCGATGCGCCCGAAGTGGTCGCGGATGACGGCCAGTGTGGTGCCCGGCGCGTAGGGGTCCAGCTCGTAGGCTTCCTTCAGGGCGTAGTAGGCGGCCCGCGGGTAGAGGTCGTAGAGCCGGTTGTGGTCGGCGGGACCCTTGGCGACGATCCCCCACCACTCCTCGTTCATGTTGTTGTCGCCCTCCACGAAGTCCTCCGGGTAGGCGTCGTTGGCCCACGAGGCGTTGGTGTCCTGGATGTCCAGCCGGTCTTCCTGGCCGAACTTCCACCAGCCGTCGGTCCACTGGAACGTGAGGCCGCCGATGGAGTTGCCCACTTGCCCCTTGCCCGCGGACTGCTCGTAGATTTCCCGCCACTGCTCAACCAAGTACTTGGCCTGGGTGACTTGGTCCTCGCGCATGTTCTTGGCGTCCCAAACGTCGGCCCCGAACTCGGTGAACATGACTGGCCGGCCCAGCTTGTCGTGCACGTCCTGGAAGAGCTGCCCGAAGGAGATGCCCCGGTAGACGTTGGTCCCGAAGACGTCCAGGTCCGGGACCTCTTCGGCGATGATGTCGATGTACTGGAGGTCGCCGTTGGCCATGGCGATCGGCCGGCCCGGGTCCTTGGACTTGATCATCCGCGCCACGTCGCCGAAAAGGGAGTACATGTAGCGCGCCCGCACCGCGTCGGCCTCGCCCTGGGGAAGGTCCTCGGTCTCCGCCGACGACCACACCAGCCCGTAGTTGTTCTCGTTGCCCAGAAGCCACATCAGCACGCCCGGGGTGTCCTGGAACTCGTCCACCAGGGCCTCCACCTCGGCCATGACCACGGCTCGCGCCGCCGGGTCCGAGTAGTCCGTGTTGGGGTTGAAGACGCCGTTGACGGTGACTCCGTAGCGGGCCACCGCGTGGTTCAGGACCGTGAAGACGCCCCACTTCTCGTAGATGTAGCGCACCCACTTGGGCTGGATGCCGGCGTACGCGCGGATCGCGTTGCCCCCCATGGCGACGAGGACCGACATCTCTCGGTCGATTCCCGCTTGGATGATCTCGTCCGACTCGGACCAGAAGTTGTACGAGTACGTGGTGCCCACCGGGAAGTAGTCCCAGTTGACCCCCAGCACCATGAAGTCCTCGCCGTCCACCTGGAGTCGGGTGCCGGAATCGTCGGACAGGAGGCGGATCTGGGGCATCTGCTGGGCGGCGACGGGGACAGCCGGCAGGGCCACAGCCGGCAGGGCCGCCGCCGGGAGAAGCGCGACCAGGAGGTGGGCGGCCAGGAGGCGGGCGGTCAGCAGTCTGACTGCGGCCGCGGTGGACTTGCGGATCGTTCTCATGGGGCGCACCTCGCTTGGACAGCTTCCCGACGCGGGATTCGACTTTGTTCGGTTGCCGAACAAAGTGGACGGACGCGGTGCCGGATGTCAAGCGGGCTCCGCCAGGAATGCGACCAGCCGCTCCGTGAGCGTCGCCAGGTCAGCGACCTCGCACTCCCACACGACCAGCGTCTTCCAGCCCAGTTCGGCGAGGTCGGCCAAGTTCCGCCGGTCGCGGACGACGTTCCGGTCGAACTTCTGTTGCCAGTAGTCGGTCCTCGTGCCGGGCGTGGTGGTCCGGCGGCACCCGTGACGGTGCCAGAAGCAGCCATGGACGAAGATCGCCTTCCTGCGGCCGGGAAAGCAGATGTCGGGTGTGCCCGGCAAGTCGCGCCGGTGAAGTCGGTAGCGGTACCCCAGCCCGTGGAGAAGCTTGCGGACGGTCAGCTCGGGCTTGGTGTCCTTGGAGCCGATCCGCGCCATGAGGGCGCTGCGCTCGGGAGACGGGGGCGGGTCGGCGTCGCTGGACATGGACGCCGAAATAGCAGGTTCGGCGCGGGAAGTCCATAGCTGGATGGGTGGAGAGGCGTCGGGCTAGTTGCTGGCGTCTCCTTGGGCGCGTCCAGCCTCGTTGCTCCACTGCTGGAGTACCGTCATGAGACTTCGTACTACGTCGTCGACACCCTTCTTGAGTTTGTCGAGGTCGTCGCAGTTATAGATGGCCGTCGCGATCTGTTCATTAGGTCGCGCATCGCCAGCCCTGAGCACGAAGCTCCATGTGCCGCGTCCTGTCCTCACTACGGACAGGAACAAGGAGCGGTGGCCTGCCTGAAAGTCGTATAGACCAGCTTGGAACCGAAACCGGAGAGACCGTGCGGTGTGCGGAAGCATGCGCAGTCGCTCCGGGGAACTGGCACTCTCAGTTATCGTCTCGCCATCAGCACTCACGGCGCTTACTTCCCCTTCCTGAATGTCCGAGTTGTAGAAGTACTTGGTAAACTCCGTCGCCTTCTGCTTGAAGTACCGGAACAACGGCAGGACGACCTCCTCGGTCAGCTCATGTACCTGCACCAAGGCACCCTTGCCCGAAGCCGCAGCTATCGAGTTCTTGAAGAGGGCGATCTCACGGTCGATGTCGTCAGGGTCCTCAATGGATTCTCCACGAGCGGCGCGCAGGTTCAGCTCCAGGCTGTAGCGGCAACACTCGGCAATGTACGCGATGAAGCCGGCCAAGCTCCCGGTCGCCTGCGCCTGTTCGATCTCGTCAATGTACTGGTCCCTGCCGTCTCGCTGGACCATGGCGATGGTGTACCCATGCCGCATCAAGATCAAGTTCATCAGCAGACGCGCCATGCGACCGTTCCCGTCGTCGAAGGGGTGTATCTGGACGAAGCGGTAGTGGAAGGCGGCACCGATGATGATGGGATGTTCGCCCTCGGCTTCTTTGGCGCGGTACCAGTCGATCAGGGTCGCCCATCATCGGCTGGACCTGCTCGGGCGGTGCGAAGTAGTGCATCTCGCCCATCCGCGTCAGCACGTTGTTCGGTGTCTTCTTGTACTCGCCCACGGAGATTGGCCGCATGGTGCGGTGCCCGTCCGGCGTTTCGGCGGGCATCTCGTAGGACTCCTTCAGGAGGACTTGGTGGAGGTTGCGAATGAACGCCTGGTTGAGTGCCTCGTCCTCTCGAACCGCCTCCTCAATCGCCTTCACGGCATCGTCGTGGCCCTTGATGTCCAAGTGGTCCCGCATGGGCTTGCCGCGAGCGGTAAAGCCGTGGAGGATCAGCGACCGCGTCTCGCCCAGGGTCAAACTGTTCCCCTCGATGGCGTTGGAGTGGTAGTTCCACTCAATCCTCAGCTTCTGCTCCACGCGGCCGACGGCGTCCGGCGGCAGTGGACGGAGGTCGTCCAGCGCGGCCTTCAGGCGGTCGATCTCGGCGATGGTGTCGGTTGCCATTATGGACTTCGGTCGGACGAGCACATCCTCGGTGAGCCGACCACGGACCTGGGAGAGGTCATGCTCTTGGGGGGAGCACGCGCCGCGACACGCCTACCGGGTTCTGTCCGCTATAGCCCTAACTCGCCGTAGCGTCTCCCGTTCGACCTCCCGCGCTTCTTCCTTGACGTCGACCGGAGGCAGGTTCCTCAGCTTCTCCAGTGTCCGCTCTTGGAGCTTTAGGGGATCCTCCTCGATCCAGTACATCTCCTCAAGCTTCATCCCGTACCTCCGCTTCGGGGGGAACGAATTCGGAATTCAAGAAACCAATCAGCTTGTTGGCTCGGTTCGCGGGAAAGGTGGCGACGGTGCCCAGCTTCTCGGCCAAGATTCTCTCCTCTTCCAACGGCGACCGGACCCTCTTGAACAAGTCCTTAGCCTGTTGCCGGTCGATCACAAAACTGTGCACTGGGTAATCGTTCGTCAACTTGTCCAGCGTTGCTGTTTTGAGGTTGTCCGATTTGAGATTCAGAAGTTCGCCGTATTTCTTGGCAATCGACAGGGATCGCCCTGCTTCTCCCACGTGCATCGCATCTATGTGCCCGTAGATTGGTTCCATCAGCTTTCCCGTCAAGGTCGCCGCAAGTTGTGTAGCCGTTCGGGTTGTGATAGATCCTCCGCTTCTGAACTTGATTGACAGCATAAAGTACTCAAAAGCCTTGAATGCTTGCCGATGCAACGTGTCCAAAGCCGAAAGCACGGTCAGACCCGATCTCGTCTCGCCGATCTCATCTTCCTTGTAGAGTTGTACATCAAGTGGGCCCAACTCACCCTGATCGGACACAACTAGCCCATGAGCACCAATGGCGACCAGGGTTCCGGCACTCTTGCATATTCCAGTGACGAGACACCAGACCTTGTCGTATTGGTTCTGAAAAAGAACCGCGAGCCGATATGCTGCATCCGCATCTCCGCCGTTTGTAACGAGAATGAGCAGAAGATTCGGCCTTCGACTACGATTCTTGCACAACCTGCTTACATCGTAGTTGATTGTGAGGTAGATCGGGCTGTTCAGCAGCAAGACATCACTGTTCAGGGCACTGGCCAACGCTTCGGCCTCGCTCAAGTGACGTTCGCTACGGTCGGTCATGGTCATTCCTTTCCGAATGAATGAAGGTGTGTGTCGGCTCGGTGTCCAGCCCTTCGCGGTGGACCCATTTGGATCGTAACGAGGCCGGTCGCGCCAGTCAACCGAGTGGTTCGCTCGTGCGCAGCGGTCCGAGCCGCTACGCGGGTTCCATGCCGCTCACGACTGCCTCGCACGGCAAGCGGCCGCTGGCCCGCTTCCTTGACCAGGACCACCCTTGAGACGATCTGCACGACCGACGGGGTGCAGAGTGATATCATGATATCACAGCCCCATCGCGGCTGATCCGCCCCCGACACGCGCCGATGGCCCGAAATGGCCTTAGCCCCAGTATGCGCCCGAGCCAAAGAACGCCGCGTCGCGAAGGCCGAGCACGGGCACGACGAGAGCACGGTCCAGGTAGTCGTTGCGCATCTCGCACGAGGTCTCGGAGACGAAGGCGCAGCCGTGGCACGCCGCTCCGTGGAGAGGTCTGTCCTCCTTGTCCTCCGCGCCGGGCAGATGCTGTGCGCACACGGGGTCGTTGGAGCAGAGTGTCCCCATCTCCAGGGCGTGGTCCAGGTGTTCGTCGATGTGGCGCGCCTGCTGGACGAGTCCGCCCAGCGTCCCCTCGGCGTCGGGACTGCCTGTGAACAGGAGGATGCCGAAGCGCGCGGTGTCGGCATCGGCGTAGATGCGCTCTCGGATGGCGCTTGCCGGGTAGCCGCAGCGTATCGCCATGGAGTGGATCAGCAGGTGGGAGAGTGTGTGCAACAGGATGTAGGGGCCACCGGGGAACGCACGGTTGGCCTTGCGCGGGGCCTGCCACTTGTCGTGTCCGTCGGCCAGCTGGGCCAAGCGCTGCTGAACCGCTGGCCGCTTCTGCCAAGCGGCCACAGCGTCGGCGTCCAACTGCACGAACACGCCTTCGCCCCGGTTCTCCACCGCTGGGTACCAGGACGGGTCTCGCGCCAACTCCGCACGGCGCTTCACGTCGTTGGGCTCGAGGTCTCCGTGGATGTCGGGCGTGACCGCCTCGAAGCGGGTGAAGCCGATGAGCGCCAGTACTTCTCGCAGGCGGTGAAGCTGGACGACGGCAGCGATCTTCTTGGAGTGGCCTGAGCGGTGCCATAGCCGGTCGGGCAACCGCCGGGCGTGGAAGTCCGGGTCGATGGGAGGATCGTCGCGGAAACCTTCGGGAGCGGCCAGAATGGCATCGAGCTCGACCTGCTTCACAGGGCGGTCCGCGTCCGTGTCGGACTTCACCTTGTCGATCGCTTCCAGCACCTGTTCGTCGGAGAACGGCTTCAGCAACTGGGCCACTTTGGGCATTCGCTTCATCACGGCCAGCGCTGCCGCGTCGTCCACGATCGCCAAGTAGTCCCATATCTGCTTGACGGCCTTGCGCGCCGGCGCTCCCGGGTCCGGCAACGACAGCACGCTCACGAGCTGGGGGAAGTAGGCGTTGGTGGCAGTGCGGATTAGAAGGCGAGCGGGCTGGTTGCACGGCTCGCTTGCGCCCTTGCCCAGCCATGGACGCGCCCCTGTGCACCTGCCAAGGGCCCGTTGCGACATGTCCCCCGCTTCGTACAGGCGACGGCTCTTTCCGCAGTCGCATCGCACCACAAGGTCCGACAGGTCGCCGGAGGTCCCCTGCTCTTCCAGCCACAGCTGGCGCGGCAACTCGCGCAGGCACGGATCGTCGTCCTTGTGCACGAAACCCCGCCAGTCCAAGTCGTCCACATGGCCTCGGAGGCAAGCGCGAACGAAGCGGGTCGCGACCACGGGCCGCCCGTCGAACTTGCGCTTCTCGTCTAGTATCCTGCGGTGCACGAGGCGACGAGCCCCTGAGCGATCGTTTTCCTGCACTACGAACCACTCCGGAAAGCGCCACGCCTCGATCCCCGGCCCCGGCCCGCGAAACCCGTCTTGCCCTGCGGGCGGAGCATACAGCCTGGGCGCGTGCACCCTGGTCATGCGTTCCAGCTTGGCCGTGAGGCGCGGTTCGAGGATCTCGTCCAGACTCGTCTCGTCGGGCCACGTGTTTAGTCCGCCCATGATCGCCGAGTGAAGCGGCAGGTCGATCAGTGCGCCGGGTCCCCACGTGGTGACGACTTGGCCGCGACGGATATGGCCGTGGGCTCTGGCGGCGGGCCTGGGACTCATCGGCCGCCTTCGCCCGGCTCCCTGAGGAACACGGGGACCTCGGGCTCCACATCGCGCATGGAGCGGTTCGCCCGGAACTTGCCGTGGTGTCCGGGCTCGAACTTGTCGTCAAGCATTTCGCGGAGAAGCGGCGGCAACGGCGGCTTTTCGTACTTCTGGTACTGGACGTTGCCGCCGGCTTGGTGGTAGTCGTCGGCGACCGCAACCCACGAGTCGAGCAAGTCCACCACTCGGTTGCTCACGCTTTCCAGCAGCTCCCGGCGCTCTTCGTCGTCCATCGGCTGGTGCTCCACGCGTTGCAGGAACGCGGCTAGCAGTCGGCGCTCCACTTCCTCTCTGACATCTCCGACCCGCCCGGCACCGCTGGCCGGAGTGAGCGTGCGGTGCGAGTGGCGGGCCAGCCCGACGAGTGCTCCGGCCAGTCCCCGGTCCAGCGCCCGCGCCGAGAAGGGCGTGACGCTGGTGACTTCCACGGAGCGGTAGAACGTCTCGTGGTAGCTACGGAAGCGCTCGTAGTGGGACCGGTCGCGGGGCCTGTACATGCTGAGCAAAGTGACGACAAGTCCCGGACGGTCATGGTCCCGCCCCACGCGGCTTGTCGCCTGAATGTATTCGGCGGCGGTCTTGGGCTGTCCCTGGACCACCATCAGTCCCAGGCGGGTGATGTCCAGCCCCACCGAGATCATGTTGGTGGCGATTGCGCAATCGACGGGCGCGGAGCCGGGGCCGGCGGGCGGCCCGAACACACAACCTAGCCGGTGACGCGCTTGGGCAACCTTGTTCGTGGGCACGCGGGACGTGAGTTCCATCACCTCCCGGAACTTGGTGCGGCTCCAGAAGAGCCCCTGCCCTTCCCCGACTCGGCGGCGGTCTCCGATGCGCTTGAGCGTGTTCCGCACTTCCTCTTCGAGGATTCGGCGCGCCCCGCCCAGCTCTCGCAGGCTGTTGAAGTAGCCCAGGAGGGTCATGTACGGATCGGCCGGGTTCGGTTGCTTGCGCGGGCCGCCGCACTCGCGGTACGCCTTCTCGGCGGCGCCCATGAGCGCTAGCACCACCCTTCGCATCACGACCTTTGGATTGCGCCCCTGGGCGGCGATTCCCACGTAGCGTCGGGCCGGGCGTTCGTCGCTCGAGACGGTCCTGGCGAAGAACGAGTCGCGACGGCTCGGTCCCAGCGGCGGGAACACCTCCGTCCGGCGCCGGGCGAACAGCGCCTGCACTTGGCTGGTGGCTTGGCGAACCGTGGCCGTGGAGGCGACGATCTTGGGGATGCCGGGGGAGTCGGACCCGGCACTGGTCGTGCATAGGGCTTCGATCGCCGTCTCGTAGAGGCCCGCCATCGTGCCCAGAGGACCCGAGATCAGGTGAAGTTCGTCTTGGATGATCAGGTCGGGGGGCGGCACGGGAGCTGGAAGAGGGCGACCTCGGACCGGGTCGGCGGGGCCGTAGAACCCGTGCTTGTCCGCTCGGTCGGCGCCGCCCAGGAGCACGCCGCAGGGACCGGTCCACGGCAGAGCGGCGAACTTGTCCACGGTCGCGATCAGGAACGCGGGCAGCCGACGATAGAGGGGCTCGTCCACGGCGACGATGGGCAGGGGCTGGTCGCCGCTGAAATCGCAGTCGAAGTTCATGCAGACAATGCGCAGATCTCGCGGCCGGTCGGTGTTGGGCAGGAGCTCAAAGGCGTCCGGCGTGAAGGATTCGTCGCACCACGGGCAGTTTTCCATGGGGATCGGCGTGGGCCTGCCCCGAGGGTTGTCCTTGTAGTCGAGCGTCTTGGACCGAGCCGACTCGAACTCCCTGCCGCCCTTGCAGCCCATCACGTTGGGCGTCGCCGCCTTGCCCACCCAAAGGCCGATCTCGAAGGGCCACGCGCCGTAGCGGTCGGGGTTGGCTTGGCGTTCAAGCTCCAGTGCGCACACCAATCCCGTGGCGCGGGCCAACTGGTCGAAGGTGAGGAGGCGCAGGGTGTAGCGCATGACGACGCACACGCCAGCACCTCGGTGGCCGCCGTCGGGCTCCCAGTTGCGCAGTCGTCGCAGGACCAACGCGGTGGCCGCCAGCCCCAGGTACGCCTCGGTCTTGCCACCGCCGGTCGGGAAGAACAGCAGATCGACGGTCTCGCGGTGGGGGTCGGCGGGGTCGGCCAAGCCCGACAGGTTGAGCAAGATGAAGGCCAGCTGGAAGCTTCTCCAGCGTGGGCTTGCGTCGGCGTTCGGTGGTTCGCCGGAGTTGGCTCCGCTCCTGAAGCGTTGGCGCAACGCTCGGGCGACGGCTCGGTTGGCCATGCGGAAGGCGTCCAGGACGTCGGCGTCCTCCGCGAGGACTTGGATGCCGCGCTCAATCCTGCTGGCCGCGACCTCGGCCGATTGCAGCAGTTCCTCCGCCGTCTGGCGCCGGCGCCGGTGCTCCGGCATGGTCATGACGGTCTCCCGTCTCGCTGCAATCCAACTGCGGTACTCCGCTACGATCGGCGCGAGAGCGGCATGAGCGGCGGTTCCGTCCCGTAGGGCGCCCAAGGCCTCCATGTCCAGTTCCGCTCCAAGAACATCCTCGGGCTTGACGACCTCGACTTCGGCACTCGGAATCCAAGTCGTGCGCACCCGGCGGCAAGCCCCGTCGGCACCGACCTTCCATTCGCCAGAGACGCCATGGCCAGTGGCGTAGCTGGGGGTGTCGGCGTAGTGGAGGTCGGCAACCCGCTCGTCCCAGTCCTCGGCCCGGACGCCCCTCGGGTCCGGGCGAGGAACGAAGGGCCGGTCGCACTTGACGGCGACCTGGGGTTGGAAGGCGTAGCCCGTGTCCCGGTCCCGGTCGCCCGGCTCCATAGGCGGACGGCGGTTGACCAGAAAGATCGACACGGCTCGTGTGCCTTCGGGGATGCCGCCCTGAAGGCCCGCCACGTCGACGACCCGCTCAACGACATGGAGTTGCAGGCCGCCGGACTGGGGCACGTCGTAGTCGGCCTGCTCTCGTCCCAACGGCGTCCGCACCGTCGCTCGGCGTGGCATCCGTTGCCACACTTTCTCCCCTTCCGGCCCGTCTGCCCGCCGGTAGTCGCCCCACGAGACGGTGACGTCCAGTGCGTCCACCTCCCCCGCCACCATGAAGCTCAGCCCCATTGACGACGGGAAGAAGCTCTTCTTGGCCGCCCTCCGATCAACATTGCAGCGTGCGATGTGGAGCTGCCCCAGCTGGCAATCCTCGTGGGTCCCAACGGTGCGGGCAAGAGCAACTTCGTTGACGCCCTGTGCTTCGTGGCCGAGTCGCTCCGGCCGTCCCTGGACGAAGCCCTGCTCCGTCGCCGAGGGTTTCGGGAAGTGGCGCGTAGAACGCTGGGCAGGCCGGGACAGTTCGGGATTCGCCTCGACTACAGCATCGCGGAGGCTTCGGGCTACTTCGCCGTGACCATCGCTGGGGGGACGGACGGCGCGTATCGCGTCAAGAGGGAGGAGTGCCTGGTCGAAGACGCGGCGGGCTCGCACTTTTATTCGGTCGAGGATGCCCGCGTCAAAGAGGCCACGTTCACCTACCCGCCGCCGGCATCGGCCACGATGCTCTACCTCGTTCGGGCGGCCACGGTCCCAGAATTCATGCCCGTGTACCAGGCTCTGGCGGAGATGAGCTTCTACAAGTTGAATCCGGACTCGATGCGCGGCTTGCCCGCCCCCGACTCGCACGCCCTTCTTCGTCCCGACGGCAGCAACGTAGCCGAGGTCCTGGGGGCGATTGCCAAGCGGTCCCCGGAAACCAAGGAACGGCTCGACTGGTACCTCCAAGCCGTCGTGCCCGGCGTCGTCTCCGTGGACAAGCAGACGTTCGGGCCGGGCAGGACGCTCCTGTTCCGGCAGGGCGTTGGAGAGGGCAACCGCTTCCACAGGTTCTTCGGAAACAACATGTCCGACGGAACGATGCGCACTGTCGGACTGTTGGTGGCACTGCTGCAGAACGCCGAAATCGACGACGGGGCTCGGCGGCTCGTCGCCGTAGCGGAGCCCGAGACTTCTCTACATCCAGGGGCGCTGGAGATGTTGGTGGACATTCTTGGCGAGGGTGCCGACAATTCGCAGGTGGTCGTCACGACCCACAGCGCCGACATGCTAGATCACCCGGACACGCCGGTAGAATCAATCGTCGCTGTGTTAGCCGACGACGGCGACGGACGCTTCGGCCCGATCGACGAAGTGGGCAAATCGGTAGTCGCGGAGAGCTCTTTCTCGATCGGCGAGCTGATGAGAATGGAGCAGCTTCGTCCAGACGACACGGCTTCCCGCTTGCATCCATCGCAAGTACGGCTGTTCGGCAAGGCGGATTCGCGATGCTGAAGCGACTACAGCTGTCGAACTTCAAGGTCTGGAGCGAGTTGAACCTGCCGTTGGGCCGGGTGACCGGGCTGTTCGGCGAGAACGGCTCCGGCAAGAGCAGCATCCTGCAGTTTCTGCTGATGCTCAAGCAGACCAAGAACGCCTCGGACCGCAATGTGGTGCTGCACTTCGGAGACCGGGGTCGTGGCGACTTCGTGGAGTTGGGCGGTTATCGAGATGTCGTGCATCGCGGCGACGAATCGCGAGCAGTTGAATGGACGCTCGATTGGAAGCACGACAGAGTGAGGATTGTAGACCCGCAGGCGAGTCGCAGAGATACGTTGTACGATTTTGATCGCCTTGCAACGCATTGCGCAGTACACATGTATGGCGGCACGCTCAGGCCGCACACGTTGGAATATGCTTTCGAGGCGGGCGGGTTTGCTGTGTCGGCCAAGGACGACACCGGCTTTCTGAGCGTGTTCGAGACAGAGTACGAGAAGCTGATGGACCGCATCTACTACCTGGGCCCGCTCCGCGAGTCTCCCCGGCGCGAGTACTTCTGGTCTGGCACGAGTCCGCACGACACCGGCGTTCGTGGCGAGCGAACGATCGAAGCGATCCTGTCGGCTACCAAGAAGGGCGAGACCAGGAATCTGGCACCCCGCAAGCGACACAAGGCGTTTCAGGATATGATCGCATACTGGCTAGACCAGCTGGGACTGGCAACGGAGTTCAGCGTCGACGAGGTGGCTTCGGACAGCAACCTTTACCGAGCGGCCGTGAAGAAGGACCGCGCCAGCAAAGAAGCCGTGCTGCCGGATGTGGGGTTCGGCGTCTCCCGGGTTCTGCCTGCGCTCGTCCTATTGTACTACGTTCCGCGAGGTTCCATCGTGCTGATGGAGCAACCGGAGATCCACCTTCATCCTTCAGCCCAAGGGGGACTTGCCGACGCAATCCTGGCCGCAGCCCATGCTCGCGACCTTCAGGTCATCGTGGAGAGCCATAGCGAGCACGTCTTGCGGCGGCTGCAACGTCGCGTCGCGGAGAATGAGGTGTCGTCCGAGGACGTCAAGCTGTACGCTACGAGCGTCGTGGACGGCGTGGGAACCATCGCGGACTTGGAACTCACGAACCTCGGCGAGATCGGCAACTGGCCGAAGGACTTCTTTGGCGACGAAGTGGGCGAGATCACAGCGATCAGGGAGGCCACGCTCTTGCGTCGGATGCCCACATGACCTCCACCCGGGTCCGCGACCAGCTGGTCGACTCCTTGCGCTTGGACTTGGTGGGCCCCTGGCCCGGCCACGCCTTCGAGGCGGAGCGGCTGCCGGGCTGGGAACGCCCGTCAGTATGGTACTTGACCGGCTTCCTGGTGCCTTCGGGAGCGCCGCCCGAGCAGCGCGTGGGCGCGGACGAGGACGACGATCTGGACGAGACGCCTGCGCAAGCGGGCCTTGGCGAGGAGTCCGCCGAGGAGCGGAGGGCGGCCAAGAAGGCGTTCTTTCCGTCGTCGATGGGGCTGAGCTTCCTCGTGCCGGCGGAGGCCGACGGGCTCGACGTGACCGTCTCGTGGGGCGACTACGAGCGAGACGAGGTCAAGCGGGAGGCCCAAGACGGCAAGGAGGACGGCAAGCCGGTTCAGGTCTGGCGGCGGCTTCCTCGTAGCGAGGCCGTGTCAATGCCCCTGCGGGCCGGGCCGCAGCCGGTCGTTGTCGGCGTACCGGACTCCGGGGGCCTCGAGCTTCAAGTGGTCTGTCGGCCGGCCAGTGGGGAGGGACTCGCGGGCCGACTCCCCAGCGGCACGTGGGCGGTGTCCGTGTTCCTGGTCAACCGCAGGGCGGCTGTGGACGATGAGAAGGGGGAACGGGATTCGGCTTTTGCCTTTCAGCCGTGCGTTGAAGTGCGGTGCGGGTTGCCGTTCGTGGCTCGCCCGGATCCTCGGGGATCGCAAGACGGCGACTGGGACGAGCAGGTGGCCGACCTGCACTACGCCGATTCGCCCGAGTACGCGGCCGGTCACGGCGTGTCCGCCGACTGGGAAGTGGTGAACGGAGCCTGCACGGCGATCCGCACGGCTTGGATCCCCCAGTGCCCATGTGGAGAAGACCGAGACGATGGACGACGTGCCCGGCGCCGTGTTGGCAATGGACGAACTGGGCGCGCTGGCGGACGGGGACAGCGCGAGGGCGGCCTTGGCACCGTTGGTGGACCGCTATCGAGAGTGGATCAAGGACCGGCGCAGGCGACAACGGCCCGGCTCTTCGCACCCGGACTCGCTGGGCACCCAGCACCGCGAAACGGCGGAGCAACTCCTGCGCTTGGCCGAACACGCGGCGGATCGCATGGAGCGCGGCGTGCTGGCACTGGCCGAAGACGCCGACGCCTTGGATGCGTTTCGCATGGCCAACCGGGCCGTGGGAACCGCCCTTCGCCATCGCGCTGACAACGAGTCCTCCCCGCGCTGGAGGAGCTTCCAGCTCGCCTTCATCCTGCTCAACCTGCCCGGCTTGGTCGATCCCGCCCACGCCGACCGCAAGGTCGTGGACCTTCTTTTCTTCCCAACCGGTGGCGGCAAGACCGAGGCGTACCTGGGGCTGGCGGCCACTGCCATGGTCCTGCGACGGCTGCGCGACCCAGGACCGCCCGCGCACCGGGGAGCCGGCGTGTCGGTGGTCATGCGCTACACGTTGCGCCTTCTCACGTTCGACCAGCTGGCCCGCGCTACCGGACTCGTCTGCGCCCTGGAGCTGGAGCGCGAGCGCGACCCAGCCCGCTATGGCGAGTGGCCATTCGAGATCGGTCTTTGGGTCGGCAAGGCGGCCACGCCCAACGTGCTGGGCCGCAAGAACGACAAGCGGCGCGACACGGCCCGCACGCGCATCATCCAGTACAAGCAGGATCCCCGAAACAGGCCGTCGCCGATCCCCTTGGAGGACTGTCCCTGGTGCGGCAAGCCGTTCGAGCCCGACTCCTTTCAGCTGGAACCCGACGACGACCGGCCCCAGAACCTTCGCATTCGCTGCACAGACTTCACGTGCGACTTCAGCGGCGACCGCCCGTTGCCGATCGTCGCTGTGGACGAGCCTCTCTACCGCCGTCTGCCGGCGTTCCTGGTGGCGACGGTGGACAAGTTCGCGTCGCTGCCGTGGACGGGCGCGTGCGGCGTGCTGCTGGGAGGCGCGGACCGCGTGGGTCGCGACGGCTTCTACGGCGCTTCGGAACCCGGCAGGGGAACCCAGTTGCCTGCGCCGCTGCCGCCTCCCGACCTGATCGTCCAGGACGAGCTGCACTTGATCTCGGGACCCCTGGGCACGATGGCCGGCCTGTACGAGACCGCCATCGAGGCGCTGTGCAAGAGGTCGGGCGCGGCCCCCAAGATCGTGGCTTCCACGGCCACCGTTCGCCAAGCCCAGGACCAGATTCAGGCACTGTTCGCGCGCCCCCAAACGCAGGTGTTCCCCCCTCTCGGTCCCACACGCCGCGACTCCTTCTTCGCACGCACGGTGCCGGCGTCCCAGGTACCCGCGCGCCTCTACTTGGGCATCGCCGCCCAGGGTCGCAACCCCAAGGTCGTGATGCGGCGCGTCGTGCTGGCGCTGATGGGCGCGGCGCAGAAGGCGTACTGGGAAGAGGGCGGGCGTCGCAACGAGGACAACCCCGCCGACCCGTACATGACGTTGCTGGGCTACTTCAACAGCTTGCGCGAACTCGGCGGCGCAAGGCGCATTCTGGAGGAAGAGGTGCGAAGCACGCTCCAGCGCATCGGCCGCCGTCGTCGGATTGCGGTGGGCGACGTGTCGGCGCCCGCGCCCGCCGGGCTGTTCCGGGATCGTCGGTTCGTCAGCGACGTGGTGGAACTCACTTCGCGGGTTTCCACGGGCAAGGTGGCAGAGGCCCGCCAGCGGCTGGGTCTCGCGTCGCACGAGCAGCGGTCGGTGGACTACGCCATCGCGACCAACATGATCTCGGTGGGTCTCGACATTTCTCGGTTGGGACTCATGCTCGTCCACGGCCAGCCCAAGACCCACGCCGAGTACATCCAGGCCACCAGCCGCGTGGGCCGGGACAGCGAACGGCCCGGATTGGTCGCGACGCTGCTGAACGTTCACCGGCCCCGCGACCGGTCGCACTACGAGACGTTCCGCAGCTACCACGAGACCTTCTACCGTTCTGTGGAGGTGACCAGCGTCACGCCGTTTGCCGCCCGGGCCTTGGACCGCGGGCTGGCGGGAGCGTTGGTGGCGTTGGCCCGGCACGGCAACCGGGCGCTGGCGCCTCCCACGGGGCTTGACCGCTTGGCCGACGCGCGGGCCGAGGTCGAGCGGCTTCTGCTGGACGTGTTCCTCGAGCGGATCGACGATCAGCCGGGGGTCGGGGACGACGGCGAGCGCGACGAGCTTGTGCGCAGCGTCCGCGACCGGATCGTGGACCTGCTGGACTCGTGGCAGCATGTGGTCGAGTTCTACCGCGAGGCGGGCGTGGGCATGAAGTACCAGAAGTACGAGCCGTACCGGAAGGCGACTCTGCGGCCGTTGCTTCGCGAGGTGCTCGACCGGGATTTCGAGTCCGAGCATCACCGCAAGTTCCGCGCCAACCGCTCGCTACGGGACGTGGAGCCCGAAGTGAACGTGTACGTGCGGGACCTGGGCCAGGCGGAGCCGAGACGGCCGTCGCCCAGCGGGACGCGCCCAGTGAGCGCACCGTGAGCCGAGCGGGATGCGCACCGTGAGCGCCAAGGCCCACGGCCAGATTCGGCGCGGCCAGATGATCACCACCTGGGGGCCGGGCGCCCTGATCGACATGCCGCACCACGCGGCGGTCATGGGCGGGCTCGAGACGTGGCCGGGGCCCGGAAAGCTCGAGGAGGTCCTGGAGCCCCGGCTGTCGCGCAAGCTGGAGGCGATGACGCAGGTGCCGTTCCCCCATCTCTACGCGCCGCCTGCGGCCGACTCGGCCAAGCCTTGGGAAACGCAGCTAGGAGTCGGCGCGTGGCGGTTTCCCGAGTGGTTCCTGGTGCAGGAGGACGCGAGCAAGCAGGCGAAGGGCGGCACCCGCCGGGGTCAGCGGCGCATGCGCGGCGGCTCTCGTCGCCTGGTCCACCGCAAGGCACTGGACGACAGGGGCCGCTTCGACAACCGCCCCGTGGTCCCCACGGTCCATGTCCGCGCCTGTCCCCGGGGTCACTTGGACGACCTTGATTGGCGGGCCTTCGTGCACTCGGCGCCCGTGGACGGGAAGTCGCGAGGCAGCGGTTCGGCCGTCTCGTCTTGTCGCCGCCAGCTCTGGCTGGACCAAACCGGCACCGCAGGCGACTTGGGCGAACTCGTGGTGCGCTGCGAGTGCGGCGACGCCTGTACGAGGCGGTGGCAGACCCGTCGAGTCGAGTCCTCGGTACGTGCCCGGGTGCGCGACCCTGGCTGGGCAGGGACGCCAACGAGGCGTGCAACCACCCGGCCCGGCTCCTCGTCCGCACCGCGACCAACGCCTACTTCCCGCAGATCGTGAGCGTGCTGTCGCTTCCGGATCCCGGCTCCGAGCTGCGGCGTGCCGTCGATGCGCATTGGAACTTCTTGGAGCTCGTGGACGACGCCGGCGACCTGGCGGTCATCAAGAAGAAGCTCGATGTGGCCGACGCGCTGGCACCCTTCGACGACGAGCGTGTCCTCGAGGCCATCGCGGAGCAGAAGACGGGAAAGGGCAGCGACCAGCCCGTCAAGCAGGTAGAACTGGACGCCATACTGAGCGTTGCCGAGGGCTACGGCGACGATGTGCCAATCGATCCCAACTTCCACGCTCGGCGGCTGCCGGCGTCGGCGTGGCGACGGGCAGCGCGGCCCGGGAGTTCCGCCGAAGCCAGCACTGCCCCCGCAGACGCCCGCATTGCCGCCGTCGTCCAGCTTCACCGTCTGCGCGAGGTGCTGGCCCTGACCGGCTTCACGCGGCTGGAAGCCATCGCGCCCGACATCCACGGCGAGTACGACCCCGAGCTGGAGTGCGCCGACTTGGCGCTGGTCCCCGAGTGGTTCCCCGCCGTGGAGAACCGTGGCGAGGGGCTGTTCGTGCAGTTGGACACGGACGCGGTGCAGGAGTGGCTGGAACGCCCTGCCGTCCAGGACCGCCTGGCCGCGCTGCAAGCGGGTCACGACGCATGGTGCAGGGACCGCAAGTCCAGCCGTGCCTTCCCCGGCGGCCCGTACATCCTCCTGCACACGCTTTCGCACCTGCTCATCCAATCGCTGGCGATGCGGTGCGGCTACCCCGCCACCTCGATCCGCGAGCGCATCTACGCCGAAGAAGACCGCTACGGCATCCTCCTCTACACCGGCAGCCCCGACGCCGACGGCACCCTGGGCGGCTTGGTCCAGCAGGCTCGGCGCATCAAAGACCATCTGGAGTACGCCCGACGCGCCGCCGCCCTGTGCTCCAACGACCCGATCTGCGCCCAGCACGCCCCCGAGACCGGCATGGAGGGCCGCCTGCTCCTGGGCGCCGCCTGCCACGCTTGCGCACTGGTGGCCGAGACTTCGTGCGAGATGCGCAACGACTACCTGGATCGCGCCTTGGTCGTGCCCGTGATCGGCCATGAAGACGCTGCCTTCTTCCCGCCTTGACTGCATCCGCGCTGGCCAGCCTTCCCACCCACCTTCGCCGACGCCTGGAGGGCGCGCTGGAGTCTGGCTTGGTGACGGCGTCCTCGTCCCCGTCCGCGCTCCGTGCCGCCCTGGGCTTGGCCCACGATCGACGTTCGGAGGACATCCTCGCCGGCCTTCGCGAACTGGAAACGCTGGGGATCACAGGCCGGGCCGCGTCAGCATGGTTGCGCACGACCGCCCAAGCCACCCGCCCAGCCCCCTACGCCGACCTGGTGTGGTCCGGTCCAGAGGTCGCCGGCCTGCACGCCAGAGACACCCGTCGCGTCTACGAAGAGCTGATGGGCTCCGCCGAGCGCTCCTTGTGGGCTAGCACCTTCGCCTTCTTTGACGGCCCCCAGGCCTTTGCCGTACTGGCCCGCCGCATGGAGCAGCAGCCAGCGCTGTCGGTGACCCTGTTGCTGAACGTTCAGCGAAAACCCGGCGACACCACCACTTCCGATCACCTGGTGCGCCGCTTCGCCGACCGCTTCTGGAAGACCGAGTGGCCCGGCGCCACCCGCCCGACCGTCTATTACGACGCCCGTTCGCTGGATCCGGCCGGCCCCACCGGCGTCCTCCACGCCAAGGCCGTCGTCGCGGACGACGAATCCGTCTTCGTCACCTCGGCCAACCTGACCGAAGCCGCCCTCGACCGGAACATCGAACTCGGCCTGCTACTCCGCGACCGCCCGTTGGCCCTGAGGGTGGTCGGCCACTTCCAGGGTCTCATCGACCGGGGGCTGCTTGCGCGGTTGCCGGGGTGACGACGGGTTGCCGCTCGTCACCCACGTATGACATATCATTGAGCAGATTTACTCAATGGTATTCCCTTTCGTCACACGAACCGCTACCTTCCAGACATGTACCGATTCGAGAGAGGTCACGTGGAGGAGGTGCTCGACCTGCTGGGCTCGGGCCAGCCGGCAGGGATCGTCGCCGTCCTCGGTCCCCGCCAGACGGGCAAGACCACGCTCGTTCGCCAAGTTCTGCGGCGGGCGCACGTCCCCGGCTGGCACGTCGCTGCCGACGATCCCGACGCCGACGAACTCGGCACTTGGCCCAGGCCAGGCCGCAGGCGCGACGCCGAGTGGCTTGCGAGTGTTTGGCGAGCGGCCCGCGAGGAGGCGAGAATGAGCGAGCGGGGGTTCATTCTGGCGCTCGACGAAGTGCAGCACGTCGAAGGCTGGTCCCGCGTGGCGAAGGGGATGTGGGACCGCGACCGGGCCGAAGGGCGCGGGCTGCGGATCGTCGTCTTGGGCTCCGCCCCTTGGGACATGCTCACGGGGATCGGAGAGAGCCTGGTCGGCCGCTTCACGCCCGTGCAGGTTCGGCAGTGGTCGCTTCGGGAGATGGCCGCCTTCGACTACTCCCTCGACGAGTACCTGTACTACGGAGGATACCCGGGCGCCGCGGCCCATAGAAAGGACTGGGCGGATTGGCGACGGTACGTCCTGGGCACCATCGTCAAGCCCACAATCAGCCGAGACATCCTCTCGCTGACCAGGGTGGACAAGCCCGCGTTGATGCAACGCCTGATGGAACTGATCCCTCACTACTCGGGGCAGGTCCTCTCCTTCAACAAGATGCTCGGCCAATTGCAGGACGCGGGCAACACCACGACGCTGGCCCGATACCTCGACCTGCTTGGGAACGCCGGCCTCGTTGCCGGACTGCCGAACTACTCGGGCCGCCCGTATGTCGTCCGGGGGTCCAGTCCCAAGTTGAACGTCCTCGACCCGGCGATCATGACGGCGGCCCTGGGGTACACCTTGGATGAAGCCAGGGACGACGTACTGCTTTGGGGCAGAATCGTCGAGAGCGCAGTCGGCGCGCATCTTCACAACACGCTCCCGCCGGCGGCCAAGCTGCACTATTGGCGGGACGGCGGAAGGGGCAGCAGCCCGGAGGTCGACTTCGTGCTAACGCGAGGCCCGTGGGTGCTCGGAATCGAAGTGAAGAGCGGTCGTCGTCGCGGACCCTTGAGCGGCCTGGAAGCCTTCCAGAGGCGCTTCCCGAAGGCCCGAACGATGCTCGTCGGAGGCGACGGGACACCACTCGACGAGTTTCTGTGGGAGCCCGCGTCCTACTGGCTGGAGATAGCATGGGAGTGATCGTTCCTCGAACGGTGACGTGGTTTGCAGAGAACCGGAGTCCAGCGCGCGGCGCGAAGCTGTCCGACTTCCGGGACACGCCCTTCTACGTGCTGCTCGGCGACCCTGGTGCGGGTAAGACGACCGCTTTCGAGCAGGAAGCCGACGTTGACGCCAACAGGCTCTACCTGACTGCGCGCGAGTTCGTGCGCTTTCATGCCGCTCCGAAGCCGGAGTGGCGGGGGAAGACGCTGTTCATCGACGGACTGGACGAAGTGCGAGCGGGAAGTCAAGACCTGCGCCTGCCCCTCGACCAGATTCTGATCGGCCTGCACCACCTGGACGGACCGCACGCGAGACTCTCCTGCCGCTCGGCAGGATGGCTAGCAACCAACGACGGCAAGGAGATGAGGTCGCTTCGAGGATACGAGCACGCGGTGATCCTTCGACTGGATCCCCTACCGAAACAGGGTGCACGGGCAATCCTTGGGCACCTCTTAGGGGACGAGGCCGACAACTTCCTCGCCGAAGCACGCAAGCGGTCGCTTCACGGCCTACTCGACAATCCGCTCACGCTGAAGTTGCTGACCAAGGCTGTGGGGCCGGGCAAGGGGTGGCCCGATAGCCGCGTCGATACGTTCGAGCGAGCGTGCCTCGCCGTAGTCGCCGAGTACAACGACGAGCACACGGCTGCTCACCGGTACGCACCGGTTCGTCCTCGACACCTGCTTGCCGAGGCCAGCCGGATGGCAGCCTTCCTCCTGCTCGCCGGCAAAGACGGGATCGCATGGGACCACACCGACGTGTCCGAGCCCGAACGTCTCCTGCTGATCGCCGACCTGCTCGATTCGTGTGCAGAGCCCAGCGGCCGGGGTCGATCCCACCGGGAACGGTCGTCGCCGGAGGGGATGCGCCGGGCACTGGACACGGGTCTGTTCGTGGGCGAGTCGCCCGGCACGTTCGCTCCGACCCACCCGCACATTGCCGAGTACTTGGCCGCTCGCCACCTAGCCAAAGCCATAGACGACGGCGCAGTCCTCGGTCGCGTGTTGACGCTGTTGACGTCCGGCGGCGGCGTGCCCTCCCCGCTCCGGGGCGTGGTGGCGTGGCTGGCGGCACTTTGCGGGGACGCAAGACGGGCACTGGTGGAGATCGACCCGATCGGCGTCTTGGCTTACGGCGACGTGGGAGTCTTCGACCACCGCGAAAAGAATCACTTGTTGAGCCGCCTAGGCGAGGACGACGGCCTGGGGCACCGCCTTTCGCACTTCCCCATCCCCTCACTGGGCGGCCTTGCGAGTCGCCAGACGATGGCCGATCTCCGCGACTACGCGAACGGAGTCGACCGCTCCGAACCTGCCCAGCAGACCGTGGCCCTGCTTTTGCGTGGACTTACGGCGGCGCCCTCCCGTGGTGGCGACTCCATCTCGGGCAAGCACCTGATTGCGATCGCCAGCGACGCGACATGGCCGTTGCACGTACGAACCCTAGCCGTCGAGGCCGCCAGCCGTCTGCCTGGTGAGGATCGCGACACCACGCTGCGCCTGCAGCTTCTTCGAGAAGTACACGATGGAACGGTCACCGACCTTCACGGCGACACCCGTACGTTGCTGTTCCAGGATCTCTACCCGGAGCACATTCTCCCAGAGGATCTCTGGAACTGGGTTCCGGTTCCAGTTCCGTCGTTGCTGGCGCATGTTCTGCTTGATCAGTCGTCCCCCGAGCATTGCTGTGCGCTGCTCGACGCTCTGAGCGTCCGAGCGACGCAAGCTGATCACCGCCTGGACAGCTCGCTCACCGACTTTGCCTGGCGACTTCTGGCTCGGGCGATCGATGCGCACGGCGAAAGAGTGGGCATCGCCAAGTTGTACGACTGGATCAAGCTCGTCGCGTTCGATCCGTACTACGGCTGGGATCATCGGCACGGTGACGTGGACTCCGAACGAGTCGTGCGGGAGGTGCTTGACCGAGTCCGGCCAGAGGTGGGTGACGGAGAGAGCGGTCCCGTCCATCCGGGTGCGCCCTTCGTTCAGGAGTGGCTAGCCCGGCGACCGTCGATTCAGAAGAAGTTGCTTCTTGAGTTCTTTGACCAGGATAGCCTAAAGGCAGAGCTCCGCTACGAAGTTGCGTCCGAAGTACAGGCGTACTGGCGCCTCCTCTCGGGCGCGGGCTGCCCCGATGACTTTCGTGAATGGTGCCTGAGACAGGCACGGGTGATGTCGACTAATTAGTGCTCCGGAAGCCGCTCACTGCTTGATCCGGTTGGCCGTCGAACCGATTCGGCGTGCGGCGTCAGTAGACGAGTGGCTCGCAACCGCCCTCAGAAGCGTCGGGGACGATGTTGTCCTTGCCGAAACAGTCGAGGCAGTCGCCGAACACGACAGGGACCAGCGGCGCACGAAGTTGGCGTACGCGACTCGTCGGTTGCGCGACAAGACGAGTTTAGCCAGTCAGGTCTTGAAGCACCGAGACACGCTACTGACGGGAACAGGTCCCGCGAGGCTTATGGTGAGACTCGGCCAAGTTTATTGGGGCCGTCCGTTCGTCAGCCAGCGTACTGGCGAAGAACGGTTGCGCGAGGCACTGGCACCTAGGCGGGATGCCGCGAAGATCGCTCTCCGAGCCCTTTCGGCCGTGCCGGCCACTGACGGCGGTCCCAGCATCGACGAGATTGCTCGGCTGGACAGCACAGGCTATGGCTCCCCCTGGGGCTGGCCGTACCTGGCCGGTCTGGACGCAATCGATCGGCGGGGCGGCAGCGTCCTCGAAGTCCTTGGCAAGAGGATCAACAGGGCACTGTGGTTCTATTTTACGACGCCGTTTGGCCACGAAATGCCTTGGTTCGAAAAGGTGCTCAATACGCATCCGGATCGGGTCGCCGAGGTGATTGTTGAGCTGCACAGGCACCGCATCCACTCGAAGAGAGACGACGCGTGCACATTGTCTGCAATGGCGAAAGACGAACGGTACCGCGAAGTAGCGAAGATGGCCTTGCCTGCCCTACTACAGGCTTTTCCCGCAAAGGGCTACGGCGCACAGTTGGAGATGCTCCGGCATGTCCTGGCCCTAGCGATCCGCCACATGCCGGGTAAAGTGGTAGCGTCACGCGTTCGAGACCGAATGAAGGTGCGCCATATGAACACAGCCCAGCGAGCAACTTGGCTGGGGGCGGGCGTTGTAGTCGCGCCCAGCGAATTTGTGTCCGCGGCCGTCACCTTTCTGGAAGCAGGAAGAGGCTCTCGCGCCCAGCACTTGATCCACGCACTTCATTCTTGGAAGGCACGGGAAGGTCCGCTGTTCAGTCCCGACAGCCCAGCGGCCGCCATCGGCGCACTGGTGCGCGTGCTGTGCTCGGAACGTCCACCTCTCTTGGACGAAGTGGAGAACGATGCGCCCAACCTCCCAGTGTTTCTGGATCATGGAAGCGAACTTGTCCAACACCTCGTCAATTGTCTCGCTAGCAACCCCACGCACGACGCCGGCGTTGAACTGGAATCGTTGTCAAGAGACCGGAACCTGGAGAATGGGCGCAATACGATCAGAAATGCCATGGAGCGGCAACGTATACTGCACCACGACGCCGAGTACACCGCTCCGAGCGTCGGGCAAGTTCAAGGTGTGCTTGCCGGCGGACCTCCTGCCAGTGCTGCTGATCTTGTAGCCCTAGTGGGCGACCAGCTACGACGCCTGGGAGAAGATATCCGTCACGGTAGCACCGACGCCTGGCGGCAGTACTGGAACGAAGAGATGGTGGACAGACGGGTGACACCAACACGGCCAAAACCAGAGAATTCCTGTCGCGACGCCCTGCTGTTGGCACTGAGTAGGCGCCTACTGCCGTACGGCGTGGACGCACGGCGGGAGGCAAGCTACGCAGAGAACGCACGGGCGGACGTTCGAGTGTGCGGCGACTCGTTCGGGGTTCCCATTGAAATCAAGAAGAGCAGCCACCGCGAGCTGTGGAGCGCGATGCGGAACCAGTTGATGGCGAAGTACGCACGGGACCCCGAGTCCTCCGGCCACGGCGTGTACGTTGTCCTTTGGTTTGGCGCGAACGGCCCGGAGCCGGCCAAGACTCCGCCGACCGGACCGCGGCCCAAGAGCGCGGGCGCACTGGCCCGTCGCCTGGAAGACGATCTGAACCCTGAAGAACGCGGTCGAATCAAGGTCGTCGTGATCGACGTCAGTCTTCCCGACAAGCGTGACCCGTCAGCCATATGACCGCAACCCGTGGCTCCCACCTCTTCGGCAGAGGCGTCGGCTCTTTCGCCATTATCGGACACCTCCTGGAGGCCCGTGGACGTACCGATAGATGCTGGACGCCAACGCCTTTGCAAGGGGCGGCGGCACCGAATTGGCGACCTGCCTGTGCTGGTCGAGGTTGGGTACCGAACCAGTCCGGCTACGAATGGGTCCTCGCAGGATGTAGGAATCGGGAAATCCGTGGATTCTCATGTACTCTCGCGGCGTAAGGTACCGGTCCTCGGTCGGGTGGTAGAATATCTCCCCGCACCTCAACGTGTTCGCAGGTCGATTGCGGTGCACTCTGAGGTACTTCGTCGTGTCCTTGCGCGTCAGACCGCGAAGGAGGTCCTTTGGCAAGTGCGTCTGCGCCGCCAGGTATGAACCTTCTGGAACTTGGGCTATGCGTTCTCTGTCGCGATCGGGAGTGACGTCCACGTGACCGTCTTCCCGGCTGTGGAAGGTCGTGCCCTTTACTTTGGGCGAGGGTGCCCCAAGACCTGAAAGCACCTTGCCGACTGGGACATGGGGCCTGGAGGGAAACAATCCAGCGGACTCGCCTTCATGCGCATGTGTTCGTTCGGGGTAGCGATAGCTGTTCCGGCCTCTGGTAGCAACGATGAACAAGCGTTCCCGCAGCTGGGGGACTCCGAAGTCGGCCGCTACGACGACCTGCCACTTGGTGACGTACCCGATCTCTTGCAAGCCGGCGATGAAGGAAGCGAATACTTCGCCGCGCTCGCCCTTTGGTCCCCGGGAAGACAGCAATCCCTTGACCTGCTCCACGAATACCACGGATGGCCGAAACTCCTCGGCGAACCGGATCATCTCAAAGAGCAGGAGCCCTCGTTCGTCGGCAAGTCCCTGCTGCTTGCCGGCAAGGGAAAACGACTGGCAAGGGGGGCCGCCAAAGAGCAAGTCCAGCTCGCCCTGACGCAACGTCATTCTCTGACGCAAGGAAGCCGGGTTTGTCTTGCGGATGTCCCGCTCGACGATCTTGGTTTGGCGGTTTTGGCTTCTCTTGGCGGTTCGCAGCGTGTTGCAGCAGTGCGGATCGTGTTCGACCTGCGCAAGAATGGCAAAGCCTGCGTCTTCAACGCCGATGTCCATGCCGCCGGCCCCGGAAAAGAGACTCATGGCGGCGGGGCTTGGCGTTCCTGGACGAGGGAGCGATCCTGCCATGACGTCACTCCAGAGTGCGGTGAGCGGAAGGGACGGGGACGCATCACCAAGGTAGCACCGTGGAAGTGGGCCGACCAGCCGTTTCGGACGGCCCCCCTGTTCCCCGCCCCGCCTTTCGTCCACATTCAAGGTCCCATGGCCACGAACGAGACGGTTTCGCCCCACCTGGACCGACGCGCGGACTTGCTGGACCCGGCGACGCTGGTGCAGCTCGGAGGCATCGACATCATCGCCCGCCAAGTGGTGCACGGCTTCCTGCTGGGCCTCCATCGGTCCCCCAACCGGGGCTTTTCGGCCGAGTTTGCAGAGCTGCGGGCCTACCAGCCGGGGGACGACTTGCGGACGCTGGACTGGCGGATGTTCGCCCGCTCCGACCGCTTCTACGTCAAGCAATACGAAGAGGAGACGAACCTTCGAGCCTACCTGCTGATCGACGTGAGCGAGTCGATGGCGTGGTCGTCCCGGTCGGGCCTTCCGTCGAAGCTGTGGTACGCGAAGCACTTGGCGGCAGCGCTGTCGCTGATCCTGGTGCGCCAGGGCGACATCGTGGGCCTCGTGGCGTTCCACGAGAAGATCGCGCGGCAGATTCGGGCGCGGGGAGGCAAGGTGCACTGGCGGCTCCTCTTGCAACACCTCCACGCGCTGGAGAGCGGCGGGCGAACCGACGCCGAGTCGGCGATCCGCAAGGTGGCGATGCGGCTCAAGCGAAAGGGGCTGGTCGTCCTGATCTCGGACCTGCTGGTGGAGCCCGCCGAAACCGCCAAGGCACTGGCCTTCCTTCAGCACACGGGCCACGAAGTGCTGGTCTTCCACTTGGTGGACCCGGGGGAGAGGGACCTTCCCACCACCGGGGAAACGCGGTTCGTGGACCCGGAGACCGGCGAGTTCCTGCAAGTGTCGGTGGCGGACATGCGGCGGCAGTACCAGCAGGCGGTGGAGGACGCCGTGGCGGAGTGGACGACCAAGCTGACCAGCCGGGGGATCGCCTACTCGACGATCGGGACCGACGAGCCCCTCTCCCGAGCGCTTCGGTACTACCTGTGGAAGCGCCAGCGGCTCCCGTGAAGCGCCCTCCCGTGAAGCGGCTCCCGTGACCCTATTCCAGCTCTCATGGGATTTCTGAACCCCGCCTTCCTGCTGGCCGGCTTGGCGGTGGCGGTGCCGATCTTCCTGCACCTGTTCTACCGGCGGGAGAGCAAGACGTTCAGCTTCCCGGCGATCCGGTACCTGCTCCGCACCGAGCGCGAACGGTCGCGGCAGATCCGCACCCAGCAGATTCTGCTTCTGCTCCTGCGGGCGGGCGCCGTCGTGCTGCTGGTCCTGCTGGGCGCACGGGCCCATTTCCCGGGACCGGGGGCGAGCCACGAGCCCACCGCCCTGGCTCTCGTAATCGACAACTCCCTCAGCGCCACAATCGTGGAGGACGGACGGCGGCGACTCGACACCCTCAAGGCGGTGGCGCGGCTCAGCGCGGCTGGGGCGGGTCCGGACGACGTGATCTGGGTGATTCGAGCCGGGACGCCGTGGGAGGCGGCGACGCCTGGGAACGGGGCGCAGGCACTGGTGGAGATCGAGGAGACCCGGTCCAGCCACGGGCGGGGAGACTTGATCCGGGCGGTGGCGCGGGCGCGGGCACTGGTGGCCCAGAGCGATCTGCCGGCTCGGGAAGTGCACCTGATCACCGACTTGCAGGCCACGGCCTTCGCTGGTGCGGGCGCGTTCGCGGGCGAACCGTCAGCCGACGTGCCAGTGGTGGTGTTCGGGGCGCCGGCGGAAGTGCGGGCCAACCTTGGGATCGGGGAGGTGGCGTTTGGCGGGGGGCTGGCGCCGCTGGCGGGACGCCGAACGGAGGCGACGGTGACGGTGGCGGGAGGAGAGTCGGGCGACACGGTGGGCGTGCGGCTCTACGTGGACGGGCTGCTGCAGGGCGCGGCCCGTGCGCCGGCGGGGTCGGCGGTTCGCATCCCGGCGGGGCCGTTCGCAACCGGGCGGGTGGAGGGATGGGCCGAGATCGACGCCGATCCCCTGACCGCCGACGACCGGCGCTACTTCTCCTTCGCCGTGCGCGACCCGACCCGCGTGGCCGTGCTGGGCGAAGCGCCGCTGTTCGTGTCGGAGGCGGCGGCGGTGCTGGCGGAGAACCGGCGGATCGTGCTGGAGAGCCCGGCTCGGGCCGCCACGCTGATCAGCGCCGGGGGCGAGGGACTGGAAGGGAGAAGCCCGGATCAGGCCGCCTTCGTCTTCCCGTTGGCCGACGCGGCCCGCCTGCCGGCGCTGAACCGCCGACTGGCCGAAGCGGGGATTCCCTTTCGGTACGCCAGCGGGAGCGGTGGCGCAGCGCGTGTGACGGAGGCTGCCGTTCCCCTGGATGTGGACGTGGAGGGACTCGCGGTCGCCCGCTACTACGAGGTGGAGGCTACGGCAGGTTCGGCGCCTGGGGCAGGTTCGGCGCCTGGGGCAGGCTCGCCGCCCGGAGCAGGTTCGCCGTCCGGAGCACCCTCCGTGGTGGCGTCTCTCTCCAACGGAGACCCGTGGTTGCTGACCGGCAATGGGCCAGCCGGAGCGTACATCCTCCTGGCGTCGCCGTTGGACGAGGCGTCCAGCGACCTGCCGGTGTCGGCTGCGATGGTGCCGCTGCTGGAGTGGGCCGTGGAGCGGTGGGCCGGCAGTGCCGGGGCACAGGCGGCAGTGGCGGGCGAACCGGTTCGGCCGCCGCCCACGGCCTCGGCCGTTCGCGACCCGGACGGAGCGGAGCACCCGGTGGACGGCGATCAGCCCTATCCGGCCACGGCCGTGGCCGGCCTCTACCGGGCACTGGACGGCGACAGCGTGATCGAGACCTTCGCCGTGAACGCTCCTCCCGCCGAGACCAACCTGACGCCGGTAGGGAGAACCGACCTGCGTCAAGCCGTTCCAGGGGTGGTCGCGGTGGTGGGCGACGCGGATGCGTGGCCGGGCGCCATCTTCCGGGCGGGCCGCGGGCCGGAGCCGTGGCGGCTGCTTGCGGTCCTGCTGCTGGTTCTTCTGGTGGTGGAGAGCGGCGTCGCCGCCTCAACTCGGATCTTCGCCCGGGCCCGGAGCGGCGGTGGAGTCGCCCGGGGCGGCGGGGAAATCGCGCGGAGCAGCGGCGGAGTCTCGGGGACGCCAGCCAATGCCTGACCGGGAGCCCCACGCCACAGCGGAAGCCGTCGCCGCCACCCCGACCTTCCGCACTCTGATCGAGGCGCTTCCGGCCCCCGGCGGTACGGCCACCGCGGGCGGCGCCACCGGCTCCCTTCCCCTCGCGGTCGTCGCGGCACTGGCCGGACGCCTCACCAACCGTCTCTGGGTGGTGGCGGCGTCCTCGCCCAGGCGCGCCGCGGCCCACATGGCCGACCTGGAGACGCTGCTGGGGGAAGACGCCGTCGCCGAGTACCCCCAGCGCGAAGACGCCACGGGCCCGGACCCGCGCCCAAGCGGAAGCGGCGCGGAGGGGTCCGGCTTCGAGGTCTCGGGCCGGCGCGTGGAGGCCGTCGAGGCGCTCTTGGCCGGCAGGGTGCGGGTGCTGGTCGCCACCCGTCGCGCCCTGCAGGAGGTTGCCCCCCTCCCCGACGACTTGGCCGGGCTGCGCTTCACGGTCGCAACCGGCGCGGAACTAGGCCGCGACGATCTGATCGCCATCCTCGAAGAGCGAGGCTTCCGCCGGGCCCCCGTGGTCGAGGAGGTCGGCCTCTACGCCGTCCGGGGCGGGCTCGTGGACTTCTTCTCCTTCGGCGCCACCGCCCCCGCACGGGTCGAGTTCTGGGGAGACGAGGTGGAGTCCGTGCGACACTTCGACATCCTGAATCAGCGTTCCACCGACACCGTGGAGCAGGTCGACGTGCTGCCCGTGGACTTCCAGCGGGACACCGACGGCAACGGCGCCCGGGACGCCAGCTCGCACGACACCGCCGCCGGGCACGACGGCTCGCGCGCCAGCACCGACGCCAACGGCTCGCGCGCCAGCACCGATGCCAACGCCGCCGCCGCCTCGAAACGCTGCTCCCTGCTGGAACGCCTCCCTGCCGACACCACCCTCGTCCAGATCGGCGTCCACGACTGGGACCAGGAGGCCCGAAACGCATGGGGGCGCGCCGAACACCGCTGGCGCGACGAACGCCGCCACGGCAACCCGGCCACTCCCCCCGACGAGCTCTTCCTTTCGCCCGAGGCGCTGGCGTCCCAGGTGCGGCGGCTGCCGGGACTCGTCTTTGTGGAGGAGCATGTGGGCGACCACGTGTTCGCGACCCTCCCCCCGCCGCCGATCGATCGAGACACTCGCCGTCTCCGGGAGTTCTTGGCGGAGGCGGCCGAGGACGGCGCCGAGACTCTCGTCCTCTGCGACAACGACGGCCAAGCCGTGCGCCTGGAGGAGCTGGTGGCCGACCGCTCCGGCCGGACGCCGACAGGCTGCCGAGTGGCCGTGGGCGCGCTGGATGGCGGCTTTCGGCTCCCCGAGTCGTCCCCGCCGGTGAACGTCCTCACCGACCACGAGATCTTTCGTCGCAACCCCAAGCTCCGCCGCACCCGCCGGTTTCGGGGCGCCACGTCGCTGGCGAGCCTGGCCCAGCTCTCGCCGGGGGACTACGTGGTCCACATGGAGCACGGGATCGGCCGCTACGAGGGAATCGAACGGCTGGAAGCGGGCGGCGAGTCGATCGAGGCGCTGGTGGTGGCGTACGACGGCGACGAGCGGCTCCGCGTGCCCGTCAACCAGCTGGACCAGGTCGAGCGCTGGGTCGGCACGGACCCGGACGCCAGGCCGCGGCACGTCCACCGACTCGGCGGCAAGCGCTGGAAGACGGTCAGGCAGCGCGCCGAGACCGCGATTCACGAGATGACCGCCGAGCTCCTGGAGCTGTACGCCGTGCGCCAGGCTCGTCCCGGCCACGCCTTCCCTCCGGACACCCGCTGGCAGCGCGAGTTGGAGTCGTCCTTCCTCTACGAGGACACTCCGGACCAGCGCGAAGCCGTGAAGGCGATCAAGGCGGACATGGAGTCGCCCGACGCCATGGACAGGCTCGTCTGCGGCGACGTGGGCTACGGCAAGACGGAAGTGGCGGTGCGGGCCGCCTTCAAGGCGGTGCAGGACGGCAAGCAGGTCGCGATCCTGGCCCCCACCACCGTTCTCGTCGCCCAGCACGCGCGAACCTTCGACGACCGGATGGCCGAGTACCCGGTGCAGATCGCCAGCCTCTCCCGCTTCGAGCAGCCCAAGCGCCAGCGGGAAGTGCTGGCCGGGCTCGCCGACGGCACCGTGGACATCGTGGTCGGCACCCACCGGCTGCTCTCCGGCGACGTAGTCTTCAAGGACCTGGGACTGCTGATCATCGACGAGGAGCAGCGGATGGGCGTCCGTCAGAAGGAGCGGCTGAAGCGGCTGCGCACCACGGTGGACGTTCTCACCCTCACGGCGACGCCAATCCCCCGCACCCTCTACCTGTCGCTGGCGGGGATCCGCGATCTCTCGCTGATCCGAACGCCGCCCCGGAACCGGATGCCGGTGGTGACTCATGTGGTGCCGTGGAGCGACCGGCTGGTCGCCGAAGCGTGCCAACAGGAGCTGGACCGGGGCGGCCAGGTGTTCTTCCTCCACAACTGGGTCCAGACGATTGAGACGGCGGGCGCGCGCGTGCGCAGGCTGGCGGGCTCGGCGACGGTGGATGTGGCCCACGGTCAGATGCCGCCCAAGGCGCTGGACCGGGCGATGACCCGCTTCGCCGATGGGACGACCGACGTGCTGGTGTGCTCGTCGATCATCGAGAATGGTCTGGACGTGCCCAACGCCAATACGCTGATCGTGGACGGCGCCGACCGCTTCGGCCTCTCCCAGCTCTACCAGATCCGGGGCCGCGTGGGACGCTCGGACCGGCGCGCGTTCTGCTACCTGATCGTGCCGGACCCGATCTCCGACGAAGCCGAGAAGCGGTTGCGCGTCCTGGAGCACTACCAGGAGCTGGGGAGCGGCTACCAGATCGCCATGCGCGACTTGGAGGTGCGAGGCGCGGGCAACCTTCTGGGCGAGGACCAGTCCGGCTTCGCTCACGCCGTGGGACTGGACACCTACCTTCGGCTCTTGGAAGAGGCGGTCAAGCGACTGCGGAACGGACCCAAGAAGAGGCAACGCCCCCGCCCCGAAGTGACGATGGACGCCAGCGCCTACCTGCCCGACGACTACGTGGCCGACGAGCACCAGAAGCTCCACTTCTACCGGCGTCTCTCCCGTCTGAACAGCCGTCGCGACGTGCGGGACTTGGAGGCCGAGATGACCGACCGCTTCGGCAGGCCGCCCTCGGAGGCGCGCCGCTTGCTGGACCAGTCGCTGCTGGGGATCGCTGGCCGAAGCGCCGGGGCGACGCGCATCTTGGTGCGGGAGAATCGAGCGCGGGTCAGCTTCGACGCCGGGGTGCTGCCGCGGGTGTCCGCGCTGGAGAAGGCCCTCAAGGGCGAGCGGGTGGCCGTGGAGGTGCGCCGAGCGATGCCGCTGTCGATCGTTCTCGAGTGCTACGACCCGGAGCGGCTCGCCGAAGTGGTGGTGCGCGCTATGGACGCCCTTGGCGGCCGCCGGGAACCACGACTGGACGAAGAAGACGAGGTGACGCGATGAACGCGACGGTCCGCACTGGCGTATTGTGGGTCCTGCTCCTCCCCGCCGCCCTGCTCCTCACTGCCGCCTGCGGCGACGGCAACTTGGCGGAGGCCGACGGACGCCGGCTGACCGTGGACCACGCTGCCCAGCTGATCCTGGACCACAGCACCGTCCCCGGCGACAGCCAGGTCGTGCGGGTCGTGGCCGAGCTGTGGGTGGACTACACCCTGCTGGCCGAGCGGCTGGAGGCCGACACGGCGCTGTCCTCCTTGGATGTGGACGACGTGGTGCGCCAGCCGTTGGAGGAGGAGATGCTGGCCCGGCTCAGCGAGGAGGTCGTGGAGGCCGACACGGTGGTGGACGACCAGGAGCTGGCCGAGCGGTTCGCCGCCGAGATGCCCGGGGCGCAGGCCACCGCGTCCCAGATTCTGCTGCTCTTCCCGCCGGGAGCCACGAACCGCCAGCGGGACAGCGTGCGGAGCGCCGCGGAGGGACTCCGGGAGCAGATCGCTGCCGGCGCCGACTTCGCCGTGCTGGCGGAGCGGTTCAGCGCCGACCGAGGGAGCGCGGCCCGGGGCGGCTCCATGGGCACCTTCGAGCGTGGCGAGATGCTGGCGGGGGTGGACAGCACCGTCTTCCGGCTGCGGCCGGGGGAGATGAGCGAACCCGTCGCCACCGAGCTGGGGTACCACGTCCTGCGGCTGGAACGGATCCAGGTGCCGGAGCTGGCCGAGGCCGGGGCCGAGTTCCGCCGGCGCATTCAGGTGGAGCGGCTGGCCGAGGCGGAGGCAGCGTACATCGCCATGCTGGACTCGGCGTCGGGGCTGGCGCTGGCCGACGACGCCCTGGCGGTGGCCCGTGCGTTGGCCGAGGCGACGCCCGGCGCTCTTTCGCGCCGAGCGGCTCGCCGGCCCCTCCTCACGTGGAGCGACGGCGCCTACACTGCCAGCGCGTTACTCGACGTGATCCGTCTCTCGCCGGCGGGCTTCGCCGAGAGCGTGGCCGGCGCCGACGACGAGGAGCTGGAGGCGGCGTTGCGCCGGGTCGCCCGGAGGGAGCTGCTGCTGACCGAGGCGCGCGCCCGTGGGTTGGAGGCCGGCCAGGCCAGGGTGGACTCGTTGCGGGGGGAGACCCGTGCGGCCGTGCTCGCCCGGGCGCGGGAGATCGGATTGGCCGCGCCTCCGCCGGGTGACGGCGCCGACGTGGACGCGGACGCGGCCTCTCCGCCCGACTCGGCGGCGGCACTCACGGTTCCGCTGGCCGACTCGGCGGCACCAGCTCGCGACGCACCGCCAGCCCAGGACGACTCCCAGCAGGCGGCGGCACCCATCGTCCCAGCAAGCGCAGAGGAGCGCGTGGAAGCAACGCTGATCCGCATCCTCTCCGGTCGTCAGGAGATCATTCCGCTCGGCGCCGTCATCATGCTCCTTCGCGACCAGGCCAACTGGCGCATCCACGAGACGCGCATCGGTGCCGTGCTGGCGAGGCTGGAGGAACTGCGGTCCGCCATCGCGGGAGGGCGCGATTGAGTGCGGCCGTCTGTCGGGGCGGCCATCGGAGCATCCTTCGGGGCGTCCTCCGGAGCGTCCTTCGGAGCGTCCTTCGGGGCGTCCTTCGGGGCATCCATGCGACGCCTTGCTTGCTGGCGCTGGCCGGGTTGGCGTCCTCGGTGACGGGTTGCGGCATCCGTCCTCGGGCCGCCGTGCCCGACGCCAACGCGGGAGCGATCATCACCCGGGAGCTGATCGCCCGCTCCGAGGCCGCCACCATGTGGGAGGCGCTCCAGCGGACGGTTCGCTACGCTCGCTTCCAGGAATCGGGGAGAGGCGAGCCCGCACGGGTGCACCGGCGGGGTTCGTCTACGATCCTACTGAACGAGGACATGCCAATCTACGTGGACCACGTCCAGGTACGGGACATCGGTCTGCTGGCTTCTCTGCCCGCCGCCGACATCGAACGCATCCAGGTGCTCAGCGGCGTCCACGCCACCACCTACTACGGCACGAACGCCGGAGACGGCGTGATCCTCATCCACACGCGACAGCCCAAACAGCCCCGGCAACCGCCTGGACAGCCCAGCAATGGGCCGTCGGGCTAATTCAGTGCGGCAGCGTCGGTAGGGTCACAACAGCCGTCCAGGCCGCAGAGGCCGGCACCGCTTCGGGCAAGACGACCCCGTCGGCACCCACCAGCGGACCGCGCCACGGCGGGCCGGCGCGTGGAGCACCCAGCACGAGGGTGGAAGGGGTTGTGGTGTGCGGAGAAACGAATCCAGCGGGCAAGCGAGAGAAAGCGACAGCCCGCGCTGAAGCTTGGCGCGCCTCGGTACCAAGTCGCCCGGGCTTTACGGGTCCAGGGAAGACGATGATGTCCCCGACATCGGCCGGAGTCTCGTCGTCGCCCACATCTTCGCCAAACGGATACCCGAAGTGACCGTTCCAGTTTCGCCCCCAGCACCGGAGCCCTCCGGCCCGCATGATCGCGCAGTTCTCGTATTCGCCGGAGCCCAGCAGCACGGCGGCGGGGCCGCCCAACGGCACATCCTCAATGAACTCGGCGGACTCGGCGTTGCCACGCCCGTACGTATCTCCGTACCCGAGCGTGCCCCAGCGGTTTGAGCCCCAACATCGCACGGCACCGTTCTCCATGAGGACGCATACGTGGTGCCAGCCCGCCTCAATCTGCACGACCGGCGACGGAAAGACCAGCTCCACCGACTCGCTGGCGTCGTTGATGTGGACTGTTTCGGGCAGGCCCGCTCCGAGCTGACCCCAGTAGTTGTAGCCCCAGCACCGGACGCTGCCGCCCTCCATGACCGCACAGATATGGTAGCCGCCCAACGCGAACTGGAGAATTTTCCCGTCGAGGGGCAGGTCTCCCACATCCGCGGGTGTCTCGTCGTCGCCGATGGGAGAACTGTAGCCGTGGCTCCTACCGTAGCCCAGCCCGTAGGTCCTTCCAACCAACGTGGCCGGAGGCTCCCAGTCTGCGGAGTTGATTCCCCAGCACCGTCCTCCGCCGCTGGCCAGCGCCGCGCAGGTCATGCCCGCACGTCCGCCGATCGCCACATGAACTGCACTGCCGCCCAGGGGCACGTCGCCGATCTGCGCCGGAGTCTCGTCGTCGCCGATGACCGACTCCTGAGAGTGCGGGATCCCATACCCTACCTGCCCCGCCAAGTTGCTCCCCACGCAACGCAGACCGCCGGACGCAAGCACCACGCAGAAGTGATCCGCCAGACCGCCGCCCACATAGGCGGGCTCGCCGCCCAAAGGTACGGGACCGGCATCCCGCGGGTAGTTTTGGCTACCGATTTCCCAGTCGTTGCCGTATCCCAGCGACCCCCAGTTCGGAGCGCCCCAGCACCGCAGATCGGACAAGACCGTGATGGCGCAAACCCCTCGGATATTGGCCTGCAGCAGTTCCCGCACTCCCGCGCCCACGGGCACATCCGCCACTTGCGCTGGCCGCACGATCCCCAAGTTCAAGTACAAGACGCCATATCCCAGCATGGGTTCGATTTCGCTGTTCCCCCAGCAACGCACCGCTCCGCGTCGCGTGGACACGCAAATGATCTCGTTGCCGACCCTGCCGCCGGTGATCTCGTAGACGTCCACCACGGCCTGGGCCTTCAGGTCCCGGTACCCCATCGTCACCTGCACGGTCCCGGAAGCCAAGCCGCGAAGAGAGCCCGTCGCGTCCACGGCGGCAACCGACGCGTCGTCGCTGGTCCAGGAGACGGCGTCGGTCGGGTCCAAGAGGACTGCTGTGCCGTGGCGGTCCATGATTCTCGCCCCCAGGTCCGTGCGCTGGCCGACGCCGATCTCGTACTCTTCTCCGTGCGGATAGGCCAGCGTCAACGGGGACTCCAAGACGGCGTGCTCCCGGTGCCATCCCCAGAACTGGTGCCTTGCCGCATTCCGTCCGACCAGGGCTACTGCCGTGTGTCCGGAGCTGTGCGCCGTCATGCAGAGCCGCATGGACCGGCCGCCCGAGTTGACGCGAGCCGAATCCACCCGGAGCATCGCCGGATCGAACGACCCCGCGTACAAGTCGAAGTCAGACAGGCTGGCTGCCATGGACCCGGTTTGTAGGGCGATCTGAACGCACAGCGATTCGCCAGTGGACATCCAGTGCGCCCCGTCCCAATCCAACGCGGCTTGAAGCCACTCCCAGTTCTCGGCGAACGCCGTGTCGGAGGCGGAACCGTGTCGGACAACTACGGTGTCGCGGCCACCTGCCACCGGCTCGACCCGGGCGGTGGCCGCCCATCCGTCTTCGGCAACGCCAGTGGCACCAATCTGGAAGGCACGCCCAGGCTCCAGCGCCCAGTTCAAGCCCCCAGAGGGAACCGGCAACACGGCACCCGTCGAATCCTCCAGCTTGGCGGTGAAGACCAACGGCTCGCCATCTTCGCCAGCCCGGGTGAATGCGATGTAGCCCGACGGAGACAGCTGAACGCGGGCGCCGGAGACGTGATCCGCCGCGACCGGGGCACCCAGGTTCGGATCGGCAGGATGGTGTTCCAGGGCCGCAGGGTGGTGGTCAGGCGCACACCCGGCCTGGGCCGCCAGCAATAAGAGGAGCGCAGCGAGCGCCTGCCGCGCACTGACTTCGCGAACGCCTGGTGGCGCTCCGGCAGCCTGGTGGCACTCCGGCAACGTCACCGCCATCTGACCAGCTTCCAAGCCATGGTGGGCACGCCTTCCGCCGTCTGTTCTTCGGGCGCGAGGAGGTGCAGGGCACCGGTCTCGCCCGGGGCTTGTATCATGAAGTAGTAGTTGCCTCCGCCCGGCAACGATCCAGACAGGCTGGTCCCTTTCCCCAAGTCGAATTCGGTGGTCGGGCGAAGCGCCTGGGACGCTCCTCGCACGAACGGGATGCTGTAGCCTGGCAAGTTGGCGCGGTCGTCCAGTGCTATCGACACCACCCAATCCAGCCGCGCTTCCACCGGATCCCAGTCGGGCACGACTTCCCTCATGCGGCTGACCAAGCCGCCGCCGTAGCCAGCCACGTCCCAGTTGACGAAGTGGTGTCCCCACCAGCCTTCCGCGGCGCCCGTAACGACCCGGCGGGCAGCCGAGGCGTAGGGCCGGCCGTGGTCCAGCACGAGGCGGGTGACCAGGAACTGGAGGAACGGAGCGCTCTCCCGGTAGCCGGCCACGAAGTCGCCCGTCTCGGGCAACCGCAAGTTCCAGCCCAGGATATCCCGCCCGAGCGGCCAGTTGGCGTCCAGATCCAGTCCCGCCATCATGCGAAAACGCTCTTGGGCGATCCAGTTGGCGATCCCCTCGCCGCTCCACACCGCGGTTGCTGTCCCGATCGCCGAGCCCTGCCATGCGTGGCCCAGCTCGTGGGCCACCAAGCTCAAGTACCAAGTGGTGACGTCCCAGGCCGCCAAGCGGCGGAAGTGCACCGTCGCCTCGCGGAAGTTGGGGGCATAGTACGTTACGCCGGTGGAGGCCGCATCGCTGCCGTCGTGGAACATGAACAACATCTGACCGTGCGCCGGACTGGTCTGTGGACGCGGGCCGCCGAAGTTCGTGCGGTAGAGGTCTTGGACTCTCTGCGATCCCAGGTTCTGGAAGAGGGTGTCCATGGACGCGGCCCGGCGGTCGCTCCACAGTGCGGACATGTCGTCCTTGAACACGGCAAGGACGAAGTTGGGATCATACAGCGCCATGACCTGAAACGTCCCGTCCCGACCGTCGCCCGTGCGCCAGTAGAACTCGTCGCCCACCTCGTAGGGCTCGGTGCGGTCCCAGACGCTCTCGCCCCGTTGCGCCGCAGTGTTCACATGCAGGCGAACATGGTCGGGATGCCGAGCAAACGGGTCCGGCGGCGGCGGTTGAATGCTCGCCACGAGCGCGCTCGTGGCGGGGGGCCCGGCCCCCGTGCTGTCGGCCACCACAAGGTTGAAGGGCGTGCCGCCGTCGTAGTGCCACTCCTCGGAGACGGACCGGGCCGCGTCGATGTAGGACTGCTCGACGGCCGCCAGGACGTACTGCTCGCTTCGGTCCTGTTCGCCGAGCAGTCGCAAGCAGTGGTTGTTGCCTGAAAGTCGAAGCTCCTGCCCCACCTCCAGCACCACGAACGGGCCGTGCAACAGTCTCGCGGGAGCACTGAACCCGACCCCCGGTGCAACCACCGAGAGCTGCGTGGGGCGGTGCGGTGCGCAACCTGTGCCCAGCGCACCCGACAGCGGCATCGGACGGACGACGGCTTCGGTCGAGTTGATGACCGCGATGTTGCTGGGTGGACGGCCGTTCAACAGGACGGTCGCACCAGAGATCAGATCCATCCGCGAGCCTCGAAGCGTGATCTCGTCGCTCTCCGGCCACCGCTTCTGGACGGCTGATTGGATCCAAAGCCCATCTCTCAGGGTGGCTGTGAAGACCAATGCCTCCACCAACTCTCCTGCCGTGACCGCGAGCGACTGCTCGCCGACGCCCCGCCCCAGCGTCCATGTCGTCGAGGCTCGACCTTCGGCGTCGGTCCGCACGGTCGCCGGGCTGACGGTGCCGCCCCCCGCCGCCACCTCGAAGTCGACCGGCGCGTCGGGCACCAGGTTGTCCCAGCCGTCGCGAACGACCACCGCCACGGGCAACGACGCCCCCGGGGCGGCCTCCACGTCCGTCTCCCCTTCCGCCACCATCGAAGCCGGTGGACCCGGAACAACCGTCACGACCAAGCTGTCGGCAAGCTGGCCCGAGCGAGCCACGAGCGACTGCGGCCCCGGAACGGTCGCCACCGTCCAACTCGCGGAGACCGCACCGTCAGCGTTTGTCGTGCCAAACGCAGGTGAGACGCTCCCCGACGAGGGGCCGGTGCTAAAGTCGATCCGGATCCCGGGCATGGGAGACCCGGAAGCGTCTCGCGCATAGGCAGTCACGGCCACCGAGGCACCCACCTTCGGCTCAGGGTCCGTGCCTGCCAGAGTGACGGACGCCAACACCGGCGGTTCGGGTGGTGGTCCGACGCCCCCGCCTCCGTCGCCGCCGCCGCCGCCGCAGGCCGCCAATCCCACCAGCACTGCCGCGCAAACTACTGCGGACGCTCGGCCGCTCATCCTTCGAACAACCGGCCGACAGTGGCCTTCAGGGCTTGCCCAACCCTCTCGCGGACCGCTGGTTCAACGCCGTACGCCGACAGCCAGACGCCGAGCTTCCATCGCTCTCCGCTTCCTTCCAACTCCACGTGCAAGACGCCGTCTCCAAATGATTCCACCATTCCTGCGAACGCCCACGGACGATCGGTGTGGACGGCAACCCCGTCAAGCACCTCGCCGCCGTCCAAGGGTGTCAGGGGGAACCGGAAACGGTCTCCCGCTGCCGCCGGCGCTGGTCCGAAGCCGTTGGGCGCGAAGAGTCGGCTCCACACTTCTTCCCGCGTTCCCCGGACCCAGGGCCGCACGCTGAGCATGACTCGCGGCACGCCCGGGTGACGCTCCAGCACGTGCTTCAGGTTCCACAAGAAGAACCGCCAGCCGTTCTCCATCATGTGGATGAACTCCTGCGAATCCGCCCCGCCAGGCAGGCCCGAGTTCACCAGGCGAAGCCGTGTGCCGTCCTGGCGCCGCGTGCCGTCTTGACACGACTCTGGGAGACTGCAGGGCTCCAGAAAGTAGTCCAACGCCGAGGCGGAGCCGCCATCCTCCGCTGCGTCCTCCAGCCGGAGGTGAGCGCCTGGACGCCAGACGGCGATGCGGTTCGTCCACTCGCTGCCGGCATCCCACGACACCGTAACGTGCCCTCCTTCGCCGGGCTTGGCCGAAGCGATGGGCGAGAACCAGCGCGAGATCCACTCACCGTCCGAGATCGCCGTCCACACTTGGTCGGGCGTCGCGTTCAGGTCGACGGAGATATCGATCGTCCGCGTGTCCGCGTTCACGCTACTCGAGGATCCGTGGAAGGTTGCGGTTGCCCGTGGTCGCAGCCCACATCGTAGCCCACAAAGGCAACATCGTGCATCTCGGCGAAGCGCTCGGCCATCACCGCCAGGGCGTCCGGGTTGTTGTCGACCAAGATGAAGCGGCGGCCCAGCTCCCGGGCGACGGTGCCTAGGGTTCCACTGCCGGCAAAGAAGTCCAGCACGGTGTCTCTTGGACGGGACGATACCTGGACCATGCGCCGGACGATGCCCGCCGGCTTTTGCGTGGGGTAGCCCGTTCGTTCCTTGCCGTTGGTAGGGACGATTGTGTGCCACCACGTGTCCGTTGGGAGCTTGCCCCGTGCGGCCTTCTTGGCCCCAACGAGGCCGGGGGCCATGTACGGTATTCGCTCGACCGACTCGACGTTGAACACGTACCGGTCCGAGTCCTTGACGTACAAGAGGATATTGTCGTGCTTTGCGGGCCACCTCCGCTTGGAGCGTCCTCCGTAGTCGTAGGCCCAGATGATCTCGTTGAGAAAGCACTCGCGTCCGAAGATGCCGTCCAGCAGGACTTTGACGTAGTGAACCTCACGGTAGTCCAGGTGCAGGTACAGCGACCCGGTGGGCGCCAAGACGCGATGGGCCTCGCGCAACCGAGGTTCCAGAAACGCGAGATAGTCGTCAAAGGCGTCGGCGAACGCCCGCGTAGCCCCTCTTTCGGTGCGGTAGCGGCGGCCCTGGAAGCCTGTGCGATCTCCACCAACATCGTCCTGAACGGTGCGAAGCCTCGTGCGGGACTGGACGCGGCCCGTGTTGAAGGGCGGGTCCGTGTAGATGAGATCGACGGAGCCGGACGCCAAGCCCCGGAGAAACGGCAGGTTGTCGCCGAAGTGCACAACGTCTTTGACGCCGCTGGCCTCGGATATCTCAGCTAGAGCCACCGTTATCCTCCCAATCCCCATTGGGGAATTCCGTCCGCCACATGCCAGAAGGCAACCTTGGTAGTGGTCCAGTCAACCGCCGCCGGAAGTGGGCGGCGCGGACCGGGACGCCGCGCCAGACGACGGTCGTCGAGTCTATGGGGACGCCCTCCAGTCGGACGGTCAGCGACGTGGGCTCGAGCGTGGCGGATCCGCATCCAGCCACGAGTCGGGCGGCAAGTCCAATGCCGAAGCCAGTGACGTGGACACCTGACCCCCGGGGAAGCGCCGGGGTGATCTTCTTGGTCATCAGTCCTCCTCTGGACATGCCCCCATGCCCATCCGTGGATGTCCTCCGTAGCTGCCGGAGGCGGCTAGGTCGGACACAGGACGGCCGCTCGGGGGCACCCCGCCGAACCGCTCTCGGTCGGACGAGGCGCCCCCAAGCACCTGCTCGCTACGCCGACCGGTCCAGGCAGAGGCTCTGGCCCTCCAGTCCGGCCAGCGCCTCGTTCTCGTGCTCCTCGAAGGGGATGGGGAAGTTCACGTCGGAGCCGTAGGCCCCGCCCTTGAAGAAGCTGCCCGACGGGAACACCTGCTCCTGGCCGAAGCCGTACTGGCGCACCAAGCGCCGCAGGTCGCCCAGGCGGTGGGCCGTCCCGAAGAGCCAGCGCGCCCGCTCCTCAAAGAGCATCAGCACGCGCGCGTTCTGGTCGCCCGGGTCCTCTAGGGTGGGCAGCTCGGCTCCTGCGCGCAGTCCGTTCAGCGTGCCGAGCCAATCTCCCCCGCTGGCGAGCTCCTGCTCGGCCTGAATCAGCCTAGCCTCCATCCCGCTGGCCAGCACCACGTCGGCCTCCTCGGAGGCGTACTTGAGTTGGTGGTAGAGGTGGGTCTCCTCGTCGAATCCCGTGCCGCCCGAGTCCTCCCACGGCACGCGAGAGTCCTCTTGGGAGCGGAAGGCCACGCCGTTCTCGCCCTCCATGTCCGACAACGACCACCGCCGCTGCCGCTGGTTGAGCTCGTAGATGGCGTTGCGCTGTCCGAACGTGCCCCCTTCCTTGCTGCGCACCGAGTAGCTCCATCCGTCCGGCACGCTGGCGGCGGCAGAGGCGGCCCCTGCATAGTCGCCCTGGTTCAAGCGCGCCCGCGCCACCCCGATCGCCGCCAAGTTGCGCTGGTTGGCGTCGCCCGCCGCGGCTCCCTCCGCCGACCCGAAGCCGGCCACCGCCGCGTCGAGTATCTGCGCCGTCGTCTGCCGCTCGCCGTACACGATCTCGCCCTCGTTGGGGGTGTCGCTGAACGGCACGCCGGAGCAGTAGTGCTCGGCGAAGAAGAGGTTGGTGTACCCGTTCAGGTTCCACATCTCGGCGATGCGGCTGTCGCCCGGCAGCAGTTCGGCCATGCGCTCGGCGGCGTTCTTCGTGCCCACCCGCGAGCGGTGCATCGTCCGGTACTGGCCGAGCAGCGTGCCGTTGCGGTCGTCCATCTCCCGCCGGTCCACCTCGTTGCGCGTCGGGAAGGTCCCCGACAGGTGGAACTCGTCGCTGATCATCCCGGAGTAGACCACCTGGCCGCCCCCACCGCTCGAAAAGGCGCCCGCGAAGAGGCCGACTGCGCCGGCCCAGTACAGCTCCGCGCCCTTGGCGCCCACCACGTCGGCGGGCGTCACGATGTCCGGGTCCACGACCTCCAGCAGGCTGTCGGTGTCGCAAGCGGCCGAAGCCAGCAGCGTCACCGCCGTCGCCAGAGCCGTCCACGTCCGTATTTCTGTCGTTTTCATGGTCGGCCTCTCCCTAGAAGGCGAAGTTGAAGCGGAGGGTGTAGTAGCGCACCGGAGGCTGGGTCAGGAACTCGGACACGCCGAAGTTGTCGCCGGAGCCGTTCCAGTTGATCTCCGGGTCCATTCCCGTGTAGTCGGTCCACGTTCCCAGGTTGCGCCCGCTGATCGTCACCGACGCGGACGACGCGCTGATCCTCTGGACGAGCGCGCTGGGCAGCTGGAAGCGCACGGACACCTCCCGAAGCTTCCAGAAATCTCCCGGCTCCATGTAGCCCCACACCGTCTGGCTGGGGTGGAGGAGCGACGCCACCGCGCGGGCCTGGTCGTCCAGAGGCGTGCCCGGATCGATCAGCGCCTGGCACAGCCGGAAGCGGCAGCGGAAGCGCTCGGTGTTGTTGTAGGCGACGTAGTTGCCGCGGTAGTCCAGCAGTCCGTACAGGCGCACGTTGCGGAAGAGCTGGATGCTGGTGGAGACCGTCAGCTGGCGCTCGGGCTGGCCGGGTCCGATGTACTCGATGGTGTCGCCCACCACGAGCTCGTCGGGGGTGATGATCCCGTTGCCGTCGGCGTCGCTCCAGCTCTGGAGGGGACGGTCCCACTGCCCGCCTAGGGGGAAGCCGGGCACGAACCGGGTCTGGCTGCCGATCGGCTCGGTGCCTTCGCCCAGCGAGAGGAGCTCGTTCTTGTTGATGGAGCCGGAGAGCGTCACGTCCCAGCTGAAGTTCTCGGCGTCCACCACCATGGTATTGATCGCCGCCTCCCATCCGGCGTTCTGCACTTCGCCGATGTTGATCCAGCGGGTCGCGCTCGCGCCCAGGGACGGCGCCAGGGGGACTTGAATCAGGGCACCTGTGGTGCGCTTGTCGTAGTAGGTGAGCTCCAGGCCCGTCCGTCCGCCGAAGAGCTCGGCGTCGAATCCCCCCTCGATCTCGCTGGACTCCTCGGGCTCCAGCAGGCTGTTGCCGATGTTGCCGATGGAGACGCCGGAGCCGGTCTGGTCGTCGGGGGTGGTGATGGCGTTGGCCGCCAAGGTCCGGATTGCGTCGTCGGAGCCCGGTTGCAGACCGGAGCGGCCCCACGCCGCACGCAGCCGGAAGAGGTCCAGGAAGCCGATCCGGGGGAAGAAGCTCTCCTCGGAAGCGATCCAGGAGAAGCTGGCCTTGGGGTAGTAGATCAGGTCGAAGTCCTGCCCGAAGGCGCTGTTGTCGTCGGCTCGAATCGCGCCGGTCACGAAGAGCCGGTCGGAGAGGCCGAACTGCTGGTCCACGAAGAGGCCCGCCGTCTTCTCGAAGATGTGGAACTCGTTGGAGAACGTCTCCGCGGCGGCACCGATCGAGGCAGCACCGTTCACGATGTCGATCCCCCACGCCTGGGTCCCGGTGTACTGGTTCTCGAAGTACTGAACGCCCACCGTGGACTTGGAGCTGATGGCGTCGGTCAGGTCGAACGACGCGGTGGCGCCGGCGTCCACCGTGTACTGCCACTGGTTGGCGTAGTTGGAGTCCTTGCGGCCGTCGTTGCTGTCGCCGGGCACGCCGATGTCGCGTCCGAAGAACGACACGTCCAGCCGGTTGTAGTAGTCCACTCCGGCAGTCCCCCTAAACTGAAGCCAGTCGAAGGGATCGACCGTGAGGGTTCCACCGGCGGTGAAGCGCTGGGTGTCCTGGTAGAAGGTGCGTCCGAAGAGCTGGGCCGGTTTCTGGAATCCCCACGCCCGGTCCGGGTTGGAGCCCCCGAAGAACGCGCTGGGAAGGAAGCCGAAGGAGTTGTTGTCGTTCCCGAGGGTGGCGAAGTGGCTGTCCAGGTACGAGGTGCGCAGCGACAGCCTCACCATGTCCGACAGCTGGCTGTTGATGTTGACGCGCAGGTTCCGCCGCCGCAGCTGGTTGGGGCGCTCCACTTCGCTGGTGATGGGGATGCCTCGCTCCTCCAAGTCCTCGCGGTCGGGCTGGGGAAGGGTGTACGGCCCCACCTCGCCCTCCAGCTCGCCGGCGATGTAGTAGCTGATCCGCTCGGAGCCGCCCGTGACCGACAGCCCGAACTGTGTCCGGTTGCCGTCGTCGATCGGCGATATCTCCGGGTCGTGCAGGACTTGGTACGACTCGATCGATGTCTGGTTGCACAGGCCTGCGGCCACTTCGGCCAGCCGGCAGGCTCGGGCGTATCGTCCGCCCGCGGCGTCCAGCCCGGCGTAGTTGAGGGGGTAGGTATTGGGCTCCTGGATCAGACCGCCCTCGGCCCACACTTGCCAGCGCGTCTCGCCCGGCCGACCACGCTTGGTGGTGATGCGGATCACGCCGTTGGCGGCCTCGGTGCCGTACAGCGTGGCGGCGGACGGCCCCTTGACGATCTCGATGGACTCGATGTCTTCCGGGTTGAAGTCGTCCAAGCGCGACGCTTCTTGGCCGCCGGTGTAGATGCCGCCTTGCCGGCTTCCGCTGTCCACTCGGATGCCGTCCACGTACACGAGCGGGTCGTTGGAGAGGGAGATCGAGCTGGAGCCGCGGATGCGGATTCGCGATCCGACGCCCGACGTGCCCGCCGAGTTCAGCACCTGGACGCCGGCGGAGCGGCCCTGCAGCAGGTCGGCGATGTTGTTCACCGGCGCCACCTCCACGACCTGGGCGGCTTCGATCTCGCCGACGGCGTTGCCGAGCTCTCGCTTGCGCTGCTCGCCCGTGGCCGTGACGACGATCTCGTCCAGCTGGAGCGCCGACGTGGCCAGCTCGAAGTTCACCTCCGCGGTGCCTTCCGCAGCGACCGTGAACTCCTGGGACACGGGACCGTAGCCGATGAAGACGGCCCGCAGCGAGTGGGTGCCGGGCGGCACGTTGAGGACGATGAAGCGGCCTTCGGCACTGGTGAGCGCACCGAAGTTGGTGCCTTCGATCGACACCTGCGCCCCCGCCAGAGGCACCGACGACGAGGCGTCTCGCACCACGCCGACGACCGTGCCGCGTTGCTGGGCCGCGATCGGCCCGGCGGCGGCCGCCGCGAACGCCGCGACGGCAAGGACCATACGTACAGGTTTCATGCTCTGCCCTCCTTCTGGGGGCTCTGCTTCTCTCGGAGGCGGTGGTTCGCGACGCCGCCTGTGTGGCGACGTAACCCTAACGTACGCAGAAGCCCATGCGCCAATTACAGCGAGGGCTCGGTTCTGGCGTGCCTGCCCTCGGTTTCGGCGTGCGCGCCCCTCGGTTCGCGTTAGATTGGCAGGACCGAAAATGGAGTTCGGCAAGCAGGACACTCTCGCGGACAAGCATCCTTTCATGAACAGGCATCCTTTCAGAATTGCGCTCCTGCGACGGTCGGCTGGCCCTCCGCGACGGTCGGCTTGCCTTCCGCGGCGGTCGGGTGGCCTCCCCGGCCCGCTCTGCCTCGCCTGGCTGCTCTTTGCGATCGGCTTGCCCGCCCCGTCCGCCGCCGCTGGCCAGAACTCGGAGCGTCCGGTCGACCGGGTGCTGGCGGTGGTGGGCGACTCGGTGGTCCTCATGTCGGAGGTCCTCAACCGGGAGGAGCAGATGCGTCTGGCGGGGTTGCCCGTCCCGCAGCCCGGCACCGCGGAGGTCGCAACGTTCCGGCGTCAGGTGCTGGACGAGCTGGTGAACAGCCAGCTGATCCTCCAGGCCGCCGCGCAGGACACGCTGCTTTCGGTGGACGAGGACTTGGTGGAGGACTCGGTCCAGAACCGCTTTTCCCAGGTCGAGGACGGCTACGCCACGCGGGCGGAGATGGAGGCGGACCTGCAACGGGACGGCCTCACAGCACAGGCGTACAGGGAGATGCTGCGGGACCAGATCCGCCAGTCGATGCTGGTGGGCCTCTACGTGCAGCGGTACGGGGGCGATGGCGCCGTGGAGGTGACCGAGGAAGAGGCCCGGGAACGCTTCGAATCGGGAAGGGGCGACCTCCAGCAGCGACCCGCCACCGTCACCTTCAAGCAGTTCGTGCTCGCCGTGGCGCCGTCCGACTCCTCGGTCGCCGAGGCACGGAGTCGGATCGAGGGACTGCTGGAGCGGGCGCGGGCGGGAGAGGACTTCGCCGAGCTTGCCATGGAGCACTCGGAGGACCCAGGCTCGGCCCCTGCAGGAGGTGACTTGGGATGGTTCCGCCGGGGAGCGTTCGTGGACGAGTTCGAGGACGCCGCCTTCGAACTCTTGGAAGGGAACGTGAGCGACGTGGTGGAGACGCCCTTCGGGTTCCACATCATCAAGGTGGAGCGGGTGCGCTTCGCGGAGCGCCAGGGGAAGCACATCCTGATCCGTCCCCGCACGGAACCCGGTGATCTGGCCCGGGCCCGGGCGCTGGCGGAGGAGCTGGCCGTTCGAGCGGAGACCGAGGACTTTCAGGCCCTTGTCGACGAGCATCACTCGGCCACGCTGCTTCCCGACTCGGCGACGATACCGCGCAACCAGATCGCGCAAGCGCTCCCTCCTGCGTACCTGTCGGCACTTTCGGGACGTTCGGCGGGAGAGGTGGTGGGCCCGGTCCAGTTCACCTTCCGGGACGAGGAGTACTTCGCCGTCGTGAAGATCCTGGACACCCGAGAGGCGGGAAGCTACGCCTTCGAGGACCTGGCGCCCCAGATCCGCTCCACGCTCGTGCGGCAGAAGCGGATGGAAGCCCTCATCGAAGGACTGCGCGCCAAGGCCCACATCGAGATCAAGTGACGGCGCGCCCCCCGAACGCCCCCCGCTTGGCCGTTACCAAGTGAGCCCCCGCCTGGCGAACGGGCCCCGTCTGGCCGTCACGTTGGGCGACCCCAGGGGGATCGGTCCCGAGGTAGCGGCGAAGGCGTTGCGGGCCTTCGCACCCCCTAGTGCCGGGGCAGGTCCAGCAGGGTTCTCGGCCCGCGTGATCGGACCTGCCGAGCACCGAGCGGACTTCCCCTCTTGGTGCCGGTACGAGGCCGTGGCGAACGAGACGAATGGGCTTGCGCCGGGCCGGGCAGCGGGCTTGGCCGTCGAGCGGGCCGTGGAGCTGGCGATGGCGGACAAGGCCGATGCCGTGGTGACCGCGCCAGTCCAGAAGCCCGCGTTGGTGGAGGCGGGGTTCCCGCCGGGCCACACCGAGATGCTGGCGGCGCTCTCCGGCGCGCCCCGAGTGGGGATGCTCATGTGCGACGAGGGGGCCGGCGCACCAGATGCCGCGCCCGCGCCCGCCGTGCCGGCGCCGGCACCCTCCGTCCGCGAGGCCGATGCTCCACCGCGCCGCTGCCCAAAGCGCGTCCTTCTGGCGACGATTCACGTCCCGCTGGCGGACGTGCCCAAGCTGGTGACCGCCGAGCTTCTCGTGGACCAGACGCGCCTGCTGGCGGCGGCCCTCCGGTCCGACTGGGGCATTGCCGCACCCAGAATCGCCCTCTGCGCCCTGAACCCTCACGCATCCGACGACGGCATGTTTGGCGCGGAAGAGTGTACGGAGTACGGCCCCGCCCTTTCCGCACTGGCCGGCGAGTCTTGGCCCACGCGAGGTCCCATCCCGGCCGACACCGTGTTCGCGCGGGCGTTCTCCGGCGAGTTCGACGCGGTCGTGGCCCCCTACCACGATGTGGGGATGGCGGCCTTCAAGACCGCGTGCTTCGGGCGGGGCGTGAACGTGACGATCGGCCTTCCCTTCGTCCGCACCTCGCCCGACCACGGCACCGCCTTCGACATTGCCGGCCGCAACGCGGCGGACCCGTCCTCCATGACCGAGGCGGTTCGGCTAGCGGTTCGGCTAGCGCACCAGCGGAGTCGTTCGCGGTGAGCAGCCGGTTCCGCGGCAACCAGTCCCCCGGCAACCAGTCCCCCAACCAACCCCCCGCCTTCCGAGGCCACGACGGGCTCCGGGACGCCCTGCGCCGAGCCCTGGAACGCCGCAGCCTGCCGGCCACCGTGCTCATCTATGGCGGACCTGGGTGCGGGAAGCAGACCCTGGCCCTGTGGATCGCACAGACGGCGCTCTGCACCGGCAACCCTGCGCCGGGGCTCGGTCTCGCCGACGACCCTCGGCCCTGCAACACCTGCAAGAGCTGCCGCGCCGCCCTGCGCCTGGAGCACCCCGACGTCCACTGGTACTTCCCCCTGCCCCGTCCCAAGGGGGCCTCCAGCCCGGAGAGGCTGGCCGACGCGCTGGAGGAAGCTCGCCACCAGAAGCTGGCCGAGTTCCGGGAACAGCCGTTGCGCTCCGGCTCGGGCACCGAGGTGAAGGGAATCTACCTGGCCGCCGTGCGTTCCATCCGCGGCCGAGCCCACAAGCGTCCGACCACCGGCGACCAGCAGTTCTTCGTCGTGGGAGACGCGGAACACTTGGTGCCGCAGGAGGCGAGCCCCGAAGCCGCCAACGCCCTCCTCAAGCTGCTGGAGGAGCCGCCGGAGGGAAGCTTCTTCATCCTGACGTCGAGCCGACCAGGTGCACTGCTGGACACGATCCGATCCCGCGCGTTGCCCGTGCACCTCCCTCCCTTGCCGACGCCCCAGGTGGCGACCTTCCTGCAGGAGGAGCTGGGCGCGGAGCCGGACGCCTCGATGCGGGCCGCCGTCCTCTCGCAGGGATCGATTGGCAGCGCCTTGGGTCATCTGGACGACGAGAGCGCCGAGTCGGAGCAGCAGAAACGCGCGTTCGCGCTCCTGGAGGCAGCGACCACCGGGCGAAGGGATGCGTCCTACGCCGCCGCGATGGGGTTCGGCCCCGGCGGCGCCCGAGGACTGCTGGGTCTTCTGGGCGCCCTTCAGCTTTGGCTACGCGACTTGGGCGCTGCGAGCCTGACGCGGCAGGACCGCGTGGTGAACACCGCCGAGACCGCCTTCCTTCGCGACACCGCCCAGCGGCTGGGGCTGACCCCCGACCGCACCGCACAAGCCGTCGCCCAAGTGGAGGAGGCCCGGATGCTGGCCCTGGGCAACGTGAACCCTCAACTTCTGATCTCGACTTTGCTACTGGACTTGGAGGACACCCTGAAGGGAGACCCGCGCCCGTGAGGAGCACGTCCGTGAGGAGCACGCCCGTGAGGAAGAGAGACCCGCGCCCGTGAGCGACGCCCCGCGCACGCTTACTCACCTGGACGCCAGCGGCCAAGCCGCAATGGTGGACGTGACCGGCAAGGCGTCCACGCAGCGCCGAGCCGTGGCCCAGGGAGTGCTCCGCTGCTCGCCGGAGGCGTACCGTCTCCTGACCGAGGGCGACAACCCCAAGGGTGACGTGGAGCAGGTCGCCCGTATCGCCGGGATCACGGCAGGCAAGCGCGCTGGCGAACTGATCCCGCTCTGCCATCTCTTGCCAGCCGCCAGCGTGAAGGTGGACGCCACGCCCGATCCTTCGCTGCCGGGCCTGCGTGTCCGCGCCGTCGCGACGATCTCGGGCCAGACCGGCGTGGAGATGGAAGCCCTCACCGCCGTCGCCGTCGCCCTCCTGACCGCCTACGACATGCTGAAAGCCGCCGACCGAGGAATGACGATCGAGTCGGTGGAGCTCGTAGAGAAGTCCGGCGGCCGTAGCGGAGCGTGGCAACGAGATGAGACGGATCGCCCGGCTCGGACTAGCCACCGACCAACGGACGACCGAGCCAGTGTAGCAAACGTCCAGCGGCCGACGCGGCGGGAGGCGGTCCGGCGCACGACCCTCGAGGCACTGTGTGCACTGTATGAAGCAACCGACGGACCGAATTGGGACGACAACACCAATTGGCTGACCGACGCCCCGTTTGAGGAGTGGTACGGCGTGGCAACCGACCACCGAGGTCGAGTCGTCAGTTTGCATCTATCAAGCAACGGTTTGGTGGGCGAGATATCCCCCGAACTAGGCAACCTCGCCAAACTAGAATCCCTCAGCCTTTTCGACAACGATTTGACGGGTACCATACCAGACACTCTGGGCAACCTCGTCAAGTTGGAGATGCTCTATCTGTCCAGCAACGAACTGGCGGGCGAGATACCAGCCGCACTGGGCAACCTCGCCAAGTTGGAATCCATCAGCCTTTTCGACAACGAGTTGACAGGCACCATACCAGCTACACTGGGCAACCTCGTCAAGTTGAAGGAGCTCGACCTGTCCGGCAACGAGCTGACCGGCGAGATACCCGCAGCACTAGGCAACCTCACTAGGCTGAAGTCGCTCGACCTGTCCGACAACGAACTGACGGGCGAGGTACCCTCTGAACTGGGCAACCTTACCAACTTGGAGAACCTTGACGTGTCCGACAACGAGTTGGAGGACGAAGACTTTTGGATCTGATGGGGCGTGACGCCGGAATGTGATCCACTCGGACTCGGCTAGCACTGGCACTAGCATAGCACAGCACAGCAGTAAGATGGATTCGACCCCTGCCGGGGTCCGTCTCTGTGACCTTCACACTCGCACTTGGAGGCAAAATACTACCAAAATGGAGGAATCTTCCATGGCCACTACACAACACTCCCCCAGTCCGGTGCTGATTTCGGCCTAGCTGCTCGGGGGCGTCCGAGGTATCCGCAGCTCGTCCCCCGGGTGCAGCACATCTCCTTCCGCTAGGTCGTTGTGGGCGCGAAGGGTCTCCAGGTCGATGTCGTATCGGCGCGCGATCAGCCATAGGCTCTCGCCTTGCCGGACCACATGCACGCCGGGCGTTGGGTTGGGGGTACCGCCTGGCGTTGAGCTGGGGGTGCCGCCGGACGTCCCGCTGGCGGTGCTGCTGGGCGCAGTAACACCGACGGGCGTGGCACCTGGCCGGGGGATCACCAGCACCGTTCCGATGCGCAACCTGCGCGGCGACACCTCCGGGTTCGTCGCCATCAAGTCGTCCAGGGAAACCCTGTATTGGCGGGCGATACCGTACAGTGTCTCCCCCGCCGCCACCGCGTGCTCGCGAAACGTCACCCGCTCTGTCGTCGGGACCGCGGCGAACCGTTCCGCGAAGCCTCTCGCGGCACCCGCCGGAAGTCGCACCTCCGTGGACTTTCCCGCCGGCGTCAAGCCGCGCACCAGCTGGGGATTCAGGAAGCGCACCGTGTCCTCGGTCGCACCGGCTGCGGCCGCGACCACGTCCAGCGAGGCGGCGCCGTCTACCGTCACCAAGTCGAACGTCTGGGGCGGGTCCCGGACGAAGCCGCCCAGACCGAAGCCGTCCGGGTCCTGTCCGACGCGCACCGCAGCCAGGTACTTGGGGACGAAGTTGCGGGTCTCCGGCGGCAGCTCGCTGCGTATCCTCCAGAAGAGGGCGTCGTCGCGGGGGCGTCCGTCTCCGTGGTCCCGGATGGTCCGCTCCACGCGCCCCGGTCCCGAGTTGTACGCCGCCAGGGCCAGGAACCAGGAGTCGAACTGCTTGTGGAGGCGGTCCAGGTACTCGACGGCGAGGGGCGTGGCCGCGTAGGGATCGAAGCGCTGATCGACCAGCGGGCTCACTTCCAGGCCGAGCCAGCGAGCCGTGGCGGGCATGAACTGCCAGAGGCCGCCTGCGCCCACCGGGGAGAGCGCGGTCGGGTTGTACGCCGCTTCGATCACGGGGAGGAAGCGAAGGGACGGCGGCAGGCCGCGGGCCGCCAGCTCGCTGGCGATGAACTCCTCGTAGCGTCCCATCCGGATCAGCGACCGCCGGAAGGGTCCCCCGCCGCGCACTCGCCAGTACTCCAGCCACCACTCGACGCCCTCCAAGATCCCCTCGTGGCTGGCCCAGGGCGACGTGAGGATCGGGTCGGCGGCCAGGTCGCCGCTCGGCACGAACGCGGATACATCGACGCTGGCCGGCGGGGCGTCGCGCCCAGGCACCGAGGCGGGGGATGCGGGCCTCCCCCGGCGGGGGTTTCGTTCCGGGCTGTCCACTGGCGAGGTTGCGCCGGGGGCCGCGTAGCCGGGAAACGGTGGAGGAGGAGGCGTCCGCTTGGCGCATCCGGCGAGCGCGATCAGCGGGGCGCAAAGGGCAAGGGCCAGGACCCGGGCGGTGGAGCGACGGGAGGGGCCGACGCCCGCTGGACGCGCCGGGGCTGCCGGGGCTGTCACGGCGTGTAGTTGGGGGACTCGCGGGTGATCGTCACGTCGTGGGGGTGGGACTCTCGCAATCCGCCCGGAGTCACCCGCACGAACCTGCTCTTCTGCCGCAGCTCCTCCAACGTCCCGGCACCCACGTAGCCCATCCCGCTGCGCAACCCGCCCACCAGCTGGAAGACCGTGTCCCGCACGGGACCCTTGTAGGGGACCCGCCCCTCGATCCCCTCGGGCACCAGCTTGGCCGCGCCCACCGACGAGTCCTGGAAGTAGCGGTCCGCCGCCCCGTCCCGCATCGCCGACAGCGACCCCATCCCGCGCACCGTCTTGAAGCGCCGGCCCTCCAGCAGGAACGCCTCTCCCGGCGACTCGTCGGCGCCCGCCAGCACCGAGCCCATCATCACGCACTCGGCGCCAGCCGCCAGCGCCTTCACCAAGTCGCCCGAGTAGCGGATGCCCCCGTCGGCGATCACCGGCGCCCGCCCAGCGGCCCCGTCCACCGCGTCCATCACGGCGGTCAGCTGGGGAAGGCCGACGCCCGTCACCACCCGGGTCGTGCAGATCGACCCCGGCCCCACGCCCACCTTGACGGCATCGGCGCCCCGCTCCACCAGCGCCGCCGCCCCGTCGGCGGTCCCCACATTGCCGGCCACCAGCTCCTGGTCCGGGAACGTCTCCCGCAACCGGGCCACGGCCTGCAACACCCCTTCCGAGTGGCCGTGCGCCGTGTCCACCACCAGCACGTCCGCGCCGGCCTCCACCAGCGCCCGCGCCCGGTCCACATCTCCCGAGGCTGCGCCCACCGCCGCGCCCACCCGCAATCGCCCGTGCTCGTCCTTGCAGGCGTTGGGGAACTGGCGTCGCTTGAAGATGTCCTTGACGGTGATCAGCCCCGCCAGCTTGCCGTCGGCGCCCACCACCGGGAGCTTCTCGATGCGGTGGCGGTGGAGGATGCGTTGCGCTTCGTCCAGGGTCGTGCCCACGGGGGCCGTGACCAGTCCCTCGGAGGTCATCAGTGACGACACGGGCCGGTCCAGGTCGCTCTCGAACTGCAAGTCCCGGTTGGTGATGATGCCGACCAGTGTGCCGTCGCGCTCCACGATGGGGACGCCGCTGATCGAGAAGCGCGCCATCAGCTCGTGGGCGTCCTGGAGCGAAGCGTCGGGCGCCAGGGTGATCGGCTTGAGGATCATCCCGCTCTCGGAGCGCTTCACCCGGTCCACTTCGGCGGCCTGCCGTTCCATCGGCATGTTCTTGTGGATCACGCCGACGCCCCCTTCCCTGGCCACGGCAATAGCCATCCGGGCCTCGGTGACCGTGTCCATGGCGGCGGACAGCAGGGGGACTTGAAGCGGGATGCGGCGCGTGAGCCGGGTCGACACGTCCGTGGCGCTGGGGTGAACCCGGGAGCGACCGGGCACCAGAAGCACGTCGTCGAAGGTGAGGGCTTCCTTGACGACCCGTCCGCGCCTGTCCATCGGCAAAGCTATTCCCGCTTGGGCAGGGGCGTCAACGAGGCTGGGCCGGGCGTCAACGAGGCTGGGCAACGTCGGGCGGGCGCCGGTCGCCGTCGGATGGGGGTCGGCCGTCGGCCTCCTGGGTCCCCTTCTCGGAAGAGGGTTCGTCCCCTTTTGCTCCCTCGGCAAGCCCGCCTAGGATCTCCCGCCCCGCCTGCGTGACGCCGCTGATCGCTCGATCCGCCGCCGCCAGCAGCTGGAACGCCTCCCGCAGGTTGGAGGGGTTGAACGCCCGCTTCCGCAGCTTGTCCTCCAGCCCTTCGGCGAGCCGCTGGAGTCCAGACGCCTGCTTCTCCATGTCGGCTGCGGCGTACTTCGATTCCAGGAACTCGATGAAGTCCAGGACTTGGTACACCTGCGCCTCGGGGAGGCTTTCGATCTTCCGCATCACGCGGGTTCGGAGAACATCGTGCATCGTCCAATCAAGCCGCCGGAAGTCTCCGGCACAAGGGGAAGCCGCGAAGCCGCCCTTGGGGGAAGCGAGGAAGCCGCCTTGAGGCTTACCTTGTGGGGGGAAGGTCCGACGCCAACCCGGGAACCCGCCAATCCGCCAACCAGCCAACCCGCGATCTCGCGATCCGCCCGACCACGCCCTCACCCGCCGAAAGTCGAATCCGCCATGCTGTCCACGAGCAAGTACCGCTTTCTCCCTCTGCGCCGAGTGCCGCTGGCGGAGGGAACGGAGCGCCTCCACGACCGGTGGATTGCCGAGTTGGACGAGGAGCTGTCCGACCCCTCCACCGACCGAAACGAGTTCTGCCGACGAGTGCTGACCGAGATGTACTTTCCCGGCGAGGCTCGCCCCGCTTCCAGCTTGGCCGCTCGCGTGCTGCTGGACCAGATGGACCCGCGAAAGGTCACTCTGGAGCCCGAGTACTACGCCGAGACCGACCTGGACAGCTACTACCAGGTGAAGCCGCTAATCTGGCTCTGGGAGATGTTCGACAAGGGCCCGATGGGAGAGAACGTGCACCTGGGCGTGAAGTTCCGGCGCATCCTGGCGAAGCGGATCTTCGGGAGCTGCGGCAAGAACTTCAAGGCGTTCCACTGCGTCAAGGTGACTTTCGGCTATGGACTGGAGGTGGGCGACGACGTGGTGGTGCACCGACACGTTCTGCTCGACGACAGAGGCGGCATCCAGCTAGGGGACCGGGCATCGGTGTCGGACTACGTGAACATCTACTCCCACAGCCACCACATCAGCGAGGGACGCGATGTGCGTACTCCGAGGACGGTGGTGGGCGACGGCGTGCGGATCGCCTACCACGCCACTATCCTCGCCGGGACGACCCTGGCGCCCAACTCCATGATCGGCGCCGGCGCACTGGTCACCCGCAACACCAAGCCGGATACGGTCTATGTGGGAGTGCCCGCCAAGGCGGTGACCAAGAAGCCGCGACGGAGGCGTCGCAAGCTCACGGTGGACCCGCTGGCCGAGTCTTCGTAGCGGACGCGCCGGCTCCGGACGCTCGACCGGGGGCTAGGACGCGACGCGGGCGCACGACGCCCCAGCCGGATCAGTTCGCGCCGTAGGACACTCCCGCCATCGCGACTAGGGCGCTGGCCGAATCGGTGCTCCGAACGCCGCCGGCCAGCGAGATGCTCAGCGCGCTCGCTTGGAGCACGGCCCCGCCGCCGACTTCGTAGCCGTCGGTGACAAGTGCGCCGCCGGCCCGCAGGGCAAGCGCGGAGAGGCCGTGCCACTCGGCCCCCACGCCGGCGGAGAAGTCGGGTCCCAGCCCTATGCCGTCGCCGAACCGACGGTGAAGGTCGGCAGACACGGTGAAGCCGGAGGACACGTCGTAGGCGGCGCCGGCGGAGATGCGGGGGGAGAACGTCAGCTCCTCCCACTGGCTTTGGAGCCCGGCAGGCGCTTGGGAGAACGCGACCGGCGCCAGGTTGGTGTCGAAGTCCCCGTCCCGCAGGTTCATGGACACGGGGCGGTAGGCCAGCTTGTCCTCGTCCCAGGCGAAGGTGTTGAAGACGTTCTGCACCGCTGCGCCCAGCTTGAAGCCGTGAGGGGAAGCGAACTGAAAGCCCAGGTCTAGGCCGAAGCCCATGCCTGCGGTGCCTATCTCGTCGCGCTTGGTGTAGACCGTGGGGAACTCGGTGGCGACCGCCAGCGGCGACGACGACGCAGACGCGCGTCCGCCATCCATCAGGCCGGCGGCGTGGCCGAGGGAAAGCTTGACCGTCGCCCCCACCGACGCTTCTCCGGCACCTGTGGTGAATGGGACGCCGAAGGCCAGGCCGGCCGTGGAGACCGCCCAGCCGTGGGCCTGCGAGCCGGAGGCGGAGAGGTCGGCCGGCGAGCCGGTGCGGCCCGCGTTGCCGTAGAGGGCGAGCTCCACCACGTCGGGCGCCACGTCCATCTCGGCCGCGGCGACGGTGGAGAGCTGAAGGCCGAACGACTTCACCGACACGGCCAGCCATGTCACGCCCGCGCCCACCGGTCCCGTCTGGGCGCCCGCGCTGTGGACCCAGCTCAGCCAGGTGCTCTTGGTGGCGTCCGACAGCACGCCGCCCTGGGCATCCCCGATGTCGCGCAGGCCGATTGGGTTCATGCCGTTCACGAAGCCCACCGGGAGAAGCGTCAGGGAGAAGGCGGGTCCGTCCGACATGCCCAAGCCCGCAGGGTTGACGGCGACGGCGCCGAAGCCTCGCACGGAGGATGTGGCCGCGCCGCCCATGGTCGAGGCGCGGACGGAGGCTGCGGCCAGTTGGGGCGTTGCCGGGGAGACGCTGGCGGCGCGGGTCGGTTCGGGTGCGGTGGCGAGCGCAACCAGGCCGAGAAGCAGGACCGACCGCGGGGAGGGAACTCTGACTCTGATCACCGGACTAGCTCCCCACTCGCAGTACAAGGTCGATATTGCCGTCGATCCGCACTTCCATGGTGGGCGTCACCACGACTCCGCCCGCCGGCGACGTGACCACGCCGGAGCCGGTGAGCATGACCTCCGGCTTGCCGAGAAACGACCGGAACTCGTCGGCGGTGAGCTCAACGGAGGTGTTGGAGGTGGGGTCGTCGGGGACGTTGAACGCCTTTGAGACGACGGTGTCGCCCTCCTGGGTGATGTGCATCCGCGCATCCAGGACGGCACCGAACGGATTCGCGAACTGCAGCACGAAAGCACCCGACTGGATTCGGTCCACAATCCCGATGTCCACTCCCGAGACGTTCACTTCCGCAGGCGCGAGATCGGCGGTCCGCCCCAGGATGTCGGTGCGGGCGGAGGCGAGCCGCACGTCCACCGGGCTGGCGGTGATCCGGACGCTCTGGCTGGCCTCAATCGGCACCCAGTGCGCTTGGTCCTCGCCCCCTGCCGGCGACGTCACGTCCAGCGTCAGCGAGAGAGAGCGCCCGACCGACCCCGGGTTGATGGGAAGCGTTCTGGAGAAGTTGGCTCCCGGAGGAAGCGAGTCTGTGGCGCCTTCGAGGACCAGCTTGGCCAGCTCGCGGCCCTCGGAGGTCTCCATCAGCGTAATGGTGAGCTCGCCTGCCTCGCCCCCTGGCGGCCGGATCGGGTCGAAGCCGAAATCGTGCGCCAGCGTCAGCTCTACGGCACCGCTAGACAGATCGCCCGAAGTGAGCCCCGAGGGGAGATCGGCCTCCTCTTTGACGGAATCGGCGAAGGACGGCTTCGGCACCCGGTCTCGGTCGGGGGAGATGCAGTCGGGGCATAGGTTGCCCAGCGTCTCGCTCGCCGTGACGGACGTCGCCTCCACCGCGAACTCCCCGCCTTCGATCGACACGCTGTCCGGCAGGAGACCTTCCACCCCGATCGTCGTGGACTGGACCTCGAACAGCCAGCGGGTGTCGATGATGGGCGCACCGGTCGGAAGGTCGCACGCCCCGACGAGCATTGTCGCGGCTGCGAGCACCATCCACCGTCGTCGGCCGACGCGCAGGGGGCGTTCTGCGTGCGCCGTGCCGTCCTCAGGGGACTGTGGCGGCTGTTCGGGGGGATGTGGCGGCTGTACTGCGCCGCGTCTTGATGCTCGCACGCTCGTCACTCGGTCTTGGGTTGGGTGGCGCCTAGCCCGCTTGGGCTGCGCACCTAGCCCGCTTGGGTGGCACCAACTGGCAACCATGCCAACCTAACGTCGAGGACTACTGCTTGCCACTCCGGGGAACTACGGCTTGCCACTCGGCAGATGCAAGAAGGCGCCGCGAAGCTCCAGCTCGCCTGCCTGCACCCGCTGATCCAGCACCTCGGCAAACGCCTTGGCCAGCTTGGCTCCCTTGCGCCGGAACCCCATCAACCTGCACGCCTCGGCGACGGCATCGTCCCGGGAGATTCCGTAGCTGGCCTCGATCACCTGCCGGAGCGCGGCGGCGATCTCTTCGGGCGCGATCATCGCCGGCGATCGCAGCTTGTGCGCGGCCGGCAGCTTGCCACGGCTGCGGACGGCTAGCTCGTCGTGGCCTGGCCGCCAGAGGAACGATCCGCGCCGCACCAGCAAGCCGCTGCTGACGCCCAGCCGGACCGCCGACGCCACACGGTTTCGGATCCGGCTGCCCACCCGTTGGAGGTCTGCCGCAGCGGCCACCCGAGCCGCGGCTTCGTCTTCGTGGACGGGACTCTCGACCTCCACCACTTCGACCACCCAGTCCAGCACCGTGCCCGAGGGCACATCGTGAAACTCCCAGCCTCCCAGCCGCACGACCGGCTTGGCCAGCCGGTAGGGAGCCGCCGCGACGACCTTCTGCTTCTCGATGGAGACCGCTTCGGCGCGCTCCAGGCCCCGTTCGGCAACCCGCGGGGGGCTAGCGGCCTGCTGGACGGTGACGGGGTGCTGCCCGACAGTGATGGCACCTCGCCGGGCGGTGACGGCCTGCTCAATGTTGTCGGCGGCCTGCGGACCGTGGTCTGTACCGTGCGGGCCGTGGTGGGCACCGTGCGGGCCGTGGTCGGCACCCCGCTGGCCGCTCGGCGCGGGCACATCTGCTCCACCGGCCTCCGTCGGTCCGCCGCCCCCGCCACGGCCGCCCTCGCCACGACCACCCTCGCCACGGCCGCTCGCCGATCCGCCGTTCGACAGCAGCGCCGCCCGCCGGATCGCCTTCTCGGTCTTCGCGACCTCCCGGTCCCGGTGCCGGAACCAGTCCGTGCTCCAGATTCGGTGGATCGTCCAGCCCAGTCCTTCCAGCACCTGCTGCCGGAGGCGGTCCCGGTCGCGGGCGGAGCGGGCGCTGTGGTAGGCAGCACCGTCGCACTCGATCCCCAGCAGGTAGCGACCGGGCCGGTTCGGGTCCACCACCGCTAGGTCGATCCGGAAGCCCGCCGATCCGACTTGGTGCTCCACGTCGTGTCCCTTGGCCCGCAGCTCCGCCGCCACCGCGTCCTCGAAGGGCGAATCCGACTCCTGGCCCGTGGCCTTGGCGACGCCCAGCCGTCCAGTCTCGGCGTACTTCAGGTACGTCTTGAGGGCATCCACGCCACGGGCGCCGGACCGTCGCAGGTCCAGGTCGTCGGCAACGAAGTTGGAGTGGACGACACAGCGGCGGCGCGCCCGGGTAATGAGGACGTTCAGCCGACGCTCGCCGCCATCCCGGTTGAGGGGGCCGAAGTTCATCGGCAGGTGTCCGCCTTCGGTCTTGCCGTAGCCCACGCTGATCAGGATCACGTCCCGCTCGTCTCCCTGGACGTTCTCCAGGTTCTTGACGAAGAACGGCTCCTGGGGGTGGCTTCGGAAGAACGCCTCCGCCGAAGGGTCGCGTCTCCGCAGGATCTCCAGCTCGTCCTCGATGCGGCGGGCTTGGGCCAAGCTGAACGCGGCGACTCCGAGGGTGAGGTCCGGTCTCGCGGCGGCGTGCTCCATGACCGCTTGGGCCACCACCCGGGCCTCGCCGGCGTTGACCCGCCCTCCCCTCCCCCGTAGGTAATGCGTTTCGGGAGCGTGGCGGAAGAGGACGCCCGTGTCCTCGCGGCCTCGGTCAGGGCTGGGGAAGACGACCAGTGCGTTGTCGTAGAACTCGTGATTGGAGACGGCGATCAGGGATTCGTGACGGCTCCGGTAGTGCCAGCGCAACATCCGCTGCGGTGCTCCTTGGGCGCAGAACATGCCCAGGATGCTCTCCAGGTCTGCCGTGGACGATGCTTCGCCGTCGTCCTCCTCGCTCATTCGGTCGAAGAAGGTGGTGGGAGGAAGCTGCTTGCTGTCGCCCACGACCACCGTCTGGCGTCCCCGCATGATCGCGCCCATCGCCTCGACCGGACGCACCTGGCTGGCCTCGTCGAAGATCACCATGTCGAAGCGGAGCGACCCAGGCGGGACAAACTTGGCGATGGAGAGGGGGCTCATCATGAAGACCGGCTTGATCGCCTGGATCGCGTTGCCCGCCTCGATCATCAGTCGGCGCAAGGGGAGGTGGCGCCGCTTCTTCTCGAACTCACGGCGCAACACGGCCAGCTGGCCGCCGCCGTGGCCCCGAGGAACCCGCTCCCAGTGGAGCTTGGCGACGAGCGCCTGGTTGTGGCGGAGTCGGTCCACGTCCATCTGGCGGAAGCGTTCGACGACGCCCTCGTGGGTGGTGCCGTCGAACTCGGCCAGAACCGGTCGCTCCTGGAACGCCCGCTCCAGCCACGCCCGGAAGAAGCGGCGCTCGTAGAGGCGGACCAGTTGCTCGCCCGCGCCCGTCCACGAGGCCGCCGCTTCGGCGATGGTGGCCAAGCCGTCGTCCTCGATGCGGGCCGCGATCTGGTTGAACCGGACGACGTCTTGGAGCGCGCTCGGACGGCGGGCGGCGGCGTCCAGCCAGTGAGCCAGCTGCGGAAGGGTGCCCGCCAGGGGATCGGCGTCGGGCGCGAAGCGGGCCGGGTCCCACTCCAGTGCTGCCGACAGTGTGGCCATGGCTTCGGCGAGCACCGACAGCGATTTGCGGCAGGCCGCCTCCGCCGTCTCGAGGTCCGTGCGCTCCCCGAGGGCGGCCAACAGCTCAAGGGCGACGGGCTGCACGGCACCGGACTTCATGTCCCCATGCAGGCCCAGGAGCCACTCGGCTGGCTCGCACAGCGTGTGCCAGCGGTCCACATCGCGGGCCGTTGCCAGATGTGGGCCCGTCAGCGCCGACGCTGAGAAGAGTCGGGCGGCCAGATCCTGGGCGGTTGCAATGCTGTCGCGCAGCCGCTTCGCTCGGAGGATGTCGTCCACCAGCGCCAGCTGCCTCTTCGCGCTGCCTGGAAGATCTCTCGCGCACAAGCCTCGCAACTCGGCCCGCGCCCGCCGGTAGCTCCCCGATAGGACGCGCCACCACTTGTCGCCGGTGGCGGCCAGGGCCTGCCGACAGGACAGGACGTTGGCGTCCCATGCGTCGGGGATCAGCGCCGCGTCGTGACGGGAGCGGAGCGCCTTCAGCTCCCGCACCTGGTCGATCATCTTGCGGATGCGGTCGGCCTGGGCGGTCCACGCACGGCTTCGATGGTCCGCGCCTCGCAAGTCGGGAGCGTCCAGAACCCGCCGCGCCGCGTCCACGAGGGCTTGAACCTGCGCCACCGAACTTCCGTCCTGGGCGGCTTCAACGCCGCCGGCCTCGCACAGAGCGGCCGCGTCAATCCGCAGTTGTCGCAGCGCCGACGATGCCGCCGCCAAGCCGTCGGCCAGGGCTCGCTCGTCGGTGGGCAGGTACTGTCGGCAGCGACTGCCCCAGTAGACGTGCTCGCGGGGCACGCCGATGGTCGCGACCAAGTCCTGGGCCTCGCGTACCGTCTCCCGGGCCAACACGAAGCGTTCGCGGCTCCACGAAGAAGCGTCGGCGACTTCCACACGGGGCCACTGCTCGTCGGCCTCCCCGGCTCGCTGGACTTCCGCTGGCCGATGGGCTTCCCCAGTCCGCTGGGCTTCCCCGGCTTGCTGGGCCTCCTCCGCTGCGGCCTGCGTCAGCGCCAGCTTGCCGATCAGCGCGTTGGGGGACAGCCCGCTTTCGCCCACCGGTTCGTTGACCGCCCGAGAGTAGGCGTTGAGCCGTTTCCGCCGCTCCTCCAGCAGCGCCGTGTCCGCCGCGGCATCGGCGAGCCGGGGCTCTCCCAGCTTCATGGTGCGCTTCAGCTCATCCAGCACCATGCGCTTGTTGGCCGTGTGGCTGTGCAGTTCGAGGCAGGCGTCGCCCACGTGCACGGTGTCCAGCCGCCGCTTCACCACCTGAAGCGCCGCCATCTTCTCCGCCACGAAGAGGACCGTCTTGCCCCGAGCCACGGCCTCTGCGACCAGGTTGGTGATCATCTGGGACTTCCCGGTGCCCGGCGGTCCCTGGACGACCAAGTTGCGCCCGTCCTGGGCGTCCACGATCGCCAGGTTCTGGGAGCTGTCCGAGTCCAGGACGTTGTGGATGTCGGCGACGGCTAGGTGGTCGTCCAAGTTGCCCTCGTCGGGGACCGAAGGCGGGTCCTCGGGAAAGCCGGCGCTCCGGTAGAGGGCGTCCACGACCGGATGGTCCTGGGGCGCCTCCTCCTCGGGCCAGGAGGCTGGGTCCAGGTCCTGATAGATCAGCAGCTTGCTGAACGAGAAGAATCCCAGGTGCGCCGCCTGGTCGTCCACCGCCCATCGGTCCATTGTGGCGACCGCCTCGCCGACCTGCCGAAAGTACTCCGAGACTTCCAGCTCTTCGTCGTCCTCGAACTTCGGCAGATGGACGCCAAAGTCGGTCACCAGCTTGCTCGCCAGGGACAGGTTCGCGCCGACCTCCTCGCCGGTCCACCGCAACTTGAAGCGCGCCCGAGCGCTCCCCCGCGATAGCTCAACGGGCACCAAGACGAGCGGCGCCGCCCGTGCGACTTCGCTCGAATCGGACTCGTACCAGCGAAGCATCCCCAGCGCCAAGTAGAGGATGTTGACGCCCTGCTCCTCGATCGAAGAAGCGGCGTGGCGCATCGTGTTGCGAAGCCGCACTTCCAGCCGGACACGGTTGTGCGCCGTCTGCAGTTGGTTGTCCACATGGCGATCCGCTGGCCCGGCGTCCGACGGCGCAGACTCGGCGATGAGTTCCAGCAGCTCCGGAAGGGGATCGTCAGTCGAGACAGTTGGGTCGTCGGTCGAGACGGCCAAGTCGTCGTCCGAGGCGATGCGCTCGCGGTCGGGCTCGCCTTCCGAGACAGGCGGCGTCTCCCGAGAGGGCTCGGCGGCGGGCTGGAAGTACATCGCCTTCTCTTCGGCGACCAGGATCCGAAAGGCCTCCCAGGGAAGCTCGTCGACGATCTCGGCGCCCTTGGCCTTCAGCGGCCGGAAGGCCAGTAAGGGGTTGCGAAGGGTCAGGTCCAGAAGGTCCTTGCGCGACCTGCCGAGGAGCTCCGCTACGCCTGTGCCTGCGCCTGCGTTCTCCTGGGCTTCCTCCATCCGGCCCTCAATCCTCCTGGGCTTCGTAGCGCTCCTGAAGCGCGCCGACCACCGCTGGGTCCGCCAGGGTCGTGGTGTCGCCCAAGGCGCGTCCTTCGGCGATGTCCCCCAGGAGCCGGCGCATGATCTTGCCCGAGCGCGTCTTGGGCAGGTCGGCGGCAAACAGGACGTCGCCGGGGCGAGCGATCGGCCCGATGCTCTCGGCCACATGGGCCTTGAGCTCGGCGGCCAACCCGTCGTCGCCGGCCTTCCCCCCCATAAGGGTCACGAACGCCGCTACCGACTGGCCCTTCACCGGATGCGCCTTCCCCACTACGGCGGCTTCGGCCACGGCCGGGTGCGCCACCAGCGCGCTCTCCACCTCCATGGTGCCGATTCGGTGGCCGGCCACGTTGAGCACGTCGTCCACCCGGCCCAGAATCCAGAGGTAGCCGTCTTCGTCCCGCTTGGCGCCGTCGCCGGCGAAGTACACGCCGTCCCACTTGGACCAGTACTGGCGACGGTAGCGCTCGTCGTCGCCGTAGATCGTGCGCAGCATGGAGGGCCAGGGGCGGGTGACGGCCAAGTACCCAGCATCCACGGGCTTGCCGGCGTCGTCCAAGAGGGTGGCCTGGATCCCAGGGAAGGGACGGCAGGCGCTGCCGGGGCGGGCGTGGGTGACTCCGGGCAGGGGCGTGATCATGATCGCGCCGGTCTCGGTCTGCCACCACGTGTCCACGACGGGACAGCGCTCGTCGCCGATCACCCGCTGGTACCACATCCACGCCTCGGGGTTGATCGGCTCGCCGACGCTGCCCAGCAACCTCAGCCGGGACAGGTCGCTGGCCGCCGGCCACTCCTCGCCCCAGGCCATGAAGGCGCGGATCGCCGTAGGTGCGGTGTAGAAGATGGTGACGCCGTACTCCTGGCAGATCCGCCAGAAGCGGCCTCGGTCGGGCCAGTCGGGAGCCCCCTCGTACATGACCACCGTGGTGCCAGCGGCCAGTGGACCGTACACGATGTAGCTGTGCCCCGTGACCCATCCCACGTCTGCAGTGCACCAAAAGACGTCGTCTTCCTTGAGGTCGAAGACGGTCTTCATCGTGGCGTGGACCTGGGTCAGGTAGCCCCCCGTGGTGTGGACCACGCCTTTGGGCTTCCCCGTGGTTCCCGAGGTGTAGAGGATGTACAGCAGGTCCTCCGAATCCATCGGCTCCGCCGGGCAATCGGGATCGGCGTCGGCGCGGAGCTCGTGGTACCAGTGGTCGCGCCCGGCAGTCATGGGGGCGGTCGTGGGGACACCGGCGGTCGTGGGGGCGCCCTCGGTCACCGGGGCATCGGCAGGCTCCCGTGCCACCACCAACACGTGCTGGATCGACGGGCAGCGCGCCACGGCCTTGTCGGCGTGCTGCTTCAGGGGCACCAGCGCGCCCCGGCGCCATCCTCCGTCGGCGGTGACCAGCACCTTGGCTTGGGCGTCGTCGATCCGGTCTGCCAGCGAGTCGGCACTGAAGCCGCCGAAGACCACCGAGTGGGGCGCGCCGATTCGTGCGCAGGCCAACATGGCGAAGACCGCCTCTGGGATCATCGGCAGGTAGATCGCCACTCGATCCCCCTTCGCCACCCCCAGCCCTTTCAGCACGTTGGCGAAGCGCCCGACCTCCCGCGCCAGCTCGGCGTAGGTGAACGCACGCCTGTCTCCCGGCTCGCCTTCCCACAAGAGCGCGGTCTTCTCGCGCCGAGGGCCCTCCAAGTGCCGGTCCACGCAGTTGTGGCAGACGTTGAGCTTGCCGCCGACGAACCACTGGGCGTGGGGAGGGTTCCACTCCAAGGTTCGGTCCCACTTCTCGAACCAATCGAGCTGCTCGGCCCAGCCGGCCCAGTACGCCTCGAAGTCTTCGGCGTCTTCGTAGATGGAGGCGTCAGCGACCGATGCGGCCTCGGCGAAGGCGGGTGGAGGCGGAAAGCTCCGCTTCTCCGTCAGGAGGACGTCGAGGGCGGCTCGACCCTGGGACACGAAGCGGCGACGGCTAGGCTAGGCTAGACGAGGGCCAGGCCAGCGAGGCCAAGCTAGACGAGGGGCCTGGGGGCGGCCCTGCCCAGCGCAGAGCGCAACCGACGCCGGAGCTCCACGTCGGACATGGTGGCCAGGGTGCGATGCGCGGTCTTCGGCGAGTTCCACCGAACGTCCGTCAGCGACACCGACTCGCCGCCGCCAGCGGCCTCCATGACGAGGAAGAACCGTCCCTTGTAGTCGCCTCCCGGCTCCTCTCCAACCTTGGCGATCCACGGCTCTCCACTGGAGTCGGCAAACTCTCGCACGGGCTCCTCTGTCGGCAACGGCGGCGGCACGGCGACTCCTGCGTCTGGCAACGGGGCAACGGGACGGAAACGGAGGAACGGGACGGAAACGGACGTTGGTCAAGCGAGGGACCATGCGTTTGGTCACGCGACGGACAATATAGCGCACCTGGGGCACAGCGCACCCCGCTGCGGTTCGCCGTCCGCCGTCGCGGTTCGCCGTCCGTCGTCGCGGCTAGCCCTGGTCACCTGGGCGCAACGTGCCTCCCGACCGCAACGCCTTGCGGTGCCGCACTTCCGGGAACTCGTAGTAGATGATCCCTTCCTTGCTGACGTCGGAGCGGACCCGGAGCCCGTCGTCCATGCCGTTCATGATCTTCTCCGCAGCGGGGAGCGACAGGTTGAGTTCGGCGGCGACCTCGGTCACGGTGAGCACGCCCTCCCGTTCGGTGGCCAGCATGAGCACCTTGCGGTTCAGGGCCTGCAGGACCGCCTGGCGCCGACGCTGAAGGGCCTTCCACCCCCACAGGAACAGCCCGGAGCCGGCCATCCCCGAGACGGAGCCGACGATGACGGGCTCGAAGACGCTGGTGGCGATGCCCGCCGTAATGAGCACCGTGGCCAGGGTCGCCAGTCCGGCACCGAAGATGCGCCTGCCCACGCCGCTGGGAGGCAGCTTGGGCGGGCGGGACGCCGGGAGCGACGGGCTGGCGGGTTGCGCCGAGGAGGAGGGTTCGGTGGCCGAGGGTTCGGTGGACGGGGAGTCGCCTGGTGCCGGAGCTTCTGCCAAGTCGGTGCCGGGTTCGCGGGCGTGCTCCCACCCCGCACCGCAGCTGGGGCAGACCTCGTGAGTCCGTCGGAGCGCGTAGTAGACGAGGCCGCCCACGCCGTAGGTGAAGGCGCTGATCCCCACCAGCAGGCCGATGTTGCCCGCCTTGCGGAAGTAGGGGATCGGATCGCCGCGGTACGTGCAACGGGAGCACTGGCGGATCCCCCTGTAGGCCACTGGCGCCGGCCGTCTCGTCACCACCGACCCGCAGGTTGGACAGCGGCCTTCGCCGGCCCCAACGCTCTCCCCGCAGGTGGAACATCGCATTCGGTTCATACTCCCCTTGCCGCCGGGTGGTTCCAGATCGCCGGTTGGAATGAGATTACATTCGTTCTTGATCCGTGCAACCGCGCCCCGCCCGCGACCGCCCTGCTCCGGGCAGCCGCTTCCTCCGAGCCACCGAGCGCCTGCCGACCTCATGACCGCACACCGGACGCCCTGGGCTGTTCACCGAAGTGCTCCGCCGACGGCGCCGTTGCTGTCGGCCGTGGCGTTGCTCTGCCTGGGTCTCTCCGCCCTCTCCGCCGCCGACGGGCTCGCCGCCCAAAGGATTCCGTCGTCGTACCGCTACCTGGACGAGTCGCAAGGCGCCGGCGTCTTCGGGGGCTACATGATGCTGACCACGGGCAAGTGGGACTTGGGGCCCAAGTCGGCGGCGTACATGGGCGGACGCTATGCGATCGAGGTCACCGGCCCCCTCTTCGCCGAGGGGCTCCTCGCATACGTGCCCACCGCCCGCGACGTGGTGGACCCGCGACGAGCTGAAGGGGACCGGACGATCGGCGAGACCGACATGCACCTGCTGATGGCCAGCGCGCGCCTCGCCTTCAGCGTGACAGGCCGGCGGACGTGGCGACGGATCGCGCCGCACCTCTTTGTCGGCGTGGGCGGCGTGCTCGACGCGGCGGGCGCGGGCGAGGCGGACGAGGTGCTGCAACCCGAGGATCGCTTCGAGCTCGGCGCCACCTTTGCGGCGTCCGCCGGCGCTGGAGTTCGGATCGCGGCCGCGGGCAGAGTGGCGTTGCAGCTGGAGAGCAGCCTGGATCTCTGGCGGTTGAACACGCCGACGGGGTACGGCGAGCCGGCCAAGGGCCTGGAGGGCGTGGCCGAGCGGGAGTGGGTTCGGGGGCTGGGATTTTCCTTGGGCGCGTCCTTCCGCTTCTGACGACGCCAGCGGGCATGGCCGACTTCGAGCGCATGGCGGCCGATTGGCTGTCCTACGAGGAGGCCCTTTCGTGCGTTCTGGCCACTGCGGCGCCGATGCCCGCCGAGCATGTCGCCCCGGACGAGGCGCTGGGCCGGTCGGTGGCAGCCCCGGTGGCGGCGCGCGCCACTCTTCCGGCTTGGCGCAATAGCGCGATGGACGGCTACGCGGTGCGCAGCGCGGAGCTGACTGGGCCGTCGTCGGCCGCCTCCATGCCGCTTCGACTGCCCGTCGCAGGGCGCGCCTATCCGGGCTCGGAGCCGTTGCAGAACGTGCCGTCGGGCGCCGCCGTGCGGATCATGACGGGCGCTCCCCTGCCCGACGGCTTCGACTCCGTGATTCGCGTGGAGCACACAGACGGCGAGGCAGGGGGCGACGGCCAAGCAGAGAGCGACGGCCAGCCAGAGAGCGCCGGCCAAGCCTTCGTGGTCGTCCATGATGTCAGCGACCTGGGAAGGCACGTCCGCCCCGCCGGCGAAGACATGACGGCGGGAGAGGAGACGGTGCCGGTGGGGACGGTGGTCCACTCCGGCTCGCTGCCCGTCCTGCTGGCCAGCGGGTGCGCTGCGGTCCCGGTCTTCCGGCGGCCCCGGGTGGGCGTGCTCTCCAGCGGAGACGAGCTGGCGGGACTGGACCGCTTCGACGCGGTGGCCGCCGGGCGGGCGGTGCCGGACACCAACCGGGGCATGATCGCAGCGGCCGTTCGGGAAGTCGGCGGCGTTCCCGTGGACTTGGGCGTGGCGGCAGACGATCCGGCGGGCTTGGAGGAGAAGCTGGCGAACGCCGAGCAGCTGGATGTGCTGGTGGCGACGGGCGGCGCGTCAATGGGCGAACGGGACCTGCTGAAGCGCGTGATGCTGGAGCACGGCTTGCGGCTCGACTTCTGGCGGGCGCGCATCAGGCCCGGGAGCCCCGTGGCGTTCGGGCGACTCCCTTCGGGCACCGAGGAACTCCCCGCGGGCACCCAGGAGCTTCCCGTCTTCAGCCTTCCGGGCAACCCAGCGTCGGCGTTCGTGACCTTCCATGTGCTGGTCGCCCCTTACCTGCGGGCAACGCTGGGCTCGCCGACGCCGGCTGGACTCGCCACGACGGCACGGACCGATTCGGAGCTGCCCTCGCCCCCCAGCATGACCCAGTTCTACCGCGTGCGGCTCTCGCCGGACGCCTCGCCAGACGCAGCGCGTTGCTCGCTCACGGGCCCCCAAGGCAGCGGCCTCGTCCGTTCGTTGCGGGACGCCCAGGGCTTGGCACTGGTGCCGGAGGGGGTCGGGCGCGTCCCCCAGGGGGACCCTGTGTCGGTCATCCTCCTGCCCGGCGCACGATGAGACGGGCTGCCCCAGCGGCCGTCGCGGTCCTCCTTCTGGCCGCGTGCGCCACGCCCCAGTGGCCCGTGGACGGTCCCTTAAGCTCGCCTTACGGCCTGCGCATGATGGGCAGCGTCCTGCCGGACCTTCACCGGGGCGTGGACATTGCCGTCCCCGTCGGCACGCCAGTGCGGCCCATGCTGGACGGCCGAGTCCGGTTCGCGGGCACCATGAGCGGGTACGGCCAAGTCGTGTGGATCGACCACAGCGACGATCTGCTGTCCGTCTACGCTCACCTCTCGGAGGTCGCCGTGACGGAGGGCCAGGAAGTGTCGAAGGCGACGGTGATCGGCAGGACGGGCCAGTCGGGCACCGCGACCGGACCCCACCTTCATCTGGAAGTTTGGCGCTGGGGCCGCGAAGTGGACCCGGTTCAGCTGCTGGGCGGACCGCCCAGTCCGTAGGTCCTCGGCGGCCCTGGCACCCTTGGCCGCGCCGTCGTCACTCCGCCCGCAACTTGCGCACCGCGTCGGTCAGCGCGGGGACGACCTCGAAGACGTCGCCCACGATCCCGTAGTCGGCAACACCGAAGATCGGCGCGTCGGCGTCCCGGTTGACGGCCACGATCACGCCAGAGGTGCGCATCCCCGCCAAGTGCTGGATGGCGCCGGATATCCCCAGCGCGAAGTACAGCTTGGGGGTGACGGTCTTGCCCGTCTGGCCCACCTGTTCGGCGTGAGGCCGCCAGCCCGCGTCCACCACGGCTCGGGAGGCCCCTAGGGCCGCCGTCTCGCCCAGGGCGTCGCGCAACTCCTCCAGCAGGCCCCAGTGCTCAGGACCCTGCATCCCGCGTCCGCCGGAAACCACAACGGCGGCCTCGCCCACATCCACCGTGGCTCCGCCCGACGGCTCGAAGCCGATCACCCGGTAACCGCCAGTGCTCCCGCCCGAGCCTGTTTCCGCCGACGGCGGCACCTCCGCCGACACGGCTCCCGCCAGCAGCTCTTCCGCCGTTGCGCCGCTCGGGTGTTCCGTGGCGGGGAAGACGTTGGGCCGGATGGTGACGACCGCCGTCGCACCGGGTACGCGGACCCGGGCCAGGGCCTTGCCGGCAAAGACCGGGCGGAGAACCCGCAGGTCGCCGCCGTCCACTGCCAGTTCCGTGACGTCGGAGAGGAGGGGCGCGCCCAGCCGGGCCGCCACCCGGGGGGCCATGTCCTTGCCCCACGTGCTGGCGGCGAAGAGCACCGCACCGTAGGCACCGGAGCGGACATGCTCGGCCAGTACCGCCGCTTGGGCGCCCGGAGCACCGACCGCCGAGGCCGGGCCCGACTCGACTGCCGACGCCGCATCCGACTCGACCGCCGACACCGGGTCCGACTCGACCGCCACGAGCTTGTCGGCTCCCCAGTGCGCGAGCTCGGCCGCCGCCCTCGCAGTACCGGGCGGTCCCGCGGCGAAGACATGCGTTGCACCCCCCAGACCGTCCGCCACCGCTCGGGCCGCCGAAGCCACCTCCCTGGAGACGGCCCGCAGCCGCCCGTCGGCCGCTTCGGCCACGGCAAGAACGTTCATCTTGCTCATCAGATCGCCCGAGCCTCCTGGCGCAAGAGCCGAACCAGCTCCGCCGCCGCATCTGGGCCCTCGCCCACGATCCGACCCTCCGGCCGCGCTGGCGGGTATTCCAGCGACTCCACGACAAAGCCGGGTTCAACCACCTTCGCATCCACCTCTCGCAACGGCTTGCGCTTGGCCGCCATGATCCCCCGCAGCGACGCGTAACGCGGCTCGTACTTGCCCTTCGTCACTGTGGCGACGGCGGGAAGGTCGATCTCCACCACCTCGTGGCCGCCCTCCACCACCCGGCGGCAGGTCGCCACGCCGCCGCTCACCTCCATCGACGCGACCGCAGTGACGCACGGACGGCCCAGCAGTTCGGCCAGCATCGGTCCCACCTGCTGCTGATCGTCGTCCACCGCCTTCACGCCCAGCAGCACCAGCGCGTCGTCGCCGCCCTCAAGCTCGGCAGCCAGCACCTGGGCCGTGGCCCATCCGTCCATTGTGGGTTCGCCCTTGAGCAGAACGGCGTCGTGGGCGCCCAGTGCAAGCGCCGACCGCAGAGACTCCTTGGTGGCGTCGCCGCCGAAGCTCATCGCCGTGACGGCACCCGATCCCGCTTCCTCTACGACCTGCAGGGCGGCCTCCAGGGCGAACTCGTCGTAGGGGCTCAGCACGTACTTGACCCCGCCGGCGTCGATTTCCCTTCCGCTGTCGGCGATGCGTATTCGGGTCTCGGTGTCGGGCACGCGCTTGACGCAAACCGTGATCTTCACGCGACTCCTGCAGGCTCCTTATAGGGGGTTGGTCACAGGAACGCGCCAGTCGCCGCGAAGCAGACCGTCGCCACTGTGCCGCCGGCCAGGGCGTAGGGTAGTTGCGTGCGCACATGGTCCACGTGGTCGGTGGCTGCCGCCATGGAAGATATGATCGTCGTGTCGCTTACGGGGGAACAGTGGTCGCCGAAGATGCCCCCCGAGAGCGCCGCGGCCAGGAACGGCGCCGGCGGAAGATCAAGCAACAAGGCGGCGGGCACGGCGATGGGGATCATGACGGCGAACGTGCCCCAGCTGGACCCGATGGAGAAGGCAATCGCCGACGAGACCAAGAACACCAGCGGCAGGAAGACGACCGGCGGCAACACGCCCTCCGCCACGCCCGCCACGAAGGCGCCGGTCCCCAGCTGGCCGGCCACGTCCCCCAACGCCAACGCCAGCAGCAGGATCAGTGCCAGCGGAACCAGCCCGCCGGCTCCGCGAAGCGCAGTCCGCACCAGAGCGTCCACCGAGTAGGCGCGCTGGGCCAGGAGGAGCGTCCACGCCGAGGCCAGCGCGCCCAACGAGGCCCACAGCACCGAGGTGGAGCCACTCCCGGCGGTCATGTCGCCGTCGCCGGTGATCCACAGCGCGAGAGGCATCAGCACGACCAGAGTCGCGATCGGCACGATCATGTTGGCGGCCCGCGGCGCGACCGGGGGCTCGCTGTCGCCGCCCAGCACGTCCTCGTCCATCATCGGGGTAGCACCGGGACGGAGGACTTCCCCTTGGGCCGCGCGTTCTTCGGCCGCCTTCATGGGACCCCAGTCCAGCTTGAAGAGCGCCACCGCCAGCGCCAGCGCCACCGCCGCAAAGGCGTAGAAGTTGAAGGGGATCGACTGGAGGAATACGCCCAGCGGGTTGTCGAGCCCCACTCCCTCGCCGCCCAGGAGGCCCAGGTTGTACGCGCCCCAGGCGTTCAGCGGGATCAGGATGCAGATCGGTGCGCTGGTGGAGTCGATCAGGTAGGCGAGCTTCTCACGGGAGGTCCGGTAGCGGTCGAAGAGAGGACGGGAGACGGAGCCCGCCACCAGCACCGTGATGTTGGACTCGATGAAGATCACCACGCCCGTCGCCCACGCCAGCAGCTGGGCCCGTCGCCCATTGGTGACCCAGCGGTTGCGCTCCAGCCACGCGACGAACCCGGCCACGCCCCCCGACGCGCTCAGCGTGGCGATGAGGGCGCCCATCACCAGGGTGAACATGATCACGCGGGCGTCGCCGGCGTCGCCCAGGACCCGGACCGTGGACTCCACCGCCTCCCCCAGCCCGGACGCGGGGTTCCATCCATGAAGGATCGTCCAGCCGAGCCATATCCCTCCGGCCAGGGAGAGGTAGACTTGCCGGGTGGCCACCGCTAAGCCGATGGCCAGCAGCGGCGGCAGGATGGAGAGCCAAGTGGGATCGGCCGCGGTGCTCATGGATGGAAGCTAACACGCCAAGTCGGCCGGCGTGGTCGTCCGCCCTACCCCGACGGCACCCCTAGCCGCAGCAGCAACGCCTCCACTCCGATCTCGGTGACCGTTGGGCCGCCCACCAGTTCCTCCACGCGCAACCAGTCCAAGACCAGCCGGACGGCGGTCCCCTCCACGGCACCCTCCACCACGAGCTCGTCGGCGGACACCTCGACGGTCGTGGTACCGTCCAGAGCTGGCCGAACGGACTCGCCCGAAGGCGCTTCCCGAGGAGCCTGTGCCCGCTGGATCAACGGCTCCAGGGACGCCCGCGTCTCTCCCGCGCCCAGCGTCAGGACGATCGCCTGGCCGTCCTCGGAGAGCGCGAAGCGGAGCGTGTCGCCGTCCAGCATGACCTCGCGACTGTCGCCGACCGTCGCCACCAAGCCGTACCCCTCGGTGGACACGGGCTCGCGGGGGCTCGTCGCGTGGAGCTCCACGGGCCTGCCGTCGGCGCCGGGCAGAACCCCCAGCCGCGCTATGACGCCGTCTATCCGCTCATGGAGCGCATCCCACCCAATCGCCGGCTCGGTCGCCCAATCCTCGTTCTCGGCACCAACGCCAACCCCCCCGGTCCACCGATCAAAGGCGCCCGTTCCATGGTTGTCCACCAAGTAGAGCACGATGTCCTCGACCTGCTGCCAGTCGTCGAAGGGAATCTCCCGGGACTCGGAGGACAGCACATCGCCGGAGAGCGCTCCGTTGGTGGTCAGAATCTCGTCGATCCGCCCCAGCTGGCTCCGTTTGGCCACCGAGTAGGCCGACCATGGCCCGACCAGCGACAGCGACCCGACCACAGCCAGCGTCCGGGGAATCGCCTTGATGTCCCGTGTGCGCGTGATCACGCGGTGGAGCGCCACGCCCGCCAGCCACAGCGCCATGACGCCCAGCAGGTACCGCGCCTCCGTGATCCCGTACTGGTTCACGCGCTGCCAGAGAGCCAAGAGCACCATCGCAGCCGACGGCAGGATCGCGATCCAGAAGCCCAGGGCGTACCGGTCGATCCAGTTCTGTTCGGTCCTCATCCGTTCGGGATGGACCATCAGCAGCGAGAATATCCCCGCGACCGCCAGCGCCGACACCAAGTAGCTGATCCACCCGCTGGGCCACGTCCCAGTGACCAGGATCTTGCCCATGTAGACCAGGAGAATCCCCACGTAGAGGGCCACCAGCGGCAACATGACGTTCTGGGAGAAGACCTTGAGGCCGCGCGGGTACTCTCGGTTCTCGTTCAGGCTCGCAAAGCTCTTGGGGACGCCCGCCAGAAATACGAGGGGGTGAAGGCCGAACGCGGCGGCGAACCAGAGCCGCCCGTACGTCTCCTCGGGAACGTTCACGCCGAACAGGTTGTCCACTGCTCCCACCGCCAGGGCGAGCCCGACGAAGACCGCCCCTGCGTAGATCACCCCCACGACAAAGCGGAAGAAGAGCGCCCGGTTGTACTGCCAGAACCCCCACGGCTCGTCGGCGCGCAAGTAGGGGAGCACCGCCACGGCCAAGTGCAGCGTCACGGCAGTGTGAAAGAAGCGCACGGGCAGGATGTTCATCTGCCAGCTTCCGCTGCTGACCCACCAGAGGACTAGAAGCCCCGCTCCCCCCACCCGGTACGCCCAGCGCGCCGCCTCGGGCCACGCATGACGTTCCGCGGCCAGGACCAGACCCGTGAAGAGGGGCAGCCCCAGGCTCGCGGCGAAGCAGATCCGAAACCAGAAGCGCTCGTCGACTGCGTCGATGCCGGCGGCGCCCGCGGTTCCGGCGACGAGGCCGCAGATCACCGCCTCTGGGAAGCGTTGGGCCGCGGCCCATCCGGCGGACAGCAGCCGGCGAACGGCAGCGAGCTTGGCGTTGGGCGATCGGGGTTCAGTGCTCATCAGGCGGCTCTCCGTGTCTCTAATTGGCGTTGGATGCGACCAACACGCGGGAGCGCGAGGGGCGCAAGGCGGTGCTTACTTTGTACCGCAAAGTAACAGCGATCCTACCCGCGAGGCAACTTCACGGCGGGGTGCCCCTTCACGAAGAAGCGTAGCGGCCACTCGGCGGCCTGGGACACGCCGATCCGCCCCGACGTGCCCACCTGCGAGTCCGGGAAGCACCGTCCAGCCAGCAGGCGAATCGGCGGCCGATCAAGGGGATGGCCGTTGTGGCGCATGGTGATGCCCAGCGCCTGCGCCAGTCGGCCGGGCCCGTTGCAGAGGTCCTTGTGGCGTCGCCGGCGCACCGCCATGGCGTCAAGGCCGTCCAGCGGTTCAAGGGCGCGGATCAGCACGGCGGCGGGGTCGCCGGCCTCTCCCGTCACCACGTTGGCGCAGTGGTGGATGCCGTGGGAGAGGTAGACATAGAGCGTGCCCCGCTCGCCGAACATGGCGCTGTTGCGCGCGGTAAGCCCGACGGAGGCGCGGGCGTGGCTCGCCGGATCGTGGGGTCCCAAGTACGCCTCCGCCTCCACGATCATGCCGCTGGCGTTGCGGCCGCTCACCGTGGACGACAGTACGGCACCGAGGAGCTGGCGGGCGGCCTGGGCGCAGCCGCCCGCCAGCTGCTCAACGGGAAACTCCGCCCCGTCAGCCCTCGTCACCGGCGCGACCGCGCCGCGAGAAGAGGTCACGGAGGACCGACTTCTTGCGCGGGGGCGGCGCCTCGGCCTCGGCCGGTGCGGACGCGTCGGTCGGCGTGGTGGGCGCCTCGGTCAGCGCGGTGGGCGTTTCCACCGGCGCGGCGGACGCCTCCGCCTTGGGCGCACCCGCGGACTCGGCGGCCCTCGGCGCCCTGCCACCTGCGACCGCGCCGGCGCGGGGGCGGCCCGCTTCCCCGTCCCGGCGACCAGCTGGGCCCGCGCCGCCGCCGGCGGCCACGGCCCTCCTTCCGATCCTGCCGCGACCGTAGCGCCCTCGGGACTCGTGAACGGTGGCACCCGCCGTCGGCGCCCCGGCACTCGCTTGGGCCTGGGCTCCCACGCCGCGAGCCTGCTGCTGCTTGGTCCGCCGCTTGTAGTCCTCCTCCCAGGCGGCCAAGACCCGTGTCGCCCGCGCCTTCGGCAACAAGGCGTGCACCTTCTCCGGCTCGTCCCGCATCACGGCGAACAGCTCGGTCCCGAACGACGCGGCCAGCTTGTCCGCGGTCTTGACGCCGATGCCCTTGTACCGGTTGGCCAAGTAGCTCTTGATGGCGTCCACCGTCGTGGGCAGCCCCAGCGCCTTGACGTCGAAGGCGACGGCGATCTCGACCCGCACCTCGAAGCCCCCGCCGTCCCGTCGCCGCAACGACACCACGCCCTTGGCCTCGGCGAAGTGCAGGAACTTGCTGAACTTGCCGAACCCCAGGCGGCCTTCGTCGAAGTTGCGGTCCAGGGCCATGAGCTTCTGCTTCAGGTCCGAGTCCCGCACGCCCTTTTGCGCCTTCTCGCCGAACTCCCGCATCGCCCGCCCGAGGAGCGTCAGCGCTCGTGCGCGGTCCTTCCCGTCCTTGGGTTCGCTGGGCGTCTCGGCCTTGCCCCCGGTGGAGTCCTTCCGTCCCCTTCCCCGCGGCTCGCCGCCGTTCGGCCCGCCTTCGACCGGGACCTTCCGGCCGTCTGTTCCTTGGGCGGCGGCCTTCCCCCGCTCTCCTCCGTTGCCGGCACGTTCGCCGCCCCGACCCGCTCCCCGTCCGGCACGCTCGCTGCCTCGGTCGCCCGGCGGCGCCACCTCGTACTGTCCGTTTTCGCGTCGCGCGATCTTGAGCAGCCCCTTGTTCGCGGCCTCGGCGACGAACTTGGAGAACTTCTTGAAGCCCAGGTTGCGCTCGTCGAAGCCGGGGGACAGCTCCATCATGACCTGCTTGAGCCGGTCGGACCGCATCACATCGCCCCGACTTGCCATGCGGGCCACCGCTTCGCCCGCGCACTGCCAGGGGTCGAGGCCGTCTTGCGGGCGACCGCCCTCGGACGTCTTGCTGAGCCCCGTCACCGACGTGTAGGAGTAGTACTCGTCGCAGTTCTGGACGAGGATGTCGGAGCTGGACTCCTGAATGCCGATCCCGATCACGTACTTCCCGTACTCTTTCAGCTTCAGCACGAGGCTGGAGAAGTCCGAGTCGCCGGTGAGGAGGATGAAGGTTGCGATCTCCGGTCTTATGAAGACGAGCTCCATGCCGTCGATCGCCATCCGGATGTCGGTGGCGTTCTTCTTCGAGCTTCCGTAGGCGGGCGCGAAGATCAGGTCGATCGACGCTTCCGACAGGGGAACGATGTACTGCGGGTACCTGCGCCAGTCGGCGTAGGCCCGTTGCACGGTCACCTTGCCCTTGATGATGTCGGATTCGAGAAGCTTCTTGAGCTCCTTGGCCAAGTCGCTTCTCATGCCCATCGTCACGTTGTCGAAGTCGATGAGCAGCGCAGCGTTGTGGGCTGCGTGGTTCGGATCCGGGCCCGAGTGTGGGGCCCTCGAATAGGGATTCACTTTGTTCTTCCGTTTTGCTGTGTTGTTGCTTCTTGCTGTCTTGTTGTTTGTCGCGCCCCCGAGATTCGGCGCACCAGTTCGACGCGCCACACCTTGCCGGTGCCGGTCAGGGGCAGGTCGTCCATGAAGTTGATCGCGTCCGGGAGCTTGTACTCCGCCAGCGCCAGCGCCGCCCACTCGCGCAGTTCCTCCTCCGTGACCAAGCCGCCCTCAACTCGGACCACGCAGGCGCACACGGCCTCGCCGAGGGCATCGTCGGGGACGCCGACCACGACGGCACGCTCCACCGCGGGATGAGCGGCCAAGCGGTCCTCCACTTCCCGAGGATGCACGTCGAAGCCGCCCCGGACAATCGTGTCGACCTGTCTGCCCACCAGATGAACGTAGCCGTCTTCGTCCACCATTCCCAGGTCGCCCGTCCGCAGGTAGCCGTCGTCGTCGATGGCGGCAGTGGTGGCCGAAGGCTGACGGTAGTAGCCGCACATGACGCCGGGGCCGCGCACCCTAATCTCGCCCACGCTCTCCGGGGGCAAGACGGCGCCCTCGTCGTCGGTGACCCGCACCTGCGTCGCGCTCACGGGCCGTCCCGCGGTGAACCGAAGCTTCTCCGCCGGGTCGGCGATCCGCCCTGCGGCCACCGTGGACGCCGCTTCGGTGAGGGTGTAGGCGGAGAGCAGCGGAACGCCAAAGCACGCCCCAAGCCGTCGCGCCAGCCCGTCGCTCATGGGACCTCCCGCCGCGAAGCAGGCCCGCAACGCGCCCGGCGCCCGGCTGCCCCCGCCCTCGATCTCGCGCACCTCCGCCGCGAAGAGGGACGGCGTGCCGTAGTGGACCGTGGCGCGGTGACGACGCGCCGCCCGCAAGGTGGTCCGAGCGTCGAGTTCGTCCTGGAGAACCAAGCTGGCGCCCCGGAGCAGAGTCCCCAGCAGGCCCGGCCCCAGGCCGAAGGCGTGGAAGAGCGCGGCCACGCCCACCACCACGTCTTCGCGCCCCAGCTCCAGCGCGTCGGCGGTTGCGCCGGCGGCGTGGAGGAGGTTGGCCTGGCTGAGCTCCACGCCCTTGGGCTTCCCCGTCGTGCCCGAGGTGTAGAGCAGCGCGAAGGACTCGTCGGCACTGGCCGGGCGAGCGGCGAACTCCTTGCTTTGCCCCACGGAGAGCAGGTCCTCCCATTGGAAGATGCGGTCGTCGTACCACAGGTCTTCGTCGCCCACCGTCACCAAGTGGCGGAGCTCCGGCAGATCGACCAGGAGGTCCTCGAACATCTGGAGGTAGTCGATCCCATAGGCGTCCTCGGCGGACACGGCGCACACCGCCCCCGAGTGGCGCAGCTGGTACTGGAGCTCGGGGAAGGTCAGGCGCGGATTCAGCGGCGCCACCGTCGCACCCAGGTGGGAAGCCGCGAACACGGTGACCGCAAACTCGGGCCAAGCCGGCAGCGCCAGCGCGATCCGGTCCCCGGCCTCGATTCCCAAGCTCGACAACCCAGCCGCCATCGCATGGGCCTGGGCCGCCGCCGCCCCGTAGGTCAGACGGGAATCGCCCGAGTAGAGGAAGGTGGCGTCCGGGTCGTCGGCTGCGCGACGCACCAACGCCGACGAGATGGTGTCGATCTCCCGCCTCATGACCACAGCCCCGGAGCCGGACGCTTGAGGGCGCCGACAAGTTCCGCCGACGGCACGGGACGCGCCCAGCCGCCCTCGGCGCTCGCCCGGCCCACATCCTCCAGAAGCACCATGTGGACCACGCCGCCCACCACCTTCTTGTCCCACTGCATCCGCTCCACCAGCCGCTCCGGGTCGCGCAACTGGGGGACGCCGGCGGGAAGGCCGAACGCCCGGACCATCCGCCGCACCTTCGCCGCCGCGCCAGCCGCCGTTACGCCCACGGCTTCGCCGATCCACGCCTCTGCCACCATGCCCGCCGCGACGGCGTGGCCGTGGGACAGTGCGTAGCCCGACGCCGACTCGAGGGCGTGTCCCACCGTGTGGCCGAAGTTGAGGACTTGGCGCGAGCCCCCGTCGAACTCGTCTGCCGAGACCACCGCCGCCTTGATCTTCACCGATTGGAGCACGGCCCGCTCCACATCCTGGGCCCGGCCTGCCAGCAGGGGCTCGGCCCGCGTGGCCAGCCACTCCGCGTACGCCCCGTCCGCGATCACCCCGTGCTTCACCGCCTCCGCGTAGCCCTCGGCCCGGCGCTCTGGCTCCAACGTCTGCAGGAACGCGGGGTCGGCCACCACCGCCGACGGCGCATGGAACGCCCCGACCAAGTTCTTGCCCGACGGGTGGTCCACGCCCGTCTTGCCCCCGACGGAGGCGTCGATCATCGCCAATGTCGTCGTCGGGACCTGCACGACCGGCACGCCCCGCATGTAGGTGGCCGCGACGAAGCCGGCCACATCCCCCACCACGCCTCCGCCCAGCGCCACCACGCAGCAGTCTCGGCCCAGCCCCACCGCCAGCAGCGCATCGGTCAGGGCAGCCCAGGTGTCGCGGGTCTTGAAGGCTTCGCCCGCCGGGAAGGTGGCCAAGGTCGCGTCCAGGCCCGCCTCCTTCAGTGACGTCGTGGTCCGATCGCCCCACAGTCCCGCCACGGTGTCGTCGGAGATCAGCGCACACCGCCCCGACGGCGAGGCCGCCGCCACAACCTCCGGCAAGACACCCCGCACGCCCTCCCCCAGATGGACAACATAGCTCCCGGACGCCGAGCGAACGGCGATCTCGGTGGTCGCGGTCAGATGCATCTCCCGCCGACTGGACATTTTATCATGACTTGAAGGATCGTCCAGGATGGCCCGCAGGTCAACCCCGCCGGGCTGGCGCCTCCGTCCGAGCACCTCTCGAGTGCCTCTCGACGCGGTTCGCCAGGCCATCTCTCGAAGCGACTCGCCGGCCAACTCACGAAACGCTTCGCTACCCATTCTTCGTAGATTGAGGGGTCGAAAGACCGTGCCGCCCAATCCGCACCCATCCACAAGGGACCGGCTGCAAACGATGGCTGATTCGTCCAACGCTCTCGACGCCAGCACTCTCAACGCCAGCACTCTCGACGCCGGCACGCCCGCCGAGCGCAGCCGCCGACGACTCGGGTGGCTGGGGATGCTCTTCTTCGCGCTGCTCTTCGTGGCGGCGACGGGTGCCGGGCTGGCCTGGGGGGGATGGCAGAACCTGTGCGACACCTCCAGCACAGAGTGCCCGTCGATCGCCCAGATCCACACGTACGAAGCCGAGCAGGCGAGCAAGATGTACGACCGCCACGGTCGCATCATCGCCGACAAGATCGGCGACCAGCAGAGAACGCCGGTCGCAATCGGCGACCTGCCGCCCCACGTGCCCCAGGCGTTCATCGCCATCGAGGACAAGCGCTTCTACCAGCACAACGGACTGGACCTGCGGGGGATCACACGGGCGGTAGTGGGCGTCCTCCGCACGCGCTCGCTCTCCGGCGGCGGCGGAAGCACGATCACCCAGCAACTGGCGCGCAACATGTGGACCGACGAGCTGGGCTTCGAGAAGCGCATCCTGCGCAAGATCAAGGAGTGGAGGGTGGCGTTGCGCTTGGAGCGGGCGTACTCCAAGGACGAAATCCTGGAGGCGTACATGAACCAGATCGGCTACGCCCGGGGTCTGTACGGATTGCAGGAGGCGTCCACCGCCTACTTCGGCAAGAACGCCATCGACATGAACCCGGCGGAGGGGGCGTTGCTGGCGGCGATCGCCAACCGGCCCGAGCACTACACGCCGATCAACGATCCGGAAGCCGCGGTCAGCCGTCGCAACTTGGTGCTGACGATGATGGCCCAGCAGGGGTACCTCACCCCCGAGGAAGCGGAGCGGTGGAAGCAGGAGGACGTGCCCCGGGAGCTGGCGCAGAGCGTGGAGGAGACGGCGCCGTACTTCGTGGAGTGGGTGCGCACCATCCTCTACGAGCGGTTCGGGCCGCGACTCCTGTATACGGCGGGACTTCAGATCCACACGACCCTCGACCTGGAGATGCAGGCCGCCGCCGAAGCCTCGATGGCCAAGGGCTGGGATGCGATCGAGGCCCGGGCCGGGTTCAGTCACCCCACCTACCAGGAGTTTGCGGAGACCGCAGAAGGCAAGCAGACCAACGTTCCCTACGTGCAGGGAATGTTCGTCGCCTCCGATCCCGAGACCGGCCACGTCCGTGCGATGATCGGGGGACGAGACTTCAACCACTCCGAGTTCAACCGGGCCACAATGGCGCGTCGCCAGGCCGGGTCCGCCTTCAAGCCGATCGTCTACACGGCGGCGCTGCGGAGCGGGTTGCCCGCGTCGGAGGTTCTGCTGGATGCGCCTGTGGTGGTGGACCAGCTCGACGGTACCAAGTGGCGGCCCACCAACTACGAGCCCGAGTTCGACGGCCCCATGACCCTGCGCCACGGATTGCGCCGCTCGAAGAACATGATCGCGATTCGCCTCGGCCAGCGCCTCGGGGGTGACGCGGTGGTCGACATGGCGTCCAGGCTGGGGATCGACACGGAAGTAGAGCGCTACCCCTCGTCGTTCATCGGCGCCGCGGAGGTGATCCCGATCCAGATGCTGGAGGTCTACTCCACCCTGGCGACGCTGGGCACGCGAGTGCGTCCCTTCCCCATCCTCCGGGTGGAGAGCGCCGACGGGGAAGTCCTGTGGGAGCCCCAACCCGACCGGCAGCAGGTGCTGAACCCCCTCGTGGCCCGGCTCGCCGTCTCCCTGCTGCAGGACGTGGTGGAGTACGGCACGGGCCGAATCGGCATCCGCATCAACGCCGGCCTTCCGCCGGAGGTGCCCGCCGCGGGCAAGACTGGAACCACCAACGACGGAGCGGACGTGTGGTTCGTCGGCTTCACGCCGGACATTGCCGCCGCAGTGTGGTTCGGCATGGACGAGCCCCGGCCGATCGTGCCGCTGGCTACCGGCGGCGGGCTGGCCGGGCCAGTTTGGGGCGACTTCATGCGACGCCTCTACTACGACGATGTGGACGATGTGGACGGTGTGGCCAACGTGGACGATGTGGGCGACATGGCCAACGTGGACGATGTGGACGGCATGGGCGACGCCAGCGGGGATGAGATCAGAGCCGGCGCAGGCTTGGAGCCGAATCCCCTGCTGGCCGTTCCCTTGCCGTGGCCCTTGCTGGAAGGACTGGTGTCCGAGCGGGTGGACTCCAAGACCGGGCACCTGGCCTCGCGCTGGTGTCCGGCGGAAGACGCCTACGTCGAGCTTTACCTTCCGGGCACCGAGCCCACCACCGTTTGCGACCGCGAGAGCCAATGACCGCATCTGCCACGCGCACCTTCACCTTCGCCTCCACGCACCACGCCATGTGGGCAGAAGACGTGGCGCAGGAGCGGGCGATCCCGGCCGAAGTCGTGCCCGCGCCGCCCAGCGCCGGCTCGATCTGCGGGATGGCGCTTCGGACGACCGAGGACCGGGCGCAGGAACTGGCCGAAGCGCTGGACCAGGAAGGGATCAAGTACCAGAGCGCAACCCAGTGACCCGGTACAGCACCACCTCCGGATAGTCCAGGCTGCGTACAGCCGCGATCATGTCGGCCTTGCCGGGAATCGGCCCAAGGATCGGCATGACGGGGAACTCCAGCCGGATTTCCGACCTGATCGCACACTCTCGCGTCACCAACTGCAGGACGCGACGACCAGCCACCGGGTCCCGAATCGTATTGAGCGCCGTCCCGCCCCCCATGCCCACGATCGACGCCGAGTAGACGTACTTGTTCCAAGCGAGGCCCGCGCCTCGATCAGTCCGTTGAACCACATCGCCCGGAGGGGTCGTCCACTCCGAAGGGCCAACGCAGGTCCGCACTGGCCGCAGATCGCTGTCGAACCAAGTAATCGCCCACGGACTCTTGTTTGTGTACGCATAGCCATCTTCGACTCGAGCCAGCGACCCGCCGAGCAGGCTTCCCTCGTACCCAGCTAAGTCGGCCAGGTCGATCGCCCTGCCCACCTTGCGCAGGGCGCCCGCCTCGCGCAGGACAGCGCCATCCTTGTCCAAGACCTTGATGGGCAACGTCTCGCCGGTGCCGAAGGCGGCCAGCAAGAGCCGATCGGGCGCTGGAACTTCCATTGAGGCCACGACCCACGCCGGGGAGATCAGAAAGCTCCGGGTGAACTGATGGTCGGGCGAGAAGACCAAGATGCGCGAGTGCCCGGCGTCCCATACGTAGAGGGAGTCGCTCGGATCCACGGCGATCTGCCACGGTTGGGAGAACTCTCCCGGCCCTTCGCCCGCTCGACCGATCGTGCGCACGTACGATCCGTCCAACCCGAACACCTTGATGTGGGACCCCAAGTCGTCCGCGACGAGAATCCGGTCCCGACCGTCCCAGGCGATGTCCATGATGCGGCCGAACGACTCGTCGCCCTCCATCGACCCGATGGCCAGGACTTCTTCAAGTCGCAACGACCAAGCGTCCACCCCTTCGGCGCGACGGACCGGTTGGACTTCCTGGCTGGATGCGGGGGCCGCCCACAACGACGCGGCGGTCACTGCTGCCAGCAGGGCGCGGCGAAGGGTCGCCAGTAGCACCGTCGTCGTGCACACAGGCCCGCCCCTACGCGGCCACAAGCGCAACTACGCCGCCACGAGCGCGTAGAGCTCGATCCTCTCCACGCCCAGTTCGTCGGTGGTTCGCACGAGCACCCAGTCGGCACCGGCGTCTTCGACGATCATCCGGGAGGGCAAGTCCACGGTGCGAACCCAGTCGCCGGCTGGCGTGAAGACGACCCATTCGCGACGCTCGACTCCGGGGCGCTGGAAGTGCTCGACCCACAGGTTGCCGTCGTCCGACAGCAGCACTCGCGAGAAGGACGGGAACGTGGACGGCAAGTGCTTGGCCTCTTCCTCCCAACGGCTGTGGAACCTTGCCTCCCAGTCGGAGAGGGACGACTCGGAGTACTGGCGCCGCATCTCGTTGCGATAGGCATCCAAGTGTCCGCTTGTGACGGCTTGATCCGGGCCGTTCCAGCGGATTCGACGAGCCGTTGCGCCGCTCCAATCGACGAGCTCCAGCTCATAGCTGTCGCCCGTGCCCAGCCAGACGCCTTCGTCGGTCGCCACGAACTCGAGGTCCTTGCCCCAGGTTCGGGGGAAGGTCGTCCACCGCTCGGCATCCATGACGACCTGAACCCGCTCGGCTCCGGGAATGCCCGCCCGCAAGAGATCGACTGCAAAGTCGGGCCCGGTCGCAGTGGCCACGCCGATTGAGTTCGTCCAGCGGTACGGTCCCGAGTCCGGCGGGTCGTCGCTCACGTCCGCCACGATGAAGCGCTGGTCGGCTGCGCAACGGAGTTCGTACACGCGCTGGCCGTCCCACATCGTCTGTGCGGTCTGGACCAGATTCCCGTCTGCGTCCAAGACCGTGACGCGGTCGTTGCGGCCGTCGTAAGCGACGATCGACCGGGCGTTGACACAGCCGGACGGCAACCGAACACTTTGGAACTCTCCGGGACCTTCCCCCTGGCGCCCAGAGCTCCACAGGTGCTGACCGTCCGGGCCGAAGCGGCGCACTTCGTGCATTCCGCGGACTGCCGCCACTACTCCTCCGTCGGCCAGCCGCGCGGCCGTTACGCCTCTGAACAGGTACTCGTCCGGTCCCTGGGCAAGACCGATAGAAAGCGTCGGTTCGTCGGCGGCTCGCCATGTGGACCCTGGACGGCTCTGGATCGCCTCCGGGCTCTCCGCCGGCTCTCCGTCCCCGGTCGAGCCCGCTTCTCCCCCTGGACGTTCGTTGCAGCCGACCAGTACCAGGAGGGCTGCTCCGAGAACGAATCGTCCGGCGATCGCTCTGATGGTCCCCATCTCGCTCGTTTTCATCTCGCTCGTTTCCGTTGTGGTTGAAGGGCGTGGTGGTCAAAGGGCGTGTGACTGACAGTGAAACACCGCAGCCGCCCAAAGGTTCCTAATGGCCGACCACCCGCTCCAGCACGAGGGGCAATGCGCTGGGCTCGGCGTCCCGGTCCGCCCCGTCGGCCCCCGCCCTCACCCCCGCCAAGCGAACCGCGTCGCCGACCGCCCGGGCTCCCACAGCCAAGCCGGCTTCGTCGGCGGCGTGAACCGTGGCCAGGGGCTGGCCGGCGGTCACCCGATCTCCGACCCGCACGGCGAGCTCGAAGCCCACCCGGTGGTCGATCTGCTGGTCCTGGCGGGTCCGCCCACCGCCCATGGCGATCAAGCCGTAGCCGAGAGGCAGTGGGTCAATTTCCGCCACGACGCCGGTCTCGGGAGCCGTGGCCGCGGTGGTTCGGGGCGCGGTGGGGGGGCCGCTTCCGCCCGTGTCCGGGTCCTCCAGGAACGAGGCGTCGCCGCCCTGGGCGACCACCATTCGGGCGAAGCGCTCCAGTGCGCCGCCACCGTCCAGGGCCGTTTCTGCCATTGCGCCGCCCGCCTCCAGGGTGCCGGCCACGCCCCCGGCCACCGCCATCTCCGCCGCCAAGCGTACCACCAGCTCCCGCAGCTCCGGCGGGCCGTCGCCGGCGAGGCACGCCACCGCTTCCCGCACCTCCAGGCTGTGACCGATCGCGCGCCCCAAGGGCTGGTCCATGGCCGTGAGGACCGCCGTCGTCGCCAAGCCTCGGGCCTCGCTGGCACGCACCATCGCCTGCGCCAGCTCCCGCGCCTGGGCCACTTCGGGCAGGAAGGCCCCCTTCCCCACCTTCACGTCCAGCACCAAGCCGTCCAGCCCTTCGGCCAGCTTCTTGGACATGATCGACGCGGTGATCAGCGGCAACGACGACACCGTCGCCGTCACATCTCGCAGGGCGTAGAGCCGGCGGTCCAGCGGCGCGATCTCGTCGGTCTGGCCGATCATCGCGCACCCCACCGACCCCAGCACCTGGTCGAACTCCTCCAGCGAGATGCGCGTCCGAAAGCCGGGAATCGCCTCCAGCTTGTCCAGCGTGCCGCCGGTGTGGCCCAGCCCGCGCCCCGACATCATGGGCACGACCATGCCCATCTCGGCGGCCAGGGGAGCCAGTGCCAGCGAGACCTTGTCCCCCACTCCGCCCGTGGAGTGCTTGTCCACCCGCGGTCCCTTGTCCGTCCTCGGCCCCTTGCCCTTCGACAACACTTGGCCTGAGTGGAGCATCACGTCCACCAGAACGTCCAGCTCCGTCGGCGAGAGCCCCTGGAAGTAGACCGCCATCAGGAAGGCGGCCATCTGCTCGTCCCCGACCGCCCCGTCGATGTACGCCTGCAGGAATGACCGCAGCTCCTCGGGCGCGAGTTCGCCCCCGTCGCGCTTGGTTGCGACCAGCTGCTGCGGGATCATGGCATCCGCCGCCACAGGGACGATACCTCGGCAGTTCCTACGAGACCGCCGCCTTCTTCTGCTCCTCTTCCGGCTCGGGGCGCGACGGCGGCTGCCAGTCGTCCATCCCCTTGACGTACTTGTGGAGCCAGCGCAACTCCTCGCCCAGCAGCGTCCGTCGGTGCCTGGGCTCCCGGATGCCGTGACCCTCTCGGGGGAAGAGCACGAAGCGCGCCTCCACGCCCAGATGGCGCAGCCCGGCGAAGAAGTTCATCGACTGCTCCATCGTGTCGGTGGTGTCTTCGGTGCCGTGGAAGAGGATCGTGGGCGTCGTCACTCGGTCCAGGTGGGTGTAGGCGGAGCGCTCGGTCCAGTACTCCCGGTTGGACCAGGGGTCGCCGCCCAAGTACCAGCGCACCACGTCAAAGTTGAAGCCGGAGCCGAACTCGCTCCGCCAATCCGCCACCATTGCGCCCAGGCTCGCAGCCTTGAAGCGGTCGGTGCGGGTGATCGTCCAGCCGCCCAGGATGCCGCCGTAGCTCCATCCCTTCACCGCCAGCGAGTCGGGGTGCGCCACGCCGCTCGCGACGATGGCGTCCACCCCCGTCATCAGGTCCTGGTAGTCGCCTCCGCCGATGTCGTTCATGTTGCCGCGCAGGAGGGCATCGCCATAGCCGGACGAGCCCCGCACGTTGGGTTGCAGCACGGCGTACCCTTGGGCGACGAGAAGCTGCACATCGGCACTGAAGCCCCGCGTGAAGACGCCTGCCGGCCCGCCGTGGATGTGCAGCACCGCGGCGCCGGGCCGCTCCCGGCCAGCCGGCTGGTAGAGCACGCCTTCGATCTCCATTCCGTCGGCGCTCCGCCAGCGGACCAGCTCCGGCTCAACTAGGTCGATTTCCGCCAGTTCGGGGTTCGCGTCGGTGAGCCGGAGGCGGGTGCTGGCGTCTGCGCGGGTGCCGGCGTCTCGGAAGTCGGCCAGCCAGATGTTTCCCGGGGCCGTCGGGGAGGAGTGCGCGAAGGCCGCCACGTCGTGGGTGGCGTTCCAGGAAGCCGCGCCGGTGATCCCGGTCTCGTCGGTGAGCTGCTCCACTTCGCCGGAGCGCACGTTCACCCGGTACAGATGGGCATCGGTGCGGTTCAGTGCCGTGAAGTCGATGGCGCGTCCGCCGGGGTGCCAATCGTACGACCGCAGGTCCGGGTCGAACTCGGCCAGCAGCTGCCGGGTTTCGCCGGAGGGAAGGTGGTGCACGTAGAGGTTGCCCTGGTCCAGCTCCCAGCTCTCCAAGTCGGGCGCCGCAAAGGAGATCGAGCGACCGTCGGGAGACCACGCCAGCTGGGATTCGGGCGCGTCGTTGTCGGTGATCTGCGCCTCTTCGCCACCAGCCAGCGAGAGCAGAACGATCTCGGACAGGTGCGAAGCGTTCCGGCGGTTCTCGGTGCGGTAGGCGTAGGCCAGGTGGTTGCCGTCGGGGGATGGAGCGAACGACCCCACGATCCGCCCCTCCGCAGTCAGCCGGACGGCGTCCGCCGGGGCCGCGTCCAACTCCACGTCCACCTTCCAGACGCCGTTCCACGATCCCCGCCGCTGGCCGTTGGGTCCCTCGTCGATGAAGACCGCGTCGTCGCCGTTCTTGCGCTCCTTCTCCACGTCGTCGGGGAGGGAGTCGGCCGCCACGAAGAAGATCGACGCGCCGCCGTCGGCCCACTCGAAGCGCCCCACCGCCGTCGGATGCTTCGTCAGCTGGACCGCCTCTCCGCCGTCGGAGGGCAGAAGGAAGAGCTGGCGCCGCCGATCGTCCCCCTCCCCTACCGGACGGGTGAAGGCGACCCAGCGTCCGCGGGGCGACCACTCGGGGCTCCGGTCGTCGGCGGAGCTGGTGAAGGGACGCGCGCCTCGGCCGTCGGCGCCCACGACCCATATCCGGGAGTTCCGCTCGTTCTCGTCCCAGTCCAGCTCGTCCTTGACGAAAAGGACGCGGGAACCGTCCGGGGCGATCCTGGGATTCGACACGCGCACCATGTCGATGGCGTGGTCCAGCGCGAAGGGGCGTCCGCCGGGCTGCTGGGCGTGCAGGGACGCGGCTTCGGCGACGACGATGGTCGCTGGGGACGCGGCCTCGACTGTGGTGGCGACGATCGTGGCCAGGGCCGCGAGCGACCACAGGGGGAGTCGGGTTGGGGCGGCTCGCATGGCCGTCACGCTCCTCATTGCTCGCGGGAGGGGACGATCAGCTCCAGCAGCTCGCCCGGGCTGACGGGGAGCCTCTCGGTGAAGTAGTCGGGTCCCGCGAGGAACTTGACCCGCAGCTGGATGTCTGGAAGGTACCACTCGGTGGCGAAGGTGGCCTCGCCCTTGCCCGGCACGATCCCCAGCCGGCGGAAGGAGGAGCCCCGAGCGGTGTAGATGGTGACTTGGCTGAAGTTGTCGTTGCGCACGAAGATCTCGATCTCGCTGGACTCGTCGGCGGGACCGTCGAAGGGGTCGCCCCCCTCGCTCCTGGCCGCGCCGCCGCAACCCGCCGCAACCGCCCCCAACGCGAGGCCCAGGACCAGGGGCAGCGCCCACCGCCACCGCCTCAACGCGCTACCGCTCCTCCGGCGGCACGAAGTCGCGTCGCTCCCGCCCCAGGAAGACCTGCCGCGGACGGGCGATCTTCTGCTCCCGGTCCACGACCATCTCCTGCCACTGGGCCAGCCACCCCACCGTGCGCGGGATGGCGAAGAGCACCGGGAAGAGCTCCACCGGGAAGCCCATCGCCTGGTAGATCAGCCCCGAGTAGAAGTCCACGTTCGGGTAGAGGTTGCGCTTGACGAAGTACTCTTCCCCGAGGGCGATCCTCTCCAGCTCCAACGCGATATCCAGCAGCGGGTTGCGCCCGGTCACGGCGAACACGTCGTCCGCCGTGCGCTTGATGATCGCGGCCCTGGGGTCGTACGCCTTGTACACCCGGTGCCCGAAGCCCATCAGCCGCCGCTCGCCCCGTCGCACGCTGTCCATGAACGCCGGGATGTTGTCGGTGGTCCCGATCTCCGCCAGCATCCGCAACACCGCCTCGTTGGCACCTCCGTGGAGCGGTCCGTAGAGGGCGGCCATGGCGCCGGCCAGCGCCGAGTAGGGATCGACGCGGGAGCTTCCGATCACCCGCATCGCCGTGGTGGAGCAGTTCTGCTCGTGGTCGGCGTGCAGGATGAAGAGCACGTCCAGCGCGCGCTCCAGCACCGGGTTGGGCTGGTACGCCCGTCCCCCGATCCGGAAGAGCATGTTGAGGAAGTTGGCCGAGTAGGAAAGCTCGTTCTCGGGGTAGACGTAGGGGAGCCCGAGGTGGTGACGGTAGGCGAACGCCGCCAGGGTGGGCATCTTGGCGATCAGCCGGTTGATCTGGTTCCAGCGGTTCTCCGGGTCGTCCACCTCCTTGGCCTCGGGGTAGAAGGTGGAGAGGGCCGCCACCGTGGAGATCATCATTCCCATGGCGTGGGCGTCGTAGCGGAAGCCCTTCAAGATCGTGAGGACGTTCTCGTGCACGTAGGTGTGGAACGTCACGTCGTGGACGAAGTCGTCCAGCTGCTCCATCGTGGGCAGCTCGCCTCGGAGGATCAGGTACGCCACCTCCAGGAACGACGAGCGCTCCGCCAGCTGCTCGATGGGGTAGCCCCGGTACTCCAGCACGCCCCGCCGGCCGTCCACCTCCGTGATCCGGCTGGTGGTGAACGCCGTGTTGGTGAAGCCGGGGTCGTAGGCCATCATCCCGAAGTCGCCGTCCCGAACCCGGATCTGGCGCAGGTCGATGGCGCGGACCACGTCTCCTTCGTGGACGTCCAGCTCGTACTGCCGCCCCGTGCGGTTGTCGGTGACGGTCAGGGTGTTCTTCGGGCGATCGGGCTCGGGCATTGTGGCTCCTATTCTGTATCTACGGCTTCTACGGCTCGACGCGCCGGAACACCGTTCGGCCGCCGTCCTCGTCGAAGGCGTACACGTCGTAGGCTTCCGGGTTGCGGCCCTCCATTCCCGGCGATCCAATCGGCATGCCCGGGACCGCCAGGCCCGCCGCGTCCGGGGCCTCCTCCAGGAACGCCTGGATCACCGACGCGGGCACGTGACCCTCCACCACGTAGCCGTTCACCAGGGCCGTGTGGCACGAGCTCAGGTCCGTCGGGACTCCTTCGCGTCGCTTGACGGCCATCAGCTCCCGGGTGTTCTCCGCCGTGACCGCGAACCCCGCTTCCTCCAGGTGGGTCAGCCACTTGTTGCAGCATCCGCACGTCGCCGTCTTGTAGACGTGGACCGCGGGACCGTCGCCTGGGGCCGATGCCGTGGTCGCCGTGGCCGCCGTGTTCGCCGAGCCGTTCGGGGTGCCGGGGTCACGGGACTGCATCCCGGCGATCAGCACCACTGCGACGCCCGCGACCAGCAGGCCGGCCGCCGCCAGCTTCTTCATGTTCATCGTCTTCCCTCGCCTGGTTTCTGCCTCGTGATGGCCTTGTTCTGCCTTGGGGCCTTGTTTCTGCCTGGGGGACCTTCTTCCGTTCTGCGTGGTGCAAGATAGCCCCTTGAAGGGGGGACGGGAAGCGGAATTCGGCCAGCGTGGCGGATTTAGTCCCACTTGGACATGCGAAAGGCCGATCGGCGCCGTGAAGTTGGCCGGAGAACTCCCCGAGAGCCCCCCGAGGCAGCCGCGAGAGGGCCGCGAGGGGGCCGCGCCCAGGGAGCCGTTTGCGCCGCCCGAGGGACATGGTGCACATTGGGGAGCCGGCCCATAGGCTCACCGGCGCACAGAGGCTCACCGGCTCACAGAACCCTCACGACCCCAGGGAAGGATCGACCCCGATGCCAACTCGCCGCGAATGGCTCCAGTCCACCGCCGCCGCAGGAACCCTTCTCGCCCTCGACCCCCTGCTGGTGCGGGCTGCCAGCGTCCGCCCCGCCGCGCAAGAGGTCCTCACTCGGGCGATCCCCGGCACCGACGAGCACCTCCCGATCATCGGCTTGGGAAGCTCCGCGTCCTTCCGACGGATGGCGGGAAGCGGCGACCTGAGCCAGCTCACCGAGGTCATCAGGACGTTCGTGGAGAGCGGCGCGACGGTGTTCGACACCGCCCCCAGCTACGGCGACTCGGAGGAAGCAGCGGGGACGATCGCGGCAGACTTGGGCGTGGCCGACCGAATCTTCTGGGCCACCAAGGTGAACGTGGCCGGGAGGGGAGGCGGCTCGGCGGACCCGGAGCGGGCGCGGGCCCAGTTGGAGCGGTCGTTCGAGCGGCTTCGGGTGCCGGTGGTCGACCTGATCCAGGTGCACAACCTGGGCGACCCGCCGACCCAGATGGGGATCCTGGAGGAGATGAAGGCCGAAGGGCGCGTCCGCTACGTGGGGATCACCTCCACCAGCAAGCGGCAGTACGAAGCCCTGGCCCAGGCGATGCGCGACTACGACCTGGACTTCATCGGAATCGACTACGCCGTGGACAACCGGAGTGCCGCCGACACGATCCTGCCGCTGGCGGCGGAGCGCGGGATCGGCGTGCTGGTCTACGTCCCCTTCGGACGCACGCGCCTCTTCCAGAGGGCCGCTGGGCGGGACCTGCCCTCGTGGGCGGCGGAGTTCGGCGCCGACTCGTGGGCGCGCTTCTTCCTCAAGTTCGCCGCCGCGCACCCTGCCGTGACCGTCGTCACGCCCGCCACCAGCAACCCGGAGCACATGCTGGACAACATCGGCGGCGCCCACGGCCGGCTCCCCGACGAGGACGAGCAGGCGCGGATGGTGGAGCTGGTGGAGGCGCTGCCTTCGGCGAGGTGACGGTGGCCGATTCCTGTCCCCAGTGCGGCGGCGCAGAGATCGACACCCGATGGGTGGACGACGTGATGACGTGGGGGTCCGGCGACCACAAGTCTCGGATTCCCGTGTCCGTGCCCGTCCGCACGTGTCCAGCCTGCGACTTCCAGTACTTCGACCATCACGGGGAACGACTCCGCCACGAGGCGATCTGTCGGCACCTCGGCGTACTCTCGCCCGCTGACATTCGGTCGATCCGGCGCGGACATGGCATGACCAGAGCGGCCTTTGGCCACGCCACTGGCCTCGGGGAGGCGACGATCGAGCGACTGGAGAACGGTCTCGTTATCCAGGATCACGACGACGATCGCTGCTTGCGGCTTTTCGCGGTGCGCCGCATGTGAGTGATGTGAGCGGTCCGGCGCATGGCGACTTACTTGTCAGCGAGCACGGGTGTGGGGCGTGACATACCCGATCTGGTATGATCCGCCACGGCATGGTCTCCCAGCGTCCCACTACCGTTTAAGGGCGGGCCCTAGGACCATCACATTCGAGCCCGGCGATTGCCGAATCTGATCCTTCCAGTTCAAACGCGTCAGCACCGTCGTAACCTGATATGGTCACCAACACCTTTGAGGCGGCGCGAAGCTTGCCCACTAAGGCGAACCGGTCTTTTCTAACGAACTCAAGCGGAAACTCTATATGATCCGGATCCAGTTCAGGGCCCATGAAGACGATGACTTGCGAGCGTGGCGGGCCTAGGTAGGTATGATCTACATAGCCTTCTTCACGATGAACGGATTGATCATCGAAAATAAACGTAACCTCCCTTATCGCCCGACGGAGAACGTTGACATACTGTTCGGGGCGTATCGCCCGGCGAAACGCCGCTACTCCTACTCCCTGCGCCAACCTGTAATACACCCATGGCCCTTCATCGGAGCAGAGCACCTCTAGCTCAGCTCCAGACTCAGTGCGCACCCATGTGCGGCCGTATTCAGCCTCCCATCTCTGTGCCGCTACCACTTGGGGCACCAGCACCGCTGTCACGACGGCCATGAACCGGCCTAGGCGTGCCAAGGACGCGCAGGCGGCAAAGCGTGGAGGCTCATGTGACGGTGTTCGCCTGGGAGCGTTCTTGCCACGGGCTTCCCGGCACTTCTTGGTCATACGGTCTCTCCGTTCATCGTCAGTCCATATCCCGGACATGGCGTTTAGGGGGTAGGATGCCGGGAACATCCCAGACACGACGGGCGGAAACTACTCGGATTGAGCGATGACGCGCAATCCGCTTGTTGGGCAGGTCGACCATCCAGGGCACCTTGCCGAGCAACCCATACCGTCGCTACGATGACCTGTCGCACGCCACCTGCCAGTTCTCGCCGCCCAGACACTGGACTTCCCAGATGAGACACCCCACCGCCCTAGCTTTCGCCCTCGCCCTCCTCATCCAGGCCGCTTGCGTGGCCGACGCGGAAGGGCCTGCCCCCACCGACGCCAACGCCGCCCCGTCCGCCGGTGCCGTCGCGTCCGCCGAAGGCGCCGTGTCCCAGCAGCGGGAGTCCTACGACTACTGGCGGTTCAACCGGGAGATGATCGCTCGGGGGATGCAGGCGGTCTTCCTCTGCAACGGGCTCTTCACGTCGAACCGGACGCTGGAGCAGGTCTTCGAGCAGGAGATCGCGTACATCCAGGGGCGGCTCGGCACCGCGGTCGGCACTGCGGAGGGCGGCGACTACGAGGTGGACTGGGAGCGGCAGGCGGTGGCGATCGGCGCACCGGGGTACGTGCCGACCATGCGGGCGGCGTTCCGGGAGGGGCTGGGGTGCGTCGTCATGGCGCCCGACCAGACGTTCGACGAGATCAAGAGCCTGCCCGTTCTGGACATGGCGCCGCCCCCAGGGGACCCGTCCGAGATCGCCTGGCCCGACGGAGACATGGTCGCGGACCGCTCGCTGCCCGACGGCGTGGATGCCGCCGCCCTCGACGCCGCGTCCGACTGGGCGTTCGACCGGGAGTCGCCGGAGCAGGTCACGTTGAGCTTGATGGTCGTGCACGGCGGGCAAATCGTCCACGAACGCTACGCTCCCGGCGTGGAGATGACGACCCGCACCCGCACTTGGTCCACCGCCAAGAGCATCGCCGTGACGCTGATCGGCATCCTGGCGGACCAAGGACGACTCGACCTGGACGCCCCGCTGGGCTTCGAGTGGCTGCCCGAGGCCGACGCCGCCGAGACCGACCCGCGTGCGCAGATCACTTTGCGACACGTCCTCAACATGTCCAGCGGGCTGTATCCGGTCGACAACGGGGGCCAGGAGTACGCCATCGGCTCGGGGCTGTCGTACTGGGCCGGCGCAAGCTCCATCGTCGGCGCGCGCCACCGGGCGCTGATCCGGGAGCCCGGCACAAACTGGGACTACGAGAACTACGACACTCTGCTGGGCGTCTACGCCATGAAGCTGGCGCTGGGCGGCGACTACCTGACCTTCCCCCGCACCGCCCTGCTCGACCGGATCGGGATGCGCAATACCTACTTGAGCGTGGACCGCTTCGGCGACTTCATCTTGAGCAGCCAGGTCTACACGAACGCCCGCGACTTGGCCCGCTTCGGCCTGCTGTACCTGAACGGAGGCATGTGGAACGGCGAGCGCATCCTTTCGGAGGAATGGATCGACTTCACGCGGATGCCAGCCCCGGCCACCGCCGACCGGGGCAACTTCTACGGCGGCCAGTGGTGGCTGGTTCCCGACGACCGCACCGACGTGCCCGCCAGCGCCTACTCCACTGCTGGCAACCGGGGCCAGTACGTGGTCGTGGTTCCAACGCACGACTTGGTGATTGTGCGGCGGGGGCTGGATTACGGTCGGCAAGGGTTCAATCGTTGGGACTTGACGCGGGAGGTGTTGAAGGCCGTGGCGACGGTGGCGGAGGAGTAGGGGCAGCGTCGCCAGCCGAAGCACCGGTCGCGGTGCGGGCTGACCGTTGGGGCGTCTGTCCAGCAGGGTGTTGACTCGAGGCCCGCCGAGCCGCAGACTACGGCACGCGACTATCGGATATCCAAGAACGGAAAGCACCTCATGAAAACCAACCTGCTTGACCCACAAAGGCTGTTCGGAGGCCCTGTGCGCTACGAGATTCCCCGCTTCCAACGCCGCTATGTGTGGAAGCAGGAGGAGCAGTGGGAGCCGCTGTGGCGCGACGTCAAGGAGCTAGCTCAATCAATCGTTGACGACGATTACACCGGTGCCCACTTCTTGGGTGCGATTGTGCTCCAAGCAGTCCAGTTCCCGACAGGAACGATTCCGCGTCGCATCGTGGTCGACGGCCAGCAGCGGCTTACCACGCTCCAGTTGCTTATCGACGCAATCCGGCAGGTACTGGAACACAAAGGACACTCGTCTCCCGCCAAGCGTCTACTCACCTTGACGGCAAACGACGAAGCGTTTCGCGACGACGAACCGGATAACGCATTCAAGGTATGGCCCACCGTCGTGGACCAAATCGCTTACAGGTACGCCATGAGAAGCGACCTGTCGGCAGGAGACCACGCCAGGTCGCGCATCGTGCAGGCTCACGAGTACTTCAAGTGTCAAGCGGAGCGCTGGCTCGACAGCTTGCCGGACGAAACCCCCCAAAGCCCAGCTGCTGACGCACTGGAAGACGCGGTCCGAACGAAGCTCGATATCGTCGTCATTGATCTGGCACCGACGGACAATCCGCACATCATATTCGAGACGCTGAACGCCCGGGGTACACGCCTTCTCCAGTCGGACATGGTCAAGAACAAGATCCTGTACGAATACGAACAGGACATTCTCACGAGCAACGACGGTGGAGAGTCCACAGATGAGAGTCGCCTATGGCCCTTCGGCGCAGAGGAATGGTGGAACAAGGACGTCGGCCGCGGCTTGCAGCGCAGACCAAGGGTGGATGTGTACCTGAACCATTGGCTGACGCTTCGCAACCGCGCTGAAACAAAGCCGTACGACGAATTCAGGGCATTCCAGAAGTACGCTGATGCACGGAAGAAGCAGGGAGATACTATTAAGGATATCGCGTTCAACTTGGCCGATCTTGGATGCACATATCGCGATGTCGAGGATGTTCGACGTGCGGATATTGCGACATTTCTTAAGAGATGCAAAGTGATGAACGTGGGCGTGGCAACGCCGCTTCTGCTCTGGCTCTTGTCCAACGACCTGCCGTCGCCCACACTCCAGAATTGCATTAGGGTGCTTGAGAGCTTTCTGGTGCGTCGGGTAGTGTGCAGGTACAATGCCCGACGCTACGGGAAGCTCTTCGTAGGTCTGATTCAGGAATTGGACGGCAGGAACGGCAAGGACGTCGACGATGTCTTCATCTCCTACTTGGCGACACAGACCGCGCCCAGTACGCTTTGGCCTAGCGACGACGAGTTGCTCGAAGCATTCCTCACCTCGCCACTCTATTGGTATCTGACTCGTGGCCGGCTCAGGATGGTTATCGAGGGGATTGAAGAGGAGCTTCACACGGACAAGTCGGAAAGCTCAGTGGTGCCCGACAAGCTCCCCATCGAGCACATCATGCCGCAGACATGGTCTCCGCACTATCCACTGCCCAACGACGGCGACAACGTCGATGTTGAGGGCGCGGTTGCTAGACGCAATCGGGCAATCCACACGATCGGAAACCTTACGCTCGTCACCAGTGGGCTGAACTCCGCCATGTCCAATGCGCCGTGGAATGAGAAGCGGAAGACGCTAGCCGACCACAGCGTACTCTTTCTGAACAAGCAGCTGGTGAACGAGGGACCGGACACGTGGGACGAAGCGGCAATTGAGAAGCGGGCGGAGTGGCTCCACTCGGTGGCATCGAAGGTGTGGCCCCACTGCGACGGCATCAAGGTCGGCTGATGCCTTCTGCCGGTCGGCGGTTGGTGTGGCCTCGCGTCGGTGACATGGTTGCCGGACATCGCGAGCCGGAAGCATCGGCCGCGTGACCACCCCGGCCGACCTGGATATCCTCGTCCAGCAGGGCGACGGCACCACGCTGGAGTTCAAGGAACGGCTGTCGGCGTCGTTTGCGCGAGGGATCGTCGCAATGGCGAACGCGGTCGGCGGCAAGGTTCTGTTGGGCGTGCGCGCCAACGGCAGCGTGGTGGGCGTCAAGGACGCCAATGCGTTGCGGGCGCGGGTCCAGGACATCGCTTGCGATTGCGATCCTCCAGTGAAGGTGCTGGTGGAACCAGTGAACGGGGTGCTGGTGGTCCATGTACGGGAGAGCGATGCCAAGCCGGTACGGTGCAGCGACGGCTTCTATTGGCGTCAAGGTGCTGTTACGCAGAGGATGAACCGCGAGGACATTCGCGACTTCTTTCGTGCCGAGGGCGTGATTCGGTTTGACCTGTCGCCTTGTCCCCGCTTCAGGTATCCCGAGGACTTCGACCGCCAGAAGTTCGATGCCTGGCTCGGCCAGTCGGGCATCTCAGGAAGCCCGCTGGTAGAGGATGTGCTGGTCAACATCGAAGTTGCCGAGCGGACGGGCGACAAGTTGCTCTTCCGCAACGCCGGTGTGCTCTTCTTCGCCAAGAACGTGCGGCGGTTCTTCCCGGAAGCTTACATCACCTGTCTGCTGGGGAAAGGTGCCGACAAAGTCCACGTCTTGGACCGCAAGGATTTTGACGGCGGCGTTGTGGCGGACATAGAAGACGCGATGCGCTTCATCGAGCGCAACACCCGCACCGCCTATCGGATCGAGGGCTTGAGGCGGCAGAACATCCCAGAGTACCCGATGGAGGCCGTCCGCGAGGCGATCACTAACGCGGTCATGCATCGAGACTGGTTCTTCGACGGCGCCAACGTGTTCGTAGAGATCTACGCGGACCGGATCGAGGTGATCAGTCCCGGCGGCCTGCCGAAGGGTCTGGCCCCGGCCGACTTAGGGAACGCGAGCATCCGACGGAACCCGCTCATCGCGGATCTGCTCCACCGCATCAACTTCATCGAGAAGGCGGGGACTGGGATCCGCCGCATCCGGGACGGAGCCCGGCGGCAGAACTGTCCTGAACCGGAGTTCACCGTTGGTCGCTTCGTCACGGTCACGTTCCGTCCGAACCCAGAAGTTCGGCGATGTGGCCAGCGGGCGGAGATAGGCCCACGGGTCGGCAGGGAGGCTACCGGGGAAGTCGGGGGGCACACCGGGGAAGTCACCGAGGAAGTCACCGGGGAAGTTACCGGGGAAGTTACCGGGGGAGTCGAGGCGCATACCGCCCAAGTCGGGGATGCGACCGCCCAAGTTGAGGGCTCGACCGACCAAGTCACCGCCCAAGTCGGAGGCATTACCGACCAAGTTGCCGGGGAAGTTCACCACCGTGTGGCTCGACTGCTCGGGGTGATGTCGGGCGAGATGAGTAGGCAGGACATCCAAGACGCTCTCGGCCTGAGACATCGAAACTACTTTCGGAAAGCCTACCTGCTCCCCGCCCTGCGGGCCGGCCTGATCGAGATGACCATCCCGGACAAGCCGCGCAGCAGCAAGCAGCGGTACCGGCTCACGCCGGCGGGAAGGGAGCGTGCGAGGCAACTCAAGGGCACCCGGCAATGACCGCATCGGAGCTGCTCCGCACGCTGGTGCGCCAGGGCGTTGGCCTTCGCTCCGACGCGCAAGAAACAGCCTCGCCTTCGTCTGTAACCGTCGCCGGCGTCGAAGTTGCGGCCGCCACGCTCCCCGGCGAGCGCTCCATGCGGGCCGAGTGGCGCAGGCGGGCAGGCCATGCTGCCACCCCATTCCTTCTGCTGGCCGACGACACTGGCCGCCCCGGCCGCATCCGCGTGCTCGGTCCCGCGACGCACCAGAGTCCCGTGCGCTCGGTGGACTCCGGGCACTTGAACGAAACGCTCAAGCAACTCGCGGGCATGTCTCCGTTGCAGGCGGTGCGTCGACTGGCCGCCGACCTGAACCGCGCCGCGGGCGACGGGCTGGCGCTGAACGGCCTGCTCACGCGGCACACCTTGGAGTCGCGCTTCAAGCGAGACCGCGATAAATGGAGAGAGGCCCGGCGGACCGTCGCCGATCTTGCGCATTCGGGCGGCACTTGGCGCCAGACGCTGACGGCGTTGGGCTACGACCTTGAACCCCTGCCAAGACGGGGCTACTTGGCCCGCTACGAGGGCAAGCCGGTGGCGGTCGTGCATCCCAAGAAGACCGCGGAAGCACTGGCTCGCTTGGACCGGGACGGTCGCCCGCCCGAGGGCCTGCTGGCGTCGGACTGCAAGGCACGAGGCGCCCGCTGGGGCATCCTGGCGTTCGGCGGCCGCTATCGGCTGTTCGACGTTGATTCCTCGCACGGCACGCGCCAGTGGCTTGAGCTGGACGCGGGCCTGCTGAGCGACGACCGTCGACCATTCCTGGCCTTGCTAGCACCCGCGTGGCTGGCCGGGGGCAAGTTCGCGGCGTTGCAGGAGGAGGCCCAGAAGTTCGGCGTCCAGCTTCGCGCCCGGCTCGACCGTACGATCCGTCAGGAGGCCCTTCCCGCGCTGGCCACGGGCATGGAGCGATGGGCCAAGGAGCACGGCCTGGACCTGAACGACGACGCCCAGCGCGAGGAGCTGGAGCACGCCGCGATGACACTGGTGTTCCGCGCCGTGTTCATCCTCTTCGCGGAGGGCGCGGGCCACCTGCCGACGAACAACGAGTCCTACAAGAAGGCGTCGCTCTCTGCGCTAGTGGCGGAAGCCCACGACACAACGGCCAAGCTGAGCCCGGCGTCGTCGTCGCTATGGCACGGCTTCGTGCGGCTGGTGAAGGCGATGCGCTCCGGCAACCCGGCTTGGGACGTGCCCGCCTACAACGGCGCGCTGTTCGCGGCCAAGGACTTCGCGGGCGCGGCACTGCTGGAACGCATGGAACTCCGCGACCCCGAGTTCGGACGCGTTCTGGAGGCCGTGGGGCACGATGTCGACCAGGGCAAAGGCGTGGATTTCTCCACGTTGGAGATCGCCCACATCGGCCACACCTACGAGTCGTTGCTGGGCCTGCGCCTTTCGCTGGCCACCCGGCCGCTCAGCTACGACGCCAAGAAGGACCGGTACGTGAGCGCGTCGCCGACCAGCGCCGAAGTGAAGCCAGGCGGCCTCCTGTGGCAGACGCACGCCGGGGGCCGGAAGGCAGGAGGAGTCTACTACACGCCCGTCGAGATTGTGCGCCACTTGGTGCAGGGCGCCGTCGAGCCGCCGTTCGAGCGGCACTTGGACCAGGTCGCGGAAACGGCGAAGGCGGACCCAGAGGCGGCAGCCAAGCTGCTGCTGTCGTTTGCGGTCGTGGACCCGGCGTGCGGCAGCGCCCACTTCTTGGTGCAGGTGGCCGACACCCTGGCCGATATGACCGTGCGCTTCCTGGCCGAGCATCCTCTGCCGCCGTTGCTCGATGCGCTGGAGCGGTTGCGCAGCCGAGCGTCTCCAGGCGTGGAGTGCGAGGATGTGGCCCTGCTCCGCCGGCTGATCGTGAAGCACTGCGTCTTCGGGGTGGACCGGAGCGCGATGGGCGCGGAGGTGGCAACTCTGTCGCTGTGGCTGGCGTCGTTCGTGCCGGGGCTTTCGCTGGCGTACTTGGGCCGCAACGTGGTGGTGGGCGACGCTTTGATCGGCGTGGGCGATCCGAAACCGCTGCTGGACGAGGTGCCGCTCTTCGAGGAGCCGCTACGACGGGCCTTGGACGAAGCCACGGCAACCGTGAGCAAGCTGGCGGAAATCCACGACCGGACGCCTGAGGAGGTGGAGGCCAGCCGGGCGGCCGACCAGGAGGCGTGGGCGGCGACTCGGGGGCTGGAGCGTCTCTTCCACCTGTGGACGGCCGAGCAGTTCGGGCTCGTGGGCGCCCGCGAGGAGGTCGCAAACCACGGCGCGGCCGTGATGTTGGGCAAACGCAAGACCGTCCTCGTGCGCCAAGCGGACACGCTGGCCAAGCACCACCAGTTCCTCCACTGGCCGGTGGCGTTCCCGCAGGTCTTCTCGCGGCCGTCTCCCGGCTTCGACGCGTTGGTCGGCAACCCGCCCTGGGAAGAGGTGACGGTCGAGAAGCTCTCGTTCTACGGGCTGTACCGGCCCGGCATCAACGCTTTGGCAGAGAAGGACCGGGCGGTCGTGGTGGACGAGCTGGTGCGGGAGCGGCCGGGGTTGGTCACGGAACTGTCGGACCGCCAAGAGAAGGCAAAGGCGTACCGGCGTGCGCTGGCTGCCGGGGATTACCAGTCGACCGGCAGCGATCCAGACCTGTACAAGTACTTCTGCCAGCGGTATGCTGTCCTGTTGCGGCGAGAAAACGGGGGGGGGGGGGGGGGGGGGGGATTTATCGGCGTTGTGTTGCCGAGGACTGCGTTCAACGCCAGAGGTTCCATCGCCTTTAGGAAACGCCTCTACTCGGACTTGACCACTCATCGCATAGACTTCCTGGTGAACGACAAGCGTTGGATATTCGACACGTCGCCACGCTACTCGATCGCGCTGCTCACGGCAGAGAATCGGACACCGAGTTCTGGTCACCGCTTCGCGGTCGCTGGCACTGCCGCCTCAAAGCGCGAATGGTCGCGGCAGGCAGAGGAAGATGGGGTCCATCCTCCCCTTCAGGCACTCGGTCCTGGTCTGGAGACGCCGCTATTGCGTTCACAGGCAGAGGCCGATTTGTTGGCTCGCGTCCGTACGGGTAGCCGATTCCCCCACGGCTCGGACGGCCAGTGGTCTTGCTTCCCGGTGCGCGAACTGGACGAAACCAATGACAAGAAGCTGTGGCGAGATGGGGGCGACGCCGCGTTGTGGAAGGGTGCCAGCTTCCGCCAATACGACCCTCATGGAGCACACGCTCGCCCCTGTCCACGGAGCCCCGCCCTCCTCAAGAAGGTGCAGAAGCCACGGCCTGGGTCCGGTTCGCTTCTTGCCAAGACGTTGACCGTAGCCCAACGCTGCCAGGCCGTTCGTCGCGACCTAAACCTAGACCGAATTGCCTTCCACGACGTCGCTCGCGGCACCGACCCGCGCACTGTAGTGGCAGCCTTGATCCCCAAGGGGATATTCCTGACAAATAAGGCTCCTTATCTGTCGTTTCCGACCGGCGACCCGCTGGCGCGGGCCGCGTGCCTGGGCATCATGAACAGCCTCCCATTCGACTGGCAGGCCCGCCGTTTCGTCGAGATCAACCTTAACTTTTTCCTGCTCGAGGGCTTCTATGTCCCCTCCCTGACCGACGAAGATTACGCCGGGATCGGTCGAGCCGCCGCCCGCCTCTCCGCCGTGGACGACCGCTTCACCGACTTCGCCCGCGAGACCGGCGTGGAGTGCGGTCCGCTGTCCGACGCCGAGCGCTTGGACCTGCGCCTGGAGATCGACGCCCGAGTGGCCCGCGCCTGGAACCTCACGCCCGACGATCTCCAGGTCATCTACGACGATTTCACCACCAACGCGCTACCGCCTGCGTACCGCACACAACTGACCAAGCGGCTCATGGAGCTGTGCTGATCACGCAGGCGCCAGCACAGTCGCGCTGCAATTCCGTTGCGGCTCGGCACGGACCTCATCCACGCTTTGGCACCATGAGTACGCCATGAGTACGGACGCCACAGCGAGAACGAGCGCACCATGGGCGTGGAGCCGCAACACCCCAGAGTTCCGCTGGTACGCCTTCGGTCGCTACTACGCCATGTTTCCGTCCAAGTTTGCGTGCGATGCCGTCAAGGGCCTCACGAGCAAGGGCCAGCTCGTCCTGGACCCGTTCTGCGGTCGCGGGAACGGACCGTTTGCGGCGACCGTACTTGGACGCCGGAGCGTCGGGATCGACGTAAACCCCCTGGCTTGGCTGTACACCGCCGCGAAGCTTCGACCGCCCCGCAAGTTGCAGAAGGTCCTGGATCGGCTGACAGCGATCGGGCGGGCTTGCCGCAAGCAGGACCGGAAGGCCCGGACTCGCTTCGAGCGCATGGCCTGGGCGCCGGGGGTGCGGTCGTTTCTTCGGGCGGCTCGTCGGGAACTGGACTGGCGGACCGACCAAGTCGACCGCACGCTCATGGGATTCGTCATGCTCCACATGCAGGACAAGCTCGGGAGCGGCCTTTCCAACCACCTCTGGCCCACCATCGCGTGCTCTCCGACCTACGCGGTGAAGTGGTGGACAAGGAACGGGCTCGTGCGGCCTCCCGATCTTGATTCGGTGGCGGTCCTCGCCGACAAGATTCGTCGGCGTTACAAGTACGGCACGCCCGAGCAGGCGGACGGGAAAGCGCTGCTGGGCGACGCCCGGACTGCACTCCGCGAGCAAGCCGTCATGGAAGCGGACCTGTTGCTGACCTCCCCGCCGTACATCGGCGTCACCGACTACTGGAACGACCACTGGATCAGGTTGTGGATGCTGGGACACTCGTTTCGCAAGAACTGGACCAAGTCCGCCAAGTTCGGCAATCAGTCCGAGTACAATGCCCTCCTGCGTGGAGTCTTCCGTCAGGCGCGAAGGCACATGAAGAGCAAGGCGCCGGTACTGGTCCGAAGCGATCAGCGTCGGTTGACGGCCGACACCTGCAAGGCAGTGCTTCGTCGTGTCTGGCCCGATCGGATCGTGTATCTTCGTACAACGGCCGCGCCCGACGAGGGAGTGTCGCGTCACCACGGCAGAGGCGGGAGGCGGGCGAAGGAGCTGGACATCCTGCTGCTCGGGTGTGGCAGCGGCAGCGGCGTGCGGGAGTGGGCGGAACAGCAGGGCTTTCGGGAGGCAGCGGACGACCAGTGACTTGGCCCGAGGCATTGACCTGAGATGGAAGGGGGGAGACATGAAGCTGCAAGTCGACAAGGGCGACGACGCCCTGTACCTGCGCCTCGGCGAGTCGGCCATTGTCGAGACGGAGGAGGTCGCGCCGGGCGTCGCGCTCGATTACAACAAGTCGGGTGAGGTGGTCGGCGTGGAGGTGCTCCACCTGTCGCGTCGGTCGTCCGAGATGAAGTTGTCGTCCCTGGACACCGTAGCCGAATGACCGAGGACTGCTGGATAGAAGCCGCCAGTGCGGCTCACATCGACGTCCAGAAGTTTCGATCCTACCTCCGGGCCCTCGGATTCGACACGGAACAGGACCCCCAGCCCACCGACAAGGACGATCTCCACAACCGGGGCGTGCTGACGGAGTTTGGCGGCACCCTGCGCCCGACTCTCTACGGGGTGCTCGCGTACGGCATGGAGCCCCAGCGCTACCCGCAGACGCGGAACTTCCGGGTGGAGTGCGTGGCCTACGAAGGGGACGACCGGGCGTCCCGGGTGCTCCAGGTGGCCGATGCGGCAGGTCGCCTCGACGATCAGGTCCAGAGAGCGGCGGGCTGGTTCGCGGGTCTCGGCAGGCTCGCGTCGTACCGCAATCTGGTCCGCGAAGACCGTCCACTGTTGCCGCACGCGGTGATTCAGGAGGCCCTGGTCAACGCCGTCGTCCACCGGGAGTACGCCCTTACGGGATCGAAGGTGCTGTTGGAGGTGTTCTCGCGACGCGTCCACGTGACCAGCCCCGGGACCTTGCCCCGCAGGCGGGTGGCGAGCGTGCGCGCCGGTGCTGCTCCCCGATCGAGAAACAAGTCCCTGACGAACTTCATGGTCGCAATGGGCCTCATGGAGCGGCGGGGAAGCGGATGGCTCCTGATGCGCCGAGCCATGCGCGAGTTCAACGGCACCGAGCCCGAGCTGGTGCACGACGAGGAAGGCGGACTCGTGAGCGTGCGCTTCGACCTGGACTGACGACCGGACTAGGAGCCGTCTTGCCCGAACGCACCGCCATCGAGTGGACCGACGCCACGTGGAACCCCACCACCGGCTGCACTCATGTGTCGGCCGGGTGCGACCACTGCTACGCCGAGCGGCTGGCTGGCCGGCTGCTGGCGGCCACCTACCGTGCTCGCCTCCCGGTAGTGGACACCGAAGCGAACCGACAGGACCCCTTTGCGGTTCGGACTTGGCCGGAGCGGCTGGCCATACCCGGTTCGTGGCGCCGACCCCGTCGCATCTTCGTCAACTCCATGTCCGACCTCTTCCACAAGGACGTGCCGGAGAAGTTCGTCCGTCGCTGCTTCCAGGTGATGCTTGACGTCGGCCGTCACGTCTACCAAGTCCTGACCAAGCGCCCCGGTCGAGCAGCCCGGTTCGTCGAGAAACACGCCGACCTCTTCCCCGCCGGGCTCCCGCCCCACGTCTGGATCGGCACGTCCGTGGAGGACCAGTCGGTTGCGTACCGGGTCCGGCACCTGCTGGGCGTCCGTGCCGCGGTTCGCTTCTTGAGCTGCGAGCCGCTGATCGGCCCAGTTGACCTGTCCAACTTCCTGTCTAGGCGAGGGAACGAGCGTCAACTTGGCCGCGAAGCCGACGCCGGGCCCTCGCGGCTCCACTGGGTGATCGCGGGTGGCGAGAGCGGTCCGGGTGCCCGGCGGATGGCCCCCGAGTGGCCGCGCCTCTTGCGGGACCAATGCCGCGCCGGGGGCGTTCCCTTCTTCTTCAAGCAATGGGGAGGCCGGACCCCGAAGGCAGGAGGCCGAGAACTGGACGGCACGACCTGGGACGAGTTTCCACCTGATTCGTGACCGAGTACCATCGACTCCGAGAGGAGGGACCGATGATTCTGCCCACTAAACACGTGTCCGAGGCCGAGTCCCTGCTGGCGGCAGGAGCGGTATTGCTCCACGAGCTCGACCGTCCGCGAACGGTGACCGACCTCTGGGAGGCGACAAGAGGCGAGGGGATCGCCAGCTTCGACCGCTTCGTGCTGGCGGCCGAGATGCTCTATACGATCGGCGCCATCAACTTTCGCGACGGGCTCTTGAAGAAGCGTCGGCCATGATTCACAGCGTCACGGCCAACCGGGCGTCGTTCCGCTCCGTCAAATTCGGACCCGGCCTCAACGTGGTCCTTGCGGACCGAAGCGAGGGAGCGACCGAGAAGGACACCCGCAACGGGCTCGGCAAAACCACGCTCATCGACATCATCGACTTCTGCCTTGGTGGAAGCGTGCGGCAGGGCGGAGGCTTGGCGATCGAAGCGCTGACCGGATGGGAGTTTACCCTCGAGCTTTCGATAGGTGACGAACGACTCAAGGCGACGCGCGCCGTGAACCACCCCAGCAGGATCAGGATCGAGCACCTCGGATCGGGAGGACCGCCGTCGGACACCCTGTTCGGCGAGACCACCTACAGGCATGGAGAATGGAACGCGGTTCTCAGCAGCCGGCTGTTCGGCCTCGAAAGCGACGGCGTTCCCAAGTACGGTCCGACGTACCGAAGCTTGATCTCGTACTTCCTTCGTCGTGGCGGGGCCGCGTACCTGGAGCCATTTCAGTATCACTTGAAGCAGCAACCCTGGAACCAGCAGGCCTGCGTCGCCTACCTGCTGGACCTCGGCTGGAAGAATGCGCCGCGGTGGCAGGTACTCAAGGATAAGGAGAAGGCGGTCAAGACGCTCCAGACGGCCGCCGACGCCGCGGAAGAACTCGACCCAGGTGCGACCATTGGCGCGCTGGAAGTAACGCGAGTCCGGATGGAGAACCTGCTCGAATCCGAGTCGAAGGCGTTGGACAACTTCAAGGTGCATCCGCAGTACGCGTCGATTCAGCAGGAAACGGATCGCCTCACCGCCGAACTCCACGAAGCGACCGACAAGAACGTGTTGGACCGAAGAATGCTCCGACGATACCGCGAGGCTGTCAAAGAGGAGGAGAAGCCGCCGAGAGTTCCAGTGGCCCGCCTGTATGAGGAGGCAGGCGTTGTCTTCTCGGACGCCGTTCAGCGCACCCTGGCCGAAACGAAGCGGTTTCGTACCCAGATCATCGAGAACAGAAGGCAGTTTCTTGCAACCGAGATCGAGAGAATCAAAGGGCGGATCGCAGCCCGCGATCGCAAGATCAGACAACTGACCGAAGAGCGGGCTGGCCACCTCCAGATACTGAAGACCCACGGCGCAATGCAGGAGATGATTCGTCTTCAGGAAAGGATCGTTCAAGTTCGGGAGAAGTTGGAGCGAGTGGCCGCTACGATTCGCCAGCGCAAGGAACTGCAAACGAAGAAGGCCGAAGTTGGCACCCAGAGAGTCGACCTCACGCAAGTCGCTCGGCGGGACCACGAGGAGCGCCGGACTGTGTGGAGCCAAGCCATCCGGCTGTTCAGCGAGAACTCCGAAGCGTTGTACGAAGTTCCCGGTGAGCTGATCATCGACGTGGACGACAAGGGCTTCTCCTACGATGTGGAGATCAGCAAGAGCGGCAGCGACGGCGTGGACAAGATGAAGATATTCTGCTTCGACTTGATGCTCCTCCAGTCCATGCCGGAGCACATGGAAGTGGACTTCCTGATCCACGACAGCACCATATTCGACGGCGTGGACTCGCGGCAGAGGGCACGGGCCCTGGAAAGGGCAAGTACCGTTGCGAGCACCCTGGGCAAGCAGTACATCTGCACCTTCAACTCCGACATGGTGCCGCGCGGCAACTTTGCCAACGGCTTCGACTTCGACCGTCATGTCGTGCTTCACCTTACGGACGGCGATCCGTCCGGCAGCCTTCTGGGCTTCCTCTTCAATCGGTGAATGGCAGCCAGCAGCCCAGTGCTGAACAGACTCACCGTCCGAGGCTTCAAGTCGCTTGCCGACGCGACCGTCAAGCTTCCTCGATTCACGGTCCTCTTCGGCCTCAACGCCACGGGGAAGAGCAACCTACTCGACGCCATTCAGACCCTCTCGTGGACCGCAAGGACGACGACCCTGTCGGATGCCTTTGGAGGCCCGTTTCCCGCTCGCGGTCGTGCCGTGGAGGCGTTCTCATTCGGCAAGGGCGGACTGGCGGCACTGCTGCAGCAGCCTTCCGCCGAGTTCACACTGGAGGCCGACATCAGCACGGAGGAAACGCGCTACCGATACCGCGTTCGGCCCTCGATGAACTTCCGGTCGGGCGAGATCAGCGTTACCGACGAGTACTTGGCACGCCTCTGGCCGTCCGGCAGGGTCCGGGGCACGCCTGCGATCAAGGCCAACGACGACGTGCTTCATGCGGGGCTGGACGATGTGCGGCGCGAATTCGCCGGTTGGAGGACGTATCACCTCGAACCACGTCTGCTCATGCGACAGGACGAGGCACTTATGGACGTGACGGACATCGGCGTGCACGGCCAGACCTTGGCGGCCTTTCTGTACAAGCTCAGGGCGACGCGACCTCGCCGGTTCGAAGCGATTGCACGCGTTCTGCGAACTATCGTCCCCAGCGTGGAGGCGCTGGACGTCGGATTGGACGAACGCCGAGGCATCGTGGACATCGAGGTGTGGCAGGGCGGTACAAGCTACTCGTCGCGAGTTCTCTCGGAAGGCACGCTGCGGCTTCTTGCCCTGTGCGCAATCGCCGTCAATCCGTGGGCAGGCTCGTTGGTCGCGGTGGATGAACCAGAGAACAGCGTCCATCCAAGACGCATCGACTCCGTCGCGCGCCTGTTGGTATCCTTGTCGGAACGTGAACGGCGTCAGGTGATCGTCGCCACCACTCGCCCCTGTTCGTTGACGCAGTGCTCCGGATACGGAACGCAGATGCGGTCGAAGGCGTGGGGCTGTTCAACGTCCGCTTGGTCGAGGGTCGAACGGTGATCCAGCCCTTTGATGCAGACGGTCCGCTCTTCCAAGACGAAGAGATCGTCAGCGCACTTGCGTCGTCCAGCGAAGATGCGGTCTTTCAGGGTTTGGTCCTTCGCGGCTTCTTGGATGAGTGACGCCAGCACAAGATGACCGAACGCCCCTCCCTCCTCGACAACCTGGCCGACGCCACCCACCACGGTGGCGGCCTCGCCTACCTGGCCGAGGACTTCGACGACCGGCACGCACTCTCCGTCGCCACGGGCTACGTCAACCTGGGCGGACTGCGCCACCTGGCGGCGTTGGTCGAGGGCCGAGACCGGGAGACTCGCCTGCTCTTGGGTGCCATCCCCACCGGCATCGGCGACGATCTTCCCGCCACACTCTTCGAGCGGACGCTCCTGGCGCTGGGCAAGGAGCGCGACCTGTCCAGATTCCCGCCCAGCCGGGCGCTGAAACAACTGCTCGCCGTCGAGGAATGGCTGGATCGGCCGGACGTGGCGGTGCGCCGCTACGTGCACAACTTCCTTCATGGGAAGGCGTACCTGTTCGGCGACGCCGGAGATGCGCGCGCGGCGCTGGTCACGTCGGCCAACCTGACGGCCGCCGGCCTGTGGCGGAACCTGGAACTGGGGCTGGTCCACTACGATCCCCCCGTCGCCAAGCGGGCAATCCAATGGTTCGATGCGCTCTGGGAGGAATCGGACGACTTCAAGGACCAGCTTCGCACGCTCCTCTTCCCCGACCCGGGCCTGCTCGATCCACGCACAGTCTACCTGCGCGCGCTCTTGGAACTCCTGGGCGACGACATGGACGAGGACGACGACGCCCCCGCGCCAAGCGCCGTCAAGCTTGCGCCCTTTCAAGACGACGGCTTTCGGCGCGCACTTGCCATCGTCCGCAAGAGGCGAGGCGTCGTGTACGCCGACGGAGTGGGCACGGGCAAGACCGAGATCGGCCTTGCGTTCGTGGAAGAGTACACCGTCCGGCGCGGCCAGCACGTGCTGCTGGTGGTGCCCGCCCAGCTTCGCGACCACTGGAAGGATCGGCTTATTCAGGCGCGCCTGTCCGCACAGGTGGTCAGCTACCAGGAGTTCGCCGCCGACCCGCAGTTGGCCGACACCGAGGTATCCGGCATCGGTTCGTTCGGCATCGGTTCCGGCGGTCGCCGTGCTCCCGGAAAGCCAGTGCTGGCCAACGACAAGGACGCCTACCGGCTGATCGTGTTCGACGAGGCCCATGCGCTGCGCAACCCGCGCACGACTTGGTACGGCGCGCTCTCGCGTCTGCTGGGCGGCGAGTCCAAGGACTTGGTGCTGCTGACCGCAACGCCGATCAACAACGGCCTCTGGGACCTGTACCACCTGGTGATGGCTTTCGCCCGCCACGACCGTGCCTTCGAACGCGAAGGCATCCCGTCGCTCTTGATGCTGTTCCTGTGGGCCGGAGCCAATCGGCGCACCGCCGAGAACCTGAACCCGGACGTGCTCTTCGAGCTTGCGGACATGGTGAGCGTGCGGCGGGACCGGGGCTTCATCGGGCGCGAGTATCCGGGCGCGGTCTTTCCCGACGGCACGCCGGTGACCTTCCCAGAACCCCACTTGACCACGGAGCGCTACGACCTGGCCGACGCCAGCCCCGGCTTGGCCACCTACGTCGCCAAGCGCATCAAGGCCCTGCGGATGGCCCGCTACTGCCCCAGCCGCTATCACCGGTCGCGGTCTCTCGAGCAGCGCGAGGCGGTGTTGAGCGACCTCCTGCGGTCCGGCGTGCTCAAGCGCCTGGAGTCGTGCTGGTACGCCTGCCTGCTCACTGTCGAGCGGATGCTGAGAGCGCACCGCGCGTTCCTGGCGGCCTGGGAAGCGGGTTGGGTTCCCGGACCGGAACCGTTGCGGAAGGCGGGCCGCGAACCCGACGAATCGGCGCTGGCCCAGTGGGTGGACGGCGAGCTGGAAGAGAGCGACGACAAGAAGCCTGCCGACGACTACGACCCATCCTTCCGCAAACACGTGGCAAGGGACGCCGCCTTGCTGGAAGAGATCCGAACGCGCTTGGCCGCGCTCCGCCCGGAGGACGACCCCAAGCTGGCCCTGCTTCGCCGCGTCCTGGAGGCGTCGCCGTCCAAGAAGGTGGCCGTCTTCACCACCTTCGCCGACACGGTGCGCTACCTGGATGACCACTTGCCCCAGTCCATCGCTGGTCGCAACCGAGTCACCGTGGTGGGCGCCGACACGAACCCGGATCAGCGCATGGCCATGCTGTCGCGCTTCTGCCCCGACACGGTGGTGCGCCCCGGCTTCCAGCCGCCCGACGGCGAAGTGGACCTGCTGCTCAGCAACGACGTGCTCTCCGAGGGACAGAACCTGCAACAGGCCGCCGCCGTGGTCAGCTACGACATGCCGTGGAACCCACAACGCATGGTGCAGCGGTACGGCCGCGTCATCCGTCTCAAGAGCCCCCACGCCCAAGTGCACCTGACCACGATGCTGCCCGAACCCGGCGACCTGGAAGTGATCCTCAAGCTGGAGCGCATAATCCGCCGCAAGATCGTGGCCGCACAGCCGTTCGGGATGGAAGTGCAGGTGGTGGACGACACGGAGGACGAGACGCAGAACTACGCGGCCCGCTTAGCCGAGGGAGATGAGACGCTGCTTGACGAAGCCGAGGGCGGGCCAGGCACTGGCGGGCCGGGACCGGCGGACGGCTCCGCCAGCCCCAGCGTCGCCGTCGGCCCCAGCAACGAGGTCTTGCGCGCCGAGCTGCGCCGGGAGCTCGCCGAGGGCCGGGGCGACGAGCTGCGAGCGCTGCCCTGGGGCGTCGGCGCGGCGTTCCGCCAAGGTGAGGGCGTTCCGTCTTCGGGCGCTCCCGGCATCTTCTTCGCGTGCCGGGTTCGGGGAGAGCGCTACTGGCGCTACGTAGACGCGAACGCCGTGCTGTCCCAGCCGGCAGCGATCCTACGCCGCATCAACCCCGGCTCCGCCCCCGCCGTGGAGGCAGAAGAGGTCGGCCTGGAAGCGGGGGAGGTCGGCCTGGAGGAGGCTTGGGCGCGGGCGGCCGATTCCATCGTGAAGGATTACAACGGGGGCGCGGCTCAACCCGGCGCGCACGTCCAACCCGCCAACGCGAACACCCAGCCCGCTGGCGCAACCGGCCAGCCCGCCAGCGCGAACGTCCAATCCCACTCCATCGGCGAAATCCAGTCGTGGGCGCTGGCTCTCCTTGCAGACCCATCCGTGACCCTGCCTCCCGGCGCCGAGACCGCATACGAGGCGTTGCGCGTCGGCCGCAACCAGCCCGTCCGCCGTGCGCTGGGCAAGGTCAAGCGCGCAACCGAGCGTCAGGAGATCACCCGCAGCGACGCGGCCCTCCGCATCGCCGAGGTCGTCCGCGCGTTCGGCCTCCGGGTCGTCGAGCTTCCCCCGGCGCGAAGCCCCATCACCACCGACGACGTGGGCGTGGTCTGCTGGATGGCCGTGCGCAGCCCGAACGCCTCTGGATGAGCACCGGCACCCGTCAGTCCCGCGCCCTCCGTCGCTGACGGGGTCCGTTGAGCGTGGCGCCGACGACGGTGTAGCGCACGCCGAGCTGGTAGGTGATCAGGAGAACGGCGGTCGAGCCACCGCAGATCAGCAGGAAGGCCGCATGCGGTCCCATCCCCCAATCGGTCGCCAGAAGCTGTCCTCCGATGACCAGCGGAAGGTGCCACAGGTAAATCCAGTAGGAAGCGTCGGACATGTAGCGCACCCAGTAGCGCTGGCGCCCCGCAACCCAGCGAAACAACCCCATCATGCCGAAGCTTGCGAGCCAGGCGAACGACACCTGGAGCACCGCCGACGCGGCCTGGAACCAACTCGCGTCCACATATGCGCTCAACGCGTCGATCTGGTCGGGGTACGCAAACGCGACTCCTGGCATGAACAACAGAAGCGCGACAGGCAATCCCGCGGTCCACCACCGGCGCACCGTCATGCCTCGCTCGTGGAAGAAGGCTCCGAACAAGAAGAACAGCGCATAGTAGAGGAACGCGTCGGGCATCGGCAGGAAGCCGGCGGGGACGTCCACGCCGAAGGTCTCGCGCATGGTGTACTGGGGAAGCAGCACCATCGGGATAAGCAGCCACCAGAGACGACGCCGGAAGCGCGCGCCCAAGCGCACCAAGCCCAGGAAGCCCGCCGCCATCAGCAACAGGTACAGGAGGAACCACAGGTGATGGAGGTCCTGCAACCCAGCCGTGATCCACCCGACGAACCCCAAGCCGTCGCTGACAAAGAAAAGAGACACGGTGGGAACGACGGTGACCACGCCCACGGCCAAGGGGACGGCGATGCGCTTCAAACGGTGGACGGCCAGCGCGCGCAGCCCTCGTTTGCGCCACAACATCGCCGTGAAGAAGCCGCTGAGCATGAAGAAGAGAGGCATCCTGAAGCCGTGAATCAGCAGCAACAGGTAGGAGTACGGGTTGGCCGCCGGCAGCGTGTCGTAGGCGTAGGGATGGGAAGCGGGCCAAGCGGGCACGTCGTTGTCGGGCCTCGGATCGGGCAGCAGGAACAGCGCAGCGTGGAGAAGGACGCCCAGCATCATGGCAAAGGCCCGCAAAGCGTCCAGATCGTGAAAGCGCTTCACTTCGGGGCTGCCCACTGCCTCGGCGCCGCCCGCCTCGCGACCGCTTACCACCTCGTGGCCCGTTCGGCGTCCAGGGCGTCCGGCAATCGGTAGGGGATGCCCGCTTCCTCGAAGAGAGAACGCTGGAGAAGCGTGACGAAGTTGCTGCTGCGACGGCGGGCCAGACCGCCTGGGAGCAAGCGGTTCACGAAGGCCGCAAAGCGATGCTGCCACTTCAGCAGGAATAGAATGCCCGTGGTCCGCAGCGGCGGGAAGCGGAGCTGGTCGGCCAACTCGTCGCCGACGAGCGCACGGGAGACGCGGTACACGAACTTGGCCATCGCCTTACGCTTCTTGGGGTCGGTGGCGCCGGTGATCAGCGGAGCCGAGTTGATCAGGGAGTTGGCCATGAGAACGGCTTCTTCACTGGGCACCGGTTCGCACAGAAAGCCGATGCGGCAGAGCTCGATCCCCTCGTCGAAGTCGCGAAAGAGGATCGTCTCGGGCACGCCGAACAGCCACGCCACGTAACGCCATATCTGCACGAAGCTCTCCCCTTCCTCATGGCTGATCCGGGCGCCGACCCGCCGGACCTGCTCCACCAGCAACGCCGAGAAGGCGGCCGACGCGAACGCCATGTGGGCGGCACTCAGCGGAACGCCGTCGCGGCCTTCGTCCCATTCGCCCGGCTGGCGCAAGAGCCGTCTGATCTGGGCGTGCACGAGCCGAATGCGAACGGAGAGCTTCCAGCCGTCTCCCTGTCGGTCCAGCCCGCCCGGCAGGCAGATCTCGATCAGGTGGCGGTTGTTCTGCTGAAGGCGCCGAACGCCGTACTCGGTAAGCCTGCCAGTCCTGAAGAAGGACTTGCTGATCAGTGTGGAGAAGCCGCTGACGAGCACGCCGGTCACGTGCACGGCAATGAACAGGTCCGAGTGCTGGTGGTAGGCGCGCATCCCCGGCACCAGGGACGGCAGGTCCAGCCAAGGCGGCGGCACGGACACGCTGGCGAAGAACTCCTGCACGGCGGCGGGGGCGGTGGAAAGCACATCGTCGCGCTCCTCCATTCCCCCGGCGATGACTCGGTGCGCCTCCTGTTGGCCGCAGGGGGCCAGCGCCTCTACGGCGGCGTCGGCCAGGGGATCGTCAATGAAGGTGTGGCGGATGTAGTTGTCGGCTAGGCCGCTGTTCACGGCACGAGCCTTGCCGTATCCCGGCTCGTAGGCCGCTGGTACGCGCATCGGGCCGCTCCGCTCCGACTGCTCCGGTCGCTCCGACTGCCCCGATTCGTCCCTCACAGCGGATAGCCCAGGATCTCCAATCCGGGCCGGCAGGCTTGCACCAGCTCCGCCTGTTCCGCCGAGCTCAGGTCGTCAAACCGAGAGACGGTGGCCCGGGGAATCGCAGACGCAGTGCGCACCCACTCGTCGTCCTCCAGCTCCGGGGCCACGAAGCGGATCAGGCGGCGGATCTGCGCCTCCGGGTCGGCCTGTATGTCCTCCATCTTTACGTTCAGAAGCTTCTCGGGGGGCAACTCGGCCAGCACCCAGCGGCTGCGTTGGACCATCGCGTTCCAGAAGCGGCCGAAGTCGCCGAGCGTCAACTTGTGGTGAGGCAAGCGCTTGGGAGGGATGAACGTGCTCCAGAACCACTCGACCCAAGGACTGAGGCGGTTCCAGTGCCTGCCCGTCGCGATCGATCGGTAGGCGTTGATGCCCACCGATCGGGCTGTGCTAGTCGTGGCCACCAAGGTGGAGAAGCCGTAGTGGTTGCGCATTGAGAGTGCCGTGTCCCGACCGTCCCGGTACATGTGGATGATGCGAGCGTCCGGGTAGTCGCGCAGGAGCCGCGACGCCAGCAGCAGCGACGCGCCCGACCTCTCCACCCACACGTCGCGCTCGAAGCGTCGGCGCAGCCACTCGAAGAGTTCGCGGAAGTGTTCGCTGGGGCGCCGCCGAGGCCACGTCGGCACGACCTGCGCCAACTCGTCGAAGAGCGCGTCGGGCTCGGGCGTGAGGTGGGGCAGCGTGATGCACGACAGCGAAGGAACGTTGTCGCGTGTGTAGCGCGCACCAGGCGAGCCGAAAGGATACAACACTTCGATGAAGTCTTGCTGTACACCCGCGTCCATCCACCTCGACTTGCCGCTGAACGCCCGCCACATCTGCTCGCCATCGCACATGCGGCGACGGAACGGCCCCTGCCCGACCGTCGTGAACGCCTCGGACAGGCTGAGCACGCGCGGATGGGTGTTCAGAATGTCGGAGAGCATGGTGGAGCCGCATCGACCCGTGCTCAGCACCAAAACCGGCGGCAGGGCACCTCCGCTCACGTGTGCCCGACGACACCAAGTCGCATGGATCGGTCCCTCGTTGGAGGTGAGAGGTTCTCCTTACTCTCGCGCCCGCGTGCTCTTCTCGAAGCCTCGGAGTGCCGAGGGAGGGACTCGAACCCTCACGCCCGCAAGGGCAAAGGTTTTTGAGACCTTCGCGTCTACCGGTTCCGCCACCTCGGCTCCGCCCGGGGGCCGCTGGGACTCCCGCTCGGGAAAGGGAGTCTAGCCAAGCGAAGCCGAGCCGTAAAGGTAGCTTCCCTTGAGATCGGCTCCGTTCCTCGCCATCGTGTCGGCGGGCTTGCCACTCCCGCGAGTCCGATTTCCTCCACGCCCCCCGGAGCCATCCACGCCGCCGGAGCCATCCACGCCCCCGGAGCCAGGAGCCGCCTCCCCGTGCCAAGCCCAACCGATCCCTTCGACGCCCTCGCCGTCATCGAGTTGCCGGAGGGTCCAACCTCCTACTACCGCCTGGGCCGGCTGGAGGAGGCGGGCGTCGTCCCGTCGCTGGACCGACTTCCCTTCTCAATCCGCGTCCTGTTGGAGAACGTGTTGCGCAACGCGGGAGACGGCCAGGTCCCGCCCGAGTCCGTGGAGGCGGTGGCGTCGTGGCGTCCCGACGGCCCGCGGCCCGACTTCCCGTTCATGCCCACCCGGGTGGTGCTTCAGGACTTCACCGGCGTGCCCGCCATCGTGGACTTGGCTTCAATGCGCGACGGGATCCGGGCGATGGGCGGCGACCCCAGCCTGATCAACCCCCTGGTCCCGGCCGATCTCGTCATCGACCACTCGGTGCAGGTGGACTTCTTCGGGACGGGATACGCATTCGAGAAGAACGTGGAACGCGAATACGAGCGGAACGGGGAGCGGTACGCGCTGCTGCGCTGGGCGCAGGAAGCGTTCGAGAACTACCGGGTCGTGCCGCCTGGGACTGGGATCGTGCACCAGGTCAACTTGGAGTACTTGGCGTCGGTGGTGCACCGGCGGGAGCACGGCGGCACGGCGCTGGCATACCCGGATACGGTGGTCGGCACCGACTCCCACACCACGATGATCAACGGGCTCGGTGTCGTCGGATGGGGAGTCGGCGGCATCGAGGCGGAGGCGGTGCTGCTGGGCCAGCCTTACCACATGCTCCTGCCGCCGGTGGTGGGGGTGAAGTTCACCGGCGCGCTCGCCGAGGGCGCCACCGCCACCGACCTGGTCCTGCGCGTGACGGAGATGCTGCGCGCCCACGGCGTTGTGGGACGCTTCGTCGAGTACTACGGCGCGGGCCTCTCGGGGCTGAGCCTGCCGGACAAGGCGACGCTGGCCAACATGTCCCCCGAGTACGGCGCCACCGTCGGGTTCTTCCCGGTGGACGACGAGGCGCTGCGCTACCTGTCGGGCACGGGCCGCGACCCTGCCCACATGGAGCGTGTGGAGCGCGTCGCCAAAGCGCAGGGCCTCTTCCGGACCGACGACACGCCGGACCCAGAGTACACGACCACGCTGGAGCTGGACCTCTCCACCGTCGAGCCCAGCTTGGCCGGGCCGAAGCGCCCCCAAGACCGGATCGCCCTCACGGAGATCGACCGAGCCTTCCCCCGGGACCTGCCGAAGCTGCGCCCCGCCGGCTTTGGGGGAGGGAGCGCGTCGGGCAACGGCGACGGCCGGGGCGCCGGCGACTCCGCCACGTCCCGCCGCACTGCCCAGATCGAGATCGAGGGCGAGCGGGTGGAGATCGGCGACGGCAGCATCGTGGTGGCCGCGATCACCAGCTGCACCAACACCTCCAACCCGTCGGTCATGGTAGGCGCGGGGCTGATGGCCAAGAAGGCGCGGGCGCTGGGGATGGCGCCGAAGCCGTGGGTGAAGACCAGCATGGCACCGGGATCGCAGGTGGTCACCGACTACCTGGAGGCCGCAGGACTGATGCGGCACCTGGAAGCGCTCAAGTTCAACTTGGTGGGCTACGGCTGCACGACGTGCATCGGCAACAGCGGGCCGTTGCCGGGAGCCGTGGCCGAGGCCGTCGAGAAGAACGGGCTGGTGGTGGCGTCGATCCTGTCGGGGAACCGCAACTTCGAGGCCCGCATCCACACGCTGGTGCGCGCCAACTACTTGGCGTCGCCGATGCTGGTGGTGGCGTTCGCGCTGGCGGGGCGGATCGACATCGACCTGCGGGAGGAGCCGCTGGGCCTGGATCAGGCCGGCCGGCCCGTCTTTCTGGCGGACATCTGGCCGTCGCCCGCGGAGGTGCGCGACACGGTGGCGGCGTCGCTGAAGCCCGAGATGTACCGAGAGCGCTACGGCCGCGTCTTCGACGGAGACGAGCACTGGCGCGCGCTTCCCCTGCCGGAGGAAGGCAGCCTCTACGATTGGGACCCCGAGTCCACCTACATCCGCAACCCTCCCTTCTTCCAGGGGATGGGTCCCGAGCCCCCGTCGCCCGAGGATGTGCGCGGCGCCCGGGTGCTGGCGCTGCTGGGCCAGACCGTGACCACCGACCACATCTCGCCCGCCGGCGCGATCCCCAGGAGCGAACCGGCAGGCCAGTACTTGCAGGGGTTGGGCGTGCCCCCGATCCGCTTCAACACCTTCGGCGCCCGTCGGGGCAACCACGAAGTCATGATGCGGGGCACCTTCGGCAATGTGCGCCTGCGCAACCTGCTGCTGGACGGCAAGGAGGGCGGCTGGACGCGGCACCTCCCCAGCGGCGACCAAGTGCCGATCTTCGAGGCGGCGGAGCGGTATCGGGCGGCGGGCACCCCCCTGATCGTCCTCGCCGGACGCGAATACGGGACGGGAAGCTCTCGCGACTGGGCAGCCAAGGGCACCCTGCTGCTGGGCGTGAAGGCGGTGGTCGCCGAGAGCTACGAGCGGATCCACCGCTCCAACTTGGTGGGGATGGGCGTGCTGCCTCTCCAGTTCGCCGAGGGCGAAGGGGCGGAGTCGCTAGGGCTGACGGGCGACGAGCACTACGACCTGACCGGAATCGCCGACGGCCTGGGGCGCGGCAGCACCGTCACCGTCACCGCGACCCGCGAGGACGGCGTGCAGGTCGCATTCGACACAGTGGCCCGTCTGGATTCGGAAGTGGAGGTAGAATACTACCAAAACGGTGGCATCCTCCACACGGTGCTACGCAAGCTGGCGGCGGAGGGGGCCGCCTGAGCCGACACCGCCAGCGGATCAGCGGATCGTGCCGATCTCCTTCTCGTCGCGCATGGCAACGGGGGGACCCAAGACTTCCCGAGCCACGACGACGCGCCGCAGCCCGTTGATCGTGCCGAACCCTAGCCCGACTGTGCCGAACCCTGGCCGCTCCGGTTCGGGCGGGCGGTGGGCAGGCGCCGGCGGGGAGTCGGCACGCACAGGAGCCCGTTCCCTGGTCCGTGCCTCCACCGACCTGGGCGCCCGACTGCGCACCTCGATGGGCCTGGGCGCCCGACTGCGCTCTGGAAGCGGCGCTCTCTGCGACGGGTCGCCCGGCTCGTGCCACGGGTCGTCTGGCTCGCGCCACGGGTCGCCCTGCTCGCGGCGCCACGGGTCGCCCGGCTCGTGGGAAGCACTGTCCGGAACCGGAGTGCCAGGAACCGGAGCGGAACGCGAACCGGAGGCACCGGACGGACCCGATGCCGTGGGGGAAGGTGCGCCCTGGCCAGTGCGCTGGCCGCCGCCACCGGAGAGGATGTCTTCCAGCTCCTTCCGCACCTCGGGCGGCACCAAGACGTCGAACGCCGACGGCCGCTTCTCCGGCGGCGATTGGCCCGCCGTGGACGACTGCGGCTGGGGCCACGGCTGGGGTTGGGGTCCCGGCCGTGGACGGGGTTGCGAGGGAGCCCTCGGCGCGGGGCCGCCCACAGGCTCGGCGTCCTCCCGCTCGACAGAGACGGATCCATCCCCCACGGACTCCTCGGAGAGCGGACCGTCCCCCTCGGGCAGGCCCGCACCGCGCTTCCTCGCCTTCTTCATCATCGCGTCGAGGATCGACAGAACGACGACCACGACGATGACCCAGATCTGGTACTCGCCCACGGCGGCTTCTCCTCGGGCTGGCTAGCGCACCTGGCGCACTTGGCGCACTTGGCGCACTACGATCCGGGCTCGGACGGCGAGTCCGGGTCCCCGGCGGCGATGGCGCGGCGCATGTGGGTGTCGGACTCCACGTTGCGGTACTTGGCGTAGTCCATGATCCCCAGGTTGCCGCTCCGGAAGGCGTCGGCCATCGCCAGCGGAATCTTGGCCTCGGCGGAGACCACCTCGGCGCGCATCTCCTCGACCCGAGCCTTCATCTCCTGCTCCTGGGCCATCGCCATGGCGCGCCGCTCCTCGGCCCGGGCCTGTGCGACCCGCTTGTCGGCCTCGGCCTGGTCGGTCTGAAGCTCGGCGCCGATGTTCTTGCCCACGTCCACGTCGGCGATGTCGATCGACAGGATCTCGAACGCCGTCCCGGAATCCAGTCCCTTCTGCAACACCGTCTTGGAGATCGCGTCGGGGTTCTCCAGCACGGCCTTGTGGCTGTTGGCGGAGCCGATCGTCGACACGATCCCCTCGCCAACCCTCGCCAGGATCGTCTCCTCGCCCGCGCCTCCGACCAAGCGGTTGATGTTCGCCCGCACCGTGACGCGCGCCACCGCGATCAGCTGGATGCCGTCCTTGGCCATCGCCGCCACTCGGGGCGTCTGCACCACCTTCGGGTTCACCGACACCTGGACCGCCTCGAAGACGTCGCGACCCGCCAAGTCGATCGCCGCCGCCTGCTGAAACGGCAGCTCGATGTTGGCCTTGTCGGCGCTGATCAGTGCCCGCACCACCCGATCCACGTCGCCTCCGGCCAGGTAGTGCGCCTCCAGGTGCGACACGTCCAGCGGAAGGCCGGCCTTGGTGGAGGCGATGAGGGGCCTGACCACCGCCGGCGGGCTGACTTTGCGGAGACGCATCCCCACCAAGCTGCCCAGCCCGAGCTTGACGCCGGCGAAGAGGGCTTCGATCCAGAGGCGGACGGGCACGGCCCAGCCGAGGATCGCCAGGCCGAGGGCGACCAGCGCCAGGATCAGAATGGGTACGAACGACGGTTCCATGAGGGGGTTACTCCACAGGTCGGGTTGGGGGTTGGTTCGAGGTCATGTCCAGCTCATGCGGAAGATTCCCGCTTCTGGGAGACTGGGCAAGGAGCGAGGCCGATCAACTGGACTTGCCCAATCAACTGGACTTGATCGGACGCACGATGTGGCGGTAGCCCTCGGCGCGCTGGATGCGGATGCGGGTCCCTTCCTCGATCCACTCGCTTTCGGAGACCACGTCCAGGCGCTCTTCGCCGAACAGCCCCATCCCGGCCGGCCTCAACGCGGTGATCGCCACTCCCTCCGCTCCTTCCAACTCGGGCCGCACGCTGGCGGAGATGTAGCCTTCGCGACGGTCCGTGGACTCGGGAAGAAGAACGCCGCTGCGCTTGATCCGCCAGCTGCCGGGCAGGTAGCGGACGAGAGCCCACGCCATGACGAGCAAGATGAGCACGGAAGCGCTGACCACGCCGACCGCGCTGGTGAAGTCCTGGCGGGTGGGCAAGTCGCCCAGCTGGGACATGACGACGCCGCCCAGCAGGGCCGCGCCCCCCAGCACGCCGAAGATGCCGAAGCCGGGGATCGCCAGCACCTCCACCAGTACCAGCACCACGCCGACGCCCACCAGGATCAGGTCCTCGGCCCCGGCAAGCCCCACCAGCAGGTGAGCGCCGAAGAACAGGGCCAGCGCCAGGAGCCCCGCGACCCCGGCGAGCCCGAAGCCCGCCGTCTTGATCTCCACGATCAGTCCCAGGAACCCCAGGGAGAGCAGGAACGGCGCAATGACGGGATTGGTGAAGAAGCGGACCAGCCGCTCGGCCCAGTTGACCCGCGCCTCCACGACATCGGCCGACGCCAGTCCCAGGTGATCGAGCACGGCGTCCCAGTCCGCCGCCTCCTGCGCGTAGCCCAGCTCCACTGCCTCGTCGGTGGTGAGGGTCAGCAGCTGGCCTGCTTCGACGACGCCCTCCACGTCCAGCGCCTCGTCCACCATCGCCTCGGCGATCCGCGGATCAAGTCCACGAGCCTCGGCCAACGCCCGCATCCGCGCTCGCATGGCGGAAACGATCTTCTCCGACGCCTTGGTCCCCTGCCCGTCCACTGGCGTGGCGGCTCCCATGACGGCACCGGGCCTCATCAGCACCTGCTCGGCGGAAAGGGCGATCATCGCGCCAGCCGAGTAGGCGTGCATGTTGACGAAGGCGTGCACGGGCACTTGGGAACGGCCCACGGCGCTCACGATCCGCTCGGCAGCGTCCACGCGACCGCCCGGCGTCTCGATGTCCAGCACCACGGCCTGCGCTCCCGAGGCGGCGGCTTCTTCCAGCATCCTCTCGATGAACGGCGCGAGCCCCATCTCCACGGTGCCGGAGACGGGAACACGCACCACCGCAGTCCGATCCGCCTGCTCCGACTGCTCCGACTGGCCGACCAGCGACGGCGCCAAGAGCGAAAGGAGGCAGGCGACTGTGGCGGCCCGAGCCGCACTGGCCGGAGCGATCCTCCACCGGGCGATCCTCCCCCGGGCGATCCTCCACTGGGCCGACGGGCGTCTGGTGGTCATTTGGGCGTCCTCCCTTTCTCCTCTGGTGCTTGCTGGCCCGCGAAGAGCAGCGCGCGAGCGCGACGGTCGTCCTATCCTCACATCTACGTTGTCGCGCCTGGAATCAATCTACGCCAAAGCTCGGCCCGCCGCCCGCCTGGTAGTCCGCTTGCCCGCCCCCAAGCATCGCGACCGGGTTATCTTAAAGGGTTGCCTCCCTTTCGTCTCCGTCCTACAGGCACCCTTCCCATGTCCGACAAGGTTCTTGTCCGCTACGACGCCAGCGACGGCGTCGCCGTTCTCACCCTCGACGACCCGCCAGCCAACACCTACACCCACGAGATGATGCGGCAGCTCGACGACGCCGTCCTCCAAGCGCGCTTCGACGACGCCGTGCACGTGATCGTGGTCACCGGGAACGGGGAGAAGTTCTTCTCGGCGGGCGCCAACATCGGGATGCTGTCCCAGGTCACGGCGCAGTTCAAGTACCACTTCTGCCTCCACGCCAACGAGACGCTCAACCGCCTGGAACACACCCCCAAGCTGGTGGTCGCGGCGCTCAACGGGCACACCGTGGGCGGGGGACTGGAGATCGCCATGGCCGCCGACATCCGGATCGCGCGGGCGGGGCGCAGCAAGACCGGGCTGCCCGAGGTCAACTTGGGCGTTCTGCCGGGCACCGGGGGGACGCAGCGCTTGGCGCGGCTGGTGGGCAAGGCCCAGTCGATCGAGCTCATGGCGACGGGGCGGACCTTCGGCTTCGAGGAAGCCCAGGAGCTGGGGATTGTGCACCAAGTCTGGGAGGCCGAGAGCCACGACGCCTTCATGGAGAGGGTGCTAGAGTACGCACGCCGCTTCTGTCCGCCCGCCATGGCGTCGAAGGCGGTGGGCGCGATCAAGCGGTCCGTCCAAACCGGCGCCGAGATCCCCTTCGAGACGGGCTTGGCCCTGGAACGGGAGCTTCAGCAGCAGCTCTTCGCCAGCGACGACGCCGGCGAGGGCCTCTCCGCCTACGTAGAGAAGCGCCGGGCCCAGTTCACGGGGAGCTGACGGGTGGCGGACGCCCTCCCCACCCGCCTCTGGATCGGCAACGAGTGGGTGGAGCCGCAGCACGCGACCACCTTCCCCACCGTGAACCCGGCCACCGGCGAGCTTCTGGCCCATGTGGCCGAGGCGCGGGCCGAGGATGTGGACTTGGCAGTGCAGTCGGCACGCACGGCGTTTGCGGACCCGCGCTGGCGTCGGATGAACCCTCACAAGCGCTCCCGCCTCCTCTGGCGCCTTGCGGAGCTGGTGGACGCCAACGCCGACGAGCTGGCGCTGCTGGAGACTCGGGACAACGGCAAGCCCTACTTCGAGTCCCGCAAGATCGACGTCCCGTCGGCGGCGACGACGTTCCGCTACTACGCTGGACTTGCGGACAAGGTGCAGGGCGACACCCTGCCGGTCCCCGGCCCCTTCCTGAACTACACGTTGCGGGAGCCGGTCGGCGTCGTGGGGGCAATCGTTCCGTGGAACTTCCCCCTATCCATGGCGGCTTGGAAGGCGGCCCCCGCGCTCGCCTGCGGCAACACGGTGGTGCTGAAGCCCGCCGAGGAGACGCCGCTGACCGCGCTTCGGCTGGGGGAGCTGGCCGCCGAGGCCGGATTTCCACCCGGTGCGCTCAACGTGGCGCCGGGCTTCGGGGAGACGGCGGGCGCGGCGCTGGTTCGCCATCCCGGAGTGGACGCGATCTCGTTCACCGGCTCCACCGAGACGGGGCGAACGGTCATGCGCGAGGCGGCGGACACCCTCAAGAAGATCTCGCTGGAGCTGGGGGGAAAGTCGCCCAACATCGTCTTCGCCGACGCCGACCTGGGGCAGGCCGTGAAGGGGGCCTCCACCGGCGTCTTCTACGGGAAGGGCGAGGTGTGCGCGGCGGGGAGCCGCATCTTGGTGGAGGCGTCGGTGCACGACCAGTTCGTCGAGGGATTGGCGGCGCGCGCGGCCCGAACGCCGGTGGGCGATCCCATGGACCCGGCCACGCGCCTGGGCGCCATCGTCAGCGAAGCCCAGCTGGAGCGGGTCGCGGGCTACATCGACGCGGGGAAGCGTGAGGGCGCGCGTCTGGTGGCCGGCGGAGAACGAGCGAAGGTGGACGGGCGCGGCAACTTCGTGAACGCCACCGTCTTTGCGGATGTGGAGAGCGAGATGAAGATCGCCCAAGAGGAGATCTTCGGGCCGGTGGCGGCGGTGATCCGCTTCGACGACGTGGAAGACGCCGTCGCCAAGGCGAACGACACCCTCTACGGCTTGGCAGCCGGCGTCTGGACGCGAGACGTGGGCAAGGCGCACCGGGTGGCGGCCGAGATCGACGCGGGCACGGTTTGGATCAACACCTACAACCAGTACGCGCCGGCGTCGCCCTTCGGCGGCTACAAGGAGAGCGGCTTCGGGCGCGATCTGGGGTTCCACACGGCGCTGGAGAAGTACACCCAGCTGAAGAGCGTCTGGGTGGCGCTGGACCGGTAAGGGCGAACCGAGGTACGGGGGACAAACACCGATGCGCGAAGCCTGGATCGTGGACGCGGTGCGGACGCCGATCGGAAGGCACGGCGGCGCGCTGGCGTCGGTGCGCCCCGACGACTTGGCGGCGCGCACGATCTCGACGCTGCTGAAGCGCAACTCCGCCCTCCCCGCCTCTCTCCTGGACGACGTGATCTTCGGCTGCACCAATCAGGCCGGCGAAGACAACCGGAACGTGGCCCGGATGGCGCTCCTGGGGGCCGGCCTGCCCGTGGAAGTTCCGGGACAGACCGTGAACCGACTGTGCGGCTCCGGAATGCAGGCCGTCGCCAGCGCGCTTCACGCGGTGCGGGCGGGAGAGGGCCGCGCGTTCGTGGCCGGCGGCGTCGAATCCATGAGCCGAGCGCCGTTCGTGATGTTGAAGCCGGAACGGGGCTACCCTAGGGGCGCGCCGGAGGTGGCCGACACGGTGCTCGGCTGGCGCTTCCCCAACCCGCGCTTCGGCCCCGAGTGGACGATGAGCTTGGGGGCGACGGCGGAGGTGGTGGCCGAGGAGTACGACGTGACGCGCCAGGAGCAGGACGCCTTCGCGGCGGAGAGCCAGAGGAAGGCCGCGGCGGCGCAGGAGGCCGATCGCTTCGAGGAGGAGATCGTGAGCGTGACGGTGATGGGCCGGGGGCGTGAGGTGCGCATCGTGGAGCGCGACGAACACCCCCGGCCGGGCACCACCCCAGAGGCGCTGGCCCGCCTTCGCCCTGTCTTCCAGGAAGGCGGCACCGTGACGGCCGGCAACTCGTCGGGGATCAACGACGGCGCCGCCGCCCTGCTGGTGGTGGAAGCGGAGACCGCTCGCGCCCACGGAGTGTCGCCGATGGCCAAGGTGCGCGCCACTGCGGTGGCTGGCGTGGAGCCCAGTCGGATGGGAACCGGACCGATCCCGGCGTCGCGCCGTTGCCTGAAGCGGGCAGGCGTGGCCGTGGAGGAGCTGGGCTTGGTCGAGGTGAACGAAGCCTTTGCGGCGCAAGCCGTCCCGTGCGTGCGGGAGCTGGGGTTGGACCCGGAGATCGTGAACGTGAACGGCGGCGCCATCGCCCTGGGCCACCCGGTGGGCTGCTCCGGAGCGCGCATCGTGACGACGCTGGTCCACGAGATGGTGCGCCGCGACGCCGAGCTGGGGTTGGCCACCATGTGCATCGGAGTCGGCCAGGGAATCGCCACCGTGCTGGAGCGGGCGTGAACGGGGCGGCCGGAAGCCCGCCCGCCACCGGGATCGGCTCGGTTGCCGTGATCGGCGCCGGGACGATGGGCCACGGGATCGCCCAGGTCGCCGCCATGGCCGGACACCCAGTCGCCCTCCACGACGCCGACGCCCAGCAGATCGACCGCGCCCTCACCCTTGTCAAGGCCAACCTCGACAAGGGCGTGAGCCTGGGGAAGGTGGACACCGCCGCCCGCGACGACGCTCTCTCACGCCTCTCCGCCGCCCCCGCCCTGGAGGAGGCCGTCGCCGGTGCGGAGCTGGTGATCGAGGCGGTGCCCGAGGTCGTCTCCCTCAAGGCCCGGCTCTTCCGGGAAGTTGCGGAGCTGGTCGCCCGGGACACGGTGCTCGCCACCAACACTTCGTCCCTCTCGGTCACCAAGATCGGCGACGGCCTTCCCTTCCCCGGCCGCTTCCTGGGACTGCACTTCTTCAACCCGGTCCACATCATGGCGCTGGTGGAGGTGGTGAAGGGGGAGCGCACGGACCCCTCCGTGCTGGACCGCGCCGTGGCGTTCGTGCGCGGGGTGGGCAAGGAACCGGTGGTGGTGGCCGACTCCCCTGGCTTTGCGTCGTCGCGACTGGGAATCGTCCTGGGACTCGAAGCGATCCGCATGGTGGAGACCGGAGTCGCGGCCCCCGAAGCGATCGACAAGGCGATGGTGCTGGGGTACCGTCACCCGATGGGACCGCTGCGCCTCACCGACCTGGTGGGGCTGGACGTGCGCCTGGGCATCGCGCGCTACCTTCACGAGACGTTGCAGTCGGAGGCGTTTCGTCCGCCGGCGCTGCTGGAGCGGATGGTGGCGGAGGGGCGGTTGGGGAAGAAGTCGGGACGCGGCTTCTACGAGTGGGACGCGGGACCGTGACGACCGTCCGGGTGAGCGCCAGCGACTTTGTGGCCGAGGTGGCAATCAACCGGCCCGAAAAGCTCAACGCCCTGAACGCCACCGTCCGTCGCGAGCTCTCGGAGACCTTCGACGCGCTGGCGACCGACGACGACGTGAAGGTGGCCGTCCTCCACGGCACCGGCGAGAAGGCGTTCGTGGCGGGCGCCGACGTGACCGAGTTCGCGGCCCGGACGCCCGAGGAGCAGCGTGATCTCTACGAGGAACGCCGTGTCTACGACGCCCTGGCCGAGTTCCCCAAGCCCGTGATCTGCGCCATCCACGGCCTCTGCATCGGGGGCGGCAACGAACTGGCGCTGGCCTGCGACATGCGGGTCGCCGACGCCACCGCCCGCTTCGGCCAGTTCGAGGTCCGGCTGGGGCTGATCCCCGGCGCCGGCGGCACACAGCGGCTGGCTCGGCTGGTGGGACCCGGTCAGGCGATGCGGCTGGGGCTGTGCGGCGACCTGATCGACGCCGAGGAGGCCCACCGGATCGGCCTAGTCGAGTTCCTGGTGGAGGAAGGCCGGCAGTTGGAGAAGGCCCGAGAAGTGGCCGGCCGGATGACCCGATGGAGCCCCGTCGCTCTTCGGCTGGTGAAGAAGGCCGTGCGGGCCGCGCACGAGCACCCGCTCTCCGCCGGCTTGGCGCTGGAGAAGGAGCTGTTCCTGGAGGCGTTCGCCTCGGAAGACGGTCGGGAGGGAGTGAAGGCGTTCGTGGAAAGGCGGCGTCCGCAGTTCAAGGGACGGTAGCTCGACTTTACACCACGTCAACTCGGCTTTACACCACGGTAGCCCGGCTTTGCAGCGCGGTAGCCCGGCCTCCTACAGCACGATGTCGCCGCCGGGGTCCCGCTTCCGCAGACGCCGCAGTCGATCCTCGGCGCGCTTCAGGCGTTCCGCCTTCAACAGCGGATCAAGAACCGCGTCCCGCCATCCCAGCACGCCCTCGGATACCGTCGCTCGCACCACATCCCCCTCGGAAACGGTCGGCCCCAGGTCGTCGACAGACACCTCCTCGTCGGCGAAGGCGTCGTCGTCGGGAACCAGCACGACCACTCCGCCCTCGATCCGGTCCACCACGTAGACCCTCTCCGAGATGACCGGTGCCGGGGGCTGGGTAGGGGCAGGCTGCGGGACCTCGCTCATCGTCTTCTTCGCTCCGGCGGCTGGTGGTGGCGCGGATCGTCGCCCTCCGCATCCCCAAGGATCACTTCGTACTGGCCATCCGGGAAGCCCACGACCGTCACGGCGCCGTCGCGGTCGGTGCGGAGGACTTGGTCGGCGATCTGCGAGAACGCCGCCAGGGCTTCGGGGCGGGGATGGCCGTAGCTGTTCCGGCCCACCGAGATCACCACCACTTTCGGGCGTGCGAGCTGCAGGAACGCCGGCGTGAAGCCGTTGTCGCTACCGTGGTGCGGCGCTTTGAGCAACGTCACCGGCGGGACCACCTCCTGTCCGACCAGGAAGCTCAGCTGGCGGACCTCCGAATCCCCGCTCAAGAAGGCGGTGAAGCGGCCGTGTCGGACCACGAGAGTCACGGAACGGTTGTTCTGGTTGCGCCCAGGGGGCGGCATGGGCAGCACCTGAACGGAGACGGAGCCCAGGGAGATCGTACGCGGAGTCGGAGCCAGGTATGTGATCTCGGAGCGGCGCTCCACCTCTTCCATGAGCCGCTCGTAAGTCCGCGTCGAGTGTGGCATCCCGTTGTCGAGGAAGGCGCGGACGGGGAACTCCCGGATCACCGCCGCCATCCCGCCGATGTGGTCGGAGTGGGCGTGGGTGGCCACCAGCAGATCGATCTCCTCCACGCCTCGCTCCCGAAGCGCCTCCGTGGGAGAGCGCCGGCCCGCGTCCACAAGCACCGTCTGTCCCTCCGGCACCTGCAATAGGACCGCGTCGGCCTGTCCCACATCCAGGAAGGTGACCTGAAGTCCGACGGTGGAGTCCTGGAGCGGGGCGGCGGAGACCAGCGCGCCCATCGTCGCTTGCGCAGCCGACGCCGGGGCAAGCACCGACAGCGCCGTTGCGCCCACACCAACGAATCCGGGAAGGAACCGCATGGGACCTTCAAGTCCTCCCTTCGAGCGACACCGTCATAGCCAAGGCGGCGCATGGTGAATAACATGTTCCGACCACAATCTATCCTCCGGCAGACACAATCTAGGAGCCCCGCGCCCCGAATGCCCTACTCCGCTTGGCGCCGGATCGCCTGGTGCTACCACCTAGCGTTCCTGGCCGCCGTCACATGGCCGGGCCAGACCCTGGTCAACACGCCCGACCCCTTCGTGCTCGGCCTGCCCCGTCAGATGGCGCTGGTGGCGGTCCTGATCGTGGGGAGCCTGATCGTTCTGTGGCGGATGGACATGGCTCGCCGTCGAGACGCCAACCGCACCGAGGCGACCGGGTAGCCGCCGATGGACAAGTTCACGGTGATCACCGTCCTCGTCTTCGGCTACTTGGCGACGACGCTGGCAGTGGGACTGGCGGCCGGGCGCCGGGCATCCAGGAGCGTGCAGGGCTACGTGGCCGGCGACCGAGACTTCGGACTGCTGGTCATGTACTTCATCACGGGCGCCTCGGTGTTCTCGGCCTTCGCCTTCCTGGGCGGACCGGGATGGGCGTACTCCCGGGGCGCAGCGGCCTTCTACATCCTCTCCTACGGCGCGCTCGGGATGGCGCCGTGGTACGCCATGGGACCCAAGGCCGCCGCGCTGGGCCGACGCTTCGGCTTCGTCACCCAAGCCCAGCTTCTCACGGGCCGCTTCCCCTCCCGCGGCCTCTCGGTGCTGATGGCGGTCCTGACGCTGGTCTCCTTCGTGCCCTACGTGACGATCCAGATGAGGGGCGCCGGGATCGTCATCGAAGCCGTCACCGACGGGCGCATCCCATTGGCCGTCGGCGCGGCGGTAGCCTATGGGATCGTCATGGTCTACGTGCTCGCCAGCGGCGTGTCGGCGGTGGGCTGGACCAACACCTTCCAGGGCGTCTTCATGCTGGCGATCGCGTGGACGCTGGGGATCTACCTGCCCTACCGGCTGTACGGCGGCGTGGGTCCGATGTTCGAGCAGATCCTGGCCGCGCGCCCCGAACTGCTGACGCTTCCGGGCCTGGACCCGGGCGGCAACGAATGGAGCTGGGGCGCGTATTCGACTGCGATCCTGGTCAGCGCCATCGGCTTCACGATGCTGCCCCACCTCTTCATGAAGGCGTTCACCGCCAGGGACGACGAGACGATTCGCCGCACCGTCATCCTCTTCCCCACCTTCCAGCTGTTCCTGATCCCCGTGTTCCTGATCGGCTTCGCCGGCGTGCTCTTCCCCGAGTCGCCGGAGCGGTCCGACTTCATCCTGCCCTTCCTGATCCTCCGTACCGAGCTGCCAGCGATCGTGATCGGTCTATTCTGCGCCGGAGCCCTGTCGGCGTCGATGTCCACCGGCGACGCGCTCCTCCACGCGGGGGCGTCGGTGGTCGTGGAAGACGGGGTCCAGCCCTTCCGCCGCCTCTCGGACAAGGGCCAGCGAACGCTGATCCGGGTGCTGGTCGTGGGCGTGGGCGCAGCGGCCTACGTGCTGGCGCTCTCCGACTCGTCGTCACTGGTGGACCTGCTGCTGGCGTCCTACGGGATCATCTGCCAGTTCATGCCGGCGGTAGTGGCGGCGATGTACTGGCGACGGGCGACGACGGCGGGCGTGGTGTCGGGACTCGTGGCCGGCTCGGCGGTGGCCGTCTTCTTCTTCGTCTTCCCCGACTGGAAGCCGCTGGGACTCCACGAAGGCATCCTGGGGCTGATCGTCCACATCCCGGTGCTGCTGGGAGTAAGCTTGGCCGGGAAGCCGCAAGCCGAGAAGCACGTGAGCGCGTTCGTCGATGTCTGACCCGCCAAGGGAGCTGGCGCGCCTCCGCGACGAGGTGCTTCAGTGCGACCGCAAGCTGATCGAGGCGATCGCCCACCGGCGCACGCTGGTGAAGAGGATCGGCGCGTTGAAGCGGCAGCTCGGGCTGCCCGTGACCGACCCGGTCCGGGAAGCGGCGGTGGCGCGCCGCGCCGCAGAGATGGCGCGGGCCGAAGGGCTGAACGACGAGCTGGTGCGAGAGGTGGTGTGGAAGGTTATGGCGGCGGCCCGGGAGGAGCAGCACGCAGCCGTCAGGGACGACGAGGGGGGCGGTCCCGACGGTGGGGCTCCCGAGGCCGGCGCTCGCGAGGGCGGCGCTCCGTCAGGGTAGGCGGAGCAGAGCGAGACCCGTGGTCCGCAGTCCGCGTCCCTCGCCCTCGCCCTCTGCCCTTCAGGTCCACTCCACATCCTGGATCGCCCCCCAGGGAACGACCTGGGCGCCGCTTCGACGCTGGATCGGGCCGTCGCCGCCGTAGATCAGCCGGGCCTCGGGCATCAGGTGAGGGTTGGCCCGCTCGGCCCGGTCGGGGAACGCCTCCAAGGCTCGTAAGAAGCTGGGTGCGACGGTCGCGCCCGACTTCACCTCCGCGCCGATCGTGCGCCGAGCCGTCTCCACCACCAAGTCGACCTCCAAGCCGCGAGCCTCCCGCAGGTGGAAGAGCCCGCCCGCCTCGCCCCTGTGAAGTCGCGCCTTGAGCGCCTCGGACGCGCACCAGCTCTCGAATAGCGCGCCCCGCAGTGGGTGAGCCCGCAGCTGGTCGGGGTCGCGTATCCCCAGCAGACTGCACGCCAGCCCAGAGTCCACGAAGTGCAGCTTCGGCGCCTTCACCAAGCGCTTGCGGAAGTTGCGAAGCCACGGCGGCACGGTGAATACGACGAAGCTGGCTTCGAGAACGGAGAGCCAAGCGCGAACCGTGGGATGGGCAACGCCGGCATCGGCTCCCAGCGACGAGAGGTTGAGCTCCTGCGCCGTGCGACCGGCCGCCAATCGCAAGAACGTGCTGAAGGCGGACAGGTTGGTCACTTGCAGCACCTGTCGCACGTCTCGCTGCACATAGGTTGCGGCGTAGTCCCCCAGCCACGCGCCTGCGGGCAGCCGCCGGTCCCGGATGCGCGGGTAGCCGCCGCTCCATACGGTGGTCCACAGGTCGGACGGCGCCGGGCGCCCCGACTCTTCTGGAAGACGGGGCACCTCTGGAAAGCGGCGCACTTCCTCCAGGCTCAGCGGCAACAGTTGGAGTAGGGCCACCCGCCCAGCGAGAGACTGGCTGATCGCTTCGGTGAGGCCGAAGTGCTGGGACCCGGTGAGGACGAACCGGCCCGGCGTCGGGTCCTCGTCCACCTCTTCCTGCAGGTACGAGAACAGCCCCGGCACGCGCTGCACTTCGTCGAACACCACGGGACCCGAGTGCTGCGCCAGAAACCCCCTGGGGTCCGTTTCCGCGAACTCGCGGGCGTCCAGCGGCTCCAAGCTCACGTAGTCGTGGTGGGGGAAGGAGGCCCGGCACAGTGTCGTCTTCCCCGATTGGCGTGGGCCAGTGACGGCGACGACGGGGGAATGGCGTGCGGCGCGAAGCAGATGCGGCCCGAGCGTGCGATCAATCATGCACCAATCGTAAATCTGATCTTCAATCGGTGCAAACGTGCCCTTGCGCTACCCCCTCGACCTGAACGTCGTGACGGAAACCCTTACGCCTCCGGCTGCACCGGGGCGTAGACCGAGATCACTCGGCGGCGACGAAGGTTCTCGAACTTCACGACGCCGTCGGCCTTGGCGAAGAGGGTGTCGTCCCTGCCCCGCCCCACATTGACGCCGGGGTGGAATCGGGTGCCGCGCTGTCGGATGAGGATGTTGCCGGCCCGAACTCGCTGGCCGGCGAAGCGCTTCACGCCCAAGTGCTGGGGGTTGCTGTCGCGGCCGTTCCGGGACGACCCCACGCCTTTCTTGTGAGCCATCGGTCTCTCTCCTTGCTGACGGCTGGCTAGACGACGATCTCGTCGATGCGAACCACGGTGAACCCCTGCCGGTGCCCCTGCTTCCGCCGGTACTTCTTCCGTCGCTTCCGCTTGAAGACGATGATCTTCTTGGTTCGGTCGTGAGCCACCACCTCCGCCTTCACGTGCGCTCCCTTCACGGTGGGCGCGCCCACGGCGATCCGGTCGCCCTCGGAAGCCAGCAGCACCTCGTCGAAGGTGACGGTGCTGCCCGGCTCGTCGGCCAGGGTGGGCACGAGCAGCGTGGAGCCCGGCTCCGCCCGGAACTGCTTGCCGCCAGTTCTGAATACCGCAAACATGAACGTTGCCTGCACGTTATTGGGGTCGAAACGAGAACCCATGAAGCTCACCAAGTCCGGGGCCCAGGTCAACCACCAGACAGGAGGACGACCATGAGAACGACCGTGCACCGCCACCCCGCACCGGAGCACCCAGCCACGGGACCGGAGCGCCCAGCCGCACGCTTGGCAACCGCCGCGGCCTTCTTCGCCCTCGTCGCTTGGCTCGGCGGCTGCCAAGCCGGCAACGACTCCGGCAACGGCGCCACGATCGTTCGCGACACCCTGCCCACGGGGATACCGCGCGTCGTCAGCGTGCCAACCGTCCAACCCGGCTGGACCCTTCAGGAAGAGTTGCGGGTGGGCACCATCGGCGACGGCGGCCCCGACTCTTTCGCGCAGATCAAGGGCTTGGCGGTCTTGGCCGACGGCGGGTTCGCCGTGCTGGAGGCCCAGGCCAGCGAACTCCGGGTCTTCGGTCCCGACGGCAACCATCTGGCCACCCACGGTCGCCAGGGACAGGGGCCGGGCGAGATGGAGAGCCCCAACGGGCTGATGCTGGCGCCCGACGGCCGGCTGTGGGTGCCCGACCCCAACGGGCAACGCATGTCGATCTTCGACCCGGTCGCTGGATTCGTGGAGTCGGTGCGCTGGGAGACCTCAACCCTGCACTGGCTGTGGCCGGGGAAGATGACGGCCGACGGTCGGATCGTGTATCCCGACTCCGAAGGCAGCGGCGACCAGAGCCGCAACGTGTTTCGCATCTACGACTCGTCCATGACCCTCGTCGAGACGTTGCCCAGACCGGGCCGCGGCATCGTCGATTACCTCAACCAGCCGAGTGCGTTCTGCTGGTCGTTCCCGGGCGGCGGCATGGGCTGCGCTGGCATCCCCTGGTACCCCTACGGAGTCACGCACGTGGATCCTTCGGGCGTCGTGTGGTCCAACACGGGCGGCGACGCCGCCTACCGGCTGCGCAAGTGGACGCCGGGCGGCGACACGGCGCTCGTCTCGGTGGTGGACCGCCAGTCCGTGCCCGTCTCCGCTGCCGAACGGGACTCGGTGATCGCGCAAATCACGGAGCGCGCGCCCGAGCACGCAGACCTGGACTGGTCACGCATCCCCGAAGAAAAGCCCGTGGTGCTGGGCATCTCCACCTCCGCCGAAGGGAACTTGTGGGTGCGCACCCGCCTCCCCGACGCCGAATCCGCCTTCGATGTGCTCGCGCCGGACGGAAGCCTCCTCCGCACGGTGGTGTCCCCCCTGACCATTGCGCGGGGAATCGACCCGGTGGTGCGCAGCGATCACTTCTGGGCTGTGGTCGCCGACGACCTGGGCGTACAGTACGTGGTCCGGGCTTGGGTGGCACAGGCGGCGCCGCAAGACTAGGCCGTCCGGTACTTCTCCGTCACGTCCACCTGCGCTTTCCCCGACAGGATGCGGTACTCGTCGTGGCGGAGCAGCGGATCGTCCCGCAGGTCCAGCCGTAGGCGGGTGCGCCGGGCCAAGTCGCGGACGAAGCGAGGCTCGAACTCCATCACCTGAAGCGCCACCTGGGGGTGCACCCGCACCAGGATCTGCTTCTCGTCCCCCAGCGCCGCGGCACGCCGCACGCAACGCTCGATCTCACGCACCAGGGTGAGTGCGGTCCATACGCGGCCCGTGCCTTCGCAGGCGGCGCACGGCTCCGTCAGGGAGTGCAGCAGCGACGGTCGCACCCGCTGCCGGGTCATCTCGATCAGCCCCAGCTCCGAGACCTCCCACGTGCGGGTCCGCGCCCGGTCCCGAGCCAAGTGGCGGCGCAGCTCGTGGAACACCTGGTGGCGGCTCTGCTGTCGCTCCATGTCGATGAAGTCGATGACGACGATCCCGCCCACGTCCCGCAGCCGCAGCTGGTTCGCAATCTCTCGCGCCGCGTCCAGGTTGGTCTTGAGGATCGTGTCCTCCGGGTCCTTCTTCTTGCCGGTGTAGCGTCCCGTGTTCACGTCGACGGAGACCAGCGCCTCGGTCTGCTCGATGACCACATGTCCGCCCGAGGGCAGGTCGACCCGACGACGGAAAGTCCGCTGGATCTCCTCCTCGATCTCGGCGTGGTCGAAGAGGGGCTTCTTGCCGTGGTAGTAGTGGATCCGGTCTGCCAGCTCCGGATCGAAGGTTTTGACGTACTTGAGGACCTGCTGGTGAACGTGGCGGTCGTCGACGGTCACGGCCTCGAACTTGTCGGTGAAGAGGTCTCGGACCACGCTGGACACCAGCTTGGCGTCCTGGTGCACAAGGGCGGGCGCCTGGGTGCGTTCGGCGCTCCGCTGTACGGACTGCCACAGTCGGCGCAGCTCCCGGTATTCCCGCTTCAGCTTCTCCTTGGTCAGCTCCTCGCCGGCGGTTCGGACGATGACGCCTCCCCCGCCCTCGCCCACCACCTCCCTGGCCATGGCTCGCAGTCGAGTCCGCTCGCCCCTGTCACCGATCTTGCGGCTCACGCCCACGTTGTCCGCGTGGGGCAGGTAGACCAGAAACCGCCCGGGAAGGGAGATCTGGGTCGTTACCCGGGGTCCCTTCGACGAGATCGATTCCTTGGTGACCTGCACCAGCAGGACCTGATCCCGTCGCAGGGCGTCTTGAATCGGCGGCCCGTTCCGGCCCCGCCCACGACCGCGTCTGTCGGGCCGGTCGGCGCGGTCCTGGTTGTCGCGACCCTGGTCAGCGCGGCCCTCGCCGTTGGCACCAACCTCCACGTCGGAGGCGTGCAGAAACGCCGCCTTCTCTTCGCCGATGTCCACGAAGGCCGCTTGTATCCCGGGTAGGATCGCGTCCACTCGTCCCAAGAAGATGTCGCCCACGATGCGGCCCTGGCCCGGTCGGTCGAACATCAGTTCGGCGAGCCTGCCGTCTTCCTTCAGCGCTACCCATGACTCCTGGTCCGAGGCGCTGACGAGGATCTCTCTCTTCAACGATTGTCTCCATGGCGACCGGCCGTACCCGAGGCGCTGCCCGCTCGCGCGCGCTCACGCGCCCATCTCCTTCTTCAGGTGACGGCCGATCACGATCTTCTGTATCTCGCTCGTTCCCTCGCCGATCTCGCACGCCTTCGCGTCGCGCAGGATGCGTTCGACCGGGTATTCGTTGGTGTAGCCCGCCGCGCCCATGCACTGGAGCGCGGCGCGGGCCGTCTTGGTGGCCAGCTCGGAGGCGACCAGCTTGGCCATCGCCGCTTCCTTGGCGAAGGGCCGGCCGTCGTCCTTCAGCCATGCGGCGTGGTAGGTAAGGTGACGCGCCGCCTGGACCTCCGCCGCCAGAGCCGACAAGCTGAACTGCACGTCCTGGCGCTCCCAGACCGGGCGGCCGAACTGGCGTCGGCGCGTCGCGTAGGCCACCCCCGCTTCCAGTGCGCCCTGGGCCAGCCCCAGCGAGAGCGCCGCGATGCCGATCCGCCCGGCGTCCAGCGTCTTCATGAAGTTCGCGAAGCCCTCTCCCTCTTCGCCCACCCGCTGTTCGTCGCTCACCCAAGCGTCCTGCAGGTGAAGCTCACGGGTGTCCGAGGCGCGCCAGCCCAGCTTGTCCTCCTTCTCGCCTGCAGTTACGCCTTCGGTGTAGGGCAGCTCGGGTCGGTGTCCGATCCCCGTGCGCCGAGCTTCCTCCAGCTCCACGGTGGGCTTGCACACCACGAAGTTGGTGATCCCGTGGTGGCGCTTGGCAGGGTCCGTGACCGCAGTCACCGTGAACACCTCTCCCACGCCGGCGTGGGTGATGAAGATCTTGCTGCCGTTGAGCACGTAGCCGCCGTTCCGCCGGAGGGCCCGGGTGCGGGTGCCCGAGGAATCGGAGCCGGCCCCCGGTTCGGTTAGGCCAAAGCCTCCCAGCACCTGACCCGTGGCCAGCAACGGCAGAAAGCGCGCTCTCTGTTCGTCGCTTCCGAAGGCCAGGATCGGCGTGGTGCCCAGGGTGGTGTGGGCCGAGACGGTGATCGCGTGGCTGGCGTCGTGCTTGGCCAGCTCCTCCACCACGAGGATGTAGGACAAGTAGTCGCGTCCCATGCCGCCCCACTCTTCCGGGACGGGAACGCCGAGCCAGCCTTGTTCGCCCATCGCCCGGACGTTGTCCCACGGAAAGCGGGCGGTCTCGTCGAGCTCCCGAGCCACGGGGACGATCGATTGTAGAGCAAAGTCCCGAACCTGGGCCTGAAGGCGGCGGTGTTCCTTGTCCAGGTAGGGGTCCATGGGCGGAGGGCTGACGGGCGCAGCTCAGCGAACGTTGTGGGGGACTTCGTGCCTCTACGGCGGAGCGCGACCGCGACGTTCGCACAGATCGCAGGACCCGCAGAACCGCCGGGCGGGGGTCTCTCCAAGATAACGCAGGAGCGACGCGCGTCGGCAGCCGCGACGCCCACAGTACTTGCGCATGGCGCGAAGTCGCTCCAGAGACTGGCGGCGCGCCGACGAGAGCGCCGAGAGATCGGGCGGCGCTCCGGTGACGTGGGCGGCGGCACCTTTGACGGTCGGGGGGCCGTCGGCTTCCCCGTCGGGCCAACTCTCCACCCATTCGCTGAACGCCGGGGCGAGCTGGAGCGCCCCGGAACGCCCCAGCCACTTGAGGTGCGGCACGTTGGCGCCGCCGGTGCCCGCCAAGTCGCCAGGAGCGAGCCCCGGGGGCGGGCCGCCAGCAGTGCCCGTGCTCCGACGCGCGCTCGCCCTGATCTTGCGCAGAAGCTCCAGAACCTCCCTTTCCGGCGGAAAGGAGCGGTCCAGAAAGGACTCGGGCACCTTCCAGTCGCTCTTCGCCACGAACCCGAGCGCCATCGACGGGGCGCCGTCGCGTCCGGCCCGACCCGCTTCCTGGTAGTAGCTCTCCAGCGAGCCGGGGAAGCCGTAGTGGAAGACGGCGCACACGTCGCCCCGGTCGATCCCCATCCCAAAGGCGCAGGTAGCCACCACCACATTGGACTCGCCGGACATGAAGCGCTGCTGCACGGCTTGCCGCTCCGGTCCGGGCAACGCCGCATGGTAGGCGTCGCCCACGATTCCCCGGCTGGCCAGGGCTCGTCGCACCGCCACCACCTGCCGGCGCGTGGGCGCGTAGACGATGACGGCTCTGCCGGCGGAGTCGGACGGCAGCCGGCGCAGAACGCGGACGATCGCACGGATCCGCTCGGCGCCGGGGCTGCACCGCGCCACCAGCCAGCGGATGTTGGGGCGGTCAAAGGACGTGACGACCCGCACGGGGTCCTTCATTCCGGCCACTTGGACGATGTCTTCCCGGACGGCGGGCGTGGCGGTGGCGGTGACCGCCAGCACCGGTGCCGGGGCAACGGCCCGCAGGGCGCGGATGCGACGGAAAGCCGGGCGGAACTCGTGCCCCCACTCGGAGATGCAGTGCGCCTCGTCGATCGTGATCATCGACACACGGGCGCCGCCGAGCAGGCGTCGCAGCTTGGCCGATTCGAGCCGCTCCGGAGAGCAGAAGAGGAGGTCGAGGCGGTTCTCGCGGATCGACCGCTCCGTGCTGCGCTGGTCCGACTCCAGGTCCTGAGAGGTCAGAGAGGCGGCGCGCAGCCCCAGCCGCCGGGCTCGGTCCACTTGGTCCTGCATCAGGGAGATGAGAGGGCTGATCACCACGACCAGTCCCGGGAGCACGAAGGCCGGCAGCTGGAAGCAGAGGGTCTTGCCCCCGCCAGTGGGCAGCACCCCCAGGGCATCCCGGCCCGAAAGAGCAGCGCACACCAAGCGCTCCTGGCCGGGCCGAAAGCCGTCAAAGCCGAAGCGTTCTCGCAGGACGGCACGGGCAGTGCTGGGCGGGTACGGTGCCGCCGGCTGGCGCGCAGAGTCGGTCGCGGTGTCCATGCCCACCAGTAATGCGCCGTCGAATGGGCGCGGACATGGCCAAATGGGACGGTCTGGCCGCTACTCCTCCCGCCTTGGCAGGAAGCGGAGTGCCAGACCGACCCCCAGCACGGCAACTCCGGCCCAGACGAGCCAGCCGACCCCCGTCCCCATCCCCACCAAAGCCAGGGCCGCGCCGGCCCCAAAGAGGCGAACTTTCCAGTGGACGTACCGGTCGTCCTGGCCGGAGCGGTTTCGGGACGGTCGGAACACAGGCAGCCTCGGCGCTAGTCCTGGCGGTCCATGCTAATGCGGGCGGTCCATGCTATTGCGGGCAGCCCATGCTAGCCCCGGCGGCCCAGAAAGCGGTCCACGCCGTCCTTGCACTCTTGGGTCAGTCGCGCCATGGCGTTCACCTCCGCGCCCCGGGCGATGGCGTCCTCGAACGACGCGCCCTCCATGCTGTAGAGGAGCCGCTTGGTCAGGGCGACGGCGTGCGGGGGCCGGTTGGCCAACCCCGCCAAGTAGGCCTGGACGTCGGATTCGAAGTCGTCGGCCCGGATCACGTAGTTGGCCAAGCCGATGGCGACGGCCGGAATGGGGCCGATCGGCGTGCCGCTTGTCACCAGCTCAAAGGCGGCGGCCTCACCCACTTTCCTGCGCAACACAGCCAGGACCAGCGCCGGCACGAAGCCGATGCGCACCTCTGGACAGCTGAAGCGCGCCTCCTCATGGGCCAGCACCAAGTCGCACGCCGCGGCCAGCCCGCATCCACCGCCCAACGCCCGGCCCTCCACGACCGCCACGACGGGCTTCGGCAAGCTTCGGATCGCCACGAAGACATCTCCCAGACGCTGGGCCTGCGCCAAACCCTCCTCCGGCCCTTGACCGCGGGAGGCGGCCAACTCGGCCAAGTCGGCGCCGGCGCAGAAGTCGCGTCCCGCGCCTCGAAGCGCCACGACCCGCACGTCCGGGTCCTCGCCCGCCTGCTCCAAGCAGCTGGACAGCCCCTCAGTGAGCGGCTCGTTCAGCGCGTTCCGCTTCTCGGGTCGGTTCAGCGTCAGCGTCGCCACGCCCTCCTCGACTTGGCGCAGGATCGGAGGCTGCACTTCGGGGGCCGTCATCTGGGACACCGCCCTCGGCCCCGGACCCGATCCGCCACCTGGACGGGCACCTGGAGGCGCATCCGCAAAAGGGCGGTGCTGAAGACCTTCCCCTGGGCGTCGGTCATGAGGGAGACGGTGCCGCCACCGTCCAGTGCCTCGTGCAGGAGGAAGTTGAGCGCGTGGAGGTTGGGAAGCTCGAACCGCTCCACTGGTCCCTTCACCAGGTCGCCGAAGTGCTCCCTGACCCGCTCGGCGGTGAGCTGCTCCACCAGGAGCGCGTAGTCTTCCTCGTCGTAGGCGACGACACCCACGTTCACCGTGTTGCCCTTGTCGCCGGAGCGGGCGTGGGCCAGTTCCAGGAGCGGCACGGCGGCCGACTCCGGGCAGGGCATGGCGGCCGACTCCGGGAGGGGCACGGCGGCCGACGCCTCGCTGGATCGACTGCCGGACGCGGTCGCGGGGTTCGTCATGCGGGGGTCCTCATACCTTCAGCAGGCGCACGGTCAGGCTTGGCTCCACGGCCGTGCGGTCGATCAGCGCGGGCCAATACGCCACGATCTCCTGAACCGGCGGGCGCCCGCCAGCAAAGCCCGTGACGGAGGGCGGTCCGGTGAGCACCAGCGGCGCGATCTCCCGGGTGAAGCGTTCCACCGCGCTCCGGTCGCTCCCCCGGACGCCGACCCGCAGCTGCACTTCCGGGAGGTCCGACGGCGGCTCCCCGGCCAAGTGACCGTGAGTAGAGTCCCAACCTACACGTTCGATCAACACCTTGTCCAAGGCCAGCCCCAAGCGCTCCATCCGTTCCTTCAGGATGCAGGCCGCCGCATCGGCCTTGGCCACGGCATCGGGCCATGCGTAGACCAGCGAGCCCACCGCCTTGTACCCGGCGGAGTAGGCGACGGAGACCTTGAGGAAAGGGGTCGGCGGGCGGCCTCGGACGCCGTGGATGCGCACCCGATCGCCGCCTTCGTCGACCAGGCGGATCGTCGTGAAGTCGGCCACCACATCGGGCGTGATGTACGAGACCGGGTCCCCCATCTCGTAGACCAGCTGCTCCTTGACGGTGCGGGCGTCGACCGCGCCCCCGAGGCCGGGGTGCTTGGTCACCACGAAGGCGCCCCCGGGCTGCGCCTCGACGATGGGGAAGCCGACGCGAGCCATCTCGGGCAGCGACCACCACTCGGCCGAGCAGTTGCCCCCGGTGGCCTGTGCGCCGCACTCGTTGACGTGTCCCGCCACCACGCCCGCCGCCAGCAGGTCGTGGGCGTCCCAGGACCAGTCGAACTCATGGACCATGGGACCGTAGGTGAGCGCCGTGTCGGTGGAGCGGCCCGTGACCACCACGTCGGCGCCTCCCCCCAGCGCCTCCACGATGGGGCGGGCGCCCAGGTAGACGTTGGCGCTGCGCACCCGGTCCCGGACCTCCTCCAGCGGCCGACCGGTCTCCATGTGACGGAGCGCGTGGCCTTCGGCCAGCAGATCGTCCAGCCGCTCCATCAGGTCGTCGCCCGTCACCACGCCGACCCTGGCCCGGCCCCCCGCGCCCCCGCGCCGCCCCGCTTCCGCCACGGCTTCGGCGCACCCCAACGGGTTCACGCCGCCGGCGTTGGAGACCACCTTGACGCCACGCGCCAAACACGCCGGAAAGATGCGCTCCATGAGGGGGACGAAGTCCCGGGCGTAGCCGGCCGACGGGTCCAGGGTCCGTTGCTTCTGCATGATTGACATGGTGACTTCGGCCAGGTAGTCCAGCACCAAGTAGTCGATGGGACCGCCCTCCACCTGACGGACCGGCGCCTCCAGGTCGTCGCCCCAGAAGCCCTGGCCAGCGGCGATGCGAACGGGTGCGCTCATCGGCTTGTCACGCCCGGCGGAAGCGTCAGGCTCGGCGGAAGCACGAAGGCGCCCAGGTGCGGCCCCGGGTTGTTCATCGCGGTGCGCAACAGCAGCCCCAGAGCGTCCCGCAACTCCTCGGGGAGCACCACCGCGTCCACGAACCCCCGCGCCGCGGCGTAGGTGGCGCTGAGCTGCACGTCGTACTCGGCGCGCACATCTTCCATCTGCGCTGCCATCTCGTCGTCGGGCGCCTTCCCTTTCGCCGCCAACCGCTCCACCTGGGCGCCGAAGAGCGCCTGCACCGCGCTTTCGCCCTCCATCACCCCCATCCGCCCCGTGGGCAGCGAGAGGATGAAGTCCGGGTCGAACCCCTGCCCCGCCATCGCGTAGTAGCCGGCGCCCGAGGCGTGGTTGACGGTGAGCACCAGCTTCGGCACCACGGCGGTGGCCATCGCCTCCACGAAGCGCGCGCCCGCCCGGATGATTCCGCTGTGCTCCGCCTCCGTTCCCACCATGAAGCCCGACACGTCCTGCACGAAGAGGAGGGGCGTCCCCTGACGGTTCATGGTCTCGATGAAGTACGCCGCCTTCTCGGCCGACTCGGTGTAGAAGATGCCGCCGAAGCGGGGCGGGCCCGGGCGCGCGTCCCTGACGATCCCCCGCCGGTTTGCCAGCACGCCGACCTGGACGCCGCCCACGGAGCCCGTTCCGCAGATCAGCTCGCTCGCATAGTCGGCCTGGAAGGGGGAGAGGCCGTCGCCGTCCAGAACCGCTTCCAGCACAGCCTCCATCTCGTATGGCTGGCGGTGGTCGCCCGGCAGTATCTCGTACAGCTCCGTGGCGGCGCGCGAAGGAGGCTGAAACGCCAGCGGCGCTTCGGACGACGCCGCAGGGGAGTCGGGCAACGCCGCGGAAGAGCTGGGCGACACCGACCGCCGGAACCGCTCGGCGGGCAACCCCGCCACCAACTCCCGAAGCTTGGCAATGCAGGCGTCGTCGTCGGACGCCTGGTAGTGGGCCACACCGCTCACCTGGGTGTGGACGTTCGCACCGCCCAGCTCCTCCCGACCCACCGTCTGTCCCGTCGCCCCCTTCACCAAGTTGGGACCTCCTAGTCCCATGAAGCTGGTCCCCTCCACCATCACGATCACGTCCGACAGCGCGGGCAGGTACGCGCCCCCCGCGATGCACGGCCCCATCACCGCCGCGAACTGGGGCACCCTCAGGTACCGTCGCATCATCGAGCAGTAGTAGAAGATGCGCGCCGCCCCGTACTGTCCGGGGAAAACGCCGCCCTGGTACGGCAGGTTCACGCCGGCCGAGTCGACCAAGTACAGAATGGGAACTCGGCAACGCATGGCGATCTCCTGCGCCCGGAGAATCTTCCCAATCGTCTCCGGCCACCACGAACCGGCCTTCACGGTGGCGTCGTTGGCCACGACCACTACCTCCCGGCCCTCCACCGATCCCACCCCCGTGACCACGCCGGCCGCGGGCGCCTTCCCACCGTAGCGGTCGTGGGCGACCAGCAGCCCGATCTCCGTCCACACGCCGCCTGGGTCCAACAGTCGCCCCAGCCGCTCCCGGACCGCCAGCTTGCCCTTGGCGTGTTGTCGACGGATCCGCTCCGGGCCGCCCCCGAGCTCTAACTTCGCCCGGAGAGCCGCAAGCTCCCGCCCGAGCTCGCCCATGCGGCCCAGCGCCTCGGCCTGGCCGTCGCGTCCGCTCACTCTTTGTTTAGGAACGGCACCTAGTACGGCTCCTCCCGCCCCGCGAACCACTCGCGGACGTAGGACACCGCCTCGCTCGTGGTGGTGCCGGGGCCGAAAAGCCGTCCCACGCCCACGGCGGCCAACTGCTCCGCATCTTCCCCAGGGATGATCCCGCCCCCCGTCAGCAGCACGTGGTCCAATCCCTCTTCGTTCATGAGCTTGCGCACGCGAGGAAAAAGGGTCATGTGCGCCCCCGACAAGACCGACATCGCCACCACATCCACATCCTCCTGCACCGCCGTGGCCACAATCGACTCTGGTGTCTGGTGGAGACCCGTATAAATCACCTCGAAACCGGCGTCGCGGAACGCCGCGGCGATCACCTTCGCGCCCCGGTCGTGCCCGTCCAGGCCGGGCTTGGCCACCACGATGCGGACTCTGCGGTCGTGCTCCGACATGCCCCAAATCTAACCCGACTTCCGGCTTCCGCTACCTTCACATGTGCATCCGAATGTGAAGTTGCCCGGGAGGTCGGCTCCGGCCCTCGACCGCTACGCCCAGACCGTCGGACCGGAACGGGTGCGGCGTAACGTTCCTCTGGGACCTCGAACCACCTTCAAGATCGGCGGCCCCGCGGACCTCTACTACGAAGCGCGCACAGCTGCCGAACTGGCCCTTGCCGTGGGCACCGCCAGGGAGCTGGGCGTTCCGTACTTCGTGCTGGGACGGGGGGCGAACATCTTGATCGGCGACAAGGGGTTCCGAGGCGTCGTCGTTCGCTGCGCCATCGGGGGCACCGAGTTCCTGCCAGAGGACCGGGTCGTCGCCGGGGCCGGCCTGGACACCTTCCCGGAGCTGATCAACGCCACCGTGGCCCGGGGCCTAGGGGGCATTCACCACTTCGTCGGCATCCCGAGCACGGTTGGCGGGGCCGTCTGGCAGAACCTTCACTTCCTGTCGCCCGCCCCGGAGCGCGAGCGGACGGTCTTCTGGGAAGAAGTGATGGAGAGCGCCACCATCCTCACGCCGGAAGGGGCGATCCGCCGGGTGCCCGCCGACTACTTCCGCTTCGGCTACGACTACAGCGTCATCCACGACACGGGAGACTTGGTGCTGGACGTGACCCTGAAGCTGGCTCCGACTCCCGTGGCCGAGTTGCGACGCGTGATCCGCGAGAACCTGGAGTGGCGGGACCAGCGCCACCCGGACCTGTGGCTCTACCCCTGCGCGGGCTCCATCTTCAAGAAGATCGAAGGAATCGGCGCCGGCCGACTCATCGACGAGTGCGGGTTGAAGGGACACGTGCACGGCGCGGCCCAGATCTTTCACAAGCACGCCAACATCGTCGTGAACTTGGGGGGCGCCACCGCCAGCGAGGTCCGCACTCTCATCGACCTCTCCCGCTCCACCGTGCTGCGGGAGACAGGCTACGACCTGGAACCCGAGATCCTTTTCGTCGGCGAGTTCTGACGGGCGGACGGAGCGGGTCCGCCCCGAACGGCGTCTGATTCAGGCCCTCCAACTGTAGCTAGGGGTCAGTCGGGAGAGTGGAGGAAGAATGGTAGCAAATTGGAGGCACTTTGCTGGCAGAGAAGTACAGAGCGGGCGCTCCGGCCAACGACGCCCACGAGACCGCGAAGGGCCGCCTTCCCTTCAGGCCGCTCCCCAGGAGCACTTCGCCCCGAAGCGCTCCGCAATCGCCCGCACCACTCCGCGATCCACCCGATGTCCGCCAGGGCTGACAAGCCGAGCAGGCTCGATCCCGGCAGCCGCCAGCCGCTTGTCCTGCTCTCGCGCCAGCCTCGGGTCCGCGGTGGGGTCGTCCTCCCCGAAGACCAAGGTGAGTCGGGACCGGCGCAGGGCGTCGCCGATCGCCAGGTCGCCGGGCAAGTAGGCTCCCCACAAGACCAGCTCGTCCACCGGCGTCTTCCCGAGCGACGCCCATCGCGCCGCGGTGTGCACGCCCTGGGAGAAGCCCAGCACCACGATCTTCGGTTGGGCGCTCGGTTCCCGGACCGCTCCCCGGACGCGAGCCGCCAGCTTGTCCAAGTACCGCACGTAGTCGGCGATCTCGGCCTCCCGGTCGACCCGGGTCATCCAGCTTGCGCCTACTCGGTCCTCGGGCCCGTGGCGGCCCGGCGCCGGATCGATGTAGAAGCGGCTCAGAGCTTCGGGCGCCACCACGACCGCTCCAAGGTCGACCAGCCCCGCGAAGAGATGCACGAATCGGCTCGCCAGCTGCCGGTAGCCGTGGCAGACGAACCAGAGCTGGCGCGTGTCGGCGGACACGTCCCCGAGCTGGAAGTAGCGCGCCGTCCGAGCGACCCGGATACGCCCCTCCACCAGAGACATCCGCACCTCCACCGGCGGCATCCGCGGCCTCACGCCCCCGTCTCGAAGCGCACAAGAGAGCCCCGGAACCGTCGCCAGACCCGCCCCAGCAACAGCGCAGCCACCACGCCGAGCCCCACGGCCAGTCCCCACCACAGCCCGACCGGCCCCGTCCCCGCAGAGAAGCCCAGCCAGAGGCTCACCGGCAGTCCCAGCAACCAGAACGCCAGCAGGTTGTAGACGAGGGGCCGCAACGTATCCGCCACGCCGCGCAGGGCGCCCGCGCAGACCACCTGAATGCCGTCGAAGAGCTGGAAGACGCCCGCCACCGGAATGAGTGCCGCCGCCACCGCCGCCACCTCGGCCGCGTCGGTGAAGAGGCCGGCCAGCGGAGCCGGCAGCGAGAGGAAGACCGCCGCCGTGACCGTCATGACCATGCAGCACACGATCACCGAGGCGCCTGCGAAGCGCCGTGCGCGGTCCGGGTCCCCGGCACCGACCGAGGCGCCCACCATCACCGCCGCCGCCTGGGCCGCTCCCACGGCCAGCATGAAGGTGAGCGCCGCCAAGTTCAGGGCGATCTGGTGCCCCGCCAGCGCGACTGGCCCGAGCCACCCCATGAAGATGCCGATCGCGCCGAAAGCGCCGAACTCCAGGACGAAGTGAAGTCCGATCGGCGCGCCCAGCCGCACCATCCGCCACAGCGGCCCCCGCGCCAACGCCCCCCGCCTCGCCTTCCGCAGGTAGGGCCGCAACGTTCGCCAGCCGAGCGCCAAGACGACTGCGAGCATGAACCACCGGCAGATCGCCGTCGCCCAGCCCGAGCCGACGGCCCCCATCGCCGGTGCACCCCACTTGCCGTAGATCAGCACCCAGTTCGCCAGCGCGTTCAGCCCGTTCGCCAACACGACCGTGACCACGATTGCGGCCACCTTGCCCATCGCCTGCAACGTCTGCCGCACCAGCACGAAACCGTAGAAGGGAAGCATCCCCACGATCAGCGTCCCCGTGTACGCCGCCGCAATCGGCACCACCTCCTCCGGCTGCCGCAACGCCCTCAGCACGGGGCCGGCCAACGCCATCGCCAGCGACGCGAAGACGGTCAGGATCAGGCCCAGTGCCGCCCCTCGCTGGATCGCCAGCTCGATCCCCTTCCGGTCTCCCGCCCCGAACGCCTGGGAGACGATGGGGTCCAGCGCCATCAGGACCCCCATGCCAAAGACCGAGACGCCGAAGAAGTAGAGGTTCCCCAGTGCGACGGCGGCCAGGTCCGGGGCCGACACTCGGCCGACCATCGCCGTGTCCACCACGCCCTGCATCACCATCCCCACCTGCACCACCGCCACCGGCGTCGCCAGAGACAGGAGCCTACGAAGCTCCGTTGTCGTGGGCCGAAAGGCGGCCAGCCCCCCGACGGGCTTCACGCCCGAGACGCCGGCGGGACTAGCCCTCCGCATACCTCCTCGGCACCGTCACCTTGAACTCGGTGAACTCGCCTTCCTTGGTGTCGACTTCAAAGCTTCCGCCGTGCGCCTGGACGATCTCGTACGAAATCGACAGCCCGAGCCCCGTGCCCTGGGTGCCCGACTTGGTGGTAAAGAACGGGTCGAAGATCTTCTCCACCACCTTGGCCGGGATGCCCGTCCCGTTGTCGCGGACGGTGACCACCACATGGTCTTCTTCGCCCTTGGTCCGAAGGGTGACCTTGGGCGAGTAGTCCTCGTCTTCCTCGCCCTTGCGCCGAATCTCGGTGGCTTGGCAGGCGTTGGTGATGACGTTGAGGAAGACGCGGCTCAAGTCCCGCGAGACCGCCGTGACCTCGCCGGCGTCCTCGTCGAACTCCCGATCGATCGTCACGTTGAACATGGGGTCGGATGCTCGCAGCCCGTGGTAGGCAAGCTTGGCGTACTCGTCGAGCACTTGGTTGACGTCGATCTCCTCCGGCTGTCCGGCCTCGTCCCGGGAGTGCGCCAGCATCCCCTCCACGATCCGGTTGGCGCGCCCGCCGTGCTCCCGCACCTTGGTCACGTTCAACGTCAGATCGCCCATGATCTCGTCCACGTACTCGCGGTCGACCTCCCCGTTCTCGGCGTCGTCCATCTCTTCCCGAAGCTCTTCGATCAGCTCCTTGGAGAGGGCCGCGAAGTTGTTCACGAAGTTCAGCGGATTGCGTATCTCGTGGGCGATGCCGGCGGTCAGAGCACCCAGAGAGGCCAGCTTCTCCTGCTGCGCCACCTGCTGCTGGGTTCGCCGCAGGTTTTCCAGGGTCTCCTCCAGCGCCTCGTTCTTGGCCTGCACCTCGCCGGCGAGCTTCTCCACCAAGTTGAGGCGCTGCACCTCCAGGGCGTGCTTGCGGAAGACCTCCAGGTCGGTCGCCATGTCGGTCACCTCGTCGTCGCCAGCGATCTGGACCTTGACCTCCAAGTCGCCCTGGGACATGCGCCGCATCGCGCTGGATAGGTCCTGGACCCGCACCAGCAGCCGCTCGCCGAAGAACTTCCAGCCGACCACAACGGCCGCCGCCACCGCCAGCACATTGAGCGTGAGGATCAGCCACCAGCCCAGCCGCACCAGCGCACCCGACTCCGACGCGGCGGTCCGAGTGGCCCTCTCGGCCTCCCCCACCAGCTCGTTGACTTGGCTGACGAGCTCGGAACTCGTCTGGCGGTTCTGGACCAAGAGATCCAGGGAGCGGGCGTTCTCTTCCAACCATAGCCTCCGGGTCGTCAGCACCCCGACGGCCGTGCCGTCGTAGAGCGCCCGGAGCGCGTCGACCCGGGGGCGAAGCTGTTCGACCAGCGCAGGAGGCACTTGGGCCAACCCCGCCTCCAGCTGGCTGAACGCGGTGTTGAAGCGTTCCTCGTTGGGTCCCAGCTGGGTGGCCACATCTTCCGACATGGCCTGGAACATGACCGTCACGACGGCGCGCTGGGCGGCCTTCAGGTCCATCAGCGCCCGGTGGCGGTCCAGCTGGACTTGCGCCGTCCGCACGCCCCGGGGAGCCGCTTGGTCCGCGAGCTCGCGCAACCCGGTGTCGATGAAGAACTCCTGGTCGTCCAGCTCCCCTTCCAGGATGTTGGCGATGTTCAGGTCCACCGCCTCGATCTCGTCGTCGAGCGCCGCGAGACGGGCACCGTACTCAAGCCTCCGGGTCACCGACATCCGGATCTCGTCCGTCCGGTCCAGCAGCAGCTCGAGCTGCGGAGCCGCGCCGCTGGTCATCCCTCCCTCGCTGATGATGTTGGAGACCTGCCGTCCCAAGTCCTCCTCCACCGCCACCACGGTCTGCCAGACCTCTTCCAGCGCCTCCGGCGTGTCGGCGGCGACGAGCTGGGGCGAAGCCTGGACCAGCTCCGAAGTGCTGCGCGCCACCGCGAACGCCGACACCAGGGCGGGCATGTGCTCGTCGGTGATCTCGCCCTGACGGTTCCCCAGGATCGTCATCAGGCCCAGGGCCAGCAGGCTGGCGCACAGCGTCAGGAAAACGCCTCCCCCGAGCCCGACCACGACTTGGCTGCCGATGCCGAAGCGACCGCCGGTGACGTCGTGCAGCCTGCGGCCCAGGGCGGCCGGGAGCTTGGCCAGCACCCACTCGAACGCCGAGTGGATCCGCTGATCCAACGCCTTGGGGGGACCCTCGGGCTTCATCGGGAGAGGCGCTCCACGGACTGGAACCTCCCGCCCCGGATCACAGTCAGGAAAACCTCGTCCGAGCCCTGGTTGTCGGCTGCTCCGTACTCGACGACGAAGCCGTCCAGGTCGATGGGGCCGGCTTCACGCAGTTCGTTGAGGAACATCTCCCGGGTGGGCGGCTCCTCCGGCGCAAGCCGACGCAGGATCTCCACTGCCAAGCGTCCCGCCAAGTACCCTTCCAGCGACACGAAGCCCGGCGCGGCGGCAGGCGCCACGGCGCGCAAGGCACCATGGTAGCTTGCCACCACCGGCACCGAGGTGTCGGACGGGAAGGGCACCACCTGGGTCACCACCACCCCGTTGCCCGCAGTGCCCAACTCGTTCAGGAGGGCGTTGCTGCCCACGAAGGAGATGTTGACGATCACGGCGTTCAGACGGATCTGCCGAGCCCACCGTACGAACGCCGCCGCCGGCCGGTACGCGCCGATGATGATCACTGCCTGGGGGCGCCCCTTCCGAATGTCCAGGAGCGCCCGCTTCACCGCCGTGGTGTTGCGCATGTAGGTGCCCTCGCTGACCAGGGACATGTTGCGGCGCCCCAGTGCCTGCCGCACCCCGCTCAACCCCGCGCGGCCGTAGCTGTCGTCCTGGTACAGGATCGCGATCCTCTGGTGGCCCAGGTCGCCCGTCAGCCGCGCCACCATCTCCTCGGTCTCCTGGTAGTACGACGCGCGCACGTTCACCACCGACTCCCGCTCGTCCTCCCGGAGGAACTCGGCCCCCGTGAACGGCCCGATGTAGGGCACCGAGTAGTCGGCGGCCACAGGCACCGCCACCCTTGAAGTGGGTGTGCCCACGGCACCGATCAGGCCGAACACCCCGAACTCCGCCAGCTCCTCCGTGTTGCGGGCGGCGGCCTCCGGCTCGTAGCCGTCGTCCCGGGCGACCAGCCGGAGCGTGCGGCCGTGCACGCCTCCGTCGCGGTTGGCCTCCTCGAACGCGGCTCGGATGCCCAGGTTCATGTTGGTGCCCAGCGCCATGGCATCGCCCGTCAGCGCCGCCGACTGGCCAAACACAATGGAGTCGGCATAAACGCCCTGGGAAGGGTCCTCGGCGCGGACCAGGGAATCGGCCTCGATCCCCTGGGAAGGGGCGTCCTCCTGGGGAGGGTCCTGTGCACGGGCCTCGGGCGCCAGTAGGCTTGCCGCCGCCAGTGCGCTTGCCGCTGCCGGCCCGCCCGCCGTCAGCCAGCCCGCCCCCAGTCCGCCTGCCGCCAGCCCCGCCAAGGCGACCCGTGCCCGGCGCGCCGTCGCCCGGGACGTCACTGGGGCCCCAAGTACTTGAGGGCCAAGCAGGTGATGTCGTCGGACTGGGCAGCGTCTCCGGCGTGGACCTTCACGGCGTCCACCACGTAGCGCCTCACGTCGGCCGCGCTCGAACCCGCGCACTCGCTCAGCGCCTTGGCCAGGGCCTCCTCGCCGAACTCCTCGCCGGCCTCGTTCATCGCCTCGGTCACGCCGTCGGTGTAGAGGAAGAAGGTGTCGCCCGGTTCAAGCGAGATGCTGCCGCCGGGGAACACGAAGTCTGGGATCACGCCCAGCACTAGTCCCGACTCGCTCTCCACCTGCTCAACCTCCCCTGACGCCTTCACCACGAACGGCAGGTTGTGTCCTCCGTTGGCGTACTCCAGCAGCCCGCTCGCCGGGTCGAAGCTGGTGTAGAAGACCGTCACGAACATCGACTCCTCGTTGGACTCGGCCAGCAGGTCGTTCACCTCGGCCATGCACTTGGTCGGGTCCGGATTGCCGATCGCCGTGCCCTTGACCAGTGTCCGGCTCACCATCATGAAGAGGGCGGCGGGCACCCCCTTGCCGGACACGTCGGCGACCACCATCGCCAGCCGGTCGTTCTCGAGCTTGAAGAAGTCGTAGAAGTCGCCGCCCACCTCCTGCGCCGGCGTCATCCAGGCGTGGAGGTCGTAGCGGGGGTCGTCGGGGAAGTCGGTGGGCAGGATCGACTCCTGCATCTTCGCGGCCACCCCCAGCTCGCGCCGCAGCGCCACCAGCTCGTCCCTGGACTGAAGCGCGTCGCGCATCACCTGCAGGTGGGCCAGCGTCTTGGAGATCGTCGTCTCCAAGTCGTCGAAGTCGATCGGCTTGGTCACGAAGTCGAACGCGCCGCGATTCATGGCGGTGCGGATGTTCTTCATGTCGCCGTACGCCGTGACGATCACCGCTCGAAGGTCGAGATGGAGGCTGTTGAGCTGGTGGAGCAGCGTCAGGCCGTCCATCTCCGGCATGTTGATGTCCGACAACACCATGTCGATGTCGTTGTGCGTCCGGAGCTTCTCGAGGGCCTGGACGCCGTTCTGGGCGAAGATCAGGTTCATCTCGCCCTTCCGGATCCGCCGCCGGAACTTCTGGGTCAGGAGTATCTCCAGATCGGGCTCGTCGTCGACGACCAGAATCTTCGCCATTTCGGGCTCGCTCCGTGCCGGCCCCGCCCGTGTTCCTGTCGAGGGGCCCGTGCCAAGGGGAGGGTCAAGGGAATGCCGTCGTCCCCGTCGGACGACCGCTGCAACCAATCTAACCTTCGTCGGCGCACGCCGCTTGCCGTCGTCGGCGCACGCCGCTTGCCCCTGGCCGCCGTCAAGTCACGCCGCTGGCCCTTGGCGTGTGGACAGCCCCCCGAGAATTCTGTACAATGTCGGATGCGCGGACCGGGAGCGCCCCGGCCGCCCCTGCCCCCTACCCCATCACATTGGAGCAGCCCAGAAGAAGATGGCAGACACCGACACAGTACTAGGGATGATCCGAGACCAGGACGTGGACTTCGTGGACCTGCGGTTCACCGACCCCCGCGGCCGCTGGCACCACGTCACCTTGACGACGGACGCCTTCGACGAGGACGCCTTCGAGGACGGCGTCATGTTCGACGGCTCCTCCATCGCTGGATGGAAGAGCATCGACAAGTCCGACATGGCCCTCGTCCCGGACCCAGCCACCGCCGCCATGGACCCGTTCATGGCCGACAGGACGCTCTACCTGATCTGCAACGTCCACGAGCCCACCACCGGCGAGCGGTACTCCCGCTGCCCCCGCTCCACCGCTCGGGACGCGGAGGCGTACCTGGCCTTCTCGGGGATCGGCGACACGGCGTACTTCGGCCCGGAGCCCGAGTTCTTCCTCTTCGACGACGTGCGGTTCGGCGTGGAGCCCAACCACTCCTTCTTCCGCCTCGACGACGTGGAGGGACCGTACAACACGGGGAGCGCCCTGCCAGGCGGCAACAAGGGCCACCGACCCCGCACCAAGGGCGGCTACTTCCCCCTCCCGCCAGTGGACTCGGTCCAGAACGTCCGCAGCGACATGCTCAAGGCGCTCAATCAGGCCGGCGTCGCGGTGGAGAAGCACCACCACGAGGTGGCGGCCAGCCAGCACGAGCTGGGGATCGTCTTCGCGCCGATGACGCTGATGGGCGACAAGCTCCAGGTCTACCGCTACGTGGTGCTGAACGTCGCGGCACGTCACGGCAAGACGGCCACCTTCATGCCCAAGCCCGTGGTCGGCGACAACGGCTCCGGGATGCACTGCAACCAGTCCGTCTGGAAGGACAACGAGAACCAGTTCTCGGGGACGGGCTACGCCGACCTGTCGGAGACGGCGCTCCACTACATCGGCGGGATCATGAAGCACGCCCGGGCCATCAACGCCTTCTCCAACCCGAGCACGAACAGCTACAAGCGCCTCGTGCCCGGCTTCGAGGCTCCGGTGCTCCTGGCCTACTCGGCCCGCAATCGCTCCGCCTCCTGCCGCATCCCCCACGTCGCGTCGGCCAAGGCCCGGCGTGTCGAAGTCCGCTTCCCGGACCCGACCGCCAACCCGTACCTGGCGTTCTCGGCGATGCTCATGGCCGGGCTGGACGGCATCGAGAACCGGCTCGACCCCGGTCCGCCGATGGACAAGGACCTCTACGCCCTCCCGCCGGAGGAGCTGAAGGACATCCCCACCGTCTCCCACTCGCTGCGAGACGCGATGGAGGCGCTGGAGGCGGACCACGAGTTCCTCACTCGGGGCGACGTCTTCACGAAGGACCAGATCGACGCCTACATCGAGCTGAAGATGGACGAGGTGGTGCGCTTCGAGCAGGCGCCTCACCCGGTCGAGTACGACATGTACTTCTCGCCTTGACGGGAGCGTGACGACGGACAGCGTCCTTGCCGTCGCGGCGTCCGCCCCTGGGTTCGACGCTCTGCGCGGACACAGGAAGGATGCCGGGGCGGCGGGCTTGTCGCGCTTGCGCGACGCCGCCGAGCGAGGGAAGAAGGCGGCTCTCGGGGAGGCTCTCGGCTCCCCCGAGGGCCGGACCTTCTTCTCGTTTCTGCTGGGGAACAGCCCCTACCTGACCCGACTGCTGCTCCGCGATGTGGAGTTCGCCCAGGCGCTGGTGGAGGAGTCTCCCGACGCGGTTGCCGGGAAGATCCGCAGCGACCTGGCAGAGGCGAACCCGACGATGACCAGGGACCAGCTCATGAAGTTCCTGCGCTTCCAGCGGAGTCGGGTGGCGATCGTCGCGGCAGCGTACGACTGCTTCGGTGTGGCCGACGTGATGGAGTGCTGCGGACTCCTCTCCGACATGGCCGACCACGCGGTTCGGCTGGCAGTCTCCCACTTGCTCTTGGACCGGGTTCGGCGCGACGAGCTGGAGCTGCCCGACGAGGATTCGCCTGGCGGCAGCAGACGCTGGGGGTACTTCGCACTGGCGATGGGCAAGCACGGCTCGCGGGAACTCAACTACTCCTCCGACATCGACTTGGTGGTCCTCTACGATCCGGAGGCGGTCCGCTACACCGGCTCGCGCAGCTTGCGGGATTGCTTCGTCCGAGTCACCCGGGACTTGGCCCGGATCCTGCAGGCGCGCACCGGCGACGGATACGTCTTCCGCACCGACCTGCGCCTCCGCCCCGACGCGTCCTCCACGCCGCCGGCGATCGAAGTGGATTTCGCGCTGAACTACTACAACACCTTCGGGCGCACCTGGGAGCGAGCGGCCCTCATCAAGGCGCGTCCCGTGGGCGGCGATCTGGCGGCGGGCAGGGATTTCCTCTCGCGGCTGTCGCCCTTCGTGTGGGACGAGGGACTCGACTTCACCTCGGTGGAGGAGATCCGCTCCATGAGCCAGCAGATTCACGACTTCCACGGGCACGGCGCCGTCACCGCGGCGGGCCACGACGTGAAGCTGGGACGGGGCGGCATCCGCGAGATCGAGTTCTTCGTGCACATGCACCAGCTGGCCTACGGAAGCCGCAACCGCAGGCTGCGGGGCGCGGGGCTGCTGTCGATGCTTGAGACGTTGGAGGATGAGAACCACATCCTGCCCCGCGAGGCGGCCACGCTTCGGGACGGCTACCTGCTGTTGCGTCGCGTCGAGCACCGCCTCCAGATGATCAACGACGACCAGACCCAGAAGCTCCCCGATGCCGCCGACGGACTGGAACACGTGGCCGCGTTCATGGGACTTGCCTCCGCCGACGAGCTGTCGTCGGTCGTGGAGCGGGTCGCAACGGAGGTCCACGACCTCTACCGCACCCGCTTCAACGTCCCCGAGAGCGAGCAGGACATCACCGCGTCGATCTTGGAGGGGCCGGAGGGCTCCCAGGACGCCATCGACGAGCTGGAGGCCGCCGGCTTCGCCCGCGCGCTGACGGCGGTGGAGATCTTCCGGGGCTGGGCCGAGGGCCGCTACGACTCCACCAGCTCGGAGCGGGCGCGGACGATCATCCGCGAGATTCTGCACGAGATCATCGCCGCGCTCGGCCGCACTCCCGACCCGGACCGGGCCTTGGCCCGGATGGACAAGTTCCTGGACACCCTGCCGGAAGACGTCTCCTTCTTCTCCATGCTCCGGGCGAATACTTGGCTGCTGAACCTCATCGCCGTCGTGATGGGAAGCGCCCCCAGGATCGCCGACACGCTGGGCGCTCATCCCCGTCTCCTGAAGGCGGTCCTGGACCCGGCGTTCTTCCTTCCGCTTCCTGGCCGAGAGTTCCTGGCGACGGAGCTGGATGAACATCTGGAGGAGGCTGCTGACGAGGAGGACCGTGGGGCGCGGGTGGCGGCTTGGGCGGACGACCGTCGCTTTCAGGTCGGCGTCCAGACGCTGCAGAACCTAGTCACGGTGGACGAGGCGTCCGCGTCCCTCTCCCACATCGCCGAAGTGGCGATCGACGTCCTCCTCCGGGAGACGCTGGCGAGCCTCCGCGAGCCCCACGGCGAGGTGCCCGGGAGCGCGTGCGCCGTGGTGGCTATGGGGAAGCTGGGCGCCCTGGAGATGACCTTCGAGTCCGATCTGGACCTTCTCTTCGTCGTCGACGTGGAGGATGAAACCGCGACGAGCACGGGACCCAAGCCCCTCGACGCGCGACGCTACTACGCCCGGGCGGCCCAGCGGCTGATCGCGGCCCTCCAGGTTCGTTCGGCCGCTGGAAAGCTCTACGAAGTGGACATGAGGCTGCGCCCCTCCGGCGAGAGCGGGCCGCTGGCGACCACCCTTCGCGCCTTCCGGGAGTACCATGACGGCGCCGCGTGGACATGGGAGCACATGTCCCTCACACGGGCCCGGGTCGTGGCCGGAGACGCCGACGCCATGGCGACCGTCGAAGCCGAGATCCGGGGAGTCCTGACCCGTTCACGCGACCCGGACCGGCTGCTCCTGGACGTATCGGAGATGCGCCAGCGAATCGCCGCCGAGTACCCGTCGGCCGAGCCCTTCGAGCTCAAGTACGTACGCGGAGGACTTGTCGACCTGGAGTTCGTCGCCCAGTATCTTCAGCTGCTTCACGCCAGCCAGCATCCGCAAGCACTAGCGGGCGGCACGATCGCATGCTTCCAGGCCCTGGCGGCCGTCGGGGTCCTGGACGCCGGGGAGGCGAGCTTCTTGGCCGACGCTGTGCGGATGCAGCGTTCGATCCAGGCGCTTCTGAGGTTGGCGTGGAGCCGCAGCGACGCTGTGCGGTCGGCCCCGGAAGCGCTTCGCAGCAAGCTGGCCAACGCCCTCGAATGCGACGACTTCGACGAGCTGGAGTCCAAGTTGCGAAGCACCCAGGAGCAAGTGTACCACGCCTTCCGTCGCCATGTCGGCCGGGATGTCGCATGAGGCGGGAAGCTCGGCCCGGATGACAAAGCGATTGCGCTCCACGGTGGAAACGGACGTGAAGCTCGAGGACACGGAGCCCAGGCGCGTGCTGGGCCTGTTCACCGAGTTCGCCGACGAGCACGGACTCGACGCCCAGATGGCCCAGCGCTTCGAGCTCGCCCTCGACGAGGTCCTGACCAACGTGGTGAGCTACGCCTTCCCTGAAGGCGCCGAAGACACGAAGATTGGGGTGACGATGGAGTTGGACGACGGATGGCTGAGGGTACGGGTCCAGGACAACGGACCCGCCTTCGATCCGCTGCACGACGCCCAGGAACCCGATCTCTCCCTCGATGCCGACCACCGGCCCATCGGCGGCCTCGGTATCTTTCTCGCCAAGACATTCGTCCATACACTGACATACGAGCGGACGGACGGATGCAACCGCCTCACCCTCTCACAGCCCATAGGGGCATCCCCGGAGAACAGCAATCCATGAACGTGACGACGCATCAGGACCCCGGCAGCAACCTGGCGGTGGCCGCGGTTGACGGCCGGGTCGACTCCGCCAACGCCAAGGACCTGGACCAGGCGCTCAGCGACATCATCGACGGGGGCGCGAGCCGCTTGGTGGTGGACTGCGCCGACCTCAGCTACATCAGCAGCGCAGGCCTCCGGGCCCTCCTGGTCGCCATCAAGAAGACCAACGCGGCGGGCGGCGGCGTGGCGATGTGCCACGTCCCCCAGCACATCAACGAGGTACTGGAGGTCAGCGGCTTCACCCGCCTGACCAAGGTCTTCAGGAGCAAGCAGGAAGCCGAAGCCAGCTTCCGGAGCTAGCTCCCGCTTCTGGGGCTGGGGGCTAGCTCGTCCGCGCCCGCCCCTGCTCGAAGAGCACCAGCCCCCGGGCTAGAACCACCAGCCCCGCTAGAAGAAGGTGAACGCCTGGACCTTGAAGGACCACTCGGTCTGGTCCTCGATGGTCCGGTAGAAGTCCAGGTTCGCCGAGATGCCGTTTCGGCCCGCGGCGTAGAGCATGAGGCCGGGCGTGACCACTAGGCCGCTCACGTTCATGCCGTCCTGGTCTTCGGTGCTGGCCCAGCTCAGCCTGATGAGGGGCTCCACGGCGGCGAAGGCCCGCTCCTCCGCCAGGGGCATGTACCACAGGCCCATCACCTGGAAGGCCGAGAAGCCGGCGTCGTCGTTCACCTTCCAGTTGCGGCCAGTCGTTCCGTTGACCAGCAGATGGGGGCCGTTGCGCCAACTCCCCACCTCCAGCTCCATGCCGTAGGCGGGAACCCGCATGTTCTGCCCCTCGGAGCCCACGGTCTCGTCCATCGCCAGGTACCCGGACAGCCGGCTGCTCTCGCCGAAGAAGTAGGAGAGGCGGCCCGAGGCGGACTTGCCGCCGTTGACGTCCTTCTTGCTGATTCCCTCGCCGTTGGTCAGGGTGAAGCGATAGCCCAGGCGCCGGTTCGCAAAGCGGCCAGTGGCCAGGATTCCCGGTTCGTACCCGTCCAGGCCCAGGCCGAAGGTGAACTTGCCGAACGAGCACACGCCGCCCACGCCGGGGCACTCGTCGATTCCCGTGACGCGCCCGTCCCGCTCGATGAGGGGCAGGTCGGCGTTGGCCGCCAGCCAGAAGTACGACACGGCCCGCTTGAACTGGCCGATCTGGAGCTGGAAGGACTCGGAGGGCGTCAACGCCAGGTAGGCTTCCAGGGTCGTGGACCCCTGGGCGTCGAACTGCAGCCGTCCGCCGACCAGGTCGTTCAGGGAGCCGTCGATCGTCACCCAGGCCCTGCGGATGAAGAAGGTGGAGGGCGCTGCGCTGGGACCAGGCACCTCGTACTGGGCCTGGACCCGAGCGCCCAGTGTGACGCTGGAGCCGTTGCGAGCGCTGAAGGTCTGGGCGTCGGCGGGGGCTGTCGCGACGGCAACCAGGGCCAACGCTGCCAGAGTGCGCGCCGACTGTCGGAGGGCGAGGTGGGTCATGTAGGGATTCGTCCTTGGATGGGGATGCGGAGCGGCATGGAACCAAGTCGGAGAAATCTAATCTCCAACCTCCCGTTGGGCGAATCCCGGCCTCCCTCGGCGAACCCAGCCTCCTTCAGGCGAACCCCGGCCTTCGTTGGGCGAACCCGGCCAAGCGCTCGGGAAGCCGGGCGGGCTTGCGGCCTGGGCAGGAAGTCTTATGATGACCCGTTCGCCTCTTCGCTCGTTTCGCTGAGCGCACCCCCATCAGCTCCCTCCCCCCTATTCGGAGAGCATCAGGAGACACAGCACATGAACGGAATCGCAGCAGGAACCCTCGGCCGCGGCGGCTTGGCCCGGCGCGCCGGCATCGCAGGAGCCGTATTGGCGGGCCTGGGGCTTCTCGTCGTCCCCGTCGCCGCCGTCGCCCAGACCACCGAGACCGCGTTCGTCCTCAACTCATTCTCCTTCCTGATCTGGGGCGCGCTGGTCATGTGGATGTGCGCTGGCTTCACGATGCTGGAGTCGGGGTCCGTGCGCTCCAAGAACGCCTCCGTGATCTGCCTCAAGAACATCGGCCTCTACTCCGTGGCTGGGCTGGCGTTCTACATCTTCGGCTACAACCTGATGTACGTGGGCGTGGCCGAGGGTGGCTGGATCGGCACCTTCACCCCCCTCTACGGGCCGTCGGAGGCCGAGGAAGCGTTGCTCGCCGGAGACGCGGCGGCAACGGCGGCGGTGCTGGAGAACGGCTACTCCGTCATGTCCGACTGGTTCTTCCAGATGGTCTTCGTGGCCACCACGGCCTCCATCGTCTCCGGCGCGCTGGCGGAGCGGGTCAAGCTGTGGTCGTTCTTCGCCTTCACGGCGATCCTGACGATGGTGATCTACCCCGTAGTGGGCGCTTGGACATGGGGCGGCGGCTGGTTGGCCGCGATGGGCTTCACCGACTTCGCTGGCTCGACGATCGTTCACTCCACGGGCGGCTGGGCTGCGCTGGCGGGGATCCTGGTGGTTGGGCCCCGATGGGGGAAGTTCCGCGCCGACGGCACGGTGAAGGCCACCCCGCCCTGCAACATCCCCACCGTCACCCTTGGCGTGTTCATCCTCTGGATGGGCTGGTTCGCCTTCAACGGCGGCTCCGTGCTGGCCCTGGGCGACGCCACGAGCGCCGTCACCATGAGCAACGTCATCGTCGACACCAACCTGGCGGCGGCGGCCGGCGTCCTGGCGGCGCTGGCGGTGTCCCGCCCGATCCTGGGGCGCATCGACCTATTCGCCGGCTTGAACGGGGCGATCGCAGGCTTGGTCTCGATCACCGCGGGACCGGACGTGATCGGCAGCGGCCAGGCGATCTTCGTCGGCGCCATCGGGGCGATCATCTGCACCGCGGGGCTGAGGCTGCTGGAATCGATGCGACTGGACGACGTGGTCGGCGCCGTGCCCGCACACCTCTTCGCCGGCATCTGGGGGACGCTGGCCGTCGCGTTCTTCGGCGGCGCCGCAGTCATGCCCCAGATCGTGGGCGTGCTGTCGGTGGGCGCCTTCGTCTTTTCCGTGTCCTGGGTCGTCTGGATGATCCTGGACAAGACGATCGGCGTGCGCGTGAGCCGGCAGGTGGAGGAGCTGGGACAGGACGCCGCCGAGCTGGGAATCGACGCCTACCCCGAGTTCGTGCTGATGGTGGACCCGGACGACACTGCGGACTACCGGGAGCCTGATCGGGCGAGCATCGGCGTCTAGCAGCCCAGAGCTCGAAACAACACTGGGCAACCGCACAGTGGGAGCCTACCGAGCGGCTCCGGATCCCGTCTGCGAGAGGGCGGGGTCCGGAGCCTTCCGGGAGTACAAGCTGGACTCGGCCTTCTACGACGAGATGTTCCGGGACGACGGAGAGCCCCGGCAGATGTCCCGGCAGCTGAATGCCACGCTGGCGGCCACTCCGCCGGAGGACTTGTCGATCTTGCAGGCCGGCGTGGCCCGGCGCTTCCTCCACGAAGGGATCACCTTCACGGTCCTGGGCAAGCGAGAAGTCACCGAGCAGATCATCCCCATCGACTGCGTACCCCGCTTGGTCGGCTCCGCCGAGTGGGACCACCTGGAACGGGGGCTCAAGCAGCGGCTGCACGCCCTCAACCTCTTCATCCGGGACGTGTACCACGAGGCGCGCTGCGTTCGGGCCGGCGTCGTGCCTCCCGACCTGGTGTTCGGCTGTCCCCAGTACCGCATGGAGATGCGCGGCCTCAAGGTCCCCCACGACGTCTACGTGTCGGTGTGCGGAACCGACGTGGTGCGCACTCACGACGGCTTCGCGGTGCTGGAGGACAACCTGCGGGTACCGTCGGGCGTGTCGTACATGCTGGCGTGTCGGGCCGCCATGAAGGGGGCCTTCCCCGCCCTCTACCGCGAGTGCGGCGTGCGCGAAGTGTCGAGCTATGCCCGTCGGCTGTACGCGACCTTGGCGTCTCTGGGGCTCGGCAGCGGCGAGCCGCGGGTCGCGCTGCTCACGCCGGGCCGCTACAACTCGGCGTACTACGAGCACGCCTTCCTGGCCGGCGAGATGGGTGTGGAGCTGGTGGAAGGTCGCGACTTGGTGGTGCGCGACGCGGCGCTCTACGCCCGTACCGCGGCGGGTCTGCGCCGCATCGACGTCCTCTACCGGCGCGTGGACGACGACTTCCTGGACCCGGTCGTCTTCCGCAGCGACTCGGTGCTGGGCGCGGCGGGCATCTTCCACGCCTACCGAGCCGGCAACTTGGTGCTGGCCAACGCGCCGGGCACCGGAGTGGCCGACGATAAGAGCCTCTACGCCTACGTGCCTCGGATCATCCGCTGGTTCCTGGACGAGGAGCCGATCCTGGCCAACGTGGACACGCGGCTGTGCCGGGAGCCGGAGGGACTGGCGTACACGCTGGACCACCTCCACGAGGTGGTGGTCAAGGAAGTGGGCGGCTCTGGGGGCTACGGAATGCTGATCGGCCCCCACGCCTCGGCCAGCGAGCGGGCGGAGTTCGCGGACCGGATACGGGCGAACCCGGCCAACTACATCTCCCAGCCCGTGCTGGCACTCTCCCGGGCGGGGTGCTTCGTGGACGGCCGGCTTGAGCCGCGCCATGTGGACTTGCGTCCCTTCGTCCTGCAGGGCCGCGACGAACAGCATGTGGTGCCCGGCGGGCTGTGCCGGGTGGCGCTGCGCCGAGGCAGCTTGGTGGTGAACTCGAGCCAGGGCGGCGGCTGCAAGGACCTCTGGGTCCTCAAGGCCTAGGGCATCTAGGGGGGAGAAGCGCCGATGCTGGCGAGAGTCGCGGGGGAGTTCTACTGGATGGGCCGCTACCTGGAGCGGACGGAGCACACCGCCCGTCTGCTGGATCACCAGCTCCGGTGCTTGGTGGACACGCCGGCGGACGAGTTGGCGGTGCAGTGGAGCGCGATCTACCGGTCTCTGCGTCAGCCGGCGCCCGACGTCTCGGAGGACGCCGACGAAGCCGAAGTCTTCCTGGTCGCCGACGCCTACACGCTGGCCGGCAACTTGGTGGAGGCGGTGACGAACCGGGATTCGATCCTTTCCTGCTGGGGCGCGGCCCGAGAGAACGCCAGGCAGGTCCGGCCTCAGCTGCCGCTGCGGGTGTGGACGTGCCTGAACCAGGGCTTCCTCTGGCTTCAGGAGCGGGACTTCGCCGAGGCGTGGGCCACCGGACCCGCCAGCTTGGTTGCCGACGTGGTGGACCGGATGCGGCTCCTGGCCGGCGTAGTGGACGACCGGATGCCCCGAGACGACGCTTGGCGCTTCCTGATGCTGGGCCGGTTCGTGGAGCGCCTCGGCCAGCACGCCCTTCTGCTGGACACGTGGAACGACCACGGACGGCGCGACGGGACAGTGCTGGTCCTGGCCTGGTCCGACCTGCTGCGCATCTGCGGAGCCTACGAACTCTACTGCCGGGCCCACTCCATGTCCGTTCGCCGAGGGCGGGTCCTGGACCTGCTGGTCCGCAACCCCGAGCTCGCCCGCTCCCTGCGCTTCTGCGTCCAGCAGATCGGCGACCTGCTGGCCGGGATCGATCCCGCAGGCGCGCGCTACCCCCTCGGCGCTCCCCATCGGTCGGCCCTGCGTTTGGCGGCGTCCGTCGAGATCGAGGAGCCGGGCGCACGGGCCAGTGGGGCGGCCTGGGAGGACGAGTCCAGCGACGGCGGCTTCTTCACGACCGTGGAGCGGAACGGAGCCGCGCTGCACGACCTGATCATGGGCACCTATGTGGAGTACTCGGCGCTGGGGACGGCCCCATGACGGGCTCCCACGCGGCAGCGACGGCGTCCCACGCGGCGACGGGCTCCCACGCGGCAGCGACGGCCCACTACTCCGTCGAGCACCGGGTCGAGTACCGGTACGAGCGGCCCGTGCGCCTCTCGGTCATGACGCTGTACCTGCGCCCGATTCAGGATCGGCAGCAGGTCGTGCGGGAGTTCTCGGTGGGCACCGACCCGGCGGGCACTCTCTTCAGCTTCGCGGACGGCTTCGGCAACCGGGGTCACTTTCTGGATCGGCCTGCCGATCACGACCGGCTGGTGATTCACGCCCGCTCCGAGGTGGAGGTCGGGCCCGCTGCGGCCGTCCCGGAACGGCTGGGCGCCGACGCCTGGGAGCTCCTCCGGCGGGCGAGCGATGCGCCCGAGCTCTGGGCCATGACGCATAGAAGCCGCTTCGTCCGGCCGGACGCCGAGGCGCTGCGGGAGTTCGTGTCGGCGCACAGGATCGAGCCGGGAGACGATCCCCTGGTCTCGGTGCGGACGCTGCGGGGCAAGATCCACGAGACCCTCCGCTACGTGCCCGGGTCCACCGCCGTGGACTCGCCTATCGAGCGCGTGCTGGAGACGGGCGAAGGCGTGTGCCAGGACTACGCCCATGTGATGGCGTCGATCCTTCGGGGATGGGGAGTCCCGTGCCGCTACGTGTCGGGCTACCTAGGTCCCGCAGAGGGCGAAACGGCCACCGGCCAGAGTCACGCATGGGTCGAGTGCTGGTTCCCCGGCTTGGGGTGGACGGGCTTCGATCCGGCCAACGACACCGACATGGACGGGCGTCATGTGCGGGTAGCGGTCGGGCGGGACTACGCCGACGTGCCCCCGACTCGCGGCGTCTACCAGGGGTCGGCCGGTTCCGTGCTGGACACCACCGTTGCCGTGACTCGTCGCGGGCCTAGCCCCGAATCGTCGGCGCACGGCCCCGAATCGTCGGGCGGGGGTGCGTTCGCCCCAGGAGGGGTTGCGTTCGTCCCCGAATCAGAGTAATTCGCACTGTTCCAAGCTGTTCTCCGGCTATACTTCCTTCCATCCAAGCCCCCCTTCGCAAGCACAAGGTGAGTCCTCGCATGAACTGCAAATCCGTTTTCGGCCTTCGCCACCCGCTCCTCCTCGCCGTCCTCGGCGTTCTCGCCACTTCGTCGGTCGGTGCTGCCCCGCTCGGCGGCCAGTCGTTCGGAATCGGCGCCGATATCGTGAGCCGCTACGTCTGGCGCGGCGCCGACTTCGGCGAGTCCATGTCCATCCAGCCTTCCCTCTCCTTCGCCCACGGCGGCTTCGAGGCCGGGGCGTGGGCGTCGTGGTCGGTGTCTTCCGACGGTGCCGGCGCCAACGAGAGCGACCTCTACGTCTCGTACAGCTTCGGGCCCGTGACGATCGGGGTGACCGACTACTACTTCCCGTCGCCCGAGCCAGGTTGGCCTGACGGAGGCTTCGGCTTCCTGAACCGGCGCGCCCACACCTTCGAGCCTTACGTGTCGTATTCGGGGAAGATCGACCTGCTGGCCGGCTTGGCGTTCTCCCCCGACACAGAGCACGAAGACGAGGGTCGCGAGAGATCGCTGTACGTGGAAGCGGGCGTGCCCTTCGAGGTGGAGGGCGCGGAGGTGCGGATTCACGCCGGCTTAGTGGGTGGCGAAAGCGAGTTCTACGGGACCGACGGAGCGGCGCTGGTCAACGTGGGGATCACGGTGGGCAAGCCTATCGAGATCACCGACTCCTTCTCGCTGCCGGTCAACGTCGGCTACGTCTTGAACCCGGATACGGAGCGGTCGTTCCTGATCTTCGGCCTGAGCCTCTCGCCCTAGAGGGTCTGGCCAGCGGCAGTCGGGGCGCCCGGATTCGAACCGGGGACCTCCTGCTCCCAAAGCAGGCGCGCTACCGAGCTGCGCCACGCCCCGCCGTTGGCTGCGCACGTTGGTGAAACGTCGCGAATTCTGCCGCCACATGGTAGGACGTTGCCGCGACGCGGTAGGACGGACGGCGGTCGCAGTACTGGCGACCTCTCTGGCGTCGGGGCTGGGCGTCTTCGGCCAGCCGCTGGTTGCGGCGCAGGAGGATGTCCCGGCCGGTGAACCGGACGCGACGGCCACATCCGTCCCGGGCGCATCGCTTTCCGTTCACCTGCTCACCGTGGGTCCGGGGGACCGGCTCTGGGAGCTCTTCGGCCACAACGCGCTCCTGATACGGGACTCGGCGACGGGCTACGAGGCCGCGTTCAACTACGGAATCTTCGACTTCGGCGCACCGGGCTTCGCGTGGCGGTTCGTCCAGGGCCGGATGACCTACTGGGTCGACGCTCGACCTCTGGACGCGACGCTCTCTGGAGCCCGTGCCGCCAACCGGCCGGTCTGGGCCCAGGAGTTGGCCCTGGACCCAGCGCAGCGCGCGGAGTTGCTCCAGGGTCTCCGAACGGCGGCGCTGCCGGAGAACCGCGAGTACCGCTACCACTACTACCTGAACAACTGCTCCACCAAGTTGCGCGACGTCCTCGACGCGGTCCTCGACGGGCAGCTGCGAGCCGCGACGGAAGGGGAACCTTCGCGCGCAACTTGGCGTGACCACACGCGCCGGCTGACCGCCCCCAACGCCGTTGCGTACTTGGGACTGCAGCTGCTGGTGGGTCCTCGCGGCGACGAAGCTACCAGTCCCTGGGAGGAGATGTGGGTTCCGATGAAGCTGCGGGACGCTCTGGCGGAGACCACAATCGTCCGGCCCGACGGAACCCGAACTCCGCTGGTGCGCTCGCAGGAGCTCTGGGTGGAGTCGGACCGGGAACCCGAGTTGGACGCCCCACCGCCGTTCAACGTGCTCTTCCCCATGTTCGGCATCGTCGTGGCGATCGTCTTGACGATGGCGGGGTACTGGGCCGGCAGCGGAAGCAGGACCGGAAGGATCGCCCTGGGCGTGGCGTGCACAGTGTGGTGCGGCGTCTGCTCCCTCGTCTCGGCTCTGCTCCTGTACATGCACTGGACCGACCACGACTTCCTGTACTGGAACCGCAACATCCTGGTCTTCAGTCCCGTGGCGCTAGTGCTGGTGTTCCTGCTCCCACGGGCCTCCTGGCGGTGGGAGACCGGCTCCCGAACCCGAGGCTTGGCCTTGGCGACGCTAACGCTGGCCTTGGCGGCCCTCCTCCTCTCCTTTGTCCCTGGCGTGTCGCAGGACACCCGGGAGTGGGCATCGTTCGCGCTGCCGATGCACTTCGCGGTCTACTGGGTGGTCGCCCGAATCCTGCCCGCGCAGGGAAGGTTGGTCTTCGCCACGAAAAGCGCAGGAGGCACGTGACCGCTGTAACCTCCAGGGGAAGGAGGGAGGGGGAAGGAAGGGGTATCCCCTGGGGGGGTATCTCGGCAGTTTGCCTCCATTTTGGTAGTAAAACGGAGGAATGGAGGTAAAATGCTACCAAAATGGAGGAAGTTTCGTGGCCACGCATGCACATCAGGGGGTGTCATGGGCCGCGTGCACACCAAGGGCCGCGTTGCACTTCAAGGGGCCACGGCCACATCGGGGCCGCGTCGCACACGTCAGGCGCCGCGAGCCAAGTGGTGTGCCAGGGCGCGAAAGGCTTGGCCGCGATGGCTGCGCTGGTCCTTCTCCTCGGGAGTGAGCTCGGCGTAAGTGCGGTCGGTGGGGGCGGCGAGGATGATCGGGTCGTAGCCGAATCCGCCTGATCCTCGACCGGACTCCAGGACCGAGCCCGGGGCTTCGCCTCGGAAGCTGGCAGGAGCGAGAGCGGCCGCTCCCCCCGGCACCGCCAAGCTCGCTACGCAGACGTACCGGGCTCCCCGGCGGGCTGGAGGCACGCCCTCCATCAGGCGAAGGAGGTGGCGGTTGTTCGCCGCGTCTCTGGATAGGTCCGGGTAGGCGCCGACAGGGGCGAAGCGCTTCGTGCGCACCCCGGGGCGCCCGCCCAGCGCGTCGACCTCCAGGCCCGAGTCGTCGGCGACGGTGGGAATCCCGGAGAGCACGGCAAACCACTCCGCCTTGGCGGCGGCGTTCTCCTCGAAGGTGTCGAACCGCTCCAGGTCGTCTTCTGCCGGGGACTCTGGGATGCCCGCCTCATCCAGCCCCACCAAGCGCAGGCGCGGGGGGTGAAGGAGCAACGCGGCTTCGGCAGCGGCGATGATCCGGCGTACTTCGGCCGCCTTGTGGGCGCTCCTCGTCGCCAGGAGCAGCTTCTGCCCCATCAGCCGCTTCGACGGATCCGTTCCGCCAGCGCCGTGGTCGAGCAGCCCTCCACCAAGGGGACTGTGGTCACCACGCCTCCGCAGCTCTCCACCAAGGCGCCGCCGGCCACCGCACCGGGCTCGTAGTCGCCTCCCTTAACCAAGACGTCTGGGCGCAGCGCCGCCACCAGTCTCTCGGGAGTGTCTTCGTCGAAGAGGGTCACGCCGTCCACCGATTCCAGCGCCGCAACGACGGCGGCCCGGTCGCCCTCGCTCACGAAGGGCCTGCCGTCTCCCTTGCGCAGCCTTCTCACGGAGGCGTCGGTGTTGACGGCGACCACCAGCGCGTCGCCCATCTGGCGCGCGCGGTCCAAGCACTCCACATGGCCTCGGTGCAGGAGGTCGAAGCAGCCGTTGGTGAAGACGAGCCGGAAGGACCGGCCTGGGCCGAAGCGCGCCACGGCGTCGGCGCGACGGAGAACCTTGGCGTCTGGCGGTCTGGGTAGGCCCGGCAAGCTGGCAGAGCCCGGGGCGGCCGTCACGGCAAACTCGTGTCGGCGCCGGCCCCGAAGTCCAGCTCCGCTCCTCGCTGGCGCAACGCGGCGGCCAGGAACTCCCCCGGGTCCTGGGCGCCGTCTTCCGTGGCCGTGACTGCGGCTCGAACGAAGCGGCGCCCGTCGGCGCTCACGACGATCCCCCGAAGGCGCACTCCTCCTGGGAACGGCAAGCTGGCAACGCCCAAGCCGCGGTCCCGGGGCAGCGTCAGGCCACGCGCTGCCGCCACCTCGGCGCGTACCGCGCGGGTGATCTCCCGGTTGACCAGCCGTCCCCCGACCTCGATCGTCCCGGCCTCTCCGCGCCGCGCCAAGATGGCCAGGGCGGCCTGGCCCGGCGCTGGCACCCATTCCTCTGGGGAAAGGACTTCGCCGATCCGCCGCTCGTCGGACGTGCCTGCGATGCGGTTGCGCGACACGATCACGGCCGCCAAGCGACTGTCGTCCAGCCGGGCCAGGTCGTCGGCAAGCTCGCCGGCCGGGACCGGCTTCAGGTCGGGGCGGCGCGCGGCCAGCAGCCCGGCGGCTCGCACGTCCGCCACCGCCACCGCGCCTCCCGGTGGAAGTGCAGACAGCGAGGGGAGGTGCTCGCCCTCACGGCCGCCCGCGCGGCCGAGCACCACGTCCCGAGGGTCGCCGCGCTCGGGAACGCCCACGATCGCGATCCGGTCGTCGAGAGTCTCCCGCACCGCCTCCAAGGGGCAGAGCGCCAAGTCCACGTCTTCCTGCACGAGCACTTGCAGCCACTCGGGAACGCCGTCCGAACCCGTCTGCGACGATCCGCCGAAGCCCACGGAGCGAACGTCGGCACCCACCCGGGCCCCACCTCGCAGGACCCCTTCCAGTCCCTTCCGCGCCGCTGGTCCGTAGACGCCGATCTTTAGGCGCGGCATGGAGTCGCCAGCGTCAGAGGAAGTGGAAGAGGAGGAATGCGGCTAGGACGATCGCCACCCACAACACCATGCTTCCGGCCGGCCAGGATCGGGCCAGCACGCCCCACGGACCGTGGATGCGGAAGGCGCCGCGGAGGGCGCTGCGCACGCCGCCCGTCACCACCTGACGGAACGCCGCGTCCGCCGACGCCACCGCCCCGCCCACCCGTCGCACCAGCCAGGGCGCCGCTCGACGGTAGCTCCAATCGGCGTCCAGGTTCACCGACGGGATCTCGGCCGGGTATCTCTTCCAAAGATGGAAGGCCGCCACCGCCCCGATGGCGAAGGCCAATAGCTGCAGTTGCGTGAGGACATGTCCCCAGGTGTAGGGCTGGTAGTCCACCGGGAAGGGCAGCACGTCGTAGAGGAGTCCGGGACGGACGCCGATCAGGATGCACGCCGCCGCCGCCACGCCCATCGCCGCCAGCATGTTGCGCGGAGGCTCTCGGGTGCGGATCCCCGAGTCGTGGGCGAAGAAGGCGAAGAAGGGAATCTTGATCCCCGCGTGCTCCACCACCCCTGCGGATGCGAAGAGCATGGCCGGCCAGATCCACAGGTGACCGTCTTCGATGAGGGCCGACATGATCATCGACTTGGAGACGAAGGCGTTGAAGAGGGGGACGGCGGAGATCGACGCGGCTCCGACGATGCACAGCGTGGCGGTGATCGGCATCGTCTTGTAGAGACCCCCCAGCTCCGAGGCCTTGGTCTTCCCCGTCATGTGGAGAACCGCGCCCATGGACATGAAGAGGAGGCCCTTGAAGAGCACGTCGTTGAAGGCGTGAGCCACGGCGCCGTTCACCGCCAAGGCGCTCCCGACGCCGATGCCGCAGACCATGAAGCCGATCTGGTTGATCATCGAGTAGCCCAGAGTGCGCCTCAGGTCGTTCTCGATGACGGCGTAGAAGATCGGGAAGCACGCCATCGCCGCGCCGATGTAGACCAGAGCCTCGGTGCCGGGGAAGCCACGGGCCAGCGCGTAGACCGCCACCTTCGTGGTGAAGGCGCTCAGGAAGACGGTGCCGGTGGCCGTCCCCTCCGGGTAGGCGTCGATCAGCCAGCTGTGGGCCAGGGGGAAGGCCGCCTTGACGCCGAGAGCCAAGAAGATCAACCAGCCCGCGGGGCCATCCAGTCCCACGAAGTCAAAGGAGAGATCACCGGTCTGATGGGCCAGGACCATGGCGCCCGCCAGGAGGGTCACCCCCGAGACCACATGGATCAGCAGGTAGCGCATGCCGGCTCGCAGAGCGGCGGGGGTGCGGCGGGTCCAGATGAGGAAGACGGAGCTGACGGCCAGCAGCTCCCAGAAGACGAAGAGGGTGATGAAGTCGCCGGCGAAGACTGCGCCCAGGGCGCTGCCGGCGTAGACCATCCCGGCCGTGTGCTGGACGGTGTCGTGGTCCTTCTTGCCCAGGTGCAGCGAGTAGATCACGGCGATGAACGCCGCTAGGTGGAAGAGGTAGCCGAAGAGAAGGCTCAGGCGGTCCGCCCGCACCGGCAGGAGGTCGTATCCGAGGAAGGCGTACGGCAGTTCGTGTCCGGCCGGCAGGCCCCAAACGTTCAGCGCGCCGACGACGGGCACGAGCAGGAGGAGCGCCTTCCGGGCCGGTCCTCGAACCAGCGGCACCAGCGCGGCACCGGCGAAGAAGATCAGAAACGGGGGAACGCTACCCAGCATGGTCCCCTTCCTCGGCCACGGAGGCACTCGCCAGGGAGGCGTCCGCCCCAGAGGCGCTGGGCCGGGAGGCGTCCGCCCGAGAGGCACCGGCCTCGTAGTAGTCCTCCGAACGCATGACGAGGCGCCGCAGTCCCTTGGAGATGACGATCAGGACGGAGATGCCCACGAAGCCCCACAGGGGGTAGAGGACTGGCAGCGCCTCCCACGGGTGCTCTTCGTGACGCCAGTGCAAGATCAGCGCGGGCACGTCCAGCAGCGCGAGGACGGCGCAGAGGGCAAAGAGTCCCTGGAGGATGCGCTTGGCCCAAGGGGCGGGCACGCTGTTGGGTCGGCCTCGATCCGTCACGGTCCGGCGACCATCGTCATGAGGCGATAGAAGGGATCAGGGTAGGCGAAGAGCAGCAGGCACGCCGCCGCGGTCACCACGATGGCGGCCACCGACGGTGCGGGAGCCTCGTGGACGCCGGGGCGACCCGGCGGGCCCGACCGCTTGTAGAAGAAGCCCTTCATGGGGATCTCCATGAGGTAGGCCAGCGAGAGCAGCGAGCTGATCATGAGCACCGCCACCAGTCCCGCTTGCCCCGCATCAAGCGCACCCATGCCCAGGAACCACTTGCTCCACGAGCCCCCGGCGGGGGGAAGTCCGACGATCGATAGGGTGCCCACCAGGAACGCCAGGAAGGTGACGGGCATGGTGCGGCCCAGGCCATTCAGCTGGCTGACCTCGGTCTTGTGGGCCGCCACCATGATCGCGCCAGCGCAGAAGAAGAGCGTGATCTTGCCGAAGGCGTGCATGGCGATGTGCATTCCCCCGCCTACAATCCCCCAGCTGTTGGCGAGCATCGCGCCCAGCACCACGTAGGAGAGCTGGCTCACGGTCGAGTAGGCCAAGCGGGCCTTCAGGTTGTCCTTGGTGAACGCCACGAGGGAGCCCAGGATGATCGTCGTGGCGGCGACCCACATGAGCCACACGGAGGCGCCCGTGCCGGCCACGAAGTCGATCCCGAACACGTATACGGTCACCTTCAGGACTGCGAAGACGCCGGCCTTCACCACCGCCACGGCGTGAAGCAGAGCACTGACCGGAGTAGGAGCCACCATCGCCGCTGGCAGCCACCTGTGGAAGGGCATCACCGCTGCCTTGCCGATCCCGAAGACGAAGAGCCCCAGCAGCACTGGGACCGCGCCTGCCGCCAGTCGCCCGTCTAGGATCCCGCCGGGTTGGAAGTCCAGAGTCCCAGCGACGCTGTAGACCCATACGATCGCCAGCAGCTGGAAGACGATCGACGTGGAGAAGAGGATTCCCAGGTAGACGCGCCCCGCACGCTTGGCGGCTTCGGTCCCGGCGTGGGTGACCAGGGGGAAGGTGGCGAGGGAGAGGATTTCGTAGAAGACGAAGAGGGTGAAGAGGTTGCCCGCGAAGGCCACTCCCATCACCGAAGCGATGGAGTAGGCGAAGAAGACGTAGAAGCGGGTCTGGTTCTTCTCGTGGTGACCGCGCATGTAGCCGATGGAGTAGAGCGTCGTCACGATCCAGAGGAACGACGCCACCAGCGCGAAGAGGACTCCCAGCGGCTCGGCCTCCAGCACCAGCGGGATGCCGGGGAACGGCTCCGCCATCACCAGCTCCGGGCGGGCGCCGTCGGTCACCGCGCTGTGGAGGCGCAGCACGATCCCGAAGAGGATTGCGGCGGCCGCCAAGCTGACCGCTTCCCGCAGGTTCGGTCGGGCCCGGAAGAGGACGATCGCCACCGTCGCCAGGGCCGGAACCAGCAGGGCGAGCGCCAAGCTCATGGGGCGACTCCCATCAAGCTCCGGGCAGCCTGCTCGGCGACCCCGACGGTGCGTCCGGCGTCAATGCCCAGGTAGATGTTCAGGACCACCAGGGCCCAGGTCGGGGCCAGGAGGCTGACGGGCGCCTCCGTCACCGGTTCGGCGTCGGGAGGCGGCGGGCGGAAGTAGGCTGTCTCCACGACCCGCCAGACGTAGACCAGCGCCATCACGGAGGTGACCAGCACCAGGGCCGCCACGGGCCACCATCCCCGCTCCAGAGCGCCTAGGATCAGGTACCACTTGCTGACGAAGCCGACGGTCAGGGGCACGCCCACCAGGCTCAGTCCCCCCGTCACGAAGGCGGCGGTGGTCAGCGGCATCCGCCGTCCCAGGCCGGCCATGGCGTCGATGTGGACCGACCCGATCCGGTAGACCACGCAGCCCAACGCCATGAAGAGGGCGCCCTTCATGAGGGCGTGGTTGAAGAGGTGGAGAAGGGTGGCCGTCAGGCCCGTCACGGAGGCGAGGGTGAGACCCAGGATCATGTAGCCGATCTGCGCCACCGAGGAGTAGGCCAGCAGCCGCTTCACGTCCGCCTGGAAGATCGCCACCAGGGACATGCTTGCGATCGCGGCCAGCGCCAGGAGCAGGAGGAGCCGGTCCAGCGCCATGACGTCGAAGGAGAAGGCGGGGCCGAAGATCGTCAGGAAGAAGCGGAGCAGCATGTACACCGCCACCTTCGTCGCCGTGGCCGCCATGAAGGCGGTGACCGCAGACGGCGCGAAGGTGTAGGCGTTGGGTAGCCACATGTGGAGGGGGAAGAGCGCCAGTTTGAGGCAGAACCCCACCGCCAGAAAGCCGTACGCGACCCTGACCGTGCGGGCGTCCCAGACCTGGGGGAGGATCGCCGACAGGTCCGCCATGTTCAGGGTGCCCGTGGCCGCGTAGAGGAGGCCGATCCCGATGACGATGAAGGTGGCGCCGACGGAGCCCATGATCAGGTAGCGGAACGCCGACGTGAGGGCGCGGCGGTCGCGGCCCAGCGAGATCAGGGCGTAGGCCGACAGCGACGAGATCTCCAAGAAGACGAAGACGTTGAATACGTCGCCGGTGGCCGCGATGCCCAGCAGTCCGGAGAGGCAGAGGAGGTAGGCGGCGTAGAAGAGCGGGATGCGACGTTCGTCCACTTCGGCCTCGACGCTGACCCGGGCGAAGAACGCCACGGCCGCGGCGATCGTGGAGACGATCACCAGGACCCAGGCGTTCACCATGTCGATGCGGTACTCGATTCCGACGGGAGGCGCCCAGTCGCCGATTGCGTACGAGACCGTTCCCGAACTCGACACCACCGACAGCAGGCGCAGGCTGACAACCAGTGCCGACACGCTTCCCGCGGCGGCGAATCCCCAGGCGAGCCGCCGGCTTCGCACCAGGGCGCATAGCGGCGCCAGCAGGAGGGGCGCGACGACCTGAAGGATCGGGAGGTGGTCGGCGATCTTCATCCGTCCATCTCGGCTTCGATCTCGCTGATCTCGTCTTCCTCCACCGTTCCGTACGCCTCCTTGATCCGCACCGCTAGCGCCAGTCCTACCGACGTGGTAGCGATGCCCACGACGATGGCGGTGAGGATGAGCACATGGGGAAGCGGATTAGAGTAGATCGCCTCCGGGTCGTCCACTAGGATCGGAGCCGTGCCTCCGGCAACCTTCCCGAGGCTGATGTAAAGCATGAAGACGGAAGTCTGAAATACATTCAGGCCAACGAGTTTCTTGATCAGGTTGCCCCGAGATATGAGGATGTAGAAGCCGGTCATCATCAGGACGACGACGATCCAGTAGTTGTAGCTCCCGACGGCTTGCGAGAGGCTCACGAGTCGTCCTCCTCCGTGCTGGCGGCGTCGGTCGCACGGGTGGCGCCCCTTCTGCCCGCGAACAGGTAGAAGATCGTCGCCATGACGCCGAAGACGGTGATCAGGACGCCCGCCTCCACAAGCAGGATGCCGTAGTGCTGGCCGTGTTCCGGGTCGTGGGCCAGGACGCCGTAGCCCAGGTAGTTGCCGCCGAGGAGCATGGTGGCGACGCCGGTGCCGCCGTAGAGGAGGACGCCCAGGGCCGCGCACGCCTGCACGAAGCGAGGCGGCAGTACGCGCTGGACCGCTTCCACGCCGTACACAAGGGTCAGAAGGACGAAGGCGGCGGCGAGGATCACGCCGGCCTGGAAGCCGCCGCCGGGGCTGTAGTCGCCGTGGAAGTGGACGTAGAGGGCGAACGCCACGATGAACGGCGCCAGGACCTTGGCGCCCACGCGAAGGATCAGCTCCTCTCTCATTCGGGTTTCGTCGCGTGGGGGAGCGCGGCTTCGCCCGGGGGCGCGGCCGCGTCGGTCCGTCGCCGGGCGCGGCCGGCCAGCAGGAGGAGGACGCCCACAGCGGCGGCGAAGACCACCGTCGTCTCGCCCATGGTGTCGTAGCCCCGGTAGGACGCCAGCACCGCGGTGACCACGTTGGGCACGCCGATCTCGTGGTAGGTCTCTTCCAGGTAGTGGTCGGCTACGTGGTGGTGGACCGGGTTGTCGCCGTCGCCGAAGGGAGGCAGGTCCATCGTGCCGTAGATCAGTGCCGCCCCGGTGACCAGCACGACCGCCAGCGGCACGAGCTGCATCCTTCCGGCGCGGGCTCGCTTCTTCTCGCGGCTCCCTGCCAGCGCCAAGGCGCCCAGGAAGAGGACGGTGGATATTCCCGCGCCCACCGCCGCCTCGGTGAAGGCCACATCCACCGCGTCCATCACTGTGAAGAGGCCGGCTGAGAGGAGGGAGTAGATCCCCGCCAGCATCACCACGGCGAAGAGGTTGCGCACCATCACCATGCCCAGGGCCGTGGCCGCCAGCAGTGCCAGCAGGGCGATGTCGGTCGCGGTCTCCACGAGCGAGCGCTCCTTACCGGTGCTTGAGGGAAGCGGGCCGCCGGTCCGCGGGAGGCGCGGAGGGCGCAGATGGCGCGGAGGGCGCGGGAGGCGCGGAGGGCTGGGCCGGGTCGGGCTGAGTGCCCCTCCCCACCACGGGGCGCAACCCTCCCTGAAGGGCGGCTCGGGCCAGTGCGTGGGTGGAGACGGGGCTGGTGAACCATAGGAAGCCGAGGATCAGCAGGAGGCGCACCGCGGTGATGCCGTCTCCCTGGAAGCAGAGCCCGGCCAGGATCAGCCCGGCGCCCATGGTGTCGGTCATCCCCGCTGCGTGCATCCGGGTGAAGACGTCGGGGAACCGGAGGAGCCCGAGCGCGCCGGTGAGCATGAAGAACGCCCCTGCCAGGACGAGTCCCCAGCTGAGCAGGTGCACCGCCGTGTCCATCGTCAGGCCCCGGTCCCGCCGTCTGTGCGCTTCGCCGCGCCCAAGTCCCCGTACTCGATGTACTTCAGGACCGCCACCGTCCCGATGAAGTTGATCAGGGCGTACACCAGAGCCAGGTCCAAGAAGTCCGGACGCCCCGACAGGAATCCGAGCACCGCGATCAGCACCACCGTCTTGGTGCCCATGTTGTTCATCGCCAGGACCCGGTCGTAGGCGGTGGGTCCCATCAGGGCTCGGGCCACGGCCATGGCCATGGCCACCAGCAGTGCGACGGCGGCGACAGCGAACACTGTCAGGAAGCCCCGCCTTCGCCTTCGAGCGACGCCACGCGACGGTTCATGTCGTTCTCTTCGGAACCGTCCACGAGTCCTCGGGAGAGGGCGTGGACCTCGAAGTCGTCGCCCGCGACGCCGGTCGTGACTGTGCCCGGAGTGAGGGTGATGGAGTTGGCGTAGACGAACCTCCCCAGATCGGTGCGCTGGGAGGCACGGAAGTGGACGGTCGCCGGGTCGATGGGGAGCTTGGGGGACAGGATCGTGCGCGCCACCTGGACGTTGCAGCGGAGGATCTCCCAGACCAGCCAGGGAAAGTACGCAACGGCCCGCCACGCCAAGCGGAACGGAGCGGACTCCTCGTCCAGCGTGCCCATGCGAACCGCCACTCCCACCGCCACAGTGCAGGTCGCCACGCCGAAGAACAGAAACAGCGGCTCGTAGTGGCCGGAGAGCAGCAGCCACAAGGCGAAGAGGACGACCCAGAGTCCGGCCGCTCGGATCACGTGGCTGGCCTCCGTGTGAGGGCTAGGGGTGGTTGGGAGTTCGACGGTTTCGGCAGGCGTCCGCCGACAGTTCCGGCAGGCGCCCGCCTTGGGATTGGGGCGAATCTACCAGTTGGATTGGGCGCCGTCCACAATTTCCTGAACGAGAAGCTCGATCGCTTCGGTCCGCCCCGTCTCCTCGGTTTCGGAGGCGTCCAAGTACTGTCCCTGGACGCGGAGCGACGACTGGTCCCACAAGATCAGGTTCTCCGCCCGGTCCAGCAACTCCACCTCGACCACCAGAATCACCTGGCGCTGGAGGACTTGGACGCTCCCCGCCTGGTCTCCCTGGCTGTAGAGGGGTGCGGAGAGGTCGTAGCTGAGGATCGTGCCGGTGACCACGGCGTCGGCCGCCTCCTCGCCGGCGGTAGTGAGGCCCAGCGCCCGGGGGAGTCGTCGAACGAGGGCGTCGTGGACCTCCTGGGTGAGCTCGAAGCGGTTGGTGTCGTTCTCGAACGGAAGAACCGCCAAGGTGCGGACGTGCTCCGGTACCCCCGCCCCGCTGCGAAAGGAGTAGTTGCAGCCCGTCAGGAGGATGGTGGCGACCAGGACCAGCACCGAGGCCATCTGGTGACGGCGGTTTGGGACTCGACGGCGGTCACGCACCGGGAGGACTCCATATGTCCGGCGGGAAGGGGTCCGCATTCTCGAACGACTCCAGTTGGAGCTTCAGTTCTCTATAGTCTGGAAAGTTGCGGTACGTCGCTTGTTGTGGGTAGGAGCCGTCACCGCGCTCCGACGCTTCGACGCGCTCCACCACCTGGCCGTCCTGCAGGAGAACGGCTTGCCGGACGGTTCCGCCTCGGACTTGGAAGCGCACGCGTTCGCCGGTGGGCAGGTCGTACTCCACCGTCAGCGTACCATCGGCGACGGCACCGTCCACGAGTGCCGCACCGCGCCCGGGGCGGAAGACGCCGAAGACGGCCCAGAGGAGGGGCGGCGGCGGGATCAGGTCGTCGGGGACGGCGATTGGAATCCGCAAGTCGTCTCCCACCAGGACGGCGATGCCCGCTGTCTCTCCGTTGTCGAGAAAGAGGTCGAGGCGGGCCTTGTCGGGAGGCTCCAGTCGGGCCACGCCGGCACCCGATCCGCGGAAGTCGGGCTCGCGGACGCTCCAGGAGAACAGGAGCCGGCTCGGCTGGCGCGGGCGGCTCGAAGCCTGGGCGACAAGAAGGGGGTCGCGGATGCTTGCCGTTCCTGGCGACGGCGGTCCTGGAAGAGGCAGCGCTGGACGGCACCCGGCGGCAACCGCGAGGACCGCGATGCACACGGCTGAGATCCGCACGGATGCGATCTTTGCGGTGGTGATCTTTCCCGCGTCGCCGCGGCCTGTCCCCCTTCCCCCTCTCGCTCTAGCTTCGCCGATCATGCCGTCCAAGCCCGTCTTTCTCGTGTCGGACGTCCATCTGGGCGCCGTGCCACCCGCTACCGAGGCGGCTTTCCGCCGCTGGCTCCTCCACGTGAAGGAATCGGCGAGCCGGCTGGTGGTCAACGGCGACCTCTTCGACTTCTGGTTCGAGTACGGAACCGTGATACCCGGCGAGCACGTCCGGGTCCTGGCGCTCCTGGCGGAGCTGGTGGAAGCGGGCGTGCCCGTCCTCCTGATGGGCGGCAACCACGACTGGTGGGGAGGCGACTTCCTGCGGAAGCGGATCGGCGTCGAGTTCCATCAGGACCCGGTGCGGCTCCGGCTGGCCGGTCGGCAGGTGCTCCTCGCCCACGGCGACGGGCTGGGCAGGGGCGACTTGGGCTACCGTCTCCTCCGGTGGGTTCTGCGGGGGCGGGTGACCCGCTGGCTCTTCCGATGGGTTCACCCCGATGTGGGCGCGTGGGCCGCTCGGACCGTCTCCGGCACCCGCGACCAGGTCGACCGGGGTCCTAGGTCCAGGCCGGGACGGCGGGCGGCGTTTCTGGCTCGCTGGGCAGCCGGCCAGCTGGAGGACGACCCGGAGCTGGAGATCGTCGCCATGGGCCACACACACGTCCCCGTCGTGCGGGAGACCGCGCCGGGCCGCTACTACGTCAACTCGGGGGATTGGGTGGGTCACCGCTCCTACGTCGTCATCGCCAAGTCCGGGGCGCCCGAACTCCGGGAGTGGGAGGGGTAGCTCCTGGTCGGGGCCGCTTCCGCCCCAGGGGCACGCGGATGCCGACCTCCACGCGGCCGGTGGAGGGATCGCCCTCGATCGTCAGCGGCTCGGGGAAGTCCTGGAGGTGGGCCGAGACGAAGGCGTCCACGCCCGACACCAGCATGATGAAGATCACCGGAGCCAGCCAGTCTTCTTGCTGGTCCTCTCGGGCGGAGACTAGGCCCCGCGCCCGAGCGATCTCGTCGTCGGCCTCCAGCGCCTGCTCGACTTCTTCCGGGTCGGTCGTGCCCTGGGCGGCCAGCTCGGCGGTGAGGTGCCTCTCCAAAAGGCCCGCCTGATCCCGGGCCGCGGTAAGCCTGCGCCGCGTCTTGAACAGCATCCACGCCGCCAGCGACTCCGCGCCGAAGTAGAAGGCGCCGCGACCCGTCGCGCCGGAGACGGTGTGGCCCCATCCGGGTAGCATCACGCCCCGTATGAAGGCGCCGCGGGTGTTCGGGCCCGGGGGGGAGGCAGAGTCGGGTGCGGCTTCCACCGTGTCGGGTGCGGCCTCCACCGTGTCGGGCGTGGCTTCGACAGAGTCGGGAGGCGTTTGCGCGGCGGCCAGCGAGTCCGGCGGCTCCTGGGCGAGGGCGGCGGCCGGTGGCGGGCCGAGGAGCGCGAGGACGGCAAGGACGACAGGCACGGCAGCCCCAGCGAGAGCGACAGGCACGAGGGAGGCAGGTACGACGAGGGAGGCAGGCACCGTGAAAACGGCCCCCGAGCGGGGGTCCGCAACCCGATCCCACCGGCGACGGTCAGCCATCAGCCATCGGCGGGCACCAGCACGGGGAGTGCACGGTGGAGGACCTGGACCCGGAGCTCGCGAGCGGTCTGCGGAACGAGTTCGCCATCCAGCTCGAAGTGGATCGGCTGGCCCCCGGCGGCGCGGATGGAGGCGCGCTCGATCCGGCGCATCGTCACATGGCGCGAGTCGGCGTGTCTCCCCCGGACGACCTGCGGCACCAAGCCGGCGACCTGCCGCCAGCGCAGAGCGTTCACCCGGCAGAGGTCGAGCTTGCCGTCGGCGGGAGAGGCGTCTGGGTTGATCATGAAGCCTCCTCCGATCGAGGGGCCGACGGTGACGGCCAGGAGGGTCGTCCGCCCCGAGAGCATCTCGGCGTCGCCGGCTCCGTGCTGGGTTTCGGCGCCGTCCTGGACTTCGGCACCGTCCTGGACTTCGACCCGCAGGTCCGGCGGCTCGAACGACAAGATCGCGTCCAGAAATGCCGCCAGGTACTGGGCGAGTCCCCGGAGTCGGGAGTACTTGGCGCGCCGGCGCAGCACTTCCACGTCGACGCCCACTCCCAGCAGGTTCACGAACACCCTCTCGCCGCCCTCCCATCGCACTCGTCCCACGTCGAAACGCTCCACCCTGCCGCTCTGCAAGGTGGCTACGACCGCCTCGGGAGATCGGCCCACCTCGGGAGACCGGCCCCCGCCGGGAGATCGGCCCCCGCCGGGAGATCGGCCCCCGCCGGCTCGGTCGATCATTCTAAAGAAGTCGTTGCCCGTGCCGACTGGGAAGACCGCCACGGCCGGCAGGGAGCTCCGCCCGCTGTCCAGGAGGCCGGCGGCCACCTCGTGAACGGTGCCGTCTCCGCCCACGACCACGATCCGCTCCGCTCCGTCGTCCGCCGCTTCGGCGGCAAGCTGGACCGCGTGGCCCGGCGCTTCGGTGAAGCGGAGCTGCCGGGGGACCGCGCCGGCGTCGAGGGCCGCCACAAGCTTGCGAGCGGCCTTCCGCCCCCTCCCCCCCGACGCAGCGGGGTTCACGACGACGGGGACGGCCCTGGTGCTCATGAACGGAAGATAGCGCGGGGTCCGTCCGGGCGGCGCGACGATGACGCGGGCGCGGGTGATGGCGGCGCGGCGATGGCGAGGGCGGTAGCGATGGCGGGGGCGTGTGGGAATCGAACCCACCCGTCCGGGGTCTAGCCGGACACACTGGTTTTGAAGACCAGACGGGACACCAGCCCCGATCCGCCCCCGCTGCTCATCCGCACCCGCTACTCATCCGCTCGGTGCCGACCGGGAAGGCGACACGTTGCCACGATCCTGGGACGACAGCAAGCGTCGCTCCACCCGATGGAAGGTGGCCGCCAGCTCCCTACGCAGGCGGGCGAACTGGCGGCGCACGTCCGGACGGCCCTGGAGGCGGAGGAAGAGCGCGGCGTCCTCGCGCACCTCCTTGACCAGCTCCAGCCACTGCACCGCAGCGTAGCCGCAGACCGGGGCTGCCAGGGCGGCGCCCACTGCCGCCGTCGTGCCGCCTGCCACGTACGCCGCCGCGACCCAGAACGCCCACGCCAGCGCGCCTCCGAAGAGCAGCGTCGCCAGCTTGTAGGTGGCCTCCACCTCGAAGTCCGGCTTGGCGCGGGCGACCACGAACGCCGGGAGACGCACCACCGGCGCCCAGACCAGGACTCCGGCGAGCGCCGCGGGGAACACCAGGAGCAGGACCGTCCCTCGAACCGCGATGTAGTGCGCGACCGGGGTCAGGGCGTAGCGCGGGGGCACATCCCCCTTCCCTGCTCCGACGTAGGCGTGGAGGGCCGCGTAGCGCTCCACCTTGGCCACCAGCGCCTCGTGTTCCTCCGGCGACTCGCGACGGATCCACTCCAAGCCAGCGGCGAAGCGCTGGAGGCGCGGGAAGCGGGTCCCCAGCCGCTCCCGGGCACGCCACGGGACCCAGCGGGACTGACGCACGTACATCTGTTCCGCGATCTCCACCAACTTGCGGTCGCGGGGGTCGGCGAAGTTGAGGGTGAGGGCGCGCACGGCGCTCCGGAGGCGCCGGGTCAGCATTCGGGCCGCCAGCATCGGGTCGTGGCGGTAGGCGTCTTGGAGGTCGGCGCAGGAGAGCGGAGGACCGAAGCGGACGGCGACGGAGGTGCGGGCACGCTCCTTGCGCGAGTACGTAATCCCCACAGGCACGATGGAGAGGCCCAGACCCCAGTCGGCGGCGTCCTCGGCGCGCAGGGCGATGCGGGCCGCCCCGGTGCGGAACTGCGCCAGGCTGGACTGGGAGTGGCTGCGGCCCTCGGGGAAGATCTGGATCGCGCCTCCCTGAAGGAGAACGGAGGTCGCTTCGCGGAACATCCCTTCGTTGAGGTGCATCTTCTCCGGGTCGTCCTCGCGACGGTGCACCGGGATGGCGCCCAGTGCCCGCAGGATCGTCCCCAGCAGGGTCTTGTCGAAGAGCGGGGCGCGGGCGAGTGGACGGGTGGCTCGCTCGCTGCAACGGAAGACGAGGATCGGGTCGAGGAGGCTGTTGGGATGGTTCGCCGCGACGAGCAGCGGACCTTCGGGGAGAGCCGGACCGTGGCGGTCCACCTGGTAGAACGTCGCTGCGGCGGCGCCCACAACCTTCACCACGAGCTTCGGAAAGCGCCCCGGGGGGCTGTACGTTCCATTGCGCTCCGGCATGGACATCCTCGTTGCCTCGTGGGCAGGGTGGTCGGGCCGACTCTTCGGCAGGCGCAGGGCGCTCCCTCGGCAAGCGCAGGGTGCTCCCCCTCGGCAGGCGCAGGGAACTCCCTCGACACGTTATCTTCGCTTCCCAGAGTCGCTCCACGCTACCGCCTCCGGCGCCCTGTCGGCTACCGGCGGTGCATCCAATCTCGCGGTTCCTCCCGATCTTGGAGGTCGTTGGCCCCATGAACTCCGCTCCCGCCGCCCGTATCGGCGTCCGCAACCCGGGAACGTCGCTGGACCTGGAGTTGGTGAGCCGCATTCGCGCCAATCGAAGCGCGGCGGAGCGGAGGGCGGCCAGCTTGTCGGGGCGGCGTTCAGTCAAGCGGGACATGCAGGCCGGCTGGCTGCTCCGGGCCATTGCGACGACCGACCTCACGACGCTGGCCGGCGACGACACGCCCGGGCGAGTGCGGCGGCTCTGCGGAAAGGCGCGTCGTCCTGTGCGGGGCGATCTGCTGGCGGCGCTGGGGATCGGGCCCGAGGAGGCGCGGGCCGCCGCGGTGTGCGTCTATCACCGGCTGGTCCCGGAGGCTGTCCGGGCTCTGGAGGGCAGCGGAATCCCAGTGGCGGCGGTCTCGACCGGGTTCCCCGCCGGACTTTCGCCCATGGCCACGCGCTTGGCGGAGATCCGAGAGTCGGTGGACGCCGGTGCTGCGGAAGTGGACGTCGTGATCACGAGAGGGCTGGCTCTGCGGAGGGACTGGCCGGGCCTCTACGACGAAGTCGCCGCTTTCCGGGAGGCGTGCGGCGACGCCCACGTCAAGGTCATCCTGGGAACGGGCGAGCTGGGGACGTTGGCCACCGTCGGGAAGGCTGCGACCGTAGCCATGATGGCCGGGGCCGACTTCGTGAAGACCTCCACGGGCAAGGAGGCGGTGAACGCCACCCTCCCGGTCGGGCTCGTGCTGGCGCGTGCGATCCGGGCGTACGGTCGCGCCACCGGTTTCCGTGTCGGGCTGAAGGCCGCCGGGGGCATCGGAACCGCCAAGGACGCCCTGGCATGGCTCGTTCTGATCAAGGAGGAACTGGGAGACGCTTGGCTCGACCCGCGACTCTTCCGGATCGGCGCAAGCTCGCTGCTGGCCGACATCGAGCGGCAACTCGAGCATCACGTCACGGGCCGATACTCGGCCTTCCACCGCCACGCGCTGGCGTGACACCGGCGTGACGCAACGGAGAGGACCCATGGGGACAACGCCAACCGACCAACAGCCGCCCATAACCCCCGTTCGCGAAGCCTTCCTGACGCCAGAGTACGGACCGGCGCCCGAGGACGACCGGGCTGCGACCGCGTGGCTGGAAGACGGAGACCGGACGTTCGGCCACTATGTCGGCGGCGAATGGACGTCGGGCGACGGCGCACTGCACGAGAGCCGCTGCCCCGCCGACGGCAGAGTTCTGGCCCGCTTCCGATATGGCACGCCGGCGGACGTGGACCGGGCCGTGAAGGCCGCTCGGGCGGCGCTGGGCCCGTGGCAGGAGACGAACGGCCACGCACGCGCTCGGTTGCTCTATGCGCTCGCCCGGCAGATCCAGCGGAACTCTCGGCTGTTCGCAGTGCTGGAGTCGCTGGACAACGGCAAGGCCCTTCGAGAGTCCCGAGACCTGGACGTGCCTCTGGCGGCCCGCCACTTCTACCACCACGCCGGTTGGGCGCAGCTGGCAGAGGCCGAGTTCGACGGCTACCAAGCGGCGGGCGTCGCGGGACAGATCATCCCGTGGAACTTCCCCCTGCTGATGCTGGCGTGGAAGGTGGCGCCAGCGCTGGCGGCCGGGTGCACGGTGGTCCTCAAGCCCGCCGAGCACACCCCCCTCACCGCACTCCTCTTCGCCGAGACAGCGCACCAGGTAGGTCTGCCCCCCGGGGTGCTCAACATCGTGACCGGGGACGGCGAGGCCGGCGCGGCACTTGCCCGTCACCCCGACGTGGACAAGGTGGCGTTCACCGGCTCCACCGAGGTGGGACGTGAAATCCGCAAGGCGACGGCAGGGTCCGGCAAGGCGCTGTCGCTGGAACTCGGGGGCAAGTCACCGTTCGTCGTCTTCGAGAACGCCGATCTGGACGCGGCCGTGGAGGGCGTGGTGGACGGGATATGGTTGAACCAGGGGCAGGTGTGCTGCGCCGGCTCCCGGCTTCTCGTCCAAGAGAGCGTGGCGGAGGACGTCCTGGAGCGGTTGCGGACGCGGATGGAGCACCTGCGGGTGGGACACCCCCTGGACAAGTCCACCGACATGGGCGCGATCGTGGACGCCAGCCAGGTGGACCGGATCGAGGGCTACCTGGAGAGCGGTCGGGCCGACGGAGCGGAGGTATGGCAGCCGTCCCGTCCGATGCCGAGCGAGGGATGCTTCCTCCCCCCCACCTTGTGCACCGGCGCACCTCCGTCCAGCGCGATCGCCACGGAAGAGGTGTTCGGCCCGGTGGTAGTGAGCCTGACCTTCCGAACGCCCGCAGAGGCGGTCGCGCTGGCCAACGACACCCGTTACGGGCTGGCGGCCAGCGTGTGGACGGAGGACGTGAACTTGGCGCTGGACATGGCACCCGCGATCAAGGCCGGCACCGTGTGGGTCAACTGCACCAACCTCTTCGACGCCGCGTCCGGCTTCGGCGGCTACCGGGAGTCGGGGTTCGGTCGAGAGGGAGGACGGGAGGGGATGTGGGAGTACCTGAAGCCGGTGGCGAGGCGGACGGCGGCGGCACCCGACTCCCCTTCCCCGCCTGGGAGCGATGGCGGCTCCATCGGCGCCACTCACGCGATCGACCCCGGCCGTGGGATCGGCTCCACCCGCGCCATCGACCGCACCCGCAAACTGTGGATCGGCGGAAGGCAGGCGCGCCCCGACGGCGGCTACTCGCTGGTCGTGCGCGACGGCACCGGCCAGCCGATCGCGGAGGTTCCCCGGGGGAACCGCAAGGACGTTCGCAACGCGGTGGAGGCGGCAGGCAAGGCCCGTGCGAAGTGGGCGGCGACCAGCGGGCACTTCCGCGCCCAGATCCTCTACTACTTGGGGGAGAACTTGGCGGCGCGGGCCGAGGAGTTCGCGGCAACGCTGGCGCGAGCGGCGGGCGGCAAGGCCGAGGAACAGGCGGCAGGCGGCAAGGCCGAGGTGGACGCCGCAGTGCGGGCCCTCTTCACCTTCGCCGCGTGGGCCGACAAGCACGACGGGCGGGTGCACTCCACCCCGTTCCGCAACGTGGTCCTGGCGATGAACGAACCCGTGGGAACGGTGGCGATCCGGTGCGGCGACCGGGCGCCGCTGGCGGGGGTGGTAGGTCCGCTGGCCACCGCCCTCTCGCAGGGGAACGTCGTCGTGCTCCTGGCGCCCGGCCACTTCCCGGTGGCAGCGCTGGACTTGGTGCAGGCGCTGGAGACGTCGGATGTGCCGCCGGGCGTGGTCAACGTGCTCTCGGGGCTGCACGAAGAGGTCGTCCCGGCGATCGCCGCTCACGACGATGTGGACCAGCTGTGGGACTTGGCTGGCGACGCCCTCTCGGCCGAATCCGAGCGCCTCTCCGCCGGCAACCTCAAGCGAGTATGGGTGGATCGCTCCGGCGTGGTCGATTGGAGCGCGCTGTCGGCCCGGGACTGCGACTTCGTCCTCCGCCAAGCGACCCGGGTCAAGAACATCTGGGTGCCGTACGGTGCGTGAACCGCTGACCATCAGGAGCGGATCGGTGCTGCCCTCGCCCTGGACATCATCGTCGGTCCGACGTAGCTTTCGCCGGAAGCTCTAACCCGACGGGGAGTCGACATCGTGCCCTACCGCGTACCCGAAACCCGCACCCCATCCAAGAACAACACATTCTGGCGCGCGTTCTTCCGAACCCTGGGCGGCGCCGGCGATGTGTATGTTCCATTTCGTCCAGCTCGCTATCCGCAGGACGCCCACTACCGGAACCTTGTCCAGGTCGGCAAGTACTTGCGCAACGCAATGGAGCTCTGCGGTGACCAGATCGAGAAGGAAGAAGCTCCCGAAGTCCACCCGCCAGAATCGGAACCCAGCGTCTCGTAACTCGTCGAGCCAGTCGCACCACCGACGGACCCGATCTCTGGGCAACAGTTGCCACAGGCCGTCGTTAGACAGCAGACCATTTCGCAGACCAGTTCCTCCTCTGGTCCCTTGCCACGTGCAACAGAGTTCGAACGCTATGAGACCGCATGGCCAGGCAGCGCAGAACGCATCCTCCGCATGGCGGAGATCCAGCAAGAGCATCAAGTCTCGTGGGAGGACAACGCATTGCAGGGCGCAATCAACGATACCAAGCGAGGCCAGTGGCTGGGCTTTGCCACTGCCATCGCCTGTATTGCGGCTTCCGTAATCTTGGCGTGGCAAGACCGCGACTTGGTAGCAGCGATACTCGCCGGGGTTGGTGCCGTGGGCCTAGTAGGACGCTTCATTCAGAAGGAATAGGTCAACGCATCGCCCACATCGCGCAGGCAGCCCGCCGGTGAGCCCAGCACTCCCGCCCGACGAGCCCACGGCCAACTGGAGCACGTACTTGCGCCACGCGGCACATGGCGAGGCCAGCGGCGAAGGCTCGAACCGACCATCGTACGCCCAATGCGTGGAGGCGTACCGGCGGAGCGCCGAAGCGCCCCATGTGGTAAAGGGCTTCGTCTCGGCGCGAATTGCGATCTTGCGCAACGCGACGGTGGAGCCGTGGCTGCCCGAACTCTTCGTGGCCCTGCTCCGGCGGGGCGTGAAGGCGTCGTTCCATGTGGGCGACTACTCCGCCTACGAGCAGTACGCGGCGGACCCGTCGAAGCTCGGCGACCCTGGGCCGGATTACGTCTTCCTGTACTTCGATCCGACCGAGCTGGCCGGCGACGCACGCCACGACCCGCCCGCCGACATGGCGGACACCCTTCTGGATCGCATCGAGGGAATCGTCAGTGGACTCGTGGAGCGGTCCCGCGCCGGCGTCATCGTGGCCAACCTGCCGCCCGATCCGGTGGCGGGGCACGCGCTGCACGGAGATCAGGACCCGCACGGCTGGCAGCAGCACCGGCGGGCGGTGAACTCGGCACTGGTCGAACGCCTGTCGTCCAACCCAAGGGCGGCAATCCTGGACATGGACCGGCTGGTGGGCGACTACGGCCGGTCGCGCGCATACGACCTGCGCATGGGCTTCCTGACGCGCAACCCCTTTGCGGCCAGCTTCCTTCCCCACTTCGCCGACGCCTTTGCCGACGTGGTGTCCACCTTCGCGCTCCCTCCCAAGAAGTGCGTCGTGGTGGATTGCGACAACACCCTTTGGGGCGGCGTGCTGGGCGAGGACGGGCCGGACCTCCTTGCGATCGGCGCCGAGTACCCGGGAAGCGTCTACCGGGAGTTTCAGTTCTTCCTCAAAGGGCTGGGACGACGCGGCTTCCTGCTGGCGGTCAACAGCAAGAACAACGCCAGCGACGTGCTGACCTTCCTCGCCGAATCGCCGGAGATGGTGTTGCGCGAGGACGACTTCGCGGCTCGTCGCATCAACTGGAACGACAAAGCGTCGAACATTCAAGGGATCGCCGACGAACTCAACATCGGCCTCGATTCGCTCGTCTTCATCGACGACAGCCCGGTCGAGTGCGAACGAGTGCGGACGGCCTTCCCCGAAGTCCAAGTGGAGCAGTTCCCGTCGGACCCCATGGCGATTCCGGCGTTCATGGCGTCGTTGCGGGGCACGGCGCGGCTGCACGTCACCGACGACGACCTGAAGCGGACGGCGTCGATCCGCGCCAACGCCGAACGGGAGAAGCTGCGCAGTGAGGCGCCCGACATGACGTCCTTCATTCGCAGCCTCCAGATCAAGCTGGAGATCGGGCGGCAGGACCGGAGCGCGGCGCAGCGCGTCAGCCAGCTCGCGCAGCGCACGAACCAGTTCAACCTCACGACCAAGCGCTACGCCGTCAGCGACGTGGAGCGGCTGATGGATGTCGGCGTCGTCTACACGATGAGCATGAAGGACCGGTTCTCCGACTACGGCATCGTGGGCGTGGCGATTGCGACGCCATGCATTGGAGAAGCGACGACCCGTGGGGAAGCGACGACCCGTGGAGAAGCGGCGGCGACTGGCGACGAGTGGGCGATCGACTCGTTCCTGATGAGCTGTCGCGCCTTTGGACGCGAGATCGAAAGCGAACTGCTGCAAATCCTGCTCGCCGACGCTGGGGAGCGCGGTGTCCAAACGGTTCACGCCTGTCGCGTGCCCACGCCCAAGAACGAGATGACCCGCGACTTCTACCCCCGGCACGGCTTCTCGCGGAAAGCGGGCGACGGAGGGAAAGAGGAACGCTACTGGATCAAGCCTGCGGCTGTTCGTCGGGACCTCGCCGCTCCCGCTGCCCGGGAAGAAGGGCTCTACTGCGTCACCCTGAACGGCTTCGCCGCCACAGCACGGCAGCGCTGCCCGGAGCCCCGATCAGCTCGAACGCCGTGATCCACGCGCGTTGCGCCACGGCCAAGAGAACACTGGTACTCGCACCCAGAGTCGGCTCCAGCAGGGCGATCATCGACGCCTCCCGGACGCCCACTCCCGCAGGCGCGAACACGGCTAAGTAGCCCGCCAGGTAGGCACTGGCGAAGACGGTGGCAAAGAAGACGAACGAGCCGTCCACACCCATGCTCTTGGCAAAGAGGAAGAAGGCGAGCCCGTAGACGAGCCACTTGGCGGCGAACGCAGCGAGCCACGGCAGCGGCGCAATGCCCGTGACCGACGCGGCATCGAACTCGACCTCCGAGCGACGCCGTCGATGGATCAGCCGCACCGCCCACTCCAGCGCGGCCTGCATCCGCCCGCTACGCGCTAGAACGGCGATCGCGATCAGGAGCGCGAGGCCCGCCGTCACGGCAAGGCTTGGAGAGATTCCCGACAGTTGCAGCACCGCCCAGCCTCCAACCACGGCCGCCCCCAGCAGGTGCATCATCTGGCTGAGAAGCGACGCCGCGGCCGCAACGGGCGCAGGGCAACGCGCTCTCTCGGCCAGGACCGCGACCCCCGCGATGTGTAGCACTTTGCCGGGCACGTACCGCCCAAAGTTCGCCAGCACGAGGATGGCGGCGGCCGTCGCCACCGGAATCGGCGGCCCCCCGAGGCGCGTCACCACCTTCGACCACAGCCACGCTGCCAAAGCAAGCTCCCCGAAGAGTACGGCAACCGACAACAAGAGGAGCGGCACGTGCACCCGCACCGACGTCCACTCCACCGCTCTGACTTCGGCCAGCTGGATGCCCACGCTGCGCAGCACGAACCATGTGACCAACCCGGTCAGCGTCAGTTTTGCGGCCAGGACGCCGCACCGGGCCACGGAGTGCATCTTCACGCCGGAGGTGGCGAGTCCTCCGCCTCGGGCCGACGAACCATCATCACCCGGCCCGGCACGCCGATCACGACCGCGTACGGCGGCACGTCGGCCATGACCAGCGTATTGGCCGCCACCGTGGCCATGCGCCCGATGCGCACGTTCGGCAGGATCGTCGCCTTGACGCCGATGTAGGCGTCGTCCTCGATGATCACTGGGCCGCTCTTCCGAATGCCGTACGCCTCTTCCAACCGGGAGTGGACCGCGGTCACGTCGGCCAGGATCGACACGGCGTTTGCGATCGTGACACGCGATCCGATCTCGATCAGGTCGGCCCGGGTGACGTGCAGGTTGCGGTCGATCGTCGCCAGCGGCCCCACCTTCATGCCCGACGCCCGGTACAATGCCGCCCGCCAGCTGAACGGAAAGGGGAGCATTGAGGCGACGTAGCGCAACACCCTACCCATGTTCTTGCCTCCACCGCGCCAAGTACTCGGCCACGGTCACAATGTCGTAGTCGCCTTCGACGATCTCGATGATCTTGTCGAGCACAGCACTGTGGACCCCGGCCACATAGGGATGGTCGTACATCAGTGCGAACCGACGACCTCGTATCTGAGCCACCGCCCGTTCGGCGATGCGCCGTGCATCGTTACCCAACGCAAGCCCTTGCTCTATGACGGGTACGCGGCCTCGGCCAGCCACGTTGACCGGAACCTGATAGTGCCGATGCCGCCCGCCTCGGGCGTCCTGGGGCCGAAAGGGTTCTTCGCCAGTCATGTCGCTAGCGTACAGGAAGCCTTCATCGTCCAGCAGCCGCAACACATGGTCGTTCCACTGGAACCCCGGGCTCGCGAAGCCCTCTGGGCGGCCGTAGCGACTCGCGAACTCGTCCAGGGCGGGACGCAGGAGCGCCTCCACTCGCCAGGGGTCGAGTCGGTGGACAGTGTGTTGCCATACGGCGTGGTTTGACCCCCCGTGCAGCCCCAGTTCGTGCCCGTCATGGTGCAGCGCATCGATCTCGTCGCGGTACTTGCGCCCCAGGTGCGGGTTGAGGACGATCGTTTCCAGTAGGCCGCGCCAGCCCAGCTTTCTCGCCACTGGCAAGGCGTTCGGGCGCTCACCGGAGGGACGACTTCGAGTCCCCTTGGTTGGATTCGGCCGCTGGCTTCCAGTCCGTCGCCCAGCACGGCGGGACCAGCGACGGCCCAGCGTCGAGGCTACGTGGAAGCTGCGACCCATCGTCACGAAGAAGGTGAACCGCACGCCCCTGGCATCCGCGACTTTGCGCAGGCGCGGCACGCCCGTCCGCAGGCACTGCACCGAGTCCACATCGAAGCGAAACGCCAGCACGCCCTTGCTCATTCCGACTCGGCGTCGGGCCGGCTAGGCGAGCTTGCGTGTCACGAGCGACTCCAACGCCTTGAAGGAACCGGCGTCCGACACTTCCTCTGGCGTTAGTACGATGGAGAACTCCTGTTCGACCGCCAGAATCAAAGTGATGTGGGCGATGGAGTCCCACTCGGCGTGGGTCCCGCTCGACATGGAGCGAGGGTCCCCGGCAACGGCGAGGCCGAACACGCTCCGGAACGTCTTCTCCAACCTCGACGACACGGTCGGCATGGAGGACACGTTGCTCATGCCAGCCTCGACGACACTGTCGCTCATGCCGGCGTTTCTCGTCCGGCAGCCCCGGCTCGAATGCGACGACGAGCGCGGGCCAGCAGTGGAGCGGCCAGCATCAGTCCGACCGCCAGAGCCGAGGCCGCGCTGACCCGGAGCGCTCGCCCCACCGTCGGCGCCGTGTAGCGCAGTTCGACCACATGTTCGCCCGCCTCCGGCAGCTCCACGGCTTGGAGCGTCAAGTTCACCCGGTGGAGTGCGACCGGCGCCCCGTCGAGTTCGGCCTCCCAGCCGGGGAACCAGTTCTCGGAGACGATCAGCAGCCCGGGGCCACGGCTGGTCGCACGCAGGCGTCGGTAGTCTGGACCGGCATCCTCCCAGACGACGGCGCCGACTGCCGCTTGGTCGTTCCTGTCGCCATCTGGCGGCGCCGCCGGCGTCCTGGCCAGCTCCGGGGCCGGCCGGGAGACGACGGCCTCTCGCGCCGGATCGAAGTCCCGGGACAATATCCGCGCCAGAGCGGCCTCGTCGTCCTCCACCACCGTCGTCGAGCCCACGACCCAAGCACGATCCAGGCCCGGGTACGCGTAGACGGCTTCGGTCCCGTCGGCGGTCGTGCTCAGTGCCTGCGCGCCTTCGTAGGGTGGTCGGCCCGCCCGTCCCAGGGGCCAGACGAAGTACTTGACGTTGAGCATCCGCAGGATGTTCGGGTGGGCAGTGTTCTCACCGGTGGACTGGCTGCCCTCCAGGCCCAGCAGCTGCCGGTACCGCGCCAAGTCGTTGGGATGGTGTCCGGCCAGGAGGTCCTGTCCGTGCATGGCGTACTGCACGTTCTGGATGTCCCCCCGCATGTCGGCAACGCGGAACGGCGGCTCGCCCTCCTTCCGATCGGCCAGGAAGCGCGTGTTGGCGTCGGCGGCCGCCCAGGCGTGGAAGTCGAAGTTGCTGATGAAGGCACGGTCGATCCGTCCCAGGTCCACGGCGATCAAGCCCGCCGCGACGACGACCGCCACGGTCGCGGACACCTTCCCTTCCAGCGTGGCCCATAACGTCCCAACGACCAATCCCACCAGCGCCAGCGCAATCCCGAAGCCCCGGGTGGCGAAGGGCTCCAGCCTAGCCAGCGCCGCCGAGGCCCGGGGATCGGCGCCGGCCCCAGGGTGCACGGCGGTCGTCCAGAAGCGCTCCAGCGCACCGGAGGACTGAAGCAGAAACCCCAGCAGCAACAGAGCCACGACCCCGAGCAGCACCCGCCCTCGTGGACTGCCGATGAACGCGCCCGGTGCCGGCTTCGCCCGCAACAGGTCGTCCAGGCCCACGGCGAGAAGAGTGGTGGCGCCGAAGCTGACTAGGAACGCCGCCAAGGAAGGTGCTCGGAAGAGGGAGACGCCCGGCACGACTTCGTAGAAGAGCCGCCACACCGGCGTGTGGGCACCCAGTGCAAAGAGAAGCCAGACCAAGCTCATTCCTGCCATGAACCAGCGGAGGCCGGTCGAGGCGCCCTGCCCACTCCGTGGTCCGCCTCCCCGTCCCTTGCGACTTCCCTGCCCCTTGCGACTTCCCTGCCTCCCGTGCCCCCACGCCCCCACCAGCCCGAAGAGCGCCACCGCCAGCACCGTGACGCCCACGTACTCGTGGTTCAGCTTGATCGCGTTGCGCCCCCAGTAGGTGCCATTGGCCCAGTCGGCGTCGGCCGCGCTGTTGCCGACGAACTCGGGGACGACCAGCGCGACCGCCTCCTCCGGGTGAAGGGACCACGAGCTGGAGTAGGCGCGCGCCTCTTCCGGCGATGCGTCCACTGTGGTGGCGGTCCTGCGGGACGCCTCGGCCACGTAGCTCCCCGCGGGAAGCAGTTGGAACGCCGCCAGCCCTCCGCCGAGGAGCGCGCTTCCTAGGAAGACCGCCGTGGGGTAGAGGCGCCGAGCGCCCTTCGCCCCCTTTCGCCACCTCTGAACCGTGCGGAAGGCCGCGTACGCCCCCACCGACAGGAAGAGGAAGTAGGACGTCTGGAACTGGGTGGTGAGGCAGGTCAGCGCCACCGCGCCCGCCAGCGCCGCCCCCGTTCGCCCGGACGGCCTGCGCATGACCGACTCGCCCGCCCAGAAGACCAGCGGCGCCAGCGACGCCACCATCAGCTTGCCGTCGTTGCCCGGCAGAACCAGCGTGACGGTCACCGGCGCCAGCAGCCAAGCCAGCCCCGCCACCGTCGCCGCGTGACGACCTAGCCCCAGGCTGCGGACCCATCCGTGCATGAAGAAGCCGCCCGCCAGCACATGCAGCACCAGCTTCCACCCCAGCGCCCTGTACGTCTCGGTGAAGAAGTACAGTAGGCTCGTCGGGTAGATCGCGTCCCCTCCCCACAGCGACTCGACGAACGGAATGCCCCCGTACATCCGCGTGCCCCAAAGGGGAAAGTCCCCCGCCCCCAGCCGCTCGGCCAGGTACGCCCGGGCCATGTAGCCCCCCGCCTGGATCGTGTCGAGCCCGTACAGCATCGCGTCCGAGAAGATGAACTCGGCGAAGAGGACGACGGTCGCTGCCACGTAGAGGGCCGTCGGCAGCCACCAGGGGAGCGTGTGGAGTGGGGACCCGGCGCTTCTGTCCTTGGAGCCGGCGTTCGGCGACTTGCTCATGACGGTCAAGATGGCGAAGGGCGGCGGAGAATCTCAAGGAGGTCGTCGCGAATGTCCTGCCAGGGCTGTGCTAAGTCGATGGTGCGCGCCTGGATGCGGAATCCTTCGAGACGGAGTTCGGCCGCCAGCGGCTTGTCCACTTGCGGGTACAGCAGGATGCCTTCGTGCTTGGCCCCGTCGGGCTTGGTGGCCTGACGGTTCCGCAGATATGTCAGCAGCTGGTACAGGTTGCCCGACTTGAGCTTCGAGGAGCCGTGGCGGCCGCCCAGAGCCTCTCCGTAGTACTTCGTGTCCATGATGATCCGTCGCTCCGGCGACTCCAGCACGATGTCCGCCTCCATGCCTGGGATCAGCTTGCGGTCGTTCTCTGTCGCTCCAAGAGAATCAGACCACTGAATGCTGCGTCCGCCCTCGTTGACGCTGAATTTATGTTGCTTCTGTCGGTAGAAGCCCGTGACGAACTTCTCGAACAGCCTCCACATCGTGGCCTCGTCCCTACGGAAATCGTGGAAGACTTGGCGATCGTCCTTGCTCTCGTCCACCAACTGGCACTCGTAGATCCGGCGGCACACCGACAGCAGGAACCGGTACAGACCGCGGTTGCGGTCAAGTTGGACCATCCCGAACGTCCGTCGCTCCAGTGGCACCACCGACACGCCACCGAGCCTGTGGTACGCCGAAACGACCTCCTTCCGCACTGTCGGATCCAGCCCCACCTGGTCTCTTCCGGCTCCCTGTTTCCGTTCGCCCAACCTCCTCAGTGAGCCCAGCGACGACCGAACAATGCGGTTGGCTAGAATGTCCATCGACAGCTCCTCGAAGTCGCACGCCGCTCGCCCCCGGGCGCGAACGGCGCGCTTCGCCGTCTCGCCGACCGCCAGCTTACCGCGGATTCCAGCCAAGTCCTCTCGTCGCTCCACGTACCCGCGATCGATTCCCCGACGGACCAATCGATTGGTGCCCCTGGCCAACACCTTGCCCAGCAGGTCCTGCACGGAGGCCAACTCTCCGGCTTCGCCCGTCCTCGCAAGATCCCGGAATTGGGCCGACTCCCACGCATAGCACAACAGGTAGTAGACGTTGTGGATGGGGATCTCCTTCACTTACCGCCTACCGCCTCTGCGCTTTAGCAGTTTCTCTGCCCCCCGCACATCATCCGGTCTGTCAAACCAGTACTCTTGAAGCAGCGGCTTAACCTGCGTCTCCACAATCTCGTCGTACCACGTGCCGCTACTCTTCACGCGACCGTGCGGCACAAAGTAGCTGTGTCCGATCTCGAAGCCCGATCCAAGTTCCGAGTCCGTGCGAATCTTCTCGTTGAGTTTAGCCATCTGCGACCGCATCCGCGTCACAATATCACGATCGACGTTGTTCTTGCGCAGTAGCTTCTCAAACTTCGCTACGGCCTCGGAAGTCTTCGGGCTGCCAAAAACCGGTTTCAGTTCCTCAAAAGCAAAGCGACGCCGCAATGCATAGTCCACCACGGCTAGCGAACGGTCCGCTGTGTTCATCATGCCCAGAATGTACACGTTCGGCGGCACGAAGAACCTCTCCCCCTGCTCGCCGTAGGTGAGCACCGCCGCGTATTCCTCTCTCCGTTTGTCGGCCTCAATCAACATGAGCAACTCGCCGAAGATGCGAGACATGTTGCCCCGGTTTATCTCGTCAATGATGAAGACGTACGGCGTGTTCTCGTCGCGTCTCGCCCGTTCGCAGAACTCATAGAAAACCCCGTTCCGCAGGGTGAACCCGCCTGCCTTCGTCGGGCGATACCCCTGCACGAAGTCCTCGTATGCGTACGACTGGTGAAATTGCACCACTTCAATCGAATGCGAATCCTTCCGCTTGATGAGACACCAAGCAAGGCGTCGCGCCATAAAGGTCTTCCCAGTGCCCGGCGGCCCCTGCAAGATCAAGTTCTTGCGGGACCGGAATACGCTCAGTATCCGCCTGAACCGCTCGCCCTCGATGAACAGTTCCGCTAGTGCTTCGTTGCAGGGCTCATCACCGTCAATGAGCCGAGAGACCTCGTACAGCCATTCCTTCTTGTTGGTGAACTCTGTCAGCGTCTTAGTCGCAATCTGCTTCTGCAACTCCTTGGGAATGTCTACGGGTGGCTCGCATGGCCGCCAGTTGACTCGCCGGGTATGCCAGTGGTCCTGGCGATTGGCTTTGTAGACGTAGTTCCCCATAACCGTACCCATCCCAAGAATTTGTTTCTTACTACGCCGCGCGATGATGGTGTCGCCGACTTGGATTTGGCCACAGATGTCGCTGAGTGCTTTAGCGATATGAATTGGCTTACTGGGACGATCTGCATCTGCCCTCTCTAAAGCCTGTTGGATCGCTCGCGAGCCGCAATCAAATTTCCCCAGATCCCCAATGTCTTCCCATCCCACCGACGCTTCGTCGGCGTCAAGGAACTGGTCCCACATCGTTCCGTTCACCCCTGCCGCCATCAGCCAGACCCGCGTATCGTCAAACCGCTCTCGGTACCAGGCTTCGTAATCCACTTCTGTCGCCTCCGCCCGCTTGAGCCTGTTCATCGGGACTTCATACGGCCACCACCGCCAGCACCAGCACCGCAAGCACCGCCAGCCCCACCACCACTACTCCCCACCACCTCTACCTCCGCAGCGACGACCGGCGCAGGGGGTTCTCGATGGTGAGGTAGACGGTTTCGCCGGGGGTGACGGAGACGCGGTTGGTGGTGAAGCGGTCGCCGGCCAGAACGTCGATGCGGATGCGGAGTTCGTTGGTCGCGGGCCAGGGGATGGTGAAGGACGCTCGGCCGTTGCCGGGGACGATCCCTAGCCGTCGCTCGCCTCGATACACGGCACGGATCGTGGCTTCGTTGAAGTTGTTGTTGACGGCGTTCACGCTGATGCTGCCGGAGCCGCCGCCTCCGCCTCCGCTCTCGAAGGGGCTGGGGACTTCCCGCGTCCCGCCGCATCCGGCCGCGGCCGCCAGGCAGAGCAGCACCCCCAACGCCACCGCAAGGCGCGCCACCCCCGACCACACCTGCCGCCACGCCATTCAGCTCACCAGCCGCCGGTCCTCGATCGGCTCCAGGCCCTCGCGGATCAGAAGGTCGTTGAGGGCTCCCAGGTCGCGCAGGATCACGATCTCCATCTCGGACAGCTGTTCGTCCAACAGCGCCGACAGGTGCTCGAAGACTTGGTAGGACTGGTCGGTGGGCCGGTTCTCGGAGCTCTCCACCACGCCCAGAAGCGCCGCCAGCTTGTTGTTCAGCTTGATGGGGTAGTTCAGCGGGTCCTGGTTGCTCTGGTTCCTAACCTGGTAGATCTCGGCCTCCACCACGTTCAGGTTCTCCTCGACGACCTCGGCCTGTTCCTCGACCTCGCCGTCGTCCGTCTCCTCCAGCCGCTCGGCGATCTGTCCCTCGATGTCCCGCACCTTGATCACCGCCTCGTTGGCCTCCGACACTCGATCCCGAATCTCGATCGCCAGCTCGAAGCGCTCCCGCAGGTCGGCCACCGTCACGCCCTCCAGGTTCGGATTGACCCGCACGTCGAAGTCGCGGGTCTGGGGCGCGCCGTCGTCCACGGTCATGCGCACCGTGTAGCTCCCCGGCACCGCCACCGGTCCCATGGGCCGCGCCGCCCACATGATCCGCCCGTCAAAGTCGGTCCACGCCGGGTAGCGCAAGTCCCAGCGGAAGGAATGAGCGCCCGCCTTCACCGACGGCTCCTGGGCGCCTCCGCCACCGAAGAAGCGCGCGATCGGATCGTCCTCCTCCTCTTCCTCTTCTTCGTCGCTGGCGACGCCTTCGTAGCTGCGGATCACTTCGCCGGCCGCGTCCAGAACCTCGATCGTCACCCGCTCCGCATCCTCCGCCAAGTAGTACTGGAAGCCAGCCCCGGAGTCGATCCCCCGCACTGCGTCGGCAGGCTCGAAGAGCCACGAGTCCGCAACCGCCACCTCATCGTTCATCTGCCGCAGGGGCTCGATGTTCTCCAGCACCCAGAACGACCGGCCGTGGGTGCCGATCACCACGTCGTTCTCCGCCACCACCAAGTCCGACACCTGCAGGACCGGCAGGTTCAGCGACAGGGGCTGCCACTGTCCACCGTCGTCGAACGACACGTACACCGTCCGCTCCGAGGCCGCGTAAAGGAGGCCGGGCCGCTCCGGGTCCTCCCGGGTGGCGCGGATGAAGTCGTCGCCGGGGAGCCCGTCCACGATCTTGGTCCAGGTGACGCCGTAGTCGTCCGTCTTCCACACGTAGGGCGCACGGTCGTCGTCCACCAAGTAGCGGATCCCGGAGACGTACGCCTTGCCCCGCGTGGTCGGCGACGCCTCGACGGTGTTGATGCGCACGAAATCCGGCGCGTCGGGCGGCGTCACGTCGGTCCAGTTCATGCCGCCGTCGCGGGTGACGTGCACCAGCCCGTCGTCGGAGCCCGTCCAGATCACCTGCGGGTCGTGGTAGGACGGCGCAATGGCGAAAACGGTCGCATAGGTCTCCACACCGGTCTGGTCTCTGGTGATCGGCCCGCCCGACGGCCCCATCGTCATCGGGTCCGAGCGCGTCAGGTCCGGGCTGATCTGCTCCCAGGACTGGCCCTCCGTCGTCGTCCGCCAGACCTTCTGCGTGCCCGTGTAGAGCACGTCCGGGTCGTGATGCGAGAAGACGATGGGGAACGTCCACTGGACCCGCTCGATCAGGTCCTCCGACGACTGCCCCATGGGGTTCTCGGGCCACACGTTGACCGCTCGGCCGGCGCCCGTGGCCATGTCGAAGCGGGAGAGCGCCCCGCCGTAGCAGCCAGCGTAGAAGACGTTCAGGTTGATCGGACTCGGCGCCACGTAGCCGCTCTCGCATCCGCCCACTGCGTAGTACCAAGACCGGTTGCCCGGCCCCCGCGCCGCCATGTGGTTCCAGCCGCGAACCGGGATGCACGCGGTGGAGTTGTCCTGCTGCCCCCCGCAGATGTGGTACGGCGTGTGCTCCGTGGTGATCACCCGGTAGAACTGGGCGGTGGAGTAGTCCTGATCGGTCCACGTCCGCCCGCCGTTGAACGACACGTTGGCGCCGCCGTCGTTGCCGTTGACCATCCGGTCCGAGTCGTCGGGCGCGATCCAGAGGTCGTGGTTGTCGCCGTGTGGGACTCGAATGCCGCGCGGGAAGGTCTTGCCCCCGTCTCGGGAGCGGTACAGCCCCGTGTTCAGCGCGTACATCACCTCTTCGTCGTTGGGATCGGCGTAGACGCGGGTGTAGTAGAAGGCGCGCTGCCGCAACTTGCGCTCGTCGTTGACCTTCTCCCAGGTGGCTCCCGCGTCGTCGGAGCGCCAGACGCCTCCGTCGGGCTCGTGCTCGATCAACGCCCACACCCGGTTCGGGTTCGCCGGCGAGACCGCCACGCCGATCTTGCCGACCGGGCCGTCCGAGAGGCCCACGTTGCCAGTGATCTCCGTCCAGCTTTCGCCGCCATCGGTGGACTTGAAGAGCCCGCTGTCCTCGCCTCCGGACGACATCCCCCACGAGCGCCGCCACGCCTCCCACACCGCCGCGTAGATCACGTCGGGATCGGTGGCGTCCACGCTGATGTCCACCGCGCCCGCCCTCTCGCTTCGGTAGAGGACCTTGCGCCACGTCTCGCCGCCGTCGGTGGTCTTGTAGACGCCCCGCTCCGGGTTGTTGGCCGAGTGCTTGCCGAAGGCCGCCGCCCAAGCCACATCGCAGTTCTCCGGGTGAATGCGGATGCGCGCGATGTTCTGGGTCTCCCGCAGGCCGACGTGCTCCCACGTCTCGCCGCCGTCGGTGGACTTGTAGGCGCCGTCGCCCTGCTGGATGTTGCCGCGAATCTGGGTTTCACCCGTGCCCATGTAGACCACGTCCGGGTCGGCCTCGCACACCTGCACCGCCCCGATCGACGCGCTGCCGATCTGTCCGTCGGTGATCGGCTCCCAGTTCTGTCCGCCGTCGGTGGTCTTCCAGAGGCCGCCGCCGGTAGTGCCCATGTAGTACTCGAAGGGCCGCTCCGTCGAGCCCGCCACCGCGATCGACCGTCCGCCCCGGGGCGGTCCCACGTTCCGCCACTCCAGCGAGCCCCACAGCTCCTCCGAGTAGGCATGCTGATCGGCACCGTCTTCGGTGCGCTGGGCGTCCTGGGCGCGCGCGGGGTGGGCGACGACCTGCGATCCGGCGACGGCGGCGAGGACGACGAGGGTCGTCATGTACGAGGAAGAGCGAGAACGTGTCATCGGCGGGTGTTCCATGATCGGCGGATGTTCCATAGTGGATGTGCGGGAAGCCCAAGAAGATACGGCAACGTACCGGTCAGCGGCCAGGAAAGCGACTTACGGGCTAGCCACATTCCCACTGGCGGCTCCCGCGTCCCCGCCCGATACTCCATTCATGGCAATCAAGAACGCGATCCAGTCCGTGGTGCGGTCCCTGTACATCCGCGCTCGTCTGGCCCAGGAGCGCCGTCGCTACGGTGTGGCTTGGTGGCCGCTGACGCCCGACTACTTGGCCGATCCATACCCGGCGTACCGCAGGCTTCGGGAGATCGACCCGTACCATCCTAGCCTCGTGACGGGCCAGTTGGTGGTTTCCCGCTACGAGGACGTGGATCGGATTCTCCGGGACCACAAGCACTTCGGCAACGACTTCACCAAGGGTGGCACGCCCAGGCAGATGAAGACGCGCAGCAAGCTCCAGAAGAGCATGCTGTCGCTGGATCCGCCGGATCACACGCGGTTGCGGGGGTTGGTCAGCCGGGCGTTCACACCGCGCTCCGTGGCCGAGATGGAGGGGTTCGTTCGCGACACGGCGCACGATCTGCTGGACGCGGTGGCGGACCGGAGCGAGTGCGACCTGATGCCGTCCTTCGCCATGCCCTTGCCGACTTTGGTGATCGCCCGGATGATCGGCGTCCCGTCGGACGATCTTCCCCGCTTCAAGGTGTGGTCGAATCGCTTCGCCCGGGTGCTGGAGCCGATCATCTCGGAGCGGGAGCAGCAGCAGATCTTTCGGACCGAGAGGGAATTCGCCGACTACTTCTCGGCGATCATCAAGGAGCGGCGGAAGGAGCCGCGGGACGACTTGGTCACGCGCCTCGTGCAGGCCGAGGACGAAGGCGACCGCCTCACCTCCGACGAGACCAAGGTGATGCTGCGGCTCTTGCTGGTGGCCGGCAACGAGACCACCACCAACCTGATCGGCAACGGGATGCTGGCGCTACTCCGGCACCCGGACCAGCTGGCGGCACTGCGGGACCAGCCGGAGCAAATCCCGGCCGCCGTGGAGGAGCTGTTGCGCTACGACTCCCCCGTGCAGGTGGACGCGCGGACGGCGGTCCAGGAGATGGAGATCGGCGGCAGGCAGGTAAGGGCGGGCTCGCGGCTGGCCCTGCTGATCGGCGGTGCCAACCACGACCCGGAGCGCTTCGAGCGTCCTGACGAGCTGGACGTGACGCGCTCCGATTCGGGCAACATCTCCTTTGGGCGCGGCATCCACCACTGTCTGGGAGCCGCACTCGCCAGGCTCGAGGCCCGCATCGCCTTCGAGACCCTACTGGAGCGGTTCGCTGACATCCGTCTGGTTGGCCCGCCACCCGAGTTCCGCCGCACGATCGTGCTGCGGGGGCTGAAGCATCTGCAGGTGCGGGTGCGCGGGTAGGGGCCGCCGAGCCGGAGAACGCTACCGAATCCGCTGTTCGGACGCCCTGATCTCCGCCTTCAGGCGAGCATCGAACCGGTCAATCTTGGCCTTCAGGTTAGCCCCGAATCGGTCGATCTTCGCCTTCAGGTTAGCCTCGAACTGGTCGATCTTCGCCTTCAGGTTGGCCTCGAACCGGTGAATCTCCGCCCTCAGGCTAGCCTCAACCTGGTCGATCTGCTTCCGTGTCTGGCGGTGCTGGCCGTTCAGCCAAACCAAGGCGGCCACGAAGCCAGCTAGCCCAGCCCACGTGTCGATCCACTCCAATCCCATCTGGATGCCTCCCGTCCCCCGGCGGTTGCTCCGCCTCTTCGACTGAAGATACCACGACGCACCCAACAGCGAAACCGCAGGGCCGGAACTCCTCACCCTCCCGTGTTCCAGTGCGTCTTCCAGTCGAAGCTGCTGGTGAAGAGAAAGACCCTGGGGCTCTCCAGAACGGTTACAACGGCGACGACCGAATCCATCTCCACCGACTCGATGTGCTCGTTCGGCATCCACCGTCCGTTCACGTACAGCTGTCCGCATCCTTGGACGACGATCAGAACGCACACTTCGCGGCCGTGGGAAACGGGGATGTAGAGCCATCGCAGCATCTCCGTGTTGTCCCGGCTCTTCTCTTGCGCCTCCTTCAGTCGGCGGCCCCGGATCATGCGAAAGCCCTTCATGGCGTAGGGCGATCCTAGGAACTCGCGGTGGAGCCAGTTCAACGTAGTCTCGTTGTCGACGGTCACCTCCAGACCCTCCAGGCCGATCGGGTCCGGATGCAGCGTGAAGTCCACGGCGTAGCGAGCTTCCGCAGCAACGGCCAGCAACGGCGAGCGCAACTCCTGATAGCCGAGGCGGTAGGTGAGGCAGTAGTAGTTTCCGGGAGCCGGTGCCCGAACCGTGAAGTTTCCGAAGCTGTCGCCGATCGTGGTGGCCACCAGAGCCCCGTCCTCGTCGAAGAGGGCCACCTCGGGGTAGATCACCGGTGCGCCCGTCGCCGCGTCCACCACCCTGCCCGCGATCTCCTGGGCAGCAACCGGACGAGGCCCCGCCAGCAGGAGCGTGGCGACCACTCCCGCCACCACGCCGGCCGCCGTTGCCGAGGCGGTTTGCGCTATCGCGTCAGCGGCCCAGCCAACCCAGGACGACCCGGGCCGCCGCCGACAGAACCACCGTGAACCCCTGCGAACCATCTCCGTCTCCGTTGCCTTGGCCGTCGCTTCCCCCTTGGATGCCCAGGGCGGCCCAGGCCATGAGCGCGGCGCCGCCCGCTACTCCTGCCCCCAGTGCTACGCTTCGCCCCGTCGAGAACTCCTTGAACTCCACGCTCGACAGCTCGGCGCGGGCGACTCGAAAGGTGTCGAACCGAACGTACTGCTGGAATGCGCTGATCTCCCTGCTGAGGCGCGCCTCCAGCACCAGCGTGTCTCCCGCCGAATCCAGGATCGTGCCCTCCACGGAGATCGTCTCCGGGGGCGCGTTGGGATCGGCAACCGCCGATTGCACGGGCACCCTCACCCTAGCCACGGTTCCCGGCGCGGGGGTCTGGACGGGAATGTACCGGTAGCAACCGGAGAGGAGGACGGCGCCCAGCAACCAAACGGTCCCGCCGAACCGCCGAAGCGCAACCGTCTTCGGTGCCGGCGTACAACCGAGTGACCTCCTCACCGCCCACCACACTCGCTCCCAGCCCAGCCGGAGCAACGGCACGGTGAGGTTGCGCCAGCCCCATCCGGCCGGGTGGCAACGGAAGTGCCCGGACGAAGTACTGACCGATAGGCCCGTCGTAGGCCGCATGGTCTGATGTCCCACCGCCTTCTGCGGAGTTAGATCAGTGTGTCGACCTCGTCGCAGGGGCCGATCCACACCGTGCCGCCGGGGTACACCACCTTACAGGTGGAGTAGACTCCCCGCCCGACCTCCCTACCGTACAGGTAGGCGAGCCCGAGGGAGGCGACGAACATCGTCAGGAACACCCAGAATCCGATCTTCAACCTCATGGAACTATCCTCTTGCTATGCCCCGAAGGGCGGTGAGTGCTCGCATCGAGTGCGGTCACGCGCGTGACCGCACTCGAGCGAAGCGAATCATCTGGAGGGTAAGACATCCTCTGCTTGGGTGCAACCCCCAGCCGTTTCGGTCACCCGCAGCTGCATCACCGGCAAGTGCCGATCTCGTCGCCGACCAGCAGCGACGGGTGGGTCAGCGTCTTGAGCCGCTGCTTGAGGCGCCCCGCCGCTTGGGCTTCCTCCAGCGACTCCACCAAGCTGGGCAGCGTGCCGTAGTAGATCCGCCGCACACCCTGCGCCGCCGCGACGGCCAAGCTGATCGCTAGGTGCGTCTTGCCCACGCCCGGCGGGCCCAGGAACACGACGTTGCTCCTTGCGCGCCACGAACCCCAGTTCGTGCAGCGACGCGATTGGAAGGCGAAGTCGTACTCACTCCTCGAGCGTCTTGAGCACTGGCAGGCGGCTCGATCGCATCGCCGTGGCCAGCCGACGGCTGTTGCGCAGCGCGACCTGCGCCGCCAGCAGCTCCTCGATCGCTTCGGCCGCCGTAGTCGCGCCGCGGTCCCTGCGCGACAGCCTCTTCATGACGCGACCTCCGCGATCCTGGTGTATTCGGCCAGCGGTCGCCGCTCCACCACCACGAGAGGACCGCCCGAGCTGGACGCCGCCTGCGGGGCCGCGACGGCGACCACCGAGCGGTAGGGCCGAGGTGCCAGGGGCAGGAGCCGACGCCGCTCGTCCTCGAAGCGCGCCACGGGCCGCTGCATCAGCGTGCCGTGGACCCGGACGTTGGCCACCGTGTCCAGCCAGCGGCGAGCCCGAGCGTTGAGGTCGTCGTCGGAGACGAACTCCCGACCGTAGAAGAAGCTGCTGCGCACGTAGCTGATCGGTCGCTCCACCTTCCCCTTCGTCTGCGCACGGCCCGCCCTGCACGCCCGGATGCGGAAGCCCCAGTGGGTGCTGAACCGCAGGAACTCCCGGTTCTCCAGCAGCCGCCCGCCCTCGCGGCGGTGGTCGCCCACGGCGACCGCCCGCATCTGGTTGAAGAGCAACTCCAAGGGCACGCGCCCGAAGAACGCGAACGCCGCCTCCAGACCCCGCACGACCGTCTCCATCGTCTGCCGCTCGTAGTACTGGAGCCACAGCATCCGCGAGTAGCCCAGCACCACCACCAGCCCGTGCCGCATGGGCTCGGCGTCGAGCTCCCGGTTCAGCCAGCCGTCTCGATCCACGGTAGACCTTCCTCCGGCCCACCCCCGACGCGATGGGCGATCTTCCGCCTTCAGAGCCCCCTGCTCCAGATAGTGTCGCAGGAGCACTCGCCCCTCCCTCCTGAACATCGCGTCTTCTCCGAGTTGGAATGAAGACGCAGCGTAGGTGATCCCCCCTCCCCCCCCCCCCCCCCCCCCGGAGGCTACCCAACGGGCTCGCGCCACCCCTCGATCAGGAGTCCGAGTGTGCAATTTTCGACGGCCCGTAAACAGCAGGTCGCCGTGCGTGCGAGGCCACCCGTGGCTCCGGCGGCTCGCCTACCGGTTCCGGCCTACCTGGCCGCGGAGCTCGGTGTCGGCCTGTTGACCCAATGGCGGATCGTGGCGCCAAGGGCTCGAAGTCGCGGGCCACCGCCTCCGGCGACCGCCCCGAGCGGATCAGACCGACGACCTGTCGGCGGGACTCAGCCGGGTACTGCTCGTGCTTCTGGCATCGTGGATCCTCCTTGTCCCCGACCAATAGACATGCCACGAAGCCGGGCCAACTCCACACCTGCTCCCAGTATGCGGCTTTCGCTTCTGCCTAACGGGCGCCAGCGCTACTTCAGCAAGAACCAATAGATCCCGTTCCCAATTGCCCAGACCAGTACCAACAGCAGTACCACCCTCGTCTGCCATTTCATCCAATCGGCCACATTTGGTCCCCACATCGACTCCAGGCACAAACGTACCAACTCGCCACCGTCGCAACCCGGAAGCGGCAACATGCTGACAACGGCGATAAGAATGCTGAGAACGGCCAACACACGGAGATAGCTAGCAATCGGTGCTCGGCCGGACCAGAGATTCCATACGACGCTTCCGACAGACTTGACGGTAGCAGATTGGACATCAAACACTAACAGTTCGCTAGACCGAGCAAGAATCGTACTTACGGTCCTCACAGTCTCATTGGCACCATGAGCCACCGCTCGTCCTAGGTCCAAGGAAACTCTGGTATTCGCACCCGCAGGATCAATGCCTAACCATCCATAACGCCTGCCATCTTGCATCACGACAGCGTTCAGCGTTGCCACCCGGACATCTTGCATCCCTTGCCTCATCACTCCTAACTCGACCCTTTCACCCGGCCGAACTCGTATCTCTTGTTGCATATCTTGCCAGCTGGCGATTTGGATACCATCAACGCTAGTAATTACGTCTCCATACTCCAAGCCTGCCGTTTCTCCAGGACTTCCCTCCACCACTCCCCCCACCACTGGGTCTAGCCACACTTGTAACGCATCGGCCATCCTCTCGCGGTCCCGTCTGTCGGTTGGCACCAGGACTTCAATGGTGCTATCTGGGTTGCTGGTAGATATCCGCAGACGCCCAGGGGATGCACCCACCAGGGCTCTCCGTAGTTCCGACCAAGTACTCGGCGACTCCTGTCCAACGTCGACAACCGTCGCACCTCGCGGTAGCCGAGAGAGTCCGTAAGATCCTTCAGGAAGCGATGTCACGTCAACATCATACACTCGCGTCGTCCCAACATCCTCAATTCCCCAGACAGCGGACGATCCTGTATAGACCGCAAACGCGAATAGTATATTCGCGACGGCTCCTGCAACGATCACGCACCCTGCGGCCCAAAGATTCTTGGGAGATACGTCGCTGTGTCCCTGGCCCACAGAAGTACAACTCGGAGTGTGCACCACCACGTGTCCACCGATTGGAAAGCATGCAACAACATACTCGGTGTCACTACGGTGAAATCGCCACAGAACGGGGCCAAGTCCTATCTTCACCCGATCGACTTCAACTCCCACTAGTCTTGCGACACCATAGTGGCCACATTCATGCACAAGCGTGACGGCTACGGCGAAGACCACCATCATCACAATCCAGCTCATCAGTGTGAGGTCTCCAATGACTACTGCTCCCGCAGGTTGAGGCAAGCGACCAACAGGGCTTCCTTCTGAACGCCAGAATCCGTGCCTTCCACAAGAATGGTTGGGCCCAAGGTCATTTGTTCCGCAACAGGCCCGTTAGAACCCCTTAGCATCGCTGGAGCTGGCTCACAACTCCACATCCAGCGCACGCGTCAGGTTGTGATTGAAAGCGTATACGAAGTGCCACGGCTCGCCGGGAAAGATGCCGCCGGACTCGGACAGCAGGTTACGGCGGTCCACGTCCACGTCCACGCTCACCGCCAGGGTGTCCCCATGCACGGACTCGGCCTGGACGAACCACCGACGCTCGACGGAGATGTCGATCACCGTATCCACGGGCAGATCGTACACCACCGTGTCGGACGCTACTACCGTGACGCGAGTCACCCCACTTTCGGTGGTCCCCGCCACGAACTGCTTGGAGTAGATCACCCGCACCTGCTTGCTCCGGTCACCCCGCATCTCGAAGGAGATGTTGGTCGGCGTGGGGTCCGTGAAGGCTTCGCACGCGAGCCCCCAGCAAGCGGGAAGGATCAGGGCGAGCCGAGAGACGCGACGTGTCATCGGAATCATGCTGCGTGCGGATGGAGGACGGAAACGGGTGCGCCCGCGCATAAAGTCCACGGCGGACGCACCCGTTCCCTTTCTGCTAGCTGGCTAGCGTCGCGAGGCGATCAGCCCCCGCAACCCTGGCCGTTGAGGTGGCAGTTGGCCCGAATCTCGATGATCGAGATCGGGAGCATCGTGCCGGGCCTCGTCGTCGCTGCCGCCGACCCCTCCCACAGCGGATCCGTCATGCCCCAACGGTACATGTCGGCGAGGCGGAGACCCTGCAACAGCACGTTCACCCGGCGGGTGTGCTGAAGCATCTCCATGTTGCTGATCTGGCCTGTGAAGGGCGTGAGCTCGTCGAGTGCGCGGATGTGGTTGATCCGCTCCATGAACATGGCCTCGTTGCCACCAGCCAGTGCGTTCTCAGCCAAGATGAGCTGCATCATCCTGGAGGACACCAGGGTCAAGTCCGGGTAGACCCCTCCCTTGTCCAGGTAGCTACCGCCCTTCCACTGGTTCAGCCACTTGATGACTGCGGGATCGTCGACCCCGTCGACTGGGTCCTGAAGGGCAATGCCGTTGATGTCGTTTTGGGCGTTGCGGGTCGCAACGGAGACGTCGATCTGGTTTTCCTTCCGGTCGTTGACCCAACTAGCCATGGAGTTGGACCTACTCGAACTCGAGAACGACAGGTTGAACGTCCAGTCGGACTCGTTGCCTCCGACCGCGGCGAGCACCGCTTCGGCGTCCGCACCGGCTTCCGCGGAACTGGCCAGTCCACTCCCGGACGGCGATGGGTTAATTGCGTCCCAGATCGCCCGAGACTGCCGGGCTCGAGCACGCAACGCTCGGGCGGCCACCTCCATGGCGCCGTCCCCTACCCCACCGAAGCCTGTGATTGCATCGCTGAGTCGGGAGATCGCGCCGTCCAACACTTGGTGCATGTTGGCGTCGCCGACCGGGGCACCGCTCTCGGTCTTGTCCGAGAAGGCAAAGTCTTCCTGGATCTCGCCGATGACCATGTACATGATCCCCGCGTACAGGTTGGCCCGGGCCAAGTCCGTCCTAAGTGCGTCGCTGGGATTGTTCCCCACGTGCTCCGTCAGGATCTCGATTGCCTCGTCGGCCATCCACCGTCCCTGTCCCATTGCCGGGAAGGGGCCGTCGATGAACTCGTTGTACGGGTCGTCCACGAAGCCGTGGTCCAACGACAGCCATGCGTCGCGGGACCCGATCCAGCTCATCTCGTCGGAGGCGACGAGGTAGGGCTGCCAGGACTGGGAGACGGACGACGAGACCAGCGTCAGCGCCCCGTTCACCACGGCGTTGGCCGCGGCCTCCTGCCTCACGTCCTCTTCGACCAGGTCGTTCGGGTTGCTGACGTCCAGAAGGTCGCCGCAACCCCCGAGCGCGAGCGCCGCCACCATCCAGGCGGCGGAAGCTCTGATGATTCGGATTCTCTTCATGATTTGTCGTCCCCCCTAGAACGTGACGCGGGTGGTGAGCATGAACCTCCGCGGAATCGGGATTCCCCAACCTTCCGTCGAATCCAGGAAGTTGCAGTTCAAACCCGAGTTGCAGCGTCCGAGGACGTTGCCCTCCGGGTCCATTCCCGGGTAGTCGCCCAGCATGAACAGCCGCAGGTTGCGGGCACCCAGGTTGAGCGTGGCGGTGGACAAGCCCCATCCTTCCACCATGTCCGAAGGCAGGCGATAGGTGAGCGACAGTTCGCGCCACTGGATCCAACTGGCGTCGTAGACTCCGTTCATGCCGCTCATGGGCGAGAGTCCTTCGATCTCCTGTGCCCAGGCGATCGCGGCGTCGAGGCGCTGTTCGGCCGACGACGCCGGGTTGAGCATGATCGCGTACAACTCAGCGGAGCGCGGCGTGTTGCGACCGATGAAGTTGTTGGCCCGGCGGAACATCCCGGACAGGTCCTGCACTTGGTGGCCGAGCTTGTACTCCATCATGGAGCTCAGCTCGAAGTTGCCCAGGAAGGACAGGTTGAAGCCGAAGGACCCGGCGTAGTCGGGGGTGGGCTTGCCCAGGTAGCTGTCGAGCAGTCCCGACCCGCAGTTGTTGGATGCCAAGCCGCCGTTGGGCGTGCCGAAGTCCGAGTTGCCGATGGCGAGCGGCTTGAAGCTGTTCGGGTTACGGGGCTGGCTGAAGTACTCCAGCGCCTGGGCGCGGGTGGGCGCCACGCACTCACCGCCCATGGGGCCCAGGATGTTCAGCGGAATCTCAACGTCCGCCAGCTTGGCACCGAAGAATGCGCCCGGCGTGTAGCCCACCGTGAGGAAGTTGCGGTAGCGGGGGTACGATCCGCCTGTCTTGAGCGGCGGCGCGCCGCCCATGTCCGTGATCTCCTCGTTCAGCGTCGCCGTATTGGCGAACACGTTGAGGGACATGGAGCGGTTCTGCACGACAGAACCCCGAACCGCGACCTCGAAGCCGGACCCGGCCAGCTCGCCGATGTTGTCCAGCTGGGTTGCGGTGAAGCCGCCTGTGACCGGGAACTGACGAGCCACCATGGCATCGCTCACCGTCCGGTCCCAGTAGGTGAGGTCCAGCGACCAGCGGTCGTCCATGAAGCCCATCTCCGTGCCGACCTCCCACTCGGTGGAGACTTCGGGTCGAAGGGCGCTGTTGCCCAAGTTGCTCGGCTGCACCCCGGCACCGGCTTCGGAGCCCAGCGACGAGAAGGTCGTGAACTTGTCGAAGGCGCCGGGCTGGAGGCCGGAGCGGCCCCAGGCAGCTCTGACCCGCACCGTAGACAGCATGTCGCCGCTAAACGCGTCGAAGTACTGGCTCGGGACCACCGACATCGACGCCTTGGGGTAGAATGCCGTCTCGAAATCTTCACCGAACGCCGAGTTCGCGTCCCAGCGGCCACCGAGGGTCAGGAAGACCCAGTCGTCCCAGCCGACCTGATCCTGGAGGTACCCTCCGATCTGGGTGACTCGAAGCCAATTCTCATGAGACTCTTCGGAGCCGAGGGCCGAGAGGGTCTCGAGGCCCGGCCCGGGGAAGTCGCGACCGTTGCCACCGGCGGACTGGCGCTGACGAAGGAACCCCTGTCCACCGAAGAGCAAGGTGTTCTCGATCCGGTCCGTGTTGAGGACGTACGAGCCCTTGAGGTCGGCGGTGATCTCGCGGCTTCGATTCTCATGGACGTTGCGGCTACCAAGGGGCGTCGAGCCCGAGTAGTTGTCCACGTTCCACCGGTAGGGGCGGAAGCTCACGGCGTCGTCGGAGGTGAAGTCCACGCCGAAGGTGCCGTCGAGCCGGAACGCTTCGATCGGCGTGTACGAGATCGTGGTCGTCCCGGCGAAGTGCTGCGAGTTCGCGAAGTTGAGCTGGTACATGTTCTCGCGAAGGGTCGCAAACGCCGGTTGCCCGTAGTAGTTGCGCCGACCGTTGGCATCCGGTTCGGCGTGGGCCAACCGCAACTGGGACATGAGGCCGGACGAGAAAACTCCGTAGATGTTGTTGGAGTTGTCCGGGGTGTGGTGCTCCATGTCCGAGTAGAGCATCGTCACGCCGATGCGCAGGTTGCTGCTGGGGATGACCGTGAAGTTCGAGTTGATCGACGCGCGCCGGTTGGTGTCGGTTTCGGGCTCCACTCCTTCGACCGCCTCGAAGTTCTGAGGGGCGTCGTAGGGACCGTCCTCTATCGCCAGCCGAGCCGACACGAAGTAGGTGAAGCCCTCGGAGCCGCCGTTGACGGAGCCCGAGTAGGTCTGGCCGAAGCCCGTCGTGAGCAGTTCCGGGATAAGGTCGCGCTCGATCGGCTGGAACGGCTGGACCGACTCGCCCCAGCGCGCCTGCATCCGCGCGATCGCAGCGGCGAGGGTTGCTTGGTCGGCCTCGCTGCACCCGGGGGTGCCGCAGACGCGCCCTGCGAAGTCGGCCACCGGCAGGATGCGGTTGGTCGGCACCGAGATCCCAACCCAGTCGCCCTGGAGCGTGAACCGGGGCGCGCCTACCGTGCCCCGCTTCGTGAAGATCTGGATGACGCCGTTGGACGCCTCCGTGCCGTACAGCGTCGCCGCTGCCGCGCCCTTGAGGATCTCGATGCTCTCGATCGACTCAGGCGGGATGTCGTCGAGCCGCGACGGGTTGCCCTGGCCGTTGAAGTTCTGAACGGCCGAGCGGTCCACGCGGATGCCGTCGACGTACACGATCGGCTCGTTGACCTGGGAGAGCGATGCGCTCCCGCGGATGCGGATGCGGGCGCCTTCGCCCGTGTAGCCCGACGACGGCAGGGCGACCACGCCGGCTTCGCGACCAGCGATCAGCTGGCTGAAGTCGGTGACGGGGGCGTTCTCCACCGTCGCCACATCGATCGTCGCGATCGTGTTGCCCAGCTTCCGCTTCTCCGTGGCTACGCCGGCCCCGGTGACCACGATCTGGTCTAGGGCGATGGCGGTGACCGCGAGCTCGAAGTTGGCGGTCACGGTGGAGCCGGCCGCAACGGTGATGGATTGGGAGCCTTCGCGGTACCCGACCAGCTGGACCGTCAGTGTGTGCTCGCCCAAGGGGGCGTTCACCAGCACGAAGCGGCCGCTGCTATTGGTCAGGGTGCCGGCCCCGGTCCCCTCGATGAAGACCTGGGCCGATTCGAGCGGCCGTTGAGACCCGGACTCCGTCACCGTTCCGATGACGGTTCCGTTCTGGGCCTGGGCCGCCGGTGCGAGGACGAGGGCGGCGAAGAGAGCCGCTCCGAGTCCCCGGCCCCACGTCCTGGGGCTGGTTTCGAACAAGGCACGTGTCATGGATTGTCCTCCCGCGGAGAGTGTCTGGACACGCTGTGGTTCCCTGTATGATGGCCGGGCATTTCCCGGTTCAGGGCCGAATCAAGCTGTTGACCTTGGGCGCTGGTGTCAAGCGGCCACCCTAGCCACGACTTCGATCTCCACATCCACATCCTTGGGGAGACCAGCCACGGCGACGGTCGCTCTGGCCGGTTGGTGGTCCCCGAAGTGCTTGGCGTACTCGGCGTTCATCTGGCCGAAGTGGGCCATGTCGGAGAGAAAGACAGTGGTCTTGACGACGGTGTCCAGGCGTCCCCCGGCAGCCTTCAGCACGGCGGCCAGGTTCTTGAGCACGCGGTCGGTTTGGGCGCCCACGTCGCCCTCCACCAGCTCCCCCGTCTCCGGGTTCAGGGGGATCTGGCCGGAGGCGAATATCCAGCCGTCGGTCACGACTGCTTGGGCGTAAGGGCCGATGGCGCCGGGCGCGGCGGCCGTACTGACGGTTTCGATCTGTGGCATGTGGATTCTCGGTGAGGGTGGGGTGGGGTAAGGGTTCGAGTGGGTGGTGTGAGAGTGGCTGGTCTAGTCGGCATCGTGAAGGCGATGCTCGCCCTCGGCTTCCTGGGACTCGTCGTCGCCGCCACCACCACCGCCGCCGTGGTCGTGGTCGTAGAGAGTGTCGGGCTCTCGGACCATGGCTGCGGCTACGGGCGCGGGGACAGGGTGGAGTCCATGGATCGCCTCAAGGATCTCCGACTTGAGTGTCCGCAGGTCCTCCCGCGTCTCCGTTCGCAGGGCCTGGACTTGCGCCTGCACCGCTCGGTTGTCCTGGCGGGCCTCCAACCTGACGGAGTCGATCTTGTCCAGGAGGACACGATGGTCGTCTCGTCTCTCATTCCGCACGGACTCGATCTGTTCGCCGAGAACTCGGACGTCCTCCCTGCCCTCTGCCCGCACCGAGTCGATCTGCTTCAGCAGCAGGTGCGTGTTCTCCTGACCCTCCGTTCGCACCGAGTCGATCTGCTCCAGGAGGACTCGGTGGCTCGCCTGTGCCTCCGCTCGGGACGCCTGGGCTTCCGCCTGTGCCTGCTGTCGAGACGAGTCGATCTGCTCCAGCAGCACCCGGTGGCTCTCTTGCGCCTCCGCTCGGGACGCCTGGGCTTCCGCCTGCATCTGCGTCCGCACCGAATCGATCTGCTCCAGGAGCGTGCGGTGGCTCGCTTGCGCCTCCGCTCGGGACGCCTGGGCTTCCGCCTGCGCCTGCTGCCGAGACGAGTCGATCTGCTCCAGCAGCGTGCGGTGATTCGCCTCTCTCTGGTGTCGAGACGAGTCGATCTGTGTCAGCAGCGTGCGGTGGCTCGCTTCTCCCTGCTTCCGGACGGAGTCGATCTGCTCCAGCAGCGTGCGGTGATTCGCCTCTCCCTGCGTTCGCGACGAGTCGATCTGCTCCAGCAGCACCCGGTGACTCTTCTGCGCCTCCGCACGGGACGCCTGGGCTTCCGCCTGCGCCTGCTGTCGAGACGAGTCGATCTGCTCCAGCAGCGTGCGGTGGCTCGCTTCTCCCTGCTTCCGCACCGAGTCGACCTGCTCCAGGAGGACCCGGTGGCCTTCTTGCGCCTCCGCACGGGATGCCTGCACGTCTCCGTGGGTCTCCCGCCTGGCCGCTTGGACCTCACCAGCCAAGTCGGCCAGCTTCGACTCCTGCCGGTCGATCCTCTCTGTGACGGTCCGCACGCCAGCTCTGATGTTCTCCATCTGGCTCTCGCGAAGCCGCTGGAGCTCCCTCCTCCCTCTCACGACCGCCACGATGACGCCGGCCCCGCTGGCCAGTGCGCCCAGGCAAGTCGCAATGGCGATCACCATGTTCCACATCGATCCTCCTCCGCGTTGGAGTGAAATTGGACGAGAAGGGACCGCTCGGCCAGTCCCCCACCAACGAGTTTGGGAGGAAAGCCGAACGGCGCGAAGGGGCCTGGGACACTGGCATGAACGGATGGGACACCCAGCTTGAAGCAGAGGTCGGAAACCCGCTCTCGAATGGGTTTCCTACTCCTCCGACAACGACGCTCGGATCTGCTGCGGCGCGACGGTGGCCACCCCTGCGGTCGCGAGTCCCACAGCGGCGGCGTGGGCAGCCCAGCGAACCGATTCAGCCATTGCGGCGCCCGCAGCCAGCGAAACAGCCACAACCGCCGCCACAGTGTCTCCGGCGCCGGACACGTCGTAGACCGACCGGGCTCCGACCTGCACCCGGTCCAGAGCACCGCCGGGGGAACAGAGTGCCATGCCGTCGGCGCCCAGCGTCAGAAGAAGGTGGCCGCAACCGGTGCGACGGCGTGCGGCGTTCATCCACTCGGCGTCGTTGGGACGGGACGGCTCGCCCAGCGCAACCTCCAACTCGTTCTTGTTGGGCTTGAAGACGCTGGCGCCCCGGTAGGCGAAGAAGTTGCGGCGCTTCGGGTCCACGACGACGGGCACGCCCAGCCCGGCGGCAGCGATCACGGCGCCCTGGGCCACCTCGGCCGTGATCGCACCCTTGTCGTAGTCGGCAAGGATCAGGACATGGGCGCCGGGAAGGCGTTCGCCAAGGCGAGCCAGCAGCGTCGCGCCCACTTCCGGCGAGTGGGGAGCGTCCTCCTCCCGGTCGACCCGCACCACCTGCTGGCCCTGCGCCAGAACTCGGGTCTTGACGGTGGTGGGACGGTCGGCGACTCGAACGAAGTCGCAGCGAGCGCCCGCAGCTTCCAGGGCGCGACGGATTGCGCGGCCCGCGTCGTCGTCGCCGGTCGCGCCGACCAAGTCGCAGCGAGCACCGAGGGCGCGAACGTTCGCTGCCACGTTGCCGGCGCCTCCCAAGGCGTCCCACTCCCGTTCAATCCGAACCACTGGCACCGGGGCCTCCGGCGACACGCGGCTGGTCTGGCCCTCCACATAGCGGTCCAGCATGACGTCGCCTAGCACGACCGCCCGGCACTCCGGGAAGCCGGCCGCAACCTCGGCGAAGCGCTCCGGGCCGGCAGTCAGGAAGCGCTCCGAGCCAGCGGTCAAGAGGACGCTTTCCCCCTCCAAGCCTCTAAGGCGAAGACCGCCGTGCGGACCCGGCCAGCCTCTTCCACGGCGGTCCAGGCCAGCATGAGGTGGTCGTTGCCGAGTCGGGCGATGCGCGGGAAACCCGACGCCCGCGCTTCGTCCGACGCCGCCAAGCGCAGGAGGGGACCGGTGTCGCCGTCGGGAGACACGCGACGGCTCAGGATCGACGCGCCGCCGTCGCTGCGTTCCAGCCAAGTCGCCAGGGCGGTGCCGTCCTGCAACAGGACCACATCTACACGACCGAGAGGCTGGCCTGCGTCCAGTCGCACAGGCGGGCCGAAGCTGGCAGCGGCGTCGGCAGAGAAAGCCACGTTGACCTGCGCTTCGCCGGCTGGAGCCGTGAACCACGCCACCGCGACGTGCGGCCCCGCTGCTGCCATCGCCGGGCCGTTCACGGGGCAACCGCCAATCACCCATCCGTCGTCGTGGACGGGGGCGCCCTCGGTCCAGCCGGAGTTCAGCCGACGGGTCACATGGATGTTGCGCACTTCGCCCTGGCCCCGGTCCCTGTAGGCGACCACTGGCACCCCGTCGGCGACCACGGCGTCGGTCTGGCAGCACTCGCAGGTGCGGGCGTCCAGCACCATCTCGGCGCGGGCTCCCAGCTCCTCCGGCGCGGGCGGTCCTTCCGGTCCTCCTTCCTGTCCCCCCTCCGGTCCTCCCCAGGGGAGTGGTCTGGCCCGGATCGCCATTGTGCCGCCCTCCTCGACCATGGCGCGCCCGTCGAGCCACACGGCCCAGGCGAGGTCGCTCGGATCGGCCTGGCCGCTTGCGCCCTCCGCACCTTCCAGCGCGAAGAACGACACGAAGCCGTGCTCGGTGGGCGTGTCGTCGCCGTGTGGGGTCCAGGGCTCCGACCAAGTCGCCCCGCCGTCGTCGGACCATGCCGCACGGACACCGTAGTCGTAGGTCCCCTGCCCTCCCCTCTGGAGCCAGTGGGCCACCAAGCGCTCGCCCAGTGGCTGAACCGAGGGAAAGTCGGCCCAGTTCACGAAGAAGTCGTCGCCCTCGGCCACGGTCCTCGCTGGACCCCACTCTCCGTCGTAGCGGGCAGCTGCGACCCGGTGGCCGGCGGCGGCGGGCTCGATCCAGCTCATCCACACGCCGTCTTCGTCGGTGGCGAGGAAGGGCTCTCCGCTACCCGGAGCGGCGGGCGAAGGCACGACCTCGACGGCCTGCTCTGCGATCTCTACCCAGGGAGAAGGCGGGTCACCCGCTGTGCAGGCGCTCGCTCCGGCGACCAGCACGGCCGCAAACGAGGCGCGTGGCAAGGCCGAGGAGGCGCGTGGCAGGGCCGATATCAAGGCGCGTAGCAGGGCCGCACGCAAGGCGCGTAACGGGGCCGAGAGCGAGGCGAGGCATCGACGGTGGTTCATCTGCGGCTCCAATGGGCTGGGGTCCGGCGCGGGGCCGGAGAAGCGGAACGGGTTGCACCGCGGACGGGGCGGGTTATGGTAACCGCGGGCGGGGCGGGTTATGGTAGTGGAAGGGAAACGGGAGCGACCAGCAACGGGAACCGGAACCTTTCCCCTGACGTAGGGTAATCGAGTCGTACAGTAGGGTAATCGAGTCGTGCACCTGGAACGACCACCGACACGGAAGGAAGCGCACATGATTCGGTCCAAGATCGCAGCGGCCAACCGCCACCGGCTCGCCCACGCGGGCGCGGCCCGCCTGGCCATGGCGGGGGCTCTCGCGCTCCTGGCGTCGCTCCCGGCTTCGGCTTCGGCGCAGTACTTCGGGCGCAACAAGGTCCAGTACGAGGAGTTCGACTTCAAGGTCCTGACCACGGCCAACTGGGACATCCACTACTACCCAGACGCCGAGGACGCAATCGAGGACATCGCCCGCCTCGCCGAACGTTGGTACGAGCGCTTCGCCCGGACGTTCCAGCACGAGTTCGACGATCGCAAGCCGCTGGTCATCTACGCCGACCACCCCGACTTCCAGCAGACCAACACGCTCTCGGGCGCGATCGGCCAGGGCACCGGGGGCGTGACCGAGTCTCTCAAGAACCGGGTGATCATGCCCCTCACCGCTTCCTACCAGGAGACGGACAGGATATTGGGGCACGAACTGGTCCACGCGTTCCAGTACAACATCTCCCAGAGCCAGTCCGGCGGCGGGATCATGAACTTGGCCCAGATGCCCCTGTGGGTGGTGGAGGGAATGGCCGAGTACCTGTCGATGGGCCGCGACCATCCCCACACCGCCATGTGGCTGCGGGACCACCTGTTGCGAGACGACAAGCCGACCCTCAAGGAGATCACGCGCAACCGGAAGTACTTCGCCTACCGCTTCGGCCAGGGGCTCATCTCGTACCTGGGAGGGACCTACGGGGACGACGCGGTGCAGGACCTCTTCCGCACCGCGCTGCGCACCGGCTGGGAGGCGGGGATCGAGCAAGTCTTCGGGATGCCCGAGGACACCTTGGCGATGCAGTGGTGGGACGCCGTGGAGGCGGAGTACAGGCCGCTGATGGCGGGCAAGAGCGACCCCTACGAGACGGGCAACGTGCTGCTGTGCGAGGAGTGCGGCGCCGGGCGGACCAATATCTCGCCCTCCCTCAGCCCCGACGGGCGCTACATCGTCTTCCAGTCGGAGCGGGACCTGTTCTCCATGGACCTCTTCCTGGCCGAAGTGGAGACGGGGCGCATCCTCCGGCCCCTTCAGCGGAACCAGACCCCCTACATCGACGGCATCCGCTACGTGGACACCAGCGGCTCATGGTCCCCCGACAGCCGCAAGCTGGCGTTCGTGATTCTGGCGGGCGGCAACAACCAACTGGCGATCCTGGACGTGGCCAGCGGCAACTTGGAGGACCGGATCGAGATCGAGGAGCTGGGAGCGATCCAGAACCCGGCGTGGTCGCCCGACGGCAGGCGGATCGCGTTTTCGGGGCTGAAGGGCGGGATCACCGACCTGTACCTGTACGACATCGAGACGGGCGGCGTGCAGCAGCTCACCAACGACAAGCACACGGACCTGCATCCGGCGTGGTCGCCCGACGGGCGCACACTGGCCTTCACCTCGGATCGCGGGCCGGAGACGGACTTCGCCCAGCTGACCTTCAGCAACTACGTCCTGTCGTTCCTGGATGTGGAAACGCTGGAGGTGGAGCCTCTCACGCTCTTCGCCGGCGCCAAGCATGTGAACCCCGTCTACGATCGGACCGGCGAAGGGCTGTTCTTCGTGTCGGACCCCGACGGATTCCCAGACGTCTTCCACCTGGACTTGACCAGCGGGGAGATGCTTCGGATCACCCGGGCGGTCACGGGGGTGAGCGGGATCACGATGCTCTCGCCGGCGATCTCCTACTCGCCGCAGCGGGACTTGCTGGCGTTCTCGGTCTTTCACGAGCGCGGCTACATCGTCAACACCGCCACGCCCGACGAGATCTCCACCTACGTGGACGTGGTGGCCGACGCCGACGCCGAACAGGCCCATCCCGGCCGGCTGCTGCCCCCGGGAGCACCTGCCATCCGCAGTCGCGTGGCCGGCTACTTGGACAACCCGTTCACGGGACTCGTCTCCGACGGCGTGTACGCCAGCAGCCAGGCGGAGGAGTACGATCCGTCGCTTCAGCTCGACTACGTGGGCCAGCCGACGATCGGGGTCGGAGCCGACGCCTTCGGATCGTACATCAGCGGCGGCGCCTACGCCTTCTTCAGCGACATGCTGGGCAACCGCTCGCTGGGCGTCACCCTGAACGCCAACGGGACGGTCAAGGACATCGGCGGCCAGGTCTTCTACCTGAACCAGAAGAAGCGCTGGAACTGGGGCGCGAGCGTGCAGCATACGCCGTACCTGCGCCAGTACTTCGGCTTCGGTCAGAGTTCCTACGATATCGTGCGGGAGCGGATCTTCATCGACGCCGCGCGAGGGATGGTGGCCTTTCCGCTCTCGTCCACGCGGCGACTCGAGGGCGGTCTGGGCTTCACGCGCTACAGCTTCGACCTGGAGCGGGACCGCTACCACGTCGACCCCTGGGGCAGGGTGGTGAACTTCGAGCGGACGGACCTAGACCAGTTCGAGCGGGACGCGCTGAACTTGGCCTCGGTCTCTCTGGCGTTCGTGGGCGACAACTCGTTCCTCGCGTTCACCAGCCCGGTTCGCGGCCAGCGCTTCCGCCTGGCTGCCGAAGCGTCCTACGGCACAGTCAACTTCCAGACCTTAACCGCGGACTACCGGCGCTACTTCAACAACGGCGGGCCGGCGACGTTGGCGGTGCGAGGGCTTCACCTGGGGCGCTACGGGGACATCAAGAGGCTCGACGAGAAGCAGTTGGGACCGTACTTCCTGGGCTACGAAACGCTGATTCGGGGCTACGCGTTCGACTCGTTCGACCAGAACCGGGAGTGCTCGGTGCGGAACACGGGCGCCACCTGCCCCGAGATCGACCGGCTGTTCGGACACCGCTTGGGGGTGGTCAACATGGAGCTCCGCGTGCCCCTGACGGGGATCGAGGAGTTCGGGATGATCAACTTCCCCTACGTGCCCATCGAGCTGACGGCGTTCACCGACGTGGGGTACGCCTGGGACAGCGAGCGGCCCGGGGAACTGACTTGGTCGCGGAACTCGGCCCAGCGGATCCCTCTCGTGGCCAGCGGCTTCTCGGCGCGCTTCAACGTTCTGGGCTTCCTGATCCTGGAAGGGTACTACGCCTACCCGTGGCAGCGCCCTGAAAAGGGCTGGCACTGGGGCTTCCACGTGGCACCGGGCTGGTAGGAGCGAGCGGCTAGAAAACGCTGATGCTGATGTAGCGGCCCGGGTTCTCCTTCAGGTCGTCCAGAAGCTCCTTGAGGCTGCCGGCGGCCGCGTTGAGGGAGTGGTACAGGGAGTCGTTCGTGGAGAGCTGGCCGAGAGTGCCTTCCCCGCGCTCGATCCGCGCCAGCACCGCGTTCAGCGACGACGCCGACTCTTCCAGGGCGCGGGACGCTCGGCTGGCGCGAGTCAGTGCCGAGTCGGCAGAGGCCAGGGTGCGGCTCCATTCGTCGGCGCCGGTGATTCCCTCCACGTTCTCGGCGGAGCGGTTCAGGCTGGCCACCAGGGCGTGCACTTCGCCGACCTGGCTCTCGGTGGCAGCCGCCAGCTGCTCCGCTAGGTCGCGCAGAGACGATACGGCGGAGCCCGCGTCCGCCAGCGTGGAGTCGGAGAGCAGGGCTTGGATCCGCTCGAGCACGTCGCCGGCGTCGTCGGCCAAGTCGCCCGCCGAATCGAACATTCCCGGCACGGCTGCGCCGGGCAGCTCGGTCATGGGGTCCAAGGCGTCGGGACCGGGACCGGGGATCACCGAGACCACCGTGCCGCCCAGTATGCCGCCGGAGAGCAGTTCGGAGCGGGAACCGGTGGGCACCTGCCACTCTCCCTCGATCTCGAGGGTGACCAGCACGCTGTCGCCTTCCATGGCGAAGCGGTGGATGCGGCCGATGTTGATCCCCCGCATCTGGACCGGATCGCCCTTGCGTATCCCCTGGGCATCGTCTACTCGGGTGACCAGCATGTAGCGTCCCCGGAAAGTGGCCGGGCTGGTCATGAGGAAGAGGACGGTGAAGAAGCTCGCGATCCCCACGATCACGAACACGCCAACCCGGAACTGGCGGGCTCCCGGCGTGGGCGGCACCGCCCGCTGGACTTCTTGGTCGGAAAGGCGCCGGGCATCCGGTGCAGGCTGGTCGCTCATCTCGTCTCCGTGTTGCTCGTTCATGTCATGTCCACCACGTCCAGGGCGGCTTCGGCGGCGGCTCGATCCACGAACGCCCTCACCACCGGGTCGGCGTCGGTGCGGAACGCCTCGGGGGTCCCGCAGAACCGTATGCGGCCGCCTTCCAGCATCGACACGCGGTCGCACATCCACAGGGCGCCCTCCACGTCGTGGGTGACGATCATCGAGGTCACCCGAAGCTCTTTGGAGAGGGCGGTGATCAGGCGCTCCACCGCAGCCGTGTTCACAGGGTCCAGGCCGGTGGTGGGCTCGTCCCACAGGAGGATGCTGGGCCGTCCCACGATCGCCCGGGCGATCCCCGCCCGCTTCTTCATCCCTCCCGAGAGCTCGGCGGGCAGCAGGGAGAGGACCGCGCTCGGGTCCAGGTTGACGAGCTCCAGCGCCTCCCAGACGGCCCGCGCCACCTCGGCCCGACTCATTCGCCGCAGCCGGTCGGGGGGAAGTCCCATCTCCACGTTCCTGTACACGTCCATGGAGTCGAAGAGGGCCGCGTGCTGGAAGACATAGCCGACCTGCTTGCGCACCCAGGCCAGCGTCCCGGCACCCCCGAAGTAGACCGAGCGACCGGCCACCTCCACGTCGCCAACGTCGGGCACGACCAGGCCGATCGTGGTCTTGAGGAGAACGCTCTTGCCGGTTCCCGACGGGCCGAAGAGCGCGAACATCTCCCCCGGCTCCACCTCCAGGTCGACCCCCGCCAGCACGGGGTGGCCGAATGCCTTGTGGGTGTTGCGGAAGCGGATGACGCTCACGGGACGGCGAGCCAGGTCGGCGCCGAAGACGCACCCGCTCCTGCGACAGCCGCGCTCATTGCAGGAAGAGCGGCGGGAACATGGCGTCCAGGATCAGCACGGTCAGCGTCTGGAACATGACCGAAGCCGTGGTGGTGCGTCCCACGCCGGCGGCGCCGCCGGAGGTCCGGAACCCCATGTGGATGGCGATGACGGGGATGGCGAATCCGAACACCATCGCCTTGCCGAGGGCGTACAGGAGGTCCCACGAGTGCCAGAAGAGGCGGGCGCCGTAGAAGAAGGTCTCGTAGCTGAGCCCCATGGAGATCTCCGCCGAAATCATCCCGGAGAAGGTGCCTACGACGATCGCCATGCCCACCAGCATGGGGGTGGCCAGAAGGCCCGCCAGGATTCGGGGTGCGCCCAGGACGACCACGGGGTCGCGGCCCAGGGAGTGGTAGGCGTCGATCTGCTCCGAGACCACCATCGTGCCCAGTTCGGCGGTGATGCGCGCGCCGACTCGGCCCACCAGCACGACTGCGGTCAGTACCGGTCCCAGCTCCAGGACGATGCTCGTGACCGTAACGCTTCCCAGCACGTAGAGCGGAATCGTGGAGGTGAACTGGTAGCCGCCCTGCTGGGAGGTGACGATCCCGGAGAGCACTCCCGTGATCAAGACGATGGGGATGCTCTGGACGCCCATGACGTAGATCTGCCGCACGAACTCCCGGAACGAGAGCTGGAACCGGAGCAGTGCGGCGAAGGTCGCCCATACCAATTGGCCCAGCTGGCCTGCGTGTCCGGCCCACTCTTCCCACCAGCGGCCCACCGCCTCGAAGGGGCGCCGCACATGGCGGGCAGTTCCCGTCACCGCGCCGCGCTCGGGATGCCGGGGCCCGGCCTGCGGGGGGCTCGCCGCCGTTCTCTGGGGCCCACCAGCACGCCGACGGAGATCGTCTGACGGTTGGCGTTGCCGCCGATCTGCTGGCGGAAGGCCCCGAACGGCGTCACCACCGGCACCTGGGGGAACCGAAGCCCCGCGACCAGGCTGAACGCCCATTCGTTGTCGGAGGCGGACGTGGGCGAGTCGTCGCCTGGATCGAATCCCCGGTAGGCGGCTCCCACCCCGGCGAAGAGGGGACCCGGACCGAAGAGGATTTCGCCTCCGGCCTCGAAGGACCGGCAGCTCTCGCAGTCCAGGAAGAGGTGGTCGTAGGTTGCGGCGATCGTCAGCCCGTCGCGGAGGAACGTCAGGTCGATCTCGGCGCGCCCTCCCACACCGAAGTCGCCGCCGACGATCTGGGTCTGGTAGACTCCGTGGCCGCCGATCCGGAACTGGGCTTCGGCGGTGGACGGCTGGGATGCGGCCAGAAGCAGCACCGCTGTCGGAAGGAAGAGGGACAGCCGCGGACGGTTGCCGAGCACGGGCGCGCCTCCTGAGGTTGGTTGAGCGGGTGACGTTGGAATGTAAGGCAAGCCGCAGAGGACGGACGGAGCGCGGACGAGCGAGAGGAGGCGACGGCGACATGTTCTTCAACTCCACCTTCATGGTTCCGCTGGCGCTGACGGCGTTGGCGGCTGTCCCTGTCCAGAGCGGGCCCGGCGGCGTCGCGGCGTTGGGCGGTCCCGGCGCGCCTGCTCACCCCTTCCGGCTGTCGGTGGCGGATGTGGTGGTCGTAGGCGATTCGATGGAGGTGCGCATCCGCTTCTTCTGGGACGACTTGCAGATCGCCGTCATGGAGAGGGAGTCGGACATGGAGTTCCGCTTGGCGGAGACGCCCGATGTGGACGCTGTGGTGGCGCGCTACATCAACGACATGCTGCTCTTCCAGGCCGGGGCGGCACCGCTGACGGGTGTGCTGGCGGAGCGAGGGGTCGAGGACGCTCGGCGCGCCGACGAGGTGATGTGGTGGTACCGACTGAAGTACGCGCTGCCCCCTGGGACCGAGCGGGTCGGGATCCGCAACCGGGTCCTCTTCAACGTATTCGAGGACCAGCGCAACTTGGTCCACCTGAAGACGCGGCGCGGTCGGGAGCGGAGCTACTACTTCACCTGGGACGACGACCAGGTCGCCGTGCCGCTGGGTTGAGGCCAGGCTAGCGCGACAGGGTCCCGTGCCGGCGAGGCTGGGGTCGGGGTCGGGAGAGGGGCCGAGGCCGGGAGTCGTCGTCTTCCTCGACGGTCTTCCAGAAGGCGATTCCGCCGGCCTGCTGCCCCACGGCCACATCGGCGATCCGCTCCAAGGTGGAGAGATCGAAGACGTCCACCTTGCCGGGCTCGGCACCCACGCCTTCCACCGACACGAAGGCGTACCGTCCGTCGGGGCTGATCGTCACACCGTGGGCCACGCTCGTGGAGGTGGGAACGACGGCCAGCGAACGGCCTGTCGCCAAGTCGAAGAACTGGACCGCCGCCCCCTGCTTGAGGGTCGCCACCAGGAGGTCGGAATCCGGCGCCAGCGCCAAGTTGTAGGGGCCGGAACCAGTCTCCAGTGTGCGAACCAGGGACCAGGACTCGCGGTCGATCTCCAAGATGCGGGCGCCGCGATTGCACGCCACCAGCACCGTGCCTCGCGCGGGCACCGGCGTGACCCAGGTGGGAGAGCAGCCGGGCTCCAAGGGGAAGCGCCGCGCCACCTGGAAGGCGCGGGTGTCCACCTCGACGATCTGGTCGTCCATCATGCACGCCGAGTACAGGTAGTCGCCGGAGGCGTCCAGGCGGGCGCCGTGGGGCATGACGCACGTCTCGACCCGCTCGACCTCGACCATGCCGGGGACATAGACGACCGAGACGGACGAAGGCGTCGGTTCGCCGTGCAGGTTGAAGTTGGCCACGAAAGCGTACAGGCCGCCGGGGGTCAGGTCCAGCGTGGCCGGAAAGTGGCCCAAGGAGACGGGATCGCCGACCAGGGTGTCGGGGCCAGCGTCGAACTTCCACAGCTTGCCGCCGGGGACGCCGTGGCCGGTGGTCATGTAGAGGAAGCGACCGTCGGGGGAGAACCGGAGGCCGTGGGGACCCTCCGTTTCCGTGGCCATCTCGCCGACGACAACGGTCTGGTCCAGCGCCGCGCCTTGGGGGCCGAAACGGACCCGGTGGAGGAGGTCGGCAGACTCGGCCGCGACGTAGACGTAGTACGTGGTCTCGGGGGGCTGGGCTGTCTCGGAGGGCTGGGCCGCCAGCGAAGCGCCCGCCGTGGGGCCAGTGGCCAGGACGCTCGCCGCGGCAACGGCGACCCGCAGCCACAGCGCGCGTCGGACCAGCCACAGTGGGCGTCGGACGACGGTTCCCTTCGCCTTTGCCATGGGCTAATGCTAGAGTCAATTTGGCGGTTGCGGCAAGTCTTGGTGCACCTCCCCCTGCCCTCGTGATCTGGCGCGACGATTGATCCTTCTCGCAGTCGTAGTGAGTTCGTCCCTGGCGATCTCCTTCCTGTGCTCGGTGCTGGAAGCCGTCCTGCTGTCGGTGAACCACTCCTTTGTGGCGCTGCTCCAGGAGCGGGGCGACCGCGCCGGCGATCTGCTGGCCCGGATGAAGCGGCGGATCGACGAGCCGATCGCGGCGATCCTCACCTTGAACACCGTCGCCCACACCGTCGGCGCCGCTTGGGCCGGGGCGATTGTCGCACGAACCTACGGGGACGTGTGGATCGGCGCGTTTTCGGCCGTGCTCACGTTGGCCGTGCTGGTGGTCTCGGAGATCATCCCCAAGACGATCGGCGCCACGTTCTGGAAGGGGCTGGCGCGTCCGACGGCGCACCTGCTGCGCGCGATGGTGCTGGTCATGAAGCCGGTGATCGTGCCGCTGGGGCTGGTGAGCCGCTGGACGGGGGCGAAGCGAGAGCGACAGGCCACCGTGAGCCGGGCGGAGATCGAGGTGCTGGCCGAGATCGGGCGGCGGGAGGGCGCCATCGACGAGGACGAGTTCCAGGTCATGTCCAACGTCATGCAGCTGGACGAGATCACGGCAGAGGACGTGATGACGCCCCGGATCGACATTGTGGCGGTGCCGGCGGAAGCGTCGTTGAAGGAGGCGATCGACGTGATGCTGGATCGGGGCAAGATGCGGATGCCGGTCTACGAGGGGAGCATCGACCGGATCGTGGGGGTTCTGCTGGCTCGGGACCTGTGGCGGGCGGATCGGGAGGGTCGGGAGCGGGTGCGCGAGGTGGCACGGCCCGCCCAGTTCTCGCCCGCCGTGAAGCCGGTGGAGGAGCTGATCCGGGAGATGCGGGCCAAGAGGACCAAGATGGTGGTCGTGCTGGACGAGTTCGGCGGCACCGCGGGGCTCGTCACCTTGGAGGACCTGATCGAGGAGATCGTGGGGGAGTTCCAAGACGAGCACGAGGCCGACGAGCCCCAGGACTTTCGAGAGATGGTGGACCGGCGAACGATCGTCCGGGGAGGCGCGTCGGCGAAGGAAGCGGAGGAGCGGCTGGGGATCGTCCTAGGCGAGGAGTACGCCACCGTCGGAGGCTACGTCTTCGGCGCCTTGGATCGGGTGGGGAGGCCCGGCGACTCGGTGGCGGCAGGCGACGGACGGTTCACGATCGCCTCGGTGAGGCGGCGACGGATCGAGTACGTGATCTACGAGCCCGGCACCGCGGAGGCCGGCGAGGGCCGATCGGGAGCCGGCCTGGGCTGATCGGAGGCCGGCGAGGGCTGATCGGGAGCGGCGCCAGTCCGCTTCTCCCGCCGTTCTTCGAGCCAGAAGGAGATGGCGAGCAGGACGGCGCCGCAGGAGATCGCCATGTCGGCGATGTTGAAGATCGGCCAGTTCCAGGTGGTGAAGGGCAGGTCCATGGGACCGATGAAGTCCACGACGCCGCGGTCCCAGCGGACCCGGTCGATCAGATTGCCCAGCGCGCCGGAGACGACGAGGGCCAGCGCCAGGATTCGGACTCGGTCGGTGCCTGGGGTGCGCACCAGCAGGGAGACCATCAGCCCGAGGGCCAGGAGGGTGACGGGAATGAAGAACCAGCGGGGATCGTTGCCGACGGAGAGGCCGAACGCCGCGCCTCGGTTGTACGCCAGGGTGAGCGGCACGTGTCCGCCCAGAAAGTCGGGACGGGGGGCGCCGGGCAGGGTCGTGACCGCCCACCGCTTGGTAATGATGTCGGCCACCAGGATCGCCGGCAGGCAGGCGGCGAGGATCGCAAGCTTGCGCTTCACGTAGGCGGAACTCCGGGCTGGTTGGCACTCCGCCAGCCCGGCAGAGTGAAGTGTTGAAGTGGAGGCGGCGGGAGTCGAACCCGCGTCCGCGAAAGGTTCCCGCGAAGCCTCTACGTGCGTAGATCACCGTTTGGATTCGCGTCCGGGAGGGTCGGCGAACCACCCGCCCCGGGGCTAGCCACCTTGCGTCTCGCCTACCGGTTCAGCGGCCGAAACCGGCAAGCCAGCCCGAATCGTCGACGCTTCGTCGGCCTGCCTCGGGCGGGCGGGCCGGGAAGCGGACTGCTTGGATTAAGCAGCCAGGGCCAAGTCGTTGTTGGCGTTTGATTGGTTTCCGGGATGTTTCACGAGGTTCCCGAACCTCGGCACGCAGCTGCGCTGTCGCCCAACACGTCGAAACCGTGTCGCCCCCTTGTTGTCAATCCGCGATCGGGGCGGCGCACCGTTGCCCGAGGCTTCGGACTAGGTGCGCCGCAACCGTCGCGTCTCCGAATCATACCACAGATGCGTCTGAAGGGGAAGTCCCCCAGGCGTGGGGCGGGACGGCCCCCCTACCTGGGACCCCCTACCTGAACCCGATCGTGCCTTGGAGGCCGAGGCGGCGCTCCGTGGGCTGTAGGTCGCTGGCGACCTGTTCGCCGAAGAGGTCGATCGCGAAGCGCAGGCTCCGGGCCGTGCGTGCGCCGGCACCCGGTTCCGAGCGGGAGCCGGCGTCGGGCGCGTCGCCCAGCAGTGCCCAGCGCGTGCCGGCGTTGAGCCGGTAGCCGGAGGCGCCGTCGCGGCTCCAGCGGCCGAACGGCGTCACCTGCGCGCCGCCCGGCAGGACCACGCCCCAGCCCAGTTCCAGCGCCAACCGGTCCGGCGTCCAGCCGGGCATGTCGGCGACGGGCGCGGTACCGACGGGCGGTGCTGTCGGGTCGCCCAGCGGGGCGGCCTGGTGCGGTGCAAACCCGGCCTGGGCCTGCCACAGCGACTGGGCACCACCCAGCCCGTCGCCCCATGTCGGCTCGAGCGAGAACGACAGCCCGCCCTGATCCCGGCCCGGCTGCAACCGCACCGCGAAGCCAGCGCCCCACTCCCGGAACGCGCTCGTCTGGTGCGCCACCAGCGCGCGTCCACGCGCCTCCACGCTCAACCCGGTGGCCACATGCGCGAACCCCAGCGTCGCGCCCGCCTCCGCGCCCAGTCCACTCTCCGCGTCGCCGCCATCCCACCGACCGCCGAGATCGAGCCGGCCCTGCAGCGCCGCGCCCTCGCCCACCGCCCACTGGCCGCTCAGCTCCGGTGCAAACCGCACCCGCTGCGCCATCGCCGTGACGCCCGCCAAGTCCACCGCGGCGTCCGACTCGATGCGCACCGTGAAGGCGTCGGCGCGCAACGCCAATGGTCCGATCAGCTCCTGGCGTGCGCCGACCGCCGCCATGCGCATCCGGATGTCGGTGCTGAACCGTCCGCCCACCGTTTCGGTCAGGTCCGCCGAGCCCCGGCCCGCGCCCACCAAGCCCCACAGGCCCAGCCCTTCGGCGGGCGACCAGTGCAGGTAGGGGTAGGCACTGGTCAGGCGGGCGTCCACCGTGCCCGTCCCGTTGTGCCTGCTCGTGAACTCGGAGTCGAGCGCGCTGCGCGAGCCCGCCAGCCCCAGCAGCAGCCCCGAGCCGAACCGGTAGTCCAGTCCGGCGTAGATCGAGCGCGTGCCGCCCTCGAGCAGGAGCCCGTCGTTCGGCGCGCTCTCGAACTCGCTCCCGTTCGCTTGGCCCCACAGCGTCCAGCCCGAGCGGGAGGGCGACGCCTGGGGTGCCGCGCCGTCGGGTGCGTCCGACGCTTCGGAGCCGGAGCCAGGGGCGTCGGCACCCGTGGCCGAAGCCGGGCCGTCGGCGGCCGAAGCCGGGTTGCGATCGTCGTCGCTGCCGCCGAACGACAGTTGGAACGAGCTGCGGGTGAGCAGGTCGCCGCCCGAGAGCGGGTCGAACCCGATGCTGCCCCGCCCGATCCGGTCCGCGCCTTCCTGCTGGCCCGTGTACGCGCCGCCGCCACCGCCGAAGCCGCCCGGGGCGTCCATGGCGCCGGGACCGTCCATGGCACTGGGGCCGCCCATGGCACCGTCGCCGCCGAACAGCAGCGCCGCCATGTCGAGGTGCGCGGCGCCGACACCGCCAGCCAAGCCCGCGCCAGCCGCCCGGGGAGCCGTGAACTGCATCCCCAGCAGGCTCGACGCGCTCCGCGCCAAGTCTCCGATGCCGCACTGCTGGCCGCCGGGACCGCCGGTGCCGCCAGGACCACCGCCGAACGCGCCGCAGCCCAGGGAACGGCCGCCCAAACTCATGTGCGAGCCGCCCGACGAGGACTCGAGACCCAGCCGGCCGCCGATCACGTCCACCGTCTCGGCACCCAGCGAGCGGCCGAACGCCGTCAGCGCCATCTGCAACGTGCGGGCGCGCTCCGACCGCGACGGCTCCACCGTCACTTGCACCTGCTGCGTCGCCGTCAGGCCGCCCGGGTCGCTCGCCGTCACCGTCACCGTCGCCATGCCCAGCGCCTGCGGCGCGATCGACAGCCGTCCGCCGGCCGTCACCGACGCCGTCGCAACGCCCGGCGACGACGACTCGGCCATGTAGCTCAGCGCGTCGCCGTCCGGGTCCCGGAAGTACGGCGCCAAGTCCTCCTCCGCTGCTGCGCCGTACGCTTCCAGCACCTTCGGCGCCATCGCGCCCACCGCCTCGGGACCCTCGTTCTCGTCCAGCAGCTCCACTGTCGCACGGGCTTCGTCTGCCAGCCCGCCGGCGTCCTCTACCCGCACCGTCAGCGCGAACGACGCCGGGCCCGCCTCGTAGTCCTCGCCGGGTCCGACGTAGCGCACCTCGCCGCTCGCAGCGTCCACCTGGAAGCGTCCGGCGTCGCCCTCCGCCAAGCTGTACGTCAGCGCGTCGCCCTCGTCCGGGTCCGTCGCCTCCGTCTGGCCCAGCAGCACGGGTCCGCGAGCGTTCTCCGACAGCTCGAACGCATACGCACTGTCCGCGAACGACGGCGCCTCGTTCTCGTTCAGCACCGCCACCGTCACGCTCGCCGTGTCCGCCAGGCCGCCCGCGTCCGTCGCCTGCACCGCCAGCACGTACTCCGGCGGGCCGGCCTCGTAGTCCTCGCCTGCGCCTACGTAGCGCACTTCGCCCGTCGCGCCGTCCACCTCGAACCGCCCGGCATCGCCGTCAGCCAAGCTGTACTTCACGACGTCGCCCTCGTCCTCGTCCGTCGCTTCCACCATCCCCAGCGCCATCGGGCCGGGCGCGTTCTCCGACAGCTCGTACGCGTATGCCGAGTCGGCGAACACGGGCGCTTCGTTCACGTCCAGCAGCGTCACCGCCGCCGTCGTCGTCGCCGACAGTCCGGTCCGGTCCACCGCCACCACGGTGAACTCCCAGCTCGTCGGGCCGGTCTCGTAGTCCTCGCCCTCGCCCGCGTAGCGCACCACGCCGGTCGCGGCGTCCACCTCGAACCGCTCCGAATCCGAGCCCGCCAGCATGTACCTCACCGTGTCCGCAGCGTCGGCGTCCACAGCCGCAACCATGCCAAGCGCCACCGGTCCCGCCACGCCCTCGTTCAGCTCCCACTCGTAGTGCTCGGCGCCGAACACAGGGGGCTCGTTCTCGTCCATCACCGTCACCTCGACACGCACGTCCGCCGTCAGGCCGCCGCCGTCGGTGGCGCGCACCACCAGCTCCCAGCGGCCCGGGTCCGCCTCCGCGTCCTCGCCGGCGCCCACGTACCGCACCACGCCGCTGGCAGGCACCACCTCGAACCGCTCGGCGTCGCCTTCCGCCAGCGCGTACCGTGCTCGGTCGCCAGCGTCCGGGTCCGTGGCCGCCACCTTCCCCAGCACCAGCGGACCCGCCTTGTTCTCCGCCAGACCGAACGCATACGCCGTGTCCGCGAACGCAGGCACCTCGTTCTCATCGCGCAGCAGCACCGCCACCACCACTTCGTCGCGCAGTCCGGCCAGGTCCGTCGCACTCACCGTCAGCTGCCACGACTTGGCACCGTCCTCCGCCTCATAGTCCTCGCCCGCGCCCACGTACCGGACCTCGCCCGTCGCAGCGTCCAGCTCGAAGAGACCGCCCGCGCCGCCGTCGGACTCCAGCGCATACTTCAGCGTGTCGCCCTCGTCCAGGTCCACCGCCTGAGCCACGCCCACCGCCATCGGGCCGACGGCGTTCTCCGGCAGGCCGAACTCGAAGCGCTCCATCACGAACGCCGGCGGGTCGTTCACGTTGATCACCAGCACGCGCACCACGGCGCGGCCCACGCGGCCGTCGCCCGCCAGCGCGCGCACCTCCATCACGTAGTTGGACCGCGCCTCCGCGTCGGCGCCCTCGCCCACGTACGTCACCTCGCCGCTCCGGGCGTCCACCTCGAACAAACCCTCGCTGCCGTCGCCCAGCTCGTACGTCACCTCGCCGCCGAACGGGTCCTCCGCCGCCACCTCGCCCACCACCAGCGGGCCCGCCACGTCCTCCAACAGCTCGAACTCGTACTCGGCAGCGCCGAAGTACGGGTCCGTGCCCCCGCCGCCGGTCACGCCCTGGCCCTCCACGTTCTCCAGCGCGGCGCTCCCCAGCGCCACGTTGGCCACCGCCGAACCGCCCGCGATCACGATCCCCGCGCCTGCCCCGACCTCCAGGGCGTCCTCCGGCACGCTGAAGCCGTCCGAGTCCGAGTCCGCCGGCACCACCCGGTACTGGAACAGCAGGCGTCCGGTGCCGCTCCCCGACACGTACGCAGCCATCCGCCGAGCGTTGCCGATCACCAGCGCCAGCCGCGGGACTCCAGTCACCGCCACCGCCCGGCTGAACGTCACCTCCACCTCGATATGCTCGCCCGCTCGGTACGACGCACCCCGCGGCGTGCTCGCCACACGGGCGCTCATCACCACCGGCACCACCTCGATCCTGCCGTCCACCTTGTGGTCGGCCTGCGCACTGAGCTCGTGCGGGGTCAGCGACAACAACGCGCTGAACCCGCGCTCCGGGTGCATCACGTTCTTGATCGTCCCGCCGTTCAGCGTCAGCGCGCCCGAACTCACCATGATCCCGGCCGTCGTCAGGTCCACGCCGCCCGGTCCCGTGCCGCCCGAGCCCGCACCCTGCACCCAGTACTCGAACGTCAGCAGTTCCGTGCCCGAACCCGACACGTACCGCGCCTGGCGGAGCGAGCCGGTTATCGCGATCTCCAGCTGCGGCGCGCCAGTCACCGCCACCTCGCGGTCGAACCCCACGTAGAACGTGATCCGCTCGCCCAACCCGTACGTGTCCCCGGTCGCCGGGTCGCTCGTAACCAACACAGTGCTCACCCTCGCCGGCGCAATCGTCCCGTTCACCTTGTGGCCCGCCTGCGGCGTCGTCAGCGCATGCGTGCCCAGCCCCAGCGCCGCCGCCAGCGAGGCGTCCCGCCCGTCGTTGATCGCGCCCGAGTTCAGCGTCAGCGCGCCCGCAGCCACCTCGATCCCGTCGTTGTCGATGTCCGCGGCCACCACCCCGTAGCTGAACCGCAACGTGCGCGTGCCCGTGCCGCTCGCGTACTCCGCCGGACGCGGGGTCCCGCCGATGTCCAGCGCCAGCTGGGGCGTCCCGCCCGTCGTCACAACGTCCACCGGACGGTTGAACGTCACGTCCACCTCGATCGTGTCGGTCGCCGCATACGTCTGGTCCAGCGGAGAACTCGCGATCGACAACCCGCTCACCGCCGCCGCCGTCCGCGTGCCCGACGTCTTGTAGTTCGCGTCGTCCGTGAACGCATGCGCCGCCAGCCACAGCACCGCGTTCGCCCCCGCCGCCGTCGTGATCGTCCCGCCGTTGGCCGCCAGCGCGGAGTCCGCGACGCTGATCCCGTCCGCGTCCGTGTCGCTCGACTGCACCACGTACCGAAACGCCAGCGTCGGCGTGCCCGTCCCCGACACGTAGACAGCCTGGCGCGTGTTCGATCCGATCCCCAAGCCCAGCTGCGGCGTCCCGCCCGTCACGTCCACGTTCACCGTCCGGGCGAACCGCACCGTCGCCACGATCGTGTCGTCCAGCTCGTACGTGCTCGCCGCAATCGGCGTGTTGAACGACAACTCGGCCGGCCACGCCCGGCTCGCCGCCACCCGGTGAGCCGGACTGTTCGCAATCGCCGCGCTCCCCAACGGCAGCAAAGCGTTCTCCGTCGTCGAGCCCGCCGTCGTGATCGTGCCCCCGTTCAAATCCAGCGCGCCCGCCGCGACGCTGATCCCGTCCAAGTCTTCGTTCCCCGCCGCCACCTGGTAGCGGAACACCACCGACGACGAGCCCGATCCCGAAGCGTAGTCCGCCTGCACCGTCCCCGTGCTCAGCCCCAGCGCCAGCTGCGGCGTGCCCGTCACGTCCACCGCCCCAATGAACTCCACCGTCGCTTCGATCCAGTCGCCCGGCACGAACGTCGAGTCCGCCGGCGAGTTCAGCGTCAAGCCGGTCACCGACCGCGGCCGGGTGCCGTCCACCTTGTGGTTCACGCTGTTCACGATCGCCTGGCGATTCGCGTACCGGTCAACCCCGAACTCAACGACTCCGTACTCCATCACCTTGCCCACGACGCTTATCCCGTCGGCGTCCATGTCGCCCGCCTGCACGACGTAACGGTAAATCCAGGTTCTGTCTCCCCTGCCAGCACCTTGGACGTAGTCCGCCTCCGCGATGCTGTCGCCGATCGTCAGCAATCCCTTAATGTCATTGGCCCATGACTGAAAGCTCCAACGTATTGTAAAGTTGTATACCAACGTGAGCACGATCGTATCGCCGACTATGAAGGTGTCGCCGCTCGGTGGACTGTTCAGCGAGATGCTGGTTATGTACTTCCCGCGTGTTGAAGCGTCGGAGTCGGTTCCGGTGCCCACTTTGCGGCTCGCGTCGTCCGAGAACGCAAGCGTCCCCAAGTCCAAGTCCGCAGCAGCGCCGCCGCTGGTCGCGTTGATCCCGCCGCCGTTCAGCTTCAGCGCGTCCGCCGCGATGCTGATCCCGTCGTTGTCGACATCGCCCCCCCGGACCCTGTACTCGAACACCAGCGTCTCCGAGCCCGTGCCTGTCGTGTCCGGGACGAACGTCGCGATGCAGCCGCCGCCCGGGCATGTCGCGATCCCCAGCGCGACGTGCGGCGTGCCCGTCACGTCCACCGAGTCGCTGAACACCACGGTGACCCGGATCGTCTCGCTGGGGTAAAAGACGGCGGCGTCGGCTGCGGTTTTTCCGTTGCCGTCCGGCGTGTTGACCGACAACCCCGTCACCGTCGGGGCCTGGGCCGCCAGGTCGCCAGCGAGCCCGACGAGGCCCGCCAGCACGATTCCGACGACTCCGGCGGCCCGAGCCGCCACGCGACCGAAGGTCATGGACGGAGCCGCGAGCCCAGGGGCCCAGGAAGAAACGGGGGGGGGGGGGGGGGGGTAGAGTTCATCGGCCTGCTCGATGCTGGTTGAAGTGTTTGGCGGTTGACTTGGTCACGACTAACGATGCTTCAGAAGACTCTTGACGGCAAGGCGCCGGGGCAGCGCCACCACGCCACGGCTTGGGTTCGTTGCGCGGCCGCTCAGCTCGCCCACAGTCTTCCAGGTAGCCCTCCAGCAACGACGACACTTGGCGCAGGTCGGTGGCGCGAAAGAGGTCCTGGCGGAGCCCACGTCCCCCGGGGAGGCCCTTGGTGTACCAGCCCAAGTGCTTTCGGAAGTCGCGCACCGCCTTCTCCTGGTCGTCTTCAAAGGCGACGGCGTTCCGGGCGTGACGGGCGCATATCTCGAAGCGGGCGCGAGGCGTCGGGGCGCCGGGCACAGACCTTCCGTCCAGCGCAGCGCGGGCTTGGCGGAAAAGCCACGGGGCGCCGTGGGAGCCGCGGGCGATCATGATCCCGGCGCACCCGGTCCGCTGCTTCATGCGCACTGCGTCGTGACCGTTGCGGACATCGCCATTGCCCACCACGGGCACGTGGAGAGCGCCGGCCAGGGCCCCGATCTCGTCCCAGCGAGCCTGCCCCGAGTACATGTCGGCGCGGGTTCGCGGGTGCAGGGTCACCATGCGGGCGCCTGCGTCCTGGCACGTCAGGCCGATCCTCACCGGGTCGCGGCTCGCCTCGTCGAAGCCGGAGCGGATCTTCGCCGTCACCGGGAGCGGCGTCGCGTCGTCCACGGCGCGTACGATCCGTCGCACCAACCTCAGGTCCCGCAGGCAGCCCGATCCGCCGTTCCGCTTGACCACCTTCTTGACGGGACAGCCGAAGTTGATGTCCACGAAGTCGGGCGCGTAGGTCTCGCTCACCAGTGCGGCCGCCTCCCCCATGGCGCCGGGGTCGGCCCCGAAGATCTGGATTCCGATGGGGCGCTCGTCGTCGCGGAAGCGCAGGTAGGCCGCGGTCTTGGCGTTGCCCCGCACAATCCCCTCGGCGCTTACGAACTCGGTGAGGACCACATCGGCGCCGAAGCTGCGGCAGAGCCGCCTGAACGGGGACTCGGAGACGCCGGCTTGGGGCGCCAGCAGCAGCGGAGTCTCCGGGTCAGTCGGAAGCGGGAACGGCAGGGGGTTCATGGGGTGCAAGCCGGCGCAGGGTTCGTGGAGAGCGGGTCGGCGCGGGCCTCGCGGGCCCGACGGCGGCCCTACTTGGTGACGAACATCTTTCGCCAGGCGGCCCGGCCGTCTACCACCATCTGGACCAAGTAGACCCCCGACGCCACTTGGGCCCCAGTGCGGTCGCGGCCGTCCCAATAGGCTTCGTAGCGTCCGGGCGACATGTATTCCAGCTGAAGCAGGGGCAGTCCTTCGCCGCCGGGGTAGCCCAGAGCGAGAGGGGCGACCACGAACTGCTGCAAGATGTTGTAGATGCGCACGGACACCGTCACGGGCTCCCCGTCCTCGAAGAGGTGCTGGGACAGGTGGAAGGGAATCCGCGTCTCGGGGTTGAACGGATTCGGGTAGTTCTGCTCCAGGCTGAAGCCGCTGTCGCTCTCGTCGGGCGGAGGCGGATCCTGGGCGGAAACCCCTGGCCCGCCCGCCAAGCAGGAAAGCAAGACGAAGCAGAACACCCGCCTCGCAAGGCGTCGGTACGTCATGAGTCGGGACCTTTCGCGTGACTTACGATAGGTAACCCCAGTGACTTCGGTCAAGGCAATCCCAGTGACCTCCGTCAACTATTGGTACCGCTCGGGACCTGGGAGCGTTGCCCGGAAGGGGGCGCGGGCTCCGTCGGGGGAGTCTGCGCGGGCCCAGCCGGGGGCGTCTGCACGGGCTCCGCCGGGGAAGTCTGCGCCACCCGTCGGCCGCTGACTTCTCGGGTCGTGACGCCGATCGCGTCGAAGTGGGCAAGGACGGGGATCAGATGCTTGCGGGTCACGGGGAGGACTTCGCGGAAGTCGGCGGGCCCCAGCCCTTCCCTGCCCCCCAGCTCCTGTGCGACCTGGACGGCGGCGGCGGCCAGCGCGTCCGTTGCGACCCAGTAGGAATCGCCCAAGAGGCGTATTCGGCCCTTGAGCGCCAGGAACTCCAGGACGGCGGCGGTGCGCGGGTGACCCGACGCTTGCGCCGCCAGCTCGGTCGTGGTGGGACCTTGGAGGCCCGCCTTGGCCAGGGTTGCGGTCAGGCGCTCGGCCAGCGCGGCCTCGTCGGGGGAGAGGGCGGCCGTGAAGTCGGGCAGGCGCGCGGTTCTCCCCTCCACTACCAGGCGGCGCGCTGCGGCCAAGCGAGCCGCCAAGCCGTCGGCCAGCTTGGGGCGGCTGCGCGGAGGAAGGGCCTTGCGGAGGACGTCCAGGGGCGCGCCGTCTTCCAGTGAACGGCGGCGGTGGTATGCGGCGACGGCAGCCAAGATGCGGGACTCGCCGTCGGCGACGATCTCGGGGGCGAAGAGGGCGCCGTCCCAGCTCCACGACGTCTGGTCGCGACCCGCGGCCTGGTCGGGACCGGCGGAGTCGCCGCTCCTCCATCCGGCCAGGACCGCCGCGTCGCGCTCGTTCAGCCCTTGCCATCCCGCCAGCGCCACGGCTCCCTCCACCGCGTGCGGGCCGCCCTGGGCCAGCTTCGCCAGCGCAGCGCTGTCGGCGTGGGAGAGGCGCTTCCGCTTTGGGGGCGCGGGCTCCAGGACGACACCGCCGCCGATCGTGGTGACGGGCGAGTACGAGCGGGCCACAAAGCGGTCGCCGGAACGGGCCACCACCTGCCCTTCCAGGCGGAGTTGGGCGAGCGCCGCGCCGCCGGGGGCGATCTCGTCCTGGCCGAAGAGCGCGACGCGGGCCATCACCTCGACGGTGCTCAGGTGGACTCGGACGCGCTGGCCCGCCTCCACGCTCCGGCCGGCGCTGGCGAGGCACGACATCTCCACGGTGAGCATCATGGAGGACCGCCAGGCGGGGTCCGACACCAGGACGTTCCCGCGGGCGATCATCCCCCGGCGCACGGAGGCGCCCGTGAGGGCGACGGCGGTCCGCTGGCCGGCGACGGCGGTCTCCACCGGCTCGCCGTGAACCTGGACGGCGCGGACCCGCGCCTCGCCTTCGCCGGGGAGGATGCGCACGGTGCCGCCCCGACGCAGCTGGCCGGACCAGAGGGTGCCCGTCACCACCGTGCCGGCGCCCTCCACGGCGAAGACCCGATCCACCGGGAGGCGGAAGAGGTCGTTGCCGGCGCGCCGGCGGGTCCGATCGGCGCACCGCGCCAGCGCCCGGGAGAGCGCCCCCAGTCCCTGGCCTGTGGCCACCGAGGTCGGCGCCACCTCCACGTCCCGGTATGGGGTGTCCGCCAGCAGCTCCCTCACGTCCTCGTGGACCAGCTCCAGCCACTCTTCGTCCACCAAGTCCGCCTTGGTGACGGCCACGACCATCTCGGCGACGCCCAGAAGGCGGACGATCGCCACGTGCTCCCGGGTTTGGGGCATGACGCCCTCGTCGGCCGCCACCACCAGGAGAACCACGTCCATCCCCGTCGCGCCGGCCACCATCGTCTTGACGAACCCCTCGTGCCCCGGCACGTCCACGACGCCGAACGCAAGGCCGTCCTCGGGCTCGTAGCGGGCGAACCCCAGCTCGATGGTGATCCCGCGCCGCTTCTCCTCAACCAGCCGGTCGGTGTTCACGCCGGTGAGCGCACGGACGAGGGCCGTCTTGCCGTGGTCGATGTGACCGGCGGTCCCCAGGACGAGGCTACGGTTGGTCGGGGACATGGCGGCTGGCGGCAACGGGGTGCGCGGCAGCGGGGCGATCGGAGGCAGTGGGGCGGTCGGAGGCGGGGCGGTCGGAGGCAACGGGGTGCGTGGCGGAGCGCAGGAACCGGAAGGAGTCGGGGCGGCGACCGTCCAGCAGGTGGAAGGTGACGAAGTCGTCGAGGAGGGAGAGGTGGGCCGGGGCGGCGGGAGCCTCGGCTGGGGCGTTGTCTGTTGGGCGGGCGTCGGCCAGGGGGACGGCGGAGGCGTCTCCTTGCAGGAAGCGGGCGACTTGGGCTCGGGCACCGGGTCCGATCCGCCGCGATCCCTCGGGGGCGTGGCACGACGGGCAGCGGACGCCTCCGGCATCCAGGTCGAAGCGGGCCATCTCGTCGCTCTCCAGGGTCCGGCCGCAGCCGGTGCAGGCCGACAGTTCGGGACCGAAACCGAACACCTGGACGATCGACCAGCCCAGGGCCAGCGCCTCGGCCGCCAGGGCATTGGGCGTTGCCGCTTCCAGGCGGTCCAGGCCGCGGGACAGCAGGTCGTACAGGCCAGGGTGGGGCTCTTGGTCCGCGTGCCAAAGCACCAGTTCGGCTGCGAGGGAAGCGCCCGCCAAGCGCTGAAGGTCCGCGGCGAGGCCGATGCGAGCCTTCTTCGGCGTGAACTCGCGGAGGGACTGAAGCTCCCGAGTGTCGCGCACCGCGATCACCGCTACGCCCTCGCTGAAGGTGCCGAGCGCACCTCGTGCCTTCGACGCTCCTCTGCGGACCCCCCGGGCCATGACCCCCACCAGGCCCAGGACCCGGGTGTAGAAGCGCAGCACCTTGCTGCTCTCCGAGAAGGGATGCGCCCGGAGGAGGATCGCCGGGGTGGTCGTCGGGGACACGGAAGTCCGCTGCTCGCGCCTAGCGGTCGAGGCGACGCAAGAGCTGCTCGCGCCTGTGCTGGTACTCGCCGGCGCCGACCTTGCCAGCGCTCATGGCTTCGTCCAGCTCGGCAATCTCCAGGACCGTCTTCCTTCGCGCCGTCGCCACGGGAAGCGCGCGTCTTCGGTGCACGCGCATCGCCGCGAACGCGCCCGCGACGGCCAGCACCACTGCCAGCGCCGCGGCGAGGACCGGGATTGACGCCACCGGGACCGAAGCGGACCCGGGGCGCAGGACGACGGTGGCCGGCGCCATCTCGCGTCCCGCAAAACGCCGGTACGTGCCTCCGTCCAGCTCGACCGGTTCGGCCGGGGCCAGCCCCTCGACGACAAGGTCGCCCGCCGGCTCGCGGACCAGCAGCTCCATGGAGGCGGTCGCGCCCTCCAGGGGAATGCGGACGACGTCGCCGGGGAGCCGGTAGCGGAAGAGGTAGACGCTCTCGCCCGGGCGGAGCGCGGAGGAGACGTGCACCCGTCCGTCGGAGAAGCTCGTCGCGTCCGGGGAAAGGTCGCTCTCGCCCACGGCAAGCTCCACGGCGCCCGGCGGCATGGAGTAGGACCAAGTGGCGCCCTCCGGCCCGGACACCAGGGTCGCGGCGCTCGTGTTGCGCAGCTCGAAGAGGTCCAACGCCCGCCAACCGGGGCCCGGGTCTGCCGGCTCCAAGAAGAGGTTCCGGACGCGGACGAGCGGCGGCGCGGTACTGGCTTCGGCGGTGGGGTACGCTTGGATGGTGTAGAGGGCACCCGGCTGGGGAGCCTCGGTAATCGCCGGGCCGAAGTACAGCACCTCGTCCCAGCGCACGGAGACGAAGTAGGCGTCGGTCCCGTCGGGAGCGGGCGGATCGGCGATTCGCAGCAGGAAGGTGCCGTCGGGGCCGACCGTCGCACTGTCCACCTCGCCCGTGAAGAACGCCGAGACTCGGTGAAGGACCACCGTGCCGCTGTCGGCGAGCGCGTCGGCCACCCGGAGCTGGCCGGGAAGCGCGAAGCCCGAGGGGTCGAGGTCGGGCGGTGGCTGCTGGGCGGCCGGCGGCTGCTGGGCGGGCGGCGGTTGCCCGGCAGGCGGTGCGGCGACAGCGCCGGCGGGCCGGCAGAGGATCAGGACCAGGGCCGGGACTGTCGTGACCCAGGCCCGCCGTGTGGTCGGAACGGAGGACGCCGGAGAGGGCGCCCGGGACCCAGTTGGAGTGCGGCTTCGGATCAGCGGTCGAAGCGGCCCAGGTCCTCGGGACGCATCCTGCGCAGGTGTTCTTCCAGCTCCTCGCCCCTCCGCTGGCGTTCGCCCTCGGCGTGGTCCGTTCCCCCGTCCGCGGACTCGGTCGCCAAGTGCACCAGCAGGGAGTCGTCCGCGAAGATCCGCGCGTCGGCCCGCAGCGCCAGGGCGATGGAGTCGGAGGGGCGGGCGTCAATGGAGACCACATCCCCGCCCCGGTCGATGATCAGCTCGGCGAAGTACGTGCTGTCTTCCACCCTGGTGATCGTCACCCGACGCAGGGCGCCGCCCAACCCCGCCATGATCGACACGAAGAGGTCGTGGGTGAGGGGCCGCTGAAGCGCGATGCCCTCCAGCTTCATGGCGATGGCGTTGGCCTCGCTGGGGCCGATCCAGATCGGCAGCACTCGGTCGCCATCCGTTTCCTGGAGGAGGACCACCGGCGTCTGGGTCCTCCGGTCGTACCTGACGCTCTGCACCCTGACTTCCTTCACCAGCCCTCCTTGCGGGGGAGGTCGCGTTGCGGGTCGCGTTGGCGGGGGGAGGTCGCGCTACAACCCCAGCGCGGCCCTCACGTCGTCCGTCCGGTCGGTCCGCTCCCAGGAAAAGTACTGGACGGACCGGCCGTCTGCCGCGTTTTGCTCCTCGGGCTCGCGGCCGAAGTGTCCGAAGGCGGCGGTGCGGCGGAAGATGGGAGCCTTCAGGCCGAGGGCCTTGATGATGCCTTGCGGACGGAAGTCGAAGACCTCTTCCGCTGCCCGGGAGAGCTGGGCGTCGGGGAGGCGTCCGGTGCCGAAGGAGTCCACGTGGACCTGAACGGGGCGATCGACTCCGATGGCGTAGGCCAGCTGAACCTCGCAACGAGAGGCCGCGCCAGCGGCGACCAAGTTCTTGGCGGCCCAGCGGGCGGCGTAGGCACCCGAACGGTCCACCTTGGTGGCGTCCTTGCCGGAGAAGGCGCCGCCGCCGTGGCGTCCCACACCGCCGTAGGTGTCCACGATGATCTTCCGGCCCGTGAGTCCGGCGTCGGCGTGGGGGCCGCCGAGGACGAAGCTGCCGCTAGGGTTGATGTGGTACTGGACTTGGCCGGCGTTCAGGTAGTTGGCCGGTATCACCGGCTCGATCACTTGCCGCCTGATCGCTTCCTCGATCTCGTGGCGCTCGATGCCGTCGTCGTGCTGGGCGCTCACCACCACCGTCGTCACGCGCCGGGGCCGCAGGTCGTCGTCGCACTCGAAGGTGACCTGGGCCTTGCCGTCGGGGCGCAGCCAGGGGAGTTCCCGCGATCGGCGGGCGTCGGACAGCCGCCGAACCAGTTTGTGGGCGTACGACACGGGCGCGGGCATGAGTTCCGGCGTGTCGTTGCAGGCGTAGCCGAACATCATTCCCTGGTCGCCGGCGCCGCCCTTGTCCACTCCGGCGCCGATCTCCCGCGACTGGCGGCCCAGTGCCGAGAGCACTGCGCACGTGGCACCGTCTAGTCCGTACGCCGCGTGGTCGTACCCTGCCGCGAGGATCGTGTCTCGCGCGACCTGCGGCACGTCCACCTGGGCGTCGGTGGTGATCTCGCCGGCCACGAGAACCATGCCCTTGGCAAGGATCGTCTCGCACGCCACGCGCCCCTCCGGGTCTTCCGCCAAGATGGCGTCCAGCACGGCGTCGGAGATCTGGTCGGCCAGCTTGTCCGGGTGGCCCTCGGTGACGGACTCGGAGGTGAAGAGGCGGCCGCTCACCGGTCCTGCCCGTCGCCGAGCTTCATCATGCTACACGCCACACAAGCCATCGCACTCCTCCGCCATTACGTCGTCGTAGTTTCGCGCCGCACTGAAGTCCACCGCCTCGAGCGGCTTCCGGGACCTGTGAAGATAAGCCCGACCGCCCTTGGCTGTGATGGCCCCGCTCACCACGGGGTCGGCTCGAAGCGCGGAGTCCACCTCCACCGCCTGCTGGAAGGACGCCGGGTCGCTCTCCGCCAGCCGCTTCCACTCCGAATCGCTCTTGTAGGGGCACCCGATGCACGAGCTGCGCGGCAGGTAGCGCCCTGGGTACCGCTCCATGAACCAAGTCAGCAGCTGGTAGCGGGTGAAGCCTTGCTCGATGAGGGGGTACCTTCGGGTGATCCACTCGTCGCGACTGGCCTTCTGGCGCATGCTCTCGTCGGCGCTGATCCCCAGCCACATCTCGACCTGCACGTCCTTGGGCGCGCGCTTGCCGTGTTCGAGTCCGAGACGGTCTCGCAGCCATGCTTGTATGGGCCGAATCTTGTAGTCGTCGGTGCACTGCCTCTTCGACACGCCCTTGGTGCCGTCGCTGTTGACCAAGTGAGCGGGGATGCCCAGGTACGGCTTGCCGTTCGGTCGGACGCCGCTGAGCAGGTTGCTTCGGATGTCGCCGGCTCGGACGGTGACGACCTCGAAGGAGAGCTGGGACTTGAGCCACTCCAGATGCTCGTACACCTCGGGCGGCTCCCATCCCGTGTCGGCGAAGATCGCCACATCCGGCTTGGGCAGCCCGTACTCGCCGGAGTCCGCCATCAACGCCAGCACGGTGGACTGCACCCCGGCCCCCAGGTTCAAGGACCTGAAGGGGGCGCGGCCGCGAAGCTTGGTGCGGTCCCTGACCAGCTCCGGGTCGCTCATGATCTCGTCGACGCGCTCCAAGACTCGCCTTCGTATCTCCGCACGGGGCATCACGTCCAGCAGGTAGGTGCCCGACAGCAGGTTGAGGTGCTTGGTGAGCGCGTACAAGCCCTTCTGCGCCGACATCCCGACCGCTTCGTTCAACAACGCGCGGACGACCTCCGCCAGCACAATCGGACTGCGCAAGTAGTTGTACTTGGAGACCAGGATGTGGTAGTGCACCGCGTACTTGGCAAAGTTCTCCAGCGCGTCCTCGGCCGTGAACGCGCCGCCGGAGGCGTCGGCAGCCTTGATTGCGGTGTGGGCGATCCACCACAGGCGACTGGCCGTGTTGTACATCCACAGGCCTTCGCGGGGATTGTCCACGAACCAGTGGCTCTGGACATAGTTCTCCGGCTTCGTGTTCGTTTGGATCCGCCATCGCTTCAGACTGTATGCGTGCATCTTGAAGTGAGTGATCCACGCCCACATGCGTTCGTCCGTGGCCACCTTCGGGGTAACGCCTTGGAGGTTGAGGTAGAACGACAGCGCCTGATCGTCTCCCCGGTGTGGTGCTCCCTTCTTCACCGGCCGAAGGTTGATCAGCGCCGTTGACGCTACCCCTGTCTCCTCGGTGTAGTCCTCGATCCCCTCTTCCCGAAGCACGGCCGCAAAGTCCGTGGCGGGGTCGAGCCAGAGTGCCGGCTTCTGTTCCGCGACATCCTTCAGCCGGTCGTACGCCTCCTGCGTAAACCGGTAGATCGGAATGGGAACTGCCTGCCTACTGGTCATTCGTCCTCCCCACTGGTCATTCGTCCTCCCCACTGGTCATTCGTCCCGTCCTTCGACGGTCATTCGTCCCGTCCTTCGGCAAAGGCGCGCAACGTATCTCCGACGGGCTTGTCCATGATCACCTGGGCGTACTCCAGGGCGTTGTTGCTGATTTCTTCGTCGTCCACCGTCACACCCTTCCGCTCCAGGGCGTCGCGAAAGGCGCGCACCCAGCGGACGTCCGAATGCGATGCGATCTTGCGCAGGCCCTCCACCACGGCGTGCAGGTACACCGACGAGAACAGCATCACGACTTCCCCGCTGGTCCGTTCGTGCTTGCGAAGCGCTTCGATCCGGTGCTTGTCGTCCTCGTGCAGGTGGATCTTGATCCGTTCTTCATCAAGGTCCACGCTGAACACACCGCGCTCGACGCCTTTCGCCTGCACCAAGTCGATCACCGAAAAGGGGCTCCCGCTGGGGTCGATTGCGATTTTGCTCGCCTCCCCCACTGCCAAGATCGACGACGGTGGTACGAGAAAGCCGTCGGGGCGGAGCCGCCGGAACTCCCCGGCGTGCTCGGCGGAGGTGAAGCCGGATATCGCCGCTTTGGACACGATGTACGGGCTGATGAGAAGCTCCTCCGCGTACTGATTCGCATCCACGACCTGCAGGTCGTCTTCTTGGCGCGTTTCCCACGCCTCCCGGGACGATGTTCTGGTGCAGACCACGAGCACGCAGTAGCTCGCCTTGCCCTCTTTGATCAAGCCTCGGAGGTAGTTGCTGGTGCAGTGGTGCTTGATCGTCAGCCGCAGCTCGGTGCCGTTGCCCAGGACGGCGGTCGGCATGGTGGCGACGTAGGCGCGGTCCCCGTAGTCGTCGTTCCAGGGCGTGAGCACGGGGTACGGCAGCTGCCGATCGTTCCACGACATTGCCGTCACCCCACCCGGACTGCGAAATCGCCGATCGGCTGGTCGGTCGCAACGCGCAGCTGAATTCGTTCTTGGCTCTCGGGAACAAGCGTTGCAACTCCATCGGCAACCTTCACCTTGGTTCCAGGGCCGTCCACCACCTGGGCGGAGACGATTGCAATCGGCGACACCGAATCTCGTTCGGCGCCCGCCGGAGCCAGCTTGATGGTGATCGGCTCCAAGGCGTCGCCTCGGGGCGTAAAGGCGACCACGGCCTCGGTCTTGCCAACGGGAACGAACCGGATATTGACCTTGTTCGGCCGGCGGGATGGGCCAGGGTTCGGGCCGGGGGCGGAGTCCGAGTGTCCGTCGCCAGTGCCGCTTCCAGACGATCCATCGGTGCCAGAACCCGATCCCCCTTGTCCAGGTCCCGGCTCGGAGTCGTCCCCTGCCACGGGCCTCCGCTGCACAACCTTTCTGATCTCCAGCTGCACGTTCCCTTCCCTGCTGGGATCCAGTTCGTCCGGGAAGAGGTGGGCCAGCTCGTCGAGGTTGGACGTGTCGCCGAAACGGTCGATGTTGGCTTTCTTGTCGATGATGTCGCGCACGAGGCCGCGGGCCTTCCGAAAAACCCTTTCGGCTGCGCGCTTGCTGGCCTCGTCCGGCAGTTCGCCGGGGGACACCGAGTCGTGACTGGGGGGCTCCATCGTCCTGACCCACGCGTCCCCACGGTCGGTGGCGGGAACGACCACTGCGGCGTAGTCGGGCCAGAGCGCTTTGTTCACCGGAGCAAGCGGGTTGGTCTTCTGTTCGCGGCTAGCAGAGATCAGCATGCCGTTTCGGGTGACGTAGGCGGTGCGGCGGGGTCCAGAGCCCATCGTCACATGGACGTCCAGCGCCCCCAGCTTCGGCACCTTGTCGGTGGTGACGGGATCGGCGTCGCGGATGGCCAGGTAGTATGAGTAGGCGTCCGGAGTGGGTTGTCCCTTGAATAGTTCGCTGAAGAGGTGGTCGATCGTATCGTGGCTGACCACAACTCTGGCGGGTTCTTCGTTGGAAGACAAAGACGAGGAAGAGATTTCGACGACCAGCTTCCGTTGGTGCACGGCGCAGAAGAAGTTGCGCAACACTGCGGCGGCCACATCGCGAATCCAGTTGGACGAACGCGGGCTGAACCCCAAGACGAAGACGCCGGTTCCTACGTCGGGGAGGCGGAAGAAGTCGGGGATCTCTCTGGTGACCAGCGGTTGATTATTGGGCAACCGGTAAAAGCCGATGTGCTGCAGGCCTTCGGCAGGGTTGTCGGGATTCGGATGCGACATAAGCGTCGCCTTTCCCTGCATTCTCTCGACGCGCCCCCGCCTGCGACAGACGAACCGTGTGGAGTAGATCACGGCCTTGGCGTCGGACACGTTCAGCACGGCGTTCTTGCCGATGCCGTACGAGCCGCCGTGGGCGGCGGTGGTCTTCTGTACGGAGCCCTCTTGACGGACCAGCGCGTTCCACTTTTGGCCCTCCAATCCCGTCGTGCCGGAATCGGTGACCCGCAGGCACGAAATGCTGTCGGCCTCGAGAGCCGTCAGCGCACGCTTGTACATCTCCGCCACCTTCTCGCCCAGCTCCTCGTCCTCGGCCCGTTCGATGCAGGAGCGCACGTGTGCGGCGAGCTGCGGCGCCCCCACTAGGTCAGGGTCCACGGTCGCTTGGACGAATTCGACCTTGACCGGTTGCCGCAATCCCGGCTCGCGAGCATCAAGGGAGTTCTGCAACACTTCGCGCACCAACTTGGGAATCGGATCGTCGCTGAAGTGGGCGCTCGACGGATCCTGGACATAGTCCATTCCACCGTTTCGGAGCGGAAAAAGCCAGGCCGGCGAAGTTTCGGGGGGGGGGGGGGGGGGGGGGGGGGACATTTGCGGTGCGGCGGAGATGCCAGCTGGGTTAGCTGGTTAGGCTGGGCTCGTGCCTGTCAGAGAAGTCCATCCAATACCGTTGATCTGACTGGGGTTCGACGGGTGGAAGGTATCGAAGAGGGGGCGGTTTCGGTAGTCCTCGGGTTCAAGGGCCCGGACGAAGTGCCTTCGAGAAGACCGCTCGACGGCTTCTTTCTGAAAATAGTCCCATCCAGCCATGGGAACGTCCCAATCGACATCAGATACTGGAGGACAGAGGCCGGGAACCCGTCCTGGACCGCTTCGGAGGGCCAGTCCGCACCGTCCTCCGGAGCGTCGCCCCAGCCGCTGCCGAAAGCCGAAAGGCCGCCCTCCATGAACCGAACCCCCAAGAAGCCACCCGCTACCGAACCCGCTCTCGAGCCCGCGCCCGACCCCACGCCGAAGCACTATCGCAGGCACGACGAGTCCTACAAGAAGCTCTTCAATGTACCCCTGGCCGCCGAAGCGCTCATCCGCGACTTCGCCGCCAAGGACTGGGCCCACGAACTCGACATGACGACCCTCCAGCCCTTCCCGACCGAGACCGTCGGCCCCGACCTGAAGCGCCAGAGCGGCGACTGCGCCTGGCACGTCCGCTTCAAGGACGGGCGCTCCGTGGTCTTCCTCTTCGAGTTCCAGTCCTCCGTGGACCCCGACATGGTGCTCCGGATGCTGAGCTACACCGCAGCGGCGCTCACCACCCTGCGCAGCAACAAGGCACTGCTGGACCCCGGCGGCGCGACCCCGCTCGTGGTCCCGAACGTCCTGCACACCGGCCCGAAGCCGTGGGACGCGGCCACAACGGTGTCCGCGCACGCGGACAGGCGCGAGTTCCCGCCGGACGTGGCGCTGGCGGTCGGCGGCTTGGAGGTCCGCCACGCCTACCAGTTGCTTGACTTGCTGCGGGAGTTCGCGCAAGACTTGTTGTCGGAGGACGGCTTGATGTGCTGGCTGGCCGCCTTGGAGCTGGACCCGTGGCCGAACTTTCCACGTGTGCACCGGGCACTGGCGGCGCGGTGGGCCAGCGCGGAGTGTCTGGCGGCCCGGCAGGCGTTCGCGAAGTGGACGGTGGAGCGGATGTGGGCGCCCGACGTGCCGGACGAGGTTCTGGGCGAGATCAAGGAGCGGATCGAACAACCGACGGAGGCAGAAGAGATGGGCCAGACGTACACGGAGTGGTTGGAGAGCACCCAGCCGCAGGTCCTGGAGCGGGGGATGGAACGGGGTCGCGAGCAGGGTCGCACGGAGGGCAGCGCAACGATGCTGGTGCGCCTGGCGTCGCGACGGTTCGGGGCGGAGACGGCGGAGAAGTTGGCCGGGCTGGTGCGGGCCATGGGCGCGGAGCAGCTGGCCCGGGTCGGCGACGCGGTGGTGGACTGCGACACGGGGGACGAGCTGCTGGAAGCCGCAACCAACGGGGCGACCGAAGGAGGCCAAGGGGGGTGCGAGTGACTGGACCGCCCTTGGAAACGGAGGCCCGTCACCAGCAACGATATGGGACACGATACGGGACACGATGCGGCCCGTTGATGGGACATCTGGCCGGACATTTCAGGTAGTAGAAATCCGCTGGGGAGCCGCCCAAGCTGTTCAGCAGGCACTTGGATGCTCGCCGAAGAGGTCGATCGCGAACCGTAGACTCCGGGCCGTGCCCGCGCTGGCACTCGGGCCGGAGCCGGCGTCGGGCTCGTCGCCCAGCAGGGCCCAGCGGGTGCCGGCGTTGAGCCGGTAGCCGGAGGCGCCGCCAGCCGCGTCGCCCCATGTCGGCTCGTAGGACCAGGACTAGGTTGGGTTAGCGTTAGCCGGTGGTCGCCTTGGCGATCAGTTCGTCGCCCGTCTCGCACTCCACCACCAGCCGGCCCACTCGCGCCAGCCGTGAGCGGTCCGTCACGCCGGCAAGCACGTCCGCCAGCCGCTCCGCCGCATCCGCGCCGAACTTCCACCTAGCCGTGTCGACGTACGCCCGACGCAGCCCCTGGGCCTCGCCGAGCTTCTGGCCGAGCTTTTTGCCGCGGGCCTCGCCGAGTTCCTGGCCCCGCGCCTCCCCGCGCGCTAGGGCGTGCTTCTCCACTGCCGAGATATGGTTCCCGTACACCTTGCCCGCCTCCTTCAGCGTGTCCAACTGTTCGATGATCTCCGCCGGCGCCCCCCAATCTATCAGCTGAAGCCGAAGCCACGCGACCCACGCCGCCCGCAACTCCGGCGTGTCCAACTGCTCGTCCAGCGCCATCAGCGCTTGAGCGATCCGCTCCGGGTCCAGCTCGGCGCGCAGCACTAGGCCCGCACGCACGCGCCCCACCTTGCGCAGGTTGAGAGACGCCCCCTTCGCCGCCTCCGCCTCCTCGTCCAGCAGCACCACACGCTGGCCGTAGATGAACGGCCTCAGCTCCTCCGGCACGAGCTTCTCCAACTCGCACGCCTTGCTCAACACCGCCTTCCACCGGCCCTCGAAGCTCTTCACCACCACGAACAGCACCGCGCTCTCCTCCCCCTCGGCCCCGGCGCCCCGGCCCTCCGTCAGGCTCTGGTAGCACAGCGCCGTCTCGAGCAGTGCGCGGGTCGCCATCGTCCTGTCCTCCGTCGACTGGAACTCGAAGAGGACGACGAGCCAGAGCGGACGGCTGCGGAACCGGACCCTCCACGCCATGTCGACCAGGCGGACCGTCTCGCTCTCGGCGTCCACGAACTCGGTGGGCATCTGCTCGAGGGTGTCGAAGTCGAGGTCGTCGGTCCAGGTACCGCCGACGGACGGGCCGACGAACTCGACGACGACCTCCTCGACGATTTCCGCGAACGAGTAGAACTGCTTGTACACGCGGTCCTTCTCGCCGTGCTTCGGCTGGTCGGATGGCTTGCGCTGGACGGATTGCTTGCGCTGGTGGGATTGCTTGGGCTGGTCGGACATGGGCGGCCTCCATTCCTTTCCCCGAGTGGGAGTGGGGTTCCTTGTTGCGTCCAGGGTGGACGCGGGAGGCCCCGCCCGGGGCCCGGGGGAACCCGGTACGGCGGGCGGGGCGCGTCCCCGACAAGGTGGAGCCGCAGAATGGGCGTTTGGCTAGGTGGATGGGCGCGAAAATGCGCGGAGGCGACCGCCGAGGGCCGAGCGCTGACGCGCCCAAAGGTTACTTATGCCAGGGTACGACGCCGGGGACGGGTGGCGACCAAGAAGGGAACAACTGCTCCATCACCAGCCCTCCTCCACGGGCGGGTCCTACTTGAACCCGATCCGCCCTTGGAGGCCGAGGCGTCGCTCCGTGGGCTGTAGGTCGCTGGCGACCTGTTCGCCGAAGAGGTCGATGGCGAACCGCAGGTGCCGGGCCGTGCGTGCGCTGGCACTCGGGCCGGAGGCGGCGGCGGGCTCGTCGCCCAGTAGTGCCCAGCGGGTGCCAGCGTTGAGCCGGTAGCCGGAGGCGCCATCGCGGCTCCAGCGGCCGAACGGCGTCACCTGTGCGCCGCCGGGCAGGACGACGCCCCAGCCCACCTCCATCGCCAGCCGGTCCGGCGTCCAGCCGGGCGTGGCGGCGGCTTGGGGCGCCGTTGGGTCGCCCAGCGGAGCGGGCTGGTGCGGTGCGAACCCGGCCTGGGCCTGCCACAGCGACTGGGCACCACCCAGCCCGTCGCCCCATGTCGGCTCGAGCGAGAACGACAGCCCGCCCTGATCACGGCCCGGCTGCAACCGCACCGCGAACCCGGCGCCCCACTCCCGGAACGCGCTCGTCTGGTGCGCCACCAGCGCGCGGCCGCGCGCCTCCACGCTCAACCCGGTGGCCATGTGCGCGAACCCCAGCGTCGCGCCCGCCTCCGCGCCCAGACCACTCTCCGCGTCGCCGCCATCCCACCGACCGCCGAGATCGAGCCGGCCCTGCAGCGCCGCGCCCTCGCCCACCGCCCACTGGCCGCTCAGCTCCGGTGCAAACCGCACCCGCTGCGCCATCGCCGTGACGCCCGCCAAGTCCACCGCGGCGTCCGACTCAATGCGCACCGTGAAGGCGTCGGCGCGCAGCGCCAGCGGTCCGATCAGCTCCTGGCGCGCGCCCAACGCCGCCATGCGCATCTGGATGTCGGTGCTGAACCGCCCGCCCACCGTTTCGGTCAGGTCCGCCGAGCCCCGGCCCGCGCCTACCAAGCCCCACAGTCCCAGCCCCTGGCGGGGCGACCAGTGCAGGTAGGGGTAGAGGCTGGTCAGGCGGGCGTCCACCGTGCCCGTCCCGTTGTGCCTGCTGGTGAACTCGGAGTCGAGCGCGCTGCGCGAGCCCGCCAGCCCCAGCAGCAGCCCCGAGCCGAACCGGTAGTCCAGCCCGGCATAGATCGAGCGCGTGCCGCCCTCGAGCAGGAGCCCGTCGTTCGGCGCGCTCTCGAACTCGCTCCCGTTTGCCTGGCCCCACAGCGTCCAGCCCGAGCGGGAGGGCGACGCCTGGGGCGCGGCGTCATCGGGCGCGCCCGTCGCGTCGGCACCGGAGGCAGAGGCGTCGGCACCCGTGGCCGAAGCCGGGCCGCCAGCGGCGGTCGAAGCCGGGCTACCAGCGTCGTTGCCGCCGAACGACAGTTGGAACGAGCTGCGGGTGAGCAGGTCGCCGCCCGAGAGCGGGTCGAACCCGATGCTGCCCCGCCCGATCCGGTCCGCGCCTTCCTGCTGGCCCGTGTACGCGCCGCCGCCACCGCCGAAGCCGCCCGTGGCGTCCATGGCGCCGGGACCGCCCATGGCACTGTGACCACGCATGGCGCCGTCGCCGAACAGCAGCGCCGCCATGTCGAGGTGCGCGCCGCCGGCACCGCCAGCCAGGCCCGCGCCAGCCGCCCGGGGAGCCGTGAACTGCATCCCCAGCAGGCTCGACGCGCTCCGCGCCAAGTCTCCGATGCCGCACTGCTGGCCGCCGGGACCGCCGGGGCCGCCGCCGAACGCGCCGCAGTCCAGTGAGCGGCCGCCCAGATTCACGTGCGAGCCGCCCGACGAGGACTCGAGGCTCAGCCGGCCGCCGATCGCATCCACCGTCTCGGCGCCCAGCGAGCGGCCGAACGCCGTCAGCGCCATCTGCAACGTGCGTGCACGCTCCGACCGCGACGGCTCCACCGTCACCTGCACCTGCTGCGTCGCCGTCAGGCCGCCCGGGTCGCTCGCCGTCACCGTCACCGTCGCAACCCCCAGCGCCTGCGGCGCGATCGACAGCCGGCCGCCTGCGGTCACCGACGCCGTCGCAACCCCCGGCGAAGAGGACTCGGCCGCGTAGCTCAGCGCGTCGCCGTCCGGGTCCCGGAAGTACGGCGCCAAGTCCTCCTCCGCAGCTGCGCCGTACGCCTCCAGCATCTTCGGCGCCATCGCGCCCACCGCCTCCGGACCCTCGTTTTCGTCCAGCAGCTCCACCGTCGCTCGGGCCTCGTCCGCCAAGCCGCCCGCGTCCTCTACCCGCACCGTCAGCGCGAACGACGTTGGGCCGGCCTCGTAGTCCTCGCCCGTTCCTACATAGCGCACCTCGCCGGTCCCAGCGTCCACCTGGAACCGTCCGGCGTCGCCCTCCGCCAAGCTGTACGTCAGCGCGTCGCCCTCGTCCGGGTCCGTCGCCTCCGTCTGGCCCAGCAGCACGGGTCCGCGAGCGTTCTCCGACAGCTCGAACCCATACGCACTGTCCGCGAACGCCGGCGCCTCGTTCTCGTTCAGCACCGCCACCGTCACGCTCGCCGTGTCCGCCAACCCGCCCGCGTCCGTCGCCTGCACCACCAGCACGTACTCCGGCGGGCCGGACTCGTAGTCCTCGCCCGCGCCTACGTAGCGCACCTCGCCGCTCGCGCCGTCCACCTCGAACCGCCCGGCATCGCCGTCAGCCAGGCTGTACTTCACCACGTCGCCCTCGTCCTCGTCCGTCGCTTCCACCATCCCCAGCGCCATCGGGCCGGGTGCGTTCTCCGACAGCTCGAACGCATACGCCGAGTCGGCGAACACGGGGGCTTCGTTCACGTTCAGCAGCGTCACCATCGCCGTCGTCGCCGCCGAAAGTCCGGTCCGGTCCACCGCCACCACCGTGAACTCCCAGCTCGTCGGGCCGGTCTCGTAGTCCTCGCCCGGACCCGCGTAGCGCACTTCGCCCGTCGCGGCGTCCACCTCGAACCGCTCCGACTCGGTGCCCGCCAGCAGGTACCGCACCGTGTCCGCAGCGTCGGCGTCCACAGCCGCCACCATCCCCAGCGCCACCGGTCCGACCACGCCCTCGTTCAGCTCCCACTCGTAGCGCTCGGCGCCGAACACGGGGGGCTCGTTCTCGTCCATCACCGTCACCTCGACACGCACGTCCGCCGTCAGGCCGCCGCCGTCGGTGGCGCGCACCACCAGCTCCCAGCGCGCCGACTCGCTCTCCGCGTCCTCGCCGGCGCCCACGTACCGCACCACGCCGCTGGCAGCCACCACCTCGAACCGCTCGGCGTCGCCCTCCGCCAGCGCGTACCGCGCTCGGTCGCCAGCGTCCGGGTCCACAGCCGCAACCTTCCCCAGCAGCACCGGTCCCGCAGCGTTCTCCGCCAGCCCGAACGCATACGCCGTGTCCGCGAACGCAGGCGCCTCGTTCTCGTCCCGCAGCAGCACCGCCACCACCGCTTCCACCCGCAACCCGGCCAGGTCCGTCGCGCTCACCGTCAGCTCCCACGACTTGGCGCCGTCCGCCGCCTCATAGTCCTCGCCCGCGCCTACGTACGTCACCTCGCCGGTCGCAACGTCCAGCTCGAACAGATCGCCCGCGCCGCCGTCCGACTCCAGCGCATACCGCAGCGTGTCGCCCTCGTCCAGGTCCACCGCCTGAGCCACGCCCACCGCCATGGGGCCGACGGCGTTCTCCGGCAGACCGAACTCGAAGCGCTCCATCACGAACGCCGGCGGGTCGTTCACGTTCATCACCAGCACGCGCACCACGGCGCGGCCCACGCGGCCGTCGCCCGCCAGCGCACGCACCTCCATCACGTAGTTGGAGCGCACCTCCGCGTCCTCGCCCTCGCCCACGTACGTCACCTCGCCGCTCCGGGCGTCCACCTCGAAGAGCCCCTCGCTGCCGTCGCCCAGCTCGTACGTCACCTCGCCGCCGAACGGGTCCTCCGCAGCCACCTCGCCCACCACCACCGGGCCCGCCACATCCTCCACCAGCTCGAACTCGTACTCGGCAGCGCCGAAGTACGGGTCCGTGCCTCCGCCGCCGGTCACGCCCTGGCCCTCCACATCCTCCAGCGCCGCGCTCCCCAGCACCACGTCAGCCACCGCAGAGCCGCCCGCGATCACGATCGCCGCGCCGGCGCCCACCTCCAGGGCGTCCTCCGGCACGCTGAAGCCGTCCGAGTCCGAGTCCGCCGGCACCACGCGGTACCGGAACAGCAGGCGTCCAGTGCCGCTCCCCGACACGTACGCCGCCATCCGCCGAGCGTTGCCGATCACCAGCGCCAGCCGCGGGACGCCCGTCACCGCCACCGCGCGACTGAACGTCACCTCCACCTCGATCTGCTCGCCCGCCCGGTACGACGCACCCCTCGGCGTGCTCGCCACGCGAGCGCTCATCACCACCGGCGCCACCACAATCGTGCCGTCCACCTTGTGGTCCGCGTCCGCTGCAATCTCATGGCCCGTTATGTCCAACGACGCATCGAAGCCGCGCTCCGGGTGCATCACGTTCTTGATCGTCCCGCCGTTCAGCGTCAGCGCGCCCGCACTCACCGATATCCCGGCCGTCGTCTGGTCCTCGCCGCCCGGTCCCGCACCGCCCGAGCCCGCGCCCTGCACCCAGTACTCGAACGTCAGCAGTTCCGTGCCCGAACCCGACACGTACCGCGCCTGGCGCAAGCGGCCGGTCATTTCGAGCTCCAGCTGCGGCGCGCCAGTCACCGCCACCTCGCGGTCGAACCCCACGTAGAACGTGATCCGCTCGCCCAGACCGTACGTGTCCCCGGTCGCCGGCTCGCTCGTGATCAACACAGTGTTCACACTCGCCGGCGCGATCGTGCCGTTCACCTTGTGGCCCGCCTGCGGCGTCGTCAGCGCATGCGTGCCCAGCCCCAGCGACGCCGCCAGCGAGGCGTCCCGCCCGTCGTTGATCGCGCCCGAGTTCAGCGTCAGCGCGCCCGCAGCCACCTCGATCCCGTCGTTGTCGATGTCCGCGGCCACCGCCGTGTAGCTGAACCGCAACGTGCGCGTGCCCGTGCCGCTCGCATACTCCGCCGGACGCGGGGTCCCGCCGATGTCCAGCGCCAGCTGCGGCGTCCCGCCCGTCGTCACAACGTTCACCGGACGGTTGAACGTCACGTCCACCTCAATCTGCTCGCTCGCGGCGTACGTCTGGTCCAGCGGGGAGCTCGCGATCGACAACCCGCTCACCGCCGCCGCCGTCCGCGTGCCCGACGTCTTGTAGTTCGCGTCGTCCGTGAACGAGTGCGCGGCCAGCCACAGCACCGCGGCCGCCCCCGAGCCCGACACCGTGATCGTCCCGCCGTTCAGCCCCAGTGCCGCGTCGGCGACGCTGATCCCGTCCGCGTCCGTGTCCGTCGACTGCACCACGTACCGGAATACCAGCGACGCCGTGCCCGTGCCCGACACGTACTCCGCCTGGCGCGTGTTCGCGCCGATCCCCAAGCCCAGCTGCGGCGTGCCGCCCGTCACGTCCACGTTCACCGTCCTGGCGAACCGCACCGTCGCCACGATCGTGTCGTCCAGCTCGTATGTGGAGGCCGCGATCGGATCGTTCAGCGAGAGGTCGGACACCCACGCCCGGCTCGCCGCTACGCGGTGCGCCGGACTGTTCATCACCACCGCGTCCCCCAACGTCAGAAAAGCATTCTCCGTCGTCGAGCCCGCCGTCGTGATCGTGCCCGAGTTCAACGTCAGGGCGTTCGCCACCACGCTGACCCCGTTGAAGTCCTGGTCGCTCGGCGCCACCGTGTAGCCGAACACTAGGCGCGACGATCCCGATCCTGACGCGTACTCCGCCTGCACCGTCCCGGTGTTCAGCCCCAGCGCCAGCTGCGGCGTGCCCGTCACGTCCACCGCCTTGTTGAACTCCACCGTCGCCTCGATCACGTCGCCCGGCACGTAGGTCGAGTCCGCCGGCGAGTTCAGCGTCAAGCCGATCACCGACGCGGGACCCAAGTTGCCGTCCACCTTGTGGTTCGCGCTGTTCACGATCGCATGGTGACCGAACTTCGAGGAGACGTAAGGCACGAACGCCGTGTTCGTCAGTTCCGCCCCGCTCAACCCGTCCGCGTCCATGTCGTTCCACTGCACGACGTAGCGGAGGATGGAGTTGGCTCCAGTTATACTGATGTGGTTCGCTTCCCGGACGTTGGCGCCGATCGTTATCGGTGCCCTCACGCTGTTCCAATTGTGCCATGCTGCGCGCCACGGACCGTTGTTTCTGCTCCACGTCACCGTGAGTTGGATCGTGTCGCCGTTCGCGTAGGTGTTGCCGCTGGGCGGGCTGTTCAGCGCCACGCCTGTGATGCCGTCGTTGCGGCTGCCGATGACCGTTGTCGTTACCCTGCGGGTCATATCGTTGGTGAACGCGTGCATCCCCAAGGCCAAGGTCGCCGCAGCGCCGCCGCTGGTCGCGGTGATCGCGCCGCCGCTCAGCTTCAGCGCGTCCGCCGCGATGCTGAGCCCGTCCGAATCCTCGTCGCCCTTGAAGACTTCGTAAACGAACACCAGCGTGTCCGTCCCCGTGCCCGAGGCGTACTCCGCGAAGCATGTGGTGCACGTTCCGATCCCCAGCACCACATGCGGCGTGCCCGTCACGTTCACCGAATCGCTGAATGCCACCGAGACCCGGATCTTCTCGGTGAGCCAGAAGAACTGGGTGTTCTGCTCGTTAGTGCCAGTCTTGTCGGCGAAGTTCGGCGAGTTCACCGACAGCCCCGTCACCGTCGGGGCCTGGGCCGCGAGGTCGCCCGCGATCCCGACGAGGCCCGCCAGCACGACGGCGACGACTCCGGCGGCCCGAGCCGCCACGCGGCCGAACGTCATGGACGGAGCCGAGAGCGCAGGAAGAAACGGGGGGGGGGGGGGGGGGGTAGAGTTCATCGGCTGGCTCGATGCTGACTGCAAGGTTGGCGGTTGACTTGGCTAATGGCTAATGTTAACTAACCGGGGGGGACACGCCCGTCAACTGGAGGTGCCCGGTTCTGCCGTCGGACGGAACTCCTTGCGGCGCTGGCGGTCCCGCTTGAGGAGGCGCTTGACGTGTTGGTCGAGTTCGTCCATCGCGGCGCGGAAGGTGGACCCCTGGCCCTTGGCCACGACGGGCTCGCGGCGCGGTCTGGAGACGATCGCCTCGGCGCAGCAGAAGCGGCCCTCGGGCTGGAAGACGAAGTGGACGTCCATGACCGCCGGATCGAAGCGGGGCCATCGCTGGGAGAGGCTGGCGGCCCGCTCCCGGTCGGCGTCGGTGATCTCGCAGCCGTGGGCGGTGATGCGCAGCGTCGGCTCGCGGGTAGTCACGTTGCTCGTCCTCCTATTCATGCATGGACTTGGAATCTAGCCCATGACTTGGAATCTAGCCGTCTGACGCCACGGACTCCAGGATGCGTTCGAAGGCGTCCGCTGCCCGGTCCCAGGTGAAGCTCTCGGCCATCGACCGGGCGGCGCGGCCCATCTCGTCCCTGACGCCGGGCTCCAGGAAGCGAGCCAGCGCGGCGGCCAGGGCGTCTATGTCGCCATGGGGCACCAGCAATCCTGTTTCGCCGTGGCGGACCGTCTCCCGCAGCCCCGGCGAGTCCGATGCCACGGTGGGAGTGGCGCACGCCGACGCCTCGATGCTGGCGATCCCCCAACCCTCCTTTGGGGAGGTGAGTGCGTGGACCCATGCCTTCGACAGCAGCTCGCGCTTCTGGTCCTCGGAGACGAAGCCCGCAAAGCGAACTCGGTCGGCCATGCCGAGGCGAGCCGCCGTTTGCTCCAACTCTGGGCGGGCGCGGCCCTTGCCCGCGACGACGACGTTCAGCGGCGTTCCCGACTCGATCAGCCGAGCCACGGCCTGGAAGATCAGATCGACCCGCTTGTACTTCTGGAGCCGACCCAGGAAGACCACCGTCGGCTCGGGGAAGCGCTGCGGCGACGGCCACAGGCGGTCCAGGTCCACGCCGTTGCGGACGACTTGGACTCGGGAGGCGTCCAGTCCTCGACGCGACAGGTCGTCTCGTGTGCTCTCGGAGACGGCCACGCAGGGGAGCCCCCGGTACGCCGTCGGGATGACCCGCTCCATGAGCCATGTGGCACCCGCCAGCGTCCAGTTGGCCTCGCGGAAGGCGGTGGCGCCGAAGAGGTGGTGCACCAGCAGGAGGCAGGCGGGAGCCCGGGACCAGAGGGGAGCCAGCATGGGGACCTTGTTCAGGTCTTCCACCACCACGTCGAAGGGACGGTCCGCTAGGCTGCGCTCGTAGTGGAGGGGTCCGGCGATGCTGAAGGTGTAACGTCGGCCCACCCGGTGAACCTGGATGCCGTCCACGTCGGCCACGGGCTCGCACGAGGGCCAGCCTGAGCACAGCAGGGTGACGTGGTGCCCGCGCTGGACGAGACGGCCGAAGACCTGGTGGAGGTGCTCCTCGGCCCCGCCCGCCGACGGGTTGCAGCGGTCCTGCCAGTTGACGACGAGGATGCGGAGCGGCCGGCTCACCGCGTTTCACCGCTGGCCGTCCGGTAGACTCGGTCCAGAACGCCGTTGACGAAGCGCGAGGAGTCGTCGCCCCCGTAGCGCTGGGCCAGTCGGACTGCTTCCTGGATCGCCACTCGGCCCGGGACTTCGTCGATGCAGATGATCTCGGTCGTGCCGACGCGCAGGATGCCCCTGTCCATGAGGGAGAGGCGGTCGAGCCGCCAGTTGTCCATGGCGGAGGCGACGGCGGCGTCGATCCGGTCGCGGTTTTCGGCGAAGACGCGCACCAGCCGTTCCAGGTAGGGAAGTCGGCGGGGGGAGACGTTCCGCCGTTCCAGCGTCGCGTCCAGGGCACGCTCCATGGTGAAGGGGTCGCCCTCTGCTTCCCATCGGTAGTGGACCTGGAGGAACCACGCTCGGGTCCGGCTTCGGTCGCGGCGTTCCTGGCGGCTGAGCGGCTCCAAGATCAGGACGACCTGGGCAGAGCGAGCATCTCGAAGGCTACGTCGGCGAACGCGGCGCCCTTGTTGGCTCCGTCGGGGTCGGCGCGCTCCATCGCCTGTTCCGGAGTGTCGGTGGCCAGCACGCCGAAGACGACGGGGATGGGGGAGGAGAGCGCGACCCGTCCCAGCCCGTCATTGGCCTGTCCCGCCACCAAGTCGAAGTGGGCGGTCTCGCCTCGGATCACGCAGCCGATGGCGATCAGGGCGTCATGCTCACCGGAGTGGACGATCCGTTGGGCGGCCTGGGGAAGCTCCCACGAGCCGGGCACTCTGTAGACGGTGATCCGCTCCTCGGGAACGCCTTGAGCGAGCAGGCGGCTCCGGGCACCATCCAGCAACGCTTCGGTGACCATGCTGTTGAAGCGCGCGACCAGGAGAGCCACGCGGGGCGGGTCGCTCACGAGGAAGGGCTCCTGGGGTCGGGCGTGGCGGGCGGCGACAGCGGCACGCGGCCAGCGATCTCCAAGCGGTAGCCATCCAGCCCCACGATATGGCGTGCACTATTGGTCAGCAGCCGGATCGACGCGAGTCCCAGGTCCAGAAGGATCTGCGCGCCGATTCCGTAATCTCTAAGGGCCTGTCGTTGCGGGGGTTCGGCGGCAGCGGCGGCGGCGGACTCGGAGGCGGGAGCGAGGGAGGCGGGCTGAATGGGCGGGAGGGCTTCGCCAGCGGCGGCGCGGAGGCGTTCCACCATGCGGTCTCCGACGTGGGACTGCTGGAGGTAGACGACCACGCCTTCGCCTTCGGCCTCGATGCGCTCCATGGCGGCGGCCAGAAGGTTGCCGTCGGGGTCGTCCAGCGAGGCGAAGGTGTCGCCAAGTGGGTTCTCGGCGTGCATTCGCACCAGTATGCCGGCCTTCCCTTCTGGCGAGCCCTTGACCAGGGCCAGGTGGACCCGCTCGTCGATCTCCGTGCGGTAGGCGAAGGCGCGGAACTCGCCCCACTGCGTGCGGAGCGGCGCTTCGACGACCCGCTTCACCAAGCGCTCCCGGGACAGCCGGTAGGCCACAAGCTGCTCGACGGTGACGAACTTGAGGTCGTGGCGGCGGGCCATCGCGTCCAGGGCGTCGCGCCTGGCCATTGTGCCGTCCTCGTTCAGGATCTCGCAGATGACGCCGGCGGGGGCCAGTCCGGCCAAGCGAGCCAAGTCCACGGCCGCCTCGGTCTGCCCGACCCGGCGGAGCACGCCGCCCTTGCGCGCCCGGAGCGGGAAGACGTGGCCGGGACGTCGCAGGTCGCCCGGAGTCGACGCCGGGTTCACGAGGGTCTGCACGGTCTTTGCCCGGTCGTGGGCCGAGATTCCGGTCGTGACGCCGTAGCGCCGATGGGCGTCCACCGACACCGTGAAGGCGGTGCCCTGCGGGTCGGTGTTGTGGTCCGTCATCAGGGGCAGCTCGAGGGCGTCGGCCCGCTCCGCCGTGAGTGCAACGCAGATCAGGCCGCGGCCGTGGCGGGTCATGAAGTTGATAAGGTCCGGCGTGGCTTTCTCGGCAGCACACACCAAGTCGCCCTCGTCCTCTCTGTCCTCGTCGTCGGCGACGATGACCAGCTTGCCGTCGGCGATTTGGCGGATGGCGTCGGGGATGGAGTCGAGCGGCATGGGGAGCGAGCCCGCTGGCTTACGGGTCCAGGTCTCGGGAGTGGGAGCCGCGACGGGAGCGGAGGAGGCGGTGCACGTACTTTCCCACTAAGTCCGCTTCCACGTTCACGGGGTCGCCGGGCGCGAGCGTCTGGAAGTTGGTGTGTTCCCACGTATGGGGCACGATTGCGACTTGGCAAGCCGTCTCGGGGCCGAGTCCGTTCACCGTCAGGCTGACGCCGTTGATGGCGACGGAGCCGTGGAGAACCGTGGTCTCGAACACGCTCTCGGGAAGGCGGAAGGTCAGGAGGCGGGTCGTCCCCCGGTCCTCGCGCGCTAGAAGGGAGCCGGTTCCGTCCACGTGGCCCTGCACGAGATGGCCGTCCAGGCGGTCTCCGGCGCGGACGGCGCGCTCCAAGTTGACTCGGGAGCCGGGGCGGTATTTGCCGGCGATGGTGCGCTCCAGGGTCGACGACCCGAGATCGACGGCGAAGCTCTGGGGATGGACGAGCGAGCGCACGGTGAGGCAGGCGCCGTCTACCGCCACCGATTGGCCGGGCGTGAGCTCTTGGCCGAAGTCGGCTTCGATGGACAGGGCTCTGGCGCCTTCCCGCTTCTCGATCTGGGCGACCCGGCCCACAGACTCCACGATGCCGGTGAACAGCGTCACGCCTCCCGGTCTAGGACGACCAGAGTGTCCGCGCCGAAACGGGCCGGGGCCAGTTGGGCGCGCCAGCCTTGGAGGAGGTGGGCGCCGGTGCGGCCGTTTAGCGCGAAGGCTGGAGTCGCGTCGGCGCCGAGCAGCTTGGGGGCGACGAAGTAGTAGAGGCGGTCGGCCAAGCCGGCTTCGAGGAAGGCCGTGGCCAGTCGGCCGCCGCCCTCGCAGAGCACGCTGTCCACGCCGCGCTGGGACAGGGTCCGAAGGGCGGCCGCCAAGTCCAGGCGGGGCAAGTCCAGGCGGGGACGAGGGGAGTGCGGTGTTGCGGGCGTCTCCACGACCTGGGCTCGGCGGCCCAGCCGTGCGCGCAGGCGGGGGGCGTGGGTTGGGAGCGCGAGGAGGATGGGGGGCGGACCGAGGCGGGAGTCCAGGGCTCGGGCGTGGGCGGGGAGCTCTCCGCGAGGGTCGAGCAGGACTCGCAGGGGGGGCACGCGGGGCACGATGGGGCCGCGTGCGTCGAGGCGCGGGTCGTCGGCCTTCCAGGTCCTGGTCCCCACCATGACGGCGTCGAAGCCGGCGCGGAGGCGGTGGACCTCGCGCCGCGCCTCTTCGCCCGTCAGCCAGACGCGCTTCCCGCCAGCCGGGGCGATCCGCCCGTCCAGGCTCGCGGCCAGCTTGAGCGCGACGAAGGGACGACGGTTCTCTGTCGCGAGGCGGATCGTGCGGTGACGGCGGAAGAACACGGGGTTCTCCGCCGCCCAATCGCGGGGGTGGCCGCACGGCCCCTCCACGGCTAGGCCTCGGTCTTGCAACCAAGCGCCGCCGCCGCCCGAGTCGCGACCTGGGTCCGCAGCCCAGTACACCACCCGGGCGACGCCGGCCCGGCGAACGGCCTCGGCGCACGGCGGCGTCTTCCCGTGGTGGGCGCAGGGCTCCAGGCTGACGTAGAGGGTGGCGCCTCGCGGGTCCGCGGTCTTCGCCAGGGCGATCGTTTCGGCGTGAGGTCCGCCGAACTCTTCGTGCCAAGCCTCGGCCAGGACCGCGCCGTCCCGAGCGACGACGGCGCCGACCATGGGGTTCGGTTGGACTCGCCCCCAGCCCCTGCGGCCGAGCTCCACGGCGCGGGCCAGCAGCCGCCGGTCGTGGGGGGCCGTCAAAGGGTGAACCGGAACGCCGCCGACGCGAACCAAGTGCGCTGGGCAGGGTCGAATGCGCCTTGCCTGCCGTCGAAAGGGTCGGTCACGCCGTCGGCCCAACCCGCTTCGACAGAGAGCTGGGAGACGAAGAAGTTGAACCAGGCGGCGGCGAAGTAGAGGAGTCGGTCGGAGCGTATGTGGCGGTTGGCCGTCGCCGGTTCGGGGGGGGCAGCGTTGAGGGAGATCGACGCGTCGCCCTCGTATCGGTCCCAGCCGACGCCTGCCAGGACGCCGATCACGAACCAGTTCTTTCCCGCCGTGGCCCTCAGCGAGGAGACGGTCAGGTCCGTGGCGACGGCTGCGGGGCCGTCCTCAAGCGATCCGGCTCGAATGTCGCCGCTCCATCGACGGGTGGCCGAGAGGGAGACGCCGGGCAGCACGAAGGACTCGCGCACCAGCCCGAGCCGGGCTCCGGCGCCGAAGCCGTGCGACGAGCCGTGGAAGCCGGCGTCTCCTGGGAGACGCACCAGGGAGTAGTTGGCCAGAAGGTCGAGGGAGAGAACGCCGCCCATGTTGGGCATGAGCTGAAAGCCGTCGAGAACGCCGGCCGCGACGCCGGCCCGCAGCCCCAGGGGCCAGAAGCTCTCCTTTTGCTGCAACTCGTCGGTGGACGGGCCGGTCAGCCGGGGCATGGCCGTTCGCACTCCAAGCGCCGAGAGCGAGAAGCTGATCCTGGGGACGCGGCCGAGCCGGCGACCCAGCGTGCTGGGGGTGCCTGGAATGTCGCTGCCCAGCGCGGAGGCCAAGCCGGCGCCCTGCTGCATCGCCGTCGCCGCCAGCGCCAGCTCGCGGCACGGGGCCTCCAACGCGGAGCGGCCAGTTGCGCACTGCGCCGCCAGCTCGGTCACGCCCTTGGCGCTGCTCTCGATAGGCGTGGTGCTCTGGGCCGTCGCGGAGGAGGGCGCCACGAACGCGACGGCGGCGCCGACAACGAGGGCCGCGCTGACCGTCACGGCACTTCCCACTGGACGCCCGGGCTCGACGTCACATCCCCCAGCGCCCATGCGCCTTCGCCCAGCGCGGCCAGGAGCCGGCCCGCTGCGTCGGGGGACGCCACCAGGATCATGCCGACGCCCATGTTGAAGACCCGGAACATCTCGCGCTCCTCCACGCCGCCCCCCGCCGCCAGGACGTTGAACACGTTGGGGACGCGCCAGGAGCTTCGGTCGATCCGGGCGCCGGTGCCGGTCGGCAACACGCGGGGGAGGTTGCCTTCGATCCCGCCGCCGGTCACGTGGGCCATCGCCTTGATTTGGCCACTGGCCAGCGACGGCCCGATCGCGCCCAGGTACGAGGGGTGCACTCGCAGGAGGACATCGGCGACCGTGGCGCCTGCCTCGCCGGGAAAGGGGTCGTCGGCTCCGAGGCCCATGCGCTCGAACATGATCTCGCGGGCCAGGGTGAAGCCGTTGGTGTGGAGGCCCGACGCCGGGAGGGCGAGCAGTCGGTCGCCGGGCTCGACTCGGGCGCCGTCGATCAGGTGGTCGCGCTCCACCATGCCCACCACGAACCCGGCCAGGTCGTACTCGCCGTCGGCGTAGAAGCCGGGCATCTCGGCGGTTTCGCCTCCCAGAAGCGCGCAACCGTTCTCCCGGCACGCTCGGGCGACGCCGGAAACGATCTCGGGCACCACGGTTTCGTCGAGCGTTCCCGTGGCCAGGTAGTCCAGAAAGAAGAGGGGGCGGGCGCCCTGCACCAGGATGTCGTTGACGCAGTGGTTGACCAGGTCCTGTCCCACTGTGTCGTGGCGGCCCGCGGCGAACGCGACCTTCAGCTTGGTGCCCACTCCGTCGGCGCTGGCGACCAGCACGGGGTTGTCCGCTCCCGGGGGCACGGCGTACAGGCCGCCGAAGTTTCCCAGCCCCGAGAGGGTGTGGGCGTCGCGGGTGGCGTCGAGCATCGGTCCGAGGGAGCGCTTGGCGCGTTCTGCGGCGTCCAGGTCCACGCCTGCGGAGCGGTAGGTGAGGCCGTCGGGGCTCATGAGCGCGCCCCGGCGGGCACTGCGTCGCGGTCGCGCAACGTTCGGAACCTAGCGTCGATCTCATGGGGGCGAAGGCCCTGGAAGCGGTCTGTGGAAAACGCCTCCACGGCGAACGATCCCATGACGGCTCCGTAGGCCATGGCATCCTCCAGCGCTTCGCGGCTCGCGGCCGTACCTGTCCACGTTCGGTCCAGGTGGCCCAGGAAGCCTCCGGCGAAGGCGTCGCCGGCTCCCGTCGGGTCCACGACCTGCGCCGCTGGGTGACCCGGACACTCGAACGTCCATTCGTCGGCGAAGATCGCGGCACCGCGCGCGCCCAGCTTCACCACCACAAGCTCCGGGCCTTTCTCGCGCATCCATGCTGCGGCCCGGTCGATCTCCGACTCGCCGGAGAGCTGGCGGGCCTCCTCGTCGTTCACCAGCAGCACGTCCAGACGGGCCAGCAGCCGTAAGAGGGTGTGGCGGGCACCGTCGATCCAGAAGTTCATGGTGTCGGCGGCCACCAGTCTAGGGGACTTGATCTGGTCCAGCACACGCAGTTGCAACACCGGGTCGATGTTGCCCAGGAAGACGGTCTCGGAATCGCGGTACGCCTCGGGCACCGAGGGGTCGAAGGAGCCGAAGACGCCCAGGCGGGTCTCGAGGGTGTCGCGAACGGCGAAGTCGTTCCGGTAGCGTCCGGCCCAGAAGAAGCTGTCGCCGGGCGCCTGCTCCACTCCCCGCAGGTCCACGCCGGCCTCCTCTAGAAAACGGAGCCGGTCCAGGGGGTAGTCGTCTCCCACCACCGCCACCACTCGCACGTCGGCGAAGCGGGATGCGGCCGCGCCGAAGAAGACCGCCGAGCCGCCGATCACCCTTTCGGCGCGTGCAGCGGGCGTCTCCACCGTGTCCAGCGCCACGCTTCCCACCACGAGCACCGACACGATGGCTAGGCGCGCCCCGCGCTGGCCGGAGGAGGGGACGTCGCGTCTCCGGCATCGGCTTGGCGATGCATCCGTTCGGGGGCTGGCACGCCCAGGATGGTCAGGCCGTTGCGCAAGACGATGCGCGCCCCCCGGACCAGGACCAGTCGAGCCTCGCGCAGCGCTCCGTCGGCCACCAGGGCGGCCAAGTCGGGGCGACGGGAGGGGTGGCCGGCTTGGTACCAGGAGTTCACCAGTCCGGCCGTCTTTTCCAGGTAGCCGCACACGACTTGGGGGGCGCGGTTCGCGGCCGCCCGGGTCACGAAGCCGGGAAACTCGGCCAGCTGGCCCGCCAGTTCGCGCTCCAGGGGATCGGTCAGGAGCGAGAGGTCCGGGGTGGCGCCGGGCGGCGAGTCTGCAGGCTGCTCCCGCTCCTGCGCCAGGTCCAGCAGCCGGCAGAGGCGGGCATGGGCGTACTGGACCTTGTAGACCGGGTTCTTGTCGGAGCGGTCCAGCGCCACATCCAGGTCGAAGGCAAGGTGAGCCTCGGGGCGCCGCATCACGAAGAAGTAGCGCGCGACCCCGGCGCCTGTGGCCGCGACCAGGTCCCCCAAGGTGGTGTACGAACCCGCACGCTTGGAGAAGCGCACTTCCTGGCCGCCCCGCTCCACAGTGACCATCTGGTGCAGCACGTACTCGGGGTAGCCAGCGGGCAGGCCCAGCGCCTGGAGGCCGGCGCGCACTCGGTCCACCGTGCTGTGGTGGTCGGCGCCCTGCACGTTGACCACATGGCGGAAACCGCGCTCCCACTTGGAGATGTGGTAGGCCACGTCCGGAAGGAAGTAGGTGGCGGACCCGTCGCCCTTGAGCATGACCCGGTCCTTCTGGTCGCCGAAGTCGGTGGTGCGAAGCCAGAGCGCTCCCTCCTGCCGGTAGGTGAGGCCCGTCTTGTCCAGAGCGCGGACGGTGGCGTCCACCCGTCCTTCGTCGTAGAGGCTGATCTCGGAGTAGAACCGGTCGAAGTGGACTCCGAAGGCGTCCAGGTCCGCCTCCTGCTCTCTGCGGACGCGGGCCACGGCGAAGCGTCGCATCTCGTCCAGCGGGGGCAGGGTGTCGTCGGACGGTTGGACCTCGGCCAGCAGGGCTTGGGCGATCTCCGCCACGTACTCGCCGTGGTAGCCGTCGTCGGGCACAGGCTCGGGGCGACCCATCGCTTGCAGGCACCGGGCGCGGACGCTGGCGGCCAGCCGGTCCATCTGGCGTCCGGCGTCGTTGAAGTAGAACTCCCGGTGGACGATCCATCCCGTCCACTCCAGCAGGTTGGCGATTGCGTCGCCCAGGGCGGCCTGGCGTCCGTGCCCCAAGTGGAGCGGACCCGTGGGGTTGGCCGAAACGAACTCCACCATGACCTGCCTCCCCCGCCCCTGATCCGCTCGGCCGTAGTTGGCGTCTTCGGCTAGGATGCGCCGGAGGGGGCCGCCCGCTGCAGCCGCTTCGAGGCGGAAGTTGAGGAAGCCGGGTCCGGCGACCTCGATCGCAGCCACCCCGTCCAGGGAGCCCAGCCGCTCGGCCAGATCGAGTGCGATCTCCCGGGGCGGACGGCGCAACCGGGAGGCCAGCGTCAACGCCACGCTGGACGCCCAGTCCCCATGGCTCGGGTCTCTGGGGCGCTCCAGACGGACGTGGGCGTCCGGCACTCCCACCTTCGCGACGGCGGCGCGAACCGCGTTGGCGATCTGCTGTTTGGGCGACGGGTTCATCTGGCGGCTGCTCGGGCGCGCAAGGGCTTAGCCGCCCCGCCGCTTGGCGCCTTTCCTGCGCTTGGACGCCCGGTCGCCGCCGGTCGGGCCGGGGCGGCCGGTCGAGCTGGGACGGCCAGTCGAGCTGGAGCGGCCGCCCACCGGGCGCTTGGCACCAGAGTCCTTGTTCGAGGCGGCGTCGCCCTTGGCGCCGCTAGCCTGGGCGTCTTTTTCCCCAGCGCTCTTGGGCGTCTTGTCCCCCCGTTCGGCGGCGTCGGAAGCCGTGGTGGTGGCCTTGTCGTCCTGCTTCGCTTTGTCCTTGTACGCGTCGGATCGGTGATCGGTGATGTAGAACCCGTCCCCCTTGAAGAGCAGGCCGCCTCCGGCGGAGATGAGGCGTTCGGCGGCCTGGCCGCAGTCGGGACACGACGCGCCTGGAGGGTCGCTCATCCGCTGGAAGCGCTCGAAGTCCCGACTGCACGCCGGGCATCGGTACTCGTAGGTGGGCATCGGTGGAGCGTCCGATCAGCTACGTGCGCAGCAGCTTCTTCTACGGTCGGGAGTCATCTCCGACGACGGTCTCAACGCTCGGGTTCGCCGTCGCTGGTCGCTCTCGTGATCAGCTCGTCGCCCGTCTCGCACTCCACCACCAGCCGGCCCAGCCGCGCCAGCCGTGAGCGGTCCGTCACGCCGGCAAGCACCTTCGCCAGACGCTCCGCCGCATCGGCGCCGAACTTCCACCTGGCTGTGTCGACGTACGCCTGACGCAGCCCCTGGGCTTCGCCTAGCTTCTGGCCACGGGCCTCCCCGAGCTCTTGGCCGCGCGCTAGGGCGTGCTTCTCCAATGCCGCGAAACGGTTCCCGTACACCCTGCCCACCTCCTTCAGCGTGTCCAACTGTTCGATGATCTCCGCCGGCACCCCCCAATCTATCAGCTGAAGCCGAAGCCACGCGACCCACGCCGCCCGCAACTCCGGCGTGTCCAGCTGCTCGTCCAGCCGCCATCAGCGCTTGAGCGATCCGCTCTGGGTCCAGCTCGGCGCGCAGCACCAGGCCCGCGCGGACGCGCCCCACCTTCCGCAGGTCGAGAGACGCTACCTTCGCCGCTTCCGCCTCCTCGTCCAGCAGCACCACACGCTGGCCGTAGATGAACGGCCTCAGCTCCTCCGGCACGAGCTTCTCCAGCTCGCACGCCTTGCTCAACGCCGCCCTCCACCTGCCCTCGAAGCTCTTCACCACCACGAACAGCACGACGCTCTCCTCCCCCTCGGCCCCGGCGCCCCGGCCCTCCGTCAGGCTCTGGTAGCACAGCGCCGTCTCGAGTAGCGCGCGGGTCGCCATCCCCTTGTCCTCCGTCGACTGGAACTCGAAGAGGACGACCAGCCACAGCGGACGGCTGCGGAACCGGACTCTCCACGCCATGTCGACCAGGCGGACGGTCTCGCTCTCGGCGTCGACGAACTCGGTGGGCATCTGCTCGAGGGTGTCGAAGTCGAGGTCGTCGATCCAGGTGCCGCCGACGGACGGGCCGACGAACTCGACGACGACCTCTTCCACGACTTCTGCGAACGAGTAGAACTGCTTGTACACGCGGTCCTTCTCGCCGTGCTTCGGCTGGTGGTCGGAACGCTTGGGCTGGTCGGACTGCTTCGGCTGGTGGTCGGAACGCTTGGGCTGGTCGGACTGCTTCGGCTGGTCGGACATGGGCGGCCTCCATTCCTTTCCCGAGTGGGGTTCGTTGCTGCATCCGGGGTGGATGCTGGAGGCCCCGTCCGGGAAAAATCCAGTACGGCGGGCGGGGCGCGTCGCCGACAAGGTGGGGCCGCAGAATGAGCGTTTGGCTAGCGGGATGGGCGCGAAGTGCGCGGAGGAGGCCAACGAGGGCCGAGCTGGTACGTGCCAGCCGTCCCTAGGTGCCAGTAGTGTTGAAGAAGCGCGTCAGCACGCTCCCTCGTAGCGGCCCCATGCCGCACGCAGGGCGTCGCTGATCTCGCCCAGCGTCGCATCGGCCTTCACCGCCCCGACGATCGCCGGGAGCAGGTTGGCGTGGCCTTCTGCCGCGACCCGAACCCGCTCCAACGCACGGGCGGCCACGCCGTGGTCGCGTGTGCGCTTGAAGTCGGCCAACGCGCGAATCTGGTGCGCTTCCATCTGCCCGTAGTCGGGGCCCGGCGGCGGCTCGAAGGCGTCTTCGGTCTCGAAGCGGTTCACGCCTACGACCACGCGCTCGCCCGACTCCACCTCCAGCTGGAAGCGGTACGCCGTGCGGTGGATTTCGTCCTGCATGAACTCGATCGCCTGGGACGCGCCGCCCATCTCCTCGATCCGAGCCATCAGCGACAGGGCGTCGGATTCGACTTGGGCCGTGAGGTGCTCCACCAAGTAGCTGCCGCCCAGAGGGTCGGCCCACTTGGCCACGCCCGACTCGTGGGCGACGATCTGCTGAGTGCGCAACGCCAGCGCGGCGGCCTCCGCCGACGGCAGGGAGAGGGCCTCGTCGTAACCGTTGGCGTGGAGCGACTGGGCGCCGCCCAACACGCTCGCCAGCGCCTGGACGGCGACCCGGACCACGTTGTTGAGTGGCTGCTGGGCGGTCAGGGTGGAACCGCCGGTCTGGGCGTGGAAGCGAAGGCGGCAGGAGCGGTCGGAAGCGCCGAAGCGGTCCCGCATGAGACGCGCCCAGATTCGGCGGGCGGCCCGGAACTTGGCCGCTTCCTCCAGAAGGTCGCTGTGGGCGGCGAAGAAGAAGGAGACGCGGGGCGCGAAGTCCTCCAGTGCCACGCCGGCGGCCAGGGCGCGGTTCACGTACTCCAGCCCGTTCGCCAGGGTGAACGCCACTTCCTGGGCCGCAGTGGAGCCCGCCTCGCGGATGTGGTAGCCCGAGACCGAGATGGCGTTCCATTTGGGCAGCTCACGGGAGCAGTACGCCATCAGGTCGCTCACCAAGCGAAGGGAGGGCTCCACGGGGTAGATGTACGTGCCGCGCGCGACGTATTCCTTCAGCACGTCGTTCTGCACCGTCCCGCGCAGGCGGTCGCGAGGCACCCCCTGCTCGTCGGCAACCGCTACGTAGAGCGCGAGCAGGATCGGTGCGGTGGCGTTGATCGTCATGGAGCACGAGACCTGGTCCAGGCCGATGCCGCGGAAGAGGGAGCGCATGTCGGCGATCGAGTCCACGGCGACCCCTACCCGCCCCACCTCGCCCGTCGCCGTCGGCGCGTCCGAGTCCAAGCCCATCTGGGTGGGCAGGTCGAAGGCGACCGACAGGCCGGTCGTCCCCTTGTCCAGCAGGAAGTGGTAGCGCTGGTTGGTCTCCTCGGCGGTGCCGAAGCCGGCGTACTGGCGCATCGTCCAGAGCCGCCCCCGGTACATGTCGCGGTAGACGCCTCGGGTGAAGGGGTACTCGCCCGGCGCTCCCAAATCGCTGGCGGCGTCGAAGCCTTCGGGCAGGACGGCCGACGACGACGGCTCCGAGTGCGGGTCGCGGGAGGCCGAGCGCCGGGCCGCGGAAGCCAGCGAAGTCGAGTGGCCGGGCTCGCTCATGGGGCGGTCGACGGCTTCGCGAACTCGACCAAGACCTGGTCCTTCTCGACGGCCTGCCCAGGCGAAGCCAGCACATTGACCACACGAGCGTCGGCGGTCGCGCGCAGCTCGTTCTCCATCTTCATCGCCTCGATGATCGCCACTCGGTCGCCGGCCGCCACCGTGTCGCCCTCTGCGACCAGAAGCTGGACCACCAGCCCGGGCATCGGCGCCCGCAGGGACGGAACCGCGCGGGGACCCTGGGCCGCGACCGAGAGCCGCCGCACCGCCGCCGCCCGTTCGTCCAGCACTTCGACGGCGAAGGCGCGGCCGCCGACCTCCAGCTCCCAGGAGCCGGAGCCGGTGTGGCGGGCCAGCACGTCGTGGGAGGCGCCGTTGATTAGCAGCGAGTGGCCGCCGGGACCGCCTGTGGACGCGAGGGAAGCTTGGCGCCGACGGCCGTCCAACGTGACCGCGCCGTCGGAACCGACCACCACTTGGTGCTCCGTGCCGGCGAGGGTCACCACGTAGCGGGCTTCGCCGGCGGCGAAGGTACGGGGAGCCGCGCCGCCTGCGTCCCGGCTCGCGCTCATGGGGGAGCAGCCTGTCGCCAAGGCGGGAAGGGCCGCGGCTCCCGCCTGAGGCGGCGCACGGGGCGCTCGCCCCGCCTACGGTGCTCCAGGAGCGCGGCGGCGGCCAGCAGCGCGTCCCGCCGGTCCTCCGACAGGCCGACCTCGAAGAGCTCCGGGTGGTCGTCCAAGTAGCTGGTGGAGAGGCGACCGGCCAGGAAGTCGGGCTCGTCCATGATCCGGGCCAGCAGGGGAGCGCTGGTGGAGACGCCCCCGATCCGCAGCTCGGCCAGGGCGCCCTTCATGCGCCGGACGGCGGCTGCTCGGTCCCGTCCGTGAGCGACCAGCTTGCCCAGCAAGGGGTCGTAGTGGAGCCCGGTCTCGACGCCCACAGCGATGCCCCCGTCCCAGCGGACGCCGGGCCCGCCCGGCAGGGTCAGGTCCCGTACCACTCCGGTGGCCGGCAGGAAGCCGTCGAAGGGCGACTCGCTGGTGATCCGGCACTCGATGGCGTGGCCGCGAAGGGGAATCTCGTCCTGGCCCAGGGGCAACGCCTCCCCCGAGGCGACGCGGAACTGCCACTCCACCAAGTCCACGCCCGTGATCATCTCGGTGACGGGGTGCTCGACCTGGAGGCGGGTGTTCATCTCCAGGAAGAAGAACTCGCGGCCGTGGTGAAGGAACTCGACCGTTCCGGCTCCCACGTACTCTACCGCCTGCGCGGCCCGCACCGCTGCCCGGCCCATCCGTTCACGTTCCTGCGGACCCAGGAGCGGCGACGGAGCCTCCTCAAGAAGCTTCTGGTGCCTGCGCTGAATGGAGCACTCCCGTTCGAAGAGGTGAACCACGGCGCCTTGCCGGTCGGCGAACACCTGAACTTCGATGTGGCGAGGGCACTCTAGGAAGCGCTCCACGTAGACGCTGTCGTCGCCGAACGCCGCTTGCGCCTCACGGGCCGCCGCGTCGAAGGCGGACCGCACGTTTTGCGCCGAGCGGACGACCCGCATCCCCTTCCCGCCCCCGCCCGCCGACGCCTTGAGGACGACGGGGAACCCGGCCCGACGGGCGGCCTCCTCCGCTTCCCGGCCCGAGGCCAGAGGCGAGTCGGCGCCAGGCACGACGGGCACGCCCGCGGCTCTCATGCGCCGCCGAGCCTCCGTCTTGTCGCCCATGGCGCGGATCGCAGCGGGGGGCGGACCCACGAACGTCATTCCCGCCGCCTCCACTGCTTCCGCGAAGTCGCCCCGCTCGGCCAGGAAGCCGTACCCCGGGTGGACGGCGGCGGCTCCGGCCCGGCGAGCCACCTCCAGCAGCTTGTCGACGGCCAAGTAGCTCCGAGAGGCCGCCGCCGGCCCGATCCGGTAGGCCTCGTCGGCTTGCAGCACGTGGGGCGCCGTGCGGTCCGCGTCGGAGAAGACGGCGATGGTGCGGATCCCCAACTCTCGGGCACCCCGGATCACCCTGGCGGCGATCTCGCCTCGGTTGGCCACCAGCACGGATTCGATCAACAGCCGGGACTTGGCTCCACCTTGGGCGTGAACTGCCGCTCCTCGTCGCTAGGGCGGCCGCCCAAAGAATGCGGCCGGCACCAGCATCAGGTCAAGCTGGCCGCCGGTCAAGACGGCCGCAGGGTCAAGACGGACCCAGGGTTCCCGACACCGTGGTCTGGGCTCCGTCCCGCCAAATGCGGAACTCGATCTCGTCGCCGTCCTCGTAGGAACGCACGATCCGCCGGAACTCCTCCTCGTCCTCCACCTCCCTGCCGTCGATGCCGACCACCACATCGCCGGCTTGCAGTCCCAGAGCGGCGTCCTCGTCCGCGTCTGCCACCAGGACGCCCGTCTCCGTGCCGAAGTAGGCGCCGAGTCCGGGGTTGAGCTCCACCAAGTCGAGTCCGCGGATCCGCCCGCGCCCGATTCTGAAGATGGTGTTGAAGGCAGACATCTCGGGAAGGTGGAGCCGTGGCGCCCGGGGCGTCGAGCGCCAGTTCCGGCTGTCCCGAACCCGATCGCCCAGTTCGCGAAGGCGTTCCCTGTACTCGGGTCCGAAGCGGAGCCGCACAGCATCGACACCGGGGTACCACTCCGCCCACTCGTGCCACGCCTCGGGCGTCACCGTCAGGGCATGGTCTCTGTCGTCGCGGCGCACGACCAGCTCCACCGACTCCCCCGCTCGGGCTTCCTCCAGCAGCGCGATCAGCCGCTGAGCCGGGAAGGACCGGTCGTCGTCGAAGGCCCGCTCCGTGGCGTCGACCAGGGGGTCGGCCAAGTCGTGGCCGTCGAAGGACACGATCACGTCGCCGTCCTCCACGCCGGCTTCCGCGGCCGGGCTGTGGGGCTGCACCGACTCCACACGCGCTCCGACGGAGTCCAGTTCCCGGTCCAGCACCGTGCCGAGCTGGACTCCCAGCATGGGGCGCCCGCCGGAGAACTCGAACCAGCCTCGGGCCACGCGCCCTCCCCGCCGATCCCGCTCCTCGTCCTCTTGGGCGGCCGCTGCCGTCGGCCACATCCCGGCGCCCACTCCCGCCGCGATCATGGCCCCGCCGATCCCCCACAGGACCGCCACCACACCTAGCGCCCCCGCCCGCCGTAGCACCCCCGCCCTTCCCCGCTTCGTCGATCTCTTCACCGCTCGTCCTCCCGTCTTGGTTGGTCCTGCCCGATCTTGGTTGGTCCTGCTCGATAGATGGGATGCCAGCGGGGGCGGCGAAGGTTGTCTTACAGCGGAATGTTCCCGTGCTTCTTGGCGGGGTTGGAGTCGCGCTTCGCCGAGAGCATGTCCAGCGCGTTGATCAGCCGCGGGCGGGTTTCGCGGGGATCGATTACGTCGTCCAGGTAGCCTCGGGCTGCCGCCACGTAGGGGTGGGCGAACGTCTCCCGGTACTCGGCCATCTTGGCCTCGGTGGCGGCCGCCGGGTCGTCGGATGCGGCGATCTCCTTCCGAAAGAGAATTTCGACGGCGCCCTTGGGACCCATGACGGCGATCTCGGCGGAGGGCCAAGCCAAGTTCACGTCGCCCCGGACGTGCTTGGAGTTCATCACGTCGTACGCGCCGCCGTACGCCTTGCGGGTGATCACCGTCACCTTGGGGACCGTCGCCTCGCAGAAGGCGTAGAGGAGCTTGGCGCCGTGGCGGATGATCCCGCCGTGTTCCTGGCTGACCCCGGGCAGGAAGCCGGGAACGTCCTCGAAGACGACCAGGGGAATGTTGAAGGCGTCGCAGAACCTGACGAAGCGGGCGCCCTTGTCGGAGGCGTCGATGTCAAGCACCCCCGCCAACACCGCTGGCTGGTTCGCCACGACTCCCACCGAGTGGCCTCCCAGGTGCGCGAACCCCGTCACCAAGTTGCGGGCGAAGGCTGTGTGGACCTCGTAGAAGACGCCGTGGTCCATTACCGACCGCACTACGTCCAGCATGTCGTACGGGCGGTTGGCGTTGTCGGGCACCACCTCTAGGAGGGCTGGGTCTTTGCGGTCGTGGCGGTCCGCGTCGTCGCCGGAGGGGGGTCGTTCCGCGTTGTTCTGGGGGATGTAGCGGAATAGGTCGCGGACGGCGGCCAAGCTCTCGGCTTCCGTGTCGTGGGCGAAGTGGGCGACGCCTGACGTCCCCGCGTGAACGTCTGCGCCTCCCAACCCTTCCATGTCCACGTCCTCGTGGGTGACCGTCTTCACGACCCCCGGCCCCGTCACGAACATGAAGCTGGTTTCGCGCACCATGTACACGAAGTCGGTGATCGCCGGCGAGTAGACCGCTCCTCCGGCGCACGGACCCAGCACCACGCTGATCTGGGGAACCACTCCCGACGCCAGCGTGTTCCGAAGGAAGATGTCGGCGTAGCCCCCCAGCGACGCCACGCCCTCCTGGATTCGCGCTCCCCCCGAGTCGTTGAGGCCCACCAGCGGCGCTCCGTTCTTCAGCGCCATCTCCTGCACCTTGACGATCTTCTCGGCGTGGGCCTCGCTCAGGGAGCCGCCGAAGACGGTGAAGTCCTGCGAGAAGACGTAGACCAGCCGGCCGTGGATCGAGCCCCAGCCGGTGACCACCCCGTCTCCCAGGACCTTTTGGTCGGCCAGGCCGAACTCCTCGCATCGGTGGGTCACGAAGCGGTCCAGCTCGACGAAGGAGTCGTCGTCCAGCAGCAGGTCCAGCCGCTCACGGGCAGACAGCTTGCCGCGCTCGTGTTGGGCGCGCAGTCGGGCCTCGCCCCCGCCCAGGACGGACTCGCGCCGGAGCGCCTCCAACCGCTCCAGGTCCTTCCGGATCACGAGATCAGCGGCCGCCCGGGATCGTGTCGGAGACCGGCGCAACGGCCTCCAGCGGGTGGAGGGCACCGTCGGAGATGCGAGCGGGAAAGAACACCTGCGTAAGGGAGCCGTCGGCCAGCGAGTACGTGCCCGTCACGCCTTCGAAGCGGTGGATTCCGGCCAGAGCCGCCGCCTGCTCCGCGCCCGTGCGCGTTTCCTCTGCCCAGGTTGCCAGGGCGATTCGGAAGAGGTCGAACCCGGCGGCGGGGATCTGGCTGCGAAGCGACTTCTGAAGGTGCTCCTCGTACGCCGCTCGAAACTCGGCCTCTCCTTCCGGGGGCGAACCTGGAGGGGCCGAACTCACCGTCACCACTTGGTTGGTGTGGCGCTGGTCCACCTCGCTCAGCACCTGGGGGTGCGTCCACCCGACCGTCCCGGCGACCTGGATGTTCATGTCGTCGAGCTCGAAGAAGGAGATCTGGGGCGCCAGCAACATCAGATCGACGGGCGGAGCCAAGACCACCAGCAGCTCGGCGGCCAGCTCTCCAGCCTCGCGGAGGGGCTCTTCGAAGGTGGTGGTCCCAGGCGCGTAGGCGATCCTGCGCGCGAAGCCGCCGGCGCCCGCGAACTCGTTCAGGAAGGCGGCGGCCTCTATCGACTCGCCGGGGGCGCCGGAGTGGACGACGATGGCGTCGGCGTAGCCCAGCCCGGCGAGGGCGTTGGCCAGGGTTCGCGCCGCCGATGCGCCGTTGGCCTCCAAGCTGTGGACACCGTCGCGGTCCTCGGGGAGCATCTCGGCGGTGGGCGAGAAGACCGGGACATCCGCCGCCACCGCGTCGGCGACGGCCACGACGTTTTCGCTGGACAGGGGACCCAGTACGGCCACGACCCCCTGGGCCGCGAGCTCGGAAGCGACCTGGGCGCTGCCGTAGGCGGTGCCTCTTCCATCCTCAACGACCACCTCGACCGCCAAGCCGCCTGCCTGGGCGGTGGCGACGCCGACGCGTACGCCCTCCAGGAACAGCTCCGCGTACTCCCGGTCCCTGGGCCTGCCGGTGAGGGGCAGGACCACACCTACCCTCGTCGGGTCCAACTGGGGGTTTGGCACGTCGGACCCCGCAAGCCTCGCCTGCTCGGCGTAACGACGAGACGACTCTGGGTCGCCCGACAGAGAGAACCGCAGTGCCAGCTCGGCAGCGACGGCACCGAAGCGCGGGTCGCGGGGCTGGACGTAGCCCGAGTCCGCCAAGCTGGCGATCTTCTCCACGGCGTGACGCCCCAGGCGCGACACGGCCGCGGCCACGCGCTCCGGTGCTCGGGCACCCCCTTCTTGCGGCGGAAGCACCAAGAACGCCCGAGCGGCTTCGGCGTACCGCCCCTCTCGGAAGACGGCCTCCGCCCGTTGCTCTCCGACGTCTCCGCGCTCCCCCGTCGCGCTGGGCGTAGGCGATGCGACAGTCGGCGCGGCTTCGGAGTCGCGAACGGGCAACGCCCCCGTCGCACACCCCAGCGCCCAGCCGGCCAGTAGGGCCAACAGCAGCTTCGGGGCCACGCCGGAGACGGAGATCAGGAGTCTGCCGGGTTGGCCTCGGCGTCGGCCTCGGGCACCTGCTCGGCGTCGGCTTCCGGCGATTCCGGCTCGGCTTCGGGTTCGGGCTCGGCCTCCGGTGATTCCGGCTCGGCCTCCTCGCCTTCAGACAACTTCGGTGCGGCCTCCTCGCCTTCGGCATCGTCATCGGACGACTCCGAGATCGCCTCCTGGCCTTCGGTCTCGCCTTCAGACGACTCCGCTTCGGCCTTTTCCTCGGGCGGGTCCGCGTCCAGCGCAGCTTCCGCTCCGGACTCGGGGGACTCCGCTTCCGGCGTCTCGCCTTCCGGTGTCGCCTCGTCTGCCGCCGGCACCTCGCCCTCCGCTACCGTCTCGTCTGCCGCTGCCGCGTCGCCTTCCGCTAGTGCGTCGCCCTCAGCCGGCACCTCGCCGTCTTCCGCGGGGACCTCCTTCCGTCGGCGCTTCGGCGGCTTGAGCACTTCGAGCACGATCCGCCGCTCCATGGCGTCGGACGCGATCACACGCACGGGGACGGTCTCTCCGGCTCGGTAGTACTCATCGAGCGCCTCCGTCTCCACGCCCAAGTGGGAGCTCGGAACGAATCCCTCCACGTCGTCGCCCAGGTCCATCACCACGCCGCTGTCCTGGGTGCGGACCACCGTGCCGTCCTGCTCGTGCCCCCTGGAGAGGCGAGCGACCAGAGCCGGCCACGGATCGTCGAGGAGCTGCTTGATCCCCAGGGAGATGCGCTTGTTGTCGGCGTCCACGTCCAGCACCATCACTTCGATCTCGTCGCCCTTGCGGACCACCTCCGACGGATGCTCGACGCGCTTCGTCCAGCTCATGTCCGACACGTGGACGAGCCCGTCGATCCCCGGCTCGATCTCCACGAACGCGCCGAAGGAGGTCAGGTTGCGAACGGCGCCCGTCAGCTTCGTTCCCTGCGGGTACTTGGTCGGCAGCCCCAGCCACGGGTCTTCCTCGATCTGCTTCATCCCCAGGGAGATCTTCTCGTCTTTCGAGTCCACGTTGAGGATCACGGACTCGATCACGTCTCCGATGGAGACCAGCTTGGACGGGTGGCGCACGTTGCGGGTCCAGGACATCTCGGAGATGTGGACCAGCCCCTCGACGCCCTTCTGAAGCTCGACGAAGGCGCCGTAGTTGGTGATGGAGACGACTTTGCCCCGCACCCTCGCCCCCGTCGGGTACCGCTCGGCGATGTCGGTCCACGGGTAGGGCATGAGCTGCTTCAGACCCAGCGAGAGACGCTCCCGGTCCCAGTCGATGTCCAGGACCTTCACGTCCATCTTGTCGCCGATCCCCACCATCTCGGTGGGATGGCCCACGCGGCCCCACGACATGTCGGTGATGTGGAGGAGCCCGTCCATGCCGCCCAGGTCGATGAAGGCGCCGAAGTCGGTGATGTTCTTGACCACGCCCTCTCGCACCTGGCCGACGAGAAGCTCCTTGACCAGCAGCGAACGCTGCTCCTTGCGTTCCCGCTCGAGAAGGATTCTCCGGGAGACGACGATGTTCCGGCGACGCTTGTTGAGCTTGATGATCTTGAACTCGTACGTCTCGCCGATCAGGTCCTCGATGTTGGGGACGCGACGCAGGGCGATCTGCGAGCCGGGAAGGAAGGCGTCCACGCCCATGATGTCCACGGTGACTCCGCCCTTGATCTTCCGGCTGAGGAGACCCTTGACGGGGCGGTCGTTGTCGTAGGCGTCTCGGATGAGCTCCCAGACCCGGAGGAAGTCGGCCTTCTTCTTCGACAGGACGACCACGCCGTCGTCGTCTTCCAAGCTCTCCAGGAAGACCTCGACTTCGTGCCCGGGCTCGATCGACTCGGCGTCCTTGAACTCGTCGCGGGAGACCGCGCCCTCGCTCTTGAAGCCGAACTCCAGGATGACGGTGGCTTCCGTGGTCCGCAGGACTCTGGCCTTGACGATCTGGCCTTCCCGAATGTCGCCGCGGGCGGTCTGGTGGGCGTCGAGAAGCGCCTCGAAGTCCGCTCGCGAGACGTCCATGACCTCTTGGCCGAAGGGGTCGTGGAGGAGCTCGGGAGAGATGTTGTCGGGGAGCAGGCCGCTGTGGTCCGTGGACTCGCGCCCGTCCTCCGTAGGGGATTCTGGCGTATCGCTCATGGTTGCGTGCTTCGCCGAGTCCCATGCGGGACCCAGCGCTCCGGGTTCTGACTGCGTCCGGTTCTGCCGAGCCGAGCGGGCGAACCGGGCTGATGTGAACGGACCACCGTTTCGGAGCCGTCCCGCTTACGGGCTTCCGGGGGGTGGTCTGTGAGAACGGTCAAAGACGTTCAAGATAACGGAACTGCAACAGATGCTTCAAGCGGGCCCGAGACCAGCTACCGGCCGAGGATCAGCCAACGGCCGAGATCAGCTGCCGGCCGAGGACCCGCCGCTGGCCGAGATCAGCCAACGGCCCGAGATCAGCCACGAGGCGGTGGGAAGGTCGGCGGCCCAGCTGGAACTCGGACTCGGAGCTTTACGACGGAGCGTCGCAAGCGGTTTCGTCGGGGACGATCAGCGAGCTTTCACCAGCTTGACGATCTCCTCCACCTGGTCGGCGGGGTCGAGATCGGTGGTGTCCAGGCGGACGGCGTCCGGAGCGGACTTGAGGGGCGCGGCCTTTCGCGACGAATCCCGGGCGTCGCGCTCCCGCAGGCGGGCCGTCTCGGTCTCCACCTGGGCGGTGGAAGGGACGGGCTGGCCCTTCTGGCGCAATCGGCGACGGGCGCGTTCGCGGACGCGAGCCACGAGGAAGACCTTCACGCCGGCGTCGGGGAATACGACGGTGCCCATGTCGCGTCCCTCGGCGACCAAGCCCGGGCCTCGGGCGGCGGAGCGCTGCAACGCCAGCAGGTGGTCCCGGACGGATGGAACGCTGGACACGAGCGAGGAGTAGGCCGTGACGCTCTCCGTGCGCAGGTGAGGGTCGGGGATGCGCTCGCCGGCGGCCCACACCTCCATTGACCGACCGCGCCACCGGACCTGGAGTTGCAGCGCATCGAGATCGTCCTGGGCGACGTTCTCCAGCGCCGACGGGTCCCAGCCGGAGCCGAGAAGGCCCCACGTGACGGCGCGGTAGATGGCGCCCGAGTCCAGGTGGCGGAAGCCGAGCCGCTCGGCCACGGCCTTGGCGGTGGTGGACTTGCCGGCGCCGGCGGTGCCGTCGATGGCGACCACTAGGCAGGCGGGCTCCACCGGTAGGCAGGCGGGCTCCACGGGCGACGGTTTTCCACCGGTGCGAGCCACCTGGTCGCCGGTGCCAGCCACTTGATGCCTGGCGCGAGCCAGTTGGTCGCCAGTGCGAGCCACCTGGTCAAGCAACCGCCAGAAGCCGGGGAAGCTCACGTCGGCTACGTCGGGGGCGTCCACTTCAATCCGACAGCCCGGCGTGGCGCCCAAGACGCCGAAGGCCATGGCGATGCGGTGGTCGCCGAAGCAACGAACCCGTCCAGCCAGCGGCCCACAGGCGCCTTCGATCTCCAGGCCGTCGGGCAGCTCGTGGGCTTGGACGCCGATCCGACGCAAGTTGTCCACCAACGCCGATATGCGATCCGACTCCTTGACTCGGAGCTCCCCTGCCCCGGTGATTCGGGTGACCCCTTCGGCGCGAGCCGCCAGCACCGCCAGGACGGGAAGCTCGTCGATCATTCGGGGCACGTCGGCAGGGTCCACCACGATCCCTCGGAGCCCGCCCTGGACTTCCACGCTCACGTCGCCGACGGGCTCGCCTCCCATCAACGTTTCCTCGGACACGCGGACGACCGCGCCCATGCGGGACAGCGCCTTCAGCAGACCTGTGCGCGTTTCCGACAGCCCCACGGAGCGCACTACTAGGCGGTCCAGCGCACCCGCAGCCAGTCCGGCGGGGAGAGCGGCTCCGGCCAGCACGGCCCACGCCAGGAAGAACGCCGCCGAGGAGAAGTCGCCGGGAACGACCATGTCCAGGGGCGCCAGCCGCGAAGGGGGCGGCGCGACGCTCACGGCCCAGGCGCCGTCGCGCTCCGCTTCCGCCACCTCCACGCCCATCGCCGACAGCATCCGCTCGGTGTGGTCGCGGGAGCGCCTCGGCTCCACCACCTCGGCGCCTGTGCCCGCCCCGACGCCCGCCAGGAGGACGGCGCTCTTGACCTGCGCGCTGGCTACCGGGCTGACGTGGGAGATCGGACGGAGGTCGCCGCCCCGGATGCGGAAGGGAAGACGGCCCGGCTGGTCCAGGTAAGAGAGCGACGCCCCCATCCGCCGCAGCGGCTCGGCGATGCGCTCCATGGGACGACGGACGAGAGACTCGTCGCCGGTCAGGACCGCCGACAGGGGCTGGGCGGCGAGCGCGCCCGCCAGCAGACGCACCCCGGTTCCGCTGTTGGCCAAGTCCAGCGGCGCCGCCGGTGAGCACCAAGCGCGCAAGCCTCGCCCGCGAACCCGCACGGGCGCCGTCTCCGGGCCGTCAAGGGCGTCGATCTCCACGCCCAGCGCCTGTAGGGCGCGTCCGGTGGCCACCGGGTCCGCACTGCGCAGCAGGCCCCGGATGCGGCTCTCGCCGTGGGCCAGTGCCGCCAGGATGAGCGCACGCTGGCTCACCGACTTGTCGCCCGGAACCCGAATCGCGAGTTCGTTCATCGGGGCTTGGCGTGCCACTCCCGGCCGGCGCGCATCGCTTTCAGCAGGGCCTTCCCGTCCCTTGTCTCCAGCATCTGCCGAAGGCCAGCGATCCGGGCTTCCAGTGCGGCCAGCGCGGCCGCGTCCTCCTTCGCCGCCGCGTCCAGCAGGGGGCGCCACATCTCGGCACTGGAGCCGGCAAGGCGGGTCGCATCCCGTCCGCCGGGGCCCAGGTCCGACGGGGCGAAGCCGGCCTCGTCCAGGGTCCCGGCCAGGGCCCAGGCCACCAGCTGGGGGAGGTGGCTGGTCCACGACATGGCGCGGTCGTGCGCCTCCGGCGACGTGAGGCGGGGCTCGCCGCCGAGCAGCCGCCAGAACGCCGCGGCCCGCTCCAGAAAGGGGTGGGAGCCAGTGCAGGACGGGGGTGGCGGGGCGTCCCCAGCCGTGGGCGCCGCCGGACAGAGCCAAACGGGCGCGCCGTCGAAGAGCTCAGCCCGGGAGGCCGTGTACCCGGACCGCTCCGAGCCGCAGATCGGGTGCGCGCCCACAAAGGGGGGGTGCGGGACGGGCTCGCGGCCCGGTTCCGACTCCGCTCCGATCTTGTTCGCCGCTCGGCGCGCCGCCGCCACTACCGGCGTCTTGAGACTGGCCACATCGGTCGCCAGCGCCGCTCGGCGCCAGTGCCGCGCCTCGGACTCCACCATCTTCACCGTCACGTCCAGCGGCGCCGCGAAGACCACGACGGCGCCCTGGACGGCGCAGTGGGCCAATCCCCGTGCGCGCACTACGCCGTCGCGGGCGGCCAGGGCGGCAGCTTCGTCGCTGGGATCGATCCCACACACCTTCACTTCCGGCGCGCGTCGCCGCAATGCCTGAACGACCGAGCCTCCCATCACACCCAGCCCGACCACCACGACGGAGCGGCAACCCTCCGGGAGGCCAGCGCGGACCGAAATCGGAAGGCCGGCGCGGACCGAACCCGGGAGCCCGGCGCCCGCCGAACCTGGGAGGCCAGCACCGGGGCCTGCGCCGGCGGGCTCGCTACTCACGAAAACCGATCTCCAGGCGGAGGCCGTCGTGCGCCACCCGCGATCGTCGGAAGACGGCCTTCGCCTCGGCTTCCAGGGTCTGGGGCGAGTCCGAGTAGCGGGCCGACAGGTGGGTCAGCGCCAACCGTCGGACGCCAGCGCGGGCCGCCACCTGGGCCGCCTCTGCAGCTGTGGAGTGGCCGGTTTCCCTGGCTCGGCGACGCTCCTCTTCGGCAAAGGTGGCGTCGTGGATCAAGAGGTCCCCTCCCCTGGCGATCTCCACCGTCTCGGGCGAAGGGCGGGTGTCACCCGTGTACACCACTTTCCGTCCCGGCCGGGGCGGTCCCACGACCTGCTCCGGCCTCACGACGCGCCCGTCCACCTCGACGGCCTCGCCCCGGTGGAGCCGCCCGAAGGCGGGACCCTCCGGCACGCCCAGCCGCCGCGCCTCCTCCACGTCGAAGCGTCCCGGCCGCGCCTCCTCGATCAGCGCGTACCCCAGTGCTTGGATGCCGTGGTCCGCCGGGAACGCCTGGACCGCCCATCCGCCGAACTCCACCCGCTCGCCGGGCTCGATCGCCTTCACCTCAACGGGAAACGCGATCCGTTCCACTCCCATGTGAGCCGCACGGGTCAGCACCCGCTGGGCGGATCGGGGCCCGTAGATCGTCAGCCCATCTTCCCGCCCTTGGAGTCCCAAGGTCCGCAGGAGGCCGGGCAGTCCCAGAACGTGGTCGGCGTGGGCGTGGGTGACGAAGATCTCCGAGAACGAGAACCCGGTTCCGAAGCGCATGATCTGGCGCTGGGTTCCCTCGCCGCAGTCCCACAAGATCGAGCGGCCCTCTCGGAGCACGGCGATGCCCGCCACGTTCCTCGCGACCGTGGGACGGGCCGCGGCGGTACCGAGAAAGCGGATTCGGATCATGGAGGGCGGCGCATGCGCGGCGGATGGATGGTCGGACGAGGGCCCTTCGGAAGCTAGTCCGTTTCTTGTCCGGACGGCTTGATCGGGGGACGCGGCGCCGGGGCGGCCGGGACAACCTCGCGCACTTGGACGAACTCTTCGCCCATCTCGGTTCGGCGCAGCAGCACGGCTCGGTCCTCCGACCCGCCGAGCAGAACCGTGCTCGAATCCACGGCCACGCGGGCGAGCACGGCTTCCGTCGCCGGGTCCAAAACGAACCAGTCGGGACGCGGGCTCGGGTCGCCGTCTGCCTCAAAGGGCTTGACCCACAGGTGGCCGCCCATCCCCACGAGCCGGTCCACTGGCGGCGCACGCTCCGGCAGCTGGGGCCGCAACCCGTCGAAGATCATGCGAACTCGGTCCCGGGGAACCCCGATCGACAGCTTGTACTCCCGGTCTTGCTCAAAGAGCTCCGCCTCGTAGCGCATCTGCTCGAAGGGAAGCGCCATGGCGCGGGGCGGATCGGCCTTGCCGCCTCGAATCTCCAGCCGAGAAGCGTCCATGGGCGCGAACAGCCAGACGCCGGCAACCGAAGCGAAGTGCGCCCTGCCCAGGAACGACATCCTGTACGTCGTGGTGGCCCAGCCTTCCCGCCGTGCGTGGCGGTACAGGTACCCGTATCCGATGTGGCGACGGTCCAGCGGTCGGACGACCCTGGAGGATGCGTCGTACGAGAAGACGTCCGTCCAACTCTCGATCAACCGGCTGTCACCGTCCATTGTCCCGTCGCCCCACGACCTCAGTATCCACACGTTGGCCGACACGACCGTCAGCAGAGCTGTGGCCACGCCGTTCACGAGCGGCAGGGAGCGAGTTTCGGGCTTAGCCTCCGGATCCGTCCAGGTGGTGACCCGGTTGCCTACATCGTCGTAGGCCAGCACGGTGTCTCCGAAGGCGAACACCCGCCACGCCCGCTGGAGCTCGCCCTCGCCCTGACCTTCGCGTCCCAGCGACCCCAGAACTTCGCCAGCGCTGGACACCCGCAGGATGCGGGCCTCGCTGTTCTCGGCGATCAGTACCGTGCCGTCCGCCGCGATCGTGGCGTCTCTGACTTCGTGCAGCAACATCCCGTCGCCTCTGCCGACCTCCAGCAGCAGGGAGTTCGCCAACGCCCAGCGCGGCGGCGAGACGGCCTGCGGCGCGGCGGCCTGCAAGGCCATCCACGCCACAGCCGCTCCGCTCGCGATCGTCATTGGGCCGGCTCCTTCTTCGTGCATCGGCACTCGGCACCTCCGGCTTGGCACTTGCAGCAAGGGAAGTAATCTCCCTTACAGGTCACGGAGCACGACCCGCCGTTGGAACAACTGGCTCCGCACTCTGTAGCCCCTTCGCCGCCGCTGTCGCCCGGGTTGCTGCAGTCGTCCTCGCTGGGCGTCGCCAGGCCAGCCAGCATAGCGTACGCGGCTTCGCTTGGCTCGCCGACCGGAAGAACCGTTCGCCAGCTCGTGGCGTGGCTCAGGCCGTAGCCGGCGAACTCCTCCGCCGATGCGGGGCGGGTCCAGTGCCCGACGGTTAGAGCGAGCAGCCGACCGGACTCGTCGGTCACCGCGACCCTGCCGGGGCTCCACTCCACGCGGACCCCCGTCCAGCGACCCCGGCGCTCCACGGCACCCTCCATCTGGAGCCGGAAGACTCGGTCGGCGATGCCGTCGGTATCCTGGGAGCGCGACTGTTGGTCTACGAACAGGGTCATGGCGGTCTCGCCTCCTTCTGCGACCGGTGCGGAGACCAGGACCACGGTGCCTTCTGCCGAGCTCGAAGGGCGGCCAGTCCCGGCACACGGTACGACGGGGTCCGGTCCGAGCGCGACCGTGGCGGCCGTCGCGATCAGTGCGAGCGTCTTGCTGATCATGTTGTCCTCCTGAGTTGGATTGCCGACTTCCTCCTGCAGCCTACGAGCCCCCTGGGGGCACCTTGCACCAAGCTGTACACGCCCGCGCCCTGAAGGTTCCGCCGGAGTTGGCAGCAAGTCGGAAGCGGTGCCACCAGGGCGGGTTTCGGTTGCACACTCGCCAGGACTCTGCGTACCATGATGGATCGGAGACGCCAGTCGCCACCAGCCGGAGCCTGCACCGCAATGATCGCCACACGCCCCGACGCTAGCCGACGCCCCGACGCTACCCGCCGACGCTTCCTGGGGACCGCCGCCGCGGCCCTCGGCGCCGGCAGCCTCCCCTCGCTGAGGGCGAGCGCGACCGAGATCGCGGCCGACCTCGCTCGCCACCTGGGCTCGCCGGCGGAGACCGCGTCGGACGAAGCCTTTTGGGCGGAAGTCGCTCGGGCGTTCACCGTGGATCGGACGCTGGTCAACCTGAACAACGGCGGGGTCAGCCCGTCGCCCGAGTTCGTCCAGAACGCCATGAAGCGTCACCTGGACTACTCCAACGAGGCTCCCACCTACACGATGTGGAAGATCCTGGAGCCGCAGCGGGAAGGGGTTCGCGCACGCATGGCTCGGGAGTGGGGGGTGGACCCGGAAGAAGTCGCCTTCACCCGCAACGCCTCCGAGGGGCTCCAGACGGTCCAGTTCGGGTACGACCTGAAGCCGGGCGATGAGGTGCTCACGACGACGCAGGACTACGGGCGGATGCTGACCACCTTCCGGCAGCGGGAGCGTCGCGAGGGAATCGTCATGCGGCAGATCAAGGTGCCTGTGCCCGCCGAGGATCCCGCCGAGGTGGTGCGGCGCTTCGAGGAGGCGATCACGCCCCGAACCCGGCTGATCCTCATGTGCCACATGATCAACCTGACGGGGCAGATCCTCCCGGTACGCGACGTGGTGCGGATGGCGAGACGCCACGACGTGCCAGTGATCGTGGACGGCGCCCACGCCATGGCCCACTTCAGCTTCAAGCTGCCGGAGCTGGAGTGCGACAACTACGCCACCAGCCTCCACAAGTGGCTCTTCGCGCCCCACGGGACTGGGCTGCTCTTCGTGCGACGGGACGAGATCCCCAACATCTGGCCGCTGATGGCGGCACCGGACCGGATGGACGGCGACATCCGCAAGTACGAGGAGATCGGCACGCACCCGGCGGCCAACTACCTGGCGATCGGCGAGGCGCTAACCTTCCACCAGGGGATCGGGAGCGACCGGAAGGCCGCGCGGCTGGTCTACCTTCGGGACTACTGGGCGGATCGGCTGTTGGAGAACGACCGGGTGAGCCTGAACACCAGCCAGAAGCCCGGCTTCGCCTGCGGAATCGCCAACGTGCACGTGGAGGGGCTGGACACGGCGGCACTGAGCGAGTGGCTCTGGGCGAAGCACCGGATCATCAACGTGCCGATCGGCCACGAAGAGTGCGAGGGGCTGCGCATCTCGCCCAGCGTCTACACGACCCTGGAGGAGCTGGACCGCTTCTCCGAGGCAATGGAGTGGGCGATCAAGCACGGCCTGCCTGCGTAGGGCACGGGCCTTGTCAGCGTAGGGACTGAACCCCTACGTAGGGACTGAACAAACGGCGACTCGAAGCCTTTGTCACCAGCCGCGACTCGTCGAACGGTTGGCGCGTCGATCAACAGGACCGCCTCCGGGTTCATACACGACGGTGCTCACACCGACTAGCACGCGGAACGCTTGCTCAATCCGCTCTCGAACTTCGATCCACTCCAGCCCGCCAAGCCCGCAACCGAGCGGAGGAACGACAATGGATCGGATGCCTCTGGTTTGGACTTCGCACACAAGCGAATCGAGGCCCGACCCGATGTCTTTCATGCGGCTCTTGCCTCGCCAATGCCGCTTGGTGGGAAAATTGATGATGTACCGAGGAGGTACGATGCTCTGCGTTTCGTATACGAAGACTTCACCCGGATGCATTTCGTTCCGTCTGCACTTCATGGCATAGGCTCGGAAATTGTCGGGATACTTGAGCTTGCATTGATACGCGATACCCCGACCCATTACACCCACACAATTCACCGTATTCACTAGAGCGTCGGCGGGTTCGGAGAACATGTCGCCTGTTTTATATTGGATCACAGCTGGCTTCCTTGATGTCTTTCTCTACTTCGCCAGCCGGCGCACCACTGCCTCGACTTCATTGTCGTCGAGCCCGTAGAGCCGATACACCACTTGGTCCAGCTCGTTCTCGATACGTGCGACCTGCTTGCCGCCGCCCTCGTCTTCGTGGCGGGCCGCCTCAATCAACCGCTCCACTAGCACCACGACCGTCCTCTCCTCTTCTTCGCTTGGCCGAGGAACGGGTACCGCCTCCACCGTGTACTTCTTCCACTGCGGAAGGCCCATCCCGGTGGTCAGCGCCGTGCGCCCCACTAGCCACGCGACCAAGCTGCTGTTCAGCACCCCACAAAGGTACTTGAGCGACTCTCCCGACATGACGAACGCCTTGTCGTTGCAGTACATCTCCTCGGTCGAGTACGCAAACCTTCCTTGTCCCGTCATATCCATCCAGAAGAGCTTTTCCTCTCCGAACCGGCTGTGTGCGTCATCGCTGGGACTGGCCTGGAGCTCGTACCACGCATTGGCCCCGGATTTCCTGGAGAGCTGACGCTTATGTTGCTGCATCCAGTCGAGCACGCTCGGGTAGTCCACGATTTGCGTACCTCGCCGCAAGTAGACCAGCCATCGATTGTTGAACCGTGCAACCCAGCGTCGAATATCCCTGCCTTGCAGCATCGGCTTGAGAATGTCCACGGACCGAGGGTCGTTTTCCACAAGCCGTTGTTGCATGTCTTTGCCGACGATGAAGGCTCGGTTGTAGCCGGTCTTGATGCCATAGGTGAGGACGACATCCCAGTCCCTTACCGGCGTACCCCTGCGGTTCACCTTGTCCAAGACACGCTGTTCGGTCGCCGACAGTACCGTCCACGGTCGTGTGCCGCATGGCCGGAGGTGCCCCCAGTGTCGATCTTCGGGCGGGAAGTCGTCGACGTTGAGCTGGTCCATGTCGACGGTCATGCAGGGGTTGCCGTGCTTCCCCTCGCGCAGGAGCAGAATGCTGGAATCCACGATTGCGTTCTCGAAGACATCCTTGCCCAGCTCCACCAGCCTCAAGGGAGTGTGCGACTCGGCGAAGAACTGTCGTGTGGACTTGCCGTACTCGGCCCGCAACCAGCTGTTGGAGGTGATCAACGCCAGCAGTCCCGTGTCGGACTTGAGCAGGTTGCAGCCCTTCTCGAAGAACAGTTGATAGATGTCGCCCCGGCGTGCGAGGGTCCGATACCCGGCATCGCCGTACGCTTGCGCCAGTGCGCCGCCGCCCTTCTGGAGCTGCACATACGGCGGATTGCCGATGACCACGTTGAAGCCGTCACGCACGCCGAACATCCACTCGGGATCGAACCACTTGGCACACGTGTTCTGGTCGTACGGATTCCAGTCGGCGATCCGGTCCGCCGTCTCCCGATTCCAGTGATTGTCCACCAGCACCTGCATGAGGCGGTGGCGGATGCGCTTGTCCTTCTTCTTCAGCTCCCATTTCTCATCTCGGGTACGGGCGTCAAACCAGTCGAGCCGGACTTGCGCCAGCTCGGCCTCGAGGTTCTGGATTTCGACGTTTGGCAGGCTGGGCTGCGGGGAGCCGTTCAGCCCGATCAGAGAATCGGCCGCCACGAAGCGCGTCTCCAGGTTCGGCAGTGCCTGGATGCCGTAGTTGTCGGCCGCATTGTCGTTGGACTGCTGCTCAATTACGAGGGAGATGAAGAAGCGCAACTTGGCGATCTGGCAGGCTACGGGCTGGATGTCCACGCCGTGGATCACGTTCTGGATAAGGTACAGCTTTCGCCCGAAATCTCCGTATCCGCGTTCGGGCGCAAAGTTCCTCTCCACGGCCGCCACCGCGTCGCTGCGGGTTACAGGGTCCAGGATGGCACGCGCTCTGGCAAGCTGCCGAGCTTTCCATCGCTGGTTGCCAGGATCGACCTTGGACAGCATCAGAACGAGCTTCTGCAGGATGCCCATGGGAAAGGCGCCGGAGCCGCAAGCGGGATCGAGGATCGTCAGGTTGTCGATCGCCGCAATGACGGCATCGACCTCGTGGGGGTGCATCGGATGGCCTTGTCCGTCGCCGTTCCCCTCCGAGAACGCCACGAGGTGGCGCAGCCTCGCTGCGAGTTGGTCCACATCGCCGTCGTGCGCTGGCACGTGGTTCCGCAAGTATGCCACCAGCGCCTCGTCCACCATGTACTCCACCACCCGGCGCGGCGTGTAGTACGAGCCCGTGGCCTTGCGCGCCGTGTCCCGCGTCTCCGGGTTGTACGACGCCAGCAGGTTCTCGAAGGCGCGGCCCAGCAACTCCGGGTCGAGAGCCACGTCCTCCTCCAGCGGCGTGTTCTCCTCCACCGTGAACTTGTACCGGCCGAACAAGGGAAACAGACCGTCGTCGTCGAAGAACAAGCGGGCGGGAACCGACAGCCCTCCGCCGTGCTTCGCATGGTCGATGTTGTCGGTGAACGCATCCACCCGCCGCCCGCCCCGGCTCACGTTCTCGAAGTCGTCCAGGCAGTCGAAGAGGCCGCCGTCCACGAAGGGCACCGACTGCAACTTCGCGAAGAAGGCGTCCGGGTCGCGAAGCAGCTTGCGGTAGCGGTACCGAGTGAAGTCGCGATGCGTGCTGTGAGCCCGCTCGCTGAACGCCCGGCGCTCGATCTTGGTGTTCAACGTCGCGAAGAAGAGGTTCTGCAGGACTGCGCGGTAGTAGTCGGTGCTGGCGAGCGAGTGGTGAGCCAGTGCGTCGCACGCGAACTCCTTGGTGAACAGCTCCGCTGGCACCAAGCGCTTCTCCTTCAGGAACCAGACGAACAGCATCCGCGTGATCAGCCGGATCACGTGGCGTTCCTGGTTGCCCTCGCCCACTCCGTCGTCCGGGAAGCGGCACTCCGCCGTCGCGCGCTGGAACCAGGCGAACAGCTCCCTGTAGAAGCGCCGGTTCAGCTGGCCGGTGTCCAGCACGGCCTCCCACGCCTCGAGAAGCGCGTCGAAGGTGGACACTCCGTGCTGCTCCATTAGCCTCTCGAGCGCAAGCTCCGCGATCAGCTCGATGTGCGCACGGTGGGGTGCTGTCAGGTTCACGTCCTTGACCAGCGTCACCCGCTCCAGGACATCCCGGTCTGGATCGGTCTTGTCGACCCGGCGGTGGACCACGCCAATCGTGAGCAACGGCTGGTCGTCCTCGCCCCGGTGCCGGAAGAACACGACCGTGGGCATCGGGAAGATGCGGTTCACCGCGTGCGTGGACGCGGCCAGGTCGGACCGGGAGAACCGCCCGGGCTCCAGATCGGCCGCAAGGAAGAGGAACGACTTCGCGACCCCTTTGTCGAAGCTCCGAACGCCGGTCGGGCCGGCGCCGAAGAGGCCGCCTAGCCCGGTCACCTCGTCGTCGGTGACCTGGAAGACGATGTCCATCGCCTGCCAGCGGCCGAACGTCGCGAGCTGGGCGGCGGACAGCCGGTCCTTCGTGCCCACCACCAGGGAAAGGAACTCCTCCACCGACTCGAAGTCGATCGTCCGGTCGCTGCGGTAGCCGAGCGCACCCAGCAGACCCTCGGCACACTCCGAGAGCGGGCCGTCCGCCAGGGCGCGCAGGGCGTCTCGAACGGTGGCCTGAAGCTCACTCATGTCCGGGGCCTTCATGATCACGAGCCGGCCAGTTGAGCCGCCAGAGGCTTGGCCTTGGCCCTTCTCGTCCGAAAGCCGACCTGCTCCACCAGGGTTTCCCGAACCCTTTCCTGGCATGGCTCAAGTCCGAAGAACCGTGAAACGACTTCGTCTATTGCCAGATGTTCGTCCGTGCATACCTCTTGCTCCACTGGCAACGGTGCGCGCTTCGCCAACTTGTCGAACACCGCCCGCGCCTCCCCGGCAAAGTTGAAGTCGTACGCCAGCGGCAACGTCTTCAGGTCTGTCGCCTCCGCTTTCAACAGCCCCCCACCGAGGTTCTTCCGTCCCGTGATCTCTCGGTAGAGCCACACCATCGACGAGTTCATGTAGGCCCATAGGCAGTAGTGCAGGTCCGACCCCCAGAGGTCGGCCGGCAAGTACAGCTCCACCGCGCTGTAGGAGAACGCCCTGCACTGATTGAACATGCAGTAGTGCCGGTCGCCGACGCCGCGAGGCATCACCAGAGCGGGTATCTTGTCGTCGGAACGAGCAATCGAGGGCGGAACATGATTGCTCGCAACCGTGGCAACGAACTGAACATCCTTTACTAGAACCGGTACGGTCGCATCCGCTTCCAGGAGCCGTTTCTTGGGGAAATTCAGTCCCTGGCCGACCGTGACAACACCCCGACGGTTCTCCCTGGACGTCATATTGCGCAACGCGTCGGCAAAGAACTCCGGCATTGCGATCAGATGGCCCCACTTCATGTTGCTCCCGGCGTCAATCGTCTTCGCGGCGATCGCAACCATGTTTGGATTGGCTACGATGTACTCAATCCTGCGGCCCGGCTTCCGCGAGAACAGGGTGATGACTGCGTTGATGTTCTGACTCCGGGTATCGGCGAAGAACTTCTCTGACGTATCGACGATCTTGACGAACGACCCCTTGGCCAGGGAGAAACGCTGGAACTTCTTGCCGTAGTCCGTACTCAGCCAAGAGTTGTGGGTGATAAAGCAGACGTGCCCTCGCCCAGACAGTACCTTGAACGATCGAGCGTAGAAGTAGACCAGGAGATCGCTTCCCCTGGGCAGATCCTGCGTCCAATCTCTTCTCACTTGGCTCCCGTAGGAGTTCTTCAGCGCACGCGGCAATAGACTGTTTCGAGATTCCACGTAGGGCGGGTTGCCGATCACGAGATGAAATCCTCTCGCGATGCCGAACATCCACTCGGGATCGAACCACTTGGCCCGTCTGTTCTGGTCGTATGGATCCCAACTGGCAATCAAGTCGGCCGATTGTTCGCTCCAGCGATTTTGCACCAGGGCCTTGCGTAGCTGCTGGCGAAGTTGCATATCCTTGTTCTTGAGTTCCCACTTCTGGTCTCGGGTCCGGGCGTCGAACCAGTCCGACCGGACCTGTTTCAACCCGCCCACCAACCGCTCCACCGTGGGACTTCGCAGATTGTGATTCTGCGAGCCGTTCAACCCAATCAGCGAATCGGCCGCGACGAAACGGGTCTCTAGATTGGGCAAGGCCTGGATGCCGTAGTTGTCGTCGGGATCCTGGTTGGACTGCTGCTCAATCACCAAGGAGATGAAGAAACGCAACTTCGCGATCTGGCAGGCGATCGGCTGTATGTCCACGCCGTGGATGACGTTTTGGATGAGAAACAGCTTTCGGCCGTAGTCGCCGTAGTTGCGCTCCGGCGAAAAGCTCCTCTCGACCGCAGCCACCGATTCTAGACGAGCTACGGGGTCGGGAATCTGGTTCGCCCGGGCCATCTGGCGAGCCTTCCACCGCTGGTTGTCGGGGTCAATCTTCGACAGTATGAGGACCAGCTTCTGAAGAACTCCCATGGGAAACGCCCCGGACCCGCAGGCGGGGTCGAGGAGCTTCAGGCCGTCGATCGCCGTGATCAGAGGCTCGATCTCTTGTTCGTGCATCGGGTGGCCGACCTCGGACGCGGAGGCGGCGTGTTCCGACGCGACCAAGGCACGCAGCCTAGTCTCCAGGCCTTCTCGGTTCCCGTCATGGGGAGCGACGTGGTTCCGCAAGTAGGCCACCAGCGCCTCGTCTACCATGTACTCCACCACCCGGCGCGGCGTGTAGTACGAGCCCGTGGCCCTGCGCGCCGTGTCCCGCGTCTCCGGGTTGTACGACGCCAGCAGGTTCTCGAAGGCGCGGCCCAGCAGCTCCGGGTCGAGCGCCACGTCCTCCTCCAGCGGCGTGTTCTCCTCCACAGTGAACTTGTACCGGCCGAACAAGGGAAACAGCCCGTCGTCGTCGAAGAACAAGCGCGCGGGCACCGACAGTCCCCTGCCGTGCTGCGGGTCGTCGATGTTGTCGGTGAACGCGTCCACCCGCCGTCCGCCCCGGCCCACGTTCTCGAAGTCGTCCAGGCAGTCGAAGAGGCCGCCGTCCACGAAGGGCACCGACTGCAACTTCGCGATGAACGCGTCGGGGTCGCGAAGCAGCTTGCGGTACCGGTACCGGGTGAAGTCGCGATGCGTGCTCCGGGCCTGCTCGCTGAACGCCCGCCGCTCAATCTTGGTGTTCAACGTCGCGAAGAAAAGGTTCTGCAGGACTGCGCGGTAGTAGTCGGTGCCGGCATGCGAGTGGTGCGCCAGTGCGTCGCGAGCGAACTCCTCGGTGAACAGCTCCCGGGGCACCAGGCGCTTTTCCTTCAGGAACCAGACGAACAGCAACCGGGTGATCAGCCGAATCACGTGGCGTTCCTCGTTGCCGGCGCCCACCCCGTCGTCCGGGAAGCGGCACTCCGTCGTGGCCCGCTGAAACCAAGCGAACAGCTCCCGGTAGAAGCGCCGGTTCAGCTGGCCCGTGTCCAGCACTGCCTCCCACGCGTCAAGAAGCCCGTCGAAGTTGGACACTCCGCGCTGCTCCACCAGCCGCCCCAGCGCAAGCTCCGAGATCAGCTCCACATGCGCTCGGTGAGGCGTGGTCAAGGTCACGTCCTTGACCAGCGTCACCCGCTCCAGGACGTCCCGGTCGGGATCGGTCTTGTGGACCCGGCGGTGGACCACGCCAATCGTGAGCAGGGGCAGGCCGTCCTCGTCCCGGTGCCGGAAGAACACCACCGTGGGCATCGGGAAGATGCGGTTCACCGCGTGCGTGGACGCCGCCAAGTCGGACCTGGAGAACCGCCCCGGCTCCAGGTCGGCCGCAAGGAAGAGGAACGACTTCGCAACCCCGTCGTCGAACTCCCGGGCGCCGGCCGAGCCAGTGCCGAAGATACCGGCTCGGCCAGTCACCTCTTCGTCGGTGACCTGGAAGACGATGTCCATGGCCTGCCAGCAGTCGAACATCGCGAGCTGGCTGGCGGACAGCCTGTCCTTCGCCTCCACAAGGGAAAGGAACTCCTCCACGGACTCGAAGTCGATCGTTCGGTCGCTGCGGTAGCCGAGCGTCCCCAGCAGGCCCTCGACGCACTCCGAGAGCGAGCCGTCCGCAAGCGCGTGCAGGGCGTCTCGAATGGTGGCCTGAAGCTCACTCACGGTCCTGGGCCTCCATGATCACGAGCCAAGTCACGAGTTGGAAGTCGGAGGCGGCGGCAGGTCGCCGTGCCCGAGTGGTGAGCGAGCCGTCGCGGACCCCGACGAACGAACCAAACTCCGCTTGCCGGTAGGCGCCCGCCACGCTTCGGAGGCACGCACGGACCAGCGGGTCGTACTTTGCTAGGTCTTGGCCGTGGCGAGTTTCCCGATCGAATGCGTTCACCAAGTCCGTGAGGGCCTCCGTCCGTCCTCGGGCCAGTGCGCTGAAGAGGGTCAGCGCCTGCTTCGCCTGCTTGAAGGTATAGCGAACCGTACCGTCTTGGTGGACGTAGGCGAGGAAGTAGGGCTGGAGGCGGTTGGGAGTCTTCCGTTCGCCATTGCGCTGCTTCAGGCAGAAGATGACGCCAGGGCGCACCGTCGTGGGAACAGAGCGCGCAGTCGTGGGGGAGTGCGCCGCCGTGGGGGCGGAGCGTGCCGTCGTGGGAGCCGGCGGAACCACAGCCTGGATCCCCAGCGGCGCGGATTCGAGAGCTTCGCGGTTCTCTTGCAGGTAGTTGAGCAGGTCCACGAGGAAGTCGTCGAGGGTGAAGTCGCTCATGGAGATGCCGTCCTCCACTTCCTCCAAGTCCAAGCTCTCCTCCCGAAGACGCCGGAGCTGCTGATCTCGGAAGCTCAGTTCTCGCTGAGCGGCCTGCTTCGCCCCGTCGGATTCGCCGACCGCCAGGGGGTCGTCGGTTCCCGTTGCCGCAGCGTCCACCAACGCCATCCGGGCCTCCACCCGATTCTTCAAGTCCAGGTAGCGGTCCAGCTCTCGGGTCGGCCAGAAGTTGGCCATGGCGACCTGCCGGTTCCGGCTTCCGATGCGGTCGATGCGGCCGAAGCGCTGCATCAGCCGGACCGGGTTCCAATGGACATCGTAGTTGATCACGAAGTCGCAGTCCTGAAGGTTCTGGCCCTCCGACAGGCAATCTGTGGCGATCAGGATGTCGATCTCCATCGGGGGCCGGGAGCTCAGCTGGGCAACGGGAGCGAAGCGGGTAAGGATCCCGGCGAAGTCCGCCGAGCCGATGGTGGTGCGGTTCCCGCCGCTGCCGGTCACCAAGCCGACGTGCACGCCGAGTTCCGCACGCGCCCACTCGGCGATGCTCTCGTACAGGTAGCTCGCCGTGTCCGAGAAGGTGGTGAAGACGAGAGCCTTGCGGTTGGGGCGGCCGTCCTTGTCGGCAGGGGCCTCCCTTACCTTGCGCGCCAGCAGGCGTTTCAGCTCCCGAAGCTTGGCATCGCGCTCCGTGCCTACCTTGCTGGCCTGCTCGTGGATCGCGGCGAACGAACGGCGGTCCGCCTTCAGGTCCTTCCGCCACGCGATGAGATCAAGATCGGCAAGGCGGTAGCGGCGTCCTCGACCCAGGGTGAACTCCTCGTCCTCCTCCGCCTGCTCGCTCTCGTGTTCGCCCCCAAGAAGGTCGATCTGCTGGTTGCCGGGCTTCATGATCCACTCGTAGATGCGCTCGTCCAGCTCGTCCATCTTCTCGAGGATGCGCCCCATCGTAAGGGTGAACGAGTGCACCGAACTTTCCAGCCGCTTGAGCAGGTTGACCCGCATCATGCCGATCAGCCAGCGCTCCCGGTCCCGCTGGTCGAAGTGCAGGCGCTCCTTCTCGGCTTCGAGTGTCGATGTGTCCCGCAAGTACTGGGACGGCATGTACACCGCCAAACGGAACCGGCTGATCCGCCCATGCAGCGCATCGTAGGACAGCTCGCCTTCGCTGTCGGTGGGCGGATGCAGGTTCACGGGCTTGGCGCGCTGGGGGAAGCCGCCGATCTGCGTTTCCACCTCGGGGTAGAAGCGTCGCACGTGGTCGCGGGAGCGGGCGATGCTCACCGCGTCCAGCAACGCCAGGAAGTCGGCGCCTAGCCGCTCCAGCAGGTCGCTCTTGTCCCTTCGGCCCGTCGTTTCGCAACGGTTCTCCCACTTCCGAAACTCGGCCTGCGCCACGCCGAAGAGGCTCTGCACGTTGCCGATCCCCAGGCTCTCCCTGAAGGCGTCCTGTCGCTGCTCCGTCATCAGGTAGATCTGGTTGCGGAGGTCGCGGAGACCCGTATTGACGGGAGTGGCCGAGAGCATGAGGACTTTGGTGTGAACGCCGCCCTTGAGCACCTCGTGCATCAAGCGGTTGTACCGGCTGCGACGAACGATGCGCCCCGTTTCGTCCTTGCGGTCGCGGCCCTGGTTGCGAAAGTTGTGCGACTCGTCGATCACGATCAGATTGAAGGCACCCCAGTTGAACTTGGCCAAGTCGATGCTGTCGGCTCTGCCCTTGTACCGGCTCAAGTCCGTATGGGCAAGCACCGTGTAGCCGAATCGGTCCTTCTCCAGCGGATTGGCGCCGTAGCCGGCCCAGGACGTGTAGCGCACCCAGTTTTCTTTCAGCTTCTTCGGGCAGAGCACCAACACCCGTTCGTTGCGCATTTCGAAGAACTTGACCACTGCCAGGGCGGTCCACGTCTTGCCCAGCCCCACGCTGTCGGCCACGATGCAACCGTTGTGGTTCAGCAACCGGTTGATCGCGCTGACCGCTCCGTCCTTCTGGAACCGGTAGAGGGCCTTCCAGATCTCGGTGTCGTGTAGGTGGACGTCCTGGATCAGCCCGTCCCGCTGCCCACGTTCGTCGATCCGGTCCTTCAATACGTGGAATAGCGTCTTGTAGTAGACGAACTCGGGCGAGTAGTCCTTGCCGAGGCGCTCCAGGGCGGCGAGCACCTCTTCCTTGGCGTCCCGCGTCAGCTCCTCGTCGCGCCAAAGGTCGTCGAACCAGCGGAGCAGCCGCGCCCGGTCGGAGGCGTCGCGGACCTCCAGGTTGAGCTCGATGTTGGGGTTGGCACCGAAGCCCAGGCCGCCGCGAGTGAAGTTGGAGCTGCCCAGGAGCGCGGCGTCTTCGCCCTCAGGGGGCTCCATGTGGTAGAGCTTGCCGTGAAGGAAGTTGGCCCTGCGCACGGTGCGCACGTCGGCCTTGTCTGCGATCCACCTGGCGCAGGCGTGGGCGAGGGGCTTCTGGGTCAGCGCGTGGCGGAGCTCCACGGCGGCGTCGCGGGTCAGCCGGTATGCCTTGTCTTCGCCCGCGGCCGGGTCCACTGCCGCCGCGCCGTCCGGCTCGCCGTAGAGGAAGCGCACTCGCCGGAGTCGTTCCAGCTCCTCCCGGAGGTCGCCGTAGGCGTAGATCGTGAAGTAGGCCGACACGACCGACAGCACGGAGTCGGCTTCGAGGTGGGCTCGGAGGAAGTCGCCGACCGCACGGGTGCGGTTGTCCACGATGGCGCTGTCGCCCGGGACAGGCGCGGAGGGCGCGGATACCGTGCTCATCGGACTGAAGCTACCGAGAGGAGAACCACTGCGACAGGTCGAGGGGCGCGTCCGTCGGGTGGGCTTGATCCGACGGACCGGGGTGGGCTTGATCCGACCGATCCAGGCGGTGTAGGATGCCCGCAGAGGCGGACTGGACCGTGCTCGCATGTGGCCCGGCGGCCCCGTCGCACACGGTCTTCGGTCGCCGACGAAACCGATGCACACCAAGGAAGACGCCATGATCACGAGGACAACGCCATGACCCGCAGGATCGCGATTCTTGTGGCCAGCCTTGCGCTGACCGCCTCCGCTCCGGCCGCATCCGCCTCGGCCGAGATGTTGTGGCCGGCCCCAGAGACGACGCAACGCCAGGAGCTGGACCTGGACGCACTGGTGGGTTGGCCGTTTCCGTCCGGGCTGGTGGCCGCGGCCTCCGCCCCCGTGGTCGCATGGGTGCGCAACGAGCGGGGGGAGCGGAACGTGTGGGTGGCGCGTGCTCCCGAGTGGAGCGGTCGCGCCGTCACCGAGTTCGGCGGCGACGACGGCCAGGAGATCGGCGGGTTGGCGGTCTCGGCGGACGGGGGCACGGTGGCGTTCGTTCGAGGAGGAGCCCCCAACCGGTCAGGAGAGATCCCCAACCCCACCAGCGACCCCGACGGGGCTCGGCGCGAGGTATGGACGGCGAGCACGCACGGGGGCGATGCTGCTCGGGTCGCCGCCCGGGGCCACTCCCCGCTGCTGACGGCGGACGGCGAACGGCTCTACTACATCCACGGCAACGTGATCCGGCGGCTCTCCGTCGGCAACCCGGACGCGGAGCCCGAGGAACTGGTGACGGGCCGGGGAAGCCCCGGCGAGATGATCTTGTCGCCCGACGAGACCCGGCTGGCGTGGACCAGCCGACGTGGAGACCACTCTTTCGTCGGCCTGCTGGAGTTGCGCGACCGATCCTTGCGCTACTTGGACCCCTCCGTGGACCGGGACAGCAGCCCGGTGTGGTCGCCAGACGGGCGCGAGGTGGCCTTCGTGCGCATCCCCAGTCAGAAGGGCCGGCTGCCGTTCTTCGCGGTTCGGGAGTCGACGCCGTGGAGCATTCGCGTGGTGGGCGTGGAGATCGGGGCGAGCGTGGAGGACGGGGCTGGCGTGCAGAATGGGACGGGCGTGGAGGATGGGACGGGCATGGAGGATGGGACGGGCGTGGAAGACGGGGCGGCACGGACGGTGTTCGCTGCCCCGCCCGGTACGGGGAGCGTCTTCAACGGGGTTTCGGCCAGCCGTCAGCTCTTCTGGGGCCGGAGCGGACGGATTGCGTTCCCCTGGGAAGGCAACGGCTTCCGCAACCTCTACTCGGTGGCGGCAAACGGCTCGGTGGCGGCAAACGGTGGGAGCGAGCCCCAGCCGATCGCGACCGGTTCCTTCGAGGTCCAGTACGTGGCCCAGGTCCCCGGCGGCGGCGCGCTGATCTTCTCCTCCAACCAGGACGACACGGACCGGCAGCACCTCTGGCGCGGCGCAATGGACGGATCGGACACGCGGCTGATCACGCCGGGCGACGGGATCGAGTGGCAACCCGCTCCCACGGCGGACGGCTCAGTGGCGTTCTTGGCGGCGTCGGGAACGGCTCCGGCCCACGCCGAAGTCCTGTCGGCGCCAGCGGCGGCCGGAGCCGAAAGCGAGCGGCAGTGGCTGGTGCCCGACCAGGAGGCCGACCTGCCATCCGGGCTCGCCGATCCGGCCCAAGTCGTCTTCACCGCCCCCGACGGCACGCCCATTCACGGCCAACTCTTCCTGCCGAGGGGCGCACCACCCGCCGAAGGCTGGCCCGGCGCCCTCTTCCTCCACGGCGGCTCCCGCCGGCAGATGCTCTTGGGGTTCCATCACCGGGGCTACTACCACAACGCCTACTCCTTCAACCAGTACTTGGCCTCCAAGGGCTACGCCGTCCTGTCGGTCAACTACCGGAGCGGGACCGGATACGGGATGGCATTCCGGGAGGCCGAGAACTACGGAGCCGGAGGCGCGTCGGAGGTCCAGGACGTACTGGGCGCCGGGCTGTACCTAGCGGGACGGCACGACGTGGACGCGGATCGGATCGGCCTTTGGGGCGGATCGTACGGCGGCTACCTGACCGCCCACGGCCTCGCCCAGGCCTCGCGCCTCTTCCGCGCCGGCGTGGACGTGCACGGCGTGCACGACTGGAACCCGGTGATCCGCAACTTCGTGCCCTCCTACGACCCGGCGGCGCGACCCGAAGTCGCCCGCTCCGCCTTCGAGTCCTCCCCCATGGCGTTCCTGGACGGATGGAGGTCGCCAGTCCTGCTCATTCACGGCGACGACGACCGCAACGTGCCCTTCAGCGAGTCGGTGGAGCTGGCCGAAGAACTGCGGCGCAGGGGCGTTCACGTGGAGCAGCTCGTGTTCCCCGACGAGGTCCACGGCTTCTTGCTGCACCGCAACTGGATGGCGGCGTTCCGTGCAGCGTCGGATTTCTTCGACCGCTTCTTGATGCGCGACGGCTCATAAGACGACGGCTCCGCCTACTGCCGCGCCGGGGCCAGCTTCGCCAGGTCGCCTCCGGCAGGGGATTGGAAGACCCGCAGGCCGAACTCGGGCAGCACCGCGATCAGGTGGTCGAAGATGTCGGCCTGGAATGACTCGTAGCTGGCCCACGCCGTATCCGACGCAAAGCAGTATATCTCGATGGGAACGCCCTGGGGTCCCGGGGCCAGCTGCCGCACCAGGAGCGTCATCTCCTTGTGGGTCCCGGCGTGGAGTTCCAAGTAGCGGTGCACGTAGGCGCGGAAGGTGCCCAGGTTGGTCAAGCGGCGCGGTTCGGGCTCCGCGTCCAGGTCCTTCGGTTCGGCGTTGTGGCGCGCGATTGCGTCCTGCTTTGCCCGCATGTAGTCCCGCAGGACTTCGCGCCGCGAAAGGGTCTCGATCTCGTCGTCCGTCAGGAAGCGCACCGAGTTCATGTCGATGCTCAACGAGCGCTTGATCCGGCGGCCGCCCGACTCGGACATGCCGCGCCAGTTCTTGAAGGATTCGGCGATGAACTTGTGGGTGGGGATCGTGGAAATGGTCTTGTCCCAGTTCTGGACCTTGACCGTGTGCAGGGCGATGTCGATGACGTCTCCGTCGGAGTTGGCTTGGGGCATCGATACCCAGTCGCCGATCCGAATCATGTCGTCGGACATGATCTGCACGCTGGCGACCAGCGACAGGATCGTATCCTTGAACACCAGCAGAAGGACCGCCGTCAGCGCCCCCAATCCCGTAAGGAAGACCATGGGGGATTGGTCCAGCAGGATCGCCACCGCCACGATCGCCGCGGCGATGTACGCCAGCAGGCTGGCAACCTGCAAGTAGCCCTTGACCGGTCGAGACTTGGCGTCGGCGTAGGCTTCGTTGTAGATGTCGTTGACGGCGTCGAGGAATGCCTTGAACGCTCGCGCCAGCGTCAGCACCACGTACGCCGCCGCCAGTCGTCGCAGAACGGTCCAGAGCAGCGCCAGCGCGCCTTCGGGGGGAACGAGGCTCGCCTCCGACAGGCCGAGAGCGGGACCGGCTCCGTAGTAGACGACGATCGCCGGGACCACGCGGGCGATCCGGACGAAGACCTTCCGTTCGCTCAGCCGGTCGTCCCAGGTGGAGCGGGTTCGGCTCGTGATGCGTCGAACCGCACCGGTCAGGATGCTCGTGGCGACCCGGCCGGCGATCCAGGCGGCCAGCGCCAAGCCGGCGAGGGCGACCAGCGCCCAGAGCCAAGTGTCGGGAACCGCGGGAAGCTGGGGCATGGCGGCCACGCTAGCGGGACTCGCCCAGCTCGTCGGCCAGGAGGTCCAGCGCCAAGTTCACGATCTCGACCAGGTGCGGATGCGCCCGGTTGCCGTTGGTCAGGAGCGCGACCCCGAATCCCCGGGTTCGGTTGCCCGACGCGAACGCCGTGTAGCCGGGAACGCTGCCGGAGTGGGCGAAGAAGCGCTCGCCGTCGCGGGTGGACACCCACCAAGTGAGGCCGTACCCAGGGTTCTCGTGGCCCCATCCACCACCCATGGGCTCGCCTGCGAACTGCTGGTATTGGAGGGTGTGCATCTCGTCCATGGTTTCTGGGCGCAGCAGCCGTCTGTCGCCCCAGACCCCGTCGCCCAAGTTGAAGCGCACCCAGGCGGCTTGGTCGTGGACAGTGCCGTAGACGATCCCGGCGGGCCAGACGTTGGCTTTGAGACGGACGGCAGGGGCGTTCCGGCCCGTGTTCTCGTCGGGGACGTAGGGGAAGGCCATCCGCTCCGCCACTTCGGGGGGTGGATCGAAGGCGGTGGACGACATGCCCAACGGCGCCCACACGTTGTCGCGGACGTACTGCTTGTACGGCGTGCCGGAGAACGTCTCGACCAAGCGACCGATTAGAGAGTAGGCCATGTTGGAGTAGACCACGCCCTGCAACGGCGGCGTCTCCACTCGCAGGGAGTCGCTGAGGTAGGCGTCCAGCGAAAGAGGAGACGTGTCTCCCCACAGGGCGTGAGGGCCGAAGTCCACCGGCATCCCGGAGGTGTGGGTCAGGAGGTGGCGGAACCTCACCGGGTCGTCCGGGTTCTCGCCGCGGATCGTCAAGCCGTCCAGGTGATCCCGAACCGGGTCGTCCAAGGCGAACTTGCCCTGCTCCATCTGCTGCAGGAGGGCGACGGTGGACTGGGCCTTGAAAGTGGAGCCGATCAGGTAGACCGTGTTGGTGGTGGCTGGGGTGCGCGCCCACAGGTTCGACTCGCCGAAGGCGGCGCTCCACAGCTCGCCCTGGCGGTCCGTGAGAGCGACCGTCACCGAGGGGATGCCGCCCTCCACCATGGCGCGTCGGATCTCGGGCGCCAGGCGCGCGGCCACGGCCTGAATGCCGGACTGGCGACCGGGTCCGTAGAGGACGTGTCCCGGGCGTGCGCCGGTGTGCCGTCCGCCGTCCTCGATCACCACCTCGCCGTTCACCAGCACGTATTCGATGCCGGCGGGGAAGCGTACGGGCTCGTCGAAGGTGGCCAGGTCCTGGACACGGGCCAGGTCGAAGACGGTGATGTCGGCCCACGCGCCTTCCCGGAGCACGCCCCGGTCGTGCAGGCGCATCCGGGTGGCGGGCCACGAGGTCATCTTGCGCACCGCCTCCGGCAGGGTGAGCACGCCCTCGTCCCGCACGTACTTGGCCAGGATGCGCGGGAAGGTGCCGTAGCTGCGGGGGTGCGGCAGGCCCAGTGCGTCCACCTCGCCCGGCACGAGGGCGGCCCCGGCGTCGCTGCCGATGCTCGTCCAGGGAAGCTGAAGCGCCCAGCGCACGTCTTCTTCGCTCATCATGTGGTAGATCGCCATGACCCGGCCTTCGCCTTGCGCCACCAAGTCCCACGCTGTGTCCGCCGGGTCCCTGCCCTGCTGCTGGGCGATCTGGGCGATGCTTCTTCCCTCCAAGTGGGCGTTGTCGGCGTTGCGGGCGTTGACCAGAACCACGCCGTCCCACCCTCCCGCCGCCTCCACGATGTTCCACCAGCCCTCGTGGCCGGTCTTCAGCTCCCTCTTGAGGCGCTGCCGCACCTCGGGCCGTCCGATCCTGGCCCGCAGCGAGTCCGCTCCGCCTTCGTGGGCCCACGACGGAATCGTGGCTTCCAGTCCCGTGCCTCCGGCCGTGTACGGGTACATGTCGGCGGCTACGTCCACGCCACGGGCCCGCGCGGCCTCGATCTCTTGGGCCGCCTCGCGGATCAGCGCGCCCCAGCCCGGCTCGTAGGCGGCCTTGTAGTGGAAGATCTCGACGGGCAGGCCGGCTCGCTCCCCGATCTCGATCGCCTCGCGGACGGCGCCGACCAGTCCCTTGCCCTCGTCCCGGATGTGGCTGGCGTAGATGCCGCCGTGAGCCGCGGTCGCCTTGGCGACCTCCACCAGCTCGTCTGTGGAGGCGAACGAGGACGGCGGGTAGATCAGCGCCGTGGTCATTCCCATCACGCCCTGGCGCATGGCGTGGGCCATGATCTCCCGCATCTCGGCCAGCTCGGCGTTGTCGGGGGCGCGACTTGAGCGGCCCAGCACCGCGACCCGGGCCTGGGTCTGGGAGAAGTACGTGCCGAAGTTGAGGGAAATCCCCTGCCGCTCCAGGTCGCGGAAGTAGGTGGCGATCTCGTCCACGCCCACGGGGGTGCCCCCTTCGCCGCCGATGGCGGTGGTGACGCCCATGCGCAGCTTGTTCTCGGCCAAGCCGTTGCGGGGCAGCACGCTGCCGGACTGGTCCATCACGTCGATGAAGCCGGGCGACACGTAGAGACCGCGTGCGTCGATCTCCCGACGCCCGGCACCCGCGACCCGGCCCACGCGGACGATCCTTCCGTCCTGGACGGCCACGTCGGCGGCGATCCACGGGTTGCCTGCGCCGTCCAGGACCCGCCCGCCCCGGATCACCACATCGTGGACGGGCGAAGCGGCCTGGGGATCGGAGCGCGATTGGCCGACGAGCGCGGGGCTAGCGGGCACCGTCGCGACGGCAACGGCCAGCCCGGCGGCGACGACGAGAATCAGGCGCCTCCAACGGCGGGCGGCGAACGAGTGGCGCGAGTGGCGGCGGCGCGGCATGAAACCCTCCCTTGCCCCGGCTGACGAGCGGAGCACCTGGGATGCGGTGGACGACTGCGGAACGGTGAAGCGACAATCGGACGGCAGCGCCTTCAGGTCAAGGCTTGCGGCTCGTTCAGCCCATCGCTAGTGTCTTGTACAGTTGGGGGCTATGCCCCATCACCTGTCGACTTGCGAAATGGCGAGCTCCTAGTGATCAAGCCAGCCTTCCCGCCTCCGGGTCGCCGTCCGCCCGTCGTTTCCGACCGGATGGAGATCCGCGTCGAGCCCGTGTACTCCCACGGCCACTCCACGCCTCCCGACCGGCACGTGTTCGCCTACTTCGTGCAGATCAAGAACATCGGCGACCAGCCCGCCCAGCTCTTCTGGCGCCACTGGAAGATCCACGACCCGGTTGCCGGCGACCAAGAACTCGAAGGCGAAGGCGTGGTGGGCGAGTCCCCCCTCCTGGACCCGGGCGACGTGCACGAGTACTACAGCTACTGCATTCTGGAGAGCCGAAACGGCCACATGGAGGGGTTCTACCACTTCCGGGAGAACGACGGCTCCATCTTCCGCGCCGAGATCCCCCGCTTCTTCCTGCAGGTGCCGTTGAGTGCCGGGGGGCCGGTGGCCTGATCCGCTAGACCGGTGGCCTGATCCGCTATCGGATGCGCCGGTAGACGGCGTGGCTCACGCTCTCGGTGCCGTCCTCCAGTGTGCGTCGGTACTCGTTGTCGATCGTGTTCCCGTCTTCCGAGAGCACATTGACGATCACTTGGTAGACTTGACCGTCGCGCCGGTTCAGAATCCGGTTCGTGCGCTCGTCCACAACCTCCACGGCCGTCTCGGCGTTCTCCTGGCCCGTCACTGGTCGGAAGACCCCGTCGAAGAGGGTCGTGTAGCTCCACTCCGACTCGTCGCCCTCGGAGTTGGTGCTCGCCACCGTGATCTTCATGCCGCCGTCGCCCCAGGGCTCGTAGGTCATGACGTTCCTGTACGGCGGCGGTCGGTCCGACTCCAGCTGCCAAGCACCGAACCGTGGGTTGGACGGGACGGCTTCGGCGGCGTCGGTCGAGGCTTGGGCGTCCGCGGGATCGGCGTCCCGAGTCGGCTGCTCGCCTCCGTCCGGGGAGCCGCAGGCAGTGGCCGCGACGGCTAGGCACGCGACGAGGAGAAGTACCGGGTTGCGACGCTTGCGACGCTGGGGAGTGTTCATTTGGACTGGCGGCGGGAGTGGCGAAAGTCGAGCGCCCGTGGAGGAGGTCAGCTCCGAGGCGCTGGAACACGGACTGGAAGATAGTACGCCCGTTCGGCACCCAGGGGAACCTCTGGCGCCCAGGGGAACCTCTTCGGCGCCAGTGAGTATGCGGGGAAACCCAGCGTGCGGCGGCGGCGTACCGACCCAAGGGCCTCCACGCTTGGACACTCGTCAGCTCCGTTCCGCCTCCACGCTTCGCGAACCCGCCTTCACTCGGTCGGCTCAGTCCATGTTGCGACTCGTCACCTCATCGGCGCTCTGGGCCACGACGGCCGTCGGGCTCTCCGCTCACGCTCAACCCCAGAATCAGCGCCAGAACCAAGATCGGATATGGGGAACGGTGCTGACCGACTCCGGCGAGCGCCACGAGGGCTTCATCCACTGGAGTGGCCGGGGCGCGCAGGACGCAGTGGGCTGGACCGACTTCTTCGAAGGCAGAACCGAGGGGATGGCAGAGCACTACCAGGAGTGGCTGGTCGCAACCGGTGCAAGCCAGCCGGTTCGGGTCGTAGAGGTGCGAGGCTGGCGCGTCTCCTGGAATGAGGAGGACCCGGACTTCCCCCGGTGGGTCCGTGCTCCGATCCGCTTCGGGCGGCTGGCGTCCGTCGCTGTCCTGGAAGACGGCAGCCTGGAGCTGGCGATGCGTCCGGGCGAGGACAAGACCCCTTGGCCCGCGCCGCACCCAGGGGAGGATGCCTTTCTGGGATCGCTTGCGCCTCGGGGAGAAGTGCTGGGAGTCTCGCGCCCTCGGGGAAGCAGAAGCAGCGTGGCCCTCGTGGTGGAGGAGCCCGGAGGCGACCGGGTACGGGTGGCGTGGAGCAAGCTGGAGCGAGTGGATTTCGCCTCTGCGCCGGCGGGCGCCCATCCCCAGTCGTTGCGTCTTCACGGTACCGTCGAGGACCGCTTCGGGCGCGCGTTCACCGGCTACGTGACGTGGGACTCGGACGAAGTGCTGGGCTCGGAGGTTCTGGACGGGGAAGACGACGAGGGCGAAGACTGGGAGGTCCCCTTCGCCGAAATCCGGTCGATTGAGCGGAGTCTGGGCGGGGCGCGGGTCGTCCTGACGTCGGGAGAGCGGCTGGAGCTGTCGGGCACCAACGACGTGGACGAGGGGAACCGGGGCGTCCGCGTCTTCGATCGGTCGATGGGCGTGGTCGAAGTCGAGTGGGACGAGTTCGGGGTCCTGCGGCTCCACCCCCCTGCCGACGACGGCCCGGAGTACGGTTCGTTCCCCGCCAGCCGGCCGCTCTTCGGCACGGTCGCGACCCAGGACGGCGACTCCGTCGCGGGAAGGATACGGTGGGACGGGGAGCACGAATGGTCTTGGGAGGTCCTCCATGGGAGGTCGGACGAAGTGAAGTTCAGCATCGAGTTCGGCCGGATCGAGCGGATCGAAAGGCGCAAGGAGACGGGCACCCGGGTGACGTTGGTGGATGGGCGCGCCTTCGAGTTGTCCGGGGAACCGGACGTGGACGAGGACAATCGGGGGATCTTCGTCTTCCCCGGCGACGACGGCGCGCCATGGCGGTACGTGCCGTGGGAGGAGTTCCAGTACGCGCGCTTCCGGCAGCGCGCCGACGGCGAAGCCGGACCCAATGAAGGGAGCGGATCGTGAGGACCTTGGCGGTGGCGGTGGCACTGGCGTTCGCCCCGGCCGTCTTCGCGGTCGCCGGTCCCATCGATTCGGAAGCCCAAACGGCTCCCCCGCGAAGCTTCGCGACCGACGCCTTCCTGGACCCGGTGGCCCGGGAGATCTACGTGGCGGCGGTGGAGCGATGGAACACGCTGGACGAGTCGATCTTGCGCTACACGGCCCGGATCGAGCAGCGCATGGCCGCAGCGATCCGCACGCCGCTCAAGGACCGGGTCCTCTACCGCAACGAGACCGCCGTGCGGGCGTTCTGGGACCGGGACCACGATCCCGTCGTCCAGGTGCTGGGCACGCGATCCAGCTACCCCGGGCGCGACATCGCCGTCCGCGAGGGCGATCTGGACTGGCTGGACGACCTCCCCTTCGACGAGCCTTTCCAGCCCGGCGGCGACCGTCTGCTCTTTGGCTTGGCGGATTCGGACGAGGACTACATGCGCGTCGACGTGGACGACCGGGGCACCTACGAGTCCGGCGACGCCTTCTGGTTCGCCCATCCGCTGGCGGACGAGGCCGACGCCTTCTACCGCTTCCGGAGCGGCGATACCCTCACCGTATCGTTTCCCGACGGGCGAAGGCTGCAGGCCGTGGAGTTGGAGGTGTTGCCTCGTGAGGCGGATGCGCACCGCATCACCGGCGCGCTGTGGATCGAACCCGGGTCCGGCGCTCTGGTGCGAGCGGTCTACCGGCTGAGCCGCGAGTTCGACGCGATGCGGGACGTGCCCGAGTTGCAGACCGAGGACGCCCGCGACGCCATCCGCTGGGTGCCGGGGATCTTCAAGCCGTGGACGTTCGACCTGAAGATGATCGCGGTGGACTACGGGCTCTGGGACTTCAGGGTGTGGCTTCCCCGGAGCATGAGGGTCGAGGGCGAGGCGGCGGCGGGGATCGTCAGGTTGCCCGTCTCCATGGATGTGGCGTACCAGATCGAGTCGGTGACGACGGAGGAGGACGAAGCAGCCGCCGAGAGTGGGATGGGTCTCCAGGCGACCGCCGAGCCCACCGCCGGGCCGGACGAGCCCCTCCGGGAGGTCCACTTCGACACGCGGGAGGAAGCGATGGCGTTCATCGCGGGCCTCCTGTCGGAGGGCGACGTCCCCTACGTGCTGATGGACGAGTCGGAGAGGCCGGCGCAGGACCGGGAGGCGTTCCTCATCGTGCCCGAAGAGCGGAGTCGGGTCGCCGACAACCCGCACCTGCCGCCGCCGATCTGGGAAGATGCGGCAGGCTTCCTCTCCGCCGACGAGCTGGAGGCACACGTACGGAGCTTGGCCAAGCTGCCCGCCCCGCCCCTGCTCTCCAGCCGGTTCCGCTACGTCTTGGGGCCCGTGCGCTACAACCGGGTGGAGGGACTCGCGGCGGGCGGGCGAGTGAATGTGGAGCTGGGCCGGCGCTGGTCGGTGCGAGCCAAGGGGATGCTGGGGCTGGCCAACCTGCGGCCCGACGTGCATGTCGAGATGGAGCGCTCCACGGTGCTGCGCCGTCTGTCGCTGGAGCTGTACCACGAGATGCGGGCCACGGACCGGCAGGGAGGACACTTCGGCCTGGGCAACTCGGCCAGCGCGTTCTTCCTGGGCAACGACTGGGGCGACTACTACCGGGCGACGGGTGCGGGCTTGGTCTGGCGGCGCCCCGCCGTGGCCCGGGAGTCTTTCGAGGTGCGGCTGTTCGGCGAGCGCCAGACCGCCGTGGACGCCCACACCGACTTTGCCCTCTTCAAGGCGTTCAGCGACGGATGGGCGTTCCGTCCCAACCCGCCTGTGGACGAGATCGCGGAAGGCGGCCTTGAAGTGCGAGCCGCGCCGTGGTGGGGGAGGGACCCGACCGCCTCCCAGTTCGGCTTGGAGATGAGCGGCAGGGCGGCCCTGTGGCGTCCCCTGGGAGACGGCGAAGGGGCCCGACGGTACGCAGAGGCGGCGGGCGTGGCGAGGGCTGCCCTTCCCCTCACGGGAGGCGAGTGGAGCGCGTGGCGGTTGGGCGCCGAGCTGGGCGGGGGCGCCGTGTGGGGCGACGCGCCGCGTCAGAGGACTTGGTACGTGGGCGGTCCCGCCACCTTGCGAGGCTTCAACCCGGCGACGGCCTCGGGAGCCACGTTCATGCGTGGACGGCTGGAGGTGGCGCGCACCTACCACGCCGTCGGCGCCAGCCTCTTTGGAGACATGGGATGGGCGGGCGAGCGAGACGACTTCGACGGGGGCGACCTGCTGTACGGGATCGGCGTCGGCGCCACCGTGATGGACGGCCTGCTCCGCTTCGACGTGGCCCGAGGGCTCAACGGCCCGAACCCCGGCTTCTCCCTGCACCTCCACGTGGACGCGATCCTGTAGCACCGGGGCGACCGCGTGGTAGGACCGGGGCGACCAGCCCGTAGCGCGGCGACGGCCCGCACATCGCTTGACAGCGGGCGGTCTGGAAGGCTAGAAAAGCTGGCGTGCTCGGGGTACTCCCGGTACACGGACGCATCACGGGAACAGGCGGTGCACGAACGCACCACCGGAACAGGAGAGAAAGCGCGATGCGATTCTCCCGGCAATCTGCGGTCGTTGCGGGCGGCCTAGCCCTCGCCCTCGCAACGGCTGGCATCAAGGCCGACTCCGCCTTCGGCCAAGCCGTGGCCGAGCCCTTCAAGGTCGGCACCTTCGAGATCGAGGGGGCGCCCAGGGTCGGACTCGTGCTCCGGGACGCGCTGGTCGTGGAGATCGGCGAGGCCAATCGGGCGCTGGAGCGGGACGCGGCCTATCCGGCCATTCCCATGCCCGCCGACATGCTCGACCTGATCGGCCGCTACGAGTATGGGGTCAAGCGGCGGCTCTACGAGATCGTCAACCACCTGGCGGCCCACGACATGATCGACGGCAACCCCCGCCCCGACTTCGTCCACGCCGTGGAAGACGTGCGCACCCTCCCGCCGATCCTGTACCCGGGCAAGATCCTCAACGCGGCCGTCAACTTCTACAGCCACGTCGACGAGTCGGGAACGCCGGAGGAGCGCACCGAAGCCAGGCGGCAGCGCAGGGAGAACCGGGGCGTGCCGTACCTCTTCCTGAAACCCAGCCGGGGCGCCGTCGTCGGAAACGGGGACCCGGTCGTGATCCCCTGGGGTCGAGACCGCACCGACTGGGAGGTGGAGCTGGGCGCCGTGATCGGACGCACCGCCAAGTACGTGTCCGCCGAGGACGCCCAGGACCACGTCTTCGGCTACACCGTCACCCTGGACATCTCGGACCGGGGTGGGCGTCCCCCCGGCGGCAACCCGCTGCGCTCCGACTGGTTCGTGGGCAAGGGTCACGACACCTTCGCGCCCATGGGACCATGGATTGTGCCCAAGGAGTTCTACGGCGACCCGATGGAGAACCTGCGCCAGACGCTGAGCGTGGGCGGCGAGCAGATGCAGGAAGCCCGAGCGGGCGACATGATCCACACCCTCTGGGAGCTGATCGAGTACGGCTCGTCGATCATCACCCTCTTCCCCGGCGACGTGATCAACAACGGAACCTCCGGCGGCGTCGGCATGGGCACAGCCGTGCGGGGCGAGCAGCGCTTCCTCCAACCCGGCGACCTCATCGAAGCGACGATCGACGGGATCGGCACGCTGCGGATGCCCGTGACGGCCGAGGACGAACCGCCCGGCGGCACCGGCGCTCGACTCCCTCCGGTCCGCTCGTATCGCAGGAACTGAACCAGCGGTGGTCCAGGTCACCGATGCCCTGATCGCCGAGATGGTGCAGGCCATCGTGGACGAAGTGGGTCCGGAGAAGGTCGTCCTCTTCGGCTCTCGGAGCCGGGGCGACGGATCGGAGCGCTCCGACGTGGACTTGGTGGTCATCGAGGCCGAGCCTTTCGGGCCGGGCCGGAGCCGACACCGGGAGATCAACAGGCTCTACGAAGCCTTGGCCGACTTCCTCGTCCCCATCGACGTTCTCGTCTACTCATTGGACGATGTGGAGTACTGGCGCGACTCGCTGAACCATATTCTGGCCCGGGCGCTGCGCGAAGGCAAGGTCCTCTACGAGCGACCGCAGGCGAGCCCATGAGCGACTTCCGGTGCGCCTCCATGATGCTTCGCGCCGCCGAGCGCGACCTTCTCACGCTTCGCAACATGACCGCCGAGGCGCCCGACGAGTCGTTCGGATTCCACGTGCAGCAGGCGACCGAAAAGGCTCTCAAAGCGTGGCTCGCGGCGCTGGGCGAATCCTACCCGCTTACCCACAGCCTCGAGACCCTCTTGAGGCGGCTCCGAGCCATGGAGATCGCCACTGCTTCGTTCGAGCGGCTCGCGGACTTTACGCCGTACGCCGTCGAGTTCCGCTACCAGGGCGTCCCCGCAGACGCGGAGCCCATCGACCGCCAAGCCGCTGTCGCGCTGCTCACGATCCTGCTGGACAAGGTCCGTTGGCGCGTTGACCAAGCCGGTCGTTCCGAGCCGGGTGCCGGTCGCTCCTGATCAGTGCCGGGCTTCCGACTAGGTGCCGGTCGCTTCTGACCACGGCGACCGTGAAGCCGCCGATCCAGTGCCGGGGGCGGGACTCGAACCCGCATGGGGATGCACCCCGGGGGATTTTAAGTCCCCTGTGTATACCGATTTCACCACCCCGGCGGCGTGCCTGCGCTGGGACGCGGACCCTGCAAGGTAACGCGCTGTCGGCAGGCGGCGACGCGAACGACACCCAGGGGAGGACATTTCTATTGCGCTCTACCCCCGGACATTTCTATTGCGCTCCGACACCGCTGATGGGGCACCTGTTGACTCTTCTTGGCGATCTTGGTATCTTGACAGGTCCTTTGCTGTGCAACAAGACATCGCGAGTTCGCATCCGAACCTGGGAGGGCTGTATGAACCGTTTCCTGATTGGCCTACTTGCCTTGGCAATCATCCTAGTCGGGGGGATGGTTCTCGGGCCAACACCAGCCGCGGCACAAGTCGGGTGTGGAGTCTGCAAGGACACTGGTCGGAACCACCACTGGGCTGTCAGCGGGTGGAGAATCTTCGGGGCAAGCAAAGGCCACGGATGGCATTGGGGCAGGCGGCGAGGTACCTGTCTCCTTGACCACGGGGTTTGCATCTATATGCCTAGCGGTGGTCCTCCACTTCAACTCCTTCAGACTATCGCGTCGGCAGCTTTGGATGAAGATGTCGGAAGGCTTGCCGAGTTGGTATCTCATCCATCCGTAAGGATTACCCACGAGCGCGGCGCGTTGCAGATTGTTGGATGTCGTGAAGTCGTCGTAGGCCATGTGCCAATCGCCCCCGAGCTGTTGGTCGCTGTCGCAGCTATCGGGGACGATGCAGAGCAGGGTGGAGCTTCCTGACCACGGACGAATCGTTGGCCAGCGCAGGTGCTCGACCTCGTCTGGCGAAGGCGATTCGGGATCGCTTGGCGAAGGCCCTGGCGGCGTGCGCGGTCGGTGTCGGCGTCGCGTCCGGCGTTGCTGGGCAGCAGGTCGTCCAGGTTTCGGGCGAGGTCTCTTGTGTCGAATGCCGGATCGTGATCGACACGGTCCTGACCTTGGGGGGGTTGGACGGACCCGGCAACCACTTGGTGGACGATGCCTCTCGCGTCCTCGTGGACCATCGGGGGCGGATCCTCGTGACCACCACTCCCAGCAACGAGATCGCGGTCTTCGATGCGAATGGGACGTTTCTGCGCGAGATCGGCGGCGCAGGCGAGGGGCCAGGAGAGTACTGGGGCATTGCGGACATCCACATCGGCCCGAAGTACGTCCATGTGTTCGACATCAACGGTCGCACGCTGTTGGACGCCGACCACGCTTTCGTCCGAAGAGATGCTTTCTGGGCTCAAAGCGGCACGGCCACGGTCACAGAATCGGAGACAGTCGTCTTGGCAGGCGAGGTTCCCACGTCCGAGTCCTTCGGACACCACCTGCACCTCCTGTATGAGAGCGGCGACCTGCGTTCGTACGGATGGGAAGGGCGCGAAGCTCGCGGTGCAACGTGGCGGTGGTTCGCGGTGGCGGCGAGCGATACCACGGCTTGGATCGTCGATGAGCGTTCGGGCCGAGTGGAGATGTGGGCTCTGGTCCCCGTGCCGAAGCTGTCCAGGGTCGTCCACCGATCGCTCGAGACGTTCGACCGGGAAGCGGCGGCAGGCCCGCGGTGGCCCGGCACCTTCAACATCCGCGCACGGATCGACGACCGAGGGCTGTGGATCATTTGGGGTGCCCCGGACCCCGGTTGGGGGCGGCGGACCGACGACCCGGAAGTCGCGGATCAATGGTACCTCTCAACGCCCATGCAGACGATTGAGGACGGGATGCTGGACCTGATCGACCCAGCGACGGGACGGACTCTGGCCCGCCATCGCAGCGACCTGCCGCTGGTGGGGTTTGTCGACGGATCGGAGATGGTGACCGCCTACGAAGAGACGGAAGGGGGCGTACCCCGGCTTCACCTGTTGCGAGCCCTACTTCGCCACCGCTAGCAGCGCGATTCCGGCGAACACCAGGGCCGCGCCGGCCGTGCGGACGGCGCCGAAGCGCTCGCCCAGGAGGAGCCAGCCAGCGAGAGCGCCGAAGACGATCCCCGACTCCCGGGCGGCACCCGCGTAGCTGACGGGGGCGATCCGGAAGGCAGTCAGCACCAGGGAGTAGGCCGCGAGGGTCATCACCGCGATGACGACGATTCTGGGCAGGTCGGCGCGCAGCACGCGGAAGACGGTGTTGCGCCGACCCGGGGGCAACGCGAGCGCCAGCAGAGGCACCAGCGCCGATCCCGACAGCGCGAACACCAGCACCAAGTACGGCAAGGGCGCCCAGTGGCGCACGCCTGCGGCGTCGATCGCCGTGTAGACGGAGACGAGGAACGCCACCAGGAAGGCCGCGCCGGCGCCCCGGGCGTGGGAGCGCAACGCCCGGAGTCGGGAGCGCCACGGCGCCGCATCGCCGGGTTCCGCCGGCCGCCAGAGGGGAGCGGCACCCAGCACGACCAGCCCCAGCAGGACGGTGACGATGCCCAGCACCCCCAGCGCCGACGGGCGTTCCCCCAGGAAGAGCGCCGCCCAGAGGGCCAGCAGGGCAGGCGCGACGCCTCGGGCGACGGGGTAGACCAGGGAGAAGTCGCCCTGCTCGTAGGCCCGTGCCAAGCAGGCGTAGTACGCCAGCAGCGTCGTCGCACTGGCGCAGGCGAACGGCCATGTGGCGCGGGGCACGGGCCAGGCCGCAATCAGCGCCGGCGAGAACACGACCGCGCCCGCCAGCAACCCCCACGCCGCGACCAGCAGGCGCTCGTTCGCGCCCTTGAGGATCAGGTTCCAGGTCGCGTGGAGGAGCCCCGCGCCCAGGACGAGGGCCAGTGCGGTCAGGGACATGAGGTCGGCAGGGCAAGCAGGGCAGCGACGCGGCCGGCAACAGAAGGCAAGCAGGGCAGCGACGCGGCTGGCAACGCCCGGCGGGCTCGCTTCAGCCGGACGCCGTGTCCAGCGCCGGCAGCCGGCCTAGTCGGAGACGGGGGCCGTTGCGCCCGAGGTCCTGTCGATGAAGCGGTCCAAAGTCTCCTTCCACTGGGGAAGCAACGACTGGTCCACGTACATCATGTGTCCGGCGGCGAAGTCGGCACGGTGGACGTTGGCCCGCAGCTCCGGCGGCAGTCCCATTCGGTCGATCGTCCAGACGGCAGCGAAGTAGGGCGTCGCAAGGTCGTAGATGCCGTTGATCAGCAGGACCTCCAACCGCGGGTTGCGCTTCATGGCGTCGGCCAGGTCGGGCGCCACGTTGGGGGTTCCGCCGCCGCGAACGAAGGCGCCGCCTCCCCCCAGTCGGCCCCAGTTCCAGTCTCGGGTTCCCCCGCTGGGCACGTACTCCCGGTCTCCGTCGTACCCCAGTTCGGCGCGCACGTAGCTGTTGAACGCCGACGTGTACGCCGAGCTGATCGCGGTGGATTGGGGGTCGTGGGAGGGACGAGCCCCCAGCACGTCGCCTGCGGGGCCGGTGAAGCGCGAGTCCAGGCGGCCCACCACTTGGCCCTGGTCGCGCAGCAGCTCGGCCTCGAAGGCAGGGGCGGTGACCCGCAGGTCGGACTTCTCGATGAAGTCGCGGCTCAGGCCCGTGTAGCGGTGCATCTGCTCCACCGTGCGGGCGCGGGTCGCCGGGTCCAGGGTGGCGCCCGCCAGCAGCGCGGTGGCGTACTCGGTCAGGGACCACTCCTCCACCTCGGCCATGAACGCCTCCATGTCCTCCGGCGATCCTCCGGGGAGGGCGTCCAGGTAGCGGGCGGTGACGGCGTAGGACGGCAGGTTGACGATGTACGGAAGATCGTCTCCTGGGGCGAACTGGATCGTGTTGAACTGGAGGACGGAGGAGACGAGCACAATCCCGTTGACGTCGATGTTGGCGCGTTGCAGGTGGCGAGCCAGCACCGCCGAGCGGGTGGTTCCGTAGCTCTCGCCCAGGAGGTAGCGGGGCGAGTTCCAGCGGTCGTGCTCGCTGAGGAAGCGGCGGACGAACTGGGCCAGGGAGCGGGCGTCCTCGTCGATGCCCCAGAAGTCGGAGCCGGGCGTGTCGCCCAGGGTGCGGCTGAAGCCGGTGCCGATGGGGTCCACCATCACGATGTCGGCCTTGTCCAGGATCGTGTAGGCGTTGTCCTCCAGCGGGTAGGGAGGCGCGCCTTGGGGACCGGCCTCCGGCGTGACGACGCGACGCGGCCCCATGATCCCCATGTGGAGCCAGAACGAGGCCGAGCCGGGTCCACCGTTGTAGGCGAAGACGACGGGTCGCTCGCCGGAAGGCCGCCCATTGGTGCGGAAGTAGGCGGTGTAGAAGAGCTCGGCGGCGGGGGCGCCGTCGGCTCCCTCCAGGACCGTGCTGGCGACCACCGCTTGGTAGGCGACCGTCTCTCCGCCGACTTCGATGGAGTGGCTGCTCTCCCAGCACTCGGTCCCGGGAGCCGGGTCGGAAGGGGCCTGCGCGCTGCCCTCTGCTTGGGCGGCCAGTGGGACGGCGACGGGCAGGGCGCCACTGGCCGGAACCGCGACGCCGACGAGCGCGACGCCGAGAAGCAGCGCGACAGTGGTGGGCGGGCGGCGGCACTCCGTCGGAATTCTCTCCATGCTAGACATCTCCCTTAGCGACTTGGACTGGGGGGCTCCCGAAGGCTTGGACTGGGAGGGCTCCCGAGGGCTTGGACTGACGGGGCTCCCGATACTACCGCACCGGGGGGACCGCTGGCTACCGCCGCTCCCGATAGACCAAGCACGCGGAGAGCGCCAAGGCCGCCGTCGCCGGAACCACCACCAGGGCGTCCACCACCGCTTGGTCCCACGCCGTCCCCGTGAGTCGGTCCAGGTAGTACTTGATCCACGACGCGGGAAGGTCGGTCTCGCCCAGCGCGCGCTTGACCCGCCAGTGCCAGTCGGTCAGGGGGCAGTAGCCCCATCCGTAGAGGAGGCCCAGGCCGAACCAGGAAGCCAGCGTGGCCGTGATGACCCACAGGTGAAGGCGTCTCGTCCGGCGCCAAGCCCAGCCGAAGACGTTGAAGACGACCAGCGAGCCGTGGAGGACGAGGAGCAGCCCGTCGGCCAGCCTGTACAGGACGAAATGGGACATGCGGTCGCCTTTTTTTGCCTCCTCGCTGTTCAGGTGGGAAGGTCGAAGTGCCTTCGGGAAGACCGCTCGACGGCTTCCTTCGGAAATTAGTCCCATCCAGCTATGGGAGCGTCCCAATCGACATCAGATACTGAAGGACAGAGGCCGGGAACCCGTCTCGGCCCGCTTCGGAGGCCCACTCCGCACCGCCCTCCCAAGCGTCGCCCCAGCCGCTGCCGAAAGGCCGTCCTCCATGAGCCGAACCCCCAAGACGCCACACGCTCCCGAATCCGCTCCCGAATCCGCTCCCGAGCCCGCTCCCGAATCCACGCCGAAGCACTATCGCAGGCACGACGAGTCCTACAAGAAGCTCTTCAGCAATCCCCGGGCCGCCGCCGCCCTCATCCGCGACTTCGCCGCCAAGGGCTGGGCCCACGAACTCGACATGACGACCCTCCAGCCCTTCCCGACCGCGACCGTCGGCCCCGACCTGAAGCGCCGGGCCGGCGACTGCGCATGGCATGTCCGCTTCAAGGACGGGCACTCCGTCGTCTTCCTCTTCGAGTTCCAGTCCTCCGTGGACCGCGACATGGCGCTCCGGATGCTGCACTACACCGCAGCGGCACTCACCACCCTGCGCAGCAACAAGACGCTGCTGGACCCCGGCGGCGCGGTCCCGCTCGTGCTGGCGTTCGTCCTGCACAACGGCCCGCAGCCGTGGCCCGCGGCCACAACGGTGGCGGAGTGGGCGCGCAGGCACGAGCTGTCGCCGGCTGTGGCGCGGGCGGTCGTCGGCATGGAGGTCCGCCACTGCTACCGGGTGCTTGACTTGCTGCGGGCGTTCGCGCAAGACTTGTTGCCGGAGGGCGGCTTGATGCACTGGCTGGCCGCCCTGGAGCGGGACCCGTGGCCGAACTTCCCGCACGTGCACCGGGCGATGGCCGCTCGGTGGGGCAGCGCCGAGTGTCTGGCGGCGCGGCAGGCGTTCGCGAAGTGGGTGGTCAAGCGGATGCGGGCACCCGATGTGCCGGACGAGATTCTGGGCGAGATCAAGGAGCGGATCGAACAACCGACGGAGGTAGAGGAGATGGGCCAGACGTACACGGAGTGGGTGGAGAGCCACGAGCGGCGGGGGATCAAGCAGGGCAGGGCGACGATGCTGGTGCGCTTGGCATCGCGACGGTTCGGGGCGGAGACGGCGGAGAAGTTGGCCGGGCTGGTACGCGCCATGGGCGCGGAGCAACTGGCCCGTGTCGGGGACGCAGTGGTGGACTGCGACACGGGGGACGAGCTGCTGGCAGCCGCAGGTAACGGGGCGATCGTCACCGCCAACGATATGGGACACGAGACGGGACACGAAACAGCACGTTGATGGGACATCCGACGGGACATTTCAGGGAGTAGAAATCCGCCCCCCTCGCCGTTCGCGTCGCCGCCAACCCATGGACCAACCCCGCCGATGCAGAGCACGCAGACCGCCCGAGTCGCTGGCACGCGGTAGCTTGGCGCATCGCTGGTCGGCTGCCACGACAGCCGCGCTAGCCGGGCTGCTCGTCCTTGCGGGATGCGAATCGGCGGCCGAGCCCGACGCCTCCCTGTCGGCGGTGGCGATGGAGCTTCACGCTGGAGACGGTCAGGTCGCTCCGGCCGGGTCTCCCGTAGGGGTCGCGCCGCAGGTGCGGGTGATCGACAACACGGGCGCTGGCGCATCGGGCGTGGCGGTGTCGTTCAGGGTCGCGGAGGGCGGCGGCAACGTGGAGGCGGCGACGGCGACGAGCGATGCGGCTGGGGTGGCATCGGCAGGGCGCTGGACGCTGGGCACCCCTGGAAGACAGCGGTTGGAGGCGTCGGCGGCCGGGCTGGGCGTCGTCGCCTTCCAAGCTGGGGCGTCGGGCACTGCTGCCGCGCTCGGGATCGTGGCCGGGAACGGCGCCACCGCCGAAGTGGCCTCCGCAACTCCCGTGCCGCCAACGGTGGCGGTGGTGGACGAAGGGGGTCGGCCGGCGCCTTACGTGCCCGTAACCTTCGCGGCGGAGCACGGGAGCGTCGCGACGTCTAGAGTCTTCACCGACGACAGTGGGCGGGCCACGGCGGGCAGCTGGACGTTGGGGACCAGAGCCGGACGCCAGCGGCTGGTGGCGGCGGTGGCGGGGAGCGGCATCGACGGCAACCCGGTGCTCTTCGAGGCGACCGCCACGCCAGCGCAACCCGGCCAGATCACCCTCTCCCCAGGGGAGGCCCCGCCGGAGGTCGGCCGTTATTACTTGCCGCCGGCTACGGTTCGGGTCACGGACGCTTACGGTAACGGGGTCCCGCACGTGGCCGTCGGCTTCCATGTCGGGGCTGGCGGCGGAGAGGCCCCCGAGGGCGTCTTCTACACGGGTGCCGACGGAACGACTCCTACACCGCTGTGGAGGATGGGACCGGCGATCGGCACCCCCAACACCCTGATCGCCACTGTGCTCTCGGTGGGCTACGACCTGACGGGCGCCTCGACCAGCCTCACCGTTGCCCCCCAGGCGGCCGACTTCGACCTCTGGGTCGTGCCCCAGGCGGCACCAGCGATCGATCCGGCCGTGCTTGCCGCCCTGGACGCGGCCAAGAGGCGCTGGGAGCAGGCCGTCATCGGAGACCTGCCGCCCTTCGGCACCAGTCTGAACAACGTGGACTACTGCAACCGAGACTATAAGGAGGTGCGGTTCGACCTTCCGCAGTTCTTCCCCTACGACGACTTGCTGGTTCTGGCCGTGGTGGCGGAGATCGACGGTCCCGGCGGCGCCGTGTCTCAGTCTGGATGGTGCTGGGACACCACCCGGGACGGCGTACAACTCCCCACCGTGTCCGTTCTTCGGATCGACGCCGCCGATGTGGCCGCCCTGGCGCGGGACGGCCTCCTGGAGCCCTTGGCGATGCGGGAGATGGGACACGCGCTGGGTTTCGGCGCTTCGGAGGTGTGGGAGCGCGTCGGCCTGATCGGCTTCGCAGAGTCCGGCCCCTACTTCCGGGGCAACCGAGCCCGCGCCGCCTTCCTCGCCGCCGGCGGCGGCGCGTACCCCGGCTCGGGTGTGCCCTTGGACTCCCTGGCCGGCATCAAGGCGTGGCGCTGGCCGGAACGGCTCTTCGGCCCCGAACTGATGACGGCGACGTTGCTTCCCAACGCGCTCAACCCCCTCAGTGCCGTGACGCTGGGTGCGCTGGCCGACATGGGCTACACCGTGAACGTCGCGGCTGCCGACCGCTACACCGTGCCGCCATGACCACGCTGGCCGTCGTCGTGCGCCGGTGCGCGGCTGCTGCTTGGGCTGGGCTAACGCGCCGGTGCGCGACAGCTTCCTGGGTTGGGCTGGCGCGCCGCCGGGCGCCCGTCCTCGTGGCGGCCCTTCTTGCCGCAACGCTGGCGTGCGAAGGCGAGCCCGCCGGACCAGACCAGCCCGAGCCGGTCGCCGTGGTGATCGAGGACGGCAACCGCCAAGCCGGCAGGGTCGGCGCCACGCTTCCCGTGGAGCTTCGGGTGCGCGTGGTGGACCAGAGCGGCGCCCCCGTGGCCGGCGCGACCGTGGAGTTTCGCCCAGGCGCCGGCTCGGGCGCTGTGGCCGTCGCGACCGCCACCACCGACAGCCGGGGCGTCGCGTCGGCCGGCACCTGGACGCTCGGGCCCCTGGTGGGCGAGCAGCGGGTCGAGGCCGTCGCGACCGAGGCGCCGGAGGCGAGCCGGGCCGTCTTCGTGGCCGTCGCCGCCGACATGCCGGTCGCAGTGCGGATCGCGGCGGGCCAGGATCAGCGCGCCCAAGTCGGCACTCGGCTTCCCATCCGCCCCGAGGTGCTGGTGCTCAACGCCAGCGGCGCACCCGTCGCCGGCGTCCACGTGGCCTTTGCCACCTCCAGCGGTGCACTCGTCGGCGCCCAAGCCGTCACGGGCCCTGGGGGCCGCGCCGCCGTGGGCGGATGGACGCTGGGCACGACATCGGGAGTTCAGGAACTGGTGGCAGCGGTGGCAGGCGAAGGCGTCGAGGGCAACCCTGCAGTGTTCCGCGCCCTGGCCGACCCGGGTCCGCCGCTCCAGATGCACATCGTCCAGGGCGACGGCCAGCAGGTCGAGGCCGGGTTCCCCGCCACCGTCGCTCCCCAGCTGCGGGTCGAGGACGAGCACGGCAACCCGGTCCCGGGCGTCCGCGTGCTCTTCCAGGCGTCCGGCGGAGGATCCGTGGAGGGCGCGGAGCAGACGACCGGCCCCGACGGCTCGGCCGCGCCGGACGCCTGGATCGGCGCCGCCGAAGCAGGGACGACCCAGACGCTGACCGCCACCGCCACCGCTCCGACCGAGTTCGCCGGCGCTTCCGTCACGTTCTCCGCCGTCGCCTTCGCTCCGTTCTTCGACGTGCGGATCGTGCACACCTCGGCATCGCGGACCGACGAGACGACCAAGGCCGCGTTCGCCAGAGCCGAGGCGCGGTGGGAGGCGGCGATCCGCGGCAACTTGCCGCCCGTGCCCGTCGTCACGGAGCTCTTGGCCGAGTGCGAACCCAACGTAGAGCACCCGTCCCCCGGCTTCATCGACGACCTGCACATCTTCGTGACCGTGAGGGACATCGACGGGGCCGGAGGCATCTTTGGGGCCGCCACCCCCTGCTTCGTCCGGTTGGACAGCGGCCTTCCCTTCGCGGGATACATGGTCTTCGACGCGGCCGACATCAATGCGCTGACCGAGAGCGAGAGCCTCGAGAGCGCGATCCTCCACGAGATGGGCCATGTGCTGGGGTTCGGAACGCTGTGGCGGACGAAGGGTCTGCTGCGCAACCCGGCGGACTCGTCGGATGTGCAGATCGACACCCACTTCGCCGGCGAACGGGCCGTCGCACGCTTCGACCGAGCCGGGGGCGCGGAGTACGGCACCGCGAAAGTCCCGGTCGAGCATGTGGGCATCACAGGCGCTCGGAACGTCCACTGGCGCGAGTCGGTCTTCGACGCAGAGCTTATGTCGGCGATATTGGACGCCGGAACCCCCAAAGACGCCGGAACCCGCAACCCGTTGAGCGAGATCACCATCGCTTCGTTGGAGGACCTGGGCTACCATGGAGTCGACTACAGCGTCGCCGATCCCTACCGCCTTCCCGCCCAGCCGCAAGCGGTCGCCGGTGCCCAGCCAAGAAAACCGAACGCCCGGCCCCCGGCCCGGAGCCGCCGCTTCGAGTTCGTGGACCACATCCCGCGGATACCGATCGGCGTGGTGGACGCACGGGGGCAGATCGTCCGATACATCCAACCCACAGGAACAGGACCAAGATGAACGCAACCGGAGCTTTGGCCATGACGCTTCTGGTCTCCCTCGGGGTCGCCTCCGCGGGTTGCGCACCGCCCGGCGACCAAGACGACACCGCCCGCGAGACCGAAGAACAGCTCGTGGAGCGCGCGCGGGGCGTGCATGAGCGGGTCCTCACGCTGGACACTCACGACGACATCAACACCGACAACTTCACGGCGGAGCGCAACTACGCTTCGGACCTTCCCACCCAGCTCACTCTCCCCAAGATGGAGGCCGGGGGACTCGACGTGGCGTGGCTGGTCGTCTACACCGCACAGGGTCTCCTGGACGACGCCGGCTACGTGGCGGCCTACGCCAATGCGATCGACAAGTTCGACGCGATCCACCGCCTCGTGAACGAGTACGCGCCCGACCGGACCGAGCTGGCCCTGACGTCGGAGGACGCGAGACGGATCGTGGCGTCGGGCAAGAAGGCGATCATGATCGGCGTCGAGAACGCCTACTCCGTCGGCAACGACCTGTCCAGGATCGAAGAGTTTCATCGGCGGGGCGCACGCTACATGTCCCTTGCCCACACCGGCCCCAGCCAGTTCTCCGACGCCCACAGCGGCGAGCAGGACGGGAACTGGCTCCACGACGGGCTCAGCGAGATGGGCCGCCAAGCCATCGCCGAGATGAACCGCCTAGGGATCATGGTGGACATCTCCCACCCGTCCAAGGCGTCGATCATGCAGACGCTGGAGCTCACCCAGGCGCCGGTGATCGCATCCCACTCCTCGGCGAGAGGGATCAGCGACGTGAGCCGGAACCTGGACGACGAGCAGCTTCGGGCCGTGGCGGAGAATGGAGGCGTGGTTCATGCCGTGGCGCTGCGGCGCTTCGTGAACGCGGGGAAGGCGCAAGCCCGACGGCATGCCGAGGGGGCAGGCGACGAAACGGAAGCCCCCGACGTAGACGTGGCCGACTTCGTGGACCACATCGACTACATGGTGAACCTGATCGGTCTGGAGCATGTGGGGATCAGCTCCGACTTCGACGGCGGCGGAGGCGTGGCCGGGTGGGACGACGCCTCGGAGACGTTCAACGTGACGCTGGAGCTAGTGCGTCGCGGCTACACGGAGGAGGAGATCGGCCAGCTGTGGAGCGGCAACCTGCTGCGGGTGCTGGACGAAGTGCAGGCCGTGGCGGCTCGGCTCCAGGCGGAGGGCGATCAGTGAGCGCGCGGGGCGGCACGAGCGCACGGGGCGGCGCACGGGGCGGCGTGCGGGGCAACGCGACCGCCTGGCTTGTGGGGGCAGGCGTTCTGGTTGCGGGAACCGTGCTTGTGATCCGAGGGGCGGAGCCGGGGAGCGTGGAAGCTGCCAGCGCGGAGGATTCGCCTTCCGCCGTCCTCGCCGGCACCGTCGCTTCCACCCCCGCCGACGCCGCCCTCGCCTTCCTGGCGCTGCTGGACGGCCCGACCCGTGAGAAGGCGGTCTATGCGCTGAACGACGACGAGCGCTTCGACTGGCACTTCGTGCCTCGGCGGCGGAACGGGCTCCCCCTCAAGGAGATGACGTTGGAGCAGCGGACGGCGGCCCACGCGCTCCTGCAGGCGACCACCAGCGCCCAGGGCTACCTCAAGGCCCACGCCGTGATCGAGCTGGAACGCATCTTGGGGATCCTGGAAGGCCGGCCCGGACGCCGGGACCCGGAGGACTACTACGTCACCGTCTTCGGCACGCCTTCGCCGAACGGCCCCTGGGCTTGGCGGTTCGAGGGCCACCACCTCTCGCTCAACTTCTCGTCTCCCGCCAACAGCCTCACGGTGACGGGGCCTGCGTTCATGGGGGCCGATCCGGCCACGGTGCCGTCGGGTCCCAAGGCCGGATGGCGGCCCCTTGGCAGGGAGGAGGACTTGGCCCGGTCCCTAGTGACGAGCCTGTCGGCGGAGCAGCGCGCGACGGCCGTCGTGGCCGCGGAGGCACCTCGCGACATCATCACCGGCTCGGACCGGGAAGCCCGCCTGGACGCGTTCGAAGGGCTGGCGGCAAGCGAGATGACCGACGACCAGCGCGAGGTGCTCTTTCTGCTGCTGGACGAGTACATGGGCAACATGGCGCCCGACGCTGCCCGCACTTGGACGACCCGCATCCGCAACGATACCGCGCTCGGCGAGACCTACTTCGCTTGGGCCGGCCCGACGGAACCCGGCCATGGGCACTACTACCGCATCCACTCGCCCGATTTCCTGGTGGAGTACGACAACACGCAGAACGACGCCAACCATGTGCACTCGGTCTGGCGCGACCTGAAGAACGACTTCGGAGGCGACGCCCTAGCCCGCCACTACGAGGAGGGGGGACACGCCAACTGAGTCGGCGTCAGCTCTGCGGGGACCACTCCCTTGCCCGCTTCATGAACACCATTCGGTCCGCCTGCCATTCAGGGAAGCCGATCTGCCGGCCGTCGGTCAGCCAGTCGATGAAGTTGTCCAGGCAGCCGAGCAGTTCCGAGTCGTCGGCGTCCACCGTGAAGCCGCCGTATTCGACCAGAGAGTCCAGCACCGAGATGGCGAAGGCGTCTGCCGCGATGTGCGCGGCCTCGCTGTTCCCGATCTCGCCGCGGGCAACCGCATCCACCGTGCCGTCCCTCAACCCTTCCAGCAGCTCCGTTTCGCCCCGCTCGTAGCCCAGGTAGACGACTTGAGGACGGGAATCGTCGGGCGGAAGCAGGAGGGTGCGGCCCTCCAGGACCGGAGACATCTCCGACGCGGTGATCACGTAAGCGTCAGTGCCGTCGGCCGTCACCGTTCCCTGCGGCGTCTCCACGCGGACGCCCTCGGCCAGCACGCCGGCGTCGTCCACCAGTGCGACCAGCTGCAGGAGCCGCGCCTCTCCGGTCGTGCCCGCCAGTGCTCCAACCCGCACGTCGCTGGTCAGCTTGGCGTAGCTGTCGTAGCGCTCGACCTCGCCGGCCCGCACCAAGAGCGACTGGCGGAATGCCACATGGCCTCGGGTGAAGGCGACCGCCGGCTGCCCCTGAGCGTCCCTCTTTCGTTCGTCGAGGATCGTGATTCCACCGCCCACCATGTCGTAGCCCGGCTCGGAGGAGAGGAGCCAGATCCCGGGCCAGTCGCGGATGCCCCTCCGGTTGAACGAGAGCTCCGCGTCGTCGATCGCTTCCAGAGCAGCCACCAAGTCGGCTTCGTATCCAGCCTGGTCGTTGAATGCCGGGGAGCCGGGGTCCTCGTCAAGGCTGTAGCTGATCGGCTCGTAGTAGGCATAGAACCCCAAGGTGAGCGGCGCACCGTTGGTGCATGCGTAGGACGTCTGGACCACGTCGGAACAGGCCGACAGGCCCAGCGCCAGGGCGGCCGAACCGGCCCACGCCAGCCGCATCGGCGAGGAACGAGCCCCATGCATTTCGATCCGTCCTCCCCACGCAAGTCGAGAAGCCGCACGGCGACGCGGCGGCAGATGGCACGCAAAGATAGCCCGTGAGCACCAGGGAAGGCAACCATAGCATGCGACAGTTGAAGAGGGGGAGGAGGAGAGGCCTTCTCAGCATACGGAATGCGCTGATCCTCTTGGCCGCCGTAAGTGTGGTCTTGGCAATCGGCGAGGTGACCTTGCGGCTGACTTGGCCCTTCCTGGCTCCCGTTCATCTCCGCCACGAATTCGTGCCCGGAGTGGGCATGCACTCGAAGCCGCACTCCGAGGTGCGGTGGACAAACACGTTCGACTACTGGACGGTATCACACACCAACAGCCTCGGCTTTCTAGACCGGGAGCCGCCGACCGCCGAGCGCACCGCTTCAAGCTGCCATGTCGCTATCGTCGGCGATTCTTTCGTGGAGGCTCGCGAAGTGCCGATCGCCGACAAAGTACAGGTGCGACTGGAGAGCCTCGCCGCCGAGCGCCTGGCCGACTGGGACGTCACGACGGCGGCATACGGTCGCACTGGTACGGGCCAAGTCCAGCAACTCCCCTGGTGGAACAAGTGGATCCGGCATCGTCGGCCCAAGCTGGTCGTGCTTGTGACCGTAAGCAACGACTTCATCAACAACGCGGCCCCCATGCAGCGCTACTCCCGCGCACGGCGAGCCGAGGACGGCGGCATTACCCTGGCACCGCCGGAGCCGGCAGCAACTAGGTGGTGGAGGACGCGGCGGAGCCCTTGGACATCGAGCCGCGACATGACCCTGGCACCGCCGGCAGTAACCGGACGCTTTGAGGTGATCGAGGGTTGGCCATTATACATGTGGTGTTGTCGCCTGCACCCGCTCGGATTCGTGTGGAGAATCGTTCCGCCCACCTACTCCACGGTCTGGTTGAGGACCAGGTGGGTAGTAGCGATGGACCGATTGGCTGGACCACCACGGGACAGCGATCTTCTGGGTCAGGAGGGACAACCCGCCGCTTCCGGCGATAGGCCGCTTCCGTACGACACCTTGTTCTCAGGCTTCGCGCTGGACCAGTGGAAGGAGACCACACGACAGTCCGGCGCGTTTTTGGTCGTCTTGGCCACGTCGAACATACACGACCGCCGCCTGTCGGTGCTGAACACCCTGGCGGCCGCTCGACGCATTCCCGTCGTGAGCCAGTGGGAGTACATCGTGCGCCGCGGCGGCGCACTGAGCGACGCGCAGTGGCCCAAGGACTGGCACTGGTCCCCCCAAGGCCATCAATGGGCGGCGGAAGCGCTAATCGAGTGGCTAGCGGCGAACCCGGCGGTCTGTCGCCGGGGGACTAGTCCCCCGGGACTAGGACTGAGCACTGTCGATCGTGACCGCCAACCTGCACACCCTCGGCGTCCTGCTCCAGCGCCCCGAGCGGCGCGCGCTGCGGACCAAGTGCCACGCCCTCAAGAACGGGAAGCGACGACGCCGGGCCGCATAGCGACGCGGCATCCGCGCCTCCTATTCTCTGGCGGACACTAGCCTAGCTTCCTACGTTGCGTGTCGCTTGCCACCACTCGCCAACCCACCAAGAGGAGAAACCATGTCCCTCCCCCTCCCCCGGAATTCCGTACGACCAGCTCCGAGGTGCGGTGGACGAACATGTTCGACTACTGGACGGTATCACACACCAACAGCCTCGGCTTCCTAGACCGGGAGCCGCCGACCGCCGAGCGCGCCGCCTCAAGCTGCCATGTCGCCATCGTCGGCGATTCTTTCGTGGAGGCTCGCGAAGTGCCGATCGCCGACAAAGTACAGGTGCGACTGGAGAGCCTGGCCGCCGAGCGCCTGGCCGACTGGGACGTCACGACGGCGGCATACGGTCGCACTGGTACGGGCCAAGTCCAGCAGCTCCCCTGGTGGAACAAGTGGATCCGGCATCGTCGGCCCAAGCTGGTCGTGCTCGTGGCCGTGGACAACGACTTCATCAACAATGCGCACTCCAAGCGGGGCTACGCCTACGCACGGCTAGCCGAGGACGGCGGCATTACCCTGGCACCGCCAGAACCCCCCAGGTGGTGGAGGCGCTTCGAGGTGCCCGAGGGCTGGCCCTTGTACGAGCGGTGTTGTCGCCTGCGGTCGCCCGGATTCGTGTGGGGAATCGTTCCGCCCACCTATTCCACGGTCTGGTTGAGGACTAGGTGGAGAGTAGCAATGAACCGATTGGCCAGACCACGGGACAGCGATCTCTTGGGTCAGGAGGGACAACCCCCGCTTCCGGTGATGGACCGTTTCCGTACGGACTCCTTGTTCTCGGGCTTCGCACTGGACCAGTGGAAGGAGGCCACACGGCAATCCGGCGCGTTCTTGGTCGTTTTGGCCACGTCGACCATACACGACCGCCACCTGTCGGTGCTGAAAACCCTGGCGGCTGCTCGACGCATTCCCGTCGTGAGTCAGTGGGAGTACATCGTGCACCGCGGCGGCGCACTGAGCGACGCACGGTGGCCCAAGGACGAGCACTGGTCCCCCAAAGGCCATCAATGGGCGGCGGAAGCGCTAATCGAGTGGATGGCGGCGAACCCGGCGGTCTGTCGCCCGAGGGCCTAGTCCCCCCGGGACCGGGACTACACCCGTCTTTCGCCTGGCCGTCGCTCTTTCACCGCCGTGCGGATCGCACGTACGCCGGCGGCGGCCCCGTCCGGGTGGTCGAACACCGCCGAGCCCGCTACTAGCACGGTGGCACCGGCCTCCACCAAGCAGGGCGCCGTCTGGGCGCTCACGCCTCCGTCCACCTGCACCTCGACCCGCCCCGGCCTGCGGGCCTCCACCAGCGCCCTGGCCCGAGACACCTTGTCGTAGGAAGCGGGTATGAAGGCCTGGCCGCCGAAACCCGGATTCACCGACATGATCACCAGCAGGTCGATCATCTCGATCACCTCCTCCACGGCCGAGAGGGGGGTGGACGGGTTGATCGCCACTCCGGCGCCCGCGTTGAGTTCGCGGATCAGCGAGAGCGTGCGATGCAGGTGGGGCGACGCTTCGGCGTGCACCGACACGAAGTCCGCGCCGGCCTCGACAAAGGCGGGGATGTAGCGGTCGGGGTCCTGGATCATCAGGTGCACGTCGATCGTTCGCGTGGTGACGCTCCGCACCGCCTGCGCGACCACCGGACCGATCGTGATGTTGGGCACGAAGCTGCCGTCCATCACGTCCACGTGAATCCACTGGGCGCCAGCCTCGTCCACCGCCCTGACCTCCCGGCCCAGCTCGGCGAAACGGCAGCTCAGGATCGACGGTGCGATCTTCGCCGTCACGACACCCCTCCCCCTCTGCGCAGCCAGCGAACCCCGGCCGCTCCCGCCACCACGGCATCGCTGGCCAGCCCCAAGAAGAGACCCGACTCCACCACTCCCGCCCGGCGCGCCAGCCGCCTCTCCAGCCCGGGGGCGTCCTCGATCCCCCCGGGGAAGCGGCAGTCGATCACCACGTTCCCGTTGTCGGTGCGGCGCGGCCGGCCGTCGGGGTCCGCTCGCACCTCCGGCTCGGCGCCCAGTCCCCGCAGCCACTCCAGATGCCACGCGAACCCGAACGGAGTCACCTCGACCGGAAGCGGCGCCCGCTCTCCCAGCCGCGCCACCAGCTTGTCCTCGCCGGCGATCACGATCATCCGACGCGACGCCTGCGCCACCATCTTCTCCCGAAGGAGCGCGCCCCCCAGCCCCTTCACTAGCTCCAGGCTCGGGTCGATCTCGTCGGCGCCGTCCACCGTCAGGTCCAGCGTCCCTGCCTCTTCCAGCCGCGTCAGCGGCACGCCCAGTGCGCGTGCTTCCTTTTCCGTGCGGACGGAAGTCGGCACTCCCACCACGTCGGTCAACTCGCCAGCGGCGATCCGTCGAGCCAGGGCGGTCAGGAAGTGCGCCACCGTCGATCCCGTTCCCAGCCCGAGGCGCATCCCGGACGAGACGCTCCGAGCGGCCTCCACGCCCGCCATGCTCTTCAGCTCGTCGGTGAAGGGCTGGGACCCGTCGGCAAAGCGATGGGACTCGTCGGCAAAGGGCTGGGACTCGTCGGCAAAGGGCTGGGACTCGTCGGCAAAGGGCTGGGGCAATGTCGTCGCCCGATCGGCACGGGGATGGAGGGAAGGATCGGCGGCGTCGGCACCCGTGCGTCTGCGCCGACAATCGCGAATCTAGGCTCGCGGAGTGAGCCCGCCAAGCCGGCGGGCCGCCTTTCGTCACGTCGTCGCCTTCCCCGCCTCCCCCCCCCCGTCCTTCCTGTGTTGACCACGGCAGTTGCCGGCCCGATCTTCGCTGGGCAACGTCAACCGGATAAGACCATCAGCTTGCGACCGATTTATGGCATGCGACAATTCACGACGGGGGCACTGGGACGGGCACTGGCACGCAAGCTGAATTCGTCCCACTCACAGATTACACGGGGTGGCCTTCTCGCCATATGGAACGCGCTGATCCTCTTCGCCGCCGCAAGCGTAGTCTTCGCGGTCGGCGAGATGACCTTGCGGCTGACTTGGCCCTTCCTCACTCCCGCTCCTCTCCGCCGCGGATTCGTGCCTGGAGTGGGCAGGCACTTGAAGCCGCACTCCGAAGTGCAGTGGACCAACACGTTCGACTACTGGACGGTATCGCGCACCAACAGCCTCGGCTTCGTAGACCGGGAGCCGCCGAGCGCAGAGCGAGCCGCCTCAAGCTGCCATGTCGCCATCGTCGGCGATTCTTTCGTAGAGGCTCTCCAAGTGCCGGTCGCCGACAAAGTACAGGTGAGACTGGAGCGCCTGGCCGCCGCGCACCTGGCCGACTGGGGCGTCACGACGGCGGCATACGGTCGCGGCGGTACGGGCCAAGTCCAGCAGTTCCCCTGGTGGGACAAGTGGATCCGGCATCGCCGGCCCGAGCTGGTCGTGCTCGTGACCGTAGACAACGACTTCATCGAAAATGCGGCCCACAAGCGAGGCTTCGCCCACGCTCGGCTAGCCGAGGACGGCGGCATTACCCTGGCGCCGCCGGCAACAATCAGGTGGTGGAGGCCGGGGCGGCGCACTTGGGCATCGAGCCGCATTACCCGGGCGTCGCCCGAGGGTTGGTCGTTATACGAGTCGTGTTGTCGCCTTGGGATGGAGTCGCTGGGGTTCGTGTGGGAAATCGTTCCGCCCACCTACTCCACGGTCTGGTTGAGGACTAGGTGGGCAGCAGCGAGGAACCGATTGCCCGGACCACAGGAGAGTGACCTCCTGGGTCGGGAGGGACAACCCGCCGCCGCTTCCGGCGATAGGCCGCTTCCGTACGACTCTTTGTTCTCAGGCTTCGCGCTGGACCAGTGGAAAGAGGCCACACGACAGTCCGGCGCGTTCTTGGTCGTCTTGGCCACGTCGACCATACACGACCGCCACCTGTCGGTGCTGAACACCCTGGCGGCCGCTCGACGCATTCCCGTCGTGAGCCAGTGGGAGTACATCCTGCACCGCGGCGGCGCACTGAGCGACGCACGGTGGCTCAAGGACGCGCACTGGTCCCCCCAAGGCCATCAATGGGCGGCGGAAGCGCTGATCGAGTGGCTGGCGGCGAACCCGGCGGTCTGTCGGAGATGACCTCGGAACGGCTCTGCGAGCCGACGGAACCCACGGGCGGCTCGGCATCCACGCCCACCTGAAGGGCACAGGGCGAGCGGGTGGCCCCGAAGCGGCGTTCCTTTGTCTTCCCTTGGAGAATCGCCATCTTTCATCGGTAGTCCGCGTGGCCATCGCACCCGACGCCGTGCTCCCCCTCCCCGGAGCGCACAGAGACGCCTTGCCGTGATCATCGTTGCCAAGAAGGACATCACCGCGGACCAGCTGGACCACATCCGCGAGCGCGTGGAAGCAGCTGGGCTCCGCACCCATGTGTCTCGAGGCGAGACCCGCACGATTGTGGGATGCATCGGGGACGAGGCCCGCTTGGCCAACATACCGCTGCTGTCGATCCCGGGCGTGAGGTCCGTGCACCCGGTCATGCGCCCCTACAAGCTGGCCGCCCGGGACTTCTCTGCCGAGCCCACCAGCAGAGTGCCAGTGGGCGACAACGCCTTCGGCGACGCCGCCTGCCTAGTGGCCGCGGGGCCCTGCTCGGTGGAGAACGAGGAGATGATGGCCCGGACGGGGCGCGCCGTGGCGGCCTCGGGGGCGTCACTCCTGCGAGGCGGCGCCTTCAAGCCCCGCACGTCGCCCTACTCCTTCGACGGCCTCAAGGAGGAGGGGTTGCGCATCCTCGCTCGGGTTCGAAGCGAGACGGGCCTGCCGGTCGTCACCGAAGTGCTGGACCCGCGCCACGCCGAGCTGGTGGCCGGGTACGCCGACATGCTGCAGATCGGAACCCGCAACATGCAGAACTTCGCCCTCCTCAAAGAGGTGGGTCAGGTTCAGCGGCCCGTCCTCCTCAAGCGGGGAATGTCGGCTTCGCTGAAGGACCTTCTGCTGGCGGCGGAGTACGTCATGAGTCGGGGCAACATGCAGGTTGTCCTGTGCGAGCGCGGCATCCGCACCTTCGGCGCCGAGACCCGCAACACCTTCGACCTGGCCGCCATCCCATGGCTCAAGAGGGAAACCCACCTGCCCGTCGTGGCCGACCCGTCCCACGCGGGAGGTCGCCGGGACTTGGTGGCGCCCCTGAGTTTCGCAGCGGTGGCGGCCGGGGCGGACGGGCTCATGGTGGAGGTCCATCCCGACCCGGAGACAGCCCTCTCCGACGGCGAGCAGTCCCTCACCTTCCACGAGTTCGACAAGATGATGAGCGACCTGAGGGCGTTCGCCGAGGCGGCGGGGCGGACGTTGCGGGTCCCGGCGTCCGAGTCGTCGGCCCCCGAGTCGTCGGCTCCCGAGACGCGACAACGGACGGTCGGTGCAACCCACACATGAGGATCGCCCAGGTGGCTCCCAGCGTAACGGCGGTCGGAGGACTCGAATACCTGGTTCCTCGGCTCTGCACCCGCCTGGCGGCCAGGGATCATCGGGTCGAGCTGGTTTCTCAAGCCACCAAGCCTATCGAGGGGGTCGAGATCACCGAGTTTCGGGTGATCCCCGCTTTGGAGCCGTTTAAGGTCTCCTTGGCCCTGCCCCGCCGTCTCAAGAACGTTTCGGAGCGGAACGATGTGGTCCACGCCCACGGCGTATGGACGATGGTGAGCATCTCGGCCGGCCTGGTGCTACCCGGCCGAAGCGCGAAGTTCGTGTTGTCGATGTGCGGAGGGGCGGGCCCGTGGGTGCTGGCTCACAAGCGCTCCGTCAAGCGTTGCCTGTGGCCGTTCCAGAGAAGGGGTCTCGCAAGGGCGGACCTGCTGCATGTCGCCAGCGCGGAGGAGCATCGATGGGTTCGCGCTCTGGGGCTGAAGCCGCCGGTGGCCGTCGTCCCCAACGCCGTGGACATCCCTAGCGAGCTGCCGTCAGGAGACCGCGCGCCGGGCACCATGCGGACGTTGCTGTTCCTGAGTCGCATCCATCCCGTGAAGGGGCTGGACCGCCTGCTCGAGGCGTGGAAGCGCATCCAGGACCTTCGGAGTGGTTGGCGGCTGGTGGTAGTCGGCCCCGGAAGGCAGGCGTACGATCGGCAGATGCGGGAGCTGGCTGCGAAGCTGGAGCTGGAGCGCGTCGTCTTTGCGGGTACCCTCCACGGAGAGGAGAAGGCCCGAGCGTACCGCGACGCCAGCCTCTTCGTGCTGCCTACCCACAGCGAGAACTTCGGGATCGTGGTCGCCGAGGCGCTGGCCCACGGCTGTCCGTGCGTGGTCAGCAAGAAGGCGCCGTGGGAGGGGCTGGTCGACCACGAGGCGGGGTGGTGGATCGACCACGACGTGCCTGCGTTGACGCACACCCTTCTGGAGGCGACGGCGCTGCCCGACGAAACCCGGGCCGCCATGGGCAGGCGGGGGCGTGCCTGGGTTCAGCGCGAGTTCGGGTGGGGTTCCATGGTGGAGAAGATGGAGGCGTCGTACCGCTGGCTGTTGGAGGGGGGGACGCCGCCCGAGTGGATCAGGCTGGACTGATGCGACAGGCGGCGACGGGACCGGGCAGCCTGGCGACGGCCAAGGCCACTTCCGCCGCGAACTCCTCGGCGGCCAGGCGGTCCGCTCGCTTGATCCGCAGGACCAGCCGGGCTGGATGCTTCAGCTTGAGCCCCTGCCTTCCGGCGATATCGTCGAACGCCACCAAGTCCGCCGCGGAGATCGTCAGCCTCGGCGCCCGCAGAACGCCCCAGCGGCTCCGAACCACGGTCGCGCCGGCCACGTCGCGCAACGGCACGTCGATCTGGCGAACGGGTTCGATCTCGTCGTTGGTCGACCAAGACGAGCCGCCCATCGACTGGGTGCGGACCGCCAGCCGCCACTGGATCACGAGGCGGTCGGCCTCCAGGCGGACGAGCCCGTGGGCCGTTTCCGTCTTCGTGGTGTAGCCCTTCGAGTCCCACAGGTCGGAGCTGCGCTTCACCGTGAACGGCACCGCGCTGACGCCGCTGGTCTCCCGCCTCACCACCCCGGTAGCTCCCGCGCTCGCTGCATCGACGGTCATCCCTCCAAGATAGGCAACCCGTTGTCTTCGACCACCCAGAAGCGGTTCTCTCGATCAAGCCTCAAGACGGCGTTCCGGGAGATCATATGGCCGAGACGACGGCTCGTCCTCGTCGGATTGGGCCTCATTCTGGTCAGCCGACTGGCGCGGCTCGTGCTTCCGCTCTCCGCCCGCCCGCTCCTCGACGACGTGATCGGCCAGGGAGACGTGGCGCTGCTATATGGGGTGGTGGGCGCGGTCGCGGGCGCCGCTGTGGTTCAGGCGACCACTGGCTACGCGCTCAGCGTGCTGATGAGCATCGAATCCCACCGCCTTGTGGCGGAGATGCGGCAGCGCGTGCAGAAGCACCTGCTGGCCCTCTCGGTGCGCTCCTTCGACGACAAGAAGTCGGGGGAACTCGTGTCGCGGGTCATGCACGACGTGGTGAGCCTTCAGCACTTCGTGGGCACCGGGCTCGTCCACTTGGTGGGCGGATCGATTACGGCGCTGGTGGGGCTGGGCTTCCTGTTGGCGATCAGCCCCGTCATGACGGCGATGGCCGTAGTGCCGCTCCTGGCGGTCGCGCTGGTGTCCAAGCGAGGCTTCGAGTCGGTGCGTCCCTTCTACCGGCAGCATGGCGAGATCCACGCCGCGGTCTTGGGTCGGCTGACCGAAGCCGTCGGCGGCATTCGCGTAGTCAAGGGCTTCGACGCCGTGCGCCTTGAAGAGGAGGAGTTCAGCGGCGGGGTGGACCGGCTCTTCGCCAACTCCAAGACCACCACGAAGATGGCCAGCAGGCTGGGTGCGCTGAGCTCATTCTTCGTGGGAATGGTGGGCGTAGTGGTGATGAGCTTCGGTGCCCGCCTTGTCGTCGGGGGCACTCTGACTGCGGGCGAGTTCGCGCAGTTTGCCGTGCTCCTGGGGTTCTTGGCAGGGCCTGTTCAGCAGGTGGCGACCGTGGGAACCAGAATGTCGGAGGCGCTTGCCAGCCTGGATCGCACCGTCGAGTTCCTATCCTGGCCGCGAGAGGACGACGACCCGCGGAGAACGGTCGTCATGCCTCGGATCGCCGGACACGTGGAGTTCGAGGATGTGCACTTCCGCTACACGCCCGACAAGCCCGTGCTGCAGGGAATCAGCTTTGCGGCCCGGCCGGGGATGGTGGTGGCGCTCGTGGGCAGCTCGGGCTCGGGCAAGTCCACGATCGCGGGGCTGGCGGCGTCCTTTCTCGATCCCGACGAAGGCCGGGTGCTGGTGGACGGAGTGGACATCCGCGAAGTGAAGCTGGCCTCCTACCGACGGCAGCTGGGCTTGGTCCTGCAGGACGAGTTCCTCTTTGCCGGGACGATAAGGGAAAACATTCACTTCGCCCGTCCCCATGCATCGGCCGCCCAGGTGGAACGAGCGGCGGAGCGAGCGCACGTGCTGGAGTTCGCACGGGGCTTTCCCGACGGACTGGAGACGATGGTCGGCGAACGGGGAGTCAAGCTGTCGGGAGGGCAACACCAGCGGGTGGCGATCGCCCGGGCCGTGCTCGCCGACCCGCGCATACTGATCCTCGACGAAGCCACGTCCAGCCTGGACACGGAGAGCGAGACCTTGATCCAGCAGAGCCTGGCCCGACTCAGGGAAGGTCGAACCACGCTGGTGATCGCTCACCGGCTGTCCACGATTCAGCGCGCCGACCTGATCCTGGTGGTCGAGGGCGGGCGGATCGTGGAGCGGGGCAAGCACGACCAGCTGATCGGGCACCCGGGGCGCTACCGTCAGCTCTACACCGCGCAGGTCAGGATATGAGGAGCGGAGGGAACGGCCGGGTCCCGCCGGCGAGCCCGATCGCGCGCCTTCTCGACGAGCGCATCCTCGTCCTGGACGGCGCCATGGGCACCATGATCCAGGGGTGCGGCCTGGGCGAGGCCGATTTTCGGGGCGACGCCTTCCCTTCTCACCCCCGTGCCCTTCTGGGCAACAACGACGTCCTAAGCCTCACGCGCCCCGATGTGGTCGGCGAGATCCACCGCGCCTACTTGGCGGCGGGCGCCGACGTGGTCGAGACCAACACCTTCAGCGCCACTCGCTTCCCCATGTCCGAGTACGGGGTCGAGGACGCTGTGCGCGAGATCAACTTGGCCGCCGCCCGCATCGCTCGCGAAGCCGCCGACGAGTACAGCGCCCGAACGCCCGAGAAGCCTCGCTTCGTGGCCGGCGTCCTGGGGCCGATGAACCGCACCGCGTCGATCTCCCCGGACGTGGACGACCCAGGCGCGCGCAACGTCGACTTCGAGGAGCTTCGCATCGCCTACAAGGAACAGGTCGTGGCGCTGCTGGAGGGCGGCGTGGACCTGCTCATGGTGGAAACCGTCTTCGACACCCTCAACGCGAAGGCCGCGATCTTTGCGATCCTGGAGGTGCTGGCGGGCGAAGGCAAGGCGCCGGCGGGCAGGGCCGAGGCAATGGCGGGCAGGGCCGACGCCGACGCCTCCCGGTCCAGCGTCCCCATCATGATCTCGGGCACGATCACCGACCAGAGCGGGCGCACCCTGACGGGCCAGACGCCGGAAGCCTTCTACAACTCGGTGCGCCACGCGGAACCCCTCTCCGTCGGCCTCAACTGCGCACTGGGACCCGAGGCGCTGCGTCCGTACTTGCAGGAGCTGTCGTCGGTCGCCGAGTGCCACGTCAGCTGCCATCCCAACGCCGGACTGCCCAACGAGTTCGGCGGCTACGACCTGTCGCCCGAGGATATGGCCCGCACGATGGGCGGTTTCGCGCGCGCCGGTCTCCTCAACTTCGCCGGGGGATGCTGCGGAACGGGGCCGGATCACATCGCCGCCATCGCGGAAGCCGTCAAGGGCGCACCCCCCCGCAAGCCGCCGGAGCGGCCCGTCGAGACCCGCCTGTCGGGGCTGGAACCTCTCAACATCGGCTCCAACTCCCTCTTCGTGAACGTGGGCGAGCGCACCAACGTGACGGGCTCCCGGCACTTCGCCGTCCTGGTGCGGAAGGGAGACTACGAGGGGGCTCTGGAGGTCGCCCGCCAACAGGTGCGCAACGGCGCCCAGATCGTGGACGTGAACATGGACGAGGGACTGCTGGACTCGGAAGCGGCGATGGTCCGCTTCCTGAGGCTGCTGGCGTCGGAGCCCGAGATATGCCGCGTCCCGTTCATGATCGACTCGTCCCGGTGGGAGGTGATCGAAGCGGGGTTGCGATGCGTGCAGGGCAAGGCCGTGGTGAACTCCATCAGCTTGAAGGACGGGGAGGAGGCGTTCCGGGCGAAGGCGCGGCTGGCCCGGCGCTACGGCGCTGCGGTGGTCGTCATGGCCTTCGACGAGGTTGGCCAAGCCGACACGGCAGAGCGGAAGGTGGAGATCTGCGCCCGCTCCTACGACATCCTGGTGCGACAGGAAGGCTTCCCTCCCGAGGACGTCATCTTCGATCCCAACGTCTTTGCGGTGGCAACGGGCATCCCGGAGCACGACGAGTACGCGACGGCGTTCTTCGAAGCCACGCGGCAGATCAAGGAGACGCTGCCCCGCGCCTTGGTGACCGGGGGCGTCAGCAACGTGTCGTTCTCCTTCCGGGGAAGTCACGGGGTGAGGGAGGCGATGCACTCGGCGTTCCTCTACCACGCGACCCGAGCCGGCATGGACATGGGGATCGTGAACGCGGGATCAATCGCCGTGTACGACGAGCTGCCGCCCGAGCTTCTGCAGGCCGTGGAGGACGTGCTCTTCAACCGCGACGGAGGCGCCACGGAGCGGCTGACGGCACTGGCCGATCGGTACCGGGGCAGTGCCGCTCGGAACACGGAGGACTTGGCGTGGAGGGACGCGCCAGTGGAGTCGCGGCTGCGCCACGCCCTGGTGCACGGGATCGCCGAGTTTGTGGAGGAGGATGTGGAGGAGGCGCGACGGGCGGCAGACCGGGCGCTCCACGTGATCGAAGGCCCGCTGATGGCGGGGATGAACGCGGTGGGCGACCTCTTCGGGGCCGGGAAGATGTTCCTGCCCCAGGTGGTCAAGAGCGCGCGGGTGATGAAGCGCGCCGTGGCCCGCCTGGTGCCCTACTTGGAGCGGGAGAAGACGGCCGGCGACGGGCTGCGCTCCGCGGGCCGGGTCGTGCTGGCCACGGTGAAGGGCGATGTGCACGACATCGGCAAGAATATCGTCGGGGTGGTCCTTCAGTGCAACAACTACGAGGTCTTCGACCTGGGCGTGATGGCTCCCGCCGAGGCGATCCTGGCCGAGGCCCGCAAGGTGAGCGCCGACGTGGTAGGGCTGTCGGGGCTGATCACTCCCAGCTTGGACGAGATGGTGCACGTGGCCAGCGAGATGGAGCGAAGCGGGACGACCGTGCCGCTGCTGATCGGCGGCGCCGCCACCTCTCGGGTGCACACCGCCGTCAAGATCGAGGAGCGCTACTCGGGGGTCACGGTGCATGTGCTGGACGCTTCGCGCTGTCCGGGCGTGGTGGGCAATCTGCTGGACGAAGCCGGACGAGCCGCCTACGTGGCCGGCGTTCGGGAAGAGTACGAGGCGATCCGGCGCAGGCGGCAGGGCGCTGTCCGTCGGCGCGCGCCGCTGCTCTCCCTGGAGTCGGCCCGGAGGAACCGGTTGCAGCTGGACTGGACCCGGTACCGGCCCGTGCGCCCCACCTTCTTGGGGACGCGCACGCTTCCAGCAGGCCGAGAGGGAGGGTCAGGACGGGATCGAGCGCCCGTCGCAGCCCACGGCCACGGCGCCGCGGCCTCTCCCGTCGCGCGGGCGGCCGACTCGTACGACCTGGACGAGCTGGCGGGACGGATCGACTGGACTCCGTTCTTCCGCGCATGGGAGATCAAGGGCGTCTTTCCCGATCTCCTCTCGGACCCGGAGGTGGGCCCGCAAGCGACGAGCCTTCACGCCGACGCGCTGGCCCTGCTGCGACGCGTCCGTCGGGAGGGGCTGCTACGAGCGCGGGCCGTGATCGGCCTCTACCCGGCCGTCTCCGACGGCGACGACCTGCTGTTCTTCGCCGACGAGTCCCGACGCGAGCCCCGGGCCGTCTTCCCCTGCTTGCGCCAGCAGTTCCGCAAGGGGCCGGGGCGGCCGAACCTTTCGTTGGCCGACTTCGTGGCGCCGGCAGGCTCCGGAGCGGCTGACTACGCCGGGGCGTTCGTGGTCACCGCCGGACTCGGCGTGGCGGAGCTGGCCTCCGAGTTCGAGGCGCGGGGCGACGACTACCAAGCCATCCTCGCCAAGGCCCTGGCGGACCGCTTGGCCGAAGCCCTGGCGGAGCGGATGCACGAACGGGTGCGCACCGAGTTCTGGGGGTACGCCTCCGGCGAGTCGCTTGCCAACACTCAGCTCATCGCCGGGGAGTACGCGGGGATTCGCCCTGCTCCGGGCTACCCGGCGTGCCCGGACCACTCCCTCAAGCGCGGGGTGTTCGATCTCCTGGACCCGGAGTCGATCGGCGTTTCGCTCACCGAGAGCTGCGCCATGACGCCGGCCGCCTCCGTCGCCGGTCTCTACATCGGGCACCCCGGCAGCTTCTACTTCGGCGTCGGACGGATCGGCAACGACCAGCTGGAGGACTACGCAGCCCGGAGCCGGGTCCCGGTCGAGGAAGCGTCGCGCTGGCTGGGCCCCAACTTGGCCGAGCAGGAGTCCGACGATGCCGAGCGGGACTCCGCCGATGACTGATCTGCGGGAGATGCTGGGCGACGGGCAAGCCCATATCGTGGACGGCGCCATGGGGACGGTGCTGTACGCTCGGGGCGTCTTCATGAACGTCTGCTACGACGAGCTGAACGCCACCGACCCCGGCCTGGTCGAGGACGTTCACGAACAGTACGTCCGGGCGGGCGCGCAGATCATCGAGACCAACACCTTCGGCGCCAACCCGGTCAAGCTGTCCTCGTACGGGCTCGACGAGCGCACCGAGGAGCTCAACGCGCGCGCGGCCCGCCTTGCGACGAAGGTTGCGGCCGGCCGAGCGAGCGTCGCCGGCGCCGTGGGTCCGCTGGGGGTGCGAGTCGAGCCGCTGGGACCCACGTCGCTGGAAGAGGCCTGCGAGCACTTCGGCCGGCAGGTGGACGGCCTGCTGGACGGCGGCGTGGAGGGATTCTTCCTGGAGACGTTCTCCGACCTCTCCGAGCTGGAGCAGGCGTTCCAGGCGGTTCGGCGCCGCTGCGACCTCCCGATCGTCGTGCAGGCGACCGTCGGCGAGGACTGCACCACCAGCTTCGGCGCGTCAGTGGAGCAGGCGGCGCGGGCGGCGGAGAGGTGGGGAGCCGACGCGGTGGGGCTCAACTGCTCCGTGGGGCCGGCCGTGATCCTGGACGGGGTCGAACGGATGACCGCGGCAACGCGCCTGCCCGTGTCGGCCCAGCCCAACGCCGGACTTCCCCGCGCCGTGGGCGACCGGAAGATGTACTTGGCCGAGCCCGACTACATGGCCGTCTACGCCCGTCGGCTCGTCCGGGCCGGTGCACGCTTGGTGGGCGGGTGCTGCGGGACGACGCCGGAGCACATCCGCCGCATCCGAGAGGAAGTGGCCGCGATCCAGCCCCGCACGCCGCCGGTGCGGGTGGTTCGGGAGCTGGAGCGTCCGCCTCGAGCCGAGGACGCGCCGGTTGGGGGTCGCTCCCGGCTTGGCGCGCTCCTGGCAGCCGGCACGTTCGCAACCGCTGTCCGCGTCGTGCCCCCCCGGGGATGGGACGCTTCCCAGATGCTGGCCGAGTGCCGGCACCTCGCCGAGGCTGGCGCCCAGGCCGCCGTAGTGCACGCGGACTCGAGTGCGGCGCGCATGAGCGCGGCGGCGGCGGCGGCGCGGCTAGCCGAGGACGGCTCCCTGGAACCCATCTTGCACTACACGTGCCGCGGTCGGTCCCTCTCCGCCCTGATCAGCGACCTGCTGGGCGCGGCGGCCACGGGCGTGCGCAACCTGCTGTTGGCCACCGGCAAGCCTCATACTAGCGGCCCGTATCCCACCTTCGGCTCCGACGTGGACGTGGACTCGGTGGGGCTGGCCAACGTGGTCTCCGGCCTGAACGCTGGCCGAGACCCTTCCGGCAACGAGACGGGGAAGCCCACGCGCTTCGTGACCGGCGTCGTCGTCAACCAGGGCGCACGCGACCGCACCCTCGAGCTGGAACGGTTTCACTGGAAGGCCGACGCCGGCGCCCACTGGGCCGCAACCCGTCCCGTCTTCGACGCCGACCACCTGTTGGCGTTCCTAGACGACGCGAAGGCGGCTGCGGGGGGCGCGGAGCTGCCCGCGCTGGCGACGGTCCTGCTGCTGGAAGGCCCGACCCAGGCCGAGTTCCTCCAGAACGAGGTCCCCGGCATCTACGTGCCGGACCGGGTGGTGAAGCGGATGCGCCGGGCCGCGTCGCGGGGCAGCGAGCAGGCCCTGAACGAGGGAATGGAGGTCGCGCGCGAAGTCATGGACGCGCTGCAGGGGCGTGTGGCTGGCGTCCAGGTCGTGGCGTCCGTCGAGCGGGCCCGGGCGTTCGTTGCCAGCGACACCTGACCCGACGGCTCCTGGCCCGACGCCTCCTGGCCCAGCGGCTCCTAGCCCGCGGCTCCTGCCGGGCACTATGCAGCGGCGCACCCACTACGCAAGGCTTGCCAACGCCTGCGGGCCGTCCCGAGCACCTAGGTTGCTGACGTAGACCTTGTCGGCGCCAGCGCTCCTCAGTGCGCGGATCGTCCTTGCGCAGATCTCGATTGGGCCGAGGCCAGCGTCGAACTCCCGGGCGACTTCCGCAGCCGGCACGGGGAAGAACCGACCCAGCTGCTTCAGGGTGCGGGGGTTCGCGCTCCGGTAGAGGAAGACGCCGTAGACGACGGGCAGCGCGACGCCATGCCGGGCAAGCTCGGACTGGAAGCGCTCGACTTGGGCCAGAGAGTGGTGCGACACTACTTGGGTCAGCACGTAGTCCGCCTCGAAGTCCTCCCCGGCCACGAAGCGGGCCTGCTCGACCGGGTCTCGATGGGGGTTCGCCCACCCTCCCAGCGCCAGATCGGGCAAGTCTGCCCGCAGGATGCGCCGGAGGTTCCGGCCGTGGGGGACGCAGCGCGGAGGGCCCTCGCAACGGTCGCCGCCGACGACCGTAACGCCCGCCACGCCCAGCTCCGCCGCTCGTCGCGCAAAGAGGCGGCAGTACGCCAGCGGATGCTTGCACGTGAGGAACGGGAGCACATGGTCGAAGCTCCCGGCTCCGGCTCCGGCGCCCCGTGGGGCAGCTTCTGCGCCCAGGTTGGCGGCCAAGTGCGCCAAGCTCTCCTCTTCCCGGTCGCCCACAGCGTCGTCGGTGAGAAGAACGAACGTCCCTTGGCGTCCCAGCCGCTGAAGCGCGTGGTGCATGTCGATCCAGACGTCCATGCTACGGGTCGCGTCCAAGCCGGACCGGGGAGGCCGGAGCTCGACGGCCACCAGCGGGCCCGGTTCGGCCAGGCGCTTCAGGAACCGCGACTCGCCTGCGCTCATCCGCTCATCCGCTCACCATCTCTTCCATCGCCTCCAGGTCCGCCGGCAAGTGGCGAGTGAGCACGTCGGCGCCATCCCGAGTGATCAGCACATCGTCCTCGATCCGGATCCCGGTCCCTTCCAGCTCGGGCACTCGCGGGCAGCTCCCCGGAGGAAAGTACAGCCCCGGCTCGACGGTAAACGCCATTCCCGGTTCGAGCTGGACCGGCTCGGGTGGGCCGCCTGTCGGGAGCGGCTCGCCTGCCCTGAGCGGCGCGCCTTCCCGGTACGCGCCCACATCGTGGATGTCCAGTCCCAGCCAGTGAGAGGTCTGGTGCGGGAACCAGCACCGGTACGCGCCGGTCTCCACCGCCTCAACAGGCGTCTCGGCCAGCACGCCCATCGCCGCGAGTCCCTCCGCGAGCACCCGCACTGCCGCCTCGTGCACGTCCACCAGCGACGCGCCGAGCCGGCACGCTGCCAGCGCCGCGCCACGGGCCGCCAGCACCACAGCATAGGCATCTCGAGCCGCGCCCTCCAGCCGTCCCGATGCGGGCGCCGTTCGGGAGACGTCGGCGGCGTAGCAGCCCACTTCGGCGCCCGCATCCAGCAGCACCAACTCGCCCGGGCCGATCCGCGAGGCGTTGGCCGTGTAGTGGAGCGTGCAGGCGTTGGCGCCCGCAGCGGCGATCGTCGCAAACGCCGGGCCGTCCGCGCCCCGGCGTCGGAAGCCGGCCTCCACCGCCGCCTCCACCTCCCACTCTCCGACCCCCGGTCGCACCGCCGCCAGGCCCTCCCGGAAGGCGGCTGTCGTGATCCGCGCCGCCTCCCGCAGCCGCGCCGTTTCCGCTTCGTCCTTGCGGAGCCGCAGGCCGTCGAGCGTCGCGCCCGGGTCCAGTGTGCCCACCGGGCCCCTCCCGGACCGGGGGCGTCGGTGCCGGCCGTCTCGAAGCACCGCCCTCACCGCTCGGTCGCAAGCCTCCGACGCTCCGAAGCGGTAGTGCAGCGCGTCGGCGTCCCGGAGCAAGCTCGGCGCGCGCTCGGGGAACTCCTCCAGCGCGTGCACGGCGTCGGCACCGAAGCGCTGCCGCACGTCGCTCAGCTCGGGGCGCGGACCCGTCCATAGCTCCCTGGCCTCGTCGCGACCCTCCACGAAGAGCACGAACCGCTCCCGTTCCGCGAAGCCGCGCAACACGGCGACGCAACCCGGCGCTTCCCATCCCGTCAGGTAGAAGAGCTCCGAATCCGGCCTGTAGCGGTACTCGGCGTCGGCGTTCTTGAAGCGCGTCGGCGACGCGGGCAGCACCATGGCACCTCCCCCCAGCGCCGCGAGCACCGACGTGCGCCGCGTTGCGAACGGCGCCGGCGGCAGGTGCGCCAACCGGTCCCCAGCCGACTGAACTCCCACGGTCCGCGACATGGTCGCCGCCTGCCGCAACCCCGGCGTCCCCGTCCCTACCGTCCGCCCTGCGTGGCCGCCCGGTCCTGCGGCGGGTTCTCGATCAGGAAGTGGACGAACCAGCTTCTGATCCGCTCGAGTCGGTCCACGAGCAGCCACGGCTCGCCGGTCCTGGAAAGGCCGTGCGACGATCGGGGATAGCGCACCATCTCCACGGGCACGCCCAGCTTCTTCAGCGACATGAACCACTGCTCGCCATCGCCGATGGGGGTCCTGTAGTCGTTCTCGCTGTGGATGATCAGAGTCGGCGCGGTCACGTTCTCCACATAGGAGATCGGCGAGAGCCGCCGGTAGAGGTCGCGCTGCTCCCAAGGCGGCCCGAAGAACTCGTACTCCGTCAGCCCCTGGGCATCGGAGGTGCCCCACCAGCTCTCCCAGTTCGAGATGGAGCGCGAAGTGACTGCCGCGTGGAAGCGGTCGGTCGTGGCCGTCAGCCAGTTGGTCATGAAGCCACCGTAGCTGCCGCCGGAGACGCCGATCCGCGCAGAGTCGATCTCCGGGTACGCCGCTAGCGCCTCGTCCACACTCGCCAGGTAGTCCTCTCGGTCCACGATCCCCCAATCGCCGCGAGTCGCGTACTGGAAGGCGTGTCCATAGCCGGACGAGCCCCTTGGGTTCGTGTAGAGCACGAAGAAGCCGGCGGCCGACAGCACGTGGAAGGTGGGAAAGAAGGTGTGACCGTAGGCCGAGTGGGGTCCGCCGTGGATCTTCAGGATCATCGGGTACGACCCGCCTCGCCGGAAGCCGACCGGCCTCACCAGCCAGCCCTGTACTTCGGTCCCGTCCTCCGCGGTCCACATCAGCTCCTCGACGGATTCCATCTCCACCTCCGAGAGCCATTCGTCGTTGAAGCCCGTGGCCTTCTGCTCGGTGGCGCCCTCCCCCCGGCTCACGTAGAGCTCCCCCGGCGTCGTCGCGTCGGTGGCCACGTAGGCCATCACCTCCCCGTCGTCGGAGAACGAGAAGGACGACAGGCGGCGCGGCCCCGCCGTGATCTGGCGCACCGAGTCGCCCTCGGCGGCCCGGAAGAGGTGGCTGGCCCCTTGGACGCCCGCCGAGAAGAGCACGGCGCTGCCGTCGGCCGACCAGCGAGGCGCGCTTGGTCGCAAGTCCCATGCCGCGGTCAAGTTGGCTGGCTGGCCTCGGAAGTTGCCGCCGGCGCCGATCTCCACCACCAGCAGATCGGTCTGTGCGCCCCGCTCCGGCGTGGAGAGGAAGGCCAGTCGCCGTCCGTCCGGCGAGACGGCGGGGGTGCTCTCGGTGCCCGGGTTCGTGGTCAGGCGGCGGACCGTCCCTCCGCTGGCGTCCACGGCCCAGATGTCGCCCGAGTTCTCGTTGCGCAGCTCCTCGTCCTGCCGCTCGTCGCCCGTGAAGAACAAGGTGCGGCCGTCCGGGGACCATGTGGGCGCCCCTGCGTCGAACGCCAGCTCGGTCAGCTGCCGGGGAGTCCCGCCGCCGCCGTCCACCACCATGAGCTGCCGCTTCGCGCGGACCGAGTAGTGAGGCTGGAACGACAGCCGGCCGTCTCGCTTGTAGCGGATCGACGTGACCACTCGCCCGTCGAAGCGATCCGCATCCACCGTCCGGCTCACCGCGTCAGGCGCGATCCATCCCTTGCGGGCGGCGGGTCCCTCGGGCGGTTGCGCGCCGTCGCCCTCTTCCGATTCCGCGTCCCCGTCGTCCTCGGGGGCTTTCACGTAGCCGATCTTCGACCCGTCGGGAGACCAGACTGGCGGCCCCTCGACCCCTTCAAGGTGGAACGCCTCGCCGCCGGGTCGGTCCATCCGCAGGAACCAGATGGGGTTGGGATCGTCTCCCCGCGAGGACGAGAAGGCCAGCAAGGAGCCGTCGGGAGACCACCGAGGTTCGCTGGACTCTTCGGCAGGGCTAGTGGCCCGAAAGGCGTCTCCGTCGGGCCTGCCGGCGGAAAGGGGCTGGAGCCACACCTCCCGGTGCCGGCGGTTGCCTTCCTCGACCACTGTGGTCACCGTGAACGCCACCCAGTCGCCCGTTGGAGAGACCGCCACTTCGCCGACCTGCACGAGCCGGTAGTAGTGCTCCGGCAGGTAGCCGCCCTTCTGGGCTTGCGCTTCGCGGTTCGTCGCGACTAGGCAAGCGGCCGCGCAGGCGACCGCAACCCCGAATCGGCCCGGGACTCGGAGCCGGCTCCCGGCCGCAACTTGGCCCGCAACCGGCGCTGCAAGGCGAAAACGAACTCGTGAACGCACCATTTTCTGTGACTCCTTCTTGGCGCTGCTAGTGGAACCGCTGCTAGTGGAACCGGCTGCCCCCGCTAGTGGAACCGGCCGCCCCCGATGCACTATGGTAAGATCAGCGGCGCATCTTCGGGCGTGGAGCCGGCGCAACGGGATGAACATGGTGCGAACACTTTGGAGGCGTCCAGTGGACGAGGAGCGGGAGGCGGAGCGGCGGGCGGCCTCGCGGGCGGCCGGGTGTCGGGCGGCCATGGGCGCGTTGCGGGCGGCACTCCTCGCCGGGTTCGTGCTTGTGGGCGGCGCGCTCCCGCTCGCATCTCCCGCCGAGGCCGCCCAGGTCGTTCGCGGCCGGTTGGTGGAGATCGGCGACGCTCGACCGGTGGGCGGCGCAATGGTGACGCTGGTCGCGCCGGGAGGGGTGGACGCCGCACAGAGCCTCACTCGCGACAGCGGCCTCTTCGAACTCGTGGCCCGCGTTCCCGGGGAGTACTGGTTGCGGGCGGAGCGGATCGGCTACGCCACCACGCTTTCCGACCCCTTCCAGCTTGCCGCCGGCGATACGCTGTCGATCCGCCTGGAGGCCAGTGTGGAGGCGATCTCTCTGGAAGGCGTCCAGGCCGAGGGCGACCGGCGATGTCGGGTGCGGCCCGACGAGGGACTGGCGGTGACCCAGGTATGGGACGAGGCGCGCAAGGCTCTGGCCGCTGCCGCGTGGACCCAGGACCGGGGCATGTACCAGTACGAGATGAGGGGCGTGACGCGGCAGCTGGACCGAGAGGGGCGACGGGTCCTGTCGGAGAGCCGGGCGTACCAGCAGGGCTACCGCAAGGCCCCGTTCGTCTCCCGCCCCGCCGACTCCCTCGTTGCCGAGGGGTTCGCCCGACTCACAGCCCGCGAGTCCGTCTACTGGGCCCCCGACGCCGAAGTGCTTCTCTCGGACGCTTTCCTCGACACGCACTGCTTCCGCCTCAGGGACGACCCGGACGACGCTCCGGGACTGATCGGCCTCGCCTTCGAGCCGGTTCCCAGGCGACGGGTCCCCGAGATCGGCGGCACGCTGTGGGTGGATTCCGAGTCCGCCGAGCTGCGTTGGCTGGAGTTCGACTACCGGAACTTGGGCCTTCCCGACGTGCTGATGCGCAGCAGTCCCGGAGGTCGGGTCGAGTTCAAGGCGCTGCCCAACGGCACGTGGATCGTGAACTCGTGGGAGATCCGAATGCCCCGGGCGAGAACGGCCACCAACCCCCTCACGCAACAGCTGGCCACGGAGCTGGAAGGCGTGGCCGTGCAGGGGGGCGAGGTGTTGCGGGTCCACGGCAACGACGGCGTCGTTCTGGAAGCGGAGGACGGAGGACGGATCGCCGGGATCGTGTTCGACAGCTTGCAGGAAGGCCTGCCCGGCGCGCGCGTCTTCATCGAGGCGACGGGAATGGAGGTGGAGACCAACTGGGAAGGACGGTTCGAGATGACCGGCCTGCGGCCCGGCACGTACTCGGTGAACTTCGCCCATCCCTACCTCGATCGGCTCTCCTACACCGCCCAGCCCTTCCTGGTGGAGGTGGTGGAGGGAGCCGGCACGCCGGCCCAGGTCAACTTCTCGGCGCCCACGATCGGCCGCGCATTGGCCCGACTTTGCCGCGACATGGAGGCAACGCCGGATCGCATGTCGGTGTCGGGCGCAGTGGCGCGCTCCACGGGCATTCTGGTGGGACGGGTCGTCGACCATGCCGGCGTCCCGGTTGCGGGGGCGCTGGTGCGGGTGACTTCTCGGGCCTACGGCCTGCAGGCAGACCAGGAAGGAGAGGTCCGGGACGTGCGGATGCAGGAGGAGCGCACCGCGGTGATCGCCACCACCAATGCCGCGGGCCGCTACTTGGCCTGTTGGGTGCCCGTGGACACGACGCTGGAGGTGGCCGTCGTGGAGCACGACGACGAACTCGCACCTGCGGGGCTAGACGCCGTCTATTCGCCTTCCGACCTGATCGCCCGCACGCAGAACACCGTCACCGTGTCCTCGGCAAGCCACTTCGCCATCTTCGACCTGCGGGTCCCATGAGCAGAATCCTGCGTTCCGCGCCGTGGTTCTTGTTGGTCGGCGCTGTTCTGCCGTCGCCTGGATACGCCTACGCCGTCGCGGCGCAGGAGGCGAGCGCGCGGGACACGGTCACCCTCGCTCCGCTGGTCGTCTCGGTGCTGCGCTCCCCCGCCCGCCTGGATCGGTTGCCGTTCTCGGCGTCGGTGCTGGCTGGCTCCGATCTGTCGGAAGGGGTCGCCGGCGTCTTCATCGAGGAGGCACTTCACGGCCTGCCCGGCGTGCGCGTGCAGAACCGCTACAACCCGGCCGTGGGCGAACGGATCTCCATACGCGGCTTCGGCGCACGCGCCCAGTTCGGGGTCCGGGGGATCAAGGTTCTGGTGGACGGCATCCCCGCCACCCTTCCCGACGGCCAGACCACCCTGGACCACCTGGACGTGGGCTCGCTGGGGCGAGTCGAGGCTCTGCGGGGGCCAGCCGCCGCTCTCTACGGCAACGGTGCAGGCGGCGTCCTGCTCTTCACCACCGCCGAGCCCTTCGCGGGCCCCGCTCGCTGGCAGGCAGTGTCGGTGGCGGGCTCCGACGGACTGCTCCGCCTGCAAGCCACGGTGTCGGGAACCGCGGGCGGGCTCAACTACCGGGCCAGCGGAGCTCGCAGCCGCTTTGACGGCTTCCGGAACAACGTCTCCGAATCGGGCGAAGACCCCTACAGCGGCGCGACCCGAAGCACCCTGAACGCCGGCTTCGACCTGGACGCAGGCGGGGGCGTTCTCTCGGCGCGGCTGATCGGGTTGGATTTGAGCGCCCTCAACCCCGGCTCCCTCCCGTCGAGCCTCTTCGACGAGGGGAGCAACCAGGCGTGGGGCTTCAACGTGGCCCGGCGGACTCGAAAGGATGTGCGCCAGGGACAGGCCGGGTTGGCGTGGCGCGGACCCCTGGGCGGCTTGCGGGCAGACCTCTCCGCGTACGGAGTGCGCCGGACTCTCGACAACCCGATCCCCACTCGCGTGGTGGACCTGAAGCGCAACGGCGGCGGCGTTCGCTTGGCGTTGGCCAGGGAGTGGAACCGGGAAGCCGGCACGGCCCGCTTCGACTTCGGCGCCGAAGGCGAGCTCCAGAGCGACGACCGACGGAACTTCGCCAACCAAGGCGGCGAGCGGGGCACCGTGGTGCTGGACCAGCAGGAAGGCGTTCGCACCGCGGCAGTCTTCGGCCAGCTGCGCCTGCCCGCGAGCCGGCGACTGAACGCGGTGGGCGCGCTACGCTTCGATCGCTTCTCGTTCAGCGCCGAAGACCGCTTCACCGGTCCAGAGAACCCCGACGACTCGGGCGAGCGGACGATGAGCGCGCTCAGTCCTTCGCTGGGCCTGCATCTGGACTTGGGGGACCACGGCCTCTTCGCGTCGGTAGCTCGCTCCTTCGAGACGCCCACCACCACCGAGCTCTCCAACCAGCCGGACCGGGCGGGCGGCTTCAACGCTAGCCTGGACCCGCAACAGGGATGGACTGTGGAGGGCGGCGCAAGGGGCGAGAACGGCCGGACCGCCTACGACCTGACCGTCTTCTCGTCGCAGATCTCCGGCCAGCTGGTGCCCTTCGAGGTGCCCGCGGCTCCGGGACGGAGGTTCTACCGCAACGCCGGCAGCTCCCGGGTGCGGGGTCTGGAGGCGTCGACCCGAGTGGTGCTGTCGCCGCAACTGACGGCCCGGCTGGCCTACGGATACACGGACGCGCGCTTCGTGGATTTCGAGGTGGACGGCGAGCGCTTCGACGACAACCGGGTGCCCGGGGTGGCACCGCACTTGGTCGAAGCCGCCCTTCGCGCCACCGTCGGACCGTGGTTCGGCGAGGTGCGCCTGGAGATGCGGGGCAGCGTCCCCACCAACGACGCAAACGACGCGGAGGCGGACCGCTACGCGCTGCTGGATGTGCGCTTCGGCGCACCGGGACTGCGGGCCGGCGATGCACGGTTCTCCCCCTTCGTCGGGGTTACCAATGTCGCCAACGCGCGCTACGCCTCTTCGGTGGTGGTGAACGCCTTCGGCGGCCGCTACTTCGAGCCGGGACCCGACCGGGGCGCCTACGTGGGACTTTCCGTGGCGTGGGAGCGTGGAGAGAGCTAAGCCAAGCCATGCTAAAGACCCGGGTCGGCCTCGGGTCACTTCTCGCGGATGAATTCCTTGGCCCCCTCCGGCAGGAAAAGGTCGTCGGAGATGGCGGCGATCTCCTCGGCGTCCTGCCACGCCTTCTCCAGCAGCCAAAGCTCGCCTGCCAGCGCCCGGCGCTCCTGCTCCTCGTGAAGCGCCATCTCAAGCGCCAGCTTCGTGGGGGTCGGCATCTTGTTCACGTAGCCGGGGACGCCGTGCTTGTCGCGCCACCGGTTGCCGTCGGCCACATCCAGCAGGAAACGCTCGGGGTGGCCCTGCTCCTCAATCTGCGAGACCGCCTGTCGGACCGTTTCCTGCTTGCCTCCGGCTCGGTTCATCCTGGGTAGAATCGCGCCGGCGAAGCGCTGGGCCTCCCCGCCCTCGAACCAGTGCTTCCGCTTGCGCTTGCGGACTTGGAGCCTGAAGCCGGGCTCCCCGTCGGCGGCCCGGATGCGGGTGCCCAAGAGGTCGGGACGGTTGAGCTTGATCTGGACGCCGTCGTCGGTTCGGAGCTTCACCAGCGTGCGACCGTTGACGATCACGTTCCAGAAGTTGCCCACTTGCCCCAGGACGGCGCCGCTGATCGCACCCGTGACCGCCCCACCCACCGCAACAGCACCGACCACCACGCCGGCGCCCACAGCGACCGCTATGTAGCGGCGCCGGCGCCTCCCGAACTGGTCGCCGTAGCGCCACGCCGCGAACTCTGGGCGTTGCGGCTTGCCGATCCTGACCAGCTCCAGCCCCTCCGGGTGCCGCGCCAGGCCGATGTTCTCGCTGGAGACGCGCACCCGGGTGCCTCGGAAAAGCTTCTCGCAAGTCTCGACGGCCTCCCACCGCTCCTCCAGAGGCGACAGGTTCCACCGCTCGCACTTGCGGCAGACCACCCAGAGCCGACCCTTGGCGGCGTCGAACGCCAAGCGGCGGCCCACGGGGAAGGTCTCGAGGACTTCGTTAGTCCCCAGCGGCTTGTTGCAGAACATGCAGGCGATGTACACCGAGGGCCTCCCGGCGCGGAGGGAACGGGCAGCGTGGGTCCACCAAACAGTACGCCCGACGGCGGACGTTTGTTCACTGCCAGGCTTGACTGGCGAAGCACCTTCAGTTGCTTGACTTGCTGCGGGAGTTCGCGGAAGACTTGTTGTCGGAGGACAGCTTGATGCACTGGCTGGCCGCCTTGGAGCTGGACCCGTGGCCGAACTTTCCGCGTGTGCACCGGGCGCTGGCAGAGCGGTGGGGCGGCGCGGAGTGTCTGGCGGCCCGGCAGGCGTTCGCGAAGTGGACGGTGGAGCGGATGTGGGCACCCGATGTGCCGGACGAGGTTCTGGGCGAGATCAAGGAGCGGATCGAACAACCGACGGAGGTAGAAGAGATGGGCCAGACGTACACGGAGTGGTTGGAGAGCACCCAGCCGCAGGTCCTGGAGCGGGGTCGCGAGCAGGGTCGCACGGAAGGCTGGGCGACGATGCTGGTGCGCTTGGCGTCGCGACGGTTCGGGGCGGAGACGGCGGAGAAGTTGGCCGGGCTGGTGCGGGCCATGGGCGCGGAGCAGCTGGCCCGGGTCGGCGACGCGGTGGTGGACTGCAACACGGGGGACGAGTTGCTGGAAGCCGCAAGCAACGGGGCGACGGTCGCCGCCAACAATATGGGACACGACACGGGACATGAAACGGCATGATGTCGGGACATCTGACGGCCCCATGATGGGACATCCGACGGGACATTTCAGGGAGTAGAAATCCGCATCTAGCCCGCCGCCAAGCCCTGTAATCCTATTCTCTGGCGGAATCGGGGTTAGCTTTCTAGGCCGGTTCGCGCCGGTCTCATGGGGCCATAGCTCAGCTGGGAGAGCGCTGGCTTTGCAAGCCAGAGGTCACCGGTTCGATCCCGGTTGGCTCCACTTCACCCCCGCCAGTGCGCGGAGCATCGCCACACAGCCGAGGCCCGTGCGAGCCGGATCGTAGCCGCCCTCCAGGAAGACGACCAAGCGGCCGTCGCAGCATCGTTCCGCCGCTTCGACCAGCATCAAGGTCACCACATGGAGGTCTTCGGGTTCGAGCAGCTGGCCGCCCAAGGGGTCGCCGGCCAGGACGTCGAACCCCGCCGACACCAGCACGAAGTCGGGTGCCGAGTGGGAAACAGATGTTTCTAGCACTTGGGCGAAGACCCGCAGGTACTCCTCTCGGGGCGTCCCGGCCGGCAGGGGGACGTTCAGCGTGAAGCCTTCGCCCCTTCCCTGCCCCATCTCGTGGGCGGCGCCGGTTCCCGGGTAGTGGGGGTGCTGATGCAGCGAGAGGAAGAAGACCGACGGGTCCTCGTAGAAGATGTCCTGGGTGCCGTTGCCGTGGTGAACGTCCCAGTCCACGATCAGCACCCGGTCGGCCTGGCCCCGGGCGAGGAGGTCGGCCGCCGCCACCGCCACGTTGTTGACGAGGCAGAACCCCATCGCATCGTCGCGGGTCGCATGGTGGCCCGGGGGGCGCGCCGCCATAAAGGCGTTTCGGAACCGGCGTTCCGCCACGCCCCGCACGGCGTCCAGCCCCGCCCCGGCGCTCCCTAGCGCGGCCTCCCACGACGCGCCCGAGACCCGGGTGTCCGGTTCGCTTCCGACGGGTACGGGGCGGCCGTGGTTCGCCGCCTCTGCCGTCGCCCCGCGCACCGTCTCCAGCAACTGCGGGGAGTGCACGCGCAACAGCTCTTTCGTAGAGGCGGAGGTGCTCGGCTCCACGTACGTCACCCGGTCGTGAAGCACCGTCATGTCGTCCTTGACGGCTGCGGCCACAGCGCGCAGGCGGCCCTGGTGCTCCGGGTGTCCCCAGCCCGTGTCGTGGAGGACGGCGGAGGGGTGCAGGAAGAACCCGGTGGCCACGGCGGCTACTCCACTGGACCGGAGGCGTCGCCAAGCGGAAGCGCCTCGCTGGACCGCCCGCCGGACACCTCGCTGGACTCAACCCGGCCTCGCCCGATCCGCTCTTGGAGGCTCAGCACTTCGGGCCGGCGCGTGCGGGTCGCGGTGAGGGCGTCCACCGCCGCGCTGGTGGCGGACATGGTGGTCAGGTAGGGAACGCGGAAGGCGATCGCCGCGCGCCGCATGGCGTAGTCGTCGTACTGGGACCTCTTGCCCAGGGGCGTGTTGACCAGGAGCCCCACTTCACCGCTCACGATCCGATCTACGATGTTGGGCCGCCCTTCGCCCACCTTGTACACCCGCTCGCAGGCCACCCCCAGCTGGCGCAGGTACTCGCGGGTGCCCCGGGTCGCCGACACAGAGAACCCCAGGTCCGCCAAGCGTCGCATCAGGGGCGTGACGGTGGGCTTGTCGGCGTCGTTCACCGTCACGATGACCGACTTGGCGGCCCTCTCCCGCGCCCCCGGCAGGCTGTTCCCCGCCGACACCTGCGCCTTGGCGAAGGCCATTCCGAAGGAGTCGTCCACGCCCATCGCCTCGCCCGTGGAGCGCATCTCGGGTCCCAGCAGCGTGTCCACGTCGAAGCGGTTGAAGGGGAAGACCGCCTCCTTCACCGCCACGCCGTTCACCTGCGGCTCCGACGGCACGCCGATCTCCGCCAGCGTCTCGCCCGCCATCACCCGGGCCGCCAGGCGCGCCAGCGGCACCCCCGTCGCCTTCCCGACAAAGGGCACCGTGCGGGACGCCCGAGGGTTCACCTCCAGCACGTACACCTGTCCGTCCTTCACGGCGTACTGGACGTTCAGCAGGCCCACCACGCCCAGCTCCAGCGCGAAGCTGCGGGTCAGCCGTCGCATCTCGTCGAGCTGGGCCGGGCTCAGCAGGTAGGGCGGCAGAACGCACGCCGAGTCCCCCGAGTGGACGCCCGCGTCTTCGATGTGCTGCATGATCCCGCCCACCATCACGTCGGTTCCGTCGGAGAGGGCGTCCACATCGGCCTCGAAGGCGTCTTCCAGGAAGCGGTCGATCAGCACCGGGTGGTCCGGCGACGCCCGGACCGCACGGGCGAAGTAGTCCCGTAACGAGTCCTCGTCGTAGACGATCTCCATGGCGCGGCCGCCCAGCACGTACGAAGGGCGCACCAGTGCCGGGAAGCCCACCCGCCGCGCCACCCGCAGCGCCTCCGCCTCGCTGAGTGCGGTCCCGTTGTCGGGGACGCGGGCCCCGATCCGCCTGCACACGCGCTCGAAGCGCCTCCGGTCCTCGGCCCGGTCGATTGCGTCCACCGACGTTCCCAGGATCGGCACGCCCAGCTCTTCCAGCCCCCTGGCCAAGTTCAGGGGCGTCTGTCCGCCCAGCTGGACGATCACCCCCTCCGGCTTCTCCCGCTCCACGATCTCGGCCACATCCTCCAGCGTCAGCGGCTCGAAGTAGAGCTTGTCGCTCACGTCGAAGTCGGTGGAGACGGTCTCCGGGTTGGAGTTGACCATGATCGTCTCGAAGCCAGCCTCCCGCAGGGCCAGCACCGCCTGGACGCAGCAGTAGTCGAACTCGATCCCCTGGCCGATCCGGTTGGGGCCGCTCCCCAGGATGACGATCTTCCGCCGGTCCGAGGGCCGGGACTCGTCCTCCGATTCGTAGGACGAGTAGTAGTACGGCGTCTCGGCTGGGAACTCGCCGGCGCAGGTGTCCACCACGTTGTAGGTGGGACGGACGTCCCACGCCCACCGCCGCTCTCGGACGGCGGCTTCGTCCTCCTCTCGCAGGGCGGCCAGCTGGGCGTCGGAGAACCCTTCCCGCTTCATGCGGCGGAGGTCGTCGGGGCCGGGGTCGGCGAGTGCTGCGTACCAGCGTTCGGTCTCGACGATCTGGGTCAGCTGATCCAGGAACCAAGGGTCTATTCCCGTGGCTCGGCGCAGCCGCTCGATCTCCACGCCGGCCTCCAGGGCGCGCTTGAGCTGGTACTTGCGGGCGGTGGTGGGCCGGCGCACGGCGGCGAGGAGGGCTTCGGGCGAGTCCGACTCCAAGCCGTCGTCCTGCAAGCGGTCGCCCGTGACCCAGCCGGGGCGCCCCACTTCTAGTCCCCTGAGCCCCTTCTGCCAAGCGGAGCGGAAGGTGCGCCCGATCGCCATCGTCTCGCCCACCGCCTTCATCTGGACGCCCAGCGTGTCGTCCTCGCTGGGGAACTTCTCGAAGGCGAAGCGGGGGAACTTGACGACCACGTAGTCCAGCGCGGGCTCGAACGAAGCCGGCGTGGTGCGTGTGATGTCGTTGGGCAGCTCGTCCAGCCGGTAGCCCACCGCCAGCTTGGCGCCCACTCGCGCAATGGGGAAGCCGGTGGCCTTGGACGCCAGCGCCGAGGAGCGCGAGACGCGGGGGTTCATCTCCACGACCAGCATCTCGCCGGTCGACGGGTCCACTGCGAACTGGATGTTGCAGCCGCCCGCCTCCACGCCGATCTCGCGGATGATGGCGATCGCGGCGTCGCGCATCGTCTGGTACTCGCGGTCCGAGAGGGTCTGGGCCGGAGCCACCGTCACCGAGTCGCCAGTGTGAACGCCCATGGGGTCGAAGTTCTCGATGGAGCACACCACGATCACGTTGTCGGCGCCGTCCCGGACCACCTCCAGCTCGTACTCCTTCCAGCCCAGGACGCCCCGGTCGATCAGCACCTCGCCGATGCGGCTGGCTGCGAGTCCCTTGCGGACCTGGGCCTCGAACTCGGCCAGGTTGTAGGCCGTGCCTCCCCCCGTGCCTCCCAGGGTGAAGGAGGGGCGCACGATCGCCGGGTAGCCCGTGTCGGCCACGATGCGACGGGCGTCCTCCATGTTGCGAGCGAAGCCGCCGTGGGGGACCGCCAGGCCGATCCGCTCCATCGCCGCCGAGAACTCCTCTCGGTCTTCCGCCATGCGGATGGAGCGCGCGTTGGCTCCGATCAGCTCGACGCCGTACTTGGTCAGAAAGCCGTCGGCGTCCAGGTCCATGGCGATATTGAGGGCGGTCTGCCCCCCCATCGTGGGGAGGAGCGCGTCGGGCCGTTCCCGCTCCACCACCTGGGCGACCCATTCGGGGGTCAGGGGCTCGACGTAGGTGCGGTCGGCCAAGTCCGGGTCCGTCATGATCGTGGCCGGATTGGAGTTGACCAGGACCACCCGGTAGCCCTCTTCCTTCAGGGCGCGCACGGCCTGGGTGCCCGAATAGTCGAACTCGCAAGCCTGCCCGATGACGATCGGGCCGGATCCGAGGATCAGGATGGACTCGAGGTCCGTGCGCTTGGGCAAGGGTCAGCGGCTAGGGGGGCGTCGGCGACTGGGGGCGGCGGGGGGCTAGAAGGGCGTCGGCGACTAGAAGCGGGCGGCGGCGAGAAGCGTTTAGGCGACTAGAAGCGTCTAGGCGACTAGGTCTCTCAGGTCTCGTCGGTCTCGTCCTTGCCCGATTCCCTCCGGACGGCGGTGCGAAGCACGACGAGGAAGCCGCCCCAGACGAAGGTCATGACGGCGAGCATGGTGATCCAGGCGGTGGTGGTCATGGGAGACAGGTCCTCTGGTTCTCGGTCCTTATGTCGCCGACCTCCCAGAGGCTGGAAGATGGCGACGCGGCCGTGTCGGAGCAAGCAAGCGAACCGCCATCGTTCAGCGCCTGCCCGTCAGCCTGAAGCGGAAGCGCTTGTCGGGGCGGATCGTGGGCAGGGTAGAGGTGGTGAGCTCATAGCCGGGCGGGTCCATGGCGATCTCGGCCTCGTGGACGACCGTGGCGAAGTTGAGGATGATCTGGGCCTCGGCGAAACCGGCGCCCAAGCAGCGGTGGGAGCCCAGCCCGAAGGGGACAAAGGCGTTGCGCTGGCGGTGCTCCGCCCGATCGGGCAGGTAGCGGTCGATGTCGAAGGTGTACGGATCGGGGAAGAGCTCGGGAACGAAGTGCGACACGGTGGCCGCCACGAGCATCACTTCGCCCGCTGGGACGCGGTGCCCCGCGAACTCGAAGCTGGTGGACACCTGGCGCGGGATGACCGGCACGATCGGGTACCGGCGCAACGTCTCCAACGCCACTCGGTGGGTCGTCTCCAGCTGGCGCAGGCTTCGCGCAGTGGGCGGACCTTCGGCGAACATGGCGTCGGCTTCGGCCCGGACCTGGTCCAGCACCTCCGGGTGCTTGAAGAGGGAGTAGAGCATGTACGCGGAGCTGACGCCCACCGTGTCCAGCCCCACCAGGTAGGGCGTCATGACGCCGAAGATCAGGTCCGTCTCGGGGAGGAGCACCGGGTCCGACTCGTGGAGCTCCAGCAGGTCGTTCACCATGTCGTCCGCTTCGGCCCAAGGTCCCCCGGGCTTGTGGTCCGCCACCACTTGGGCGACGGCCTCTTCGATTCGCCTGCGAGCCTTCCGGAATCGGCGCGCATAGAGCCACATCGGCCGCCGGCGCGCGATCTTGGTGGTGAGCAGGGTGTCGAAGAAGAAGAGGAAGTCTTCCATGTAGTCGGCGGGGCTCGAATGCGTGAGGATCGTGCCCAGCTGCCGCGACACGATGCGCTGCATGGCGTGCACGCCGCCAACGGAGCGCCCCGCCCAGGCGTCGATCTCGCTGCGGACGATCTCCACCGCCGTGTCTATGTTGGACTCGAAGCGGCCCCGGGAGTACAGGGTCGCGTTGAAGCGCCGGAAGCGGACGTGCTCGCCGCCGTCCATCGCCGTGAGGATCTTGGAGAGCCCCAGCTGCTGAAAGAACCCGCTCCACGGCTCGAAGGACCGCAGGTAGCGCTTGCCGTGCTTGTGCACCCAGGTGTTGGCTTCCTGTCCGGCCAGGATGTACACCTCGTGGCCCAGGAACCTGACCTTGAAGAGCGGACCCAGCTCCAGGTGCTTCTTCACCAGGAAGTCGGTCAGGTTCTTTCGGGCCTCGAAGGCGCAGCCCACCACTGGCAGGCCCTTGGCGAAGGGGATCGGCGTAGCGGCGCGGCGGCGCTCGGCCGCCCGGTCCGCCTCCTCCACCAGCCCACGGACGAGCTGGGACACGGTGCGGCCGATCAGGTCCAGTCGGCGCACCACGTCCAGGCGCTCTGCAGCGTCGGCCAGCTCGTCCCGCGCCAATACGCCGTCAAAGAGGCCGCAAGCGTCGGCCAACCCGATGATCGCCGCGTCCTTGGGGTCGGGCACGTCGTCGTCGAAGAGCACCTGCATGACTCGGAGCCGCACCTCCTGCTTCGCCTGGCCGGCGGCGGCTCCCTTGGCGACCGGGTAGCGACGGGCGCGGCGCACGTACCGCGATAGCGCGATCAGGCCCTGCTCGGAGGACTCGAGGATGCCAGCCTGAACCAAGCGGCTCAGGGCGGCTTCGCGGATGGCGTCGCCGTCCTTGGCTACTTCGCGCAGCCAGTGCTCGACGTCGGCGACTCTGCCTTGCTGGGCGACCCCGCCCTGCTCGGCGACCCTGCCCTGCTGGGAGTGGGCGTCCGGGGCACCGTTTGCGCTCGCGGCGATGCGGGCCAGCACCGGGTCCAGCAAGTCGTCGCCCACTGGCTCGGCACTCACCAGAATCAGCTTCTCCAGGTCCGTGTCGATCCGGTCCTCGAACGCCAAGTCCATGAGCACCGCACCGGCGAGCGCGTGGTGCAAACGGACCTCTGGCACCGACGCCAAGTCGCCGGCCTGCTCGTCCAACAGGAGGAGGAGGACTTCTTGGGCGAGCCGCAGCTTCATGGGAGCAGCCTCGTCTGTCATGGGAGCGGTCCAGGTTGTCCTGGGACGGCGTCCTCGGCCGGATGCTGTCCTGCCCGGTACACCTCCACGCCTTCCCGAGCGATTGCGTCAAAGATGCCGAACCCGCGCGATTCGCCCGCACTGAACTCTTCGGGCGTGTAGACGATCAGGTCTACCACCAGGGGCAGCGCATCGTCCAGCTTGGCCGCCAGCGCCAAGCCCCGCTCGACGCGAGGCAAGGACGTGTCGGCGACCACCGCCAAGTCCAGGTCCGAAAAGCCGTCCGCCTCTCCACGAGCCCAGGACCCGAACGCCACGGCGCGATTAACCCCCGCGGCGCGCAGCACGGGCCGGACGCGTCGGATCAACTCGTCCAGCGAGCAGGGCGCAGGTGCGCACACCACCTCGACGCTCGTGGGCGCGCTCACGCGGGGCTGATCGCTCACGCTGGGGTGCCTGGCGGCTGGCTACGCCGCTGGTTGCGCCGCGCGGCCTGGTCGACGCCCCTCACCTCCAGCACATCCGCCACGGTGCGCAGGCCGTCGATCACGTTCTGGACGTGGGTGGTCCGGTCCAGCGCGATCAGTTCCATCCCGCGCTGCACGGCGTCTCGGTGGACGCCCGCCGCGAACGCCTTGTCCTTCAGCTTCTTGACCACGGACTTGGGCTTCAGGTCGTCGATTCCATTGGGGCGGACCAGGCAACAGGCGTACACCAAGCCGCTGAGCTCGTCGCAGGCGTAGAGGACCTTGTCCAAGGGCGTCTCGGGCGCCACGTCGGAGCGGTCGGGCCAAGCGTGGGCGAGGACGGCGCGGACGACGGGCTCAGGGTACGCCAGCTCCCGGAGCCGCTGCACGCCCATGTGGGGATGCTCGTCGGGGTGCTTCTCCCAGTCCAGGTCGTGGAGGAGCCCAGCCAAGCCCCACAGCTCCTCGTCCTCGTCCATGAGGCGGGCGTAGTGGCGGACGGCGGCCTCCACGGCGTACAGGTGCTTCCGGAGCGCCGGGCTCGCGACCCACTCCTCCATCAGCGCCACGGCGTCGGCACGGCTCGGGCTCGTCATCAGACTGCGCTCGCCATCAGACGGCACTCGAGGGGCAGAGGTGGGAGACGGCGCACTCGTTGCAGCGCGGCTTCCGGGCGGGGCAGACCTTGCGACCGTGGTAGATGAGCAGGTGAGCGAGCATGGTCCACGTCTCGTTGGGAAAGAGCGCCATCAGGTCGCGTTCGATCTTGTTCGGGTTCGTCTCGGCGGTAAAGCCCAGGCGGCCCGACAGGCGCTTAACGTGGGTGTCCACCACCACGCCCTCGTCGATGCCGAAGGCGTTGCCCAGGACCACGTTGGCGGTCTTGCGTCCGATGCCGGGGAGGGCGGCCAGCTCCTTCATGGTGCGGGGCAGCTCGCCGCCATGGTCCTCCGTCACCGCCGTGGCCATGCCCAGCAGGCTCCGCGCCTTGTTGCGGAAGAAGCCGGTGGAGCGGATCAGCTCCTCCAGCTCGTCCTGCTGGGCGTCCGCCAGGGCAGGCGCGTCGGGGTACCGCCGAAAGAGCTCGGGCGTCACCATGTTGACCCGGACGTCGGTGCACTGGGCCGACAGAATCGTGGCTACCGCCAGCTGGAAGGGCGATCCGTAGTTCAGGGCGCACTGGGCGTCCGGGTACTCGTCCGCCAAGTGGTCGTAGACGCGGGCGGCGCGCTCCTTCCGGGCCTTCTTGGATTCTCGGGGCATGGGTGGGATTCTACTCGCTTTGGGCAGGTCGGCAAGTCGCCGGAATCAGAGGACGACGTAGCGAAGCTGCGTGGGCTTGGGAAAGGCTCCGGGTTGGGCGGGCGGCCTGTCCGGCGACGCTTCCAGGTTTGCCGCCGTTGCCGCGGCCACGCCGTGCCGCGCCCACCGTTCTAGCGAGAACGCCTCCAGCGCGAACGCCAGCAGCTTGAAGACTTCGGCGGGGGTGCGGATTCCCAGGAGACCGTCGATCTCGCCACCAGGAAGGTTGGCGGCGAACTCTGGGCCGTCCTCTCTGGCGGGCGACGCCGTCCAGTCGGAGAGGGAGACGAGGGGCTGGGGCGGAACCGGAACGAAGCCGTAGCCGGGGCGTCCCGGACGCATACCCGTGACTGCTGCGACGTGGAGGGCGTCGCGGCCAGTCGCCGACCAGAAGAAGCCGTCCACCGACTCGGGCCGTTCGGCCCCCGGCTCTTCCGCCCAAACCATGTGCTGGGGCAGCTGAAGGTAGCCCGCACGGCCTTCCAGGTCTGCCTCCCAGCCCGTCGTCAGGGGGTCGGCGTCCGGGAGCGAGCGCAGCGTGGCTCGGGAGAGCAACGCGACGACCGGGCGCGTCCGCCACAGCTGAAAGGCGAAGTACAGGATGTGAGCATGGCCGGACGCCTGTGCGGGCTCCTCCCCGAGCGCGGGCCCATCGTCCTCCGGTCGCAGGTCGGCGAGGATGCCCTGCACTGCCCCGCACGTCGCGAACGCGGCCGGGTTGGTCAGGTCGGTTCCCCTGGCGACGGCCTCGGACTCAACGGCCGGGAATCGCTGGTCCGGGCAGTCGGGAGCGGGAAAGAGCAGCTCGTAGGGCGTGATGCGAGCGTAGGCGTCGTGAACGGCCATGCGGGTTCGGCGTGGGCGATGGAGGGCGGGCGCCCTGCTGTCAACTGTCCCCGGCGGCGGCCTGGGCGCGGCGCGCCAGCCAGCCGTTGGCGGCGATGAGGACGGCCAGCACCACCACGAACTGGATCACCACCGTACCCGCGTTGTAGCTGGACATGAGCGTCCACGCCTCGGCGAAGCTCTTGCCCCGTGCGGCCTCCCACAACCACCAACCCAGCAGCACCACGGCCTCCACGATCACCAGCCGAACGGCCCAGTCCCACCACCGCCCGACGCGCACGTCCGAGTCCGGCGTGTCCACGAACGATTCCCGCCAATTGGTCACGCCGTACTTGACCACAGCGAAGGCAAAGAAGAGCCCGGTCAGCATAAGGCCCACGCCCCAAACCCAGTCCTGGTTCTGGAAGAAGCCGATCCGCAACGCCGACGGGATGCCCAGCAGGAAGCCGGCCGTGCCAATGGCCACGATGGCGCGCTTGCGAGTCACCCCTAAGTCCATCAGAACGCGCACCGAGAGCTCGATCATCGCCACCAAGCTGGACCACGCGGCGAACACCAGCGCCATGAAGAACAGCGCCATGAAGAACTGGCCGCCCGGAACCTGCGCGAAGAGCTGGGGCACCCAGATGAAGGTCAGTCCCTCGTTCCCCGCGCCCACGATCTCGTTGGCGGCCTCCGGCATCACCGAGAAGATCGTGCACAGCACCATGATTCCGGCCAGGAGCGACATGGAGTTGTTGCCGAAGCCGATGACGAAGGCGTTGAGGGACGTGTCTTCCTTGGAACGCATGTAGATGGCGTAGGAAAGGACCAAGCCCCAGCCCGCGCCCGTGTCCCAAGCGTTCTGGGTGAGCGCCTCCACCCACAGCTTGGCGTCGCCCAGAGCGGAGAAGTCGGGCGTGAAGAGGAAAGCGAGCCCGGCGCCGGCTCCGGGCAGCGTCACCGCTTTGACCGCCAGCACCACCACCAAGATCACAAGGGACGGGATCAGGATCTTGGCCGCCTTCTCGATCCCGCGTACGCCCTTCGACACCACGAAGACGCCCAGCGCAATCGCCAGGCCGTGGAAGAGGACGGCTTGCGGCGTCGAGTTGAAGGCGTCCCAGAACTGGGTCGGCGCGTTGGAGGGCGACGGGATCTCGCCCGTCAGCGTGGCGATGAAGAAGCGGATCGTCCAGCCCATGACGACCGTGTAGTAGAAGAGGATCGCCGTGGCCACCCACGCCACCCACGCGCCCATCCAGGCGAACTTGGGCCCGAGCGTCTTGACGAACGACCCCACGGTTCCTCGCCGAGTGGCCTTCGCCATCCCGAACTCCAGGATCAGGAGCGGGACCGACCACATGAGAAGAAAGACGGCCCACGCGACCAGAAACTCGCCACCCCCGTTGGACGCCGCGATGCGGGGAAAGCGCCAGATGTTCCCCGTGCCGATGGCCATGCCCAGCATGGCGACGAGCATCCCCCAGCGCGAAGAGAAGACTTGGGATCGGGTGGACATGGGGGACGGGGCTCCTTGGGGGATTGGGGGCCGAGACGGGCGCGGGGGCGCGGATGCCAGCGATTCGGCTGGGGCCGCAGAGGCGGCCACTAGGCTTGGGCTAGGGCGGACTGGTCATTCTACCCCGGGCGGGCAGTTCTGGCCAGTCGCGGCTGCGACAGGACGACTTACGTGCGGTAGTCGATCTTGGACGGAGTGCTTGCGACTTGCGCTTGGTGGCCAGGAAAGGTGTTGATGTCGCGAGCGAGGTTCCGGTCCTCCGACAGGCCGAGCTTGCGGTCGCTGAGCAGGACGATCTTGATGAGGTCGTGATCGGCTCGGTTGGAGCAGAGGCGGCGCTGGACCGAGGGCTTAATCAGGAACTCCCGGAGCTTGTCCTTGGTGAAACGTCTGAGACGGCCTTCGCGCTGCAACCTGTTGACGATCTCTACCAGCGTGGTCGGCGACGTCGCCCCTCGGACAGCATCATGATACTCCACGATCAATGACTGACACACGACCAAGCATCCTTCTTCGTTCAACCACCGAATCAGCTCGCGGTACTCTGGCTTCACCGGTTTGGCGAAGTGTCCGCTCAGGTTGGAGTCCACGAACAAGTCTGGTTTCACATGCTTCATCGTCATCTGCGCTCATTCTCCCATGGCAAGCTTCATTACGTCCATCATGTGGGTCTCAAAGAAGTCCTTCGGTGCTCCAACGATCTGACCGTCCGCCCTCAGCTCGACCGGATGCACTTGCGCCTCCCGGCCGGTGTTCTCGACATGTGCCACCGACACGTCCTCCTCAGCGATTTCGCCGTTTGCCACCAGCCGCCGAAGCCGGTTGATCAGGTACTCGCTGTGCGTCTCGACGATGAAGGTGATGCCGCGCTTCTTGGCCAGTCGGACGAAGTAGCTGGCGAGCCGGGCCTGGGCTTCGGGGTGAAGGTGGGTCTCGGGCTGAGCGACGACGAATACACTGCCGGGATTCAGCTGGTTGACGGCGACCAGCACCGGCAGCACTTGGCTTGTGCCGAAGCCAAGGTCGGTCAAGTTGGTCAGTCGAGCGTCCGGCTTCGGTTGCCCCATCAGCTCCATGCGCCCCGCACCCAGGCGACCGATCTCGAGAGCAGACAGAATGCCGAGTTCTTCCAGGTCACTGCGAAGGTGCTTTAGTTGCCGTGCATTCGCGGCCGTCCATTGGGCAATCTGCTCAACGTAATTCTCGCCGTGCCGCCCCACCGCCAGGCTGGCTCTGGCAACTTCATAGTACGTTCTTTGGGGAGCAAGTCGAAAGGAACTGACGAAACTCAGTTCGCTTTGCAGTGTCTGGGCCAACTGGGTAACTCGATACCATACAACGGACCCTAGCACATCTTGGTTTGCGGACAGGGCCTCGAACATCTTCGCCGGTTCTGACAGTGCAACGCCGCCCACCATCGGTTTGCCACGTTCGATGGTCTGTCGCGGGCCAGACTTTCCGCCAGACGATAGCAGCTGTCCCGTCTCGACTTCGAGCACTCCTGCGAGTACTGTAGTGAGTAAGTCAGAATCAGGGACAGCCGATTCTTTACTGACCTCTGCAGACTCGACAATCTTGGCTATCTTGCTAATGACTTTCGAGTCGCGAGGGTTAGCTTCATATGTCATTTCGTACTCGGCTTCAGATCGCTTAACGCGTACCGTGTAGTAGCTTCCGTCGATCTCTAGGGCTCTCAGCCCCAAGCCCGATGAAGCCGTACTTTCCCCGAATGTGGCATCAACGACAAATTGCGAATCCGCCTTTGGTGAAGCATCCATATCCAGTCCAATCCTGATCTCGCCATCCTTGCGGCCCCCATGCACCATCTCCCTGAAGCCGCCCATTTCCACGTGGCGGCCGTTGGTCGACAGTAGCGCAGGCATTCCGTCGGTCTGGGCCCAGGCCAGCAACGGCGCCACAAGGGAACTCTTGCCGGCGCTGTTGGCCCCAGTGATCAGCGTCACGGGGGCGATCCGCAGCTTGGCCTTCTTGAAGCACCGGAAGTTCTCGATGCGCAGCTCGGTGATCTTCATCTGACGGCTCGCCTCCCTACTCCAGCCGCTCGCGGATCCAGCCAGTCACATGTTCCAAGCCGACCCTCTCCTGGGCCAGGGTGTCTCGGTCGCGGACGGTAACGCAGCCGTCTTCGCGGGTTTGGCCGTCCACGGTGAGGCACCAAGGCGTCCCGGCTTCGTCCTGACGGCGGTAACGACGCCCGATGGAGCCGGCTTGGTCGTAGAATGAAGGGATGCGGGCGCGGTGTAGCGCTTGGTGAAGCTTGGCGGCGGTCTCGGGCATCCCGTCCTTCTTCACCAGCGGGAAGACGGCGGCCTTGACGGGGGCCAGCTTGGGGTGAATCGACAGCAGGACCCGCTTCTCGCCAGCCACATCCTCTTCGCGGTAGGCGTCCACCAGCACCACCAGCACCGCGCGGCCGACGCCCAGCGCCGTTTCCACCACGTAGGGCACGAAGCGCTTGCCGGAGCCGGGGTCGATGTACAGCAGCCGCTTCCCCGAGAACTCCTGGTGACGGGAGAGGTCGAAGTCGGTGCGGTTGTGCACGCCTTCCAGCTCCTGCCAGCCGAAGGGGAACTCGTATTCGATGTCCAGCGCCGCCTTGGCGTAGTGGGCCAGCTCGTCGGGGCCGTGCTCCGCCAGCCGCAGCTTCTCCGGGCGCACGCCCATCTCCTGGTGCCAAGCCAGCCGCTGGTCGCGCCAGTACTCGAACCACTCGTCGTCGGCGCCGGGCTCAACGAAGTATTGCATTTCCGCCTGCTCGAACTCGCGGGTGCGGAAGATGAAGTTGCCCGGCGTGATCTCGTTGCGGAACGCCTTCCCCAGCTGGGCAACCCCAAAGGGCACGCGCTGTCGGCTCGTCTGCTGCACGTTGAGGAAGTTCACGTAGCTGCCCTGGGCGGTCTCGGGCCGCAGGTAGACCACCGCCGCGTCCTCCTCCACCGGCCCCATGAACGTCTTGAACATGAGGTTGAAGAGGCGCGGCTCGCCGATCTCGCACTCCTTGTGCGCTCCGGGAGCCAGCGACGGCTTGCGCGGACAGGTGCTCTCGGCCAAGTGGTCGGCCCGCCAGCGACGCTTGCACGTCTTGCACTCCACCAACGGGTCCGCAAACCCGCCGACGTGCCCCGACGCCTCCCACACTCGGGGGTGCATGAGGATGCCGGCGTCCATCCCCTCCACGTCGTCCCGGGCGTGCACCATGTCGGACCACCAGGCGTCCGCCACGTTGCGGCGCAACTCAACGCCCAGGGGTCCGTAGTCCCACACCGACGCGGCTCCGCCGTAGATCTCGGAGGACTGGAAGACGAACCCCTTGCGCTTGCAGAGGGACACGATGCGGTCCATGCGGTCCAATCCAGACATGGCGTCAGCCCTGGTGTACAGCGGCCAGGGGAAGCTCCGGGGCCGCCGTGACGGATGCGCTCCACGCCCAGAGGCGCTCTTGGTCGCGTTCGTCCAGGGCAGCGGGCGACGGGGCGGCGGGCGCACCACGGTCGAAGTAGCCGCCGTTCAAGTCCTCGTCGGCCCTGCCAATGGCTAGGTCGGCCACGATCGGTCCGGAGGTCTGGGAGTTGGCGACTGGAAACGGAGCCCCGAGCGCGGGGCCGCCCGACAGGTAGTCCTTGAGAAGCTCGGTGTCGTAGACGCCGGGCCCCAGGGCGAGGGATTGGACGCTCGACGCCCTGGTTCCAGAGGCCAGCGCTTCGGTTCGCGACGCCAGCGCCTTGGCGAAGAGAACGTTCGCCAGCTTGCTCTGCTGGTAGGCTTCCCGAGGCCGGTAGGGCTTCCGCCGAAAGTGGGGGTCGTCGAAGTCGAACGCTGGGCCATGGTGGGCACCCGACGATACGGAGATCACGCGGGCGATGCCGGGGCATCGGTCGAGGAGCGGAAAGAGGTGGCACGCGAGCAGGAAGTGGGCCAAGTGGTTCACGGCCAGCTGCGCCTCGAATCCGTCCCGGCTCTCGGTCCGTTCGCCGGGCAGCACGGCGGCGTTGGCGACCAAGGCGGCCAGCGGCACGCCCAAGTCGGTCACGGCCGCGGCGGCGCCACGCACCGAGTCCAGTGACGCCAGGTCGACGGGGACGACATGGTGCGACCGCCGCCCGCGAGGGGGCGCAAGCGTCGCGGCGGCTTCCCGGCCCCTGCGCTCGCTCCGGCAGAGGAGGACGACCGGATGCCCGGCGCGGGCAACCTGTTGCGCCGTTGCCAAGCCGACGCCTCGGTTGGCACCGGTGACTGCGACTGCGGCGGGGGCGTCGGCGGCCTGCTCGGTCATGTCGGCAGCCTGCTCGCTCATAGCTGATTCTCGCGGGGTCGGGGGTAGACGGGGAGCACTCGCATGGCACCCTTTGCGCCTCATGGTGTCGCACTTCATAGTAACATTAGCGTCTTCCGGCCCGTGTCGAATTCGAGTCCATCCACCTTCCGCCCCACGTCCCAAGGCACCGTTCATCTCTCGTCCCACATCCCCCAGTCGCTCCTTCCACCGATCCACCGACGACGGGGGTTCGTTGATCTCCACCGACGGCGACGGTTCGTCAATCTCCGCCGACACCGACGGTTCGTCGATCGGCGTGGAGCCCTTCGAACTCGGCCACGGTGCCGGCTTCGAGGCTCAAGAGGACGCGGCGGAGGCCGTGGAGTGCGAGGTCGTGGAGGACGGAGGCGACTTTCGAGCGCACAGGCCCCCGCCCGCGGACCGGCCCCGACGGCTCTGCTTCGTGGACGGCGTGATGCAACTCGAAGCGCGGCTGACTCGAATCGGTCCAGACGGCGAGACCCGCATGGGCGTGGCGGGGAGCTGGGGAGCGGGCGCTGCTCTGGCAACGGCGGACCGGCCCGTCGAGGTCGCCCACGCCACCACGGGCCGCGCCGTCGTCTTCACCGGTGGAAAGCCCGTCGCGCTCCCACGGCACAAGGCGGGCTGGCGCTGGGAGCCGTTCGCCGTGGAGGGAGAGGACCCGGAAGCGGCCCGGCGCCACCTTCGGGACAAGATGCGGGCGGCGGAAGCGACGATCGCCGAGCGGCTCTCCGAAGCTGGATGGCTCACCGTCTTCGACGGCCCCCTCTACCCCGTCCGACGCGGCTCGACCAACGGGGGCAACGCCGACGCCCGCTTGGTCGGGTACGTCAAGACGCACCACCGCCGGATGCTGGCCCGGGAGTTGTGGCGAATGGTGCCCCAGCTGGCCGCCGGCGAGCGCTCCAGCCTCTTCCAAACCAGTGTGGGACTGTACGCCTGCTACCTTCGTGTCGGCGACGCCGGGCCGTGGGCCAGCGGGTGGGCCGGGATCGCACGGCTGGAGGTCCCCGCCGAGCCGGGCCGCGACGCGGCGGTTGCCGCCGTGGACGAAGCGGCCGGATGGCTGCCCCGCTTCGTGCCCGCCCTGCACCGCGACGCCCGCGCCCCCGTCAACCTCTCGCCGGTGGCCGGGCTGGAGCGCCGCCTGCGCCGCCTTCTGGGCAGCCGACGCATGGCCCAGCGCGCCGTGCGCGAGGTCGTCCGCAAACTCAACGATCGGCACCATCCATGACCCAATCCTCTAGCACCGGCGACCAGCACCGGCTCGGCCTCGTCGACGGCTCCACCGACAGCGACTCGCGCACCTTCCACGTCGTTCTCGACCCGGACGCGGTCGTGCAACTGGACGACTTGGTGGCGGTGACCACCGACCTGCCGAACGGAGACCAAGTCACTCACTACGGAATCGTGACCGAACTGCGCTCCCGCTTGGAGGGCGCCGAGTACCCGTCCGACACGGCCCGCGTCGCCGACCGAACGCTCCCCGCCGAGCACGTGCGCCGGGCCGAGGTCTGCGTCCTGCGAACGGTCCCCGAGTTCTTCGTGTCGCCCCATGCAGGGTCCACCGTCTTCCGAGCCGTGGGCGAGCACCGGCAGCAGGCCCTCTTCGAGGACGAGATGAAGCAGGGCAAGCTTCCCTTGGGACTCGACAGCACTGGCAACCCGGTGTACGCCGACATGCGCTTCGTGGACGGACGCTCCGGCGGTCACGTCTCGATCTCGGGGATCTCGGGCGTGGCCACCAAGACGTCCTACGCGCTCTTCCTGCTCTACCAGCTGCTGGAGACGCCGGGCGGCAGGGATCTTCTCGGCGGGCGGAGCAAGCGCGAGGGCGTGCGCGCGCTGGTCTTCAACACGAAGGGCGAGGACTTGCTGCACGTCGACCGGCCCAACTCCGAGTTCGCCGCCCAGTCGTCGGCCGACGGGGAACGCAACCCGCGCAAGCAGTGGGAGGCGCTGGGCGTGAGCGACCCTGGGCCGTTCCGCTCGGTCCGCCTCTACGCGCCTCGCAAGTCCGACACCGCCGGAACCGCCGTGTCCGGCGCGACCAGCCGCGACACCGCCGACGTGGCCGCCTACGGGTGGACGCCGGAGCAGTTCGTGCGCGAGCAGCTGCTTCAGTTCTGCTTCACTTCGGAGGACGAGCGCTCCACCCAGGTCGGCTTCGTGGAGCAGCAGTTCCGCATTCAGCTATTGCGCAGGCTCAAGCGGCTGGCGGGCGACGAGACGGGCGCGGTGGTGATCGCCCACACTGTGCCCCAGGACACTGGCTACAACCCGGACAGGTTGGCGGCCCGAGAGCCAGCGGAAGCGCAGGCCGGGGCCGGACACCTGATCCGCAACTTCGGCGACTTCGTGGAACTGGTGGAGAAGATCGCGTCGGAAGGCGACGAAGCAGCCCACGACTGGTTCGGCCACACGCAGCAGGGCACGCGCCAAGCGTTCTTCCGTCGGATTCTGCGGTTGCGGAAGCACATCGGCCCCCTGATCGGCTGCGGGCTGACCCCCGTGTCCCACGAGAACAAGCGGCTACACGTCGTGGACATCTCGACCTTGCACGACGACGCCCAGCGCTTCGTCGTCGGTGCGCTCCTCGACCGCTGGTGGCACGAGAAGCAGGGCTCCGGGCGCACCCCGCTCCGCTTCGTGGTCCTCGACGAACTCAACAAGTACGCCCCCGCCCACGGCTACTCGCCCCTCAAGGAGCTGCTGGTGGACATCGCCGAGCGCGGTCGGTCGCTGGGCGTGCTGCTGATCGGCGCACAGCAGGCGGCGTCGGCGGTGGCCCAGGCCCTGCCCCGCAACGCTTCGCTCAAGGTGGCCGGCCGCCTGGACGCCGGCGAGTCCGAAGCCTACCGCTTCCTCTCGGCGTCGCTCCGCGACCGCGCCTCCCGCTTCATGCCCGGCACGATGGTGGTTTCCCAGCCCGTGGTGCCCGAGCCGATCCCCGTCCGCTTCCCCTTCCCGCCGTTTGCCACCAACCAGGACGAGGCCCTGGCCGACAAGGAGGCGGACCAGCAAAAGGTCGACGAGATCACCGAGCGGATGGCGGCGTACGGGGGGAGGGACCCGGGGTTGGGGCTGTGAGGGGGGCCGCGAACGACATCATGCTGCTGGGCCGGGGGTGGCGTGACGGCTTGGCCGATCTGGTATCGGCGGCAAGTCAGTCGCTTCTGGTCGTCACGCCCTACATCAAGGCTGCCGAAGCGGAATGGCTCTGCGACCAAGTGCGCCCAGGGGTTCAAGTGACCACCTTGACCACCATTGACTCGGAGGCAGTCGGCACGTCGGCGCTGGACATCACGGCACTGATTTGCTTAGCACAAGCCTCTGCGTCCTCCGAGCTGGTGGCATTGCCACACCTGCACGCAAAGGTGTACTTGGCCGACGAACACTCTGCGATCATTACCTCAGGCAACCTCACACAGTCAGGCCTTGACAGGAATATCGAGTACGGCGTCCTGTTGCGCGACAGCAAACAAGTGCTCCGGGTTCGCAAGGACATGTTGGCATATTCGCGCCTGGGGAGTCCCGTGAGCACCCACACCATAATCGATCTTGTGCCGTTGGAAGCTGATCTTCGCGATGCTTACGCCCGAGTCGCGGCCAGTACGACGGAGGAAGCAAGGCATCGGTTCGATGACGTGATGCGACAAGCCAAGCCCACCTTTGCAGCACTGCAAGTAGGGGACCGCAGCGCCCACGCTGTCTTTGGCGAAGCGATTCGCTTCGTTCTTGACTCCGGCCCCATGACCACCAAGGGCATTCAGGAAGAGGTACGGCGACTGCTGCCAGCACTGTGCGACGACAACGAGTACTTCCAGATCAGAGGCGAGGACTACGGCCGTGCCTGGAAGAGACGCCTCCGCCATGCACAGTTGCACTTGCGGCGAAGAGGGCTCGTCAGCTACGACGATGGTGACAAGACCTGGAGGCTGATGCGTGGAGAAGGTACTTCGCTCTAGCCGGTTCGGTGCACGATCACGCTGGCCCCTTTGACCCATCGCCTCGTCGCCGTAGATTCCCCGCCCATGATCCTCTTCCACACCGCCGACTGGCACCTGGGCGCACGGCTGGGCCGCCACGACCGCACACCCGACCAGCGTGAAGCCCTGCTCGGCCTGCTGGAGATCGCGCAGGAAGCGCGGCCGGACTTGATCGTCCACGCCGGCGATCTCTTTGACGCTTACCGTCCCCCCTACGACGCGATGCGGCTGGGAGTGCGCGCCCTCAACCAACTGGCGGATGTGGCGCCAACGCTGGTCGTTCGGGGCAACCACGACTCGCCCGAACTCTTCCGTGTGATCGACGAGCTGGCCGGTGCCGGCACCGGACGGCCAAGCCGCCTTCGGCTCGTGGTGCAGCCCGAGGTCGTGGAGTACCCGGAGATTGCGGAGCAGCCCGTGGCGGTGGCGTGCGTGCCCTTCATCCCGATCGGCGCGATCGTAGACTACGCTTCCGCCGAGCACGAACGCTTCGAGGGCGACTACGCCGACGGCATCAGAGCCATCAACCGCCGACTGCTGACGGACGCCGAGGCGCGCGTGGGTTCGGACGGCATCGTCCTCTACGCCGCCCATCTGCACTTGCACAACGCCAAGCCGGGCAACTCGGAGCGGCGGCTCACGGTGGGCGACGACTACGCCGCGCATCCCGACGGGCTCGATCAAGCACTCTACTGCGCCTTCGGACACATTCACGACCCGCAGCTCCTTCCGGGCGGGACCGCGACGGGACACTACGCCGGCTCGCTGATCCCCCTGGACTTCGGCGAAGCTACGCAGAAAAAGAACGTGGTGGTCGTCCGCATCGACGACGACGGCCCGCAGATCGACCCCCGCCCGCTCCCCACCATCGGCAGGCGCTTGCGCCAGTTCTCGGGCACGCTGGACCAGCTGGAGGAAGAAGCCCAGGACGGGGGACTGAACGGCGTCATCCTCAAGGCCCGCGTCGAGTCGGAGGAGCCGATTCCCAACTTGGCCGACCAGCTGGCCGAGTGGTCGCCCAAGTGCGCCGTCTTCAACGTGTTCAACGACGTGGCCAACCGTCGCGCCAAGCCGATCTCCGACGACGAGGGCGATGCGGGAGAGGAGCCGCCGATGGAGGAGTTGTTCATGGAATGGCGGGACTCGGCGGCTACCGCCGGGCAGCGCAACGCATCACCCGAGACGGTGCGCGACCTCTTCGCCCAGGCGCGGGGAACCGTCGGCCAGGACGAGGAGTACGACTTCGGCGCCACGAGTCTGGCGGCACGCGCGGACGAGACCTTGGCGGCGCTGGCCGCCGACAGGCGAGAGGCGAGAGGCTGACCCGTCCATGCGTCCGCTGACATTGCGCATCGAGGGGCTACGGTCGTTCCGGAGCGAGGTCGAGATCGACTTCGGCGATCGCGATCACATGGCCGTCATCGGCGACACGGGAGCAGGCAAGTCCTCAATCCTGGAGGCGATGACCTACGCTCTCTACGGGAAGACCAGCTTTGCGGGGCAAGTCGGCGAGCTGATGAACGACACCTCGAACAAGATGCGGGTCGTTCTGCGTTTCCGCGTGTCAGGGGAGGAATGGGAAGCCGTCAGGACATTGCGGCGGGACGGCAAGGGCGAGGTGGGGCAGGCAAGGGCTCAGCTGCAGCGCTTGACCAAGGATGGCACGGCGGTGGAGCAGGTGGAGCAGGTCAGGCAGGTCAACGAGCGGGTCGAGCAGTTGATCGGACTCGACAGCGGCGCCTTCCTGCGCACCGTCGTCCTGCCCCAGGGCCGTTTCGCACGGCTGCTAGTCGAGGACAAGCCCACGGAGCGCGGCAAAGTCCTGCGCAAGGTGTGGCCGACCGACGACCTGGAAGAGGTCGGCAAAATGGCCTCGCGTGCGCTGACGGAAGTCCAGCAAACCCGGGCGCGACTCCAAGGCGCAGCGGACGGACACCCGGAAGACCCGGAGGCGCACTTGGCGGAGCTGACAGCAATCGCGGAAGCGGCCGAACTAGGTGCGAAGAAAGCTTCGGCGCTGGCGAAAGAAGCGTCCCAAGCCATGAGCGCAATGCGGGAGGCCGCCGAGCGGAAGCAGACCGCGGCGACGCAACGCGCCAGGCTGGAACCGGGCTTGGCGCAGATCGACGAGGCGGAGGCGCAGGTCGCGCCCGTTGCGGAGGCCGAGAGCCAGCTCGACAAGGAAGAGCGTGCGCTCAAGCAAACGCAGGCCGGCGTCCGCGATCAGCTGAACAACCTTCCGCCGGACGAGGACGGTCCGGGACGCAACGAAGTGGCAGACGCACTGGCGAAGCTGGGCACCTTCCGCGAGTTGGCGGAAGCAGCGACCGAGGCCGCTCGCAAGATGCGCGACAGGAAGGCGGAAGCCGCCAGCCAGCGGGAAGCGGCAGACCAAGCCAAGGAAGCGGCGGCGAAAGCAACGGAAGAGAAGGAACGTCATGCCCAGCTTCGACCACCCCTGGCCGAGGCTGAAGACGCAGCGAAGACCCGTCGCGACGAGGCCGTGCACGCGCACGACCGTTGCAGCCGTCTGCACAGATCTGCGAAGGACGCGCACACGAATGTGTCGTCGCGGGAGGAGGAGCGGACCCGGCGCGCAGCCGAGGTCGAAGAAGCCGTCAAGAAGCACGATCATGCAAGAGCGGTCGCCAAGGAGGCAAATGATCGGCGGGACCGCGCCCGTCGCACCAGTTCGGCCGCCGCGGCCGCCCACGGCCTCCATCCGGGGGACGACTGCCCTGTGTGTCAGCGCGACCTCCCGGAGGGCTGGACGCCGCCGCCGGACGAAGGCTTGACCGAGGCCGAAGAAGCCGCCAAGAGAGCCGAGAGCCGATCCCGGGAACTGGAACAGCAGGCAACCGAGGCGAACACCCAGAAGAAGGTGGTGGAAGGCCAGCTCGCCGACGCTCAGGCCGATGCGCAGCGGACGTCAGAGGAGTGTCGAGCCGCCATTGCCGACCTCGTCGCCAAGTTCGGCAACGGCACTGCTCCCACCGCATCCGACGCGCTGGCCAGTGTGCCGCCGCTGTTGCCGCTGGACCCTCTCGTCGACCCGTTGGCCGCGACCGTTCGCCAAGCGTCCGACGCGCTGGCCCGCCACGAAGAAGCGCACAAAGAGTTGGCCGACAAGTTGGCGCAACGGTCGAACGCCTCCGCCACAGCTGAAGCGCAAGCGACCAGTGCCCAGAAGCTGGCCGAGGCCGATCGCGAGGCCGCGGTCCGCGAGCTGGACCGACTCCGCCGCAACGTGAGCGAGACTCCGTCTCCCTACCGTCCCCAAGTGGACCTTCCCGTCGACCCGGCGGAGCTGGACGTGATCGACGCCTCGGAGGGGGCGGGCCTCGTCGCCCAGGCCAAGGACCGGGAGAGGGTCTTGGAATACCGGGAAGGGCAACGGCGGAAGTTCCAGACAGAACTGGACCAAGTGTCCAAGGACCTCGAAGCCCTTGCCCAGCGCCGGGATGCCCAGGTCAAGCAACCCCTGGCCGCGGTCGGGCGGCAACTCGGCCCTCACCGGGACGCCATGCTCCGCGCCCGCGACGCTCTCGGCGACACAAGGACAGCCACCGACCTCCCGGGCCAGCCCGACGAGAGGACCCCGGCCGCGCTCCGGCAGTGGATGCAGGAGATGCGCAAAGCCACTTCGGCCTTGGTCGAAATCGCTAGCGACCTGGCAAAGCAAGAGGCGTCAAGGGTGCAAGCCGCCAGAACGTCGTTAGCTCAATTGGGCCGACAGCTGGCCACCCAACCGGAAGCCCCGGCGGACCCGGAAGCCGTCCTAGCCGCCGCCAGCGAAGCCCGCGACGAACTCCAGCTCCGTGCCCGAACCGCCGTCCGCGACCGTGACGACTTCGCCGCCGTGTTCGACGATGTGCAAGCCCTTCGCACGCTCCTTTGCGAAGCCGAGGAGCTGGAGCTGGCGCTCACCGACCTGGACAAGGCCCTCAAGCCCGGCGCGTTCCTCAAGTGGCTGACGTTGCGACGCTCCCGCAGCCTCCTGATCCACGCTTCTCGGATGCTCCGCGAGATCAGCAGCGGCAAGTATTCGTTCGCAGACCCGGGCGACGACGAAAAGTGGAGTGTGCTGGACGAGGAGTCCGGCCAGCCTCGCTCGCCAGCCAGCCTTTCGGGGGGCGAGCAGTTCATCGCCTCGCTGGCGCTGGCCCTGGGCATGGTCGAGATGATGGCTCGCTCCGGCGGCCGGCTGGAGTCGCTCTTCCTGGACGAGGGGTTCGGCTCGCTGGACCGCAACAACCTGGACGCCGCCGTCGAGGCGCTGGGGACGGTGGCGGCCCAGGGACGCATGGTCGGCGTGATCTCCCACGTGCGCGCCGTGGCCGAGCAGATCGACCATGTGCTGGCTGTCACGCGCACTGCGGCCGGGAGCCAAGCCGAGTGGCTCTCGTCAGCCCAACGGAATCGACTGTCCCTCTCCGACGTCGGCTCGGAAGCCTCCACGGCGATGCAGGGCCTGCTGGAATAGAGCCGGAGTAGAGCTGGCAACCCGCCTCCAGGTCTCGTGACAAATTCCCCCTACAATTTGTCCGAGAATCTGTCACACCTTGTCCGAGAATCTGTCGGAAGCCCAGTCACCACGGGCTCGAGAAGTAGCATTTTGGGGTTTCCTGCTAGCATTTGGGGCAACTTTCCTGCGTTGCTTGCACGAACCAGTCAAGAAACCAAGTCGTTGTTCAGCAACGATTTACGCGAATTCTAGGACGAACGGCGGGTTACGAGTCAAGAAACCGGCCAGTCGTTCTGCTCACGCTGGCTTGGCCCGTCCCTGCACCTGCCCAGGTCCCACAGCGCTTGGCCGTCGGCGAACGCCTGCGCCAGCCAGCTAGCTCGCACCCGCCTTGGTCCAGAACGGCACGTAATGCCGGGAGCGCAGGCCGTTTTCCGGGTTCGCGACGACGATCAACCCGGCCGCAACCGCCTCGCCCAAGATGCGGGAGACCATGGACGCATTCTTGTCCGAGACGCCCAGACGCTCCCGCAGCGACCCGTTGGTGGTCCGGTTGCCAGTCACGAACTGGAGGCAGGCGTGGAGGTAGCACGCCCGGAGCCGTTCCTGCCCGTCCATTTCGGCCAAGCTCTTTCGGTCGAAGAGAACGGCCCGGGTGGAGCGGGGCGCGGCCTCGAAGAGAGGCGCGGGCAACTGCCGCCGCTCGATCTCGGACACGACCCGGTCGATACCGCTGCCGCGCTCCTCGCAGAGCCTGAACCGCCGCATCAGAGACGCCAGGGCCTCGTTCCGGGAGGTCGGCGTGGCGTCCACGAACCGCTGCGTGTCGACAAGCGGCTCGCCGGGGTTGCTGATCTCGAGGCGGCCCTCGAAGATCTCGACCATCGGCCCGGCACCCGATTGCGCGAAGTCCTGGTGGATGAGCGCGTTGGCGATCAGCTCTCGCACGGCGACCTCGGGAAACGACGTCACTGGCCGCAAGTACACGCCATCAAACTCCTCTTTGGCGGGCAGGCGAGCGACGACGTGAAGGGCCATCTTGTCGAACCCGGAAGCATATCCTTCGGTGAACTCGTGCTCGGTCAGGGCATGGAGACGGTCGGCGCCGCGGTAGTGAATCACTCGCAGGGCTTTTCGCCGCAGCCTCGGGAAGTCGCCCAGGTCCTTCGCCAGCAGTATCGCGCCCAAGTTCGTCACGTCGAACCCCCCGGCTTCGCTCCGCACGACGACGGAGTCTCGAACCAGGGCCGCGGCTATTGCCTCAGCACCGTCGGGCGGCGGTTGCCGAAGCAGATAGAAGTGCTGCGGATAGTCCAGCACCTGAAGAACGTCCTTCGCACTCAACCGGTCCGCAGCAATCTGCTGCTCGAAGCCAGTTCGGTCGAACAGCCGCCAGAGCGCGCGCTCCTTCTCCGGATAGTCGTCGAGCCGCTTCTTGGCGCTGCCGGCCCGAACGTATCGCTTGCCGCGAAACGCGATTGGACGATGGTACGCCTTGGGGACGATCAGCAGCACGAGCCTGCTGCCGTCCACCACGACCTCGTGGAAGGCGAAGTCGACCGAAGGGTTCAGGCCGCGATGCAGCCAAGTCTCTAGGGGCTCGTTGCCCTTCTTGGCCCTGGCCGGGGAGAAGCGTGTTCCCACGACGTCGTGCGAGGCGTCGTCGATTCCCCACAACATGTACGCATGGTCCCTGCCTGCTAGGGCTGCCGCGTTGGACAGCGCCGAGATGTATTCGCCGATGTCCTGGGGAGCACCGTAGTTGACCTTGAACTCCAGCCACTCCGTCTCTTGGGGCAACCCGCGCAACTCCTGCACCAAGCTCGTCAGGCGGTCGCGACTCACTGGGCTGGTCACGCGCGGCCGCGGTTCAGCAGGCTGGTCACGTGGGGCGTCCTCGGGGTCACGTGGGCATCCTCGGAGTCACGTGGGGCGTCCTCATTGCGCAGGTCGACAGCACTCGATCTGGGAGCGGAACGATACGCCGGGCACAGGGCCGGAGCAAGGTTGCGGCATGTCTCTCCACTCTCCACGACCCCGAATCTGGCCTCCCAGTCAAATACCCGTCAAGAAACTAACTCGTTGCCCTACAATGATTTACAGGATTTTTTCGCGTTGCTTGCGTCTCCCAGTCAAGAAAACTGGCTCATGGCCGCCTCCCCGGCTCGGAGCCCTTTCGCGCAACGTGACAAATTCCCCCTACAATTTGTCCGAGAATCTGTCGGGAGCGCGATGCATGGGGTCTGGGGCCCACTAACCGGAGCACCTGTCGCAACAAATCAGTCGGGCTTTCGGGAAGGTCGACAATCGGCCGAATCCTTCCCGAGGTGGACCACGCCGCCCTCACGCGCCATATTGAATCACAGTTCCCCCAAAGCTAAGGATGCGCACGCCTGGAGTAGCAGGGACGCGCACGCATGAACGAGTACGCGCACGCATGAACAAGGACACGCACGCATGAAGCTGACCTTCACCGACCGGGCCCGAGAGATGGTCCTGTCGTTCATGGATCAGGAAGAGGACGGACCCCAGGCGCTGCGGATCGCGGTGGACGGGAGCCCCTTCGCCCCCAACTACGAGCTCACGCTGGTGGAGGCAGCGAGTCGGCAGGAGTCGGACGTGGAGGTGAACGAGGGCGACTTCCCGGTGCTGGTGGACGGAACCAGCGCCGGCCGGCTGGACGGCGCCAACGTGGATTTCGTGGAGACGATCCAGGAGAGCGGCTTCCAGATCACGCCGGACCCAGACGCGGTGAAGGCGGCGATCGACGCGACAGGCCCCAAGGGCGCGCTGGCCGACCGGGTGCGCCAAGTGCTGGACACCGAGATCAACCCGGCGGTGGCGGCCCACGGCGGCGCCATCAACTTGGTGGACGTGCAGGACACGGAGGTCTACATCGAGATGTCGGGCGGGTGCCAGGGGTGCGCCATGTCCCGAATGACTCTGCGCCAAGGCGTGGAGCGGATGGTCTCCCAGTCGGTCCCGGAAGTCACCGCGATCCACGACGTCACCGACCACATGAGCGGCGAGAACCCGTACTTCAGCTGAACCGCTGCGCCCATGAGCCGATGACGCGCATGAGCTGATGACGGGCCGCACGCTCATCCGGGGCGCGCATGTGGTCCTGCCCGGCGAAACGGCGCGAACCAACGTGTTGATCGCCGACGGGCGGATTGCCGACGTGAACGCGCCCGCCGGAGTTCGCGCCGACGAGACGGTGGATGCGGACGGACTGCACCTGCTCCCCGGGGTGGTGGACGACCAAGTGCACTTTCGTGACCCCGGGCTGACGCACAAGGAGGACTTGCGCACCGGCAGCCGAGCGTGCGCCGCGGGAGGCGTGACCTCGTTCCTGGAGATGCCCAACACCGAGCCGCAGACGGTGACCGTCGAGGCGCTGGCGGCCAAGCTGGAGATCGCTCGGCGGAAATGCGTGGTGAACTACGGCTTCTACATCGGTGCCACGACCGGCAACTTGGCCGAGCTCCAGAAGGCGGGCCGCGCGTCGAGGCCAGCGACGCCGGGGATCAAGGTCTTCATCGGCTCCAGCACGGGGAACATGCTGGTGGACGACCAGGAGCGGCTGGAGGAGATCTTCGCGCGGACCAGCCTGCCGATCACGGCTCACTGCGAGGACGAGTCCACCGTGCGGGCCAACCAGGCGCGGATGGAGGCGGCCGGGCCGCTGACAGTGCGCGACCACTCCCGGATTCGGGACCGCCGAGCCGCCCTGACGGCCACTCGCCGGGCCGTCGAGCTCGCCCTGCGCCACGAGCACCGCTTCCATGTGCTCCACGTCTCCACGGCCGAAGAGGCGGCACTGCTGGGCAAGCTCGCCGGAGCCCACCACGACGACCACTCCGGGGCTCACCATGACGACCGCCCCGACGACCGCCCCGGCGCCCACCACGACGACCCCTGCACCGGCCTCGTCACGGCGGAGGCGTGCCCTCACCACCTCTTCCTCGACGTCTCCGACTACAAACGCCTGGGGGCGCTGGCCCAGATGAACCCGTCGCTCAAAGAGGCCTCCGACCGGGCGGCCCTGTGGCGCGGGCTGAAGGGCGGCGCCATCCAGATCGTGGCCACCGACCATGCGCCCCACACGCTGGAGGAGAAGCGCGCGCCCTACCCTGCGTCGCCGTCGGGGGTGCCCACGGTGGAGTTGGCGTTGCCCTTGATGCTGGACGCTGCGCATCGGGGCAAGTGCACGCTGCGGGAGGTGGCGGCGTGGATGTGCGACGGCCCCGCCCGCGTCTGGGACATGGTGGGCAAGGGACGGATCAAGGACGGCTACGACGCGGACTTGGTGCTGGTGGACACCTCCATGGAGCGGGAGGTGCGTAACGAGGACCAGATCACGAAGTGCGGCTGGAGTCCCTGGCACGGCACAAGGCTGACGGGCTGGCCAGTGCGGACCTGGGTCTGCGGGCGCACGGCCTTCGCCAACGGTCGGGTGGCCGACGAGTCTCTGGGCCGGCAGATCGTCTTCGACCACGCCAGGGGCGGATACTGGGCGACGGGCGGTCGCGACAGCGGGCTGTGACTGCTCGGCAGTCGCCTCCCATGGATCGACAGCTCGGCGCACGGGTGCCGACGGCGGCTCCCGTCGTTCTGATCGTTTGCGACGGATGGGGCGTCGGGGCGTCGGACCCGGTGGAAGTCCAGCGGCAGGGGAACGCCGTCGCCATGGCGCGCACGCCCGTCCGGGAGCGGCTGCTTGCCGAGCGCCCATGGTGCTTGCTGGAGACCTCCGGCGCGGCGGTGGGGCTCCCCGACGGCCAGATGGGCAACTCGGAGGTGGGCCATCTCAACCTGGGCGCGGGACGGGTCGTGCTCCAGGACGCGACGCGCATCTCCAGGGCGGTGCAAGACGGGTCGTTCGCCCGCCTTCCGGCGCTGGCGACGTTGGCGGGCGAACTGCGCCGATCCGGGGGCGCACTCCACTTGGCCGGGCTCTGCTCCGACGGCGGCGTCCACAGCCACATGGCTCACCTTCACGCCCTGCTGGAGTGGGCGGACGGAGCGGCCCTGCCAGTGCGCGTCCACTGCTTCACCGACGGGCGCGACACCTCCCCCACATCCGGGCTGCGCTGGATCGAGGAGGTGGAGGCCCGGACGGCAGCCTGTCGCGACGCGCGAGTCGCCAGCGTGTCGGGGCGCTGGTTCTCCATGGACCGGGACTGTCGCTGGGAGCGCACGGAGCGCGCCTACCGCGCCGTCGTCGAAGGCGTCGGCCCGCAAGTTGCCAGCGCCTCCGCTCACGTCGCACGCTGCTATGAAGTCGAGGCCACCGACGAGTTCGTGCCTCCAGCGGTGGTCCGGGACGAGCCCCATGACGAACCCGACCCCAGACCCGGCCTCAAACCCGACCCCAGACCCGCCGTCAAACCCGGCCTCGGCCCGAACGACGGCTTCCTCTTCTTCAACTTCCGGGCCGACCGAGCCCGACAGCTGACTGCGGCGGTGGCGAGCGAGTCCTTTCCCCACTTTCAGCGACGCCGCCCACCCTGCGCCCGCTTCGCGTCGATGACCCGCTACGGGGACGACGTTCCGCACCAGGTCCTCTTCTCTCCCCAACCGCCAGCCAACGTGTTGGGCCAGGTCCTCTCCCGAAGCGGCCTCACTCAGCTCCGGATGGCCGAGACCGAGAAGTACCCGCACGTCACCAACTTCTTCAACGGCGGCGTGGAGGAGCCCTTCGTCGGGGAGGAGCGGCGCATGGTTCCATCGCCCAAGGTCGCAACGTACGACCAGAAGCCCCAGATGAGTGCGCACGAGCTCACCGACGCGCTGCTGGACCAGCTGGATCGACGCAGCCACGACTTCGTGCTGGTCAACTACGCCAACGCCGACATGGTGGGCCACACGGGAAGCATCCCGGCCGCCGTCGCCGCGGTGGAGACGGTGGATCAGTGCGTGGGAAGGGTCGTGGACCAAGTGTCGAGACTTGGCGGCACGGCACTGGTCACCGCCGACCACGGCAACGCCGAGATGATGCTGGACTCCAGCGGGCGACCCTTCACCGCCCACACCACCTTCCCTGTGCGGCTGATTCTCTGCGAGTCGGTACAGGGCGCCGACCGGCTCGCCTCGTCCAGAGGGCTCCGCAACGGCCGGCTCGCCGACGTGGCCCCTACGATCCTCGACATCTTGGGCGAGCCTCGCCCCGCCGAGATGACGGGAGAGAGCTTGCTCTAACGACTCCCAGCAACGGGTAGTGGTCCGACCCGAACGTCCGGTCCATGCGGACGTACTCGCCCCCCCAACCAGAGGGCAACCGGAAGAGCAGGTGGTCCGACAGCCTCGGCCAGCCGCCGATCTCGAAGTGGTGAGTCGGGGCGGGATCCGGGTTCGCAGGCTGGCGCAGGTACCGGCGAGCCACCCTGTACGCCCCTTCGCGACGACCTCGGAACCACGTGTTGAGATCGCCGCCCAGCACGAACGCATTCGCCTGGAACCGGCGGCCCAGCACCGACATGAGTCCCGCCATCTGCCGCCGGCGTCCCAGACCCAGACTGCGCCACGCCCGGCGCCACGGGGCTCGGTTGTCCAAGTGCACCGAGCACAGAGTCAGCTTCAAGGCGCCCCTCTTGCCACCCACGACCACATCCGCCATCACGGCCACTCTGCGCTGTCGCTCGAAGGGGAGCTCCACCGCGCACGGAGCCGCCAGGGGCACGTTGGCCACGATCGCGTTGCCACGATCTTCCGGCGGGTCGCCGGCACCTCCGTTGCGCATCGAGGGAACGTAGAGCAGCGACAGGCCCTCGTCTCGACAGAAGGCGACGATGTCCACGCGGCGCGGGTCCTCGGGACGATCGGCGATGCGCTTCGCCCAGGCCGCGCTCGGGGTCGGCGATGGGAGTCCAGGGCCCGAAGCGAACACTTCCTGCAACAGCGCAACAAAAGGGCCGCTTCGCACTGCAGGGCCGCCTCGCACCGGGCGAGCCGCAACCGCGTGCTTCCAGAACGCTCGGATATCGCCGCCGCCCGTGCGCGCGTTCCACACCGCAACCGCGAGACGGGACTTGGCCAGCGCGACGGCTTCGTCGACCACTTGGCAGCAACGAACCGGACCCACGGCGCGCCGCCAGCGATCGAGTTCCGGCCGATCTCGAGGCGGCGCAGCCACCTCCCAACTGACTGCCAGCGCAGGACGCCCGTCAGCGTCCAGGCTCTGCGACCAAGCTTCGCTCATCGTCTGCAATCCGGTCAAACCGGGCGCCACGCCGCAAGAGGCGACTGCGGGGACCTGTTCTACCGCCCCGCGTGCGGCTGGAGTCGGCGGATCACTCCGTCGCCCTTGTTCAGCAGGAAGACATCGCCGGCCGCACTGGTTCCAAATCGCAGATCCGCCCGGGTGGCCTGCTCGCGTCCCTCCGCCGCGTTCCTGGCTTGAATCAGCTTCAGAAGCGTATATCCCTGGCTTCGTCTAGGCCGGTTCCCTTCGTCGTCAATGGAACCGTCAGTGGTCAGCAGGATTCGTCGGATCGCCGCGGCGCCGCCATATGGAAGATCGTCATCGGCCGAAAAGTAGAAGACCTCCCCGCTGGGCAAGTCGCCGAATATCACCTTGCCGTTGAGCTGCGAGACGGCACACTCTCGACAGACAACGACTCCGGTGACCGCGGCGAGCGGCCTAGGGAAGAGTTCGTCGATGCGGTCGTACTCGACCACGGGGAAGCTGACGGCCGGGTCGCCGCGCTTGCCAGTGAGAACAGCCCACCTTCTGATTACACAACCTTCTTCGAACTTGCCGCCTATGGCGTGCTTGGCATACCCGTACAGAATCCTCCATCGGCACCACAATGCCCGACGGTACGCCAGTCTGAAGCTGCCTTCCCAGACGGGCCAGCCCAGGTTGTCCCCAGCCCGCACTAAGTTGATCTCGTCGAGCATGTTGTTGCCGATGTCCGCTACGTACAAGTCGCCGTTAGCGACATCCCACCCGAAGCCGTTGGGGTTGCGCAAGCCGTAGGCGTATATCTCGCCCAGGGTATCGTCCCTTCCGTCGCGTGCGAACGGGTTGTTCGCCGGAATGCCGTAACGTCCGTTGGCACTGTTGAATCCGAGAGGGTCGATGCGCAACAGCTTTCCGTAGACGTAGCTCAGGTCTTGAGCCAAGCGGACGGAGACGCCGCCGCCGTCACCAAGCGCGATGTAGAGAAGGCCGTAGCCATCCGTTCCAGAAGCGATGTCGGGCCGAAACGCGATGGCACCACCGTTGTGGCTTCTGGTGGGCTGTTCGATCCGCATGAGTTCGCGCGGCGAGCCGCCGTCGTAGACCCATGCGGCCGGATCAGAAGTCGTCCACTCCACCAAGACCGTGTCGAAATAGTCGCCACTCACTCGACCCGGTTCAAAGTCCGCCTCGGGCTTGGTGTCCACGACTTCCAGCAACGTGTAGAACCTGCCGAAGCCGAGTGCGTTCACCTCGGCGAACTGGGGGTGGAAGGCAACACCTCGGAGTCCGGCTTGGCGGGCTCGGTGGGCTTCGCTCAGCACCGGTAGGTCCAAGTGGAGGGTAATGTCCAGGTAGGGGGACACAATGGCACCGTCGTAGCTAACCGCGTACAGCATCCCGCGCTCGGTGGCCACGAACAACCGGCCCGTGCTCGGTACGTCCACCAGACGCTGGGCGGTCGCTGGCTCACCGTGTTCATCGGGCAGAACGGCAAACTCCGTGACGCGCACCAAGACAGGATCGACACTGGCCGCGATGCCATCCTCGAAGATGTCTCTGGTGTGTGGCATTAGCGGCGGGGCCTGGACCAGACCTGAAGCCGACGACCCCGCTGCCAGAACTGCGGCGAGCGCCAGCAACACGCCGAGGTGAAGTCGTGTCCAGGGGCGCACTGTGCAGAATCTCGGCAACCGTTCTACGTTCATGTGACGAATGTAGCCGATCCGTCAAGACCGTTCGGCTGCCGCCGCGGCCCGGTCACGCCAATAGTCCGGTAGCTTGTCTTCCTGCCAGTCCGGCGGCTAGCCTTCCTCCTTGCGGCCCCCCAGCCGCCCTACCCCCCCCCTTCGCGAGAGACCCGCTCTACGTGCGAGACCCCAACCCCTTCGTCCGCCTCGTTGACCAGCTGACCGACCACCTGGGACGCGTCGTGTCCTGGCTGGTGCTGCTCATGGTCCTGATCGGGGCATACAACGCAATCGTCCGCTACCTAGGGCGCTTCACGGGCACCAACCTGAGCTCCAACCTGTACTTGGAGCTGCAGTGGTACCTCTTCTCGCTGATCTTCCTGCTGGGCGCCGGCTACGCCCTCAAGGAGAACGCCCACGTGCGGGTGGACGTGATCTACGGACGGCTGGGGCGACGGGCTCGGGCATGGATCAACGTAGTCGGCTCGGTGCTTATGCTGATCCCGTTCTGCGTCTTCGTGCTGTGGGTCTCGTGGCCCGCGATACGCAACTCCTGGGCGATCCGCGAAGTCTCCCCCGACCCCGGGGGCCTGCCCCGCTACCCGCTGAAGGCAGTGATCATCGTCTGCTTCGTGCTGCTGATGGCTCAGGGCATCGCCGAGCTGGTGAAGGAGCTCCGTGTCCTGCGTGGCGAGGACAGCGCAATAGGCGAGAGCGTCGAAGCCGAAGAAGGCCAGGACGCCCCGGCCCGTCCCGGGGGCCTGTAGATGGAGGGCTCAGTCCTGGCGCCGCTCATGTTCGCGGCGGTGTTCCTGATCATCTTCAGCGGCTTTCCCGTTGCCTTCGCATTGGGCGGAGCTTCGCTGATCTTCGCCTTCATCGGCGTCCAAGCCGGCTTCTTCGACTGGAGCCTGCTCTCCGCGATGCCCTTGCGGATCTTCGGCGTCATGTCGAACTCCGTCCTCCTGGCAGTTCCGTTCTTCATCTTCATGGGACTGATTCTCGAGAGGGCGAAGCTGGCGGAGGACCTGCTGACCACGATCGGTACCCTCTTCGGACGACGCGCTGGGGGGTTGGCCCTGGCCGTGGTTCTGGTCGGCGCGATGCTGGCGGCCGCCACCGGCGTCGTGGGCGCTTCCGTCGTGGCCATGGGGAGCATCTCGTTGCCCGTCATGCTTCGGTACCGGTACTCGGCCCAACTGTCGTCCGGCGTCATCCTGGCTTCGGGGACGCTGGGGCAGATCATCCCGCCGAGCATCGTGCTGGTGGTGCTGGCCGACCAGCTGGGCATTTCGGTCGGCGACCTCTTCATAGGCGGATTGGTGCCCGGCCTCATGCTGGCGGGCATGTACGCTCTCTACGTCTCGGGCGTCGCCACGGTCAAGCCCAGCCTAGCTCCGGCCCTTCCTACCGAGATGACCGACATCCCCTTCGGCGTGCTCATACGTCGAGTCCTGCTGGTCCTCCTGCCGCCCTTGCTCCTGATCCTCATTGTCCTCGGTTCGATCTTCGCGGGCGTCGCCACGCCCACGGAAGCCGGCGCCATCGGCTCTGTAGGGGCAATTCTGCTGGCTGCCGCCCGGGGCAGGCTCGACCTAGCGGTGATCCGGGAGTCGTGCACCGCCACGACCAAGCTGGCGACGATGGTCATGTTCCTGCTGATCGGCTCGACGGCGTTCGCCCTGGTGTTCCGCGGCCTCTACGGCGACATCTGGATCGAGACGATGCTCACCAACCTGCCCGGCGGCCGGATCGGACTGCTTCTGGTCGCCAACTTGGTGATCTTCGTCCTCGGGTTCTTTCTCGACTTCTTCGAGATCGCCTTCATCATCATCCCCCTGCTGGCGCCGGCCGCGTCCCTCCTGGGGATCGACCTGGTGTGGTTCGGCGTGATGATCGGGATGAACCTCCAGACCTCGTTCCTGACGCCCCCCTTCGGCTTCGCCCTCTTCTACCTGCGCGGCGTCGCGCCCTCGTCGGTCAAGACCACCGACCTGTACAAGGCGGTGATCCCCTTCATCGTCATCCAGCTGATCGGCCTGCTGGCGATCATTCAATGGCCGGAGCTGGTGACGGGGTTGGTGGACTAGGACGCGATCTGAACTCGGGCCCCGGGGAGGAGGGCACATCCGGGCCGGGGGTACACCCGAATTCAGATCACTCCCATCCGAATCCAAAATTAGTCCCATCCAGGCATGGAAACGCCCAATTCGGGGCGCAACGCTGTAGGGGAAGCCCGCCGGACCCCCCGACCGCGCCCCGCGAGAGAAAGAGGCAACCATGGCCGCCACCGATCCCCGAGACCACGCCCCCCAGCCCCGGATCAAGCTCGTCTACCACCCGATGGACAAGGCCGACAAGGAGTTCTACGGCAACCGCCAGATGATGGAGGAACTCCTGGCCAAGCACGTCTTCGGCAAGGTCCTCCCCAGCGAGATCGTCGCCCGCCTCGAGATCGAGAGCATGGAGACCAGGCCGACCGAGCTGCACGACTCCACGCAGAAGATCGTCCGGCACGTGGACCTGCTGTGGAGAGTGCGCATCCGCGGCTCCTGGCTCTACCTGATCCTGCTCTTCGAGGCCCAGTCCTCGGTGGACTGGCGGATGCCGCTGCGGATCCTCCACGAGACCGCCCTGGTCTACCAGGAGCTCTCCAAGGACCCAGAGGTGCGCAAGCGGCGCACGCTGCCCCCGGTGCTGCCCGTCGTGATCTACACCGGGACGCGCCCGTGGACGGCGAAGACGCGCCTCGAGGAGCTGATCGCCGGCGAGGCGGAGGCGTTCCTGCCGTTCGCGCTCGGCCAGCAGTACGTGCTGGTGCCAGAGGCGGAGGAGGCGAGGGCGCTGACCCGGCTGGACACCCCCCGGAGCGCGGCGCTGCGGTTGCGCTACCCCCGGAGTCGTGAAGAGTTTCAGGAGGCGGTGGCGAAGTTGCGGGAGCTGCTGCCCGAGCGCAGCCCGATGCGGGACGCGCTGGTGGCGTGGGCGCGGAGCCGGATGATCGCGGAAGGAACAAAGGAGGAGCACATGGAGCGAGTAAGGAACCTGGGGGACCTGGAGAGCACCGTCGACGACACGTGGTGGTCGCAGCCGCGCCGGGAGGGGATCGAGCAGGGTCTCGAGCAGGGCCGCCGAGAGGGCCGCCAGCAGGGCCGTCGGGAGGGCCGCCAAGAGGGCCATCGGGAAGCAGAGGCGCGGGCGCGACTTCAGCAACGGGCCACGCTGGTGCGCCAAGCGCGGCGGAAGTTCGGGGCGGAGACGGCGGAGGGGCTGGACGCGGTGCTGGAGGAAGTCGCGGATTCGGAACGGACAGAGCAGATCGCGGACCTGATCATCGACTGCGCCGACGGCCGCGAACTGCTCGCCAAGCTGGGCAGTGCCTAAGGGGCTACAAGCCGGGCCGTGCCTATTGGGCTAGAGGCCCCCCACGCCTGTCGTCAGATGCCGGTCGCCCCCGTCAGGCGCTCCGGTCGCCCCCGAAGGCGAAGCTGGCGTAGCGGAGTTCGGCAGTGCCGAACCAGCGGTAAGAGGCGTCGCGGAAGTTGCGCCAGTGGTCGTAGACCTCCCGGTACTGCATGCTCTCGGAGGCGTGCTCCTCCAGGACTTCCTCGATCGTGGTGCGGGCCGCCGCCATGATGTCGTCGGAGAACGACCTCAGCTCCACGCCGTCCGCCAGCAGCCGCTGCAACGCCGGCGGGTTCTTGGCGTCGTAGGTGTAGAGCATCCGCCGAGCCGACGCCTGGGCCGCCACTTCAAAGATCGCTTGGTACTCGGACGGCAGCTCGTCCCAGGCAGCCCGGTTGACTTGGTAGGACATCGACGCGCACGGCTCCCACCACCCCGGGTAGTAGTAGAAGCGCGCCGCTTGGTGCAGACCCAGCTTCTCGTCGTCGTAGGGTCCCACCCACTCGGTGGCGTCGATGGCGCCTCGCTCCAGCGCCGGGTAGATGTCGCCTCCGGCCAGCACCTGCACCGTCACGCCCAGACGGTTCATGACTTCGCCGCCTAGGCCCGGGATGCGCATCTTCAGCCCTTGCAGGTCCTCGGCCGAGTTGACCTCGCGGCGGAACCAGCCCCCCATCTGCCCGCCTGTGTTGCCCGCCGGGAAGGTGATGATCCCGAAGTCGGCGAAGACGCCGCGCACCACGTCGCCGCCCCCGCCCTCGTTCAGCCACGCGTCCTGCTGGCGGGCGGTCATCCCGAACGGTACTCCGGCGTCGAACGCGAGCGCCGGGTTCTTGCCCGTGTAGTAGTAGCTGGTGCTCTGGCCGACCTGAACGGTCCCTTGCTGGACGGCGTCCATCACGTCCAGCCCCTGGACGAGCTCGCCGGCGGGGTAGGGACGGATCTGGAAGCGACCCCCGGACAGGGACGACGTGATCTCGCCCAGCATCTCGGCCGAGCCCCAGATCGTGTCCAGCCCCCGGGGGAAGCTGGACGCCAGCCGCCACATGACGCGCGGGCTGGTCTGGACCGCCGGCGCACCCGACTCGTCGCCTCCGCCATCCGCGGCTCCGCACGCCGCCACGACCCCGGCGCCGATCACGCCGGCGGATGCCTGCCCCAGGAAACGCCGCCGGCCGACGCTCTCACCGGAGCCCGATCCGGCAACGCTCTCGCCGGAACCCGGCGACGCCGCGGCACCGGCATCAATGGCGTGGGGACGGTGCTCTCTCTCGCTCGTGACCTTGGCTCTCGCGACCTTCTCGCTCATGGCGTTGCTCTCGAAAGGGGTGCTGGGGGTAGCCCGACGGCCCAACATGTAGACATTAGCACCAACACGCCAGCTTCGGCGAATCGCCGGAGCCCTATCCTTCGCCCCCTGGACTCCCGCTGGAGAAGCCCATGACCGCCTGGAACCCCGACTCCCGGAACCCGGACGCCCAGAAACGCTACTCCTGGAACCGACGCGCCTTTCTCAGGACCACCGCCGCCGCGGCCGGACTCGCTGGACTCCCTGCCGTCCGTGCACCGGAGGCCGACGCGGAGGCTTCCGGCACTCTTTCCCAGCTCGGCGCCGACGACCCCCTGGGCGTGCGCGCCAGCTTCCCCGTCACTAGGGAGACGGCCTACCTGAACACTGCTTCGTCCGGCCCCCTACCAGTCCCCGTCCGGGACGCGCTGCGGGCCTACGCCGAGGAGAAGTCCCTTTACCGCAACCCCGCCAGCCGTCGAGCCGCGGAGGACGGGGCTCGGGCCGGCTTCGCCCGTCTCTTCGGCGCCGACGAGGAGGAAATCGCGCTCCTCTACGCCACCAGTGGCGCGGAGAACGTGGTGGCCAGCGCGCTGGGCTTGGGTCCCGGCGACAACGTGGTGGTGGACGAACTCCACTTCGTCACGACGTTCGTGCTGTACCGAGAGCTGGAGCGGCAGCGGGGAATCGAACTGCGGATCGTGCCCGCCACCGACGGCGTGGTCTCCACCGACGACTTCGCCGTCCGCATCGACGACCGAACGCGCCTGGTCAGCGTCGCCTGGGTCTCCAACCGCAACGGCTTCCGCCACGACTTGCCCACGCTGGCCGATCTGGTCCACGCCCAAGGCGGCTACCTCTACGCCGACGCCATCCAGGCTTGGGGCACCTTCCCCACCAACCTTCACAACGAGAAGGTGGACTTCGCCTGCGGCAACGGGTACAAGTGGCTCTTCGCCGACTTCGGTTGCGCGCCCTTCTACGTCCGGCGGGAACACCTGGAGTGGATGACGCCCGACCGCTGGGGACACAGGCAGGTGGCCGAGTCGTTGCCCGGTCACCGCTACCGGCTCCGCACCGACGCCCGAAAGTTCGAGTACGCCAACGCCGCCTACGGCCCCGCAACCGCCCTGGACGCCGCCCTGCGCTTCCTGGGCGACGTGGGACTCGACCGGATCGCAACCCACACTCACGCTCTGGCCGGGGAGCTGCGGGAAGGCGTCGCCGCGCTGGGCATGGAGATCTTCACACCGCCCGCCAACCCGTCGCCGATCGTCAGCTTCTACCACGGCACTGACACCGAGTCGCTGGCCAAGGCGCTTTCGGAGGCAGACGTGTCGGTCACCTTCCAAGAAGACGGAAGGCTGTTGCGAGCCGCCGTGGCGATGTTCAACAACCGCAGCGACGTGGACCGGCTGTTGGAGGCGCTAGCGGGGGTGGCCTAGACCTTGGACGACGACGGCGAAGGCCTCGACGGCGACTGCGAGGGCCCCGACGACGACGAAGGCCCCGACGACGACGGCAGAAGCCCGGCGCCCGCGTGGTGGATGTAGAGCTCTCGCTTCGGGTAAGGGATCTCCAGACCCTCGGCCTCGAACGCCACTAGCGCTCGCTCGGTGATCTCGTCGGCCACCCTCCGGCGAGCACGGGCGTCCGATATCCACACGCGCAGCTGCAGGTTGACCTCCGAAGGCCCGAAGCCGCGCACGATCACGAACGGTACCGGCTCCTTCTTCACGTCCTTCACCTCCAACGCGATCCTGACCAGCACCTCCTTGGCCCGGTGCACGTCGTTCTCGTAGGCCACCGAGAAGGGGATGCGCAGCCGGATGTCGTCGCCCGACATGGTGTAGTTGATGATGTCCCGCTGCATGATCTCGTTGTTCGGCACCACCACCACCAAGTTGTCGGGGTTGCGGATCTTGGTGGCGCGCAGGCCGATGTCGATCACGTCGCCCCATGTGCCAGTTTCTTGGGGCGCGCTCCACAGCTCGATCCGGTCGCCGACCTGGAAGGGCCGGTCGATCGTCAGCAGCACGCCCGCGATCAGGTTCGACAGAGTGTCCTTGGCGGCCAGGGACAACGCCAGTCCCATGACCCCGGCCCCACCGAGGAGCGGCGTGATGTTCAGCCCCGCGTGGGCCAGCGCGAAGAGCGCACCGAGGACGAAGAGGCCGATGCGCACGCCGCGGTTGATCAGCGGCAGGGCCGTTCCCAGGTTCGGGTTGCGCGCCGTCAGAGGACCCTCGGCCAGTCGCAGGAGGGCGCCAGCCAGACGGCTCCCCGGCACGAAGATCAACACCATCCAGGCGGCCTCGATCCACTTCTCCGGCCCTTCCAGCGACCATAGGCGACAGATCTCCAGCAGCGCCGCGACGGTGATCGTCAGCCGCACTGCCCGGTGGACGAACTCGAGTACGGCGTCGTCCAGCTGGCCCTTGGTGGGCTTTACGACCTTGTTCTCGATCCGGTGCAGAATCCACATGGCGACCCGGAACACAAGCCACGCCAGCACCAGAATCCCCACGCTGTACAGCAGGAGGAGACCCACTTCGGCGACCAGCACCGACGCCCACTCCTTGATCCCCTCCCAGGTAAAGGAGAACTCGGCGCCCGCGACCGCGTCTCCCGCGGACGCCCCGTCTTGTGCCTGCCCCCCGGCAGCCAGCGAGTCCTGCGACGACGGGTCTTGCGGCTGGGCGGACGGGTCTTGGCCCTGCGACGACGGGTCTTGGGACTGGGTAGGCGGGTCCTGACCCTGGGTAGGCGGGTCCTGTTCAAGCGGTTGCAGCACGGCGGCCTCCTGGCCGAGTGACGGAAGCTCCTTGGTGGGAGACATTCTACGTCGCATCGCCCGATGGAAACAGGCACGCGACCTCGGCCTCCGAACAGCCGTACTCGCGCAATACCTCGGCCGTGTGCTCTCCCAGGCCGGGCGCACCTCGCAAAACGGCACCCGGCGTGCCCGACAGCTTCACCGGCATCCCCAGGCTCTTCGCAAAGCCGGTGCCGGTCTCGTGGGCGTCGCCGGCATCGGGCGCAGGGGCACCGTCTCCCTGAGGCAGCTCGACCACCATCTCCCGGGCCGCCGTCTGGGGGTGCGCCAGCATCTCGCCGATCGACGACACGGGACCGGCAGGCACGTGCGCCGCCTCCAGCCGCCGCAGCCACTCGGCCGCTCCCGCCCCACGCAACCGATCCGAAAGCGTCCGGCGCAAGGCATCAATGTTCGTCATGCGGGCGGAGTTGGTCGCAAAGCGGGGGTCGTCGGCCAGCTCGGGCACCTCCAGCGCCTCCACCAAGCGCAGCCAGTTGACTTGGTTCCACCCGCCCACCGTGATCCATCCGTCGGCCGTAGGAAGGGCCTCGTAAGGAGCAGCCAGGGGATGCGCCGACCCCAAGGGACCAGGAGACTCCCCTGTCGCCAGCGCGACCGCCGACTGCCAGAAGGTCTGCACGATCCCAGCCTCGTAGAGGGACGTGTCCACGCGCTGGCCTATGCCGGTCCGCTCCCGGGCGTGCAGGGCCGCCACCACCCCCATGGCGCCCAGGATGCCTGCCGTGATGTCGGTGAGGGGAGCGCCGCACTTGACGGGAGGCCGGCCCGGGCCTTCGCCGGTGACGCTCAGCAGTCCCGTCATCCCTTGGGCCACCAGGTCGAACCCTCGCCGCTCCGCCAGCGGCCCAGTGCGCCCGAAGCCCGTGATCTGACAGTAGACCAGCCCTGGGTTCGCCTTCCGCAGCGAGTCCCACTCCAGCCCCAGTCCCTCCATGACGCCAGGTCGGAAGTTCTCGATCACCACATCGCAGTGCGCGAGCAGCCTCTTGGCGGCGTGCAGACCCTCGGGCGACTTGAGGTCGAGCGCCACCCCCCGCTTGTTCCGGTTCAGCATGACGAAGGCGGCCGACTCTCCCCCCGCCACCTTGGGCTCGAGCGCCCGGGTGGGGTCGCCCCCGTCCGGCGGCTCCACCTTGACCACGTCCGCGCCCATATCGGCCAGCATCCGCCCGCACACCGGCCCCGCCATCACGTGGGCCAGCTCCACCACGCGAACGCCCGCCAGCGCTCCCTCGCCCACCGGCGCCATCATTCGCTCACCGGCGCCGTCAACTCGCCCACTGGCACCGTCACTCGCCCGTGAAGCGAGGCGTCCGCTTCGCCAAGAACGCGGCCCGCCCCTCTCGGTAGTCGCGAGTCCCAAACGCCTCGTACGCCTCCTCCTTTTCGGCCTCCGACAGCGGGCGGGCGTCGGCGGCGCGCCGCACGAACTTCTTGTGCCAGCGGTTGACCAAAGGCGCTCCGTCGGCGATCCGGCGGGCTAGGCGCAGCGCCTCCGTGGGCGCGGTCCCGTCGGCCACGATGCGGTGCGCCAGCCCCACCTCCCGGGCACGTGGCGCATCCAGAAAGTCGCCCGTCAGCAGGACTTCCAGGAGCGGACCCGTCCCCATCGCGGCCAGCGCCGGCGCCATCTCGTCGTAGGACATGGTCAGCCCCAGCCGATTGACCGGCACACCGAAGCGGCTGGACTCGCCGCACACCGTCACGTCGCACGCCGCAGCCACCGCCAGTCCGCCGCCCGCGCACACGCCCTCCACCGCCGCCACCACCGGATGCGGGCAACCCCACACGCCCTCCAAGCCCCGGCGCACCGCCCCCGCATAGCGCTTCACCTGCTCCGGCGTGTCCCTCTGGGCCTCGAACGAGCCGATGTCGGAGCCCGCCGAGAACGCACGCCGGCCAGCACCCCGGACCAGCACGCAGCGCACGGACCCGTCGGCGGCCAGCTCCTGGAAGACCGAGCCCACCCGCTCCCAGCCCTCTCGGTCCAGCACGTTCATCTTGGCTGGGCGGTTCAGCGTCACCGTCGCGATCGCGCCGTCCTCCCGACCTACGACCACGCGGCAACCGCTGCCGCCCGTTCCTGGGCTGGCACTCGTCCCTGCGCCGCCGCTCGTCCCTGCGCTGCCGCTCGCTCCCGCGCCGCCGCTCATCGGTACAGAGCCTCGACCAGCGCCATCGGCACCGCCGGCGCGTAGGTCACCATCAGGAGAACCGCCATCAGCACGCCAATGAAGGGCAGGTTGGACTTGGTCACGCCCCAGATGTCGGCCTTGGCCACCGAGCACGCCGTGACCAGCACCGATGCCACCGGCGGCGTCTGCTGGCCGATCGCCAAGTTCAGCGTCACCACCAGGCCGAAGTGCACCGGGTCGATTCCCGTAGCCTGGACCAGGGGCAGGACGATCGGCACCACCAAGATGATCGCCGCCGCCGAGTGCAGGAAGAGCCCCACGGCCAGCAGGAAGACGTTCAGCAGTGCCAGGACCGCCACCTTGGAGTCGGTAAGCCCCATGATCGCGCCGGCGACCTGCTGCGGAATACGCGCCTCCGTGAGGTGGTCGCCGAGCAGCGCGGAGGTGGCGACCAGCAGCATGACCACCGCCGTCTGCACGCCCGCGTCCGCCACCGCTCGCCGCAGCCCCGTCCAGTCCAGCTCGCGGTAGACCACGCCACCCACGAAGAGCGCAGCCGCCACCGCCAGCCCAGCACCCTCGGTCGCGGTGACCCATCCCCCCATGATCCCGCCCAGGATCACCACCGGAAGGAGGAGCGACCAACCCGCCCCGCGGAAGGTCTCCCACACCCGACGCAACCGGAACTGCTCCTCCGCCGGCAACCCGGCCCTCCGCGCCCACACATACGCCACGAACATCATGAGCAGGCCGCCCACCACGCCCGGCACGATCCCGGCAACGAAGAGCTCCACCACCGAGCTGCTCGACATAACAGCGTAGAGGATCATGGGGATCGACGGCGGAATGATGACAGCCAGCGTGCCCGACGACGAGGTGACGGCGGCGGCGAAGTTGCGCGAGTAGCCCTTCTTGCGCATTGCGGGGATGAGGATCGAGCCCAAAGCCGCCACGTCTGCCACCGCGCTGCCGGATATCTCGGCGAAGAACATCGACGCCGAGATGCTCACCATCGCCAAGCCCCCGCGAACGAATCCGACCACCGCCGAAGCGAACGCCACCAGCCGGCGCGATATCCCCGTGACGTTCATGATCGCGCCCGCCAGCACGAAGAGCGGTATTGCGATCAGCGGGAACTTGGTCGCGCCCGAGAACATGACGATCCCCATGTTGGGAAGCGCCTCGGCACCGCCGGAAGCGACGATTCCCACCACCGCCATCAGCCCCAGCGCCACCGCGATGGGGACGTTGATCAGGACCAGAAGCAGGAAAAGGCCGACGAGAGCCAGGGTCATGGCCGGCTCTCGACGGGTGCCCTCGCGCGCCCCAGCGCCTCGGGCAGGCTGGCCAACTGGGCCGCGACGAAGAGCACCGCGCCCACCGGGATCGCTGAACGGGCCACCGCGGCCGGGACCGCGGGAAGGCTGACCATGGTGGCGCCCGCCAGCGCGCCCTGCACCTGCCATCCGGCCCACGCCAGCAAGCCGAAGAAGAGCAGCACCGCGCCGTCGGCTGCCAGCAGCGCCCCGACCCGGAGCGTGGAGGGCAGCCGCTCCACCAGCGTCGGGACGCCGATGTGGCCCCGGCGCAGGGCCGCCAGCGCCGCGCCGTAGTAGGTCAGCCACGCGAGGAGGACGGACGCCGTCTCGTCGTACCACACCAGCGCCGCTCCCGCTTGGCGGAACGCGATGCCGACCAGAACCACCAGCGCCAGCGCCGCCACCAGGACGACCACCGCCGCTTCAAGTCCCCTTTCCAGGAGCCTCCGGAGGCGGGACACCGCTACCGAAACGCCAAGGGCAGCACCGATCCGATCAACCGCTGCCCGTCTTCCACCTCGGAGCCGAACTCGTCGTATATCCCCCGGCTGGCCTCCAGGAACGAAGACCGATCCACTTCGTTGACGACGACCCCGGCCGCCCGGATCTCCCGCAGCAGCTCCTGGTCCATCCGCTCGGCGTTCTCGTGCACGAACGCCTGGACCGCCTTCGCTTCCCGCTCAAGGATGTCGCGCACATCCTCAGGGAGCCGGTTCCAGAGGCGGGAGGAAACGGTCACGTACGCCGGCGTGTAGACGTGTTCGGTCAGCGAGAGGTAGCTCTGCACTTGGTGCAGGTTGGAGGCGTAGATCTGGGCCAGCGGGTTCTCCTGGCCGTCCATGTTCCCCGTGCGCAGGGCCATGAAGACCTCCGACAGCGCCATCGCCGAAGGGTTGGCTCCGAACCGCTGGAAGAGCCTGATCCGCCACCGGCCGCGGGGCGTCCGCAGCTTGACCCCCTCCAGGTCGGCTGGCGTGTTGATGGGACGCAGGTTGTTGGTCACATGTCGGAAGCCGTTCTCCCACACCGCGATCATCTTGAAGCCCTGTTCCTCCGCCAGCGGCGCCAACTGGGGCCAGAACACTTCCTCCTCGATCCGCCGCATGTGCTCCCGGTCCTCCACGATGTACGGCATCTCGAAGAGTCCGAATTCGTCGATCCGCGACGACATGATCGACGACGGCAGGGCGAAGTCCACCGTCCCGAAAGGCAGCTTGGCCAGCAGGTCCTCGTCGCCGCCCAACTGGCTGGAGCCGAAGACGACGACCTGGGTCTGGGAGCCGATCTGGGCCAGCCGCGTGTTGGCCCGTCTCGCGAACTCCTCGGCAGAGAGGGCGAAGAGCGACCCGGGCTCGCCCACGTGACCGAACTTGAGCTCGATGGGACCTTCGGGGGCGCCGCTGCAGCCAGTTGTTGCCGCCAACGCCATTGCCGTGGCCGCCACCGACCAGGGGAACGCTGAACGGACGGCTTCTTGCTGGCCCGCGCCTTGGCGACATACCACTCTCATGCTTCTCCTCCTGTTCATGGAAGGCGCAAAGCTAGTGTCCCGAACCAGAAGCAACCACTTGGCGGCGCGGCTGCGGCGGCGCGTGGAAGGCGACGTGCGCTTCGACGCCCTCGCCAGGGGACTTTATGCCACCGACGCGTCGATCTACCAGATCGAGCCGCTGGGCGTGGTCCTGCCCCGCTCCACCGACGACGTGGACGCGGTGATGGCCGTGGCGCGAGAGGAGGGCGCGCCCGTGCTGCCTCGGGGAGCGGGCACCTCCCAGTGCGGACAGACGGTCGGACGCGCCGTGGTCGTCGACACTTCCCGCCACCTGAACCGGGTGCTGGAGGTGGACGCCGAAGCCCGCACCGCTATTGTGGAGCCCGGCGTGGTGCTGGACGAGCTGAATCGGCGGCTGGCTCCCCTGGGGCTCTTCTTCCCGGTGGATGTGGCGACCGCCAACCGAGCGACGCTGGGCGGGATGGCCGGCAACAACAGCGGCGGCGCACGCTCGATCCGCTACGGGATCATGGCCGACAACGTGTTGGAGGTGGAGGCGACCCTTCCCGACGGCCGCATCGCCACCTTCGGAAGGAGCGGGGTCTCTGGGACGGCGGCGGAGTTGGGGACGGCGCTGCTCGGCATCGCCCGCCGGGAGCGCGACGAGCTGGAGCGGCGGGTGCCGAAGGTCATGCGCCACGTGGCAGGGTACAACTTGCACCGCATCCTGCGGCCGGACGCCTCGCTGGCCGAGCTCCTGGTAGGGTCCGAGGGCACGCTGGCCTACTTCCGCTCCCTGACGCTGAAGCTGTGGCCGGTTCCGACCCGGCGCGTGCTCGGCGTGTGCTGGTTCCCATCGCTTGCCGCCGCGCTGGACGCGGTGCCCCCGATCGTGGCGCTGGCGCCGCACGCGGTCGAGCTTCTGGACGACGCTCCCCTCCGGCTGGCCCGCGAGAACCCCTCGTTCCGACCTGCCGTGGAGGCCGTGGCGCCGTCGGCGGCCCGCTCCCTGCTGCTGGTGGAGTTCGCAGGCGACGATGAGCGGGTGCTGTCTGCGTCGCTGGACGGGCTGGAGGATGTGGTGCGGCAGCTCGGTCCCGGCCGCGGCGCCACGCCGGTAGAGGACCCGGTGCAGCAGGCCGCCGTCTGGAGCGTGCGGCGAGCCGCGCTGGGCATCGTCATGTCGGTTGCGGGGGACCAGAAGCCCGTCTCCATCGTGGAGGACTGCACCGTTCCCCTGGACCGGCTGCGCGAGTACGCGGCCGGCGTGGAGGAAGTCTTCGCGCGCCACGGGACCAGCGGCACGTGGTATGCCCACGCCTCCGTCGGATGCCTCCACGTGAGGCCGTCGCTGAACATGAAGAAGGCGGCGGGCGCTGCCACGCTACGGGCCGTCGCGGAGGAGGTGCACCAGGTAGTGCGACGGCTGGGCGGGTCCCACTCCGGCGAGCACGGCGACGGCATCCTCCGCTCCGAGTTCATCGAGCCCGTCCTGGGCAAGCGGCTGGCGATGGCGTTCCGCGACGTGAAGCAGGCCTTCGATCCGTCGGGGATGATGAACCCGGGCAAGATCGCGTCGCCCTACCGAATGGACGACCGCTCCCTGCTCCGCTACGGCCCTCGCTACCGGGCCCGAAGCCTGCCAGTGGCGATGGACTGGTCCTCTCATGGCGGCTTCGACCGCGCCGTGGAGCTCTGCAACAACAACGGCGCGTGCCGGAAGATCGACCCAGGGGTCATGTGCCCCTCGTACCGTGCGACTCGCGAGGAGGTGGACTCGACCCGGGGCCGCGCGAACATCCTGCGCCTGGCCATGACCGGCCAGCTGGGACCGGACGGGCTGCACGGCGACGAGGTGGCGGCGGCGTTGTCGCTCTGCGTCGGCTGCAAGGCGTGCAAGCGGGAGTGTCCGACCGGGGTGGACATGGCGCGGATGAAGGCGGAGGTCCTGCACCTGCGGCGGCGCGGGGGCGTGGCCGTGGATGGGCGTCGGCGGAGCACTGGCGCAAGGGCTAGGCGCGAGGCGCGGTTGGCGGCGCGCACCCGGCTGTTTGCGTTCCTCCCCCGCTGGGCACCCGCCGCCTCCCGGATGGCGTCCCTGGCCCCTTGGCTGGCGAACGCCCGGAACCGGAGTCGGGCGCTGGCGTGGGCCGGAGAGCGGGCGCTGGGGATCGCCGCCGAAGTCGGTCTGCCGGAGTGGAGTCGGAGGCCGTTCCGGGAGGAGACGCAGCGCGCGTCAGATTCTCGGACAAAATCACCATGGATTCTGTCCGAAGCCGACACTGAACTTGCTCCAGGAGCGGCCGCAAGCACCGATTCCGACACCGCGGTGCTCTTCGCGGACACATTCAACCGGTATTTTGACCCGGAGGTCATTCGGGCCGCCGTCGCAGTGCTTCGGGCGATGGGGGTCGACGTGGTGGCCCCCAGCGTTGATTCGAGGCGACCTCTCTGCTGCGGTCGCACCTTCATCAGCGCCGGGTTCCTGGACGAAGCGCGCGACGAGCTGCAACGGACGATCGGCGTGCTGGCCCCGCTAGTCGAGAAGGGCCTCCCGGTCGTGGGGCTGGAGCCCTCGTGCCTCCTCACGCTGCGCGACGAAGCGCCCGATCTGGTTCCCGGACCCGGCGCGCGGCTGGTAGCCGACCGGTCCCTGCTGCTCGACGAGTTCCTGGCGGGACGGATCTTGGCGGGACGGACCGCAGCCGCGCCTCGCCACCGCCCTGCCGAGCCTGTCCACGGGAAGGCGCCCGTGACCGCCCACGTCCATGGCCACTGCCACCAGAAAGCCGACGGGACCGACGGCGCCACCGTCGAGGTGCTGCACGCTCTGGCGGCTGGCGTTCGCGCAGCGCCGGTCGCGTCCAGCTGCTGCGGGATGGCGGGGTCGTTCGGCTACGAGGCCGAGCATCTCCAAGTCTCCCGGGCCATGGGCGAGTTGGACCTGCTACCCGCCGTGCGAGCTCTCCCGTCCGATGACCTGATCGTGGCCAACGGCTTCAGCTGCCGCGCGCAGATCCGGGCCGCCACCGGACGCCGGGCGGTGCACTTGACCGAGGTGCTGGCCGGACTCCATTCTTCTGGCTGAAACGGGCCGGGGAAACTTCCGCCACGCTGCGGGGAACTTCCGCACGTTGCCGGGGGAACTTCCGCCACGCTTCGGGGTTCAACTCTTCATCGGGAACACTCAAACCGGGACATAGCCCGGAGAAGGAGTCGAGCAGAGATGAAGATCAGAAACGCACACCGTCGCCGGAACACCGCCCAGCGGGGCCTGGCGGGCTTGGCGGGCTTGGTCGCCACGCTGACCGTCGCCCTGGCCGTGGGGACGCTGACCTCCCTGGCCGTGGGAGTGGGCGGGGCAGCCGCGCAGGAGACCGACGAGCAGAAGCAGGACGAGGCCAACGCCCATGGGGACGCGCCAGCCGTCTTCGTCACGGTGGAGAACAACAACTGGTCGGACATGCGGCTCTACGCCCTGCGCAACGGGATCCGCTACCGCCTGGGCACGGTCGTCAGCTTCACCAAGGAGCGGTTCGCCCTGCCGCGCCACCTCCAGCCCGACCACAAGCCCGTGCAGCTGTTGGCGGACCCGATCGGCGGTAGACGGTCGGTCAAGTCCTACCCCGTGTACCTGTCGAGCGGCGAAGAGCTGATCTGGGCGCTCCAGAACAACTTGGCCCTGTCGGGCGTCATCGTGAACTGACTTCCGGTCGGGCACCGCCTGAACCGACCTCGGGCAGCTTCGTCATTCGGTAGCCTCCAGACGGTACGCCCGAATCTGGGGGATGTCGTAGTCGTCCCTGTGTACGCCTACCAGCCGACCGTCTCGGGCGGCCAGCAGTCGGAAACGCGCCGGAAACAGGACGGATGCCACATGTGTGCCGTCCTCCGTGAAGGCCGCCCACTCCAGGACCGAACGGTCCTCCCCTCGAATGGCAAGCCAGATGCGTCCCATATCGTCGGTCGCCAGGGCCGCGACCGGTGGCCAGCTGTACGGACCTTCCCGGCGAAGCGTCCGCGCCATCTCGGGCTCCATCCCATCCGTCGCTGCGCCAAGCTCCGCATCCTCGACCGGGACGGGGGCTACGGCGTAGGAAAACGCGGACACGACTTGGCCGTCAAGGTCCACGACCTGCGCCCCCACTTCCTGAGAATGGGCGTATACGAGTCGATCGCCGCCCATGAGCTGCCAGTATGACCTTCGTCCGAATGGATGCGCGGCCACGTGCACCACGCCACCATCTCGGGCACCGACTCTCACGACCAGGGTCTGACCGCTGGGAGCACCGAACAGCGAATCGGCATGCTGGACGCCGTCGTCTTCGTACAGGTGACGCAATACATCGTAGCGACGCTCACCGACGTCGCTGCCCGATGCCATGTACGCTAGACGAAACACTCCCATGAACCCGGCACGGCCAGGGAGCCGATGCACCGCTGACGCCGGCTTCAATGCACCTGCATCCGTCGCAGTTCCTCCCCACACCGGTCTCGCGTACTCCAACTCCTCCGCTCCCGGCGCAAAGAGTGTAGCGCGCTGCAGGTCCTGGTCGAAGATGAACAGGCTGTCTCCCGGCAACACCTGGACGACGGTGACGCTCCGGAACTCGCCGGGTCCCCTCCCAAGCCGCCCGATCGTTCGCTCGTAGGTCAGGTCGGGAGCAAGCACGACGACACCCTTCGTTCGTGCATCCGCCGCGTAGACCCGGCCGTCGGAGGCAATGCCCAACCCGTCCACCCGAGACAGTTGCACATCCTCCTGGGAAGCAGCCTCCATGACGGGCGCCAACCAGGGTCCACTTGCCCACGGTCGCGGCCGCAGAGCACGGTCGGAGCCCGCTTGGCCGACCATCGCCTGCGCACCCCCACCCGGCACCGGCTCACTCCCGCTCGACTGGACCTTCAGGCGGGTTGCGATCCAGCGGTTCGGTTCCAGACGTTCGGGGTCTTGAAAGTAGAAGACCCCGTCGGCCACGGTTCGAAGCGGCGGCGTGTCCGCGAGCATCGCTTGAACGGTTCCGCCTTCGTCCATGACGACCAGGTTGTAGATCAACTCTCGAGGAGCGACCTCTGTCATGACCTGAACCACAAGGCGTCCGTCATCAAGAACATGTAGGCCGAATATGCTCCAGTGCTGTCCGTCCGGCGATTCCGCCAAGTGCAGTTGCCCCGCCAAGGGCAACGGCAGCGCATCGAGTTGGGTGCCGTCCAGGTGGAGTTTGTACACGCTGTCGGACATCGGCTGTACCGCCCAGATCGTGTCGTTGCGTACGAACACTTCTGGCAGTGGTCTCGCCGCACTAATAAAATCTGCGATGGGATCGGGTGCTCGAAACGGAAAGAAACTGTGTTCCACGGCTTCGCCCTCGGACCCGGCCTTCCAAAGGTGAAGTAGCTGCCGAGACGGATTGGATACTTGGTCCAGCGCGGGGCCAGCGACCAGGTATCGAGAATCCCCCAGATCGACTACATCCCCCGCGAGGACCGGGACTGCCAACACCTTCGGGGATGCGGCCGGATTCGCTGAGAAGAGCGTCATCCGGAAAGTCGATAGGTCAACCACCAAGACGCCTCCATCCGTGGTCCTTCGCGCCGACAGAGGCGTGAGGAACTCGCCTGGACCCTGGCCCATGCGACCCATGGCTCGCAAGAGCTCGCCGCGCTTGGTATATATTCTCACCTGAAACGCGTGAGGGTCGGCGACTAGAAAGTGCTGTCCGTCGTAGCGAACGATGGGTTGGGCGGTGACGACGCTGTCGTTCTCTTCCAGGACTAGCGTGTCTACCGTCGAGAACACGTCCGAGAATCCGTCGAGCCTTGCATCCGCCCGGAACGGAAACGTCGCCGGCAGGCCGCCGGGTTCGTTGGTCGTGCAGGCCGTCGCCATCACGATCAGCGCGGCCAGCAGGTTGAGTGTGGAGCGGTTCATTCCATCCTCCTTGGCGGGGGTGGCAGAGCGGTCATGGTGGATACTAGATGCCGCGAACCCCCAGATCGGTTCCATGGCGGCAGCCGGAGCTCCACGCCTTTTGCACGTTTTTGGCCCCAGCGGCATCCAAGAGTATGTGGCAGGTGATTCCGATCTAGGAATCACCGAACGGAAACGCCGAAAGACAGGAGACCACCCGATGGCAACGCCAAAGTACGACGACCAGACCTTCGCCGACTGGGTGCGGCTCCACGAACCGGAGCTGCTCGCGATCGCCGCGTCCTTCGCCACCCCCTCGATGGAAGCCCGCGACATCGTCCAGGAGGCGTACAGCGTCGCCTACTCCCAGCTGGACCAGCTGGAGAACCCGAAAGCCGCTCGCAAGTGGCTGAAGCGAATCGTTCGCACCGTAGGGCTGCAGGTGGCCAGACGGCATGTCCGGCGGGTCGAGTTCCGAAGGGACTACCAGGCCACGCTACCGACCACGACGGGCGACTACGTGAGCTTGTCCGAGGGGCTCCTGCACGCTCGGCTCTGGCGCGCCATGGACAGCCTGCCTGAACAGCAGAGGACGATCGTGGTCCACCGATGGATCAACGAGCTGTCCGTGAAGGAGACCGCCGAGATCGTCGGCTGCGCCGAGGGGACGGTGAAGTCGGCCACTAGCCGAGCACGTCGCGCGCTCCGCGAGCAGCTTGGAGAAGCTCGCTCGTAAGCTTCTCTCTCGGGGTACGCGAACCTAGGCGGGAGCAGCTGCGGGAACCAGTGCCGGTCTCGCAGGCTCTTCGGTGCGCCACTCCCACCATCCCGCCCCTACCCCTGCCACCAGAGTGACCACTGCCAGCGGCAGGAGCGGCCCGTCGGTCAGAGTGCCCGCGACCAACGTGGCGGTCACGACCGTCAGCGCGCCAAGTAGGCCCGTCGCCCCGATCTCCCATGGCTTCGCCCGGCTCCGCTCCTCGGCCCAGAGGTCCTCGATCGCGTCCATCGCTCGTTCGAGTAGGTGGGCGGGCACCTCGGTTGTGCGCACGTCCTCCACTTCGTTGAGGATGCGCAACATGAAGGCGCACTCGTCGCACTGCCGTACATGGTCCGGGAGGCCAGCGACTGCGTCCAGGTCCAGGGCGTGGTCGATCACGTCGTCAAGGTGCGGACAGGTCACGGCCTGAACTCCGGCAAGAGTTGTGCCAACCGCTTCGCGGCGTGGCGAACATTCGACCTTACAGTAGTCACCTTCGAGTCGAGGAGCTCCGCGGCTTCCTTCGGCGAGTAGCCCTCAATGTGGACCAGGTGGAAGGCTCGCCGCTGGGCGGTGGGAAGTTTCTCCAACTTCTCCAGCATGCGCTCCCGAAACTCGCTTTGCTCGGCCCGGGTTAGTGGGTCGGGCTCCGCCACGGCAGGCTCTTTGTGGGGCGGCACCTCTTCAAGCTGTCCTACGAGCCGCTCTTCGCGCTTGCTGGACCGGATCGCCATCAGACAGATGTTGCGGGCGATGCGCCCAGCCCAAGACGTGAAGCTACGGCCCTTGCGGAGCGTGGTCCGCTTCTTCCAGATCGCGGTCCACACTTCCTGGTGACGGTCTTCCGCCCACGCCATGTCTCGTCGGTAGTAGAGGATCTTCCCCATGATGAACCCCTGGTATTTCTCCAGCACCTCGCGAAAGTACTTCGGGTCGCCCGCCCGAAACCGTTTGAGCTCGGAGTCAGTCACTCTCCATCAGTAAAGCGGCTCCGATGCCAGGCGCAAGTGGGCCACGACGCCAAACTACCCAGGCGAGGACGGCCAGTTCGCCGACTGGGACCAGGACCGGGGTCCAGGCAGCCGCGATGCCCGAGACGTTCGCCCAGTCGCGGTTCGGCCCTTGCGACAGAATGATCACCGCCACGAGGAGGATTGCGCCCATGAGCCCCACCGACCACCGGGTTCGGCGTTGGGCACGGACGCCCATCGAACCCGTCGCTCTGCCGAGAAGCAGGCCCACGAAGGTGTTGAGCAAGGCGATTGCCCCTGTCGCCACAGGCAGGTAGAGGAAGAGCAGGAGTCGGTTCGGGTAGGCCCGGTCGGGATGCTCTGTCGACAGACTGTACTCGCTGGGCGGGTTCTCCAGGACGTACCTCAGGTTCCGTAGGATTCCGTTCGGCGTCTGGATTCCGAACGTCTCCACAATGGTTCGGCGCCACTCTCCCTCTCCCCACATCAACGAGGCGTACTCCGCCAGCGGCGTCGCCAGCGCCGTGAGGAGGTAGGTGGCTGCGCCCACCACCAATCCAGCGACCGCGGCCGCTTGGGCTTGGCGGCCTGGACGTCGGGCCAAGCGGAGGCCGCCGGCAACCGCCGCGAACGGCAACACTGCGCCGACATTGCTGACTAGGAACTCGACCCACGACCATATGGGCAACGCGAGAACCCCTCGTCTCGCGACGTCGACCAGAACCAACGCGCCTGCCACGCTGACCGTCCACGCCAGCGTGGAAGTCAGCGCACGGGCAACGCCACTCAACGTGTCACCTGTCCCGTGCAGTCGCGGGGGTCCACGGTGAACCTTCGCACCACCGTCTGGAGACGCTGGGCACCGTCCTCGTCGATCCTCTGATCCAGGACGAAGAGGCTGGAGCCCTGGAACGCTGTGACGGGTTGGCTTACGTCGGACGTGGGAACGAGCGTGTCGGGGCACTGTTCCGTGCCGTCTTCTTTGAGGCTGCTCACGTAGATCCGGCCGCTTACCTGCTGGTCGTGGAACTCGCTTTCCTCGTGGACGGTGAGGACGTAGCCACTGCTCCTGGACAGGCTGACCAGCACCGACGCCACGCGGAAGAGTTCCTCGTACGTGGTTTCCTCGTCCAGTCTCATCGCCTCGATGAAGTTGTCCTCATCCGGCACGCCGCGCCGCTGGACGGCCAGCAATGGAATGGTGTCGAGCACCTCACCGTCGTGGGTCGTGCGCAACACGAACGGACTGCCAGCGAACCCGACAAGCAAGTCGTCTTCGGAGACATGCAGCCTCACGACTCCCAACATCCCCATGATCAGTTCGTTGACGATGTAGGGCTTGGGAACGGACACGCGGTCCGGCGCAACCGTTCCAGACGTGCCAGGAAGTGCACGGAGCGGCCTCACCGCCAATGCCTTCCAACTCCCGGGCTCGATTGCCCCCACCCACAGCTTGCGGTTGTACGCCGCCATCGCCGTCACGAAGCCGGACGCCCCGACTCGACCCAGGTGGTCGCCCGACCGCAGGTCGAAGAACTCAATCTCCTGCTGTGGAGGATGCCCGTCGGCCACCCCGAGGACGCCGGAGGCAAATCCCCCAATGCCGACATGGGAAAACTCTCCAGGACCTCCGCCCCGCCTTCCATATGTGCGGACATGGCGGCCAGACGGGTCGAAGCGCAACACGGCCTCGGTGAAGGCGTCGATGATGAAGAGCGAGCCGTCTTCGCCCACGAACATCTCCATGGGCCTGCCGAGGAAGACGTCGGCCGACTCGCGGAGAACGACGCTGTCCTCCAGGATCAGTGCCGGCCCAGAAGACTGTGCGGCCACCGACGGAACGCTCACGGCGGCCAAGAACCAAAGCACTGGCACTCCTACCCTGCACCGCCCCAGCATCACGTGGGCTACTGTCAAGAGCTTCTCCATGCCGTTCTCTCCGTCTCTATGCCGTTCTCTTTGGGTCGGCCGTTCTCTCCGGTCGTATTGTGGTGTGGGGGACTGGGCCCACTGCCGCGTTCGATTACTAGATGCCACGAACCACCAGATCGGTTCCATCGTCTCGGGTCATGTCGCTACCGTACCTTCTCCGGCAGCCGTAGGGAGATGTGCAAGTGGTCTTCGGCGTCGACGCCTCGCTGCGCGTGGAAGCCCAGGGCCCGGAACGCCAGTTCGACAGTGCGGCGGTGCCATTCGGGACGATCGGCGGTCCTAAGGTGGAGTGCGTGGACGAAGCCGTCGGCAGGCGTTTGCCCAGCGTCCGTGACCACCGATGTCGGGTCGGTCAGGACGACCACGCTGGCGGCGACTCGGAGCACGGGGTGGAGCTGCTGGTACACGGTGCGCACCTCGGGCGACTTGGCGTGAACGCTGCCGAAGTACGTAAGAGCGTAGGCGACATAGGCGACCGAGACGAACGCTCCCAGTCGAACAAACGCCTTGCGGAGACGCTTGCGGGCTCCGGTTCGGCGACTGGTGAGCCACGCATAGAGCTGCACTACGAGCATGGTGGCGGCGGCAGAGGCCAGCAGAGCCTGCCATCCGCCCAGGGCCCACTCCTGGTGCGCGAACACGGCGCCCCGAATGAGAAGAAAGAACGGTGCGACGATCGGCAGGACGATCATCGCAAGGAAGTGAAGCAGTCGGAAGGGCGCCGCCCACAACCGTTTGGGACGGGCTCGCTTGTTCGCGGCTGCCGATTCCAGAGCCGCCGACGCCCCTTCGGGGTCACTGCTGGGTCGAAGCTCCTGGCGTGCTGGGTCCACCTCCACACCCATGGCCGCCAAGGCGTCCAGACCGAGCAGAGGTTCGATCCCGGCTCCACCGAAGGAAACCGTGCAGGTGACGGAGCCCCCCATGAATTCGATCTGGGCAGTCCCGGTGTCCTTGTCTATGTGGCGGCCGTCGGCCAACTCGTAGGTGCTCGTTCCCGAGGGTTTCAGTCCGATTGCCCTGACGCACTCGCGGGGTACGGACGTGTGCGTCGCCCCGGTGTCCACCAAGAAGAGGCCCCGCCACTTCTTCCGGGGGCGGGCCGGGTTGCGGATCGTCACCTCCACGCGCACCACTGTCGTTAGGGCATCCGTAACGAGACGTGGAGGTGGTCGGCCGTGCCTACATGGCGCAACGAGTGGAAGCCCAGCGCCCAGAACGCCATTTCGACGGCTCGGTTGCGCCACTCGGGGCGGCCGTTCGTGCGAAGGTCGAGGGCGTGGACGAAGCCGTCGTCTTGCCGAAAGTGAAGGGACGCCTCGTTGGGGGGCAGTCCCATGCGGCGGTAGAAGTCGGGGGTTCTGCCGGCGTCGGTGATCACGGCAGCGGGGTCGGCGAGGATGACGGCGCTGGCCGCAATCCGCAGAAGAGGGTGCAGCTGCTGGTACTCGGCGCGCACTTCCGGCGACTTGGTGTTGGCGCCGCCCACGTAGACCAGCGCGTACGCCACGTAGGCCAGCGCGACCAGGGCGGGCAGACGCACCATCGCCTTTCGGAGTCCCTTCCCCGCCCCGGCCCGACGGCCGGCGAGCCAGCCGTAGATTGCCATGAGGAGCGCGGTAGCACCCGCCGAGGCCGCCAGCGCCGGCCAAGTCTCCCAACCCCACTCCCGGTACGCGAACACCCCGCCACGGATCAGCAGGAAGAAGGGCGCAACGGCCAGCACCACGACCAGCGCCAGGGCTCTCGCCAGCCGGAAGGGCAGCCCGGTCAGCGACCTTCGACGCTTGTCGTCGCGTCGCCGTCGGCCTTGCTGCGTCTGGCGTCTGGGGCCCAGCGGCTTTGGCTGGGTGGGAAGCTGGCCCACATCGATCTTGGTCGTGCTCATGAGAGTGGGGCCAGGAAGGCGTCGGCAACGGGCGTTCGTATCCGCTCCTTCATGGCCTTGGTGCCGCCCCGCAGCGAGTACGCCTCGTAGCCGGCGGTCTGGAGCACGTCGGCCAGCATCGTCGATTGGACGCCGTTGTCGCAAAAGAGCAGGTAGCTCCGGTCCTTGTCCAGCGAGCCCGCCACTTCGGCAAAGTCGGCGGGGGCCACCCGGCGGGCGCTTGGCGCGCGCCAGCCGTCGTCCTGTTGCGGGAGCCGACAATCGATCACCAAGGCGCCTGGGGGAGGCTCGTCGATCCTCACGTAGTCCCGTGCCAAGTCGGCGCCTGCGACCGAGCACAACTCTCGCACGGCGCGCCCCGCCACGGCTTGCGGGACCAGGGCGGGGTCCAGCGGCGCCTCCTCGTTGTCCACCGCTTGCACCTTCGCGGCTGTGACCGGTTTGCCTTGCAGGATGGCGCAGTACTCCTTGATCCGCGCCGACAGGGCGGCTGTCCCAATCCGCTCCGCGAGCCGGATGATCTCGCTCTTGTCGAACCCCGCCAGCGGACGCAAGACCGGAAGCCCCGCCACGGCCTCGATCGCCCGCAGGTTGGCGAGCGTCTGGGACGAGACTTGGCCCAGCGACTCGCCGGTCACGATCGCCTCGGCCCCCGTGTCCATTGCCACGCCCTCGGCAGCTCTGTACATGAGCCGCTTCAGCACGACTTGCCAGTAGCGCGGCGTCACGTCCCGTTGGAGCGCGGCCACCGGCTCGGCAAAGTCCAACAAGTGAATGCGCGGCTTGCTGCCGTAGCTCCACGAGTCGGCCAGCACTTTTGCCACTTGCACGACGGAGCGCTCGAACGCGGGACCGGCCAAGTTGCAGAACACGTACTCCAAGGCAACGCCGCGCTTGAGCATCAACCAAGCCGCAACGGCCGAGTCGAAGCCGCCGGAGACGAGGCACACGGCCTTCCCTTGGACGCCGGCAGGCAAGCCCCCCGGGCCCTCCACCCGACTTCCGAAGAGGTAGGCTTTGTCGTCGCGAACCTCGACCGACACCGTGACCTCCGGCGCCGACAGGTCCACCTGGCCGTACTCGTTGAGCGCAGCGCCCAACTGCACGCGCACGTCTTGGGAGGAAAAGGACTGGCGGCCCGCCCGACGGGCGGCAACGGCGTACTTGCGGCCTGTCACGGCACCCCGGTATGCGTCGTGGCCGGCCTTCACGATTGCATTCAGCTCCGCAGGTGCCACCGCGTCCACCCTGGAGAACGACCCGATGCCGAAGACCCGCTCGGCGGCCCGCATCGCATCCGGTTCACGAGCCTCCACGAAGATGCGGTTCCATCGGTCGCTCACCTTGGCCTGGCCGCCGGCGGACTTCAGCGCGTCCGAGAGGTTGCGAGCCAGTCGTTTCTGAAAGCGTCGGCGAACGCGGTTGGACTTGCGAGTGAGCTCGGGAGCCAGTCGGACGATGAACAGCGCGTTGTCGCCTTCCGCCATTGCGCCGCCCATCAGTTCCAGGAGAGGCCGCGCAACTTCTCCACATCCAGGTTGCCGCCGCTCAGGACGCATACGGTCTTGGTCCCCGCCGGAGCGTCCACCAGCCCCTCCAGCAGCGCGGCCACGGGAGACGCCGCGGCGCCTTCGGTCACCAGCTTGGCCCGGGTCATGAGCCAGAGCACGGCGTCGAAGATGCGGGCGTCGGGCAGGGTCGCGATCTCGTCCACGAAGCGGGAGACCACGGAGCGCGTGTTCTGGCCGACCCGCTTCACCCGCAGACCGTCGATCACGCAATCCACCTCGTCCAAGGTAATGCGCTGGCCCGCCTTCACGCTCTCCTTCATTGCGGGCGCACCGGAGGATTCGACACCGATCACCCGCACCTCCGGGGAGACGGCCTTCACAGCCATTGACACGCCCGAGATCAGTCCCCCGCCCCCGATCGGCACGACCACCACCTCGGCGTCGGGCACGTCCTCCATGATCTCCAGGCCGACCGTTCCCTGCCCCGCGATCAGTTGCGGGTCGTCGAAGGGGTGGATGTAGGTCAGGCCCTCCGACTCCACCAGCTCCAGCGCCTTCTCGTTGGCCTCGTCCCAGATGCTGCCGTGAAGGACGACCTTGGCGCCGTAGCCCTCCGTGGCAGCCACCTTGGCGGGGGTGGCGTTTTCGGCCATGACCACGACGGCCCGCACGCCGTACTGCCGCGCCGCCAGCGCGACGCCCTGGGAGTGGTTGCCGGCCGAGGAACAGATGACGCCCCGCGCTCGTTCCTCTTCCGACAGAAGGGCGATCTTGTTGAGCGGCCCGCGAACCTTGTACGAGCCGCCGCGTTGAAAGAGCTCGGCCTTGAGGCGCACATCGAAGCCGCTGGCCTCCGACAGGGAACGGTTGGTGAGGATCGGCGTGCGGTAGACGTAGGGGGCGACGTTCTGGCGCGCCGCCTGGAAGTCGGCCAGACCGAGGGAGAGCTCGGCGGCGGCCGGGCCGGCGCACTGGGCTTTGGACACGGACCCGTCGCTCACGAGCTGATCCCCGGCAATCGCATCGGCCCGCCCAGCCATCCCCTTACCCCGTGGGGGCGGTAGGGCTCTTCCAACTCCCGCCGCTCGTCTTCCGTCAAGGTGAGCTCCACCGCCGCCGCGGCCCCGTCGATCTGCTCCACCTTGGTGAAGCCGACGATCGGCGCCACCACCGCTGGCCGGGAGAGCAGCCACGCCAGCGCCACCTGCACCGGTTCCACCCCTCGGCGCTCGGCGACGCGGACGGTCGCGTCCACTACGTCCCAGTCGGACTCGTGGTCGTAGAGGTGGTCCGCGAGCGGTGCGTCCGACTTGTCTCGTGGCGATGCGTCGTGGCGCCCCCGCCGGCGCTTCCCCGTCAGCAGGCCACGCGCCAGAGGCGACCAGGGGATCGCGCCCAGCCCTTGGTCGACGCACAGCGGCAGCATTTCGCGCTCCTCTTCCCGATACACGAGGTTGTAGTGGTTCTGCATGGAGACGAAGCGCGCCCAGCCGTTGCGCTCCGACACGGAGAGCGCCTTCATCAGCTCCCATGCAAACATGGAGCTGGCACCGATATAGAGGACCTTTCCCTGGCGCACCAGCTGGTCGAGCGCGGCAAGAGTCTCCTCCACGGGCGTGTTCGGATCGGCGCGGTGGACCTGGTAGAGGTCGATCCGGTCGACGCCCAGCCGGCGCAAGCTGGCCTCGCACGACTGGACCACGTGCTTGCGGGAGAGGCCGACCCGGTTCGGGCCGTCGCCCATCTTCAGCCTGACCTTGGTCGCCACCACCGCCTCGTCCCGGTTCGCGTACTCCCGCACGGCCTTGCCCGTGATCGCCTCGCTGGCCCCCAGGGAGTATACGTCGGCAGTGTCGAAGAAGTTGACCCCCAGCTCCACTGCGCGCCGGAAGAACGGCATCGCGTCGTCCTCTTCCAGCACCCATGGACGCCACTTCTTGCTGCCGAAGCTCATGCAGCCGAGGGCGAGGCGAGAGACGACGAGACCGCTGTTTCCGAGTCTGGCGTATTGCAAGACGGGCTCCTGAAGGTGGGATGCGTGGGGCGGATCGGAAGGACGCAGGAATCACTATAGCCCAAGCACCGCCCGTTCAACAGGCGGGACAGGCGGCACAGTCGCGCTCCACTCGCGTTTCCCGCCCTTGCCAGGGCTGGCCGCTGGTCCCACTATACCCAATGACCAACCCCAACACGCCCCGTTCCGCCTTCGCCGACATGTCCAACGCCAATACCTTCTCCCACGCCAACACTTTCGCCGACCTGCCCGACGCCGACCTTTGCCTCGTGCCCTGCGTCAAGACCAAGAAGGAGGTCGCGGCGCCCGCCCGAGAGCTGTACCAGTCGGACTACTTTCGCAAGATGCGCGCCGTGGTGGAGCGAGCCGGCTGGCAGTGGTGCATACTGTCGGCAAAGCACGGGCTGGTGGAGCCGGACCAGGTCGTCGCACCCTACGACAAGACGCTCAACAAAGGCATGACGGTCGGCGAGCGTCGCGAGTGGGCTCGCAGGGTGATGACTGCCCTGGAACCTCGCCTGTCCGAGGTCCGCTCGGTCGTGGTCTTCACCAGCAAGAGGTACCAGGAGTTCTTGGCTCCGGCGCTGGAGGAACGCGGAATCACGGTCCACGATCCCATGAAGGGCATGGGGTTCGGCAAGCGCAAGCAGTGGCTGGGCGCGCTGCTGAAGCACTAGCTTCACGCCCCCAAGTCAGACCACATCTTTACGCCGCGGAGGCAATGAATGTCACCAGTCCCGATCGCTAAACCTTCCGTCCCTGCCATCCTGCTCGCCGTCTCGCTCCTGGCAACCGGCATCCCCGGATTGGCCCCTGCGGCCCAGGCCGCTCAGGCCGCCCAGCAGGAAGACGCCTACATCTGGCTGGAGGAAGTCGAGGGCGAGCGTGCGTTGGGATGGGCCGTCGAACGCAGCGAGGCGACGCTGAGCGAGTTCGAGGCGCTCCCCGTCTTCGGCGAACTGGAGTCGGCGGCGCTGGAGGTGCTGGCGTCGTCAGATCGGATCGCTTATCCGAGCATCCGGGGCAATCACATCTACAACTACTGGTCGGATGCTGACCAGCCCCGAGGCGTCTATCGACGGACGACTTGGGACTCCTACCTCTCGGGCGACCCGTCGTGGGAGACCGTCTTGGACATAGACGCGCTCGCCGACGAGGAAGGCGTGCCTTGGGCGTACCGGGGGATGTCGTGCTTGGAGCCGGCATACCGACATTGCATGGTCTCCCTGTCCCGAGGCGGCGCAGATGCGGTGGAGACTCGGGAGTTCGACCTGGAGACGACGACGTTTGCCGACGGCGGGTTCTTTCTGCCCGAAGCCAAGGGAGGCGCGGCGTTCGTGGACTCGGAGACCGTGATCGTGGCCACCGACTTCGGCTCCGGCACCATGACGACCTCCGGCTACCCTCGCCAAGCCCGGCTTTGGAAGCGCGGCACGCCGCTCGCCGACGCCCCCGTGATCTTCGAAGCCAGCGACGACGACATGGCAGTCTTCACCGGCACCTGGAAGGTTGGGGACAACACCTACGGCGCAGTTACGCACCTCCAGACGATCTTCGAGAGCACGACCTACTTGGTCATGGACGGCGAACTGGTGCGGATCGACACCCCGCCGGACGCATCCACCTTCATCTCCGGGGACCACTTGGTCGTGCGCACCGTGTCCGAGTGGACGGTGGGCGACCAGACGTTCGCGCCGGCCACCGTCGTGGCCACCAACGTACATGACTTCCTGGCCGGGGAGCGCGACTTTCAGGTCGTCGCCGAGTCCAGCGGCAAGAGGATCGTGCAGGGCGCCTCGGCGACAAGGGACCACTTGCTGGTCGGCGTGCTGGACAATGTGCAGGGCGAACTGTGGCGCTACGCTTGGGAAGACGGCCAGTGGTCCGGCGAGAAGCTACCGGCGCCGCCGATGGGATCGGTGGGCGTGGTGGCAACCGACGAGCGCTCGAACCGCTTCTTCTTCACCTACAGCGGCTTCACGCAACCCACCACGTTGTACCTGTCCGAAGAAGACGGTTCGGTCCGCCAAGTGCGGCAGCTGCCCGAGATGTTCGACGCCGAAGGGCTTGTCGTGGAGCAGCATCACGTTGCGTCGGCGGACGGCACCGAGATTCCGTTCTTCGTCGTGCACAAAGAAGGCATCGCCCACGACGGCGGCAACCCGACGCTGCTGACGGCATACGGTGGCTTCCAGATCCCCCGCACCGCCGGTTACGACGCTCTGGCGGGCAAGGCGTGGATGGAGCGCGGCGGCGTTTACGTGCTGGCCAACATCCGGGGCGGCGGCGAGTTCGGCCCCTCGTGGTGGACGGCGGCACTCAAGGAGAACCGGCAGCGGGCCTACGACGACTTCCTTGCTGTTGCGGAGTGGCTGGTCGATCACGGCCTCACTTCGCCGGAGCACCTGGGCATACAGGGCGGCTCCAACGGCGGGCTCTTGGTGGGCGTGGCAATGACCCAGCGCCCGGACCTCTTCAACGCCGTGGTGGCCCAGGTCCCCCTGCTGGACATGCGGCGCTACCACGAGCTGCTGGCGGGCGCCAGCTGGATGGCCGAGTACGGCAACCCCGACGATCCCGACGACTGGGCCTACATCGGTGAATACTCGCCTTATCAGAACGTAAAGCCGACTTTACAGTACCCTCGCGCACTCTTCACGACCACGACCCGCGACGACCGAGTCCACCCTGGACATGCCCGCAAGATGGCAGCGAAGATGACCGAGATGGGCCACGACGTCCTCTACTTCGAGAACACGGAGGGCGGGCACGGCGCCGGGGTCACCCCAGCCCAGCGCGCCAAGATGTACGCGCTCGTGTACGCGTACTTGTGGACGCAGCTCGGGGAGCGCGGCGTGTCGTGAGGTGCCGAGACGCCCGGTGAAGCCGTCGGGGCTGACTCAATGATGCCGTCAGGGCCGACTCGAGCGGTCACGCCGTGACCAAAGCCGAACTCCTGGAGATCGTCGCCGGCGGCGAAAGTTCGGGCGTCGAATTCAAGCGTGACAAAGTGCGCCCCGAGCAACTTGCCAAGGAGATCGTCGCACTGGCCAACTTCCAGGGCGGTCGCGTCTTGCTCGGCGTGGAAGACGACGGCTCGATCAGCGGCGTTCAGCGGCCCGACATCGAGCGATGGGTGATGGACACAGTGTTCGGCCAGGTCGTGCACCCGACGATCATCCCCTACTACGAAGAAGTGGAGGTGGGGGACGGCCTGCGTGTGGCCGTGATCACAGTGGAGCAGGGCGTGACCAAGCCCTACGTGGTGCGCACCCCGGGCCGCGAGGACGTTTATGTGCGGATCGGCAGCACGTCGCGACTGGCTACACGCGAGCAACAGGCGCAGCTCTTCGCCGCCGGAGGACTTGTGCAAGCGGACCTGATGCCAGTGTCCGGCAGCGAGCTCGGCGACCTGAGCAAGGAGCGGATGGAGGACTACTTGGTCACCTTCCTTCGCCACGACGGTCCGCCCCAAGACGACGATGCATGGCACCAACGACTTGTCGCGCTCGGATTCATGACCGAGCGTCCAAAAGGGCCGCCCCTGTGCACGGTGGGCGGCTTGTTGCTGTTCGGCTACCGTCCCCGTCGGCTATTGCGAACCGCAGGCGTCCGCTGGATGTGCTTTCGGGGCACCGACAAAGACTACGACGCCCTGGACGACCAGTTGATCAACGGCCCCATGGTCGGCCTGTGGCGGGTCGTGGGCGGCGGCAGACAGCTTGCGGAGACAGGCGTGGTCGAGCGCCTCATGGACGCCATGCGTCCGTTTGTGTCGGAGGAGACCGCCGACATGGCCAAGTCGTTTCGTCGGGAGCGGCGGTGGCACTACCCGCCGGACGCCATGCGCGAAGGCGTCGTCAACGCGCTTGCCCACCGGGACTGGTCGTGCAACGCCGACATCGAAGTCGTCCGCTACGCCGACCGAGTGGAGGTGACAAGCCCTGGTGCGATGCCGAACGACATGACTGTGGCCAAGATGATTGCGGGCCAGCGCGTCTCGCGCAACACGCTGATCTCCGACGTGCTGCGCGACTACGGCTACTCGGACGCTCGCGGGATGGGCGTGCGCACCAAGATCATTCCCTTGATGCAACAGCAGAACGGCGTGGACCCGGAGTTCGAGGCGACGTCGGGCTACCTGAAGTTGACGTTGCCGCGGAGAGCGGGCTGAACGGAGCAGGACAGGGCTGACCAAGATGAAGTTGAGATGGGTGCGGAAGGCAGCTGCACCGGGCAGATCGCTTGGCGCGGGGGCGTGTTGCGTCGCGGCCGTCGCATGGCTCGCGCTCCTACCGACGGGGACGTTCGCACAGGGCGCGATCGAAGGGGTCGTCACCAGCGCGGAGACCGGCGCGGCACTTGCAGGCGTGCAAGTGTCGGTCACCGGGATGAGCCTGGGAGGCGTCACCGACCCTTCCGGCGCGTACACGATCGGCGGCGTGCCCGCGGGCGTGCACGAGGTGCGGGTCGAGCTGATCGGGCGCAGGTCGGAGCGGATGAAGGCGACCGTCGTCGACGGCGAGGTCACGCGGCTGGACGTGGCACTGATCGAAGCAGTGGTCGCGTTGGAAGGGCTGGTGGCGGTTGGAAGCCGGGCGCGACGCCGCACCACGACCGAGTCCCTGACCCCGATCGACGCCATAGCTGGACGGGACTTCCTGGCGCAGGGCGACACCGACCTGGGCGACCTGTTGCGGGCGGTGGTGCCGTCGTACAACGTCAACCCGGTGTCGGGCGGCGACGGGGCGGCCATCGTCCGCCCGGCCAACCTTCGGGGACTCGCGCCCGACCACACTCTGGTGCTGGTGAACGGGCGGCGCCGCCACCGGGCGGCGATCATCGCCTGGTTCGGCGCGGGCGTGTCCGACGGCGCACAAGGGGCCGACATCTCGGCGATTCCAGCTATTGCGGTGCGCCAAGTGGAGGTGCTGCGGGACGGGGCCGCGGCCCAGTACGGCTCCGACGCGATCGCGGGCGTGGTCAACTTGCAGCTCAAGGACGACCGGTCGGGGGGCTCGGTGGAAGTGCGGAGCGGGCGGTTCTACGACGGCGGCGGCGACAACTATGCCGTGTCGGCCAACGCCGGCCTGCCGCTGGGCGACCACGGCTTTGCCAACCTGAGCGCCGAGATCGGCAACACGGGAGCCACCAGCCGCAGCGTGCAGAGGGCCGACGCCGCGCTGCTGATCTCCGCCGGCAACACCCACGTGCGGGACCCGGCGCAGGTGTGGGGCTCGCCGGAGATCGAAGGCGACCTCAAGCTCTGGGGCAACTTCGGCCGCTTCTTCGGCGACGACACCCAGCTGTACGGCCACGCAAACTACGCCCGCGAGCGCGTCACCAGCGGCTTCTTCTTCCGCAACCCCAACACCCGCTCCGCCGTGTTCAGCGCCGACGGCGGCGAGACGCTTCTGGTGGGCGACGTTCTCGATGCGCAGGACGGCGTTGCCGACGGCTCGTCCAACTGTCCCACCGTTCGCGTCGTCAACGGCTTGCCGGACCAAGCCGCCCTGGCCCGCGTCTTCGCAGACCCCAACTGCTTTTCATTCCAGGAACTCTTCCCCGGCGGCTTCACGCCCAGCTTCGGTGGGGTGGCCACCGACGGCTCCGTTGTGGCGGGGGTCAGGGGCCAGACCGACGGCGGGCTGCTGTGGGATGCCGGCGCCAGCTTCGGCTCCAACGAGGTGGACTTCTTCATCCGCAACACCGTCAATGCTTCGTTGGGTCCGCAAACACCCTCGACCTTCGATCCAGGCGTTTACAGGCAACAGGAAACCAACCTGCACGTCGATCTGAGCTACGCCGTGGGCGAGGCGCTCAACTTGGCCGGCGGCGGCGAGTGGCGAGAGGAGCGCTTCGACATCGGGCTGGGCGAGGAAGCCTCTTGGGCGATCGGTCCCTATGCGGCGCAGGGCTTCAGCTCCGGCTCCAACGGATTCCCCGGGTTCAGTCCGCTGGCCGCGGGCCGCTGGCGCCGTCCCAACTACGCTGTCTACGGCGACGCCGAGCTGCGGGACGCCGAGCAACGCGACGCCGGGCACGCAGGGGAGTTCACGGCCTCCGCTCGCTGGACGGTCGGCGCGGCCCTCCGCTTCGAGGACTTCGCCGACTTCGGAGCCACCTGGAACGGCAAGTTGGCGGGCCGCCTGCATCTTGGCGCCGGTGCCGCCCTTCGCGGGAGCGTGAGCACGGGCTTCCGCGCACCGACTCCGGGACAGCAGAACGCCTTCAACGTCTCCACCGACTTCGACCCGGAGCTCGGTGAGCTTGTCAATAGCGGTACGATCCCCTCCACATCCCGGGTCGCGGCGTTGAAGGGCGGTCGGGCACTCGAGCCGGAGCGGTCGTTCAACGTAAGCCTGGGCGCGGTCGTGGAGGCCGGCCCGCTCAGCGTCACGACCGACTACTTCCGAATCGCCGTCTCCGACCGGATGGCACTCACCCAGTCGTTCTACCTGACGGCCGACGAGAAGACCGCACTGCTGGCCGAAGGGATCACCAGCGCCCGCAACCTGCAGAACTTCCGCTTCTTCACCAACGACTTCGAGACCCGCACCTCCGGCGTAGACGTGGTGGCGACGCTGGTGCCGACATGGGCGAGCGGTACCACCGAGTTCACCTTCGTCTTCAACTACACGGACACCCAGGTGCAAGGCGGCTCGGTGGTTCTGGACGACGTGCGCATCCGCCAGATCGAGGACGCCCTGCCCCACACCCGCTGGGTCCTGTCCGGCAGCCATGTCGCCGGACCCATCCGACTATTGACTCGCGTCAGCTGGTACGGCGGCTGGTTCGACGCCTGGGACGACCTGGGGTACGACGGCGCCCATCTGCTCGACCTGGAAGCGTCCTACGAGATCGATCAGTCGTTCACCGTCACCGCCGGCAGCCAGAACGCGCTCAACACCTACCCGCCCCCCAACCCCAACGCCGACTTCACCGGCAACGCCTACAGCTCCGACTCCCCCTTCGGCTACAACGGCGGCTACCTGTACGTGCGGGCGGGGTATCGGTGGTGAGGAGGGGGCGTGTGCGGACCCGCAGGGGCAAATCAGCTCGACTCGCTCCTGGACTCAGGCGGGTCGAGGACAATGAGGACGTGCTCGCGCCGCTCCGCCCCTACCTGATGCTTGGCAAGCAGTACAGCCAGCTGTTGGCCGTCCATGAGCGCGACTGGAGACACGCCGGTGCGCGCCGCCTCTTCGCGAGCCCCTTTGCTGAACCCGCTGGTTGTGATAATGAGTCCCTGTTCGTTGCCCCAAGAGCACCTCGAAGTTGCTGCACGACCGGTCTCAGCACATTGTCGGAGGTCAGCTTCTTTGCCTGCACGGCCATTCGTATGCGCACGACATCGCCGACGACTAAGGTTCCTCTCACGTCAACCCCGCCATCGGTTCCCATCTTCGTCCTCTCCACCTCCTCGAACCCCAAAGCATGGAGCAGGCTCTCGACCAGCTTCTCGAAGTCGCCGGCAGTTCCTTCCTTGGCTCGCTTAAGGAGTTCGTTCCTGGCCTTGACATTGTGCTTGCGGATCTGTTCGGCAATGCCGACAGGGAGCTTCTCAGCCAAGCCGATCATCCCGCGTCTGTTGACAAAGCGTTGTGGATCTCCGCGTTCGTCCCGACTGCGGATGTCGATGGTAACCAACGCCAACATCGTGCTTTCTGGCGTCTTGCCCTTGGTAACAATCAGTCCTGTCTCGATAGCTCGCTTCGTGATTTCGCCATAGTGCTTGCGGGCACCTACGTTCAAGCCCTGCAACACGTGTTCAGCGGCATCTAGAAACGTCATTTGGTGGCGTGGCGGCCTGGGAGCGGGCCTGCTCGGTTCACCGGGCGTACTCGACGCCGGCTCGGCGACGATCTCACGTACAGCGAACACGCCCGGTGCACGCTTGACGAAGCGGGACTCCGGGCCGTCGCGTTTGATCTCGTCTGCTATCCTTGCGGCGACGGTGGACCACGGCGTTCTTCCGGCGGTCGTCCACAACCCGGCTACCAGAATGCGATCCGTGATCTCCTTGCAATGAAGCGGCTCTCGAGCGTCCGCCAACACCTTGTACGCTGCGCTAGCCGCTGTCATGACCGGGCGAACGTGTTCAGCGGCATCTAGAAACGTCATTTGGCGGCCCGGTCGCTTGGGACCGGGCCTGCTCGGTTCACCGGGCGTACTCGACGTCGGCTCGGCGATGATCTCACGTACAGCGAACACGCCCGGTGCACCCTTGACGAAGCGGGACTTCGGGCCGTCGCGTTTGATCTCGTCTGTTATCGTTTTGCCGACGGTGGACCACGGCGTCCTTCCGGCGGTCGTCCACAACCCAGCTACCAGAATGCGATCCGTGATCTCCTTGTAGTGAAGCGGCTCTCCAGCGTCCGCCAACACCTTGTACGCCGCGTTAGCCGCTGTCATGACCGGGCGAACGATCCGTCGATGTAGGCCTCGTCCTCGTCCAGAAGATCCGAAGACCCCCGCGCCGACACCGGAGGCCGGCCCCGAGACCCTCTCGGCTTCGACTCCTCGGGGAAGTGGTGGCGAATCCGCCCCCACTGTTCGTTGCTCAGCACCAGATTTCTCATGCCCTGATCCTAAACGAATTAGCCACTGCCGTCAACCAATCGGTTATTTTGAGACAGGTTTGACTCGAAGTCGAGCATCAAAAGACGCTCCTTCTCGTCCTCGCGAAACTTCACCTGCCAGCGTTTCTCGAAGAAGTTCAGCATCCTCATGCCGCGCTCTCGGATCTCCGCTGGGCCCCACTGCTCGAAAGCGGCAACCTCGATCTCGGAGTGAGAGCCGTTGGAGTAGCCAAACCGCTGTTGTTCGCCGTTTGGGCGAAACACCGCCTTCCTCTTGCGTTCGAAGCAGTGGTTTTGGAGTGCCGAGTTGATCGACGCGGAGAGTAGGAGCAGATTGCCAAGAGAGTGCACGCATCGGCGATAACGGTTGGCAAAGAGTTCCTCGCCGCCCGTTCCATCCAAACCGTGAAACGCCGGGTGCGTTCCAAAGGCTTCGCGCCAGCAGTCCTTGGGACTCTGCGGGGCGATGTGCTCTATGGAAACACGATCGCGTTCGTGCCTCTTGAAGTCCTCCCAGAACACCTTCTGGGGCCCCAGCCCTTTACGGTAACTCTCGTACTCGAAGAGGAAGTAGGATAGCCCCGACCAACCGTAGTAGCCGTTGCGACCACCTGCAAAACGACGTTTAATGATCGCTTGGAACCATCGTGCAGGACTGCCGTCCTCGATGACCCAGGCCATCTTGTCCGACAACCTGCGGTCCACCCGGTCCAGGGCTGCTACCATGTCCGCGGCCTCGCGTCTGCTGGTCTTGCGTTTGTTGGTCTTGCGTTCGAACTCGTGCGCCGCTCTCGAGAACTCAGACCCACCGTAGTTTGACCGTACGCCGGTCGTGTGGAAGACGAGGAACGAGAACCGTTCGACGGCCTTGAAGGCTTTCATCCGTTGGTCGCGGGCGATCTGGCGCTTTGGGTCGTCCCGACCCCACTCGTGCGTATTCTTGAGGATCGTCAAGAGGAGGGGGCGGAAGTACCTCATGCCGACCCTGTGCAACTTGAGCAAGGCGTCGACTTCATCACCCGACAGCGGATTATGGGCCTTGCGGGGAAAGTGAAGGTCGAACCAATGAGGCGCAGAATCCTTGAGGTGGTTCACGTAGTTCTCGACGTCCTTCGGCGGGAGAAAGCCTCTGGAGCTGTGCGACGACCCCGCTCGGTTTGGCTGGTCGTTTGTCTGCAGAATGCGACGAGGTGAGAAGTGCTCGTCCAGAAGGAGCTGGTGGTAGTTCACCTTCGAAGGGCCAAAGTACACAATCCTATGGGCGCGCAGGAAGTTGTCATCGTTGAGAGGCTTATTCTTGTTGCGGCCCAGGCATTTGTACACTTCCTTCCACGCGCTGTTTATCTTGTTACGAAGCTCGTCGCGACCTGCGGCACTCAGGTGATCGTCCGAGTACAGCGTGACCAAGTAGATGAGCCTGTTCTTGAGGAGTTCCAGGGTCGACAACGGCTTTCCCCGGCTGTTCATCGTCTCGAAGGCGACGTAGACATCGAAGTCGTCGTCAATGACGTATTCGTTGAACAGCAGTCGTCGCGTGACCTTTATGTATACTTCCTCCAGGCCGGCCATTCCCGCCGATTCGTGCACCCCTTCCAGGTGACGTCTGAGGTACTCCTTTGCAGCTGCCAAGTTCAGCGTGTAGAAGGTATCGTGGAGTGCGCCACCCCCTTCCTCGCCGATGATCCCATGACAGAAGAACTTCTTGATGGGGTGGTCGGCGTCGTAGCCGAACTTGTACGTCTTGAATTCCTTGTTGGGGGGCGTCCGGTAGATGTACTTCTTGACCACATCCTCAACGGTGAGAAACTCGGTAACGTAGATGTCCTGGTCCGGCTTGCCTCTATTGTCGGGAAGCGTCCGCAGGAACTCAACGAGCACCTGGAGGAGAACGATGACGGTAGTGAGGCGCTGCTGTCCGTCTACTACGTGGTACACCCGGTGCGCGTGTGCAGTGATGAGAAAGTGTACCTTGGTCTTCTCGTCGAAAGTGCTGCTGGGAATCTCTCGGAGAGTGATGAGGCCAGTGTAGTGGGAGCGGCCGTCGGCAAGGTACACCAAGTCGTCCCAGAACTGGCGTAGCTGTTCAGTCTGCCAAGCGTATCCCCGTTGGTAGTCGGGAATCCGAAATACCTTCTTGGTGAAGAGGTCGTCCAAGGACATCGGCTTCATGGGGAGCACGCCTTATCTGGCGACAGCATGTCGTCGGGCGCGTACTGGCACGACTGGCACGCGGAGCCTATGGGCACGCGCCGCCGCACCCTCTTGCAGTGGCCGCAGCCGTGCTTGCCGTAGAACCACAGTGCCGGGTCAAGGGCTGCACAGGTGCCTGCAATCCCCCGGGGTCCGCAGATTTTCGCGCCACCGACCGCATTCTGCCAAGCGCATTGAATGATTGGTTTAGCCACTTCGGGTGGAAGACCAACCGTGTCTGCGACGCCTAAGTTCTCGGTAATCTTGCGAACCTGCACATCCACGGCGACCGGCACAACGTCCATGTTGTTGATCTTGGCACCGCCCGGCGCCGCCACGATGCGAATCCACATGGGGCCGATCTTTGGGCCGCGCAAGAGCGGGTAACGAGGCTTTCGGGCATGGTCAGTGCTCCCCAGGTCCTTCAGCAACTCAACAGCATCACCCTCGCCATGCTCCACCAAGTGTGCCACCGCACCCTCGCCAGTGTACAGACTACGAGCAATTGTCCTCCACGCGCTCACGTCCTGCTTATGCCGCTGGCTGACACGAGCATTGGCCAGCACTTCGCGAAGCCGTCCAATGGGCATCGTCGACACCTCCTCTGGATCAAAGATCCCCCGACGAGTGGCCAGCATCTTGCTCGCATCGCGCCATAGCCTGGTCGCGTCCCGCGCTCGATCCATCGCCGCCACAAAGGTCAGAAACTGGCGCACCGTCCGTTCGGTTTGACCAGACTCCCGCAACTCATGAACCGCCTTCACTTCCGGCATCTCCGACCAGCCCGCTTGCTCAACTCCTCTCGCGGACAGGTCCAACTTCCCCTCGTAGAAGTCGTTCGCTACCGCCGCAGCCAGTTGCGAATGGGTCATCGCCCGAGCACCGACGTCCGAGTCCGCATCGTTCAGCAGCTCACGCACTTGTGGTTGTTCTTGGCCCCCAGCCGTTCCAGGAGCGCGACGGTCTCTGGGAAGGGCTGAATCCGCTGCACGGGGCCGTTGGCCATGTCCACCGTGGTCTGACCGCTGCGCGCCACAGCGGTCACGTCGGCACCCTGCTCGACCAAGTACAGGATCATCTCGTTGTCGCCGCGGGCGGCCGCGTGATGCGCGGGCGTGTAGCCGTTGTGGTCGCGCTGGTTGACGTCGGCGCCCTGCTCCTCCACCAGGAAGCGCATCGCGGGCATCCAGCCGTCGGGCACATGGCGGTGGGAGTTGCCGGCAAAGCCCTGGCCGTAGCCGACGCCGGCGGCAGCGTGGACAGGGTACACGGCAGGTCCGCCGACGGGTACGGGGGGAAGGCCAGAGTGGTCGGTGTCGTCGCCACGGCCGAACCGGCGCTGGGGAACCTTGATGGTGGGAAGGCCGGGGTCGGCGCCGTACTCCAGCAGCAGCTTCATGGCGGCCACGTCGGTGGCGTGGGCGGCGCGCCAGAAGGGAGTGGCGCCGGTGCGGTCGACGCCCAGCAGGTCGCGGTTGTAGGTCGTGTACCAAAGCGTGCGCGTCAGCCGGGCATTGACATCGGCGCCCGCATCCAACAGCGCCCGCATCAGCTCCAGGTATCCGATCTCCTGCTGCTGGTAGACCAGGGGCTGGGGGTGCCGGGCCTTCGGCGCCCAGTGCATGTTCAGCACGGCATACAGGGGCGTGGCACCGGCGTCGCTGGCCGCATTGGGATCGGCGCCGCGCCGCAACAGATCGGCCGCTAGGTCGAAGTAACCGTTGATCGCGGCCATGAGCATCGGTGTGGCGCCGTCGGCGGCACTGGGGTAGTCCAGCGGCACTCCGCCTTCCAGCAGGGCGAAAACGGTCGCATCATGGCCTTCGCGAGCGGCCAAGTGAATCGCCGACAATCCGCCGTGTGTGGCCACCAGCCCCGCGAAGTTGAGGGGAACGGGCTCGCCGGTCCGCTGTCGAAGCTCCATGGCCTCCCGGGCCGCTTCTCGTGCCTGCGCGTTGCGCGAGGTGTCGGGAGACAGGGCTGGCTGGGTGTTGCGAGAGGCGTCGGGAGACGCAGTGGCCTGGGCGTTACGCGAAGCTTCGGGAGGGTCCCCGGCCTCCCCAACCTCTGGCACGACACCGCCTTTGGCTTGCGCGCGCAGTACCGCCACCGCGGCTCGGTGCCGGCGTTCCGAGGCCCGATCCGCTATGTCCCGCTCCACAAGGTCCATAACCCTGGCGGTGATCAGCGGGTCGGCCCCTGCCGTAAGCAACACCTTCACGGCCTGCGTCCGCCCCAGCGCGGCGGCGAACATCAGCGGCGTCTGGCCCCACCCCGGCTCGTGCGGGTCCACCGAGGCGCCGTAGTCCAGCAGCGCCGATACCGACTGCACGGCCCCGGCGGCGGCGGCGAAGTGCAGCGGGGTGGCTCCTGTGGTCGTGAGCGCCGACGGGTCTGCGCCTGCATCAAGCAGCAACGTCAACAGCTCCCCGCGACCTTCCCTGGCGGCAACGTGGAGCGGTCGGTGCGCACCCAGCCGGGTTCCGAGCTCCAAGTCGGCGCCCGCTGCCACCAGCAAACGGGCAACCTCCGCGTCCCCGTTGAACGCGGCCCAGTGCAGGCCGGTCATGCCGTCCCCAAGGGCGGCGTTCACATCCGCGCCGGCAACCAAGAGCGCCCGCACAGCCATTGCATCGCCCCGCCGAGCCGCATCGGCGATCGGCGCATCGGAAGTCAGGGAAGACGGGCCGGCCGGCACGCTCCCGCCAACCGCTACGAGCCCCAGGACCACGAGTCCGCTCCACAAAGCCGCTCGCACACCTAAAGCCACTCGCACCCGCAAAGCCGCTCGCATCAAACCCCGTGCGCGCCAGCGTCCCGTCATGCCCCTACCCCGACAGCGCGAAGGCACCGGTGCTGTCGCCGAAGCTCGTCACGTCGTCCATCCCTAGCTTGTGCATGAGGCCGAGCATGACGTTGGCCATCGGCGTTCCCGGATCCGCACGCAGGTGCAGGTCGCCGTCCATGCGGCCGTTGGCGCCGCCGACCACGAAGAGGGGGCAACGCTTGTGGTTGTGCACATTGGAGTCGCCCATGGGAGACCCGTAAAGAACCATCGTCTTGTCGAGCAGCGTGCCGTCGCCCTCTGGGATGCGGCTCAGCCGATCCAGCAGGTAGGGCACGAGCCCCACATGGTAGCGGTTGATCTCGGCGAACTCAAGGACGTTTGCGGGTGTGCCGCCGTGATGCGACGACGGGTGGAACCCCTTGTCCACTCCGCTCTCCGGGTAGACGCGGCTGGAAGCGTCCCGGCCCATCTTGAACGAGAAGACCCGCGTCACGTCTGCTTCGAACGCCAGCGCCTGCAAGTCGAACATGAGCTTGACGTGCTCGTCGAACGAGTCGGGCACCCCCGCCGGCGCTTCGGGCAGCTCCCGCTCCTCGCCGCTCTCGTTGCGCTGCACCACCCGCTGGATTCGCCGCTCCACTTCGCGCACGTTGGTCAGGTAGCGGTCCATGCGACGCGCGTCCTCCACGTCCAGCTGCCGCCGAAGGGCACTCACCTCGCCTAGGACGAAGTCCAGTATGCTGCGGCTGGCCTTCCGCCTCGCCAGCCGGGCCTCCGGGGTTCCGCCCGCCCCGAAGAGCTGGTCGAATGCGACTCTCGGATCGCGCACCATCGGCAATGGCTCGTTGGGCGCCGCCCATGAGATGGTATCGGTGTAGACGCACGCATAGCCGTATGCGCATCCGCCGGCTTGATCCACGTTCTCGATGCACAACTGCATGGAGGGCACCGGCGTGTCCTGCCCGAACCGCTGGGCGTACAACTGGTCCAGGGATGTGCCCGCCAGCACGTCGGAGCTTTCGGTCTGCTTGGGGTGCGCCTGGGTGAGGAAGGTGGCGCTGGACCGGAAGTGGTCGCCGCCGATCTCCTTGGGCTTGGTGGCTTCGGCGGGGCGCACGTCGGTGTCGCTGACAATCGTCAGGTAGTCCCGGTAGGGCTCCAGGGAGTTGAGGACGCTGGGCCCGAAGTCGAAGCTCCGTCCCGTCTCTGGGGGCGACCAGAGGTGTTGCTCCGCGCCCCAGGCGTTGCTGCCGGCCGACCCGTGGACCATCTCGATGGCGATCAGCCGGGTCTTGTCCATGGCAGTACGGGACTTGGTGGCCGCCCACGCCTCCCGCACCGGCGCCATCGCGTCCAGGAACGGAAGAGCTATGGACGCGCCCGCTCCCCTCAAGAAGGTTCGGCGGGGCAGGTGCAGGCCGGTCAGCACGTTCATGGGAGCACTCCTTGGAAACTGTCACCGTCACCGTCGCCATGACCGGCACCGGTACTGGGGCTCGGGCTGGGGCTGGGGCCGACGCCGGCCTTCATGCGAAAGGCGTCGCTGCCGACCACGCCCAGCACAAAGGCGGACATTCGGTACTCCTGATTGGCAGCGGCGCGTGCGATCTGCCGCACCGTCGGCATGTCGTAGTAATCGAGCCGCCTTCCCAGCGCATACGCCATGAGGTTCTCCGTAAAGGTGCGAACCAACGGCTCGGGACGCCTCAGCAACGCTGCGCGCAAGTCGGTGGGCGAGGCCAGGGGCGTGCCGTCGTAGAGCTCGCCCGCCGCGTCCACGGAAACGCCCTGGTCCTTGATCCGCCACGCGCCGGTCACGTCGAAGTTCTCCAGCGCCAAGCCGATGGGGTCGATCATCCGGTGGCACGAGTTGCACGCCGGGTTCGACCGGTGCACCTCCATCTGCTCCCGGACGGTAAGGAAGCGCCCGTCCTCCACGGCGTCTTCCTCCAGCTCGGGCACGTCGGGTGGAGGCGGCGGAGGCGGCGTCCCCAGCAGCACCTCCATGACCCACTTGCCCCGCAACACGGGCGAAGTGCGCCCCGCATGGGACGTCAGCGTCAGCACGCTTCCGTGGGCCAGGACGCCGCGACGCTCCGGGTTGGCGTACTCCACCCGCCGGAACCGACTTCCGGCGACGCCCGCAATCCCGTAGTGCCGGGCCAGCCGCTCGTTCACGAAGGTGTAGTCCGCTTGATAGAGGTCCAGCAACGGGCGGTCCTGGCGCACGAGATGGTCGAAGAACAGCTCGGTTTCTTGGCGCATGGAGCGCTTCAGCTGCTCGTCGAAGTCGGGGGCGACCCGCACGTCAGGCTGAATCTTCTCCAAGTCCTGAAGGCGCATCCACTGGGCGGCGAAGCGGGTCGAGAGTGCCGAAGCCCGCTCGTCCCGAAGCATCCGTCGCACTTGGGCCTCCATCGTCGCCGGGTCGGCAGACAGTCGGCCGTCGCGGGCGACCGTCATCAGCTCTGCGTCAGGTCCCGTCCCCCAGAGGAAGAACGCCAGCCGGACCGCCAAGTCGGCGTCGCCGATCGGGTAGGCCCGGCCATCGCCCCCTATCGGCTGGACATCCTCCGGCTCCTCGAACCGGAAGACGAAGTGGGGGCTGGCCAGAATCCCTTCCAGCGCCAGTCGCACGCCAGCCTCGAAGCCCCCTTCCCCGTCCTCGGCGCCGGCGTCGTAGAGGCGCATCAGGGCATCCACATCCGCGTCGTCGAGGAAGCGCCTGTACGCCTGCTGACCCGTTCGCGACACGATCTCCCGTGCGCAGAGCCGCTCCTCGGCGGGCGACGCGGGGCGGCACGAGAACACCCGAGCACGGCTGGGCGTCTCCGACACGCCCGCGGACTCGTAGGGGCCGCCAATCGCCAAGTCCCGCAAGTGGGGCAACGCAGTAAAGCCGTACGACCCGGCGATGCTGGTGCTGGCGAGCGACCAATCGTGAGGCGAGATCAGGTCCTGCAACGGCCCTTCCGCCTGCCGTACGAACGCCGCCGCGACCTGACGGGGTCCCGCTCGAACATGGACTTGCCCGGTGCGGATGTTGAGGCCGTCCGGGTCCGAAGCGTGCATCCAGCGGTCCACCTCCAGCGTCGCCACCGGCTCGCCGTCCACCGATATCTCCAGAAGCTCCGGCTTCCCGTCCTCGGTGTGGAGGGCGTTGCGTCCGTTGCCGAAGAGCGCGCCCGTGGTCTCGTGGTGGAAGGAGACGCGGAAGACGTACTTGCCGTCCGCCGGAAAGTTGTGCATGACCGCCAGGCCGCCCCGAGTGCCGTAGGGCGCACCTTCGACTCGCTCCGTCTGCGAATCCCAGCGCGACACCCGATACGTCGCTTCGCTGGGGGTGACGTGGGGGTCGCCCAAGGCCAGCCGGCTCACCTCGGCGGCGGCGCGCAAGTACCCGTCCGCCAGCGTGGCCGAGAGCAGCTGCACGTCGGCGATGTTGTCGAAGTTGGCACTCTTGGTGTCCAAGGGCAGGTACTTGCCTGCGTCGATCTCCAAATCCAGCAGGGCGCGGACGGAAGCGGCGTACTCGGCCCGGTTCAGCCGCTGAAAGGTGCGACGGCCCGGGTTCGGCTGCTCCTCCGCCGCCTGGTCCAGCTGCTCCTCCAGGGCGACCGCCAGTCCGGTCAGCACGCTCTCGTCGGGCCTGCGCGCCCCCGGCGGCGGCATCATCCCCGCGCGCAACTTGCGGATCATTCGTTCGGCTAGCTCCGCGCTGGTTGTGGCGTCGGCGGCGTCGAAGCGCTCCAGCGACATCCCGCCCAGCAAGCGCCGGTCGTTGTGGCACCGCACGCAGTACTCTTGCACGACCTCGTTGTCGGGGTTGTCCGGGTTGTCGGGGTGAGCGCCGGTGTGGGAGGCGATGGCGTGAGCAGGAGGACTGGGCGAAGCCGCGGGGTCGGCAAAGTGATGCGCGAAGGCGAGAGCCGCTGCTGTTCCGGCTCCCGTCAGCACCAGCGCCAGCTTGCTCATCCCCGAGGCCAGTTCAGCAGGACACGCAGTTGTGGTTGTTGACGGCGCCCATGCTCTCCAGCAACGCGATAGTTTCGGGGAACGGCTGAATGCGCTGGACCGGACCGTTGGCCATGTCCACGGTCGTTTGGCCGCTTCGGCTCACGACAGTGACGTCGGCGCCCTGGTCCACCAAGTAGCGGATCAGCTCGTTGTCCCCCCGGGCCGCCGCATGGTGAAGTGGGCTGTAGCCTTCGTGGTCGCGAGCGTTCACGTCGGCCCCCAGCTCTTCGACCAAGTACCGGACGGCCGGCAGCCATCCGTCGGGAACGTGACGGTGGGCGTTGCCGGCAAATCCCTGCCCGTATCCGACCCCCGACGCCGCATGGATGGGATGGACCGCGGGGCCACCCACCGCGACCGGAGGCAACCCCGAGTGGTCCACCTGCTCGCCTCCGCGTCCGTAGCGGCGGGAGGGCACCTTCTGCGTCGGGACCGATGGGTCGGCGCCGTGCGCCACCAGGAGCCTCATCGCCTCCACATCCAGTGCGTAGGCGGCCCGCCAGAACGGCGTCGCGCCCTTCGCATCGATCTGCAACAGGTCGAAGTTGTACGACATGAACCAGAGGTGCTTGGCGAGCCGCGCGTTGGGGTCGGCGCCGGCGGCCAGGAGCTTGCGCATCACCTCCAGGTAGGTGTGGTCCTGCTGCATGTAGACGTGCTGCTGGGGGTAGCGAGACTTCGGCGCCCAGTGGGTGTTGATCGCCGCGAAGAGGGGGGTGGCACCCGCGTGGCTCGCGATGTTGGGGTCGGCACCGTGCTCTAGGAAGCGCATGCCCAAGTCGAAGTGGCCGTTGATCAGCGCCATGAGCATGGGACTGGTGCCGTCGCCGTCGCCGGGCTGATCGATCTCCGCGCCCCCGTCCAGAAGGGCCAGGGACGTCTCGGCGTGTCCTTCCCGGGCCGCGTGCAGAAGCGCCGTGAGCCCTCCGTGACCTCCAACCAGCTCGCCGTACGAAAGAGGCTCCGGCTCCTCGATCATCCGGGTCTCGGCCTCTTCCTGGGACGCCGCCTCCGCCAGTGCTCTGCGGGCTTCCGATTGCTTGCGCCGCTCCGCCTCGGCCTGCTGGCGCTCTGCTTCGGCTTGCTGGCGTTCCGCTTCGGCTTGCTGGCGTTCCGCTTCGGCTTGCTGGCGCTCCGCCTCGGCACCGGCGCGCACGGCCTTGGCCGACGACGGGTCCCACCTCTCCCCGGCCTTGATGCGCTTGTTGCGCTCGGCGCGCTCGATCCGGTCCGAGACGGCCCGCTCCGCCACGTCGATCACCTTGGTCGCGACCGACGGGTCGGCGCCGGCGGCCAGCAGCGCGCGAACGCTGGCCGTCCTGCCTGCCGACGCGGCGAAGATCAAGGGCGTCTGCCCCCAGGCTGCCTCGGCGGCGTTGGGATCGGCACCGGCGGCCAGCAGTGCTTCCACGGCGCGCCGATCCCCCGCCCGGGCCGCGAAGTGGAGCGGCTGGGCACCGCCCGTCCCCTCGGTCGCCGCGCTCGGATCGGCGCCGGCGGCCAGCAGCAGCTCCGCCACCTCCCCCGCCCCGGCCTGCGCGGCCAAGTGCAAGGGCGTGTACCGCCCGATCCGGGTCCCCGCGCCCACATCGGCACCCGCCCCGAGGAGGAACCGGGTCAGCGAAGCGTTCCCGCTGCGCGCGGCCCAGTGGAGCGCGGTCATCCCATCGCCCTGGGCTTGGTTCACGTCCGCCCCTTGAGCGAGCAGCGACCGCACAGCCTCCACATCCCCCCGCATGGCGGCATCGGCGACGGGAGAGTCTGGCACTCGGGCGCCCATGGCACCGTCGGACCCGGAGCTCGCCGTCGCCGGCGCGGACATCGACCCCGGCTGGGGCGCGAATGCGACCAGGGCCAGCACCGTCGCCGCCAGCATCGCGCTCCTGCCCATCGCCATCTCCCTTACACCACCAGCGAGAAGTCGCCGGTGCTGTTGCCGAAGCGCTCCATGTCGTCGAGGCCCAGCTTGTGCGCCAGCGACAGCATGACGTTGGCCATCGGCGTGCCCGGTGCCGCCCGCAGGTGCATACCGCCCTCCAGCGTGCCGTTCGCCTTCCCCGCGACGAACAGCGGGCAGCGCTTGTGGTTGTGCACGTTCGGGTCGCCCATCGGCGAGCCGTAGACGATCATCGTGCGCTCCAGCAGGTCGGCGTCGCCGTCCATCGTCTCCCGCAGGCGGTCGAAGAAGTAGGGAAGCTGCCCCACGTGGTAGCGGTTGATCTCGGCGAAGTCGGTGATGTTGCCCTCGTTGCCGCCGTGGTGCGACGCCGGGTGGAAGGGCTTGTCCACGCCGCTCTCGGGGAAGACTCGGGCCGACGAGTCGCGTCCCATCTTGAACGAGAAGACCCGCGTGGCGTCGGAGGCGAAGGCCAGCGCCTGCAGGTCGAACATGAGCCTCACATGCTCCTCGAAGGAGTCGGGCACGCCGGCAGGCGCCTCGGGCAGCTCCCGCCCCTCGCCGCTGGCGTTGCGGGCCTCCACCGTCTGGATGCGCCGTTCCAGCTCCCGGACGTTCTCCATGTACCGGTCCAGGCGGATCAGGTCCGCCGGCCCCAGCGTCCGCTTCAGCTGTGCGACCCGGCTCCCGATGAAGTCCAGGATGCTGCGGTTGGTGCGCCGTCGTGCCGCCCGCTCCTCCGGCGAGCCGCCCGCCCCGAAGATCTGGTCGAAGGCGACCCGGGGGTCCCGCACCATCGGCAGCGGCTCGGTGGGCGACGCCCAGCTGATCGTGTCGGTGTACACGCAGGCGTATCCGTAAGCGCATCCCCCCGACTGGTCCACGTTCTCGATGCAGAGCTGCATCGACGGGATCGGCGTGTCCTGGCCGAAGCGTTGGGCGAACATCTGGTCCAGCGAAGTGCCGACGAAGATGTCGGAGCCCTCGGTCTGCCGGGGATGCGACTGGGTGAGGAAGGTGGCGCTGGACCGGAAGTGGTCGCCGCCGATCTCCTTGGGCTTCTTGGCCTCCGCGGGCTCCACGTCGGTGTCGCTGACGATCGTCAGGTAGTCCCGGTACGGCTCCAGCGGACTCAGGGCGCTGGGCGACAGGTCGAAGCCCCTCCCCGTCTCCGCAGGCGACCAGTAGTTCTGGGTGGCACCCCACTCGTTGCTCCCCGCCGCTCCGTGCACCATCTCGATCGCCACGAGCCGCGTCGGCCCATCCGCCGCCGACGCCCCGCCGGATGCCCGAAGCCCCGCTGGCACCATGGCGTCCAGGAAGGGCAGCGAGACCGTGGCCCCGAGACCCCGAAGAAACGTGCGTCGTGGAATGCTGGTTCCGGTGATGAGATGCATGGATTCCGTGTCTCCCTGGTGATGCGTTCCTGGAGCAGCTCGGCTGCCCGCGGCCAATGGCGCGGCGTGGCTTCCGGCAACCGCCATACGGCCCCGCGCCACAGAAGCCTGGCGGTCCTGCTCTTGAAGGTACAGCCTCGGCGCGGACTGCGCCAGTGGGGAGCCGGTTGCGCTGGGCCCCATACCTGCTATCTTCCTGCGGTCCAGCTCATTCCGACCCGCCAATGGAGAGCATGTCTTGCACGAGACTACCGCGTCGCCCGACGATTCTGCAGGGCGACCAGCGAGTCATTGAAGGAGACACTGGAATGATTACTCAGCTTGAACTTCATCACTTCAAGTGTTTTCCGTTGCTCAAGCTACCCCTGGCTCCGCTGACGCTTCTTTCTGGCACAAACGCGTCGGGGAAGTCGTCGGTGCTGCAAGCACTGGCCTTGCTTCACCAGACGATGCGGGAACATGAGTGGTCTACTCGGTTGATGCTGAACGGCAACGCAGTTCGGCTGGGAACCGCCGCCGATGTAGTTGACCAGGTCGAAGGCCGTAGAGCGTTTCGCGTGGTCGTCCAGGACGACGAAGAGAAGCACGCATGGAAGTTTGCCGGCGAGCGCGAGGAGATGTCCATGCGCGTCGCCAGCGCGGCCTCGGGTCCGACGGGCCATGCATTCCCGGGTGCCGATGCACTCGGTGGCGATGTCAGCGACGAGAACCCTGAGCAGTTGCGTTGGCTAGTGCCCGTATCTTGTCCATACCACTCCTTGGTCCATCGGCTCCGCGACCTTACGTACTTGACTGCCGAAAGGCTGGGACCTCGAGACCACTGTCCGCTAGAGGACCCGCAACTTGCACCCGTGGTGGGGCGAGCTGGAGAGCACACCGTCAGCGTGCTTCAGTCTGGCGCAGATGTGCACGTGATTCCACGCTTGGCCGTTGACGGTGTTCCACAGACTCGCTTGCGGCAAGTCAAGGCCCGGCTGGCCGGATTCTTTCCGGGTTGCGAAGTGGTGATGGAGACTGTGTTTCAGGAAAGCGTCGTCCGGCTAGGCGTTCGAACATCAAGGGACACGGGATTCTATCGGCCTGGCCATATGGGTTTCGGGCTTACCCAGGTCCTACCGATAGTTGTGGCTTCCCTGTCGGTTGGTGTCGATGGCCTTTTGCTGATCGAGAATCCGGAGGTGCACCTGCATCCCGCTGGACAAGCCAAGATGGGCGAATTCCTGGCCGAAGTAGCATCGGCAGGAGTTCAGGTTGTCATAGAGACTCACAGCGATCATGTATTCAACGGTATCCGGCGGGCGGTCAAAGACAAGAGACTGCCCTCCGACGATGTGACCGTGTACTTCTTTCGGCCGCGTCATGACGGCGCAGATGTTGGACCATCCCAGGTCGAATCCCCAGTTCTCGATCCCCACGGCAACATCGACGTATGGCCGGAAGGTTTTTTTGACCAGTTTGACAAGGACATGAGCTATTTCGCCGGTTGGTCCTGAGTCAGCACAAAGCATGGCCTTCATCGCGAACGACTTGTCGATTCACCAGTTCCGGGAGCCGTTGTGAAGACGGAGGCACTTGCCGGTCGTCCGACCGCGGCCATTCTCGAGTCGCTTGGAGTGACGTGAAGGCGACGGCCTGCCCCCAGTCACGAACTCGTTTCCGTCAGCACTTTAGGGCGACGGGCGCACCACCAAGTCACCCAACAGAAACAGATCGGTGAGCAGCGCACGCACATGGATCGACGCATTGAGGTTGTCGATCAGTTGGGAGGACACAGCCGGCTGAGCAAGGGCCAGTCGCACGAACGCCTGCGCGGCGGCCGCGTCGCGCTCCAGAACCTCGATGGCATCTTCGTGAGCGTCAGCGTGGGGCATGTTGGCCCGGAACCCGTCGGCGAGCCCGGTCAGCGCTTCGTCGCACCGGCGCAGGTACTGTCGGACTTGGCTGTCGGGCAAGTGGACTTGACGATCTGCCAAGTCGACTTGACCTCCGGGCGAATCGTCCGGTGACTCGGGCGCAACGCCGGACACGCCCTGGGCCGCGTAGGCCAGGAAGAACTCGTACGCCTCCTCGATCAGGTCGATGCGGGCCTTGAGGTCGGCGGAGGTCATGGGCCCTCCAGAAGTCATGGGCCCCCGGAGCCGGCGTCCTGCCTGACCACGCCAACGTCGTCGCCGTCCGCAATCCAGCGGGCGGAGTCGGGCTGGACGACCCAGCGCTTGGGGTCGTGGTTCTGCAAGTACTTCTCGCGGGTGATCCGTCCGTGGATCATCGACCACGTCATCCAGCTCTTCTCGGGGCGAAGCGCAAAGTAGACGTGCGCGATCACCAGGAAGATCAGGCCGACGCCGCACAGGCCGTGGATCACGTAGATCACGCCCCACGCCGCGTCGCCGAAGATGTACGGGTTCTGCTCCCAGAGCACATGGTCGATCCGGAACATCATGAGAACGCCCGTGACGATGGCGCCGACGGTCACGACGCCGGCCACGTGATGAAACATCTTCTGGTCGGCGGGATACTTGCCGGGCCGGGGGGCTTCGGCGTCGGTCGCACGCACCGCCTTCTTCAACGCCAGCGTGCCTTCCGCCACGTCCTTGCCACCCACCAGCATGGTGCGGAAGTCCTGCTTGGCGAAGACGTGCCAGATGTGGTAGAGGACCGTCACGATCAGCACGAAGCCGGCGATCCAGTGGATCGTCACCCACGGGAACTGGATGCCCAGAAGGGGGAAGAACGCCGTCACCAGCAGCACGAACATCGCCACCGTCATCGACCAGTGGAACGCCCGGGCGCCAGTCTTGTGGCGAAGGATCATCTTGGGGAGGTTGCGCGCCTCGTCAGGGTCCACCTCTTCGGCGCCGGTCTTCTTGGGGACCATGAGCGCGTGGCCGACCACGAAGAGCGCGCCGACGGCAACCGCCGCCCAGATCAGGTCCCACGAAACGCCGACGAGAACGTCTTCGCCCCAGGGGTTCAGTGCGCGTCGCAGGAAGTCCATGGACTATCTCCGCTGGTTGTGAACGCCGACGAGCCGGCCAGGAGCGCGACCAGTCCCGCTACGCCGCATCGCGCACCGACCGTTTCACCAAGTTGCGCATGAGGGCGATCTTGTAGTCGTTGTGGCGGAGGGCGCGGGCGCCTTCCACGGCGGCCTCGCCGGCCTGCTGGCCAGTCTCGTCGTCGGGCGAACGGCCCCGCACCACCGACTCGGCCGCGTCGGAGCGCACCGGGTAGGGCGCCACGCCGTTGACCACGATCCGGGCGTCCCGCACCACGTCGCCTTCCACCTGGAGCACCGACGCCACGCTGGCCAGGGAGAAGTCCCAGGACTTGCGGTCGCGGATCTTCTCGAAGTACCAGCGAGCCCCGGGGCTAGGCGCCGGGAGCCGGATTCGGGTCAGCAGGTCGCCGGGTTCCAGCACGGTCATGCGCATGATGTCGATCGCCGGGCCGATGAAGAAGTCGCGGGCGGCGTAGGTCCGCTCGCCGGAGGCGTTGGCCACCGTCATCTCCGCGTCCAGGGCGACGAGCGCCGGCGCCGTGTCCGACGGGTTCACGGCCACGCAGCGGCTGGCGCCCACGATGCAGTGCTCACGGTTCATGGAGCGAGGCGTGGCGGCGTAGCAGATGTTCCCGCCGGCCCGGTAGCAGGGCCAGCCGCTCCGGTAGTACCAGCAGCGCGTGTCCTGGACGATGTTGCCGCCCAGCGTGCCCTGGTTGCGGATCTGGGGGGTAGCCACCAGTCCGGCGGCCTCCGCCAGCAGCGGAAAGCGGTTCCGCACGTCGTCGCTCTCCGCTACTTCCGTGAGGCTGGTCATGGCGCCGATCTCCACTCCCCCGTCGTCGGTCTCCGAGATGCCCTTGAGCTGGTCGACGCCGCCCAGGTCGATCACCGCAGCGGGCCGCTTGATCCGATCCTTGAACCAGTCGAAGGTGTCGAGCCCGCCCGCCAGGACCCATCCCTGGTCGCCGTGTTCGCCCATGAGACGGACCGCGTCTTCCACGCCCGACGGCTGGTACAGCTCGAAGGGCGGGATCATGTCGCGAATGACTGCCACTTGTTGATCTCCTTGGTGTTGGGGGGCCGCGACGGGCCGCTTGCAGCGTCAGACGTGGGTGTCGAGCAGCCCGTAGGGCCGAGGGCGGTCTTCCAGCTCCGCCAGGATCATGTCCGATGTGAGGGGCGTCCGGCAGAGGCAGCGACCGCCCATGGCGTCGGCCACCGCGCAGGCGTAGGCCGCTTCGCCCGCACCCACCGGCGGCTCGCCGATGCCCTTGGAGCCCACCGGCGTCTGGGGGTCCGGCTCGTCCACGGCGGCGAAGCGAGGGCTCCTGGGAACGTCCAGGATCCCCGGGGGGCGGGCCGTGTAGAAGCGCTTGGTGAAGGGGATGCCCCACTTGGGGTCGAAGACCCAGCGCTGGCTCTTGGCCATTCCGATTCCCTGGATGACGCCGCCGTTGGTCTGGGCCGCCAAGCTCCGGGAGTGGAGGACGGTTCCGCAATCTGCGGACGACGCCAGGTCCACGATCTCCACATCGCCGGTCTCCTCGTCCAGCTCCACTTGGCAGAAGGTGATCACCCACGAGAAGATGGAGCCGTCTCGGGCGTAGTTGTCCCGGGCCGCGGCGATCAGCCCTTCGCTGGCCAAGCCCCGAACGGCGGCCTTAGTGGCGTCGTTCAGGTCGTCCGGGTACTCCTCGCCGCTGAACTTGCCCCCGAGAGCCGTCGCACGCCGGGCCGCCTGGGCGAAGTCCATCCCGACGGAGCGGTTTTCGGACCGGAAGACCCGGCCGTCGGCCACCCGGTAGCTGCTCGGCGAACCGCCCAGCTCCTGCGCCGCCAGCTCCTGGAGCAGCCCCACCAGCGCTTCCGCTGCGGCGTGGTTGGCTCGGGTGTGGGCGAAGGTCGTCTGGCTGCCAGCCTGGACGGTGCTGTGGGGCAGGTGCTTGCGCGTGTCGCCCCAGACGATCTCCACCTGGTCCCAGGAGAGGTCCAGCACCTTGGCGGCCGCCCGGGCGGTGTCGGCGATGGAGTGGGTGCCCAGGTTCCCGATCCCCTGGTGCACATGCAGCTTGCCGTCGTCGCGGATCACCAGCAGGCCGTCGCGTCCGGAGCTGCCGGCGGTGAAGGGGCTCAGCCCGATCCCCACGCCCGTGACCTTGCTTCCGTTCCGCTGGCCGGAGAGCTGCCGCTTCGCGTCCCAGTCGAAGAGCTCGGCGCCCAAATCCAGCGCCTCCCGCACCCGCGCGCTGGTGAAGTTGCCCTGGTTCGGCCCCAGCCAGCCGTCGGCGTCGGCTGCGTTGACCTTGCGGATCTCCAGCCGGTCCATGTCCAGGTCCCGGGCAGCCTTGTCCACCAGCGGCTCCAGCATTGCGACGATCTGCGCGCCGCCGGGCGCCCGTTGCGCCGAGCGAGGAGGCGTGTTGGTGTATACCGGGACGCCTCGGAAACGCATGTTCTCGGGCTGGTACGACGCGGTGGCCACCACGCCGGCGGTGGCGAAGTCGCTGGCGCCGTAGGGACCGCTGTCCTGAACCAAGTAGAGGTCCAGCGCGGTCATGCGGCCGTCGTCGCGGAAGCCAATCTTGGCCCAGCCCTGGAAGCCGGCCCGCGCTCGCCCGATGTAGTTCTCCTCGTAGCGTGTGATCCGGAGCATAACCGGTCGGCCGATCTTCTGCGACAGGACCGCGGGCACCGCCATGATCGGCGCGCCCGAGATCTTGCTGCCGAAGCCGCCGCCGCAGTACTCGGCCACCATCACCACGTCCTCCACGTCCATCTCCATCATCCGGGCGACGGCGTTTCGGGCCTGCTGCGTGCTCTGGGTGGAGCCGTGGAGGAAGAGCTTGCCGTTCTGCCAGTACGCCATGCAGCTGCGGGGCTCCATGGGGTGGTGGGTCACCGACTGGTGGACGATCGTCTCCTCGACGACCACCGACGCCTCGGCGAAGCCCGCCTCCACATCGCCTACGGCCCACTCGACGGCGGGCTCGCCCATCGGCAACCGGTCCTCGCCCGCCTCGGCGAAAACGCTGCCGGGCCACTTGAAGCTGACCGTCTCCCGGTCCTTGACCACGTTGCCGTCCAGGCGGGCGTCGGGTCCTCCTTCGCGCAGACTCTCCAGGGGGTCCAGCACGAAGGGGAGCGGCTCCAGCTCCACCTTGATCGCCTCCACCGCCGCCGCTGCCGTGGTCTCGTCCACCGCCGCCACGGCCAGGATCGGCTCGCCCTCGTACTTGGGCTCGTCGGTGAGCGCTCGCTCGCCGGGACCGGCTTCGCCGGGCAGGTCCGACGCTCGGATGATCCCCAGCACGCCCTCCATCGCCTCTGCCGCCCGGGTGTCCACGCTGCGCACTCGGGCGTGGGGCATGGGGCTGGCCAGAAGCTTGGCGAAGACCATTCCCTCGGCCCGGAAGTCCTCGGCGTAGCGCGCCCGGCCAGTGATCTTGGCTCGCAGGTCTGGGGGAGCGATGTCGGCGCCGATCACGTTCTCAGCCATTTCGTCGCGTCTCCTTGTCCGTTTACGCCAGGGACCGGGACCGGGACCGGGACAGCTCCGCCGCCCGCATCGCCGTGTTCAGGATCTTGTCGTAGTCGGCGCAGCGGCAGAGGTTGCCCGAGAGGTGCTCGGCCGCCTCGTCTCGTGTGGGGCTCGGGTTCTTGTCCAGCATGGCGACCATGCTCATGACGAAGCCCGGCGCGCAGAAGGCGCACTGGAAGCCGCCCTCGTCGATGACCGCCTGCTGCACCGGGTGGAGCCGCCCGTCGTCCTCCAGCCCCTCGACGGTCGTGACCGCCCGTCCCCGCACCGAGTGGGTGAGGATCGAGCAGCCGTAGTGGGACGTGCCGTCGATCAGCACCGTGCAGGCGCCGCACTCGGCCCGGTCGCACCCCAGCTTGGTGCCGGTGAGCCCCAGCTTGTAGCGGAGCGTCATCGCCAGCGTCTCCTGCTTCATGACGTCCACGCGGCGCTGCTGGCCGTTGACGTTCAGGGTGACCATCCGCTCCACGGCTCCCTGGGCGGCGAGTCCGCCGACCGCCGGCGCACCCGTCAGGAGGCCGCCCTCGCGGAAGAGGTAGCCCGACGCGGAGACGGTGGCCCCCGCGGCGACCACCCCCTTGATGAACCTCCGGCGGGTGAAGCCGCCTCGCCTAGACTGGATGAACTCTGCGTCCAGCATTGGGATCTGCACCTCCTTGGGGTGGGACGGCTGGGCCTTGGGGTGGGACGGCTGGATGGGACGGCGTTGCTTGGGGACATGGTACAGTGCGGTGCGTTGTCGCGCCAGTCAGACCTCACCGAAAATGCACGGCACCCTGTACGCCGAATCGCCGACTCGCGGGCTTCGTGCCGCCGGACGCCTGTACGCCGAAGAGGTCGACCGTCGCCTGGAAGCCGCTGGCCGGACCATCGGCTGCGTCCAGCAACGAGAGGCGAAATCCCACGTTCACGTGTCGGCCGGCATCGCCCTCGGTCGTCCATCGTCCGAACGGGGCGATCTGACCGAAGTCCCTCAGCACGACGGCGTAGCTGGCGTCGACTTCGAATCGGCTAGGCGGCGGGCGCACAGCCTTCGGGCCGCCGAAGGTGCCGTCGCGCCAGAGCTTGTCCATGCGGCTGGCTGCGTTGCCCCATGTCGGCTCGAGCTTGAACGACAGGCCGCCTTCCTCGCGGCTTGGTTGCAGGCGCACAGACACGCTTGCTCCCCAGTCCTCGAAGCTCTTGGCCTGGTGCGCAACCAACATCCGGCCGTGCGCGCCGACAGTGAGGCCGATGCTCTCGTGAGCGTACGCGAGTTCCGCTCCGGCTTCTGCTCCGATGCCCGTCTCCGCGTCACCGCCGTCGAAGCGCATGCCCAGCTCGAAGCGAGACCGGATCGTCGACTGTGCCGATGCGGCCCAGCTGCCGACGACCTCCGGCGCGAGGCGGAGCCGTTGTGCGCTGGCGGCCACGCCCGTCAAGTCCCCGGTCTCGCCGGCGCTGGTGCGCACTGCGAACGCGTCGGCCTTGAAGGCCAGTACGCCGACCACCTGCTGGCGCGCGCCCGCTGCCGTCACCGCCATACGGAGGCTGGCGTCGAAACGCTCGCCAGTCGCGTCCTCCGACACCTCCGCGCTTCCAAGGCCCGCGCCCAGCAGCCCCCACACGCTCAGGCCCGGGCGGGGAGACCACTGCACGTAGGGATGCACGCCGGTCAGGCGCGCGTCCACCGTGCCTTGGCCGTTGATGCCGCTCTCGAAGCCGACGGCGCTGGTAGTGCGAGAGAGCGCCAGCCCCACAAGCGGCCCAGACCCGAACCGGTAGTCGGCTCCCACATAGGCCGACCGCACGGCGCCGTCCAGCGCGAGGTCGTCGTCGGGCCGCTCCTTGAAGCCTCCAGCACCCGTGCGGCCCCAGAATGTCCATCCGGTTGCCGAGCCTTGCGTGCCCCCTCCCGGCGAGAACCGAAACGACGCCCGCGACAGCAGTTCCCTGCGCGACATCGGGTCCAGGCTGACCAACCGGCCCCAGCCGGCGTCGGCGTCGCGCCGCGCTCCGTTTGCCAGGACGCTCCGGTCCGGCCCGAAGACGGACGCCAGTTCGCGTGCGGCATCCGCGCCGATGCCGCCTCTCGTCGCCGCCCGAAGGGCCGATGCCAGCCGGCCAGCGCCTGGAGATGTCCGCAGCCCAAGCAGCCAAGATGCTTGGCGAGCCAGTCCCGCAAGTCCGCAGCCGTCGCCGCCGGGCGTTGCATCGCACGAAACGGACCGTCCACCCAGTTCTAGATGCGCATCCCCGAGAGGACGGGGCCGGTTGCCCGTTCCAAGCCGTCCGCTGATTGCATCTACGGTCTCGGCACCCACTGCCCGACCAAAGGCCGCCAGCGATCGCTTCATGATGCGCGCCCGGTCCGAACGCGACGTTTCCACCGTCAGAAGGAAGTCTTGCTCGGCCTGGGCGCCGCTGGGGTCCGTCGCCCTCACGGTCACGATGGATTGGCCCACCGCCCGAGGACGGATGGTCAAGGCGTCCCCGGCCACCACCACCTCCGCGACTTCCTTTGCCGCAGAGACCGCAGAGTAGACAAGCTCGTCTCCGTCGGGGTCCCGAAAGTGCGGCGACAGGTCTTCTGCCGCCGGCTCGCTCCCGATCTCGATGGTCTTTGGCTCCATGGGAGCTGCGACTTCCGGTGCTCGGTTCGCCTCCGGGCCGCCCGAACCGGAGGTCCGGCTCCCGTCCACCTTGTGCAACGCGCTTGCGGGCACCGAGTCGTGCGCCAGGACCGCAGGGACGGTCGGAACGCCCAGCAAGGTGATCGAGCCACCGTTGGCCGACAGCGCATCGGCGGCGATGCTGATGCCGTCGGCGTCTCGGTCCGCCTGCTGCACAACATAGCCGAACGACATCTCCGACTTGTTCGAGTGTTGGTACAGGAAGGCGGCCCGGCGCTTGTGCGCTCCGATGTCGATCTCGACGTAAGGCTTCCCGCCCGTCGTGTCTACAACCATGTCATGGTCAAATGCCATCGTCACCTGGATCTGGTTGCCCCGCACATACGTGTCGCCGCTCGCTGGAGGGGCGACCCACAGCCAGCGCACGCGGGGGCTGCGGGTGCGGCTGCCGTCCATCTTGAGGGCGGAATCGGCGGGCACCGGATCGTGCGACAACTCCGCGGCCACGGTGTCGCCTGCCAGCGTGATCAAGCCACCGTTGGCCGACAGCGCGTCGGCGGCGATGCTGATGCCGTCGGCGTCTCGGTCCGTCTGCTGCACCAAGTACGTGAAGATCTGGATTGATGGCTCATAATAGTACGGATACGCGTACGTGGCATAGCGTGTCGATTCCCCGATGGTGAGCGCGATTCGAGGTCGGCCGTTCGTCGTCGTCACCGTGACCTCCCGGTCGAAGTGCACATTCACGTAGAACCTTTCATGCCGTGTGTACGTGCTGTCGCTGGCTGGCTTCGGAGAGATGTCTACCTTCCGCACGCGGGGCACTCTTGCTGTGCGCCCGTCCACCTTGCGCGACGCGCTTGCGGGCAACGCGTCGTGCGCCAGGACCGCGGATACGTTCGGGGCGTTCACCAGTGCGATCGAGCCGCCGTTGGCCGACATGGCATTGGCCGCGATGCCGATGCCGGTCGAATCTCGGTCCGACGCCTGTACGACGTAGCCGAAGTTCACCTTCGTCTTGTCCGAGGGTTGGCGCAGGAAGGCAGCCCGGCGGCTGTGCGCTCCGATGCCGATCTCTACGTAGGGCTTCCCGCTCGTCGTGTCCACGGCCACGGCCCTGTCGAAGCCCGCCACCACTTCGATCTGGTCGCCCCGCAAGTACGTGCTGTCGCTCACCGGAGTGTTCAGCCAAATCCACTGCACGCGGGGACTGCTGGTGCGGCCGCCGTCCATCTTCCGAGCCAAATCGGCGGGCACTGCGGCGTGCGACAAGTCCGCGGCCACGGTGTCGCCTGCCAGCGTGATCGAGGCGCCGTTGGCCGACAGGCTGTTCGCGGCGATGCTGATGCCGTCGGCGTCCCGGTCCGTCTGCTGCACGACGTACTTGAACATTTGGACGGACGGCCTACCGCCGAGCGGATATGCGTACGCGGCATAGCGTGTGGAGTCCCCGATGGTGAGCGCAAGTCGAGGTAGGCCGTTCGTTGTGGTTACCGCGACATCACGGTCGAAGACCACGAGCATGTAGAACCTCTCATGCCGCGTGTAGGTGCTGTCGTTGGACGGGTTGCGACCGAACTCTATCCACCGCACTCGCGGAGGACCGACCACGCGCCCGTCCACCTTTCGCAAGTCGCTCGTTGGCAGCGAATCGTGCGTCAGGACGGCAAGCGCTTCATCGTCCTTGCCCGTGATCGAGCCGCCGTTGGTCGACAACGCATTGGCCGCGATGCCGATGCCGTCTTCATCCAGATCGCTCTGCTGCACGACGTACGCGAAGGACATCTGGGTCCGCAGGACATGCTGGTGAAGGAAGGCAGCCCGACGCTTGTTCGTTCCGATGCCGACCTCTACGTAGGGCCTCCCGCTGGTCGTGTCCACCGCTACGTCCCGGTCGAAGGAGACGGTCACTTCAATCCGATCGCCCCGCAGATACGTGGTGCCGCTTGGCGGAGCGTTGAACCACATCCACCGCACGCGGGGGCTGCTGGTCCGGCTCCCGTCCACCTTCCGGGCCAAATCGGCGGGCACCGGATCGTGCGACAAGTCCGCGGCCACGGTGTCGCTTGCCAGCGTGATCGTGGCTCCATTGGCCGACAAGCTGTTCGCGGCAATGCTGATGCCGTCCGTGTCCCGGTCCGTCTGCTGCACCACGTAGGTGAACACTTGGAGCGACGGCTCAGTGGCAGACGAATATGCATAGGTGGCGTAACGCGTCGAGCCCCCAATGGTCAGCGCGAGGCGGGGCCCGCCGGTGGTCTTCGCCACCGCGACGTCGCGGTCGAAGCGGACGTTCACGTAGAACCTCTCGTGCCGCGTGTACGTGCTGTCGGTGGCTGAGTTCGGACTGAAGACGATCGACTGCACTCGGGGCGCCTCGGTCCGGCTCCCGTCCACCTTGCGCGAGGGATCGGTGGGCACCGAGTCGTGCGAAAGGTCCGCGGCGACGCTGTTGTCGGCAAGGGCCCGGATCGTGACTCCGCGCGGCGCCGACAGCGCGTTTGCAGGAACGCTGATGCCGTCCGCGTCCCGGTCTTCCGCCTGCACCACGTACTCGAACGTCGGACCCCAGGAGTTGGACGACTTGGCCGCCAAGCGTCGGGTCTGCGTGCCGATCTTCAGCTCCAACTGCGGCTTGCCCGTGACGACCACCTGTTTGTGGAAGATCGCCCGGAGTTGTATCTTTTCGCCGCGCGTGAAGGTCTCACCGTTCGCCGGCGAACTGTTCGCCAAGCTGACCCGGACCCGTGGCGTCGGAGTCAGGTTGCCGTCCACCTTGAAGTCTGCGTCCGCCGCAAGCCCATTGTGGTTCAGCCTCGCGTTCGTGATGCCGTCCGCAGCCTTCAGGGTACCGCCGTTCAGGTCCAGCGATCCGCTTGGAATGCTCACGCCGTCCGGGTCCTTGACCCCCGGCGGCACCGCGAAGGGGAAGACTACCATGCGGCGTTGCGGTCCGAGGGCCGGCCTGGCGGCTACCTGCAGGGTGTCCGTGCCGACGACCAGCGGCACGCGCGGTTGCCCCGTCTTCGTCAGCATCTGGTCGAAGTGCGCCCGGATCCAGAAGAGCTCCCCCAACTTGTAGACGGCGTTCGGCGGTGCGGAGTACAACGGCGAAGCGAAGAACTCCATGCGCACGATCCGGGGCCGGCCATCCACCTTTTGCGTGGTCGCCGCGCCAACCGGGGCGTGGGTCAGCTCCGCCGCCGTCGCGGTGTCGATTGAGGCTTTGATCGCACCACCGTTCAGCGTGAGCGCATTGGCCGCGATGCTCGTTCCGTCCGAGTCCAGGTCCGCCGGCTGCACCGTGTAGGTGAACTCCAAGCCGGTACGGGCGCGAGTCCGACTTGCATCAATGTCCGCTCGGCGACGGGTCGTGCCAATGGTGAGCTCCAGTTGGGGCGTTCCTCCTGCCGTGTCCACCACGACACGCCGGTTGAAGACAACCTGGACGCGGATCTCTTGGTTGTAGAAGTAGGTGTCGCCGTCGGGCGGCAACCCGGCAAATGCGACTCTGCGAATACTGGGCGACCGAAACTTGCTGCCGTCCACCTTGCGCGCCGCACCGCCCGCCACTGCGGCGTGGGCAATGATCGCGTCCGTCGTGCCGTCGTCCTTGGCCTTGATCACGGCCCCGTTCAGCTTCAGTGCGTCTGCCGCAACGCTCACGCCGTCCGCGTCCGTGTCGTCGGACTGCACCGTGTAAGAAAAGTCCAGCCGGTTGAGCTTCGATGCGACCAAGCGTGCCCGCCGGATCGTCGTCCCGACAGTCAGCTCCACGTAGGGCTTGCCGTTCGTCGTGGTTGCCACAATGTGCTTCGTGAATGCGACGCGCACCCTGACGGCTTCGCCCCGGAAGTACGTGCTGTCGCCGGCACTCAGGCCGAGGAAGACGATGCGTTCCACTGTCGGCGCCCTCGACTGGCCATCGGCCTTGTCTGGAGCCGCCATCCCCGTGAACCCCACCACCGACGCGGCAACCAAGAAGGTCCCCAAGGAGCGGCGCACTCTGGAGGCGAAGATCATGCGAATCGGAGTCGGCAAGGCGAGCAAGGCACGCACCAAGGTATCAGCACGGCTTCCCTTGCGGTAGCCGCCGTTCTGTCCCATGGTGCCCCAACAAGTCGCGGTGCTCGGGCAAGAAGCCTCGCCCGCCGCCGGACCGTGCCCCAGCAACCCGCAACCGGGAGACGCCATGCCGACGCTCGAACTCACCGTGAACGGAACCCAGCGACAGGTGGAGGTGGAGAACCGCACCCTTCTGGTCGAGATGCTCCGGGAGGGCTTGGGGCTCACCGGGACTCACGTGGGCTGCGACACCAGCCAGTGCGGCGCCTGCGTCGTCCATGTGGACGGCGTATCGGCGAAGAGCTGCACCATGCTGGCGGTCCAGGCGGACGGGGCCTCGGTCACCACCATCGAAGGACTCGCCAACGGCGCCGGGCTGCACCCCATGCAGGAGGCGTTCCGGGAGCACCACGGGCTCCAGTGCGGCTTCTGCACGCCGGGGATGGTGATGAGCGCCGTGGACCTAGCCAACCGGAACCCGGACCCCAGCGAGCAGGAGGTTCGGGAGTGGCTGGAGGGGAACCTCTGCCGCTGCACCGGCTACCACAACATCGTCCAGGCCGTCCTGGCGGGGGCCAGAGAGATGGGAGGCGCGTCATGAGCGGGAGCAACAACGGCGGCACGAACGGCCGCGCCGGCACCGGCACCGGCATCGGTGCCTCCGTCAAGCGCAAGGAAGACGCACGCTTCCTCACGGGACGGGGCCGCTACACCGACGACATCAACCTCCCCGGGCAGCTCCACGCCCACATCCTCCGCTCCCCCGTGGCCCACGCCGAGATCGGCGGGATCGACGCCGAAGAGGCGCGCAAAGCGGCAGGGGTCCGTGCGGTCTTCACCGGGGCCGACATGGAGGGGGTGGGCGGCATCCCCACGGGCTGGCTGATCCACAGCAAGGACGGCTCGCCGATGGTGGAGCCGGCCCACCCGCCGCTGGCCGTGGGCAAGGTGCGCTACGTGGGCGACTGCGTGGCGGTGGTGGTCGCCGACACGAAGGAGCAAGCCCGCTCCGCCGCAGCACTAGTGGAGGTGGACTACAACGAGCGCCCGGCGGTCGCCACGCTGGCCGCCGCCTCGGCGGAGGGCGCGCCCCTGGTCTGGGACGAGGCGCCGGGCAACGTCTGCTACGACTGGGAGGTCGGCGACAAGGCCGCCGCCGACGCCGCCTTCGACAGCGCAGCGCACGTGGTCTCCATCGACGTGGTGAACCAGCGGCTGGTCCCCAACGCCATCGAGCCCCGAGCGGCACTGGCCGACTTCGACCCCTCCACCGGCGACTACACCCTCTACACCACCAGCCAGAACCCCCATCTGACGCGGCTGCTGCTGGGCGGCTTCGTGCTGGGACTCCCGGAGCACAAGTTGCGGGTCGTGGCGCCCGACGTGGGCGGCGGCTTCGGGTCCAAGATCCCCCACTACGCCGAAGAGGCAATCCTGACGTGGACCGCCGGCAAGCTGGCGCGTCCGGTCAAGTGGACGTGCGACCGCATGGACGCCTTCAACTCGGACACTCACGGCCGCGACCACGAGAGCACGGCGGAGCTGGCGCTGGACGCAGACGGGACCTTCACCGGCCTTCGGGTCTCCACCACCGCCAACTTGGGCGCCTACCTCTCCACCTTCGCGCCGTGCGTGCCCACCTACCTGTACGGCATCCTCTTCGCCGGCCCCTACACCACCCCGGCGATCTACTGCGAGGTGAAGGCCCTCTTCACCAACACGGTGCCGGTAGACGCCCTCCGGGGAGCGGGACGGCCCGAGGCCACCTACCTGCTGGAGCGACTGGTGGAGAAGGCGGCCCGCGTCACCGGGTTCGACCGGGTGGAGCTGCGGCGTCGCAACTTCATCCGCGAGTTCCCCTACCAGACGCCGGTCGCCCTCCAGTACGACCAGGGCGACTACGACTCCACGCTGACGCTGGCGCTGGAGGCCGCGGAGTGGGACGACTTCGAGGCCCGGCGGGAGGAAGCCGCCGCCCGAGGCAAGCTGCGGGGGATCGGCGTGTCCACCTTCATCGAGGCGTGCGGAATCGCGCCGTCGGCGGTGGTGGGATCGCTGGGCGCCCGTGCGGGGCTGTACGAATCCGGCAGCGTGCGGGTGCACCCGACGGGCTCGGTCACGGTCTTCACCGGCACGCACAGCCATGGACAGGGCCACGAGACCACATTCGCCCAGATCGTCTCCGAGCTGCTCGGCGTGGAGTTCGATGCGGTGGAGGTGGTCCACGGGGACTCGGCGCGGATCCCCTTCGGGATGGGCACCTACGGCTCCCGCTCCCTGGCGGTGGGCGGCGCGGCGATCTGCAAGGCGGTGGACAAGGTGGTCGCCAAGGGGAAGAAGATCGCCGCCCACATGATGGAGGCGTCGGAGGAAGACGTGGAGTTCGCCGAGGGCACGTTCACGGTGAAGGGCACCGACCGCTCCCGCACCATCGGCGAGGTCGCCCTGACGGCCTACGTGCCTCACAACTACCCGGAGGGGCTGGAGCCGGGGTTGGAGGAGACGGCGTTCTACGACCCCCTCAACTTCACCTTCCCGGCCGGAACCCATGTCGCCGAAGTGGAGATCGACCCGGAGACGGGCGAAGTGGAGCTGGCGCGGGTGGCCTGCGCCGACGACGTGGGGCGGATCATCAACCCCATGATCGTGGCGGGGCAGCTCCACGGCGGGCTGGCCCACGGGATCGGCCAAGCGCTTCTGGAGGAGTGCCGGTACGAGGAGAGCGGACAGCCGACGACGGCTTCGTTCATGAACTACGCCATCCCGCGGGCGGCGGACCTTCCCTCCTTCGACCTGCGTCACAACACCACGCTCTGCACTCACAACCCGTTGGGCGCCAAGGGCGTGGGCGAAGTGGGGTCGATCGGCGTGCCACCGGCGGTGATCAACGCGGTGCTGGACGCGCTCCGGCCCGTGGGAGTGACCGAGATCGACATGCCCGCCACGCCCCAGCGCGTGTGGCAGGCGATTCAGGACGCGAAGGCGGCGGCGTAGCGCGACACCAGAGACCAGAAATCCAAGGAGACGCGACAGTGGAGGACTTCCAGTACCACGCCCCTACATCTGTGGACGACGCCGTGAGCCTGCTCCGGGACGGCGAGGACGGCAAGGTGATGGCCGGCGGGATGAGCCTGCTGCCCATGATGAAGCTCGGGCTGGCGGCACCGGGCGGCTTGGTGTCGCTGGCGAAGGTGTCCGGGCTGGACGGGATCGCGGACAGCGGCGACGAGATCGAGATCGGCGCGCTGTGCACCCACGCCCAGGTGGCGGCGTCGGAGACTGTGCGGGAGCGCATTCCGGCCCTGGCCGCGATGGCGGACGGGATCGGGGACGCCCAGGTGCGCAACCGGGGGACGATGGGCGGCTCGGTGGCCCACAACGACCCGGCCGCCGACTACCCTGCGGCGTGCCTGGCCCTGGGGGCAACGATCGCCACCGACCGTCGCCAGATCGCCGCAGACGACTTCTTCCAGGGCATGTTTCTGACCCCCCTGGAGGAGGACGAGGTGATCACGGCGGTGCGCTTCCCCGTGCCGACCCGGGCCGGCTGGGCCAAGTTCGCCAACCCGGCCTCCAAGTACGCCGTGGCGGGAGTGATGGCGGCCGACGGGCCGGCGGGCGTCCGCGTGGCAGTGACCGGCGCGTCGGGGGACGGCGTCTTCCGCGTGGCCGAGATGGAGGCGGCTCTGGCCAAGTCGTTCAAGGGGGCGTCGGTGGCAGGCGTCTCCGTGCCTGCCGACGACATGCTCTCCGACAACGCCGCCAGCGCCAAGTACCGCGCCCACCTGGTGACGGTGATGGCCAAGCGGGCCGTGGAGGCCTGCGGGTAGCGCGACTGGGGCCAGGCCTACTCTCTCCCGCCGCCACCCAACGCCGTCCTGCCGCCACCGCCCAACGCCGCCAGCCGCCTCTCCAGCTTCTCGGGGGCCCCGAAGACGTAGGTTCGCCCTTCCTGCCACTTCGACAGCAGGTTGAAGTCGGCCAGCTCCAGGAGGTCGGTGCGCGCCGTGTCGTACGCGACGCCATGGCTGCGTCCGTGAGCGCGAATCAGGTAGCGAGCGCCCGGATGCCGGACGGCGTGCGCCAGCAGGGCCTTCTGCCGGTGGTTGAATCGGGCGGACCGGGCGAGAAGCTTGTCGAGTGCCCGGCGCTGCGCAACCTTGCGGTTCAGGTAGCGGTTCAGCTCGTCGATCGCCCGGCGGATCACATCCAGCTGGTAGACGATGAAGTACGTGAGGTCGTTCCCGTCGGACTCGGTGTGCAGGAAGGCCCGTCCGTAGTCGCCCGGCTCCCGTCGCAAGATGCGCGAGATGGAGAGGTACTCGGCGAGCCCGTAGTCCTGGGAAAGCAGCGACCAGTAGAAGATGGCCCGGGCGGTGCGACCGTTGCCGTCGACGAACGGGTGGTCATGGCCGATCCAGAAGTGCAGCACGATCGCTCGCAGGACAGGATGCAGGAAGGGCTCCTCGGGCCGGTCCCGGGCGTTGGCGAATCGGCACATGGCTTCAAGACGCTCCTGAAGTTCATGAGCCGGCGGAGGACGGTGGAGAACGGTTCCGTATCGGTCCATCACCAGAATGTGGTCCGATTCGCTGCGAAGGCGGCCAACCTTGTCCGGGTCTCGGAGGGTGTCTTGGGCAACCGTGCGGTGAAGATCGAACACCATCTCGGGTGTCAGGGCCTGAGCTGTGTTGCGCTTCACTAACCTCATGGCCTGGAAGTTGTTCAAGATCATCCGTTCGCCGTGGTCGATGGGCCTGCGCCCCGACCGCAGCATCTCCCGGGCGACCTTGGAGGTCGTCGCGGCTCCCTCCAGCTGACTGCTGGTGATCGCCTCTTCCATGAGCGAGTCGAAGACGTACTGATCCCGCGTGTTCGAGTTCGCGACTTCCTCTCCGATCTGCACTCGTCCGCTGGCGAACTGGTCGATCTGGTGGACCAGTCGCAGGACGGGGTCCGGCATTCCAAAGAGAAACGGAGCCCCCTGGACATCGCGAAGCGGGACCGGGTTCAGCAGCCGGTTGCGCGCCAGCCTGATTCCCAGCCACCATTCTTCTGACGAGAGACCTTGAGGGGGGGCGAGCCGGATCACCGTGTCCCACGGGGCATATTCTCCGCGGACCAGAGGGGAAACCCCGACGATTCGTGCGACTCTGTCCGGATCCATCCCGTGGAGGAGATTCTCGACCGATGGAGGCGTTAGCGGCTGTCTCATTTTGGTCTCTCGTTTGAATACCGATTGTCTACCAATCTATACCGATTTGGTAGTCCCCGGCGAACTCCGCAGGCGGCCGCCTCGGGGGGCAACTGCCAGGGTCCACTGGAGCATGAGTACCGTTTTTGATATGCCAACTCTTGGACGGCAGGCATCTATCCAATATCGCAGCAGTACTCACCGCTTCAACAGGAGATGCATCATGAAGACGTTCGAAAAGTTCCTCCAGATCATCCTGGCCGCCGTGGAGTCGCTGGCTCACAGCGTGTCCGCACGGATCGGCGCTGGCCGGACGAAGGTGGCATGGTCCGTCGCGACCGTCCTCGTCGCGAGCCAGCGGGTGCAGTCACACCTCAACTACATTGAGGCAGGCTTGGCAGAGTTGGACGCCGACGGAGTAGAATGGTGAGCACTCCACTGGTGGTATGTGATCGCCATCGGTGGCGGGTTCTTGGCTGGTCTGGCCTTCTTCGGAATTCCGATGGCGATCGCATACTTCTGCCAACCGGACGACGAAGGGGACCAACCGGACGACGAAGAGGCGACCACCTAGCGAAGTAGGTGGGCCGCCGCTTGGCTTTCGGTCTCGTTCAGCTCACCGATCTGGACGCGCCCAACAACCGGGTTGTCGCCGTGGACCCCGACGCACCCGACCGAGCCGTCGGTGAGAGCATCTTCGCGCTACGAACGCTGGAAGGGGAGTACGTGACGGACTTCCGCACTCGCACATGCAGATGCTCCAGGCCCCGCTCGGGCAACGGGCATCCGAAGGTCGGCGGTGGATCGCTGACAAGCTGGATGTCGGCGAAGCGCTCGAGCAGAACCTCGACGGCGACTCGGGCCTCCAGTCGGGCAAGCCGAGCACCTAGGCAGTGATGGATGCCTCGCCCGAACGCGACGTGACGGTTGTCGGGACGGGTGAAGTCCAGTTCGTCCGGCCGCTCGAACTGCTCCGGATCGCGGTTGGCGCTGCCGAGAAGCAACGCCAAGCGGGAGCCCGTTGGCACCAGTGTGCCAGCGACCTCGGTGTCCTCGGCGGCCCAGCGGAAGACCAGTTGCAAGGGCGCATCGTAGCGCAAGAGCTCTTCGACCGCGTCTGCAATGAGATCGGGCTGCTCGCGGAGCAGCTGCATCTTCTCCGGGTGACGCAGCAGCGCGAGCAGGCCGATGCCGATGAGGCTCCACATCAAAACGTTGCCGACCGAGAGCAGGAAGCGCACCATCGTCATTGTTTCTGGTAGGGTGTTCCGGTCGTCCCGGCTCCGTGCCGTGATGATCCTGGACACCACGTCGTCCTGGGGATCCGCTCGGCGTTCCTCGGCAAGACGGGCAAGGCGACGGTCGAACAGCACCTTGGTGCGGAGCCACTGGCGGAGCCTCTTCTTCGACTTGGATTGAGGGGCCAACCCCATCTGTTGCAGGAAGGATGGGCGAAGACGGATGCCCTCGGCCATGCCCTCGACCCACTCCTCGAGGAGCGCGAAGTCCTCTTTCGGCCATCCGATCATGCGCCCGACGACCAACACCGGCAACGGCTTGGCAAGAACGGAGATGCAATCGAAGGCGCTTCCGTCGCTCTTCTGATCCAGCAACTTGTGCGCCGCTGCGCGGATGTAGTCCTCCATCTGGGACATATGTCCAGGCGTGACCGCCGAGGAAGCCCAGCGGCGGCGACGGGTGTGGTCCGGCGGATCGCAGCGGCTAAGCAGTACGGGGGTGCCGGTGGCTGGGCCGCTACTGTGGCGCTTGAAGTCGCGCAAGATACGGTCCACGTCTCGGTACCGCGTCACCAGGAAGCCTCCGATCAGCGAGGAGCGGCAACACGGCACGGCTTCGCGCAAGCGGCGCAGGTGCGGGTAGGGATCGTTGATGTAGCCAGCGTCTAGCGGCCACCACGGGACCTCGTTGTTGCGTCGGTCCTCGGCAATGCGCAAATAGACCTCTGGAGCGATGTCAAAGTCCAGAGACGACCCAGCCGACTCAAGTGGAGTGGTCGCCATCGCCCATGGAGCTAGCCGTCACGGAGTTTCGGGGAGGGGGGGAGCAAGGTTTCTCCTGGTCCTGTGAGTTGGCGAGTGGTCGCGAGCAACGTGCGAACGTAAGCAAACAGTAGGAACAAGCCAGCGAACGAGCAAGGAAGACGTGTGTCGGCGCGACACCGCGCAGTTCCGGCGCGGCCGGCGGCGTCCGAATCACGCCCGGCTCGCGCCTTCGCTACGGGATCGCTCCAACCAGCTTCCTGGGCGTCACCTCCGGGTGCCGACCGCTTCATCTACACGGTCCAGCACGACCGCTAGCAGGGGAGTACGTGACGGACTTCCGCACTCGCACATGCAGATGCTCCAGGCCCCGCTCCGGTAGCGGACATCCGAAGGTCGGCGGTGGATCGCTGACCAGCTGGATGTCGGCGAAGCGCTCGAGCAGAACCTCGACGGCGACTCGGGCTTCCAGTCGGGCAAGCCGAGCACCTAGGCAGTGATGGATGCCTCGCCCGAACGCGACGTGACGGTTGTCGGCACGGGTGAAGTCCAGTTCGTCCGGCCGCTCGAACTGCTCCGGATCGCGGTTGGCGCTGCCGAGGAGCAACGCTAAGCAGGACCCCGTTGGCACCGGTGTGCTAGCGACCTCGGTGTCCTCGGCGGCCCAGCGGAAGACGAGTTGCAAGGGCGCATCGTAGCGCAAGAACTCTTCGACCGCGTCTGCAACGAGATCGGGTTGCTCACGGAGCAGCTGCATCTTCTCCGGGTGGCGCAGCAGCGCGAGCAGGCCGTTGCCGATGAGGCTCCACGTCAAAGTGTTGCCGACCGAGAGCAGAAAGCGCACCATCGTCACCGCTTCTGGTAGGGTGTTCCGGTCGTCCCGGCTCCGCGCCGTGACGATCCTGGACACCACATCGTCCTGGGGATCCGCTTGGCGTTCCTGGACAAGACGGACGAGGCGACGGTCGAACAGCACCACGGTGCGGAGCCACTGGCGGAGCCTCTTCTTCGACTTGGATTGAGGGGCCAACCCCATGTGCTGCAGGAAGGTTGGGCGAAGGTAGATGCCTTCTGCTGCGCCCTCGGCCCACTCCTCGAGGAGCGCGAAGTCCTCTCTCGGCCATCCGATCATGCGCCCGACGACCAACACCGGCAACGGCTTGGCAAGAACGGAGATGCAATCGAAGACGCCTCCGTCGCTCTTCTGATCCAGCAACTTGTGCGCCGCTGCGCGGATGTAGTCCTCCATCTGGGACATATGTCCAGGCGTGACCGCCGAGGAAGCCCAGCGGCGGCGACGGGTGTGGTCCGGCGGATTGCAGTGGGCAAGCTCTGAGGAGGTGCCGGTGGCTGGGCCGCTGCTGTGGCGCTTGAAGTCGCGCAAGATACGGTCCACGTCTCGGTAGCGCGTCACCAGGAAGCCTCCGATCAGCGAGGAGCGGCAACACGGCGCGGCTTCGCGCAAGCGGCGCAGGTGCGGGTAGGGATCGTTGATGTAGCCGGCGTCTAGCGGCCACCACGGGACCTCGTTGTTGCGTCGGTCCTCCGCAATGCGCGAATAGACCTCTGGAGCGATGTCAAAGTCCAGAGACGACCCAGCCGACTCAAGTGGAGTGGTCGCCATCGCCCATGGAGCTGGCCGTCACGGAATTTCGGGGGGGGCAAGGTTTCTCCTGGTCCTGTGAGTTGGCGAGTGGTCGCAAGCAACGTGCGAGCGTAAGCTGGACAGCGGGATCCCACAACCTGCAACAGGAATGTCGCCATGCCGCCGGTCCGCACCGTCGCTGCCTCGTTCGCGTCTCGCCGCTCCTCCGCCGTTGGCCTCCTCGCAACGGCAGCGGTCCTGGTCGGCGCCTGCAACCCGTCCCCCTGGCCGCCCCCTCCCGACTCGGCGCGTCGACCCGTCGTGGACACCCTCCACGGCGTCGCCATCACCGACGAGTACCGGTGGCTGGAGGACCAGTGGGCCCCCGAGACCCGCGCTTGGATCGCCGCCCAGAACGGGTATGCGGAGCAGATCGTGAACGACACGTTGCTGCGCAGGGCACTGGAGGAGCGGCTGACGGAGCTCATGGACGTGCCCGGCGCCGTGTTTCCCCAGGAGAGCGGCGACTACGAGTACTTCTCGCTGCGGCGGCCGGGGCGGGAAGTCGCGGCCATCTACCGCCGCCCGGTACCGGACGAGCCCGACGACGGACCGCTGGATGCGAGCGCCGACTACGAGGTGGTGATCGACCCGCTGGAGATCCATCCCGACGGCACGACCAGCGTCGGCATCCGGGACTTCTCGCCGGACGGGTCGCTCATGCTCTACGCCGTTCGCGACGGCGGACAGGACGAGGTGAGCATCCGCGTCCGCGACGTGTCCACAGGCGACGACCTGCCGGACCGGCTGCCCAACGCGCTCTACGGGGCTGTCTCGTTCAGCGACGACGGCGCCGGCTTTCGCTATGTGCACAGGTCGCGGGAAGCCGGCCCGCGCCTTCGCTACCATGTGCTAGGAACGCCAGTCGAGGAGGATCGGGAGCTCTTCGGAGGCGGCGTCGGCGGCGACGGTGGAGCGATCGCCGGGATCGGCCCCGACGGGATCGCTCCAACCAGCTTCCTGGGCGTCACCTCCGACGGTGCCGACCGCTTCGTCTACACGGTCCAGCACGGCTGGGCGCGCACCGACGTGTACGTCCACGACCTGGCCGCCGGCACGCCACCGTCGCCGTTGGTGGTCGGCGAGCCCGCGCGCTTCAACGCTCGCTGGGTGGACGGCGAGGTGTTCCTGCTCACCGATCTGGACGCGCCCAACAACCGGGTCGTCGCCGTGGACCCCGACGCGCCCGACCGAGCCGACTGGCGTCAGGTCATCCCCGAGACCGACGACATGCTATCACGCTATCAGATCGTCGGCGAGAGCATCTTCGCCACTTACGTGCGCAACGCCAGCAGCCGGATCGTCCGGTACGACATGGACGGCACGCCAAGCGGCGAGCTGCCGGTTCCCGATCACCACATCGCCAGCCTGCGCAGTTGGGACGACGGCAGCGGCCTGCTCTCCCTCACGTCGCTGATCACGCCGTCCCATGTCGTCAAAGTGGACCTGGAGACGTTCGACGCAGAGGACCTGGAGACGCTTGACGCCGAAGAGTGGCTCCCATCCCGGACGCCGTTCGACGGTGAGCAGTATCAGGTCGAGCAGGTGTGGTACACCTCGGAGGACGGGACCCAGGCGCCGATGTATGTGGCCCACCGGCGCGATCTCGACCCTGCCGGCGACGCGCCCACGCTTCTATACGGCTACGGCGGCTTCAACGTGAGCCTGTTGCCGCGCTTCGACGCCCGGGCGGCCGTCTGGATGGAGAGGGGCGGCGTCTACGCCGTGGCGACGCTGCGCGGCGGGGGCGAGTTCGGCGAGACTTGGCACCGCGCCGGGATGCTGGAGAACAAGCAGAACGTCTTCGACGACTTCATCGCTGCGGCGGAGTGGCTGGTGGACAACGGCTACACCAACCCGGACCGGCTGGCGATTCGGGGCGTCAGCAACGGCGGGCTCCTGGTCGCCAGCGCCCTGACGCAGCGGCCGGAGCTCTTCCGCGCCGTCTTCTGCGGCCTTCCCGATCTGGACATGGTGCGCTTCTACCAGTTCACCGAGACCAACAACTTGCCCGCCCTGCTGGAGTACGGGAACGCCGCGGTGGAAGACGAGTTCCACGTGCTGCGCGCGTTCTCGCCCTACCAGAACGTCCGCGACGGCGTGGCATACCCGGCGGTCATGCTGACCCAGGGCGACCTGGACACCCGCGTCCCGCCTCTGCAGGCCCGAAAGATGACGGCCCGCCTTCAAGCCGCCACATCGTCGGGTCTACCGGTGATCCTCGACTACGACCCCCGCGCCGGCCACGCCGGAGGCCGCACCTTCAGCCGCAGCGTGCGCAATGCGGCGATGGAGCTGGCGTTCCTGCTGGGCCAATTGGAGTACTTCTGATGGTCAAGATCGACCGCCCGTCATGCTCCTGGTCCCCCGGGCACTCGCTTGAACAGTCGGGCTAGCAGCACCAGCGCCGTGACGTACATCAGCGCGCCTAGCAGGAAGGGCGCACCCGGCAGCTGGAACGGGGCGTCCGGCGAGGTGAAGTAGCCGAAGAGCAAGCTGGTGAAGAGGATCGGCGCGACTACGGCGGTCAGGCTCATGAGGGACTGGATGCCGCCCTGGACCTTCCCCTGGTCCTGGGCCGACACGGTTCCCGCCACCATGCTCTGGATTGCCGGACCCGCGACGCCCCCCACCGACCCCAGGACGATGAACGCCAGCAGCATCCACCCTTCCGTGGCCACTCCGTAGCCCAAGTACGTCGCCACCGCCACCGCCAGTCCGCCCAGGACAGCGCGGCGTTCGCCCCACCGCCGGATCACCGGCTGCACCAAGCCGCCCTGCACGATCGCCGCCATCACGCCCACCAGCCCCAGCGAGAGTCCGTTGGCGCGCTCGTCCCAGCCGAACTTGTGGCCCGTGTAGAGCACCCACGCCGTCTCCAGCCCGCGCTGGGCCAGCCCGATGAAGACGAACGACACGGAGAGCCCCGCCAGCAGCCGGTTGGAACCGAGCACGAAGAGGCTGCCGACGGGGTTGGCCTTCAGCCAGCTGAAGCGGTCGCGCTTCTCGGGCGGCAGCGACTCGGGCAGAACGAAGAAGCCGTACAGCCAGTTCACCAGGGCGAGCGCGGCGGAGGCGAAGAACGGCAGGCGCAGGTCGATCCCGCCCAGCAGCCCACCGGCGACGGGGCCGAAGATGAACCCCAAGCCGAACGCCACGCCCACCAAGCCGAAGTTGCGGGCTCGCGTCTCCGGCGGCGACACGTCGGCGATGTAGGCGTGGGCGGTGGTGAAGCTGGCGCCCATGATCCCGGCGACCACCCGTCCCGCGAAGAGCCAGCCGATCGTCGGCGCGAAGCCCATGATCAGGTAGTCCACGCCCAGCCCGAAGAGCGAGACGAGAATGACCGGACGCCGGCCCACCCGGTCGGAGAGCGCGCCCAGCAGCGGCGCGAAGAGGAACTGGACCGCGGCGTACACCATCGCCAGGACGCCGAACCAGCGAGCCGCGTCCGACGTGCCCCCGCCGACGAACTCCTTGATCAGCTCCGGCAGGATGGGGATGATGATCCCGATCCCCAGCACGTCGATGAAGACGGTGATCAGGATGAAGATCACGGCTGCGGGCTTGGCCTGCCGCGCTGCTGGTCGCTCGGCTTCGTCGGGACCCGTCATCTAGATTTCCTGTGGCTTTGGCACTGGGGGACCGGAACCGCAGGGACCAGGCGACGACACGGCGACCGGGGCGCGATCCGAATTATGGTGCGTGCGGCGCAAAGGGGGAACGAGGCGAATGACCTTTGACGCTTTCGAGCGGTCGGCGCGCCGGGCGTTCGAGGGAATCCCCGAGCGGTACCGGCAGGGCGTGGACGGCCTCGTCGTTCAGCGCGATGCGCTGCCCCATCCCAAGTTCCCTCATGTATTCACATTGGGCGAGTGCGTCACGGAGAGCTACCCGTCGGGGTGGGATGGACCCGAAACGGTGCGGTCCCAGGTCGTCCTGTACTGGGGTTCCTTCCGGGCTCTGGCGGAGATCGACCCGCGCTTCGACTGGCGGGAGCAGACATGGGAGACGCTTACCCACGAGCTGCGTCACCACCTGGAGTCGCTGGCGGATCGGGACGACCTTCGCGGCGTGGACTACGCCATGGAGCAGAGCTTCCGCCGGGACGAGGGACTGGACTTCGACCCTGCCTACTACCGCAGCGGCGACCGCATCGGACCGGGCACCTACGCGGTGGAGGACGACGTGTACATCGAGCAGGCGTGGCGGGAGGCCGACTTCGCGCGGGCGCAGGTGCTCCGCTTCGCTTGGGGAGGGCGCGAGTTCGAAGTGGAGCGTCCCGCGGAGCTGGGGGATGTGCACTTCGCGCGGATCGTGGAGGGCGTGCCCTCGCCGTACTTGGAGCTGGCGCTGGTGCGGAGGGCTGGCTGGTTCGAGCGGCTGCGCAGTTGGTTCGAGCGGCTGCGCATTCGACGAGAGGGGTTGCGCATCCGAAGAGAGGGGCTCCACATCTGGGAATCGGAGGCTGTTGCGCGGGAGATTGGGCGACCCTCGCGGGACCGGGACGGCTGATGACTCGACTTGACGTGCCGCACGGTCTTCGCTAGCACTCCAAGATCGAGTTCAGCCAGGAGGTTATTGAATGGGACTGGGAACGGAGCAAGTCGCTCACCGCGGAGCGGAGCAAGTCGCTCGCCGCGATTCCCGTGGCCGCCGCGATTCCCGTAGCCGCCAAGGCGTATTCCTGCTGTTTCTGGCGGTCCTGCTCCCCGCGTGGGGGTGCGCATCGGGCGGCTCCGGCGGCAGAGAGGACGCGACGCCTACGCCGGCCCAGGTGCGGAGCGTGGTGCGGATCGACGGCTACGCGCCGGTGGAGATCTTCAACGAGCCTGGGATAGGTGTGCGCACCATCGCCACCGAGGTCGGGACGGCGTGGCGGGTGCTGGGAGGGGTCTACGAGCAGATGGGCATCCCCGTGACCGAGTCGGACCCCCGTGCGATGCAGCTCGGCAACCCGGCCTATTTGGCGCGACGGGTGGACGGCGACCGCATGAACAGCTTCATCGACTGCGGCTCCGACTTCTCGGGACCGTTGGCGAACCAGTACGACATCACCTTGACGGTGATCACCAAGCTGACCTCCAAGGGGCCGGAGAGCACCGAGGTGCTGACGATGACGGACGCCTACGGCAAGCCGCGGGCAGTGAGCGGCAACTCGATCCACTGCACGTCCCGGGGCGTGCTCGAGATGAGGATCGCGCAGAAGGTGGCAGACGCGTTGCAAACCGGCCCGGAGTAGCTCGACAGGAACGACTGGCGGCCGGCACGTTTGCTAGTTGCGGCCGGCACAACAGCCTTCGCCGGCACGACAGCTAGTAACCGGGCACCGGCGGCGCTAGCACGACAGGCAGCGGTGGTGGTTCTGCGAGCCCAGCTTTTCCAGGAGGGCGACCATTGCCGGGAAGGGTTGCTGGCGCTGGATCGGGCCGTTTGCCATGTCGGCGACGGTCTGGTCGCGACGACTCACGGCGCCAAGCTCCGCTCCGCGCTTCACCAAGTACAGCACAAGCTCCAGGTCTCCCCGGGCAGCGGCGTGATGGAGCGGCGTGTATCCGTTGGCATCGCGGGCGTTCACGTCGGCGCCGCACTCTTCCACGAGGAAGCGGACCGCGGTCGTCCAGCCGTTCGGGACGTGACGGTGGGCGTTGCCAGCGAAGGACTGGCCGTAGCCGACGCCGGAGGCCGCGTGGACGGGGTGGATCGCGGGGCCGCCCACGGGCACGGGCGGCAGACCCGAGGGGTCGGGCTTGGATTCCTCCGCGGCCCCCTCCTCGCCAGCGGCGCGGCGACGGCGACGCTCCGGCGGCTTGGCAGTGGGCGTCATGGGGTCGGCCCCATGTTCCTTGAGGAGGCGCATGGCTTTCACGTCCAGCGCGTAAGCGGCTCGCCAGAACGGCGTCGCGCCCCCTAGGTCGATCCCGCTGCCCCGTAGCACGCCGAAGGTGTACTCCATGTACCACAGGTGGCGCTTGAGGCGGACGTTGGGGTCGGCGCCGGCCTCTAGAAGCGCCTGGAGCACATCCAGGTAGGTGGCCTGCTGCTGTTCGTGCTCGACGGGGTGGGAGTACGACGCCCGGGGCGCCCACCTCCGCTCCAGCGCTGCGAAGAGCGGAGTCGTGCCGGCGTCGCTGGCGGCGTTGGGGTCGGCGCCTCGTTGGAGCAGCTCCAAGGCAAGGTCGAACTGACCGTTGACGGAGGCCATGAGGAGGGGAGTGGTGCCGTCCCCCGCCGACCGCTGGTCGATCTCCGCGCCGCCATCCAGCAGGGCGGCAACCGTCTCGGCGTGGCCTTGTCGCACTGCGTGGAGCAGAGGGGTGAGCCCGCCCCAGGCACCGACCAGCTGGGGGTAGGAGAGGGGTCGCGGGGTCTTGGGCTCGCTGGTGGAGTCGGGCTCGCTGGCGGCGGGTTCGGACTCGGCTGGGGGGTCCGCCTCGGTTTCGCCCTCGCTGTCCTGGGCTCGGCCCGCGTCCTCGTCGGGCTTGGGCACGTCGGGCCACTTGCGCTGGATCGACCGCGCGGCTTCGACGGCGGCCTGGACCTGGCTGGGCGACGGCTGCCAGTTCGGTCCGCCGCCTTCCTTCTCCTTGAAGTCGGCCAGGAACTGGGCGAGGCGCCGGTCGGCGGCCTGGTCGGCCTCGGCCATCTCCGCCACATCCACTGGGTTGGCCGCCAGCGACGGGTCCGCGCCCGATTCCAACAGGACCCGCACCGCCGCCGTGCGCCCTGCCGCGGCGGCGAAGATCAGCGGGGTCTGACCCCAGGCCGACTCGCGTGCGTCCACGTCCGCGCCGGCGTTTGCCAGTGCCGCGACCACCTCCGGGTCGCCCGAAGCGGCGGCCAAGTGGAGCGGGGTTGCGCCCGAATTGGTGGTGCGCGCCGACGGGTCGGCCCCGGCGTCCAGCAGCAGGGCGACCATGGCGCGGCGAGCGCCCCGGGACGCCAAGTGGAGCGGCGTGTAGCGCCCGATCCGCGTTCCGACGCTGGTGCTGGCGCCCGCGTGGAGCAGCGCTGCGCCGATCTCCTGGTCGCCCCGTTGCGCGGCCCAGTGAAGCGCGGTCATTCCATCGCCCAGCGGTGCGTTTGCGTCGGCTCCCTCCCGGAGCAGTCGGCGCACTTCCTCCAGATCGCCCCGGCGAGCGGCGTCGGCAACGGGGGCATCCGGGTCGCCAGCGAGACCGGGATCGCCGGCGAGATTGGGGTCGCCGACAACGGTCGACGGCGCCAACCTGGGCGTCGCGACCAACAGAGACGCCAAGCCTGCCGCCACGACGAGGCGTCTCCGCAAGAGACCGGTCCTGGTTGCGTCTCGCTTCACGTTCTCCCGAGAGATTCGCTGCGCGTTCGCCGGCGAGACCCGCTTCACGTCTCCAGCGAGAACTCGCCGGTGCTGTCGCCGAAGCCCTTCAACTCGTCGTGGCCCAGCTTGTGGAGCAGGGTGGTGAAGACGTTGGCCATCGGAGTGCCGTCGGGCGCCTTCAGGTGCATGTTGCCAGCGAGCCGTCCGTTGGCGCCGCCCAGCAGCACCAAGGGGCAGCGGCGGTGGTTGTGCAGGTTCGCGTCGCCCATGGGAGACCCCCAGAGGATCAGCGAACGGTCCAGCAGAGTGGAGTCGCCGTCTTCGGTCTCCTGGAGCCGCTTCAGGAAGTACGCGAGCTGGCCCGTCCGGTACTGGCAGATCGTGTTGAACTCCAGGATCGCCTCTTCCCGGCCGCCGTGGTGCGATGCCGGGTGAAACGCCTTGTCGGAGCCGCTCTCGGGGAAGGTGCGGTTGGAGGCGTCGCGGCCGGTCTTGAACGAGACGACCCGTGTCGAGTCGGTCTCGAGGGCGAGCACCTGGAGGTCGAACATGAGGCGCATGTGCTCGGAGAACGAGTCCGGCACGCCCGGGGGCGCCTCGGGCAGCTCTCGGGGCTCGCCGCTGGCGTTGCGCGCCTCCACCCGCTCGATCCGCCGCTCGACTTCGCGCACGGTCTCCAGGTATCGGTCCACCCTTCGCCGGTCTTCGGCACCGAGCTCTCGCTTCATCGCCGCGACTTCGCTGGCCACCCAGTCCAGGATGCTCTTGTGCACCCGCCGACGCGCCGCACGTTCCTCCGTCGTGCCGCCTGCCCCGAAGAGCATGTCGAAGGCGGTACGGGGGTTGCGGACCATCGGCAATGGGTCGGTGGGAGACGCCCAGCTGATGGAGTCGGTGTACGAGCACGAGTAGTTGTAGTCGCAACCGCCGCCCTTGTCGGTGCTCTCGATGCACAGCTGAAGGGACGGCAACGCGGTCTCCTGGCCGAAGCGCTGCGCGTGCAGTTGGTCTAGCGACGTGCCGCAGAAGATGTCCGACCCTTGCGTCTGCTTTGGATGGGACTGGGTGAGGAAGACCGCGCTGGAGCGAAAGTGGTCGCCTCCCACTTCCTGGGCCTCGAACGCCTCCGCCATGCGAACGTCGGTGTTGCTGACGATCGTCATGTACTCCCTCCACGGCTCCAGCGCCTTGAGGACGTTTGCGTCGGCCAGTTGGAAGTCCCTGCCGACGGTCTCCGGCGCGAAGAGCTGCTGGGTGGCCCCCCACTCGTTGCACCCTGGCACGCCGTGGACCTCCTCGATGCACACCAGCCGAGTGGGGCGGTCCGCCGATGTGCGTGTCCAGCGGCGGCCAGCGGGCGTCATTGCGTCCAGGAAGGGAAGTGCGACGGCTGCACCGGTTCCCCGAAGGAAGGTCCGGCGCGGTACCGATCGCCCGGTCAGAAAGTGCATGCGACCTCCTCTGGCTGCTGTTTCCGCATCCGACTCCTACTTGAACCCGATCTTGCCCTGAAGTGTGAGGCGGTGCGCTGGCGGCTGGACACCTGAGGCGACGTGTTCGCCGAAGAGATCCAGCTCCAGGTGCAGGCCGCGAGCACCGGCAGCCGCCGGGCCGCCGACGCCGAACAGCCCGCCGGGGCCCAGGAGCCCACCGGCGACGGGTCCGCCGGCACCGCCGACTGGCTGTTTGCCGAGAACTGTCCAGCGCGTTCCCACGTTCACGCGGTGGCCGTCGGCGCCTTCGCGACTCCAGCGACCGAATGGGGTGACTTGGCCGCCGCCCGGAAGCAGCACGTCCCAGCCGACTTGCATGTCGAGGCGGCCGGGAGTCCAGCCCGGGTCGTCTGCCACTACGAGGCCGGATGGCGACTGTCGGTGGGCCGGGTCCGCGAAGCCGGCGGCGCCGTCCCGCCAGAGCGTTGCCGCGCCGCTCGCCGCGTTGCCCCACGAAGGCGCCAGCGAGAGGGACAGCCCGCCCTGCTCGCCGCCTGGCCTGAACTGGACGGCGAAGCCGGCGCCCCAGTCCCGGTAGTCGTCGGCTTGGTGGGCCAGTAGCGTTCGGCCCTGCACATCCACCACCAAGCCCGTCGCGTGATGGGCGAAGCCGAACGCCGCACCGGCCTCCGCGCCTGCGCCCGTCTCGGCGTCGCCGCCGTCGAACCGTGCTCCGGCCTCTAACCGGGCCCGAAGCGATACTCCTTCGCTGGCCGACCAAGTGGCGCTCAGCTCCGGTGCCAGCCGCAACCGGCGTGCGTGGGCCGTGACGCCGGCCATGTCGGTCACCGCGTCGGACTGGATGCGCACCGCGAACGCGTCGGCCTTGAGGGCGAAGCCGCGGTAGAGCGCCTGGCGCGCGCCCAGGGCCGCCATCCGCATCGTCAGGTCCGTTGCGAAGCGTCCGCCCAACCGCTCTTCGAGATCGGCGCTGCCCCGGCCCGCGCCGGCCAGTCCCCAAACGCCCAACCCTCGACGAGGCGACCAGTGGACGTAGGGGTAGAGGCTGGTCAGGCGGGCGTCCACAGAGCCCGCGCCGTTGATCTGGCTGTCGAAGTCCAGGGCCGTCGTGCTGCGGGAGCTGGCCAACCCCACCAGGAGGCCCGAGCCGAATCGGTAGTCGACGCCCAAGTAGGCGGAACGGGTCGTGCCTTCCAGGGTGAAGTCGTCCTTGGGACGGCCGTCGAATCCGCCTGCGCCCGCGCGGCCCCAAAGGGTCCAGCCTTCGCGCACTGCGCCGCCCGCCTCTTGGAGCCGGCCGCCCGCCGCCCGGGGTCCGCCGCGGGGTCCGCCGAACGCCAGCTGGAATGAGCTCTCGGAGCCCAGGCGCTCCAACGACAACGGGTCGAACGCCACGAGCGAATGGTCGCGCCTGCCGGGCTGGGCCCAGGCGTCCTGCTGGTTGGTCGGAACCGAAAGTCGCAACCCCAGCAGTCCCGACGCGCTGCGCGCCAACGCCGCCAAGCCGCAACCTCCGCCGTTGGCACCGGGGAGGCACTCCACTGTTCGGCCGCCCAACTGCACATGGGGTTGTCCCATGGCGCCCGAGGACTCCATGCCGAGCCGACTGCCAACGGCGTCTACGGTCTCTGCGCCCACGGAACGGCCGAACGCCGCCATCGCCAGCTGCACGGCTCGCGCCCGCTCCGAGCGAGACGCTTCCACGTCCACCTGTACGCGCTGCGATGCTGACAGGCCGCCGGGGTCGGTGGCCGTCACCGTCACCGTAGCGGCACCAGTGGCGCGGGGCTGGATCGACAGGCGGCCCGCGGCGATCGTTGCCGCGGCCACTCCCGGGGCCGACGACTCGGCCGTGTACGTCAGCGCATCGCCCTCTGGATCGCGGAAGTACTGCTCCAGGTTCTCTTCCGCGCTCGCCCCGAAGGCTTCCAGCATCTTGCGCGAAATGGAGCCCACCGCCTCCGGCCCCTCGTTCACGTCCATCACCATCACCGTCACGTCGGCTTCGGTGGTCAGCCCGCCCATGTCCGTCGCCCGCACCGTCACCGCGAAGGACGACAGTCCCGTCTCGTAGTCTTCGCCCGCACCCACGTACCGGAGTTCGCCCGTGGAGCCGTCCACATCGAAGCGCATCTCGTCGCCCGAAGCCAAGCTGTACGACACCGCATCGCCTTCGTCGGCGTCGGTCGCCTCGACCTGACCCAGCGCCAGCGGCCCGGCCGAGTTCTCCTCCAGGTCGAAGGCGTACATCGAGTCGGCGAACACCGGCGCCTCGTTGGCGTTCAGCAACGTCACCGTCACGTCGGCTTCGGTGGTCAGACCGCCTGCGTCGGTCGCCCGTACCGTCACCGGGAAGGACGACGGTCCCGCCTCGTAGTCTTCGCCCGCGCCCATGTACCGGAGCGCGCCCGTGGAGCCGTCCACCTCGAAGCGCGTCTCGTCGCCCGACGCCAAGCTGTACGACACCGCATCGCCTTCGTCGGGGTCGGTGGCTTCGACCGGCCCCAGCGCCAGCGGCCCGGCCGAGTTCTCCGCCAAGTCGAAGGCGTACATCGAGTCCGCGAACACCGGCGCCTCGTTCACGTCCAGCACCGTCACGGCGACCGCAGCACGGCCCGCCAAGCCCTGCCGGTCCCGCGCCACCACCTCGAACTCGTAGGCGTCCGGTCCTCCCTCGTGGTCTTCGCCCTCGCCCACGTACCGGAGTTCGCCGCTCGCCGCGTCCACCTCGAACCGCGCCGCCGCTTGGCCCGCCAGGGCGTAGGACACGGTGTCCGCCAAGTCCGAATCCACTGCTTCCACCGTGCCCAAGGTCAGGGGACCCGGGGTGTTTTCGGCGATCTCGAAGCCGTAGCTGGCTTCCTGGAACGCCGGCGGTTCGTTCAGGTCAACCAGCGACACGGTCACTCGGGAGGTCGCGCCGAGGTCACCCTGATCCGTCGCTGCCACCACCAGTTGGAAGCCGTCCGGGTTCGTCTCCAGGTCCTCTCCGTCGCCTACGTACCGGACTTCGCCGCTCACCGCGTCCACTTCGAAGCGCGCTGGGTCGCCCTCCGCGAGCGTGTACGTCAGCCGGTCGCCACGGTCCGGGTCCGTTGCCATGACGGACCCCAGCGCCAGCGGTCCGGCGGCGTTCTCGTCCATGGCAAAGGCGTACGCCGAGTCTGCGAAGACGGGTGCCTCGTTCACGTCGGTCACCTTCACGGAAACGGTCGCGGTGGCGGTCAGGCCGGCCAAGTCCGTCGCAGAGACGTTGAACTGCCACGGACCCGGCTTCGCCTCGTAGTCTTCGCCTGCGCCCAGGTACCGGACGTCGCCAGTGGCTGCGTCCACATCAAACAGTTCCGCCGCGCCGGACTCCCCGCCCTGCGGCACCATGCGGTACGTCAGCGTGTCGCCTTCGTCCAGGTCTATGCCCTCGACCGCGCCCAGCGACAGCGGCCCGGCGGCGTTCTCTTGGAGCCCGAAGACGTACTTTTCGTCGCTGAACGCTGGCGGCTCGTTCACGTTGATCACCTTGACCTTCACCGTTGCGGCAACGCTGTCCTGGCCCAAGGTGGCGGTGGCTTGCATCAGGTACAGCGACCGGCGCTCGGCGTCCTCGCCTTGCCCCACGTACGTCACCGCGCCGCTGCTCGCATCCACCTCGAACAGCCCCTCGCTGCCGTCGCCCAGCGAGTAGAGCACCGCTCCGCCGTGGGGCTCGACGACGCCCACCTGGCCCACCACCACTGGGCCAGGCACGTTCTCCACGAGTTCGAACTCGTACTCCGCGCTGCCGAACGCCAGCTCGCCCTCTTCTTCATCTTCTTCGTCGGTGTCCTCAACCTTGGTGCCGTCGACGGCGTGGCCGGGGATGGCCGACCGCACGCTGCCCAAGCCCAAAGCCGCGTTGGCGCGGGTCTCCGGGTTCTCTCCTTGGTCGTTGGTGCCGCCCGCGAGGCGAAGCGTCCCGCCGTTCAACGTCAGGGCACTGGGCGAGGCGAGGGCGAGTCCGTCCTGGTCTGCGTCCTCGGCCACCACCACGTAGCGGAACAACAGAGCCGTGGTCCCGCGCCCCGAGACGTAGTTCGCTTGGCGCGTTTCGGTCCCGATCTGCAACGCCAGCTGGGGCGTGCCTGTCGCCCAGACCGGCAGGTTGAACGCAACCCGCACCTCGATCCGCTCACCCAGCCCGTATACCCCCTCGCTGGAGGGAGTGCTGGCCATCGTCACGCGTGCGACCGACGGCCCAACTTGAAGGTTGCCGTCCACCCGGTGGTTGTTATCGTCGGTGATCTCCGGGATCGTCAGCGTAGCCGCCGTCGTGCCGTCGCGGGCGTCGTTGATCGAACCGCTGTTCAGCGTGAGCGCATTCGCTGCCACGCTGATCCCTCCGTTGTCCAAGTCCGTGGGCTGCACCATGTAGCGAAAGGTCAGCAACCTGCCGCCGGAGATGTCCTGGAAGTTCGCCTGACGGTCCGTGTTTCCGACCCGGATGGCCAGCTGCGGCGTGCCCGTCACCACCACGGGCCGAACGAAGGTCACCCGCACGCCGATCGTTTCCACCTGCCCGTACGTGCGGATGGTGAGCGGCGTGCTGATGATCGACGCTGCGCTGACCGTCGGCACCGTTACGGATGCGCCGTTGACCGTGTGCGCCGAGCTGTTGGTGACCACGAGGAGCCCCCCTATCGTGAGCGTCGCCGGTGTGCCGCCCCCGTCGTTGATCGTTCCACTGTTCAGGGTCAGCGCGTTCGCTCCGATGCTGATCCCGTCCGAGTCGAGGTCCGTGGACTGCACCACGTAACGGAAGACTAGGGAGGTGGAGCCGCTGCCCGAGGCGAAGGCCGCCTGCACGGTGTCCGTTCCGATGATCAGGGCCAGCTGTGGCGAGCCCGTTACCGTAACGCTCGCGCTGAAGGCGGTTGTAACGGTGATCGTGTCGCCGCCCTCGAAGGTGTTCGCGGCGGGCGCATCCGCAATGATGATGTCGTTCAGGGCGGACTGGGCCTTCGCGCCCCCGGCCGGCAGCACGCCTGCCACGGCCAGGAGAAACGCGGCAGAGAGAAACAGCGTGGGGCGGCCGGCAGCCGGTCGGCGAGGGGAGGGGCGAGGGGTCCGGGGGTCTTCTGCCGTCGTCATCATGGGGGTCCGTTGGGCTCGGGTTGTGTCTCGTCGTCCGCCGTCGCGTCGGCGGAGGCCTGCTTCATGCGAAAGGCGTCGCTGGCGGCCACCCCCAGGACGAACGACGACATGCGATAGCCGTTCTCGGCGGCTTGGTCCACGATCGCCCGCACCGCCGGCTGGTCTCGGTAGTCGACCCGTCGTCCCAGCGCATACGCCATGAGGTTCTCGGCGAAGTGTCGCGCAAGAGGAAGGGGCCGCTTGAGCAGCACGCGGGAGAGGTCGGCGGGGCTTTCGATCTCGGTGCCGTCGTAGTAGGTGCCCCGGGTGTCCAGATGAGCGCCCGACTCCCGGATGCGCCACTTGCCCGTCACGTCGAAGTTGTCAAGGGCAAGTCCGATGGGGTCGATGAGGTTGTGGCAGGACGCGCAGGCGGGGTTCGTTCGGTGGGCTTCCAGCCGTTCCCGGGTGGTGAGGCGCCGGCCGTCGCGGGCGTCTTCCGTTTCTTCCAGGTCGGGGATCCCCGGGGGAGGCGGCGGGGGCGGCGTGCCCAGCAGAGCCTCCATCACCCACTTGCCGCGCAACACGGGCGAGGTGCGGTTCCCCAGCGAGGTCTGCACGAGCACGCTGCCGTGGCCCAGCACGCCCCGCCGACGGTCGTCCGGGTACTCGACGCGGCGGAAGTCGTCGCCGTGGACGCCGGGGATTCCGTAGTGGCGCGCCAGTCGCTGGTCTACAAAGGTGTAGTCTGCGCCGTAGAGGTCGAGCAGGCTGCGGTCTTCCTGCACCAAGTGGTGGAAGAAGAGCTCGGTCTCGCGTCGCATCGACTCGGCGAGCTGTCGGCTGTAGTTCGGGAAGCGGAAGGCGTCGGGGTCGACTCGCTTCAGGTCCTGAAGACGCAGCCAGAGCGCGGCGAAGCGGGTGGCCAGCGCCTCCGACCGGGGGTCCGCCAGCATCCGGCGAGCGTGACGCTCCAGCCGCTCCGGGTCGGCCAGCTCCCCGGCCTCGGCGGCAGTCAGCAGGGCGCGGTCCGGGTTCGTTCCCCAAAGGAAGAACGAGAGGCGGGCGGCCAAGTCGTCCCCCGAAAGCAGGTAGAGTTGGCCAGGGCCGACGCCTTCGGGCTCGCGCTCCATCCGGAAGATGAAGTGCGGGCTGGCCAGCATCGCCTCGATGGCGGTCCGGACGCCGGCCTCGAAGCCTCCCTCGTCGGCCCCGAGCTGGTAGAACGCCAGCAGTGCGTCCTCCTCGTCCGCTGCCAGATTCCGTCCGTACGCCTTACTGGCCAACCGCGACACGATCTTCCGGGCGCAGGGCCGGGCTTCGGGCTGGGAGGCTGGCCGACACGAGAAGACGCGACGGCGGGCCTCGAAGTCGGACACGCCGGTGACGTTGTACGGCCCTTCGAGGGTCAGGCTCGCCAAGTGGGGCGGCGAGGTGGTCCCGTAGCTGGTCTCGGTGCCGGTCAGCGACCAGTCGTTGGGGCGGATCAGGTCCTCGTAGGGACCGTCCATCTGCCGCACGAACGCCGCAACCACGCGCCGCTCCCCGGCCCGAGCGAAGACGGGATCGGTGCGCACCGGAAAGCTCTTCCGTCCCTGGAAGTCAATGGCGCCGCCGTAGCGCACCAGCGCCGCCCGCTCGCCGTCAATGGAGACGTCCACATCGTGGAAGCGCTCGCCCCAACCCGACATGAAGCTCATGGAGAAGACGTACTCGCCGTCGGCCGGGAAGGAGTGGAGGACGCTGATCCCGCCCCGGGTCCCGTACGGAGCACCCTCGACCCGCTCCCATTCGTGCTGGGAGACGGAGGGCGGGTTCGTGTAGGTGACCGACGAAGGCGCCGCGTCGGCATGGCCCACGGCTCGCCGAGCCACCTCGGAGGCGGCAGTCAGGTAGGCGTCCATGAGCGTGGGCGAGAGGCCCTGGGCGTCGGCCACGTTGTCGAAGCCCGCGCTGATCTCGTCTTCGGGCAGCCATGCGGCCGGGTCCACTGTCAGGCCGAAGGCGTCGCGCACCACCCTGGCGTACTCGGCCCGGTTCAGCCGTTGGAAGGGGCGGGAGCCGGGACGGGGGCGAGCGGCGGCCGCTTCGTCGATCGATTCTTCAAGGAAGTGGGCCAGCGCCGTCAGTGTGTCCCCTGCGGGGCGACGGGCCCCCGGCGGCGGCATCATCCCGGCCCGGAGCTTGCGGATCATCCGCTCCGCCGTCTCGGCAGCGGCAGGGGCGCGGGCGGTCTCGAAGCCTTCCAGCGAGAGGTTGCCCACGAGCCGGCGGTCGTTGTGGCAGCGAACGCAGTACCGTGCCAGCACATCGTCGAGCGCGACGGTCGACAACGAAGCCGGCGCTGGGGGCCGGCGATCGTGAACCGCGACGCGACTGGACGGCCCGGAGAGATGCCCGCTCACGGGGCGCTGTACGGGCTGTGCGGCAAGCGACGCCCCCAGGTTGTCGTGCCATCCGGCGACGGCGAGCACGCTGGTGACGACCGCGGTCGCGACTCCTATCGTCGTCATCCTTGCCATCCGGCTCCCGAGGGGTTTGATCCGTCGCTTGCAAAGATGCCGGAGAATCCGACAAGACGCAAACGGGCGACGGGCTCAGTGCGCCCCGCCACGGCCTGCCTGGCCAGCGGCTGCTTGGCCAGCGGCTACCTGGCCAGCGTCAGTACCCTCGCCAGCACCTGTCCCTCCACGTCCTCAAAGAGTGCCGCGTGGTCTTGCACGAGGCGGAGGGCGGCACTGCGCGGACTGACCGACGGGTCTGCCAGCTCGCCTGCGAAGGCGCTCACGGCGCGAGCGACGGGGGAGGATCGACCCCCGGCGATGTCGGCCAGTGCTTCCAGGGCGCTGGACTGGCCCGTGGCCCGCAGTGCGAGCGCCGTCAGCAGGTCGGCGCGGTCGGGCTCGCGGTTCGCGGCGCCCGTCGCTGTCGCCATCGCTGACGCCACGGCCTCGAAGGCTTGCCGGGCGGAGCGCGCTTCTCCGGCCGCTTCTGCGGCCACTCCCAGCACGTAGCGGACGACCCGCTCGTCCGGGTCGTAGGGTCGGCCCTGCCCCAGGGATTCGGGCCACAGCAGGGCGGCCTCCAGGTGCCGACGGGCCGCTTGGTGGTTCGATGCTTCCAGGGCGCTCACCGCCGAGGCGACGTGGGCCAGTGCGTACAGTCGGTGGCTCTCCCGCGCGTTCTCCGACGGGAGGACCTGCACTTGGTCCATGATCTCGGCCGCTTCTCGGGGCCTGTCCATGGCGAGAAGGGCGCGCGCGTGGAGCAGCGTCAGGTTGAAGTCGGACGGAAACGCCTGCCGCGCTTGGGACGACGACGCCAGCGCGGCCTCCCAGTCCTTCGACTCGAGAGCGTGGCGGATCTGGACGATCCGGAGTAGACGACTGGAAGGGTCCAGCTCCACAGCCCGCGCGAAGTCGGCCTGCGGGTCGTGGCCCGCGACGGTTTGGAGGAGGCGTCCGCGGGCGACGTACGCCGGGCCGTAGTCAGGCGAGTCCGCAAGGGACTGCATCGTCTGGGCGGCCTCTTCGTCACGGTCCAGCGCCCACAGGTTCAGGCCCAGCAGGTAGCTCCACAGCCAGTGGTCGTGGTGGTTCGCGGCCCAGCGGAGCACGGGCAGCGTCTCGGGACGGTAGGGGAACGCGAACGCCGGGTCGGCAGGGGCGGCCAGCAGCGTCGGGTCGGCGGCGAGGAAGGCTCGCCACGCACGGGTCACCGGGCCGCCGTACTTGGTGTCGGCACCGGCTAGCTCCAGCACGGCCAGGGCGTCTTCGTCCAGCCCGAGGGCAGCGTAGCCCACCGCCAGCTCCAGCAGAGACTGATCCGGGTACTCGCTCCGAAGCGCGTTCAGCAGCCGACTTCCGCTGGGCCGCTCGTTCGCCTGCAGCGCCGACAAGTACTCCTCCGCCCGCACGAAGTGGTGCAGGGGATCGATCTCCAGGAGGGCGTTGCGAGCCTGCTCGGCGGCAACGGGGTCCGATGCCAGCCGGGCGCGGATCGCCAGCAGACGCAGCGCGGGGATGCCGCGGCGGTCGAAGTCCAGCGCCAGCTCGGCGTAGCGGGCGGCCTCGTCCCACTCCCCCTGTACGGCCATGATCTGGGCCAGCCGGACGTAGGCGGCGGCCCGGTAGGCCATGGACCTGCCCGCCCAGCCGAAAGAGTCCCGTGCATCGGCGGTTCGTCCCAGCGCCCAGTGCAGGTTGCCCGCGAGGAAGTTCGCCTTCGTGTCGTAGGTGTTCAGCTGGAGCGCTCGGTTGACGAGATCGAGGCCCTCCTGGTAGCGGGCCGAGCGCAGCGCCAGCTCGGCGGCCCCCAGAAGCGCGTCCCGGTGCCACGGCGCTTGATCCAAGGCCGAATCGAAGAGGACCCGGGCCTCGCGATAACGACGCGCCCTGGCCAGCTCGCCCGCCTTGAACGCCGTGCGGTCCGCCTCCGGGATGCCGGCCCAAGCGTCGGGCGGCGTGTCGAAGGGGCGCGACAGGAGGCGATCGCTCGGGTCCGAGTTGTAGTCCAACTCCAGCGCGTTCAGGCGCACTTGGAAGTGCTGGTCCGCCGGCACGTCGTAGCGGGCAGTGAAGGGAGTCAGCGGAGAGAGGCGCACTGGCGTCGCCGCGATTCGGTGCCCACCCGACCACAGCTGCAACGTGTCCTCCACTTCGCCGAAGGCATTCACCGTCACCGAAAGTCGGTCCCCGTCCCGGCGTGCGTGCAAGGCACCCTCCCGGGAAGCGTCGGTCAGGCCGCCAGTCCCTTCCAGCGGAAACCACGTCTCGGTCCAGCGGCTGGCGGAGAGCGGATCGAAAGCAGCGTGGGCGACGGGGTTGGCGTGGTCGCCGGGGGAGTACTGGACGAGGAGCCGTCCCGCCTGGAACTCCACGTACTGGCCGTCGGTGTCGGTGAGCAGCTCCTCCCAGACGCCGCCCTCCCGCGACAGCGCCCACAGCCACATCTTCTGGCCCGGCATCTCCTCGTGGCGAGCCCAGTGTCCCCAGCCCCATCCTTCGTCGTGGTAGTAGCCGCCGAAGAAGTCGTTCAGCTCGCCCACCACGTGATACGACTTGTGACCCGCGAACGCGTTGTTCCGGTAGAGGGGCAAGTAGCGGCCCGACTCGTCTTCCGGCCACGGCCGCCGCCGTCCCGAGTGCTCCAAGTACGACTGGCCGGGCACGACGAGCTCCAGGTCGTCGCGGGCGAACGCCGCCGCCGTCATCCAGTTGTAGTAGGGGTGCTCCAGCGGCGTCGGATTGTACCAGAGTACGCGGGTCTCGAAGTAGGCGCGGTCCGGGGGCAGGCGCACCTCCACCCGCCAGTGGGTTCGCGACGGAAGGTCCATCGCGCCCACGAAGACGCTGGCGCTGCCGTCGTCGTTCTCGCGAGTGAGGTAGTCCACCGGGGTGGCGGTGGCTGGCGTGTGGCCGATCACGCCGAAGTTGAACTCGATGCCGCCCGAGGTCCACGGCCCTCGCAACGCGATGTTGCGGAACTTCATCACCTCGTTGCGGTAGACGAACTTTCGGCCCGTCTCCTTGACCCGCGCGCCCCACACTTTTCCGCCGACCTGGGGCAGGACGAAAACCTCGATCAGGTCGTTCTCGAGCGTCACAACCTGCCATTGCCTTGGCTCGGAGGTTGCGGCGTAGCCCTCAAAGGCGTGGTAGGGGTAGAGGCGCCGGTCGCGGACCAGGATCGGCACTGGGTCCGGGTCCGAGAAGGGGTAGGTGTCGAGCGTCCTCGCTTCCTCGACGACCCTGGCCCGAGCGCGAGACTGGGAGTGGGCGTCGGCGCGACCGGCTGGAAGGGCCGCGAACAGGACGACGAGCAGGAGCACGGGAGATGGGAGCCACTTCATGAGCGTTCTCCGCGCAAGGTGGGGCGGCGTCGAGGTGGGCGGCTTCAAGGCGGCGTCGTCTAGGGTCCCGGCCCCCGGCCCAGCGTACATCGCGCACGCTGTGTCTGCCGACGGCGGGTCTGGCCCGGCGCAACAGGCAACGCTTACGTTGGCGCCCGGCGGTCGGCAAGCGGGCGTCTCGTCGGCCGATCGTTCCAGAGCCCGCGTCCTGTGGAATCCGGAGCCCCCGTCCTGTGGGAAGTCGAGACCCTGCCGTGAGACCGGAGATCGCGCCGTGAGACCGGAGATCGCCCAACTTCAGGAGTCCATGCGGGTGCTGGACTATGTGGCCGAACCGTCGATCGCCACTGCCGTGCACTTGGCCCGGACGATGGAGAAGCCGCTGCTGGTGGAGGGCGACGCAGGGGTGGGCAAGACCGAGATCGCCAAGGTCATGTCGGCCGTCCTCGACACGGAGCTGATCCGCTTGCAGTGCTACGAGGGACTCGACGTGAACGCGGCCCTCTACGAGTGGAACTACCAGAAGCAGCTGCTGCGCCTGCGAATCGCTTCGGACACGAGCGCGGGCACCGGCGAGGAGCTGGAAGACCTCATCTTCAGCCGTCGCTACCTGCTGGAGCGCCCTCTGCTGCGAGCGATCGCCAGCAAGGGGAAGGCGCCGGTCCTTCTGATCGACGAAGTGGATCGGGCCGACGACGGCTTCGAGGCGTTCCTTCTTGAAGTACTGTCGGACTTTCAGGTGACGATCCCCGAACTCGGCACGATCCGCGCCGAACGGCGGCCCTTGGTCGTGCTCACGTCGAACCGAACCCGGGAGCTGGGCGACGCCCTTCGCCGGCGGTGCCTCTACCTGTACATCGACCATCCGGCTCTGGAGAAGGAAACCGAGATCATCTTGGCGCGGGTCCCCGGGATCGCCGAGCACCTGGCGCGCCAGATCGCGCGCTTTGCCCGGGAGCTGCGGTTGCGGCGCCTCGCGAAGCCGCCGGGCGTGGCCGAAAGCCTGGACTGGGCGGTCGCCCTGGTAATGCTGCACAAGGACAGGCTGGACCCGATCACCGTGGGCGAGACCCTGGGCTGCATGGTCAAGGACCGGGACGACGCCCGCTCCCTCGGCCCGGATGTGATCGACGCCCTCGTGCAGCAGGCGGGCGGAGCCATGGCGGAAGCGGACGCACGGCAGACGGACGCACGGCGGACGGACTCGCGGCGGACGGACTCGCGCCGACTCGCGGGATGACCGGAGCCCCGCCGGCCGCCCCCGCGCAACGGACAGACGCCGCTTCGCCGCCGGCCGACCTGGTCGCCCACTTGGCGCACTTCGCCGGCGAGCTGCGCCGCTCCGGGGTGGCCGTCGCCCTCACCGACGAGATCGACGCCGCCCACTCTCTGGCGCTCGTGGACATCGGTGACCACCAGGAAGTTCGGCTGGCGCTCCGCTGCTCCATGAAGGTCCCCCGCCGCCACTGGCCCGCCTTCGACCGTCTCTTCTTCGAGATGTGGCGGACAGGAACCGGGACGCCCCCGCGCTCGGCCCGCCGCGACGAGGCCAGGGAGGCGCCCGAACCCCCGCCCGCACGTTCCAGCCGCGGCAGCCCCCTCGACGACCTGCGCCGCCGGCTGGTCCGGGCTGACGCCGCCGAGCCTCGGCGAGACGACGTCGACGCCGACCCGGGTCACCCCGGATGGAGCCCCCGCGCCGCGCTCCGCCGCAAGTCCTTCGAGCAGTGCACCGAGGACGACCTAGCGGAGATGAAGCCCCTCTTCGAGCGGTTGGTGCGCCGCATCGCCACTCGCCGCAGCCGCAGGAAGGTCCCCAGCCCACGGGGCCGACTGGTGGACGTGCGGAGGAGCTTCCGCCATTCGCTCGCCCGGGGCGGAGAGCTCGTCGTCCTGGCCCGGCGGAACCGCGCCGTCGAGAAGCCCCACATCGTCGTCCTCTGCGACACCAGCGGCTCCATGGACCCCTACACGCGCTTCTTCCTGGCGTTCGTGCTGGCACTGAAGAGGGTCGTGCCGGAGACGGAGGTCTTCGCCTTCAACACGCGCCTCACGCGGCTCACCCCATGGATCGCGGCGGGCGACCCGAGCACCACGCTGGCGAGCTTCGCCCGCAACGTCGGCGACTGGTCCGGCGGAACCCGGATCGGCGAGTGCCTTGCCGCCTTCGCGACCCAGTACTTGCGGTCCGCGGTCTCGGGTGATACTTCGGTGCTGATCTTCAGCGACGGTCTCGACCGCGGAGACACGGCCCAGCTGGAGGAGGCCCTGAGGGCAGTCCGCCGGCGCGCCCGCCGGGTCGTATGGCTGAACCCGCTCATGGGCTATCATGGATACAGGCCGGAGGCAAGGGGAATGAAGGCCGCGCTGCCCCATCTGGACGCCTTGGTTCCCGCCCACGACCTGGCGTCCTTGGAGGCCCTTCTGGCGATTGTGGAACGCCGTTGAACCCGACGACGAGCAGTTGAACCCGACGACGAATCAGTGAGAATCGAGGAGACGGTCGAGATCGAGGCCCCGGCCGGCGCGGTCTGGGCGTTCTTGGCCGACCCGGAGCGGGTGGCGGCGGCGTTGCCCGGCGCGGAGATCACCCGGAGGGTTGACGAGAACACCTACGAAGGCGCGATGTCGGTGAAGGTCGGACCGCTGGCCGCCGCCTACAAGGGAACCGTCTCTTTCGAGCTCGACGACGGCGAGCGCACCGCGGTCGTGCGGGCGAAGGGAAAGGGCAAGGCCGGAATGGGCAGGGCGGATATGACGATGCGCAGCAAGGTCAAGGCGCTCGGGCCGAGCAGGACGCAGGTCACTGTGTCGGCCAAGCTCGGCGTGACTGGCGTCCTGGCCCAGCTGGGGCGGGGCATGGTCCAACACGTCTCCAAGAAGATGTTCAAGGATTTTGCCCAGATCGCCGCCCGCCAGGTCGCAGCGGACAGGGTCGCACGAGACGCCTCTTGACCTCGGTCGCCACCTCGATCGCCGAGCTGCTTGGCCGCAACCGACGGTGGTCCCAGTCGCTCGCCCGCTCTCGTCCGGCGTTCCTTCCCACCCTGGCGGAGGGCCAGTCGCCAGCACTCCTCTGGATCGGCTGCTGCGACTCCCGGGTCGTTCCGAGCACCGTACTCGACTTGGAGCTGGGCGACATCTTCGTCCACACCAACATCGCCAACCTGGTGAAGCCGGACGACACGAGCGTTCTGTCCGTGCTGGAGTTCGCCCTGGACCACCTGGGCGTGGATCACGTAGTCGTGTGCGGCCACACCCGGTGCGGGGGAGTGCAGGCGGCGGTCGACGGCTCGGCCGAGGGCCGCTTGGCCGAGTGGGTTCGTCCCGTTCGCGACTGGTACTTGGCCGAGTGCGCCAAGGGCGTGGAGTTCGGCGACGATCCTCGGAGCCGACTCGACCAGCTGTGCCGGCTCAACGTCGTCAACCAAGTCTCGTGTCTTCTGCGGACGGAGCCGCTGCGGCGCGCTTGGGAGAGCGGAGGGGGACCGGAAGTCCACGGCTGGCTGTACCGGGTCGAGGACGGGATGATCGAGGAGCTGTGCCGTCGCTCCCCAGTCCCGGCGTCGGTCCAGACGGCGTCAAGGGCGTCGAAGGCCTCGAAGGCGTCGAAGGCGTAGGCCGCCCGTCCGTCGCTATCTTTCGTCCCTTCCTTGCCCCTCTTGTCCCCTTCCCTCTTGAAGAACTGAGCGGTCCTCCATGTCTCGACGCGCCCTCTCCGGCATCTTCGACCTCGGCGTCCGTCGCTTCGTAGCGACTCGGCTCGTGAAGGTCCTCTACACCCTCACGTTCATCGGCCTGATCTTCGCATGGGGGTTCGGGATCCTCCCCTTCCTGACCAGCGGCCTCAACGACCCCGAGCTCCTCGCGTACACCAGCAGTGCGGTGATCGGAACGCTCTTCGTGCTGGTAGGCGTCCGGGTCTGCTTGGAGATGGTCGTCATGCTCTTCCACCTGACCCTCACGGCAATGGACATCCTGGACGAGCTGAAGAAAGACGACGGATCGGACTCGTAAGGGAACGCGGGGGGCGGGCCGCCGACGCGGGGCGAGCCGCCGGTTTGAGCGACCTTACCCCGTATTAGCGGATTTCGATAAAGTGGGGTAACTTCACTCAAATCGAGTCGGAAAGCGCACGAGAAGGCATGGAGCCCGCCGTAGATTCATGAATCCCCGCATGAACCCTTATGCCCCCGGAGCGGGGACGCCGCCGCCGGAGCTGGCCGGTCGCGACCTGTTGCTGGAGAACGCTAGCATCGCGCTGGACCGCGTTCGCGGCGGACTGTCGGCCAAGTGCCTCGTGATGGTCGGTCTACGGGGTGTCGGGAAGACCGTTCTGCTCAACCGCATCGCGACCGACGCCGAAGGCAGAGGGTTTGCGACAGTCGTGGTGGAGGCCCCCGAAGGCGGGTCGTTGCCAGCACTGCTAGCGCCGCCCTTGCGAGTGGCCCTGGTGAAGATGAGTCGGCGGGCAGCCGCCGGTGATTGGGCCAAGCGGGCGCTTCGAGCACTGGCGGGCTTTGCGTCGGCGATGAAGGTCAGGTATCACGACTTGGAGTTCGGCGTGGACCTGGAGACGGAACCCGGAGTTGCCGACAGCGGCAATCTGGATCACGACCTTCTGGACCTCCTTCGCGTGGTCGGGGAAGCCGCCCGAGAGAACAAGACCGCCTTGGCGCTCTTCGTCGACGAGCTCCAGTACCTGGAACGGCCCCAGTTCGGTGCACTGATCACCGCTTTTCATCGGATCGCCCAGATGCAGCTGCCGGTGGCCTTGGCGGGCGCGGGGCTGCCGCAGATCGTCGCTCGTGCGGGCGAGGTCAGGTCCTACGCGGAGCGGCTGTTCGCTTTTGCCGACATCGGGCCGCTGGAGAACGAGCCCGCCGCTCTCGCCTTGGAAGCGCCGGCCCGACCCCACGGCGTCTCGTACGAACGAACGGCCGTCGAGGAGATCATTCGGCGCACCCACGGGTACCCGTACTTCCTGCAAGAGTGGGGAAAGCACTGCTGGGACTCGGCAGAGGTCTCGCCTGTGACAGTGGCCGACGTGAACGCCGCCACGACCGGCGCAGTCGCGGAGCTGGACGCAACCTTCTTTCGGGTCCGGCTTGAGCGCCTGACGCCGGCGCAGAAGCGTTACCTAAGGGCGATGGCGGAACTGGGTCCCGGCCCCCATCGCTCGGGGGAAGTCGCCGGAGTACTCGGCAAACCGGTCACTTCGGTGGGACCGTCCCGCGCCCACCTGATCGAAAAGGGGATGATCTACAGCCCCGCCCACGGCGATACCGCCTTCACGGTTCCACTGTTCGACGAGTACCTGCGACGGACGATGCCGCTGTAGTCATGCCGGGACCTAGCACCCCAACCGCCGCCAGAAGGAAGCGTCCGGCCAGTTCGGGCGCCCGCAACGCCCCTTCCGGGCCCACTGCTGCAACCACCCCTCCCGATCCGACTCCGGTCCCATCACCCGTCGACGACCACGACCTGGACCGCCCCGAGTACTACCTGAACCGCGAGCTCACCTGGCTCAACTTCAACTTTCGCGTACTCCACGAGGCCGAAGACCCTCGAACGCCGCTGATGGAGCGAGTCAACTTCCTCTCCATCGTCGGGTCCAACCTGGACGAGTTCTTCATGAAGCGGATCGGGGGACTGAAACAGCAGGTGGAGGCGGGGATCACCGAGCGCACGGTGGACGGGCGCACTCCCGCCGAGCAGGTCCACGAGTGCTACCAAGTGGTGCGCGTGCTGGAGGATCGTCAGCGCCGGGCCGCCCGCGACGTCTTTTCGCTGCTCGCCGAGAACCGCATCCGCATCTTGGAGATCGACGACCTGACGCCGGGCCAGCGCAAGTGGATCAGAAACCATTACGTGCGGAACATCTATCCGCTGGTCACGCCCCAGGCAACCGATCCGGCGCACCCCTTCCCCTTCATCTCCAACTTGTCGCTCAACCTGCTGGTCGTCCTTTGCCACCCGGCGGACGATACCAGCTCCGTGGCCCGCGTAAAGGTGCCCGTGGGAACTGGTGTCCCGCCTGTGGGAACTGGTCTCCCGCGCTTCGTCCGGATCGCCGACACCGACGTCTGGGTGCCGCTGGAGAGCATCATGGCCAACAACCTGGACCTTCTCTTCCCCGGCATGGAGGTGATCTCGTGCGACATGTTCCGCGTCACGCGCAACGCCATCTACGATGTGGACGAGGACATGGCCGACGACTTGCTGGAGCTGATCGAAGCGGGGCTTCGGAAGCGACGTCTGGCGCCGATTGTGCGACTGCAGGTCAAGAAGGGCATGGACCCGGACCGCAAGCGCGTGCTCGCCGGCGAACTGGGGCTCAAATCCCAAGACGTCTTCGAGGGCGACGGTCCGCTGGGGCTGCGGGACCTGGCCGAGTTCCTCGAGCTGGCCAGACCCGGACTGTCCGATCCGCCTCATCATCCGGCTGAACACCCGGCGCTGCTCAACGACCGTCCGATCTTCCACATCGTCCGGGACGCAGGGGCGGTTCTCCTGCACCATCCGTACCAAGCGTTCGACACCTCGGTCATGCGTTTCCTGCGGGAGGCGGTCCGCGACCCCAAGGTCAGGGCCGTGAAGATGACCTTCTACCGGATGGCCCCCCAGAGCACGATCATCGACTACTTGGTGGAGGCGGCGAGGAACGGGAAGCAGGTGGCGGTGGTGATCGAGCTTCAGGCCCGTTTCGACGAGGCCGCCAACATCCAGTGGGCCAACGCCCTGGCCGCCCACGGCATTCACGTTACCTACGGCGTACTGGGCCTGAAGACCCACTGCAAGGTGATCCTGGTGGTGCGCCAGGACCACGACGGCCTCCGCCGCTACGCCCATGTGGGGACGGGCAACTACCACGCCGGGACCGCCCGCTTCTACTGCGACCACGGACTTCTGACCTGCGACGAGTCGATCGGCGCCGACCTGACCGAGCTCTTCAACTACCTGACCACCGGCTACCGGCCCAAGCGCCAGTACTGGAAGCTGCTGCCGGCGCCAAAGCGCCTGCGGCCCGCGCTGATGAAGCGGATCCTGCGCGAGATCGACGCGCACTCGGAGGCCACGCCGGGCAAGCTCCAGTTTCAGATGAACGCGCTGGAAGACCCGGAGGTGACCAAGGCGCTGTACACGGCGGCGCGGGCCGGCGTGCAGGTGGACTTGATCGTGCGCGACAGCTGCCGAATCCGGCCCGGGATCCCCGGGTTGTCGGAGAACATACGCGTGGTCAGCATCGTCGGCCGCTTCCTCCAACACTCGCGGATATACTACTTCCACAACGGGGGCGACGAGGAGTACTACATCGGTTCCGCCGACTGCATGAGGCGCAACTTGAGCGCCCGTGTGGAGACGCTGGTTCCCGTGGAGGATCCGGCGTTGCGCTCCGAGCTTCGCCACGTGCTGGACGTGCAGTTGGGCGACACCCGTTGCGCGTGGGTTATGGGTCCCGACGGCAGCTACGTGCAGCGCGTCCCAGCGGAGGGCGGCGGCTCGTGCACGTTCAGCGCCCTCATCGACTGGGCGCACGACCGCGAGCGCGACGCCAAGCGGCTGCGGCGACGACGACCAGCAGGCGTGGGAACGATCCGGGACCGGCAGATGCCGGCCGGGTGAGCGGCGGCTCTGAGCGACGACGGCTCCCGGATCAGCGCTTCTGGATCAGTGCTTTTGGATCAGTGCTTTTGGACGTAGTACAGCCGCGTCATGAGCCCATGATCCGCTATTTCGTCCTGGTGCTCTGCAACGAAGGCGTCCACAGCCAGCTTGCTGCCCTTGAAGTGGAAGTAAGGGTCGGAGGGCTCGGCGTAGTCGTCAAACGCGACAATGCCCCCGGACGGCATCGCGGCCCAGACAGTCTCTGCGCAGAATCTCATGCTTTCTTCCAAGTCGCAGTCGATGAATGCCATCGCCACTTGCTCTGCTTCGGCGACCAACGGCCGCAGAGTGTCCTGGAAGTAGCCTTGGACTGGACGAATCTCGTCGGCAAGGTTCAGCTTGCGCAACTTTGCGACAACATATTCGAAGCTTACGGTCGTAAAGATGTTGTCGGGGACGATCGTAAGTCCCCGGCCCCGCTCGCGCGCCAATTCGTCCTTCTGGAACCCTGTCCAGCTGTCCAAGGCGAACAGTTGACGGGAGCGGCCTTGCTTCTGTAAGTGTTTTGTCAACAAGATCACAGAACCGGCATAAGCCGATCCGCACTCAAAGATCGCGCCGGGCACCGCTGCGACACGGTCGGCCAGCGCGCATAACTCCCGCACGCCAGCGCTCGTAAGGCTGGACTCGTAGCGAATCGACGGCAATCGGTACAAGAAGGGAAACTGCAGCATCAAGCGACGCTTGTAAGGTCGCAACCAGCGGCGGACCCGCGTCGCAGTGCCGTCGCGGTTGATCTTGGCCGTAGGCATCTTCAGCACTCCTGGATCAGCGCTTCTGGACGTAGTACAGCCGCGTCATGAGCCCATGATCCACTATTTCTTCCTGGTGCTCAGCAACGAAGGCGTCCACGGCCAGCTTGCAGCCCTTGAAGTAAGGCTCGGCGTAGTCGTCGAACGCGACAATGCCTCCGGACGGCACGGCGGCCCAGACAGTCTCTGCGCAGAATCTCATGCTTTCTTCCAAGTCGCAGTCGATGAATGCCATCGTCACTTGCTCTGCTTCGGCGACCAACGGCCGCAATGTATCCTGGAAGTAGCCTTGGACTGGACGAATCCTGTCGGCAAGGTTCAGCTTGCGCAACTTTGCGACAACATATTCGAAGCTTGTGGTCGCAAAGGTGTTAGGGGGAGCGACCGTAAGTCCCCGACCCCGCTCGCGCGCCAATTCGTCCCTCTGGAACCCTGTCCAGCTGTCCAAGGCGAACAGTTGACGGGAGCGACCCTGCTTCTGCAAGTGTTTTGTCAACAAGATCGCAGAACCGGCATGAGCCGATCCGCATTCAAAGATCGCGCCGGGCACCGCTGCGACACGGTCGGCCAGCGCGCACAACTCGCGCACGCCAGCCCTCGTAAGGCTGGACTCGTAGCGAATCGACGGCAATCGGTACAAGAAGGGAAACTGCAGCATCAAGCGACGGCTGGTCATGGCATAGACCCCCTGGTCATGGTGCAGGCGCAGGCCCCCTCAGCTTACCGGTCTGCTCTTGGGCACCAGCCTCGCCGACCACAGGCCCGAGTTGGTGTCCGAGAAGAAGACGCGGCCCTTGAAGGGCATGGCGCTCCACGTCATCGGTGAGTTGGGGATGTAGCCTGCAGGGTCGTAGGGCTTGAAGACCGCGATCTCGCGGCCTTGCGTGTACAAGTTGCCCATCAGCTCGCCGGACACGTCAACCACGCGCAGGCCCCCTTCGTAGTACGCTTGGTAGAGCACGTCGTCCTCCACCCAGATGTTGTGCGTTCCGTACTCGGGAACCTCGTAGCGCGCCACCATCTCCGGGGCCTCGGGGTCCGAGAAGTCGATGATCTGGATGTAGCCCTGGGTCGCGAGTGGGACGCCGTTCATGCCTGTCTCGGGGTCGTAGGGGACTTGGTACGACCCGCGGCCTGCGCCCGGTCCCTCCCAAGCCAAGCCGCGCCTGTTCATGATCTCGTCGCCGACGAAGACATAGTGCTTGCCGGTGGACTCGGAGACGTAGGGAAATACGGCGTGGGTGCCGCCTGTGGGCAACGGGTAACTGCTCACGAACACCGGGTTCTCCAGCGAACCACCCCAGCGTCCGTCGCCCACGTCCACGACCACCAGGCCGTTCTCCCACTCCGCTGAGTACGCCAAGCCGTCCATCACCCACACGTCGTGCAAGCGGCTGTCCGGATGGTTGTACTCGCCGACGTAGCGGGGCTGGTAGATGTCGGTCACGTCCAGGATCACGTACTTGTCGCCGTTGGCCAGTGCGAAGACGTGGTTTTCGGTGGGGAAGGCGTTGTGGACGCCGCCGGTCAGGCCGTAGTCCGTGACCTCCGAGGCGATCTTGGGATGGGCCGGGTCGGCCAGGTCCAGGATCACGACGCCGTTCCGCCTGTTGGACGCCCCCTCTCGGGTCATGGTGGCGTAGCGGGCGTCGGGAGAGACTTTCATGTCGTTCACCGAGCGCGCGTCCACCTGGATCGAATCCGTCTTGACGATGGCGCCCGGATCGGTCACGTCCCAAACGAAGCCGTAGCCGTCGGAACGCTTGGCGCCGGTCAGGGCGTAGTCCCGGCCGTCCCGTCCCTCGAAAACCCAGAAGTCGGTGGTGCGGACTCGCTGCTCACGCCCCTGCCCCTGGATTTCCAGCTTCTGGATCACGTCCCGAGCGACCACCCGGAAGGAACGCCGGGCCGAGAGGGGGCCAGCGTCGGCGACCACCGTGTACACGCCGGGCACGTCGGCTACGAAGCGGCCGTCGACCATCTGCGCGGGCGCAGGCGGTGCCACGACGCCTTCGGGGGACTCGTATGCGTGGGACCATTGGACCGGCGCCTGTGGGACCTGGTTCCCGGCACCGTCCCGAAGCACGGCGCGGAACTGGGCCACGTCCCCGGTGCGCAGTCGGGGCGATCCGCCTTCGATCTCCAGCGTCTCGCCCTCGAACAGCTCGGCTTCGAGCGCCAGCGACCCTTCCACGCCTTCGACGACGGCTGTGACCATGGCTTGGCCCGGAGCCCGTGCCGTCGCGCGTCCAAAGCGGTCCACCGAGACCACCTCCGGCGTTGTGCTGCGCCACTCCACCGACGGCTCCGGCCGGGCGCTCCCGTCGGCGTGCTCGGCTACGGCGCGCAACCGCAAGGTGGTGCCTACCAGCAGCCTGGCCTCCGACGTCGGGGCCACCACCACCTGCGCGACCTCCGGCCAGTCGATCTCGACGGGCACTTCCAGCACCACAGGGGGCTGTCCCGCCTGGGCGTAGGTGGCCACCAGCGCGTACTCGCCAGCCGCCAGCGCGGTTACCACGCCTTGGCGCACGCGGACGGCCGAGCGGGGGCCCACCAGTCGCACCGCCGCCTCTTCCAACCGCTCTCCCGAGCGCGTCACCGCCGCCACCGTCACCCGCGCTTCGTCGCCCACGCGCATGACCAGCGCCGGCGGGTCGGCCTCCAGCCGAACGACGGGGTCGGCTTCCTGGGCCGGAGTGGCGGCAGCGGACGCACCAAGATGCGACAGTACTGCCACGAGAACGTGCACGCTGTACCTACTCACCGTTCGCTTCTCCATTTCCATGACCGGGGGGCGACTACTTCCATGACGGGGGGCGACTACTTCCATGACCGGGGCGACTGCAACTATCCGTCGGGTTGCTCAACACGGCGAACATGGCGACCATCGGCCCGGTCGTCAAGTTGATCCAGGTTGGCCGCTTCCTCCTTCTCCAAGCGCTTGAACGTCGTTTGCCCGTCGGCCTTGTCGCATGCAACCACGAAGTGAGGAACCTCCGCCAGGGCCTCGACCAGCGCGTCCGAATGTGTGGCGACCACCAACTGGCACCGACGAGAGGCGCTGCGCAACAACCGTGCCAACACCGGCAGCGAGTCGGAGTGAAGGCCCAGCTCCGGCTCTTCCAGACAAACGAGCGGGGGCGGTGCCGGGTCGCACAAGATGGCGAGGAGACTCAGATACCGGAGAGTGCCGTCCGACAACCGAGTGGCCGGGACCGTGATGTTTCCCTCCTGCAGAAAGAGCTGGACGGCGCCGTACCGAATGTGGACGTGAAAGTCGGATATTCCATCGTAAAGCTCTTGCAACGCACGCAATATCGTTTGCTTGGTGGCGTAGTCCAGCGTCAGGCGGTTCAAGACGAGCCCAAGGTTGCTGGCGTCCTCGAGGAGGAAGTCGTTCGGCAGGTCGGGCCGTTGCGGCAACCGGGGCGGGGTCGCACGGCCGAGCGTCCATGCCCGGTACAGTCGCATCTCGGCAAACTGCCTTCCCATGTAGGTGATCTCTGGATAGCGGTTGGGGTCCTTCCTCTGGGCGAGCACAGACTGGTTCGGATCAATGTCTTCGGGCCGCAGAGCATGACTCCGCCGGACATCGTCCGCGTCTCGGTAGTCCAGCGTGCCCCGTCCGCCACGGGCACTGAAGTAGGTGTACGGTCGGTGCATGTTCGGGTAGGGCCGCTCGTCCTCCAGCGTCTCTCGCAAGAGCTGGAAGCGGCCGCTTCTTGCCCCGAACTCCAGGCCGTACCGAAGGGGTTGCTTGCCTCCTGGGTTGGCCACCACGACTTCGACGCGGGCTGACGAGCGGCGCGGCCTTCCTTTCCACAACCAGTCCCCGACCCCACCGCCTTCTTGAATGGGGACGCGAATGTCAGTAGGTGCGGCGCGCAACAGCGCCATGGCCTCGATGAAGTTGGACTTGCCGCACCCGTTGGGTCCGACGAGCACGTTCAGCGGCTTCATCTGCAAGGTCGTCGACGACCCGAACGAGAGAATGTTCTGGAGGGTGACTTCCCTAATGAACATGTCGCGAGACGCCCCGAGCGACCATCGGAAACGAACGCCGGGCCGAATATGCGCGGGACCACTGGGCCCGTGCCCGCGGAATCTCGTTTTCTGCACCGGCCTGGAGCATCAGCGACGCCTCCACGCCTTCGACGACGGCCGCCGTCACCTGTTCCTCGTCGCTCACGGCCGTCAAGCCCGTCTTCGCCCACTTCGTCATGTTCTTCGACGCCTTCCGTTGCGCACCTTCTTCCCATTCGTCATTGTAGGACCTTCCAACGTAAGGTACCCACCCCCTCGCCGACAGCCGCCACGACTCGAGATCCCCCCATGACCCCAAGCCCCCCTCGCATCCACGACCTTCTAGGCGCCGAAGCCGACGACTTGCTGAACTACCGGGCCAAGGGCTTCCCCAAGGAGAGCCTGCACCTTCCCGGCCCCGACTTCGTGGACCGGGTGGTCGCGGGGACGGACCGGAGCCCCCAAGTCCTGCGCAGCCTGCAACAGATTCTGGGGCATGGGCGGCTGGCGGGCACCGGGTACGTCTCCATCCTGCCGGTGGACCAGGGGATCGAGCACTCGGCGGGGGCGTCGTTCGCGCCGAACCCGATCTACTTCGACCCGGGCAAGATCGTGGAGCTGGCGATCGAGGGCGGGTGCAACGCGGTGGCGTCCACCGTGGGCGTCTTGGGGGCCTGCTCCCGACGCTACGCCCACCGGATCCCGTTTCTGGTCAAGCTGAACCACAACGAACTGCTGACCTACCCCAACCGTTACGACCAGGTGATGTTCGCCGGGGTCCAGCAAGCTTGGGAGCTGGGAGCCGCGGCAGTGGGGGCCACGATCTACTTCGGCTCCGACGAGGGCTCGCGGCAGCTGCAGGAGGTGTCGGAGGCGTTCCAGATGGCCCACGAGCTGGGGATGGTCACCGTGCTCTGGTGCTACCTGCGCCAGGGGGCGTTCAAGGTGGACGGAACCGACTACCACGCCGCCGCCGACCTGACCGGCCAAGCCAACCACCTGGGCGTCACGATCCAAGCCGACATCATCAAGCAGAAGCAGGCCACGGTGGACGGGGGCTACCCTGCCGTCGGGTTCGGGCGGACCCACCCCAAGGTCTACGACGAACTCGTTCCGGGCGCGCACCCCATCGAGATGACTCGCTACCAAGTAGCCAACTGCTACATGGGACGGGCTGGTCTGATCAACTCCGGGGGTTCCAGCGGCGACGACGACTTCGCCCAGGCGGCGCGCACCGCGGTGATCAACAAGCGGGCCGGCGGCATGGGACTGATCTCGGGCCGGAAGGCGTTCCAGCGACCCATGGCGGAAGGCGTCCGGCTGCTCAACCTGATCCAGGACGTCTTTCTGGACGAGTCGATCGACGTAGCTTGACGGGCTAGGGCGGGACCACCTACGTGCTGACCGGACCGAGGGCCGCACTGGCGAAAGTCGCGATATTGGTGGCCTGTACGGCATCGGCCGCCTGCGACACGGACTCACTGGTACCCCCTGATCCCCCAACTCCACGCGAGTCCCTTGAAGTTCTCTACGAGGCCACGAACGGAGGCGATTGGACCGACAACTACGGGTGGCTCACGGAGAGGCCGCTACGGGAATGGTACGGCGTAGAAGCCGGGTTTGACGTCACTGAGGACATCGTTGGCCTGAAGTTGCGAGCCAACAACTTGCGCGGTTCCATCCCGTCCGGGATCGGACACTTGCGAAGCCTCGTTCGCCTAGACCTTGTCGGGAATCCTGCTCTAGTTGGCGCGTTGCCTGCCGAGATCGGTAACCTCTCGAAGCTGGAAGAGCTATGGCTTTCCCCCGGTATCGGCGGTCCAATACCAGGAGAGGTCGGCGGGTTGACCTCGCTCCGCACGCTTGCGCTAGGCGACGAATTGACAGGCACGGTTCCTCCAGAGATTGGGCGACTGTCGTCGCTGACCAGGTTGTATCTTGGCGGCCACCTCACAGGGCACCTTCCGCCGGAAGTTGGACGCCTGGTGAATCTCGAGCGCCTGATACTTCAGAACAACCGATTGACAGGGCCTCTTCCCCCGGCACTCGGACAGTTGACAAGATTGCGTCTCCTATACCTGGCCGGCAACGACTTTAGCCGAATTCCACCGGAAATTGGTAATCTGGCCGAGCTCAGAGTGATGGGCATTGAAAACAACGACCTGAAGTCAATTCCCGCGGAGATTGGCAACTTGGCCAAGCTGGCAGCGCTGGGGCTCCACGGAAACAACATGACGGGGCCACTCCCGATCGACCTGCTCGACGAACTGCCCGATCTTCGATGGCTGAGCCTGAGCGAAAATGACTTCACCGGATCGATACCTCCGACCATAGGTGATTTGTCGGCACTGCGTAATGGACCTCCGTACAGCGACCCTAACTTGGGTGTCGCTCATCGGCTGGACTTGTCCGACAACCACCTGACCGGCAGAATACCGGTCGAGATCGGCACCCTGACGTTCCTCAACTTTCTGGACATTTCCAACAATGACTTGAACGGACCACTCCCTGCCAGCATTGGTACCATGACTTCGCTGGAACAACTGTACCTGGGCGGAAACAACTTGAGTGGTCCGCTCCCTCGCGAACTCGCTAACCTTCGGTTGTATCGGTTAGGACTTGAAGGCAATCGTGGGTTGTCTGGACCACTGCCTCCTGAGATGACGGACCTTCACCTCGAATACCTGAACCTTCACGATACCGATTTGTGTGTACCGAACTCCGACGCCTTTCGTGACTGGACGGCTGCGATCAACGAGAAGGTCGGAGTCTCGACTTGCCCAGCGTCAACGAACTAGCGCCGATGGCTGCTCCGCGTGCGCTTCACCACTTGGCCGGGGGTCTCCCCGGTCATCTCGCCGCTCCTCAGAACCGGGACGCCGTTCACCACCACGTGGACCACGCCTTCGGCAAAGCGCTGCGGGTGGTCCCAGTCGGAGCGGTCGATGATCGTTGCCGGGTCGAAGACGGCCAGGTCGGCTCGTGCGCCAGGCACCAGGCGGCCTCGGTCCGTCAGCCCATGGAAGTCCGCCGGAAACGACGTGATCTTTCGCACGGCCTCTTCCAGCGAGAGGACGCCTTCCTCCCGCACGTAGCGGCCTAGCAGGCGGGGGAACGTCCCCGCGCTCCGAGGGTGTCCAAGGGGCGAATCGGAGCCGTCGGCGAAGGCGCCGTCGCTGGCGATCATGTTCCAAGGCTGGACCATGAGCCGGCGCACGTCGTGTTCCTTGATCGCGCCCAGGGTCAGGTTGACGGGATGGAGTGCGACGACGATCAGATCGGCCACCACGTCGAAGCCGGCGACGCCACGTTGCTCGGCGATCTCCGACAGATACGCGCCCACCAGCTCCGGGTAGTCCGGCGAACTGGTGATCCTCATGCTGCCGTACCCGGTCGCCTTCAGCCATGCAAACCCGCCGTCCACGCCGTTCTCGCTGGCGGTGCGCAGAAGCTCCCGCTTGGCCGGGTCCGCAAGGGCCGCCTTCAGCTGCGCGACTCCCTGATCCGTCCGGCCCTGCCGCCCCATCGCCCGGAAGGCGTCCAGCCCGTCCAGCTGGGGCGGCACCACCACGATCCCGGCCAAGCTGGCGGTGGCGGCGCCGTCGTAGGGGTACTGGTCGGAGACGACGTCCACGCCCCGCTCGCGGGCCTCCTCCACCAGGGCGACGATCTCGGCGATGGCGCCCTCGTTGTGCAGCCCCACCGCCTTCAGGTGCGCGATCTTTCCCGGAAGCCCAGCCCGCTCGGCTATCTCCACGGCCTCTCGGTCCGAACCCACGAAGTCGTGGACCGGATCGCGCACATGGGAGTCGTAAACACCACCGCGCTCCGCCGCCATCTGGGCCAGCGCCACCACTTCCGCCGTCTCCGAGAACATGCCGGGTTCGTACATCAGCCCCGTGGAGAATCCCAGGGCGCCCATCTCCATCCCTTCCCGCACCAGGGCCCGCATCCGATCCAGTTCCTCGGGGGTCGGGGCGCGCCGCTGGTCGTCTCCCATCACCTGCTGCCGGATTCCGTTGTGGCCCACGTAGAACGCCACGTTGGTTCCCGTTCCATGGCTTGCGTACGCCTCCGACAGCTGCGCAATCACCGTCGGCGCGAAGCCTCCGTCGGGTCCGCCGATCACGGTGGCGACGCCCTGTCGGACCACCCCCTCGTTCAGCCGGTTGGCCGGGTCCGCAAGGAAGGGCGGCGCGTGGCTGTGAACGTCGATGAAGCCGGGGGCGACGACCAAGCCCGTCGCGTCCAGCGTGTCCCGAGCCTCCACGGCGTCGTCGCCCACCGAGACGATCTCGTCGCCCACGACGGCCACCGTGCCCGGAAACGGCGGTGCGCCCAACCCGTCCACCACGAGTCCTCCGACCACCGCCAGATCGGCGACCGGAGGCGCGCTTGGCGAGCAAGCTGCGAGAACGAGCAGCCCGCCGCCGACTGCCAGCGTCCCAGCCCAGCGTCCGGACGAACGCAACCCGCCGTCGGCTCTCCTCACTCGGCGAATGAGCCTCAGCAGGCGTCTCCTCAGCAGGCGTCCACCTTGTCTTCGGCCCCCGCGACGGCGTGCACGGCGAAGTGCGCGCCCTGCGGGTCCAGGCAATGGGCGACCAGGTCGCCGCCCGGCACCTCGGTCGGACCGTGGACGATCGAGCCTCCCAGCTCCTTCACCGTCTCGACGGCCGCGCCCACGTCCGGCACGCGGACGTAGAGCAGCCACGCGGCGGGCGCCTCGGACGCCTCCGGCGGCTTGTTGAACATCCCTCCCAGGGGGTGGGCGCCCCGGTGGAACATCTGGTAGAAGCCCATCGCGCCCATGTCCATGCGGCTCGATTCCTCCCATCCGAAGACCTGGGCGTAGAACGGCCACGCGCCTTCCCAGTCGCTGGTGGCCAGCTCGTGCCACGAGAACTCGCCCACCTCGGGCGCTCCGTCGTGGCCGGGGGTGTCGCTCTCCGGCTCCAGCACGGCGAACACGGCACCCTGCGGGTCGGACACCACCGCGAAGCGTCCCACCTCGGGCACGGCCATCTCGTGGATCACGCCGCCGCCCAGCTCCTTGATCTTGGCCAGCGTAGCGTCCCGGTCCGGCGTGGAGACGTAGACGAGCCAGCAAGGGGGCGTGCCCTGCGCCCGCTGCTCCTCGGTCAGGGTCATAGCCCCGCCCACCGGCGTCTCGCCGTTCATCCACATGGTGTAGGGGCCGGCCGCCCCTTCCCAGATGTCGGTTGTCCAGCCCGCCACCCGTCCGTAGAACTCCTTGGCCGCGTCCAGGTCCGGGACCATCAGCTCGTACCAGCAGAAGCGACCGTTGGGCGTATCCGCCATTCGTCTGTCTCCTTGTAGAGGTTCTCGCCATGGGTTGATCCGCCATCTTCGTGGCGGCCTGGGAATATAGCGCGGATGCCGCTTGGGCGGCGAGCCGGGGCGACGAGCCGGGCGGCGAGGTGGCGACGAGGGGGCGACAGAGACCGTGGCCGCCGAGCCTGGACAGCTCGCTGGACAGGTTGCCGTCAAAATTGGGACATTCGGCGGGACATTTCAGGGGGTAGAAATCTTTGGGGCGGCTGTCCCGCCCGCCGTGGCGGGCACATCGACGGATTCTCCCTTGCCGCAGTCCCTACTTGTTCGCATAATGGGTGGCGTCACTCTACTCGTCCCCAGACTTGGTACACCGGATGTCGCCAGGCCCAGCGAATTCTCCGATCCCCCGCGCCCCGGGCAGGAAGCGGGTGTCGGCTTCCATTGATTGGTCGCCAGCAACTCCGCCCAATCCCACTTCGCCACGCCCGACCACGCGCCACTGAGAACGAAAGATGCTTGCCGACCTTCACATTCGGAACTATCGACTGTTCGACGACCTGACAATCGGAGGGTTGAAGCGCGTCAACCTCCTCATCGGAAAGAATAACTCCGGGAAGTCGACCGTCCTCGAGGCGGCCGCGTTGCTGGCAGCTGGCTACTCGCCGGAGGTCCTGGCTCATCTGAACCGCGAGCGTGCAATTCAGCTACCGGAGAGTGAACCTGCGTTCGAACAGTATCTGCGGAGCTTCTTTCGCGACCTAGACGCCTCAAAGGACCTAGTGATTACGGCGACCGACGTGAACCGGTACGAATGGACGCTCACGGCTGCCATCAAACGAAGTCCTGTTTCGACAGTCACGGGGGATCGGCCCGAAGTCAATTCCTTTGCTGGGACTTCGAAGCAGGACATTCTTGTTCTTCGCCAAGAAGACGGTGATGGTGGTTGGGTCGAATCCAAGACAACGATGGTGGACAAGGACGCGAAGTTCAAGACGCAGGACTCCGTAGACCCACCACCTAGGTCGCCCTATGCTGTGTCGTATGTGCCCTCAAATGTGCAACTTCCTGATTCTGACGCTGCACTTCTGAGCGGTTTGCGGCGGGATAAACGCACCGAAGTGGTCCTCGATGTCCTGCGCCGAATAGCACCTACAATACAAGACCTCCCGGAAGTGCTCATGGTCGACGGTGCGCCGCAACTTTACTGCGACATCGGAGCTAGCAGGCTGTTGCCACTGAGGTTGATGGGGCAGGGCTTGGTGCGCGTCTTGAGGCTGGCATTGACCCTGGAGCAAGTCTCTCCTTCGCCGGCGGCAGGAAGGCTCTTGATGATCGACGAGATCGAAAACGGGATGCACCACGAGGCACTAGTTGATGTTTGGCGGGCAGTGGCCAAGGCAACCCACCGATCTGACACCCAGGTCTTTGCCACCACGCATAGCTACGAGTGCCTTCAATCCGCCAGCAAGGCTGTCTCGCCCGAGGACTTGGCCATACACCGCTTGGAGGTCAACGAGGACCGGACAGTTCGTTGCGTGACGCTAGACCCGGAGGCGATCAAGGGCACGATGCATCATGGGTTTGAAGTACGATGAGTGCGCCACCGGACATGGCATCCTTATCGGATCAAGGCCAGGGACGTTCGTTCCGTCCAGGTCCACTAGATACCAAGAAGCTCTTGGTTGTTGAAGGCAAGCAAGATGTCGCTTTCTTCAAGTCATTCCTTGAACATCTTGTCATTGACGACATTGATGTCGAGCCAGCCGGCAGTAAGAACGAACTGAACATTTACTTGCGAGCCTTAGTCACTCGGAGGGGTTTCAGCAAAGTCAGGAGCCTAGGTATCGTTCGCGACGCCAACGGATGGGCGGAGAGAGCGTTGCAGAGCGTTCAAGGGTTTCTCAGGCGATCAGGGCTTCCTGTGCCCGCCAGTTACGTTGAACGCAAGCAGTCGTCACGGATCGGAGTCAGCGTGTTCATCTTGCCCGACAATGGGAACCCCGGAATGCTCGAGACGTTGTTGTGGAGAACGCTGGATCGGGACTTCACCAAGTGCGTCACGGACTTCTTGACGTGTGCACAGGATGCGACAGGAAGCAGGCCCAGAAACTTGGACAAAGCTCGTGTAGCTACATACTTGGCGACCAGACGCAAGCCGCCCCACTCGCTGGGCGTATCGGCCCGGCAAGGCGTCTGGGACTACGACCACGAAGTGCTCGCCGACCTGCGGAGGTTCCTGCGCCAACTGTGATTGTACGCCAGTGCGCAACTGTGATCGTCCGTCGGTGCAACCGTGGTCGTCCGTCATGATTGTCGCACTGCCAGCGCAACATCACCACCGCACCCACACCGCCGGAGGCGCTCGGAACTCGTGACCGGTGGGACGGGTGGGCCGCTCCGGGTCCAGCCGCAGCTCGGGCATTCGCGCAAGGGTCTGGGCCAGGGCTTGGTGCGCTTCGATCCGGGCCAGGGAGGCGCCCAGGCAAAAGTGGCGGCCGGCGCCGAACGCCAAGTGGTCCCGGACGTTGGGGCGGCTCGCGTCGAAGCGGTCGGGGTCGGGGAAATGAGCCGGGTCTCGGTTGGCCGCGCCCAACATGCACTGGACGGTCTCGCCTGACGGGATCGTCGCGCCGCCGAGCCGGACCGTCTCGGTGGTAAAGCGGGTGCAGGACTGGACCGCCGGCTCCCACCGCATCGACTCCTCGATCAGCGCGGGCAGCTTCGCTGGGTCAGCGCAGGCTGTACGGGCCCAGTCGTCGCAGGCGGCGTGGGCCGAATCCGCATGTGATAGCACGGCCCAGAAGGCGTTGGCGATCATCGACTCGGTGGTCTCGATCCCGCCGAAGAGCACGATCAGCAGGTTGGCCGCCGTCTCGGTCTGGGTCAGCGGGTTGGGCGACGAGCGCAGGTCGGCGATCATCGACCCGGGCGGCACGCTTCGCTCGCCCCCCAGGAAGGGCGCGACGTAGTCCCGGAACTCCTGGGCAGCAACCTTGCCCGCGCTCCTGACGGCCGGGTCGCCCTCGAAGTTCTGCAGCGCCGCCGCGAAGGCATCGTACCAAGCCAGCAGGCGCGCGCCGTCGGTCTCCGGCAGCCCCAGCACGCCGCAGATGCTCCGCCACGCCAGAGGGCGGGCCAGCTGGGAGCGGAGATCGGCGGTCGGGTCCGCACCGCTGGCCGAAGAACGCCCCTGGTCGATCTGGTCCAGGAGCGCCTTCACCACTCCGGCAACGGCGGCCAACGGCTCGCGTTCCAGTCGTTCCCGGCGGAAGGGGCCGATGAAGCGACGCTTGCTCTCGATCTGCTGGTTCCCGTCGGTGGTGAGCATGTGGGAGCCGAAGATGTCCCGGATCGTGGACGCGGGGGAGTTGGTGGTGAAGCGCTGCCAGTCGGCCAGAACCCGGAGCACATCTTCCCGGCGAACGACCAGCCACATCCCCATCTGCGGCGCCCACGTCACGGGCTCCGTGGCTCGGAGCTCGTGGAAGATCGGATACGGGTCAGCGGCCAGTCCGTCGAAGGTGACCAGGGCGCCCAGCGGGAAGCGGCGGGCCGACCGGTCCAGCGTCACTCCCGGGCTGGTTCGGACCGAGGCTCGGAAGAGGGCGCTGGCTCGGAAGAGGGCACCGGCCCCTCCAGGTCGGCGAGCAAGGCCCGCGCCGCCGCGCCCAGGCTCGTCCGTCCCCGGTTGTAGTTGCGGAGAAGCACTGCGGTCAGTCCGGTCGCCGGCTCAAAGAGCAAGTACGCCGTGTAGCCCGCCACGGACCCCCCGTGACCGGCGTAGAGTCGCCCGTCCACGGAAGCCACCGAGAAGCCGAGCCCATAACCCGCGTCCGGGTCTTCGGGAGTCTGCACCGACAGGACTTGGCTTCGCATGGCGTCGCCCAGAAGGTCCACGCCACCCCGTCCCATGACCCCGGCAGCGAGCACCGCCAAGTCGTCCACTGTGGAATAGACGCCCCCGTTGGGCACCTTGTAACCCCGTCCGGCGTGCTCCCGAGCAGGTCCCTCCGCGTCCACCTGACCATCCCGCCCGTTGGCATAGCCGGTGGCGAGCCTGGGTGCCAGTCGTCCGTCCACCACGAACGTGCTACTGCCCATTCCCAAGCGGCGAAAGATTCGCTCCTCGACCTGGTGCATGAACGGCTGGTCGGCGGCCCGCTCCAGGGCCAGCCCCAGAACGCCGAAGCCGATATTGGAGTACGAGTACTCGGCTCCGGGCCGGGTTTGGTAGTCGGTGGTGGGGATCGACGCCAAGATGCGGGCTTTCCACAGGCCGATGGGGCCTGCCGCCGCTCCGGGCAACTCGGGCTCGCGAATCAGGCCAGCGGTGTGGCTCGCCACCTGTCGCAACGTCGGGACGGCACCCGGCGGTCGGCTCCCCAGCCGTTGGACTTCGGGGACGAAATCCTGCAAGGGTGCGTCCAGCGACAGCACGCCGTCCTGGGCCAGGATCGCCATGAGGACGGCGGTCACCGACTTGGAGATCGAGCCGACCCGGTAGATCGTCTCCCGCGCCGCCCTGCGTTCGCCCTCCCGGTCTGCCCAGCCGAAGGCGCCGGACCACAACACCTCGCCGTCCTGGGCCAGCGCCGCGGTGACGCCTCCGATAGCGTCGTGCTCCACGTCCGCCACAAGTTGGGAGGCGAACCGGGCCAGGGTCGAGTCCCATGCCGCGGGAAGCTCGACAGGTGACGACCACACCGACTCGGGCGGCTGCGCCCACAGCAGCTGGACGGGGAACGCAGGCGCGAGCGTCAGCGAGAGGGCGACGGCGACGGCCACGCTCAACGCTGTCCCGCTCCTGGCTGGCTGTCGCTTGGCGGGCTGTCGCTTGGCGGGCCTTCGATTCATGGATTTCCCCCTTGACTCTTTCGGCTTGGGCCCCAACGTGCCATTCATGACAGGTTCAAGCAACACGGAGTTGACACTCGTGCGACACCTGATCGTAGTCAGACACGCCAAGTCGAGCTGGGCCGACCAGACCCTGGCGGACCATGACCGGCCCTTGAACGCCAGGGGCCGGCGGGCGGCGCCGATGGTGGCGGCGGCGTTGAGGGATGCCGGTTACGTGCCCGAACTGGCGTACTCCAGTACGTCGGCCCGGACTCGGGAGAGTTGGAGCCTGATGGCGCCCGTCTTTGGCGCCGGCGCGCAAGCGCGCTTCCACGAGAAGCTCTACTTGGCGTCGTCGCGGACGATCCTGGAGGTGGTCGCCTCGGCGCCGCCGCATGTGCGAACGCTGATGACTCTGGGCCACAACCCAGGCGTGCTTCAGCTGGCGTTGGAGCTCTGCCGGCGAGGGGACCCGGCGGAACTCCGGGCGCTCCGGGGCGGCATGCCGACGGGTGCGGCCGTGGTCGTCGCGTTGGACGGAGAGGGCTGGCGCGATGCGGCCCATGGGGGCGAATTGGTGAAGCTGATCTTGCCCCGAAGACTGGAGGACTCATGAACCGCGAACCCGGAGTCGTGAACCGGGAAGCTGGCCCGGATTCGGCCGCAGCCCCAGCGAAGCCCGTCACCATCGAAGCGGTCTTTCGCGAAGGGGTCTATCCCTACGAGCACAAGCTGAAGCGCAAGGTCTACGAGGCCGAGAAGGCGCGGCTCCAAGTCGAACTCCTCAAGGTCCAGCGATGGGTTCGGCGCTCGGGGATCAAGCTCATCGTGCTCTTCGAGGGCCGGGATGCCGCCGGCAAGGGAGGTACGATCAAGCGCTTCATGGAGCACATGAACCCTCGGGGCGCACGGGTCGTCGCACTGGACAAGCCCAGCGACATGGAGCGGGGTCAGTGGTACTTCCAGCGCTACGTCAAGCACCTGCCCACCGCCGGCGAGATCGTGCTGTTCGACCGATCCTGGTACAACCGGGCGGGCGTCGAGCGGGTGATGGGGTTCTGCACTGGCCAAGAGTACCTGGAGTTCCTGCGCCAGTGCCCCGAGATGGAGCGGATGCTGGTCAATAGCGGGATCCGTCTCTTCAAGTACTGGTTCTCGGTGTCCCAAGACGAGCAGGCGCACCGCTTCGAGAGTCGGGAGACGGACCCGTTGAAGCAGTGGAAGATATCGCCCGTGGACTTGGCGTCGCTGGACAAGTGGCCAGAATACACCGAGGCCAAGAAGGCGATGTTCTTCTATACCGACACCGCCGACGCGCCCTGGACCATCATCAAGTCGGACGACAAGAAGCGGGCGCGGCTGGCCTGCATGCAGCACTTCCTCTCCGAGCTGTCGTACCCCGACAAGGATGAGTCGGTGGTAAAGGGACCGGACCCGCTGATCGCCGGTTCTGCCGCTCGAGTGGTGGGACGCGACGAGCCTATGGATTGAAGGCGGCTAGTTCGCAATATTTGAGGATCGGAGTCTCATTCTGTCTTTGATTCCTGCGAGAAAGCCTGTGGACGAATCGCTAGCCGTCGACGCCAAGCGCATCCTGCTCCGCTACGGAGCACCGATCGTCGCCCTGGACAACGTAACGGACAAGGAGAGGATCGAGCTCGCCCGTGCGATCGCCAAGACGCCGTTGCCGGAGCGGGAGGCTCGTCTTCGAGAGCTGCTGGAAAAGGCGGGCCATCTTCCGTCCAAGAAGTAGTCGCACGTCGGGAACGTAGTCGCGTGCGCTCCTTACTCGTGCAGCGCGGGGGATTAGTGTAGCGCGAGGGATTGGAGCCGGTTCAGAGCGGCGGCGATCTCTTGGGGCCGAGGCGTCGCCAAGTCTCCGGGCCGTCGCGAGTCCAGTACGTCCAGGCCCCTTTCGGCTATTGACGTGCGCACCGCCTTCAGCACGTCCTCCACGGTGCGACCGCTCCCCATGAACTGTCGGGCGTGGGCCACGGCGAGGGCGATGGCACGGGCTTGGGCCTTGGAGACGATCTGCGACACGCCTGCCAAGTCGATCCGGGAGTCGCCAAAGTCGACGGTTCGGCGGTCGCGCACTCGGACGCTGCGTTGCCGGCGGCCTCGCTCCGGGCGCACGGAGGACGGGTTGGGGCAGCGGTTGCGGGCGGGCCAGTGGACTTCGCCCTCGCGACTTCGACGGCCTGTGGGGTGCGCGACGGCCACCTCTCTGGCGCGGGAGGTCAGGTCCAGCGGTCGGTAGCGGATCATGCCGACGACCAGGTCGGCCACGTCCAGGTAGTCGCCGGAGCCGCCCACCACGAGAAGCGTGCTGGCACCGGCGTCTTCGTAGAGACTTCGCACTCGGTCGATGAACGGAGTGATCGGCTCGTCGTCGGCTGGGATCAGCGCCTGCATCCGGCGGTCCCGGATCATGAAGTTGGTGGCGGCCGTGTCTTCGTCCACCAGGAGGAAGCGCGACCCGGCTTCCAAAGCCTCGATCACCGCGGCGGCCTGGCTGGTGGAGCCGGAGGCGTTCAGCGTGGAGAATTGCGTCGTGTCCGCGCTGCTGAGGGTCGTGTCCGCGCCGCCGGGCAGGGTTCCGATGAACGGCGAGATGTCGACGCCCGACACGGGGCGACCGTCCTCGGCTTGTACCTTCGTCGCGGCGGGGTCGGTGACGACCAACTCGCGCCCGTCGCCTGGGCGATGGTTGTAGACGCCCCGGGCCACGGCGTTCAGCACGGTGGACTTGCCGTGGTAGCCGCCGCCGACCAGCAGCGTGACCCCGCTGGGGATGCCCATCCCCGGCACTGGCGGTCCGTTCGGCCTGTCCAGCACGACGCGCAGGGCCGGCGGCGACTCGAAAAGGACGGCCTTCTCCTTGGCCAGGGGGCGGTCGTCGGAGCCGCTGCGCCGGGGAAGCAGGGAGCCGTCGGCCAGGAAGGCGACCAAGTCCCGTTCCGGGAGCTGGGCTCGGAGGGCGTCCGCGTCCTCGGCGGCCTCCACGTGGCGAGCGACCTGGCGGGGGTCGTGAGCCGCTGCGCGCAAAGTGGCGTCCACGAGCGCCGGGAGAGCTTCCGTCAATAGGCGGCTCGCGGCGCCGCCCAGCACGCGGCGACCCGCAGCAGGCAATCCTACCGTGAAGCGGGCTTCCAGCGAGCCGTCCCGACCCACATGGACGGCGGTGTTGGGGATCACGACCTGACCCGGGTCCGTCATGGCGATCTGGCCGCTGCGCCCAGAGCCGCCGGCGCGACGGGCAGCGGAGGCGAAGCGCCGCGCCAACAGGCACGACAGCCCGGTCCTTCGGGAAGCCGACGCGAAGGCGCTTGCAGGGAAGCCCGCCCGTTCCGGCGACAGGAGCGCCGCCATCCGGCTGGGCGGGGCGAAGGGGTCGCGCTGAACGTGTCGCACATCCAATGTGAATGCGGGTAGCTTCCATGCGCCCTTCAGCTCTCGGTACGCGGCGTAGCCCCTACCGTCGATCCGGCGCAATATCCGCCTCAAATCCTCCACGCTCTCCCCGGCCACGAACGACATGCCCATCAAGATAGCCAGTTCCCTGCGCTGGGTTGCGCTGCGCTGGGCTGCGACGGCAGCGCTCGCCTGGATGTCCGTGGCCGCCTGCTCCGAGGACGGTCCAGCCGTAGTCGTTCCCAGCTCACTGGAGTGCGGCGACTTGAATCCCGCGTTTCTCGCCGACGGGGGCGTGGGGCGGGACGGCATCCCGGCGCTGGTGGACCCCTGGTTCGTGGAGGCCGCCGTCAGCGAGGAGACGTCCTACATGACGGAGCGGTCGCGGGTGATCGGGGTGCAGGTCGGGGGCGAGTGGTTGGCGGTGCCCCACAACATCATGTACCGCCACGAGATCGTGAACGTGAACCGCAACTCGGCGGAGGTGGCGATCACGTACTGTCCCCTCACCGGGTCGGCGCTGGCGTTCGACCGGTCGTCTGCCGGGGGTGCCGAGTTCGGCGTCTCGGGGCTGCTCTACCAAGCCAATCTGGTCATGTACGACCGCAACGCCGACGACTCTCTGTGGCCGCAGATGGCCGGCGTTGCCGGGTGCGGGCCGCGAGAGGGACAGGAGCTGACCCGCCTCCCGGTGATCGAGAGTACGTGGGGCGGATGGCGGACGCTCTTCCCCGTGTCCAACGTCGTGGGCGTCGCCCAACTGGACATTGCCCGGTACGCCGTCAACCCATACGGCGCGTCGTACGAGGCGCCTGCCAACGGCGACTACCTGGGCTTTCCCATCCCCCGGAGCGACGACCGGCGCCTGCCCAAGGAGCGGGTGCTGGGTCTCCCCGCCCGGAACGGCAGCGCTCCTTTGGCGTTTCCGTTTCACGCCATGGATGCGCGGGGCGGCACTTGGATCGGCGAGTTCGAGTACGGGGGCGAGCCGGCGGTCGTGCTCTGGGACCGAGGGCGGTTTGCGGCTGCCGCGATGCGGCCAGTGGCCGACGGACAGCGCTTGACGCTCCGGATCGAGGGGAATCGGATCGTGGACGACGAGACCGGCTCCGTGTGGAATGTGGCCGGCGTGGCGGAGTCGGGTCCCCTGGCCAGAAAGCGGATGGAGCTGATATCGGAGGCGTACGTGGCGTTCTGGCTGGCGTGGGCCGCGTTCCACCCCGAGACCGAGCTCTTCGTGGAGTAGGTGCCGAAACCCTCTTTGGTGGTTCGGGCAACGGCGGTCTCGGCGATGGCAGGGGCCTGGGCGACGGTGGCGGCAAGCGCGATCGTTGTGGCGGCTAGCGCAACGGTGGCGGCTGGCGCGATCGTTGCGGCGGCACCCACGAAGCTGGTCGCCCAGTGGGTGGAGGCGCCGGGGGCCGGCTGGTCCGCGCTAGCCGTCTATCACCAGGACACTCGGGAGCGATTCGGGGCGGACGGAGAGGTGCGGGAGTTCTTCGCCGAGGGCCGGGCGGTCACGACTTCCTCGTTCCTGACCGTCGCGATGGGGCTGGCTCCCGGCGTGGACGGCTGGGGCCAGCTTTCGTTCCACCGCCTTCGCTACGACGACCTTCTGGAGGATCGCACCTCGACCGGCTTCGGCGACATGCGGTTCTGGTTGCGGGCCGCCCCGCTGCGCTGGATGGGCATCGATCTGCCGGTCGCGGTTCGGGCCGGGGTCAAGGTGCCGGCAGGCGACTTCGACGTGAACACGGATGTGGTTCCCCTGGGCGACGGTCAGCGGGACTGGGAGGTGATGGCCGAGGCGGGACACTCGTTCTGGCCCCGTTCCCTCTACCTCTCCGGCTGGGTGGGCTATCGCTGGCGGGAGGAGAACCGGGAGTCGCTCAAGGACTTCGGCAACGAGTTCTTCTACTTCGTTCAGGCGGGAAATCGGATCGGCCCGGTGGCCTGGAAGGCGGCGGTGGACGGTTGGAACGGCGAGTCGGGCGCCACCGAGGGCATTGCGGTTCCCAGCTTTCAGCGAGACCTGATCCAGATCCAGTCGTCTCTGGGACTCGACGCGGGTCCTGGCCAAGTGGAGATGGGAGCCAGGTTCGCCCTGGGCGGTCGGAACCTGCCGGCCGGTCCCGCACTGCTGTTGCAGTACTTCGCAAGGTGGGGAGAGGAGTAGCGGGGTCGGAGGGAGATTGGTAGCACGGCGCGACTCGGGGCCCCAAATTCGGGCGAGCGTTTGCCATCCCCAACAAGTCCCGTTCAGTCCCCGTTCAACTCTCGGAGGAGAGGCTTCGCAGATGCCCGTCCACGTTCGTTCCCGGCGACTCCGCACTCGTCCCTGGCGACAGCATGTCTCCCATGTTGTGGCAGCGGCTTGGCTTCTGGCCGGGTTCGTTGCATGCACTCCTGCGGCGGATCGGTCGTCAGAGAGGTCGCGGCCCGCGCCGCCCAAGGTCGCCCGTTCGCTGGAAGGCGTGGTGGTGGCCGCCCAGCCGCTGGCCGCCGAGGCGGGCGCCGCCATCCTGGAGGCCGGGGGGAACGCTGCCGATGCCGCGGTGGCTGCCGCCTTCGCCGTCTCGGTGGTGGAGCCGTCGATGAACAGCATCGGAGGACGCACGCAGATCCTGGTTCGGCGTCCCGACGGCGGCTTCGCGGGGATCGACGCCACGACCCAGGCGCCGTCCACTTACGACCCGGAGACCGCCCCCCAGGCCGGCTACGGATACCCGACCGTGGGCGTCCCCGGCGCGGTGGCGGGGCTGGTGCGGCTCCTGGAAGAGCACGGGACGATGTCGCTGGAGCAGGTCATGGCCCGTGCGATTGCCCTGGCCGAGGGCGGCTTCCGCATTCTGCCCGGCGAGGCCGCGCGCCACGCCGAAGGGGCGGCTCAGTTGGCCGAGTTCCCCGGCTCCGCCTCTCACTTCCTGGTCGACGGCGAGCCTCGGGCGGCAGGCAGCCTCTTCGCCCAGCCGGAGCTGGCGCAGACGTTGCGCACGATTGCGGCCGGGGGCGCGGACGCCTTCTACCGGGGGCCGATCGCGGAGCGGATCGCAGCCGACATGGAGGCCAACGGGGGCGCAGTCACGGCAGAGTCGCTGGCCGAGTACCGCGCCCAGGCCGCGCGGATCGTGCGCGGGAGCTACCGCGGCTACGAGCTGGTGGGGACGCACGTGCCGGCAGCGGGCGCGGTCACGATCGGCATCCTCCACGTGTTGGAGAACTTCGACATGGCGGCGCTCGACCCCGACGAGTGGGCGGCACTGGTGGGTACGGCGGTGGCGGAGGTGTTCGCCCGAAGGGAGGGGCTCGGGGGACCAGGAGGCGCGCCGACGACCAGCAAGGCGTGGGCGGCGGAGTTGGCCGCGCAGATTGAGTTGCCCGGGGTGGAGCTGCAACGGGCGGCGCGGGGCTTGGCGCCGAACGCAGCCCGCTTCGTTGCCGCGACGGCTGGGGTTGCGACGGACGCAGGAGGGCTCGCCACGACGAGTGCGGGAGGGCTCGCCACAACGAACTTGGCGGCACCGGAGCACGACTGGGACGGCTCCACATGGGGACCGGCCAGCTCCCACACCACCCACCTCTCCGTCGCCGACGGCCAGGGCATGTACGTGGCCCTCACCCAGACGATCGGTCCCAACTTGGGTTCGAAGGTGGCCACGCCCGGGCTCGGCTTCCTGTACGCCGCCACGCTCGGGGGGTACTTGGGGCACATGGAGCCCGGCGAGCGGGCCCGCTCCAACATCTCGCCGCTGATGGTCCTTCGCGACAGCGAGCCCGTTCTGGTGCTGGGCGCGGCCGGAGGTGCCAGGATCGTGTCGGCGGTGGTGCAGTCGGTGCTGCGTGTCGTGGACCAGGGGATGAGCCTGCTCGATGCGCTTGCGGCTGCGCGAGTGCATCCCATCGACGGGGGAATCGCCATGGAGACGTCGCCGGAGATCGGCTGGACGCCGGAGACCTTGGCCGAGGTGGAGTTGTTCGGGCTGGAGGTGCAGGCCGTGGAGCGCGCAGGCGCCTTTGGTCGGATTCATGGCATCTGGATCGACCCGACCACGGGCGTGAAGGTGGGCGTGGCCGACCCGGACTGGGAGGGAGCCGCGGCGATCCCAGGCAAGCGGCCAGGCGCGGAGGACCGGCAATGAACGGAAGCACCCCCCGCTTCGTCGCTGCCGGGCTGGCAACGCTGGTGCTCGCCGCTGGCTGCGCCGGCGACGGCCCTTACGACGTGTTGCTGCGAGGCGGCCAAGTCGTGGATGGGACCGGCGACCCGGTCCGTCGAGCCGACGTGGCGATCCGGGACGGCCGAGTCGCCGCCGTGGGCGACTTGTCGGAAGTTGTCGCCACGCAGGAGCTGGACGTTGCCGGCCTCTACGTTGCCCCAGGCTTCATCGACGCGCATTCCCACGCTGGACCCGGCCTGGCCACAGAACCCCTCAGCCACGGCGAACCTCTGCTGGCCCAAGGGATCACCACCGTGGTCATCAACCCGGACGGCGGCGGCGCCGTAGACTTGGCGGAGCAGCGAACGGCGCTGGAAGCTCACGGACTCGGCGTCAACGCGGCTCAGCTGACCGCTCACGGCTCCATTCGCCGGCGCGTGCTGGGCATGGAGGACCGCGCGCCCTCCCCCGCCGAGCTGGACGAAATGAGGCGCCTGGTGCGCGAGGGGATGGAGGCGGGGGCCTGGGGCTTGTCGTCCGGCCCCTTCTACCCGCCCGGCAGCTATGCGGAGAACGCCGAGATCGTCGAACTGGCGCGGGTCGTGGCCGAGTACGGCGGCATCTACACCAGCCACATCCGGGACGAGTCCAACTACACGATCGGCATCGAGGCCGCCGTAGAAGAGGTGATCGAGGTCGGGCGAGAGGCCGGGCTGACCGCAATCGTGACCCACATCAAGGCGCTGGGTCCGCCCGTCTGGGGCGCGTCGGCGGCGGTCGTGGAGCGGATCGAGGCCGCCCGCGCGCTAGGAGTGTCGGTCTACGCGGACCAGTACCCCTACTTGGCGTCGGCGACTGGGCTGTCCGCGGCACTACTCCCGCGCTGGTCCCAGGCTGGCGGCGGAGACGCCTTCGAGGAGCGGCTGGCCGATCCTGCCACCCGGGCCCGCATCCGGGACGCCATGGTGGAGAACTTGGCTCGGCGCGGCGGCGCGGACCGAATCCAGTTCCGACGCTTTCGCGAGGACCCGTCGATCGAAGGGCAGCTCCTCTCGGAGTTGGCCGCGGAGCGAGAGGCCGACCCGGTGGACCTGGCGCTGGAGCTGATCCGCCAGGGCGGTCCGTCGATCGTCTCGTTCAACATGAGCGAGGAGGACCAGTTGCGGTTCATGACCCAGGAATGGACGATGACATCCTCCGACGGCGACCTTCCCTCGTTCGGCGTCGGCGTCCCCCATCCCCGCTCATACGGCGCCTTCGCCCGCAAGATCGGCAAGTTCGTCTTCGCGGACCGAGTGGTTCCCCTGGAGGCGGCCGTGCGCAGCATGACCGGCCTGCCCGCTCAAGTACTGGGCATGACAGATCGTGGCAAGATCGAGGAGGGCATGATGGCGGACTTGGCTGTGTTCTCGGACCACTTCCGCGACCTGGCCACCTTCACCGAACCCCATCAGCTGGCCGCCGGGGTGGTGCATCTCTTCGTGGCGGGAGAAGCCGCGATCCTGAACTCCGGGTTCACGGGCGCTCGGGCCGGGCAGGTGCTGATGAAGGGGAGGTAGCGCGGACGACGGGCGGGCCGACTTCACGGAGCGGCGGGCTCGCGTCCGCCCTACCCGAGAGCATGTGCGATTATGGCCCCGACTGGCCCGCACCGCGTCGTCCACCGTCTGCTTGGTCAGCCGGTTCTTGAGCTCGGTGGCGACCGGCAGCCCGTTGACGAACAACGCCAAGTCCAGCCTAGTAAAGGCTAGTAAAGCGCAAGTCTCTTACTGACAATGACTTACGAATGACGAGGCTCGTCCTGGAAGTCGTCTCCGGCCCACACGCTAGTAAAGGACCGCATCCGTGGTCTGGTCTCGGCTTCGGGTACGGCCAGAAGCCTTGACGGCCCGCAGGAGCAATCGTGTTCCCTGTGGCCAATAGTCACGGGGCGGCGGCCGCTCGTCCCGATCACCAAGGTGCCGCCGTTAGTCACAGTCGGCACCTCTCTCCCGTTCACTGTTACGCTTCGCCTCGGGGCTCCGGGACGTTGGCATCGCGATCCGGCGCGCAAGCTTTCGCAAGTTCGGATCGGTGTGCACCCGCGAGTTCCTCCACTGCCGGTACTCGTCGGCGGTCATGTCCTGGATCTCTCTGCCGATCGTATCTCTTACCTCACGCAGCAACTTGACGTTGCTGAACGGCTGGGGCGCCCGGGAAGTCGCGGTCACAGGCAGACCGAGAGCTTGAGGCGTCTGAACGTCAAGTCGCTCATGGCCGCGGGCGACGTTGACGTAGTTGCAGAATTGGATCCGTTGCAGGTTGACAACGTTCTTGAAGTCCCAGCTGACCAGGACATCGGCCTTAGCCAACGTGGCGAACGCGAAGTGGCGGGCATGGTGTCTCGCTGCGTTGGGCACAGCACCCACGCGAACGTAGGCGGCGACCAGCTCCTCGGAACTCCGGCTTGTGGTGAGGAATTCCGAATGGGCGTCGGGGACCCGCGACAGAACCGCATGGGCTTCCGATGACTCGTCTTCCACGGCCAGGGCCACGCTGTCCGAGAGGAGGAGCATGAAGTCGCCCCACGTGAAGGCGTCAAACAGCTGGCGGGAGGGCGTGAGAAAATCTCTCTCGAAGCAACCGAGTGCTACGGTCGCGTCGGCGTACACGCGGAGTCGCGACGACCCGGAAGCTGCCAAACCTCCTGGAGCGATAGCGTTCATCAAGCCCGTCGCTTCCTTCTCCACCAGGGGATCGGGCTGGCCATTCCGGGCATCGGCTTCGACGGCCGCTGGACTCGTCGTGGAGTCACTCATCATGGTTAATCGATCGTCTTGAGCGGGGATGCCTCGGGGGCTTGGGCCTCGCGAACAGGGCTTCCAGCTCTGGATCGAGTTCCTGGGTCTTGTGCCAGTGGAGGCGTTCTTCGATGGTCATGTCCGCGATCTCCTCGTTGATGCGGTCCCTGATTATCGTGGGTCACGGGAGCCTCGGTTGCCGGGGTGGCCGGTCGATTCAGGGGGGCGCGTAATCTACATCGGACGGGAAGCTCGGCAAGCGGGCACCGCGGTCGCGATCCAACGCCTCCTGGACCAGTACTGGAACTGGTTGCAGGAGCAGACCATGGTCCGAGAGGTAGGCGACCATGTAGAGATCACGACGCCCTACCTCGACCGTCACAACGACTGCCTCCAGATGTACGCTAGCAAGACCAAGGAAGGCTTCATCCTTACGGACGATGGCTACGTGCTTGACGACTTGGCGCAGGCCGGAATTGACGTAACCAGCGGGAAGCGACGCTTATTGCTGGACGAGACGCTCAACGGCTTCGGAGTACGGGAAGTTGCAGGCGCTCTGCAACTGGAGACGTCGGGCGACGACTTTGGGATACGCAAGCACAGCCTTCTTCAAGCCATGCTCGCCGTTGCGGACCTGTTCTACTTGGCGTCTCCGACGGTCGTGAGTCTGTTTCACGAGGACGTAACCGCGTGGCTTGACGGGTCTAACGTCCGATATACGCGGAACGTCAAGTTGACGGGCAAGAGCGGCTATGACCACAAGTTTGATTTCGTCGTTCCGAAGTCGCCCGATCAGCCCGAGCGCGTATGTAGGTCGCTCAACCGACCCGGCCGCAGCACGGCGCAGAACATGGCCTTCGCGTGGCTCGACACCAAGGAAGTCCGCGACACGAACTCGGTCGCGTATGCCATCATCAATGACGCAGACAAGGCCGTCCCCCAGGCCGTGGACACGGCACTACGCAACTACGGCGTGCGGACGATTCGATGGTCGGATCGGGAAGAGGCTGTAGTGCACTTGGCGATGTAACCCCTCGTCACGATCTTCACACGGGTGACCGCAAGGCCCCGTCGCGCAAACGCCTTGCCCGCATTCACATCAAGTGCACGACCTCCAGCCCGTCCCAGTGGCGTTGCAGGTACTCGGCCACGAGGCGCCGGTGGCATTGGTCGGGCTCGTGCTCGCTGCAGAGCAGGCAGTCGCCGTCTTGCAGGAACGGTTGGCCCGGCGTGGCGTGCTCTTCGGCGAGCGTGTCCTCGATCCGGCGCTCGCGCATTAGGGCGTCGAAGCGGGGCTCGTAGCCGGCCCAGTCGATCTGCTTCTTTCTGTAGTCCGTCAGCAGTTCGGGGTCCGGGGCCAACACCGGCATGTGGACGTAGCCCACACCGCAGATCGCGTCCAGGAAGTAGGCGAGGTCGTTCTGCTTGGCAAAGCCCGCGAGTTGCGAACTGGGCCTGATTCGGACGTCCACGACGCGACGGAGGCCCGACTGCTTGGCGGTGGCGACGAGTTCGCCGAAGAATCGTTGGGCAGGCTTCTTTGTGAATCCGATGGTGAAGAGCTTCATGTTGCGGTGTGCCTCGGCTGGGGAGTTGACAGATGGGGCAGAGGCCGGTGCTCGTGCTTCCCGGCACTTGTCGGCGTCGGCACGGGGCCTTCGCCATGGGCAAATCCGACTTCGCGCGCTTGGCGTGCCACGGCCTCCTTGACGCGCTCGTCCCGCGTGCGAGGGAAGAGGTCCGTCTGCGCGTCGCTCAAGTTGTGCTTGGCAAGCAGGTCGTCGATGACGGCCGCATGGGACGCAAGGGAGCCATCCGCCAGGATGTGCTCGACGCCGACGCCTCGGCCGTCCAGGGCGTGCGCGACCAAGAGCGTGCGATGGCAGTGCAGCGGCTCCTTCTCCGAGCACATCACGGCGACGCGATGCGAGGCGGCTTCGGCCAGGAGCTCGTCAAGGCCCTGTCGAAACGACGCGGCGCCGGCCACGCGGTCGTACCGAACACGCCCGTTCTCGTAGCAGGCAGGATCGGACGGACGGCCGCCCAGCTCGTCGCCGAAGTAGACATAGCGGATGTCGCTAGCGGCCAAGAAAGAACGCAACGCCTCCCGGTCGAAGTCCGGGGCAAACCGACTGTACGGGACCGACCGGACGTCCGCCAGCACGGCGATTCCATGCCGGTGGAGCAACTCTTTCGCGAAGTGCTCCCGGGGATGGTTCGAGTGGCCGACCGTGAACACAGAAAGGGCTTGCCCCGACGGCATCAGCGCTGCTCCTCAATGACAGCGGCCGCCAGCTTGTAGCAGCTCCTCCCATAAGGTTCGCCCAAGCTAACAGTCAGATAGCACTCGCCGATCTCGTACTCGCCGTTGAGCTTCGACAGGTACGTCCTCTCGTACACGGGATCCGTGACCCAGATGCGATAGTCGGACCCAGCGTGAGAGAACACGGCCTGCACGCGGTGCTTGGAGTTGCCGAACGCTTCGCCAGGAGTGAACACGCGAAGACGCAACTGGTCCAGGTGCACAAGTCGCAAGGAACTGGAGACACGGTCCATGAGGTCCTCTGGAACCTTGTCGTTGGCACCGCTGTACGTGTTGTGTCCGTCGATCCAAAGAGGCTCGGGCGGGTCCACCAAGCGAGGCAGATCAAACCAAGAGAAGCTGCCCAACTTCTTCCAGTAGTGCTCGTCGTCGAGCGTCCAGTTCTCGGATTGCCACCCATCGGGGTTCGGCGCAAGCACCGGAACGCTCACGATGTCGAGGACCTTGGGGTCGCTGCCGTCCTCGTACTGTCGTTCGTGCTCCGACACTTCCTGGCTGTCACGCCTGCTCACGGGACGAATCCACGGACCCACCACCTTCCCGCTGGCCAACTCCCGCCCGGCGATGCATCGGCCCGACAGCTTACGCGAGTTGGCCAAGCAGACGATGCGCTTGACAGCGCTCACGCCTGGGCCGCCCAGATCATCAGTGCTCGCGGCGGCTCATTGGGCATCTCCCTTCTTGTCATCCAGCATGGCACCCAACTCTGCCCACTCCAACGCCACCGCATAGCCCTTCTTGGTAGGACGCACTTGGAGACACGTCACCTCGCCGTAGCGGCTGGAGGCCTGCACCGTGACCAGTCCGTGGTACTCCAGTGCGCGTCTGGCCATCTCCGGCGGATACGTGTCGTCGGCGACAAGGGCGACAAGGGCGTTCTTCTCCTCGGGCGACGGATGCTCCGGCATCGCGCTCTGCTGGGCGGTCTTGATCTTGGCGACGGTCTCCGTGGTCATCTTCGTCAGCATCTTGCTCCTCCTTGTTGAGTCACCGCTCCCGGCTCTCGCGGCGAACGACTGGTACCTGAAGAATACTACTCCTTCCGCAGTCCTCACAGCACCACGGGTCCTCACGGCACCACTCCGTAGCGCCTGAGCACCTCCATCGTCTCGGGGATCGGCAGCGCTTGGCGCTCGCCCCAGCGGCTGGTCACGGTCACGGCCTTGAAGAGCGAGTTGTAGATCTCGCCTCTTCGGTGGCTTCGACGGTGGCTTGGAAGAGTGCCGACACTCTGGCATTGGCCAAGTCCTCCACGGTGCGCACCGCGTTGCCCGGTCGTCGGCGCGCGCCCTCGGCCGTGGAGAAGCTAATCACGTAGTCGCCGGAGCCGTTGCTGGCGTACGAACCGGTGCGGGAAAGCCCCATGATCGCACGGCGTCCCAGCCGGGTCAGGTTGCGCTCGGAGAGAGGGGCGTCGGTGGCGACCACGATCATGATCGACCCCTGGGATTCCCCGTCGCGCTCCTCCCATGCGCGCCCCTCACCACCTCCTGCGCCTGCGCCGGCATCCTCATCCCCGCCCCCGCCCCCCGGCTCAACCTGCGACCGGAAGGTGTAACGGCCCAGTGCCTCGCCCACCGGCGCACCTGCGATCTGGAGAATGCCCCCGAAGTTGGACTGCACCAGCACGCCGACCGTCCAGCCGCCCAGCGACTCGGGCAGCACCCGCGAACTGGTCCCAATCCCGCCCTTCCACCCAAACGCCGACGTGCCCGTGCCGGCTCCCACGGCCCCCTCCTCCACAGGCCTGGACTCGGCCCCGTCCAACGCGGCGCGAACGTGTGCGGCGGTGACGGGACGGCTGCGAATGTCGTTCAGGCCGCCGTCGTTGGTCTCCCCCACCACCGGGTTGATGGAGCGGACGTTCTCCATCCCCTCCCGCTCCAACGCCCACTCGACCATTGCGTCGGCCGCCTTCCAGACGCAGAGCGTGCAGGTCAACAGCACGGGGGTCTCCAGCTCGCCGAGCTCGGCCACCTGGGTGACTCCCAGCAACTTGCCGAAGCCGTTGCCCACATGGACGGCCGCCGGGACGCGGTCGAAGTACAGGTTGCCGCCGTGGGGACGGATCGCCGTCACCCCGGTGCGCACTCGGTCGCCCTCGACGACGGTCGCATGGCCCACAAGCACGCCGGCCACGTCGGTGATTGCGTTGAACGGACCCGGGCGAAAGATCCCCGGCTCGATGCCCAGCTCCCGGGCTCGCGGTCGTTCTTCCTGGCCCCCGGGCGGAGGCTGAGCCGCGGCCGAACGCTGGGCCGCACCCGTCGAGACTCCCACCAGCACCACTGCCAGCGCGGCAAGGGCTCGCGCCGTGGCGGCCCGTCGTTGCGTCCACATGAACCTTCGTGGCGTGCACATGAACCGTTGCGTCTTCATGAATGAGACCCCGCCTTATTCATGAAGTCGTCGTTCGGTCGGATTTGTGGACGTGTGGGCGGCAGCGAGGCGCAGGCAGTGGAGGAATGGAGTCGATTTGAGGGCCGCGAGGGGGCAAGAGACGCTCGTGCGGCGTGTTCCGGCGGCCCTGGAAGTGCGCCGGAGGCACGCTGAACGCACGGGTGCGTCGGAGCGACCCCGGGGATCGAAGAAGGGAGCGGGCGCCGGGCGGCTCTCTCGTGCGGCTAGCCGCCGGGGTCCGGCAGCAGGGCCAGCTGCCGGGCGGCCAGTGCCCAGTGTCGGGCGGAGCGGCCCACGACCGCCGTCACGCGGCGTCCCGAGACGGTGAACCGAGCGGGCGAGCGCAGGACGCGCTCGAGCAGCCGTCGCAGGCTCCAGCCGGTCTGGGTGGCCCGTTCCAGCAGCGTGCGCAGCACGTGCATGATCTGGTAGCCGAACAGTCCGACGAGCAGGCGCGCCTCGTTGCAGGCGAAGGCGTCGACGCTCGGGCTGCGCTTCGCGACCGGACGGCCCCGGTAGAAGCGCTTGGGCCGCAGCGACGACGACAGCGCGGGGTCCACCACGCTCTTCAGCTCGCCCATGTGGCCTTCGGCCTTGCCCCGCTTCCGGTAGAGGTCCAGCAGCGCGTCGGCGGGCATCTCGTCGGGCGACATCGACGTGATCAGCCAGAACCGGTCCGGAAACAAGTCGCCGGGCCGCTCCTTGACCACGCACACCACGCGCCGCGCCCGCGACCACGACCGGGCCCGGTAGCCCTCGGGCTCGTGGACCCACGTCCGCGGCTCGGCACCCGGCTCCGGCGGCTCGTCCCACATCGCCAGCGTCGCTTCGTCCACGGGCCGCTCGGCCATCCGCTTCAGCACGTCGTTCGTCTTGATCCGGGCCACGAACGGCGTGCCCCGCTCCTCGAGCCCCCGCATCAGCGGCTCGGCCGGGTAGCCCGCGTCCATCCGCACGATCGCCTTGCGGCAGCAGTGCCGCTCCACGCGGTCCAGCACCGCCAGGACGAACTCCTTCCCGCCGTCGGCCGTGTGGACCGAGCCCTTCCGCAGACGAGCGTCCAGCAAGTCGCCCGTCTCCGCCGCCGACGCCACCAGCGGATGGTACACCGTCGCGTGGAAGTAGCCGTTCCACTCGCTGCCCGGCTGTCCGCCGTGCACCTCGATCGGCAGGCTGTCCAGGTCCACCACCATCTGCGACAGCCGGCGCCCCCCGTTCTGCGCCCGCAGCCGCCAGCCCGCCATCCGCGCCAAGCCCTCCCGCAACACCTCCCGGTTCCGGCCCTGCGCCAGCCGCGCCGTCAGCCGCGACAGCGTGGGCTGCGACGCCAAGCCGCGCCCCTCGGCCAACGGCGTCGTGCCCGCTCGCCCGCTGGTCGCCAGCCGGAACGCCGGATCGTCCCGCAGCACCGTCGCGTCGTCGTGGTCCCGCCGGCCTTGCGCCGCCAGCAGGCACGCCGTCCGCACCAGATCGGCGGTCGAATGCCGAATCCGGCGCGGGTCCCGAGCGTCCTCGATGCGCTCGCTCAGCCAGCGGTCCACGCCGCTGGCGCTCAGCACCTGGCGAGCGAGCAGGACGCCCGCGTCGCCCGTCACCTTCTCCGGGCGGACCTCGACGCGGATCGACTTGTTGAACCGAAACGGGGAACTCACTATCTTCACCTCGGCGTTGCGAGCGGCAGGTCGCCGGTTCTTGGCGGTACACCTTGAACCTACTGGCCTCGCCGCCGCACGCCACCTCCCTCACACCACCTCTGGTGAATAAGGCGGGGAGACACTCCTTGGATGGGTCAGTCAGATCGCGCCTGCCACCATGAACGCCATCAGCGCGGGATGATACAAGATCGACCCGACGAAGACCCGGTGGCACCGCCGTCCCGTCGGCTGAAGCAAGAACGCCGCAGCGGCCGTCGCCATTCCCCCTCCCAGCACGGCAGCCCCCGCCAAGTAGATGGTTCCCGTCATGCCGAAGAGGGTCGGCAGAAAGCTCACCGGGAGCAGCACCACCGAGTACGCCAGCATCAGCCCGGCGACGAGGCGCGGGGAGCCGGGGGGAATGAGTTGGAAGCCTGCGCGCACGTAGTCCTCCCGAAGGTTCCAGCCTAGGGCCAGGACATGGACCAACTGCCAGAGAAAGAGGATGCCGAAGAGGAGAAGTCCACGGGGGTCGCCCGCGGCGTGGGCGGTCCAGCCGATCAGAGCCGGAAGAGCACCGGGGATCGCTCCCACAGGGGTGGCCAGGGGAGACCGCAACTTGAGGGGCGTGTAGGCGCCGTTGTAGAGCAGCGCGGCGCTCGCGGCCACCAGGGCGGGCAGCCATCCCGTCCAGAACCAGAGGTGCCCGGTCCCCGCCACCAGCAGCGCCCAGCCGAACCAGCGCGCCCGCTCCGGAGGAAGGCGTCCAGAGGGAAGCGGTCGATGGCGAGTCCTGGCCATGAGTGCATCGGGCACCCGCTCCAAGTACTGGTTCAGCGCCAGTGCTCCGGCAGTGGTCAGAACCGTGCCGAACGCCACGTGAAACAGCCTGCTTGCGGAGACGCCGTCGGGCAAAGCCGCGATCACATAGCCGACGGCGGCGGTGAGGGTCACGAAGAGGGTGATTCCCGGCTTCGCCAGCTCCAGGTAGGCCGAATAGCCGCCAGCCCGCAGCCGTCCCTCCAGGCTCACAGCAGTCCTTGCACCAGTCCGCCGTCGATCTGGAGGGTGTGGCCGGTCACGTACGACGCGGCTTCGGACGCCAGGAAGGCGACTGCGGCTGCGAACTCCTCGGGCTGGCCGATGCGCCCCATGGGAATCTCGGCGGCGGCGGCGTCCCGAGCGGCCTCCGGCGTCGTGCCCTGGGCTTGGGCCCGTGCAGCGAAGAGAGACCCCAGCCGATCCGTCAGGATGAAGCCCGGCGCCGCCACGTTGCAGAGGATGCCTTCCGGCGCAAGCTCCTGTGAGATCGTCTTGATGAAGCCCACCACGCCGGGCCGGGCCGTGTTGGAGAGGAGCAGCCCCTTCACCGGCTGCTTCACCGAGACCGACGTGATCGCCACGATTCGACCCCAGCGGTTCTTGCGCATGTGGGGCAGCGCCGCCAGCACGAGCTGCACGGTGGAGATCAGGTTGAGCTCCAGAGCTTGCCGGTAGGCGGCGGGCTCGAACGTGTCCACGCCCCCCGGCGGCGGGCCTCCCGCGTTGGCCACCAGCACGTCCAGGCGGCCCAGGTCGGCCACGGTCCGCTCCACCAACTCGACGCAGCAGCGTTCGTCGGACACGTCGCCGGCCAGGGGAACCACCCTTCGTCCCGTGTCCCTCTCGATCTCCGCCGCTGTCTGCGCAAGAGTATCTGCGGAACGGGCGTTGATCGCCACGTCGGCGCCTTCGGCCGCCAGCCGCTCGGCCACGGCTCGTCCCAGCCCTTTCGATGCGCCGGCCACCAGCGCCACCCTGCCGTCCAGCCCAAGGTTCATCTCGGTTCTCCTGTCGGTTGGAGCGCCCTGTTGCTACGTTGGCAAGGCGGCGGGCGCGGATCGCCTTGCGGGAGAACGGCGGACATGGGTCGCCTCGCGGGGGACGAGTCGCCTCGCGGGGGACGAGCGAAACCCGCCCAATCCAGCCGGTGTACGACTGAAAGCCGAGCACTGGACCCTCCGGCGGTTCAAATATACGGGACAGGACGCGGTACCGGACAGCACACGCGATACCGGACAGGACGCGGGATGAACGAACTAGCCGTCGCAGACCGACGCCGGAAAGACCGGAAGCTGTGGGTTGCCGGCTTGGTGGCGTCCCTGCTGGTGCATTGCATGGTCTTGTTTTTGGGCGTTTCTCCGCCGATTCCTCCGTCGCCGTTCGCCGCAGCCGGTCCCAAGGCGGCAGACGACCGGGCAGCCGGCGGCGGGATGCAGGCGCTGAACGTGCTGACGCCCCCCACCGTGCCGCTCGTGCCACCAGAGATTCCCCTGCCGGTGGAGATCGAGATCGATCCGGTGGACTTGACGCCGCAACCGGTGGTGGAGGTAGCCGCCGTGCTGGGAGAGCAGCCCGGCCTTCCGGCGCCGCCCGGGCTGTCCGACGGCGATGGCCAAGGCGACGGGGGCACGGCCGCCGAAGGGCTGCGCCGCGTGCTTCCCCCGACTCCTCGCGGAATGATCATTCCGCCCGCCAACAAGGGGCTGCGGGGCGTGGAGGTGCAGGTCTGGGTCTTCGTGGACGAGCGCGGCCAGGTCGTGGCCGACTCTACGCGGCTGGACCCGCCGACCCGCGACCGAGGCTTCAACCGCCAGCTGGTCCGCGAAGCCGCTCAATGGGTCTTCCGCCCCGGCACCCTCGACGGAAAGCCCATCGGCGCATGGTTCCCCTACGTGATCAGCATGTGATCCTGGGGCGCGCCCCTAGGCGTCAGCATGTGATCCAGCGCGTCAATCCCCGGTAGGGCCTTGAACGCGGGGGCGCCAGATCTGCCGGACGACCCGTCCAAACCTTGGGTCGCCACGGATCGGGTCCCAGATGGGGCTGTCCAGCGACATGCCCAGAAACCCCTCCCGTTGGGCGATCGCCTCCTCCAGGTGACTGAAAGCCAAGTCAGCATCGCCCAGACCCACCGCAGTGAACGCCTGAACCGTATGGGGGACCCGATCTCCGCGAGCTAGGCGAGCTTCAGCCTCTCGCAGCCGGAGCCGCCAGTAGCTGCTGTGATCGGTCTGGTCGAACGCCTCCCGCAGCTCGCGGATTCGCTCCGCACGCTCCGGCGTGTCGGGCTGCGTGGCCAGGAGGTGCTCCTCGCGAACCTTCACGGCACCGGCGTAGTCGTCACGCAGGAGGTGCACGTCTTCCAAGACCAGCCACAGGGCCTCGTCGGTCGGGTCGGTCTCGATCAGCCGCCGGTAGGCGATCGCCGCCCTGTCGTACTGGCCCGTGTCGAGCAGCCGCTTGGCGACGAGGTGGCGGCGCACCATCGCACGGTCTTCCATGGAACTCCGGGCCGGACGCCCATCTCCGTCGCGCCCAGACCAGTCGGCCAGCGACCTGTCCACGCGCCTGCCGATCTCGGTGGAGTTGCGCGCATAAGCCTGCGCCAGGGAGTCCGTTGCGATCCCGGCCTCGGCCAGAGCCGCCTCCACATCCTCCGCCAGGTCGGGGTCCAGCGCCTTGGCAACGTTCAGCAACATGATCCGAGAGGCGTCCAGCTTCCACCTTGGTGCGCCGAGGGTCTCGGCCCGCCGCAACGACTCCCGAATGCGCACGATGGACTCGCCCGGCCGCAAATCGTCCGGCAACGACCCATCCCTCGCATCAACCATCCCGCTGGGCACCTCCTCCGGGAGCGAAGTCCCCGCGTGGGCAAGCATCACCAGCCCCGCCTCGGCGCGCCCCAGCCACGCGAGCCCGAAGGTGGAGTCGATCCCCACCGCTTCGCTGAAGTGCCGCATCGCCTCCACCGCGGCTGCATCCAGGGCGACGCCCCGCTCCAAGTCCTGGGCGTTCTCCGCTTCCACGTCCGGATTCTCCGCCCCCACATCCAGCTCGTCGTCCAGGTCCAGCTCCTCCCACCCCTGCAGGTAGGCTTGGTGCGCCTCCGGGTCCACGGTCGCCACATGCTCCACGCTCCTCGCGGGCGCGCCCTCCTCTACCTCCCCTTGGACGGCCTGGGCAATCTCCTGCGCAATCTCGGTCTGGAGGCGCAAGATGTCCCTCATCTCCCGTTGGTAGCTCCGCGTCATCAGGTGCGTGTCGGACGGGGCGTGCAGAAGCTGGATGCTGATGCGCACGCTGTCGCTTTCGCCGGTCATCGCCACAGAGCCGGTGACCACCGCCTGGACTCGCAGCTCCCGGGCGATCCGCGGCAACGGGGTCGATGTATCGGCGTAGCGGGCGACCGACGTGCGGGAGACCACGCGAAGGCTGGTCGTCTGGGTCAGCTGGTTGATGATCTCGTCGTGGAGCTGGCGGGCGAAGAGGTCGTCCGCGCCTTCCGCGAAGTTCGCCAGGGGAAGGACGGCGATCGCCGAGACCGGGGCCGCCGGGTCGAAGTTGGCAAAAGCCGGAATCGTCCTGGGACCAAGCCGGTCGGCCGATCCCGGGCCCCGATCCGACTGGCGAGCCGCCCAAGACAAGGAGCGCCACCCGCCAGCGCCCTCCCCGTCGTCGATGGACACGAAGTTGCGGCTGAACCAGACCGCCGCGAACGCCACCGACACCGTCGTCACGGCCAGGAGAGCCAAGCGAGGCGCAAGAGACGGTCCGGCCTCCTGTCCCAAGGGCGCTCCGGGCGCATCTCGGGTCCGCCTCAGCCCTTCGGAAGTCAGCTCGTAGGCCCATGCGACGGCCAGCACCACCGGCAACCCCAGGGCCGCCGCCACGACCAGCGACTGCAACGCCCAGTCTGGAGTGTTGAAGGCCGGCAGCACGATCTCGCCCAGCTGCAGAGCCACGAACGCCGCGACGGCGTAGACGCCCCCGGCCCTCACCACCTTGCGGCGGCGCAGTTCGTTCCAGAAGGGGCGGAACCGGGATTTCAGTCCCATGGCGTGGTCGAGTTGGGTCCCATGGCGTGGTCCAGTTGTCGTTGCAGGTGGTCGATGCGCGTTGCTTCACTGTGAGCGATGCGGCTTCTGAACTGAAACAAGGTGAGCCCGGTGGTCGTCGTCGGCCAGTGCGCCTTAGTTCGGCCCGCAAACAGCTTTGACGCGCCCCGCCCCTTGCGGAGTTGTCCCGCCTCCCGCGAGCCGCCACCTTCCCGTCCCGTCACGCCTCCCCCCGCCACTCACGAGAGCCCTTGATGGCCGCAGCGGCCCAGAAGCGTCCCGTTGTGGAGACCCGCGACCTCACCAAGCACTTCAAGAACGTGCGGGCCGTGGACGGGGTGACGCTGTCGGTGGAAGAAGGCCAAGTCTTCGGCTTCCTCGGCCCGAACGGCAGCGGAAAGACGACCACGATCGGAATGCTGGTGGGGATCGTCACGCCGACGGCCGGCAGCTTCAGCCTCTTGGGCGCGTCCTCGCCCCGGGAGCTTCTGGCGGCCCGCAACCGAGTCGGCGCCACCCTCGAGACGCCCAACTTCTACCCCTACTTGGGCGGCCGCGACAACCTGGCGATCGCGGCTCGCGTGAAGGGGGTCGGAGACGAGCGGATCGACGAATGCCTGGACCTAGTCGGCCTGGGCGACCGGGGCAAGCACAACTTCAGAACCTACTCCCTGGGCATGAAGCAGCGCTTGGCCCTGGCCGCGACGATGCTGAACGATCCGGAGCTGATCATCCTCGACGAGCCCGCCAACGGCCTCGACCCGCAGGGGATGCGCGAGGTCCGCGAGATCATCGGCGTGCTGTCGAACCGCGGCAAGACGATCTTCCTCTCCAGCCACCTGCTGTGGGAAGTCGAACGCACCTGCACCCACGTGGCCGTCGTTCAGAAAGGCCGGATCGTGACGATGGGCAGCGTCGCCGATGTGGTGGACGGCTCCCGCGGCAAGGGCGAGGCGGTGGCCGCACTGGTCCGCGCCGACGACGAGGCGGTGTTGCGGCCGGCGCTGGAGGCGTACCCGGAGGCGACTTCGTTGCGGCCGGCGGAGGACGGCGGCGGGTTCGTGGTCGGCCTTCGCTCCGACGACTTGGCCGGCCTGAACCGCTGGCTTGCCAACCAGGGAGTGTACGTCTCGCACCTGGCGCCCCACCGGCGGAGCCTGGAAGACGTCTTCATCGGCCTGACCGAGGGCGAGTTCGGCCCGATGACCGAGATCGCGTCGTGACGGCTGCAAGCGGAGGCGCTGGGGGAACCGCCCCTGTGCGCGGTGGAGGCGGTGGAGGCGGGTTCGGCGCAATCCTGGGGAACGAGCTCCTCAAGACGCGCAAACGCCTGGCCTTCTGGGTGACGACGGGCCTCTTCGCCGTGCTCAACGGCGGCGCGACGGTGGACTCGGTGCGCCGCGAGATCAGCGACGCCGACCGAACGTTCGCGCTCCCCGAGAGCTGGGGCGGCATCTTGTCCGCACCCGTGGACATGGGACCGTACTTCCTGGCGCTGCTGACGATCCTTCTGGTCGCCTCCGAGTTTCAGTGGCGAACCGCTCGGCAGAACGTGATCGACGGGATGAGCAAGGAGAGCTTCTACGCCGGCAAGGTTGCGGTGGTGCTGGGGCTCGCTGTGCTGTTCTTCGTGCTTCCACTGGCGCTGGGCGTCGCCGGGACCCTGGTCAGCCCCGGAGAGAACGGGCCGGAGCTGGTCCGCGGCACCGACGGTTCGTACATGCTGGGGTACGCCTTGTCGCTGCTGATGCTCGGCAGCGCCGGGCTGATGCTGGCGATGCTGGTCCGTTCGTCGGGTCCCGCAATGGGCGTACTCTTCGCCTACCTGCTCGTGGAGCAGTTCCTGGGCTTCTTCCTCCGCCGATTCGACAGCGTGCGCGAGGCCGCCAGCTACTTCCCCTTGGCGCTGAAGCAGACCCTGGCCGACGGCCGGTTCCACTACCCCGAGCGACTGGCGGCGTTCAACGCCAGCCGAGCAGAGAACGGCCAGCCGCCCCTGGAGTATCTCGACCATGGCGTGGTCGTCGCGCTGGCTCTGGTCTACGTCGCTGCCTTCTTGGCGGCAGCCTTCGTCAGCATGAGGAAGCGAGACCTGTAAACGCCCGTGCCTGTCCAAACCGGCGTCGGTGCGGCATCTTTCGACCGACTCACGACCGGGACACCACCATGAGCACGCGACGGGACACGACCACGCGACGGCGCTTCCTCCACACCACCGCGACCGCCGGGGGCGCGCTTGCCGCCGGGAGCGCGTTCACAGCCGAAGACGGAGGCCGACTGGCACTCGGAAGCCCGGTTCCAGCCTCGCCCGTCTCCGATGAAGCCTCGCCCGCCCCCGAGCAAGTCCCAGCCGCCGCCGATCAAGCCCCCCGATCCTTGAGGCTTCTGGTCCTCGGCGGCACCAACTTCATCGGCCCGCACCAAGTCGAGTACGCGCTGTCGCGAGGCCACCAAGTCACCCTCTTCAACCGAGGGCGCACTAACCCTCACCTCTTCCCCGACGTGGAAAAGCTGGTGGGCGACCGCAACGACGACCTGCGGGCGTTGGAGGGCCGCAGCTGGGATGTAGTGATCGACAACTCCGCCACCAACCCCGCGTGGGTCGAGCGGAGCGCTGGCCTCCTCAAGGAACGGTGCGAGCGGTACGTCTTCGTCTCGACCCGCTCCGTGTACGCCGACACGAGCCGGGTGCCGATGAGCGTGGCGGCGCCGGTGTGGAGCTACGAGTCCGCCGGCGTGACCCCCGGCGCCGCACGGCTGCCCTACGGACTCTCCAAGGCGCTGGCCGAGCAACACGCCCGCGACGCCTTCGGGAGCGACCGCGCCCTCGTCTTCCGTCCCGGCCTCATCATCGGTCCCGGCGACCCCACCGACCGTTTCACCTATTGGCCCGTCCGCATCCACCGGGGAGGCGAGGTCCTGGCACCCGGCGACGGCACGGACCCGGTGCAGATCATCGACGTGCGGGACTTCGGCGAGTGGCTGGTGCGCATGGTGGAGGCCAGCGAGTCGGGCACGTACAATGTGGTCGGCCCGCGCACGCCCCGCCCCATGGCCGAGCTCCTCTACGGCATCCGGGCCGTCACCATCGCCGAGACTACCTTCACGTGGGTGGACACGGACTTCGCCATCAACGCGGGCTTGCGCCCCTACGCCGAGATGCCGGTGTGGCGGCCGGCCCGAGACGGTGCCGAGGGCTTCGCCCGCTTCGACCTGACCCCGGAAGTGGAGAAGGGCCTGACCTTCCGCTCGCTGGCCGACACCACGGCGGCCACCCTCGACTTCCACTTCTCGCGACCCGCCGACCGCCAAGCGGCCCTCCGGGCGGGAGTGGACCCCGACCGGGAGCGGGAAGTGCTCGACCTGTGGCGGGCCTTCCGCCGGGCCGGGTAACGTCCCATGAGATTCGGTTCCGACCCTGCCCGACGGCGGCCCCTCTGCCTCTGCCTCCCGCCCCTGCTGGCGTTTGCGGCCTGCGGTCCCACTGCCGCCCCGCCCCACTCTGCCGTCCACAGCGCGCCGGAGCCGCCCCCCGTCGAAGCCGGAGCTCCTGCCGCCCCAGGCGAATACGAGATCGCCGCCGATGTCCTCCACTACGAGATCGAGCTCACCTTGGGGGCGCCGGAGATCGAAGCCCGCGCAACCCTCGCCGTCCGTCCCAACGGCGCCGCCGCACTCCCTCTCGACCTGGTCGGCCTGGGCGTCCGCAGCGTCCACGTGGAGGGCGCCCCGTCCGCCTTCGAGTACGCCGACGGCAAGCTCGTGGTCCCGCTGAACGCCCGCGCCGCCGACAGCGACACCGTCCATGTGGCCGTCGCCTACCACGGCACTCCCGACGACGGCCTGATCATCCGCCCGAACGTCCACGGCTCCCCCACGGCGTTCGTGGACAACTGGCCAAACCGCGCCCGCTTCTGGCTCCCCTCGGTGGACCACCCGTCGGACAAAGCCACAGCCAGCTTCACCGTCCACGCGCCCGGCGACTGGCAGGTGATCGCCAACGGCACCCAGGTCGAGGACCCGTCCCCCACTGACGAGAATCGCGCCCCCACGGACGCGGACTCATCCCCCATCGACGCAGGCAAGACCACTTGGCGCTGGGCCACCCGGGTCCCCCACCCCACCTACACCCTCGTCACTGGCGCCGCCGAGTTCTCGGTGGAGTCCCTGGGACGGGCCGCCTGCGGCGCCGCGCCCGCCAGCGTGGAGCCCGACGGCTGCATCGACGTGTCGTACTGGGTCTACCCCCAGGACACGGCGTTCGCCCGGGAGGTCTTTCGGCGCGCACCTGAGATGGTGGACTACTTCACCGCCACGATCGGCCCCTACCCTTTCGAGAAGCTCGCCAACGTCCAGTCTGCGACCCGCTTCGGGGGCATGGAGAACTCCTCCGCCATCTTCTACTCCGAAGAAGCGATCGCAGCGGGCCGACTGGGAGAGGGAACCGTCTCCCACGAGATCGCCCACCAGTGGTTCGGGGACTCTGCCACCGAGGCCGACTGGAACCACCTCTGGCTCTCCGAAGGCTTCGCCACCTACTTCGGCGCCCTCTTCTTCGAGGCGGCGGACGGAACCGACGACTTCCGACAGCGGATGGAACGAAGCCGCCGCAGCTACGTGGAGTCCGACGACACCGGGCGCCCCATCATCGACCCCGCCGGACCGGCCAACCTGTTCGACCTCCTGAACCGCAACAACTACGCCAAGGGCGGCTGGGTCCTGCACATGCTGCGAGGGCTGGTGGGGGACGAGACGTTCTTCCGCTCGATCCGAGCCTACTACGCCCGGCACGCCTATGGCACCGCCCTCACCGCCGATCTACAATACGCCTTCGAGGAGGTCTCCGGACGCTCGCTGGACTGGTTCTTCCAGCAGTGGGTCCACCAGCCGGGCCACCCGGTCCTGGAGCCCCGCTGGGAGATGTCGGAAGACGGACGGGAACTGATCCTCACCATCGCCCAGACCCAGTCGCCCGACTGGCCCACCTTCCGCCTGCCGCTGGAGGTGGAGATCGCAGGCGCGACAACCGACCGCCCACGCCGCGAGCAAGTCGAGCTTCGCCAACGCACCCAGAGCTTCCGCTTCCCCGTGGACGCCCCGCCCGAGGCCGTCGTGCTGGACCCGGACGGCTGGGTGCTGAAAGGCTGACCCACCCATGGCCGCCCACGCCCCCTTCGAGCGCCACATCGTGGAGATGGAGGACCAGATCGCCAAGCTCCAGACGCTGGCCTCCGAGGGCGGACTGGACGTGTCCAGCGAACTTCGGGAACTCACCGCCAAGCTGGACACCCTCCGCCGCGACACCTACCGCAACCTGGACGCCATGGAGCAGGTGCAGGTCGCACGACACGCCGGCCGCCCCTACACGCTGGACTTCGTGCAGGGCGTCTTCACCGACTGGTTCGAGATGAAGGGAGACCGGCGCTTCCGAGACGACGAAGCCATCGTCGGAGGCTGGGCCCGGCTGGGGGGCCGCTCGGTCATGGTGATCGGCCATCAGAAGGGCAACGACATGAAAGAGAACCTCCGCCGCAACTTCGGGATGCCGCACCCGGAGGGCTACCGCAAGGCGTTGCGCCTCATGAAGACCGCCGAGAAGTTCGGCAGGCCGGTGATCACCTTGGTGGACACGCCGGGGGCCTACCCAGGCTTCGGCGCCGAGGAACGGGGCCAAGCCGAGGCGATCGCCACCAACCTGCGGGAGATGGCTCGCCTGCGCACGCCCACCATCTGCGTGGTGATCGGGGAGGGCGGCTCCGGCGGCGCGCTGGCCCTGGGCGTCACCGACCGCATCCTGGTGATGGAGCACGCGATCTACTCGGTCATCTCCCCCGAGGGCTGCGCGGCGATCCTCTGGCGCTCCGCCGACCACCGCAACGAGGCCGCCCGCGCTCTTCGCCTCACCTCTTCCGACCTCCTCTCCCTGGGCGTCGCCGACGAGGTGGTCCCCGAGCCGCCCGGCGGCGCCCACACCGACTCGGAGGCGGCGATGGCGGCCGTCGCCGAGGCGCTGGTCCGCAACTTGGCCGAACTGGAGGGCGCCGACGCCGCCGACCTGGTCGCTGCGCGCTGGGCCAAGTACGAATCCATGGGCGCGTGGCAGGAGGCCGCCACCACCGCCCCTCGTGTCGCCCCCAACGCCGCGTCCTAGCAAAAGGAGGAAACGGGAGAGATGCCGGGCTTCGCCGAGGTCGAGTTCAAGGCCACACGCCGAGCGTACTACCGCTACGACGCGCTGGCGCTCTCTCCGGGGGACCAGGTGATCGTGCAGGCCGATCGGGGCGAGGACCTGGGCCGCATCACCGCCCTGGGCAGCATCGCCGAGCGCAAGTGCTCGTCGTCGGGAGGGTGCTCCACGCCGGTGCCCTCCAAGCGGGTCATCCGCGCCGCCAGCGAGGCGGAGGTGGGCCGCGCCCAGCACATGCGCACCGACGAGGAGGTCGCGCGACGCGGCGCCCGAGAGCACGTGGAGCGCCACGGCCTGCACATGAAGGTCACCGACGCCGAGTGGCAGTTCGACCGGAAGAAGCTGTACATCTACTTCACCGCCGAGAAGCGGGTCGACTTCCGCGCTCTGGTGCGGGACTTGGCCCGTGCGTTTCGCACCCGGATCGAGCTGCGCCAGATCGGCGTCCGAGACGAGGCCGCCAGGCTGGGCGGAGTGGGACGGTGCGGCCGGGAGCTGTGCTGCTCCACGTGGCTGCCCGCCCTCAAGCCCGTAAGCCTGCAACTCGCGAAGGACCAGCGCCTCTCGCTGAACCCCTCCCAGATCTCGGGTTGCTGCGGCCGCCTCATGTGCTGCCTGATGTACGAGCACGACACCTACGTGGAGGCTCGCCGCAAGTTCCCCCGGGAGGGCCGCACAATCCGCACGGCCCAGGGAAGCGAAAGGGTCGTCGGCGTGAACATCTTCAAGGAGACGATCGCCCTTTGCGACGCCGACGGCACCCGGCGCATCGTTTCCGTTGCCGATCTCAAGGAGGAAGTGGCGGCGGCCCGTCGCTCGCCGTCGAACATCCCACAGGAGAAGCCATGAGCATCAACCTCTCCGAAGACGCTGTGCACGCCCTCAACCGCTCGGCGGCCGCCGCGGCAAGGGACGGCGACGAAGCGGTCGCGCCGATCCACGTCCTTGCAGGCGTCCTCTCCGAGCAGGACTCGGACCTCTTGGCGGCCGTCCAGGGGATCGGCCTGGTGCTCAACGATGCGCCCCAGGAGCTGCTGGACGCCCCGGCCACGTACGGGGGCCACCTGCCCTTCACGCCCGAGGCCCATGAGGCGCTCGCCGCGGCGGTGGAGTTCGCCGGCAACCACGGCGAAGGCGCGACCACCAGTGCCCACCTGCTCTTGGGCGTCGCCCAAAGAAGGCCCCCGGACTGCGCCGAAGCACTGGACGGCTGGGGCCTGGAAGCCGAGAGTCTGGCCCGCTGGCTGGCCGCACCCAACGCGCCCAACCAGGCCGACGTCGCGTGAGCCGTTCTGGCAGCAACTCCGGCCTCGTCGGCTGGGGCCGGGGAGCGGCTCTCCTGCTGGGCTTCGCCGTCGCCTGCGGTCCCTCCGGGGACTCGGATCTCGCCGACGACCCCTTCCCCGCGACACCCGCCGACGGTCCGCTTCCCGAGATCGGACCTGCGCCCGCCGACTACCGGCCCACGGCGGCCGGCGCCCCCTCCACCGACATCTGGCTCGGTCGCCTGGAGCGGAGCCCGACCGACGGCGCACTCACCGTGGTCCGCGACCTGACCAACGCCACTCGGCGTGTCGGCTACGACAACCAGCCCGCCTTCAGCCCCGGCTCCGACTTCCTCTACTACGCCTCGGCGGTGGACTCCACGCAAACGGAGGTCTCCCGTCACGACCTGGCGACCAGCGCGGCGCAGCAACTCACCCGCACGCCCGGCGCCAGCGAGTTCTCCCCCACGTTCGTGCCGGGCCAGGAGGCGTTCTCCGCCATTCGCGAAACCCGAGGCAAGCAGTACCTCTGGCGCTACTCGACCGACGGCGACGAGATCGGACCCGTCTTCTCCACGGTCGAACCCGTGGGCTACCACGCCTGGGCCGACGGGCGAACCGTTGCGCTCTTCGTCCTGGGCGACCCGCCCACCCTCCAGCTCGGCGACGCAATCTCCGGCGAGGTCCGGGTCGTGGCGGAGAACCCGGGCCGATCGCTCCACCGCATCCCCGGCGAGACCGCCGTGTCGTTCGTCCGCAAGCTGACCGACGACGAGTGGTGGATCGAGCGCCTGGACCCCTCCACCGGCACCACCGAGCGGATCGTGCGGACCCTGCCCGGACGGGAGGACTACGCCTGGACCCCAGAAGGCGAGATCCTCATGAGCGACGGGGCGGTGCTCCACGCCTGGGCCGCCGAGTCGGGCTGGACCCCCGTGCCCGTGGAGGGCGCCCCGGCAGGACCCGCACCAACCGGCGAGATCTCCCGCCTCGCCGTCAGCCCCGACGGCACACTCGTCGCCCTGGTCCGCGCCCGCCCGGCCAACTCCGAGCCAGCCCCCGGCCCGCCATGAAGCCCGGGTTGATCGTCTCGTGTGTGGTGGGCGCGGCTGTCCTTGCCGGCGTCGCCCACTCGGGCCTCTTCTTCCCGCCCAACGGCTGGGCAACCCTGGGCGCCGCCGCGCTGGGGGCATGGCTGGGCCTTGCCGTCTACCGGCTCGTAGCAGACCCTTTCGAGTAGCGACCGCCCCACGAAACCAGCCGCGAGGTCCCTGCGTAAGGGAACCGCCCAAGCACCTCCAGCATTAGGACCCGGACATGGAATCCTTCTTCTTCGACTACCTCACCTCCCTGGCCAACTTCTGGAGCGGCGTCTTCCGGATCGGATTCACCCAGATCCTGATCGTCGTCCTGGTGATCTGGTGGCTCCGGCGGAAGCGGTGCGGCGAGCGCGACGACGACGGCTGCTGCAACGTCTGGAGCTTCGGCACCTTGGGCGGCTGCGGCGGCCGTCGGGGACCGTGCTGCGACAACTGGCGCTGCTGCCGGGACGTCGGCGACGAAGCCGACGCAGAAGCCGACGCGGAAGTGGAAGAGGCCGTCGCCGACAAAGACTGACCCAGCCAGCACGCCGCCGGCTCCCCAGCGCACCGGGACCGCCCCAACCAGCCCGGCTGTGCGATCCGCCTTCGGTGCCCTCGCCGCCTTGGCCGCCGCCCTGAGCGCACTGGTCACCTTCGCCGCCCTGAGCGCACTGGCCACCGCCCTCCTCCCGACCCCGGTCTCTGCCCAGAACTCGGTCGCGCCTCCCAATCCGCCCGATCCGCTTGGCCCCCCGCCGGGTCCGTCCTCCGTCGTCCAGGCGCACCGCACCGACGCGCCGCCCACCATCGACGGCGTCCTCGACGAAGCGATCTGGCAGCGCGTGCAACCCGTCACCGACTTCCGCCAGCGCACGCCCGTGGACGGCGCTCCCGCCTCCGAGCGGACCGAGTTCCGGGTGGCCTTCGACCAGAACGCCATCTACTTCGCAGTGGTGGCCTACGATTCGCAGCCCGACGCGATCCGCCGCAGCATCCTCCACCGCGAAGGCCGGATCGACCAAGACGACAACATCCGGATTGGCCTCGACACCTACCACGACCGGCGCAACGCCTACATCTTCGAGCTGAACCCCTTCGGCACCCAGGGCGACGCCCTCATCACCGACGAGTCGATGACCCTGGCAGACTGGAACTGGGAAGGCGTCTACGAGAGCGAGGGCCGAATCACCGACGAGGGCTGGGTCGTGGAGGCCGCCGTCCCCTTCACCACGATCCGCTTCTCCGACGACGACGCGCCGACGATGGGCATCCTCGTGGAGCGCACGATCCGCCGCAAGAACGAGTTCGTCTACTTCCCCCACGTCGGCCAGGAGTTCCGCAACGGCCTCGTCCAAGTCTCCCAGTACGCCACCTTGACGGGGTTGGAGGAGCTGCGCCGAGGGCGCTACATGGAGGCCAAGCCCTTCGTCATCGCGGGACGTTCGGAGGCGGGCCAAGCCGGAAACGCCCCAGCCGCTGTCGAGACCCTCCGCGAGATCGGACTGGACTTCAAGTACTCGATCACGTCGAACCTGACGCTGGACGCGACCCTGAACCCCGACTTCGCCCAGGTGGAGGCGGACAACGTCCAGATCAACCTGACCCGGTTCGGCCTCTTCTTCCCCGAGAAGCGCGAGTTCTTCCTGGAGCGGGCGGGGCTCTTCAGCTTCGGCAACGCCAGAGAGACGGAAGTGTTCTTCAGCCGCCGCATCGGCATCGCCAACGACATCGCAGGCGGGGGACGACTGACGGGCCAGGCGGGTCCCTTCTCCGTGGGCGCGCTCAGCCTGCTCACGCGAGACGCCCGCAACCCGGACGGCGATCTCGCGCCCGGCGGCCTTAACTCGGTGCTCCGGCTCCGCGCAGACCCGTTCCCCAGAACCACCGTGGGCGGCATCCTCACCTCGCTGGACGCCGGCGACGCATCGAACCGAGTGGCGGGTGCCGACGCCCAAGTCAGGTTCGGCGGTTCCAGCTCCTTCGTGGGATGGGTTGCCCGCTCGATCCGCTCCGACGGCCCCGACGCCACCGCAGGCTCGGCCGAGCTCAGCGTGGGCAACAGCGTGGCGTCCGTTACCGGCGGGTTCGCTCGCGTGCCCAGCGACTTCGACCCGGCCCTGGGGTTCGTGCGGCGTCGCGACATGCAACGCTGGGAGGGCTCCCTGGCGGCCTTCCCCCGCTTCGAGACCAGCCGCTGGGCCCGACAGGTCATCGCGGCCCTAAACAGCTCGTACATCGAGGGACTCGACGGTGCCAAGCAGAGCGTCAGCTTGCTCTCCCACACCATGCTGATCTTCCAGACGGGCGACCGGCTGTCGGCGAACCTTCGCCGCCGCACCGAAGCGATCCCCCACGGCGCGCGCATTCAGGGACGGGCGCTGGTACCGGGCGAGTACGCCTTCAACACGGTGGACTTCAGCTGGCGCACCAACGACAGCCGCCCCCTCTCCACTCGCGGCGGCGTCTCCACCGGCGGCTTCTGGGGCGGCAACCGCACCCAGCTGTCGGTGGGCGGCCAGTGGAAGACCGGACCGTACCTGACGGTCGGCGCCGACTACACCTGGAACGACGTGAGCCTGCCCGTGGAGGCAGGCGACTTCACCACGCGGCTCTTCGGCGCGACGGTCCTGGGCGCGGTCAGCCGCTCGCTCTTCGCCAACGCCCTGGTCCAGTACGACGACATCTCCAACGTGGTGCGGGCCAACGTGCGGATCGACTGGATCCACACGCCGGGCAGCGACCTCTTCGTCGTCTTCGACACCGGCTACCTGACCGGCGACCTGCTCGACCCGCGCACCGAGCGCTGGCAGCAGCGCACCGGCGTCGTCAAGCTCACCTACCTGAAGGCGTTCTGACGGGACCTCCGTGAGCTAGTGCCCCGGCTCGGCCGACAACTGGCGCCCAGGCTCCTCCGCTAGTGCCCCGGCTCCGCCGACAGCGAGCGCGCCCACTCCGGCAACACGGCCGGGTCGATGTCGAAGACGACCAGCCCCAGCGTGTACACAATCGTCGCGATCACCAGCACGCCGATCAGGTTGAGGAATATCCCCGCCCGGGCCATCTCGCTCACCGCGATCCGGTTGCTCCCGAAGACGATGGAGTTGGGCGGCGTGGCCACCGGCATCATGAAGGCGCACGAGGCCGACAGCGTGGCGGGGATCATGAGCAGCAGCGGATGTGTCCCCGTCGCCACCGCCACCGACGCCAGGATCGGCAGGATCATCTCGGTGGTGGCGGTGTTGCTGGTCAGCTCGGTGAGGAAGGTCAGCGACAGGCAGATCAGAAGGATCACCACGAACGGCGGCAGCACGCCCAGCACGCCGAACTGGTCCCCGATCAGCTGGGCCAGCCCGGTGCGCTGAAAGCCGCTCGCCAGCGCGAAGCCGCCCCCGATCAGCAGCACGATGTTCCACGGCAGACGCGGGATCACGTCGGCCCCCATGACTCGGGCACCGGCTGGCGCGTGCACGGTCCCGTGCCCGTCGCGAGAGTCGGCGCCGTCCTCCGAGCCCCGCCCCTTGGTCGGGATGAAGAAGAGGATCGACGCCATGCCGATTGCCACAGTGCCGTCGTCCACCAGTCCGCCGAAGGGGAGCAGGCCGGACCAGCCCGGGATCGTGATCGCGTCCCCGATGCGAAGGTCGGCGCGGAAGACCCACAGGAGAGCCGTCAGCGCGAACACCACCGACACCGCCCGCTCCTCGTGGGAGATGCGGCCCAACTTGGCGCGCTCGCGCTCCACCACCTTCGTGTCCACGTCCACCCCCGGCGGGGCGCGGAAGATCACGTGGGTGATGAGGAACCACGAGACCACCAGCATGATCGCGCCGATGGGCAGCGCCACGATCATCCAGTGGCCGAAGGCGATCGCGGGCGCCTCGGGGAAAAGAATCTCGAAGATGCGCTGGAAGGAGAGGTTGGGCGGCGTGCCCACCAGCGTCGTCAGCCCCCCGACGGAGCACCCGTACGCAATCCCCAGCATCAGACCCACGGAGAAGGGGCGCGCCTTCTCGCCCGCCGCGTCCTCGATCTGCAGGACGATGGCGAGCCCGATCGGCACCATCATCACCGCCGTCGCCGTGTTCGATATCCACATGGAGAGGAACGCCGCCGCGATCATGAAGCCCAGCACGATCCTCGCCGGCCCGCCTCCCACGAAGTGGATGATGCCGAGCGCGATGCGGCGGTGCAGGTTCCACTTCTCCATCGTCAGGGCGATCATGAACCCGCCGATGAAGAGCGCGATCGTGCTGTTGAAGTACGCCGGCACCGTGTCCCCGCCGTCCATGATCCCCAGCAGCGGGTAGAGCACGATCGGGACCAGCGCGGTGGCGAAAAGCGGGATCGCGTCGCTCACCCACCACACCGCCATGAGCACCGCCACCGCCGCCAGCCGGCTGGCCGGCAGGTTGTCGGGCGCGACGGGAAACGCCAGCAGCGCCACGGCAAGCGCGGGACCGAGCCAGAGGCCGATGCGCCTGCCGCGCCCGCCAGTACCAGGGGTCGGGGCCGGGGGCGCAGCCGAGGCTGTCTGCCCGCCGCTACCGGGAATCGGAGCCCCTAGCCAGCTTCATCAGCGCACCCTCAACCCGGCCCATCCGCTTGGCGAGCCGATCGATTCGCTTCCCCATCTCGGCGATCTGCCTCCCCAGGTCGGCCTTGGTGTCCTCGTTCCGCTGGATCAGGTCGGCCTTCACCTCCGCGATCCGTTGGATCAGATCGGCCTTCGTCTCGGCTGCGCGTTTGTCGGCGTCGGCGAACCGCCGGTTCAGGCGGTCCTCCATCTGTCCGATGTCTCGTCGGATGAACCAGTAGATGCTGAAGACCGGCAGCCACATGCGGAGGACAGAAGCCACTTGCTCGCCTCCGAGGCCACCGTCGGTAGAGGTCCCCGATTCCAAGGGCACCCCTAGCCCGCTCAGCAAGGCGAATACCAACTCCGGTGCCCGGAACCAGGCGAGCGCAACGACGGCAAACGCGAGCACCAGCACCAGCACGCGGCGACGCGGCCGTACCCGCCCACGCCACTTCGCGAAAGCTCCCGGCTCGGAGCGGGAGTCCTCCGTCGAGCCAGAACCGCTTCGGACGGCTTCATCTGGGGTGGATGGATAGCGGGACGCGACAAAGAGAGTTCCAGGGGCAGTTCTGCTCATTTCAGGGGTCTCCTGGTTGGCGAGAGGGACGGACTCCGCTGCGGAGCCTGTCCTTAAGGATCGAGTTGGGCGGCTCCGGTGGCCGCCCCTCTAATTTTAGCCGGCGGGGGCCGGGCCCGATAGATCGGCGGCGGACGGCGACCGGCCCAGAAGCAACCTCCCGAAGCCGACCACCCTGGCCACCACGACATGGCATCGGAGCGTAGGTGGAACCAACGAGCCGTGAGCGGGTAGCAATGGCAGGGCTCGCCGGAAGGCGGGCCTGTCACAGAAACGAAGAACCCTGATTCCCCAGGCTTGGAGGCCACATGGAACCGCTCACGAACCTCGCCGGGATGCCCACCACGCGACGCTGGCCTATAATGGCGGCTATCGCCCTCCTGACGGTCATCTCCGCCTGCGTGGTGGACGACCACTCCACCATTCAGCCGATCGACTCGCCCGAACTCGCCTCGCGGACTCCCGTCCTCGCACCTCTCTACACCGCAGGGGACGGCAGAGGGGAGGATCGCTACATCGTCAAGCTCAACGACGCCGAAGTGCCAAAGGGGCTCACGGCGACCGTGGCCGCCGACATCCTTCGCGTAGCCGTGGCTGGAGAGTCCAAGATCTGGCCGGAGTTTCGCGGTTTCTACGCACGTATCCCGAAAGACAACGTCGACAAGGTACGTCGCCACCCATTAGTTCGATATGTGGAGGCGGACGGCTTGATGTATCCGGACAAGGCTTCTGTTCCCGTCCACGGGGTTCCCCTCAGCGGTGTCCAGTCTTCACCACCCTGGCATCTTGACAGGATCGACGAAGCCGGATATCCCCTCGACCGTCGTTATTCGTACGATCGGACGGGCAGGGGTGTGCGGATATATGTTGTTGACTCGGGCATCAAGTCGTCCCACACAGACTTCGGTAGCAGAGCCAGCACGGCATACCAAGCTGAACGGCGATGGACTCCTCGGTATACTGACTGTAATGGCCACGGCACACAAGTCGCGTCGGCAGCGGCGGGCAACCGTTGGGGAGTCGCCAAGGAGGCCACCGTAGTTGGCGTTCGGGTTTACGGATGCAGTGATAGACCGATCTGGAAGTCCAATGTAATCGACGGGATGGAATGGGTCGCCACCAACCGACTTCTTCCGGCCGTCGTCGTGATTTCCCTTAGGGGTACGGCCAACCTCGTGCAGTCCGTGTCCGACGCGGCCGAAGACTTGATCGAAGCAGGTGTTGTTATCGCCAAATCGGCCGGCAACGACAGTCGATCTGCTTGCTCAACGCGAGTGCATCAAGTATCGTCGGTGATTGTCGCCGGAGCCCTTAACCTGGGTGCCGATTCGCGGTTCTACCAGTCAAACTACGGTTCTTGTGTAGACTTGTATGCACCGGGTTACAGTATGTGGACAGCAGGCATTACCAGCAATACCGACTCGGCTCGATTTGGAGGTACGTCGGCAGCGGCTCCGCAGGCAGGAGGTGCGGCAGCGATGTACTTGGAGCAATATCCCAACGACTCTCCGACGATGGTGCATGAGGTAATCAAGTGGGGTGCCACGCCCACCAATGTGATTGGGGAGACTACCGCCAACAGAGTGCTGTATGTAAACCAGCCGACAATGCACCGAGTGTCCATTAGTGGACCGTCACGCGTAAGCGGGAGCGAAACCTGTACATGGAGGGCAAATGCTATCGGCGGAAGGCAACCGTTTGTGTACAGTTGGTCAGGTGTGCTGTCAGGTAGCGGCTCGACGGTCGCAGGACGCGTGAGGTCAACCGGATACCTTGCTGTGCGCGTGGTCGACTCCACTGGCCAAAGCCGGACACATCGAGAACGGGTGACTGTTGGGAGCGCGGCCGGATGTCCGAACTAGCCATCATGTCGCCTTCCACTGGAGCCATGTCACTACTCCGCGCCCTTGGGCTGGTCGCCTGCCTTCCGTTGGTCTTGGGGGGCTGCGACTGTAACGGGTACCTGAACGATGCCGTGGAGGTTACGGTGCTCGACTTGCAGACGCGTGAGCCTCCTGCCGTCGATCCTGTTGGCGTCCTCACCGACGGCCGCTTTAACGAGACCATGCTGTGGTACGGAGGTGTGCTCTACGGAGGCTCCGGACGTCCCGGTCGCTACACGGTCGAGATTCGTGCGAAGGGCTACCAAGTCTGGAGATGGAGTGTGACTGCTACGAGTGCCGAGTGCGTCGGAGTCGAGACAGTGGAGCTCACCGCGTTGCTGGTGCTGGACGAGACGGCTGGTGCCCTTTCGGCGACTCTAAGGACTTCCGCGCAGGACAGCCGACGGCAACTGGCCTTCTATCGCTCGGTGGCGCATACCACCCGCCCGGCACCAAGCCCTCCGAAGCCGCAGTTCTTCGCTGGCTTGCACGACGGAGGCGGCCGGTCGGGCTCCTTCGCACCGACTGGCACCGCGGCCTACTGTAGGAGACATGGAAGCCCTCGCCGACAGGATCGAGTCCCGTGCCCAAGAAGCCGCGTCCCTCCGCCACCAGCTGGTCCTCGTCGTGGGGCCGCCCGGATCGGGCAAGACGACGGCCCTCCGCACCCTCCGGGACCGGACCGGCACCCCCCTCGTCAACGTCGGCTTGGAGCTGTCGCGCCGTATGCTGGAGATGACGGAGCGGCAGCGCGCCCTCGGAGTCTCCCAGGCACTCGACGATCTGATCGACGCGCCGCCTGCCGCGACCGTCGCAACCACACCCACGTCGCCCACCCCATCCACCCTACCCCCCAGCACCACCCTCCTCGACAACATCGAGATCATCTTCGACCCGGCGCTCAATCAAGACCCTCTCGCGCTGCTCCAGGGGCTCTCGCGCCACAGAGTGGTCGTCGCCGCCTGGCCCGGAACCGTCGCAGACGGCTATCTGACCTACGCGGAACCGAGCCACCCCGAGCATCGTCGCTACCTTGTCGCAGATTGGATGGCGGAATCGATGGTGGTGAGCGCTACCGCCCACATGCCCGCGAGCACCGCCGAACCCTTCCCTGACCCCGAGCACCACCTGTCATGAAGGACCGCCCGTCATGAAGTACCGCGACCTCGTCCAGTTCGACCCCATCGAGTCCGTGGTGCAGCTCCGCCGCGCCGCGGAGGTGGACCAGGCGCGCCAGCTGGTGGAGTCCTACGTCGTGTCCGACGACATGGCGGAGAAGCTGTCGGCGGTGGTCATACCCCAGCTTCGCTACGACCAGCCCGCGGACAACCGGGGCCTTCTGGTCGTCGGCAACTACGGCACGGGAAAGTCGCACCTGCTGTCGGTGCTGGCCGGCGTCGCCGAACACGCGGAGTTGGCCGACGGCCTGACCCACCCGGAACTTGCGCACGCCGCCAAGCCGATCGCGGGCCGCTTCAAGGTAGTCCGAGTGGAGATCGGGGCCGTCCAAATGCCTCTGCGGGACATTCTGACGGGGCAGTTGGAGCAGCACTTGGCCGAGATGGGCGTCCGCTACGCCTTCCCCCCTGCCGACCAAGTCTCCAGCAACAAGCCCTGCTTCGACGAGATGATGGCGGCGTTCCACGAAGCGTTCCCCGACCACGGTCTTCTGCTGGTGGTGGACGAGCTGCTGGACTACCTGCGGTCGAGGAAGGACCAACAGCTGGTCTACGACCTGAACTTCATGCGGGAGGTGGGCGAGGTCTGCCGCGACCTCCGCTTCCGGTTCATCGCCGGCGTGCAGGAAGCCATCTTCGACAGCCCCTCGCTGGCGTTCGCAGCCAACGCCCTCCGACGCGTCAAGGATCGCTTCGAGCAGATCCTCATCGCCCGTAGCGACGTGAAGTTCGTCGTCGCCGAGCGGCTGCTCAAGAAGACAGCCGACCAGCAGGCCAAAATACGCGCCCACCTGGCCGCCTTCACCAAGTTCTACGACCGCATGAACGAGGCCATGGACGACTTCGTCCACCTCTTTCCAGTGCACCCGGCCTACATCGACACCTTCGACCAGATCGCCCAGGCGGAGAAGCGCGAGATCCTCAAGACCCTCTCACGCGCAATGCAGAAGCTGCTGGACGAAGACATTCCCGCCGACCACCCAGGGCTCGTCACCTACGACCGCTATTGGGACGACTTGCGCAACAACCCGTCATTTCGCGCCGTTCCCGACATTCGCGCCGTAATCCAGTGCAGCGCCGTGCTGGAAGCGCGGATCAAGCAGGCGTACACGCGGCCCCAGTACCAGGCGATGGCGCTTCAGGTCATTCACGCACTGTCGGTCCACCGGCTGACCACTGGCGACATCCATTCGCCCATGGGCGCCACGTCGAAGGAGCTGCGGGACACGCTCTGCCTCTACCAACCCGGCGTCGAGCACTTGGGCGGCGACCCGGCGGACGACCTCTTGACCCAGGTCGACGCCGTTCTGCGCGAGATATACAAGACCGTCAGCGGTCAGTTCGTCTCCTCCAACCCGGAGAACGGCCAGTACTTCCTGGACCTGAAGAAGACGGACGACTACGACGCGCTCATCGAAGCCCGCGCCCAGACGTTGGACGACTCCAAGCTGGACAGATACTACTACGTCGCGCTTCGCCGGATCATGGAGTGCACCGACAACACATACGTGACGGGCTACCAGATATGGGAGCACGAGCTGATCTGGCCAGACCGGAAGGCGGCCAAGCGCGGCTACCTCTTCTTCGGCGCGCCCAACGAGCGGTCCACGGCCGTGCCACCTCGCGACTTCTACCTGTACTTCCTGCAACCCTTCGCTCCGCCCAGGTTCAAGGACGAGCAGAAGGCGGATGAGATGTTTGTGGAGCTGGTCCACCGCGACGAGGAGTTCGACCAGGCGCTGACCAACTACGCCGCCGCCTCGGACCTTGCCCTGACTTCATCGGGGCACGCCAAGAGCGTGTACGTGAGAAAGGCAGACGCTTTCCTTCGCGAGATTGTTGCCTGGTTGCGGAATCACAGCATCGACGCTTTCAGGGGAACCTACCAGGGCCGCAGCAAGAAGCTCGTGAACTGGACCCGGTCGGCGCGCCGGATCGCCGGCATCGGCCGCGACGAAGTCCTGGACTTCCGGGGCTGGATCAACGCCGTCGCCGGACATTGCCTGTCGCCCCACTTCGAGGACCAAGCGCCTCACTACCCGCGCTTCTCGGTGCGGGTCACCGACGAGAGCCGGGAGCAGGCGGCGCAAGACGCCCTGCAAGTCATCGCCGGCAAGCGCGCCACGACCCAGGCCGCCGCCGTGCTGGACGCGCTGGGGCTCCTGGACGACGACCGCATCGACCCGAAGGAGTCGCCCTACGCCCGCCACATCCTGGGGTTGCTCGAAGCCAAGGGACACGGGCAGGTCGTCAACCGGAGCGAGATCATCGACGATGACCGGGGCGTGGAGTACATGGACCCCAAGGGTCAGCGGCTGGAACCGGAGTGGGTGGTGGTGGTGCTGGCCGCGCTGGTGCACTCCGGGCACGTGGTGCTGTCCGTGCCGGGCGCCGTCTTCGACGCGGTAAGCCTGGACAAGCTGGCGGCGCGCTCGATCAAGGAGCTAGTCCTCTTCAAGCACTACAAGGCGCCGAAGGAGTGGAACCTGCCCGCGCTGACCGCCCTCTTCGAGCTGGTCAGCCTGCCTCCGGGCACGGCACGGCAGATCACCCACGGCAACGACACGGCGGTGCAGCAGCTGCAGGAACGCCTGACCGAACGGGTACGGCGGCTCGCGCAGAAGGCGCACTTGGCGCAGGGGCGCTTCCCGTTCTGGGGCGCCCACCTGCTCTCCGAGTACGAGGCGCAACAGATGCAGGACGGCCTGCGCAACGTGAAGACCTTTCTGGAGTCGCTCCAGATCTTCACCACGCCCGGCAAGATGAAGAACTTCCGCCACAGCGCAGACGACGTGAGCTCCCACGCGACCGGCATGAAGCTCTTGGACGAGGTGGAGGCGCTGGACGGCCTGCGGTCGCATCTGGCGCCTTTGGCGTCCTACCTGGCTGCGGCGGCGGCCGGACTGCCCCCCGGCCACGAGTGGGCCGAACGGGCCCGGGCCGCCCGGCGCAGCCTGCTGGACCGCTTGACCGACCCGGAGGCGCGCCGCTCCGACAAGCTTCACCGGGAGGCGGACCAGGAGCTACGCAGCCTCAAGTCCGACTACGTTCGCGCCTACTTGGCCGCCTCCGCTAAGCACCGACTGGGCGCAGCGGACGACGAACGCCGGCAGCACCTCCTCCAGAGCCCCCAGATTGCGGCCCTGACCAAGCTGTCCGCGATCGACATCCTGCCCAGCCGTCAGCTGACCGATTTGCTGGACCGGCTGGAAGGACTGGTCGTCTGCACCGAACTCACGGAACCGGAGTTGCAAGTAGCACCGGTGTGCGAGCACTGCGGCTTCCGCCTGGGCACCGACGACGCGGGCCCCTCGGCGGTGGCCATCCTCGACGACCTGGAGCAACAGGCGGACGAGATGCTGGCCCGGTGGACCAACGCGCTCCTGGACAACTTGGCCGGCCCAACAGCCCAAGAGAGCCTCGCCCTGCTGGACCCCCCGGCTCGCACGCTGGTGGACGAGTTCGTGGCAAGCCGCCAGCTTCCGGCCGACCTCCCGCCCGAATCCGCGCAGGACCTGATCGACGCCATCGCCCGCGTGCTCGCCGGGCTGGAGAAGGTGTCCGTCAAGCCAGCCGACCTGTGCGCCGCGTTGGCCCCCGGTGGAGCGCCCGCCACCCCCGCCGAAATCACGAAGCGGCTCGCCGACTACTTGAACGAGCGCACCCGCGGCAAGGCCCCCGCCAAAGTCAGGATCGTGCTGGAGGCCGAATGACCCAGGAGGAGCTGGTCGACCTGCTACACGCCCACGAGTGGCGCGACGTGGAGTCGGTCGGCGTGCTCGATGTGGAAGATGTGGATCCTGCCACCGAGCACTACGACGCTCAGCCCGTCGAGTGCGACCTGGCCACGGCGTTCGACGAGGACAGCATCCGCTGGTATCGCACCTTCTACCAAGCGAAGCTCGAGAACCGGTCGCACGCTGGCCTGTCCGACCTGGACTTCCTGGCCCAAATGGGCTTGTTGGCGGGTCACGGCGACAACCGGATGCCCACCCGAGCGGCGGTCCTGCTCTTCGGAACGAACCCCGTCCTGCGCCAGATTCTGCCGCGCCCTGTCGTGGACTGCCAGCGCTACTCGGCGAACCGCGACGACGCCAACACCGGCGAGCGATGGTTCGACCGCTTGGTGCTGGAGGACAACTTGGTCCGCACGTGGCGCGCCCTGATCGGAGACTGGTACGAGCGGTTCGCCGAGCACCCTTTCCGCGTGGACCCGGCGACCCTGCAACGAGACGACACGCCGCCCGACTACCAAGCGTTCCGCGAATCCATGGTGAACTTGATCGTCCACCAAGACTACGCCGACCAGTCCCGCAAGGCGGTGATCCGCCGCTACACCGACCAGACTGTGTTCTGGAACCCCGGCGACGCCTTCGCCGACGACGCGGACCTGTTGGAGCCTGGCGAGAAGGAAGTCCGCAACCCGCGGATCGTGTTCGCGTTCCGCCACATCGGGCTGGGCGAGAACGCCGGCTGGGGCCTGCGCGACGTCTTCCGCAACTGGCAACAGTTGGGCAACGTCCCGCCCCGCATTGGCAACGACAAGCGGCGCAAGAGCTTCGAGCTGGTGCTGGAGAACGAGAAGCTGATGTCCGAGTCCCAGCGGGCGTTCCAGCAGGGGCTAGGGGTGACGTTGACCGAGGAGCAGGCCAGGGTGTTCGCGTTGGCGTGTCGCGAGGACGAAATCACGCTGTCGCAGATGGAGCTTGTGGCAGGGGTCTCGGGTGCCGCCGCGTCGGTGCTGGCCGAGTCGTTGGTCGGACAGTCGCTCTTGCGTCCAGTCGAGCCGGGCCGGTACGCGCTTGCGAAGCACCTGCGAGAGCCGGATCGCGTGAACGGCGACCAGGGGTTGGTCACTGACCAACCTCCCGCGCCCAAAGAGGGGTTGGTCACTCCGGGAGTGACCAACTTGACGGAACACCAGAAAACTATTATGATTATATGTAGTGTGCCTCGCACCCGCGCCGACCTGATGGAGCGCACCGGCCTGAACCATCGAGCCTTCTTCCGACGCAAGCACCTTGACCCTCTGGTCCGTGCGGGACTGGTCCGCATGACGCGACCGAACGAGCCCAATCATCCGGACCAAGCCTACATCGTGACCGAAGCTGGCCTTGCCTTCCTGCGGGAATCGGAGAAGTGACCGACTCGCTCGTACTGACCGCCGCAAAGCAGACCCGGGACGCCGCTCCCGTCGAGTGTCTGGGGCTGACCTTCGAGTCCGACGACGCACGCCGCCAGCACTTCATGGAGCGGTTGCGGGCCGAGCTGCCGGAGCTGCGCAAGCGGCCCGACTTCCCCAAGGGCGAGGACGAAGACATCCTGCGCATGTCGGACCCGCCCTACTACACGGCCTGTCCGAACCCCTTCCTGGCCGAGTTCGTCGAGCACCACGGCAAGCCCTACGACCCCGACGACGGCTACCACCGCGAGCCCTTCGCCGTGGACGTGAGCGTGGGCAAGACCGACCGCCTCTACAAGGCCCACGGCTACCACACCAAGGTTCCCCACCTGGCGATCGTCCCGTCGATCCTCCACTACACGAAGCCCGGCGACATCGTGCTAGACGGCTTCTGCGGCTCGGGCATGACCGGCGTGGCCGCCCAGTGGTGCGGCGTAGCGCCGGAAGAATACCGCAAGACGCTGGAGGCCGAGTGGAAGAAAATCGGGGGGGGGGGGGGGGGCGATCCGGCCCGCATGGGGAGCCCGGCGCGTGGTCCTCGGCGACTTGTCGCCCGCAGCTACCTTCATTGCAGCCAACTACAACATCTCGTTCGACGTGGCCGAGTTCGCCGAAGCCGCCAAGAAGCTGTTGGACGATGTGGAGAAGGAAGTCGGCTGGATGTACGAGACTCTCCACACCGACGGCGAGACCAAGGGCAAGATCAACTACACGGTATGGAGCGAGGTGTTCGCTTGCCCGGAGTGCGCGGGCAAGGTGGTGTTCGGGAGGGAAGCGGTGGACGCGGAAACCAAGAGGGTGAAGAAGGAGTTCCCCTGTCCGGAGTGCGGAGCAACGTTGACGAAGAAGCGGCTCGTCAAGACAACGTCCGCACGCTGGGATTCGGCACTTGCACGACCTGTCGACGAACATGGGCGTGTACCGATTCTCATCGACTACCTGACCGGCACAGGTCGGCACGAGAAGAAGCCCGGACGGCAAGACCTGCAGCTGCTCCGTCGCATCGCGGCCATGGAGGCGGACGGCGGCTTGCCGCTGGATCGCATGATGCACGCTTCCGATAACCTGACGAAGTGGGGCGACAAGTGGAGGGCAGGATCGGCATCCTTCCAATACGTCCATCACCTGTTCTTTCCTCGGGCTGCGCGAACTCTGGCCGTGCTGTGGCACCATGTCCGCCAGCACGCCGACCCTCGATTGCGCAACATGCTCACTTTCTTGGCCGAACAGGCCGTTCTTGGCATGTCGATCTTGAATCGGTACCAGCCGATTCAGCATGGACGCCCCGGTGGGTCTCAAGTAAACCGCCAGATGTCCGGGGTCTACTATGTCAGCTCCCAGATATCGGAATGTTCGCTGCGCTACAACTTGGCCAATCGCGTCGCTCGACTGCCCAAGACGTTCACGCCGATGTATTCTGCGCCGGGTCATTCTACGATTACGACCGGAGACTGCGGCGTCATGCGCATTCCTTCCGATTCCGTGGACTACATCTTCACCGATCCACCCTTTGGCGACAGCTTGGCGTATTCGGAACTGAACTTCGTCAACGAAGCGTTCCACGGAGTGTTTACAGCGCAGGCTCCCGAAGCCATAGTCAGCACCACCCAGGCCAAGAAACTGGACGAATATCAGTCTCTGATGCGCAGCTGCTTCTCGGAATACGCGAGAGTGCTCAAGCCCGGGCGCTGGATAACTGTGGTCTTCCACAACTCAAAGAACGCCGTGTGGAACGCTATTCAGGAGGGCCTCTCCGCCGCCGGCTTCGTCGTGGCCGATGTCCGCACCCTGGACAAGAAGTCCGGTTCTTACAACCAGGTCATGGCCAGCGGAGCGGTCAAGCAGGACTTGGTGATCTCCGCCTACAAGCCGTCTCGCGCACAGGAAGCCCGCTTCAAGCTCAATGCCGGAACCGAGGAGGGCGCGTGGGCGTTCGTGCGCGACCACCTCAGGCACCTGCCAGTGTTCGTTGCCAAGAAGGCAAGTGTCGCAGAGGTCGTTGCCGAACGGCTCGACTACCTCCTCTTCGACCGGATGGTGGCGTACCACGTCCAGCGCGGTGCGAGCATCCCGCTGTCCGCCGCCGAGTTCTACGAGGGCCTCAAACAGCGGTTCGCTGTTCGCAACGGCATGTACTTTCTCCCGAACCAAGCGGTCGAGCACGACCGCAAGCGTCTCCGGGTCGAGCGAATCGAGCAACTGCCTCTCATCGTGACCGACGAGAAGTCCGCCATCGAATGGTTGCGCGTCCAGCTCAAGGCCCGCCCGCGCACCTTCCAGGCGATCCACCCCGACTTCATCCGCGAACTAGGCGGCTGGCAGAAGCACGAGCAGCCGCTCGAACTGTTAACGCTGCTGGAGCAGAACTTCCTCCGCTACGACGACGACGGCGACGTCCCCTGCCAGATTCACGCCTACCTGTCCAGCAACTATAAGACCGCCCGCAACCTGCTCAAAGACGACCTCGACCTGCGGAAGCGCGCGAAGGACCGCTGGTACGTCCCCGACGCGAACAAGGCCACCGACCTGGCGAAGCTCCGCGAGCGCACCCTGCTCCGCGAGTTCGAGACTTACCGACTCCCGCCCCAACGCCGACTCGCCAAGTTCCGTCTGGAAGCCGTTCGAGCAGGCTTTCGCCGCGCCTGGGGCAAGGGCGACCACGATACGATCCTGGAAGTCGCCCGAAAGATCCCCGACAAGGTTCTGCGGGAGGATGTCCAGCTGCTCATGTGGTACGACCAGGCGAAGATGCGGAAAGAGGCAGAAGGATGCTGAGCCGAAGGAGGATTCTGGATCCACTGCCTCGCCGAGTACCGCCTACAGGCCGTCTGGACGCCCCCTTCCCCGTGGGGGAGGTCCGGCTGCCCGTCTGGAGCGCAGGAGGGAAGGCGGAGCCTAGATGAACCAGAGACCTTCGGCACCGACCTTCCAAGGAGAACCACCGCGCATTGACGCCCGGCACCAGATGCAGTACCTTCTTTCTCCGTCCTCACCATTGAACCGGAGGCGTCCCTTCTTGGTCACGAACATACAACCCCGAGCCAGCTCCTCGTGCTGCCCACCGAGTTGCGGGAAGCCCATTGGGGACCCGTCTAGACTGCGCATCGTGAACCTCTTGGCTCTGTACCGAGTCGCCGGATCGGATCCTTGGCTGTCACCGTGCGGTGGCGTGTCACCGCCCCGGCGGATGGCTATTCCAAAGTCGCAACGAAGCCGAGACCTTTGGCGAGAGACTTCTACCGCTACCTTCTCTTGCCGGCCGGACCAACCACCCACGACCTGCCCAAACTATGCCTGACGCGAGATCATCTACGTTCCCCGTCCAGATCTTCTACAGCTACTCCCATAAGGATGCTCGATATCGCGAACAGCTCGAGCAAAGGTTGGCGCTTATGAAGCAGCACGGTACAATAACCGACTGGTCTGACGCCAACATCCTACCCGGTCAAAGCATTTCAGACGAAATACGAGAGAATATGAGGAAGGCTGACATCGTTGTATTTCTCATCAGTTCCCACTTCCTAGCATCCCAGGAATGCATGAAGGAGTGGAAGCGTGCGCACAGCCTCTGCCTGGATACACGCAAGCCGTGGCGAATACCAGTTGTCCTCGATGACTGTGCATGGCAGGCCCTGCTCGCAGACGATGACATCAAGGCACTGCCTCGGGACGGCAGTCCTATCATGTGCTCCGACGATCAGGATGCAGCGTGGCAACAAGTTTACGCTGGTATCGAACAAGTCGTTGACAAGCTGCGAACGGATTTTTCTCCCAAATCACATTTCCTAAACACGTTGCGCGCTACGGATGTGATGTCGCAAAAACCCGGGTACCTCCACGATCTTTTCGTCTTTCTCCCACTTACCCGTTATCAGCCCAGTGCACATTCCACCCATGATGCTACTGAACAGACTATAACCAGTGTAAGCACTCTTCTAGCTACTGGCCGGGTTGTTGTCCACGGTGACGACATGTGTGGCAAGACCGCGTTGGCACGACATACGGTCTTGACACTAATTGCTAACGGCAAGCCGGTTCTTCTAATGGACCTTGACCACGTTCGGTCACGGCAGAATGTCGATAAGAGATTGGCCGCCACGTACCATAACCAGTTCCATGGAGACTACCAAGAATGGAAGAAGCAAGAGGACAAGGTTATTGTGCTCGATAACTTGTCTGGACGACGACAAACAATTGACTTCGTCTCAGCCGTCACCGACAGATTCCATACCGTCGTGGTTCTAGTAGGAACCGATGAATACGTATCGTACTACCGAGACGACATGCGTCTTGTCGACTATTCCACCTTTCAAATGCAGCCCCTCACTCGCGTAACGCAGGAAACACTGATTCGGAAAAGGTTGGCATTGATGGATCAACCAATCAAAGACGGCATGGTCGACCAAGTGGAAAAGAGAGTCAATTCAGTCGTAGGTAGTCGGCTTGTTCCACGATACCCATTCTACGTTCTATCGATCATCCAGACACTCGAGATGTTCATGCCAACGACTGTCGCGATAACTTCGCATGGTCATTGCTATTATGTTTGGATTCTAGCACGCCTGATGAAGGCTGGTATCCAAAAGACCGATGATGCAATCAATGTGTGTCTGAATTTTCTGGAACACTTGGCATACGCGGTGCGCCAACGGACGACAGCCGGTCATGAGTTCAGTCGCTGCGATTTTGATCGTGTCTGTCAGGAATACAGGAAGCAGTATATTTTGCCCGATGCGATATTGAGCAGATTGGCACATACGCGATATGGCATTCTGACGAATGAAGGAACATTTCAAGCACCTTACATGTTCTATTTCTTCTTGGGACGACGTCTAGCTGCGCGAAGCAATCGCGATGTCATCGACGACATGTGTCGAAACAGCCACATCACAGCCAACTACTTGACGTTGTTGTTCATCATACATCACGCAACAGACAACGATCTGATTGAGAGCATTGTTATTATGACAATGTGTACACTTGAGACGACGCCGGCCGCACGCCTAGATCGTCGTGAGACGAACAGGTTTAGGCGAGTTATTAGTGACCTGCCCACTAACATTTTGTCTGGCCGATCTGTGGAGGCGGAACGGCAGGCCGAGCGGGAAATCCAGGATGCAAACGACGGTACTGAGGGCCAGCGGGCGGACGAGTCAGTGGGCGAGGCGCAGAGAACGTTGTACCAACTGTTGAGGAATAACGAGATCTTGGGTCAAGTCTTGCGAGTCCGGTATGGCAAGTTGCGAAAAGACGCGATTTCCGAGATCGTGGAGGCCGTCACGGAAGGAGGGCTCCGCCTTGTGAATTCCCTGTTGAGTGATGAACAGGAAATTGTGGATCTAGCACGTTACATACACTCACGGAACACTGGTCGGTCAGAACAGCAGATTGTTAAACTGTTGCAGTTTCTGTCGTTTGTCTGGACGATGATCAATGTAAATCGGATTGTGGATGCGATCGGGCATCGTGAAATTCGGGAAGTAGTCGGCAATGTGGTCGGGCAAAAGGACACGGCGGCCTACGACATAATTGGATATTTTTGCGAACTTGAGAGAGCAGAGGAACTCACTAAGTCTGTACGAAAAAACTTGCGACACCTGCTACGGAAACATGATGATCCGTTCATTCGTGGTGTGCTATCGCTCAGGACTCAACACTATATGAACACACACAAGAGCCCCGCAGACGTAGAACAAGCGGTTTGTTCTGACTTGCAGATACGGTATAGGCCTCGGATTCGACGATGAACTGTCTTGGCTAACGAACTCAGGGTCGTCTACCTTTGAGTTCGGGATGTCAGGGGCCAATCGAGAGTGCACACTCCATCCCCGGCTGTAGGGGCAGCACCGGGTACGGCCGAAGCGATGCCTGTAGTCCACACGCACCCGGCGTGGGCGGCAAGTGGGATGGATAAGTTGGAGCCCATCGAGGGCACACGAGCTTGTCGGCGAGCCACCGCTTGCTTCCGGCGCAAACGCTTGTCTGTCGGCCTCGCTCGCCTTCATGCGGGTCCGACATTGGCCGGGCCCAGTCGGGTCGAGGGCCGCGGCTCCTCGGGCGGCGCGGGCGTCGTCCGAGACTCCGCAGAGGAGCACCGCTTCACCGTACGCCTGTGGAAGACGGCAGCGCGGCAGGGACGAGACCGGTGACACCAGACGTCGTGTCCAGGATTTCGTACCCTCCACTCCACATGTTCCGAACAAATGTCCCGTTTCGTCAGCCCAGATGTCCCGGTATACTGTCTTCCATGACCAGGCGAGCCTCACTGGACATAATCCTCCAACTGCTCGGTCTGGGCACCATCCGACAGCTTATCGACAGATTTCACACCGTCAAAATGTCCGGGCGAATGTCCCGTTTTGCCGGCCCAGATGTCCCGTGGGCAGTCCTTCGATGTCCGAGCAGGGAGCCCGAGGCCCCACCGCCATGATCCGGCGCATCCAGGTGCTCAACTACCGCTGCCTGCGGTTCATCGATCTGGACTTGGACCGATTTCATGTCTTGGTGGGTCCCAACGCCAGTGGGAAGAGCACTCTGTTGGACGTGATTGCCTTCCTGAGCGACATGATCCGCGACGGCTTGGAGGCAGCGATCGAGCGGCGGACGTGGGACTTCCAGGACTTGGTCTGGGACAGGCCCGACAGTCGGGGCGGCTTCGAACTGGCCGTAGAGATCGCGGTTCCGGACGACATTGCGGACGACCTTCCTGCACGGAGAGACTATCGAGTCTTCCGTTACGAAATAGCTATTGGGGAATCTGACGGCGGCGAATGGCGCATCACCTCTGAACGGGGGCAGCTGATGCCGACGTCGTTCCGCCGCGCGCCACCTGCTCCACACCGCACCCTGTTTCCCGAGCCACCACCGCCGCCGTGGACCATCCTAGCTGGAGGCGGGCATCGCGGCTGCCGCACGGTGTTGAAGAAGTCCACCGAGGGGACCGACAGCTTCAGCTCCGAGACCGCCCCCGGCGCCGGGAGGGGCTGGGTCCGCAGGATCGCGTCCGGACCCCGACGGTCGGCATTTGGCAATCTGCCCGAGTCTCCCCACTTGCCTACAGCCTCATACGTGAAGTCGTTGCTCGGCGACGGCACACAGTTGAGCTGGGACTTGCTGTCTTCCGACGGCCGAAACCTCCACCGGCTCATCGGCTCATTGAAGGATTCGGAGCCGGAACTCTATCGAGAGTGGCTGGATCACGTCCGAATATTCTTGGAGGATCTGGAACGCATCGACACTGTGGATCAGGATCACGACCGCAGCCTGTATTCGCGGATGGTCTACAGCACTGGCCTGGAAGTCCCGTCGTGGATGGTGTCAGGCGGCACTCTGCGTTTCTTGGCCGTGACTCTGATCCCGTACTTGCCCGAACAACAGCAGGTGTACTTGCTGGAAAGCCCGGAGAACGGCGTGCACCCGCTGGCACTGGACGCGGTCTACGACTCGCTGTCGTCCGCATACGAATCCCAGGTGCTGGTAGCGACCTACTCGCCTGGGTTCTTGTCGCGGGCCTCGCCAAGGGAGATTCTATGCTTTGCAAAAGGCGACGAAGGCGCCACAGACATCGTAAGAGGCGAAGACCACCCGCTGATCAAGGGATGGAGTGGAGACATTGACAATACGCTGCTGTTTGCCAACCTTTAGTGCCGCACAACCTGAACACGAACCATCCTCGACGGACAGTGCTCCACGAACCGGAAGGGAGAACTGAAATGGCTGGAATCGTCACAATCCGTATTGATGGCCGCGGTCACGCGGTGGAAGCGGGCCTCGTGTCCGGCAACCGACTGCGCGATCTCGCCGGCGTCGCCGACGACCACCCGTTCGCGCTGGTCCGCGACGCTGGCCCTGGCACTCCACTGTCGGCCTCCGAAGTCGTGCTACTGCGCGGCGGGGAGAGCTTCGTTGCGACCGACGCATCCGAGGACGCCACGTCAGGCCCGCCCAGCCCGGTAACGCCCGAGTTCAACGGCTCCCGAGAGGTCGTCGTGGAGGACGGCAAAGTTGCGGCGGAGGATCTGGCGAAACGCGACCCCGAAGTCGCCTGCGGCCGCCTCTTCGCAACGGTCAGCGAGAACCCGAGCGAGGACCCGAACCAGGATCAGCACCAAGCCCCAGACGAGGGACTGCACGTGGAGATCGCGGTCGGCACCACGATCGTCGTCCAGTCCACCGACTCGTACTTCGTCGTGCCGCACCCCGAGGACGCGCCGGACGAGACCTTCATCGACATCGAAGAGTGCACGAAGTACGAGCGACCGCCGCCCCGATGGCACCGCTACCGCATTCGCGTGGACCACAAGAAGTTCGTGGTCGAGAAGCGCGTGGTGTCCGGCGCCGAGGTCCTGGGCCTGGTGGAGAAGCGGCCCGCCGACTGGGCTCTCAACCAGAAGCTTCGCGGAGGACGCCGGATCAGGATCGAGGCCCACGAAGAGGTCGATCTTGCGGAGCCCGGCGTCGAGCGCTTCGAGACCGTCCGCAGGCAAGCGCAGCAGGGTTGAATGGACGAGCCCGACCGCTCGCCGCCCCCATACCGGCTGCCCGACGAGGACGAGCAGTACCTGGACTGGTTCGACAAGCAGCACGGATCGACCTGGGACCGCAAGGCGGAGGGACCAGACAACTGCAAGTGGGGCCTCTTCATCAACGACTTCCCGATCCCACGGGGCTTCAACCGGCGCCAGAGCACACTGATGGTGCTGATCCCCACGGGCTACCCCGGGGCCGGGCTGGACATGTTCTACTTCCACCCGCCGCTGGCTAGGGCCGACGGCCAGGAGATCGGCGCTCTGGTGGAGGAAGCGCACTTCGACACGAACTGGCAGCGGTGGTCCCGGCACTACGACTGGAAGCCCGGCGAGGACAGCATCGTCAGGCACATCGAGTACATCCGGCGAGAGCTGGAAACGGAAGTGAACCCGTGAGAAGCACCCTGCTGGCCATGACCGCCAGCCAGCACCGGCGCGTGTCGGAACACCTCTTCCCCGGCGACGGCCTCGAAGCCGCGGCGGTACTCGTATGCAACCAGGGGACCGGAAGGCGGCACCAGCGTCTCGTCGTTTCGGAGACGCTCCTTCTGCCGCACCGGCGCTCGCAGAGGAAGAGCGACTTCGTGTCCTGGCCCTTCTCGGACTACCTGGAACCCGAGCGGATCGCGTCGATCGACAGGAACGGCCAGTCGATCGTGACGATTCATTCGCATCCCACGGGCAACCCGCGCTTCTCGGAGCTGGACGACCAGACGGACCGGGAGCTCTTCGAGTCGGTCTCCGCTTGGTTCGACGACGGCCGCATGAACGGCTCGGCAATCATGACGCCGGACTTGCGCATCCGAGCCCGCACGGTGGCGCCGGACGGCAGCTTCGTCGAGGCAGGCGCAGTGTCCGCCGTCGGCGAAGACGTGCGCATCTGGAAGCGCGATGTGGCGAGCGCAGGCGTCGGCTCGGCGAGCGCGGGCGTCCAGGAGCACGAAGAGCGGATCGCCCAGACCTTCGGCCAGGGAACGCTGGAGCTGCTCCGCTCCCTCCGGGTCGGCGTGGTCGGATGCTCGGGCACCGGCAGCGTCGTGGTGGAGCTTCTGGCGCGCAACTGCGTCGGCGCGATCGTGCTGGTGGACGACGACGTGATGGAGCCGGAGAACCTGAACCGCATCGTCAACGGCACCCTGGAGGACGCCCAGGCGGGACGGCCCAAGGTGGACGCGCTGCGCCAGGCGGTCGAGAGGATGGGCCTCGGCACGTCTGTGGACGCGCACTGTTGCTTGACCGACTCGCAGGAAGCGGTGGCGGCCCTGATCGACTGCGACGTGCTCTTCGGCTGCGTCGATTCCGCGTTCGGCCGCTATCACCTGGATTGCTTGGCGAGCGCGTACTGTCTACCCTACTTCGACGTCGGGGTCAATCTCGATGCCGACGGCCAGGGCGGCGTTGCCGACGCCGACGCCGTTGCCCACTACGTCCATCCCGAAGGAAGCAGCCTCCTGTCGCGCGGAGCCTACACCATGGAGCAGGTCACGGCGGAGAACTGGCGGCGAAACGACCAAGCCCACTATGAGCTGCAGCGGACGGCCGGCTACCTCCAGGAAGTCGGCGAAGACCAGCCGGCGGTGATCTCCCTCAACATGCAGGCCGCGTGCCTGGCCTTCAACGACTTCATGGCGCGGCTCCACTCGTACCGCCTCGACCGAAACCGCTGCTTCGCCACGCAGCGCGTCCGACTGGTCCACGGCGCCTACGAAGCCACCGACGACTCTGGCCAGCCGCACCCACTCTTCGCCAAGTACGCCGGCGCGGGCGACGCCAGCGTCCTCGTGCAGAACAACACCGTGCGATGATCAAGCACCTGGCGAACGTGTTCGCGCGCTTCCGACCGTACCGCACCGAGTGGGTGGACGACCCGCCCGACGCGCCCCTGCCCCGCACTGTGTACGTGGTCGGTGGTCGTCGGCACTCCTTCTCCGCCGTCGTCGCGTGTCCCCGCCGCGCCTGCCGCCAGTCGGTCAACCTAGACGTGTCGCCCGAGGTGACGCCCCACTGGCGCGTCCAGGAACACCCTGACGGCACCCTCTCCCTTCGCCCGTCGATCCACGTCACCGCCCTGCCCTGCAACTGCCACTACTGGCTGCGCCGCGGCCGGGTCGTGTGGCACGAAGCCCCGCCGCTCTTCGTCCCCCGACGAAACCGAGCGCACCGACCATGATCCGCAAGCTGGAAGTTCGGAACTTCAAGCGCTTCAAGTCTGCGAGCTTTGACCTTGACGACCGCCTCGTGATTGTGGGCCCGAACAACTGCGGCAAGACGACACTGCTACAGGCGATTTCACTATGGGCCGAAGCGTGGTGGCACTGGAGCAAGGACGAGGCCGCCGCCGGCTGGCTACGTGAGGACGGCAGTGCTCCCGTGCGCACATCGGAGAATGGCTACGTCACGACTACCGTTGACACCGTACGGTCGGTCTCGGTCTTGGACTTCGCTGATCTGTGGTACAACAAGGTTGTGCAAGAACCTGTCGTTCCAGAGAAGCAACCTATCGTTCTAGAAATGCACACGACCGAGTGGCATGTCGCACTCGAATTGCATTTCCGTACCAGTGCCACACTGGCCGTTCGCCCTGCTGATGCCGTTCTAGGAAAGGAGTTGCGTGCATGCTTGCACAGACCACTTGCGCCCGTGTACATATCCTCCGCGCTACGCATTGAGGAGAACGAAGCCGAGCTTGCCGACCACATCTTGCCGATTCGGTTGTCCAGCGGTCGCGGCGCCAGCGTACTGCGAAACATGTTGTTGCGCCTGTCGGAATCGGATGATGCGTGGGATGCTTTGGTGAACAGCATCCATTCTCTGTTCGGCTATACGGTCAGCCGACCCAGCGGAGGAGACCCACTTCGCGTGTACTACCGGCATTCGGAGAGCGACTCTCTACTCGAAATCGCCTGTGCCGGCAGTGGCTTTCTTCAGGTGCTCCTGCTGTTTTCTAGCTTGCTGTACAGCAGAGCCAACATAATCTTGGTGGACGAACCCGATATGCATCTTCATCGCTTGTTGCAGAACGAAGTGTACGGCCAACTAGATCGAGCCCAAAATCTGCTGCTCGGCAAGAACGGTCGCGATCAAGCTCGACATCCGCACGAGGAATGGGATCAGCTTGTTGTCTCCACTCATTCCGACGTGCTCGTTGACGAGGTAGATTTGGATCGTCTGCGTTCCGTGACGAATACGGGGTTGCTTGAAGTCCAGCACAAGCCAGTGCTCAAGGAAGCACTGCGTGTCGTGACCAACAGCGACATCCATACGGCCTTGGTCGTGGGGCGCATTATCTATGTTGAAGGCGACACGGACGTCCCCATCTTGAGAGCCTGGGCGAAGGCGATAGGGCATCCGCTGTTGTCGTTCTTGGAGAAGCCGTTCATCGTGCACACGGCGAAAAAGGAGGGACGTGAATTCGCGAAAACGCATTATCGAGCACTTCACACAGTTGTGCCATCGTTGCGAGGAATCGAATTGCGCGACAGGAACAACAACGACATCTCGCAGAGCACCCGCGACGAGGCAATGCGGTCGACACCGCCCAGGACCTACTGGCATCGGTACGAGATCGAAAACTACTTGCTTCATCCAGATGCCATAATGCGTGTGGTGGTACGACGGGGAGGAAACAAGGCTAAGATCCGCGCCGAGAAACACTTGGAAGGGAACTGGCCACCGGTGGTAATCAAAGATCCGCTCGCGGATAATCAGTTTCTCGACACCAAGGGCAAAGGAATTATAGCGAATGTCATGGAGAGTGCAGGAGTGCCGTGGAGGGACCGGGAGTGCGTGGAGATTGCGGAGGGTATGACGGCGGCCGAAGTGCACCCCGACGTAGAGAAAAAGCTGGACGAACTTGCTGTGGAGCTAGCTATCGGCCGACCGTAGCCAATCTGGCCTAGCCCCACCTCAACCCCCACCCTCCCTCTCCACCCGCACCATGGCCTGGTCAAACCACATCAGCAGCTTGGGGTCCTCCCGGAGCACGCGGTCGGGGATCTTCCTCGCCACGGCAACGACGGTGGCGTAGTCCTTCTCCTGCCACGCCTGGCGGAACCCGGCTCGCACCGCCTCGGTTCGGAACACAGTCAGCCTTGGCGCGTCGGCCTTCTTGTACTCGGCGAACTCCCGAAGCAGTGCCCGCTCCCGTAACCGGATCAGGTCGGCCTCCTTGTGGCGGTCAGGCACGTACCAGCGATCGGCCTCGTCGGACAGGAAGTTCTGCTCAAGCAGGTCGGACAACTCGACCGGGCGTTCGTGCTTGCTCCAGCCCGCTGTTTCGCGCAGGAACTGGGAGTGCAGTTCCTGGAACGACTGGGACTGGCGGGAGAGAACCTGGCGGAGCCACCGAATCGCCGACTCTTCGTCCCGGACGAACAGCTCCAACTGCGCTGGAGCGACCGGACGGTCCGCCGCCCGCCGGTCGTATTGCTCCGCCTGCTCGGGAAGGAAGTACTGTCCGTTCCGCTCGGGAAAGCGTCGGACGAGCCCCTGGTAGAACTCGGCAGCCGAAATCGGTACCAGCACCCCGCGCTGTACGTAGAATGCAACCATGCGGTCGAACAACAGGTAGTTCTGGCGCTCCGCAATCGCCTCCACGGCACCGTTTCTGACCTCGGGGGACGGCAGTTTCGCCAAGTGCATCCGCACGAAGTCCCATACGCTGTCGTCGCGGTCAGCCTGCAGTCGGGCACGGCTCTCCATCTTCTCGCGTGGCTTGTATGCCGAGATCGCCAGGTCCTGCTTCACCGTGGAGGCGTAGCTGAGCTGCTTGGTCGTCCCCTTCTTCTTGTCGAGCACGCGCACGTCGGCGACGACGAAGCCAGCTTCGGAGAGTGCCTCCTGTATGGCAACCCAGACGGCGTTCAGCGAGTTGTGGAACTCGACGGTAATCCATCGACCCGGCTTGAGCACCCGGAAGTACTCGCGAAACGCCCCCAGCATCAGGCGTCGATAGTCCGCTAGGCTCTTGCCCTGCACCCGGTTGACGACGGCCTCCCGGGTGGGGTCGGTGCGGATGCCGAGCCAGCCTTCAACGAGGGTGTTCAGCTCCGAGTAGTTGAGGTTTCCGCCAAACGGCGGGTCGGTGAAGATGTAGTCGATCACGGCTTCTGGTACGTTCCGCAAGTCGGTCGCGCTCTGCGTTCCGACCACGACGCCCTTGCCCCGGGGGCCACTGCCGCATCTGCGCAGGTCGGCGATCCGGCTCCGCAGGTAGTTGGTGGCCGGAATCTCGGCCGTCAGCGGCGCGGCGTACAATGTCCCCGATAGCGGGCCAACATGGCGGTCGTGGTTCGGCATGTACCGATTCAAGCGGCAGACTCGCTGGAGCGCCCCCGTAAGCACGAACAATCCCAGAAAGCGGGCCTCGCGGCACTTCAACCCGCGCACGCGCTCCCAGAAATCCGTCAACAACGCCAGGTTGCGCCTAGTAAAGAAATGATGCAGATGCGTGAACCCGTGTGACTGCCTCGGCTGTTGCGTGTTGAAGCCGTCGGGCATGGCCACAATGGGCGGCTCCGAGCGAACCGACGCTTGCTCCAGGCGGGTGATAAGCGCCAGATCGGCGTCGTCCGGCACCTTCTCGAAGCGCCGCTTGCCCACGGTGTAGTTGATCATGACGGGCTGCTGCTCGGCCTGCCGCACGACCCTGCCGAGTTCGACATCGAACCGGGTGGTCCAAGAGCGGTGCAGCGTGCGAATCGATTGCAGGGAACCGCATTCTGGACATGGTACCTCCTTCGGCGTCCGCCGCTTGGGACCCCGAAAGACCAAGTCCCAGTACACTATCCTGCTACCACAGGCGGAGCACTGAAACACGTCGGACCAAACGACGTACTGGATGTGACCATGTGCCTGGGACGGGTCGCGACCGCCGTCGATGTTGACTCGTTCGGCGACATCGGTTGTGCCTCTGGGCCAGCCGACGTGGGCCGTTTGCAGCAGCTCCCCGTGGTCCCGAGCGACCGCGACAACGATCTCCTCGATCTCGTCCAAGTGTTGGGCCAGCGCACCGATCGCGTTCATGCCAGCCGCGATGAAAGATGCGGCAGGGCTGAGGTCGCTGAGTATGGCCTGTCGTGCTCCGTCCCCTTCTTTGGCGCACAGTTGGGCCGCCACACCAGTCATGCCGGTTCCGCAGAACGCATCGAGGACGACGTCCCCAGGCCTCGTGAAGTGCAGAATGTACGGGACAATGGCGCCCGGCGGCACTTTAGTGCTGTAGTAGTGGGCGAAGTAGAGCGGATCGTTCTTGCCCACGGAGACGTCTGCGGCGAACGCAACCACCTCGGCGGAACCGTCCGACGAAGCTTCGGAAGGTGGCCCCGACGGGCGGCGTGCCGAGACTGCAAGCTCGCTGACAAATGGGCTTGGGCAGGCAGTGTAGTAGGGAGGTAGAGAGACGTCCAGGACTCTGTCGGTGCTCTCGACTGGCGCACCTTCCGTCTCCGTTAGTCGCGGCATGGCAGCCGCTAGCCGTTGCCGGTGCGCATCGGATTCGAGAAGGGCGGTCGCACGGGAGCCCTGGCTCTCACCCGCCTGATCAAAGAGCGTCGTTGCCACCCGCTGCCTACGCGCCTTTCTCATGTATGAACCGGGCCGCCAAGGGCAACATCCGCTTCAGGGTGCTACTCCCGCCACCGCCGCCGATTCGCGTCCCACCCAGGTTGGGCGGCAGTATCCCTCGCAACACGGCGTAGTCCCAGAGATCGGTACGGCTGGTAGCATGGTCGTCCAGGTGCCGAACCCAGTCGTCGAGGAGCGTTCGATTCGGTTGGTTGGTAGATGTCGTTAGCGTCCATCGAATCCAGGTCCACAACAAGGGAACCGATGTAGTCTCCGTATTCCCAGAGAAAGCGACACGCCGCGTAGTAGCTCTGTCGGAAGTGTCCGGTTAGGTTCTGACCACCGATGTTGAGATGGCGATCATGCAGCACCGACGCGCCGGCAAGCGACCTATTGGCTTTCAGCCACTCGCCAAACTCGTCGATCTCGGCAACCTCGCTCGTTCCGGCGCGACGTTGCCCGTATCCCAGCAGCCCGTCCAGTTCCCGCTGTGCTTCGACAAGATTCTGTGAATCGGAGGTCTCCTCTCTCTTCTCGGCAATCCTTTCGGAGTGGATGGAAACCCATTCTTCGAGCTTTTCCAGTGCCAGCGGCTTACCGTATCGGTCGGCCTCCGCGTCGATGAGCTTGGTAGCGGCCAGAACCTCGTCCTCGGTGAGGTCTAGCATGATCTCGAAGTTCTTTTCGAAGCCGGCAGACGACAGGTTGGCGGAGCCGACAAGGCCCGTGGAGCAGTCGGCAAGATATGCCTTGGCGTGCAGCTGCTGGTGCACGACCAGTTGAACGAGATGGCCTTCATCCTGCAACGGCACCAGCCGTCGAACCAACTCATCAGGGCTGGAGACGCCACTGATCCACTCAGATGGGCTGATCCGGCTCATGAACGTCAAGCCGACACCGGACGGCAGCACCCTGGACAGGTGACTGAGCCCGCGCGCACTATAGTAGGGAGTGCATACCAAGAGTCGCTCACGGCTCGCCCCTGCAACTCTGTCAAAGTCGTCCCAGGATGCTTGGATTACCTTTGCCACTATAGTTGCTCCTTGATTGAGAATACCCCTCTACGGTTGAGAGTCCCTTCGACGGTACCGAGGTGAAGGAGGCAGGTCAAGCGATTCCACAGCACCCAGGTCCCACTTCCCGGCCCCCTTGGCACGACCGAGCCCCCCTTGGCACGACCGCCTGCCCGGCATTACTGTTCTCCACGATGAGTACACGTGCGCCGAAACGTCGTCGGAGAGCGTCAGCGCCGCCTGCTTCCAGGAGTCCCCGGGCATCGACCGTAACGGGGTGGCGGCTAGTCGTTGCCCTGGCGATGGTCCTCGCGGTACCGGCGACGGCCCCCGGGATAACCGCCTTCGCGTGCCGCCACCATGCTGAACACGTTGCGCATCCGACCGAAGCGGGACCTCACGGCTCCGGCCACAACTCCTCCCACGTCGCCGACGACCATCACGAGGACAGCGGTGACCACCAGGACGGCGGCCAGTCCTGCACCTGCGCTGGCTGGTGCCCGTCCTCCAGAAAGCCCGACATCGCCGGCGAGCAACGACAGGGCCAGCCGCGACCTCGTGTGGCCCGGTGTCCTGCGCGTCGCCGCGCCCTCCGACCGTCCCCTGCAGACCCGTCTCCTACCCCACCTCCTACCCTTCGCCAACCCTCCGCCTTCGTCCTGACAGCATTTCTGGAATCTGCTCTTTCCAAAACATAAAAGCCTACTGGACAAGGACGAGGGAAATGGGATTCACGACACCCGTGCGCCCCGGCGCATGGATCGCACTCCAAGGGCGAGTTCATGGTCTCCTACCGGTTCATGCGGATGGCGATGGCGGGGAACCGCGACGGTACCGACGACTCTCCGCCCAGGACATGCTGAGGAGCTTCATGGTCTCACCGACCGAAATGACCATGGACATGCACATGGCGGGCCTCATGTACGCGCCCAGCGACGCGGTCACGCTCATGGCCATGCTGAACTGGACCAGTCAGTCCATGGACCACCTCACGAGAATGGGCGGCGCCTTCCAAGCCAGCTCCTCCGGCGTGGGAGACGCAGGCGTGACCGCCATGGTGCGGCTGAAGGGCCAGGGGGCCGTCCGCGCCCACCTGAACCTCGGCGTCGGCGTGCCCGTCGGCTCCATTGAGCAGACTGGGCCCAACCCCATGAGCATGGGCCGCGCTGTTCAGATGCCTTACACGATGCAGCTGGGCGAGAACTCCCGCGGCTACCGCAAGGGACACGCCGGCGAAGCCATGGGCTGGTTCGCAGTCAAGGCCACCGACTGGATCAGCCTGTCCGTTCGGGCTATGGCGAAGCGGTCCGGCAACTACTCCGGTGCCGACGCCGCCTACGGCAACCCGATGATGGCCCCCACAGTAAGGAGCGAGCTGCGCGGCGGAACCCGCGTCGACCTGCCCCTCGGCGCCAACGTGTACTTCCCTGACGGACTCTTGAAGGGCCACCGAATCGCCGCCGAGTGGACTCTGCCCCTCTACCAGGACCTGAACGGCCCCCAACTCCAGACCGACTGGACCCTGATGGTCGGCTGGCAGAAGTCGTTCGCGCCGCTGGGACACGGGCACTGACGACGCCGGGCCGTCTGCCGCAGGCCGAGGCTGGAAGCGCGACCGGGAGTCGAGCATCCTGGCGCGACCGCATCCTGCAGGACTTCCCTCCAGGCGCGGCCCGACTGACGGTCGTGACCGATCCCGACGGCCTGATCCTGGACGAGCTCGTCCTGGTCGAGCTTCGGCAGCGACAGTTCGAGGTGCTGCTCTTCGAGGAATCGGTGCCGTTCCGGTACGCTTACGAGTCGCGGGGCCGGACCTACTGGGACGAACGCAAGTCGTCTCCCTGTCTCGTCGTCGTGGTATCCAGGGAAGGCGGTCTGGAAACGGAAGACCTGCCTTACGACGTCACCCGGTTCGCGAGATGCATCCCCTTGGGGCTCCAGGCGATCTTTCCCACGCTCAGCCGGAGGGTGGTTGCGAAGCTCGGGTCGGAGTGCTGGGACCGGTTGTACAGAGCGGTGGAGAGCGAGCGCCCCGATACCATGGGCAACGGTGCGACCGAGGACTTCGTTCTCCGCCACGTCTTTGGAATCGCCACGGAACTCGTCCGCGAGCCGCAGGAGCTGCTTCGCGCCCTGCTGAGCGTCCACCACGGCGGCCGGCCGCTTCCCACAACGCTGGCCAAACACCTCGTTCGGGCCTTGCAGAGGGAGGGGCGCTTCGGGAACTGGCCCTTGGATGCAATCGTACCCGACCGGGAGGCGTTCTTTGCGTTTCTGCAGGAGCGATGGTCTCCCTTCTTGGACCGCGCCTCCGACCAGGACCGTGCCTCCGACCAGGACCATGCCTCCGGCCAGGACCGTGCCTCCGGCCAGGACCCCGGCTCGCCTGCCTCGCCAGCACCCGACAACGCCAAGCTCGCCTACCCAGGGCCAGCGGAGCTGCCGTTCAACCACGCCGCCGTCCGCGTCTACATCGACAACCTGTTCCTCGAAGGATGTCTGCGACCGGTAGCCCACAAGGCTGCCGATTCCTTTGCCGGCACTTGGATCGCGACGGGAGTGCAGTCGCCGGACGGCTCCACCGACGCCCGGCGGCAGCGGCTGGACCGGCTCGTCGAGGCGGTGGCCGAGGCCGTGCCCGACCCAGAGGCACGCTACGGCGAGTGGCAACGGTTCGCCCGGAGATGGGCCGAAGCCACCGCGCTGGACATGGGCGACCCCGAGACGGCCTCGTCGGTCGAGTCCGCGCCCAGCCTTGCCGCGTTGCGCCCCCGCGTGGACGCCGCCTTCGCCAGGTGGCTGACAAAACGGTACGCTGGCTTGGCCAACGTGCCCCCGGCGCCGCCCGTGATGCTGCACCACGTCCCACGCCTTCTGTCCCAACATGTGGACAACGCCTCCGACAACAAGGCGGCCCTGCTGGTGGTGGACGGCCTGTCCATGGACCAATGGGTCACGGTTCGCGAGGAGCTGACGCAACTGCGGCCCGCCGGCTACCGCTTCCGCGAAGACGCCGTGTTCGCGTGGATTCCGACGCTTACCTCCGTGTCGCGCCAAGCCGCGTTCGCGGGCCAGTCGCCCCTGTGCTTTCCAGACAGCATTCACTCAACGAGCCGGGAACCCAAGCTGTGGCAGCGCTTCTGGGCAGACCGCGGCCTCGCCGACGACGCCGTCGTCTACCAGAAGAAGCTGGGCGACGGCTCGCTGGACCCGGTGGCGGACCTGGTCTCCGGCCCGCGAGTGCGCGTCGCCGGGCTGGTCGTGGACACGGTGGACAGGATGATGCACGGCATGGTGCTCGGCGCCCGGGGAATGCACGGCCAACTCCGCCAGTGGGCGCGGGGTCCCTACCTGACCGCGCTCCTCGACCTGCTGCTGGACAACGGGTTTCGGGTCTGGCTCACCTCCGACCACGGAAACGTGGAGGCAACGGGATGCGGTCGTCCGACCGGCGAGAAGGTCGCCGACATGCGCGGAAAGCGAGCCCACATCTACCCCAGCGCGGCACTGCGACGACGGGCCGCGGACGAGTTCCCGGACGCCCGGCCATGGCCCCCAACCGGTCTCCCCAGCGACTACTTTCCTCTGCTGGCCCCCGGACGGTCGGCGTTCGTCGCCCAGGCCGAGCGGATCGTCGGCCACGGAGGGACTTCGCTGGAGGAGGTCATCGTGCCCCTGGTGCGCATCGACAGGAGAACGGACGTTTGAGCAGCGGTGCACTTCGCCCCGTGGGAATCAGCCAGCGCGTGCGCCTGGAATGGCTGGACGAGGCGGCGGGCTTGGTGCGTGCCGGTCACGACTGCGCCCATGTCGCCGCGACGCTCAACGAGATGCTGCTGGACAAGGTGTCCGTGGGCGGGACTGCCGTTCGGGGCAACCGAGAGAAGACGGTCACCATCCTGACGCGCATCTGGTGCCGTCTCCCGTCGCGCCTAACCCCATTGCGTGACGCCGCTCTCCCGCTTCTGGACCACACAGACGCCGCTGGCCGCCTCACCATCCATTGGGGCATGACCATGGCGGCCTACCCCTTCTGGAGCGTGGTGGCGGCCCGAGTCGGCAGACTCTTGCGCCTACAGGGCGTCGCGACGGCCGCCCAGATCAACCGTCGCGTCCAGGAGCACCACGGCGAGCGTCCCACCGTCGTCCGCGCTACCCGGCGCGTCCTTCGCTCGTTCGTAAACTTGGGCGTCCTGAGCGACACGGCGATCCGCGGCCGCTACGCCTCCGCCGAAGTCCATCCGATATCAAGCCCAGAGCTGGTCGCCTGGCTGGCCGAGGCCGCCCTTCATGTCCGTGATGGCGAGCCCGCTCAGCCCAGCAATCTGCTCAATCACCCGAGTCTCTTCCCCTTCCGCGTGTCCTACGTGCCGGCGCGCTCGCTCGCCGCCGCATCGCCCCGTCTGGACCTGGTCCAGCAAGGACTGGACTCGGAGCTGTTGGTGTTGCGAACGCCCGAGGCGCAAGGTACGGTAAGGCAAGCCGTCCCGACGCCAACACCAAGAAACGGTCAGACATGACAGCACTCGACAACGACCGCCGGTTCCTTACCCGCGTTGTGCTTCGCAACTATAAGAGCATTGCCGCGTGCGACGTCTCGCCGTCCCAGGTCGCCTTTCTTGTTGGGCCCAACGGATCCGGGAAGAGCAACTTTATCGACGCCCTGCGCTTCGTGGCGGAATCGTTGCGATCGACGACCGACCACGCGCTCCACGAGCGAGGGGGCATCAACGAGGTCAGGCGACGGTCAGGGGGGCATCCCAACCACTTTGGCATTCGGCTCGACTTCCGCTTCGCCGAGTACCGGGGACGCTATGCGTTCGCGATAGCGGCCAAAGCAGGGCGATCCTACGAGATTCGAGAGGAGGAATGCGTTGTTTGGTCGACCGGGAAGGACGCATCCAACGGTCACTATCGGGTGCATGGAGGCAAGGTCCAATCCAGCACGCTTTCGTCGCCTCCCCGTGCGCATCCCCGTCGGCTGTATCTTGTCACCGTCTCGGGCATTGAACCCTTTGATCAAGTCTACGAGGCGTTCTTGAGAATGGGGTTCTACAATCTGATTCCCGAGGTCGTTCGGAGGCCCCAGTCGCCCGACCCAAGCGACTTGCTGGCCAGAGACGGTCGCAACGCCGCCGGCGTCTTGGCCGACTTGGCTGCGCGTTCGCCAACGTTCAAGCACCGAATCGAGAACTACCTCGGCCTAATCGTGCCTGGCTTGGTCCGAGTGGAACGCAAGATGCTAGATACGCTGGAGACCCTCGAATTTGGTCAGGAAGTCAAGGGCGCTCAACACCCTTGGCGCTTCAGCGCGGCCAACATGTCGGACGGGACGCTTCGAGCGTTCGGCGTCTTGCTTGCGCTGTTCCAAGGTTGCGGAGCCACGGACGACCGCAGGCAGTCGCTCGTGGGAATCGAAGAACCGGAGCTTGCCCTGCATCCCGCGGGCGCAGGCGTGCTTCTGGACGCTCTTCGGGAGGCGGCCCAGCATTCCCAGGTATTCGTGACCAGCCACAGCGCCGACCTTCTCGACAGCCTTGGCACAGCGGGCGAATCGGTGCTTGCAGTAGTGGCCAAGCAAGGCATCACCCACATTGGGCCCCTGGACGAAGCCGGGCGTTCAGCCCTGAAGGAGGGCCTGTTTACGGCAGGCGAACTCCTGCGTGTGGACCAGCTGATCCCGGATCCAAAGAGTATCAACCTCGTACCGACACAGCTTCGGATGTTCCGAACTGGCCGCACGGCTGAATGATGATGACGATTGCTTCGATCGTTGAAGGGCATGGCGAGGTGGCCGCCGTCCCTGTGCTTGTTCGCAGAATTGCCCAGCGAGTTGCTCCCGGAGTGAGTATCAGGGTTCTGAGGCCCTATCGAGTTCAGCGCCAGCGCTTCGTGAAGTCAGACGAAGTGGAACGAATCGTGGAGTTCGTTGCCCGGCGATCTGGACCAGAGGGACGGTTGTTGATCCTGCTGGACGCCAACGGCGATTGCCCCAAGGACGTAGCAACCGAGATTCTTCAGCGCGCACGAGCAGCCCGTGCCGACCGGCGTATTTCGGTTGTGCTGGCAAACATGGAATACGAAGCGTGGTTCCTTGCCACAACTGAATCGATTGCTGGACAAAGGGGCCTTGCGCAACACATTGCCCCACCACCCCAACCCGAGGCCGTTCGAGACGCCAAGGGCTGGCTGAGCAAGCAGATGACGGAGGGGCAAGCGTACAGTCCGTCTACCGATCAGCCGGGGCTGACAGCCGTGTTCGACATGGATGCCGCACGCAAAACTGCAAGGTCGTTCGACAAGCTGTACCGCGAAGTCGAAGCCTTGCTGTGTAGGTAAGATTCCACCTTCGCGTCGCCTCTACAACCCCTCCAGAGCGACGACGAGCCGGTCGATCTCGGCCTGCGTGTTGTAGACGTGGGTCGATACGCGGATGGCGTTGTGCCCGTCGCGCTGGTGCTCGTCAATGTGGATACGGGCCCGTTCCGCTACGAGCTCGACGGCCTCCACGGCGTCCACGCCGTCCAGTTCAAAGATCGTGGAGCCGGGACAGGAGACCTCCGGGTTGCCGCTCAGCAACGTGCACCGGTCGATCTGCGCCAGCTGCGACTTGAGGCAGTTCGACAGGTGACGAGTCCGGGCTTCGACGGCCTCCACGGTCACGTCTTCCATGAACTCCAACGCCGCTCCCAGCGCCGCCCGCAACGGCAACGGCGCCGTTCCCGGCGGCCGGTAGGCCGCACCACCAGACCCATCCTCCGTCGCGAAGACCGACTCAATCCGCTCGCGAGCGCCGGCCCGGATGTACAGGACGCCAGTGCCCATCGGCCCCAGGAACCACTTGTGCAAGCTCGCCGAGTAGGTATCGCACCCCAGCTCCCGGAGATCGACCGGCAACATGCCCACGGCCTGAGCGCCGTCCACGTGGCTTGTGCACCCCCGTTCCCGCGCCATCGCGCACAGTTGCCGCACGGGGTAGAGGTGGCCGCCACGGGTGACGTGGCAGAAGGCTACGACTCGCGTCGCGGGCGTGATCGCCTCTTCCATCAGCTCCACGACTTGGCCAGGGCTGTCGAGGGGGCTGGGCACGGCCACCTGGATCACCTGGATGCCGTCGCGCGCCGCCCGCACCTCCCAGGGCCGCAGGGCCGCAGGATGCTCCTGGCTGGTCACCAGCACCTCATCTCCGCGACGCAACCGAACGCCGAAAGCCGCCAGATGGAGGGCCTCGCTGGCGTTTCTGGTCAGCGCGATCTCGTCCGCGTCGGCCCCCAGCAGGGCTGCAAGCCCGGGCGTTACCTTGCCGGCGATCGCCTCCGACAGCGCGTTCTTCGCCTGCAACGGCTCCTGCGACAGCGCCTCGTACCCGGCTCCGACAGCCTCCGCGACCGATGCCGGCGGCATCCCCAGGCTTGCGTTGTTCATGTACGCGACGCCGGGCTCCAGAACGAATCGGCTGCGTACCTGGGCCCATGCATCGTCGCTGGCGTCGGCGGGAGTCACGAGCCGGCGGCCAATGGCGGACCGAGCGTCGACGCCAGCCGACCGACCGTTCTCTTCGGCGGCACCGCAACCCGAAACGGAGACGCCGGCTAACCCAGCGGCCCCGGTCGCCAGGAAGCCCCTGCGCGAGACGCTTGCCTTCCGTTGCATCGCCCCTCCTTGTCGAGTCCCGCGTTCTTCGCGGTTCAAGAACCCTAGGGCGACCGCAACCTCTCCGCCAGCTGCACCAGATCGCTCGTGGCACCGGTGGAGGCGTAGGCCAGCGTGCCGTCACTCTCGACCAAGTAGACCAGCGCCGGATGCACAACATCGCCAGTACGGGGGTCGCGCCGGTGGACCATGTCGAAGGCGTCCAAGGCGGCTGTGACGGCTTCGGGAGCGCCCCCGACCATGAAGTCGCGCACGGGGTCAAGGCCGAAGCGGTCTGCAAGGGCAGGCAACCGGCTAGGCGTGTCCCGCCAAGGATCCAACGTGAACACCACGACTGGCATATCGGCCCTGGAGGGGCGTTGGACCCGACCAGAACGCCGCGCTTCCAGCGAGTTGCGCACCACTACCGGGCAGATCGTGGCGCAGTGGCCGAACGCGAAGGTCGCGAACGCACGGCGGCCGCCGAGGCTCTCGAGCGTGAAGTCGTTCCCGCGCTGGTCGACCAAGCCCTCGGTCGCGGGCCAGGGACGGTCGAGGCGGGGATAGGTCTCGGGCAGCAGTTCGGCGGCGCTCGCACCGAGCCCCGCGGCCAGGGTCGGCGGCGGCAGGCGAACGCTGGCGGCGCGGGCCGCGGCAATGGCCAGGAAGGCCGCTACCGCGAAGCCCGTGCCCGCCAACAGCCCGCGCCCGCCGGACGAACGAGCGAAGTGGCGCAGCGTGTCGCGCACTTGGCTGCTCCAGCCCGCGTACAGTGCCAGCAGCATCGCCGGCGGCTGACCGACCAACAGCAACCATCCCTTGGCGTCCGGTAGGCCGCTCTCGGTGATGTTGAAGCAGACGGCGCGAGCGCGGTCCAGCCATTCGGGCGCGCCCGGAACCGCGAACAGCGCGAAGCTCCACCACACGGCGGACACGGCCAGGACGAACGCGGCCGCCCCTACGGGCCACCGATCTTGGGGGCGGAGGATCCATCGGGCCGCCGTCAGAGTCATGGGGCTGTCGTCAGATTCATCGGGCCGCCGTCACCCGATCAGCCACATCGCCGACAGCAGCTTCCAGTTGGCGAAGTAGTAGACGACAAACGCCAGCAGGAAGACGCCGACGAGGATCATGGTGCCCGGCATCATCCCCAGCCGGCCGTGCTCCTGGAGCTTGGGCGATTCGGTCGGGAGTTCGGTGAAGGGCCGCGTGTACAACCCCGGCGGCACGGCACCCGCGAGGGCCGATTCCGTCATTTCGTCGCCCAGCGGCTTGCCGAAGAAGACCGACCACACGGTGACCAATATGTACATGGCACCGCCCACCGCCGCGACCAAGCCTCCGGCCGCCATCACCGCGAACAGCAGGTCCACGGCGGCCGAGTACTCCACGCCGAACGGCGCTCCCGAGAAGGTGACGTCCCAGTGCCTGCGCGGGACACCGAACGTGCCGGCAAAAGTCATCGCCATCGAGAACACGAGCATTCCAGCGCTGAACACCCACGGTTGCCACTTTGCCAAGCCGTAGAAGGCAATCTTTTTACGAAAGATCAGCGGGATCACATAGTAGGTGACGCCCATGAAGGCCATCGCCGTGCCGCTGACGACGGTCGCGTGAAAGTGGCCGGGAATGCGCAACGTGTTGTGCGCGATGATGTTGATCTGCTCGGTCCCGAAAGTGACGCCGGTGATGCCGCCCACAAACCCGAACACGACCACGGAGAGGCACAGGGACGAGAAGCCGGGATCGTGCCAGGGCGCGCGCCGAAGCCAACCGAACAGCCCTTGCGTGAAGCCGCGCAGGCGCATTCCGAGCTCAATGCCGGCGGGCACCGTGAAGCCGTGAAGCATCGACGCCAGCACCGCCATGTACATGAAGTACGACGTGTTCACGATCTTCCACGTCGGGCCGAACCCCGGGTCCACCAGCAGGTGATGCGCCGACGCCATGGAGATGAACAGAATGTACAAGACGAACGCCGTGCGGCTGATCTTCTCGTTTACCACCACGGCGCCCACGGTCAACGCCCCCAGCAGGTACCAGATCGCCACCATTGCGGCCACGTTGATCTGCTGCGACGAGTGGCCCAGTCCCCACCAGACCAGACGGTATACTTGCGCGTCCACGTCCATGAGGCCCAGGGACCAGAAGAAGGTGGGAATGTAGATCGCCGCACCGTGCAGGAGCGTAATCGCCGCGATGATCGCCGCCGTCATCGCACCGAACGTCACCAACGGCACCGATCCCGAATACGTCTTCTCCCGCTTGGCGACGACCAGGGTCGCAAAGAAGATCGTGGTCACCAAAATCGCGCCCACGGCGAACAGAATGACGCCCAGGTAGAAGGCCCAGTGCGCTTTCAGGGGCACGTACGAGGTGAAGAGCACATCGGCCCGGCCTGTGAACATGGCCCACTCCACCATTGCAGCGCCTGCAACCATGAGCACGAACGCCGCCCATCCGGTCTTTGGCGCGGCCACCCGCGAGTTGAGCAGCACTGCAGAGGCGAAGTACAGCACCGCCATCTCGAAGAACAGGATGAAGAAGATCAGCATGTTCATCCCGTGCACCGTGAGGATGCGGTAGAACCACACGTCGCTCAGGAGATGGACGGCCTGCCAGCGCGTGAGCAGCACGAGCACCGCCGTAGCGCCGCCCACAAGGAGCGCCACCGTGGCTGCCACCGCGTTGGCCTTGATCAGCGCGTCGGCGTCCCTGTGCACGCCCAGCCCGGTAGTCGGACAGGTGCGGAAGAGGCTGCTCATTGCGCGCCTCCCTCTCCGTCGGCGGCGGCCGGGTCCACGACGATCACCTTGCCCACCATCAGATGGTGGCCGACCCCGCAGAACTCGTTGCAGACCACGCCGTACTCGCCAGCCTCCGTCGGCACGATGCGCAAGCCGTAGTCGTACCCCGGAACGACCTGGAAGTTGACGTTGAAGGGGTACAGGTTGAAGCCGTGGTTCACGTCCAGCGACGACAGGTGCAACGTGTACTCGGCGTCCTTTTCCAGCTGAAGGACCGGCAGCCACGACCACATCTGCCCGATCATGTACACGTCGCTGCCCGGCGGCGGTGCCACGACCGGAAAGCCCCGGTCGGTGCCGACCTGGTAGTCGCGGATGAACTCCTGAACCCTGGCCTGGAAGGCCGTCGGGTCCACCTTGGCACGGACCCCCGACGGATTCTGTCCTCCCCGCAGGTGCCAGACCGGCATCATGGCGAAGAGCACCATGCACCAGACGAAGGCCACGGTGACCCACACCTTCTCCGACTTGTGGGCCGGCTTCCACCAAACGCCCTGGGGGGGAACGATGCCCGTTGCGTACATCTGTGCTTGCTCCTTCTTCATCGGTGCTTGTTCCTTCTGGTGTTGCGGAGGGGCCGTCTACGGAAGCGGAGCCTCGGGAAGCGTCATCACCTCCCACAGGCCCCACGCGGTGAACAGGATCAGCATGACGGCCAACCCCAAAGCCAGCAGCACGAACGGCCGGTCGTACAGCCGCTGAAAAAAGGGGACTTCGGCGGCGTCGGGCGCCTCTGCGTCAGTGCGGGGTGCCTCTGCGCTGGTACCGTCTTGGTCGGTCGTTTGGCCGCCGGTGCGGTCTTGGTCGGTCATTGGGTCGGCCTCCGGTTGGCGACAGGAAAAGACTTCGCCGGTGTGCGGGCGATGTCGGCGATCGTGGTGTTGCGGAAGAACGCGTGCAGCCCCGCGGCAACGTCCTTCCACTGGCCGTGAGCAGGGCAAGGGTCCTCGTCCCTGCACTCCGGACGGCCCAGCAGGCAGCGCTCGCCGTCCATGTCGTCGAAGTGGCCGGCCACCTCCAGCAGAGTCGTGCGACTGGGCGAACAGGCGAGACGAAACCCGCCTCCTGGACCCCTTGTGGACCGGAGCAAGCCCTGCCGGGCCAAGACATGGAGGATCTTGGACAGGTAGTTGCGGGGCACGTCCAGGGCGGACGCGATGTCGTCCACGCGCAGTGGCCGGTCGTCGGGGCGCTCGGCCAGGTGAAGCATCGCTCGGAGGGCGTACACGGCGGTCTGGGAGAGGATCACGGCGGTGGTGGGGGGTTGCCTTCGGCATTCGTCTGATTATCATGACTATATGAACAATAGCGGGAACGCGCAACGCGGGGCACCCGATGCGCTGGCGGAGTCCAGGCAATGAAAGCGGTCAAGGCACCGTGGAGCCTTCGGGCGCTCTCCCGCCTCGACGCCGCGTTCAACGCGCTCTACACGTGGCGCTTCAACCCCCTCTACCACTCCGGCGCGCTGGTGGTGGTCTGCTTGATCGTCCTCCTGGCGACGGGGGCGTACCTCCTTCTCTTCTACCGGATCGGCGCGCCCTATGAATCCGTGGCGGCGATCGACGCCCAGTGGTGGGGTGGGCGCTGGATTCGCGGGCTGCATCGCTACGCGTCCGCCTTGGCGGTCCTGGCGGCGGTCCTCCACGGCTTTCGCATGTTCGCCCAGCGGCGCACATGGGGCCCGCGAGCACTGGCTTGGGTCTCGGGGGTCGTGCTGCTGGGCATCGTCTTCGTTTGCGGCTGGACCGGATACGTGATGGCGTGGGACGTCCACGGCCAAGTCCTTGCCGCGGAAGGGGCCCGCCTCCTGGACGCGCTACCCGTCTTCTCCGAGCCCGTGAGCCGGGCGTTTACCGGCGAGGCCCCTCTCCCGAGCGCATTCTTCTTCATGAACCTGTTCGCCCACATCGCGCTGCCCGTCGGCGTGGCCCTCTTCCTGTGGGTGCACGTGTCGCGACTGGCCCGCGCCCAGCTCCTGCCTCCCAAGCGGCTGTTGTGGGGCTCGCTGGGCCTTCTTGCCGTGGCGGCGGTGCTGTGGCCGCCTCCGCTGGGTCCCAAGGCCGACCTGCTGAGGCTCCCCGCGACCGGGCCGGCGGACTGGGTGTACGGCTTCTGGCTGCCCGCGGCCCGAGCCATGTCGGCAGGCTGGGTTTGGGTCGTGGGCGGGTCGATGGCGGCGGCAGCGTTCCTGGTTCCGGCACTCGCAAAGCCGCGCACGAAGACAAAGCCGCGCGCGAAGAAGGCGCCGCCCCCGTCCTGGGTAAACCCGCGCCACTGCACAGGGTGCGAGCAGTGCTTCCTGGACTGCCCCTACGAGGCCATCTCCATGGTCGAGCGGGACGACGGGCGGGACGGCTTGGTGGGTCGGGTCGACCCCGACCGGTGCGTGAGCTGCGGAGTATGCGCAGGTTCGTGCGCACCGATGGGCGTGGGGCCGCCCGGACGGACGGGACGCGACCAGTTGGCCGCGGTGAGGGACTTCCTGGCCCAGGCGCAGCCCGGCCCGCGCGACGTGGTGGTCGTAGGGTGTATGCAGGCCCTTGCGGCTGCCCCGCCGATCTTCTTCCCGATCGGTTGTGTGGGCAACCTTCACACGTCCGTGATCGAGTACCTGGTCCGCGCCGGCGCAGGAGGCGTCATGGTGGCCGCCTGTCCTCCGAGGGACTGCCGAAGCCGCGAAGGGGTCAAGTGGTTCAACGAGCGACTCCACAACGGGCGCGAAGCCGAGCTGCAGGACCGGGTCGACCGCCGTCGCATCCAGGTCGTCTACGTGACCGCGAGCGAAGCAAGGGTGCTACGACGCGCATTGGACAGCTTTGGGGCGAAGGTGCTGGCGATGGCGGCGGCGCACGCAGAGCGCGACTTCGCCGTGGGTGCGGAGTGCGAGGCCGAGACGCCCGGCTCATGATCCTTCGTCGCGCCGTGGCCGTCCTTCTGGCCGTCGCCCTGACCGGAGGCGTCGCGTGGCTCTCCCGCGTGCCGACCGGTTTCGGAGGCGGAGCCGACGCCGTGATCCGTCTGTCGTGGCGAGTCGGGGGCGTGCCGGTCGAGGCGTGCCGAACCCGCACGGAGGAAGAGTTGGCGGCGCTTCCCGTCCACATGCGAAGCCCCCGAGAGTGCACACGCGCGCTCGCGCCCTTCGCCTTGGACGTGGCCCTCGACGGCCGCACGGTCGTTCGCGACACGGTGTTCCCGAAAGGCGTGCGAGGCGACCGCCCCGTCTACGTGTACCGCGAGCTGCCCGTCCCTCCGGGCCGCGTGGCGCTGTCGGTGCGCTTCGAAGCGGTGCTGGACCCAGGCACCCAACCCAGCGACAGCACTGCGATCCGCTACGACAGCACTGCGACCCGCTACGCCTGGGACGGCGAGGTGGAGCTTGACGCGGGTGACGTGGCACTTCTCACGTCCAGCAGCCCGGGGCGTCTAAGTATTACCACTCCGCCACCCGTATCACCTGCAGTCCCGGAACCTCGGGTACCTCTCGATCGGTCGTCAGGAAGAAGCCGCAACCGCACGTCAGCGCCGTGGCCAGGTGGATCGCGTCGCGAGCGTACTCCTCGGAGATGGCGTGCAGCCGGGCCGCCGCCCGTACAACGGCCGGCCCCGCGTCGATCAGCTCTATGCCGGGCGAATCGACCAGCGCAGAGGCGCACTGCTCCGCCAGCTGCCAGCGCCGCATCTGGTACAGCACCACCAGCACCTCCATGAGCACCATGGTGGACGCCACGAGCCGGACTTGGCCTTGGTCCGCCAGCTCGAAGAGGGGGGCAACCAAGTGAGCCACCTCCGGGTCGTCCGCCACCCAGGCGACGAGCACGCCAGCGTCCACGCATATCTTCTCGCCGACGAGTCGAAGCGCCCTCCGCTGAGCCGCGCTCAGGTCCTGCCCGTTCGCGTCGTTGGCCCCGTGCCCGTTCGCGTCACTCGCCATCTTCCCCACCTTGGTGCCTGCGCCGCGCCTTTTCGTTAGCGCCGGTCTCCGCCCAGACCTCCCACCCGAGCCCGCGAATCTGGTCCAGCGACGGACGCTGGCGCGCGCGTATCCCCCGTTCGAGCAGGAAGGTCACGTGCCCCGCCAGGGAGCGGTGATGACGTTCAGCGTCCTCCCGAATCTCGTCGTAGAGCTTGTCCGGGAACCCCTTGATGTTGAGCGTTGCCACGGGACTTCCTCCATTTTGGTGGCATTTTACTACCAATTTGGCCAGCGACCCCCCTTGGCCTCGCCTTCCCCATGGAACTCGCCTGTCCCATGGAGCTCCAGACACCTCTGAAACAGCCGTATGCCTCCGTTTTGGTAGTAAAATGGAGGATAACCCCAGCGGCCGGGGGGAGGCAACGGGCCGGAGGAGGCATCGGATCGGCTCCGCTGGCTTGACGCCCCGCCCTGCCCCGCCCATGATGCGCCCTGACGGCGCGACGACCGACCTCCCCGACCGGAGGCCGCCGGCGCGGACGTGGCACCCATCAGCTTGGAGGACGGCAGGAATGGCCAAGGGGACGGTCAAGTGGTTCAACGACTCGAAGGGCTACGGCTTCATCTCCCAATCGTCGGGCAACGACATCTTCGTCCACTTCTCCTCCATCGAGGGGACGGGCTTCCGGACCCTGGCGGAAGGCGAGGAAGTGGAGTTCGAGGTCAAGGAGACGGAGAAGGGCCCTGAAGCGGCCAACGTGATCCGCGCCTGATCCAGACCGGCCGCACGCGGCCCGGCGGCAGGAGCGCTTCCCCCTCGCGCATCCTCGCGCATCCCCTAGGCGCACACTCCGCCCCACCACCATGGACATCCCGGCCAAGGCTGCCCCTCGCCTCTTTCTGATCGACGCCTACGCCCTGCTCTACCGGGCGTTCTATGCTTTCGGGGACCGGCCCCTGACCAACGCCAAGGGCGAGAACACCTCGGCCCCCTTCGGCTTCGCCACCTTCCTCCACGACGTGGTGGAAGAGCACCGGCCCGAGTACTTGGCCGTGGTCTTCGATTCGGGGCGGAGCCACCGCGAGGAGCTGTACCCGGAGTACAAGGCCACGCGGAAGAAGATGCCCGCCGAGCTGCGCGACAGCCTGCCCAGGGTACGGGAGCTGGTGGAGGCGTTCCGCGGGCGGGTCGTCGAAGTGGAGGGATGGGAGGCCGACGACGTGATCGGAACTCTGGCCTCCCGAGCCGCCCAACGGGGAGCGCAGGCCGTCATCGTCTCCGGCGACAAGGACTTCTATCAGCTGGTAAGCGGCAACGTGCGGCTGCTGAACCCAGGCCGAGGGGGACCTAGTGGCGTCGCGACCCACTGGGTGGACGAAGAGGGGGCCGTCAAGAAGTTCGGCGTGCGGCCCGACCGGGTGGTGGACTACCTGGCCCTTGTGGGCGACTCGTCGGACAACGTGCCGGGCGCACCAGGGATCGGACCGAAGACGGCGGTGAAGCTGCTGGATGAGTACGGGACCGTGGAAGCCGCGCTGGACCGCGCCCAGGAGCTGAAAGCCAAGCGGGCGCGCACCTCCCTCGTGGCCAACCGGAAGCAGGTGCTCCTCTCCAAGGAGCTGGTCACGATTCGCACGGATGTGGATGTGGATGTGGAGTTCGACGCGCTGCGGGTGTCGACGACGCCCGACGCAGAACGGCTGCGGAAGCTGTACGTGGAGCTGGAGTTCCGCACCCTGCTGGGGCGACTCGGCGGAAGCTCCTTCGGGGCGAGCAGAACGGCCGACGGACGCGGGGGCGGGGGCGATGTTGCGGTCGAACGCGAGTACGCGGTCGTATCCAGCTTGGAGGAAGTGGCTGATGTGGTTCGGGCCTGCCAGCAAGCGGGAACGGTGGGCGTCGCGATGCTGAACCGGACTTTGGAGCCGACGCGGGGTTCGGTGGCGGGCTTGGCGCTGGCACCGAAGGCGGGGCGGGCCTTCTACCTGCCTTTCGGCCACGAGGCGGGGACGATGACCCTGGCGCTTGGCGGGCTGGGAGAACGAACCGACCCGGACGCGCCCGACCCAGCGGACCAGGCGGATCCAGCGAACCGGGCGGAACCCCAGATCGTCCCCAACCTGCCGCCCTTGGACAGCGAGGAGATGAAGTCGGTTCGCGACCTCCTGGCCGACCCGGACGTCGTCAAGGCGGGCCACGACCTGAAGCGGTCGCTGATCGCCTGCCGACGGGCCGGTGCCGAGCTGGCCGGACCGCTGAAAGACGCGATGGTGGCGTCCTACGTCCTGGACCCGAGCCGCCGCAGCCACGACCTAGCCGCTCTCTCCACCGACTTCCTGGGCTTCGAGGCGGCTCCCCCGTCCAGGGCGACGGGCAAGGGCAAGAAGCGTCGCGACTTCGGCGAGGTCTCCGCCGGCAAGGCTCGGGAGTACGCCTGCGAGCAGGCCGACCTGCCGTTGCGCCTCTGGGAGCGCTTCGCGGAGGAGTTGGCGGCTCGCGATCCGGAGCTGCAACGCCTCTTCGACGACTTGGAGACGCCGCTGGTCCCCGTCCTTGCCGAGGTGGAGATGGCGGGCGTGGGGATCGACGCGGCGTTCTTCACCCGCATGAGCGGCCGGCTGGAGGAAGACCTGCGGCTGATCCGCGAGGAGATCTACCGGGTGGCGGGCACCGACTTCAACATCAACTCCACGCCCCAGCTTCGGGAGGTCCTCTTCGAGCGGTTGAAGCTTCCCGTCCTCAAGCGCACCAAGACGGGGCCGTCCACCGACTCCACGGTTCTGGAAGAGCTGGCGGCGGAGGGGCACGACCTTCCCCGGCTCCTGCTGGAGTACCGGCAGCTCGAAAAGCTGCGGGGAACCTACGTGGACGCCCTCCCGGCACTGGTCAATCCGGAGACCCGCCGCATCCACACCACCTTCAACCAGACGGTGGCCGCCACGGGCCGTCTCTCATCCTCCGATCCCAACCTTCAGAACATTCCCGTGCGGACCGACTTGGGGCGGGAGATCCGCCGTGGGTTCGTGGCGCCGCCGGGCGCGCTGCTGCTGACCGCCGACTACTCCCAGATCGAGCTGCGGGTTCTGGCCCACTACTCGGGGGACCCGGTCTTCGTGCGGGCCTTCCGCCAGGACAAGGACATCCACCGAGAGACGGCGGCGGTGGTCTTCGGGGTCGCCGTGGAAGAGGTCACGGGCCAGATGCGCGACCGGGCCAAGACGGTGAACTTCGCCACGATCTACGGGCAGGGTCCCTTCTCCCTCAGCCGCCGGCTGGGGATCTCCATGGACGAGGCGAAGGCGTTCATCGCCGCGTACTTCGAGCGCTTCGCCGGCGTGCGTCGCTACTTGGACGGGCAGGTGGAGCGGGCGAAGGAGACGGGATACGTGGAGACGCTGATGGGGCGGCGGCGGCGCGTGCCCGAGCTGTGGGCCAAGTCGTGGAACGTCCGCCAGTTCGGCGAACGGGTCGCCTGCAATACGCCGATCCAGGGTACGGCGGCCGACCTGATGAAGGTGGCGATGATCCGGCTGGCCGCGATCCTGAGGGACGACCCGCAGGCGCGACTGCTGCTCCAGGTGCACGACGAGCTGGTCCTGGAGGTGGACGAGGAGCGGGTGACGGAGGTGGCGGCCACCGTGAGGGAGGTGATGGAGTCGGCGATGGGGCTGGACGTGCCTCTTCGGGTCGACACCGGGGCCGGAAAAAGCTGGTACGACTGCGCGAAGAAAAAATAGTCCCATCCAGAAATGGAAACGCCCAATTGGGGAGCACATACTGAAGTACGTGCATCCCTTGGCTTCGGGCCGCGGGCGGCCAAACTCGCGACGTCGCCAGCCCCCCGAAGCACCGACACAGCGGAGGAAGACCCGTGAGCCGTTCCGTCAACAAGATCATCCTCGTGGGCAACGTGGGGAACGACCCCGACGTGCGCATGACCAGCTCGGGCGTGAAGGTCGCCCACCTCTCCCTGGCCACCAACTGGCGCACTGGCGGCGAGGAGCCGGAGGTGCGCACCGACTGGCACCGGGTGAACCTCTGGGGCCGGTTGGCCCAGGTGGCAGAGGACTACGTCTCGAAGGGAGACAAGCTCTTCATCGAGGGGTACCTGCAGTACGACTCCTACGAGCGGGACGGCGTGACGATCCCGACGGCGGAGATACGGGCCCGGGAGATGGTGATGCTGACCTCCCGCAGCGCCGAGACGTCCGGCTAACCCCGGGCGGGGCTCCGGGGACGGAGGCAAGGCGCCAAGATCGGCCGCCGGCCTCGTCGGCCCCGGAGCCCGTGCGCCTCGCTAGTTGGACACCCAGAAGCCGTACAGCGACTCGCCTTGGGGGCTGTCCCGGAGCTTCTCGAAGGCCCGGTTGCGGATCTGGCGGATCCGCTCCCTGGTCACGCCGAGGAGCTTCCCGATGTCCTCCAGCGTCCGCTCCTCGCCGTCGTCGAGGCCGTAGTACAGGTAGAGGATCTTCCTCTCCCGCTCGGTCAGGTAGGCGTCGAACATGGACTCCAGGTAGTTGCGGCGAACCCGGGCCTCCATGTCCTCCTCGATGTCTTCGGCGTCGGAGCCGGCGAAGCGGTCGCCGAGGCTGGCGCTGTCGCGGTCGCCTCGGTCGACGGGGGCGTCGAGGCTCAGCTCGGCTGCGGCCACCCGGCGGAGGGTCCGAACCGTCTCCACGGGCTCGCGCATCTCACGGGCGAGCTCGTCGTCGGTCGGGGTCCGGCCCAGCTCCTGGCTGAGGGCGGTCGTAGCACGCGCCAACCGAACCAGGTTCGAGTTCTGGTTGAGGGGGATCCGCACCGAACGGGTCTGCTCGGCCAGGGCCTGGAGGACGGTCTGGCGGATCCACCAGACGGCGTAGGAGATGAACTTCACGCCCTTGTCGGGATCGAACTTCTTCACGGCCTTGAGGAGCCCCTCGTTGCCGATGCAGACCAGCTCGGCCAGCCCCAGGCCTCGTCCCTGGTACTTCTTCACGTAGGAGATGACGAAGCGGAGGTTGGCCGTGACCAGTCGTTCCGCCGCCTCCTTGTCCCCGGCTCGCGCTCTTCTCGCGAGGTCCTTTTCCTCCTCCGGGTCCGAGATCAGAGGGTAGCGCTCCACGTCTTGGAGGTACTGGTCGAAGGAATCGAGACCGCGCGAATCTGCGAACAAAGCCGTCCTCCTGCTGAAACGAAGATGTGTCGACTCTGCCGAGCGGCTGATCCAGGGAAAGGCTCCGCCCCGGGGGGAGGCTCCGCCCCCTTCGCGGCGCTAGGCAAGCCGGGGAACACCAACATTCTATGCCGCGGACCGGCGAAAGTCAAATGTTTTTTCGGGGGGTCAGCGTCCAGATCGACCCCCGAAGATCACGTCCGGGGCGGCGACCAACCGGCTGCGCCGGGTCTGGCGGTCTCCGAAGCCGGCTAGCAGACTGGCCGTGCGGGACACGCCCACATGGAAACGGACGGCGCGTACTCCGCCGCCGTGAAGGGGAACAGCCATGTCGAGGCCGTACACGTTGCGACTGCCCGGCGGGAACCCGAGCCGGAGTCCGGCGCCCGCAGCCGCCCGGAGTCCCGAGTTCACGCCGAAGGGCACCTCGCCTCGCCAGCCGGCGCCGGCGTCCAGAAAGACCGCCAAGCCCAGGTCGAACACGTCTCCGAACGGCCCGTCCAGGGCGATCCGGTCCTCCAAGTTGAGGACGAGCCGCCGGCCGGCCGGGTAGTCCTGCTGGTCGATTCCGCGCATCCCCTCGCCGGCGCCGCCCAACGTCAGCTGGAAGGGGAGCGAGTGGTTCCAGCCGCCCGCCCCGGACAGGTTGGCCACCAGCGTGTGGCCGGGTCCGCCGCTGGGTTGCCAGTAGAAGTGGGCCTCCATCTGGGCGAGCACATCCCGCAAGGCCGAGGGGGCGCCGTCCCCGACCAGCCGGCCGGCTTCGGCGGCGAACTCCGAGTTGAACACCCATGTGGGCCCGGCGGCGCCGGCGAAGACCGAGAGCCGACCGTGGAGCTCCCGATGGGCTCGTCCGTCTGCCAGAAAGGGCTTCCCAAGGGTGGTGCCCAGAGCCAGCAGCACCTGGGCGCCGGTGCGCACGTCCTGTCGGCCCCGGACCGCGTCCAGCCCTCGGCGAGAGACGAAGCGCACGCGACGGGAGCCCGCCACGAGGAGGGCGCGTGTGGCGCGCCGGGGAATCACTTGGGGCCTGATCGCCTCGATGGTGGCCGAGTCGGCCTCCGTGCGCTGTCCGAAGTCCAGCTCGGGCACGACCTCCACTCCCCCGGGGAACTCGGCGAAGGACACATCTCGCCACAGCACGCTGGCCCCCAGCACGGTGAAGGCGCCGGGCTCGCCGAAGCGCGCCGCCAGCGTCGCTCCCGCGCTCCGGGTCTCCATCGGCAAGCTGGCAAAGGTGAACGGCGACCCTGCCGGCGCCGCGTACGGGAAGAGGCTCTCACGACGCGAGTACGACTCCAGGAAGGCGAAGCGGCCCACCTCGCCGACGAAGGGGTACGTCAGCGATTCCTCGAAGAAGGTGCCAGTGCGGGTTCGGCCGACGCTGATCCGCCCGTCGGCGCGGGTGCCGACGAGCCGGCGTGTGCGCACCTCGCCGCCCACGTCCTGTTGCTCGTCGTGCTCTCTCCAGAAGAATGCGAGGCGGGTTCCCGTACCCCAGACGCTTTCCTCGGCGATCCCCGCCCGGGCGAAGCCGAAGCCTCCCCGCACCTTGGGCAGCACGTTCAGCTTCAGCGTCCACTCGTCCTGGGTCGTCACCACGACCGAATCCCCCTCGGCCCTCGCTTCCGCTTCCACGATGAAGGGATAGGAGCGCAGGATCCGCGCCGACTCGGCGATCAGGAAGGGATCGCGGCACTCTCCCGGCTGGAAGAGCAGCTCGCCCCGCACGAACTCTTCTCGGGTACGGTGGTGAAGTCGGTTTGCCACGGTGTGGACCAGCTGCCGTAGGCGTCCTTCCGGGGCGTCTCCCTCCGCCGAGTAGATCGAACGGCTGTCCACTGCGATCGCACGGATCGCGCCGTCCGGGCAGCTCGCCGGCTGAGCGCCCACGGCTGTCGGTCCGGCGCCGGCAAGGAGCATCGCCAGGGCGAGTGCGCCGGCCAGGCGGCGGACGTGCCGCACGAGCGCGGCGGTCATGAAGTCGGTCATCTCCTGCAAGCTACACAAGGATGCCGAATTGACGGCTGTTCGGGGTTGCCGGTAGCATGACGGATGCCAACACTCGCACGCGACGCGCTGGAGTACCACGCCGAGGGCCGACCGGGCAAGATCGAAGTGGTGCCTTCCAAGGCGGTGGCCACCCAGCGAGACCTCTCGTTGGCGTACACGCCGGGGGTCGCCGAGCCCTGCCTGGAGATCGAACGGGAGCCCGACCGGGTCTTCCGCTACACGGCACGGGGCAACTTGGTCGCCGTCGTGTCCAACGGGACCGCGGTGCTGGGGTTGGGCAACATCGGCCCCATGGCGGCCAAGCCGGTGATGGAGGGCAAGGGAGTCCTCTTCAAGCGCTTCGCGGGGATCGACGTCTTCGACATCGAGATCGCCACCGAGGACCCGGACGAGATCGTCCGCTTCTGCCAGCTGCTGGAGCCGACGGTCGGGGGGATCAACCTGGAGGACATCCGGGCGCCCGAGTGTTTCTACGTGGAGGAGGAGCTGCGGGAGACGCTGGGCATCCCCGTCTTCCACGACGACCAGCACGGAACCGCCATCATCGCCGGGGCGGCGCTGGTCAACGCGCTGGAACTCTCGGACCGAGACCCGCAAGGCGCGCGGGTGGTCTTCAGCGGCGCGGGCGCGTCGGCCCTGGCCACCGCCGGCCATTTTCTGCGGCTGGGCGTGCGCCCCGAGAACCTAGTGATGGTGGACCGCACGGGGGTGATCCACGAGGAGCGCGAGGAGGGGATGAACCGCTACAAGGAGGGGTTCGCCACGTCTCGTCCCGAGCGGACGCTGGAGGAGTCGATGGTGGGCGCGGACGTGGTGGTCGGCCTCTCCACCAAGGGGGTGCTCACCAAGGAGATGGTCGCTTCCATGGGGCCGAACCCGATCATATTCGCGCTGGCCAACCCCGATCCGGAGATCACGCCGGAGGAGGTGGCCCAGGTTCGGGGCGACGCGATCATGGCCACGGGTCGCTCCGACTACCCGAACCAGGTCAACAACGTGCTGGGGTTCCCCTTCCTCTTCAGGGGCGCGCTGGACGTGCGGGCTCGGCGCATCGACGAAGGGATGATGCTGGCCGCCACCAAGGCCCTGGCGGAGCTGGCCCGGGACGACGTGCCCGAGTCCGTGGCCCGCGCCTATGGACAGGACGAGTTCGCCTTCGGGCGTGACTATCTCATCCCCAAGCCGTTCGACCCGCGCATCCTTCTCCATGTGGCGCCGGCGGTGGCCGAGGCGGCGGCCGAGTCGGGGGCGGCGCGGAAGCAGCTGGATCCGGACGAGTACCGGGCGCGGTTGGAGGCCAGCCTAGGGCCAGGACGGGAGGTCATGCGGCAGATCCGCGCTCGGGCGCGGAAGGACCCGGCCCGGGTCGTGCTGGCCGACGGCTACAACGAGCGCGTGCTGCGGGCGGCGGCTCAGGTGATGGAGGAGGGAATCGCCCAGGTGGTGCTCGTGGGCAAGCCCGAGAAGGTGCGCCGCAAGGGAGAGGAACTGGGACTGGACCTAGGCGAGGTGGAGTGCGTCCATCCGGCGGCGGAGGAAGAGCTGCGCTACGCCTACGCCGACGACTTCTACCGTCGCCGGGAGCGGAAGGGACTGACGCTGGCCCACGCTCGCGCACGCGCCTACGAGCCCGTCTACTTCGCGGCGATGATGGTGCGCGCCGGACACGCCGACGCCCTGGTGGCCGGCATCGACTCCAACTACCCAGAGATCCTTCGGCCCGCTCTGGAAGTCGTGGGCACGGCGCCCTCGGTGGGACGCGCGTCGGGACTCCATATCATCGCCTTCCGGGACCGGGACCCCCTCTTCTTCGCCGACACCACGGTCAACATCGACCCGAACGCCGCCACGCTGGCGGAGGTCGCCGTGTCCGCCGCCGGGTTCGTGCGCGACCAGGGCATCGAGCCCCGGATCGCCATGCTCTCCTTCTCCAACTTCGGCTCCGTGCGCCATCCCCAGGCCGAGAAGGTGCGTGAGGCCGTGGGGCGGCTCCGGGCGACGGCGCCGGACTTGGCCGTGGACGGCGAGATGCAGGCCGACGTGGCGGTGAGCGAGCACATGATGTCCAAGACCTATCCCTTCTGCGACCTGCAGGGCGCCGCCAACGTGCTCGTCTTCCCGACCCTCAGCGCCGCCAACGCATCCTACAAGCTGCTGAGCCAGCTGGGGGCTGCGGAGGTGATCGGGCCGATCCTGCTGGGCATGGACAAGCCGGTGCACGTGCTCCAGCGGGGAAGCTCGGTGCTGGAGGTGGTGCACCTGATCGCCATCGCGTCGGTGGACGCCCGGACTCGTCGGAATCAGATTTAGGGTTTGTCCGGTAGTTCTCGTTCTCCAGGAGAACCGACACTTCGATGACCGTGGGAACCGATCTTATCCCGCCTCCCGTCGCCACTACGAGGCTGGAGGCGCATGGAGCCGCTACGAGGCTGGAGGCGCATGGAGCCGCTACGAGGCTGGAAGCGCATGGACTTGCGCCGAGGCAGCGGGTTCGCTGGAACCGCAGCGTCGCAGCTCTCTACGAAGCCACGTTGCGTTTGGGGACGGGGCGGATCGCCCAGGGCGGCGGCCTCGTCACCGTGACCTCTCCTCACACTGGGCGCTCGCCCCACGACCGCTTCATTGCCCGTGAGGCCGACACCTTCGAGCAGATCGACTGGGGCGAGATCAACGTTCCCCTGGCGGGAGAGCACTACGCCCGCCTCAAGGCCGACCTGATCGCACACCTGAACGGGGTCGATCTCTGGGTGCGCGATGCCCGTGCCGGCTCCGACGAGCACGGCGGGGTCGGAGTGCGAGTGGTCTCCGAGAGCCCTTGGCACGACCTCTTCGTGCGAAACATGTTCCTGCCCTTGGCCAACGAGGAGAGGGCGGACTTCGTCCCAAGCTTCACCGTCTACCATGCGCCGTCGTTCCAGGCGGAGCCCGAGCGTCACGGCACCCGGTCCAGCGTCTTCGTAGCGATCAGCTTCGCGGATCGGTCGGTGCTGGTCGGGGGAACGGCCTACGCCGGCGAGATCAAGAAGTCGATCTTCTCCGTCCTCAACTTCCTGCTGCCGGAGCAGGGCGTGCTGCCGATGCACTGCTCGGCCAACATCGGCGAGGCGGGCGACACGGCTCTCTTCTTCGGCCTGTCGGGCACGGGGAAGACGACGCTCTCGGCGGACCCGTCGCGGCGGCTGATCGGAGACGACGAGCACGGCTGGGGCGACGAGGGCGTCTTCAACTTCGAGGGGGGATGCTACGCCAAGACGATCCGCCTCTCGCCGGAGGGCGAGCCCGACATCTACCGGGCCACGCGCCGCTTCGGGACGATTCTGGAGAACGTGGTCCTGGACGATGAGACGCGTGAGATCGACTACGACTCGGCCCTGCTCACCGAGAACACGCGGGCGTCCTACCCCATCGGCTTCATCCCGGGCGCTGTGGCGTCGGGCCGGGGCGGGCACCCCAAGAACGTGGTCTTTCTGACAGCGGACGCCTTCGGGGTGCTGCCGCCCCTGGCGCGCCTCTCGCCGGAGCAGGCGATGTACCACTTCCTGTCGGGGTACACGGCCAAGGTAGCGGGCACGGAGCGGGGCGTGACCGAACCCAAGGCCACGTTCAGCACCTGCTTCGGAGCGCCATTTCTGCCGCGCCGCCCCACGGTGTACGCCGACCTGCTGGGCGACCGGCTTCGGACCCACGGCGCGTGCGCTTGGCTCGTCAATACAGGGTGGACGGGAGGGCGCTACGGGACGGGCTCGCGGATGGAGCTGGCCTACACGCGGGCGATGGTGGCGGCGGCGCTTGGGGGGGCGCTGGACGACGTGCCATGCGCGACGGACCCGGTGTTCGGACTGCGCGTCCCTGTGCGCGCGCCCGGTGTGCCCGAGCGAGTGCTGGTGCCCCGGCGCACCTGGACCGACCCAGCCGCGTACGACGCCGCCGCGACGGAGCTGGCCGCCGGGTTCAAGCAGAACTTCGAGCGGTTCGCAGGCGACGTGACTGAGGCCGTGCGGGCAGCGGGACCCGCGTAAAGGGTCGGGTTTCGGTTGGGCGATGGGGGCGGGATAAGCCGACGACGGCGGAACGCTCCGCTGGCCGCGACGATCGCGCTTGCGGGGGCGGCCGGATTGTTCGCGTGCGAAGAGGCGGAGCAGCTTCGGGACCGGTTCCGGGAGATGACGCCCTACGAAGCGTACCAGACGTCGCTGATGGACGCCGGGCTGGGGGAGACGGCGCTGGCCAAGGAGTGGACGCTGGCGGGCCGGGAGGTCCTCGACAACTCGACTCCGGTTGCCCTGCCCTTCCAGGAAGAGGGGTTCATCACCCCGGAGTCGCCTTCTGCGGCGGCGTACCGGGTCTCCCTGACCCGGGGACGCAAGCTGGTGGCCGAAGTGGAGATCGACTCTCCCGAGGGCACGCGCCTCTTCGTGGACGTCTTCCGAGTTCCCGCCGACCAAGCTGACCCCTTCCGGCCCGTCTTCTCGTCGGACTCGACTTCGGTGTCGTTCGTCCATGAGCCGTGGCGTGGGGGCGACTTCGTGCTGCGCGTTCAGCCCGAGCTGTTGCGGGGCGGCCGTTGGCGGGTGGTCTTGCGGCAGGAGGCCCAGCTGACCTTTCCCGTGGAGGGGAAGAGGATGAGCGACATCGGCAGCCGGTTCGGGGCGTCCCGGGACGGGGGGCGTCGCTCCCACGCCGGCGTGGACATCTTCGCGCCACGGGGCACGCCGGTGCTGGCGGCGTCGGGCGGGCGGGTGGGCCGAGTGTCGGCGACGCGCTTGGGCGGGAAGGTGGTCTGGGTGCGGGACTCGGTGCGCAACGCCAGCGTCTACTACGCGCACCTGGACAGCCAGCACGTTCGGAGCGGCGAGCAGGTGCAGCCGGGCGACACCGTGGGGTTCGTGGGCAACACGGGCAACGCGCGCACCACGCCGCCGCACCTGCACTTTGGCGTGTACAGGCGCGGGGAGGGCGCGGTGGACCCCTACCCGTTCCTGGACCCGCCGCCTCGGGGCGCGCTGCCCGCCCAGGAGGCCGACTTGGCGCGGCTGGGGGGCCGGGTGCGGCCCAGGACCGACGGCGTGCGGTTGCGGGTCGGGCCCGGGCGAGAGGCCCAGGTGGTCGAGGAGCTGGCCAGCGGGACCGCGGCCAGGGTGGTGGGAGCGGCGGGGGCGTGGTACCGCGTGCGGCTGGCGGAGGGCCGGGAGGGGTACTTGGCCGCGCGGCTGGCGGTGGACGCCGGCGGGGATGAAGGCGTGGGCGGAGGCGCACCGGGTTGAGCTCCGAGGCCCGCCCCCGAGGCCACCTGATCTCTCCGTACGGCGGCGTCCTCTGCGAATTGTACGCCGACGGGGCGCGGCGCCGGGAGCTGCTGGAAGCGTCCCGCAACTGGTCTTCCTGGACTCTCGCTCCACGGCAGGCGTGCGACCTGGAGCTCCTCATGAACGGGGGCTTCTCCCCGTTGCGGGGCTTCATGACCCGAGCCGACTACGCCGGGGTCGTATCGGAGATGCGACTGGCCGACGGCACGCTGTGGCCGATGCCGATCACCTTGGACGTGAGCCGGGAGGCGGCGGAGAAGCTGACGCCGGGCGAGATGCTGGCCCTTCGCGACGGCCAGGGGAATCTCTTGGCGGCACTCCGGGCTGACGACATCTGGGAGCCCGACGGGGAGGAAGAGGTCGTTGCCGTGTACGCCAGCCGCCGATCCGCGGGGCCGGAGGCGAGACTGGACGAGCACCCCGGCGTGCAGCGGCTCCGGCGGGCGACGGGACCCGTGTACGTCGGCGGTCCCGTGGAGGGACTCCGTCGTCCCGTCCACTACGACTACCTCATGCTGCGCCACGTTCCCGCTGAGCTGCGCGCCGCCTTCGCCGCCTTGGGCTGGCGTCGGGTGGTGGCGTTCCAGACGCGCAACCCGATCCATAGGGCCCACAGGGAGATGACCGTCCGCGCGATCAAGGAGGCCCGGGCGAGCCTGCTGATCCATCCCGTGGTGGGCGAGACCCGTCCCGGGGACCTGGACCACTACACCCGTGTGCGTTGCTACCAAGCGGTCATGTCCACCTACCCGCAGAACACGGCCATGCTGTCCCTCCTGCCCTTGGCGATGCGGATGGCCGGCCCCCGGGAGGCCCTTTGGCACGCGCTAGTGCGACGCAACTGCGGCTGTACGCACCTCATCGTCGGGCGCGACCACGCCGGACCCGGGATCGACTCGTCGGGAGTCCCCTTCTACGCCCCAGCCGAAGCGCAGGAGCTGGTGCGCGAGTACGAAGCGGAGACCGGCGTGAGGGCCGTGGCGTTCGACGAGATCGTCTACGTGCCGGAGATGGGCGCGCTCTGCCCCGTGGGCGACGTGCCTCGGGGCGCCCGGCCGCTTCGGTTGTCGGGCAGCGAGATGCGGCGACGGCTGAGCCGGGACCTGCCGTTGCCGTCGTGGTTCACCTTCCCCGACGTGGAGAAGGAGCTGCGCCGTGCCGCGCCTCCGCGCCGAAAGCGGGGATTCGTGGTGTTCTTCACTGGCCTGTCGGGCGCCGGCAAGAGTACGATCGCAGGCGCCCTGATGGTGAAGCTCCGGGAGGTGGGCGGACGGCCCGTCACGCTACTGGACGGCGACATCGTGCGGCTGCACCTCTCCAGCGAGCTCGGGTTCTCCAAAGAACACCGGGACATCAACATCCGGCGGATCGGTTTCGTGGCCTCCGAGATCGCCAAGAACGGTGGGATCGCCCTGTGCGCCCCTATCGCGCCCTACGAGGCCGTGCGGAAGGAAGTTCGCCACATGGTGGAGCCGGCCGGTGGCTTTGTGCTGGTGCATGTGGCGACGCCGTTGGAGGTGTGCGAGTCGCGGGACCCGAAGGGACTGTACGCGAAGGCTCGGGCGGGGCTGGTGAAGCAGTTCACCGGCGTGTCCGATGTGTACGAGGAGCCTCGCGACGCCGACTTGGTGATCGACACCACCGAGATGTCGCCCGAGGAGGCGGCGCACCGGGTGGTCCTTCACGTGGAGCGCGAGGGCTACATCGACGGTGGAGAGTGAGGGGCCGAGCGGCCGAACTAAAAGCCGATTGTGCCCTGCAGAGCTAGCCGTCGCGCGGTTGGCCGCATGGGGGCCGCGAACTGCTCCGCCAACAGGTTGACGGTCAGGCGCCGACCCGGCGAGTTGGGATCGGTCGGCTGGCCCAGCGGCGTCCACCGCGCCCCTGTGGCCACTCGGTAGCCCGTTGCGCCCTCGCGACTCCAGCGACCGAAGGGCGTGATCCGACCGCCGCCGGAGGTCGTCACCCCGTAGCCGATCTCTGCCGTGACCCGGTCGGGGGTTCCGGTCGAGAGGCCGGTGGAGGAAAGTGCGTGGTGCGGGTCGGCCTGCGGGACGAGACCGCCTTGTGCCTGCCACAAGGTCCGCGCTCCGTCGCCGGCACTGCCCCAGGAAGGCTCCAGGGAGAACATCAAGCCGCCGGCACCGCGGCCGGGTTGCAGCCGCAGCGCGAAGCTGGCGCCCCAGTCCTGGAACTCGTCCGCTTGGTGGACGAGGAGCATCCGACCGCGTGCGTCGACCGTCAGCCCCACCACATCGTGGGAGAAGCCGAGCTGAACGGCCGCCTCTGCGCCCATGCCCGTCTCGGCGTCGCCGCCGTCGAAGCGGCCGCCCAGCTCGAGACGGGTCCGCAACGACATCCCCCCGCCCATAGGCCAGCGTCCGTGCAGCTCCGGGGCCAAGCGCACCCGCTGGGCGTTGGCCGCGACCCCGGTCAGGTTGGCCACGCTGTCCGAGTGGATGCGCACGCCGAAGGCGTCGGCCTTCAGGGCGAAGTTGCGGGTCAGCGCCTGCCGGATGCCCAGCGCAGCCATCAGCATGTCGATGCGAGCGGTGAAGTCTTCGCCGACCTTCTCGGTCAGGTCGGCAGTGCCCCATCCGGCACCCACCACGCCCCACAGGTTCAGGCCTTGGCGCGACGACCAGTGGAGGTACGGGTAGAAGCTGGTCAGACGGGCGTCCACCGCGCCGTCGCCGTTGATGCCGCTCTCAAAGTCGGACTCCATGACGCTGTGCGATCCGGCCAAGCCCAACAACAACCCCGAGGGGAGACGGTAGTCCAGTCCCAGATAGCCCGAGCGAGTCTGGCCTTCCAGAGCGAACGCCGAGTCGGGGCTGCCCTCGAACTTGCCGGCGTTGGCTTGGCCCCACAGGGTCCATCCGGAGGCCGAGCCGGGCACCGACTGGACCGGGGCGTTGGCGGAGCGGGCGCTTGGGTCGGCAGGGCCGCCACCGAACGACAGACGGAAGGAGCTCCGGGAGAGCAGGTTGTCCCGAGACACCGGGTTCAGGGTCGGAGGTTCGGGGCGACCTGGGCTCGCCGGACCGTGGCGGCCCGGCCCCGAGTGCGGCAGCTGGCCCGGCCCGGAGTGCGGCAGCTGCACGCCCAGGAGGGCGGCGGCACCGTGCAACGCGCTCCTCACGCCGCACGCCTCGCGGCCGCCGGCGAACGCGCCGCAACCCACGGAGCGGCCGCCCAGTTGGATGTGCGACCGCCCCAGCACGCTCGACGACGCAACGCCCAGGCGCCCCGCGATCGCGTCCACAGTCTCAGCTCCTAGCGACCGTCCAAACGCCGCAAGGGCAAGCTTCAGCGCCCGGGAGCGCTCCGCCCGCGCAGCTTCCACGGTCACCTGCACCTGCTGCACTGCTTGCAGCCCGCCCGGATCGGTTGCCGTGACCGTCGCTGTTGCCACGCCGATCGCCTGCGGCGCGATCGAGAGCCGGCCCAGAGCTGAAACCGTCACCAGAGCCACATTTGGCGACGACGACGCTGCCGAGTAGCTCAGCGGGTCGCCCTCCGGGTCCGAGAAGTACAGGCCTAGGTCCTCCTCCGCAGCTGCACCGTAGGCTTCCAGCGTCTTCGGTGCGATGGAGCCGACCGGCTTCGGCGCTTCGTTCACATTGACGAGCACCACCGTCGCCCTCGTCCATCCCTTCAAGCCAAACCGATCCGCCGCTTGGACCGTGAGCACCCACCCCTTGGGGCCCGGCGCCTCGTAGTCCTCGCCCCTCCCCACATAGCGCACTGACCCGCTCACGGCGTCCACCTGGAAACGCCCGCCGCCGTCTGCCGTCAGGCTGTACCGAGGCACGTCTCCGCGGTCGGGGTCCACCGCCCTTACTTGCCCCACCGCCAGCGGTCCTCGCGCGTTCTCCCTCAGCTCGAACGAATACGTGCTGTCCGCGAACGCCGGCGCCTCGTTCTCGTTGGCCAGCTCAACGGTCGCCTTGGTCCGCGACTTCAAGCCCTTCGGGTCCGTGGCCTCCACCGTCAGCACCCAACGCTTGGGGCCCGGTGCCTCGTAGTCCTCGCCCCTCCCCACATAGCGCACCAGCCCGTTCGTGGCGTCCACCTGGAAACGCCCGCTGCCGCCGGCCGCCAAGCGGTACCGAGGCATGTCGCGCTGGTCGGGGTCCACCGCCTTCACCTGCCCCACCGTCAGTGGTCCCCGTGTGTTCTCCCTCAGCTGGAACGAGTACGCGCTGTCCGTAAACGCCGGCGCTTCGTTCACGTCTGTCAGCTTCACCGTAACCGTTGTCCGCGCCGTCAGGTCGTCCCGGTCTGTCGCCACCACCGTGAGCGTCCAACGACTTGGTCCGGCACCTTCGTAGTCCTCGCCCCTCCCCCGGTAGCGCACGGCGCCGCTCGAGGCGTGGACATCAAACCGCGCGGCGTCGCCCGTCGCCAAGCTGTACGTCAGGATGTCGCCGTCCGGGTCCGTGGCCCGCACCCGGCCCACCGTCACCGGGCCCGGTACGTTTTCGGCCAGGTCGAACGCATAGGCTTTGTCTGGGAAGGTCGGCACCTCGTTCTCGTTCTGCAGCACAACCGTTGCAGTGACGCGGTCCCTCAGGCCCGCCGTGTCGGCCGCCTCCACCACGAGCGTCCACCTCTTGCGGCCAGCCGCGTCGTAGTCCTCGCCCCGGCCTGCGTAGAGCACCTTGCCGCTGGAAGCTTCCACGCGGAACCGCCCCGTGTCGCCCGATACCAAGCGGTACTTCAGCAGGTCGCCGTCCGGGTCCGTCGCGCGCACGGTTCCCACCACCACGGGGCCCGGGACGTTCTCCGCCAACTCGAACACGTACGTCGTGTCCGGGAACGTCGGGGCCTCGTTCTTGTTCCACAGCACCACCGTCACCGTCTTGGTAGACTTCAGACCGGCGCTGTCGGCCGCCTCCACCACGAGCGTCCACCGTCTCGCTCCAGTTCCTTCGTAGTCTTCGCCGCTTCCCACATAGCGCACGGTACCCGTGGAGGCGCTCACTCGGAAGAGCCCGGAGCCGCCTTCCTTCAGGTCGTACTTCACCTTGTCGCCGTCGTCCGGATCCGTCGCCTTCGCGGTTCCCACCACCACCGGGCCTCGAACGTGCTCCATCAGCCTGAACACGTATGCCGTGTCGGGGAACACCGGCGCCTCGTTCTTGTCCGACAGCGCCACCGTCACATCCACCAGCGCTGTGCCGTAACGCCCCGCGGCCCGCACGTGCAAGAGAATTCTGGATTGCCGCTCGTAGTCCTCGCCCCTCCCTACGTAACTCACTGCGCCAGTAATGGAATCCACCGCGAACCGATCTTCGTCTTCCGTCGCAAGCTCATAGCGCACGACGCCTGCCGAGTCGGAGGCGCTGACCCTGCCGAGCACTACGGGGCCAGCCGCATTTTCGGCCATGCGGAACGTGTACTTCGACCTCGCGAAGACCGGCACCCAGCTCTTGCGTCCGTCCACGCTATGTCGACGGTCCTCGGTAAGCCCAGCCAGGCTCAGGTTCGCGTTCAGAGCACTCCCGGGGGCCTTGATCGTGCCTCGGTTCAGGATCAGCGCATCCCTCGGAACGCCGACTCCGTTTGCGGCCCGGTCCGTCGCCTGCACCGTGTAGTGGAACGAGAGCGACGTTGTGCCTGAACCGAACGTGTAGTCCGCATGCCGCGTGTGGGTGCCGATCGTCAGGCCCAACTGTGGCACCCCCGTCACGTTCACAACCGTGCTGAAGACCACCCGCACCTTCACCTCTTCGCGCAACCGGTACTCGTCCGCTACTGGCGTGCTCTCGATCCAGACGTCGGTCACCCACGTTTGCTGCTCCACCTTGTGGCTTCCCGCATTGGAGGCAGCAGACAACGTCGCGGGCGACGCGAGCCAGGCACAAGCCAGAGCCGGCAGGAGCCAGGTGTTGCTCCAGCCCGCCGCCGATGCCCTGCCGAAGCTACGCAACATCATACAGCCGCCGAAACCAAGCGACGAAGGCTGTCGCAGCCGGTGCATCGTGACGGAAGTACTTTGCACGGACAGCTGTTCCGTAGGGCAGGCCAGGGTCATCTTGCCACGCCAGCCAAGCGTGTACGACTGCCTTTTCGGTGTCCTTCGGCGCGAACTTCGCGCCCAGCTTCGTTGCTCGGTCCGTGGAATCTCTCGCGTGCGCCAACAGTCGGTCGCCAGTCCCCACGAGAGCGGTCAAGAAGTGTTCCAACGCGCCTGTCTGCTGGTTGTCCGGCATGAGCCAGACGCCGACCCGCGTCCCAAACTCATGGGACTGTCCCACAAACCCACCAGCTGGAATCCGATCAGGAGCATCAACGCCGACCTCGCCGAGGTGGGACGCAATCGACTTCCATCGATCCGTTGGCCGGCTGTTGGCGTCGAGCACGAAGCCAGCCGACCGGCCAGTGCTACTCCGCACAAAAGTAGAAACGACAGCCAGCAGGTTGTCCTTTCCACCTTCGGAAGCTCTTGGAATCGGGAGCGGCGGAGGCGGATCCGCTTGGCCGTACCCAAGGTCGTGCCGCCGCAACAAGTGCAGTATCGCATGCTCGTCGTCCTTGCCTTCGACGATCAGCACGGAGCGCTCGCGAGCGGGTACGCTCATCGCAGTTCGATGCCGCTGTTGACGGCCCTCTCGACAGCGGCCCCGTCGAATCTGACCGCCCGTTCGAGGGCCCGTTCCACCTTGTAGACCGAGACTTCGGCTGCAAGCTCGGGGTTGGACGCAACAAAGGATGCGAGTCCGCAAATGCAATCGTAGCTGTGCGTTGTGGCGAACACCTGGATGTTGGCCGCGGACGCGTGCTGGACGACCAGCTTCCAGACGTCTTCAAGCACCGTCCAGTGAAATCCGGTGTCGATTTCGTCGAAGAGAAGCACTCCGCCGGAGAGATCAGTCAGGGAGAGGGCCAAGGCGAGCAAGCGGCGTGTGCCGTCGCCATGGCTGCCGATTGGAGTTCGCCGGGTTCTGCCTTGGTGCCCCAGTACGATCGGATTGCTTCCGTGGCCGTTTCCGCTCAGGAAATGAACCGACTGCAGGTTGGGCTCCACGAGCTTGAGCGCGTTGATCACTTCCTGCTCCCGACCCTCCAGCACCAGATCGCGCCACATGTGGCTCATCCTGTCAACATCGAGCGAAGCGGCCGTGACGAAGAGAGCGGGCGTGTGGGACAACACACTGCGTCTGATGGTCCCGAACACCTTGCGGCTCAAGAAAAGCGAGCCGTTGGCATCCGCCGGAATGACGATGGCATCCTTGATCCTGCTGCTCGTGATTCGCACAACCAGCGGCTGCGCATCGTCTGCATCCTTGTCGAACAGAGGTCGTTGATCGGAGTGGAGGTCGTCCTGATCCTCTTCAACCTCCATGCGTACCCATCTACCTCCTTCGTCCGCCATAACGGCAAAGCGGGCTTTCGGCCCGAAGTGACGTCCAAAGATGAAGTGGGAGATGTCGGCTACGCGACCGGAGCGAACCGAGTACCGATTGTCCGGACTCTCGTACTGATAGACCTCGCTGCGCTCGCCGGCGATCTGCCCCAACACGGAGGGGGTGCCGCCGGACACCAGGAATTGAACCGCCTCCAGGATCGAAGTCTTGCCGCAGTTGTTCCTGCCCACAAGCAGGTTGACTCGAGTCAAGTCCTGCAGTTCGTAGGACTCGAAGCTGCGGTAGCCTTCAAGCTTCAGGTTGCGGATCACGCTGACGACCTCACGCTCTCGGCTGGACTGGCTCCCCGGGCCCGTCCCGGGAAGCTGTCGTATGTGGATGGCTGGAGCTAAGCTAGCGTCGAGGCGTGTCATCCGCCACCCTCGCCACCTCGTCACCCTTGCCACCGGCCCAGCGAGCACGGATCCGCACGGCGAAGTTGTGTCGGCTCTCTCCGGTGAAGGCGAAGTTGACGACGCGCTCGTAGGCGAGATGGACCGCAAGCGCGACCCTGCCCCGTTGCGGCGTTCGGGTCCAGTCCAGCGTCAGCCGACGCCGTTTCTCGCTGGCGAGTTCGCGGGTCTTGTTCCAGACCCACGGTCGGGTGTCGCCCTCGAACGCGCCTTCAAGCTGCCACTGGTCGGCGGAGTAGCTCTCCTGGGCCACCGACGCCTCCACCTTCCACGCCGGCACCGTCCACGCCGCTCCGACGGACACGGCGCGCGCATTGGGTCCCAGGGGGTCGCCGAGGACGCGCCCGTCCAAGGTCAGCCCAGACGTATACTGGTGATGCGTGTGTGGGAGGGGCCCGGCGCTCTTGGCGTCCGCCCACACGTCAAGGCGTCCCTCGCTCCCGAGGCCGTAGGTGCGCGTGCCGAACGTCCAGATCACGTCTTGCCAGAACGCCCGAAGCGCTTGGTCGCGGTTTGCCCGGAGGTCGGTGGCGACGAAGTTGCCGAAGAAGTGGGTGCGGATCGACGGGACGGTGATGTGGAAGTCGCCGCCGCCAGCTTTGTCGGAGAGCGGGATTACGCCGCCCAGGAAGGGCAGAAGCACATCCACCGCTCTGTCGCCAAAGCTTCCGGTCGGGGCACCGTCGCCGCCTTGGAGGTTCACATAGACCAAGCCGATCTCGGTGTACGCCCACGGGCGGTTGCTGAGCCGGAAGGCGGAGAGCCAGCTGCCGGGCACATCTCGGTTACTCCCCATCTGGGCCAACAGCCCCGACGCCCGCCATCGGCCCCATCCCCGGAAGGGTCCCGGCAGCCGCACCGGTCGTTCCGTCGCCAAGCGGACCATGTCGAGACCCCGCGCGTTGTTGGAGAGCAGCGGTCCTCCATCCCGTCCGTGGCCCAGGGATACCGGATTGCGGCCAGCCTCGATGGCGAGCGGGCCTAGCAGAACTCTGGCATACGCGGATTGGATCGTTGTCGAGGTGGAGGCGTCGGTGGTGGAGGCGCGTGGGCGAACCGAGACGGCAAGACGGTCCGTCGTGACCTCGGCGGCGAACTCGGCGGCCGCCGTCCAGCCATCGGCGATCTTGCGCCCTTGGTTTCGTTGCAGGAGGGGGTTCAGGAGGCCGTCGATCCCGGATGCGGCCCCTGCGTCTAGGGAACGGTAAGGAGATTGGGCGAACCACAACCCAACCTCGGCATCGCGGAGGACGATCGGCTCGGCACTGGCGTTCGGCGGCGCAAAGCGGCGACGCAGGCGCGCCAGAGTCTCCCGGAGACGAGGGGTCAGGGCGTCGGCGCCGCGGGAGGCGGCCCGTGCGCAAGCTTCGGCCGTCCAGCGCGCAAAGGCGGCCCGGGAGTGGGGCGCCTCGCCGGCTGCTAGGGTCTCAATCAGGTCCGCGGAGGCCAGCGCCTCCACATCGGTGTAGGCGGGATCCAGGACGGGGACGTAGGCGGTGGACTGAGCAGGAGCAGCGGTTGGAGCGGCCAAGGACGCAGCGATCGCCACGACGCCGAGCGACACCGCCGCCGCGAGCCGGTTTCGTCGGATCGCAGGTGCGTTCATCCGTTGATGGTACATATTCGGAAATATGGTAGGAAACTGTTTCCGTACCATATTCGACGAAACATGCCATGAATTGGATTTTCTGGCATGTTTGCCAGTTCATGGCACGTTCTGTGGCGGGTGGCCGCTAACCCCTTTCCGCCGTCCCGTTGGCCGCAACCTCCAGCAGTTCGTCACCGTCGCCGCACTCCACGACCGCATCCCCGACTCGGGCCAACTGTTCAGCCCCCATCGGCCGCACCAGCTCCGCCAGCTTCGCTCCCGTCTCGGGCCCGAACCGCCGCGACGCCAGCCGGACGACCAACGTTGCTCGGCCCTCCGTGCGGCCTTCCTGCCAGTGGCTCTCCGCCCACTTCGCGTAGCTCTGGTTCATCTTCGCTGCGCCCTCCTCCGGAGTGGTGATCAGTTGCATGGCTCCGTTCCGAACCCGCTTCGGCAGACCGTCGGCCCTCATACGCTCGGCCGTCCACCGTGCCAACGCCGCTCGCGCTTCAACGTGCTCCGGCCCGCCCCAGTGCTTCGCAACCAGCCGGAGTACCCGCGGAAAGCCCTTCCACGGGTCCTCCTCCAGCACCGCCAGCCAGCCCAGCACGCTGTCCTCTGCAAAGAAGTCTCGCGCATGCGCTCGCAGCAAGTCAAGCACTTGGTGCGCGTGAGCGGCGCCGAGCCCCCGCACCGCCTTCGCCACCTCCGGGGGCAGCTCCCCCCTGCACACCAGCTCCGCCAGACTCGAAGCTCCCCGCCACGGCGGCTTGCCGGTGTAGAAGACGAACGACAGCACCAGCGGAATGGAGCCGTCCGGGTCGCGCAGGCTCTGGTTGGCGTGCAGCGCAGAGGTCGCGGCCCAGCTGTAGCCCATCATCCGCAGCGCCATGGCGGGGTCGCCGCTGGATTGGAACTCGACCAGCGCGATCACCGATCTCCCGTCCTTCAACCGTAGCCGCATGGCGCAGTCGCAGATTCGCCGCTTCAGGTCGCGGTCCACGAACTCGGTGGGGAACGGCTCAATCGTCGGGTCTAGCAGATGCGCCCAGCCCTTGGCGACGAAGTCGCGGACCAGAATGCGCTTGGCGGCGTCGACGAAGAAGAGGTCCTTGTAGGTCTCGTCGTGCTTGCGGGGCGCGCGCTCGAGCTCGCGGACATCGTCTTGGGGGGCGGACAGCGTGCTGTCGGTGGGGCTCTTGGCAGATCGGTCCATCGGCGGCGTCTCCATGTGTGGCGGCAGGCGGGGAGGTCGAGATGCGAGAGGCACTCCGAGGGCGACGCGCTGGGACTGTCCACGGAGCCGGCCGGGCGTGGTCGTCCGGCCTCTTGGGTCCAGTATGTCGCGTCGCCTGGGACATTTGGATGGCTGGATGGGACTATTTTTCTGCCGTGCAGGAAGCCACGTCGTTCCTGCGGTTGGGGTCTGCGATTCGGGACCTGCCAAGCCACCGACTGGCCGCCGACTAGCCGCCGTGATGGCTTGCCGTAGCGGCCTCGGAGAGGTACTCTCGCTCCTCGGTCCCAACGTCCGCACCCCGTTGTTCAGAGCCCCCTGCGCCAAGGTCCCCAATAGCATGGTTCAGAGAAGCCCGAGCCAGGCCGCAGCCGACCAAGTCACGCCCAACTTCGTCAACGGCGCGTGGTCGCTCCCGCGTTCCGACGGGCGTCTTCCCGTCAAGGACCCCGCCACTGGCGAGACGCTAGGCGCGGTGCCGCTCTCCCAAGCCGCCGATGTGGACGCCGCGGTCGCCGCCGCCAACGCCGCTTTCCCGGAGTGGCGGCGCACGCCGGTGGTGGAGCGAGCGCGAGTCTTCTTCCGTCTGAAGGCGTTGATGGACGAGCACCGCGACGAGTTGGCCCAGGCGCTGGTTCGGGAGCACGGTAAGAACTTGGTGGAAGCCCGGGGCGAAGTGCAGCGCGGGATCGAGAACGTGGAGCACGCGGCCGGGATGCCCACCCTCATGATGGGCGACACCCTGGAGGACGTGGCGCGGGGCATTGACTGCGAGACGGTGCGGCAACCCGTGGGCGTCTTCGCTGTGATCACGCCCTACAACTTCCCCGTCATGGTGCCCCTCTGGTTCTGGCCCTACGCCGTGGCAGCGGGAAACACGGTGGTGCTCAAGCCCAGCGAACAGGACCCCCTGACCCACCACCGGGTTGTCGAGCTGGCGGTGCGGGCGGGCCTTCCCCCCGGCGTCCTGAACGTGGTGCACGGGCGGGGAGATGCAGCGAAGGCGCTGGTGGACCACCCCGACGTGGCCGGCGTGTCGTTCGTGGGCTCCAGCGAAGTCGCCGCCGCGATCTACCGGGCGGCCGGTGCAGCGGGCAAGCGAGTGCAGGCGCTGGGCGGCGCCAAGAACCACATGATCGTCCTGCCCGACGCCGACCCGGACCTAGTGGCGGACTCGGTGGTCGAGTCCGTGTTCGGATGCGCGGGCCAGCGCTGCCTGGCGGGCTCGGTGGTCGTGGGCGTCGGCGACTCGTACGAGCCCGTGCGGGAGCGCATCGTGGACGGCGCCGCATCGCTCCAGTTGGGGTGCGGGATGGAGGACGGCGTGGAGATGGGACCGGTCATCTCGGGGGCGCACAAGAGCCGGGTGACGGGCTTCATCGCCCAAGGCGAACGGGACGGCGCCCGTCTCCTTCTCGACGGTCGGCACGCCACGGTGCCCGGATACCCCGAGGGGCACTGGCTCGGACCCACGGTCTTCGAGAACGTGTCGCCGGACTCGCCGCTGGGACGCGACGAGGTGTTCGGTCCGGTCGCGGGACTGGCGCGCGCCGACTCCCTGGAAGCCGCGCTGGAACTGGTGGGCCGGAACCCCTACGGCAACGCGGCCTCGATCTTCACTCAGTCCGGGAGGGCGGCCCGGGAGTTCCGCTATCGAGCCGGCATCTCCATGCTGGGGGTCAACATCGGCGTGGCCGCTCCGATGGCGTTCTTCCCCTTCGGCGGCGCCCGCGCGTCGTTCTACGGCGACTTGAAGGCCCAGGGCAAGGACTCGGTGGCGTTCTACACCGACCAGCGCGTGGTGATTTCCCGGTGGTAGGACCGGCCCTCCTCGCCCGCCAGCGGAACGCGCTCTTCGACTGCGTCAAGCCTCTCTACGCCGAGCCGGTTGCGATCGCCGAAGGCTCCGGCTGCTGGGTGAAGGACCACGCCGGCCGCGAGTACCTGGACGCCTTCGCGGGCATCCTCACCACCTCGCTGGGACACTGCCACCCGGAGATCACAGCCGCGGTCCAGGAGCAGGCCGCTCGCCTGGGCCACGTCTCGCCTCTGTACGTGAACGAACGCCAAGTCGACGCGGCGGAGCGGCTGGCGGCGATCGCGCCGGGCGAGCTGGGCCGCACCTACTTCCTCAACAGCGGCACCGAAGCGATCGAGACGGCCCTGGCGGCGGCGCGCCTCCACACGGGTCGCACAGAGGTCGTGGCCCTGCGCCACGCCTACCACGGCCGCACCAGCGCGGCCGCCGCCGTCACCGCCCACGCGCCGTGGCGAGTCCTGCCCAGCACTGTGACGGGGATCACCCACGCCCTCTCTCCCTATCCATACCGCGCCCCCTTCGGCCCCTGCACCGACGACGAGCTTTCTGACATCTACGCACGAGACCTGGCGGAGGTCATCGAAACCACCACCAACGGACGACCCGCCGCCCTCCTCGCCGAGACAATCCAGGGCGTCGGCGGCTACATCGTGCCACCCCGGGGCTACTTCCAGCGGATGGCCGAGGTCGTGCGCTCCTACGGCGGCGTCTTCATCAGCGACGAAGTCCAGTCCGGCTTCGGCCGCACGGGCGACCGGTGGTTCGGGATCGAGCACTGGGACGTGATCCCGGAGATCATGGTCACGGCCAAGGGGCTGGGCGCCGGAATGCCCGTCGGGGCGGTCACGGCCACGCCGGAGGTGGCCGCCAGCTGGCGGGGCAAGACGCTGTCGACCTTCGGCGGCAACCCGTTGTGCATGGCGGCGGTAGCGACGGGGATCCAGGTCATGCAAAGGGAGCAGGTTCCCGCACGGGCCGCGGAACAGGGCGCACGGCTCCGAGAGGGGCTGGACACCCTGGCCGCACGCTACTCGTGGATCGGCGAAGCGCGGGGAATGGGGCTGATGCAGGCCCTGGAGCTGGTGCACGACCCCCACATGAAGACGCCCGCTCCCGAACTGGGCACCGCACTGCTGGAAGCCGCCAAGGAGAGGGGGCTGCTGATCGGACTCGGGGGCCTCCACGGCCATGTGATCCGCGTCGGCCCTGCGCTTCTGATCTCCCGAGACGAAGTCGACCAAGTCCTCGACAGGCTGGCCGCCGCCTGCGCCGCCGTGGAGGAAGCCCGATGATCGCCGGCCTCCCGGTCGAGACCTGGCTGCTGATTGTCGTCGCCACCGTGCCCGCGCTGACAATGGCGGCAGCGGCGTACCGAGTCCACGGCCGCCGCAACCCACCGTCCATGACTGACCAGCCGTCCCATGACTGACTCGGGCAACGCCACGATCGTCGCGATCCTGGCTGGGTACATTCTCATGCTCGTGGGGATTGGATGGTGGACCAGTCGGGAGAGCGGCTCCGTGTCCGGCTTCTACGTGGCCGGAAAGAAGCTGCCGTCGTGGGTGATCGCGTTCTCCGCCAACACCACGGGCGAGAGCGCGTGGCTGCTGCTGGGTCTGACCGGCATGGGCTACTTGGTGGGCTTCCACGCCATGTGGGTTGTGCTGGGGGAAGTGCTGGGCGTGGCGCTGGCGTGGACGGTGGTCGGCCGCCGCTTCAAGGAGTTCACCGACCGGTACGACGCCATCACCGTGCCCGACTACTTGGCCGACCGCTTCCAGGACCGGGCGCATCTCCTGCGGATCGTCAGCGCCGTCATCATCTTCACGATGGTGGTGGCGTACACGGCGGCTCAGCTGGTCATGTCCGGCAAGGCGTTCTCGTCGTTCATCGGCACCAACTACCTGACCGGCGTCCTGATCGGCGCCGCCGTCATCCTGATCTACACCAGCGTCGGCGGCTTCAAGGCGGTGGCGTACAGCGACCTGGTCCAGGGCGTGCTCATGTTCCTCTGCCTGCTGGTCTTGCCCATCGCCGGCATCTGGCACGCGGGCGGCTGGACAGCCCTCATGGCGGGGATCGGCGAGGCGGACCCAGCTCTGCTGCAACCCATGGGCACCCACGGCCTCAGCGTGGCGGGGGTGGTCAGCGCCCTGAGCTTCGCCGGGATCGGGCTGGCGTTCCTGGGCGCGCCCCAGCTCCTGACCCGCTTCATGTCGGCCCGGGACCGCCAGCAGATCTCGCGAGGTGGAGTGATCGCGGTGGCGTGCATCGTGGTCTTCGACACCGGCGCCGTGCTCGCGGGCATTGCGGGCCGCCACCTCTTCCCAGGACTAGCCGACCCGGAGACCGTGTTGCCGGTCATGTCCACCGAGCTCTTCCCAGCGGTGGTGGCCGGCCTCGTGCTGGTGGTGGTCGTCGCCGCCATCATGTCCACCGTGGACTCGCTGCTGATCTTGGCGTCGTCGGCGGTGATCCGCGACATCGTGCAGAAGATCCTCCGCCCCGACCTGCCGGACCGAGGGCTGTCGGTTGCGGGGCGCCTTCTGACGGCCGTCATCGGACTGGGCGGGCTCGCCTTCGCTCTGGACGGCGAGAACCAGGTGATCTTCTGGTTTGTTCTGTTCGCTTGGTCCGGGCTGGCCTCTGCGTTCACGCCAGTGGTGCTCTGTTCTCTCTTCTGGCGACAAACCACCAAGGCCGGCGCGGTCGCGGGGATGATCGCCGGCTTCGTTACGGCCGTGATGTGGGCGCTTGTCTTCAGGGAGCGCTTCCTCGACTTGTACGAGATGATCCCGGGCTTCGCGGCAGGCTTTGCCTTCACGATCGGCGTGAGCCTCTTCACAAAACCGCCTTCGGGCGCCGGCGCCGTACTCGACGACGTGAAGCGAGTGGTGGGCGGGCCCTTTACGGCAGGAGAAGCAAGATGAGCAGAATGACCAGAGGCCGTTTCCTGGGAGTGGCGGCAGGCGCGGGAGCCGGAGTGGCGAGCGGGTGCGCGCCCGGTGGCGAAGGCGGCGGCAACAGCAACACGGCCCCCGACCTGATCGTCCACGCCGCAACGATCCACACCATGGACGACGCAAGTCCCCGAGCGGAATCGCTGGCGGTCAAGAACGGTCGATTCGTGGCGGTGGGCTCCCGGGCCGACGTGGAGAATCTGCGCGGCGCGGGAACGCGGGTGGTCGACCACAGAGACGCCGTGATCGTACCCGGCTTTGTCGACGCCCACACGCACCCAGCCAGTGCCGGCGTTCGGGAGCTCAAGGACGTGAACGTGGACGTGCGCAGCATCGCCGAGATCAAGAACCGCATGGCGGCCCGTGCGCAGGCAACACCGGACGGCGAGTGGGTGGTGGGCTTCAAGTACGACGACACTAAGCTGGCCGAAGGCCGTCCCGTCAACCGGCAGGACCTGGACGAAGCGGTGCCGGACCATCCGGCCGTGGTGGGGCACAGAGGCGGTCACACGAGCGTCTACAACTCCCGGGCCTTCGAGCTGGCGGGCGTGGACATGGAGACCCCCGACCCGCCGGGTGGCAAGTTCTATCGTGCCGACGGGGCATTGACGGGACTGGTCGCCGAGCGCGCGAACTACGTGTTCCGTTCGCTGATCCCCAGCGTCCACACCGACCAGGACCGGCAGGACGGCGTGGCGCTCATCACTCGTCTCATGGCCCAGGCTGGCCTGACTTCATTCCACGACGCAGGCACGTCCGCCGCCAGCTTGGCCGCCTACCAAGCCGCCTATCGGGCGGGCGAGCTGCGCTGTCGGGTCTACATGCTCATGCGCGGACCCTACGAGGAGCTGCGCCAGGCGGGGGTTGCCACCGGCTTCGGCGACGAGTGGCTGCGCGTGGGGCCGGTCAAGTACGGTGCCGACGGCTCGGCCTCGGAGCGCACCATGCGCATGAGCACGCCCTACGTGGGCCGCCCCGACGACTTCGGCATCCTCACCATGAGCCAGGAAGAGGTCCACGAGGTAGTGGAGCGGGCCCACCGCTCCGGCTGGCAGGTGGGGATCCACGCCAACGGCGACGTGGCCATCGACATGGTCCTCAACGCCTACGAGCGGGTGCAGGAACGCTGGCCCCGACCCGACCCGCGCCACCGCATCGAGCACTGCTCGCTGGTCAACCCTGGACTGCTGCAACGGATCAAGGCCGCCGGCGTCGTGCCCACGCCGTTCTACACGTACGTTCACTACCACGGCAACAAGTGGGTGGAGTACGGTCCCGAGAAGATGGAGTGGATGTTCGCCCATCGGTCGTTCCTGGACCACGGGATTCCCGTGGCACCGGCGTCGGACTACACGCCGGGTCCCTACGAGCCCCTCATGGCGGTGCAGAGCATGGTCACACGCACCGACTTCGACGGTCGGACGTGGGGCGCGAACCAGCGGATCAGCGTGGCGGAAGCGTTGCGCATCTGCACGATGGGCGGGGCCTACGCATCGTTCGAGGAGCACATCAAGGGCTCCGTTGCGGCAGGCAAGCTGGCAGACTTCGTGGCGCTCGCCGCCGATCCCCACGACGCCGATCCCGACGCCATCAAGGAGGTTCCCGTCCTGAGGACCGTGGCCGGCGGAGTCACCACGCACGAGGCCTGAATGAGGAACGACTTCCACCCCTGCACCTTCACCGCCCCGTCGGTGTGGCTGCGCCTAGTCTGGGAGAACGGCGGCATTCCGTTCCGATATTGGCGCAAGTTCGCCGGCGTCTTCGCGGCGTCGGCGCTCGCCACGCCCTTGCGCTTGGCCGAATGGGCGGCGTTTTCGCGCAAGATCTACAGGACGCCCATCGACACGCCACCGCTCTTCGTGTTGGGGTTTGGGCGTTCCGGCACCACGCATCTGCAGAACTTGCTGGCCCGGGATCCGCGTCTGGGCTACTTCACCACCTTCCAGGGGGTCATGGCACCGTTCTCGTTCGTGGCGAGCGGCCGTCTCAAGCGGCTGATGGCAAAGGGGATGGAGGCCGCCGGCGAGCAGACCCGGCCCATGGACAACGTGCAGATCACGCTGGACACGCCGCAGGAAGAGGACTTGGCCGTGGCCGCCGCGTCTCGGATGTCTTTTGTCCACCAACTGTCGTTTCCACAACGGAGCCGGAAGCTGCTCTCCAAGTACGTGCTCATGGGCGCCGGACCCGACGGCTCGTCCGACGGCAGTCTGTCTTCGCGAGAGCTGCGGCAGTGGGAGCGCGTCTATGTTCGCGAGGTACGGAAGGTCGTCCTTCACTCGGGCGGCAAACCCGTGATGTTGCGCAACACGCCCAACATCGGTCGCGCCGACCACTTGGCGAGGCTCTTTCCCGGGGCCAAGTTCGTTCACATCGTTCGTAACCCGTACGCAGTCTACCCGTCGCTAATGCACTTGTACCGTACGCTGCTGCCTCTGTATCAGCTGGACGACTACAACTGGGACGAGATGGAGCAGGTCCTGGTCGACGCGTACCGGTTGGTGATGTCCAAGTACCTGCGGGACCGGCAGAGTATCCCCGACGGGCACCTGGCCGAAGTGCGCTATGAAGACCTGGACCGCGATCCGCTGGGCGAGCTCGGGCGGTTGTACGAGGAGCTGAGCTTGCCGGGCTGGAGCGAGGCGCGCGAACACGTCGCCGCGTACATGGACACCCTGGCGGGCTACCGCAAGAACCGCTTCACGCTTCCGCAGGCGACGATCGACCGAGTCACCAGCGAGTGGGGCTTCGCTGTGGACGAATGGAAGTACGAGCCACCAGAAACGCCGACGGGAACGCCGCGATGCTGAGCTTCGCCGAAGAGCTGCTTCTGCTCCTTTGCGACGAGCGCTCGGGCAACTTGGCGTTCGTCCCCGAGCGCGACCTGAACCACGCCTTGGCCGGCGCCGCGCTGATGGACTTGGCGCTGAAGAACCGCATCGACACGGACCTGGAGCAGCTGATGGTGGTCGCCCCGGAGCCGCTGGGCGACGACATCCTGGACCCGATCCTGGCGCAGTTGGCAAAGGACGCCACGCCGCGCACGCCCGAGTACTGGGTGCGGCACCTCGCTCAGGACGGGGAGCGCATCCGCGCCGCCTCGCTTCAGCGCCTGGTCGCCGGCGGCATCCTTCGCGCTGACGACGAGGGAGAGGTCGAGCCGACGACAAAGGTGGCGCGGGCTCGGCGCTATCCGACCGTGGACGGCGAGGCCGAACAGGAAGTGCGCCTTCGGATCATGGGCGTGCTGTTCGGCGACGACGTGCCGGCGCCGCGAGACGTGGTGATCATCTGCCTGGCCGACGCCTGCGGGGTCTTCAAGCGCACGCTCAGCAAGGCCGAGTTCGAGGAAGCGCGGGACCGGATCGACCTCGTGCGGCGCCTGGACCTGATCGGCCAAGCCGTCGCCCGGGCCGTGCGGGACTCGAGGGAGGAAGCGAAGCGGGAGCCGCGCCCGCGCCCGTCCCCACGGAAGCCGCCGATGGCCAAGGGCCTTCCGCTGATCGGGAACGCTCGGGAGGCGTCGGAGGACCTGGGCCGCTTCCTGGCCGAACAGTACGTGAAGCTCGGGCCCGTGTTCGAGGTTCGCATTTTGCGCAGGACGCTTCTTGTGCTGGCGGGCGAGGAAGCCAACCGGTTCGTGGGCCAGCACGGACGGCGCTACATCACCTCCCGAGAGACTTGGCGGGGGTTCCCGGAGGGGCTTCGCGCGAACCGCGTCCTCCTGAACATGGAGGGCGTGGAACACCGCGCGATGCGCAAGGCACTCGCCCCGCCAATGGCCCGGGCACGGTTCAACGAGTTCTTCGACGTTGCCGGCAAGACGGCCTTCAGCCAAGCGGCCGCGCTGCCCTTGGACCGCCCCCTGCGCCCGTTGCCGTTCCTGCAGAAGATCGTCGCCGAGCAGATGGGAGAGATTCTCGCGAGCCAGGGCGCCTCCGAGCATGTCGAGGACATGGCGGCGATGCTCGAAATCCTGCTGGCGACCAAGGTGACCAAGCAGCTGCCGTTCTTCCTCTTTGCGCGCAAACTCAACCGAGTGCGCACCCGGGTGGAGGCTTTTGCCCAAGAGGTGCTGGAGGCGCACAAGCCCGGCGGACCGCTGCACGACTGCGGCGACATGATCAGCGACCTGATCGACCTGAACCGCCGCGATCCGCAGCTGATGCCCGAAACCGACATGTGGGTCATGGCAGTCGCGCCCTACGTCGTGGGCATCGAGACCGTTGCCAACACGTGCGCCTTTGTGCTCTATGCGCTCTTGAAGCACCCGGAGGTACGGGACAAGGTAGTCGCCGAGGTGGACGAGTTCTTCGCCAGCGCGCCGACCGCCAAGGGGCTCACGCAGCTGGACGCAACTCGTCGCGCGACGATGGAGGCGATGCGCATGTGGCCAGCGGGCCCGGTGCTCTTCCGAAGCGCGGCCAACTCCTTCGACTTTGCGGGCTACCATGTGCGCGCAGGCACGCCTTTGTTCATTGCGCACGCGGCCACCCACCATCTGCCCGAGCACTTTCCCGAGCCGGAGCGCTTCGACATCGATCGCTACCTGCCGGACCGGGCCGAGCACCGGCAGCCGCACGCTTATCTTCCCTTCGGCACGGGCGCGCACCGTTGTCTGGGAGGGGGCTTCGCCGAGGCCCAGACGCTCCTCATCGTCGCCGTCTTGATGCGCGCTTTGGAGATGGAGCTTCACCCACGGGGCTATGACCTCAAGGTGTCCAACGTGCCCACTCCGAGGCCCGCCAAGAACTTCAAGATCAAGGTGAAGCGGATGCGGACCACGTGATCGCAGCGCACCACGCAACAAACCGCCAAGCAGGTGGAGAGCCCCCATGAAGCCCAAGCTCGACGTCCTCGCCGTTCCGTTGCCTGTCCTCACCGTTCCGTTGCCTGTCCAGGCCCTTGCCGGCTTGATCTTCTGCGCTGGCAGCCTTGCGGGCAGCGGCTTCGGGGAGCTGGCCGCCCAGGAAGCGCGGCTCGTGGTGCCGGGCCTGGAAGCGCCTGTAGAGATCCTCCGCGACCACTGGGGCATCAACCACATCTACGCCGAGACCGAGTACGACCTCTTCTTTGCGCAGGGCTACGCGGCGGCGCGGGACCGCCTCTTCCAGTTCGAGGTGTGGCGAGCGCAAGCGACGGGGACGGCTGCCGAGATGCTCGGGCCTTCGGAGATCGAGCGCGACGTCGGCTTTCGTCTCTTCAAGTACCGGGGCGACATGACCCGGGAGATGAACCACTATCACGACCGGGGCGCCGAGATCATTCGGGCCTATGTGGACGGCGTGAATGCATGGATCGGCCGCACCGAGACCGATCCGTCTCTGCTACCCATCGAGTTCGAGCTGCTGGGGATCCGGCCCAAGCTGTGGACACCGGAGGTGGTGATCTCCCGCCACCAGGGACTGCTGGGCAACATCGGCGCGGAGCTGAACTACGGCCGAGCCGTTGCCGCCGCGGGCAGCGAGGCGGTCAAGAGGGTGGCCAACTTCCATCCCGGCGACCCGACAATCGACCTGGACCCGGCAATCGACGGCGACCTTCTGCAGGCCGACATCCTCCGGCTGTACAACGCGTTCAGAAGATCACTCCGGTTCCGGCCAGAACACTTGGCACGGGAACCAGATCGCAACGACGACGCTACCCAGTCGGCTTTGGACGCCGGCTTCGGGCCAGAGCTGGACGTGGAGACCACGGGCTCCAACAACTGGGTGGTCAGCGGCCGACTCGCGGAGAGGGGCTTTCCGATGATGGCCAACGATCCGCACCGCGCCCAGTCGGCGCCTTCGCTGCGATACTGGGTGCATTTGGTGGGGCCGGGCTGGGATGTGATCGGCGGGGGCGAGCCGGAGATCCCGGGGGTGAGCATCGGTCACAACGGGCGCGGCGCGTGGGGACTCACAGTCTTCAGAACAGACGGCGAGGACCTGTACGTCTACCGCACCGACCCGGCCGATCCGAACCGCTACCGTTACCGAGACGCTTGGGAAGAGATGACGGTGATCGTCGAGGAGATCCCGGTGAAGGGCCAAGCACCGCACCGCGCCGAACTCAAGTACACGCGCCACGGGCCGGTGGTCTACGAGGACCTGGAGAACCATGTGGCGTACGCGGTTCGGGCGGCGTGGCTGGAACCGGGCGGCGCCCCCTACTTGGCCAGCCTGCGCATGAATCAAGCCACCACCTGGGCCGAGTTCGTGGAGGCGTGCAGCTACTCGAACATCCCGGGCGAGAACATGGTCTGGGCCGACCGCAACGGGAACATCGGCTGGCAGGCGGTGGGGATTGCACCCATCAGGCGAAACTGGTCAGGCCTGGTGCCCGTCCCAGGCGATGGGCGCTACGAGTGGGACGGCTACCTGCCGATCCAGGCCAAGCCCAGTGTGCTGAACCCTCCCGAGGGGTTCTTCGCCACCGCCAACAACCACCTGACGCCGGCCGAGTACCCTTACCGGGACGCCATCGGCTGGGAGTGGTCGGACCCCTACCGGTGGGCTCGAGCGTCCGAAGTCCTGGCCTCAGGCAGGCGCCACTCCCTGGCGGAGATGGCGGCGCTCCAGACCGACTACCTCTCGCTGCCGGCCCGAGCGCTGGCGCCGATGCTCCGCCACGTCTCGACGCGACTCCCCGCAGCCGAAGAGGCGCGCCAACGGCTGCTGGAGTGGGATTTCGTCCTGGCGCCCGAGTCGGTGGCGGCTGGCATCTACGTGGCGTTCGAGCGGCAGGTGCGTCGCAACGTCTACGAAGCGGTGGCGCCGGAGGGCCCTGTTCGCCGCTTCTTGCGGTCCATGGCCATGACCAAGGTCCTAGACCACCTGGAGGGACCCGGCGGCGAGTTCGGCCCGGACCCCGTCGCCGGGCGGGATGCCCTGCTCGCTCGCAGCCTGGAGGAAGCCGTTGGGGAGCTGGAGGCCAAGCTGGGAGCCGACATGGAGCGGTGGCGCTACGGACAGGCCGCCTACAAGCGCGCCACCCTCTTCCATCCCATGTCTGGAGCTGTGCCGCAGGAGATGGCGGACCGCTTCTCCGTGGGACCCGCGCCCCGGGGCGGCAACAGCTACACCCTCAACAACACGGGCGGCAGGGACAACCAGACCTCGGGCGCGTCGTTTCGCATCATCGTGGACACCGGCGACTGGGACCGCACCCTCGGCGCCAACACCCCCGGCCAGTCCGGCGACCCCGACTCGCCGTTCTACCGCAACCTCTTCGAGCTCTGGGCCGCCGATCGCTACTTCCCCGTCTTCTACTCCCGCGAGAAGGTGGAGTCGGTGACTTCGGAACGCTGGACGCTGACGCCGGGCTCGTGACTCGGCCCGCCCCTCTCGGTTCGGCGGACAACCCTCGGTTCTTCGCCACGCCCGCGGAGATGCGCGCTTGGCTGGAGACGCACCACGACGCCGTCGACGAGCAGTGGATCGGCTACCGAAAGAAGGGGTCGGGACTGCCCAGCGTGACTTGGCCCGAGTCGGTCGACGTGGCGCTGTGCTTCGGGTGGATCGACGGGATACGAAAGTCCATCGACGGCGCGAGCTACAAGATACGCTTCACGCCGCGCCGCCGGGGCAGCCACTGGAGCGCCCGCAACTTGGCCCGCATCAAGGAGTTGACGAGCGCGGGCCTAGTCGCCGAAGCCGGGTTGGCAGCGTACCGCAACCGCGATGCAGCCAAGCAGAAGCGGGCATCGTACGAGCAGGAGGCGGTTGCGCTCCCCGCCGAGTACGAGCAGCGCATGCGAGCCCGGCCCGAAGCATGGCGCTGGTTTCGGAAGGCTCGTCCGTCGTACCGCAAGCAGGTCTCATGGTGGATCGTCAGCGCCAAGCGGGAAGACACCAGGCTGCGACGGCTCGCCGTCCTGATCGAGTCGAGCGCCAAGGGCGAAGTCATCCCCGCCATGCGGTGGAGCACGAAGTAGAGATCAGTCGGCTTCCTGCGGCTCCTGGTCCGAGTACTCCGCGGGCCCCTCCCGCACGCTCTTCAGCAGCCGCGGGTACGAGCGCTCGTCCAACCTCGCCCCCAAGGCACTGACTTCCGCCTTCAGGTTGGCAACCTCCGCAACCACTTCCTTGTGGTCTTCTCGGGCCCGGTCCTCCATCCGGTCGATCCGTCGCCCCAGCTGCGCCTCCACCCTGTCGACGCGCTCCCCCATCCTGTCGATGCGGATTCCAAGCCGCTTCTCGACTCCGTCGATGTGTTCCCGCAGCCCGGCTATGGCGGCCCTCACCTCGGCGAACTTCTGGTCTACCTCCACGAACTTCCGATCCACCTCCCGGAGCTTCTGCTCCACCTCCGTGAGCCTCTGGCGTATCGTCTGGAGCTCCGCGTGGACCTCCTCGAACTTCCTGTTGACCTGCTCGAACTTCCTGTCGACCTCGTCGAAGCGTTTCTCCATGTCGGCTCGAAGGCTTCCGATCTCCCTCCGTAGGTCGGCTCTCAGTGCCAAGTACAGCCCCAAAACCGAGACCACCCCGGACAGGATCATCCAGAAATCGCCGTTGCCAAGCACTTCCATCACACACCCTCCTTTCTCGGGCGGTCCCCGCGACCGCCGCCGACGCCCGCAAGGTAGGCAACCCACCGCCGGAAGCGAACCCCTGTGGGCGGCGAACCTCAGATTTGGGACAGGGTCCGGCCCCACCTCGCTCGCTGCTCAGAGACCCACTCCGTCGGGGTCATCGCTCTGCGTCGCTCCCGGGCGCGCCGGGCAAACCATCTCATGGCCAGGAGCGCCTCTGCGGCCGCCATCGCCTCCATGGCGCCATCCCGGTCCCCAAACGTCGGGCGATAGACCCGCACGACCACCCGGGCGACGCGCCGGGCCGCCTGGGCCGTCGTGGGACGGGGCACTTCGCTGTGGAGCCTGCCCCGCCGGATCAGGTACAAGCGGTCGTCCCCGGCGAAGCCCCCCACGGGGTAGATCAGGTTCATCTCCCGGGTCTGCCCCCGAAACCCCGACAGGTGGGTTCGCAACTTCTCCAAGCGCGCGATCCGATCCCTGATTCGAGCCGCGTACTCGTAGTCCAGTCGCTCCGAGGCCGCCGCCAGGGCGTCTGCCAGCTCCGGCAGGGGCCTCTTGCTGCGTCCTTCCAGGAATGCCCGTGCCACCGCCAGCCGCCGTCGGTACTCCGCGCTCGTGCAAAGGCCGGCGCACGGGGCCAGGCACGACCCCGCTTCGCCCCGCAAGCACAGGGGCGAGCGCTCGGAGGCGAAGACGTCCAACTGGTCGGCGTAGCGCACGGCGACATGGCCGGAACAGTCCCGCAACCCGGTCGCCCGAGCAAGGTCGTTCACGGCGTCGGCGAGCCAGCTCGTCCCTCCGACCGGGCCGTAGTAGCAGGCGCCGTCGTTCGCCACGCGCCCGACGATCCGAAGTCGCGGCGCAGGTTCCCGGGTGACCTTCACGAACCCCAACCGCCGCTTCCGCTTGTGCTCCACATTGTACTCGGGACGCCACGCGTGGATCAGCCGCATCTCGCGGAAGAGGGCGGCGAACTCGTTGGGCAGGTAGTCCCACGCCACGGCCTCCGCTTCCCGCATCAGCCGCGCCACCTTGCCGTCGGTCTCCCGGAAGTACGACAGCAAGCGCGACCGGAGGCGAACGGACTTGCCCACGTACAGGACGCGCCCGTCGCCCGCGAGCCAGCGGTAGACCCCGGGCCGATCCTCGGCATGGGCGCGCACATGGTCCTTCAAGGCGGTCTTCGACATGTCAGGGCAACTGGGCGAGCAACTTCGGATGTGACGATCAACTTCGGCGTTTATTCGGTAACTGTCAACGGGCCAAAACACGGGGCCGGGGTCGCCTCCAGGACTCCACGCTTGCCGCCGCCTTGGACTTGCCGTCGCTCGACTTGCGGTCGCGCACAGGAGGCGGTTACCATTGCGCTCCATGCCTGGACATGGACGATCCCTGGTCATCCGCGATCCGCTCTGGAATGCGATCCGGCTGGATCCAGTAGCCGTCGACATCATCGACACGGCGGCCTTTCAGCGGCTCCGCTACATCCGCCAGCTGGGGTTGGCCCACTTGGTCTATCCCGGCGCCACCCACACGCGTTTCGACCATGCCGTCGGCGTGTACCACTTGGCGGTGAAGGCACTCCGCATCCTGAAGGAGAAGCGGCACGGCTCTTCCGAAGCGTGGCGTGGCGAGCAGCTGATCCCCTACGCCGCCCTCCTCCACGACATCGGCCACTACGCCTTCTCCCACGCGCTAGAGGAGCTGGAACCCCACCGCATTCCCGGCGACCACGAGGAGATCGGCCTTCGCTTCTTCCGCTCGGGGGAGCTGATGGCGGCGCTGGAACCGCTGGGGGAGGGCGCCGCCCAAGCAGTCCACCAACTCATCCGGGGCGGCACCGACACGCCGTTGCGAGGGTTGGTCAGCGGCAGCCTGGACCTGGACAAGATGGAGTACCTGCGTCGCGACGCCCGATTCTGCGGAGTCCCCTACGGCGCGGTGGACGTGGACCGCCTCCTGCAAGGACTGGCGATCCTGCGCGACCCGGAGACGGGCCAGTGGGAGGTAGGGTTGCGGGCGAAGGCGTTGAGCGCCCTGGAGTCCCTGCTCTTCTCCAAGTACCAGATGTTCCGCACCGTCTACTGGCATCACGCTGTGCGAGCCGCCACCTGCCTCTACAAGCGGATCGTGGAAACGGCGGTGGAAGCCGACCTCTTGTCGCCTGCGGAGCTTGTGGGTCCCACCGACGAAGCCCTTCTCTACGAGATCGACCGGAGGGCGCGATCTTCTTCGGGACGCCGAGCCAAGCTCGTGGCGGAACGCTGGTTGCCCGCCCTGCGAAACCGCCGCCTGCCGAAGAGGGCCGCAGAGGTGACGGCGTGGCAGATGGAGGGACAACCGTTGCCCGCGTGGGCTAGTGGCGACTCGCCGGAGAAGCGCCTGTGGGAGGATGCGGTCGCGCTCGAACTGGGACTGGCGCCGGGCGAAGCGATTCTGGACTTCCCCGTCAAGAAGGCCATGTTCCAACTGGACGTGCTGGTGGACCGCCCCGGCGGCGTGGTCCGGCTGGGAGAGGAGGGGCTGCCCGGCCTGATCGACCTGCCGAGACTGGCCCGGGAGCTGTACCGAACCGCCCGCGTGCTCCGTCTGTTCACCTTCGAGAGGCGGGAAGTCTCCCCGGATTGGGTGCTCGAGCGCTTGGCCGCCGGAGCCGTCGATGAAACCAATTCAGGCCCTCGTGGCATCAATAGTACGGAGGGAGCTGGTCCCCGAGAGACCAGAAAATGATCAAACCTTGACGTCAGAACGAATACCCTGCATTAATTAGGGCTGTATTCGCTACGCCTAGCGGGGCTCGGACCTAGCCCGCCACAGGGCTCGGGGGGGGGGCCTACCCGCGCCGGAGAATCGAGCAAGGAAAGATGGCAAGAAAGACTCGGAGCAAGAAGGGGCGGAACCCCCTCACGGGCTTCGACACCAGCCTGGACGAGCAGACCGCGCTGGACCAGTACCTGAGGGACGTAAGCCGCCACGAGCTGATCACTCCCGACGAGGAGAAGCGGCTGGGGGCGATGGCCCAGGAGGGCGACGAGGACGCGATTCAGGCCCTCGCCAAAGCCAACCTGCGCTTCGTCATCAGCGTGGCCAAGAAGTACCAGAACCGCGGCGTGTCCCTCACGGACCTGATCCAGGAGGGGAACGTGGGGCTGGTCACTGCGGCCCGGAAGTTCGATCCCGAGCAGGGGGTCAAGTTCATCAGCTACGCCGTGTGGTGGATCCGGCAGGCCATCCTGGCTTCCCTGGCGAACCACGGGCGTCCCGTCCGGGTGCCCCTCAACCGGGCGTCGGATCTGGCGCGCATCTTCCGGGAGAAGGAGCGCCTGAAGCAGGAGCTGGGACGGGAGCCCACCAGCTACGAGCTGGGGCGCGCCGCCAACCTGACGCCGGAGCTGGTAGAGTCGCTCCAGACGCTGAACGCGGCGGAGATCCGCTTGGACGCGCCGATCGGCGACAGCGAAGACTCCCAGCTGGTGGAGCGCTTCATCACCGAGGAGGCACCGGAGCCGGAAGTGGAGGTAGAGAACCGGCTACTCCTCGAAGCGATCAGCAAGGCGCTGGGCAGCCTGGAAGAGCGGGACGCCCGTGTGCTGAAGATGTACTTCGGCCTGGAAGGCGAGCGGGAGCACACGCTGGAGGAGATCGGCAACGACCTGGGCGTCACCCGGGAGCGGATCCGCCAGCTGCGCGACCGAGCGCTGCGACGCCTCCGCGAGGGAGACTGCGGAGAGGCGTTGCGTTCGTTCGCCGCCTGACCTCCACCCCCCATTGACGACGAGCCGCGGGCCCGACACGACGGGCCGCGTGCTCGAAGTCGTGGGCGGCACCTATTCGGTGGAGTTGGCGGAGGGGACGGTCACCGCCTCGTTGCGGGGCCGCATCAAGCACGCCGGCGGCGCGGAAGACAGGGTGGTCGTGGGCGACCGGGTCGTCGTTCGTCCCGACTCTGGGGGCTGGGTGATCGAAGACCGGTGCCGCCGACATTCGGTCCTGTCGCGGTGGACCGCCGACGGCCGCGTGGCAAAGGTGATGGCGGCCAACCTGGACCGCTTGCTGGTGGTGGCGTCGGTGGGCGACCCTCGGCCCTCCCGGGACGTGGTGGATCGAATGCTGGTCATGGGCGAGTCGGGAGGGCTCTCCGTCACCCTCATCCTGACCAAGGCGGACCTGCCCCGCACAGCCTCCCACCAGCAGCGCTTGGCCCGGTTCTACGAGAAGGTGGGCTATCCCGTCCTCTCGACCTCGGTGGAAACGGGGGAAGGGATGGAAAGCTTCGGGCACTTGGTCCGCTCCGGCTCGTCGGCGCTGGTGGGCCCATCCGGCGTCGGCAAGTCGTCGCTTCTCAACTGGCTCGAACCGTCGCTCTCGCTGCGCACGCTTGCGGTGGGCCGACGCTCCCGAGCCGGCCGCCACGCCACCGTGTCCAGCCGCTTGGTGTCGCTCCCCGGGGGAGGACACGTCGCCGACATGCCGGGCTTCTCCGCCGTGGGACCCGGTTGTCCCAGCCCCACAGGCCTGGACCGGTGCTTCCCGGACTTCCGGCCGTTCCTGGGCGGTTGCGCCTTCCGGGACTGCCGTCACGTCCACGAGCCGGGGTGCGCGGTCGAGCAGGCGGTGAACGACGGGCGAATCCAGCGCGCCCGCCACCGCACCTACCTAGCGATCCTGGCTGAGGCGGGCGGCGCAGAACCTCCTTGACCCACGGGCCGCGCCCTTCGCACCATAGAGTCTCGACCCACGGCGGAGGCGCCTCGTGAAGATCGTGCACCTGTCGGACCTGCACCTGGGATACGGCAGCGGCCAGCGCGCCCGGGACGTGCTACACGCTTTCGGGAGCGCGGTGGCCAAGGCGGCGGAGTTGGCACCCGAGTTGATGGTCGTCTCCGGCGACGTGTTCGATCACCCGAGCGTGGACGCTTCGGCCGTCGCTGTATTCGCGAAGGCTGTGGCACAGTTGCGCACCCGCGTGCCCGATGTGGTGGTGGCCGTCGCGGCAGGCGCCCGAGACACACCGTTGGATTCCAGCGCTCCCGGTCCCTTGGTGCTGGTGGACGAGATCGAGTCGGTGACGGCGGCGTGCACTTCGGTGCGGCGGCTGCGCGTTCGCGACTTGGACGCCCACATCGTCCTGGTTCCGCACCGGGCCGTTACTGGCCCTTCACCCCCCGAAGCGTCGCCCGATCCCTCCGCCCGTTGGAACGTCTTGGTCGTCCATGCCGGCGTTGCGACCACCGACGCCGCACGGAGCCCCGAGACTGGACAAGGTGGCAACACCCAGGCCGCGTCCAGTCGGGCTGCATCCATTCAGGCTGCGTCCATTCCCCTGGCGGGATGGGACTACGTGGCGCTCGGTTCGGACCACGCCCACAGGCAGGTCGGCGAGCGAGCTTGGTACGCAGGCTCCCTGGAGCGGATCGGCCCCAATCCCTGGGAGGAAGCGTCGGATCGGAAGGGGTTCGTGGCGTTCGATGCCCAATCGGGCGAAGCGACGTTCTGCCCCGTGGAGGCGCGCGCAGTGGTCAGCTTGGCCCCCGTGGACGCAGCCGGCGGTGGCGCCGCAGTGGCAACCCGACGCTTGGCGGAAGCGTTGGCCGGAGTGCCGGGCGAGATCAACGGCAAGTTGCTGCGGGTGCCTGTGAAGGGACTCTCCGCCAGCGGTCTTGCGGCACTGGACCGCGACGCACTGACGCCGCTGAGGCAACGCGCATCCGAGCTTCGGCTGGTGGTATTGCCCGAGCGCTTCCCCTCCGCCCGGCGCACCGCCACCGCCACGGCCACCGACGGCAATCGGACGACGGCGACGGACGGCTGCGCCGATGAAGATCCGGCCTGGGGGCTTCGGGACGCCAGGGGGCTGGTGGCGTTCTTGGGAGAGGGCGAGCCGGCATGGGACGAGCACCTTGCCCCGCTTCGGGACTCCCGCGCCGTCGAGAGTTCGCTGGAGCGCTCCGCAGCCAAGGGAGTGCTCTGCCCGAAAGAGTGGGCGGCGGTGCGGCACGGCGACGGTCCGATAGCAACATGGCTGTCGGCGGCCCACACCCTAGCGGCCAGTCGCCACGATGACGGCGAGCCGCCCAGCGGAAGAGACGGCCACGGGCCACCCAGCGGCGAAGACGGCCACGGTGACCCGCCCAGCGGCAGAGACGACGCGAGCACCCGTCTTCGCTCGCTGAGAGAGGAAGAGGCCGAGGCGCGGGGCGACCTGGAAGCCGGAATGGTGGCTTGGCTGCGGGAGCGGCAGGACGCCGAGACGCGCCTCCTCCTCTACCGCGACCGAGGCCGTGAGCTCAAAGTGCGGATGAAGCAGGTCGAGGAGGCCGGTCCCGAGGGCTCGTGTCTCGCCTGTGGAGCCCGGCTGGGCGATCGCCTGGAAGTGGTGCGTCGGTCTGGCCGGGAAGAATGGGAGGGGGTGGTCCAGGACGGCCGCTGGTGGCGGCAGCGACTCGATCAGCTGGAGCACAAGCCCGCCGAGCTCAAAGCGCTGGAGAGGCGGGCGCTGGCGTTGTCCGCCCGGGTCGCCGAGACCGCCGAAGAGCCAGAGGCCACCGTGGCGGGAAGGCGTGCCCGCGCCCGCATCCACGCCGAGTTCGTCGAGATCACGGGCGGTCGGCTGGCCGCCGCCTTTCCGGCCCTCTTCGCCGAGTGGAGCAAGGGGAGTTGCAGGTGCGGCACCCGGGTGTCGGCGCTGGAAACCGCCGCGCGCATCGCCATGGCCGAGTTGGCGCTGGACGCCGGCATCGACCTGGGCTTGCTGGTTCTCCCGGCCAGCGTCGCGCTGATGACCGACCAGGACATCCCTCGCGCCGTGGCCCGACTGTCGCGCCTAGCCCGGCGCATCCCCCTGGTCCTCGTCAACGCCCCCGAAAGGGTGGTCGCCGCCGCCCCGGAGAGCTTCGACCTGCTCTGTCGCTTGGCAGGCGGCTCCCGGGGGAGCCGACGCGTCCGGCACCAACGCCTTGGGCTGGGCTTGGTGCGGTGGGAAGGCTAGCCCGGCCTAGCTGGGTCGCGGCCTGAAGTCTCCTCTGGCCCGCCTAGGGGTCCCGCCCCAAAGCCGCCCACGCTCCGAAGCGCTCCCTCATCCTGGCGCTCGCCTCCTCGTCGCCCCTCGCCTCGGCGTCTCGGAACAGCGCGTAGTAGACCCACGAGTAGTAGTTGGGAATGCCCACCGTGGAGAGGTCGGGCCAGTACTCCCAATCGTCGGGGATGCCGCCCCGGTGCACGAACACCTCGTCCGCCAGGAGCCGGCTCCGCTCCACGTCGATCCACGGTCCCACGACTCCCGTCAACGCGGACATGTCGGTGTTGCGCACCACGCCCGGCGCACCTTCCGGGCTCCCGAGCCAAAGCCGGAACGCCAGTCCTTGCCGAACCACGTAGGGCCGCAGCCCGAAGACGGTGGCCGCGCTCCCGCTGGAGGCGAAGTACACGGGCCGGTCGCCCAGCGAGTTGGCGATCGCCGCCAGGGAGAACTGGTGCCACGGGAACATGTACTGTTCCACGCCGCCAGCCAGCCTGGCCGTCACCGGTCCCAGGTCCACCGCCCTTCCTTCCTCCAACGGCACGTAGCTGCGAGCGACCTGGTCCACCACGTCGTCGCTCATGTCCCCACGGAAGACGGCGCGAGTGGGCGGTCGCACGGGCTGCGACAGCAGGATCGGCGTCTTTCCCAGCGCCTCGGCCTCCGCCGGATCGTGAGTGTAGACCGCGTCGGCGTTCTGGGCGGTGTAGGGCCGCTGGCAGAGGATCCTCGTAGGCTCGGCCTCCGGGTCCTCGCCCGGCGCACAGGGCCGGGTCAGTTCGCGCAACTGCTTCACGTACCAGTGCGTGTTCAGGTACGAAGTGACGGCCACTGTCACGTCCCGCCGGACGCCCTCCACTTCCTGCAAGTACCACAGCGGGAAGGTGTCGTTGTCGCCGTTGGTGAAGAGCAGCCCATACGGCTCCACGCTCATGAGCAGGTTGTAGGCCCAGTCCCGGGCCGCGTAGTCGTGGTTGCGGCTCGCTCGGTCGAAGTTGAAGACCAGAGGGATCAGAGCCAACGCCAGCACCGGTGCACAGAACGCCAACGAGCGTCGGGAGATTCGCGTCACTCGCCGCCAGAGCGCCGCGATTCCCAAGCCCGCCATGAGACCCCATACGGAGAACCCGGCGACGAAGAAGTAGTCTCGTTCCCGCACCTCGTGCAGGTCCCGGTCGTTGATCGGGTTGTCGGGGATCGAGTAGCCGTACTTGAAGTTGAGGTAGTAGACCAATCCCAGGGAAAGCACGACGAAGAGGGACGTCAGGTACGCCCAGCTGGACTTGTCGCGACGGTAGTGCTCCGTCGTCCCCAGCAACCCCAAGGCGATGAAGAGGGCCGTGAAGGGCAGCCGCGCCGCCCCGAAGAGCACATCGTTGGCGGAGAGCCCTCGGGCCCACTGCCAGTCGAAGTACTGGAACCAGTTGCGGAGCTGGGAGACCAGGGGCGCCTGTCGAGGGACCAGGGGCGGCTTGTCGTACTGCTCCCGCTTCAGGGCCGACGACAGCTCCTCGCAGCCGGCGTTCCCGTAGGTGACGATGGCGCCCAGCGCGTCGCCCACCCCTTCGCAGGTGGGCTGGGCCTCGTTGATGATCGGGCTGAGGCCCGACCGGACCGGCAGGAAGAGGTGGATCGACAGCCCCAGGAAGACGGCCAGGGCGCCGAAGGCGTACAGCCGGGGGTTGAGGAGCGCTTGCGGGCGCACCATCAGGACGAAGAGGAGGAGCGGTGGGGCCGCCAAGAAGGCCATCAGGTGGTTGCCCACCGAGAGGGCCAGCACGAACACCATCAGCACCAGCAGGTTGTCGTCCTTGCCGCGACCCAGCTTTTCCTGCCAGCGGAAGGCCAGCCAGGAGAGCAGCGCGATGGTGAAGAGGCTGACCGTGTAGACCTTCTCGTTGACGTTGGACTGGTTCCACACCGTGAACGCCGTCGCGCTCACCAGCACCGCCGCGAAGGCACCCGCCAGGCGGAAGCGCCGATCCTGCGAGAAGTGGCGGAGGACATGGTGGACGACTAGGAACCACAGCCCGTGGGCTAGGGCGCTCATGAGCGTCGAGAAGAGGTTGATCCGGACGGCTGTGGAGAGCCCGGTGGGGGCCAGGAGCAGTTCCCAGGTCCGAGCCAGAACCACGAAGAGCGGGTTCCCCGGCGGGTGCGGGATGCCCAGGATGTGGCCCGTGGCGATGTACTCGCTGGTGTCCCAGAAGGCGGTCGTGGGCGACAGCGTGGCCGCGTAGAGGGCGGCGACCGCCCCGGCTGCCAGGGCCGCCCAGCCGTAGGGAGGCCGGGGGTCGCTCCCGTCCGTGGGGGCCGAGGTGTGCGACGGCGGGCTCCCGCGCGTCAGAGAGTTCCCGCGCGTCACGAGCCCGGCGCTCCGTCCGCGCTGATCCGTTCCAGCAGCAAGCTTCCTGTCTCCACTACGGTGCACTCCCACCGATCAGGGACCCATGTCGTTCCCGAGTACTCCGTGACGATCGCCGGCCCGGCAAAGCCGACCCCGGCGCCCAGGCGCTCGCGGACGTACGTATTCACTCTAATGGACCCGTTCGCGCCCAACACGGTTGCCCGCGCGGGCTCCGGCGGTTCCTGTGCGCCCGGTCCCGGCACCCGCACCTCGGGGGACGGCGCCTGCGCCACCGCTCGCAACGTAACCGCTTCCACCGGACTTTCGCGCCGCGCGTAGCCGTACCGCGCCTCGTGGGTCGCGTGGAACGCCTCCACCCAGTCGTCCGCCGGCACGCGCAGCTCGAAGCTCTGGCCGGCGTAGCGCGCATCTACGGAGCACCGCACCACGATCCTGGCGTCGGCCGCGCCGCCGTCGTCGTCGAAGCCCTCGGCCCGCAGTGCGCCCGCAGCGGCGGCCGCCAGCTCGGCGAAGGCGTCGTCCAGCGCCACCGGGCCCTGGTCCGCCCGCTGAAGGACGGTGCGGGAGACCTCCCGCGTCACCGGCGCCACCAGCATCCCGAACGCCGACAGCAGGCCGGGCGACGGGGGCACCAGCGCGCGCTCCACGCCGATCCGCGCCGCCAGCTCCGCCACGTGGAGCCCGCCCGCGCCGCCGAACGCGACCAAGCAGAACTCCCGGGGGTCGTGGCCGCGCTCCACCGAGATCACCCGCAGCGCCCGCTCCATGGCGCTGTCCGCCACCGCCAGCGTCCCCTCCGCGGCAGCCTCCAGGCTCGCTCCCATCCCCTCCGCCACACCCCGCAACACGGGCTCCACCGCCGCTCGGTCCAGCGACGCCGTCCCCCCCAAGAACCCCTCCGCGGGAAGCCGTCCCAGCCACACGTGGGCGTCGGTCACCGTCAGCGACCGCCCTCCCCGGCCGTAGCACACCGGTCCCGGCGCCGCCCCCGCGCTCTCCGGACCCACCTTGAGGGCGCCCCCCGCGTCCAGCCGGGCGATGCTGCCTCCCCCCGCCCCCACGGTATGGATGTCCAGCACCGGCACCGCCACCGGCTGCCCGTCGATGGCGAACTCCCTCGTGCGCAGCGGCCTGCCCGGGCAGAGCGACACGTCGGTGGAGGTGCCTCCCATGTCGAAGGTGACCACCTTGTCGAAACCGGCGGCCCGTCCCCAGTGCAGCGCCCCGACCACGCCGCCCGCAGGCCCCGAGAGCACGGTGTGGACCGGCTCTCGCGCCGCCCGCTTCACCGGCACGGTTCCGCCGTTGGAGCCCATGATGGCGACCCGCTCCGCCCCGGCCCTCTCCTCCAGCCGGGCCAGGTAGCCAGACACCAGCGGCGCCACGAAGGCGTTCACCACCGTGGTGGACGTGCGCTCGTACTCCCGGAACTCGGGAAGCAGCCGCGACGACACCGATACCGGCACGCCGCAACCCGCCAGCGCCGCCGCCACCGCCTCCTCGTGTGCCGGGTTCGCGTAGGAGTGAAGCAGGCACACCGCCACCGAGTCCCTCTCGGCGGCCCACTCGGCCAGCCCGGCGATCTCGTCGGCGTCCACCGGCTCCAGCTCCGCCCCCTGGTGGTCCAGCCGACCGCGCACCCCCAGCCGGTCCTCCCGATCCGCCAGCGGCGGCTTGCGCCACCCCACCAGCGCATACAGCTGGGGGCGGTTCTGGCGTCCGATCTCCAGCACGTCCTCAAAGCCCCGGTTGGTGATCAGCCCCACCCGCGCGCCCTTCCGCTCCAGGAGCGAGTTGGTCGCCACCGTGGTTCCGTGGAGGAGGACGAAGGGCCGCTCGCTAGGGCCGCCGCGCAACCCCAACGCGCGGAGCCCGTCCAGCACTGCCCGGCTGGGGTCCGCCGGCGTGGAAGGCACCTTCAGGCTCCGCAGCCCGCCGTCCGCCAGCATGAGCAGGTCGGTGAAGGTCCCGCCCGTGTCCACGGCCACCAGAGCGACCGCCGTTGACTTTCCCGTTGCTTCCGTCAAAGCTGTTCCGTCCCCCGTGGTCCGTTTTCTCTGCGCGTCCGGCGATTGCCTGCACCGTTGAACGTCCGTCCGTCCCTCGATTCGTTCCTGAAGAACGCCGCGCCCAACTCCCGCGTTCCCGTCTGGTGCGAGTTCCTCTTCGACTCCGACACCGCGGTCACCGCGTATCACAAGCTAAAGGATGGACCCTTCGGCTTCCTGCTGGAGTCGGTGGTCGGCGGTGAACAGTGGGCCCGCTACAGCTTCTTGGGAAGTCGGCCCCGGGGCGCGTGGAAGCTGGAGGGGGACGAGACCTCGCTCTGGGACCCTCGCGACGGCTGGCGCTCGGTGGAGACCCGCGACCCGATTGCGAGCCTGAAGCGTTGCTTGAGCCAGTCAGAGCCGCGGGCCGACCCCCGGCTGCCAAGGTTCTGGGGAGGCGCCGTCGGCTACTTCGGGTACGACCTGGTTCGCCGCTTCGAGCGGCTGGGGCCGCCACCCACGGACGATCAGGGCTTTCCCACCGCGCTGGTCCTTTTCACCGATGTGGTGGTGGCGGTGGACAACCTGAACGGCCGGGCCAAGGTCGTCGCCACCGTCGAGACCGGGCCGACGCCAAGCCCCGAGGCGCTCCGAAGAGCCTACCGGGACGCTGTCCAGCGGCTGGAAGAAGCTGTGGGCCGACTCCGCTCTCGCGCCGCGCCGGAGCCCCTGGAGCTGTCTTTCGGCGGGCGAGGCGCCGTGGGTGCTGGCCAGTCTGCCCGGCGGTCCAGCGAGTCTCCCCGGCGGTCCGGCGAGTACTTCGGCAACATGGAACGGGAAGCCTTTCTGGCCGGCGTCCGTCGCATCAAGGAGTACATCGCCGCCGGAGACGCCTTCCAGGTTGTCCTCAGCCAGCGCCTCTCCACTCCGTTCCGCGCCCCTCCCTTCCACCTCTATCGGGCGGTCCGCACGATCAACCCGTCGCCCTACCTCTACCACCTGGACTTGGGCGACTTCAGCATCGTGGGCTCGTCGCCGGAGGTCATGGTGCGACTTGAAGACGGGGTCGTGACGGTTCGGCCTATTGCGGGGACGCGACCGCGAGGGCGGACGCCCGCCGAGGACCGGGCGCTGGCCGCCGAACTGGCCCGCGACGAAAAGGAGCTGGCGGAGCACCGGATGCTGGTGGACTTGGGGCGCAACGACGTGGGCCGGGTGTCGAAGTACGGAACCGTGACCGTGCCGGAGCTGATGGAGATCGAGCGCTACTCCCACGTCATGCACCTGTGCAGCCAGGTGGAGGGACAGGTGCGCGACGGGGTGTCGGCCCTGGACGTGCTCCGCGCGTGCTTCCCGGCCGGGACCGTGTCCGGCGCCCCCAAAGTGCGCGCCATGGAGATCATCGACGAGCTGGAGCCCACGGCTCGGGGACCCTACGCCGGCGCCGTGGGGCACATCGGCTGGGGCGACGCGCAGATGGACACGGCGATCGCGATCCGCACCATGGTGGTGCGCGACGGCCAGGCCAGCGTGCAGGCCGGCGCGGGGGTGGTTGCCGACTCGGACCCCGAGGCCGAGCACCGAGAGACTCTCAACAAGGCCCGGGCACTCTTGCGCGCCGCCGCGATGGCCGACCGGTCAGGCTGGTCGGGCTAGGAACCTTCGCCGCGAACCACCGCGCAGACCAGCTGCGCACCCTCCAGCGCTTCGCTCGCGTCCTCTGGGCCGTAGAAGTGGCCGGGCGTCAGGTCTTCGCTGCCGTAGAAGGCGAGTTCGCGGTCTCGGCGCAGGCTCCGGGAGATGCGCACCAAGTCGGGCAAGCGACGGCGGGCTCGCTCCGGCAACCGCGACTCGTGCTCGACCAGCACTCCGCTCACGTCGTGGATGCGGGGCGGATCAACTCCGGCGATGCGCAGAAGCGCCTTGAGGCAGAGTTCCACGATCTCTTGGGACTCCCGGACAACATCGGCCCAGCTCTCTTCGTCCATCAGCACGGCGACGGCCTTGAGGCGGCTCTCGGCCCGGCGCAGGTAGTCGGCGGCCAAGTCGGGGTTTCTCATCGCTCGCTCTCGTCTTGCTCGTTCTCGTCGCAGCGGAACCAGTAGGGTTGTCCGTGTGCCAGGCGGCGCCGCACGACGCCGGCAGCCATCAGCTCGCGCGCGTCTCCCATCCACCGGGACAGCGCCGAAGTGCGTTGCCAAAGAACGATGCCGTGGAGCGCGACTTCCAGCCAGAGCGAACCCCCGCCGTCGTCGGTTCCAGGGCGGCCCGCTGGGAGTCGGGCGAAGTGCGGGTTGACCTGCCCTCCCAGCACCTTCACTTCGGCGGTGCCGGCCAGAGTGCGGTCCCACGCGGCGTAGCGTTCCCGTCCCAGCGTCGCACCGTCGCTCAGCACCAGCAGGAGGTCGATGTCCGAGCCGGGGCCGGCGTGGCCTTGGGCGCGGGAGCCGAACAACGCCACCGCTTCAAGGTCGTCCGCCAGTTCGCGCACGACAGCCGCCGTCGCCGCCTGCCAGAGCGACGAGCGGCCGCGGGCGCCCACCAGCGTGCCAGGCGTCGTGAGGAACCCGTCCTCCAAGGCCGCCTTCAGAACGGCATGGCAGAACCGGTTCATGGAAGTCCCAGCCGCCCTGGCCCTCCCCCGCAACGCCTGGTGCAAGGCAGGCGGGATGCGCAGCAGGATGCGGCCCGAAGGCGGTGGTGTGTTCATATGATAGCATGATATCATTCGTCTGCACCCAGGTCAAGTTAGGACTTCGAGCCATTGAGCCCGTACTACCCCGCCCTTGCTGGTCCACGTCCAAGAGGATGGTGCTGCAGCTAGTGGTACTGACGACCCTTTGGCGGATCGCCAAAAACTGACCGTCAGTTTTGGGACGCTAGGAGTGTTCAGTAGGTATAGCGGTCTTCACACCTAGCGCAGGAGCACCGACAAGGGGTCAAACGGGTAATCGGCCTCCAAGCAGAGTGCGCTGGAGCCCACAAGAGGAGGGAAAGATGTCCAAGTGGTTCAAGGAGAACATCGCCAACATCGTCGTCGGAGTCGCCACTGTCGTGGCAACGGCGTGTCTCGCGGTCCTCGGGATCGAGGTCGTCGTCGGAGTCGGCCTGTTGCTCGGCTTCGTCTGGGCCCCGTGGCGTCTCGGGTCGCGACGGACCAAGAAGGCGGGGCTGGCGATGGCAACGCTGGTCGTGGTCGGGGTAGTGATGATCTTTCCTCTTGGCGCACCGGAGGCCTGTGCCGATGGCTCCTGCCAGGACAAGACGTGCGTCCGCGACCTGCCATGCCTCGTGTCGTGTCCGCCCTGCAACGGCAGTCCATTCGATCCGGGCACATGCTGGTACGCCGTGCACTAGTGCCGTCGCTGAGTCCGCTCGCCGAGCATTGGTGGACGGCACGCCGAACCGTGCTGGCCGTTCCGCTGGCACTAATGGCGTGTTGGCCGTCTGGACAAGAGGCGGTGCCTCCGCAGGTGATCGACGGGTCCGCGTCGTGCCCCGACTGCAAGATCGCTTTCCGGCCGGTCGCGGTGCTGGGAGGCGAAGACGACCCTGGTTCGGTGTGGGACAGGGCGGCGGGAGACGGGTGCATGGTCGCACAGCTGAGCACGGGCGAGTTCTTGCTGGGCGGCGTTGCAGGTGGCGGCGACATCTTCGTCTACGACGCGGAGGGCCGCTTCCTCAGGACCATGAGCCGCCAAGGCCAGGGACCCGGCGAAGTGCAGGGAATGGTCCGCATCTGGATAGGACAGGGCGACACGCTCTTCGTCGCCGACGACGGCAACAACAGGTTGCAGGTCCTGACCTCCCATGGCCAGTACGTCCGCTCCTTCCCGATGCCGGCACCCTATCGCAGGCTCGCTCGTCTGGGCACGGGAGATTTCGTATTCGGACGATCCGTGACGAGCCCCGGCGGCGACATGTTCGCTCTGATCGACGCCCTTGGGCGGGAGGTCAAGAGCTTCAGCCCTTCGATGGTTGCCGAGCCGGACCTGGAGCGGGCCATTGCAAGCCCTCGTCCCGGGACAGACGCGACTTTTTGGACGGCCAGCATGTGGCACTACGCCATCCATGAATGGAGCGTGGCGGGCACGCCCGAGAAATCGCTTTCCCTGATGCGAACGTTGGTGCGGGAGGCCGACTGGTTTCCGCCGTACCCGGAGTTCAGCACCGAAGTGTACCAGTCCGTACCCCCACCATCAGGACTGCTCCACGTATGGGAGGATGACGACGGTCTCCTGTGGGTGTACGCTTTGCTGCCGGATACGGATTGGCGTCCAGGCATTCCGTTCAGTCCGCGCCCCACTTGGCACCGTAACACCTTCGACCACCGGGTCGAGGTCGTCGATCCATCCTCGGGCCGCCTCGTCGCCGTTGGCGAGCACGAGGACAGGCTCGCCCCCGTGTGCGGCAGCAAGCTCATGTACGCGGTGATCGAGACTCCTGCTGGCGACCTGCGCGTGAAGGTCGTGGAGCCCTATTTGACTGCGAGCTAGTTCCTACACGCCCCCCTGCTCCGCCAGCCCGTCGTACAGACGCACCAACGTCTCAACTCCCTTCTCGAAGCACTCGACGGCGAACCACTCGTTGGGGGCGTGCATGTTGGCGCCGGGCAGGGCGAAGCCGAGCAGCAGGGTGTCGGCGCCGAGCAGCTCTTCCAGCTCCACCACGATGGGAATGCTGCCGCCCTCGCCCGCCAGCACGGGCGGCGCGCCGAACGCCTGCTCCAACGCCCGCGACGCCGCGTCGAAGACGGGGCCGCCCACCTTCGCTCGCCACGGTCGCCCGCCGTGAAGCTCCACCAGCTCCAGCGCGATTCCCGGCGGCGCGACCTGCTTCAGGTGCTCCTCCAGCAGCTCCCGCACCCGCTCCGGCGTCTGGTCCGGCACTAGGCGGAAGCTGATCTTCGCCATCGCCGACGCCGGTAGCACGGTCTTGGCGCCCTCGCCCGTGTACCCCGAGATCATTCCGTTCACGTCGCAGCAGGGGCGCGTCCACAGGCGTTCCAGCGGCGAGTACTTGACCTCGCCGCCCTCCGGCTCCGCGCCCACCTCGCGGGCGTACTCGTCGGTGTCGAAGGGCAACTGCCAAATCCCCTCCACCACTTCGTGCGGGGGGTCGACCACATCGTCGTAGAAGCCGTGGATGGAGATCTCCCCCGTGCTGTAGTGCAGGCCGGCCACGATCCGGGCCAGAGCGTTGGCCGGGTTGGCCACGGCACCCCCGTAGGCGCCCGAGTGCAGGTCGCTGGACGGCCCCCGGGCGTGTAGCTCGAAGTAGGCCAGCCCGCGCAACGAGAAGAGCAGCGAAGGCGTTCCCGGTGCGAACATCGCCGAGTCCGAGATCACCACCGTCTCCGCCTGCAACCGCTCCCGGCGCTCCTTCACGAAGGGGACCAAGTTCGGCGATCCCACCTCCTCCTCGCCCTCGGCGAGCACCACCACGTTGACCGGGAGCCGACCACGGGTCGCCAAGTGCGCTTCCAGCGCCTTGAGGTGCAGGAAGAACTGGCCCTTGTCGTCGGCGGACCCACGAGCGTAGATGCGTCCGTCGCGCACTTCCGGCTCGAAGGGGGGAGACTCCCAGAGCTCCAGGGGCTCGGGCGGCTGGACGTCGTAGTGGCCGTAGATCAGCACGGTGGGCGCGTCGGGCCCGGCACCCCGCCACTCCCCCACCACCACCGGATGGCCCGGGGTCGCGTGCACCTGCGCCTCCATCCCCGCGCTCTCCATCTGGTCCTTCACCCAGGCCGCGGCCCGCGCTACGTCGCCGTCGTGCTCCGACTTGGCCGACACGGACGGGATGCGGAGGAACTCCCAGAGCTCCTCGCGGAAGCGCGGGAGATGGACTGCGGCGTACTCGAGGGGGCTGGTCAAGTCAGCCCCTTGACCCCCCACCGGTAGACCCAGGTCATCATCGCCGAGAAGACCAGCGCGCCGGCCATCCCGCCCACGCTCAGGGCCGTGGGGTCGTCCCACTCGAAGATGCCCACGCCCAGCATCCCACCGATGGCGGCTGCGAAGGCGCCTAGCACGAACAGCAGGACCGCGTGGCCCGGAGTCTCGCTCGGGTTCTTGACGACAAGCTTCATGGAGAGGCCCACGACCCCGCCGATCACGATCCAGACGGCTGCACCGATCCAGTTTTCCATAGCCCCTAATCTACTTCTTTCTCATGCGCCGCTTCAACTCCTCCAAGCGCGCGTCGGCGGTCCTCTCTCGGCGGGAAGCGCCCAGTTCCCGGTCGAAGCTCGCCGCGTCGCGAGCCCCTTCCGACCGGGCGCGCGCCCCTTCCGATCGAGCGTCCTGGTCGCTGGCCTTCTCGGCCATTCGGTCGAACTCCCCGAAGAGGTCGTCCGGGTCGCTCAGGGAGCTGCGTGCCTGGGTCCGCCCTGCGCTGGCGGTCATGGCGCTGCGCTTCGCCCGCGACTCCTTGATCTGCTTGAGCATCTCCCGGTACTCGGAGCTGCGAAGCTGGACTTCGGCCTCGACTGCGTCGGCTTTCTTGGAGAGGACTCGGTGCCGATCGGCGTGCTTGGCCCCGAACTCGGCGGCGACCTTCGCCGTCTCCTCGTCGCCGATCTCCCGGGCCATGGCCTCCCGCCGGCGACAGGTCTCGGCTTCCCGGCCCTCGGCTTCGGCGGCTTTCCGCGCCCGCTCCAAGTCCCGCTCCAGGCCGTCCAGCGCCGCCTTGGCGTCCACGGCCTCTCGTTCCATGCCTTTGACCAGGGAGTCCACCACCTCCGGCACCTGATCCCGGTTCATCTCTTGGTGGAAGTTCTCCACCGCCTCCCTGAAGGCCTTGCGAAGGTTGTCGAACATGGGGGGGATTATAGGCAGATTGGGGGCTGGCGTCACGCCGGGTTCGCGAGCGTTCGCGGGGGCGAGCCGTCGTCCTCCAAGCGTCGGGCCAGCACGTGGAGCACGCCGCCTTCCGAAACGCCTTCGTACAGCGCGCGCTCCGGCGCCGGGAGCCGCTCTCGGGAGGCCAGCGCCCGCTCCGCCGCCTCCGACACGGCCCGAACCGCCTCCGCCTCCACCTCTGCCAGCGCCGGGGCGGGGACCCCTTCGTCGGCCAAGTAGGCTTCGAAGAGGCCCACCGGGTCGCGTCGCCCCCACTCCTGGAAGCGACGGCCCGAGAACGTCTGGCGAGCCTCGCGCTCGTCGTGGGTCGCGTGGCCGCCCATCCGGAAGGTCTCGGCCACCACCGCCGCCGGCCCGTCGCCCGCGACGCATCGCTCCCTGGCTAGGGCGGTGGCCGCGTACACGTCCAGCACGTTGTTCCCGTCGCACGCGTAGGCCGCGATCCCGTAGGCCGCCGGCATCTCTGCCAGCTTGCCCGGCGTGTGGAGGTCGGCCCGGGTGCCCAGGGCGACTTGGTTGTTCTGCACCACGAAGATCGCCGGCACCCGCAGGTGCGCCGCGAACACCAACCCCTCGTGGCAGGCGGCGGTGCGGGTGGCGCCGTCCCCGATCCAGGTCAGCGCCGCCCGCGCTTCGCCCCGGTTGCGGAACGCGAGAGCGGTGCCCGCGACGATCGTCGCGCTGGTGCCCATGTGGCTGATCGGCTGGACGACGCCGTGGCGCAGGTCTCCCACATGGAGGTCGCGCCCGCCGTTGGGGCTGTCGGAGGTGGCCAAGTACCCGGTGAAGCCGTGCTCCAGCGCCATTCCCATCATGTGGCACGCCCCGGCGTTGCGGATCATCGGCGACACCACGTCCGCATCGCGGTCCAGAGCAGCCACCGCGCCCACCGTGACCGCCTCCTCCCCGGTGCCCAGCCACGCCTTGCTGATCTTCCCATGGCGCACCCACCGCTTCAGCTCCAGGTCTTGGAGGCGGGTGAGGAGCAAGTCCCGGTAGAGACCCAGCAGCTCCGCCCGCCCCAACCGCTCGACGCAGGCGCGACGGGCCGGATCGCCGGTTGCGCGGCGGCGGTACTCCCGCACCAGCTCCGGGTCCGGGGTCCACTCCACGTACTCGGGGGGGTCGAGGGACGGGTAGCGCTTCAAGGGGAAGTCGAGGGAGGGGTAGCGGTTCGGGAGGAACGGGTAGCGGTTTGGAGGGAACGGGTAGCGGCTGGGGGGCGACCTTGCCACGGCCAGGAAGTTAGGATGCGACGCCCCGGCGACCAACGCTCGGCGCGCCGAGACTGGGGACGTCCGCACCGAGATTGGGGGCGCCCGGTTTGCCCCAGCCGCCGCTTCGCCCGACATTTAGGAGGGGAGGGACGCTACGGGGACGCTGAGAGGGGAGACCGAGCACACACCGACCGGACGGGGCACCGTGTCCATCGCGAAAGCGCAGATCGCCGCCGACGTGGCACTGGCCATCTTCGAGGCACTCCAGCACAGGGACCGCCCCGACGAGGTGCTCAAGGACGAGGACGTTCATCGGACGATGCCTCGCCGGCTGGGGCTGAGCAGCGTGATCGACCAGCAGGTCCGCTTCCAACGAGAGAACGTGAAGAGGGGCAAGAAGTTCACCGTCGATGAGCTGGCCGACTTCATGAAGCTGGCACTCCGCCGTCCCGACTCCAGGGAAATCTTCTTCGACACGGGCGCCCGGCTGGTGGCCAAGAAAAGCTTCGCAAGACGCCTTCTCCCCCGCAGCCTGCGCTACTTCGTCGCCAAGCGGCGCATCCTCCGGCGCCTCGACCAACTCTTCGCCCGTCGTCTCGGCGGGTTCTTGTCGGGTCCGTTCAACTTCGAGACCTCCGCGTCTCCCTTCGTCCAGATCGATCCGACGGGGGTGGCGTGCCACCTGATCTCGGGGCTCTGCCAGCAGGCTCTCCGGGACGTGGTGGACCCGACGCTGGTGGTCACCTTGGTGGCGTGCGAGACCAAGGGCGACCCGTCGTGCAGGTGGACGCTGGCGGCCTAGGCGGCCACGTGGTAGAGCATCACGTACACCACCAAGCCCGTCACCGACACGTAGAGCCACATGGGGAAAGTCCAGCGCGCCAGCTTGCGGTGGGCCTTGAACCGGCGACGCCGAACTAGGTAGAGGAGGCGTGCGATCATCGGCAGGACCACGACGGCCAAGGTCATGTGGCTGAACAGGATCGACAGGTAGGCGACGCGAAGCAGGTCGGGGCCTTCGAAGCGGTGAGTGCCCGTCAGCGAAAAGCGTACCACGTAGAGGACCAGGAACAGCCCGGCCGCCGTCACCGCGCCCAGCATGCACTTTCGGTGCGGCTCCAACTCCCGGCGTCGCACGAAGCGGAGCCCGGCCAGCAGGAACACGGCGCTCGACAGGTTGAGCCCTGCGTTCACCGCGGCCAGCCCGTCGGCGAAGGCTTCGACCGTCATGGGGCCTCCTCGGCGTGGATGTTGCGCGGCCGGCGGGCTCGCTCCGCCATGGCGACGGCTAGCGTCAGGAGGATGGCCGCCAGCAGGGTGTGGGCGGAGACCCAGGGCGCACCGAGCCGTTGGAGCACCGAGACGGCCCCCAGGAGCACTTGGGCGACCGCGACCCCCGCCATCGCCACGGCCAGCCGCCGAGCCACCGGCTCCCGAACCCGGGCCAGCACCCGCCAAGCGTACCAGATAACCACCGCGACCACCACCACGGCCAGCACCCGGTGCTGGAAGTGGATCGCCACGAGCGGATGCTCCAGCGGCGGAAGCAACCGACCCAGGCAGAGGGGAACGTCGGGACACGCCACGCCGGCGTCGGTGTGGCGCACCACGGCGCCGCCCGCCGACTGGAGGAAGACGAGGCCGCTGCCGGCGACTCCCATCCTACGCGCAACCCTCCGCTCGTTCTCCGTGCCCGGCCAGCCGGGACCAGCGCGCTGCAGCATCGACACGACCAGGATCAGGAAGGCGAAGGCCATGACCAAGTGGGAGGTGGAGATGGCGTCCGGCAGTTGGTAGACGACGGTGGCGCCGCCCAGCAGCGACTGGACCACGAGCAGCGTTACGCCGATCAGGCCGAGCCGGAAGAGGTCTCGCCGCTCCGGGAGCGTCCGCCGCACCACCACCACTGCACCCGCGAAGAGCAGGACCAGGACGCCGGCCCAGAGGCGGTGCAGGTGCTCCCAGAAGACGCCGCCGGTCATCTCGGGCATCATCGTGCCGAAGCAGGTGGGCCAGTCTGGGCAGGCCAAGCTGGAGTTGGTGGCATGCACCACGCTGCCCAGGAGCAACAGAGCCAGCGTCCACAGGAGCACGAAGAAGAGGAAGCGGCGCACGAACCGGGCGTGTGGGCGTTCGGTCACTCGCTCGCTCCGACCTCCCCTTCGAGCCAGGCGTAGCGGCCGGCCTGGGCGGCCCGGGCGGTGCGGTAGACCGCGACGTCGTCGTTGCGGAAGACCTCCCGGAACCGGGCGGCGATCCGCCTCCGGGCCAGCCGGCACGCTTGGTCGGCCAGCTCGGTCGGGGTCGGGTCGTCGGGCCGCTCCTGGGCCAGCTTGATCGCCCGGACGCAGCACGACGCCATCACGAAGAGGTCGCAGCCGATGTCCACGATCCGCCCCAGGACCGCTTGGCGCTGCTCCAGCTTGGGGCCGAAGCGGACCATGCAGTGGAAGGTCGTCCTGGCCAGCCGTCTCGAGGCGCGATCGACGTAGCGCATGTGGGCGGCCAGGGGGCCGAAGTCGCGGTAGCGGGGCCAGCGTCCCCATCCCAGCCAGCGGGACGGGTACCAGACCGCGTAGTGGAGCACCGCGCGGAGCGCCGAAGCCGCCCGCCTGGCCACGGGCGCCCGAGCGTCGATCATCTCGCCGGCCGCCGCCAAGTGCTGGTCCACCGCCTCCCGTGCGATGAAGAGCCGCATGATCTCGCTGGTTCCCTCGAAGATCAGGTTGATCCGCGAGTCCCGCAGCGCACGCTCCAGCGGCGCTGGGTCCTCTCCCCGCTGCCGCAGCGAGTCCGCCGTCTCGTACCCCCGGCCGCCCCGGATCTGCACGGCGTCGTTCACCAGCTCCCACGCCTTCTCGCTGTGCCACAGCTTGGCCGACGCCGCTTCCAGGCGGATGTCCAGCTTCTTCGCATCCGAGATCGCCGCCGCCAGCACCACCGCCGCCTCCATGGCGTACGTCTCCGCCGCCATCCGCCCCAGCATCTGGGCCACGGCGTCGTGCTTCCCCACGGGCCTGCCCCACTGGACCCTCTCCGCCGCCCACCGTCGGCAGGTCCGAAGGTACGACTTGGCCGCCGCTGTGCAGAACGCCGGCAACGCCAGCCGTCCCGTGTTGAGGGTGATCAGCGCCAGCTTGAGGCCCATCCCTTCGCCCCACAGCAGGTTCTCCCGGGGGACGATCACATCCTTGAAGCGGAGCACGCCGTTCGAAATCCCGTTCAGTCCCATGAAGCGGCACGGGTGGCCGTTCTCCACGCCGTCCCATGCGGTCTCCACGATGAAGGCGCTGATCGGGCGCTTCCCGCGCACTCCCTCGCGGGGCGGCGTCCGCGCCATCACCACCAGCAGGTCCGCTCGGGGGCCGTTGGTCGTCCACAGCTTCTCGCCGTTGAGCACGTAGTGGCTGCCGTCCTCCGACGGCTGGGCGAAGGTGGACATGTTGGCCGGGTCCGACCCCACCATCGGCTCCGTGAGGGCGAACGCCGACAGCTCGCCCGACGCGGCCCGGGGCAGGTACTTGCGCTTCTGCTCCTCGGTGCCGAAGAGCACGAGGGGGGTGGGCACACCGATCGACTGGTGGGCCGACAGAAAGGCCGCCGTGGAGCCGCACTCCGACGCCACGATCCCCAGCGCGCGGTTGTAGGACATCTGGGAGAGCCCTAGCCCGCCGTACTCCCGGGGGACCTTGATTCCGTACGCCCCGATCTCGGCCAAACCGTCCAGCACCGAGTCTGGCACCCACTGGTCTCGATCCACGGCGTCGCCGTCCACATGCTCCTCGACGAACGACGACAGCCGCTCCAGGAAGGGCGCGGCCCGGGCCGCCTCCTCCGGGTCCTGCGCCGGGTGCGGGTGGATCAGGTCGAGCGACAGCCGCCCGCCGAAGAGCTCCTTCATGAAGCTCCGCTTCCGCCAGCGGTCCTCCCGCGCCCCTTCCGCGACTGCTCGGGACTCGGCTGCGTCGCTGGTCGTGTTGCCAGTAGTCGTGCTCATGGGCCTCGCGCTCCTTCCGCGGCGGCGTCTGGTCCGGCGGCCTGCTGTTCCGCGTCGCCTTCATCGGGCGCAACCAGAGCCTCCAGCTCGTCGCCACGAGCCTCGGCATCGGCTTCGCCCACGCGGATCAGCTCCTCCAAGTAGTCGGGCTGAAACATGATCATACTAAGGAAATCCGGAGCCTCCGTCTGCCGCGTGCCCAGTCCTCGGGTCAGAAACCGCAGTCCCTTGGGCAGGTCGGGCTCGTAGCGGTTGGCCAGCCGCCCCAGGTCGACGGAGGGGCGGATCGTGACCAGCTTCACTGGCCTCAGCCCTCCCCTGCGCTCCGGCGGCAGCTGATCGACCAGCGCGTTGATCCGGTCCAGCAGGTGGCCGTCCTGGTCCAGCACGTCCAGGAACACCGAGTTGAGCAGGATGCCGGCGACCTGCGCTGGGGGAGGGTACCCTGTGACGGTGGGCACATCCGCCTCCGACGCCGTGCGCTCCCGACGAGTGCTGACCGCCAAGATCCGGCCCGCTCCCAGGTGCAGGGCGGGCGACAGCGGGGCCGTGAGACGGATGCCGCCGTCGCCGAACCAGTGGGGACCGATCCCGACGGCAGGAAAGACCAGCGGCAGCGCCGCCGACGCCATCACGTGGTCGATGGAGAGGGTGGTTGCCCGCGCTCGACGGTTGGGCCGCTGCCACTCCTGGATCTTGTGGCCTTGAGTCCACATGACCGACTGGCCGGTGGAGTAGTTGGTGGTGCTCAGCGCAACGGCCTTCAGGCGACCCATACGGAGGTTGTAGTGGATCCCCGTCAGCTCTCCGTCCACCGCGTGGAGCGCTTCGGTCAGGTACGCCCGGAGCGGCGCCGTGTCCAGCAGGCCCCGTACCCGCGGGCTCGCCTTTCCGCCGCCGGAGATCAGCTGCCAGCCCCAGCGCGCCACATGACGAGCCAGCGACCACGGGTCGGTGCGGAAGACCTTCTCCGTCGTGAGGTCGGACCAGAGGTGGTGGAGTTCCTCGGCCGCCTGCTCGAAGGTGCCGTGGTGGGCGGCCAGGTGGGCCGCGTTGATCGCGCCCGCGCTCACTCCGGTGATGATCGGCACGTTCAGCCGCGGGAAGCGGAGCGCCAAGTGGCGGAGCACGCCCACCTGATACGCGGCCCGCGCCCCGCCGCCGCTCATGACGAACGCCAAGTCGCCGTGGCGCGCACGGGCGTCGTTGTCGGCCGAATCCACCTGAACCGGAGGCATCCAGAAAGATACGATGGGCGCAACCTGATGGTTCGGGAGTAGCGGGAGGCTCTCACCCAGGACCCGGCGGGAACCATTCCCGGCCCAGCGTGTACACCCTAGTGGGAGCACCGAGGTCCAAGAGCACGAGATCGCCGGCGACTCCACCGACGACCTCTGTCGATGGGCTGTCAAAAACTGACCTACCGTTTCGCAACCCAGAAAGTGTTTAAGAGGAGACGGCAAGCTTCGCATCCAACAAGGAGGGGCCCGAATGATGGAGAGAGCGAAATGACGCCGCGTGGCCGCACCTCGGCGCGGAGGAAGGCGGTCCCCGACGCGCCCCAGAAGCCCAAGGTCGACGTCGAGCGGTTCCACGCCGGCGACCCAGTCCACATCAACGAGCTCCTCGCCGCAGCCGAGCCCGACTTGGTCCAGGTGATCCGGCCATGGGCCAAGGGAGACCAAGCCAAAGCTGACGATTTGCTGCAGGAGGCACGGGTCCGCATCTACCGCAAGCGAGCCTCCTACTCTGGAGCCGGCTCGTTCTGGGGCTGGGCCGACAAGGTCTGCCTGAACGTCTGCCGCGCCTACGAGCGCTTGGCCGACCGGCACCCGATGGTGGCGATCGACGACTGTCACGAGATCGCCACCGACGCGCCGGACCCGGCGGAAGAACTGCTTCAACACGCCCGAGCGGAGGCACTCCACAAGGCGCTCGAAGAACTCGACCCACGGGAACGCGACGCGGCCGTAGCCCGCTACCTGGAAGGGCGGCCCACATGCGAGGTCGCCCGGAAGTTGGGAGTGACCAACAAGGTGGCCCGCACCCTGCTGGACCGCGCCCTCCGCAGACTCCGCCACTCGGAGGACGTGATGGAAATGATGCTGGACGAGGAGTAGAGGCCAGGTCCATGTCTCCCATTCTCGCACTGGAGTTGGACTCGCGACTTCGCAGACGGCTGCGGGTCGCTGTCCACGCCGGCTCCGCCCACGGCTTGGTGGACCGCGTCCGCTTCGCGACGGGCTGGAAGGACCTGCTGGACTTGGCGCTGCACCATCCCGATTCGCCAGCGTTCGTGGACCCCTCGTATCCGTCTGACACGGAAGCCGGGGACCCGGTGGCGTCGCTCCACCGGAAGGCTCCGGGTTGCCCGCTGGTCTGTTACGGGAAGACGGCAGCGAAGCGCATCGACTCCGCCATCGCGAACTCCGGGTTCGTCGCCCGCCTGACTCCTGGCGTCGACGACACCTTCGTGGCCATTGCCTCGACGGTGCTAGAGGTTGCCGATCACAGGTCGGTGTGCACTCTCGTCGGGGACCTGAGGAAGGTCGCCCGCGCTAGAGCGGCTGAAGGGCTACTCGAGCACATCGTCCGGGACACGGTCTTCCCCTGCTCGGTAAGCGCGCTCGCCGCCAACCTGGACACGAGCACGGCGATGCTACAGAGGCGGTGCCGTGGGTGGGGCATCCCGAAGCCCAAGAAACTGCTGTCGGTGGCACGCATCTATCACGTCCACAGGCTAGCCCGGTGGAGCAGCTGCTCCCCGAGGGCGGTCGCGCTTGCCCTGGGCTACTCCGCCTACTCCAACTACGCCCGGTCCGTCCGACGGGAAATGGAGTGCACGTCGTCAGAGGTCGTGCGGCGCGGCGGCGCACCCTACGTCGCGGAACGGCTGATCGCCGCTGTGAAGGGCGCCACATGACAGCCGCCAGACCAACCTCGGTTGCGCCATTCGGAGCCCCGGTTGCGCCATTCGGAGCCGCAGGTGTCGGAGAGGGACTTTGGGGAGGTGCCGTTTTTGATATGCCACAAGATGAGGTTGGCGGCATCGGTTTAAGCAAACGGCCAGGGCGCGTTCATCGGAGAAGCGCTACCACGACTCTTTGCTGCACCGCAGGGCCATGTGGCGGTCTTCGCAGATCCATATCCGCGCTTAGAGGTACATCTTCCCAACAACCAGGAGTCCTAGACATGACGAAATCCCGCTACACTTCGCTTCTGATCGTGGTCCTGGCAGCACTGGCATCCGCGAGCGAGCCCGAACCGGCGACCGCTCAGGTCGTGCTGGCTGTCCGGGGCGGCGCGTCGATGGCAACGCTGGCCTACAAGTCCGCTCCCGGTGTCGACGTCGGCTACCGCCGAGGACTGGCCGTCGGTATGTCGGCAACCTACTACCCGAGAGAGAACATCGGGCTCAGGCTCGGCGGCGCCTTTGTCGCTAAGGGCGCCGTGGCCAGAATGGGGGAGCTCGAGAACCCCTTGAGCATCAACTATGTCGAGCTGTCCCCGATGTTCGACATCCGGGCAGTGGTCGGCGGGGGCGACCGGGAGATTTCGTTGCACCTGCTCGCGGGACCGACCGTGTCCCTCAAGCGGGCGTGCGAGAGCGAAATCCCGGGTGGCGGCACCAGGACGCGTTGCAAGGACCTCGAGCTGGACGTGGAGGCCCTGGATGTAGGCGCGACTGTGGGCGCAGGCTTGCAGTTTCAGCTTTCCAGAAGCTCCGCGGTGGCATTGTCCGTGGAGGCAATGTACACCCTCGGCTTGAGAGCAGTTCAGGACGCGGGAGGACGAAACCCTGCCAAGAATCGAGGCTTCGTCGCCCACACCGGCCTGAGCATCCCCGTCGGCTAGGCTAGGCTAGGCCGCCATCGAGCCGCTCATGATCTCCTCGCCCACCGCATCAGTGCCGATCGCGCTCGTTTCGGCAGTCTTGCTGGCTGCCTGCCTGCTTCCATCTGCCGCCAGCGCCCAGCAGGGGTCCGTCGCAGGTCGGGTGCGGGCCGAAGACGGCGTTCCAGTGGCCGACGCCACGGTTCGCCTTCGCCTAGCGGCCGACTCGAGCGTGCGGCGGCTCACGGGCACGGACCGGCTGGGCTTCTTCGTCTTCCAGCGGGTAACCCCAGGGGAGTACCTGCTGACCGTTGCCCGGATCGGCTTCGGGCCTCGCACGGAGAGCGTGTCGGTGTCCGCCGCCCGGGACGCCCGCCTGGACATTGTGTTGTCCACGCAGGCCGTGGAGTTGGAGGGATTGGTGGTGGAGACCCGTCGCAGCCGTCGTCGCGAATGGTTCGAGGAGTCCGCTGGGGTGACGGTGGAGGAGCTGAACCGTGCGGAGATCAAGTCGATTCCGGGGATTGCCGAAGCCGATCCGATGCGGGCCGTGGAAGTATTGCCCGGCGTGGTCACCGTATCCGACTTCTCGTCGGCCTTCAACGTGCGGGGCGGCTCCGCGGACCAGAACCTCATCCTTCTGGATGGCGTCCCGATCATCAACCCCTTCCACTTGGCGGGCTTCTTTTCGGTCTTCAATGCCGACATGGTGGAGCGAGCCGAGCTTCGGTCCGGCGGCTTTCCAGCCGAGTACGGCGGGAGAGTGTCGTCGGTCCTTACGATCGAGACGGACTTGGGCGACGGCGAGTTCGGAGTCGATTCGGGGTTGAGCCTGCTGGCGACCCGCGTGGCCGCCGGCGACGACTTGCCGGATGGTACCAAGGCGGCACTCGGCTTCAGCAGCGCTCGCTGGAGAGTCTCGGGTCGTCGGAGCTACTTCGACTTGTTATTGCCCGATCTGCCCTACTACCTGATGGACTTTCAGGGTGCCTTCGAGGCATGGACTCGAGGTGGACACCGGCTGAAGCTTACCGCGTATTCGGGACGCGACGTGCTGAACCCGCCGGCCAGCGACGACTTTGCAGGCATGAATTCGCGCTGGGGCAACGACGCCGTCGGCGCGTCGTGGACTCGCCCCATGAGCGGCGGCGGGGCGTTCGATCTGCGCGCCTCGTTCTCGCGCTTCCACATGGACTTCGACTTCTTTGACCAGTCCGACACTGACATCGCCAACGGCGTCAGCGAGTCCTTGTTCGGGGTCGACTTGGAGCGTCGCCCGACGCCCCGCATCCGCTGGAAGTCCGGGCTCTCGGCAAAGCGCGCCACATCCGACAACCTTTCGGAGATCGGCGGAGCGGTGCTACAAGATCAGCACTTCGGCGGCTGGGAGTTGGGAGCTTATACCCAGATGCGCTGGAACCCGAGTTCCCGCTGGTTGATCGAAGGCGGCGTGCGTGTGGACTACTGGGCGCCCAGCGAGTCCCAGGAGAGGGTCGCCGGCGAGTCCTCGAACATCGTCACGGTGTCGCCACGAGGGGCCGTCAAGCGCTTCGTCGGCAACGGCAACTGGGCCGTCCGCGTGGCAGGGGGCCGCTTCACCCAGTTTCTGCACTCGCGACGAGACGAACGGCTGCCCTTCGGCATCGACGTCTGGTTGCTGGCCGAGCGTGGCGTTACCCATGTCGTCTCGGACCAAGTCCAGATGGGAGTCGAAGGCTACTTCGGTCCCGACGAGGAATGGTCCGTGTCGGCAGAGGGCTACTACCGCAGCTTCGACGGCGTGATTGCGCAGAACAACACCGAGGACCCCGCCGATCCCATGGACGATGTGGTCTCCGGCGACGGATCGTCCTACGGTGCGGACCTGATGGTGCGCAAGTCCGAAGGAGAGACGACCGGCTGGGTCTCCATCTCTTTTCTGAAGGCGATCCGCCGGTTCCCGGACACGTACTCCAGCTTGACGCCAACGCCGATCGTGGAGCATCCGCCAGTGTTCGACCAGCGCGTCGAGGTGGACTTGGTGCTGCGACGGCCGATGGGCTGGGGCTTGGTGGGCGGCCTGCGCTGGAACTTCGGCACTGGCCTCCCCTACACGCTGCAGCTGGCCTCCTTCCGCCACTTCGACAACCGGGTGGCAGACTTGCTCGTGGAGAAGGGATGTTGCCAGAAAGGCATTCTCCTGGGACCCCTCAATGGCGAACGCTACCCGGCGCGTCACAGGCTGGACATCAGTCTGCGCAAGCCCATGGACCGAAGCTGGGGACGCGTTGTCCCCTACCTGAGCGTGATCAATCTCTACAACCGGGACAACATCCTCTTCTATGTCTTCGACTACAGCCAAGCCGAAGTGGGTCGGCGGGGCATCTCCATGATTCCCTTCCTGCCCACAGCCGGCGTGGAGGTGACGTTTTGAAGCTTGCAACCAGACTTCCCGTTGCAGTGGCAAGCGTCGCGGCGCTGATCATGGCGGCGTGCGACCCCACGGGCATCGACATTCCGCCGGAGGACATGATCGTGGCCGGGGTGTGGGTGGTCGTCACCGTCGATCCGAGCGATCCGGCGCGCACGGAGCTACTTGCGATGGGGTGGCTCCAGTGGGCGCGGACCGGCCACAAGCCGCACGAAGTCCTGGGCGCGTCGGTCCAGGTCGTCGGCGCGTCAGGGCAATCCGTCGAACTCGTCCAGAGGCCCAGCCAGGAGTCGTGCTTCAAGTTGCGGCCTCTGCCAGCCCACTTGCGTGCACCGGTCTACGGCACGTGCTACCTGGCATCGGTCTCGCCGTCCCCATTTGCGCCGGGCGAGCGGGTGTCGCTGACCATTGAGTCGCCGGAGGGCGGTACAGCGGAGGGAACGACCTGGCTGCCGGCAGCGTTCGTGCCGGAAAGCGGCTTGGCGAGCGATCATCGGCACTGCCTCGTGGAGCCCAACCAAAACCATCGCTTTCGCTGGAGCGCCGCCGATGGCGCTTGGGCGTATGTCGGAGGGGCGCTCGTCAACGGGCTCGACCCTCGGCTCTGGCCCGGGGAGGATTCGCTCTACGCCGGCGAGCCCCTTCACATGTGGGGACTCCCCATCCGCAACAACTCGAGCGAAATGGTCTTCCCCCGAGACTTCAGCACTTTGTTTACCGCCAGCGTGGACACGGAGCTGGCAGAAGTGCTCCAGACGGGTCTGCCCAGGGACGCGACTGCCGACGTGGCCGTCGTGGGGATCGACCGGAACTGGTTCAACTGGATTCGACTCCCGACGTTCGAGACCCTCTTCATCAACTCGGTGTTCACCACCGGGGAGATCCGCATCCCCTCCATCTTCGGGGCCGGGTCGGGGGTGTTCGGGGCCGGCGTCCGCTGGACGGTCGCGGTGGAGTCTCGCGCCGGCGGCATGGACGGCGACCCACCGCCGTGCGGGCCCGTCATGTAGGAGGCTGGGCGCACGATCACCGTGTTCGTCACACGATCACCGTGTTCGCCATTAGATCGGAGGCGCCTGTAGCCGTATGTTGTTGATTCATGTCCAAGCTGTTCGCAAACCGTCGCCCCAGTGAACTGATCTGGGCGGTTCTCGTCGTAGGGCTCGTTGCGACCGTTTCCGTCGGCATCCAGGCCGCTTCGGTTGCCGCGCTGGAGCCGCGTCCGCCTGCTCCCCAAGCCGCTCAAGCCCTCGCTGGTGCCGACGCCTGTCGCAGCTGCCACGAGGACCAGTACGTCGCGTGGGCCGCCTCCACCCACGGCACCGCCGGCGGTCCGCCAGGGCCCGAGACGGTGATTGCTCCCTTCGGCGGCTCCCCCATCCGCTTTGCCGACGCGGTGGTGTCGCCGGTCGTGGACGATGCGGGGCAATACGTCTTCGTCGTGGCGCGCCCAGGTCGCCCGCCGGTCCGATACGTGGTCTCGGGCGTGGTGGGACGAGGCCACATGGTGGGCGGCGGGACCCAGGGCTTCGTTTCGACCTTCCCCGACGGCACCGAGCGCTTCCTTCCCTTCGATTGGTCCGCCGATGCCGACGCATGGTTCTGCAATACGGCGTTCGTGGGAGGCTTCTGGGTGCCGGGCGCGGATCGGGCGGCGCTGCGGGCCGACGGGGGATGGCTTCCGGTGACCGAGGAGATGCGGCTGACCGAGTGCGGCGACTGGCCTCCGGTGCGCGTCCTCGGCACGACCCGCCGCTTCGCCAACTGCCAGAACTGCCACGGCAGCGCCGTCCAGGTCTCCTACCGCCCCGAGGAGCGTCGCTACGAGACGCGGGTCGCCACCCTGCGGATCGACTGCGAGTCGTGCCACGGTCCGGCGGCGACCCACATAGAGCGGGCTCGTGCCGGCGCCTTGAGCGCGTCCGCCGACCTGGGCCTTCCCGCCCTGGACACTCTGGGCGTGGACGAGTCTCTGGCCGTCTGCTTTCAGTGCCACGCCCTGAAGCGAGCGGTGGATGTCGGCGCGTCGGGAGACCGGGTTGCGACGGAGTACAGCCTGGGCCTTCCCCTTGTGGGCGACTCGCCCTACTTGGCCGACGGACGCATCCGCACCTTCGGCTATCAGCAGACCCACCGCAGCAGCGCCTGCTACCTCTCCGGCACCATGACCTGCGTGGACTGCCACGACCCTCACACCCAGTCGTACCGGGACCCCTTCGGCACCCCGCTGGCAGGTCGCTGGGACGACGGCCAGTGCACCGCTTGCCACGCCAGCAAGGCCGCCGACCCAGAGGCCCACACCTTCCACCCGCCCGGCTCCGACGGCGCCCGCTGCGTGTCGTGCCACATGCCCTATGTGCAGCACCCGGACCTTACGGACGCGATTCCCTACGCCCGCGCCGACCACACGATCCCCGTTCCGCGCCCGGGCTTCGACGAGGCGGCGGGGCTGACTTCGGCGTGCGCGGGGTGCCATCAGGACCGGTCGGCACCGGCTCTGGCCCAGCAGGCGGCCGAGTGGTGGGGGGAGTTGAAGCCGCACCGCCCCGAGGTGACCGCGCTCTTTGCCGCCGACCACTCTCTGCGTACATCGGTGCGCCGGGCTGCGGATGCGGCAGCGGATGCGGATGGGGCTGCGGATGCGGATGCGGATGGGGATGGGGCCACGGAGCGTCCACCGGCACGCCCGGAGCTGGCAGCGCTGCTGGAAGCTGCCGGGCTGGGGGAGCGCTACGGCCTGGCCAAGATCATGGCGGTGGACGCGTGGGTCTTGGCCGCGACCGCTGCGCCGAACACCCCTGTCCGCGACGCCACGGCCGCTGCCGCGCTGGCCGGCTTGGCCCGCGACCCCGACGTGGACGTGCGCGCCATCGCCGGCGCCGCCCTCCATGCGGTCTACGACGAAGGGCCGGCGGTCGGTGCCCCAGACGCCCTCCGCGCCCGCTGGGCCGGCGCCCTTTCCCAGTGGGGCGCCGCCGTGGCCCGGTCCCGGGGACCCGAGGCGGCGCTTCCTTTCCTGCGCAAGGCACGGGCGGTCCGGCCCGCTGACCCCGAGGCGCTGATCGGCCTCGCCGCCGGACTTTCGGCCCTCGGGGAGCACAGGCAGGCCGTGCAGGCGTACCAGGAAGCGCTGCGCCACGAGCCCGACCACCCCGTCGCCCTGGTGAACCTGGGGCTGGGGCTCGAGTCCCTGGGCCGCGAAGCCGAGGCCGAAGCCGCTTACCAGCGCGCGGTGCAGGCGCGGCCCCGCGAAGCCCTTCCCCACTTCAACCTGGGGAACGTGCGCTTCCGCCGAGGCGATCTCCCGGGCGCCGCCGCCGCGTACCGCACCGCGGTCGAGGCCGACCCGGGCTTGGCCCGCGCCCACTTCTATCTGGCCGTCGTGCTGATCAACACCGGAAGCCCCGAAGCCGCGCTTCCGGCCTTGTACAACGCCGCCGAGTTCGCCCCGGAGGACGAGGAGATACGCCAGCTCCTCCGGCAACTGGAAGCCGCACTCCGCGGCCCGTTCTCGCGTTGACTAGATTTCTCGTGCCATGACTCGCATCCGAACCGCTCTCGCCCTGCTCTTCTGCGGCGCATGCCACGCCTACGCGCCAGCCTCTCCCGCCGCCGTCAGCCCCGGCGATCAGGTGCGCGCCCTGCTGACCCCCGAGCAGTTCGCCGCATTCGCGGACGCGCTTCCGACCGACAACCGGCAAGTCGAGGGCACGGTGATCCAAGCCGGCTCCGGGACGCTGCTGCTGGAAGTGCCCGTGTTCACGGAAGTGGAGGGAATGCGCGTCGAATCCCTCAGTCAGCGCCTTCGGGTGCAGGAAGCGGGGCTCGCCGACTTGGAAGTGCGCACGCTCTCCCGCAGCCGCACTTTCGCCGTGCTCGGCGCGGTAGTTGCGCTGGCCGGATACGTCGCCTGGGAACAAATCTTCTCCGACACCGATCGCGGCCCGGGACTGCCCGACGGCCCCATCACCGAACTCCGGCGGATCGTCTTCCGCCTGCCTTAGCTCCTACCAGGTCGCGGGAAGAACTGGTCGATCAGCACCGCATTCCCGTCCGGGTCCCGGAAGGCTACATGGGCGGGTCCGGTTCCCTCTGGGTCCGTGTCGGTGGTCATCTCGACCCCGGCCTTCACCAGCGACTCGCGGATCTCCCTCACGTCGGTGAACTCGCCCAAGGTGGACATGTCCTGTCCCAGCCCCGGGTTGAAGGTCAGGATGTTGCCCTCGAAGAGACCTTCAAAGAGCCCGAGGACCGTGGTCCCGTTGACCATGATCACGTACTTCTGGTCGTCGCCGCCCGTCTGCTTGAAGCCGAGCTTCTCGTAGAACGCACGCGACGCCGCCAAGTCCTTGACGGCAAGGCTGACCGAGAATGCGCCGAGTTCCATGGCTACCCCGGCGACCCCCAGCGGTAGCCGAACTCGGGCAGGGGAATGAACGCCGCCCGGGGCGGTCGCTGGTCGTCGGGGTCGGGGCGGCGCAGGGCGAGGGCGCGGTTCATGTACAGGGCCACCGAGACGGCGTGCTTCTCGGCGAACGACCACTCGAAGCCCAAGGGGAAGCGGCCGATCAACCCGAACCCTCGTCCCGCCTCGGCGCGCGCTGTCATCCCCCACAAGCCCAAGCCCACATAGGGCGCCACAGCGTAGGAACCAACGTACTGCTTGGCGGTGACCGACACGCTGGCGTCGCGAAAGCCCCACGTCCCCAGCTGCACCTCGATCCCCTGGTGCGCCCACCGGTACTCGGCGATCAGGGCGACGCTGCTGGCCCCGCCGGCGGAGATGCCCAAGCGGTACTGGGCGCGGAGGCAGGCGGGACCGACCGCAAGGCACACGGCGACGGCGGCGGGAAGCACGATCGGGGCCGTGCGATGGGACCAAGTCATGGCCCTCTAGAGTAGGACCGTTCGAGGATCGCCGCCATGTGGTCGTGCCCGGAGGCGCGGGCGCGTTCCAGGGGCGTAGCGGGCGGAAGATCCCGAGGCAACGTTGGGTCTGCGCCCTGGGCGAGGAGGAGGGCGGCGGCAGCGCGACGGCCAGCGGCAGCGGCCCAGGCCAGGGGCGTTCCCAGATGCTCGTCGTCGAGAACGTCGGGGTCGGCGCCATGGTCCAGCAGGAGCCTCACGGCCTCGGTTTCGCTCCGTCCCGCGTAGTGGTGGAGGGCGGTCTGGCCGAGCCAGCCGGGCCGATTGGGGTCGAAGCCCGCGGCCAGGAGGCGTCGGATCAGGTCAAGGTCCGAGATGGCCCGGTCGGGGTCGCCCATGCGCAGCGTGGCGCCGTTCAGCCGGCGGGCCGCCTCTGGGTCGGCCTCCAGGAGCAGGTCGGCCAAGGCAAGGTCGTTGCGCGCCAAGACTTCCTCGGCGAACCAGGGGACGTGAACGCTGGACGCGCGGGCCTCCAGAGCGGCGGCGAGCTCGCCGTTGGTCATGCGCCAGGGCGGCGTCTCGGCACCGTGGGCCAGCAGCAGTACCTCGATGCGGCGCGCCTCGTCGCCCTGGCAAGACCGAACGATCCCCAAGCAGCTGTCCGACGAGTCCGGCGCCGAGTTCGGGTCCGCGCCATAGCTCAGAAGGACTTCCGTCACTGCTACGTGGCCCCGAGCGCAGGCGTGCCAGAGAGCGTGTCCCCGGGGCGCCAGCTCTTCCGGCTGATTGGGGTCGGCCCCGTGCCGGAGAAGCAGCGCCACCACATCCTCGTGGCCGGCCCGAGCCGCATAGCTCAGGGGCGACCGGCGGCCCGAGTCCAGCGAGCAGCCCGCGCCCAGCGAGCGAGTCGAATCCAGAGAGTGAACCGCGCCCATCGAGCGAGTCGCGCCGAGGGAGCGAGCCGCGCCGGGAGCATCCGCGAGCAGCGTGCGCGCCAGCCCCAAGTCTCCCGTGGCACAGGCTACCGAGAGGTCGGCCCGGGCGCCTGCGTCGGCGAGGGCTTGCAGAACCGCATTGTCGTCGGCGTGATCGACTCCCTTCAGCTCCCGCCAGACTCGGTACTCGTAGTCGCCGTTGAACAGGACGTGGGAGGGGGTCTGGCCGTCGCTTCGTCGATGGTCCGGGTCGGCGCCAAGCGCGCACAGAGGCGCAACCAGCTCCGGCTGACGGGTCATGACGGCCCAGTGGACGGCGTTCCTGCCCATGATGTCGGCCGCTCGGGCGAGGCCGGGCGTGCGGGCCAGCACGGCGTCCACCTGCTGCCGCTCGCGGGACGCCATCGCTCGCCTCAGCACATCGAAGTCCGGAGCGTAGCCGAAACGTCGCCCGGCGGTATCTACCAGCACTGCGCGCACCTCGTTGAAGCCGTAGCGAGTCGCCCGTCGCAGCAGCTTGCTCCACCCCGAGTCCATGAAGCGCGTGCGTCCAGGCTCGGCTCCCGCCTCTAGCAGCATTCGCACAACTGCCGGCTGGTTGGCGTACACAGCAAGGTGAATGGGCTGCGTGTACCAGTACTGGGCGTGCACGAGGTTCGGGTCCTCTGTCGTCAGCTCCCGCACTCGAGCTTCGTCGCCGTCCCGGCAGGCCTCGAAGAGACCCCAAGCCTGGGCGCCGTCCACAGGGTCCACGTCGTAGACGTAGCTCCCCTTCCTCCCCGGCGAACTCCCCTCCATCCCCAGCGGACGGGCACGGCGACGGCGGGGACACGCACGGTGACGGCGCGCCATCCCGCTACATCGGTGTCGCGGGCGGCCCGAACCGGTGCATCACGACCCACTGAATGCCCAGGTCGTCCTCCTGCTGGCCCAGCACGTAGTCGGCACCGGCTTCCAGAACCGAGTAGCCCTTCATCGTCGGCATGTGGCACAGGAACTCGCCCGTGGGCGCGAAGACCATGGCGCCGGGCCGCACCTCCACGCCGGGACGACGGTAGCGAAAGACCCACAGGTGGCCCGCGCCGCCGACCAGCACACCGCTGAACGCCGGCAAGACCTCCGCCACAGGCCGATCGCGACTCATCAACGCGGCGTCGTACGGGCTCGGCTCGCCTCCCCGACGCGCCAGCAGCTCGTCCCGGTAGGCGGCCACGTCGGCACCCGTCACCGCTCGGTCGTCGTCTTCCCAGCGGACGATCCTGATCAGCCGGTACTGGGAATCGAGGATGCGCACTTCGGGCTTGTCGGTGGTGCCCATGGCGATGTAGTCGCCGAAGGCGGCGACCGACGCCCATGGATCGAACAGCGGGTCGAGCCGGAAGTTTGGCGGGCCCTCCGACAGCTGGCCCCACCGACGGTGCGGAAGGCGAGCCAGTACTCCCGAGAGCTTGCCGTCAGGGTGGTGAACCTCCACGACCAGGGTATCGGGCGTGCGGAAGCTCCTCCCTCGGTCGTGGGTCCTCCGAGCAGTCACCAGCGCCCCGGTCGCCAGCACTCCGCCGCCCTGGGAAGGGTTCAGATAGAGCGGATCAACTTGGACGGCGCGGCTCCACTCTCCGTCGGAGGTGAAGACGTGGTAGCGCCAGGGCCGATAGTCGCCCACCCACAAGGTGTCGCCGGGCAAGGTCCACAGGAACCACGGGTTGCTGAACTCGCCCGGACCCTCGCCGAAGCGGCCGAACGACCGGATGTGCTCGCCAGCGGCGTCGAAGAGGCGGACTTCGCCCGCGGTTTCGTCCACGACGGCCACCGAGCCGTCGGAGAGCCGCGTCGCGCCGGCCAAGTGGGCGAACATGTGGGCGGGATCGTCCTCCCGGTCGCCCACGACCAGCAGCGGCTCCGCACCGACGGAGCAGACGGCGTCGGATCGGTAGGGGTCGCTGACGACGATCTGCAAGCCGGCGCTGTCCACCGCAATCGTCGGGGCGGCTGGAGCCGACGCCTCGCACGCCACCGAAGCGACGAGGGCGAACGCGAGCAGCGCGACGGAGGGCGCAGACCTGTTCGCCAAGGGACTAGCTGTTCGCCAAGCGACTAGAACCTCGACGTGAGCGTCACCCGGAAGCTTCGGGTGGGCCCGGGGTTGCGTTCCTGCACGTCCACGTACTCGGCCTGAAGGATGTTCCCCACCTTGGCCTGCACCTCCACGTCCCGCACCACCGCCTCCATGCGCAGGTCCAGCACCGTGATCGACCCCCGGTCGTCTAGTGGGAACGCCAGGACCTCCTCGGCTCGGCTGCGGTGGCGCATGTCCAGCGCGACTCGATCCCGCCACGCGGACAAAGTGGACGTGACGTTGTGACGCGACCGGTACGGCAGGGGACGGCTGGTCCGCTCGTCTTCCGAGTCGAGCAGCAGGTAGTTGGCGTGCAGGTTGAGGTTGTCGGGCCAGAGGCCCACCCGCACCCCGGCATCGAGCCCCCGCACTCGGGCGGCGGCCACGTTTCGGAACTGGAAGGTGAATACGTCCCCCGGCGCCGGCGACACTTCAATCAAGTCTTCGTACTCGCTCCAGAAGAGGCCCGCGTCCACCCATACCCTGTCCCAGGGGGTGGCGGTGGCCCCCACTTCGCCGGCCCACGCCGACTCTCCGCGCAGCTGCAGGTTCGGCACCACTCGAAATCCGAATACGGTGGTGGACGAGAACTGCTCCGAGATGCTGGGCACCCGATACCCCCGACTCAGGGAGGCCCGGAGGCTGACTTGGTCCCCAGGCTGGTAGACCAAGCCCAGCTTGGGGTTGACCGCCAGCTCCCGCTCCACGACCGACGCTTGGTGATGGTCCACTCGCACTCCGGCCGTTCCCCGCAACCGGTCGGAGACCGCGACCTCGTCTTGGGCGAACACGGCCAAGCTGGTCACCGTCGGGTCGGGGCTCAGGAAGTTGGAGGAGACGAGGGTGTAGGCGGCCTCGGCCCCGGCGGTCACGGCGTGGGCGCCGTCGGAATGCACGGTGGCCTGGACATCGGCGCCCCAGCGGGTGGACCGGTTGAAGTCGTCGTTGTCGTGGAAGAAGTTGCGCTGCCGGCTGTGATAGAGCTGTGGACGTGCCTGGAGCCGGATCCTGGAGTTGGCCACAGGCACCGCGGTCACGCCGACGACCAAGTTGGTCTCGCGCTTCCAGTCTCCCAGCTGGGTCGGGTCCACCTCCAGGGGACGGGCGGCGGAGCGCCACGTGAAGAACTCCTCGGCTTCCTCCCGCTTCCAATTGGCGAAGACCTCCCAAGGGTTGGCGGACTCGGGACCGAAGACGGCCTTCGCTCGAAAGCGCCATCGGTCCACGCCGCCGTTCTGGCGGAAGCCGTCGGAGCCCTCCCGTCCTCCGAAGAGCGTCAGGTCGGCACCGCCGATTCGCCGGGTGTGCTGGAGCTGCAACCCTTCCATGCTCAGCACGTCCTCGGTGAAGTCCATACTTCCGGGCGTGTCGAAGACGCCGTAGTAGCCCCGAACCACCGTCCGCCGTCCGGCTGGCGGGCGACGGGTCACGACGTTGACGACGCCGCCGAGGGCGTTGGTGCCCCACAAGGTCGAGTGGGGTCCCTTCACGACCTCAATGCGCTCCACATCCAGCAGCGGCATGGCGCCGAAGTCGACCGACGAGCCGGTGCCGGTCAGGAAGCGGTGGCCGTCCAGCAGCATCAGCACCCGGCTGCCCACGCCGCGGGCGATCCCCTGGGCGCCCCGGATGTCGATCTGTCCCGCCACGAAGGTCACGCCCTGCGCGAAGGGGAGAGCCTCCGCCAAGTTCGTCACGTTCCGCCGTCGCAGGTCCTCTCCGCTGACCACCGCCACGCTGGTGGGCGCCTCTCCCGGCCGAGCGGCTCCCCGGCTTGCGGCGACGGTCAGGCCGGGCACCTCGATCAGGACCCGGGCCAGCTCGATCCGCAGAAGCGCGGCGGCACCCGGGCTCGCGCCGCTGGCGGCCTGGCCGGCCCCCGGCTCCACAGTGTGCTCCGCCGTTTGGAAGCCGGCGGCCGCCACGACGACGGTGTACGGACCTCGCCGGGGAGGCACCACCGCGAAGCCACCGTCGGCTCCGGTGCGGACGCGAAGCGGAGTGCCGCGAATCAACACCTCCGCGCCCGCCACCGGTTCCCCCGTCGCTTCCGCGACCACCACGCCTCGGAGGGAGGCGTCCTCTTGGGCGGCTGTCGGGAGCGGTGACAGAACCGCCGCCAGCAGGGCAAGGCCCATCGCCAGCAACGCGGGCTTCACTGCCAAGCTCGCCGACGGCGCACTGGCCCCTACTGTCGGCGCCACACGGATTGGGAAACACTCAGGGCGGGCTGTGCCACGGTTACGGTGAGGACGGCCCCTTCCAGCGTGACCGTTCCGGTGCCCTGTTGCAGGGCGCCGCGTTGCTCCCAGCTCCCGTCGCTCCGGATCGTGTAGGTGCCCTGGTCAGCCACGGGCTGGGTGCCGCCTTGGCCGTCGGGCACCGTCACCTGCAGGCTGAAGGTGCCTGTCGCCTCCTGGCCCGTCGCCGGGGACTGAGCGAGCGTCAGGGTGCCGGACACGGCCGGGGCGGTCAGGGTGGCACCTCCGGTGAGGGCCGCCGAGGAGAAGGATTCCAGCGAATAGGTGCCCGAGATGTCGATCGGCCCCTCGTCGGCGGGATCCGCTGGGTCGTCGTCGCCGCACGCCAAAGCCAGTGCGCCGACGAGGACCGCGCAGAGGCGGAAGTAATGTCTGGTCATTGTGTCCTCTTGATACAGGGTACGACGAACGGCGAACGCCGCTAACGAGCTGCGAAACGAGCACCGCCACCAACTCCCAAAGATACTTCCACCGTTCCTGTTGGGCTACCTTCTCCGCCATGGACGCCAATGCCCCACTCGGAACCACCGCGCTGCTGGAGCGTCTGGACCAGCTGGGCGTGTCCCATCGGACTATTGACCACCCTGCGGTCTTCACCGTAGAGGAAGCCGCCCGCCTGCGGGGCCGGATCCCCGGAGCCCACTCCAAGAACCTCTTCGTGCGAGACAAGAAGGAGCGCCACTGGCTGGTCTCGTGCCTGGCCCGTCGGAAGGTGGACCTGAAGTGGCTGGCCGCGGGTCTCGGGACGAAGCGTCTCACGTTCTGCAGCAGGCGGCGGCTGGAGGGCTACTTGGGCATCCAGCCGGGGGCCGTGTCGCCGTTCGCGGTGATCAACGATATGGGCGGAGTGGTGCGGGTCGCGTTGGACGCCGAGCTGCTGGAGGCCGACCCCCTCAACTTTCACCCGCTGGACAACGCCAAGACCACAGCCGTGTCGCGGGCCGGGCTCATGCGGTTCCTAAAGGCGGAGAACCACGAGCCCCTGATCCTCCGCTTCCCCAGCCGGACGCAGGTCAGCGAAACGCGGGAACCACCTGCTCCAAGATGATCCTCAGCGTCTCTTGTTCGTAGTACCAGGCTTCGTCTCCGACCCCGTGCCAGTTGTTGGTGGCCGCAACCACCAAGTTGAGCCCCGGGACCACCACCAAGTACTGGCCGCCGTGCCCAGCGGCGAAGTAGAAGGACGCCCGAGAGCCCGGTCCCACCCACCAGAGGAAGCCGTAGGCCACATGCTCCAGTCCCCCCATGCGAAGCCGGTTGCCCGTGCCTGCAGTCGTGGAGAGGGCCACCCACCATTCGGGCACGACTTGGCGGGCGCCGCTGGCCCCGCGCTGGAGAAAGAGCTGGCCGAAGCGGACCAAGTCCCTCGGGCGAAGGCGCAACCCCGACCCCGCGTTGTAGGAGGCAGGCCCCAGCGCCTCCCAGCGGCTCTCCGACACGCCGATGGGACCCAGCACCGCCTGCTGGGCCAAGTCGGGCAAGGGAGCCCCCATGGCCTCCTCCAGCACGATCCCCAGCAGATGGACAGCGGCCGAGTTGTAGTTGAACCGAGTTCCCGGCGGGTCCGCCAGCGGGGATTCCAGCAGGTACCGGAGGCGGTCCGGGGCCTCGATCCACTCCCTGTAGGAGCCGCCCGCCGCCGTCTCGTCCCAGGAGAACCCACTCGTCATCGTCAGCAGGTGGCGGACGGTGATGCCGCCCTTCTCCGGCCCCAGATCGCCGGCCGAGAGGTCCAGGTAGCTCGACACGGGATCGTCCAGGCTTCCCAGGTCCCCCCGGCGAAGCGCGACTCCCGTCAGGGCGGACACCACGCTCTTGGCGACGGAGCGCACATCGTGGAGGCCGTCGGGGCGGCTCGTGCCGAAGTACTCCTCCAAGGCGAGGCGGCCGTCCTTCGCCACAAGCAGGCTCGTCATTCGGGGATTGGCCCAAGCTCGTCTCACAGCGTCTTCGACCATCTCCGGCGACCCGCCAGCTTCCTCCACGTCGGCGACGACCCAGGGCGCGCTCAGCTCCACGCGAACCGGTTCGGGAACTCCCGGATCGAAGGGTCCGTCGCAACCGGCAGCCGCCAGTGGAACCACGACAGCCAGGGCGAGCGGGAGCCGAGTCCGAACGGTCCAACCTCCCCTTCCGTCGCTCCCGTTTCTTGGATGCTCTGGGGCCAAGTCGAGATTCTCCTTGACGAACGCCCTATGGCGTGGCACACTGGATCGTGTAATGTTACCTTCGGGAAAGAGGCCGACAAGAGGCCGACAAGAGGCCGACAAGAGGCCGACAAGAGGCCGACAAGAGGCCGACAAGAGGCCGACAAGAGGCCGACAAGAGGCCGATCCGAAAGTCGGGCGGCGACAATCGGGCACTCGAACCAGGTGCGACAGATGGACCGAGCCGGCTTGAGGCTGGCGGTGATGGCAGTCCTCACAGCGTGCACGGCTAGCCCAGACGGGGCGGCGCAGGTCGCCGATCCGGAAGAGCAGATGGCGCAGGCCCTTCTGGCCGCCCCCGCCGACAAGGCCGAGGGTGCCCGGTTGCTCGGCTGGACTACCGGCGGCGAGCTGGTGGAGTTGCGGCCCGGAACCACCGACATCACCTGTCACGCCTCCAACCCGGCCAACGAACGGTTCTCCACCTCCTGCTACCACAGTTCGCTGGAGCCCTACTTCGCACGGGGTCGGGAGCTGGATCGCGAGGGGGCGGCCTACGCCGACCGCTACCGCCTGCGGTTCGAGGAGATGGAGTCGGGGCAGCTCGCCATGCCGGCGTCGTTCGCAGTCCAGTACGTCTTCGACGGCACCTGGAACGCCGACACGAGGACGGGCGACGGCCAAGTCCGCTGGGTAATCTACGTCCCGGGTGCGACTGCCGAATCGACCGGGCTGTCGTCCGAGCCCCAGGAGAACGCTCCGTGGATCATGATGGAGGGCACCCCCGGCGCCCATGTCATGCCGCCCAGGGGGCGTGATCCCGGCCAGGGAGAGGATCCCGGCCAGGGAGAGGAGGGCGCTTCGAGATGACGCGTCCCCAGGTCGTCCCCGACACCGCTCAATCAACCGACGCGGCTCGCGACAACATCTTCCATCCGCGACGGTCGTGGACCGAACGACCGAGCCTCAGGGGCACGCTGGGCCCAATCGGCAGGATCCGGCTCGCCGTCGCCACCCTGGCATTGGGCGACATCGCCGTCGGCGCACTCGGCTTGGTCGTAGTGGCTTCGCTCCCCATCGTCGCGACGGACGGACTGGTCGTGGGGTTTACCGCGTTTTCGGTCTGCATGGTGCTAGGCCTGTACTTGGCGGGCGCATACAGCTCCGACGGCATAAGGGACGCCAAGAGCCTGACGATGAGCGTCTCCGCCGGACTGGGCCTCTCCGTACTCTTCGTCGCGGTGGTCGAGTTCGTCTGGCCGTCGTCCCTCTTGGGCAGGGAGGCGATCGCCTGGCTCTTCCTGGTCGTCGCGCCTCTGTTGTTCGCCTGGCGGTTTGCCGGGGTCGGTCGCACCCGAGTGCGCTTTGCGCCGAGCGCGGTGGCGATCGTCGGGAACGGAAGCGGCGCATACCGCTTGGGCAGTGTCCTGGCCGACTCGCCGTCCTTCTACTTGGCGACCACACTGGATCCGCTGTCCGCCAAGGCCATGCAGGTCGTGGAGCATGGCGGTCCGCCCGCCGCCGCCCCGGTCGCCGACATTCCGTTGATCATGGCCCGCGCCGGAGTGAAGTTGATCGCCGTAGCCGACTCGGCCCCCGAGTACCAAGCCGCCCTTGTGCGGCAGCTGCGGCAGTGCAGAAGCACGGGCGTGGACGTTCAGGATGTGGCCACTTGCATCGAGATGCTCTCCCAGAAGGTTCCGGTTCGCGACCTGCAGAAGTGGCGCAAGCCCTCGATCAGCTTTCCGGGCTGGGAGCGAGCGTTCGACGACAAGCTGAAGCGCATCGGGGACGTGGGCCTGTCGCTGATCGCTATGGTCCTGGCGGCCCCGCTGATGCTCTTGGCCGCAGTGGCCGTACGGTGGAGCGACGGCGGCCCGGCGATGTACAAGCAGATTCGGGTAGGCAATCACGGCCGAAGGTACACGCTGTACAAGTTTCGCTCCATGGAAGTGGACGCGGAGCGCAACGGAGCCGTCTGGGCGACGAAGGACGATCCCCGGGTGACGAAGGTGGGCCGGTTTCTGCGGAAGTTCCACTTGGACGAGCTGCCCCAGCTCTGGAACGTCTTCCGGGGCGACATGAGCTTGGTGGGACCGCGACCCGAGCGTCCCGAGTTCGTCGGCTGGCTGCGATTGTCGATTCCGCACTACGACGCCCGACACACCATCAGGCCGGGGATCACGGGCTGGGCCCAGATCCGCTACCCGTACGGCGCATCTGCCGCCGACGCCGAGTCGAAGCTGGAGTACGACCTCTACTACGTTCGCCACAGGAACATCCTCTGGGACCTTTACATCCTCTTCCAGACTGTGATGGTCGTGTTCCGGGGAAGGACCAGCTAGCAGAGGCTCCCCGCAGGGAGCGCGAGGCGAACAGCACGTGATCGGCGCCGTCGCCCTGCCGACCCTCGTCGTCGGCGTCATCGTTGTGCAGGTCGTCTTCGTGGTGTTCGTGCTGTTGCGGCCCCGAGTGCGCCAGCCTTCTTCACCTGCGTGGATCCTGGTCATTCTCGTGCTGCCGGTATTGGGCGTGGCACTCTACTTGGTCGTCGGCGAAGTCCGGGCTGGAAGCAAACGCAAGCAGCGGCACAGGACGATTCACGCCAGCATCGGAGCCGTTCTTCGCAAGGCCTGGGCAGTGGACCCGGAGCCCGCCGACGTGGAGGGGAGCATCCAGTCGGTTGCCAGACTGGCCCGGTTGGTGGGGGACACGCAGCCCCGTGGGGGGAACCGTCTGACGCTGCTGGCCGGCGCCGAAGAGTTCGTGGGCAGCTTGGTGCGAGATGTTGGCTCGGCGCGGGAGCATGTGCACCTCCTCTTCTACATCTACCTGGACGATGAGATGGGGCGCGCCGTGGGCGCTGCCCTGACCGCTGCCGCCGCCAAGGGCGTGGACTGCCGACTGCTGGTGGACAACGTGGGCTCCGCCGAGTTCCTCAAGTCCAAGTTGTGCAAAGAGCTGCGAGCGGGCGGCGTTCGCGTGGCGGCGGCGTTGCCTACGCGCATCACCCAAATCGCGTCGATCCGCTTCGACATGCGCAACCACCGGAAGATCGCCGTCGTGGACGGCAAGGCGGGCTACACCGGAAGCCACAACTTGGCAGCGGAGGCGTTCCATCCCAAGCCCCGCTTCGCGCCGTGGATCGACGCCACCCTGCGGATCGAGGGGCCAGTCGTGCGCGACCTTCAGGCCCTCTTCGTGGAGGACTGGTACATGGACACGGGCGAGAGCTTGGAGGGGCTGATCGCGATCTCGCCCCGCACCCACGCCCCAGGGACCGTGGTCCAGGTGGTGGGCAGCGGCGTCAACTCCCAGAACCAGGCGCTGGTGCGAGTCATCCAGTCGGCGGTCCACATGGCTCGGGAGGAGCTGGTCCTCACCACGCCCTACTTCGTGCCCGACGAAGGCACGGCCGCGGCCCTGACCACCGCCGCGATGCGGGGCGTGCGCACCGTGATCGTGGTCCCGGCACGGAACGACTCGCCGCTGATCGCCCTGGCCAGCCGCAGCTTCTACCAGCCCCTGCTGGACGCCGGCGTCGAGGTCCACGAGTTCACCAAGGGACTCCTCCACGCCAAGACGATGACCGTGGACCGAGAGTTCGCCATGGTGAGCACGGCCAACCTGGACCGCCGGAGCTTCGACATCAACTTCGAGGTCTCCACTCTGGTGTACGACAGCGCCTTCGCGTCGGGCTTGCGCCAGCTGCAGACTGGGTACCTGGAGGAGTGCCGCGTCGTGGACGCAGCGGCTTGGGCCTCGCGGAGTTGGCCGCGCCGCTTGGCTGAGAACGCGGCAGGGCTGGTAAGCCCGCTGCTGTGAGCCTGCCGGACGAGGACGCTCCGTCCCGGGTGGCGGCGGAGTGGGCCCGTGGCCGGCCAGCACCGGCTGCGGCGGGGCGAGGTGTTGCCGCGGCGGGACGAGGGGCTGCCGCGGGGCGATGCACTGCGCTTGTGGTGGGCGACCCCTCCGCCGAGCTGGCCCGTGCGCTGGAGGAGTCAGGAGTCGCGACAACCCGGTGGCGGCGGACGCTCTCGCCTGGGCAGTTGTGCACGCCGTGGCCTCCCGCTGGCCGGTTCCGGGAGGCTTGGGTGCGGATGCCGCGGGCGGGAGCGGAAGCGGCCATGCTCCTGCACGCGGCCGCTGCGCGAGTGGGCGACGGGGAGCCGGTCTTCCTCTTCGGCGCCGGCCGCGACGGCATCCGCGCCGCCGCCAAGCGCTTCCCGCCCGGAACGGCCCCGCCCCGCACCCTTCTCGTCAAGCGGCGATGCCGAGTGCTGTGCGCGGTCCGCCTCGCTCCGCCGCCCCGCCCAGACTGCTTGGCGGTGTGGGAGGTCTCCGGCGCCGTGGACTGGGGCGCGGGCAGGCGCGAGTGGACGTTCTACCCGGGAGTCTTCGCGTGCGGGCGGCTGGACTCGGCGACGGCCCTCCTCGCCCACGCGCTCGCAACCGGTCCCGCGCTGCCGAACGACTGCCGCATCCTGGACTTCGGGGCCGGCACCGGCGTTCTGGCCGCGGCGGCGATAGAAAAGGCGGGTCCCGGCGCGACGGCCCACCTGCTGGACCCGGACGCGATCTCGCTGGCGGCTGCGGCCCGCAACGTCCCCTCGGCAACACGGGTGCTGGGGAGCGGCGCCGATGCCGTGGATCGCCCTTTCGACCTCATCGTCTCCAACCCGCCGATCCACGAGGGCCGCCGTGAGAGCCTCCGCACCGTCGCTGAACTCGCGGCGGGCGCCCCGCGCTTGCTGTCACCGGGTGGGCGCCTTCTCCTGGTGGCCCTGCGGAAGCTGCCCGTCGGCGACGTGCTGCGCCGGCGCTTCAAGCGGGCCAAGACGGTGGCGGACGAAGGCGCGTTCCGGGTGTGGGAGGCGGCGGAAGGACGCGGTCAGCCGTAGCGGCCCGCAATGTAGTCCGCCGTCTCCTTTCGGGCCGGAAGTCGGAAGACCTGCTCCGTCGCTCCGTGCTCCACGATCCGGCCCATCAGCATGAAGACGCACTCCTGGGAGACGCGGCGCGCCTGGGCCATGTTGTGAGTGACGATCAGGATCGTGTAGTCTCCCGCCAACTCCTGAATCATCTCCTCCACGGCCTCCGTGCCTGCCGGATCGAGGGCGGAGCAGGGCTCGTCCATCAAGAGGACCTGCGGCTTCACGGGCAGGAGCCGGGCAATGCACAGCTTCTGCTGCTCTTCCAGCGAGAGGGCGGTCGCGGGCCGATCCAGCTGGTCCTTCACCGAATCCCACAGCAGGACGCGACGCAACGCCGACTCCATCGCCTCTTCGTGCTCGCCTGCCGACGCCTTGCGCAACCGCGCCTCGTGGAGCCGGAAGCCGAAGAGCACGTTCTCCCGGATGGAGATCGGCAACGGGTTGGGGCGCTGGAAGACCATCCCCACCTGCTTGCGCACCTGCACGATCTCCACGTCGTCGCCGAAGACGTCCTGCTGATGGACCCGCACACTGCCCGTGGTGCGCACGTAGTGCAGTCGCTCGTTGATGCGGTTGCAGGTGCGCAGAAGGGTCGTCTTGCCGCAACCGGAAGGTCCGATCATGGAGGTGACGATCCCCCGTCGCACGTCCAGGTCCACGTCGTGCAGGGCCTGGAAGTCGCCATACCACAGGTTCAGTCCACGAACCTCCACCGCGAACTCGGACTGGCCCACGTTCGCGTCAGCCAAAGCGTCCCTCGATGTATCCTGTGGTGCGTTCGTCGCGGACCCGTCCCGCGAAGAGGTCCTCGGTCTTGCCCGTCTCCACTACCTCTCCCGTGAGAAAGAAGGCGGTTCGGTCGGCCAGGCGCCGGGCCTGCTGCACCAAGTTGGTCACCAGGACGATCGTGATCTCGGCGCGCAGCTCCTTCAGCACATCCTCGATGCGCATTGTGGTGACGGGGTCCACGGCAATGGAGAACTCGTCCAGCAGGAGAAGCTCCGGCTCCTGGGAGAGCGCGCGGGCGATCGTCAGCCGCTGCTGCTGGCCTCCCGAGAGAAGGCTGCCCAGCGACGCCAACCGGTCCTTCACTTCGTCCCAGAGGGCGGCCCGGGTCAGGCAGCGTTCCACCACCTCGTCCAGCTCGGCCTTCCGGCGCACGCCCCTCAGGCGCGGGGCGAAGGCCACGTTCTCGTAGATGCTCAGGGGCAAGCCGACGGGCAACGGAAAGACGACGCCGATGCGGCGACGGAGGGCGTAGAGGTTGCGTGCCTCGGCCACGTCCCGGCCGTTGATCTTGACGACGCCCTTCACATCCATCGCCGGGTCGAATGCGTCCATGCGGTTCAGCACTCGCAGGAAGGACGTCTTGCCGCTGTTGGCGGGACCGATGATGCCGAAGATCTCGTTTCGGTACACCTCCAAGCTGGCGTCCCGGAGGGCGAGCTTGCCCCCGTAGGAGATCGTCAGGTCGCGCACCTCCACCACCGGCGGCTTGTCGTAGCGAGGACCCGTGTCGTAGCGGGGACCCGTGGCGGGTTCGGGGCCGCCCGCGGGGGAGGGACCCATCGCTACCACTTCTTGAGCCCGCGCAAGTACACCCGAAACGCGATGGAGACGGCGTTCATGAGCAGGACGATGGAGACCAGCACCAGCGCCACCCCGTAGGGGACGTTTTCGGCCACGCCCGACGTCTGGGTGGTGATCACGTAGAGGTGGAGCGACATGGCCATCGTCTCGTCCAGGACGCCGGAGGGGTAGTACAGAAGGAACGCCGCGGCGCCGGTGAACATGATCGGGGCCGTCTCGCCTGCGGTCCGGGACACTTCGAGGATGACGCCGGTCAGAATGCCGCTGATGGAGTTGGGCAACACGACCTTGCGGATCGTCTGCCAGCGGGTGGCGCCCATGTTCCAGCACGCTTCTCGAAACGCCCGGGGGACGGCTTGGAGGGACTCGCGGGTGGCCACGATCACCACGGGCAGGGTCATCACGGCCAGCGTCAGGCTCGCCGCCAGGATGCTGGTCCCCATGCCGAAAAAGAGCACGAAAGCGCCGACGCCGAAAAGGGCGTGAACGATCGACGGCACCCCGGCCAAGTTGACGATCGCCAGGTTGATGAGCCGAGTGAGGAGGTTGTCGGGGGCGTACTCGCTCAGGTAGAGCGCTGCCGCGACGCCGACGGGCACCGACGCCAGCAGCGCCACCACCACCAGCCACACGGTGCCGACCAACGGGAAGGCGATCCCGCCCCCGCCGTCGCTGGAGGGCGGAGTGGTGAGGAACTCCCACGACAGCGCTGGGCCGCCCTTGACGATCAGCGTGCCCAGGACGAGGAGCACGGGGATCACCAGGGTGACCGTCATGAAGAAGAAGACGGCCTTGGCCAGCGCTTCGGTGCGGTGGCTTCGCTCGCTCAGAGGAGTCGCGGCGAACACGGCGCTACTTCCTGCGGATGCCTCGCACCGCCACGTCGGCGGTCAGGTTGACGACGAACGTCACGGCGAAGAGGAGGATGCCCAGGGTGAAGAGGGAGCCGTAGTGCTCCGAGCCGTAGGCGGTGTCGCCCAGCTCGGCGGCGATGGTGGCGGTCAGGGCGCGGACCGAGTCGAAGGGGCTCGTCGGCAGGTTGATGGCGTGGCCCGACGCCATCAGCACGGCCATCGTCTCGCCGAAGCCGCGGCCGACGCCCAGCAGCACGGCGGCCAGGAGCCCGTTGCGGCTGGCCGGGATCACGACCTTCCAGATCACCTCCCAGCGGGTGGCGCCCAGAGCCTCCGCCGCCTCTCGGTAGGTGTCGGGCACGGCCTTCAGGGCGTCCTCCGCGATCGTGGCCATGATCGGAGCGGCCATCAGTCCCAAGATGATCCCGGCGTTGAGGACGCCCAGCCCCAGGGGCACTCCGAAGAGGCCCTCGATCAGCGGCTTCATGATCGTGATGCCCACGAACCCCCAGACGACCGATGGGATCGCCGCCAGGAGCTCCACGATCACTTTCAGGGTCTCGCGGGTCTTGCCCGTGGCAAACTCGCCGATGTAGACGGCGGCACCCAGGGAGAGGGGCACCGACACGAGCATCGCCAGACCCGTTACGCTGGCGGTGCCTACGATCAGCGCGAGCGCACCGTACGTGGGGTTGCTGGAGGTGGGGCGCCAAGCGATGGAGGCAAAGAACTCGCCCACGCTCAGGGAGCCGAAGACGAAGTCCAGTCCTTCTTTGGCGACGAAGACGAAGATTCCGGCCACGAAGACGATCGCCGAGACGCCCCCGGCGAAGATGAGCAGTTGGGCGGCCCGATCCGAGTACCACGCAAAGTCCCGGCGGTCCATGGCGTCCAGGGACGCCGGTTGCTTCATCCGCAGGCCACATCCCGAACCGGGGCGTACCCCCGGGCTCGGATCACGCACTGTCCCTCGTCCGACAGGATCCAGTCCATGTACCCCTTCACGGCCCCTCGGGGCTGGCCTGCCGTGTACATGAACAGGGGACGGGCGACGGCGTAGCTGCCGTCCTCCGCCGCGCTCACCGTCGGCGCCACGCACGTCTTGCCTTCGGCCTTGGCCAGGCAGGGCATGCGCACGTGTTCCGTGGCGTACGCCAAGCCGCTGTAGCCGATGGCGCAGGGGGTGTTCTCCACCAAGTCCACCACGTCCTTAGAGCCGTGCATGTCGCGGGAGCCGAGCTTGAAGTCCCCCTCTCCCAGCACGGCTTCGCGGAAGTACACGTAGGTGCCCGAGTTGTTTTGGCGGCTGACCCGCACGATCTCGTCGGAGCTGCAACCCGGAACCGCGACGCCCAGGTCGGACCAGCGCTCCGCCGTGCCGCCTTCGCCGTAGACCGACCGGATCTGGGCCAGGGTCAGCTCCTGGATCGGGTTGTCCTCGTGGAGGTAGACGGCCAGCGCGTCGTGACCGACCACGAACTCGACGGCCTCCACGCCGTTCTTCCGCGCCGCGTCCCGCTCCGAGTCCCGCATCCGGCGAGACGAGTTGGCGATGTCCACGGTGCCGTTGATCATGGCGGAGATGCCCGTGCCCGATCCGCCGCCCGTGACCGACACAGCCACGTCGGGGGCGACCGACTTGTACGTCTCCGCCCACGCCTGGGCCACGTTCAGCAGGGTGTCGGAGCCCTTGTTCTGAATGACCGCGCGCTGCGGACGATCGGAGCCGACGCAGGCCAGGATCGCCACGGCGGCTATGGGAGCGATGCGCTTCATTAGGGGAGCGATGCGCTTCATCTTGTGGTCTCGGGGAAGTCGGGAGCGTGCGGGATGGATGGAACTGCCGGGAAGGCTATCCGCCGCGTGTCACGGTGCGGTAACCGAAAGGCAACGATGCCGTTCGTGCCGCCGACGCCGAGCCGATCCGCGAACGCCAAACCCGCGAACGCCAAACCATTCTCGCCGACGCCAACCCTTCTTCGCCGACGCGCTACGCCGGAAGCAGCTTCTCGCGGTCTTCAGGGAGTTGGCCCTCGATCGCCTCCCCTGCGGCCGCTGGCCGGCCTTCGCCGTCGTCGGTCGGCCCGGCCCCAACGGCCCGTCTCAGGACCTCCTCGATGTCCAGTCCCAGCACCGACGCCAACCCCTGCATCGTGCCGTAGGCACCGCGGACGCGCTGGTTGAGGGCGTTGGACACGCCGTCGCCCTGGCCGCCGTCCATGACCACCACCCGGTCGATGTCCACGCCCTTGACCGCGTCTACCGCCGTATCGAGCAGCTCGGGCAGCTTCTCGGCTAAGAAGATCGCGAAGGCGGCGTCGCCTCCGGCCCGCACTTCCCCGTAGAGCCGTCGCAGCACCTCCACCTGGGCCTTGCCGCGCTCCAGGATCGGCGCCGCCTCGGCTTCGGCGCGCGCGAAGGCGGCCTCCTTTTCGGCCTTGGCCGGCTCCACCACGTCGGCCCGCAGCCGCTGCTCCTCGCGCTCGACCCTCTTCTCCTCCAGGACCTTCTCGGCCTCCACTTCGGCCTCCATGGCACGCACTCGGGCGATCTTCTCGGCGGTCACGCCCTCCTGGTCCAGCTCGGCTTGGCGCACCCGCAGCGCGTTGCGCGCCTCCGAAACCTTGATCGACGCGCCCGCCTCCCGCACCTCGGCCCGCTGACGGGCTTCGGCTTGGGCTTCCCGGGTGTCGGCCTCGGCCTGCGCTTCGGCGATCTCGGCGTGGCGGATCGCTTCGGCCGACTTCTTGCGCCCGATCGCCTCCAGGTAGCCCCGCTCGTCGCTCACGTTCTGGATCTTCAGCACGTCCAGGTGGAAACCCAGCGAGGCCAAGTCTTCTCCCGCGTCCTCCGAGAGCGCCTTGGCGAAGCCCAGCCGGTCCTCGTTGACGGCTTCCGGCGTCATGGTGGCCAGAACGCCCCGCAAGTTCCCCGTCAGCGTGTCCTGGGCCAGGAGACGGACCTCCTCCTCCGACTTCCCCAGCAGGCGCTCGACGGCGTTGTTGAAGACCCATTCGGGCTCGGAGGCGACCTTCACGTTGGCGATCGCCTCCACGTTCAGGGGGATGTTCCCCTTGGAGAAGGCGTTCTTGACCAGCACTTCGATGGGGATCGTCTCCAGGTTGACGTGCTGGACCGTCTCGATGATCGGGACGCGGAGCGTTCGCCCTCCGCTGATGGAGCGGTAGCCGACGGCTTGGCCGTCCTTGAGCTTGCGCTTTCGGCCTGTGAGGACGGCTGCTCGGTTCGGCGGCACGATGACGATCAGCGTCTTGATGGTGGTGATCAGCACGACGACCACGAAGAGGACGATGGCGGCGACGACGGCCGCGGGAATCAACGATTCCATTTCTTGGCGGACCTCTCTCTTGTTTGGGGACTGGCTCGGTTGGGGTTGAGGTTCAGTCTTCCAGCAGCTTCACATCCACGGGCGCGACGGCAGCCACGCCGCCGTTCATCTCCACGACGACGACCTGCCGCCCCTCCGCCAGCGGCTCGGAGCCTGCGTACGCATCATTTACGCGGGCGCGTATGCGAAACCTTCTGTCGCCGCGCTCCACCCGCACGAATCCGGGGCTACCCGGCCCCACTTCCAGGGTGACCTTCCCCGTGAGCCCCACGAGCGACTCGCCCCCGGCGATGACGCCCGCCTCCGAGCGTCGCAGGTAGCCGAACGCCGCGCTGACGATGGCGGCCGCCGCCAAGCCCGTCGCACCGGCGGCCAGAGCGGTCGTGCCGGTCCTGCTCCCGTCCCAGAGGAGATGGAGAGCGGTGCCTGCGGCCCCGAAGCCGAAGACGGCGTAGACCGCGGTGCGCAGCGAAAGGATCGCCGAAGCGTCGCCGCCGAAGGAGCCGCCGTCCGCGTCGACCTCGGCGGAGACGTCCACGTCGCCGTCCAGGAAGTCGCCGAAGAGGGAGAGGCCCAGAAGGACGCCTCCCACGGCGAGAGATGCGAGATAGGCGGTCAGCACCTGCGCCTCGTCGTTTGGTTTTCGGACCCCGTGCCAAGCCGGCACCGGGAACGTACGTTCGCCTCTACGTCGGCAACAGGAAGCACCTTCAGAGAGTTCGCCGGCTCCTTCCCCCCAAGAAGGTCTCCCTTCCCTAGGAGGTCCGCCTTCCCCAGGAGGTCTGTGTTGACTGGCCGAACCAACCGCCCGTTCCACACCGTTGCGCTGGCGTCGGTGTTCGTCGCCGCTTGCCTGCCGCCCTCCGCCGCCGCCTCGGCCCAGCGGGGCACCGAGGCCGGAGAGTGGCGGCACTACGGGGGCGGACCGGGGAACACGCGCTACTCGCCGCTGGACCAGATCGACCGCACCAACGCCGGCTCGATGGAGGTGGCGTGGCGCTGGCAGGCGGCCAACTTCGGTCCGGCGCCCGAGTTCAACTACCGGACGACCCCCATCATGGTGGACGGGGTGCTCTACGCCACGGCGGGCTACCGGCGGACGGTGGCCGCGATCGACGCTGGCACCGGCGAGACCCTTTGGACCTACCGGCTGGACGAGGGAGACCGATCGGCGCCTCGACGCAACTCGGGCCGTGGGGTGGCGTACTGGGAGCCGCCGGAGGGCGCGGGCGGCCCTCGCATCTTCTTCGTAACGCCGGGGTTCCGACTGGTGGCACTGGACGCGGGAAGCGGGAGACCAGTGCAGGAGTTCGGCGACGGCGGGATCGTGGAGTTGCGGCGGGAGCTGGGACGGGAGGTCGATCTGGAAGGCGCGCCGATCGGCTCCAGCTCGCCGCCGGTGGTGGTGGAGAACGTGGTGGTGGTCGGGTCCGCGCTGCCGTCGGGGGGCGCGCCGCCCTCGCCCGAGATGCCCCCGGGTCACGTCCGAGGGTACGACGCCCTCACCGGCGAGCGCCTGTGGACCTTCCACACCATCCCCCAGCCCGGCGAGTTCGGGCACGAGACGTGGGAGGACGGCTCCTGGGAGTACACGGGCAACGCCGCCGTTTGGACGGCGATCAGCGCGGACCCGGACCTGGGGCTGGTCTACCTGCCGGTGGAAGCCGGCACCGGCGACTACTACGGCGGCCATCGCCTCGGCGACAACCTCTTCTCCCAGAGCCTGGTGGCCGTGCACGCGACGACCGGCGAGCGCGCTTGGCACTTCCAGACCGTGCACCACGGGATATGGGACTACGACCCGCCAGCGGCGCCGGTGCTGGCCGACTTGGTTGTGGACGGGCGACCTGTCCCCGCGGTGGCCCAGATCACCAAGCAGACGTTCACCTTCGTGCTGGATCGGCGGACCGGCGAGCCGGTGTGGCCCGTCGAGGAGCGTCCCGTCCCCCAGACCGACGTGCCGGGCGAACGCACATCGCCCACCCAGCCCTTCCCCACCAAGCCCCCGCCCTTCGACCGGCAAGGCGTGGACCCGGCCGATCTGATCGACTTCACGCCCGAGCTGCGGGCCGAAGCGGAAGCGATCTTGGCGCAGCTGCGGTGGGGTCCGCTGTACACGCCCCCGTCGGTGGCGGTGGAGGGGGGCACGCAAGGCACACTCATGGTGCCCGGCTCTCTGGGCGGCGCCAACTGGCCCGGCGCGGCGTGGGACCCCGAGTCCGGTCGGCTCTTCGTGCAGTCTGCCACCCACCCCAGCGTGATCGCCCTGGAGCAGGACCCGGAACGGTCCTCCATGAACTTCGTGCGCGGCGGGGGACTGCGGCTTCGGCGCGGGGGCGGTCCCCAGGGGTTGCCGCTCTTCAAGCCGCCGTGGGGACGGATTACGGCGCTCGACCTGAACGCCGGCGAGATCGCGTGGCAGGTCCCCAACGGCGACGCGCCCGACTACGTGAAGGAGCACCCGGCCTTGGAGGGGGTGGAGGTGGGAAGGACCGGAAGGCAGGATCGGGGCGGCCTTCTGGTCACCCGGACGCTGCTCTTCGCGGGCGAGGGCGGCGGGATGTACGCGGCCCAGGGGTCGGGCGGCAGGATGTTGCGGGCTCACGACAAGTCCACCGGCGCGATCGTGGCGGAGATCGAGCTGCCCGCCAACCAGACGGGCCTGCCCATGACCTACATGCACGAAGGGCGGCAGTTCGTGGTGGTGGCGGTGGGCGCGCGCCGGCACCCAGGGGAGCTGGTTGCGCTGGCGCTGCCGGAGGGAGGCGGGCGTTGAACCCCATGGGCTGGTGCACCAAGCTGAGGGCTTGTTGCTGGCCGATCTGCCTAGCTGTTCTTGGGTTTGCGTCGGGTGCGTGTGCGCCGGACGGCCAGCGGTGGACCTGGGTCAAGGACACGGCCTTCCAGATCACGTAGGGGGCCTTGCCCCCGCGCCCCCTGACGGCCACATTCCCTCGCACAACTGAAACGGCCGGAGGGGCTCACGGAAGCCGGTGCGAACCCGGCGCGGCCCCGCCACTGTGACGAGGTCCGGGACGAGCTTCCCGGAACGTCCGCTCCACCATGCCACTGGAACCCTGTCGGGCCGGGTTCTGGGAAGGCGAGTGGGACGGCCTCGCTAGCCAGGAGACGTGCTCCTTCGGCACCCACGTCAACGCCTCCGCGGGGAGGCGAGGGTGCTCGTGAACCAGCGCAACGCGGTGCTGGCATGTCCCTCTTCTTCCGCACGGGGGAAAGGAGAGAGGCATGATGAAGTTCTGCGTCACGCGAGTCCCTTCCCCGGCGGCCCTTCTGGTCGCCCTTCCGCTCGTTCTCGTTCCGCCGGCCGTCTCCCAAGAGCAGCCTGTGCCGCTTGAGGGGCTGGTGGTCACCGCTTCGAGGGGGCCGGCGCCGGCGTGGACTGTCGCGTCCCACACCACCGTGCTGGAAGGCGAGGCGCTGGAGCGGGCGGGCATCGAGTACGTGGCCGACGCGCTCCGGCAGCTTCCCGGCGTAGCGGTGGTGCGCAACGGATCGTTCGGGGCGACCACCTCCGTCTTCCTGCGGGGCGGCGAATCGGACTACGTGCAGGTTCTGGTGGACGGCGTGCCCGCCAACGAGCCGGGAGGCCGCTTCGACTTCGGGTCGATCAGCACCGACAACGTGGAGCGGATCGAGGTGGTGCGGGGACCGGCGTCCGCGCTGTACGGCTCCGACGCCGTGAGCGGAGTCGTCCACATCCTGACCCGACGGGGCCAGGGGCAGCCGGCCGCCCACCTTTCCTGGCGAGCCGGGAGCTTCGGCACGCGACAGTGGGAAGGGGCGGTCTCCGGCGGCTCCAGACTCCTCTCCTACGCCTTTTCGCTGGGACGCAACGACTCCGACGGTATTCTGGAGTTCAACAACGGCCATCGGGCGACCACAGCTAGTGGGCGCGTCCATGTCCAGCCGGATTTACGCACCGACGCGGCACTCTCGGTCCGCTACGAGGACCGGCGCTTCCACTTCCCCACCGACGGCTCCGGCGCTCTGGTGGACCGGAACGCCTTCACCTTCGGTGACGCGCTGGCGGTGGCGGTCGACGCCGGGCGGCGCTGGACGGACGCTTTCGAGACGCGAGTGGCCGTGACCGTACACGAATCCGACGGAGGAACCGACGACGGACCCGACGGACCCGCGGACACGCTGGGGTTCTTCGGCTTCCAGAGCCTGGGCGACGTTCGCCGGGCGACCGCAGACGCCCGCGCCACATGGCGGTTCGAGGGCGAGTCCACGCTGGCTGTGGGAGTGGAGGTGGAGCGCCAGTCGATCCGGGATTTCAGCAAGTCGCTGTCCCAGTTCGGGAGCAGCCCCAGCCGGTCGGAGAACGAGCGGTCGAACCGAGCGGCCTATGCCCAGGTCTTGGCCGTGCTGGGCGGACCTTCTGGCGGCAGTGCGGCCGGGGAGTTGGCGCTGAACGGGGGCGGGGAGCTGGCGCTGAACGGGGGCGTGCGGCTGGAGGACAACGAGCGCTTCGGGACGGCGGCAACGTGGCGGGGCGGTGCGGCTTGGCGGACCCCCCTGCGAGGGACTCGGCTGCGGGTCTCGGTTGGCACCGGGATCAAGGAGCCCACCTTCTTCGAGTCCTTTGCCTCGGGTTTCGCAAGGGGTAATCCAGAGTTGGAGCCGGAGCGCTCGACGGGCTTCGAGGCCGGTGTGGATCAGGATATGGCAGGCGGGGCGGTCCGGCTCTCGCTGACCGGGTACTCCCAGAGCTACCGCAACCTGATCCAGTACACCTTCTCGCCGCCGGTGGCAGGCGGTCCCAACTACCACAACGTGGCCAAGGCGCGGAGCCGCGGCGTGGAGGCCGAGGCGACGGCTGCGGCGGGCCCGGTGCGGCTGTCGGCCTCGTACGCGTGGGTGGACACGGAGGTGCAGGACGCCGGCTTCGACGAGGGACCAGGGGCGTCGTTCGTGGAGGGACAGCCGCTGCTTCGGCGCCCGAAGCACACTGTGACGGCCAGTGCTTTCGTCCCGGTCGGCGAGCGCGTCGGCTTGGACTTGGCGGCTCGGCGAGTCGGCGAGCGGGAGGACCGGGACTTCGGGACGTGGCCCGCGACCCCGGTGGTGCTGGCCCCCTACACCGTGGTGGACGCGGCGGTCCATGCTCGGCTGTTCGGGGGCGACGGCCGGCCCGCGCTGGACCTGATCGTCCGCGCCGAGAACGTGCTGGGCGCCGACTACCAGGAGGTGCACGGCTTCGCTGCACCCGGGCGCGGCGTGTACGTCGGCGGGAAGGTGTCGGTGGGCGGCAGCGGCGGCGAGCGGTAGGCTCGGTCCGGGCGGGGTCGACGAGCCCGGTCGGGCGGATGGTGAGCCCGGCCGGGCTCAGCCCACCCACCCCATCAGCACGGCCAAGCTCACCGCGCTCAGCCCCGTGAAGACCGCGATGCTGATCACGGTGAACACGCGGGCGAACGGCGACGGGTAGAAGGCGCGGTCGCTCTTGGGGATCGCCTTCAGGCAGTAGTGGAAGTTGAGGCAGAAGATCACCGGCGCCACGAAGGTGGCCAGCGCGGACGCCAGCAGCACCAGGAAGACGGGCCGGGGCACGGCGGCGACGAACACGACGGCGGCGACCAGCGAGTACAGCATCGTCATCCGGTAGATGTTGTACTCCGAGTACCACCTGCCGCGGTGCTCGGCGCCGATCCGATCCCTCGAAGTGCCTCGCAGCGCCGCAGTCGGGCGAAAGAGGTTGCGGGCGCAAGCGCCCACGATTCGCGGCCAACCGTCGAAGTAGTTGAAGGCCGTGGAGAAGGTGGCGGCGAAGGCGCCCGTCATGAACACGATCATCATCCACGGTCCCACGCTCTCGGTGAAGATGCCGGCGATCTCCCCCATCACGCCCCGTCCCTCGACAGCGCTGGGGTACAGCCACACGGCGGCCAGCAACAGGAACACGCTGGCGATCACGAACGACACCACATGGCCGATCCGGAAGTCCCAGAGGCCGATCCGGAAGCAGCGCCGGCTGTACTCCGCCGCTCTGTCCGGCAGTTGGGACGTGTCCACCACCAAGTCCTCAATGCGCGGCGCGAAGGGGTCGAAGGGGGCCGCAAGTCCCGCGCCCTCCAGCCGCCTGCGTATCTTGCTCATCCCCGCTCGCTTTGCCCGGCCCCACTCCGACGCCTGCAACGACACGTCCAGTCCGGTGGGGAGCAAGCCGAGCAAGGCGGCGATCACGAGCCACGATCCTTCGGGGGCACCGAAGACCACGAACCCGGTGAGCTCGCCCAGCGGCGCGGGCCGCACAAGGTAGACAGCCACCGCCGACACGAAGAGAAGCCCGCCCGCCACCTTGGCGCCCGTCTCCAGCGCGGCGTACTGGCCGCGGAGCAAGATCATCACCGAACCGACGCCGATCAGCGCCGCCCATCCGGCCAGTGGGACTGGCAGACCCAGGGTGGCGGAAAGCAGGTAGTAAAGCACCGCGGCCGCAGCCACCAAGCGTCCCGCCTGCCCAACGGCGCACTGGATCAACGTCGTGACCAGCACGTACCAGACCGGAAGCTTCTTCCACGCCGTGGCGTAGGCGGCCATCAGACTCTTGCCGGTGGCGTTGGTGAACCGGAACGCCAGCTCGAAGCCGTAGTACTTGAAGATGTACGCCACGGGAATGCACCACAGGAGCGCATAGCCGAACCGTCCGCCCGCGGCCGGCGCCGTGACCAGGTGGCTGGTGCCGATCCCGGTCATCATCAGGATCATCCCGGGGCCGAAGTGGCGGAGCAGGCTGCGTGGCCTCATGTCGGGGACCACCAGGTCGTCGAAGTCGGGCCGGGGGCCGTCCAGATGCGACGCCGGCCGCGCTTCTTCCGTCGAGTCCGTTGGCACCATCTCTTGTTCTCCCCGGGGGTCAAGCAATCAAAAGACGAGCCAGGAGGCCAAGCGTCAACATCGCCCCGCTGGCTTGGGACCGAGGCGGGCACTACTTTCTCCGGGTCACGCCCCAGTGTCCCCGGGTCACGCCCCAGCGCATTCCCACAAGAAGAGACTCCGTCATGACGACGCTCCCGACGCCCCAGCGCTCCTTTTTTGGCTTTCCTCGCACGGCAGTCTGCGCCGGGCTCCTCGCCTTTGCGCTCGCTGGGATGAACGACCAGGGGCTGGCGCAGCAACCCGAGAGCGACGCGCCCGACAACGACCGCTGGACCCCGGCGCTCAGCATGCACTACTCCCAACTCTCGGGCCTAGCGATCTCCAGCGACGGCGCCGACGTGGCGTACGTGGTCCGCGAGCCTCTCATGGAGGGGGAGAAGTCCGAGTACCTGACCCACGTGTGGCTGGCGTCCAGCGACGGAACTCGAGACCGCCAGTTCACGCGGGGCGCCAAATCGGCCTCCAATCCGTCGTTCTCGCCAGACGGCCGGTGGCTGGCCTTCACCACATCGCGCTCCGGCAAGAATCAGATATGGGTGATCGCCCTGGCAGGCGGCGAGGCCCGGCAGCTCACCGACGCCAAGGCCGGCGTGGGCGCGTACAGTTGGTCGCCAGACGGAACCGCCATCGCCTTTGTGATGCGGGACCCGCCCACCGAGGAAGAGGAGAAGGCCGAGAAGGAGAAGCGGGACGTGGTCCTGGTGGATCAGAACTTCAAGTACGGCCACCTGTACACCGTGCCCTTCGACCCCGCCTCCACCGAGCCAGCCGAGGCCGTCCGCGTCACCGAGGGCGACTTCCACATCACCGGCTTCGACTGGAGTCCCGACGGAAGGCGCCTGGTATTCGCTCACCAAGCCGACCCCCGCATCAACACGGGACGGCTTTCCGGCGACATCTCCATCGTCGGCGCTACCGGGGGCGACATCCGGCCGCTGGTAACCGGACCCGGAGTAGAGTCAGGTCCTCACTGGTCCCCCGACGGTGCCTTGATCGCCTATGCGTCCACCGGAGACCAGCCCGAGCCGATCGGCTTGGAGGATCTGTACGTGGTGGACCCAGAGAGCGGCGAGTCGCGGCGGCTAGCCGACACGCCGAACCGAAGCGCGTTCATCTTGGGATGGTCCGCCGATTCGAGGGAAGTCTTCCTGAACGAGGTGCTGCGCACGACCCGTCATGTCGTCACCGTGCCCGTCGGCGGAGGCGACGTGCGACAGGTCACCCAAGGCGAAGGCGTGGTAGGCTCCGTGGCGTTGGCGCCCGAAGCGGGACGCTTGGCACTGACGTGGGAGACGACCGACGAGCCCGTGGAAGTGCACGTGTCGTCGCTGGCCGACTTTGCCCCGTCCCAGTTGAGCAGCGTGAACCAGGACGCGCCCCGCCCGCCGATGGGCCGCACCGAGCTACTGTCGTGGAGCGCGCCCGACGGCACCCCGGTGGAGGGACTGCTCACCTACCCCGTCGACTGGGAAGCCGGGACCCGGGTGCCCCTGATCCTCAACGTGCACGGCGGTCCGGCCGGCGTCTTCAGCCAGTCCTTCACTGGCTCGCCCAGCATCTACATGATCCAGTACTTCGCCCAGGAGGGCTTCGCCGTCTTGCGGCCCAACCCTCGCGGAAGCACTGGCTACGGCAAGGAGTTCCGCTACGCCAACTTCATGGACTGGGGCTACGGCGACCTGTCGGACCTGCTGGCGGGCGTGGACCACGTGATCGAGATGGGCGTTGCTCATGCCGACAGCCTGCTGCTGATGGGATGGAGCTACGGCGGCTACATGACGTCGTTCGCGGTGACCCAGACCGACCGCTTCCGCGCCGCGTCGATGGGCGCCGGTCTGCCGAACCTGATCAGCATGGTAAGCACGACCGACATCGGCGACTACTTGGCGGGCCACATGGGCGGCGAGTACTTCGACGACTACGAGACCTACGAGAAGCACTCTGCCGTGTACCACATCAAGAACGTGACGACGCCCACCCAGGTGATCCACGGCGCTCAGGACCTGCGCGTCCCCTTCACCCAGGGCCAAGAGTTCTACAACTCGTTGACGCGCCTGGGCGTCGAAACCGAGATGATCGTCTATCCGCGCACGCCCCACGGTCCACGGGAACCCAAGTTCCTCATGGACGTGTCGGAGCGGATCATGACGTGGTTCGAGAAGCACCTGCGGAAGGAACCGCCCAGGGCGGACGGGTGACGTCATGGCTGGATCGACACGCAAGGGCAAGGGGGAGGGCAAGAGCGTCGCGGGCATCGAAGTCGCCAACTTCGGTCCAATTGTCGAGGCCGACGTGGACCTTCGGCCTCTCACGGTGTTCGTGGGTCCAAGCAACACGGGCAAGTCCTATTTGGCGATGTTGATCTACGCGCTCCACCGATTCGCAAGCGATCCGCTGTTCCATGGCTTCAGGCCCGCTCATCGCATGAAACTACTGCGGGACATTCCCGTGGAAGGTTTGGGTTCTGTACTGCGGGGCTGGCTGGAGGATGTATCTTTGGACGGTCGCCCCATGGTTGGACGCTTGCCAACGAGAGTATCGGCAGTTGTGCGCAGAGTACTCGCCGAGCCCGAACAGCTGGCGAACGCTCTGGGCGAGGGGATAGCGTCAAGTCTTGGATTTACCGATCTCGGCCACCTCGTCCGGCACGACGCGCAGGACTCGGCCACCGTGGCTTGGCGTGCCGGTGCCGCTGGCGGGCCTATGTCGAGATACAGCTACACGATCAAACGCCACGGCAAACCAACGCTTACCGGAGAAGTGCCCGCTACACTTGATCTACGAATCCCGTCGCCTCGCATCGGCAGATCGCTGTGGCTGCTGCGTCGGCATGCCGGTGCGGAGGAGTTGAGCGAATCCGATGTCCGTCGGATACTGGCCGACGTCGCCGATTTGGCCTTCTGTTCCACGGTTGGTCAGTTCAATCGGAGAGCACACTACTTACCGGCTGATCGCACGGGAATCATGCACGCTCACAGCATGGTGGTTCGCTCGCTGATTGGGCAGGCCTCACATGCCGGGATTCGCCGCCAAGTCGAAGTGCCTTTGTTGTCGGGCGTCTTGGCCGACTTCCTCGAGAACTTGATTGATCTGCCCAGCTCCAGATCGCAGTACGGAGAGCTCGTTGGAGTGATGGAATCCGATCTCTTGAGGGGATCGGTCGAAAGTAGGAAGTCCGACACTGGCTATCCTTTGTTCTCTTATCAGCCCAATGGCTGGGCGAACGGCCTCCCGCTGATGAATGCGTCGTCGATGGTGTCGGAACTTGCTCCGGTGGCACTGTACCTCCGCCACGTGGTCAAGCCGGGGGAGTTATTGATCATCGAGGAACCCGAGTCTCACTTGCATCCAGCCATGCAGGTTCGCCTTGCTCAATTCTTGGCCAGGGTTGCAAAACGCGGGCTACGGCTTCTGGTGACGACACATAGCGAGATCTTCTTGGAGGCACTCAGCAACGTGATTGTCCTGGATGGCATCCCGGAGGCAGAACGAATCGGAATCTCAGGAAGCGATTCTACCATACCGCAAGACGATGTGGGCGTTTGGCTGTTTGGTCGCGACGACGCTCGCGGATCGCACGTAAGAGAGATCGGACTGGATGTCGAGTCTGGAACGTTTCCCACGCAGTTCGAGCTAGTGAGCGAAGCCCTGTACTACGACTGGGCCAGAACCCTTGACCGGAGCAATGGATGAACGAACATGACTTCAGTTAGAAATGCCATTTTGGCAAAGATTGAATCCCGTTGGCAGACGACCGAATCCCGTTGGCGGACCACAACATGCCAAAGCAATAACTGCTCGGTTGACATGGACAATGCCCCGGAACCGTTTGACATGATCAACCTCGATCGGATTGCGACAAGGGATCTGGAAGCCATGAGCGTCGATCGAAAGCGTTGCGACTACCTGTACTTGGGCACGGCGGACAACGGTGGTCACGTGGTGATCGCTCCTATTGAACTGAAGGGGGGCACCAACTTTCGGTCAGCCACTGTCGTACAGCAGTTGCAGACGGGAGCCGAGATAGCGGATGCCATCGTTCCGGCCGATGTGTCCTTCTCGTTTGTTCCCGTACTGGCTTCCCATAAGCCTCGGCGGCGTCATGTATGGCGGGGACTGCGGACGCCAGTCATCTTCCGCAACAAGAGCCGTGCCATAACGACAATACAATGCGGCGAGCGGCTCACGACTGCGTTGGAGGCGGCCAGGACCAGGCGGGCCCCGGCCCCCGCGGTCGTCAGCTCGTAGCGGGCCAGCACGCGAGGGAACGCGCCGTTTAGCCCCCGTCCAGGACCTCATCCCGCACGCCTGTCATCTCCCAGCGGACCAGGGCGACGGGGATCACGCCGGAAGCGTAGAACGTGTCGAAGAAGCGTCGGAGTGTGAATGCGTCGCCCTCCTGAATCGCCCATTCGGCCATGAGCTGCTCGATCTCGATCTTGCCGGTTAGGTAGCTGGTGCCGTAACCGGGTTGTTGCAGGTAGAGGTGCTGTTCGTTGCGCACCAGCGCAGCGTCGGGGAGCCAGCCTCGGGGCGTCCAGCGAGTGGAGTGGGCGACGGCCTCTTCCATGTCGAAGACGTTGCCGTGCAGGTACAGCCCGCTCAACGCCCGAGCCGCGCGCTGGGCCAGCATGATCCACACCAACTCCCGCGACCGCGGCTTTCCGGCAAAGAGCCCGGCGTGCATCATCATCTCTTCCATCCCGGTGGCCAGCCCTTCGGAGCGCGCGTCCCAGATGTTGTAAAGCGACGGCACACGGCGCACGGCACTGGCATGGGGCACCTCGGCCAACGTGGCCAGTTCGATCCAGTGGTGCAGGTGGGTTCGCATCACCACCGGGTCCCGGTAGTTGACCTCGCTGAAGAAGTTGCGGATCTCGCCTGGGGCGGCGGGCGTGAAGACGCCGTTCTTGGCCCGCAGCGCCGGCGCCATGTATGCCTCGACAGTCTGGACTTGATGCTCCTCCAGGAAGCGCATGTACTCGTCCACAGCCTCGTTCAGCCGTTGGTCGTATTCCTCGGCGGTGGCGATTCGCTCCAGCAGCGGCAAGTCTCGGTTCCGGTGTTCCTCGAGCCGAAGCGAGGAATGGGCGCGGGCCAGCTCGCGTCGCATGAGAGTGACCTGCTCCTCCCAAGAGAACGGGACCAGGTGCACGTTCCGCATGTACCACGTGTAGTTGTCCCGTCCCACTCCCGACGGGCCCGTCTTGGAGTCCGCCAGCGCCTCGATCCAGTCGTGGAACTCCACCGTCGCTGTTCGGGCGGAAGCGATCGCCGCGTCCAGGGCGTCGCTGGTTCCCGCCACTTGCTCGGCCAGCGCGTCCAAGTCCGCGGCTTGGCGACGGAACGAACGCAGCCCGGCAACCCAGAGGTCGTGAGCGTCGCCGACAAGGTTCGCACGGGCTTGCTCCAACAGCACTGGGACGGCACCAAGGCGGCCGGCCAGCTCGGCGGCGGCTTTGTCGGAGAGGGGATAGTCGTACTGCCAGAGGTCAATCCAGCCGTGTATGACGGGACCTTCGTGGGCGGGCACGTCGCTCTCGGCGGCGAAGACCGTCACGTAGAACGCCGGGTTGCGCTCCCAGGGCCGCCGGATCCGGTGGTCGAAGTCGAGGCCGTTGATCTCCGCCCGCACCAAGTGCCAGTCGATCTGTCGAGCCACGGGCCAGCCGCTGGGGTTCAGCGCGTCCAGGCGCGCCCGCCAAGCTGGCAGGGCGTCGTACTGGGCGGCCATGGCGTCCGCAGAATAGTCGGGCACACCGCCGACGAACTCGGGGGACTCGAAGTCGCGCCACTCTGCGAAGAAGGCGGCCAAGCCGTCGGGGTCCGCGTCGGCGAGGGCTGGGTCCGCGTCGGCAAGGGCCTCGGACGTGGTGGCTACATCGGCGACGGCGGAGTCCACCGTGTCGCTGGGACCGCAAGCGGCCAGAAGCACGAGAACGAGGCCGAGGCAGCCACGAGATTCGGCTTTGGGTAGGGTCGAGATCATGGATTCTTCCTCTCTGGGCGGCAGTTGCCGGATCTGTTGTACCGACGCATGACTACATCCCGTGACTTGCGGCAGCGGGCGACTGCCGTGGGGCTGGAGGACCTCCTGGCGCCAAGCTGGCGACGGCGGGGACGCGCGGCAAGGTGGGAGCCGATCCCTCCGCAGCCGGTCCGTCCGCAGCCGATTCCTGCGCCTCGATCCCCAGCCAACAGATCAGTTCCACTTCGGCGGGCTCGATGACCGGCAGCACCGGAGGGGGTCGCAGGGGCTCGAGACCCGTATCCAAAACTTGGTCGATCAGATGTCGCGACAGAGCGGCTCCGCGACGCTGTTTGGGCGAGTTGGCGTCGGCCGAGGCGTCGAACCACTGCCGCAGCATCATCTCCTCGCGACGGGGCCAGGGAGACTCCAGCACCTCGAGGGCGCGTCGAACGCGGTCTTCGGAGACGCCGGGCGGCGGATTGTTTCGAATGAAGGCGGCCACGCGCCGGTTCAGCGGTCGCAATCTGGGCTGGAGGTTGGCAGGGTCGGTCTCGTGCATCCAGTGTTCCCAGATGTCTTGGCGAGCGACGGTCCAAAAGTCGTAGGCGCGCTCCTGTACGACCGCAGGGAACCAAGTCGGCGTGTCCTCTTCACACTCGATCAGGCGCAAGCAGGCCCCTACCTCGGACTGGACGGCCGCTGAACGGTCGGGCATCCAGTCGGCGTCCGCGGGGACAAAGCGCAGGTACGTTCGTTCGAGCTTGGTACCGTGCCCGACGACTGCGCAGAAAAAGAATCCTCGGCGCGCGCCCCGCTTCACCATCCCCGAGCCGGTCTTCCACGGCATCTCCACGATGCGGTCACGTTCGGCTTGGAGCGCCTTGCGCAACGTCTGACGGTACTCCTCGCCAGTCTGGGCGGCTCCGGCTGTGCCTCCGCGCTCGAAGAAGGCGGCGTCCTCGTGCAGCAGCTTCTCGATCTCCTCCCGGGTCTCGGTGAAGACCTGGCTGCCGTGCGCCGCCCCTTCGATGGGAGCCGCCACGCCTACGCTCGCCGCCGCCATCGCCAGCTTTGCGAGAATGCGCTGCTCCAGGTTGAGCAATCGGTCGAGTCTGTCCACGGGGAAGATCGTCCGAAGGAAAACGCGATGGTGCGGGCTGCCGATTCGGTCGATGCGGCCGTGGCGCTGGACAAGACGCATCGGGTTCCACGGCATGTCGAAGTTGACGATGTGGCGACATTGCTGAAGGTTGACGCCCTCCGCGAGCACATCGGTGGAGACCAGGAGGTCGAAACGGTCCGCCGCCTGCCCTGCCGTTGCGCCCATGGAGACGGGGGCAAAGCCCTGGACGGCCTTCAGGCGGGACTCGGTGCTGGTGCGGCCGGAGCCGGTCGCCGTGGCGACGCGCCCTCGGTACGGCTCAAGGCCCGGGTGCTGTTGCACGGCGTCGGCCAGGTAGTCGCGTATCCACTCCACCGTGTCGGCGTAAGACGAGAAGACCAGCACCTTTCGTTTCTGGCGTTCGTCGTGGGAGTGGGCGGCCTCACGCTCCGCCTGTTCGGCGACCTGGGCCAGGGCGTCCGCCAGCGCCCCCAGCTTGGGGTCTCGGTCGGGAGTGATCTTGGCCGCGTCTTCGGCCAGCTCTCGGAGAAGATGGCGGTCCCGTTCCACGTGCTGCCGCAGCCGTGGTACATCGTACAGGTTTGCATCCGAGTAGAGCCGCTCGTCGGGGTCGTCGCCCGCACTTGCCAGCATCTCTTCCATTCCGGCCTCGTCGTCCGCCGAGAGCTCGCTGAGGAAGGCGGTGGTCACCACATATCCGGCATCCAGAGCGTCCAGAAACACGTCGTGCATGGCGGCCATGCGCTCGGTGGTTTTCCTGAACGCGTGCGCCGAGGACTCGAAGCGCTTCAGCAGGCCCGACCGCAACAGCCCCACCACGGCGCGTCCACGGGCGCGCTCCTCTGGATCGTCGACGCGAAGCAAGTAGGCGGCGGGTGTGTAGCGCGAAAACGTAATAGCATCATCGCTATCGGGGTCCAGCGCCGCCTCCAGCCGGTCGAAGAAGCCGGGCAAGCGTTGATCCAGCGCGTAGCGGACCGTCACTGCATGGGGCACGGGAAACTCGATGCGGCGAGGCTGGCCGTCGGGTCCCGGTATCGTGTCGCCGGCGTAGTGCTTGCGCACGAACTGGCGGGTGCGCTTGACCGTGGTGGCGTCGATGATCGGGTAAAGGAGGTCCGGGCTCAAGTTCGACGGGTCTTCGCGCATGGCGGCTTCGAAGCGGCCTCGGATCGAGAGGATTCCCTGGTCCGCCAGATGCGCGTCTTGGCGCAGGAAAAAGCGGATCAGGTGGTACAGGTCCCAAAGCGAGTTGTTGACCGGCGTGGCCGTGAGGAGCAGCAGGTCGCGGCGCCGGCCAAAGAGGAGGCGTCTCATCGTAGCCGCTCGCGTCGGCGCGCCCGGGTTTCGGTAGTTGTGGGCCTCGTCCACGATGACCAGCTGGTACTCGTCCAGCCCTCGCTGCAAGTGCTCTTTGCCGGGCCGGTCGGCGTCCGGCGGCAGCAGCTGCACATCGTTGGCCAGCTGCTCGTAGGACAGCGACTCTGCGAATATCTCGTACTCGACGAGGAACTTCTTCCAGGTCGTGTCGCGCAACGCGGCAGGGCAGATCAGCAGGACACGTTGCCGCCGGTCGCGATACAACTGCAGGATCTCGCCCGCGATGAACGTCTTGCCCAACCCTACTTCGTCGGCGACGATGGCACCGCCCGTCGCCTTGATCAGCCGCAGCGCTCGAGCCACGCCGTGCTTTTGGAAGCTGGTCAGCGGCAGGTTCTTGTCGTCCTCGGCGTCCTGGTCCACCTCGTCGCCGTACAGCTGCCAGAGGACGCGAAGAAACACCTCCCATGGCCTGCGCGGCAGCAGCAGCTCCTCAAAGATGTCGACCAGGTCGTAGGGTACGGCTTCGTCCCAGAGGTGGTCGAACCACCGCCTTGCGTGCTCCACGGTGGAGGTGTCGTCGCGGCCGAGACTGAGTTCGAGGTTCGTGGTCAGGCCAGCGGCGGTGAGGTTGGAGGAGCCAGCAAGCACGCCTTCGGTGGCCTCGCCGGTCAGGACGTACGCCTTTGCGTGAAGGAACGCTTTCTCGTACCGACGAACCTCAATGTTCCCCGACCGCAACGCCTTGACCAGCATGGCCAAGTTAGATCGCCCGGCGTACGTAAACGGCAGGCGGTCGCGCTCTCGCCGAAGCTCTGTCGTCATGTGGGACAGGCACTCGCCGACGCAGCGCCGGTCGAAGTCGTCCTTCGGCTCGCCCAGCCGCCTTTGGCAAGGCGACAGGCCTTGGGCTGCCAAGTCGGCACCCAGAAGAAGGCGAACCATGGGGACTGTGGCCAGCCCGTCCGCGATCTGCGCGAACCCCGCCGGGCTGAAGTAGGCGGTGGCGATCCGCGCCTCGCTGGGCGGGCTTGTGGAAGGTTCGTCCGTGGATGCCGAGCCCGCCACGTTCAGCAACGAGCCAAGCGCCTGCGCGAGGGTGTTGCCGTGCCGGTTGTCTACAAAGCTCGGGAATGGTGGCGGGCCGACTGGTAGCCCATCAGTGCAATCCATGGTACGTCTTGATCTTGTCGAATGTCGCCTTCTTCTTGATGGCCAGTAGATGGTACGCATCCATCGGCAGGGTCTGTAGCGACAGCGTGTGTGCGATCAAGTTACGCGAAAACCGTTCTCCGGTTCGAACCATCTGCGTGCGCAAGAAGTTGCCTCCTGAACTCGGACGGGTGGATGCCATACGCTTTCGTTCGTTGTCGTAAGCGTCTTTGAATCTCTGGTGCGACAAGTATCCGGCGTCGCGAAGCCGTCGAAGAACGACCAGCGAGCTGACCTTGAAGTGGGTCGCCAGGCGTTGCAGAGTGCGCCTCAGCTTTTCGCCGTCGCGGTACTGACTGCGCAAAGCGTCCAAGGGAACCAGCAGTTCGGCCGCCACTTGATTGCACCACTGCTCGGTCCGATGGCCCTCCAAGGACGCGAGTGTGGTGTTCGACAGTCCCGAGTTTCCCAGCCAAATGTGGGCCAACTCGTGTGCCAGAGTGAACATCTGGGCCGCCTTTGCGTCGGCGCCGTTCACGAAGACGAGGGGTGCTAGATCATCCGAGAGGGCGAATCCTCGGAATTCGTCGGGATCCAGCACGCGGGATGTGTTGTTTCCCACCACGCCGCTGATCATGACCAGCACGCCCTTGGCGTCGGCGCGGTCCGCAAAGCGACGAACAGCCAACGTCCAGTTAGGGACGTCGCTCCGGTCCCGGACCCGAAAATCCAAGGTGGATGACATGTTCCGGGCCACCTGGGCCGGATCGTCGCCCAGGCTGGCCGAGCCCACGAATTCAACGGGATCGTGTTCCTCCTCCACGGCATACTCGTGGTACCAGTCCTGACGCCGCTGGCACAGGTAGACGGTGTCCACTAGGTGTGCACTCGGCCTGCGGGGCTGCTTGCCAGTCGTGGTGCGGAAGTCGGCTATGCCCAGATCGTCGGTCAGGGGTCCGCCCGAGAAGAGCGCTCCGAACGGCGTGTAGGTCGCCTTAGCGAAGAGCTGGAGCTGCCGATAGGTAGGCTTGGTCGTGCCAGCCTCCCATTCGCGGTACTTGGGGAAGCGTCGCTCGAGCGTCTCCACATCTTTCCCCGAGCGTTCCTGCGCCCACCGGAGCGTCGCAGGATTCACAGACACCCGGTAGGGGCCACGCTGAGGTTGTGGGCTGGATGGAGTCGTCATGCGGGAACACTCCCGGACGGATCGGCTGGGTCGACCTTCAAGGTAACCGATTGGGGGAACTGCGGAAGTGCTTCAGGACGGCATCCATTTGACTGTGGTAGTCCCAGCCCTCGTTGAAGGTCTCGAAGATGTGGACCAGTTGGCGTTCGGCAAGACCGTAGCAGTGCGCGACAAGGGCGTCGAGTTGGTGGATCAGGTCCTCTTTCTCGTCGTCGGCGAGCGGCCCCCACTCCACGCCGACGGCCTCCGCCCATTCGGCGAAGCGCTCGTCCGGGCACGCGAGACGACCCGCTATCTCCACGATGCGTTTCCACAGGGGGTCGTGGCGGCTGAGGCGGGGGATGGGGAAGGGATTGATGACGAAGTATGTGACATGTGTTTCGACAAATCGGCGAGCATACCAGTCCAAGGGAATCGAGCACAGGACGCCCAACAGGAAGGCTTGATCCTTCTCGTCGCCACGAGGCCAGAGGAAGTAGGGCGCATTGTGCACGACGAACACCCTTGGCGGCAAGAGGCAGGCGATGATGGTTCGCTTGTCCGTTGCACGTGCCACGTCGCGAAACGCGATCCGAGGCTTGAAGCATGGTAACGTAGATTGGTCCTGAAGGATGCCTATCGGGAACTCTTTGTGTGCGCTGTCGCGCCGGCTCCTCGCCGCCCTAATCCGCTTGCTCTGCAGCCAGTCGAGTACCGGGCTTGGGTTGGCCCAGGCGTAGGGCGGACCCTTGTTGGGATCCCATAGATCGAACGACGCGCCCTTGTACACGGGCCAGTAACCGTCTTCGCGCTCGAAGCTCATCATTGGCTTCTGCGCCGTCGCGTGGAGGTCTGTGATCGGCCTTGCACGCCAGCCGACGGCTTGTCGAACACCATGAAGTGCTTCTGTGCTGTGGCGTCCATCTCGCGGTCTGGGCGTGCACGCCAGTTGCCTCCTCCCCCCCCCCCCCCCCCCCCCCCCCCATTTATAATTGTGTCCTCAAATGTGTCAAGACGAGGTGCTTTGGACAGCTGGGCGAACACATCTACCGATTCGTCGCCGGGCAACAAGGGGAGCGACGCCGAGTCGTTCCACTGTTCAATGTCTTGCCGATAGAACACCAAGGGCTCATTGACCACGCCAGCGCGGAAGGCGGAATGGTCTGGATAGGGGCCGCGCATTCGCAACTGAGATCCTAATTCGTCTCCTCGGCGGGCTATCGCCACAAGCACAATCGTGTACTGAGGGGTGACACTCTCGAACACCCATCCCGCCCGATTTTTCAGAGCAACCGCATCCATACTGCTCGCCTCGCCAAACACCGCCTTCCGAAACTCCTGCGATCCTTTGGCCTGCAACGCACTCCTGGGCAGTACGACGCCAATCCGTCCGCCCTGCTTTGCGGCCAGCCGCCAGAAGCGCCAGCAGAACGCCTTGTACACATCGGCGTCGCCGGTTCCCATGCCGGGGAAATCCCCTCCCAGCAACGCTCGTCGCACGTCGTCGTTTTCCCGCACCTCTTCTCGCAAGGCCACAACCAAGTCGGGGCGCTCCTGACGGAACCGCGCCTTCTCGGCCTCCTGGTGGCGCTGGGACATGCCGCGCAAACCGGGAAAGTGCCGCGCCCAGAAGCCGTGTTCCTCCACCTTGGGCTTCTTCCACGGCGGGTTGCCCAGGATCACGTCGAAGCCGGAGCGTTCGCGCAAAAAGACCTCCGGGAATGCTACCGGGAAGTGCAGCACGGCAAGGCCGGACAGCTCTTGCGCCGCCACAGCGTCGGGCATCTCCCCCTCTGCCAAGCCATCGCTGCGGGAATCCCAGTCCTGGAACTGGAAATCCTTGACCAATGTCCTGTCCGAGATCGGCCGGGCGGTGATCAGGTCGCACAGCGCCTTGGTGGCCGCAACCGCTTCTTCCGCCTCCTGTTGGGCCTGCCGTGCTTGGCGCACCTCGGCCACCGTGGCGTCGTTCAAGTTGGCCAGCCGACGCAGCGGCTTGGCGGCCTTGCCCAGCAGGGATTCGGCGTCGCATCGGAACAGCGGCGTATTGACGGCTTCAAGCTTGGCCTTGATGTCGTCAATAGTTCCGATGCCGACCAGCGAGTTCCCGCGAACCAAGTTGTGGTCCAGAAATGAAAGCGGGAGACCAGGCACGAACGTGTGAATCCACACGGCCAAACGAGCCAGCTGGACCGAAATGTCGTTCAGGTCCACGCCGTAGATGCACCGTCGCGCGATCATCCGACGCAGCAGTTGACCGTCCTCAATGGAAAATGCGCTAGCCGCGTCGCCGCCCAAATGGGTTCGCGCGGCTCGACGAAGCTCGGCCAGCTTGTTGCGCACGCGCGGCAAGTCGCGACCGACCAGAAAGTCGGCCATTCCCTTCTCGATTCGGTCGATGGCACCGACCAGGAAGTGGCCCGAGCCCATGGCGATGTCAGCCACCCGGAAGTCGAAGAACCTCTCGGCGGCGGTGGCGTCGTCCATGGAGTCCAAGCGCTCGAAATGGTCTTTCAGCGCGGGTTCAAGCGCCTTGTCCAGCAGGTGCCCCACGGCGAACGGCTTGGTGTAGTAGCTGCCCGTGAACTTGCGAACTCCAGAGCGGTTGTGCAGGTAGGTCTCCCCTTCGGAGACGACGACTCGCGCCTTCGGCTTGGCTGGCACGTAGGTTCCCTTGCTGTCCACGGCCAAGTCCGTGTTCGCCACGGCAAGTTCGGACTCAAGCAGGCCCTCGTAGATCGTGCCGAACTCTCTCACACGCAGCGACCGGAAGTCCACGGGTCCCGGTCCGCCTTCGGGCGTCTCAATGACCAAGAGATGACGCAGGGCGACCTCAAAGACTTCGTTGGGCAACGAGACGCGGGCCAACTCAGCGCCGGTCTCCGACACCTTCGGGTCGTTGCTGAACAATCCGCCGTCGTACTCGGGCACGCCCCACTCCGAGTTGCCGACCGCCACTGCCTCGCACAAGCGGGCCACCTCCTGCCAGTGGGCGTCGCCTGGGGCCACGGGCGTGTTCTCGGTCGCCTGTTTGACCAGCTCCTGCGCCTTCTGCTTGAGCGAACGGCGACGGTAGGCGTCGTTGGTGCGGTAGGGCAACAGGTCGCAGTCCTCAGCGTACGCTATGAAGAGGAGGCGGAACAGCACCGTCATGGCCATGTCGTAGGTGCGAGCCAACTCCGGCGCGGTCAGCGACTCGATGCCTCTTGCGTCGGCGATGCCCTGTGCGAGCCTTGGGACGACTTGGTCGTAGATGCGCTCGCGGAGACGTTCGGCCAAGTTGCCGGCAAAACGACGGGAATCATCCAGGATTTTGTCCAGGCTGCCCTCCGGCGCCAGCGCTTCGGCGGAGAAGATCAGCCACAGGTACGCCAAGTCGGGATCGGTCAGCAGCGGAGTTTGGCACTCCACGTAGGTCTCGGTGCGGCCGCGCCTGCCGACGCCCCGGTCGGTGGCGGTCGAGTAGAGGCGCAACCGGTTGCCTTGGACCATCAACACCCAGGACAGGTTTTCGTCGTCGGCCTTCTTGAGCGCGTAGGTGACCGGCGACAGGCTGTTGAAGCGAGGGTTGCCGGCTTCCGCCGACTCGTGGTCGTGCAGCAGGACGGCGAGGGCGGTGCGTCGCTGGCCGCCATCCCCGCTCAGGAGAAGGCGGGTCAGATTGTCCAGCGGGGCAACGCGAAAGCCCAGGGCACCCAGCATCTCGATTGCGCGGGTGCCGATTGCCTTCTGGGCCTTGCGACCGGCGGCGATCCAGTCGGGTCGCTGCCGAACCGCCGTCACGAGGTTATGGATGGCCAGCAGCCCCTCGTTGCGGATGCCCGGCAGATCGGTCTCCAGCGACGGCAGGGCTTGGGAGAGAAACTGAAGCGCCGAGTGGCGGTCCGGCTGCACCAAGGCTTCCCGGCAGATTCGTTCGACCCGCTCGGTGTCCAGGCCAGTCCAGACTGCGGGCTTCTCTCCTGTGGGACCGCAGAGCGCCGCGCCTTCGGGGTGAAGCACGGCCAGGAGCACCGGGGCCGCACGACCGGCTCGACGGTCCTGGTGAGCGGCGGCCATGGCGAGCCGGGACGGAGTGCGGTCGGCACGGGCAACCACAACCTCCAGGCCATGGTCGCCTTCGCCTACGAAGAGGCCGGCGGGCTGGAAGCCGAACCGCGGGCTGGGCGACCAGGGGCGGGGAACTAGTTCGGGAAGGAAGTCCAAGGATCGTCGGGCAAGCGGCCCGCCCGATCTGGCGAGTCCGGCTTGTGGGCGAAAAAACGGGGGGGGGGGGGGGGGAGCATAGAGCGACGCTCGAACAGGCGCAAATGCAGGGGCTGTCAGGCACACCGCTAGGGACTGTGCTGCCGCTCCAGCTCGGAGAGTCCGACAGCAGTTACGCCCTGGCCCAGCGACAGTCGCCCCACGCCCGAATGCACGCCGTATCCGTGGCCAGCCCTCTGCCGGCGAGCAGGCTCCTCGGGCGAGTCACCGGACGCCGATCATTTGCCGCTTGGGCGTGACGATCGCGAGCTTCGGACTCACCCGCGTGCCGCTGTGGTGCTTGCGGTGCGCCGCCTCAAAGACGAGCTCCCGGCCACCTTCTAGCTTCGCGCGCAACTGCGGGCGCGTGCGGGCTTTGTTCCACAATGGACACGTGGCCTTGCCCAGTCGCCCGAGCTCTGTGCCTTCGACCCGGAAGCCGGTGTGCTGGTCATAGCGCACCACGAGAAAGCAGAATTTTCTCGCGCCCAACTGCGCGCCGAGCCGATCCAGCCACTGATCGTATTCGCTCACGACAGCGGCTACGGCCTGCTGCGGCTTGTCTCCGCGCCGGATCTCGTCCAGGTGCGAAGGGAAGCGCAGCGGGTAGCGTTGCGTAGCCCGGTTCCCCTTGTACATCCTGATCTTCACGCCGATGTCGCCGATCAGGAAGTTCACGTGGGTGCGCCACAGCGACACGAACCGGATCTCCGGCGATGCCGCCACGATCCAGTCCACGAGATGCCGTTTCGTCAGATCGCCCTTGTGGTTGCTTGCGGCCAGGATGTGCTCCGAAGACTCGGAAAGCGCATCCTGTACGACCTGCACCACATCGGCGACGCCGCGCTCGGGCTGCGGGATGTCCGCCCCGAAGTATCTCGCGAGCTCCTCGCGACATATCTGTCGGATGCGGGCTTCGGTGATGTTCATGCAGACCTCCTCCCTGTGGGGTTTGGTGCCGCTCTGCCCCACTGAGCGCGCACGTACAGTGTCGAACCTTGTCAATAGTCGGAGCCTCAAGCTTGAGCAAGTTCGACCCGTCCGACCCGCCGGGGGAAGATATCAACTCAACTTCCCCGACAGGTCAGCCAGCGGCGAGCGTGGGTTCGATGGCGCGGCAAACGTAGCTGGACATGGCAGAAGTAAGTAAGTGAACAAGAGAGAGGTGTGTGCAGATTGGCATTCAGAATGCAAATGTACCGCCACTGCCTAGCCACTTCAGAAGCTCTCGACGCCCCACTGGGTCCAGCCACTTCGCGGGCACTCGAAGCCACCAGGGTAGGACAGCGACTCCCGCACTGACTTGACATACCGTCAACCTTACGTGCCAATTAGCCTAGCCTAGCCCCGACAACCTCAGCCCGGCCGCAACAACGGCCGGCAGGAACGACTACCCCCGTTGCACCAGCAGCTATGACGATCCATCAGCTCCTCGGCACCGGCACCGACCGCGCCCTTTCGGCACCCGGCCGACGCGACTGCACCTACGACGCTCTCCGCACTCACGTGGAGCGCACGGTGGCAGCGCTGAACGCACGGGGAGTAGGGCGAGGAGATCGGGTGGCGATCGTCCTTCCCAACGGGCCGGAGATGGCCAGCGCCTTTGTGGCAATCGGGTCCGGGGCGGTGACCGCGCCTCTCAACCCCCGCTACACGGAACGCGAGTTCGCCTTCTACCTGTCGGACCTGGGAGCACGGGCGCTGGTGGTGGCAGAGGGCGACCCTTTGCCCGCACGGCACGCCGCCGACCGTTTGGAGGTGCCCGTGCTGGAGGTGCGCTTCGACCCCGACGGGCCTGCCGGCACCTTCGACTTCGCCACCCCGCCCGACGACGGACAACGCCCGCCCGCCCGTCCAGGCATGGCTTCGCCCGACGACACGGCGCTCGTGCTCCACACCTCGGGCACCACTTCGCGGCCGAAGATCGTCCCCCTCCTCCACCGGAACGTGTGCGCCACGGCCCACAACATTCGGGAGACCCTTGCGCTGTCGTCGGAGGACGGCTGCCTCAACGTCATGCCGCTCTTCCACATCCACGGCCTCATGGCGTGCGTACTGGCAACGCTGGGCGCAGGCGGGAGCGTGTACTGCACCCCCGGCTTCAACGCGCTGAAGTTCTTCGGCTGGCTGGACGACTGCGTCCCGACGTGGTATTCCGCGGTCCCGACGATGCACCAAGCGATCCTGGCCCGGGCCGTGCGCAACGCCGAGACCGTCGAGCGGGCCAAGCTGCGGTTCATTCGCTCGTCGTCGGCGTCCCTGCCCGCACGGGTAATGGCGGAGCTGGAGGAGACGTTCGGCGCGCCCGTCGTGGAGGCGTACGCCATGACCGAAGCCGCTCATCAGATGACGTGCAACCCCTTGCCTCCAGCGCGCCGCAAGCCGGGAACGGTCGGCCCGGCGGCGGGTCCCCAAGTCTCGGTCATGGACCAGGACGGCACCCACCTCAAGCCCGGCGAGGAGGGCGAGATCGTCATTCGGGGACCCAACGTCACCCCAGGCTACGAGAACAACCCGGCTGCCAATGCGGCGGCGTTCACCCACGGCTGGTTCCGCACCGGCGACCAGGGCTTCCGAGACGGGGACGGCTACTTCACGATCACGGGCCGTCTCAAGGAGATCATCAACCGAGGCGGCGAGAAGGTCTCTCCCCGGGAAGTGGACGAAGCACTGATGGACCATCCGGCCGTGCAGCAGGTGGTCACCTTCGCGATGCCCCACCCGAAGCTGGGCGAGGAAGTGGCCGCCGCCGTGGTGCTGCGGGACGAAGCCGGCTCGCAGACCGACGACGCTGGCTCGCAAAGCGACGAAGCCGGCTCGCAGACCGACGCCCAAGTCGCCGCCGACATCCGGAGCTTCGCTGCCTCTCGCTTGGCGGGCTTCAAGGTGCCGCGCACGGTGGTGGTCCTGGACGAAATCCCCAAGGGGCCCACTGGCAAGCTGCGGCGGATCGGACTGGCAGAGCAGCTGGGGCTTGGAGGCGCGGAAGCGGGTGCGGAAGCGGGTGCGGGAGCGCGTGCCGCCGAAGGGCGTGGCGTGGCAACCCGATCCCCGTGAAGGTCGCCATCTACGGCGCCGGAGCGACAGGCGGCTATTTGGGACTTCACTTGGCGCGCTCGGGGGTGGACACGACTCTGATCGCCCGAGGTCCTCACTTGGCCGCCATGCAGCGCAACGGGGTCACTGTTCTGGCCGACGGCGACGCCCTGAACGCACGGCCCCTCTGCACCGACGACCCAGCGGAAGCCGGCCCGCAGGACTATGTGATCGTCGCACTCAAAGCCCACTCGGTACCGACGGTCGTGGAAGCGATGCAACCCCTTCTGGGACCCGACACGGCGGTCGTCACCGCCCAGAACGGCGTGCCCTGGTGGTACTTCCACAAAGCCGGCGGCCCGCTGGAGGGGCATCGGCTGGAGAGCGTGGACCCTGGCGGGCGACAGTGGGACGGGATCGGACCCCAGCGCGCAATCGGCTGCGTCGTCTACGCCGCAACCGAGATATCGGAGCCGGGCGTGATCCGCCACAACTACGGCAACCGCTTCACTCTAGGCGAGCCGTCCGGCGAAAAGACCCCCCGGGTGAAGGCGCTGAGCCGCGCCCTGATCGCCGCCGGGTTGCGCGCGCCCGTGCGCTCGATCCGGGACGAGATCTGGGTGAAGCTCTGGGGCAACGTCTCCTTCAACCCCATCAGCGCGCTGACGCTGGCCACTCTGGACCGGATCGCCGGCGAGCCCGACACCCGCGCCGTCGCCAAGGCGATGATGACGGAGGCCAAGGAGGTCGGCGAGGCACTGGGCATCCGCTTCCGAATCGACTTGGAGAGACGCCTGGACGGCACAGCGTCCGTCGGCGCACACCGCACGTCGATGTTGCAGGACCTTCAGGCGGGCCGCACGATGGAGATCGACGCCATCGTCGCGTCCGTCCAGGAGATGGGACGCTTGGTGGGCGTGGCGACACCGACGATCGACGTGGTGCTGGCCCTGGTGCGGCAACGGGCGGCGGTGGCTGGGCTGTACTAGCCGGACGGTCTGCACCGCTACCAACAGGGCCGGGCTACGGGCTTGCCCGCCATGGTACCTTATCCCCGTCCCATCGCTCCACAGCCGTCCTCCGTCCCGCGGCCATGGTGGACCCATGCCAGCCAACAGCGAAGCCACGATCAACGTCCATTTGGGCGATGTGCTGCGGACCAAGCACCCGGCTTGGCGCGAAGGGATCGGCACGGAGCAGTCGCAGGTCTTTCGCAAGGCGGCTCGCCGTCCCGACATCGTGGTGCGCCACCCAGGGCGGCAGGTCGTGGTCGTGGAGACCGAGTTCGCTCCGGGCCGCCAAGTCGAAGCCGACGCACGTGCTCGCTTGGGCGAGGTTGTCGAAGCCACCGACGGCGAGGTGGAGCAGGCCGTTGCCGTCCTCTTGCCGGAGGACCTGAAGGAAGGGCAGGACGGATTGGCAGAACGGGTCGCCGGAGCGCGGTTTCGGTACGCGGTGTTCTCGGATGCGCCCGGGACGCCGGAACGGTGGCCCGAGTCGGGGTGGCTGTCCGGCGGCGTGGACAACTTGGCGACCTGCATCGAGCACGCCTCCCTCTCGGCGAAGAAGATCGCCGAGGGCGCGCAGAAGCTGGAAGAGGGCGTCAAGCAAGCGGCAGCCCTGCTCGAGGAGCTAGCAGCATGGCGCAAGACCGACACGCTCGACTTGATCGCCGCCACGCTCCATCAGGAGAAGAGCACGCAGACAACCCGCATGGCGATGGCGATCGTCGCCAACGCGCTGACGTTCCACAGCAACATTGCGGGCGCCCACGGCATTCCGGGCCTGGACCGGCTTCGCTACGAAGGTCGCTCCGAACTGGACCAAGCCCAGCTGCTCGAGTGCTGGCGCTTCGTGCTGCGGGAGATCAACTACTGGCCGATCTTCAAGATCGCCATCGACCTGCTCTCGCCGATCCCGGTCTACATGGCAGGCAAGGTACTGCCTCGACTGGAGAAGGCGGCGAACCATTTGGCGACCACCGGCGTTGCCAGCACCCACGATCTCTCGGGCCAGATGTTTCAGCGTCTGATCGTGGACCGCAAGTTCCTCGCCACCTTCTACACCTTGCCGGCCTCGGCAACGCTGCTGGCGGAGCTCGCGGCGTTTAGGCTGGCCGTGGACTGGAACGACGCGGGAGCCGTGTCGCGTCTACGAATCGCCGACTTGGCGTGCGGCACCGGCATGTTGCTTCAAGCGGCCTACCAAGCCGTGCGGATGCGGCACCGCCACTGCGGACGGGACGACGCGGACCTTCACCCCGCAATGATGGAGAAGGTCCTTTTCGCCGCCGACATCATGCCCGCAGCCACTCACCTCACGGCCTCAACCCTGTCCGGCGCGCACCCCACCGTCACGTTCGCCGGCACCCGAATCGTGACGATGCCCTACGGCGAGCAGCCCGAGGAGACGGGCCGTCCGCTCTCGATCGGCTCGCTGGACCTGTTGGCCGGCGGGACGGCGCGGTCCGTACTGGGCACCGGCCCCAGCGGCGCGCAGATCGACGTCTTCGGCACTGGCCGCAAGCAGGTTCGGGGCACCGGCGATGCCGTTGAAGCCGCCGACCCGCATTCGGTGGAGTTCGCTCACGGGAGCGGCGACCTGCTGATCATGAACCCGCCCTTCACCCGGCCCACCAACCACGAGTCCGCCACGGTCCCGGTGCCCTCGTTCGCAGGGTTCGACACCTCCCAGGCCGAACAACGGGCGATGTCGGGCGAGCTGGCGAAGCTTCGCAAGGGGTTGGACTCGCCGGCGGGCGCGGGGAACGCCGGGCTGGCGTCGTACTTCGTGGACCTGGCCCATGTGAAGACGAAGCCCGGCGGCGTGATCGCGCTGGTGCTGCCCGCATCGTTCGTGCAGGGCGGATCGTGGGCGGCGGCACGGACGCTGGTGGAGCACCATTACGAGGACCTGGTGGTGGTGACGATCGCAGCCAGCGGCAACACGGACCGCGCGTTCTCTGCCGACACGGGGATGGCCGAGACGCTGGTGGTGGGGACCAAGAAGCGCGACCTGGACTCGCCGTGCGGTGACGTCTTGTTCGTGAACCTTCTGCGCCGGCCCCGCAGCTTGGCCGAAGCCGCAGCTGTGGCAGCCACAGTCCGCGACCTGCCCGCCGACCGTCCGAGCGGACGCTTCTTCCTGGGCGAACTTGCCGAGGTGGGAACCTTCGTCCGGGCACCGTTGGTCGAGGGGGGCTGCGCAGGGTTGCGCGAGCCCGCGCTGGCCGACGCCATGCTGACATTGCAACAGGGCGTGCTCACGCTTCCGCGCTCCAACGACCGCCAGGCGATTCCCGTGACCCGGCTGGACGAACTGGGCAGTCGAGGCAGGCTAGACCGCGACATCTCGGGTAAGCACCCCGACGGCACGCCCCGAGGACCCTTCGACATCGTCGTCGCGCGCACCATGCCGCTGTACCCGGTTCTGTGGTCGCACGACGCGAAACAGGAGCGCAGCCTAGTGGTCGCCCCGCGCCAGGAGGGCTTGATTCGAGAGGGCCTGAGGGAACAAGCGGTGAACCTCTGGCAAGCCACGGCAACCCGGCTGCACTTCAGTCGCGACTTCCGCCTCAACTCCCAGAGCTTGGCGGCGTGCTTGACGCCGGCCAAGTGCATCGGCGGAACCGCCTGGCCCAACTTCGTCGCGGCGAAGGAGGAGTGGGAGAAGCCGCTGACGCTCTGGGCCAACAGCACCCTGGGGCTGATTTGCTTCTGGTGGGTCGGCACGCGCCAGCAACAAGGGCGGGCCCGACTCACGATCAGCCGCCTGCCCGATCTGCCGGTACTCGATCCCCGGCACCTGTCGGAGGCGCAGGTCAGCATCGCTGTTCGGACCTTCGACGAGTTCAGCGACCGGGAGCTGCTACCCGCCAACGAGGCGTACCGGGACGAAGTCCGTCACGAACTGGACCGGGCTCTGCTGGTGGACGTGCTGGGGTTGCCCCCCGCGTTTCTTGGTCCCCTAGCCGCCCTGCGCGATGCATGGTGCGCCGAGCCCACGGTGCATGGGGGCAAGACGACCCGGCCAGGCCGAAAGCCGACCTAAGCCGCGAGCCAGCCCAAGCCAGAGAGCCAGCCAACCCAACAGTGACGTGACAAATTCCGGGTAGAATTTGTCCGAGAATCTGTCGAACGGGGCCCCATGCCAGCCAACAGCGAAGCCAGGGTCAACGTCCAGTTGGGCGAACTCTTGCGCACCAAGCATCCGGGCTGGCGCGACGGAATCGGTACGGAGCAGTCCCAGGTCTTCCGCGAGGCGGCGCGCCGGCCCGACATCGTGGTGCGGCATCCCGGCGGCCAAGTCGTGGTCGTGGAGACCGAGTTCGCTCCCGGTCCCGGCGTCGAGTCGGACGCCTGTGCTCGTCTGGGCGCCGTCGTCAAGGAGACGAACGGGGAAGTGGAGCAGACCGTCGCCGTCCTGCTGCCGGAGGAGTTGAAGCACGACCAGCGCCGCTTGGCCGAGCGCGTCGCCGGAGCGCAGTACCGGTACGCCGTCTTCTCGGGCGCACCGGAGGCGCCGGAGCGCTGGCCCGAGTCGGGCTGGCTGTCCGGCGGCGTGGACGACTTGGCGACCTGCATCGAGCACGCCTCTCTCTCGGAGAAGAAGGTCGCCGAGGGGGCCCGCGTCCTCGAAGAGGGCGTCAGCCAAGCGGCGGCCCGGCTGAGGGAGCAGGTGGCTTGGCGCAAGACGGACACGCTGGATCGCATCGCAGCCACGCTGCATCAGGAGGAGAGCGAGCAGACCACCCGCATGGCGATGGCCGTCGTCGCCAACGCGCTGACCTTCCACAACAACATCGCCGGCGTCCACGGCGTCCCCGGTCTCGACGAACTGCGCGACCATCGTGGGCTGAGCAAGACCAAGCTGCTGGACTGCTGGCGCTTCGTGCTCCGCGAGATCAACTACTGGCCGATCTTCAAGATCGCGTCGGACCTGCTGCTGCCGATCCCGGTGTACATGGCGTGCCACGTCATGGACCGGCTCGAGAGCGTCGCGGTTCGCCTGGCAACCAGCGGCGTCGCGGGAACGCACGATCTCCTGGGCCAGATGTTCCAGCGCTTGATCGTGGACCGGAAGTTCCTCGCCACCTTCTACACGTTGCCGGCCTCCGCGACGCTGCTGGCCGAGCTTGCGGTGCCGCGCTTGAAGGTGGAGTGGGGCGACGCCGAGGCCGTGAGCCGCTTGCGGATCGCCGATTTGGCCTGCGGGACCGGGATGCTCCTGCAAGCGGCCTATCAGTCGGTGCGAATGCGGCACCGGCACCAGGGGAAGGACGACGCCGCCCTGCACTCGGCGATGATGGAGCGGGCCCTCTTCGCCGCCGACATCATGCCCGCGGCGACTCACCTCACCGCGTCGGCACTCTCGGGCGCGCACCCCAGCGTCACCTTCGCGGGCACCCGCATCGCAACGATGCCCTACGGCGAACAGCCGTCGGAGACCGGCTGGCCGCTCTCAATTGGGTCGCTGGACTTGCTGGCCGGCGACACGGCGCGGTCCGTGCTCGGCACTGGTCCCGGTATGCAGATCGACGCCTTCGGCACCGGCCGTGCGCAGGTTCGAGGTAAGGAAGAGGCGGGCGCAGGGGCAGAGGACGCGGACCCCCACTCCGTGGAACTCGCCCACGAGAGCGGCGACCTGCTGATCATGAACCCGCCCTTCACCCGGCCCACGAACCACGAGTCCGCCACGGTCCCGGTGCCCTCGTTCGCAGGTTTCGACACGTCGCAGGCCGAACAGAAGGCCATGTCGAGCAAGCTGGCCAAGCTGCGCAAGGGGCTGGACTCGCCGGCAGGCGCGGGCAACGCCGGGCTGGCGTCGTACTTCGTGGACTTGGCCCATGTGAAGACGAAGCCCGGCGGCGTGATCGCGCTGGTGCTGCCCGCATCGTTCGTGCAGGGCGGATCGTGGACGGCGGCGCGAGCACTGCTGGAGCGCCGCTACGAGGACCTGGTGGTGGTGTCGATCGCGGCCAGTGGCAGCACGGACCGGGCGTTCTCGGCCGACACTGGGATGGCCGAGGTGCTGGTGGTCGGCACCCGGAAGCGCAACCCGGACTCGCCCTCGGGAGACACGCTCTTCGTCAACCTTCTGCACCGGCCCCGCAGCTTGGCGGAGGGCGGAGCAGTAGCCAGTGCAGTATGCGATCTGCCGACCGATCGGCGGAGTGGCCGCTTTCGCCTGGGCGACCTAGCTGAGGTCGGGACCTTCATCCGCGCGCCCCTGGCCGAAGGAGGCTGCGCAGGGTTGCGCGAGCCGGCACTGGCCGACGCCATGCTGACGCTGCAGAAGGGCGTGCTGACGCTTCCGCGGACTGCGGATCGTCCCGCGGTCCCCGTGACTCGGCTAGGTGAACTGGGTCGCCGAGGCAGACTGCACCGCGACATCTCGGGCAAGCATCCCGACGGCACGCCCCGGGGGCCGTTCGACATCTTCGTGGCCCGCGACATGCCGCTGTACCCGGTCTTGTGGTCCCACGACGCGGAGACCGAGCGGACCATGGTGGTCTCCCCGCGCCAGGAGGGAGTGGTCCGCGAAGGACTCGAAGAACAGGCTGCGGTGATCTGGCAAGCCACGGCGACCCGGCTGCACTTCACGCTCGACTTCCAACTCAACTCCCAGAGCTTGGCCGCGTGCCTGACGCCGGCCAAGTGCATCGGGGGAACGGCTTGGCCCAACTTCGTCGCGGCGAAGGAGGAGTGGGAGAAGCCGTTGACGCTCTGGGCCAACAGCACCCTGGGGCTGATTTGCTTCTGGTGGGTCGGCACGCGCCAGCAACAAGGGCGGGCCCGACTCACGATCAGCCGCCTGCCCAGCTTGCTCGCGCTTGACCTCCGGCACCTCTCGGACGCACAGCTCGCCGAAGCCAACCGCGCATTCGACCGCTTCCGCGACCGCGAGTTGCTGCCCGCCAACGAAGCGTACCGGGACCTGGTCCGTCACGAACTGGACCGGGCCCTGCTAGTGGATGTGCTTGGGCTACCTGCCGCGCTTCTCGATCCCCTTGCCGCCCTCCGGGATGCCTGGTGCGCCGAGCCCACGGTGCATGGGGGCAAGACGACCCGGCCAGGCCGAGAACCAGCCAAGCCGAGAGCCGAGAGCCTGCCAGCCCAAACAGGTGACGTGACAAATTCCGGGTAGAATTTGTCCGAGAATCTGTCGGCGAATCTGTCGAACCATAGCGGCTGCGGGCTTGCCCGCCATGGTACCTTATCTCCGTCCCGTCGCTCCACAGCCGTCCTCCGTCCCGCGGCCATGGTGGACCCCATGCCAGCCAACAGCGAAGCCACGATCAACGTCCACTTGGGCGACGTGTTGCGGACTAAGCATCCGGCGTGGCGCGAAGGGATCGGCACGGAGCAGTCGCAGGTCTTTCGCGAGGCAGCCCGCCGTCCCGACATCGTGGTGCGCCATCCGGGGCGGCAGGTCGTGGTCGTGGAGACCGAGTTCGCTCCGGGCCGCCAAGTTGAAGCCGACGCGCGTGCTCGCTTGGGCGAGGTCGTCGAAGCCACCGACGGCGACGTGGAGCAGGCCGTGGCCGTACTGCTGCCGGAGGAGCTGAAGGAAGGACAGGACGGCTTGGCCGAGCGGGTCGCTAGCGCGCGGTTTCGGTACGCGGTGTTCTCAGATGCGCCCGGGACGCCGGAACGGTGGCCCGAGTCGGGGTGGCTGTCCGGCGGCGTGGACGACTTGGCGACCTGCATCGAGCACGCATCTCTCTCGGCGAAGAAGATCGCCGAGGGCGCACAGAAGCTGGAAGAGGGCGTCAAGCAAGCAGCCGCCGTGCTCGAGGAACTGGCAACATGGCGCAAGACCGACACGCTCGACTTGATCGCCGCCACGCTTCACCAGGAGAAGAGCACGCAGACAACCCGCATGGCGATGGCCATCGTAGCCAACGCCCTCACGTTCCACAGCAACATTGCGGGCGCCCACGGCATTCCGGGCCTGGACCGGCTTCGCTACGAAGGTCGCTCCGAACTGGACCAAGCCCAGCTGCTCGAGTGCTGGCGCTTCGTGCTGCGGGAGATCAACTACTGGCCGATCTTCAAGATCGCCATCGACCTGCTCTCGCCGATCCCGGTCTACATGGCAAGCAAGGTGCTGCCTCGGCTGGAGAAGGCGGCGAACCACTTGGCGACCACTGGCGTTGCCAGCACCCACGATCTATCAGGCCAGATGTTTCAGCGCTTGATCGTGGACCGGAAGTTCCTCGCCACCTTCTACACCTTGCCGGCGTCGGCTACGCTGCTGGCGGAGCTTGCGGCGTTTCGCCTAGCCGTGGACTGGAACGACGCGGGAGCCGTGTCGCGCCTCCGGATCGCCGACTTGGCGTGCGGCACCGGCATGTTGCTTCAGGCGGCCTACCAAGCCGTGCGAATGCGGCACCGCCACTGCGGACGGGACGACGCGGACCTTCATCCCGGAATGATGGAGAAGGTTCTCTTCGCGGCCGACATCATGCCCGCGGCGACGCACCTCACCGCGTCGACCCTGTCCGGCGCCCACCCCACCGTCACGTTCGCCGGAACCCGCATCGTGACGATGCCCTACGGCGAGCAGCCCGAGGAGACGGGCCGTCCGCTCTCGATCGGCTCGCTGGACCTGCTGGCCGGCGGGACGGCGCGATCCGTGCTGGGCACCGGCCCCGGCGGCGCGCAGATCGACGTCTTCGGCACAGGCCGCAAGCAGGTTCGGGGCACCGGCGAAGCCGTCGAAGCGGCCGACCCGCATTCGGTGGAGTTCGCTCACGGGAGCGGCGACCTGCTGATCATGAACCCGCCGTTCACCCGGCCCACGAATCACGAGTCCGCCACGGTCCCGGTGCCCTCGTTCGCGGGGTTCGACACCTCCCAGGCCGAGCAGCGGGCGATGTCGGGCGAGCTGGCGAGGCTTCGCAAGGAGTTGGACTCGCCGGCTGGGGCGGGCAACGCCGGGCTGGCGTCGTACTTCGTGGACCTAGCCCATGTCAAGACGAAGCCCGGCGGCGTGATGGCACTGGTACTGCCCACGTCGTTCGTGCAGGGCGGATCGTGGGCGGCGGCGCGGACGTTGGTGGAGCACCATTACGAAGATGTGGTGGTGGTGTCGATCGCCGCCAGCGGCAAAACGGACCGCGCCTTTTCGGCCGACACGGGGATGGCCGAGGCACTGGTGGTGGGCACACGGAAGCGCGACCCGGACTCGCCTTCAGGAGACACGCTCTTCATCAACCTTCTGCACCGGCCCCGCAGCTTGGCGGAGGGCGGAGCGGCAGCCAGTGCAGTATGCGATCTGCCGACCGATCGGCGGAGTGGCCGCTTTCGCCTGGGCGACCTAGCCGAAGTCGGAACCTTCATCCGGGCGCCGTTGGCCGAGGGGGGCTGCGCCGGGTTGCGCGAGCCCGCGCTCGCTGACGCCATGCTGACGTTGCAGAAGGGCGTGCTGACACTTCCGCGGACCGCCGACCGTCCCGCGATTCCCGTGACTCGGCTAGGCGAACTGGGTCGCCGAGGCAAACTGCACCGGGACATCTCGGGCAAGCATCCAGATGGCACGCCCCGGGGGCCGTTCGACATCTTCGTAGCCCGCGACATGCCGCTGTACCCGGTCTTGTGGTCCCACGACGCCGAGACCGAGCGAACGATGGTCGTTTCCCCGCGCCAGGAGGGCGTGGTCCGCGAAGGACTCGAAGAACAAGCTGCGGTGATCTGGCAAGCCACGGCGACCCGGTTGCACTTCACGCTCGACTTCCAGATCAACTCCCAGAGCTTGACCGCGTGCCTGACGCCAGCGAAGTGCATCGGGGGAACGGCCTGGCCCAACTTCGTCGCGGCGAAGGAGGAGTGGGAGAAGCCGCTGACGCTCTGGGCCAACAGCACCCTGGGGCTGATCTGCTTTTGGTGGGTCGGCACGCGCCAGCAGCAGGGGCGGGCCCGACTCACGATCAGCCGCCTGCCAGATCTGCCGGTACTCGATCCCCGGCACCTGTCGGAGGCGCAAGTCGGAGCCGCTGTTCGGACCTTCGACGAGTTCAGCGACCGGGAGCTGCTGCCCGCCAACGAGGCGTACCGGGACGAAGTCCGTCACGAACTAGACCGGGCCCTGCTGGTGGATGTGCTGGGGCTGTCCCCCGCGCTTCTCGAACCCCTGGCCGCCCTCCGCGATGCCTGGTGCGCCGAACCCTCGGTGCATGGGGGCAAGACGACCCGGCCAAGCCGAGAGCCAGCCAAGCCAAACAGGTGACGTGACAAATTCCGGGTAGACTTTGTCGGAGAATCTGTCCGAACTGTTGAAGGAACCGGGTCCTTACGGCAACACCTTGCCGGGGTTCATGATCCCCAACGGGTCCAGGGCGACCTTGACGGCGCGCATCGCCGCGACTCCGGCGACACCGTGCTCGGCTTCGAGAAAGCGACGCTTGCCGATCCCGATTCCGTGTTCGCCGGTGCAAGTGCCTTCCATCGCAAGCGCCCGTTCGATCATGCGCTCGTTGAACCCCTCCGCCTCCTCCACCTCCTCGGGCGAGTCGGGGTCCAGCACGAACGCCACATGGAAGTTCCCGTCGCCCGCGTGGCCGACGATCCCCCATGGCATCGTAGCGGCCTTCATGTCTTCGATGCTCTCCGCGACGCACTGGGCCAGCCGGGAGACGGGCACGCAGACGTCCGTGGTCAGCCCGCGACCGCCCGGCCGCAACGCAACCAGGGCCGGGTACGCGTCGTGACGGGCCTTCCACAACCGGCGTCGCTCCTCCTGCCGTTGAGCGTACTGGAAGGATGAGCCGCCCAGGCTTCGGCATACCTCCTGCACGACCTGGCCGTGGGCCGTCACCTCGTCCTCGGTTCCGTGAAACTCAAAGAAGACCGTGGGCGATTCGGCGTAGTGGAGCCCGGAATAGCGGTTGACGGCTCGCATGGCCGTGGCGTCCAGCAGTTCGGAGCGCGCGATGGGCACGCCTGCCTGGACCGCCTGCACCACCGACTGCACCGCCCCTGCCAGCTCGGGGAACGCGCACACTGCCGCGGCCACGGCCTCGGGGACAGGGTACAGCCTCACCGTGATCTCGGTAATCACGCCCAGCGTACCCTCGGCGCCGACGAAGAGGCTGGTCAGGTCGTAGCCCGCCGCCGACTTCCGGGCGCGTCCGCCTGTGCGCGCGACCGATCCGTCCGCCAGTACCGCGACCAGGGAGACCACATTGTCGCGCATCGTGCCGTAGCGGACGGTGGTCGTTCCCGACGCGGCGGTGGCGGCCATGCCCCCCAGGGTGGCGTCGGCGCCCGGGTCCACCGGGAAGAAGAGACCCGTCCCCTTCAGCTCCCGTTCCAGCTGCCGCCGGGTGACACCGGCCTGCACGGTGGCGTCCATGTCGCCGGGGCGGACCGCCAGCACGCGCTTCATCTCCGCCAAGTCGATGGAGACTCCCCCCTGCACGGCCTGCACGTGCCCTTCGATCGACGTGCCCGCCCCGAATGGGATGACCGGTGTCCGGTGCCGGGCGCACTGGCCGACCGCGAAGGCCACTTCTTCGGTGGAGCGCGCAAAGACTACCGCGTCGGGCGGCGCAATGGCGTGGTGCGAATCGTCCTTGCCGTGGTGCTCGCGAACCGCGACGGCCGTGGAGAACCGTTCGCCGAAGCGGTCCGCCAGCGCGGCACCGAGGGAGGCCGACAGGAAAGCGGGCATGGCCGGGCGGCTCAACCCGTCAGTTCGTCCAGGGGCGTGTGCTCGAACGAGCGTCGGATGCCGTGTTCGGCGATGGCGGCCAGGACATCCTTGGCGTCCTGCTTGCCCAGCCGGCCCCGTTCGCGAAGGCGGCGATCCAGCCGCGCCACAACGGCCACTCGGGCGCGAGGATGGTTGACGACGGCGACCCGGCGAATGCCGGCCTGCGCCAGTTCGTTCCATACCGAGCTGGAGCCCAGCACGCGAAGAGCCGTCGATCGGGCGATCCGGCCACCGCTGGCGTGCTCGACCTGCCCGGCTAGGCGGTGCCGCCACCAAGCGCGGGCCAGCGGACAATCGGTGAAGACCGAGAGGCGGCCGCGGACGGGCGCCAAGCCGCCGGTTCTCCTCAGGAAGTTGCGCGTCCGCGCTTCGCGGGTGTTCGAGCGGGCGTCGCCAGCCAGGAAGATCTCGGCCAAGCGCTGGCCCGTGTAGCCGAAGCGGCCCTCCTCGATCCACGCGATGTGGCAGAGGAACCAGAAGAGAGGACGGGACGCAAGGCGGGGCGGAATCATCTCCCAGGGCGCGGCCAGCTTCGCCTCCTCTTCCGGCGAGGGACGCAGCAGCTCCGACGCCTCCATCCGCACCGGCGACAGCGGCGGCGCCCATATCCGCTCGGCGACGCCCAGCCCCAGCTGCTTGCGGAGGAAGACGCCCAACCCGTCCGCGCCGGCGTGGACCGCGGCCGCCAACTGCTCCTGGCGGTCGCGAACCCCGGCCTTGAGCTCCGGGTCCGCATCCTCCCACTTGCCGTGGCGGTTCTGCTCGAAGACGCAGGCCCGCTGCCACCTGTCGTACCGGGCGCTGGTTCCGTCGATCAACCCACGGTTCAACCGACCGGCCCCCTCGGACGACGAGACCACCAAGGGCTCCAGCGCGGTAGCCACGCGGGCGGGGTCGTAGGCGTCGCCCTCGTCCCACAGGGGAATGCCCGGCCAAGCGGCGAGTCGCTCCCGGACCTCTCGGGCCAGCGCGGGCTCGTCGCCCTCCTTCCCCTTGCGCTCGAAGAGCCGCGGGAACCAGCCGCACGCTCCGATCAGCGCAGCGACCTGCAAGGTGCGGTCGGTCCGGATCCGCTCGTACACGTCCGGCGCCAGCAAGACCGTGAAGTGCAACGCCTCGGCGCCCGCGCCCGCCTCCCGGGGACCAAGGGCGGGCCGCACGTTCATCCTTCCTTCTTCCAGGGCGTCGTCCCGCTCGTAGGCCAGAAGCGAGTCCGGCAGAGCGCGAGTCCGCCGCTCGGCTCCTCGAACCAGCCATTCCCCGCGGGCTCGCTCCGGCGACTGCTCGTCCAGAGCCACCACGCCGGGCACCAGACAAACCGGTCCGTCCACATCGTCCGCGCTCCACTCCACCCGCTGAAAAGGTTCGTTGGCGGTCTCGACGCGCGTCATCAGCGTCTTGGAACAGTGCAGCTCCACGGCCCACGCCGCCCTCCCCTGGTCGATCAGCCGAGTCAGCGGCGGATCGCCCTGCAACTGGGGAGCACCCTCCAACTCATGGGCGACGGTGGCGCCGCGGGCGTCGAAGCGGAGCGTGGGGCGGTAGTCGACGCCGGCCAGCTCCGGTGCCTTCTCGGGGCCGGTCACTTCTCGGAGCCAGTCAATAGACGTCCAGGTCGGAGGCCGACGCCACCGGACCCGTGTAGCCTGCGGCACGGATCTCCCGGATCAGGTCGTCGTCGGTGGCACCCCAGTACAGCTGGTGGTACAGAACCAGGATGCCGGGGCGAGCCCGGTTGGCGACCTCGGCCAGCTGCACCGTCGACGTGTGGGTGTCGGCGTGGTACGCCTGCCACTCGGGCTCGCGCCGCTGGAACGCCTCCGCCGAGTACACCTCGTGAACCAGCACGTCGCACCCGCCGCACGCCGCGACCAGCGACTCGCTGGGGCGGGCGTCGCCCGAGATCACGATCGTCCGGTCCGACGTCTCGAACTTGTACCCCAAGGCGTGGGGCCACGAACCGTGATCGACGGGCACGGCGGTAACCTTGACGTTGTCGTCCTCGTAGACCACTCCGCCTGTCGTCTCGGCGACCGGAGCTTGGTAGGCGTCCGGGTTGGCGGCTCGGGGCTCCAGTCCGAAGAGGCGCATGTGGATGTCCTCCTGCCACGCCGCCAGCACGTGCTCCACCATGGAGGCGGTGCCGGGAGGGCCGAATACGCGAAGCGGGCCGGGCCGGTCCAGCACCCACGGCGCCAAGATGAGGTCCGGCAGTCCCGTGGTATGGTCGGAGTGGAGATGGGTGAGGAAGAGGTGGTGCAACCTGGACGGAGCCAGAGCGGGAATGTCCCTGTCCCGAGCGGCGGCGGCAGCTCGGCGCACAACCCCCGGGCCGGCGTCCACCACGTACGCCCGTTCGCCCACCACGACGGCCACGGCAGGACCCGACCGCTCGGGATCGGCGTTGGGCGTGCCTGTGCCCAGCACCACGACCCGGGCGGAGGCTATCTCCGGGGCCAAGGCTATCTCCAGGGCCTGGGCCGTCGCTGGGGCCAGGGCCGCAACCGAGTCGGCGCGCTGGCCAGCGTGCGCGGGCGGGGCGGCAACAGCGGTCCGGCAGACGACGCCTGCGGCGAGAACGGCCAGCCGCACCAACCGTGCGGACACGAAACGAACGCTTCTCATAGTGCTCATGGAACGTGGTGTCAAAGTCGCGTCCGTCCGGTTGCTTCGCAAGCTCGGCGGGGCCAGTGTAGAGTGTGGGGCCGATTCGGGCGGCCTCGTCCAGCCACCAAGGAACGATCATGCGGAACTCGCGTCCTCCGTCCACTCGCTCGCCAACGCTCGCACGGTCTATGCACTCCCCTGCGCTCGCAGTCGTCGGCTTCCTGCCAGCTCTCCTAGCCGTCGTTGTCGTCGCCGTCGGCCCTCTCCCAACCGCCGCCCAGCAGCAGGCCGACCCGAGCAGGACCGGCGGGGCGCAACAGGCCGTCGGTCCCGGCCAAGCCGTCGACCAGGAGTACACGGCGCTGGTGGCCGAAGCCACGACCGAGCCGTTCTTCACCACTCCACTGGTGGACCACCTGCCGTTCAGCGAGACGGTTCCCTCGCCGCTAGACCACTTTGGCAGGATCGCCGGGGCGCCCGACGTGCTGAGCTACCCGGAGGAGGTCCACGACTACATGCGGGCGCTGGCTGCCGCGTCTCCTCGGGTGGAGGTCGTCTCCATCGGCGAGTCGGAGGAAGGTCGGGAGATCGTCTTGGTCGTCGTCGGCTCCGAGGCGTCGATTGCAGGGCTGGAGGCCAACAAGGCGGCGCTCCGGGCCTTGGCCGACCCCCGGGTCACGTCCCCCGAAGAGGCCCAGCGGATCATGGACGGGACCAAGCCCATCTACTGGTCGGTGGGCGCGATCCACTCCACCGAGACGGGCTCGCCCGAGATGTTCATGGAGCTGGCGTACCGCTTGGCGGTGGGCGAGAGCGACTTCATCCGGGAGATCCGGGACGGGCTCGTGTACATGATCACGCCGGTGCTCGAGCCCGACGGCAGAGCCAAGGTCGTGGACCTGCACATGGGCAAGCGCATCGACCCCGACGCCAACCTGCCCACCCGTCCCCTGTACTGGGGCAAGTACGTGGCCCACGACAACAACCGGGACAACATCGGCCAAGCGCTGGCGCTCTCGCGAACCGTCACTCGCACCTACCTGGAGTACCGTCCCACCGTCCTGCACGACCACCACGAATCGGCGTCGCACCTCTACGCATCCACCGGCCGCGGACCGTACAACGCCTGGCTCGACCCCATCGTGATCAACGAATGGAACCGCCTGGCGTACAAGGAAGTGCAGGACATGACGGCGTTCGGCGTGCCCGGCGTCTACACCCACGACTTCTACGACGGCTGGGGCGCAAACTACATGATGTGGGTGGCCCACATGCGCAACTCCATCGGCCGCTTCTACGAAACCCAGGGCGCCGGCGACGCCTCCACACGCATCATTCGTGCCAACGTGGAGCGTCAGTGGCACAGACCCAGCACGCCCGTCAAGGAAGTGGTCTGGAGCATCCGCAACAACGTGAACCTTCAGCAGAGCGCAGTGCTGATTGCCATGCACGAGGTCGCGACCAACCGTCTGGACTACCTGCGCAACTTCTACACCAAGTCCCAGCGCTCGGTGGCGAAGGCGCGCAACGAGGGACCGGCGGCCTACATACTTCCTGCGGACGACCCCAGGCCCGGCCAGCAGGCTCGCCTACTGAAGCTGATGGCCGACCACGCCTTCGAAGTGCACCGGGCCGACGACGAGATCGAGCTGGAGGGCGCGGCCTACCCTGAGGGCAGCTATGTGGTCCGCATGGACCAGCCCTTCTCGCGAGGGGCGGACATGCTGCTGGACAAGCAGTACTACAACCCGAACGATCCTCGCCCCTACGACGATGTGGGGTGGACCGTCGGCCCGCTCTTCAACGCCCGGACGGTGCGGGTGGAGGACGTGGCCGTTCTGGACATGGACATGACCCGTGTGCAGGGGCCTCCCGTGTTCGGCGGCGTGGAGGGCGGCCGAGGCGACACGTACTTGGTGGACTACAACGCCGACGCGACCTTGGCCACGTTCCGATTCGCCCACGACAGCTTGAGAGTGATGGCCGCGGAAGCCGGGTTCGAGGACGACGACCGCGCGTTCCGCCCCGGCTCCTTCGTGATCCGCCAAGCCGACCACCCCGGCGCCGATTTGGCCGCGTTGCTGGACCAAGCAGGCCGCCAGTACGGCTTCACGGCGCATCGGACCCGCAACGCGCCCGACGTGCCGCTTCACGAGACCCGAACGCCCCGAGTCGCCGTGGTCCACACCTGGACCAACACCCAGGACGAGGGGTGGTTGCGGATCGGCATGGACGAGTACGGCATCCCCTACGACTACATCTCGGTGCACGAGGTGCGCGACAACCCGGAGCTTCGCCGCGACTACGACGTGATCGTGATGGGCCGGCAGCGGGGCGACGCCATGTCGCTAGTGCGCGGACTGCGCGCCGACGACCCGATTCCGTGGATCGCCACCGAGCTGACGCCCAACATCGGCCAGCAGGACTCCACCGAAGACATGCGCGGAGGCCTGGGGCTGGAGGGCGTCGTGCACCTGAAGCGGTTCGTCGAGGCGGGCGGCGTCTTCGCAACGATGGCGAACGCATCCCAGCTCCCCGTCCACTTCGGGTTGGCCGACGGCGTGTCGATCCGTCCGACTCCGGGGATGTGGGCGCGGGGCGGCGTCTTCGCCACTCGGGTCGCCGACGAGACCAGCCCCATCGGCTACGGCTACGACGATCTGGGCGTGGCCTTCAACACCGGGCCGGTCTTTCGGATCGGCGGCGGCGGGTTCGGCGGGTTCTTCGGTGGCGGACAAGGCAATGGCGAATCGGGACGCGGCCCCGGCGATACCACGGTCCGCCGGACCGGTCGAGGAGGCGCCGACGAGGCCGACATCGTGCAGGGGCGCCCCCGGGACCTGGGCGAAGCCGGCGTCGAGGAGTTTCGCCAGGCCCAGGAAGAGGACGACGAGTCCCCGTCGTCGGGGGGCGGCTTCTCCTTGGGGCCTCGCACCGACCACATTCGCGTGGTAATGCGCTACGCCGCCGACGTGGAGGAGCTGCTGATCAGCGGCGGGCTGGAGAACGGCCAAGCCCTCGCCAACGCCCCGGCGGTGGTGGACGTGCCTCTGGGCGAAGGACACGTCGTCATGTTCTCCTTCAACCCCTTCTGGCGCTCCCACACGCACGGCTCGTACGCCCTGCTGTTCAACGTCCTCATGCACCACGACGCCCTCTCGGCGAACCCAAGCCAGGTCGTGGCGGAAGACAGGGGCTCGTGAGGCACATCACTGGGCGCTTCGGCGGACGCGGCATCGGCTCTGGCGGCTTCGGCTTCGGACGGAGCCCAGGCCCCGGAAGTCCCGGCGGCCTCCCAGGAGGATTGGGCGGCTTCCACGTCACGCCGTGGGTCAAGCGGCTCCTCATGGCCAACGCGGCAGTGTTCCTCGTGGTCCTGGCGGTGGGCGTTGGCCCCATGGCCGAGCTCTTCGGCTTCAGCCCCGGCCGCATCCTGACGCGACCGTGGGGGATGCTGACCTACATGTTCGTCCACGCAGGGCTCTTCCACCTGCTGATGAACCTGCTGGTCTTCTTCTTCTTCGGGCCGCCGCTGGAGTCCAGGTGGGGCTCGGAGCTCTTCGTGAAGTACTACCTGATGTGCGGTCTGGGCGGGGTCCTGCTCAGCTTCGCCTTCAGCGACGCAACGATCGTAGGGGCGTCCGCTGCCTGCTACGGGCTCATGCTGGCGTTCGCCATGGCGTGGCCCAACGCGCCCATCCACATCTGGGGGATCATCCCCGTCAAGGCCAAGTGGCTGGTGGGCTTCCTGGCCGCCATGAGCCTCGCCAGCGCCGTCGGCTCGGCGGGGAGGGGCGGCGGCGACAACATCGCCCATCTAGCCCACCTGGGCGGCGTCGTGGCCGGCTTCCTCTTGCTCAAGAGCGGCTGGATGGACACCGGCGGCCGGACACCCATCGGCAGCCAGACGCCCACCAGCAGCTGGACACCCATTCGTCGGCAGGCCCGCAAGACGCGGCGCACGGCCGACCCGCGCCAGCAACGGTCTCCCGCGTCGTCTCGGGTCGCCGAGGCGGTGGAGCGTCGCAGGGCCGAAAAGCGAGCCGCCCGAGAGAGAGTCGACCTGGACGCCGTGGACGCGGTGCTGGACAAGATCTCGGCCCATGGCATCGACTCGCTGACCGCAGCGGAGCGCGCCCTGCTCGACCGCATGTCCAAGCGCACGCAGGCCAACTGATCCGTCGGCTTGACCGGCCTGTTGCGCACTTCCTACAATCGGAGCTTCTCGCCCCTGGGGCCTCTGGACGCCGACCCGGGGCTCCTTCCAACCCGCTGGAACAGACAATAGAAAGGGAGGCGGCATGGCGGCAGCCAAGTCGTTCAAGACGGAGCAGATTCGCAACGTAGTGGTGCTCGGGCACGGTGGGACGGGCAAGACGACCCTGATCGACGCGGTGTGCTTCGCCGCGGGAACCTCCAAGAGACGAGGCCGGGTCGGCGACGGAAACGCGCTGACGATGACCACCCCCGAAGAGACGGCCCACGGCATGTCGATGCAGCTGACCGTGGCCCACGCGGTGTGGGAGGGAACCAAGATCAACCTGCTGGACACCCCCGGCTACATGGACTTCGTGGGCGACGCCGTGGCCGCTGCCAGAGTGGCGGACGCAGCCCTGGTGGTCGTCACCGCCCAGTCCGGGGTGGAGGTGGGGACCGAGATGGTCTGGAAGCTGTGCGACCGCCGGAAGCTTCCTCGGGCCGTCTTCGTCTCCATGATGGACAAGCAGCACGCCGATTTCGACAAGGCGTTTCGCGACGTGAAGGACACGCTGGCGCCGGGCGCCGTCCCCGTCGAACTGCCGATCGGCGAGGGGGCGGAGTTTCGGGGGATCGTGGACCTCTTCACCCGCAAGGCCCGGCTCTTCAAGGAAGGGACGATCTCCGGCGAGTACGACGAGGCCCCGCCGCCGGACGAGATGGCCGATCAGGTGGAGGAGTGGTCCACCGAGCTCATGGAGACGCTGGCGACCACCGACGAGGAGCTGATGGAGCGCTACCTGGAGGGCGAGGAGATATCCCCCGAGGAAGCGGTCGCCGCCATGGCCGTGGCCGTCGCCCAGGGAGAGTTGGTGCCCGTCTTCTGCGGCGCGCCGGAGCTGTCGTTCGGCGTGCGCAACTTGGCGGAGAAGCTGGTCGGGCTCGTCCCGCACCCGGGCCGCACCGAGATCGAGGCCGCTGGCCCTGACGGCGATCCGGTCTCGCTCCGCCCTGCCGACGACGAAGTCGCCACCGCCCTCGTCTTCAAGACCAGCGCCGAGCCCCATGTGGGCGAGCTGTCGCTCTTCCGCGTCTTCTCCGGGATGGTGGCCAACGGCAACGACCTCACGAACACCACCCAGGATGCATCGGAGCGCCTCAACCACTTGGCCGTGCCCATGGCCAAGGAGCGGGTCGACGTGGAGGCGATCCACGCAGGCGACATCGGCGTCGTCGCCAAGCTCAAGTCCACCCACACCAACGACACCCTGGCGGCGCCGGGCAACGAGGTGACGCTGGTCGGCGTGGCGTTCCCCAAGCCCGACATCTCGGTGGCGGTTCGGGGTGCGCAGCGAGCCGACGAGGACAAGCTGGGCGAGGCGCTGGGCCGGCTGCACCAGGAGGACCCGACGTTCTACGCCGAGTTCAACCCGGAGCTGCGTCAGACGATCGCTCGGGGGATGGGCGAGCTGCACCTGGGCGTGCAGTTCGAGCGCATGAAGCGCAAGTACGGCGTGTCGGTGGAGACGGAGCAGCCCCGGATCGCCTACCGGGAGACGATCACCGCCGTCGCCGAGGGGCAGGGGCGCTTCAAGAAGCAGACCGGCGGCCGCGGTCAGTTCGGCGACTGCTGGGTGCGGCTGCGGCCCAGGGCGCGGGGCGAGGGGTACGAGTTCGTCAACTCGATCAAGGGCGGCGTGATCCCGTCCAAGTACGTCCCTTCGGTGGACCGGGGCATCCAGGAGGCGTCCGCCAAGGGCGTGGTGGCCGGGTACCCTCTGGTGGACTTCGCGGCCGAGTGCTACGACGGCTCCTACCACTCGGTGGACTCGTCGGACATCGCCTTCAAGGTGGCCGGCTCGTACGCCTTCCGGAACGTGGCCGAGAAGGCCAGGCCCGTGCTGCTGGAGCCGATCGTCGAGGTGACGGTCACCGCGCCCGACGAGTACTTGGGCGACATCATGGGCGACCTGAACAGCCGCTCGGCCAAGGTGCTGGGCATGGAGCCGTCCGCCGGGCGAACCGTGGTTCGCGCCGAGGTCGCCCAGGCCGAGCTCTACAAGTACGCCTCGGCGCTGCGGTCGATCACCCAGGGTCGGGGCCACCACACCCGCAAGCACCTGGGCTACGATGTGGTCCCGCCGATGCGCGCCGGCAAGATCAAGGAGGAGGCGCAGGAGCGGGAGGACGGGTGACGACCGGGGGTTCGCGTGCCGTGACGACCGGGCGTTCGCGTGACGTGACGACCGCTCTGTCGCGCTCCGTCGAGGACTACCTGAAGGTGATCTACTCCCTGAACGAGCAGGGAGACGCCGCTGGGACCACCAACTTGGCCCGGGCGCTGGATGTGCAGCCCGCCTCGGTGAGCGGCATGGTCCGTCGCCTGGCCGCCGACGGCCTGCTGGAACACGAGCCCTACCGGGGAGTCCGGCTGACCGCCAAGGGGGTCCGGGAGGCACTGCGGGTCGTCCGGCGCCATCGGGTCATCGAGTCCTTTCTGGTGGAGCGCTTGGGGTACTCGCGGAACGATGTGCACGAAGAGGCGGAGCGGCTGGAGCACGCGGCTTCGGATCGCCTCGTGGACCGAATGGCAGAGGCGATGGGCAACCCGGTCACAGACCCCCATGGCGCCCCGATCCCCACTCGCCACGTGACAGTGGAACCGTGACAGTGAAACGAGGGCGGGACTATACTTGATTGCACTGATGGATTGATGGCTTCCCGGCTTCTCCTTCCCGCCCACAACAGGTCGGCCTCATGACAACCCCCCCCCCTTGCTCCACCCGCCCTTCGTGCTCCCCCCGCCCATCAACCCTGGGAGTTGCCGTCGCGGCCCTCGCCCTCGCCGCCTGCGCTGGCGGAGATGCTGGCAACGACGCCGCCCCCGCCGAGGAGCCCGCTCGGGGCATCCTCCTCGACCCGGCAGCCCTGAACGAGACCGCCCCCGAGACCTTCCGCGCCCGCTTCGAGACCACCAAAGGAGCCTTCGTCGTGGAGGTGGTCCGGGCGTGGTCGCCCAACGGCGCCGACCGGTTCTACTCGCTGGTCAAGCACGGCTACTACGACAACGTGCGCGTCTTCCGCGTGGTCGAGGGCTTCGTGGCCCAGTTCGGACTGCACGGCGACCCGGCCGTGTCGTCGGCGTGGCGGAATGTGGCAGTCGAGGACGATCCGGTCGTGGAGTCCAACGTTCGGGGCGCCGTGACCTTCGCCAAGACGACCGCACCCAACTCGCGCACCACCCAGATCTTCGTCAACTACGGCGACAACAGCCGCCTCGACGAGGACGGCTTCGCGCCCTTCGGGCGTGTCGTGGAAGGGATGGCCGAGGTCGTGGACCAGTTCTACTCGGGTTATGGGGGCCAAGTGTCCCAGGGCAACGCGATAGCACTGGGCAACGCCTACCTGGACGAGCACCATCCCGACCTGGACCACATCGTCTCCGCCACCCTGCTGGACCCGGCGGGCGACTAGGCCGGGCTAGGCTAGGCTAGGGCTAGGGCTAGGACCACAGGATCGTGAACGGTCCGGCGGAGCTGCGCATCAGCCTGGGCGCCGAGGAGGAGTTCTTCCTGGTCGACCCGGACACGCGCAACATCCTCACCTCGCCTCGTCCGGAGATCTTCGCCGAATGCGAGCGGAGGATCGCTCCTCACAAGGTCACCACCGAGTTCCTCCGGTCGCAGATCGAGACCAACACCCGGGTGTGCGGGTCGGTGGCGGAGCTGGCCGACGCCATGCGGGAGACTCGTCGCGTGGTGGTGGCGGCGGCGGCGGAGCACGGTGCGGCGGTGATGGCGGCGTCCACACACCCCTTCGCGGCGTGGACTGACCAGCTGGTCACGCCCCGGGAACGCTACCGGGACTTCGAGATCGTCTTCCAGGAGTCCCTGCGCCGCTTTCTGGTGGGCGGCATGCACATTCACGCGGGCTTCGGCGACGGCGACTCGCGCATACGGGTCATGACCGCACTCCGCCGCTACCTGCCGCTCCTCCACGCCCTTTCCGCGTCGTCGCCGTTCAACGAAGGCAGGGAGACCGGCTTCAAGTCGTTCCGGCTCAACTTGGTCGGCGCTCTACCGCGCACCGGCCTGCCCGGCGCACTGGGGTCGAGGGCGGAGTACGACGAGCTGGTGGAGGGCTACCGGCGGCTCGAGTTCATTCAGAACGGCAGCGAACTCTGGTGGGACATTCGCCCGTCCCACAGCTTTCCCACGATCGAGCTGCGCATCTGCGACGTGTGCACCCGGTTGACCGACGCCGTGAGCATCGCGGCGCTCTACGCCTGCCTGATCCGGTGGCTCCTGCGTCGCGACCGAGACGGCGGGCTGCCCGCCGAACCGCCCACCGAGATCATCGCCGAGAACCGCTGGATCGCCCAGCGCTACGGTGTGCTGGCCTTTCTGGGCGACATCCGAGGGCGGGGCGGGACCGGCAGCGGCGACGGCGGACGGATCGACGTGGGCGACCACGCCGCCCTCCTAGTGGAGGAGCTGGCCGAAGACGCCGCCGCCCTCGAATGCGAGGAGGAGCTGTCCCACGCGCTGCGCATCGTCCAGGAAGGAAGCGGAGCCGACCGGCAGGTCGACCACTACCGGCTCCGCCGCTTGGAGGGCGACGACCACGACCAAGCACTCCGCTCCGTGGTGGACCTGATCCTCGCCGAAACCAAGGACGAGACAGCGGGGTCCTAGGAGTCCTAGGTCGCCGGCCTCGGCGCCCCTCCGTGCTCCTCGAACCACTTCATCAGGTACAGCTGGGTCCGCATGAAGTTGGACGGCTTGGAGCCAGTCCCGTGGTACTCGTCGTGGAAGCGGATCATCTTGGTGGGCACGTCCAGCTGCTTCAGAGCCTGGTAGTACTCCTCCGTCTGGGCCATCGGCGTTCGCAAGTCCAGCTCGCCGGTCATGAGGATCGTCGGCGTCGTCACGTTCTCCACGTACATGAGGGGCGAGTGCTCCAAGTACTTGTCCGGGTTGTCCCAGGGGTAGCCGTGGTAGCGGTAGTAGCCCCACACCGTGATGTCGGCGTTGCCCGCAAAGCTCATCCAGTTGATCACCGGACAGCGCACGCCGGCCGCCGCAAACCGGGTCGTTTGACCGATCACCCAGCTGGACAGCACTCCGCCGCCGCTGCACCCGGTCACGTACATCTGGTCCTGGGCGACGTAGCCCCGCTCGATTAGCGCGTCCACGCCCGCCATCAGGTCGTCGTAGTCTACCGACGGATAGCCGTTGTCGATGGCGTTGCCGAAGTCGGTGCCGTAGCCCGTGCTGCCCCGAGGGTTGGTGTAGAGGGTCACGTAGCCGTTGGCGGCGAAGTTCTGGTAGGGGTAGCTGAACCCCACGTTGTACATGGCGTGAGGGCCGCCGTGGATGTGCAGGATCAGCGGGTACTCGCGGCTCGCGTCGAAGTCGGGCGGCTTCACGATCCAGCCCTGCACCTGGGCACCGCCGGTGGACTCGTACCATATCTCCTCCACCTCTCCCAACCGCTTCCCCGCCAGCACGTCAGCGTTGACTTCGGTGAGCCGGCGGACCTCGCTTCCGCCGTCCAGCGCGTAGGCCACCACGTCGCCGGGCTCGTGGGGCGACGTGAGGGTCCCCACAGCCTGTCCGTCGCTCGACGCCGAGGACAACGACAACATGTGCTCGCCTTCGGTGACCTGCCGGACATCGCCGGAGCGGGCGGCGAAGTGAACGTTCATCGTCCCCCGGTCGCCGGCGATGAAGTACACGCCTCTGGAGTCGGCGTCCCAGCGGAGCGCACCCACATCCCGGTCCAGGCTACCGGACACCAAGCGCGCGTTGCCGCCGTCGGCGTCCATCATGTAGAGGTCGGTGGTCTTGTACGTCTGGGAGGTCCAGGGGTAGCCGACGTATGCGATCTTGCTTCCGTCGGGCGACACCTTGGGCTGCGCCCACGGTCCCTTCTCAGAGGTGAGCTGCCGGGTCTCGCCGCTAGCCAACTCCATGGCGTACACGTGGGATTCGCGGTAGCGGTTGTCGGCGTCCTCCATCAGGCCGTCGAAGATCAGCGTGCCGCCGTCGGGCGTCAGGTCGTAGCCCACGTTTCCAACGCCCGACACGAAGGTGGCGCCCGCGTTCCACGAGCCGCTGGTGAGCTGCTGGGCGGTGCCGCCCTCGCTGGGCACGCGGAAGAGGTGGGTGAAGCCCTCCTCGAGGAAGCCGATCCGGTCGAAGCGGTAGTGCACCCGGTCCACGATCCTGGGCGTCGGCGTCCATGTGGCCCCTTCCGGCGCGGCGGGCAAGTCAATGGGCCACGGCTCGGACTCGGGCACGAAGCGCTGGAAGTAGATGTGCCTCCCGTCGGGCGACCACCTGAAGTTGGAGGGCGCCTCCGTCTCACGGGTGACTTGGCTCGTGGCGCCCTCGGCGTCCATCCAGCGCACGTGAATCTGCGGCCCCTCCGGACCACCCTCCCCGCCGGGCGCGACGAATGCAATCCGAGCCCCGTCGGGCGACCAGCGTGGGCTCGATCCCTCCAGCAGGAAGCGGGCCCGCCCGCCGTCGGCGTCCATGATCCACACGGCCGATTGGAACCGGTCCTCCATCTTGTCCACCCACGAGCGGGTGTAGACGACCTGGCTGCCGTCCGGCGATATCTGCGGATCGGACACCCGCTCCATCTCCAGGTAGTGGCCCACCGTGAGCATGTCGTCGGCGGGGGTTTCCTGGGCGAGCGCGGGGGCCGGCGGCGCCCAAAGGAGGGCGAGGACCGAGGCGGCGGCGAGGGCGAAGGTGGTGTGGGCGAAGGTGGTGTGGGCGGTCTTCATGGCTTCCTTCCCGAATGGCAGGGGTGACTTCCAGCGCGGCCGCTTGTCCGGCGGCACCAGCAGGTCCATGATACGGTCCCGTGGCGAAGTCGGCGAGGACCGGCCCTTTTCCGGTTGTCTCGCGAGAACTCACGGGATGGGAATCACTTTCTGTCAGCTGCCATGGGAGATTCACCGCACGCGATGAAGGAGGAGTACTGGGAGGCCCTTCACGTCCCCGCGCCCGGCGACAGCGCGCCCGACGTTGTCGGCCGCCAGCGAAGGGCAACACCGGCATACTTGCGCACGGCGACGGCCAGCCGATTCAGATGAGCTTGTTCGAGCCGATCTACGAGAGCCAGTTCGACAGCGACCTGGAGCGCAACTTCGCACGCTACCTCGACGAGCAGCGCGCCCTGCAGTGGTGGCACCGAATCGCCTCGCGGCAACAGGGCACATTTCGGCTGGTCTTCGACGAGGCCGAGTTCCCAGGGGCGCTCGCGGGACTCGACGCTTGAACGTTCACTTGGTGGACGGCACCTACGAGCTCTTCCGTCACCACTTCGGCGCGCCGCCCGCGGTGGATGGGGAAGGCCGACCGGTGGGTGCGGTCCGCAGCGTGATCGGCTCGTTGCTGGGGCTCTTGGAGCGGACGGCAACCCACATGGCGGTGGCGACCGACCACGTGATCGAGTCCTTCCGCAACGCGCTTTGGCCCGGCTACAAGACCGGCGCCGGCATCGACCCCGGCCTGCTCGCCCAGTTTCGCCCCATGGAGGACGCGCTTCGGGCGATGGGTCTGCCCGTCTGGCCGATGACGGCGATGGAGGCAGACGACGGGATGGCCACGGGGGCGGCGGGCGCGGCCCGCGACCCGCGAGTGGAGGTGGTGTACCTGTGCACGCCCGACAAGGACCTGGCCCAGTGCGTGGCGGGCGACCGAGTGGTCCAGTGGGACCGGCGACGCGATCAGGTTAGGAACGAAGCCGGAGTGGTGGCCCGCTTCGGCGTGCGGCCTTCCAGCATCCCGGACTACTTGGCGCTGGTGGGCGACAGCGCCGACGGCTTTCCGGGGCTGCCCGGATGGGGCACCAAGTCCGCCGCAACGGTGCTGGCGCGCTATGGACGGCTGGAGGACATTCCGAACGACGCCGACGACTGGGGCGTGGCCGTTCGAGGAGCCCGGCGGCTGGCGGCAACTCTCCGGGACGGGCGCGATGCGGCGCTTCTCTTCCAGAAGCTGGCAACCCTCCGGCGCGACGCGACGCTCCCCGACGGCGCACCGCTCTTCCACGACGTCGACGACCTGGAGTGGCGGGGCGCGCGCCCCGAATTCCAGACGCTGGCGGCCGCGCTCGGCCGGCCGGAGCTGTGGGACCGCACGGAGCGACTTCGGGAGTCGCGGGGGTGGTCTCCCCCGACAGCACTCCGCCCATCCCGCGTGTCCGAGTAACGATCCCCAGCCACAACAAGGACGACGCCGAGATGACGACGCACCGCACCCGCCCGACCACGAGAGCACGCTTCATCCTCCCCGCCCTGCTGGCAGTCACGACCGCCACAGCAGGATCGACCGCGCTCCCCGCCGACCTCTTGGCTCAGGCCCAGCAGCGCGGCGGCATGGGGATGATGGGCGCGTTCCGCAGCGAGGGTCAGCGCCTGTGGACGCTGCTGGACCAGCGCTTCGACGAGTTCTCCGAGACGGTCTCCCTCACCGAGGTCCAGTCGGGCTTGATGGAGATCGTCGTGGAGGACTTCAGGCAGACCAACGAGGACGCCCTGGAACGGCTTGCCGCCATGATCACGGAGATGCGCGGCCTCATGGGAGGCGGCCGGCCCGACCGAGGTGCGGTCACCCAGATCGCCGAGAAGCACGGCAACCCGGTCCAGTCGCTGGCTCCCGCCTTCCAGTCGATGAAGGCCGACATCGCCGACCTGCTGGAGCCGGAGCAGGTGGACGCGATGAACCGACTGCTGGCTCAGCGACCAAGGCGCCCGCCGCCGAGCGACTGAACGGTCCCCGGAGGGCCTACGACGCCGGCGCCGCGCCCACCGTCTTCAGTATCCAGCCCGCGATCAGCTCCATCGACTCCACGGACCACGTCTCGTCAATCGACGCGTACTCGCTGGGCGCTCCGGTCTCGGCGCGCTGGAAGAGGTGGTTGTGGTCCGGCAGGGCGTGGAGCTCGTAGCGGTCGTTGCCTCCCCGCTTCAGGGCCGCCTCGATCTCGCGCAGGTTCTCCTCGAAGGGGACTTGAAGGTCCTTCTCGCCGTTGATCGCCAGCACCGGGACGGCGACCCGCTCCAGCGACTCGGCCGGGTCGTACGTCAGGAAGTACCGAAACCATGGCGTGGACAGTTGCGTCGCCTGGGTCTTGGCCACGCGCTCCAGCGAGGCTTCGTCGGTGATCCCGACCTGGGCGCGCTCCTCGTCGGTGGCTTCTTCCAACGCCGTGCGCACCACCGCCTCGATCTCCGTCGAGGCCCGCTCCGGGTCGTCCTCTGCCTTCAGGATGCCGAAGATTGCCTCTTGCTGCTGCCGGGACTTGGCCACGGCCTCCTCGGTCGCGCCGCTCGCCTGCGCGATCAGAGCCCCCTGGGCGTACAAGATGCGCTCGCCGGTGACGCCAGGACCCGCCATCAGAACGATGAACGCCACGTGGTCGGACTCGGCGGCGACCATCGGAGCGATCAGCCCTCCCTCCGAGTGGCCGGCCAACCCGATCTTTCCAGAGTCCACGTCGTCCCTGCCCCGCAGGTAGGCGACGCCTGCCAGTACGTCGGAAGCGAAGTCCCGGGAGGTGGCCGACGCGAAGTCGCCACTGGACTCGCCCACGCCCCGGTCGTCGAAGCGCAGGACAGCAATCCCGGCCCGGGTCAGATGGTCAGAGAGCACAAGGAAGGGGCGGTGCCCCATCAGCGCCTCGTCCCTGTCCTGGGGTCCCGAGCCCGATACGAGGATCACCGCCGGGAACGGGCCACCGGCTTCGGGCCGAGTGAAGGTGCCGGCCAGCGCGTGGCCGCCGTCGGGGTTCGGGTAGGTCACGTCCTCCGCACGGTACGGGAACGGCTCCTCCGGGTCCTGCGGTCGGCGCGGCGCGGGGGCGGGCTCCGCATCGCCGTCGGCCCCTTCGTCGGCAACCCGCTCCAGGTGCAGCGGCAGCGTGTTGCCCAGCTGGGTGAAGGTGCCCTCGATCGTCGCGCCGTCTTCGGAGAGCGTGCCCTTGAAGGAGCCCCCGATCGCCGCCATGGACATGGACACGTCGACCCCGTCCGCCGTCACGTCCTCCGCCGGGATAGCGGCGTTGCCCTGGTCCACGGAGAAGAAGACGGCCGCCAAGCCGCCCTCGCCGTCCAAGGTCATCTGAAGGCGCATCCGCAGCTGGACGCCCGCGCCCGGAACTTCTATTGCGCCTTCCCAGGAGCCGACGAACTGCTCCACCGCAGGGTCTGCTTGGCCCGGGTCGGGAAGCTGGGCCCGGAGCCCCGCCGGGCTCCCGCTCAGCACCGAGAGAAAGGCCAGCGCCGGCACCAAGGCAGGCGCGCACTTGCTTGTCTTCGTCGTCGTGTTCATCTGCGTTTCTCCTTACGTGCGAACCAACTCCACGCTTCCCTTTCCAAAGAGCCCTTCCAGCGCCCGTAGCGTCTTGCGCTTGGGCGACATCTGGATCGAACGAGAGCGCAGGCGGGCTTGGCCGCCGCCGTTCCCGTCCGTCGCCTCCGTCGCCGCCGCCACGACCACCTCCACTGGCGCTCCCCCGGGGTTCTCGGCCATGAGCGCGCTAGCCTTGGCGAATGCGTCGTCGCCAAGCCGGGCATCCCACGCCAGGGCGATCCGCACCGCCAGCCGCCCGCTCTCGGGCACGCCCTCCATCGGTTGGGCGTCGTCCAGGAAGACGGGCGGGTCGTCCTCGTCCCGCTCCCGGTCGCTCACCTTGCCGCGCAACAGCACCACGGCGTCGGGGACCAGCACCTCCCGATGGGACTGCCACGCCTCCCGGAACGCCAGCACCGTGGCCGTGCCGGCAAAGCCCTCCACGGTGACCTTCGCCCACTCGGAGCCGTCTCGCCGGGAGACCTGCCGCGCCACAGCCGTCACCACGCACGCCAGCTCCACCGCCTGGCCCAGCTTGTTCTTGAGCGCGGCGGAGCCGGCTTCGTCAAACGCCCGCGCCACGTTCCGCCAGCGGTCTAGGGGGTGTCCCGAGATGAAGAAGCCCAGCGCCTCCTTCTCCCGCGCCAAGCGCTCCCGCTCGCCCCACTCGGGCACGGTGGGCAGCTTCGGCGCCGGGCGCGGGGCCGACCCGCCCGCTTCGCCGAAGAGCGACGCCTGGCCCGTCTCCGCCTCCTCCTGACGCGCCGACACCTCGCCGTAGGCGGCATCCAGTCCCTGGAGGAGCTGGTTGCGGTGGCCGAAGGAATCCAGCGCACCGGAGGCGATCAGCGCTTCGCACGCCCGCTTGTTCAGCGCGCGCACGTCGCTGCGCTCCAGCAGGTCGAACAGGTCGGTGAACGGCCCGCCCTCCTCCCGCGCCTCCAGGATCGACTGCACCGCCGCCGAGCCCAGACCCCGCACCGCCCCCAGCCCGAAGCGGATCGTCTTGGCGCCCACCACCGTGAACTTCCAGCCGCACTCGTTGACGTCGGGCGGCAGCACCTCCAGCCCGTCCTCCAGCCCCGGCACGTGCCGCCCCAACTCCCTGCACTCGCCCATGTACTTGACCACATCGTCGGTCTTGTCCAGCACCGACGACAGCAGCGCGGCCATGAACTCGGCCGGGTAGTGGCGCTTCAGCCACGCCGTCTGGTACGAGAGCAGCGAGTACGCCGCCGAGTGGGACTTGTTGAAGCCGTACCGACCGAAGGTCTTGATCTGATCGGCCAGCTTGGCGGCGGTCCCCGCTTTCAGTCCCCGCTCCACCACCCGTTCCTTGAAGCGGTCCAGCTCCGAGCGGATCAGCTCGGCGTCCTTCTTGCCCATTGCCTTGCGCAGCACGTCGGCTTCCCCGAGGGAGTAGCCCGCCAGGTCGCTGGCGATCCGCATGACCTGCTCTTGGTAGACGATGATCCCGTAGGTCGTTTCGAGCACCGACTCCAGCCCGGGCGCCGGGTAGGTCACCTTCTCCGCGCCCAGCTTCCGCCGGATATACGCGTCGGTCATCCCCGAATCCAGGGGGCCGGGCCGGATCAGCGCGTTGGTCGCCACCAAGTCGTCGAAGCGGTCGCAGCGCATCGCCCGGAGCTTGTCCATAGCCAGATTGGACTCGAACTGGAAGATGCCCGACGTGCCGCCCCCGGCCAGCATCTCGAAGACGGCCGGATCGTCCAGAGGAACGTCGTCCATGGCGTCGGACTCGTAAACGGCGCCGCTCTCTGGGTGCCGGAAACCGCCCGTCCGCTCCTTCGCCGCCCGCACCGCGTCGTGGATCACCGTGAGGGTCTTGAGGCCCAGGAAGTCCATCTTGAGCATCCCGGCGTCCTCAAGGCAGTTCATGTCGTATTGGGTGACTACGTCCGGCCCGTCCTCCACCCCGGCGCCTGCCGTCGCGCCTCCGCTCCGGTTTCCTTGCCGGCCCTGGTCCCTGCGCCCGCCCCGGCTCCCATTCCGGCCACCGTTCCGACCGCCATTCCGGCCGCCGTCCCTGCTCCCGTTTCGACCGCCGTTTCGGCTTCCCTTCGACTGGGTGCAGACTGGCACGTATTCGTCCAGCGGGCCCGGCGCGATCACAACGCCAGCGGCGTGCACCGATGCGTGACGCGACAGCCCCTCCAGCGTGATGGAGTGGTCGAACAACTGCTTGTACTTCTCCTCCGAACCGTACAGCGCGCGGACGTCCTGTATCTGCTTGACCGCTTCCGCCACCGTGTAGCTCTTACCCGGCTGGTTCGGGATCATCTTCGCGATCCGATCCGTCTCGCCCACGTCGAAGCCCAGCACCCGTCCCACGTCGCGGATCACGGCCCGGCTCTTCATCGTCCCGAAGGTCACGATCTGGCCCACGGCATCCCGTCCGTACTTCCCCCGCACGTACTCGATCACCTCGCCCCGGCGCTCGTAGCAGAAGTCGATGTCGATGTCGGGCATCGAGATCCGCTCCGGGTTCAGGAAGCGCTCGAAGAGCAGGTCGTGGGACAGCGGGTCGAGGTTGGTAATCCCCAGCGCGTACGAGACCAGCGATCCCGTCGCGGAGCCACGCCCCGGCCCCACCGGAATGCCGTTCTCCCGAGCCCAGCGGATGAAGTCCCAGGTGATGAGGAAGTAGCCCGCGTAGCCCGTCTTCAGGATCACGTCCAACTCGTAGCGCAGGCGCTTCTCCACGTCGCTCGGCAACTCCGAGTCGGCCCAGCGCTTCTTCGCCCCCTGCTCCGCCAAGTACACCAAGTAGTGGTTGTCGTCGTCGAATCCGTCCGGCAGAGGGAAGCGCGGGAGGTGGTACTTCCGTTCCAGCGAGAGGGAGACCTCGTCGGCGATCTTCAGGGTGTTTTCCAGCACGTCGGGGCGATCCGGAAACACCTCTGCCATCTCCGACGGGTCCTTGAAGTAGAGGCCGTCATCGTAGGAGAGGCGGTCGGCGTCGTCCCGGTTCTTGGCGGTGCCGATGCACACCAAGATGTCGTGGGCACCGTGGTGGTCGCATTGCAGGAAGTGGGCGTCGTTGGTGGCGACCACAGGCAGGCCCAACTCCTCCGCCAGCGCGAAGACCTGGGCGTTGAGCTCGGCCTGGCCCTCCGTGTTGTGCGCCTGCACCTCCAGGTAGTAGCGGTCCGGGAAGGCGTTGGCGTACCACTCGGCCACCTCGCGAGCCCCCTCCGGGTTGCCGGCCGACAGGTGGCGGGCCACCTCCCCGGCCATGCACGCCGACGACGCGATCAGCCCCCCGGAGTAGCGCGCCAACGTCTCTCGGTCGAGGCGCGGGTGATAGTAGAAGCCCTCCGTGTACCCGATCGACGTGAGCTTGACCAGGTTGCGGTACCCCTCCAAGTCCCGAGCCAGCAGCACCAGGTGATACGCGGCCTTCCCCCCCTGCCCCGAGCGAGCCCGTTCGCGCCGATCCCCCGGCGCCACGTACGCCTCCATCCCGATGATCGGCTTGATCCCTTCCTTGCGGGCCAGCTTCTGGAAGCTCCACGCACCGTACATGCAGCCGTGGTCGGTGAGCCCCAGCGCCGGCATCTCGAACTCCTTGGCCTTGCGGACCAGGTCCGAGAGCCGGTTGGCTCCGTCCAGCAACGAGTACTCGGAGTGGGTGTGGAGGTGGACGAAGGACAATGTGCGGGGAGGGCGAGGGAGGAGGACCGGCGGCTCCGCCCAATCTATGGGTTGCCGCCGGCGGCGGCGAAGCACACGTTGGATGACATGGACAGGGGCGAAGGTCGGAACCGACGGGTCAAGGCGGCTCTGGCGGCAACCGTCGCGCTAGCTCTGGCGTGCGCCGACGACGGCGGATCACGGACCGCGCTCCAATGTGAAGTCGCCGACAGCGCCGGCATCCAGGTCGCGGCCAACTCCCGGCCGGACCTCGACTCTCGACTGGAGTGGAGGATCGGCCCCGAGCCCGTGCTGACGCTGGGTGCGGACCCCCTCGGCCAGGACGAAGCGCAGCAGTTTCGGTGGATCACCGGCGTCGCCATGCTCTCGGACGGCCGGATCGTCGTAGCCGACGGCGCGTCGGGCGAGCTACGGGTCTTCAACGCGGACGGAGGCCACTCGGCCACATGGGGCGGCGCGGGCGACGGACCCGGCGAGTTCCGCGGCCTCGCCGGCGTTGCGCCATGGTCCGGCGACTCCATCGTCGCCTTCGACAGCTACCAGCCCTTCAGGGCAACTGTCTTTGACGCCGCCGGCGAGTTCGGCCGCTCCTTCGGCCTTCCCCAGCTCCTCCCGACGGAACTTCCGACGGTTGCAGGCACGCTGCCCGACGGAACGATCCTGCTGACCAGCCGCTCGACGGCGGGGCATGGCCGTGCCCAGGGGCTGGTTCGGCCCGCCCAGGCGTTCGGGGTTGTGGGCGCGGGCGGTGCTCTGCGCGCTTCCCTGCCCCGGCTTCCTGGGATCGAACAGTTCAGCCACCTCTCCGACGAGATGCTGTACAGCTGGGACCTGCCCTTGGGCCGCACAGCGGTCGGCGCCGTTTGGGGGAACTTGGTCATGGCCGCCACTACCGACGAGTACGAGATCGCCGCCTATCGGACCGACGGCTCCTTGGCGCGAATCGTCCGCCGGCAGCATGAACGCCGAGCGCCCACCCAGGCCGACTTCAACGCCGCCGTGGAAGCCGAGATCGCCCGCTTCACGGAAGGGCGTGACCGCGGAGGATGGGACCGAAGCGCACTGGCGCTGCCCATGGTCGAAGTCCTCCCCGCGTTCGCCTCCATGACCGGCGACGCACTGGGCTATCTGTGGGTGGAGGAATACACGCTAGGCCAAGCCGGCGTGCTGTGGACCGTGTTCAACCACCAAGGATGCATGGCTGGACTGGTCGAGACGCCCCCCGGCCTCGAGATCGAGGAGATCGGAGCCGACTACCTCCTCGGCGTCGGCAGCGGCGAGTTCGACGTGCCGTACGTTCAGGTCTGGCCGCTGGCAAGAAGCCAGTGACGCCAGTGACGAGAGCCCCGGTGACGAGGCATCCGGCCGAGCGACCGGCCCACGGGACCTACCGCCGGCGCATCACCGTATAACCCGACACCACGTCGAAGCGTAGCACTTCCGCCGCGTCCGAGCTTCCCTCGAAGGTGAGAAGCTGGTCGCCGTTGCTGAAGGTGGTTCCTCCCCGGTAGGCCAGGGTGTCGGCCTCCTGCTGGTCCGCTGGCACCTCCTGGTCGGCGGTCACGAGGGCGACCAGCGTGAGGGCCTCGCCGTCCGCAACGATCCGAACCACCGCCTCGCCCCCTCTCGCGGGTCCGCCGTAGGTCCCCTCGTACCACGCCAGCTCCCCCTCGAAGGGCTCGGGCGCCGGAGTGCGGTCGCCCACCATCGCCGTCACAATCTCCCGGGCCAGCTCCGACGGCCCCGGCGGCCCCGTGGTGTTGATCAGCACGACCACGACCAGCTCCTCGTCGGGCAGGTAGAGGGACTCGGCGAGGAAGCCGTTGATGCCACCTCCGTGGTGCAGCGCCCGGTGGCCCAGAATGTCGCTAGTGGCCAGCCCCAGAGCGTAGCGCGTGCGCGTGCCGTCGTTCAGGTCGCCGGGCTCGACCAGCTGGCGGTAGGAGTCCTCCGACAGGACGTCGCCGCCGTGCAGCGCTCCCAGCCAGACCGTCAAATCCTTCGCCGTGGAGCAGAGGGAGCCGGCGGAGAACGGCACGTTGTGGACGATGAACCCCTTGTTGTACAGCCCGTCTTCGCCGGCGTCGTAGCCCTTGACCTTGCCTTCGTGGATCTCTGTCTCGCTGCAGTAGTGGGACCGGTGCATTCCCAGTTCGTCGAAGAACCGGTCCTCCACGTACTCCTCGTAGCTGATGCCGGAGACGTCCTCCAGGATCATCCCCGCCAAGTAGTACGCCGAGTTGTTGTAGATCTCGTGCTCGCCAGTGGGGAAGTCGAAGGGATGGCCCGCGAAGAGCGCCACCAAGCTGTCTTGGGGCACGCGACGCACGAAGTAGGGGTACGCCGCCGCCATCTCCGTGTATCCCCGAATCCCCGAGGTGTGGTCGAGAAGCTCCCGCACGGTGATCCGGTTCCCCTGGGTGGGGAAGTCGGGCAGGTATTCTCCGATCTCCGCGTTCAGGTCGACTAGTCCCTGCTCCTGAAGTCGCAGGAGCCCGGCAGAGGTGAACTGCTTGGTCACCGAGCCGATCTCGTAGATCGCGCCTTCGGGCGTGGGAACCCGCAGCTCCAGATCGGCCCAGCCGTAGCCCCGCACGGCCACGTCCTGGCCCTGGTGGACCACCGCCACCGAAGCGCCAGCGATCCGTCCGTCGCGTACCGGCGCCATCATGATCGAATCGATCGCCGCGATCTGGGTCTCGTAGCCGTCGGCGCCGTAGCCGACTCCCTCGGCACCGAACTCTCCGACCTCAGCACCCTGTCCCGCCGCGCCTCCCCGGCCGGCGTCGGAGGGGGACTGGACGCAACCGGCGAGGGCGAACACGCCGGCACAGAGGATCGAGATCGGCCTAGTTGCTTGCATCGTGGACTCCGTTGTGGATGGGCTCCGGTGGCGGGCTTGGGAAGTGGCCGCTACAGGCCAGCGCACGAAAACGAGCCCAGGATCTCCTCCAGCTGAATCATGTATTCGTACTTCTCCGCGCCCGGCGCGTAAAGCCACGCGTCGATCAGGTACATCCGGTTCTGCTCCTGGCAGTGCACGGCGCGCAAGATGAACGGCCCTGCCGCCGGGAACTCGTCGGGCGGGTTCTCCCACACCGCGTGGATCGTGTAGGTCTCGACGCCGTCGATCTCGGCCGGCCCGGCGACCACGTTCTCCAGCTTGTGCACCTGGGGGAAGGAGTAGTGCTCCGCGACGAGCCGCTCCCGCCACACCAGAAGGTCCTCGGGCTGCATTCCCGGGATGATCGGGCTCTCCCAAGTCACCGCGATCTGCCGTATGAGCTCGGAGGGGTCCGGGTTGTCGTTTCGGAAGATGTGAACCGAGTCCTGCGGCGCCGAGTACTCATAGACCGTCGGCACGACCAAGTTGAAGCGGGCCTCTTGGCGCAGCGTCTCGTTGAGCTCGTCGTTCCGACCTGTGACGAACATCTTCGACACGGCCCACGCCCGGTACTGGCTGTCCAGAAGCTCCGCCACATCCCAAGCGTGTTCCAGCACCGCCTCGGCGCCCTGGCCCTCTTCCATCAGGACGGCAGTGACGGACTGCCCCCGGGCCCACACGTCCCTGACCTGGAAGACGCCGGAGGACGGCAGGTCGTCGGCCCGGGCCAGCACGTCCACCATCCAAGGATCGGAAGCGGTCCCGATCGCCAGCTGCTGCTTGAGCAGGCGGAGGCGGTACCACGTCTCGTCGGCGGGATCGTGGTGGGTCACCGTGAACGTCTTCTCGTCGCGAACAGTGAACACGGTGCGCTCGAGGACCGGGACCAGAGACGGCTCGATCTCCGTCCAGAGCGCCGGGTCGGCAGACACGACGATGCTATTCTCATCGCCCATCGCCAACGGCCGCTCGGAGCACGCGACGCCCGACAGGACGGACAGCGCCACAAGCGCGGCAGGCGCCCGGCTGGACCACAACTTTCGACGGTTCATCTGGCTTTCCTATATTGGGAAGGCTGGGTTGGCTGGGGCTGCACCCCAGACCAAATGGGGCCGCACCCCAGACTAATACGTTACCCCGACCACAGGGCTTTGGTCCATGACCGCCAGCTGTCGCCCCGCCTGCTTCCTGCTTCTTGCCGCCTTGCCGGCAGCGGGATGCGCCTCCCGCGGCCCGGCTCCGGCAACGGGCGGAGACCTCTCCGCACCGGTCGCCACTCCACCGTCCCAGCAGGCGGCGCCAGAGGCCGCCGCTCCGGCATCCGGAATCTTCTCCGCGGCGCAGGCCGAGAGGGGAGAGTCCACCTTTGACGAAGTGTGTTCCCAGTGCCACACCACCAGCGAGTTTCGCGGCGCGAGCTTTCAGCGGAACTGGGGTCGGCGGACCGTGTACTCCTTCTTCCGCACCGTGCGCTCGACGATGCCCGACGACAACCCCGGCGGCCTGGACGAGCAGACCTACCTGGACGTGACCACCTACATCATGCGGATGAACGGCCACGAGGCCGGACCTTCGGAGATGTTGCCCGACTCCCCCATGAGGCAGGTCCGCATGGACCCCTCCGCGCCCAGCGACTGACCTGGGAATGCGTTCCGGCGTGGACCGCCGCCCCCCGGACCGCCCCCGGCACCGTACTTCCCAACCGGTGACGGATTCGATAACGTATCTTTGCGATTCGTTTTGGCTGGGCCGCAGCACTTGAGATTGCAAGGCGGCCAGGAACGGTCCTTGGCGGGCCAGAACGGTCCTCGGCGGACCACAGGAGAGGGACAAAGATGACGGACTTCAACTCGAAGACGGCTACGACCACTCGCTTTGCGGCGTCGGCCGCAATCGCGTCGCTGGCCAGCGCGGCACTGCTTCTGGGAAGTGCGGCGACGGCCGCTCTCGCAACGCCTGCCGCCGCCCAGGAACCCCCCGACACGATCTACGGGCTGGACGAGATCGAGGTCGTGGTCGGCTCCCGGGCGGGCACGCGCAACCCTGCCGAGCTCGCGGTGCCGGTGGACATCTACGGTGCGGAGGAGCTGGCCCGGCTGGGCGAGACCGACTTGGCCGAGGCGCTGGCCCGGATCGCGCCCTCCTTCAACTCCACGCGCTTCCAAGGGGGCGACGGCGCCGCGCTCCACGTAGCCACGCTGCGGGGCATGAGCGCGGACCAAGTGCTGGTGCTGGTCAACGGCAAGCGCCGCCACGGAGTCGCCTTCCCCAAGGTCATCGCTTCCCAGGGGCTGGGCACCACCGGCACCGACCTGCGCACGATCCCCATGCACGCCATCAAGCGGATCGAGGTGTTGCGGGAGGGCGCGGCGTCCCAGTACGGCTCCGACGCGATTGCCGGAGTCATCAACATCGTGCTCAAGGACGACGCCAGCGGCGTGACCACCACCACCCAGCTGGGCCGCACATCCTGGGGCGACGGCGAGCGCATCACAGCGGCGGCCAACGCCGGGTTCGGCCTGGGCGACGACGGCTTCCTCAACTTCACGGTGGAGTACGGCAACCAGCAGCCCACCACCCGGGCCGGCATGGCACCCACCTGCTTCGGCCCCGACCCGGAGTACGCGCCCTGCGCCGGCGGTGGCCGCACCGCCCAGCTCCAGCGGATCGGCGAGCCCGACTACCAGAGCGCGGCGCTCGCCCTGAACATGGCCGTGCCCACGGGCGAATCGGGAGAGTTCTACGCCTTCGCCACCTACTCGGGACGCGAGGCAGTCGCCGACGGCCTCTACCGCAAGGCGGACTGGGTGCCCCGCAACGTGTCCTACGTGTACCCCGACGGCTTCTTCCCCACGGAGGAGTCGGAGCTGAACGACGCCTCTTCGGTACTGGGCGTCCGCGGTGAGCTGGGGGATTGGTCGGCGGACATGAGCGTGGGCCTGGGACAAGGGGAGTTTCGGTTCAGCGCGGCCAACTCCATCAACCCCTCGTACGCGGCCGAGTACTTGGCTCGCAACCCGGGCGCGACGGCCGACGCCATCGCCAGCTCGGCGGGACCGAGGAATGTCTTCAGCGGCGCCCTTGCCCTCCGCCAGATCGACGTGAACGCCGACGCGGCCCGCGACCTCTCGCTGGGGAGCGCGCCCGCCCACTTGGCGCTAGGGGCCGCCTTCCGTCGCGAGAGCTTCTGGATGACGGCGGGCGACCAAGCGTCGTACGCCTGCGGTCCCAGCAACTCGCCAGGCAGCTTCCCTGCCGCGCACCAGCAGAACCCCGACGGCGCGGCGTTCGCCAGCTGCGGCATCCAGGGGTTCCCCGGGTACAGCCCGGCCAGCGCCGACGCATCGGAGCGCAACCGCAACGCCATCGGTGCCTACGCGGACCTGGAGGTGGAGCCGGCCACCGCCCTTTCCCTGGGTGCCGCCCTCCGCTTCGAGAACTACAGCGACGCTGGCAACTCCCTGACCGGCAAGGTGTCGGGCAGGCTGGAGCTGGGAGAGTCGGGCGCGGCCCTTCGCGCTGCCGTCTCCACCGGCTTCCGGGCGCCTCGACTGCCGCAGCGGGGCTTCAACACGGTGATCTTCCAGGGCGGCGGCGGCGGCCTGACCAGCACCGGCTTCCTGCCCGAGGGCGACCCGATCGCCTGCGGCGATTTCGGCGCCTGCTCCCTGGCCCATGAAACGTCCACGAGCTTTACGGGCGGCTTCGTCTACGCCGGCGACTCGGGGCTGCTGCTGACCGCCGACTACTACCGGGTGGCCGTGGCCGACGCCATCGTGCTCACCCAGGGTCTGGGACCGGACCACGGCCTCCGCGACAACGCCCAGTTCCAGGGGCGGCCCGTGGACGGCGTCTCGTTCTGGACCAACGCCGTGGACACGCGCACACAGGGCTTCGACATCGTGGGCACTTGGCGCTTCCGGGGGATGTCATGGGGCGCGGCGGACCTGTCGGCCAGCCTCCACCGCAACGACACGGAGATCACGAGCAACCGCAACCCGGCGTTCGTGCGCGAGACCCAGACGATGCTCATCACGGAGAACCAGCCCAAGCAGCGGATCGGGGCCAGCCTGGATGTGCGTTCGGCCCGGGGAATCGGCGCTCGCTTCCGGCTGAACCACATCGGCTCGGTGATGTCGCCGTTCATCTTCGAGGAGCCCGTGGAGATCGAGGCCGCCGCCGTTGCCGATGCCGAGGTCAGCGTGGAGTTCGCCGGGCGCGTCCGGATGGCCGTAGGGGCCACCAACCTCTTGGACAAGCTCCCCAACAAGCTTCCCGCCGATCACGTTGCCCAACTGTGGGCGTTCGACTACCCCGCCGAGTCGCCCTACGGTCTGTCGGGCCGGATCATCTACGTGAGGGCCGACTTGGCGATCCGGTAGGGGGCAGGGCTCGGAGGGCACGCAGGACTCAGAGGGCGCCCAGGCTTGGGGGGCACGCAGGCTTGGGGCGCCCCCCGAGCGAAGAACCTTGAAAATCGACAGTTGACCTGTGGATTTTCAAGGATTAGCCTTCGCCGATGGTCTTCTCCCCGTCCAGCACCCCTCGCCCGATGATCGTCCAACGCCCCGTCCCCTTGCAACGCATCGGCGACGCCTTCTCGGTTCACCCGGTGGCCGCCCTAACGGGCCCGCGTCAGTGCGGCAAGACGACCCTGGCCCGCCAGATTGCGGCAGGCGCTCCCGGCAGTACGTACTTCGACCTGGAGGCCGCCGTCGACCGCCGACGGCTGGCCACGCCAGAGCACGCGCTGCGACCGCTGGAAGGCTTGGTGGTCGTGGACGAAGTACAACGAGCACCCGCGCTGTACGAAGCTGTCCGCGTACTGGTGGACCGGCCCGACAACGCCGCCCAGTTTCTCTTGCTTGGGAGCGCGTCCCCGGCACTGGTGAAGGGCGTCTCCCAGTCGCTGGCGGGTCGGGTCGGTCTCGAGGAGCCTGACCCGGGGGGAGACGCAGGGCCCCGACGGGGCGGAGTGGTCGAACTAGCCCGTCTCTGGTAGCTTCATAGTCTGGAAGATCAGACTAGTCAGACCGACCAGTACGGGAGACCAGGAAGAATGAGAAGCTGGCAGGTTCAGGAGGCCAAGGCCGGGTTCAGCCAACTCCTCCGCGATGTGGCGGCCGAGGGTCCCCAGCTCGTCACAGTGCGTGGCAAGCCGAAGGCCGTCGTGATCTCCACCGAGGACTACGAGCGACTCCGGTCGCCGAAGCCGAACTTGGTGGACTTCATCCGGGACTCGCCCTTCTGGGGCGCCGACCTGGAGCTGGAGCGCGACCCGTCGGCGCCACGGGAAGTCGACCTGTAAGGCGGGCGAGGCAACGATGAGGGCGACGCAACCTGTGAGGGCGGCACGACCGTGAACTGGCTCATCGACACCTGCGCTCTGTCGGAGGTCATGAAGCGCAACCCGTCGCCGTCGGTGGTCGAGTGGTTCAGGACCACACCGCAAGACGAGATGTTCGTCAGCGTGCTCACCCTTGGAGAGCTTCGGAGGGGTGTCGCTAAGCTGCAGGGTCCGCGTCGAGACGAGCTGGCCGCTTGGCTGGAGAACGAGATCCCAGAGTGGTTCCACGGGCGCGTGTTGCCGGTCGACGTCGGTGTGGCCATGGAGTGGGGAGAGCTGACCGCTCGACTTCCAACGTCCGTGCCAGCCGTCGATTGCTTGCTGGCGGCCACGGCCCTCCGTCACGGACTCGCCGTCGTCACTCGTAATGTGGTGGATTTCGAGCCGACCGGCGTCCAGATCGTCGACCCATGGAGTGGGGGCAAGCACCGCGGGGGCGAGCACCGAGTCAGGTACCCGCCCCCGCTGTAAAGAGGGCTCTACCAGCAGGCCAGGGCAGCGCGCCGGTCGTCGAGGCTAGCCGCTGATGTTCTCGTTCCCCTTGACCTCGATCTCGGGGAGCTGGAAGCAGGTGAGGTTGCCGTACTCGGCGCCCGTCTGATCGCGGCCGTCGGGGTGGATCGACCCCGGATCGCCCAGGAAGGGGATGCCGAAGCGCAGCATGTCGTGGAGACGGTGACCGCCCAGGACGAACAACTGCCGGCGCCGCTCCTCCTTCACCAGATCCATGATCCCGCCGGCAGGCACCGCCGCTGGATCAACCTCCGTCAGGCCAGCGTAGCCGCGAAGCGCGTTGATCTTGTCGAGGGCGCCTGCCGCGTCGCCCTTCATGGCCATTGCTTCGGCCTCGTACATCCGGGCTTCGTGCCAGTGCACCAGCGGCAGCGGATCGGCCCGGGAGTTGTACTTGTCGTGGTACCAGAGGACGGTGGCGAAGTCGGCGGCCTGGGTGCCGTCGGTCTTGACGTTGACCCGGGTGTCCTTCATGCCGTCGCCTCCCATGGTGGGCATTCCGTCGGCGCCGATCGTCAGGTCCTGGTAGTTGTCGGCCACCGAGCCGTGGGCGCGGAAGCCGTCGGGGGCGTTCAGACGCTCGTAGTAGTAGTTGTAGCGCCGGGACTCGGCAGCGTCGCGGGTCACCATCACCGCAAAGTCGTCGGGGATCGCAGAGGCGTCCGCCAGGACTCCGTCCCATGCGCCCATTGCCAAGCGCACTCGGGCCCGGCCCAGCTTCGCCTGCATGACCAAGTTCATCTCTCCGGCCGACTCGGCCATGGAGATCGCTTGCGTGAAGCGGCTCTCGGCCTCGGTCTGGACCTGCGCCGGCGTCATCTCCGAGCCGCCGTCGATCGCCATCGAGCAGAAGCCTTCGCCCATTGCCACCAGCGGGAAGGCGCCCCAGACGGCCGCGGTCGCCTGCAACGACGCGAGGTTCGACACGTCTTCGGCGGTAAACTCGGATAGCCTCGACATCACGTCTTGCGCCTGGTAGCGCGCCGTGTGGAGCGGCGTGAACATGGGGTAGCCCCAGCCGCCGCAGGTGCCCTTCGCGTAGCCCTGGTCGCTGGCGTAGATCTTGCGCTGCCCCCAGTTCCGCATGGTGAGGTTCCCGGAGGTGGGCACGTACTCGTCGGAGTGGTGGGCGGCGCCGGCCACGTACTGGTTCCAGCTGCACTCCACCTCGGCGACCACGCCGGTGGCGAGCACCTCTGCCAGCGCCGGGCTGGACAGGTCCTCTTCCAGCACCTTGCCGGGCACATGGACCGACAGGATCTCGTCCAGGCTGCACGCGGAGACGAGGGGAACGACCGCGACGCACGCGACCGCCGCCAACGTCCTGATTCTCGATTTCTTCATCTTGGGGTCTCCTCGTCGCGCCTTTAGAAGGTGAACCGGAAGGTGGTCAGGAAGCGGGTGAGCTGGGGCCAGCCCTCCTGCAGGTAGCCGTTCAGACCGAACTGGCCCGTGCCCTGGTGGTTGCGCTCGATGTCCATGATCGGATGCCCGAAGGAATCCTTGGCCTTCTGCCAGATCGTCCAGGGGTTCTCGATCGAGGACGTGATCATGATCCGGCTCGCGCGCATCCTTGCGGCCAGAGACCCGGGCAGCGTGTACGACGCCGACACGGTGCGCAGCTTCACGAAGTCGCCGGGGACGACGCCGGACTGGGCCAGCCCGGCCGAACCCAGGGCCTCGTACCCCAGCAGGATCGGGTCCGTGCGCTCCAAGATCGCCCTGGAGTTCAGGAAGAAGCGGTGCTGGGCACTCACGTCGCCCAAGCTGAGGTGGTGACCTCCCATGTAGTCCACTAGCGCGTAGAGAGAAAGGTCGCCAATGCGGAAGTCGGCGTAGAAGCCAGCTTCGCGCGTCGGGATCGGCTGTCCCCAGTAGACCTCGGGCGCGTCCGCGCAGGGCATCGGAGCGCCGCCGCCCCACGAGAAGGTGGAGTTCCCCTCGGTCACGCCCCCCTCGCACATCAGGTTCACGGCCACGTTGCGGCCGCTGCTGCCGTCCAGCTGCGCGCTCACGACGCGCTTGTAGAACATCGACGCCAGCGGGAAGCCTTCCACGTTGAACTGGCGGTTGAGGCTGGACGAGCTCTGGGTGATCGGCGGCTGGCCGCCCAGCGACGTGACCTCGTTGTCCAGCGTGGAGAAGGTGGCGCCCAGGCCGAGGCTCATGTTGTCGGACTGGAAGACGGTTCCGTTCACGCCCAACTCGATTCCCCGGTTGACCACTTGGCCGATGTTGCGGAACTGCACGCCGGGAAAGCCGATGGAGGGAATCACGGGGACACGCACCAGTGCGTCGTTGGTGGTCTGGTCGAACCAGGTGAACTCCAGCGCCATCTGGTCGTCGAGCAGACCCATGTCGAAGCCGATCTCGGTCTCGCTGCCCACCTCCGGCTTGAGCTCCGGGTTGCCGATGTTCTCGGGCGTCAGCACCGAGGACGCCTCGGGTCCCACCGTGGGCTCATAGGTGCGGATGGCGTCGAAGACGTCCGGCTGCTTCCCGGCCTTCCCCCACGCGAAGCGCAGCTTCAGGGTGTTGACGAAGCCCAGCGAGTTGCGGAAGAAGTCCTCGTCGCTGATCACGTAGGACGCGGAGAACTTGGGGTAGATCACGAAGTCGAAGTCCTTCCCGAAGGCGCTGTTGTCGTCGCCTCGGACGGCGCCGGTCAGGTAGAGCTTGTCGTTCCAGCCGATCTGCTGCTGCACGAAGGCGCCAAAGGTCTTGTTCTCCAGGAAGTCCTCGCCCGCCTGCTTCTCGGAGCCCGACGCGACCGTCTCCAGCGCCTCCACCGGGAAGCGCTCGCCATGGGCCAAGGTGGATTCCTCGCGACGCGAGTAGTACTGGACGCCGCCGGAGGTGGTCAGGTCCATCCCCCCGAAGGGGTTCCACGTGGCGTTGGCCTGGTAGTCCAGCGACCAGTAGCTGGTAGCCAAGTTGATGACCGTCTTGCGCCCCCAGGGGGTGAACTGGCCGATGTTGCCCGTCGCCCGGTACAGCTCCGAGTTCCCCACCTTGGAGTAGTCGCCGCCGGTGATGACCCGGTGGTCGAACCAGTCGAAGGGCTCGTGGTTGAGCTCCAAGGAGAAGGTGGTGCGGTCCACGTTCTGGAAGCCCTCGATCTCGTTCTCGTAGGCTTCCGGCAGGTAGGCGATGTAGCCCCGGTAGGGACCGTCCAGCCGGCTCGGCGCGTTGGTGTCGCCCGCCTCGCAGCCCGGTGCCGGGCACGCCCAGATGATCGCCGTGGGCAGGGGCTGCTGGGCCGACGCGGACTGGGCTCGGCTTCTGATTGCGCCCAGGCCGAACCGGGCGCGGATCGTCTCGTTGGGTGTGTAGGTGATGTTGGCGCGGCCGCTCATGCGGTTCCGCCAGTTGTACACGACCGGGCCTTCGTCCCTGTCCCAGTCGGCGGAGACGAAGTAGGCGATCTGCTGGCTGCCGCCGGTCACGTCGGCGCCGTAGGACTGGGAGTGGCCGTTGCGGAACCACTCGTTGCCGTACACGTCCCGGTCGATCTCGAGGATGTTGACCGGGGTGACTTGGCCCGGCGTGCACTTCAGCCGCTGGTCCACGTCCACGTTGGCGGAGACCCCGTTGCACATGTACCAGGCCTCGGGGAAGAGGTTGTACACGTCCGGGTAGAAGTTGGCACCCTGCTTGATGGTGACGTTGATCCGGGGCGCCCCGGTGCGTCCCTTCTTGGTGATGATGTTGATCACGCCGTTGGACGCTTCGGTGCCGTAGAGGGTCGCCGCCGCTGGTCCCTTGATGATCTGGATGTCCTCGATCTCGTCCGGGTTGAAGTCCGAGATGCGGGACGGCTGGCTGCTTCCCCGGAAGCCCGTGGAGCCGAACGCCGAGTTGGCCTCCTGGCCGTTGACGCGCACGCCGTCCACGTAGAGGAGCGGCTCGGCGCCCAGCGACAGGCTGGCCACGCCCCGGATGCGAGTTGTGCCGCCCGTGCCGATCTCGCCGCTGCTGAGCGACACGCGGACGCCGGGAACCGTGGCGCTGATCATCCGCTGCACGTCCATCGCCGGCGCCAGCTCCTCCATCTGGGCCACGTCCACCTTGCCCAGGGAGTTGCCGATCGCGCGGGCCTGCTGCTCGCCGGCGACGCCCGTCACCACGATCTCGTCCAGGGAGATCGCCGTCTCCGTGAGCTCGACGGTGACGGCCTCGCCCACGGTGGCGGTGGCGGTGGCTTCCCGGTAGCCGATCATCACGACCCGCAGGGTGACCGTGGCCGACGGCGCGTTGAGGATGAGGAAGCGGCCCCGGTTGTCGGTCAGCGCGCCCTGCTCCGTGCCCTCGATCATGACCTGCGCGCCGGAGAGGGGCTGCTGCGTGGCGCCGTCCACCACCGCGCCGGTCACAGTGTTCTGTGCCGAGGCGAGGGACGGCGGGGCGGCGGCGAGCACGAGAGCCATTGCCAGCGCTAGGGCTGGCGGCACTTGGCCCCCCCGAGTTGCGGGTGGTCTCGAACGCGACGCGTGTTTCATTTGCGGTCTCCTGCTTGGCTTGGGTCTGGGGTGGGGCGATGACACTTGTTATACCACGAGGCCGCGAAAGCCGCAAACCGGGAGCTCGGCTGGGCTAGGCGGCGAGCCGGTGCCAATAGGGCCGCGAGCCGAAGCTACCAGGCCACCGGCACCGCCTCTGACGGTCGTTCGGCCGCTAGCGATCTCTGGCCGCTATGGCGTGGTGGCCGGAGTCCTCGTCGTCTCCGCTGCCCCCACTGGTGTGGTCGTCGTCATCGTCGTCCAGGTCGTCGAAACCCTTGTGAGGGTCGAAACTCCTGGGAGGGTCGAAACCCTTGCGGGAAAAGTAGGGGCCCTCCAACCTCCCGATCTGCTTCTCGACGGCGTTGAAGCGCCGGTTCATCTCGGACTTGATCTCGCGCCGCTCTTCCTTCGCCTCCGCGAAGCCCTTCTCCCGCTCTTCCTTCGCCTCCGCCTTGTTCTCCCGCCGCTCTTCCTTGGCCCCGTCGAACCCCTTCTCGCGTTCCTCCTTGGCCTCCGTCCTGATCTCCCTGCGCTCCTCCTTCGCCTCCCCGAAGCCTTTCTCCCGCTCCTCCTTCGCCTCCATCCTGATCTCTCGTCGCTCCTCCTTCGCCTCTGCGAACCCCTGCTCCCGTTCCGTCTTCGCCTCCGCGAACCCCTTCTCCCGCTCCGTCTTCGCCTCCGCGAATCCCTTCTCGCGTTCCTCCTTGGCCTCCGCGAACCCTTTCTCCCGCTCTGTCTTCGCCTCCGCGAATCCCTTCTCCCGCTCCGCTTTCGCCTCCGCGAAGCCCCTCCTCATCTCCTTCTCCAGGGAGGCTCTCATGCTCTCGAGGAAGGTTCTCAGTCGCCAGGTTGCCGCAACTACGGTGACGACGAGGGTCACGGCGATGCCCAGAAAGCCCAGAATCGTGGTCCAGTCCATCGGTCGCGTGTCCTCTTCAACGGGGGGCAGAGTGTCCCCAGGGGGGGGACGGACGGGTCGTTCTCCAAGGTTGGTCCGGACGGTAGCCGCCCGGGACGCCGAACGGAAGGGCAGTGGGCGCACGGGACGGAACGGAGGTAGGTTTGGAGGCGAGCCCCGACTCCTTTTTCCTACAGAAGGTCCCCCCGAATCCTGCAGAAGGCCCCCCGAAATGACCCGTCACTCCCTCCGTGCCGCCCTCCTCGTCGCGGTCCTCGTCCAGGTCCCGGCCCTGGCCCCGTCCGAGGCGCAGGGCCAAGTGCTGTCCGAGGCGCACGTCCAAGCCCGCTCCCAGGTCCATGCCGCCAACTACGAGATGGCCGCCCGCTTCGCTCCCTACAAGATCAGGGAGCTGGTCCACTCCACGCGGGTTCAGCCGCGCTGGATCGAGGACTCGGACCGGTTCTGGTACGAGTGGGAAACCTCCGAAGGGAAGCGCTTCTACCTCGTGGACCCGGCCCGGGGCACGAAGACGGAGATCTTCGACAACGACCGGATCGCCGCCGAGCTGACCCGCATCACCAGAGACCCCTGGGACGGCAAGCACCTGCCGATCCGGGCGATCCGCTTCGTGAGCGACGACGTTCTGCAGTTTGACGTGACCTCTTCCCAGGACGAGGAAGTGGAGGACGAGGAAGCGGAGGAGGACGACGACCAGAACGACGTCGACGAGGAGGACCAGCAGGACGAGCAGGAGCGGCGCGGCCGCAGTCGTCCCCGGACCCGCAAGATCGTCCACCACTTCGAATACGACGTGACCACCCGCACGCTCCGCGAACTGGAGGAGTACGAGGAGCCCGACAGCCACCCGGGATGGGCAGGCGTCTCGCCGGACAGCGCATGGGTCGTGTTCAGCCGCGAGTTCAACCTGTGGATGATGAGCTGGGACGAGTACCAGAAGATCCTCGACGCCCGGCGGGGCAAGTCGGGCGAGGAGGCCGAAGACGCCGAGGAAGCCGTCGAAGTCGAGGAAGTCCAGCTCACCACAGATGGCGTCAAGGACTTCGCATACGGCTTCCAGGGCCGGGGCGACCACGACGAAGAGACCGAGAAGGAGTTCAAGAAGCGGCAGCGGGCGGGCGCCACGTGGTCCCACGACTCCCGGTACTTCGCCCTGACCCGCCAGGACCGCCGCGAGGTGGGCGAGCTGTGGGTGGTCCACTCCGTCGGCAACGAGCGTCCGCAGTTGGAGTCGTACAGGTACGACATGCCGGGCGAAGAAGACGTCACCCAGACCAGCCTGTGGGTGTTCGACACGGACTCGCGCCAGATCGCCCAGATCGACGACGAGCCGTGGAAGGACCAGCGGATGGGGATATTCAGCGATCCGGGGAGCGGGGGCCGGTTCTTCTTCTTCGGCGGGGGCGGGGGCGCAGGCTCCGACGAGCCTAGGATCGCCAAGTGGCTTTCCGACCGGCCCGACGAGCTCTACTTCTGGCGCCGAAGCCGGGACCAGCATCGGGTGGACGTGCTGCGGGCCGATCCTGCGACCGGAGATGTGCAGGTCGTGATCGAGGAGCGGCTGAACACCTACGTGGAGCACCAGTCTCCCCGGCGGCTCGCGGGAGGCGACTTGATCTGGTGGTCCGAGCGCGACGGCTGGGCGCACCTGTACCGCTACGCTCCCGACGGAACCGTGCGCGCCAGGCTCACCGAAGGGCCTTGGCACGTGGACGCGATCATGGGCGTGGACGAGGAGGCAGCGCGCGTCCTCTTCCGAGGCAACGGACGGGAGCCGGGAGAGGACCCCTACTACATGCATATGTACGGCGTCGGCGTGGACGGCAGCGGGCTTGCCCTGCTCAACCCCGGCGATTTCGACCATCAGGCCGTCGCGTCCGAGTCCGCACGCTACTTCGTGGACAACTACTCGCGGGTGAACACGACGCCGGCATCGGCGCTTTTCGACGCCGGCGGGCGCAAGGTCATGGACCTGGAGGAAGCCGACCTGTCGCAGCTGCAGGCGGCGGGGTATGTCTTTCCCGAGCCCTACTCGGTCAAGGCGGCCGACGGCGTCACGGACTTGTACGGCGTCGTCTACAAGCCCTACGACTTCGACCCTGCGCGAGAGTACCCCATCGTCGCCTACGTGTACCCGGGCCCACAGACCGAGTCCGTCTCAAAGTCGTTCTCGCTCAACCCCTACGAACAGGGACTGGCCCAGTTCGGGTTCGTGGTTGTGACGGTGGGGAACCGCGGCGGTCACCCGGACCGCTCCAAGTGGTACCACAACTACGGCTACGGGAACCTTCGGGACTACGGGCTGGCCGACAAGAAGGCGGCGATCGAGCAGCTTGCGGATCGCCATGCGTTCGTGGACATCGACCGGGTGGGCATATACGGCCACTCGGGAGGCGGCTTCATGTCCACCGCGGCGATGCTTGTGTACCCCGACTTCTTCAAGGTTGCGGTGTCGTCGTCGGGGAACCACAACAACGACGTGTACAACCTCAACTGGTCGGAGAAGCACGACGGCGTCAAGGAAGTGGTCGACTCGGCGGGCGCGGTGACCGGCTTCGAGTACGACATCGACACCAACTCGGAGTTGGCCGCGAACCTGAAGGGCCGCCTGCTGCTGACCACGGGCGACGTGGACAACAACGTGCACCATGCCGGCACGTTTCGCATGGCGGAGGCGCTGATCCGAGCCAACAAGCGCTTCGACTTCTTCGTCTTCCCAGGGCAGCGGCACGGGTACGGCAACATGAGCGACTACTGGTTCTGGTTGCGCGCCGAGTACTTCGTGAAGCACCTGCTGGGCGACGACAGGTGGAACGCCGACGTTCTGGAGCTGCAGGTGGAGCGGCCGAAGGGCTGACGTGGAGCGGGGCTGACCTTCAGGCGGGGCGGGGGGCGTTACCGCCGGCGGGGCGGGGCGTTACCGCCGAGTCGCGGTCACCTCCGGGGGAGATGCGGCCACCCCTGGGGGAGACTCAGGGACCTCGGACGGATCCAGGGTGAAGGGCTCTGGCTGGCTTTGGCGGTCATCGGAAGCTTCCGTGCGCCGTACCTGCTCCCGGCTCCCTTCGCTGGGAACGTCTTCGGAACTCCCCGGGAAGTAACCGGCCTCTAGCCTGCCCAGCCGCTTCTCCACGGCGTCGAAGCGCCGGTTCATCTCAGACTTGATCTCCCGCCGCTCCTCCTTCGCCTCAGACTTGATCTCCCGCCGCTCCTCCTTCGCCTCAGACTTGATCTCCCGCCGCTCCTCCTTCGCCGCTGCGAACCCCTTCTCCCGCGCCTCCTTCGCCTCCCCGAACCCCTTCTCCCGCGCCTCCTTCGCCTCCCCGAACCCCTTCTCCCGCGCCTCCTTCGCCTCCGACTTGATCTCCTGCCGCTCTTCCTTCGCCTCCGCGAACCCCTTCTCCCGTTCCTCCTTCGCCTCCGCGAACCCCTTCTCGATGTAGGACCTCAGTCGCCACGTCGCGACAACGCTGGCCACGACGATCGACACGATGACCGTCACGGTGGCCGCCACGATGCTCAGAATGTTCCAATCCATTTCGTCGTGCGTCCTTTCGTCGGCGTCGGCGAGATTCAATCTCGCTTCACTGGTGTCCGATGGGAAGTATCGCCGCGCACCGCAGCCATGAACTCGTCGCCCGTCTCGTGTTCGAGGACCGGGTCCGAGATGGCCGCCATTCGCCGGGTCGCGGTCACCTCTGGGAACTCTGGGGACGGATCGTCCAGCAGCGATCCGGGGGCGCCCTTCAGATGGCGGTCGAAGAAGGCCAGCGTGAGCGCGTTGATGATGCGATGGCCGCGTGCGGGGTCAATCTCCGGCGACGTGCCTGGGAAGAAGAGCGGCAAGTCCGAGTAGCTGCCGTGGGTGGCACCGGCGATCGTCACGTCGTGCCACTGGGCGGTGGATGCGGTGGATGCGGCGAAGAGCGCAGAGTCGGTGCGTGCGATTTCTTCGATCAGGCGGTCCAGTGCGCGGGCGTTGGCGGCGGCGGCCTCGGCGTCGCCGTCTGCGGCGGGGGGCACGGGGCGGGAGCCGGCGTGCATGAGCATGAAGGGCTTGTCGACGCCGACGCGGGGCACTCCGCCGAAGAGTTGGCCGTCGTGGTTGACGGCGGCCTTCACCCGGTCGTCCAGCCGCGCCATCTCGATGGAGAGTGCGCCGCCGAACGACCATCCGTACATACCGATGCGCTCCAGGTCCAGTCGGCTTTGGAAGCGTCCCGCCTCGTTCATCTCCTCGAGCCGGTCCAGCGCGAAGGCGGCGTCGGCGATCCACTGGGGGAAGTGGTGCTCGTCCAAGAAGGCCCATGCAACCATGGACTCTTCGTAGAGGTCCTCTCCCGGGAGCTCGGGAAAGGTCAGGGTGTCGGGCACCACGGACGCGCCGTCGGGGAGCGTCGTGGTCCGGTTCAGGCCGTTGTGGCCCACCGACACGACGACGTAACCGTGGCTGGCCATCTCTTCGGTCGTGAACGTGCTGGTGAAGCGCGTCCAGCCGCCGCCGTGGTTGTAGACCAGGACCGGGAAGGGGCCGGCCGCCGCGGGCGCGTTCAGGGTGGCGTTGGTGCGCACGTGGGCGACCGGCACGAACTCCTCTCCGTCGCCGAACTCGGCCATGTCCTGGATGTAGAGAGCACCAGCGCCGTCCGCCTGGGTCGCCTGGGTCGTCGGGTACCACGCCCGTACGGCTATGGACCGAACGTCGGACGGATCCTTGGTGAAGGGCTCGCGCCGGTCCGGGTCGGTCCAGCGGTACTCCGCCATGCCGACGGCGTGGGGACCGGTGGGCGGCTGAAACGGGTATTCGGCAACGGCAGGCACTTCAGGCTCGCCGGCGGCGTCGGCGCGGGGCGGTTCGGGTTCGGGCTCCTGACCTCGTGGGCCGCAAGCCGTCGCCAGCACCCATGCGGTGGACAGCGCGACCGCCGCCGATGCCTGGTGCCTGCAGAGCTTCTCCACGGCGTCGAGCTAACCGGGCCCGGACTGCTTCTGGGTCATGCTCAACAGCAATCTTTCCATGCGGTCAAAGCCCTGGCGCATCTCGGTCTTCACGTCGTCGATCTGCTTGACCAGATCGGCCTTCACATCGTCGATCCGCTTGACGAGCTCGGTCTTGGTCTCCTCAATCCGCCGGTCGATTCGGTCGTTGGTGGAGTCGATCCGGTCGTTGGTGCTGCGGTTGGTGATGTCGATCCGCTGGTTGGTGGAGTCGATCCGCCGGTTGGTGGTGTCGATCCGCCGGTTGGTGTCGCTGATTCGGTCGTTGGTGTCCCTGATCCGGTCGTTCAGGCGGCTCTCTGCCATGTGGATTTCCCGCCGGATGAACCAGTACAGGCCCGCAGCCGCCAACAGCAGTCGCAGCACCGCTGCAGTGGGTTCCGACCATTGGGAGGCACTCGCGGGGGCCGTACCTCCGAGGACCGAGGGAATCCCCATCGCAATGGCGAATGCGACCACGTGCTCCCGCGCTGCGACCCACGCCAGCCCACCGCCTAGAAGGAGCAGCAGCAAGCCTCGACGCTTCTTCAGCCAGGGCCACGCTCTGCGGAACACGCCGACCTTGGCTTCGGCTCGCTCGGGAGCGACTGACGGCTCCGAGCCGGCGGTCGTGGCGGATCGGGCCGGCTCAACTTGGTTGTGCAAGGGGCCGGCGGCTTGAATGGTGGTTGATCTGGCCATCGTGTTGTCTCCTCCGTTGAGTTCGGGCGAGCCCGACCGGACTCGCTGGGGTGGTGAATGTAGCCCAGCGGTCAAGGGCCGGATCGGGGTCCGTGCCCGCTTGAAGTGGGCTTCACCGCCGCCACCGCTCCCCGCTACTTTGGATCGTACCGACCGTGGAGACCCACGTCAACCAGGAAGTAGCTCAACACCCGCTCCACCTCTCTGGGGGCGGCGGCTTCCGTACCGGGCGGCCAGGATCCGAGCCGCGGGACGGGGCCCGCCCTCGCTACCGCTATCGCAGAACTAGTATGAGTTCCTTGATTCCCTGACGTGCTGCCCTATTCCGTGTATTGCCGCCAAGCGTACTAAACCGCCCCCTGACCTCGTACCTCTTGACGTCAAAGTGCTCCCTGGCTTCCGCTTCCACCATTTCTCCAGACAAACCATTGCTGCATAGTCCAGCTGGAAACGTCACTACGGCTCGGCATCCGTTGCCGGCCAACGAGTGCAGCAACCTACGAACTTCTTCTGCCGCCGCCGATTGTTGGCTATACAAAGACGTTGGCCGCTCGGACCTAGGCGGATATCGTCCAGTACCTTGAACCAAGCCGCATTTTCCAGTTGCGACTGTCTCCAGCACATGATAAAACCGACTGTACTGTACAGACGAGTACGGCGGGTCCACAAACACCAGGTCGCCGTCAGCCAGTCTGGTCGCAAGAACGTTGGCGTCCGACCGTACCGCGCTCCCTGTGTGTTGGGCGTACCGTCCCGCCAATTTCTCCACTGTGCGCCGGGCATACACGAGTGGATCGCGTAGCCACGCCTCCCGAAGGTACTTGCCGGCCGTCGCGTTTGCCTTAAACGGTTGGGCCGTATGACCAGGTGCCGCCGCACAACAACTTGCCGATATAATCGTAGCCGCCAAACAAACGGTCCTGATCTGTGGCTCCGCAGGCAGCATGCGCAACATCGCATCAAACGTCATCGCTTGCCTTGGACTAAAGTAGTAGCCTCCGTACGCCGCCCAGATCGGCCCGGCGCTTCTGCCCGCCACAGAACACAATGCCCTGGCGCGTGTGCACCACGACTCGATTGTCGATCCGTTCCGGTCAAGATCACAAGCCTCCTTCCAGCCCCTGGTTCGACTCCGACTCCGGACCACGCGCCTAAACCAATCCCGTTCAATACGTCCAACGTCGAACGTGTTGGTTCTTTCGACAACCGCCCTAGCCAATACACACGCGTATTCCTGCAAGTCACTCGCCAGCACTCGCTGGCCGAGCTCGGAAGCCGCAAACCAGGACACAGATCCGCTCCCGGAAAACAAGTCCACGATCCGAGCCGCCGTCCTCGCCTCATTGGCTAAGACTTCGCCAAGGCCATTCAGCAACATTTGCCGCTTGGAACCCATGTACTTCACAAGCCTAGCCCCCAGAGGAATATCCGCTCTGTAGTCGTGAGTGTGGTCACGGCATCACCGTGATCTCGCCACATCTCGTAGTAGCACCCCCCACGGCGCCGCCAGTAATCGATCTCCTGGATTGAGTCGTCGACATCGTCCCAGAGATCTGAGAACTCTTCGGGTGGTTCATTGTCTGGCCACAAGTGCCTCCTCATTCGCAAGTCGTTCAACCAAAAGCTTAGCACTTGCCGTGCGTCACCACCACTCACAGCTAACAATTCGGCTACGCTTCCTGTCGCAAGCCGTAAAAGCAGCAGTGCCCTCGTCAGCAACTGATGGGAGTCATATGCCTTCATCGACGCTTGAGCGACAAAGTCGTCAGTGTCTTGATCGTCCGCCATAAGAACATCATGCCAATAGCGGTTCTGGGACCCTGACAGCGCCAAGCCTTCCGTCATCCTGCGTATCGCCTCCGTTCGGGGGTTGGGGGCCTCATGAACCTCCGAGATCACTGCTAGACCCGGTTGGTCGCCTGACGATTCATCAAGCAGTTGGCCCAATGCTTGTCGGAGCAAGGAACGATCCAGCACCGCAAAACCGTCCGCACCATGCGGTTCAACCAGCCTCCACATGGCAATCAACATGTCCGCGACCTGGCGGGCGGGCCTGGGCCCTTCGGTCAACAACGCAGTCGGGCTATAGCTGGCCCGATTCCTTGACCATCTGTCGTCTGGATCACGGTAGAAGTTCCTGCTCCAGTCATTCATCCACTTGTCGGTGACGTGTTTCGCAATGCCGTGGAGGAGAGGTGCAGTCCAGTCAGCCAAGGTGTTGCGACCGGGCTGGATGACGTCTAAGAAGACACAGTAGTTGGTGTGTCTGCACAGCAAGGACAGGGCCTTCCATGCAAACTTGTGAGTGCCCATGCGAGGCAACGCGGTATTGCAGGCACCCGTCGTAGTGACGATTGCGTGACGGTTATGCATAACCGCTATTCCATGGACGGCGAGAAAGGACATTGCAGCTCGCAGTTCCGCATAGTAGCTATGATGTCGTGCTACAGCAAAATTTGCGGACGCCTCTGCAACAAGTGCCTGCGACAAGTACGACCATCCGTCGTAGCAATGGTGGAGCGCAGACACCGCAACATACTCGGAAACATGGCTAGCCTTGGGGCACCGGCCGTCTCGAAACTCGGCGACCATGTCCTTGGGACTGTCGGGATCAAGCCAACGGCCCCGGGGCCAATAGTCGGTGCTTGCTCGAAGCAGGGCGTCGGTGACGGCACCAGAGTCTGCTTCAGCGATGCCCTTGCCTAGGCTGCAATCGGTCACGGCCACAGCAGTAGCTTATGACAAGTCGTAGCCGAGGCCGGAACAGACCGTCTTGGCCGCGGTTGCAACCCACCCGTCGCCTCTAGACAGGTGCAACAGTACATCCTCTCTCATCCGCCTGTAACCGCTACTGCCGCGAAAACTCTGCTTCAAGTTTCGGAGCTCCTCTCTGTCCCTGACGCCGGGCGCGCTGGATGCCCTCCAGTCGTAGGTGCAGAGAGCCTGGCCGAGGTCACGAGCGAGTCTACCGAGGTGGGTGGTACGCAGCCCGGCGACAATCTTCTGCACTCGATCGGCCTCACTTGGGGTGACTAGCTCCGCGGGGCTCTCGTCGGCCTCGTTGAGCCAGGCAAGGGTGAAATCGGGCCGACGGACAAAAAAGATGTCGTTGGCAACTTGCAGAACTGTGCGGACGCCTTGATCCTGATTTAGCAAATTGTGTCGTCCAAAGAACGCGGGATCGCCGCCATCCTGCACGCTGGAGGCGTTTCGGAGGGCGGCGGCCCAGGTGCCGCGGAACCCCTCAATAGCATCTTGCAGTTCAAGCCCAATGACGATCAGAAATGCTGCCTGTGTATAGAGGTCCCAAGGCAGTACTTGTCGGTCAGGATACTTGGTGCCGTACAGCCCGCCGATGCTTATTCTCTGTCCCACCCATTTCTTGACGAAAGATGCGAGCAACGCTCTAATCCATGCAGCTTGCGTCACTTGCAGTTCGCGGTGGCCGGGATCGCCCAGCATATTGATGCGGTGGTGCCATGGGCTAATGGGCGTCGCCCATAGAAGATCGACCAACTCCTGGGCGCGGGTTTCCCGGTAGATCAAGTGGGCCCTCGAAACGGGTGAGCCACTCCTCGTTGCGAAGGAGAGGATATAGGTCAAATGCAAGACTCCGGTTGATCTTCTTGGGCTTGATGTTGATGGTGTAGAAAAGATAAGCCTGCCAGCTGAGGTCGAGGTTGACGAAGGCTACCACCGGAACTTCAAAGTGGGTAGCTGTGCCTTCACTGAAGGCCCAAAGGCGGTGTTGGCCGTCAATGACTTCGATAGGTGGTAAAGTCTTGTATGTCCATCCACGACGGAAGTTATCTGGAAGCTCGACTAATGCTGTCGAATCGGGCCGGTCAATCACCTTGACGACATCGGCAGGTTCTATCTGGACGCCGTTGCGGCCACTGCCGTCGACCAGAAGATTGACGACAATAGCTGTCGGGAGCCAGCCAGGTTGGCGAAGGTCGTTGAAACGACCTGACTTGCGCTGAGCCTTGCTGAGGTCGGACCAGGGATATCCGGCACGCACATGGCGCTGGATCGCAGCGGATCGCTGTGGCTCGTGGCGCCGCTGGATCCCGAGGTCATCTCTCGCGTGGCGGCGGTCGGCAGTGCGACGGTAAATGCCGCTCAATAGCTTGAGATCGGCGGCGGACATGCTGAACTGGTAGAACCACTTGGGGGGATAGGAGCGATACTCGTCGTCGTTCCAATGGATGTCATCCCATTCGGGCATCCACTGCTGCACCTTCACGGCCGGAATCCGCCGCCGGGCGGATGGGGTCGAAGCCGGCGAGCGGTGCGAAGACGGGGAGCCGACTGCCATAAAGAACCTCGGGCTTGGAGGCATGAGGGGCGGCGTACTTGGTGCTCGAGGAAAGTAGGGTTCGAGGGGGTGGCAGGGCAAGGACGCTCCTGCGGGATCCACGATCATCGGCAGTCGAAGACCTCGACGAACGCCTCCGGCGTCCGCGCCCGCTCCAAGTGGCTCTCGGCTGGCGAAGCGCATTCCGACCCCAACTCGCCGGGAAGTTCGAGCCGGATGTCCTGGACCGAATCGAGCGTCTCCTGGGATTCGGCTCCGTGGCAAAACAGGAGGAGCCACGATGAAGACTCCGGTTCGCGTCGTCCACGACACAAGCGTGCTGATCTCGGCACTCGTGCTGTCTGCCAGTAACCGTTTCTCGAGCTAGCCCTCACCGGAGAGGCCGACGCTCTCGTTGCGAGCGACCACCACCTTCTTGAACTCGCGCCAAAGTTCTCCGTGCCCATCCTTACCCCACGACAGTTTCGCGAATGGCTGCGAGAAAGGCCGACGTCGGTTCAGCGCTAGACCTCATCCCGGGCAGCGGAACTGCGTGCCCACTCCACGGCGTCGTTGACGTCTTCCTCGGTGATGCCCATCGCCGCCAGCTTGGCTCGAACCGCAGCGGCGCGAACAACCTCTACGGGCGTCAGGACGATGCGACCGTTCTCCACGGTCACTTCGACGTACTCCGTCCCTTCGAGTCCGCCAGTCACGGCCTCGGGCAACGTGATTTGGTTGTCGGGTGTCAGTCGCGCCAGCATTAGCCTTCGCTCCGTTGCGAGTAGAGGGCATGGAAGTATAGCCTCCGACTCTGCTTGATCGCAAGCTTCCGATAGGGGCGACTGACGGCTTCCGAGCCGGCGTTCGCAGCGGATCGCGCCGGTTCTACTTGGTCGTGCACGAGGGCGGCTTAAACGGAAGGCCCGATCACGACGGCCACGGGGCGCGTTGGACCTGTCGTGACCGACTGGCGGCTAGCCGCGCTGAGTCGCCCCGTTGCTTGCGGCGGCCGCCAGGAGCTCGTCCGCCGTGCTGCACTTCACCACGGCGTCGCCGACCCGCGCCAGCTCCTCCCCGCCCATGCCACGAACCAGCTCCGCCAGCCGCGTCCCCGCATCGGCGCCGAAGCGGCTCGACACCTGACGCACCAGCATCGCTCGGCCACCCTCTTCTCGGTGACCCGCCGCCCACTCTGCGTAGGTCTGCACGATGTCTTCCTCCCCCGTTGGGTTGATGATCTGCTCCTTGATGTCGACCAGCATCGCCGGCGGCGCGCCCGCCGCCCGCATCCGCTCCTCCGTCCACTGCGCGAACGCCCGACGCGCCGACTCGCGTTCCAGCTCCGGGCCGCCCCAGTGCCGCGCCATCGCTTCGTGCACCCGCGGAAGGTTCGCCCACGGGTCCTGCTCCAGCTGCGCCAGCCAGTTCAGCACGCTGTCCTCCGGCAACCAACCTTGCGCAAGCGCCGCCAGAAGGTCAAGCAACGCGTGCTCGTGACGCACGCCCAGACCGCCGATCGCCTGCGCCATCGCCGGGGGCAGCTTCCCCTTGTCCATCGGCACCCGCACCGCATTCTCGGCGTTCCACGGCCGCCGGCCGGTGTAGACCACGAACGCCAGCACCAGCGGCAGCTCGCCGTCGGGACCCCGGAGGTGCCGCAGCTCCTCGCTCCGCTGCAGGGTCGCGAGCACCGTCGCGCTGTACAGCAACGTCCGCACCGCCATGCCTGGGTCCCGCGAGGACTGGAACTCGAAGAACATGACCACCCAGCGCCCGTCCTTCAGCTGGACCCGCCACGCCACGTCGGTGAGCCGTCGCTTGAGGTCGGGGCCCACGGTCTCGGTGGGGAAGCTCACGAGCGTCGACAGCGCCAGTTCATGATGCCAGTCCTTGGCGGCGAAGTTGCGGAGCAGGTCCCGGACGACCAGGACCTCCTGGCCCAGGGCCTTGTAGGTCGCGTCGTGCCTGCGACGGCGCGGCGGCTGGGGTTCGGATGCGCGGGACGGCTTCGTGGTTCTGCCCATGGTCGACGGCCTCCAAGGGGGGGGACGGCCGCTTGGAATCGACCCCGGACCGGCTCCCGATGCGGGCCGGCAGGGGTCTCCGGGGCCGCGTAGGGACAGTATGTGTTCGATTTTGGGGCGTTTGGATAGCTGGATGGGACTAATTTTTCTAGTAGCGCGGAGCAGCACTTAGCTTCCTTCCACAGGCCCATGGACGGGAGGCGGACGGGGCTCCTGGCGGGGGGGCGGGGCGGCTGACGTTTCCGCCTCCACGTCTTCGCCAGGCCAGCTTCGCGGCGGCACCGCGGCGGTCCTCGGCGGGGTCTCCGTAGTCGTGCTCGGCAGCCTCGCGGATGCACTCCGGGCGGCCCACTCCTCCCAGGCGATCCAGGCCAGGGAAGTCAGTACCGCGGCCACCAGGACGGCCACGATCACAGAACGGCTCTTCCAGGCACTCGCTGGGTGCCACGTCATGTCGATGGTATCGCATCCGGCCAGTAACGCCAGGAGCAGCAGGCCCAGTGCGTCGTAGGCGGTTCGAGTTGGGGCGAACCCGACCGGACTCGCTGAGTACTAGCTGCGACACGGGGGATGAGCTGCTGGCAGCCGCAAGCAACTGGGTGACCGAAGGCGGCTAGCTCACAGCGTGCCGTAGTAGATCCGCCGCCCGCCCTGCGCCACCGCAACGGCCATGCACCGCGATCCGGTCCACCCTTCGGTGGCTGCCCAACGGGCTAGCACTACCCCTCGATCAGGAGTCCGATGTGTGCAATTTTCAACGGCCAGAAGTGTGCAGTTTTCGACGGCCCGTAACACCATGTCTCTACCGTCTCATCTGGTTGGTGCTGTTTTCACCGGTCTCCTCCTTGCTGCTCTGCCGTCTTCCACAGGCGTACGGTGAAGCGGTGCTCCTCTGCGATGAACTCTGGATCCGTCCCGTTATGATCCCTCATGCCTGGGATCATCTTCATCCTCACCCCCATGCCTCGTGCGTCCACGTACCTGTAGTCTCTCATGATGTTCACCAGGGTCTGGTTGCGTGCGTAGCGCACGCCTCCCTTCATCCTGTCCACCGTTACGGTATTCGGCAACCTGCCGGGGCTCTCTACATCCATGCGGTCAGCAAAAATAGCCACGGTGACGTCGGTACCGGCAATGCTGTAGTCTCTGTGCACCAGCGCGTTGACAATTGCCTCCCGGACGACCTGTTCTGGAAAGTCCCATCCATCCACACGCCGTGGGCCGTCCAATCGTGCTGTCGGTGTTGTATTGCGCCTTACAAAGTCCCAAGCCTGCTCGACCAGACCGTTTTCGACGAGCCTACCATCGTCGCCAGCTAGTGGCACCAAAGGCCCCCGCAAAACCTCGTCGGCGCGAGTGGCGTAGTCCGGTTCCGTGCCTGTGTAGCAGATGGCTCGAACCCCGGCCTGAGATAGGTAGCGAGCTGGACTCTTGCCGAACAGAAGCAAGCCATCGACGGTCGCCAGGTACACGCTCCCGGACTCGGTCATGAGTTCCAGGTTCGCCAGTAGTCCCTCCCAGCCTTCTCGATCGCCGTCTTCTGGAACGTCGGCTCGAAGCAGTCGCAAGCAGTAGTCCCGCAGTCGCCGTCGATCGAAGGCCGTAATGTCGGCGCCCGATACTGGCCGCAACCCGTGACGTATGTAACCTGATGCCTGATACATGCGCCCGAGCTCCTCACGACTTGCTTCGCGGCTGCTGCTCCCGACGCGGATGTAGTACGTCTTCCGACTGTTGTGGACCCGTGCGTAGGGCTTGTCGAGTCCGGCCGAGACGCGCACAGCCAATACGTCCTTGGCGGAGTCAGCGTCTCTGACCCAATGCAGTAAGGGTACCACGGGCGGTGAGATTTTGGCCCGACAAAGTTCGCCCATCCACTCTTCGAGTCTGGGTCGCGTCACGCCGGAAATGCTCCCGTCGTCTTCGACCCCGAGCAGAAGTGTGCCTCCGTCCAGATTGAGGAACGCGACCAGCTCCTTGGCCAGCTTGAAGTTCTGCACGTCGTCTCTCATGAACTCGACATGCGAGTCCTCGCCGTTCCGCAGCATCTCAAGCAGCTCGACTCTGGTCATGTCTCTCTTCCTGTCAGAAGCCGTACTTGACTCGCCTTGTCTCGAAAGCGTTTCTGCCACCCTCGAGAACCTCCTCCACAAGCTCCCTTACCGACGGTTCGTCTATGGAACCGATGTGTTCGGGCGCGACCGCCGCCGTACCGTCGCCAGCCGCTCCCTTCGGGGTCAGTCCTACGATCAGCACATGCCGCACGATGTCGCCATGGACCTTTCGCGCCTCGTCGCCGACCGGGGCCAAGTCAAGAGCGTATCGGATGCTCTCGACCAGGGTTGACTTGCCCGCGCCTCGACCACCGATCGCGACATTCAGGTTGGGGTGGAGCGGCACGGAAGCACCGTCGAGAAAGCCACCACGCCACTCGATGGATACGAATTCGGCGTGATCGGGCGTCGGGGCGTCGGAGTTGAGGCGAATGCGGGAGTCGGCATCCAGAAAAGCCTGCCGGAAGCCCTCTATGCTGGGCTTGGACATCTTTATATGGACCGTAGCGCCGGGGTCTTCCAAGTCCTCGGGGTTAAAAACATCCTTCGCGTTGACAATGGCGACATCTATACTGCCCCTGGCCTGCCGAGGTCGGCGGTACTCAGGGTGCTCGCCACGAACAATGCGCCTCAGGCCTTCGGGCAGGTCGTGGAGGCTGCTAGGAATTTGGATGGCGAGCAGGTTGGGGTCGTGCCAAGCGATTACTCGGGCTTGGCCCTCAAGGATACCAAGGATGCCTCTGTCAGAAGTTGCATGGGCGGCAATCGAAATCCCGTTCTGGGCCTTCACCTTCACCAGGATGTCTCTGAGCGGGTAGGAAGACAAGTCCGATGATGGCCTCGTCTCCCGTACTCCAAGGTCGCCGAGGTAGCGATCCAACTGCTCGGGAGACGCATGTGCCGGGTAGATGCATAGCACATGTACGCCTTCGCTGGACGAGATCTCGAAGCCTGGGAAAATCGTGACGTTGGACCCATGAGCAGCTTCTTGGAATGCACCAACATCGTCGGCATTGTTATGGTTGGTGATCGCCAGAACAGAGATGTCCATTTGTTTTGCCTTGGCTACCATCGCGTTCGGGTGCGAGGTAGCATCGGGCGGTTGCTTGCCGCGGAACTTGGCGTAACTCGCAGGGTTTACCTGCAACGCGCATCGGTGGAACACGGCCCCCGCACGTCTACGATGCCTGCGCCTGGACTGACTCATCGTTCCTGCCGGGGGTTCCGGGATCGGTATGGAGGGAACGGCAGGATGCCGATGCGCATCCATACCTCGAGACATGATAGCGCGGAAACCGATCAGTGTCCAGAACGAACGCGACGTCAGGGAACCGACGGGCCTCGGTGTTCCAGCGACGGCAGTGCCCACCGGTAGAAACGCTCGCCGCAAGAAGAAGCTGATGGCACTCTTCGCGCGCCCCCTACCACGTTGCCAGCCCCAGCTTGGCGTCGAGGCGAACCTTGCCGCCGCGGCCGTCGTCCTCCACCACGGGCTGGCCGCGCTTGTCGTACACGCGGACGCGGAGCTCGGCGGCCTCGCGGTCCACGGTCAGGTGGGAGAAGTTGTCCTCCTGGGAGAAGTTCCGGGCCCGGTAGTCCATTGCCACCTCGCGGCCCTGGGCGTCCTGGAAGCGGAAGGTGTCCTCCTGGCCCTCGGCGCGGGAGTCGTGCACGAAGTCGGAGGGCTCTCCGTCGGCGAAGGGGAACGGCCAGTAGAACGCCGACGACGTGACCGAGAACATCTTGATCTGCTCGGCTTCCGGCGTGCCGCGCAACGATATCGCCGCCACGTTGCAGCAGTGGATGTCGCCCGAGAGGAACACCACGTTCTGGACGCCGGCGTCCACGATGCGGCGCAGGACCGCGGCGCGGGTGGTGGGGAACGCGGGCCAGCCGTCGCTCCGCTCCAGTGCCTCCGGCTCGGTCTTGGCCAGGGCCGTGCGGGCCGAGACGGGGCTGGGCACGAACACGCCCGAGGTCACCACGAACTTGGGGGCGTTGCCGCGGGCGGCCTGCTGCTCCGTCAGCCAGTCGAGCAACAGTTGCAGCTGGCCGGGAGGTGCGCCGGGCAGTGTCGGATGGCCCAGCAGGTTGTTGCGCGACAGGTCGCCCTCGGGGCCTTCGATGAACCGCTGGGTGCGCGTGTCGAGCACGAAGAACGGCAGGCCGGCGCAGTCGAAGCGGTAGTAGAGTCGGCGGCCCCACGTCCGTGGGCCGTGGCTCCACTGATAGCTCAGGTAGGCGTCCACGGCGATCGTGAACAGCTGGTGCTTGGCCGACCGGCGGAGGCGGTCCTGGGACCAGTTGTCCTCGATCTCGTGGTCGTCCAGGATCATGTACGTGGGCAGCCGCTGCATGAGGCGGCGGATCCGGGGCGACCCGAACGCCGTCAGGTAGCGGTCGCGGAACTCGCGGTAGGTGTCGGCCCGGCCGAAGGGGACGAACGTGCTGAACATGTCGGCGTAGATCTGGTCTCCCACCATCAGCGCGAAGCGGGGGCGGTCGGCGTGCGCGGCTGCGGTCGCGGCGGCGGCGGCGTCCGGGCTGGCCGCCTTCCCCTCGGCCAAGCGGGCCATGGGCGCGAAGATGCGGTCCGAGTGGCGGACCTTCCACAGCAGGCCCGGGTAGCGGCACGAGCCCAGCAGGAAGCTGAGCCGGCCTCCGTCGCGGCCCTCGGCGGGGAACGTGCGCACGACGGCACCGGCCTTGGCAGGGTCCAGGCGGCGCAGGTCGTCGCGCCATGCGCTCGAGTGCGAAAGCCGGCGGAGCAGCGCGTCGCTCTCGAACTCGTCGTCGTCGTCCAGGGCGTCGTCGAGAACGAGGTACCCGACCCGGACCTCGTACTCGGAGTCGGGCTCCAGGACGAACGGCGCGTCGTCCTCCGGCAGCCGGATCGCGTCCTCGCCCAGGTTGATGCTGCCGCTGCGATCGAACTCGCGGCGCAGGCGGAAGTAGGCGGTCGGCATCGGGTCGAGTGTGGCGCCGTCCTTCGAGAGGACGCCGATGACGGCCATCGTGCGGCGGGTGGCGTCCGGGTGGTCTCCGCCGTCGGTCGCCGGGTCGGCCCGCGCCCAGATGCGGCTGGTGGTGGGCGTCGTGTGCCCGACGATGGGGCCCAGTCCGGGGAGGCGAAGCGCGGACATGGGCTACCGCCGGGTCGCGGTCACCTCGTCCCGTACACCGCGGCCATGAACTCGTCGCCCGTCTCGTGTTGGAGGACCAGGTCCGAGATGGCCGCCGTCCGGCCCGGATCGGCGACCTCCAATGCCGCCTCGAGTCGCCGAGCCACCGCAGACCCGAACTTCGCGCCCGCTAGGCGTACCAGCAGCTGCTGCTGGCCCTCCACATGGCCCTCGCGACGGCCTTCCCTCTGGCCTTCCGCACGACCCTCGACGCGACCCTTGCGGACTCCTTCCCGCAGGCCCTTCGCGTGGCCCCGGCGGACGCCCTCCTGCAGGCCCTGGCGGTGCCAGTCCCTCTCCCACTGCTTCATCCTCTCCACGATCATCGGCAGTCCCTCCGTCAGGTCCTCCACCTTGGACAGTGCCTCCACCGGCAGGTTTCGGTGCGCCAGCAACCGCAGCGCCCACCGGTAGAACGCTCGCTTCAGCTCGTCATCCTCCGGCGACGGCAGGTCTTCCGCCAGCTTCGCGAAGACCTCGGCGAACGCCGCCGGCGTCCGCGCCCGCTCCAACCGGCTCATCGCCGCAGCCGCTCCCCGCCACTCCAGATCGTACCGACCGTGGGGACCTACGTCAACCAGGTGGTAGCTCAACACACGCTCCACCTCTTGGCCCGTCCACATCGGCGCCGACATCCGCTCCACCAGCCACCGGTCCTCGCCGTTGAAGAGCACCACCGACGCCACCCGCACACGGTTCGGACGCTTGCCCCACGACTGACGGGCCGCCTCCTCCTCCAACAGCGCGGCGTAGGTCTTCACACGGCGGCGCATCTCCGGGTCCACCGTGGACTGGAACTCGAAGTCGAGCAGCACCCACGTGGAAGGCTCCGTCTTCAGGTGGGCGCGCCACACCACGTCCGCCGCGCGGCGACGGCCAGTCTCGGTGACGAAGACGCTCTCCACACGCCTGAGAGAGGAGAGGTCCAGCTCGGCGGCCAGCTCGGGCAGGTGGAGCCGCAGCGTGCTCCGCACCATCCGAGCGAAGGCGAAGAGGTCCCGGTAGGAGAGGTCGTGGTCCATGCGGACCAATTAGGCATTATTCCCGCTGGCCCTGTATAGCTGGATGGGACAACTTTTTTTGGCTCTTCCCCTGATATGGTGGACGTGATAGGATTGGGGTTCGGCGTTCTCGACGAGGGGACGACTCCGAGTGACTGAACTAGGGAGGACGGATGGAGGAGCCGAAGTGGCTGAACAGCGTACTCGGGCTCGGGCACGAGTGGCTGGCGACCGAGGTTGTCGAGGACGCGGAACGCAAGGAGCTGCGGGTTCGGGTGGAGAGGCGGGCGGGCGCGGCGTTGCGGTGCCCGGAGTGCGGGCGTTCGTGCCGCCGATACGACACGCGGGAGCGGGAGTGGCGGAACCTGGACGCCTGGGGCTACAAGACGTTCTTCGTGTGCGGCGTGCCGAGGGTCGACTGTCCCGAGCACGGCGTGGCGACGTTGCCGGTGCCGTGGGCGGAGGGGCGGTCGAGGTACACGGCGGCGTTCGAGATGGAGGTTGTCGGCTGGTTGCGGGAGGCCAGCATCCGGGCGGTGGCGACGCGCATGAGGATGAGTTGGAACGCCGTGAGCGGGATCATGGAGCGGGCGGTGCGCCGAGGGCTGGCGCGCAGGCGCGTGGAGCCGGTGCGGCGGCTGAGCGTGGACGAGACGTCGTTCAAGCGGCGCCACCGGTACGTGACGGTGGTGTCGGACCCGGACACGGGGCGGGTGCTGCATGTGGCGGAGGGGCGGAGCCGGGAGTCGCTGGAGTCGTTCTACCGGCGGATGGGCAAGGAGCGGCTGGCGGCGGTTCAGAGCGTGTCGATGGACATGTGGCGGCCGTACGTGGCGGCGACGCGGGCATGGGTTCCCGAAGCGGAGCGGAAGACGGCGTTCGACCGCTTCCACGTGGCGAAGCACCTGGGCGACGCGGTGGACAAGGTGCGGCGAGCGGAGCATCGGGAGCTGCTGGCCCAAGGCAACGCCGTGCTGGCGAGGACGCGCTACAAGTGGCTGGCGGGGCGCGCGAAGATGACGCACGCGGAGAAGCTGGCGTTCGCGGCGTTGCGCAAGAGCGTGGACCGGACGGCGCGGGCGTGGGCGGTGAAGGAGGCGGCCTCGAAGCTGTGGGGCTACCGGAGCCGGGGCTGGGCCGAGACGGCGTGGCTTCACTGGCTGCAATGGGCGTCGCGCACGGGGCTCGCCCCCGTCGTCAAGGTCGCGCAGATGGTGCGGGCCCATCTGTGGGGGATCGTCAACGCGGTCGTGTTGCGGGCGACCAACGGCCCGGCCGAGGGGATCAACAGCAGGATCCAGATGGTCAAGGCCCGGAGCCGGGGCTTCCGCAATCACGACCGGTTCGCTGCCGCGATCCTCTTCCACCTCGGCGGCCTCGACCTCCGTCCTCGGCCAGCCGAAGGCCGCCGGGCAGGGTAGCAGCGCCAGCCTGGGCGCTCCCAAGCGAACACGACTTCCCGCGCGTCGTCGCCGGGTCGCCGCACCGTCGGTCTCCACGGCAACGTCTGGCGTCGACTTGGTTGCGTGCACCCAAGAACGCCTCCTCAGAGGTAGGCGACGACGACGAAGTTCTCGGCGGTGCGGCATCCGCGGGTGCGCACCTCGGCCGCCTGCACGAGCGAGTTCATTGCCTCGAGCATCCCGTTGCCGATCCGGGCGGCCCTCGCCCCGGCTGGGTCCGGTCGATGTCGGACCTGCGGGCAGGCGTGGGAAGGCGAAGCGCCTCCTCCCTGATGGCTCGCAGTTCGCACTGGACTCGCCATTGCTGGACGGGCGTTGTGCTCGGAGCGAGCGGCGGGTCGCCGGCAAGCTTCCCTGGCACGAATGCCGACGCTGCGGCAGCGCCTGACGCCCGAAGGTCGCCGCACAGCGTCGGGCGCCCTCGACGGACCCCAGCTCAGCTTGCATCGGCGAGAAGCCCCGAGAACTTCCCGAAGCTCCCCCGAGGGCGCAGTTCGCACTGAATTCGCCAAGTCTGGACGGGCGTTGTGCTCCGAGCAACCTGCGGGTCGCCAGCAAGCCTCCCTGGCACGGATGCCGACCCAATCCACCATATCAAGTGAAGAGCCCTTTTCGCAGCGTGGAGCACCGCCCAGCCGTCCGTCCGCAGGCCCATTGGACGGGAGCCGACAGGCCTCGGTGTTCCAGCAACCGCAGCGTCCTCCGGCGACGGCAGGTCCTCCGCCAGCCTCGCGAAGACCTCAACGAACGCTTCCGGCGTCCGCGCTCGCCCGAAACCGGAGGCAGATGAGATGGGCCAGCGCGAACCCGATCCTGTGGCTAGCGGCTAGCCGCGCTGGGTTGCCCCGTTGCTTGCGGCGGCCGCCAGGAGCTCGTCCGCCGTGCTGCACTTCACCACGGCGTCGCCGACCCGCGCCAGCTCCTCCGCGCCCATCCCACGAACCATCTCCGCCAGCCGCGTCCCCGCATCGGCCCCGAAGCGGCTCGACACCTGACGCACCAGCATCGCTCGGCCGCCCTCTGCCCGGTGACCCGCCGCCCACTCTGCGTAGGTCTGCACGATGTCTTCCTCCCCCGTTGGGTTGACGATCTGCTCCTTGATGTCGACCAGCATCGGCGGCGGCGCACCCACCGCCCGCATCCGCTCCTCCGTCCACTGCGCGAACGCCCGACGCGCCGACTCGCGTTCCAGCGCCGGGCCGCCCCAGTGCCGCGCCATCGCTTCGTGCACCCGCGGAAGGTTCGCCCACGGGTCCTGCTCCAGCTGCGCCAGCCAGTTCAGCACGCTGTCCTCCGGCAACCAACCTTGCGCAAGCGCCGCCAGAAGGTCAAGCAACGCGTGCTCGTGACGCACGCCCAGACCGCCGATCGCCTGCGCCATCGCCGGAGGCAGCTTCCCCTTGTCCAGCGGCACGCGCACCGCGTTCTCGGCGTTCCACGGCCGCGGGCCGGTGTAGACCACGAACGCCAGCACCAGCGGCAACTCGCCGTCGGGACCCCGGAGGCGCCGCAGCTCTTCGCTCCGCTGCAGGGTCGCCAGCACCGTCGCGCTGTACAGCAGCGTCCGTAACGCCATGCCCGGGTCCCGCGAGGACTGGAACTCGAAGAACACGACCACCCAGCGTCCGTTCTTGAGCTGGACCCGCCACGCCACGTCGGTGAGCCGTCGCTTGAGGTCGGGGCCCACGGTCTCGGTGGGGAAGCTCACGAGCGTCGGCAGCACCAGTTCATGATGCCAGTCCTTGGCGGCGAAGTTGCGGAGCAGGTCCCGGACGACCAGGACCTCCTGGCCCAGGGCCTTGTAGGTCGCGTCGTGCCTGCGACGGCGCGGCGGCTCGGGTTCGGATGCGCGGGACTGCTTCGTGGCTCTGCCCATGGTCGACGGCCTCCAAGTCGGGGGGACGGCCGCTTGGAACTCGACCCCGGACCGGCGGACCGGCTCCCGAAGCGGGCCGGCAGGGGTCTCCTGGGCCGCGTAGGGACAGTATGTGTTCGATTTTGGGGCGTTTGGATAGCTGGATGGGACTAATTTTTCTAGTAGCGCGGAGCAGCACTTAGCTTCCTTCCACACGGGGGCGCGTCTTCCCGGAGCTCGCTGGGTAAACCTGCCCCGATTTTGGTGGACGCTTCGACTTCTTTGGTCGGTCGTGGCCTCACAGAGTTTGCACGAACCTTCCGTCCGCAGGCCGTGGACAGGGAAGCGGATGGGCTCCAGGAAGGGGCGTTACCGCCGGGTCGCGGTCATTTCGTCCCGTGCACCGCGGCCATGAACTCGTCGCCCTTCTCGTGTTGGAGGACCAGGTCCGAGATGGCCGCCGTCCGGCCCGGATCGGCGACCCCCTCCAGCACCGCCTCGAGTCGCCGAGCCACCGCAGACCCGTACTTCGTGCCCGCTAGGCGCACCAACAACTGCTGCTGGCCCTTCGCGTGGCCCCGGCGGACGCCCTCCTGCAGGCCCTGGCGGTGCCAGTCCCTCTCCCACTGCTTCATCCTCTCCACGATCATCGGCAGTCCCTCCGTCAGGTCCTCCACCTTGGACAGTGCCTCCACCGGCAGGTTTCGGTGCGCCAGCAGCCGCAGCGCCCACCGGTAGAACGCTCGCTTCAGCTCGTCATCCTCCGGCGACGGCAGGTCCTCCGCTAGCTTCGCGAAGACCTCGGCGAACGCCGCCGGCGTCCGCGCCCGCTCCAACCGGCTCATCGCCGCAGCCGCTCCCCGCCACTCCGGATCGTACCGACCGTGGGGACCTACGTCAACCAGGTGGTACCTGTACACCCGCTCCACTTCGCCGCCCAGCCACACCAGCGGCGGCGTCCGCTTCACGGGCCACCGATACTCGCCGTTGTAGAGCACCACGGGCGTCACCCGCACACGGTTCGGCGGCTGCCCCCACGGCTGACGGGCCGCCTCCGTCTCCAACAGCCTAGCGTAGTCGTCCGTCCGACGGTGCATCTTCCGGTCCACCGTGGACTGGAACTCGAAGTCGAGCAGCACCCACGTGGAAGGCTCCGTCTTCAGGTGGGCCCGCCACACCATGTCCGCCGCGCGGCGGCGGCCGGTCTCGGTGACGAAGACGCTGTCCACGCGCAGGAGAGAGGAGAGGTCGTGGTCCATGCGGACCAATTAGGCATCATTCCCGCTAGCCCTATATAGCTGGATGGGACAACTTTTTTTCGCAGCGTGGAGCACCGCCCAGACGTCCGTCCGCAGGCCCATTGGACGGGAGCCGACAGGCCTCGGTGTTCCAGCAACCGCAGCGTCCTCCGGCGACGGCAGGTCCTCCGCCAGCCTCGCGAAGACCTCAACGAACGCCTCCGGCGTCCGCGCTCGCCCGAAACCGGAGGCAGATGAGATGGGCCAGCGCGAACCCGATCCCTGTGGCTAGCGGCTAGCCGCGCTGAGTCGCCCCGTTGCTTGCGGCGGCCGCCAGGAGCTCGTCCGCCGTGCTGCACTTCACCACGGCGTCGCCGACCCGCGCCAGCTCCTCCCCGCCCATCCCACGAACCATCTCCGCCAGCCGCGTCCCGATGTCGGTCCCGAAGCGGCTCGACACCAGACGCACCAGCATCGCTCGGCCGCCCTCTTGCCGGCCCTCTTGCCGGCCCTCTGCCCGGTGACCCTCCGCCCACTCTGCGTAGGTCTGCACGATGTCTTCCTCCCCCGTTGGGTTCACGATCTGCTCCTTGATGTCGACCAGCATCGCCGGCGGCGCGCCCGCCGCCCGCATCCGCTCCTCCGTCCACTGCGCGAACGCCCGACGCGCCGACTCGCGCTCCAGCTCCGGGCCGCCCCACTGCCGCGCCATCGCTTCGTGCACCCGCGGAAGGTTCGCCCACGGGTCCTGCTCCAGCTGCGCCAGCCAGTTCAGCACGCTGTCCTCCGGCAACCAACCTTGCGCAAGCGCTGCCAGAAGGTCAAGCAACGCGTGCTCATGACGCACGCCCAGCCCGCCGAATCGCCTGCGCCATCGCCGGGAGCAGCTTCCCCTTGTCCGTCGGCACCCGCACCGCATTCTCGGCGTTCCACGGCCGCCGGCCGGTGTAGACCACGAACGCCAGCACCAGCGGCAACTCGCCGTCGGGACCCCGGAGGCGCCGCAGCTCTTCGCTCCGTTGCAGGGTCGCCAGCACCGTCGCGCTGTACAGCAGCGTCCGAACCGCCATGCCCGGGTCTCGCGAGGACTGGAACTCGAAGAACACGACCACCCAGCGTCCGTTCTTGAGCTGGACCCGCCACGCCACGTCGGTGAGCCGGCGTTTGAGGTCGGGGCCCACGGTCTCGGTGGGGAAGCTCACGAGCGTCGGCAGCACCAGTTCATGATGCCAGTCCTTGGCGGCGAAGTTGCGGAGCAGGTCCCGGACGACCAGGACCTCCTGGCCCAGGGCCTTGTAGGTCGCGTCGTGCCTGCGACGGCGCGGCGGCTCGGGTTCGGATGCGCGGGACGGCTTCGTGGTTCTGCCCATGGTCTACGGCCTCCAAGTGGGGGGGGGACGGCCGCTTGGAACTCGACCCCGGACCGGCTCCCCGAAGCGGGCCGGCAGGGGTCTCCTGGGCCGCGTAGGGACAGTATGTGCTCCCTCTTGGGGCGTTTGGATGGCTGGATGGGACTAATTTTTTTCACAGTGCGGAGCAGTGCCCGGCTTCCGTCCGCAGGCCCATGGACGGGGAGGCGGACGGGCTCCTGGCGGCGGGCACTCATCGGGCCATCCTGCCGCTAAAGAGATTCTGATGGATCTCGGCGGCCAGCGGGTCCTCCCAGGCCGGCTTCGCGGCGGCACCGCGGCGGTCCTCGATGGGGCCTCCGTAGTAGTGCTCGGCAGCCTCGCGGATGCACTCCGGGCGGCCCACTCCTCCTAGGCGATCCAGGCCAAGGAAGTCAGTACGGCGGCCACAAGGACGGCCACGACCATGGTCGGCGACGGACGGTGATGGTCGCGCCGTAGTCCAAGGAACCGGACGGGGACGCTCCAGTCCTTGATCGCGCCCCGTGCCGAGGTCCACCCTGGCCTCGATGGGGTACAGGCGAGTCTCGCCTAGCCACAGCTCCCTGTGGTCGGGGCGTGTCAGGACTTGCTCGAGCATCCCCGATCAATGTCAGACAGCCGAGCAGGCGTGGAAGGCGAAGCGTCTCCTCCCTGATGGCTCGCGCCGGCGTTGTGCACGTGTCGCCGGCAAGCTTCCCTAGCACGAATGCCGACGCTGGGGTAGCACCTGACGCCCGAAGATCGTCGCACAGCGTCGGGCGCCCTCGATGGACTCCAACTCAGCCTTTACCCATTTGACCTTCGCCCCAACAAGACTTCGCCCCCGCCCGGCGAACCGGACGGGGGCGAGCCTCTGCTGCTCTTCCCGACCTAGAAGACTAGGCCGCGAAGGTTGGCTGTGCCTGTGTTACCGTGGAATGATGTGCAGTTCGCCAAACTGCTCTTCCTCGCTCTGGTAGCTCAGTAGGACGGCCCCTACCGTGAGGGTAGAGCTTGCGTCAGGTGCCGCGATGTTGGATCTCCCCACATCCACATTGACGATGTAGATCCCTTCTGGGAGCCCCGTAAACCTGTACGTTCCGTCAGCCGCGGTTGTCGTGGACTTTGTGCCGAAGGTGGGGTCACTACCGGTCCACGGGCAACTACCGACATAGGCCGTATAGATATCCTGAACGGCACCGCACTTGATCAAGCTCACGACTATGTCCTTGTACGGATCATTGGCGTCGCCGGCGTCGGTTCCATCAGGCTTAGTCACCACACCGACAACGGAACGGTCCTTGCGCAGCACAACGAAGTCCGCGTCGTCCTCCATCGCCAGCACTGACAAGGCCACACCGGCACTGATGCTGTTGAGTGCAACCTGGCCATAGCTCCACCGCGGCAACGAATCTCCGCTGGTCACCGACATGGTGTTTGTCGCGCCTGTCAGGGTATCAGGTTGGGAAGTCGTGGTCAGATCGGGGGTGCGATTCTTCGTGCGGCCGTTGGTCGCCCGGAGCTCATAGTCGTCCGTGCTCGTTCCGGTGACGGCGTAGGTGCCCTCTACGAGGTTGTCAAAGACGAAATTGCCACGACGATCCGTTGTCGTCGTCCCGACGTCTGTGTACTTGGTGCCGATCTTTCTCATGAGCGTCAGCGTCGCACCAGCAACGGTCTGGTTAGACCGGACGTAATGCGGCGACGGGCCTGTTGTATCGAGTAGCTCGCCGGTGTAGTTGGCCACCGTGCCTTCAATCACCGTTTTCTGGAACACGAGGTCGACGGTTTCGCCCGGGCCCCCAGTGTAGTCCGTGGTGTCGGGGATCCCTGCGGCGTCAGCAAGTACCGAAATTGTGTCGGCACGACCACTGCCCCACTTCCAGTTGCCCTTTCTCGAAGTGACCGATAGCTCGTACCTGCCATCCGGGACACCAGTGAACTCAAATATAGATTCGTTGGCGTCAACGCCCGTGCCATCCGCACCGTCAAAAGCATGCTGCGTCGTGGTGCGCCAGCTTGCGAGGCCACTCACCTTCTTGAGCGTGACCAAGACGCTGTCATTGGACGGGTATATCTTGGTCGCAGTCCGGTTGGTTCCCGGTATGAGAAGACCGCTAACCACGTTGTGCTTGTACCCGTAGGCAAAGGTCGAGCAGTTGTTCGAGCCGGGCTCGGTAGACAACGGACAGATAGCCACGATCGGACCAGTTCCGCTACCTTCGCCAAAAGTGCCGACCGAATACTTGCCTCGGCTGGGGACCGCACGACGGGACATATAGGCGTCCACGTCTGTCATCCCGTAAAGCTGGGTAGTGCGGCCAGTGTCTGGTTCTGCCTCCACTACGAACTCCACATCCGCTGGCAAGTCCTGGAAGGTGACCAACCCGTTGGCATTGGGAGAACGGGGCATATCGGAGCCACCGGTTGGCTTGGCACCCTCCGGGTACTCCCAGTCTCTGGGAGTGCCGTACTCGTCTACAGCCTGCAACCTGACTTGGACGCCTCTGCCCGGTCCTGAAGGTCGTATGTCCCCACCCACGAATGCCTGTGTGTTGAAACCTTCGGTATGATCGCGCTCGTGGTGCACACCGACCTGCAACGTCTGCGTCGTGAACTTCAGTCGCAGCACGCCCAGGTCCGCAGTGTCGCCAGGCATCGTGAGGCCACTGTGCTCGTAGACCAACAACGGCTCGGCATCCTCGCCACCCGCCACCTTGGCACTTTCCATCGAGGCACCTTCGGTGTCTTCGGAGGGCTCGGGAGTTGCCATGAATGCCTCGCCATGAGCACGCGCTTGGTCGCTCGGGGCTAGGCGGATGTAGAAACTCACCGGCAGGTCGGCCGGGGGAGCTTCGTCCGTGAACATGACCATGCCCGTCTTGCTGGATGCCTTGACCCCAGGCAGGACGCTGCTGTTGGCCGGGTTCGAGCGAACTTCGGCCGTCCAGCCTTCTTGCGCTTCGTCTCCGCCCATGTCGGTCTTGACGTTCTTGATCCAGAACCGGACGTTGGCTCGCCGGTTGATCAGCTGAACGCTCTCCGCCGCCATGTCCATCAGCGTCCGGGGCGAGTAGGTGATCTCCAGAACTTCGTTGGCCGTCACCGACAGGTCAGCGTGGGGCACCGAGGCCACCTTGGCGAATACGACATAGTCGGTGTCACCGCCGGGCGACGTGTCCAGAGCACGTGCGAACATGAACTTCGCAGTCCCCATGGAGTCGGTCATGGCCATGTCGCCGATCTGGTTCCTGCCAGCGGTAGCCGCGGCGTAGGTGGGATAGAGGTCAATCCCTACGCCCTCGACCATGCCGCCGACCATGGCCATTTCCCCTTCCTTGCCGTTGCCCATCATCGCCTGCATGGTGATGGTCTGCATGGTGATGTCGAAGGGGAGGTTCGACATCTCCGAGGCACCTGCGGCCAGGGTGATGACCGTACCTTCGGCCATTCCACCGAACTCGACACCCGCGGGCCAGTCTTCCATCTTCATGGCGGCCTCCAGGGCGGCGGAGCTCAGCTCCACTTGGTAGATGCCAGCCATCAGGCTCTCGAACATGAACATCCCGGCCTCGTCGGTCATCGCAGATTGGGTGTCGGTCACACCCGGTCCGCGGAGGGTGACCTGCACGCCGGCGAGTTCAAGGGCGTCTTCCTCATCCATGTCGTAGGCGTTGTTCTCGTCCGCATCCAGGAAGATGTATCCCGAGATGCTCGCCGTCGTCGCATGGTCGCCCATGAAGTTCTGGATGGCGGCCTGGTCGTCGGCCAGCTCGACCGTCTTGGTCGTCTCTTCGAACGTGTACGCCATCATGTCGTACTCGGAGATCGTCACCGTGTAGGTGCCGGCCGCCAAGCCCGAGAAGGCGTACTGCCCTGCGTTGTTCGTCGTGTCCATCATCGACGACGGACCCGCGAGCGAGACCATGACGCCGGCGAGGCCGTCGCCGGCCACGCTGACTTGACCGCTGATCCCAGCCGTCCGCAGACGGGTGCCGTCGAAGGGCACGTTGACCGTCTGGCCCAGCGACACTTCTCCCGACCAGGATGTCTGGCTGAACTCGTGCTCCTCGGCGTCGTACCCCGAGATGCTGACCATGTAGTCGCCGGCACGCAGCTCGGTGAAGACGTACATGCCCATGTCGTCGGTCGTTGCACTCCGGGACTCTGCTCCGGAGAGGTTGACCGTCACGCCCGGTAGGCCGGTGCCCTCGACCGCCACTTTGCCCATGATGCTGGCGGTGCGGAGCCGGATGCCGTCGAAGGGCACGTTCTCGGTCTGGCCCAGCGCCACCGTCACCGACCGGGAGGTCTCGGTGAAGCCGTGGTCGTCGGCGTCGTACCCCGAGATGCCGACCGTGTAGTCGCCAGCGCGCAGTTCGGCGAAGGCGTACTGGCCCGCGGCGTCGGTGGTGGCCGTCCGGGACTCGATGCCCGAGAGGCTCACGGTTACGCCTGCTAGGCCGTTGCCCTCGATCGACACGCGACCGATGATGCCCGCAGTGCGGACGTAGGTGCCGTCGAAGCTGGCGGCTCCGGTCTCGCCCACGCCCAGAGTCACGTCCTGAGACGGACTGGAGAAGCCCACATCGGCGCCGAAGTCGGAGACCTCGACCGTATAGCTACCCGCGCGCAGCTGCGCGAAGGCGTACTGGCCGTTGGCGTCGGTCTGGGTCGCTTGGTTGGTGTGGGTCGCCGAGATGCGAACCGTAACACCGCTCACGCCTTCGCCTTCCACCGTCACCGAGCCGATGATGCTGGCGGTCCGGATGTAGGTGCCGCTGAAGTTCACGGTCGCCGTCTGTCCGTCGGTCGTGATCGTGGCGGGCTGAGAGGTGGACGAGAAGCTGGCGTCGGCCGGGAAGTTGCTGATCGTCACCGTGTACGTTCCGCCGTCGATGCCTGCGAACGAGAATCGTCCGCCGCCCGCCGTGGAGGTCGAGGTGCCGGTGCTCAGCGTGACCGTGACGCCGTCGATGCCCTGGCCTTCGATGGACACCTGCCCATCGATGGAGCCTACGGGGACGGGAGGCGTCCCTTCGTCGCAGGCGGCCAAGGGCACCAGCAGCATCGCGGCCAGTGCCAGAAGCTTGTTTCTGTTCATTTCCATTCCTTGATGGAAGGGTTTCGTTGCTCGCCCGGTCTCCCTTGCGGCCTCGCGCTGCAAGGTTGGGCAAGCGGGTAATCTATGGTGGTCGCCTCCAGAGTTCCAGCCCAGGGGGCCGGGAAGTTCCAGCCCGAGGGCCGGGACTCGCTGGGGAGACGGTTGTCAGGGGTTTTCAAGGACCCGGTTCGCCCGGGAGCCCAGGACATGGAGCAAGAGTAGTGCCATTCTTTCGATGGCTCGTAAACCCTTTGGTGCCAACGAGTTAGTGGAGTCTGACATGGAGGAAGCGCGCCTGGACGGGCACGGAAAACCGCTCTTGGGTCAACTTTCGGACCCGGGGGGTCAACCTTCGGACCCCAAATAGGACTCGGCCAAGTCCACCAGGCTGCGGGAGCCCAGGAAGAGGGGGGTTCGGTCGTGGAGGCCGCCGGGCACCAGGTCCAGGACGTCCTGGGCGCCGTTGGAGGCGCGACCACCGGCGGCTTCGCACACCAGGGCCAGGGGGGCCGCTTCGTAGAGGATGCGGAGCTTGCCGCTGGGCGACCGGGTGTCCGGCGGGTACATGAAGAGGCCGCCTTGGAGCAGCGTGCGGTGGAAGTCGGAGACCAGCGAGCCGATGTAGCGGGACCGGTACCCTCGCCGGCCTTTCCCGTCCATGTCCCGGAAGTGGTCCAGCAGCCGTTGCTGGGGGTGGGACCAGCGGGCGTAGTACGCCTCGTTGACCGAGTAGATGCGGGCGGGCGGGTCCGGGATGCGGACGTTGGGGTGGCTCAGCAGGAACTCGCCGATGGAGGGGTCCAGCGTGAAGCCGTGGACGCCGCTGTCCACGCCCGTGGTGTAGACCAGCATGGTGGACGAGCCGTAGACGACGTAGCCCGCGGCCAGCTGCTTGCGGCCGGGTTGGAGGCAGTCGGCCAGCGTGCCGTCCTCGCCTGGGGTGACCTTGTGGTGCACCGAGAAGATCGTCCCGATGGAGACGTTCACGTCGATGTTGGAGGAGCCGTCCAGGGGGTCGAAGAGGAGGACGTAGCGGCCCTTGTCGAACTTGTCGGGGATGGGGATGATCTCGTCGCACTCCTCCGACACCATGCAGCAGAGGTGGCCCGCGTGGTCCATCGCCTTGACGATCACTTCTTGGGCGAAGTCGTCGAGGCGGCGGACCTCCTCGCCCTGGACGTTGGTGGCTCCGGTCTTGCCCAGGATGTCCACCAAGCCGGCCTGGTTGACCTGGCGGGAGATGATCTTGGCCGCCAGGGCGATGTCGTACAGCAGCGCCGAGAAGCGCCCGGACGCGCCCGGGTGCTCCCGCTCCTGGTCGATGATGTGACGGTCGATGGTGACGACCTTGCTTCGCATGGCGGCTTGGTCTAGGCTGGCTGTGTGGGGCGTCCCACCCGAGTATGGAGCTGGCTCCCCCGAGCATGGCTCGCTCCCCCCGAGTATGACCGCAATCAGGCGAAGGGGCAACTACGGACGACTATGACGCAGAGGACGCGGTCGGGGCGTCGCTGGCGGCGGTGGGCGTTGCCGCCGCTGTCGGTGGCGGGTGTGCTGCTGGTTCTGGAGGTGGTGCTGATCCCCTTTCCGGTCGTGGACGCTCGGCACTTCGAGTCGATTACCGAGCATCCGGCCGGGAGGCGCCAGCCCGGGCAGTACACGTGGTCCCGAAGGTGGAACTTCGCGGTCGTGAACCGGGTTCGAGTCAACAACTACGGGTTCGTCAGCGACCACGACTACGACGCGGCGGCCGAAAGTCCCTTGCTGGCGGTCGTGGGCGACAGCTTCGTGGAGGCCGTAATGGTGCCGTACGGGCAGACGTGCGCTGGTCGCTTGGCCGACCGTCTGGCGCCTCGCGTTCGGGTGTACTCGTTCGGCGTTTCGGGGGCGCCGTTGAGCCAGTACTTGGCGTATGCCCAGTACGTCCGGGAGGAGTTTCGGCCGGGCCGGATGGTGTTCGTGGTGGTGGCGAACGACTTCCTCGAGAGCCTAGTTGAGTACTCGTGGGGGTATCCGTTCACGTACTTCGCCGAGGACGACGCGGGCGGCTTGACTCGCGTGACCGTGCCTGCCGCCCCTCCGAGCCGATGGCGGAGGATCGGCCAGAAGTCGAGGCTGTTCCGGTACCTGTACGGCAACCTCGAGCTGGGGGGCGTGCTGCGCGTGGCGATGTCGAGGAGGGGTGAGGGGTCGGTGCCCGCGGACGGATCTTCGCCCTCGGACGGGTCCGCGCCAGCGGATGGGTCCTCGCCCCTGGACGGATCCGCGCCAGCGGACGGACCCGCGCCCTTGCTGGTGAGCGAGCTGGATCGCCCTGCCCAGGAACGGATGGAGCTCGTCGTGGACTCGAAGCGGGTGATCGACCACTTCTTTGAGTTGCTGCCGGAGGCGTCGGGGATGGTGCCGGCGCAGGTGGCCTTCGTCGTAGACGGCCCGCGGTCGTCTCTCTATAGCGACGAGGCGCGGGGGCGTCTCCAGGGCAGCCTTCTGGACTTGAACCGACGGCACTTCATTGCTGCCGCCGAGGCCCGGGGATACGAGGTCGTGGACCTGCTCCCGGCGTTTGCGGACCACTGGAGGGTGAACGGCGCCCGCTTCGACTGGCCCTCTGACACCCACTGGAACGCCCTCGGGCACGGCGTGTGCTTCGAGGCGCTGGCGGCGTCGGCGCTGGTGTCGGGGATGGAGGCTGGTTCGGGCTAGCTGGTTCGGCTAGCTGGTTTGGCGGTACCAGTCCTTCTCCCACTGCTTCATCCTCTCCACGAGCTTCGGCACTTCCATCAGGTCCTCCACCAGCTTCGCGAATACCACGGCGAACGCCTCCGGCGTCCGCGCTCCGTTAGCGCGTTCCGCGCACCGCGGCCATGAACTCGTCGCCCGTCTCGTGTTCGAGGACCAAGTCCGAGATGGCCGCCGTCCGGGTCGGGTCGGCGATCTCCGCCAGCGCCGCCTCGAGGCGGCGAGCCACCGCAGACCCGAACTTCGTGCCCGCTTGGCGCACCAGCACCTGCTGCTGGCCCTCCCGCAGACCCTGGCGGTGCCAGTCCTTCTCCCACTGCTTCATCCTCTCCACGATCCTCGGCATTCCCTCCATCAGGTCCTCCACCTTGTTTAGTTCCTCCACCGACAGGTCTCGGTGTTCCAGCAACCGCAACGCCCATCGGTAGAACGCTCGCCTCAGCTCGGCGTCCTCCGGCGACGGCAGGTCCTCCACCAGCTTCGCGAACACCTCGGCGAACGCCTCCGGCGTCCGCGCTCGCTCCAAGTGGCTCATCGCCGCAGCCGCTCCTCGCCACTTTGGATCGTACCGACCGTGGGGACCCACGTCAACCAGGTGGTAGCTCAACACCCGCTCCTCCGCCTCGCCCGTCCACACCGGCGCCGACGTCCGCTTCGCCCACCACCGATCCTCGCCGTTGAAGAGCACCACCGGCGCCACCCGCACGCTGTTCGGACGCTTGCCCCACGGCTGCCGGCGCGCCGCCACCCGCGACAGCACAGCGTACGTGTCCGCCCGATCGTGCATCTCCCGGTCCACCGTCGACTGGAACTCGAAGTCGAGCAGCACCCACGTGGAAGGCTCCGTCGTCAGGCGAGCGCGCCACACCACGTCCGCCGCACGGCGATGGCCAGTCTCGGTGACGAAGACGCTGTCCACGCGCACGAGAGAGGAGAAGTCCAGCGTGGCGGCCATCTCGGGCAGGTGGAGCCGCAGCGTGCTCCGCACCATCCGAGGGAAGGCGAAGAGGTCCCGGTAGGAGAGGTCGTGGTCCATACGGACCAATTAGGGTGCGGTCGTTGGGACGCTGACATGGCTAGATGGGACTAATTTTTTTTGTAGCGCGGAGCAGCGTCCAGCTCCGTCCCTAGGTCCATGGACGGCAGTTTGTCATATAGCAAATATGGCAGATTTCGCGCCATCACAGGTACCCGTCGAACCGGACGTAGAAGCGCCATTCTGGGTCGGTCCGGGTGTCGTCGGCAAGCTTGACGGGGAAGCCCCTGGCCAAGTCCAGCCGGAAGCCGCCGGGCAGGACGGCCCCGACGCCGGCGGAGCGGTACTGACGGCCCGCAACCGAAAGGTAATCGGCGAAGACCGAGATGCGGGTCCACCATACGCGGCGCTGGAGGTCGGCTCGTCCGCGCCACACGACGGACGCGGCGGCGGAGCGAGGCCGCTCGTGACCGCGCAACTGTTCGCCAGTGGTGTCCAGGAGCCAGGAATCGACGCGCTGGCCGCCGCCCCATGTGCGCGCTCCGCCCCCCTCCAGCCCCAGGGACCATCCAGCGCCCCGCCCCGCGACCATCGCTGCGGTCGTCCCCAAGCGGAACGTGTGCTCGTCTCCGAGGGTTCCTTGAAGCGAGACCTCGCCCCCACCTTGCAGCCGGCGGCCCCCGACGCCGCCCCACCATGGCGTCCAGGCGAGCGACGCGCCGGCTCTGAGGTCTACCGTGTCGGGGCCGAGTTCGTCGTGGCGTTCGGCGAAGAGTCGCAACGAGAGGGACTCGCGGTTCCGCCGGGCGGACGAGAACCGCACCGCCAAGCCGTCGACGGCGTACCACTCGCGTTGGCGCTCGACGCGCTCGCCCGCTGGCCCCACCTCCACCAATCCGATGGGGCGCAGGTCGTGGAAGGCCGAGAGGCGGAGCTTCCAGTCGGGGAACTCGCGCTCGACGGCGACGGTCGCCCGAGGCTCGGGCAAGTTGGTGCCCATCGACAGCGACGCGACGGCGCGGCCACGGGGGAAGCGACGCCACAGTCGGGTGCCGGCGATGAAGCCTTCGTCCCTTGAGTAGCCGAGCAGTCGGAGCGTCAGGAACGGGGGCTCGAACGACCATGGGCTGGATTCGTCCACGATCTCCCCGGCGGCTTCCGCCTCCAGGGCCGCCAGCTCCGACGCCATTCTGCCGGCTTCGCCGCCGCCCGCCAGCGCATCCTCGTCCCATATGCCTTCACCGAACGGTTCGGAGGCGACCGCCAGCGAGTCCGGGGCGAGGATGACCCAGGCGCTCGACGGATCGGCGGATTCGGCCGCGTTGGTGGTGTCGCCGGGCATCGTCCAGCGTTGGGCGACCTGGGCCGACGTCTCTGCGTTGCCGTCCTCGGCTTCGCGAATCTCCTCGACCTCGAAGACTGCGTGAGTGGACACCCTCACGGACGCGGCGAAGTCCTGCGCCCCCTCGTTGGCCACGAACTCGTCCACGGGGGACCCGAAGCCCAGCCAGGTCATGGAGCGCGGCAGCCAGTGCCGGAAGTTCCACTGCGTGAAGTCGACCACCACCGACGCGACGCCGATCTCGATCTTGGGGAGGGCCGAGTTGAGGGCCGCGTTGGCCAGCCGTCCCAAGATGGAGATCCGGTTTTGGGTGGAGTCGGCGACGGTCTTGGGGTCGGCGGCGTCGTTTGGGGCGTCGTCGTCGGTCGGGCTGGCGTCTTCGTCCGTGCTACCCAGGTCCATGAGCACTGCTGGGCCGTCTCCGTTCTCGCACCAGATGCACAGTACCAGCTCTTGGTTGATGCGCTTGGCGGGGCGAAGCGCGATCCGCACCAGTCCATGGGACTCGGCGTCGATCCACATGAGGGCAGAGAGGAAGCGGGCGGCGCGGCGCCTTGGCGTTGCGGCTACCGACACGGCCAGCACGACTTTGCCGTCGGGCAGCACGACCGACACGGTGTCGCCGGATCGGTAGCGGTAGAATCGCTCGGCGTCGGAGTCGAGGGGCGACACGAAGCGGGTGTGGCGACGGTCTTGGTCGGTCGAGTTGTATACGTCCGGCAGCATGGCAAGGGCGTAGCGGAACGGACTCTGCCATGGGTCGAGGCCGCGTTGGGCGGCGGGTAGCACGCCGAGGCTGGAAGACGGGTCGCCGGCCAGGGCACGGTGTCGCGCCCAGTAGTTGTCCAGCCGGATTACTCCGGCGTCGTCGCGAGACCATCGAAAGCGAAGGGACTGGCGATAGTCCTGAACCAAATGGCTGGACCGTCGGCCCACGAGAGTCACCAGTTGCCGTTCGTGCACTCGGGCCGTGTAGGAGCCGAGCGAGGCCGAGTCGCGTGCGGCGCGGGTGCCTTCCACCAGCGTTCGCGCTACATCGTCCAGATAGGCGTCCGCGGTATCGGCTGCCGCCCTCAACTCCGCCAGCGGCTGGGCTTGCAGCGGCGGCAGGGCTTGCACCGCGGCGCAGCTGGCTTGCAACGGAAGACCGACGCACAGAAGGCCAGCGCACAGGAGACCAGCGCACAGAAGGCGTGCGCCCATGCATGGCCGCGATGGAGTGTGGAGGTAAAATGCTACCAAAATGGAGGAACTCCCGTGGCTGCGGCACACATCGACATTGACGCCTCCATTCCGGCACCCAGGAGAGGGACCCGGGCGAGGCACTCGGCACCGTTCCGCCCGGTGACGGGCACGATGGGGAAGGGAGGAGATCGGGTCAAGTCGGCGTTGCGGGAGCGGGTGGACGGCGACGTGGTAGAACGGAAGCGAGCGCTGCGCGCCAGGGGAATGCGGATCGTCGTCGCCGTCGGGTAGGCTTGGCGCGGGCCACGGCCAACCCCGCCAGAACGACGGCGGTTCCGCCCAGTTGACCGGCCGTCGGCGTCTCGCCCAGCCACAGCCACGCCACCACGAAGGTGACCACCGGGATGAAGTTGGCGTAGATCGCCGTGCGGCTCTGGCCGATCGCTCCCACAGCGCGGTACCACACGAAGTAGCCGACGCCGACGGTGAGGACGCCGGAGTAGGTCAGGGCGGCCCAGGCGCCCCACGACACCGAGCCCAACTCGCCCTGCAACATGGACGGGACGCCCGCCGCGAAGATGAACGGGGCTGCTGCCCAGAGGGTCCAGCCCGTCACTTCCAGTGCGCCGTGGCGCTGGATGCTGCGCCCGATCAGCACGGTGTAGAGCGCCCACAGGAAGACCGCGCCCAGCACCACTAGATCGCCCCGCAGGGTGGCGCCCAGGCTGCCCGACGAGGCGTCGGAGCCGAGGAGCACGATCGTGCCGGCCAGCGTGATCAGCGCACCGGAGAGGACGCGAACGCTGAACCGCTCCGCGCCCAGCAGCGCCGAGAGGCACACCACCCACACGGGCGTGGTCGCCATGATCAGCGCGGCGTTGCCCGATTGAGTCCAGGAGAGCCCGTAGACGAAGGACGTCTGGTAGGCGAAGTGGCCCACCACGCCCAACGTCAGGACGCTGGGCCAGTCGCGGCGTCGAGGGATCAGTCGCCTTCCTTGGGCGCGCAGCAGGACAGCCACGACGAGAGCCGCCATCGGGAAGCGGATCGCGTTGACCGCCAGCGGTCCCATCTCGCGGAGGGCGAGCTTGAGGACGGGGAAGTTGAGTCCCCAGACGACGGCGGTGAGGAGCAGGCTCGCGTCCACGGCCAGGTCGCGGCTGGGTGGAGCGGGGCCACTGGGAGTTGTGCGGATCTTCGACATGCGGGTGGTCCTCGATCTATCGGGGGTTCCAGCGGAGAACGATGATCTACGCCGGAGGACGTTCGGTATTACCGACCCCGTTTCGCGCGTCGTCCGGGCGGTCCCGCAGGCGCCCGTCGAGCCACCACCAATCCGCCGAGGATGACCGCGGTTCCGGCGATCTGAAGCGCGGTCGGCACTTCGCCCAGCCACGGCCAAGCCACCAGCATCGCCACCACCGGCACCAGGTTCTGGTAGACGCCGGTGCGGCTCTGTCCCACCACGCCCACCGCCCGGTACCAGAGGAGGTACGCGACGGCCACGGCCATCACGCCCGAGTAGAACGACGCCGCCCAGACGCCCAGGCTGATCTCGCCGAACCCGACCCGCAGTAGGTCCGGCAGCCCCGCCAGGAAGAGGACGGGCGCGCCCGCCCACAGCGCCCAGGCCGTGACCTCCAGCGCTCCGTGACGCATGATCGGCGCGCGTCCGATCACGGTGTAGAACGCCCAGGTGACGGCGGCGCCCACCATCAGCAGGTCGCCCCACAGGTTGCCGCCGAACTCGTTGGAGCCGCCCGACACGAGCAGGACCATCCCGGCCAGCGTGATCAGCGATCCCGTGAACGCCGTGCGGTTGAAAGGCTCCTTCCCCATCGCCGCCGAGAGGAAGATGATCCAGACGGGGGCGGTGGAGAGCAGGAGCGCGGCGTTGCCGGTCAGGGTCAGGTCAAGGGAATAGATGAATAGGAACTGAAAGGCGACGTGACCCACAAAGCCCAGCAGGACTACGGTGCCCCACTCCCGTCGCTGCGGCACGAGCCGGCGCCCTTGCAGGCGCAGGAGGAGCGTCAACGTCGCGGCCGCCAACGGAAAGCGGAGGGCGTTCGCCCCCAGAGGCGACACTTCGGCGATGGCGACCTTCATGACCGGGAAGTTGAGGCCCCAGATGAGGGCGATCAGTACAAGGCCGGCGTCGACGCGAAGGCGGGTTCTGCGATCGATGTCGGGCGACGGGCCGGTGCCGGCTGCTCCCGGTGGTCCGGCGTCAGGGGGTGTTCGGGCCAAGCTGGTCGAAGGTGGCGTTCTGGAGGGCGTATTCGCGCCAGTCGTCGTGGTCGAAGTGCCACCACTCGGCTTCGTAGACGGTGAAGCCTTCCGCCTCCATTGTCGATCGCAGCAACTCCCGCAACCAGCGTTGGCGCGAGGTTCCGCCGGGGTAGTTGGGGAAGGAGCGGGGCGAGAACTCGTCGTACGTGCCGATCATATTGGCGGGCTCGCCGGTGGTCAGGTCGTACAGGTTCAGGTCGATTGCCGAGCCTCGGTTGTGGCGCGAGCCGTTGGCCGGGTTCGCGACGAAGAGCTTCTGCGACTCGGGCGTCGCGTCCCAGAACATCTTGGTGACGTACCAGGGACGGTAGCCGTCGTGCAGGAGCAGGCCGTAGCCGTGCTGGGCCAGCGCTCGGTGGGCTCGGACGACGGCTTCCGCGGCGGGTCGTTGCAGGAAGACGCGGGGTTCGTCGTAGAAGACCGACGACATGAAGTTGTTGGTCGTGGCGTAGCGCACGTCAAGGCGGATGCCGGGCTCCAGGGTGGTCGGCTCCACCAGCTCCGGGTCGCGGAAGGAGCCAGGCTCGGCCGGGGGAGAGGCCGCCAGCGCTTCAGTGCGGAGTTCGGCGACTGGGCGGACGGGTTCGATCCGGAAGGTGCCTCCGGCCTCGGTGCCCACGCTCCGTCGCGGGAAGACGACCGACGCGGCCTCCACAGAGGTTGCGCGACCGTCGGCGTTGCGGGAGAAGACGAGGCGCTCGCCGTGGTAGAGTCCCCAGTCGGGGAAGGCGAATACGTCGGGCGTGGTCTCGTCCAGCGGGTACAGGAAGAACCACTCGATGAGGGCGTGGAGCTTGCCGTCCCGTTCGAGTATGTACAGGACGTTGTGGTCCCAACCGTACTCACCGGTCAGGCCGGTCCAGCGGTCGGGGGGCGGGGGCGGGAGGGTGCGGGGCGGCTGGCGGGGGAGGCGGGGGGGTGGGTCGGCGGCGTCGAGGGCGAGGAGGGCGACGACGGGTGCCGAGGAGTTGCCGACGGGCAGGTAGCGGTCGCCGAAGGCCAGCCGGTCGTCCACGATCAGCGTGTCGCCCCTTGTGCGGAGTGCCACCGTGGGGCCGCCGCGCAGGGGGGTAAGGAAGAGTGCGCCGTTGCGTTCGTCCAGCTCGACGGCGTTGTCGCCTGTGCCGTAGAGGCCCTCCAGCGCCAGGGCGGTGGCGGGGTCGACGGGGTCTGTGCCCTGCAATGGCTCGTTGGGCAGGGGCTCGCCGGCAGAGGCGGCCAGCATCAGTGCGAGCGCCGCGTCGGCTACCCTGCTGGAGAACGTGTTGGTGCCGTCCACCGCCGAGACGACAGCCACGCCCAGCTGCGCTTCGGGTAGGAAGGCAAGCTGGGTGGAGAAGCCGTAGATGGCGCCCCCGTGGCCCAGCCACCGCTGGCCGAAGCGCTCCCGCACGCCGAAGCCGAGGCCGTAGCCCTCGGTGGCACCGGGTTCGGCGAACTGGGGCTGCCACATCGACTCCAGCGTCTCTGGGGAGAGGATGCGGCCGTTCTCGCCATTGCCTCGCCCGAACATCGTCCCCATGAAGCGCGCCAAGTCCAGCACGGTGGAGTACATGCTGCCCGCCGGCGCCATTCCCAGCTCGAAGGTGGGCGCGTCGAAGAGGTCCCGGTCGAGACCCCACATGTAGGCGTGCGCCAGGTCATCCACCACTGCGGGATCAGGCGCGAATGCGCTGGTGGCCATCCCCAGCGGCTCCAGGACCGCGCTTTTGAGGTAGTCGGCGAAGGGTTCTTCGTGGATCGCTTCCAGCACGTAGCCGACCACGGCGATGCCGGCGTTGGAGTACTTGACCCGCGACCCGGGCTCGTAGACCAGGTCGGTCCCGTTCAAGCTGGCGACCGTCTCGGCCAGAGTGGTTCCCGTGTCGTCGAAGTAGTGTCCGGCCGGAGGTTCGCGGATCAGCCCGGAGCGGTGGGACATGAGCTGGCGCAAGGTGATCGGCGCGTCCCACGGGTTGTTGGGCGCGAAGCTCGGCAGGTAGTTCGTCACGGGCGCGTCGATCTCGACCTCGCCTCGCTCCGCCAGCTGCATGACGGCGATGTCGGTGAACAGCTTGGACACGGAGCCCACTCTGTACACGGTCTCGGCGTCGGCAGGGACTCCCGGCGCCTGCTCGCCGAACCCCGCGGCCCATGCGACTCCCTGGGCGTCCGTTATGGCTATGGACACGGCCCGCAGGTCCTTCTGCTCCCGCTCCCGCTCGATCATGGCCTGGAGGGCGGCGGCGACCTGGGCGTACTCGGGGCGGGGTGCGACTTCGGCTTGGTAAGCGTCTGGCGCGCTGGAGCCCGCACGGGGACTTCCGGGGTCGCAGGCGGCCAGCGCGAAGACTGCGGCCAGCGCCAACCGGATGCTCGTTCGAGACAGTTCGATGGTCATCGGACGCCTACTCGACATGGACTGGATGCGGCAGGACCGCGTTTAGGAGGTAGCCCTTCGCGTTGTACTCCGCCTCCAGGGGTTGGCGGTTGCCGGCGACGTCGGTGGCTCGGGTGCGCAGGACGTGGTCCCCTGGTGTGGCCGTCCACTCGAAGTCGAAGGGACACCAAGCGTGGGGGAGTGCTGCGGCGTCCACCGCAAGGTGCGCGGGCGCCCAATCGGAGTCGTCGGCGCTCCACTCGACCCGCTCCACCGGACCGTGGGGCGAATAGGCGAAGCCGCGAAGTCGCTGGGGGCCAGGCAATAGTTGAGCGGGACGGGGCAGCGCCAGGGTGCTCTTGACCCGGCCCGTCGTGATCGGTGCGCCCTCGGCGGGCGCGTGCTGGTCCGCGGGCCACTGCTCCCCCACCAGGACGTAGGAGGAAGTGTTGGCCCGCACCCAAACCTTCTCCGTCGCGACCTCGATCCGCCCGACCCACTTGACGCTGGACGAGCCCACCCATCCGGGAACCACCGCCCGCACCGGGAATCCGTGGTCCGGCGGCAACGGCTCTCCGTTCATATAGAGGGCGAGCATCGTCGTGGGGTCCAGCGCCTTCGACACGGGCATGGGCCGCTCCCATTCGCCGGCGTCCAATCCCACGATGTTCACGTCCACCGCGTCGTCCCTTACGCCCGCCAGCTCCAGCACGTCCGCCAGTGCTGGTCCGGTCCACTCGGCGCACCCGACCGCGCCCGTTCCCCACCGGCCCCCCGAGACAGTCCGCCCCGTGGCCTCCTCGAAGAAGCCGCGCCAGTTGCCAGCGCACTCGATGTACGCGATCAGCGTCCGGCTCGGTAGTGCTTGGAGGTCGTCCAGGTTCAGCCGCACCTCTTGGCTGACGCCCGGCCCTGTCACCGTGAGCGCGTACTCGTCGGGATTGATCTCCGGCGTCGGAGTGTGGTTGCGCACGAAGAAGAGGTCGTTCGGCGTGATCAGTCCGCGCACGTCCTCCAGCCGGGTCTCCAAGTTGGTGCCGCGGCGGATCAGGCCCGACGGGTCCTTCACCCAAGACGGCTGGCGGTCCGGCGGCTGGTCCGGCGGGTGGTCGCCCGTGGGGGTGCGGTCGCCCGTCTGGCCGACGGTGTTGTCCGCTGTGCGCTCGCCGGCGTTGGGGCCGCACGCAGCCAAGCCCACTCCGCTGGCCAAGGCGGCCAGGGCCTGTCGCCTGTCGATGGGTCTGCGGCGATGGGGGTTGGGGCTGCTGTGATGGAGGTCGTTCATGGGGAGGCGGGCGGAGAGACGGCGGGCGGAAGAGCTTCTTGCGGGCACTGGGCCGGGTCGGCCTCGGCGGGAGACGTCAAATTGGCGGGGATCGGGGGATTTCTGCAAGGTGGCGGGACGCAACTCCAGGGATTTCGGTAGGCGGTCGGGCTAGCGGGCCTTGCGAAGGATGTGGTCCTGGCCCATCGTATCAGGTAGCGAGCCTGACGTCCTTCATACGGTCCCAGATCAAGTCCGCCCATGCACTCAATGACAGACCCGGATACAGGACAGCAGTTCAGCTTGGCCTTGGGCGATCCCGGCCTTGCCACAGACACCAGTTCCGTCCAGCTAAGCCCGGCGGTCGCACGGCTCGTGGCTGACAGCGTAGAAGACCTCGTCGCCGAGGTGCTGTCGGGCAAGATACGCCACAGGCCACCTGAGTACTGGAGCGGAGCTTTCCTCCAGGACGTGTTGCGAATCGCCGCAGAGGAAGAGGTGGAGCTTACCGAAGAAGACTGCATCCAGTTGTTGAACGAGGCGGCCGCACTCGAGGTGTCGTTGCGGACTGCCGAACACATCCATGGCTCCCTAGACACATTGCTGGGAAGCGGTCTTGGCCCGGAAGCAACTTTCACGTTCCGAACGGCAGGATTCCTTGACCAGGGGGCACCGTGAAGAAGCCAGTAGGTCCCGAGCATGAATCTGGAGCTAGCCGGGATCAATCTGGAGGCGAAGAAGTGTCTCCCGACTCGTCACGCGAGATGCCCACCAACATGATGCAGTTTTTTGCCGCCCGGATGGAGCGTTCTTCGCCTCATGCAAAAATCGCAGAACACGTAACACCAGGACATATCGACAAGAGTCTCGACATTGCAGACAAGCAGAACGAGCGAGTCGCCGTAGATCGCAGCGAGACCCGTACGTTTCAGTTTCGCTTAGTTGTCGTTGCTGCCGTGTTTATTCTTGCTCTAGTATCGATCTTGGTCTTTTCCGACAACGCTGCTCTTATGCAGAACTTGATTGAGTGGATGGCGGTCGGAGGCATGGGATGGGCGGGCGGATACGGCTGGGCAAAGCGCCGCGCGGGCTAAAGCATCTCCCGACCCCACGATTTGCGCAGGACCGACTGCCCGACCACTTTGCCGGAAGCGACCATCCAGCCGGAGGAGCCGTCATGTCCGTTCGCCACTGCCGCCACCGCTCTCGCCCGAGCACCGTCCTCGCCGCCGTTGCCTTTCCGCTCTCCCTGGCGGCCCTCGCGGCCGTCCGACCAGCCGACGCCGAAGCTCAGCACGAGCGTCGCTATGCCACCTTGGGCGCTCCTCGCCACGTCCAGTCGGTGGTGCCCCGGATCGGGCCGCCCGGCACCGAGGTGGAGGTCTACACCGAGAACCTGCCGCCGCAGGCCAAGATATGGGTCGGCGTGGGGGCGATGCGATCTGGCTTCGAGGCGCGGGCCGAGGGCCGGCAGGAGATGTGGGGCGAAGTCTCCGCCACCGTCAGCATTCCCCGGTACGCGACGTGGGACCGACCCCTGGTCGTCATCATCTTCAATGGCGTGTTCAGCCCAATCGCCTATTCGGACCCCTTCCACGTCACCACTGCGGAAGGCCGGGTCCAGCGAACCGGCCAGATCGTGGGGAGGGCGGTGGCGGCTGAGGCCCGCGAGGTCCTCGAGGTTGGCGAAGGAGCGGAGTGCGTCTTCCTCCGCGACAACGATGAATACATCTACGCGCTGTCTGGGGGCGGCGTGGAGGAGTTGGAGCCCGACGACCACGTGATCGTGGAAGGCCCTGTCGCCGAGTCCGGCCCCTGCGGCGGCTTGGACACGATCGCGGTGGAGCGTTGGGAGAGGACGAAAGACGCCACCAACCCAAGGACCCAGGAGTAATCCGCCATGCAGTGGAAGCCCAGCCGTTCACGACAAGCCCCTGCCGGTTGGGGTATGCCGGTCGTCCTAGTGCTCGCCGTCACCACGCTAGTGGCAGCCCCCCCAGCCACCGCTCAAGACACCCGCCCCCTCACCCCCGGCACCCCTGCCACCGCCACCCTCGCCCCCGGTACCACCCACGCCTACGCCATCGAGCTGGGCGAGGACATGTTCGTATACGGCGAGGCGACACAGACCGCGCTGGATGTGGTGGTCACCGTCATGGACCCGAACGGCGGAGCGCTGGGCCGCTTCGACGCCCAGGCAACGGGCGCCGAGCCGTTCGTCTTCGAGACCACGATGGCCGGCGAGTACGTCATTGAGGTCGCGCCCTTCTCGGACGACGACGAGGGCGGCGAGAACGACGAGAACGGCGATGGCGGCGAGGGCAACGAAGCCAGCGACGGCAACCAAGCCGACGGCGGCCCCTACGAGATCACCGTCCACACGGCCGAACCCGTCGCCACGGACCCGGAGGCCCGCGTCGGCCAGCTGGTCCGCTTGCACGACGGAGACGACCGGCCGGGCGGGATCGTGGCCGTGGTTCGCGACGGCGAGCTGGCGTTCACGCGCACCTTCGGCATGGCCAACCTGACCCATGGCGTGCCGTGGGGGCGCGGCACGATCTCCAACATCGGCTCCGTGACCAAACAGTTCACCGCCATGGGGCTCCTCCTGCTCCAAGCCGACGGCAAGCTCTCCCTCGACGACGACATCCGCGACCACATCCCCGAGCTTCCCGACTTCGGCACGCCCGTCACAATCCGCCATTTCCTGAACCACACCAGCGGATATCGGGAGATCTACAACCTGCTGCCGATCACCGGCTACGACGGCGAAGACGGCTTCGCCCGGGAGAAGGCGATCCAGATCGTCCAGCGACAGCCGGACCTGCAGGCGCCTCCCAACACCGAGTGGAACTACAACAACACCGGGTACATCCTCTCGTCCCTCGTGGTGGAGCGCGTCAGCGGCCAGTCGTTCGCCGACTACATGCGGGAGCGCGTCTTCGAGCCGCTGGGCATGAGCGACACTCGCGTCAAGATGGTGCAGGGCGAGCTGATTCCGGGGAGCGCGCAGGGCTATGTGGCGGAGAAGAGCAGCCGCTTTCGCACGACTCGCGACTTGGCGTCGTCCGCTGGTGCTGGCGGCATCTACACCACCGCGGAGGACCTGACCCGCTGGATGCGCAACTACCGGGACGGAACTTTGGGGGGTCGCGAGGCGGTGCAGGCCATGGCCACGACCGCAGTCCTCGAAAGCGGCGACTCAACGGGCTATGGACTTGGCCTGAGCGTGGGCGAGCTGGGCGGACGCACGCTTTACGCCCACACCGGCGGCGATGTCGCCCACCGGGCCTACTTGGGCTACCTGCCGGAGCTGGACGACGGCGTGATCGTGATGAGCAACGACGCCTCGTTCAACCTGGGGCTGGGCGGCCGAATCGCCCGGCTGTTCTTTGCCGACGACCTGGAGGCGGAGGAGGACGAGGCGGACGCGGACGAGAGCCAAGACGGCGGCGGCATGTCCCCGGAACGGATGGAAGCCGTGGCCGGCCGCTGGGTGCTCGACGTGCAGGGCATGTCGCTGGACGTGGAGATCACGACCGAGGACGGCCAGCTCTTCTTCCAGGCCGCTGGCCAGCCCCGCGCGCCGGTCCAGACCACCTCCGACTCCACAGCCGCCATCCCGGCCGCCCAAGCCTCCTTCACCTTCCACTTCGAGCCCGACGGGACTACCCGCTCCGCCACCTTCCGGCAGGGCGCGGAAATGTCAATGCGCAGATCGGACGCGACGGCACTGACCGACGACGACCTGCGCGCCTACGTGGGCCGCTACTTCTCGGAGGAGACCGAGACCTTCTACGAGGTCAAGCTGGAAGACGGGCAGCTCACACTGCACCACCTGGACATGGAGCCGACACCGCTTGCGCACCGGGAAGGCGACGAGTTCTCGTCCCAGTTCACCTTCCTGGCCACAGTCGCGTTCGAGCGTGCCGGAAACGGCCAAGTCACGGGGTTCGCGGCGTCGAACGGCCGCACCAAGGGCGTGTGGTTCCGGCGGATGCGGTAGCCGCTGGCTGCGGGCCACCAGACCAGACAGGACTACGAGCCATGGCCGACCGATCTGCCTTCGACCTGAAGATCGCCAACTACAGGAGCATCGCCTCCCTGGAGATTGGTGGTTTGCGCCCGTTCTCCGTCTTCGCTGGACCCAACGGCTCCGGCAAGAGCAACTTCTGCGACGCCCTCGATTTCGTGGGACGAGTATGCCGTCACGGCGTCGAGGATGCGCTGCGGGCGCACGGCGGTGCCGCCAATGTGCGTTCCGCAAAGCGGTATGCGCCGTACAACCAGCGGTTCGAGTTCAGAATGGACCTGCATGACGCTGACGGCCACGCAGAGCAACGTGACCAGCCCTCGTCCTACACGCTCAAGATTCACGACCTGGACACTGCGCCAAAGGTGGAGGAAGCGGGTTTTCGTCAACATCCATTGGCGGAGTTGTTGACCAACGTCACGGTGTATCGTGTCGATCCCCGATCAGCCAAGGTGCCGGACCGATCGGATGCAGACCCGTCCGCGCTCAACGCCAATGGAAGCAATCTGGCGGTCGTGTTGAGGCGTATCGAGGCCGACTCGGAGGCCCGACAGCTCATCGGGGAATGGGTCGAGATGGTGGCGCCCGGCGTTCAGGCGATCACAAACCAGCGACAGCGACTTGATCAGGTGTCGGACGGAACGGTCTACGCACTCAGCCTGCTGGTAGCGGACCGACGCGACAGCCCCTGCATCACGCTCATCGAGCAACCCGAGCGCGGACTACATCCTGCGGCGATCGCTGAGTTCGTCGAGTTGCTGAGAGATTCGGCTGGACCAAGCAACCCGATATGGGTTACCACTCACAGCGAGTCTGTGGTGCGGAGAGCCCGCCTTGCAGAGCTGATCCTGGTGGACAAGAAGCGTGGTCGCACCAAGATGAAGCGCGCAGACTCGGGAGCACTGAAACAGGAAGATATGGAGCAGCTTGGACTCGAAACAGCATGGCTGTCCAACCTGCTGGACGGCGGCGTGCCGTGGTGAGAAATCCGCTCACCAGGACTCGACCCGCTGCTGCGCCGTGAACACCAGCATCCGCTCGACGACAGCTTCGCCGGTGATCTCCTCCCAGCACTCGGCGTAGATGTCCACCTGCTTCTTGTACCGTGCGACGCGGCTAGCGTACTCCGGGTCCGTGCCCTTGTCGGTCTTGTAGTCGGCCACCACCCAGCCGCCGGCCTCGCGGAAGACTAAGTCGATCACGCCCTCCCACACATGGGGTTGGCCGTCCCCGTGCTCGTTGCCGCTCGGGCCGCTTCGGCCGCTTCGGTCGCTCCGACCGCTCCGTTCCACGGCGAACGGCACCTCGGTGTAGCGTTCCCGGCTGGCCCTTGCCCTGGCCCACACGTCCAGGCGCCGCACGTCGTTCACGTGCGCGACCAGCTCGTCGAGCTGCTTGGGGTCTTCGTGAGCGCCGAGCTCGTGGTCGTTCGCACGTAGCAGGTTGCGGGCGCGGGCCTTTAGCCGGTCTGGCCCTTCCCCGCCCTCGACAGCGGCAAGCATCTGGTGGACGATCGATCCCCACTCGTAGCCGCCGGGGCGTGATGATCCCCGGTGCTTCTTCAGGCGACGGGCGGACTTGTCGGTGTCAGCAGAACTGTTGTCAACGGTTTCGCTGACAACCTTGGTGCCGTTCCGACCGCTGACACGGCGGCCGTCACCGCTGTCGTCTTCGCTTTCGGCACCGTCGCTGGGCCTCGGGATGTCTTCACTGCGTGCCGAGCGGGTTGCCGTCGTCAGTTGGTAGGTAGGCGCGCTGGCCCCCTGCACCGCCGCTTCGGCCGCCTCAATGGCTTGCCCGAGGTCCGTGTCCGAGTCCAGTGCCTCGGGCCGGGGCGCGGCACCCCGAGCAGTGCTCTCCAGACGGGCAGCCACCTGGGCCTCTCCGCTACCGTCGCCCGCATCGCCCGCCTCTTGTCGCGCTTCCGCGGCGATCCACTCCTCCACCGGAGCCCACGGCGACTTGCCGCTCCGCTTCGGCGCGTTCTCCCAACGGGCCACCCACAGTTCGTCCCTGGCTCGGGTCGCCGCCACGTAGAGCAACCTAGTGCGCTCGGCCCGCTCGAACTCGGCTTCCAGCTTCTTGTCCTCGTCCCACGACAGGGGTTGGGCGAGCACCTTGTGTTGCCCGAATGGTCCTGGCTCGACGATCGGCATCGTGCCTTGCGCCACCCCGTTGGCACCACGCGCCACTCGCATGGTGGGCGGGCGATCGGGGTCACCGAAGGGGGAAGCCAAGAACACGACCTTCGCTTCCAGTCCCTTGGCCTGATGAAGGTTCATGACGCGAACGGCGTTGCCCCGACCGGGCACCAGCGACACTACGGCGTCGTCCCAGTTCAAGGCGGTGTCCATGGCTTCTACGGCGCCTGCCAGAGAGGCGTCCCCGTCAAGGGCCTGCGCCCGCACCGCGTCCAGCAGGTAGACGAGCGCACCGGCCCGCAGCTGGCCCAGCGGACCCGCCGCTGCCAGAGGGAAGACGCCGATCTCGCTCGCCAGCCGCTCCACCGTCACGTCCGCCGGTTCCTTCTTGGCCAGTTGCCACCACCCGTGCAGCTTCCCCAGGGCCTTCACCACGTGAGCGACACGGTCGTCGTGGGGCACGTCGTCGGGAATGGCGTCCGGGACGTCGTCCGGCATGGCGTCCCGCATGGCGTCCCGCATGTCGTTCGGCATGTCGTTCGTCCAGCGCGGCGCCCGGTTCACCGACAGCCAACCGCCGTCGCTCCGGAACGTCGCAATCTTGTCCCGGTACGCCACGATCTCGTCCAAAGTGATTCCGAAGAACGGCCCCGTAAGCACGCCCAGCACGTGCACCTGGTGGGTCGGGTCGGCCATGCACTTCATGAGCAGAAGGAACGCCGCGAGCTTGTCCTCGAAGTCCACGCCCGCGCCGGACACTTCCACGGGCAGGTTCCACTCCTCCAGCACTCGGGCGTAGAGAGCCAAGTGCCTGCGAACCCGAGTGAGGATCATGAAGTCCCCCGGCTCCCGGCGGTCTAGCGCGATCTGCTCGTTGATGTGGGCAGCGATGAACCGGGCCTCGTCCTCCACTACTTCGTCCTGGGTTTTGCCGTGGACCGCATAGGACCGGAGCTTGCCCGGCCCGAAGCCCACCTTTGGTCCGCGCTGGACTCGAAGGGGCGCAAAGGCGGCTTGCATCGCTTGGTCCTCGGCTGGGAACATCTGTTCCGAATCGAACACTCCCTGTACAACCTGCTCGACGCACTCCAGCGACCGGAAGTTGGCCTCCAGCCGGAGCACTTCTCCGAACTTGGCGAAGCGACGCTTCACCGTCTCGTAGAGCGCAATGTCGGCGCGTCGGAAGCGGTAGATGCTCTGCTTCGGGTCGCCCACGACGAATAGGGCGCCGGGGCGGGGCTGGACTTGGGTCCAATCGCTGGCCGGCACTGGGTTGCTGCTCGACACTGGGGCGTTGGCCGACTCCGGGCTGCTGGCCGACTCCGGGTCGTTGGCCGGGTCGCTGGCCAGCAGGAATGCGATCTCCGCCTGCAGAGGGTCGGTGTCTTGGAATTCGTCCACTAGCAGTCGGCAATAGCGGCGTCCCAAGGCGCGACGGGTGGGCGGGTGGTTGCGAAGGAGCTCGGCGGCCAGCGACAGGTCGTCCTGGAAGGTGACGAGCCCGAGGTTTTTGCGCTCCTTGGCGAAAGCGTCGGCGGCTCCCTTGGCGAAACAGACGGCAACGGGGTAGCGGTGGGCCCACCACGTCTTCAGCAGTTCGGCCGCCGGACTCGCCTCGTCGCCAAACGCCTGGAAGTCCTGACCCAGCGCCTTGGCCTTGGCGCCGTTCATCCATCGGTTCTGGGTAAGCCTGGGGTTGATTCCGACCACCTTGTGAAGCGCATCGAAGAAGGCGACTCGGTCGTCCCAGCTGTACGAGCGTCGCAGGTAGAGCAGCGTGCGCACCTTCTTGGCGAAGGAGTCCCAGCCCTTTTCGGGCTCCCGGCTGGGGAGCAGCGCATCCGCTTGATTCAGGAGCTCGTCCAGCTCCGTCCGCACCTCTTCCATCCGTGCAGGGTCTGGGGGCGGCACACACGACGCCCCGAACTCCACGTCCGAGTGCTCCACCAGCTTGTTGAAGAGGTGTTCCAGGTTCTTCGGCGACAGGCCCAGTTTGTCGAGTTCGCACAGTTGCGGGTCGCCGTCGGCGGCAAGTCGCTCCAAGTAGCCGAACCAGAACTTCTTGCGAAGGCGGGCCGCCTCCGTTTCCGTCAGCTCGCGAAAGCCCGGGTCCAGCTCCGCCTCCAGCGGCCGCTCCCGCAGCAGCTTGGCGCAAAAGGAGTGGATCGTGCCCAGGAAGGCGCCGTCCAGGTCCAAGAGGGCCTGCTGCATCCTTATTAGCTGTTTGCTGTCGAGGGGCTCCGAAGCTGTGAAGCCCGGTGGTGTGTTGCGGCCGGTTCGAACGGCTTTTTCCAGCTCGACCTGGAAGCGTTGTCGCAGCTCTGCCGCGGCCTTGCGTGTGAAGGTGACTGCGGCGATCTGCTCGACCTTGCACTCGCCTTCGCGCACCAGCGCTACCATGCGGTCGACCAGCGAGGTGGTCTTCCCCGAGCCCGCGCCGGCTTCGACCAGGAAGTTTTGCTTCAGGTCCCTCGTGATGCGGTCGCGTGCCGGCTGGTCCGGCGGCGGCGGATGATGCACAGGAGTTCGGTTGTGCGAAGTCCCGTCGGCCCGGGCGTGCGTCATCGTGCGTTGCCCCACTCGCGCACCGTGCGCAGCACCGAGAGCTCCCCCACTTTATCCTTGTTCTGTTGGCTCCAATCGGCGTAGCGCGACGAGATTGCTCCCCATTTGCCCTCCCGCACGTCGCACACGTCCTTGTAGTCACAGAAGCGGCAGTCGTCCTTGGCGGAGTTGGTGGGCGGGAACCATCCCTTCGACACGCCCTCGAGCAGCGTGGCAATGAGCTCGCGCCCTTCTTGCAACTCTCGCCAATCGTACACCTTGACCGCGTTCTCGCCTCTCCGGGTCGGGTAGTGGTACTCCATGCGCTGGATCGGAGCGTCGAAGCTCTGCGAAGCCGCTTCGCAGTACACCACGTGCTGGAGCCGCCGTCCGCCGTTGTAGACGCGCTGGCGATTGCGGTAGCTGTCCGCCTTGCCGGTCTTGTAGTCGATGACTCGAAGTCCGTTCGGCTGTTTGTCCACACGGTCGATGGCACCACGCACCTGGACCGACCCCGCCGGAGTGTCCAGCTTCACCTTGTCGTCGTAGCCGAAGCGCCATTCCACTTCAATCCACGGCGGTTCCTCGCGCCGGACGCTCTCGACAAATGCGCGGGCATCGTCTCGGAGGGCGTCCATCTCCCAAGCGAGCACTGCGTCGCTAGGCGAGGGGACGTCTATCCGCGCCTGGCAAGCGCGCTCCTCGACCAGCTTCAGCGCCAGCTCCAGGAAGGCATCGTCGTCGTAGGAGATGTTGCGCTTGCGGGCTTGGCGGAGGGCGTGCTGGTACACCTTGTGAAGGAGACCGCCTCGCGACATTGGATCGAGCCAGCGTTCCGGGTCGTACTCCGGGTCGTCGGGGGGTTTCGCTCCGATCACGTGCCTGAACAGGAAGCGTCGAGGACACGCCCCCAGCGTCTCCAGTGCACTGGCGGAGTAGGGCTGGTCGAAGGCTGTGCAGTACGACGGCTTGGCGGCGGCGTCCGACGACGACGGGGCTAAGGCCGGTGACGGGGCCGCGGCTACCGACGGGGCCGCGCCCAGAATCCCTGTGTGCACCGATGGTAGGGCGCTCTCCAGGGCTCGGTCGACGGCCAGCCCACGTTTGAGTCCAGGGTAGTGCTGGCCGACTGCCGTCCGGCCGTCGCGAAGCCTCTCGTCATCGGCGGTCAGCGCCCGCAACCACACGTCGGAGGTGTCCATGTCGGTGGGGACCCGCGAGTCGGGGAGTCGGGACTCGGCAAGCCCCAGCTCCTTGTCGAGGTTCTCGAAGGTGAGCGACGGCTTTCCCTCCCGGCGGCGCAGCGCCTTGAGCATTTCGGGGCTTGGCGTCAGCGGTCGGGCCTCGGCCGGGTCCCACCGGCAGTAGCTGAACGTCACGTTGCCTCGCAGACGTGCGAAGAGGGCTTCGAAGAGGAAGCGGGCTTCGGCGGGACGGTCGCCGGCTAGGCGCAGAACGCCTTTCCCCAGCCGTTGGCGTTCCCCGTCCAGCAGGAGCGGGTCTTCGAGCGCGGCACCGGGGAAGCGCGCCGAGTCCATCCCCACGACAAAGGTGAAGCGGCGGCCCGTGGCACCGCCGTGGTGGAGGTCCGACAGGTAGAGGCGACCGGGGACTGCGCTCCACGGCGAGGGGCCGTCGTCCTTGGGGGCCGGGACCGACACTCGGAGGAACCCTTGGACGATGTTGCACGCCGAGGCGAAGTCGGTTTTGCGGGTCTGGGTGGCCTCGATGCGGTCCAGGATGTGCGCCAGCCGGTCTCGTGCGGTGTCGTCGGTGGGGGTGCCATCGGCGACCTGTTTGAGCAGGCTCTTTGCGCCGGTGGCCACTTGGGCGGGCGAGACTTCGGGGTCGGCGGTCGCGGGGGTCGCTTTCAGCACTGGTGCCAGCATGGCGTGCAGCGCGCGCATGTTTTGGTCGTCGGCCTTCTTGCGGCGCTCGAACTGCTCGTCGTCTTCGTAGTGGCGCTTGGAGGCGTTGGGCAGAGCCGCCAGTGCTCGGTCTACTGCCTTCAGGTAGCGCCCGCGTCCCCAGCCGATTCGCAGGCGCCGCAGTGCGCGGGCGAGGCGAGGTCCGGGAATCCATCCCAAGGCGTCCGGCGGCTTGATGTCGCTGGCCTCCAACAGCGCCCGGAAGACGGGCTCCTGGAAGTCGCTCTCGATCCAGCGGAAGTAGGCTGACGCTACACGGCCGGGCCGCGTCCGCTCGACGGGCAGTCCCACTGCGAAGTTGACGGCGATCTTCATGGGTTCGGTCAGAGCGTGGAGGGCCGAACCGTAGGTCATGGCGTCGGGCGTCACGATCTCCACTTGGTCCCAGCGGGCACCTCGGTCCAGCACCCGGCGCAACACGCCTCGCAGCTCGTCGTAGACCGATGCCGCGGCGAAGAAGTCGATGCGCTTGGTCCCGCCGTCGTCCGTCTTGATCCCGCCGTCAACCGGCTTGGTGCCGCCCTCGACCGTATTGTTCCCGCCTTCGACGGTGCGGGGGTCGGCGTTCCACAGAAGGTGCTCGGGTGGGGGGAGATCGTCGGGTACCGGGTCGGCCTTAAGGAGCACGGCCCCCCGGTGCTGCAGTGCACGGACGAAGCGGCCCGCCAGCCCGCGGCTCGACAGTCCGGGGAGCAGGTAGACTGCTTGGTACGCGGCGAGGGGCTTCTCGCTTTGCTCGCTTTGCTCGTTGCCGGTCTCGGCCAGCGCCGCCAGCGCCATCGTCACCACGTCGGCCGAATCCACCAGCTTCTGCTCCCGCAACAGCGCCTCGTAGCGGGCGAGTCCCTTGGCCACCAAGTCGTGCTTCTCTCGATCTTCGATGACACGAGAGGTCAGATTGCCAACCGGAACGCCGCCCTCCCGCAGTTCGGAGATCGACGTTCGCACCGCTTCCCGGAAGCCCACCTTGTTGACGAACCGTTTCAAGCGTCCTTTGCCGTCGGAGATCGCGTCGTCGATCGCCTCGTCGATCGCCTGTTCGGCAACGGCCTGCTCTTCGAAGGGGTCCATTACCTTGACTCCCTCTTGCAAGATCCTGGACATGGCGACGTCTGTTGCCAGCGGCAGCACCGTGGTGACCTCCAGCCCCGCCCACGACTGCCCACGAAGCGCGACTTGGCGGAGCAGCTCCTTGCCCTCGCCTCGGGTGCGTGCGACCACGGCCGCCCGGCCCCGGCCCCGGCTCAATGCCAGCCGTGCCAGCTCGCGCACCAGCACGGAGGCCCCGCCGAAGGCGGGGGGGAGCGCGCCGGAAGGGAGTGGGGCACTCGGCGGAGTGGCGGGTGCCGTCGCGCCCTCGTCGGGTGGTGTGGTGCCGCCCCTGTCCGGTGGTGTGGTGCCGAACTCCAGCGACAGCTGATCGCTCACGGAGCTTGGCTAGGTTAGGCTGGACATGGGGGCAAGACTAGAGGATCGGCAGGCAAGCCGGCGGCACCGCGGCGGCACCGGCCAGCAGAGCCCGGAAGCCCTGCCGACCGGTGCCTGTGAAGCGATCGCGGCGCAAGCCTGGCCCGACGACTAGTCCTGGAACGGTGAGGCTCGGTTCTCCGTCAAGACCCGGTTCATGTCCACACCCATCGTGATCTCGTTGGTGAGCAGCTCCGCGTCCAAGTCGCCGCTGTCGTAGGGTGCGGCCGGAGTGTAGATGTCCATCGCGTACCTGGGAGTAACCGGTACCCACGACGGTACCGTCACAGTCGTCCCCGGATCGCCCTCGTTGATGTTCTCGTTCTGGTCGATCTCGCGCAGCATCATGGGGAGCTTGATCCCCAAGTCGGCCAGGCGCCGACCCTCCAGCAGAAGGATTTCCTGCCGGGCCAGCCAGAGGGCGTGCCAGAGCTCGTCGGCGGTCTCCAGAGCCGCCACGCTGTCCGCGTCCAGAGAGGTGCCGGAGACCGCGGGGATCTCCAGGCCCTCCGCCGGTCGGTCCAGGACCAAGCCGGCGCGGAAGGGGCTGTTGGCGTCCGCACGGATCATGATCTCCGAGTTGCGAGGCCGCACTGAAAGGTCCGCGTTCAGCCTTGCGTCGATGTCGTTGAAGGTGACGGTGCTGCGGGTCCCGGCGAGGGCGACCGCCATCGCCAGCTGCTCCGCCCCTTGCGACATGTTGCCCGAGGCCAGGGCCGCTTCCGCCAGGATCAGGCGCATCTCCTCGGCTTTGGCGATGGGAATCGCGGCGTCCCGGGTGGTGTATTTCGGATCCAGGAAGTCGAGCCGGGGCAGCGGCTGCATCTCCTGCAACGCCCGAAGAACCAGGAACGCCACCGGCGTGTTGTTGAGGAAGTTGGTGTCGTAGTCCTGGGCGAAGAGGAAGTCGGGCGCGGCCCCCAGTACGGCGTTGGCTGCGACCTGGGCGGCCGAGGCGTCGCCCATCAGGCGGTGCGCTCTCGCCAGGGCCGCATTCGCCTGGGTGCCGAAGGCTGCGCCCGCTTGCAGATCGCTGATCGCCTTGGTCAGGGCGGCCGAAGCGGGTTGCGGCGTTCCGTCCTCCTCGTGAGGCGCGAAGGAGAAGACCTCGCCCATCGTGAGGAAGGCCATGCCGCGATAGTAGTGTGCCTCGGCCACCAAGGCAGCGGAAGCCGTTGCGTCGTTGGGCGCGATCTCGTCGATGACGAAGTCGGCCAGCGAGCGCAGCTCCTGGACGTTCCAGTACACGCCGCTCACGCTGGTTCCCGTGCCGTTGACCAGGTCCGGCTTGATTGCGCCCGGGTCGTCCATGTCCACGACGATGCCCGTGCCGTGGATCGAGTAGTTGTCCGTGACGACCTCCGCCACCACGTAGGCGTTGATCATGCGAGCGAACTGGGCTCGTAGGCCGGGCAGCAGAGCTGCCGTGGGGTTGCTGGCCTGGGCCAGGTCCTCGTCGGTGGTGGTGGGGTTGCTGACCCGGGTCGGGTCGATGGCGTCGCAGCCGGCCAGCAGAGCGGCCATGGCCACCAGGACGCCGGCGACCTGCCGGCCCCAAGCCCCGAAGATGTTGGTGTCGTGCATCGGTCGAGTCTCCATGGCCATGGTTAGAACACCACCTCCACGCCGAACCGGAAGGTCCGGTTGGGAGGCAAGGTGACGCTGCTCTCGCTGCCCAGCTCCAAGCCTCCGCCGTTGAGGCCGCTGAGCTCGCCGTCGATCAGTTGGTTGCGGGACCAGATCCACACGTTCTGAGCCGATCCGTACAACGTCGCTCGACTCAGGCGCGCCCTGTCGACGATGCTCTCGGGAAGCACGTAGCGGACCGACACTTCCCGGACCTTGAAGTAGTCGCCGTCGTAGAGGAAGGCGCTTCGGGCCGCGCTCTGGCTGTACTTGCCCCGTGGCACACCGGTGGTGTCGTACTGAACCGGGAAGGCAGAGGCGCACTCGGGGTCCGGGGAATCCCTTTGAAGCCGCGGATCGATCCAATCCACACCGCAGTTGAGTCTTTCCAAGCGGTATATTTGATTGAAGGTGGCCCACACGGACCCGAAGTCGAAGGCGTGGTGGCCGCCGGCCCAGTCGCCCAGGGCGCTGATGGTGAGGCTGCTGCCGATCGACACCGTCGTGTGAACGCCGCCGCTCTTGTTCGGGACCGACAAGTCTCCGGTGAAGATGCGTTCCGAGTTGTCCGGCAGTCCGTCGTCGTTGGTGTCCGTCGGAGTGGTTAGCCGCCAGGCGCCGATGGGCTGGCCCTCGGTAACCCACTTCTGGCCGTCCACGGAGAAGTCGGCGACGCCGCCCATGTTCGTCACTTCGTTGGACACCCACTGGAAGCTGCCGCCTGCCGACCACGCGACGTTGCGCATGTTGAGCAGCTGGAAGTTGGCGGCAATCTCCACTCCTGTGTTGCGTATCTCGCCCACGTTCTCCTGTTGCGTGCCTTGGCCGGTGACGGGCTGGCGCGGCACCTGGAAGAGCGCGTCGGAGGTGATCGCGTCGTACCACGTGAAGTTGAGGCCGACTCGGTTGTCCAGCAGGGCGGCGTCGAAGCCGACTTCGATGGTGGATGTGGTCTCCGGCTTCAGGTTTTCGTTGCCGGGGTTGGCGAAACGCGGCGCCGACTCGCCTCTGAACGATGTGGCGGAAAACGTCCGGTCCTTCAGGAACGCGCCGGGAAAGTTGCCAGCTTGTCCGTAGGCCGCACGCAACTTGAACTCGTCGACGAACGCGAGGGGCAGGTCTTCGGAGAGAATGTAGGAGCCCGTCGCCTTGGGGTAGAACTTGTAGTCGATGTTGTCGCCGAAGCTGGAGGCGGCGTCGACCCGGAAGCCGGCGCCCACGTACAGCTTGTCCCAAAGACTCATCTGTTCGTCCACGTACACGCCGCCGCTGAACACCTCTCCGTTGCCTTCGTCGGCCACGATGTCGGCCGCCGATCCGAAGTCGAAGGTGCCTGGCAATGCGAACGTCCGACCCCGCCCGAGGATCGTGCTCTCGTCGTCGCGGAACCCCTGCACTCCCACCGAGGTAGCGGAACCCAAGAGGCCGTTGCCGCTGCTCCAGTTGTAGGTCAGGCCCGCGTCCAGCGACACGGAGGTGAAGGACCGGTCGTAACGGCGAAGCTGGCCCGTCGGCTCGCCAGGGGTAAAGCCGATCGGCTGATAGGTGCGTTGCTGGTTGGTGCGGTTGTCGGTGCCCAGGGTGAAGCGGAAGGCCAAGTCGTCGCGGATCTGCCAGCGCGCGGTGCTGGAGATGATGAACCGGTTGACCGACTCGGTGATCTCCGGCAGCAGGAAGATGTCCATCGCCTCTTGCAAGGTGGACGCTCCCGAGAAGAACAGCGCGTCGCCCACCTCGAAGGTGGTCAGCGGGTCCGCAATCGCCGCACCGTTGTAGAGGCGGTCGAAGTTGTGGCGCGCGTAGCTGCCCGTGAACTCGAAGGTGAAGTTCTCGGTCAGCGACGCCTGCATGCCGCCGCGAAGGCTGTAGTTGGTGCTCGCGTCCTTGGGCTGGGTGCCGTCTCGTTCCTCAAGCCGGCCGCTCACGTTGTAGGTAACGTCGGCGGTGCCGCCCGACACGCCCACGTAGTAGTTCTGGGTCTGGCCGTTCTTGAAGTAGACGTCCTCCATGAACGTGCCGCTCACCTCGCCCGACTCCACACGCTTGGGGAAGATCAGCCGCGTGTCGAAGATGTACTTGAGCTCGGGCATCTCGACCCCCTGCTCGATCCGGCCCACGATCCGGGGGGCGCCGGGGGTGCCCTTCTTGGTGAAGATCTGGATCACGCCGGTGGCGGCGTCGGAGCCGTAGAGTGTGGACGCGGCGCCGCCTTTGGTGACCTCCATGCGCTCGATGTCGGTGGTAAGGAGGTCCGCCAGCGCAGAGGACTGCTCGCCGCCTGTGCCGGCAGCCGTGGCTTGGTCGTTGTCCACCCGCACGCCGTCCACGTAGATGATCGGCGTCTGGGCGCCGAACACCGACGACACGCCCCGGAAGTTGATCAGCGAACCGGTACCGGGCTGCGCCGACGTGGCGTTCACCGTGGCGCCGGGGACGCGCCCTTGGAGGAATGTGGCCACAGACTGGACCGGGGCCACCGCGATCTCCTCGGCGCCCACGACTTCCACGGAGGTTCCCAGCGCGCGTCGAGTGGTCTCGGCGCCGACCCCGGTCACCACCAGTTCGTCCAGTGAGATCGCCGTGGATTCGAGCAGGACCTCGACGGTGACGGTCTGGCCTGCCGCTACGGTGACGCTCTGCTCTGCTTCGTCGTAGCCGATCAGCGTCACGTGCAGCACGTGTTGGCCGACTGGCACGTTGAGAAGCACGAAACGCCCGGAGGAGTTGGCCAGCTGGCCGACTCCGGTTCCTTCGATCAGGACTTGGGCGTCGGAGAGCGGGCGCATCGAGGATGCGTCCACCACCTGTCCCTGGACGACGCCCGTCTGGGCCAGGGCAGGGGATGCTGCGCTCGCCGGCGCGAAGAGGGCGGCGAGGAGCGCAACTGCGTTCATACGTAGGGTTCTGTTCATCGTGCCTCTCTTTTCAGTCGTGTCGAGGCAGCGGCCGGACGCCGCCGTCTCCCTGCAGTCCAAAGTTGCGACAGGACGCATCAATCCGCCAGTTATCGGAAGTTGCCGAAGTCGACTTGGGCTGTGTTTCCGCCGTCGCTCCAATCCACGACCACCGCTCCCGAGCGCTCCGGCGGAATGTAGCCCAGCACGTAATCGACCAAGGCCGATACACGGGCGTACGCTGTGGGCTGGTAGCATATGTTGGTGCCGAAGCTGACGATCCCCGCCTGGATCCACCGACCCCTGAACGGCACCATGAGCGGCCCGCCGGAATCGCCGTTGCAGGTGGCTTCCGACGAGCCCTGCATGCCAGCGCAGATCATCACGTCCAAGATCGCGTTGCCCAACTGAGTCTTGCATTCGTTGTTGGTGATGATCTGCGACTCCAGCTTCTTGAGGACCGGCGACAGCAGGCCTCCCTCCGACGTGAGTCCCCAGCCCACCGTGGTCGCCATCGTCCCGGGCTCCGCCAGAGCCGCCCTGTCGGGGGTGAGCAGCTCGATCCGCGGGTAGCGGTGGTAGCTCGCCAGCTCCAGGAGCGCGATGTCGTTGGCGATTCCGGTGGTGCCGTAGGCGGGGTGGATGAGGATTCGCTTTACGGGGATGAACTCGCCGCCCTCTCGGAGGTCGCCGGTCCCAGCCAGGACTGCCACTGTGGCCGGGTCCCGGCCGCCGTCCACGCAGTGCGCCGCGGTCAGCACCCAGTCGCCGGCGATGAACGTCCCGCCGCAGTTCGCGAACCGCACGTCGGGCCGGGTGATCGCCACCTGGAAGCGGAACGCTTGGTAATCGGCCGGTTCGCCGCCGATGATCGGCAGCACCTGGCGTGGTGCTGTCGAGCCTGGGATTCCCGGGGTCGTGTTGGTCCAGCCCAGCGTCATCTCCTGGGTGACGGTGTACGGCTGGCGGCTGTCCAGTCCCTCGAAGCGGTACTCGCCCTCGTCGTTGGTGACCGCCGCCGTCTCCGTGGAGTCCCTGGTGCCGTTCCCGTTCTCGTCCAGGAAGACCACGTACCCGGGGATCGTCTCCTCGTCGGCGTCCCGTTCCCCGTCGGCGTCGGCGTCGTGCCACACCACGCCCGCGATCTCGTTCTCGCCAGTCCCCGGCGGGCTGTTCACGGTGATGGCGTTTCCCTGCTGGGTGTGGGTCGCGCCCCTCTCGTCGGTGACGGTCAGCGACGGCGTGTACGACCCGGCCTCCTCGTACACGTGGGTGGTCGTGCGGCCCGAGCCGGTGGCGCCGTCGCCGAAGGTCCACGCCCAGCCCGCGATGCTGCCGTCCGGGTCCGCCGACGCGCTGCCGTCGAAGCGCACCTCCAGGGGAGCCGAGCCCTCCGCCACGTTCACCGTGAACGACGCCACCGGCGGCTGATTGGGCGTGCCTGTGAACGAGTCGGGCTCGGTGCCGCCGTCGCCGCCGCAAGCGGTGGCGGCCAGGGCAAGCACAAACGCGGCCGCGCGCCTGCCAAGCCGCGTCGTCACGTCCGCGCGCTTCCGCATCATGATCACGTCACTCGTCCAGGTTCCCACGTCACACGTCCAGGTTCTTCACGTACTTGGCGTTCTTCTCGATGAAGGCCCGGCGCGGCTCCACTTCGTCGCCCATGAGTTCGGTGAAGATGCGGTCTGCCGCCGTGGCGCTCTCCACCGTCACGCGGAGGATCGTGCGGGCGTCGGGGTCCATCGTGGTCTTCCAGAGCTGCTCCGGGTTCATCTCGCCCAGTCCCTTGTAGCGCTGGATCGCCACGCCCCGCTTGTCCTTGCCGTTGGAGAGGGCGCTGACCTCTCGGTCCCGCTCCTCGTCGCTGAAGGCGTAGCGCTCCGTCTTTCCCTTCTGGACGCGGTAGAGCGGCGGCTGGGCGATGTAAACGTAGCCCTCCTCGATCAACTCCCGCATCTGGCGGAAGAAGAAGGTGAGGAGGAGCGTTCGGATGTGGGCGCCGTCCACGTCGGCGTCGGTCATGATGATGATCTTGTGGTATCGGGCGCGGCCGATGTCGAAGTCGTCGCGGATGCCGGCGCCGATCGCCGTCACCATTGCCCGTATCTCGTCGTTGGAGAGGATCTTGTCGATCCGCGCCTTCTCCACGTTGAGGATCTTGCCCTTCAGCGGCAGGATCGCCTGGAAGGAGCGGTCGCGACCCTGCTTGGCGGAGCCGCCGGCGCTGTCGCCCTCCACCAGGTAGATCTCGGAGAGCGCTGGGTCGGCGATGGAGCAGTCGGCCAGCTTGCCGGGCAGCACGCCGCCTTCGAGTCCGCTCTTCTTGCGGGCCAGGTCTCGCGCCTTGCGCGCCGCCTCTCGCGCCCGTGCCGCCTGCAACGACTTTTCGATGACCGCCTTGGCCGCCTTGGGGTTCTCCTCCAGGAAAGCCCACAGGTGCTCGTTGACCGCCGCCTCCACGGCTCCCCTCACCTCCGAGTTGCCCAGCTTGGTCTTGGTCTGCCCCTCGAACTGGGGCTCCATGACCTTCACGCTGAGCACGCAGGTGAGCCCCTCCCGCACATCGTCGCCCGAGAGGCTCTCGTCCTTCTTGAAGATCTTGTTGCGGCGGGCGTAGTCGTTGACGGTGCGGGTGAGCGCCGCCTTGAAGCCCGTCAGGTGGGTGCCGCCCTCGTGGGTGCTGATGTTGTTGACGAAGGTGTGGGTGTTCTCGGAGAAGCCCTCGTCGTACTGCATCGCCAGCTCGATCTCGGCTTCGGGACGGGACGCCTCGAAGTAGACGACGTTCTCGTGGACCGGCGCCCGAGAGCCCCGTAGGTAGGTGACGAACTCGGCCAGGCCACCGTCGTACTTGTAGGTCTCCTCGCGCTCGTCGTCGCTGCGCTCGTCGCGGATGACGATCTTCAAGCCCTTGTTGAGGAAGGCCAGCTCCCGCAGCCGGTCCGACAGCACGTCGAAGTCGTATTCCAGCACGGTGAAGATCTCCGGGTCCGGCTTGAAGGTGACGCGAGTGCCAGTGGCTTGGGCGGGGCCCACTTCCTGGAGCTCGGTGACCTTGATGCCGCGCTCGTACTTCTGGCGGTACCGCTTGCCGTCGCGCTGGACTTCCACCTCCAGCCACTCGGAGAGGGCGTTGACCACGCTGACGCCGACGCCGTGCAGGCCGCCGGAGACCTTGTAGGAGCTCTTGTCGAACTTGCCGCCCGCGTGGAGGGTGGTCATCGCCAGCTCGACGCCGGGCACGCCCTCGGTGGGGTGCAGGTCCACGGGGATTCCGCGACCGTCGTCAACCACCGTCACGATGTTCTCGGGGTGGAGTGTGGCGTGGACGGAGGTGCAGAAGCCGGCCATCGCCTCGTCGATGCTGTTGTCCACCACTTCGTAGACTAGGTGGTGAAGCCCTCGGGCCGAGGTGGAGCCGATGTACATCCCCGGCCTCTTGCGCACCGCTTCCAAGCCCTTGAGGACCTGGATCTGCCGGGAGGTGTATTCGCCCGTGCCGGTTGTCCCCTCAGTTGACGCCATTCGTCCTCCCCGAAGCCGTTTTGGGCCTTTTCGCTGTCTTTGCCCGTTCCCTTGCGTTTGCCGCTGCCTTGGTCCGGCGGTCGCGCCCCCGGATGCCGTCCGCCCTCTCCGCCAAGCGGAACCGGACGGCCTGCACGGGTGGTCCATTGCGGCAGGCGTTCACCCGCTCCAGCACGAGCCCCCTCATCATCGACAGCTCGTTGATCCACGCGCTGGATGCCACCTCCACCACCAGCACGTCGCCCCGGACCTCGATCGCCTGGGTCACCTGGGCGATCCTCGGTCCCACTGCTCCCGCCCACTCGTCCACTGCGCCCAGGCGCGCCAGGGACTCTGCCAGCCCCGATTCGTCCAGGTACTCGTTCAGCGCGCCGGCGAGGGGCGCCAACCCGGTCACGCTTCGATCTCTCCGGCGCGGATGCGCCAGCGGGGCAGCGACATGCTGCGCAGCCGCACGTCCGACTCCTTGGGCGCGGTGAGGATCACTTGGCCGCTCCCCTCCTCCTCCATGAGCGACATGACGCGCTCCGAGCGGCCTGGGTCCAGCTCGGCGAAGGCGTCGTCCACCAGGAGGATCGGCTCGGCGGCGCGCTGGCGGCGGATCGTGGCGGCCTCCACCAGGCGCAAGGCCAGGGCGGCGGTGCGGCGTTGCCCGCCGGAGCCGTAGGTGCGCAAAGGGACCCGCCGCTCTCCCGAGTGCACGGTGATTCGCAGCTCGTCTCGGTGGGGGCCGGAGCCGGTGGAGCCTCGGCGCGCGTCGTCGTCCCAGCCGTCGTCCAGCCGTTGGCGGAACTCTTCCCGGGTTGCGTCCGACGTGGCAGGAGCGGAGGGATCGCTCGCCGAGTCGGGGGCGGCGGCCGGGGGCGTCGCGCTCAGGTTCGGCCGGTACTCCATCGCGGCGGCGTCCTTTCCCGACACGGCCTGGTAGTAGGCGGCGAAGGATTCGGCCCAGGCGGCGACCCAGCGGCTGCGCGAGGCCGTGACCTCTGCGCCGTGTTCCACCAAGGTGGGCTCCCATGCCCGGACGGCGGCCCGCCCCGAGCCCGCTCGCAGCGCGGCATTCCGCTGGCCCAGGGCGCGCCGGTACTCCAGAAGAGCCTTCACGTACCCCGGCGCGTTGAGCGACAGCACCACGTCGAGGAAGCGCCGACGCCCGCCGGGGCCGCCTGCGACGAGCCCGGCGTCTGCCGGGGAGATCGTCACTGCGCCGAGGTGGCCCAGGGCGTCCGCGATCCGGGGAGCGTCGTTTCCGTCCACCGTCACCTTCTTCTTCCTCAGTTTACGGTCGAACCCCACGGACACGGTGGCTGGTCTTTCGCCGGCGACCGCGCCCTGCAGGTGGAACACGTCTTCCGAGAACGCGCCCAGCTGACCGTCTCCTACCCCGCGGAACGAACGGAAGCTCTCCAGGTAGTAGATCGCTTCCAGCAGGTTGGACTTTCCCTGGGCGTTATCCCCTACGACCGCCACGCCCTCTGGGGGGAAGCGCAGCTCCTGGACCCCCAAGTTCCGAAAGTGGCGCAGCTCCAACTCCGTCAGGACCACGACGGAAGCCGGACGCGGAACCACGCGGGAAGCCAGACGAGGCGAGCGTCGGACATGCCAGTAATATAACGCTAGCGTCCCTTGAAGCGCGCTTTCCGCTTTTCGAGGAACGCCGTCATGCCTTCCTTCATGTCGGTGGTGGAGGCTAGGAGACCGAAGAGCGACGACTCCAGCACCAGGGCGTGCTCCATTGGGCTCTCGGCGGCGGCGTAGATCGACTGGAGGGCCATCTCCAGAGCCACCGGGCCGTTGCGGACGATCCGCGCCAGCAGCTTCTCGGCGCGCTCCAGGAACTCGCCGTGGGGCGCCACCGCGTTGGCCAAGCCGATCTCGTGGGCGCGCTGGGCGTCGATCATGTCGCCAGTCAGGATGATCTCCATGGCGCGGCCCAGCCCGACGAGGCGGGAGAGGCGCACGGTGCCTCCGTACCCGGGGATGATCCCCAGTCCCACTTCAGGCAGGCCGAACTTGGCGCGCTCGCTCGCCACTCGTAGATGGCACGCCAGCGCCAGCTCGCATCCCCCTCCCAGCGCGTAGCCGCCCACGGCCGCCACTACCGGCTTGGGGAACTGCTCGATCCGGCGGAGGACCGCCTGCCCTTCGCGGCTGATCTCGGCCCCGGAGCGGGGTTCCATCTCGGCCAGCACGCCGATGTCGGCCCCGGCGACGAACGCCTTGTCGCCCGCCCCCGTGAGGATCACGCCGCGTACCGAAGGGTCGTCCCGCAAGGCGGCGAAGGCACGGTCGATCTCGGCGATCACCTGGGGGTTCAGCGCGTTCAGCTTCTTCTGACGGTCGATGACGACGGTGGCGATCTCGCCGGAGACGGCGGTCCGCACGTACTGGCTCTCGTTGCGCTGGCTCTCGTGGCACTGGCTCTCGTTGCTCATGGCTGGAAAGGTAGGAACGGTCGGCGGCTGTCGGAAGTGTCGCTTGTAGGCCATGGCGGCCCGGGCGCCTTCGCCTTACCTTTCTCGCCCGGCGGCAATTCAGTGCTTGCCGGCAACCCCAAGCGACCGGCGCAACTCCCAGGCGACCGGCGCAACCTCAGCGACCGGCGGCAGTCCAGCTGCCCGTCGGCAACCATCAGGAGTCCCATGGCACGTTCTCTCAACAAGGCCACGTTGATCGGCAACGTTGGCGGCGACCCCGACGTTCGGACCACCGCGAGCGGCGCCCGCGTGGCCAAGCTCTCCCTGGCCACCAGCCAGTCGTTCCAGGATCGCGCTGGCGAGCGGCAGGAGCGCACCCAGTGGCACCGCCTCACCTTCTTCGGCAAGCTGGTGGACGTGGTGGAGCAGTGGGTCAAGAAGGGAGACCGGCTCTACGTGGAAGGACGGATCGACTACTCCCAGTCCCAGGACGAACACGGGAACGTGCGCTACTGGACCGACATCATCGTCTACCAGATGATCATGCTGGGCTCCCGGGGCGTTGCCGACGGCGAACCCGGTGCGCCACGGAGCGATGGCGGGTATCGGCCGGCGGCGCAAAGCGGGCCCGTGGCCGAGCCCGACGACGACCTGCCCTTCTGATGGCCAACGACGCGATCGAGATGGAAGGGACGATCACGGAGGTGCTCCCCAACGCCAACTTCCGGGTGAAGTTGGAGAACGGCCACGAGATTCTGGCGTACCTGTCGGGGAAGATGCGGAAGTTCTACATCCGCGTGCTTGCCGGGGATCGGGTGAAGGTGGAGATGTCGCCCTACGACCTTACCCGGGGGAGGGTCACCTACCGCTACAAGTAGGCGCTAGCCCGGCTCGGTGCCGTCGGTTTCCGATTTCCAAAGTCCCATCAGATGTGGATCGAAGCGGTGGGGTTCCCGCTTGTATTCCTTTGCCCAATCCTGAAAGCGGGGGAGCTTGAGGCGGTTGCGGATCTTGCGGGTGGCAAGACGCACGGCTTCGTCGTGGGAGGACGGCGCAATCTTGTTGGTGCGCCGAGCTTCCGCCTCTGCTAGCGCGTACACTTCCTCGGGAGAGAGCGACAGCAGCACATCGGCCACTCGTCCCGAGCAATAGTCGTCGTACTTTGCGCGAAGCACGCGGTCGCGGTTGCCTTCCGCCATCCGTTTCGCCTTGTCCCCCCGAGGGCTGGACATACGTCGATCATCAGACGTTTACCGAGTGAAAGGAAGTATTGTGCAAACGGAGGCGTCGGGTCAAGGAGTGGTGGGGCGACATAGGCGAGTACCCCCGCCCCTCGACGACGGCGGAGCGCATAACTGGGCTACTGGGGCTGCTGCCAGCTGGGGCTACTGCTGGACCGGGGGTTACTGCTGGACGAAGCCTCCTGGCGCGTGGCTTGGCGACCCTTGGCTTGGCGAGATGGCCGGGCCAGTGGACGGGTCGTCCCGAAGTGCGCGGTACGCCGATCGCCGGGCGAACCCGTACGTCAGCACCTGGGCGACGAACCCAGGGTCGGAATGCTGGACACTCTCCACCTCGTCGGCCACATCGGCCGGGAGGCGGACGTCAAGTCGCACGGAGCGGGTGTTCCACATTGGCCTTCGTCCCTTCAAGTCGGTTGGCGTGCGCGGAGGGAACAGGGCCGGTCGCGGGGTGACGTGGCACCGGTACTTCCGCAGGGAGACTAGGGGGAAACGATACGATGCCGGGCCGAGACTCACAAGGGATCGGGGCGGCTGGCCCCGCCCAGCTACGGGCTTGCCGGCGAAGACATGCAACTCATTGTTTAGCAACGACTTACGCATAATGCGGCCTTGCGCTGCACCGCCTGTTTCCGACGGTGGCGCACCGCTTGTTTCACGCTCTTGGAGCCCGCTGTTCGGTCACCGATTCGATGGGTTCCAAGTACCATTCCGTCATGGAGTTATGGGGTGTTCGGCGGCTCGCAGAAGGGGTCCGTCGGGTGCTTGACAAGCCCCGGGGGAGGGACGTCCGTAAACATCTTCGGAACGGAGTCGCAGGGTCCGATTCGGGTCGCCGGGGCACCTCCGTGGCGCCCCCTCGGCGTCTCCGCAACTCCTCCGTCGCCCCCGGCAGCTCCCCCCTTCGGGTTCTCTTGGGGCCGCGGACGGTGAGCCGATGGCAGGTCCGGGCTAGTGGATCGAAGCGCCCAGCCCCATGGCGACGCTCGGTGAGCGCAACCGGTCCAGCGTCCGGCGCTCGCCGAAGGTCAAGATCAGGCCGTTTAGGGCGCGGAACCGGTCCGGCTCGAAGCGGGCCATCAGGTGGGAGAGGCCGTGGCGCATCCGATGGAGGCTGCGCCGGGCTTCGGCGAAGTCCACGGGCACGCCGAAGCGCACCCGGTAGCCCCACTGTCGCGGTCCGTCGTTCTCGTGGCCGCCCTCCTCGTGGGCGTCCAGCGGGGTGGCGGGAAGGCCGGGAAAGAGTTCGCGGAGGGCGGTCTCCAGGGAGGGGTCGGGTTCGGCGAGGGAGGTCTCGAACACCAGGGCGGCCTCGTCGTACTCCAGGTGCACGCGGACCAGTCTGCCCGGCCCCGTCGCGATCCGCACGGCGGTGCCTTCGTGCAGGTCCAGGTCGCGGCAGAGGTCGCGGTAGCCGAGCCGGAGCAGAGTGGGTCGGGTCAGAGGCGTGAACCCTCTCCGTGCCAGCACACGGAGCGCCAGGTCGAAGCAGTAGGGTCCCAGTCGCGCGCCGGAGGGCCGCTCCTCGGCGGCGTCGCGGGCGAGGCGGCGCACATGGGCCAGGGTCGGCTCGTAGACCCAGTCCAGGACCACCAGTTCGGAGCTCAGGTCGAGGAACTTCGTCTCGGCCGATCCCAGGTCGATGGCACGTGCGGACGAGGCGAAGCGGCCCTCGACGACGACCGCCAGGCCGATGTCCTGGATGCGCCCGCCGGGGCAGTCCAGCTCGTGCACGTCGCCGTACTGGACCACGGCCCGGGTCAGGGGCAGCTCGCAGACGCCGGGAACGTCGGCCATGGCCTCGGGGCGGCCGTAGGCGGTGGTGGCGGTGGTGGCAGTGGTCAACATGCCACAACGATAAGCATATGTTTACCGGGGCGGCAAGCGTCGGGGCGGCAAGCGTCGGAGTGGCTGGCGTCGGGGCGGCGAGCGTCGCTCGCGGGATACGAAGCAGGTCACCATTGACGCGCTGGGTCGTTTTCGCCATCATTCGGGCCGTTTCGACTTTCATTCCCGCGTAGCTCAGCTGGTAGAGCAGACGGCTGTTAACCGTCGGGTCGCAGGTTCGAGTCCTGCCGCGGGAGCTTCAAGGCCGAGAGTGCCGCCACAAATCCGTCCACTTCGTCCGTCGTGTTGTAGAAGTGGGGGCTGGCGCGCACGATCCCCGGCCGGTGGTCCACCACGATCCCCTGCTTCGCCAGCTGGCTCACGGCCTCTGCCGGCGTCGGGTGGGCCACGGGGACGATCGCCGAACGGCTCGCCGGGTCCGACGACGCCCGAACGCGGAAGCCGACCTGTCGGCAGCCCTCCGCCAGCCGATCTGCCAGCATCAGATTGCGGTGGAGGATCGCCGGCACCCCCACTTGGTCGACGATCTCCTGGCCCCCCAGTGCCGTGTGCACGGTGGGAATCGCCGGCGTGCCCAGCTCGAAGCGGCGCGCGTCGTCGTGGTAGCGGAGGTCGCCGGCGTTGAAGCGGAACTGGTCCTGGGTGGCGAACCAGCTGGTGATCGTGGGGGCTAGGCTGCGCGCAAGTTCCTCGCGGACATAGAGGTACGCCAGTCCAGGTCCGCCACAGAGCCACTTGAGGGGTCCGGCGGTGTAGAAGTCCACTCCGGCGGACGGCAGGTCCAGTGGGAGTTGGCCGGCGCCCTGATAGCCGTCAACAATCGTGTAGGCACCGGCGTCCCGGGCGATCTGGGCGATCGTGGCCAGGTCCTGAACCGCGCCTGTGGCAAAGAAAACGTGGCTGGTGGCGACGGCCAGCGTTCGGTCGTCCACGGCGTCGGCGAACTGCTGGGGGTTGATGGTGACTCCGTCGGGGCTCTCGAGGACCACGAGCTCGACGTCCGGTCGCACCTTCCAGGCGTAGAGGAGCGTGGGGAAATCCAGCTCGGTGGCGACGATGCGGTTGCGCTTCGTTGGCCGGCTTGGGCCGAGGCTTGACGACTTCCGGCTGAGGCCTGACGACCTTGGGCCGAGGCTCGACGACGCCACAGCCAGGCAGGCGGAGGTGGAGGGCAGGAGCGCCACCGTCCCGGCCGGCGACGCGAAGAGTCGTTCCACGCGCTGACGCAGCTCCGCCAGGAGTCCCCACCAGTGGTCGTACCAAGCTGCGGCGCCCAGGTCGTGCCACATCCGCATGAAGTCGCCCATTCGCTCTTCGGAGTGGACGGACAGCGCCCCCAGCGAGCAGGAATTCAAGTAGTTTCGGCGGTGGAGGATCGGAAACATCTGTCGGATTCGGTGAATCTCCATGGGAACGAAGCTACACTCGCCCGGTGGTCGGCGCCCTGGCCCAGCCCCCGGCTTGCACGCTACGGACGCCCCAGTGGGGGCTTCGCTGGACTCGCAGCGGGTCGTCGCCGAGGCGGTGGCGCTCGGGTTCGAGGTGGCCGGGGTCGCCACGGGCAGCCGAAGCGCCCACATGACCCGCTTTCGTAGGTGGACTCGGGCGGGATTGCACGGCGAGATGGGGTACTTGGCTCGGCCCGATGCGGTGGAGAGGCGCGGCGACCTGAAGCGGACGATGGAGAGCTTTCGGAGCGCGGTCGTCGTGGCGCACTCCTACGGCGATGCGGAGCCGACGGCGGGTTCCGGCGACCCGTCGCGAGCGGTGGTCGCCCGCTACGCCAGGGGGAGGGACTACCACCATGTGGTGAGGGAGCGGCTGGAGGCGCTGGGGGAGTGGTTGCGGGAAACGGCTTGCAGGCCGGTGCAGTGGAAGGCGTACGTGGACACGGGGCCGATTCTGGAGCGGGACTTGGCGCGGCGCGCCGGGTTGGGGTGGTTCGGCAAGAACACGATGCTGATCGATCCCAGGCGCGGTTCGTACTTCTTTCTGGGCGTACTGCTGACGGACCTGCCGCTGGCTCCGTCGGCGCCCTTCGGGGAGGACCACTGCGGGAGCTGCCGAAGGTGCCTCGACGCCTGCCCTACCGGTGCGCTGCTGGGTCGGGACGAGGCCGGCGCGCCTGTGATCGACGCTCGGCGCTGCATCTCGTACCTGACGATCGAGCTTCGGGGGGCGATCCCCAGGGAGCTGCGCCCGGCAATCGGCAACCGGGTGTTCGGTTGCGACATCTGCCAGGAGACGTGTCCCTGGAACGCGCGCTTTGCGGGGCCGTCCGACGAGCCCGCCTATGCGGCCCGGCCCGATCTGGACCGGCCGTCGCTGTTGGGGCTGGCTCGCCGGTTGCTGGCCATGTCGGGGAAGGCGTTTCAGCGCGAGTACGCCGAGTCGCCCCTGTCGCGGGCGGGGCGTAAGGGGATGCTTCGCAACGTGTGCGTGGCGCTGGGGAACTGGGGAGCGCCGGAGGCGGGGCCGATCTTGGTGGCGGCGTTGGCCGATCCGGCGCCTCTGGTGCGGGCCCACGCGGCCTGGGCGCTGGGGCGGGTGGGGTCGGCGGAGGCGCTGGCGGCGCTGAAGGAACGGCGAGAGGCGGAGACCGACCGGGCGGTGCTCGAAGAGGTGGAAGCGGCGTTGTGCGCGCCGACCCGTGAACCGTTGCCAGGAGCGATCCCATGATGAAGAGTCTGCACTTGTTGCCGCGATCTCTACACTTGTTGCCGCAGCCGCCGGCTGCTCGCGCTGCGTTGGCGGTGCTGGCGGCACTGGCGGTCTTGTCCCCTGCGACCCTCGCGGCCCAGCGCTTTGACGTGCTCTTCCGGGGCGGGCGGGTGCTGGACGGGACGGGCGGGCCGGCGTTCGTCGCCGACGTGGGGGTGACCGGCGCCGAGATCGTCGCGGTGGGGAAGCTGGACGGAGCGACGGCAGGCCGGGTGATCGACGCAACCGGGCTGCATGTGGTCCCCGGCTTCATCGACATGCATTCCCACGCCGACCGCTCCTTCGCCTCCGACAACATGGAGGCGCGGCGGGCCCACAATCTGGTCATGCAGGGGATTACCACGTCGGTCTTCGGGCCGGACGGGCGGAACCCGGTCTGGCCGATCGCCGACGAGATGGCGGCGTATCGGTCGCCTGGGGTGGCGACCAACGTGGTGCCGATGGTGGGTCACGGCACGGTGCGAGGGCTGGTCATGGGCGACGACTACGAGCGGCACGCCACCGACGCCGAGGTCGCCGAGATGGCGGCGCTGGTGCGGAGCGGGATGGAGGACGGTGCCTGGGGGCTGGGCGCGGGACCCGAGTATCGGCCCGGGCGGTTCAGCGCCACCGACGAGCTGATCGCGCTGGCCAAGGTGGTCGCCGAGTACGACGGCTTCTACTACGCGCACCAGCGGAGCCAGTCGCCGCTGCCCCTCTGGCAGACGCCCTCCATGGTGGACGGACAGCCGCTGACGGGGACCGACGGGATGCGGGAGACGATCGAGATCGGCCGGGCGGCGGGAATCCGCGTCGTGGGCACCCACATCAAGGCGAAGGGAACCGACAGCTGGGGCCACGCGGCAAAGGACGTGCTGATGATCGATGCCGCTCGGGCCGAGGGCGTGCAAGTCTACCTGGACCAGTACCCGTACGAGACCTTCGGCGGCGGACCTGTGGACGTGATTCCAGAGTGGGGCTTCGCGCCCCCCGGAACCGACCGCTCCGGCGGGCTGGACGCACCGATCTGGCGTGACGAGGAGCTGCTGCGGGACCACAAGGCCAACCTTCGCGCCAACTTGGCGGAGCCCACGTCCCGTCGCGACTTGGTGCGGGACACGGAGTACGTCCTGCGACTGCAAGGGGGCGCGGGCCGCCATGTGATCGTCTTGGCTCCCGACTTCCCGGAGATGGTGGGGCGCACCTTGGCCGAGATCTCGGCGGAGGCGGGGCGGACGCCCTTCGAGCAGCTGGTTCGCTTCGCCCTGGACGCGACTCGGCTGCTGCCCGCCGGCGTGCGCTTCCGGCCGGTCGCTGGTCATCGCTTCGACGTGGAGCTCTACATGCGGCAGGAGTACACGGCCACCTCCACCGACGGCTTCGTCTCCCTGGAGACGCGCCCAGGTCAGCACCCCCGGTCCTACGGCGCCTTCCCCCGCAAGATCGCCCACTACGTAAAGGAGCGGGGTGTGATCACGTTGCCGTTTGCGGTCCGGTCGTCCACGGGACTGGCTGCCCAGATCATTGGGCTGAGCGACAGGGGCTATGTGCGGGCGGGGCTGAAGGCCGACTTGGTGGCCTTCGACTACGAGACGATTTCGGCTCCGGCCACGATCATGGAACCCGATCGGTACCCCACGGGTATTCAGTACGTCGTCGTGAACGGCCGGTTCACGGTGGACGAAGGCAGACCGACGGGGGCTCTGCCCGGCGAAGTACTTGACCGGCGGAACAGATAAAGGAGCGAGAGATGTCTTTTCGGTTCGACAGGGCTGTCGAGCAGGTACGGCTCGGCGTTCGCGGCATCGTCCAGGGCACCAAAGGGCGTGGGGGATTCGGCGCGCTCATGGGGGCTCTGGCTGTGGTGGCGGTCGCGCTTGGGCTGGTGGGCGTGGTGGCCGGCGAGGGCGAGGCCCAGGCCGGCCAGCAGTACGCCGCCAACAATCTGGCGCCGGTTCGGGGAGAGATCGTCTTCTACGGCGACCTGGCCCTGCCCGTCGGGGAGTTCCGCGACAACGTGGACCTGGGTGGCGGCGGCGGGCTGGCGGGAGTGTGGCTGCTCGACGGCCACGGGATGCTGGGGTTGCGGCTGGATGGCGCCTTCGTGCTCTACGGCTACCGGTCGGAGCGGAGGCCCTTCAGTCTCACGGTTCCCGAGGTGGCTGTGGACGTGCGCACCACGAACTACATCGTCTCTGGGGGCGTCGGCCCGCAGGTCTACCTGGCGACCGGTCCGGTGCGGCCGTATGTCTACGGGACGGTGGGAGTCGCCTACTTCGCCACCGAGAGCACCGTTTCGGGCGAAGGTCGGGACGACGACGACATCGCGTCGAGCACCAACCTGCACGACACCAGCTTGGCGCTGTCGGGTGGCGGGGGCCTTTCGATCCGAATCGCCAACCGGGCCAACCCTGTGTCGCTGGACTTGGGTGCGTCCTACCAGTACAACGGCGAAACCGAGTACCTGACCAGCGGTCTGCCGGTGCCCAGCGCGGTGGGGGGACGGCGCTTCCTCCCGCTCCTCAGCGAGACGAACATGGTGGTCTTCCGGGTTGGCGTGACGCTGGGGATGCGCTGACGGCTCGCCCGCCGCCCCTTGGAGTTGCGGGGCGACGGGCGAGCGCGGGTTTGGTCGGTGCCGGGTGCCATGGGGGCGGCCCCGGCGTGGTGGTTCAGGTCAGCCGGCTTCGGCCAGTCGGCGAACCGCGTCGGTCAGCTTGTCGACCTTGGCGGCGTCGGAGGAGCCGCGGCTGTCCATGGCCAAGCCGTCGGCCAGGGAGCGCAGGGTGTTGCGACGGGCGGCGCCGGAGTTGGACTCGGCATCCGACAGGGTGCCCAGGACCTGCCCCAAGCGCGTGGTGGAGAGTCCGCCGGAGCGTACTAGCTGGTCCACGTAGGCGCGGGCCAGTGCGAAGGTCGCAGGCCACTCGAAGATCGGCTGGCCCTGGGAGTTGAGCTGTTGGAGGCGTACCGAGTTGGCGGCGTCGATCTCGTTCTGGGTGAGGACCTCGCTGGGGATCAGCTCCAAGACGTCCAGCCCGCGAGCGATCTCAGAGTTGACGATCAGTCCGTTGTACCAGTAGACGGACCAGCTGCCGGCCGACTGCATCCGCTCCGGGTTGAGCGGCCCGCGGTCGAAGTAGGCGATCTCCGTCGGGTTGGCGGGGTCGGTCCAGTCGATCAGGGAGATGCCGCCCTGGTACCAGCCCTGGATCATGATGTCGCGGCCCGGGATCGGAATCAGCGAGCCGTTGTGGGCGACGCAGTTCTCAAGGGAGGTCTGGGGGGCGGGGATCTTGAAGTAGCTGCGGAAGACCATCTCGCCGTCTTCGATTGTGAAGATGGCGTTGGCGCCCCACTCCATGGGATCGCCCTCGCGGCACTTGGGCGCGCCGCCGCCGCCCCACTCGTCGGTGAAGAGGACGGCGGTGCCGTCGTTGTTGAAGGTGGCCGAGTGCCAGTAGGAGAAGTTGGAGTCGGCTACCGCCGCCAAGCGGGTCGGGTTGGTCGGGTCGCGGATGTCGAGGAGCAGGCCGTAGCCGCCGCAGGCGCCCCCAGCCAAGCCGATGGCGGGGTAGACGGTGATGTCGTGGCACTGGGTGGGGCCGGGGCCAGGGCCGTCGTCATCTGATTGGGAGCCCATCTGCTGGGCGACCATCATGTCGAACTGCGCTCGGAGGACCGTGCTGTCGGCCGCCGTCGGATCGCCTTCGCCTCCCCTCTGGCTCACGATCTGCTGCAACATCTGGTCGGCGAAGCGGTCGGGCACCACTTGCGGGCCCTGCCCTGGAACGTCCACGACGAAGGCGCCCCTGGCCCTGGCTTCCTCGACCTCCGCCAAGTCGGCCTCGGACGGCCCGTGGACGGGCGGCGCCACCAAGTCCTGGAAGATGCGGGGCGAGCTGACGATTTGGGCGCTCTGGGGGTCGTCCAGCGGTACCCGGATCACCTCGATCCGGAAGAGCGCCGAGTTCGGGTCCTCCTCTGGCGAGAGTCCCGAGCAGCCTGCCAGCTCCTCGGCCGGCCGCACGCCCGCCGATCCGGAGACGTAGATGTAGACGTTGTCGTCGTCGCCCGGGTGCTTCAGGACGGTGTGGGTGTGGGAGCCGCGGCAGGTCTGGACGTTGGCCACGTACTCGGGGGCGGTGATGTCGCTGATGTCGAAGATGCGGATGCCACGAAGCCGGTGGTGGCTGACCGCCTCCTGGACGCCCTCGTCGCCGCAGTCCAGCCGTCCGCTCAGGCCCTCGCCGGAGACGAACAGCAGGTTCTCGTGGACGGACACGTCGCTCTGGGACGCCGGGCAGACGTAGGTGACCACCGACGTGGGCTGGGCTGGGTTGGAGATGTCCCAGACCTGAATGCCGTCGTAGTTGCCCTGGATGGCGTAGTTGCCGGTGAAGGCCAGGTCCGAGTTGGTCTGGCCGACAAAGGGCTCTTCGGGGGGCGTGGCGGAGACCAGCCGCAGGTTCCAGATCGCCTCGCCGGCGTCGAACATGCCGGGGGCGAGTCCGACGCGGGGGTCGGGAGAAGGCGGGTTGGCGGCCATTGGGACGGGCGACAGCGACGGCACGACGGCCATTGCTGCGGCGCCGGGCTGGATGGCCGCGGAGGGAGGCGCGTCGGTGCTTCCGCCGGATGCGCAGGCTGTGGCGACGACGGCCGCCGCTAGGGTGGCCAAGCCCGCAAGGGCTCGCGTGGGGGTCTGCCGCGAGGAGGCGGCGAGGGTGGAGAACAGGGTCATGTCAGCTTCCTGGAAAGGGGATGGGTTGCTGTTGTTGCGTGTCGGGCTGGAGAGCTTCCAGCATCAGCTTCATGCGGGTGATCTCGGAGGCTTGGTCCGCCTGAATGTCGGAGGCCAGCTTGAAGACGAAGTCGCCTTGGGCGGCGCCGTCGACGGCGAAGAGCTCCTCTACCATTGTAACCGCTCCCTCGTGGTGCATGATCATGTAGCGGAGGAAGAGGCGGTCGAAATCGGGGCCGCGGGCGTGGCGCAGTTCGTCGAGCTGGGCTGGCGAGAGCATACCGGGCATGTGCATGGCGTGTTCGGGGCCGTGGACCATGAACTGGCCGCCCTCTGTATGGAGTTGGGGGACGGGCAGATCGCGATCCGCCAGCCACTCCTGCATGACCGCGATCTCGTCCTTCTGGGCGTTGATGATTCGTGCGCACAGCGTTTGGATCGTGGGGCTGGCGTCGTTGTCGGGGGCGAAGCCGGACATCACCAGCGCTTGGCCGTGGTGGCCGATCATGCCGGTCATGAAGTGGACGTCGGCCTCGTGGTAGTGCTCCCGCGCGGCCTCGGCCCGGGCGCGGTAGAGCGCTTCGAGCTCGGCGGCGCGGGCGGTGCTGGGGCGGGTGGGCTCGGTGGGGGCGACCGTTGGCTGCTCGGCGGCGGGCGCGGGTGCCTGGGAGCCCGCAGTGGCGCACCCCTGGAGGACGACGGTCGCGACGGCGACGAAGGCAACGGGAGTGCGGCAGGTCCTGGTGCCGGGCCCGGACCGGCCGAATGTCCTGGCTCCTGCTGCCACCAAGCCAAGCGGAATCGGAAGCGTTGTCATACTGGCTACCTCACTAATCTCTGGTAAGCGAGTTGGACATGAACGGTGTAGTCACGAAAGAACTTAGCAATCGAAACTTGCTCAAACAGAAAGCCCACGGATTCCTCGCTCAAGTGATCAAGGTCTTGTCGTGTTGCCAAGCGGATGAGTTGATTATGCTGTTGGTCAAGCGTCGCGATGACAATCGCTTGCATGTCAGGTACCACGATATTGTCATGATCAGCTACTAGCTTACGGTAACGATCTAGCGAGCCGTCTGTCAGGTACTCCGTCCTCCATTCATCGCCAACCTTAATCGGTATGGGGTGGGGCATGAAGATCAAGTTGCCATAGACCAAGCGTTGTCCCCTAAGGTTGGCAGTCTCTCCCAACTGTTGCTCAAAGTAGTTGACCGAATTCTTCTTGTAGCTAGACTGGATCAGCTTAACGCTGACGGCTCCAAGCTCACGCTCACCTCGTGCGATCACGATATCTACCTTCTTTTGGTAGTACTTACCATATACCGTATGCTCCTGACTCTTCGACCCGTCTTCGGTGGTCCTGCCATACACCTGATAGTCGGGCAATCCCACCAATAGTTCTCGTCTAATCCAGCCGTGCAGAACGTCTAACTTGTGCGGGGACCGTGGCGACTTGACACCGCGCCGCCATGCTTTCCTCAATGCATCCAAGCACCTGCCTTCGATGCTATTCATTTTGCAGCACCTCGCGATCTACGGGAAAATGCTGAATAAACGTCTTGGAGTACGACCACCACCCTCCCTGATACGGCTTGCTAGTAACCTTGATAAAGTCGTACATGTTGTCGCTGTTCAGTTCCGCAAGCAGGCCGGTCAGCGACATGGGCCGGTTGGGCTTGATTGCATATCCCGAATAAAAGAGCGCTTCTTCGTCTTCGCAGATCTGAAAGTTCGGTCTCTTGTTCATGCCCGAAGTCAGAATCTTGACGCCCAGTCCACTCCTAATCCCCACGTGCCGTCCGTATCCGTGCCACTTTCTCTCGTCTACTCGTCCCTTATCGCGACTCAACAGGACGCGCTTGTTGCGTGTGAGCCACTTTGCGGCTAAGGGGAACTTGCGACGTAGCCGCAAGAACGGCAGCAGCTGACCGGTATCATCGTAGGGGTATACGATAACGCGGTTCTCGGGGTCCACTCCGTTCTTCATCACCGACGCTTTGTATATCCGACGGATGCTGGCCTTTTCCAGCTGCACTTCTATTTTCCCGTCCGTACAGTTGACAACAGTACCGTCCGAATCCAACACCGTCAAGATGAACACGCGATCGGCGAGAGTTTGCACTCCTACCCTGATCGTAGCTATTTCGCCCAAACGAACACCACGCTCGAGACGACGGCTGAACCGCTTCCGCTGCTCGTTGTTCGTGAGCGTCCACATGGGAGAGCCGGTGTCGATTCTGTAACCATTTTCGGGAACGACCGTCTTGCGCCTGACGACGGCCTTGGCCGCGTCAATTGTTCGGCAGTGCCCGCCCTTTGTGATTCGGGTGATTGCGGTATAGGTCGTCACGGACGGAAACACCTGATGTCCCTCAAAGTCCACGATCCTACAAACCCTGTGGCTAGCAGACAGACTACTACGGAGCACGCGGCCGGCGGCGGACTTCAGCCAGCTGTTGGGAGTGATGAAGGACACTTGGCCGTCCCGGCGCAGCAGGTCCAAGCCTGCTTCGAAGAACAAGAAGTAGAGATCAGCGCATCCAGACATAAAGCGCCAACCATCGGAGGCGATCTGCTTTCTGCGACCGTGCTCTAGGTGTTGGATACGAACATATGGTGGATTCCCCACAACGAAGTCGAAAGAGTTCACATATCGACGCCATTGGTGGCGGTTTAGGATGTCAAGTTTCCGTATCCGCCATTCCACGGGAGGGGCCGCTTTGCCGAGAACCCGGTCGCTGATGCTGGTCAAGCGAGCCTTGCATGTCTTGACCGCTTCATCGTCGATCTCGAATCCGGTGAGCCACCGAAGCGAATCAAGATACCCGGGGTGAGGGCCGGAGTGCTTGATCTTCTCGCAAATCCGTTGCACGCATCCCGCCAAGAACGCACCGTCGCCGCAAGCCGGTTCACATATGCGAATGGATTTCGGGTCGCTGGGCAACAGGTCGTCGAGCATGAACGAAACCACATGGGCTGGTGTGTAGACAACACCAGCTTGCTTCGCGCTCCACGCAACCTCCGGGCTGACACGGGGCTCAATTTCACCTTCGGTCAGCGGGAACAAGCTGGCCTCTTGCCAGCGGGCGACGCTGCGTTCCTCGCGTACGAGCACATCCCTTCGCGACGCGGGCAGCCCAGTTCCACGGGCTTGGCGCACCGCGACGGAATCGGCTCGGCGTGCGGTGCCGCACGCTCCGGGCACCGGGGCCGGGGCATCTCTGGGACTGGGCAACTCTGGTCCGTGCAGGGGGTGACAGCGCATCGTCGATTTCGGGGTTGGTCGGTGAACGGACAGAAGTGTAACACGATTCCGGGATCAGCGCACCTCGTGGGGGTTGCAGCGGGGGGCCGTGCGGTCGTGGCGGGGGCGTTGGCGGATCGTCCAGACCGACGAGCACTGGGCGCGTCGTCTCCACTCGTGGTAGAATACCTTCATGAGCGACCGCCCGCCGTGGCTGGCGCCAGGTGGCGACGAGTTCCCGCACGAGGGCGGTTGCGCCTCCCCTTCCCCCCACGATGGCGGCGACGCCGAGCGATCCATGGACCGACGAGGCTTCCTGAAGACTGGCGCGGCAGGGGCAGCCGGAGGAGTGCTGGCCGGGTGCGGCGAATCCGGCGAGGGCGTTCCGGCGGGACGGAAGCCAGCCAAGGCCCCCGCGGACGCCTGGGGACCGACGCCGTCCCCTTTCGCTTGGGCTCGCCTCCCGTTCGGCCGCTGGCGGCGGCGCCGGTCGACCAAGTGCGGATCGGCTTCGTCGGCGTGGGCGGGATGGGGACCGCGCATGTGCGCAACTTGGTGCGGATCGACGGGTGCGTGGTGTCGGCGGTGTGCGATGTGGTGGAGGCTCATGCGGAGCGGGCGGCGGGGATCGTCGAAGAGGCGGGTCACCCTCGGCCGGCCCTCTACACTCGGGGCGAGACGGACTTCGAGCGTCTCTGTGCGGAAGCGGAGCTGGACTTGGTGTACACTGCCACGCCTTGGCGCTGGCACGTCCCCGTGTGCGTGGCCGCCATGGAGAGCGGGAAGCACGCCGCCACCGAGGTCCCCGCCGCCTACACGCTGGACGACTGCTGGCGGCTCGTGGAGACGGCCGAAGCGACGGGCCGCCACTGCGTCATGATGGAGAACGTGAACTACGGCCGCGCCGAACTGCTGTGCCTGAACTTGGTGCGCCAGGGGATGCTGGGCGAAGTCCTCCACGCCGAGTGCGGGTACCTGCACGACCTGCGGGCGATCAAGTTCGCCGACGAGGGAGAGGGGCTGTGGCGACGCGACCACTCTTGGACGCGCAACGGCAACCTCTACCCTACCCACGGCCTGGGTCCCGTCGCCAACTGCATGGATGTGAACCGGGGCGACCGCTTCGACTACTTGGTGTCGATGAGCGGCCCTTCCCGAGGATTGCAGGAGTGGGCCGTCGCGCACTACCCGGAGGGCCACCCCAAGCGCGGCGAGAGCTTCGCATTGGGCGACGTGAACGGGAGCCTGATCAAGACCGCGCTGGGACGCACGATCTACCTTTCCCACGACACCAACCTGCCCCGCCCTTACAGCCGCATCAACCAAGTGCAGGGCACCCGGGGCATCTTCCAGGGCTACCCCGACCGGGTCCACATCGAAGGCCGCAGTCCAGGGCACCAGTGGGAGGACGCGGAGGCGTACTACGAGGAGTTCGAGCACCCCCTTTGGCGGGCGTTGCGGGAGGCGTCGATCGGCGCGGGCCACGGCGGCATGGACTTCATGGAGGACTACCGGCTGATCAAGTGCCTGCGCGAAGGGCTGCCCACCGACATGAACGTGTACGACGCGGCGGCGTTGAGCGCGGTGTGCGAGCTCTCCGAGATCAGCGTGGCGCAGGGCAGCGCGCCGGTGGCGTTCCCCGACTTCACCCGAGGCCGCTGGCAAGAGTGGGCGCCGTGGCCGATCGTGGAGGCGTGAGCGCAGTGGACGCGCTGGAGTTGACGAAGCTGATCGCAGCTGGCGAGGGCGAGCGAATGGAGTTCACGGAGTCGCTTTCAGGGACCGCCAAGGACAGCATTCGCCAGGCGATCTGCGCCTTTGCGAACGACCTTCCGCGTAGTGAAGAACCGGGGCGTGTACTGGTGGGAGTCCGGGACGACGGGACGCTTGCGGGGCTGACTGCGACCGATCGCATGTTGACCCCGCTCGCGGACATGAAGACCGACGGCAACATCTTGCCGCCGCCCGTGCTTTCGGTCGAGAAGCAGGTGCTGGATGGCGGGGAGGTGATTGTGGTCACGGTCCAACCGTCGGACTCGCCTCCAGTTCGGTGCAAGGGCGTGATCTTCATACGAATTGGCTCGCGACGAGGAACGGCGACGGGGCAAGACGAACGACTTCTGAACGAGAAGCGCAGGTACGGCAACCTGCCGTGCGACTTGCATCCGGTTTCCGGCACCGCCGTAAGCGACCTCGACATGGTGCGCTTTGAGAACGAGTACCTGCCGAGCGCGTTCTCCCCGGAGACCCTGGCCGCCAATCAACGTACCCGAACCGAACGGTTGGCCGCGACCAACATGATCGCATCGGTCGACGATCCGATCCCCACGGTCGCGGGCTTGCTCAGCATCGGCAAGCGTCCGCGGGACTTCATTCCCGGCTCCTACGTCCAGTTCCTTCGATTCGATGGAACCGCGCTGACCGACGAGCTGATCGACAGCGCAGAGATCGGGGGCGCCGTGCCGGACATGTTGCGCCGGCTGGACGAGAAACTGGCGGCTCACAACCGAACCGCCGTCGATTTTGCGTCGCGGTTTCGCGAGGCGAGAGCCAGCATCTATCCGATGGAATCGTTGCGGCAGATCGTGCGGAACGCGGTCATGCACCGGAGCTACGAGGCCACTCACGCGCCTACCCACGTGCATTGGTACAGCGACCGTATTGAGGTGATGAGCCCCGGCGGTCCATTCGGGCGAGTCACGGCCGAGAACTTCGGCGAAGGAGGCATGGTGGACTATCGGAACCCTAATCTGGCAAGTGCGATGAAGGTACTGGGCTTCGTCCAGAGGTTCGGGATCGGCATCGCTTTGGCCAGAGAGCAACTGGCCGAAGCTGGCCACCCGGAGCCGCACTTCGAGGTTGGCGACAACTACATTCGGGCGACGGTTTGGGGAAGGCAGTCGGACGCGACATGACGTGCCCGTGTTGGCGGCCAAGATCATGAAACGAATCGAGAAGGAGGTACAGCGTGGCGAAGACTGACGGGAAGATTCCTCGCGTGACGACAGCCCTGACGACGGTCGCGGTGGTTCTGGCCGGCACGGGCGCCGCGATCACGACACCGGGTGCGCCGGCGTGGGCGATCCAGCAAGTCCCCACGCCCGAGTCGGTGCTGGGTCACCGGGTGGGCGCGGACTTCCACTTGACCACCTTCGAGGAGTCGATCGCGTACTTCGAGCGGCTGGACGAAGCGAGCGAGAGGCTGGAGCTGCGGCAGGTGGGGCGCTCCTCCTACGGGCGGCCAGTCTACATCGCGCTGATCTCCAGCGCCGAGAACTTGCGCAACCTGGAGCGGTACCGGGAGATCGCTCAGCGGCTGGCGCATCCCAAGGGGCTCGACGACGACGAGGCGCGGGCGCTGGCGGCGGAGGGGAGGGCGATCGTGCACATCGACGGCGGGCTGCACTCCACCGAGGTGGCTCATGCCGAGCACACGATCCAACTCGCCCACGATTTGATCACCGGCGACGCCGACCCGGAGATTCGGGCGATCCTGGACAACGTGATCCTCTTGCTGTGGCCGTCGATGAACCCGGACGGGCAGACGATGATCACCGAGTGGTACCGGTCCAACGTGGGTACGCCCTACGAAGTGTCGCCGGCGCCGTTCCTCTATCAGAAGTACGTCGGCCACGACAACAACCGGGACGGCTACATGATCAACCAGATCGAGTCTCGGATGGTCACCCGGGTAACTCGCGAGTGGGAGCCGCAAATCCTCTACAACCACCACCAGAGTTCGCCGTTCCCCACGCGCATCTGGATTCCGCCCTTTGCAGAGCCGATCTCGCCTCACGTACATCCGCTCATGTGGCGTACCGTCAACCTGATCGGGATGGCGATGGCGCAGGCGCTGGAAGAACGGGGTCAGAAGGGCGCCACCCACATGGGGACGGGCTTCGACAACTGGTACCCGGGGTTCATGGACCACGCCCACAACTTCCACAACGTGGCGTCGTTCCTTACCGAGACGGCGCTGTACCGCTACGCCACGCCCCACTTTTACACGATTCAGGACTTTCCGGGGAACACTCGGGAGCTGCGTCCCCAGTCCCTATACAGCAGTCCGTGGGAGGGAGGCTGGTGGCGGCTTCGCGACGCCGTGGAGTACATGCTGACCGCGTCGATCTCGGTGCTCGACGTGGCGGCCAAGTACCGGACCGACATCTTGTACAACCGCTACCAGGCGGGTCGCGACGTGGTGGCCCAGTACGAGGCGGAGCCGCCGTACGCGTTCTTTGTCCCCCAAGACCAGCGGGACCCGGTGGCGGCGACGGAGATGCTGCGGCGCCTGGCCTACAACGGAATCGAGGTGCACCAACTGGCAGAGGCGGCGTCGTTTGAGGGGATCGCGCATCCGGCGGGTACTTGGGTGATACCGATGGACCAGGAGTTCGCCCACTTCGTGCGGCAACTCTTTGCCGTGCAGGAGTACCCGGACCTGCGGCAGTACCCGGAGGGGCCGCCAGACCAGCCCTACGACGTGTCCGGATGGACGTTGCCGTACCTGATGGGCGTGGGCGTGGTGGAGGCGGCGTCGCCGCTGACGGAAGAGGTGCGCGACGCGATGGCGCCGCTGGTTGCCGAACCCTTGCCGTGGGACGCGGAGGTGGACGACGCTTCGCCCTTCGACTCGCCTCGGGGGGTCGGCTTCGACAGCCATCCGGTGGCGGCGGCGATCGTGCCTCCGCCGGGAGACGCCGGGAGGGGAGGCGGTGCGCTGGTGGTGGACCCGGCCCAGAACAACGCCTTCAAGGCGATCAACCGGGCGTGGGCGGCCGGCGGGAGAGTGCGCTTCGTGCCCGGAAGCGGTGGCGAGGACGGGGCGCCCGGCACGTCGGGACGCTACGTGGTCTCGGGCATCTCGGGGTCGGTCCGGAGCGCGCTGGCGTCGGAGCTGCACTTGCGGAGCGCACGAGAGGGCGGCGGCGGCTCGGGCGCCCAGGGCGGCAGCGACCTGCCGCGCCCACGAGTCGGTCTCTACCGGCCGTGGAATCCGTCGATGGACGAGGGTTGGACGCGCTGGCTGCTGGAAGCGTACGACTTCGAGTTCGCCAGCCTGTACAACCCGGACGTGCTGGCCGGGAGCCTCCGGGACCGCTACGACGTGATCGTACTGGCGGACATGAGCGCCCGGCAGATCATGGAGGGCTTCGCCAAGGGATCGGTGCCGCCGCGCTACGAGGGCGGCATCGGCAGCATGGGCGTGCGGGAGCTGGACGCATTCGTTCGAAGCGGCGGCACGCTGGTGACGCTGAACGACGCCAGCCTCTTTGCCATCGACCAGCTCCACTTGGCCGTGGAGAACGTGGTCGACGGGCTCGATCCCACCGACTTCTTCATGAGCGGGTCGATCGTCGCCATGGAGGTTGATCCGTCGCATCCCGTGATGTCGGGGATGCCCGCTCAGGCGAAGATTGTCGTGGAGAGGAGTCCCGTCTTCACGACGAAGGACGGGTTCGAGGGCTCGGTGATGGCCAAGTACTCAAGGGAGGGTTCGCCGCTGTTGTCGGGCTACCTGCTTGGGGAAGAACACTTGCAGGGCTACGCCGCTGCGCTGGAGGTGGCCCACGGAGACGGGCGCGTGGTGCTGCTCGGGATGAAGCCCCAGTGGCGAGGCCAGCCCTTCGGCAACTTCCGCATTCTCTTCAACGCGCTGCTGTACGGCGCCGACGTTGCCGCGGCCAACCCGGCGAATCCGGCGTTCTGGACGGCTCCGAACGAGACGGACGAGACAGACGAGACGCCCCCGTCGGAAGAAGACGGCTCGGACGAAGACGGCGGCGGCAGGTCGGCCAGCGCTTCGGACCTGGGGCCTTCACCGAGTCGCCTTGACGATGGCGACGCGGCGCGGTGGCCGGCCGACCTCTGATCGACTCCGGGCTCCGGCCGGCGGTCCTGCTCGGCGTCCGGTTCTTGCCCTTGGTGGCGACCAGCGTGCTCTTGGTGGCGGCCAGCGGCTGCGATGCGGTTCTGGAGCCTGCGCTCTCCTCGCTCGACAGTGAAGCTGCGGCGAGGGCCGGCCCCGGATCGGTTGGGGCGGCGGTAGGTGGCGATCATGCGCCAAAGGGAAGCGTTCGGGTCTCGCCACGGCGAGCGGCCTTCTTTCGGCGAGACGGCGACTTCTCGGAGCCCTTTGTCTTTACCGCCCAGTTGCTTGACTCCACGGGCACGACAGCGCCGATCCTGACCCCGCTGTCATGGACAATCTCCGGGGATGGCGCATCGAGGCTTTCCAGGAGCTGGCTTTCCGACGATCGACTGGCGGCGATGGCGGAGGCACGGTCGAGGTCGGCCGGACGCGACACCTTGACCGCAAGCCATGGTTCCGCGCGGCAGGGCCATGCGACGATCACCAACTGGGAGTGGTTGGAGGGTCGGTGGACGGGACGCGACTGGACCCGGCGGGGACGGTCCCGCTGCTTGTCGGCCGCGGTTGCGAGCCGCCCGGGCGCACCCGTCTCCCTGTCGTCCTTCCAGCAGTTGCACGGTGTGTCGCTGGAGGCGCAAACCGTCCATGTGGATTCGATTGTCTTGGCGGACGACGGCCTAGCCGCCAGGGTCTGCATCGAGGCCCGCCGGCCGGGCACGAGCCGCATCGTCCTGTCGGCTTGGGACACCGTCTCGTTCCGCTATGCGGGGAGCTATCAACCTCACAGCGTGCTGGCGGAGCCACTCGCGCTGCGCTTCCGGGCGGACCGCTGGGAGCTGGGGCTCGGCCAGACGGAGCGGCTCGACCTCACGGTGAGCGGCAGTCAGGGCAACGCGGGCGCCGCGCCGCTTTCTGAAACGACGGTGTCGTCGTCTCGCGGCGATGTGGCCTCGGTCGAGGCAGGGCTTGCGGCTGATGAAGGGCTTGCGGTGCACGGCGTGGGTCCAGGTTCGGCCACCCTCGCGGCTTCGTACTCGGAGTTCGGCGCCGAGACGCAGGTGGACGTCTACGAGATCGTGGGGGTGCGCACCGGGCTGGGCGTCACGTGTTTGCTGACACGACGCGGCACCGTGCGGTGCGCCGGAGAGAAGGGCCAACCGGTGATCGGCTACGGGCTGTCGTCGTTGGCAAGCCGAGCCAGCGGCGTGCTTGCGTTCCATGATGCGCCGGACTTGCCGGTCGGCGAGTCGCCGGTTGCGGAGTTCGGGCAGGGGTTTGGCAATCGGCACGTGTGCGTGGCGCACGAAGACGCCAACATGCGCTGCTGGGGCTACGGCAGCTTCGGGATGCTGGGCTACGGCGAGCCGGCCGACGTGGGCTACTACAACGCCCCTGCCGACGCGGGCGCCGTGCCCGTAGGCAAGAGAGTCGCCGGCGTGGGGATGGGCGAATGGCACACGTGCGCCCTTGTGGCCGGGTCGGGCGCGGTACGGTGCTGGGGACGCAACCTGGAAGGCCAGCTGGGCTACGGATCGGAGGAGCCGGCAGTGGGAGACGACGAGACGCCGGCTTCGGTGGGCGATGTGCCGCTGGGTGGCAGGGCGGTTCAGGTGCAGGGCGGCCGTTACTCCACCTGTGCGCTGATGGACACAGGCCGAGTCCGGTGCTGGGGGATCGTAGCCGATGGGTGGGACTCGGAGAAGAGGAAGGTCCAAGGCCGCGCCTACGGCCTGGGCTACGGCGACCGTTTCCCGGTCGACGAGGTGCTGGGAGACGACGAGACGCCGGCTTCGGTGGGCGACCTGCCCTTGAAGGGTCGCGCGGAGAAGGTTGCGGTGGGGGCGTACCATGTGTGCGCGCTGATGGCCGGGGGAACGGTGCGTTGCTGGGGGTCCGCTTGGTGGGGGGTTCTGGGCGACGGGGAGCGGGGCGACCGGCTGGACCACGTCTACGACGCCGCCGAGGCGACGGAACTGCGCTTCGGAGCCCCGGTCGTGGACTTGGTGGCGCACTACTTTCACAACTGCGCACTGCTGCGAGACGGCTCTGTGCGTTGCTGGGGGCTGGGCGACTACGGTGCGTTGGGGTACGGGCACGTTCGCACCATCGGTGACGACGAACCGGCGACGAGCGCCCCGCCGGTGCCGCTTGGCGGGCCCGCTACGGCAGTTGCGGTCCACTATCAGGGAGGGTGTGCTGTGATGCGGGCCGGAGGCCTGCGCTGCTGGGGGTCTCCCGCCCGGCTGGGCTTCACCACCGCACACCTGGGCGACGACGAAGCGCCGGCCGAAGGAGGCGACGTGCGCGTCTTCGCCGGGCCGATCAGAAGGACGGCGGGCCACGGGTCCAGAGTCCTGGCGGGCGGGCGTCAATCGGGTCCGGCGCTCGGGCCGGTGCTGGGGCCGGCGCTCGGTCCGGCGCTCGGTTTGGGGTTCCCGGTGCCAGTTGCGTTGCCCGATTTCGAGCCGCGCCGCGGCCCGGTGGCCGGGCCCTGGGGAGTGCTTTCGCCCGATTCCTTGCCGCCGCCGTCCTCATGGGCGGCCGCCCGAAGACGAGGGCCGGCCGGCCGAAGACAAGGCGCGGCCAAGTGATTCGGGCGATGCGCGTTCAGAAAGCTCGCGTCCTGGTGGCGCTGGTTGCCGCCGCGCTGGCGGCCGCGGCGTGCGGCGACGGCCCGTCGGCGCCCGCCCGGACGTTGGCGCGCCTCGAGCTGGCCACCGACTCGACTGCGCTGTGGGGCTACCCAGGGAGCGCCACCGTGGAGCGCTTGGTGGTACGGGCCGTCGACCGAACTGACAACCCCGTGCCGGGCGTGCTCGTGAGCTTCCAGGCGACAGAGGGCGGGTCGGCAGAGCCTTCGCAAGCGACCAGCGGAGCCGACGGACTGGCCGCGACGACCTGGGTGCTGGGGCCGGCGCTGGGGGCGCACAGCATGACGGTGCGGGCGGATGGAGCCGGCCCGCTGATGGTTGCGGCAGCGGCGCGGCAGCTGGTCGAGCTGGACGGGGACACATTGTTCGTCGCGCTGGCCGACACTGCGCGGGCGTTGCGGGTCAACACCCCGCCGGGGCGGTCGTGGACCGCACGCGTGGTCGAGGAGTCGCGGTGGCTCGACGACGTTGAAGTGGTGAACGTGCGCCGCCTCCAGAACCCTCCCCGACTAGAGCTCCAAGCGCGCTCGCCTGGCACCGCGCGCGTGGAAGTGGAGGCGGGAGACGCGGCGCAGAGCCTCTGGTTTGTCGTGGCTCCCGTCGAGGGGGAGGGGCCTGTGGTGCTCGACATCCGCCAGCCCGACTGGCCGGCCGATCCTACGGTCGTGCTTCGGGGCTACAACCTGGACCAAGTACCCTTGCCAGCAGTTCTGGTGGACGGCGAACCCGCCACTCTGGCCTACCAGGACAGCGCGGAGATCCTGGTCCGACCGGCGCCGATGGGCCGTGGAGCCTGCTCGGGACCTGCCGCGGCGACGGGCGTCCTGTCGGTGCTCGGGGCCACGGTTGTGGCCGAGCCCGTCGTCATGCGCGCCTCGGGGCCGCTGATCTCGCTCGCTCTCGGCGAAGAGGAGCGCCTCGACTCCAACGACGCTTGCCTGCGGCTGCTCCTGTCGCCCGGCGCTCGCCTCGCCGTAGCGGGGGTCGACCGCTCCTTTGTGGACCGCGCTCGGAACCAAGCCGAAGCTGTAACCTACGGCGGGCACCCGATGTACACGATCTTCATGGCGGACAGCACGCCCGGGGTCCGGTTCTCGGCAGGCGTTCGGCAAGAGTCGTCTTCCCGCGACACCGTCCGCCACTGGCCTTCGGACGTCGTGCCGTATCGGCCGTCCGCTGCTCTTGCTACGGCCAACGTGTACGTCAACACCGAGCCTTACGTCCCAGGCGACGAGTTCGAGTGGTCCACGAACAACGGGAGGTACGGAACGTACCAAGTCATGGCGCTCTATCCACCCAACGTTGTGTTTGCGGTCTTCAAGGAAGACCTGCCGGAGCTGTGGAGCGACGCGCGGAAGGCGGCCATGGACTCTCTCTTCATGGAACTGGGTTCCGACGACGTGCAAGGGATGTACAAGAACGTCTTCGGTCCAACTCCGCCGGCCACGAGCCCGGCCACGGGACAGATGCTCGTCATGTTTCACGACGGCGTCGACGGCGAGGGCACTGGCGTCAACAATCCATATGGGCCCGACAACCGCTACTCGACGATTCACTTTCGCCGGGTTCACTTCCAGGACGACAACGGCTGGTACCGCAACCTCGTGTCCCACGAGTTTGCCCATGCGTGGCACTTTCGCAATATCGAGGGCTTCTCGGCGGTGTGGAGCATCGAGGGGATAGCGAACTTGTTCGCCGAGGAGTTTCTCCGCATTTCCGCGGGCTTGTCGTTGAACGCGAACCACGACTACGACCAGCGCATCCGGAACTGGAGCTTGCGCTTGCCCGCCAGCGGGTCCTTTGCAGCCGGCTATCGGGAGAGCCATCCTTTCCTTCGGCACCTCGTTGCTCGACTGGTGCTGACGCACGGCCAGAGCTACGAGTCGGCCGTCCGTCGGGTGGTGCGGGGCGCCGCACTGGGCTGGTACGGCCGGCACTTTGTGCGATGGGGAAACGACGAGGCGGTCCGGGGACCGGGCCTAGTGGACCAAATGCAAGAAGTCGTTCCAGGGTGGGACCCGGTGGAGGCGCGTCTGGACTGGATGCTGTCCTTCGCTCTGGACGACCGTGCACCGTTCCAGGAGTACGGCATCGCATTTGCACGCGACGCTTGGCGGCACTTCGGACCGGTGCAGGATATCCGCCTGGGCAGCGGTCACGAGGCGTTTGCCACGGCCGTGCGCGCGGGCAATCTGTACTACTTGCTCAGCGGAGGCACGGAGTCGGCAACCGTTCGTCTGCGCATCGCTTCGGGAGAGCCGACGATGGCGTGGAAGGTGGTGCGCTTCAGGTAGCGTCGTAGAGCAGGTACGGCTCCACCGACGCTTGGAACTCCGCTAGCTCGCGCTCCGTTCCCTGCATGATTTCGGTTGCGCTGGCGTCGGCTTCCAGGCCGGTCCGCAGCTGGTCGCTTCCCCACAAGATGTCGATGGGGGGCAGCGTCTCTTCGTACTCGTAGGGCGGGGCGCGCCACTCGAAGCGGTTGGGCGACAGGCTGCGAGCCGCTGACAGCACCTCGACGGCGGTACGCACCGGCGCGAAGGCGCGGGGGTCGGTTACGTGCAGCTGGGCGCCGCCGCACAGTTGGCCGGCGTGCTTCTGGAAGGTGGGCTCGAAGTGGCACGGGCGGAACGCGACGCCGGGCAGCTCCGCGCCGCGCAACCGCTTCACCAGGGCGTCGGGGTCCAGCCATGGTGCGCCGAAGAGCTCGAAGGGGCGCGTGGTCCCCCGCCCTTCCGACAGGTTGGCGCCCTCCAACAACACCATGCCTGGGTAGACCGTGCACGACGAGAGGGTGGGAAGGTTGGGGCTGGGCATGACCCAGGGCAGTCCCGTTTCGCACCACGTCATGTCGCGCCGCCAGCCTCGACAGGGCAGCACCGAGAGCTCGCAGTCGACGCTTCGTTCGCCGCGCAGCCACTGCGCCAGCTCGCCGCAGGTCAGCCCGTGGCGCAACGGGATCGGATGGAGCCCCACAAACGACTCGAATCCCCGCCTTAATATTGGGCCTTCACGCTCTGCGCCCACCGGGTTGGGCCGGTCGAGGACCACGAACCGCACGCCGGCTTCCCCGCACGCCTCCATCGCCAGCGCCATCGTCCACACGAAGGTGTAGACGCGCACGCCCACATCCTGAAGGTCGAAGAGGACGGCGTCCAGGCCCGCCAGCATGTCGGACGTGGGCTTGCGCACCTCGCCGTACAGCGAGTGCACGGGCAGCCCTGTGGCCGGGTCTGCGTAGGGCGCCGACTCGATCATGTTGTCCTGCTTCTCGCCCCGCGCGCCGTGCTGGGGGCCGAAGAGGGCGCGCACGTCCAGCCCGGCCTTCCTCGCCTCGTCCACTCCGAACGCCAAGTTCGACGCCACCGACGCCGGATGCACCACCATTCCCAGGCGGGCGCTGGTCAGTCCCAGTCGTTCCGCCGCCCCGGGTTCGCCGACGAGACGGTCGAGGCCCGTCGCAACCTGTCCGCCCGAGGCCCGTCGCAACCTGTCCGCCCGTGGCCCGTCGCAACCTGTCCGCCCGTGGCCCGTCGCAACCTGTCCGCCTGGGGGCCGGCCTACTTGTCGGCCCCGACGGCGACCTTTGTGGGGACTAGCCTTCCAGTGCTGGCCCCGGCGCCTTCGCCCTTCTCGTAGTACTCGGCGTCCTCGTTCACGTTCCATAGGTTGTAGCGCTGCTCGCCCAAGACGATGTTCTCCACTGCGAGCATGGCCGTCATCATGGCGTGGTCTTGGTTGTTGTACCTGTGCATGCCGTTGCGACCCGTGAGATGCAAGCCGGGACAATCGGACTCCACGAAGCGACGAATCACATCGACCCTCTCCCGGTAGCTGTCGTCGTAGATCGGATACGCCTTCTTTTGGCGGATGACGAAACCGTCGATTAGGTCTTCGGGAGCAGCGAGCCCGATCTGCACGAGCTCTTTCTTCGCCAACTCGATCATGGCGGCATCCGAACTGCTCCACATTCCATCGCCTTCGAAGCAGAAGTACTCCATGCAGTAGAACGCGTTGTCCGGGTCCGGAACCATCTCTGGAGACCAGTACTTGAAGTTCTCGATCCGTCCGACTTTTACATCGGCATCGTGGATGTAGATCCACTGATCCGTGAAGACCTCTCTGTCCTTGACCACGATTCCAACCGCGAGAAAGTCTCGGTACCTCAGGCGGTCCGCCGCGGTCGTCACTTGCGACGGCGCAGGCGGATCGACGAAGCTGACGAGTTCGCGCAACGGAGCCGACGAAATCACGTGGTCGGCCTCGTAGAACGCTTCTTCGCCGTCCTCTCCCAGCGATCCTACCCTCCACCCGCCCTCCGGCAGTCGCTGGAGACTCGTGGCGCGACGGCCCATCTCGATCTTGCCTCCTTGAGCCAGTATCTTGCGTCCGGCACTCTCCCACATCATGCCTGCGCCCTTCGGCGGGTAGCGAAACGAACCGATCAGGGTCTTGATCACTTCCCCTCCCTTCGTGCGACTGCCGAAGAGAGCGTTCTTGACCGCCTCCCAGAGCGTAAAGCGTTTGATCCGCTGCGCCGCCCAGTCGGCGGATATCTCCGAGCACTTCATCCCCCAGACCTTCTCCGTGTATGTCTTGAAGAACATGGAGAAGAGTCTGCGGCCGAAGTTGTTGCATACCCACTCCTCAAAGTTCTCAGGGGTGCGATGAGGCGGGATTCGCGCCTTCACGTACGAGAGGGTGCAGAGCAGCGCCTCGAGCACTCCGAGCTTGCTGAAGATGTTGCCGGCCCGCAGGGGATAGTCGAAGAAGTGTTTCCTGTAGTAGATGCTGGACTTGCGCATGCAGCGAATAAAGCCTTCGTCGAGGATCTCCAGCCAGAGCTGGTCGACTTCTTCGGACTTGGTGTAGAAGCGGTGGCCGCCGACGTCGCAACGGTAGCCGTTGTGGGATACGGTGCGGGAAATGCCGCCGAGATAGATCGGATCGGCTTCGAGCACCGTTACGGGGATGCCCTTTTTGGAAAGCAGGTAGGCGGCGGTCAAGCCAGCGGGGCCGCCGCCGATGCAGAGTACGCGGGTGTTGGTCGGGGCATTCACGGGTATGCGAAGTGGTCCGGTGGGCTGGGGGGAGGGGAGGATGGGGAGGGGGCGGGTTGCGGGCGGACTTCACTCACGACTCTGGACAATAGCGCAACGCGCAGTCCTGTCAAGTCAAGTCAAGTGGCGCGGAGTCGGGGTGCGGAGTCGGCCTACGGAGTCGGCCTGGGAGGCTAGCGCCCTTCCCGCGGTGCGCCGCGAGAGAGCACTCGGTAGTACTCCTCCACCAGGGCCCGGTACTCCTCGGGTACGTCGCCGGAGCGGTGCATGAGAAGCTGTTCCTCGCCAGCGGCGGCCAGTTCTCGGCGCAGGCGGAACTCCAGCTGCTTCATCCCTTCCACCAGCTCGCTGCGCAGGCGCATCACCTCTTCCGGGTCGGAGTAGGTGCGGTCGCGGTCGAGGGCGCGCATGGCGTCGATCATCGCTTCCAGCTCCGAGGGGTCGGCGCCGGTGCGCTCCATCAGCTCCGCAAGGGCTCTCGCCTCACCGGCCCGCTCGCGAACCTCGCGTCGCATCCGCCGAACGTTGTTGGGGCCCCCGTCGGGCTGCCCCTGCCTCTGCTCCATCGACTCCAGGCTGCGGACCAGATCGCGGGCCGACTCCAGCGCATCCTCTCGCGGGTCGCCGTCGGGCCGTGCGCTGATCGCTGCGGACGCTTCCGCGAGTCGGTTCTGCAACGACTGGATTGCTTGGGAGGTCTGGTTCTCGAACGCCTCGGCGTAATCGGCCTGATCGGGTCGGCCCACCAAGCCGCGGGAGTACCGCAACCGCTCCCTCAGCTGGGTGTCGCGGATCGTCTCGGCGGCCTCCTCCAGCTCGTTCGCTCCGGTCCTGCCGTCGCGACGGGCCTGGGCGGCGGCTTGATCGAGCTTCTGCAGCACTTCTTCCGCCCGCTCCGCCATGGACTCCTTGACATCGTGGATACGGCCGATCTGGTCCGCCGATGGACGGCCCGCCTGGCGCATGGCCTCCATGCGATTGGTCACGTCCCGCTGCTGGCGCTCCAGTTCGCCGGCCTGCCGGCGGGCCTCGGCCACATCGCGCTCCAGGCGGTCGTCGCGCGCGTCTTCCAGCTGCTCCCGGGCGTCCCGCAGGCGCCGCAGCGCCGATTGGGCCTCGGCCACCCCGGCGTTGCCTCGGTTTGCGGCGGCCCGACGCATGTCGTCCGCGGCTTGCTGGAGCTGTCGCGACACGTCTTCCAGGCTCCGGTCGCCGGACTCTCGCGAGAGGCGCTCCAGCCTCCGGGCCGCCTCCTCGGCCTCGTCGGCCAGCTCCCGTGCCGCTTCGCCTCCGCCTCCACCGGTCGCGCTTTCGCGCTGGGCTGCCGCTCGCCGCCTCTGGCGCTCCAACTCCTGTTCCTGGCGACGCGCCAGCTCGCGGAGCTTCTCCAACGACTCGTCCACCGCTTGGTCTGCGGTCTCCTGTCGGCTCTGCTGGACGGTCTCGTACTGATTGCGGAGCTGGTCCGTTTCCAGCTCGAAGAGGTCTGCCAAGTCCTCTGCGCTGGGGCCGGCGCCTCCACCTCCCCCGCCTCCACCACGCTGCTGCTCCATGGAAACGAAGCGCTCGTAGGTCTCCTCGGCCTTCTGCAGTTCCCGCAACGCCCGCTGCTCCGGTCCGATGGCGCCTCCGGGAGCCAGCGCGCGCAACGAGTCCTCGGCCTCCCGCATCGCTTCCACCGCGCGGGGCAACGCCTCGGCGATCCGCTGGAAGGACTCGTCGGCGCCGGTGATTCCCCGGTTGACGATCCGCTGGGCGAGCGTCTCCACCTGCTCCCGCAGCCGCCGCTGGCTGAGCGCGATGCTGACCACGTTCTCTTCCCACGTCTCCGGCGTATAGCTCGTCCGGTCGCGCACCAGGTTGAAGCTGGCGGCGATGATCTGACGCTGGAGCCGCGACAGGTCCTCCTCCATCTCTCCACCTGCTCCGCCGCCACCGCCACCGCCCGCACCTGCCGGTGCCTCTCTGAAATCCCGGCGGAAGGGCCGGACCTGCAAGAAGTAGATGTCCGTGGACGCTTCGTTTGGCACAGGCGCGTTGTCCCTGGCGACGCCGTGGTAGGCGACCAGATCGCCCGTCTCCAGCTCCATCTCTTCCATGAAGACGACGTGGCTCGCGGTCACCTCCGGCGTTGGCGTGCCCGTGGAGCTATGGATTCGCACGGTGTCCGGCGGTCCTCCGTTGACCGACCCGATCCAGAGGACTTCTGCGACCCCGATGTCGTCGTCGGCCCGCGCCTCGATGAACACTTCCTCGATGGAGCTCACCTCCGTGTCGCGCCCGGGCTTGCTGAACGAGATCGAAGGTCCCTGGTCCGTCAGCACGTCGATGCGGTAGTGGGGCGCACCCGCCACCCAAGCACCGTCACTGGTCTGGAACTCGATTCCGTAGAAGCCTTGGCGGGCGACTTGGAACGAGCCGCGGAAGGAGGACGCGACCTGACCAGAGGACGCGACCTGACCAGCGGCGTCCTCGGTGGTCGGGAGGTCGAGGGCAGCCGTCTCCAAGGCCGACATGGCTATTGTATCGCCCGAGTCCAGCACCAAGCGGGCCGCCGGAGCCGACAATGTGGGCGTGACGGTCAGCGTCACGGTGGTGCCAGCCAGGGCGGCCACGTCGCCTCCGTACTCGAACCGACGCGGGGCGAGGCCGGAGTAGGCGGGGAAGCGGTACTCCATCTCCAAGCGGTCCACTGCTGGAAGGTCGGCGACGCCCAGCGCAAAGGTTGCGGAGCGCACGCCGCTGGACTCCACGTAGTACCGGGTTGCCTCGGCCACGTTGAGGAGCAGCCCCTCGAAAGCGCCGGTGCCCGTCTCGATCATGGGCATGGCCGACCATCCGCTCTCGCCCGCTTCCTGCGTGTACAGGACCACGTCTTCGGAGTTGAAGCCCCCGAGGACGGCGGAGACCATGAGGTCCGAGTTGCGAGAGATCGTCGTGTCGCCCGGGTTCACGGAAACGCTGTACGGATTCACCGCTTCGGCGGCGCGTGCGGGGAAGAAGAGCGCAGACGATGCGTGGCGGAAGAAGCCCGGGCCCAGGAAGACGAGGGCGAACGACGCCAGCGCCAAGCCGCCCAGCGCACCCGACGAGCGTCGAATGGCCGATCTCTCTATTGACCTGCCGTAGTCGATCCTCCGGCATCGCTTGACGGCCCGCTCCACGACGGCTTCCAGCAGTTCGGTGGGTGCCGGAGCGTCGGGACGAACCGCCTCCACCGCAGTCAGCACCCGGGACTTGAGAGAGGGTTCGTGCTCCTCCAGGTAGAGGGCCACCCGGTCGTCGGAGATCGGGCGAAGCAGCGGCCACGCCACCCACCACGCCAGCAGGCAAGCTACGGTCAGCCAAAGGACGACTCGAAACGCCGTCACCGCCTCCGGCTGGAAGCGCAGCGCCTCCAAAGTGGAGGCAGAAAGGAGGAAGGTGAGGAGCACGGCCGCCACCGTAAGGGCGAGCCCGCGAACCACGAGCTTGACCCGCCAGCGACGACGCACGCGACCGACGACGCGACGGATCTCGTCCGAACTCCGGAGCCGGCGGCCAGTCTGGGTGCTTGGGCGGGTCGGGTCCATGGTCGTCAACTAGAGCGAAGGGGAATCAACGCTGGGGTAATGGTACCAGACGAACCACTCCAGTCTACCCATCCGGTCCCTCTCCGGTAAGGCGCCTTCCCTCCCGGAAGCGAGAGAGCCGGTTGGCCAGCAGCGTCTCGGAGGCGATCAGCAGGAACGCCGCCGCCATGAGGTACCGCCAGAAAGACTGGCGCTTCTCGAACTCGGTCGCTTGGAGGTCCGCCTGGAGGTCCGCCTGGAGGTCCAGGGACGCGCTGGCTAGGTCGGGGGTCGGTGCCGGTGCCGTCGGGTCGGTGCCGTCGGCGTTCTGGCCTTGGGCATTCTGGCCGTTGGCGTTTCCGAGTCCGCCGCCGATCGCGCCTGTGAACTCCTCCAAGTCCAGTCGCGACAGGTCGGACTCGGCCAGGTCCACGTTGACGGCCAGGGCCATGGGGTGGCTCGGTCGTTCGCCAGGAGGTCGGATCTCCCAGATGCCCTGGGCGTCCAGCGTCAGCAGGGGCGTTGCCGGATCAAGGGGCACGGAGCCGCCGCCGGGCTCCATCGCCAGGGCGCCGGGGGGCGTCGCCGGCGAGCCTGCCTCCTCCGCCAGCTGGGCTAGGTTGACGGTTGCGCCGGCTGGATGCCACGCGGGGAACTCGCCGCGGCCCCCCAAGTAGTGGGCTGTCCGGTGGACGAACGGCAGGTAGATGGGGTGCAGGGGCAGGTCGTTCCAGAAGCGATCCAACCCGGTGGCCCACAACAGCACCCGACCGTCTCCGCGTCGGCCTTCCACCAGCGCCGGCGAGCCGTCGTCGAAGCGAGCCAGGACGCGGCCGTCGGTCACGTCGAGCGCACGGGTGCGGAAGAAGGCGGCGCGGGAGAAGTCGCCGGAGCGCGCGCCCTGGAAGACCTCGAAGACGGCGTGGTCGTAGTCCACGAAACCCAGCCGCAGTTGTTCTCCGGTGGCGTCGGAGGTGCTTCCGACGGTGGCCGGCAGAAACTCCGCGTGGATCGACGGCACGCGGCTTCGCTCGCCGAGGACTAGGAGCAGCCCGCCTCCACTCTCCACGAAGTCGCGCAACCGTGAGCCGGCTTCCCCGCCTGGGAAGGGACCGCCGTTCAGGACAACCACGTTTTGATTGGCCAGCATGGCCTCGGGGGGCGCGCCCCGGACGACGCGGGCGGCGAACCCGGTCCCTTCGGCGACTCCCAGGGCACCGCGCAGATGCAAGTTGGACTCGCCGGTTCCCAGCGGGTCGACGATCAGCACGTCCAGGTCGCCGCCGGGGGAGACGACGAAGTGCAGGGCGTTGTCGGCCTGCAGCCCTCCGTCGGAGAGGCGGAGTTCGCCCCGGGTGAAGGGGTTGGTGAGGGTAAAGGGGTCGAAGGCGACGGGGGCGCTTCCGCCTGGGGGCACGACGACGGATGCGCGGCCGACTTCGGTGTCGTCCACCAGCAGCGTCACCTCGACGGGGGGCAGGCCGGTGCCGGTTGCCGCCACTCGGGCCCGTGCCGACACGCGCTCCCGGCCTCCGGTGCTCTCCCGCCGCAGCTCCAGTCCCGTGAGCGCCAAGTTGGCCACTCCCGCGTCGGCGTCTCCGACCATGAGCGTCTCGACGGCCGTGCCTTCGGGAAGCGTCGCGTCTCGGTCGGGCCGCCAACCGGTGCGCTGGAAGTCGCTGACGATCACGACGCGACGTCGCGGCAGATCGGACGCCGCCAGCACCGACGCCGCCAGCTTCACCGCCGGAGCCGTGCGAGTGGCCAGCGAGCTGGTCGCCAGCGTGTCCAGCGATTCGAGGATGCGCCGGGGTTCGGTGGACGAGCGGTGCAGAAGGACCGGCGTTTCGTCGAAGGCGATCAGCGAGATGCGATCTGACGGCCCCGCCGCACTCGCCGCCGACTTGGCTATGGACACGCCCTGCGCCCAGTGGTCGGCCAGTTCCATGGAGTACGAGCGGTCCACGAGCACCACGAGCTCTTCGGCGCCCGGACCTCCCACCGTTGCCAACCGTCCTCCACGCGCGAAGGGACGTGCGAACGCCAAGACGAGCAACGCCAGCGCCGCCAAGCGGATCAGCAGCAGCGCAATGTGGCGAAGGCGCCGCCGAGAGGTCTCCCGGAAGGGGATCCGCTCCAGGAACATGAGCGACGGGAAGGCCAGGGGCTTGCCCCGCTCATGGCGGGTCAGGTGGACCAGCAGAGGTATGGCCAGGCCCGCCAGACCTACCAGGAAGAGGGGGGCGAGGAAGCTCATCGGACCCGGGTGGTCTTCTGGCGGAACACCAAGTAGGCGTGGAGCGCTCGGTCCAGCGGCTTCGCCGTGTTCAGCAGGACGTAGTCTACGCCGTGCCGGCCCAGCGCTTGGCCCATCTCCGAGATGTGCTGATCGATCCGCCGCCGATACTCCACGGCAAAGTTGCCCGGCGCCACAGGGAGCACCCGTCGGGTCTCCAAGTCCAGGAAGTTGGCCACCTCCGCGAAGGGAAAGTCGATCTCCGCCGGGTCCAGGACGTGGAACGCAACCACGTCGTGACCTTGGGCGCGAAAGTGTCCCAACGCTGTTGCCACCGAGTCCGGCTCGTCGTAGAAGTCGGACGCCACCACCAGTATGCCCCGCCGCCGAAAGGTGTTGGCCACGCGGGCCAGGGGCAGCTTCCAGCTTCCCTTCCGCGACGCTTTCACCCGCGCGACGGCGTGCAGGAGCTTGTCCAGATGGGCTGCGGAGGGACGGACGTGCTCCACTACGTCGTCGTCGAATGCGTACAGTCCCACCCTGTCCTTGTGGCCGGCGGAAAACCACGCCAGGCTGGCGGTCAGGTAGCGTGCGTAGTCCAGCTTGCTCACGGCGGCGGTCTGGTAGCCCATCGAGGCGGAAACGTCCAGCAGGAACCCCACGTCGGCGTTGGTCTCGGCTTCGTACTGCTTGATGTGGAAGCGGTCGGTGCGGGCGTAGAGACGCCAGTCGATCCGACGGATGTCGTCGCCGGGCATGTAGGGACGGTGCTCGGCAAAGTCCATGCTGGTTCCCAGGTAGGGCGAGCGGTGAATCCCCTGCAGGAAGCCGTCCACCACCGTCTTGGCCAGCAGTTGCAAGTTGTCGATCCGGGCCAGTACTGCCGGATCCAGGAACGACGTTCCGGGGACGGTCGTCACCTGCGGGCTACATCCCCGAACTGGGCACGGGTACCGCGTCCAGCAGCATCGTCACTAGCTCGTCGGTGGTGCGTCCTTCCGACTCGGCGCGGAAGTTCGTGAGGATGCGATGGCGGAGGACGGGCAGCGCCAGCGCTCGAACGTCGTCGAAGTCCACGGTGAGCCTGCCCTGGGCGAGCGCGCGCGCTTTGCCGCCGAGAATCAGGTATTGCGCCGCCCGCACGCTGGCGCCGTACTGGACCCACTCCTTGACGAAGTCGTGGTCTCCGTTGGGGCCGGGCCGACTTGCGCGCACCAAGTTGACGGCGTAGCGCAGCACGGGTTCGGCGACGGGCACCCTGCGCACGAGCTCCTGGAAGGCGATCAGGTCCTCGCGGGAGACGACGCGCTCCAGCTCCGGTTCCACTTCGTCTGTGGTCGCGCGCACCACGTCCATCTCCTCGTCCTCTTCCAGGTGGTCCATGCGGATGTGAAACATGAACCGGTCGAGCTGGGCTTCGGGCAATGGGTAGGTGCCCTCCAGCTCGATGGGGTTTTGCGTTGCGAAGACGAAGAACGGCGGCGCCAGCTCGTAGGTCTTGGCCTGCACCGTGACCCTGTGCTCCTGCATCGCCTCCAGAAGGGCCGCCTGCGTCTTCGGGGGCGTGCGGTTGATCTCGTCGGCTAGCACCACGTTGGCGAACACTGGCCCCGGCGTGAAGACCAGTCCTCGGCTTCCGTCTTCCCTTTGCTGGATGATGTCGGTGCCCGTGATGTCCGACGGCATCAGGTCCGGCGTGAACTGGATGCGTGAAAACTCCAGGTCCAGCACACGCGCCACCGAGTGGATCAGCAACGTCTTTGCCAGTCCAGGCACGCCCACCAGCAGGCTGTTGCCGCCCACGAAGAGGGTGAGCAGCACGTGTTCGACGGCTTCGTCCTGGCCGATGATGATCTTGCGCACTTCGGCGAGGATCTTCTCTCGACCTTCTTGTATGCGCTCGGCCAGGGCCAAGTCCGTCGGGGAGTCGGCGGTTTTTGCGTTTGTTGGCAAGGTGTTGTCTCGGGTTGCGTTGTTGGGGCGACTTTAAGCGGCCACGGGGTGCGCGGCTCCGCAGGTCACCGAGTGAGGGCGTAGATCACGTAGTTGACACCGACCTTGTACGCTTCGTTGGACAGGTCGATGGGGTAGTACCCCAAGTCCGAGTACTCCCAGTAGTCGCCGATGTCGTTGTTGAGGTTGGCGATCACTTGCAGCCGCTTCGACGGATCGTCGTCCTCGTGGATGCCGAGAAAGTACGGCTTGTACTGTCGGAAGGTGGGCGGAGAAAAGTCCAGCGTCTCGATCTTGAAGAACGCATTGAAGATCGGGTCTTCGAGCGTGAGCAGGCGGAAGGGCTGGCCGGGAAGGATTTCGTTGAAGATCTCCTGGACGTTTTGCCATTCCCACTGTCCGCGGAAGTCGTCCAGGATCAGAAAGCCGCCCTTTTGCAGGTAGGCGGAGATGTTGTCGAGCTCTGCGTGGGTCGGCGCCCACACGCCCGGCTCCGCCACGTATGCGACTGGGTAGCGGTGCAGGTCGGGGCTGTCGGCGTCGATGACGTTGGTGCCGTCGTTGGGGTTGGAGAGCGTTACTTCGTTGAGGATCTTGACGAAGTTGCGGTCGGCGTGGGGGAAGTCGTGAGCCCAAGGGGGCTGCCGACCGCGGAAGGCGCGTCCAGAGCCGCCACGCCCGAGGCCTCCGCGTCCGCTTGTGGAGAACCGAACCCGGACGAAGGTATAGCGCGCGTCGTAGGGGGCGTTGCCGAACTCTTGGGAGGGTGGAGGGCGTGGGTCGGCGGCCGTGGTCTTTGGGGAGCGAGCCCAGGGGGTGCCGAGTGCGGCGATGGCAAGCGCGGCCAGTGCAATGGTCGACGGGTGCCGTTGTCGGCGGTGGAACCGGGTCACGGGTTCTCGCCGCCCTCGCGTCGGATCTCCAGCAGCAGCTCCAAGGCTTCCTCGTAGTTGGGGGCGATCTCAAGGGCCGCGAGCACTTCCCGCCGCGCCGCCGTGCGATCGCCAGCCTTGTAAAGTACGTGGGCGAGGCGGTAGTGTGCCGCCGCACGGTCCGCCGGGTCCAGTGCCAGGACCGCCCGTCTGGCTATGGACGCGCCCTTCCAGTCGCCCAGCTCCTCCAAGATGTCGGCCAGCCGCTCGTGGTCCGCAATCTGGTAGGGGTGGACGAATGGGACTCCGCGAAGGGCCTCCGCGGCCCCGGCCAAGTCGGCGGCGGCGTTGCGATCTGTCGGGGCGAGGACTCGGGCCAGGGCGATCCGCCCGTCGTAGTGACTCTCGTTCAGGCGCAGAAGCTTCCGGTAGTGGTCGGCGGCGGCGTTCAGGTCGCCTTGGGCTTCGCGGATTCGACCCAGGTACCAGTGGGGGCTGTCGGGACCGCCGTACTCGGGGAAGAGGCGCAGGGCCGCGTCGAAGTGCCGGGCGGCGTCGGCCAGCTGACCGTCGTCGAAGAGTGCACGGGCAAGGGCTGTTCGGGACTCGAAGCGGTTCGGGTCTCGGGCGACGGCGACCCGCGCACCAGCCAAGTCCCTCGGCGGGTCCCCCGGCGGTTCGGCACCCACCGACGCGACCACCGTCGCGAACCGGTCCTTCAGGTATCGCTCGAAATCGTCGTCGAACTCCGCTAGGCGCACGCCCAGCGCGCGCTCGAACGCCTCCTGGTCGCTCGCGCCGTCGCGGTAAGCCAGGAGCATGTGGAGGATCGCAGGGAAGCCGTGGAGCTCCTCGATCCACTCGAACACCAGCGAGGCGTGGAGGTAGCTGTTGGCCACCTCGCCCGGGTGGCGCGGGTTGGAGAAGCCCCGATCCAGCTCGCTCACGGGACGCAGGTTGTCGGACGCCAGTTGGCGAATGAAGCCGACGCCCGGATAGCGCCCCCAAGTGGGGTCTCCCTTGCGCTGCTCGTGGACCGCCAGCCCCTCGGAGAACCAGCGGGGCACTTCGCTATCCGACGCGCCGATGTGGAAGGAGTGGGCGATCTCGTGCCAGAGGGTGGACGCCCAGTTGAAGCTCCCCCGCTCGCGGGCTGCGGGCGAGTCAATGGCCAGGGCGGGCCCGAAGCTGACCCCGAGCGCGCCGATCCCCACCAAGCCGACGGTCCGCACCGAGAAGTCGGCGTGGCGGGGGTAGACTTCCACCCGAATCGGATCGGGGGGCGTGTAGCCGTACCGTTGGGACATCTCGCGGTAGGCTCGTTCGGCAACGGGCGCCACGTAGGGAGCCAGCAGGTCGGCCTCCGACTCGTGGAGGACAAGGCGGAAGTGCTCCGTCTCCACGATCCGGTACTCGGTAAAGGTGTCCAGCAGGTCCAGGGTGTTCTTGAACCAGAGGTTGAAGGGGTCGCCGGCAAAGGCCCGCTCCAGGTGTTCCCGGCCTTCGTCCACCCGGCCGAGGCGGACTTGGTTGATTCCGGCGAGTCCCCAGCCGGACCAGCTGTTGGGGTCGGCCGCCGCCGCGGCCAGGGCGAAGTCGAGGGCGTCGGCGTACTTCCGGTGGTCGGCGGCCAGCTCCGCCAGCACGACGTAGGGACGGGTCGGTGTGGGGGTTAGCCGACGAACCCGCTCCATGGTGTCTCGATACGCTATGGCTTCGCCCGCCAGGTGATGAATCGCCGCCTTGGCGCCGAGGGCTTCTAGTGCTGTGCCGTTTGTTTCCAGAGCGCGTTCGACTTCGCTTAGGGCAGCCTCACGGTCCCCGCTGAGCAGGAGGAGGCGGGCGCGGAGGACTCGGGCGCCCACCAAGTTCGGGTTGGCGCTTAGGGCTGCGTCCAGCGACGCGGAGGGGTTGCCGCGGCCCTCCAACCGGGCGACTCGGGCCAAGCCGAAGTGGGCGTCGGCGTGGTTCGGGTTCTGGGCAAGGACTGCGCGGAACGCCTCCGCCGCCTGGGCCGCGTCGTATCGCTCCAGGAAGAGCTCGCCGACGGCGATCCGGGCGGAGTGGTCCAGGGGGCCGGCAGCCTGGGCCTCGTCGAGGGCGCGGAGGGCGTCGTGCGCGTACTCGTAGTTCCAGCGCGACAGGTAGGCCATGGCGCGCCCTACGGCGACCAGCTCCCCGGCGGAGAGCCGGGCCAGCGCGCCGCCCGCGCTGTTGTAATAGTCGATGAAGCTGTCAAAGAGGGAGCGGGCAGCGTCGCGCTCGCCGTACTGGTATTCGAGGGCGCCGAGCTCGAGCCGGGCCAGCGCGCCGGGGGCACCCGGCTCCTGGGCCGCCGCCGCCAGCGCCGTGCGAGCTTCGTTGATGCGGCCGGTCCGCAGGAGAACCGCGCCGAGATGGGCCTGGGCGCCAGGGACTCCCCGTTGCAAGGCGGTCCGGGCCGCGTGCGCGGCATCTTCATACGCGCCGGTCTCCAGCAGGGCGGTGATCCAGCCGGACAGCGCCGACTCGTCACCGTCGAGGGCGGCGGGGCGGAAAAAACGGATCGCGTCCCCGTACTGGCCAACCGCAAGGGCTTCGTGTGCCTCGCGCTCCTGCTCCTGAGCCGTGACGTCGGCTGATCCGCCCACTGCCGCCACCGTGCCAAGCGCAAGCCAAGCGATCCAAGCACCAGCCGCCGTCGCACCCCCGAACTTCCGCCGGTACCGTCGCGTCCACACCACAATTGCCGGCACCCCCACCACGGTCGGCAGGAGCCACGGCACGATCGCCAGAGGCCCTTCGAGGCCCAAGTCCCAGAACCGTTGTGCGCCGAAGACGAGGAATGCGGTGTGGAAGGCGATGCCGCCGCCGAGCATCGATCCCAGGTGACTGTAGAGCCAGCCCATGCGCTCTGCCGTCGGATGCCGCACCATGCGTAGCATCCTCCAGCCGGTGAAGAGGCCGATCGGGCTCAGGCCCAGAAGGATTGGCGAGACGGGGGACCAGGCCGCGATCGCCGCCGCCACCACCGCCACGCTGCCCGCCATCGACGCCCACGCCAGCGCCTCGTGGAAGGGGGTGCGGAGCATCTCCGGCGACCTCCGCGTGGCCACGACCCGAATCGCTTGGCGCACCTGCGCGAACGTCACCACGCCCAAGTACCCCAGCAGCCAGGCGAAGCCGTAGAGCTCCGGCTGATCCGCGACGCCGATCCCGTCGAGCCAGTAGGAGACCACGCGCCCGGCCGACGCGGTCACCGCCGAGAGCGTGACGACGTAGGCGCAGTAGGCGTAGACCTTGCCCGCCTGCTTGTGCGCACGCCCGCCCTTGCGAGCGAACACGGGCACCCAGAACGCCGCTAGGCCAGCGAATCCGGTGGCGACGTGGACGACGATGACGGCGGCGAAGAGTGTGCTCAGCATCTCACTCGGGCTCGTCCTCGATCCACGCCGAAATGAGGCCGGCCAGCGATCCGATCAGGCCCAGCGACAGCGTGACCAGCCAGATCGCCACGATCCGCCCGCCGGTGGTGACGGTGTAGTGGTCGCCGAAGCCGGCCGCCTCCGCACCGATGAGCGTCGAGACGGTCCACAGAAACGCGGCTTCGGCGGTGTGGATGTTGGCGCCCGGCTGGGAGCTCTCCATTCCCAGAACGAGGAAGCTGCCGGCCACCACCGACACCACGATCAAGGCGAAGACCATGGCCACGAGGGCCTGTGTGCGCCCGGCGTCGAAGAGGGTGACGGCGCCCCGCACGCTGTTCGTCGTGGAGCGCATCACGCGCACCATCATGATCAGCCGAAGCCCGCGGAACGCCCGCAGCGCCTCCACATCGGGGATCGACGCGATCACGTCCGCCCAGCCCCACTTCCACCAGTGCCAGCGGTTCGGCGCCCGCCACAAGTCCCACGCAGCCTTGGTGATGAAGAGCGCGCACACCATCCGATCGGCGATCCTGGCGAGCTCCTGAAACTCCCGGTCCAGCTCGAAGCCTTGGTTCAGGCCGAACAGGATGACGGAACCCAGTGCCAACAGCGCAAAGAGCGCCTCGAGGATGACCTTGGCGGCGGAAGGCCCCGGGAGCGTGGCGTCGGCGGAGGAGAGTGCGTCGGCGGTAGGCCCCGAGAGTGTGTCGGCGGACGGGGCCTCTGTGCGGGACGTCTGCTCGGAGCCGCTCATCGCCTTTGGGCCCACGCCAGGAAGTCGGCCACCGACACGATCGGCTTGCCGTGGTTCCGTGCCGCCTGCGCCTTCCTAGACGAGCTGGCCACGTCGGCGGCCACTAGCACGTCGCACCCCTCCTTGCCGACGCCGCCCACGGGCGCGAGACCGACCTGCTGGGCCAACCCCTGAAGGTCGCTGCGAGCCCACGTCTTGCCGTCCACGAAGGCCGTACCGGTGAAGCAGACTTGGGCACCGGGCGCGAGAGCCTCCACGCCGGCAACGGGGGTCGGTTCGGGAATCTCCACGTCCGCCAGCTCCAACTGGTCGGCGATGCGCGCGATGATCTCGTGCTCCGCCGGGCTGATCACGCCGTCGCGCTTGGCGGCAGCCACGATGCAGTCGAAGTACTCCCGGTGCGCCCTAACCCTGTCCGATTCAGGTATTCCCCAGTCCCGGGCAAGCTGCTCGATCTCGGCGCGCTCCCTCTGGTCGATGATGCCGTCGTCCAGCACCCAGTCGAGCGCGTCCAGGTAGGCGCACACCAACTCGTCGCTGTGGGGGTAGTGGGAGCGCGCCACCACCCTGTGCATCGGGCTCACGCCGGCGTCTACCAAGCCCCGGCGCACGGTTCGCTGGCTGGGCTTGTGGGGCACGTAGCCGACTCGAACGGGATGGGCGTCCGCTGGCACCTCGTCCTTCCACAGCTGACGGGCCAGCTCCGCCGTGGCTCGGGCGTCGGTGAGCGCACGGTGGCCGCACGACAGCGCGACTCCATGGTCCCTGCACGCGGCTTCCAGCTTCTGGTGCGTGGCCTTGAGGGTGCACCGACCGCTGCCCAAGTCGACCTGCACGCCGTTGCGCTCGAACTCCTGGTGGAGCATCCGACGGTCGAAGGGCAGGTTGTGGGCGACCAGAAGCGCCCCGTGGAGACGCCTGGCCACATCCGCCACCACATCGCCGAACACCGGGGCGACCTCCACCATCGAGGCGTTGATCCCGTGCACGCCAGTGGGGCCCATGTCCCGTTCCGGATTGAGGAGGGTGTCGTACTCGTCCACCGTCTCCCACGAATCGGGGTCCATGACGACGATTGCGATCTCGACGATCTTGTCGTGCTTGCTGAAGCCGGTGGTCTCCACGTCGATGACGGCGGGGGCGGGAGCGGCGGGTGGCTCCTGGGCGATGCGTGTCTGGTGCATGGGGCTTCGCATGGCTGGCGGGACGGGAATCGGGGGTACATTGTAAGCCGCGGGGCGACATGTCTTCAACGGAGGAAGACAGGTGGGGAAGCAGCGAGCGATCATCGTCGTGGGCGTCGTGACCTTCCTGGCTGCCGCCGCCTGCACGCCAAGCTCCTCCAACCGGGAAGCCGCGCCGGCGTTCGAGGTGGCCGAGGCCTCCATCACGGATCTCCATCGAGCCCTGGAGGACGGTCGGGTCACCTCCGTCCAGCTGGTGGACGCCTACCTGGATCGGATCGCCGCCTACGACCGGGCGGGTCCGTTCCTCAACGCCATGGTGCGCCTCAACCCGGCGGCCAGGGAGAGGGCGGCCGCGATGGACGCCGAGAGGGCCGCCGGCTCGGTTCGCGGCCCCCTTCACGGCGTGCCGATCGTCCTGAAGGACAACTACGACCTTGCGGGGATGCCCACGACGGGCGCGAGCTTGGCCTTGGCGGGGCTCCGTCCCACCGACGACGCCTTTCAGGTTGCCAAGCTGCTTGACGCCGGTGCCGTCGTGCTGGGGAAGACGAACCTTCACGAGCTGGCGGCCGGCATCACCACCGTGAGTTCCCTGGGCGGCCAGACTCGCAACCCCTACGATCCCGCTCGCAACCCGGGCGGCAGCTCCGGCGGCACGGGTGCCGCAGTGGCCGCCAGCTTCGCGGCCGTGGGCTGGGGCACCGACACGTGCGGTTCAATCCGCATCCCGGCGGCGGTGCACTCTCTCTTCGGGCTCCGTCCCACCAAGGGCTTGTCGAGCATCGACGGCATCTTGCCGCTCTCGCATTCCCAGGACACTGGAGGTCCCCTGGCGCGCACCGCGGCCGATCTGGCCATTGCGCTGGACGCCACCGTCGGCATCGACCCTGCCGACCCGGCCACGGCCATTCTGGAAGGGCATGATCTGCCGCGGTTTCAGGAGGCGTTGGACGCGGAGGCACTGGCGGGCGCCCGGATCGGCGTGCTGGCGGAGTGGACGACCGACGAAGGCGCCAACGGACCGGTCACGCGAGTGGTCCGGGAGGCGCTGGCCGCGATGGCGGAGCTGGGAGCCGACGTCGTGGATGTGGACGTTCCCGGCCTGGACAGCCTGCTGGCCAACACCGGCCTCATCGACATGGAGTTCAAGTTCGACTTGGCCGACTACTTGGCGGCGGTGCCCGGAGCGCCCGTGGCCTCGCTGGGCGAGATTCTGGCCGCCGGTCTCCACCATGCAGAGCTGGACCGCACCTTCCGCCGTCGCAACCTCCGGCAGGAGCGCGACTCGGCCGAGTACGCCGAAGTCTGGGCGCGACGCCAGACACTGAGCGATTCCGTCGTGGCCGTGATGGATCGAGAAGGCTTCGATGCCCTGGCCTATCCCACCATGCGACAGGAGACGGCGTTGATCGGTGCCGCTCCCCGGGGCGGGACGTGCTTCCTCAGCGCGCACACTGGGCTTCCCGCGCTGACTCTCCCAGCCGGGTTCACGGAACGCGGCCTTCCCGTGGGGCTGGAACTGCTGGGCCGGCCCCTCGACGACGCCCGCTTGGTCGCCTTCGGCTTCGCCTATGAATCGGCTGCGTCCCAGCGACGACCGCCGTTGCAAACGCCTCCGTTGATTGCAGGTCGGGCACCGCCTCCGTTACCCGTCGCACTCGACCCGGTCGGCGACGGCATCGTAGCGACGATGGCGCTGGACTTGCCCACCGCGACCTTGTCGTACCGGATCGTGCTCGCCGACCAGGAGCCTGCCGACGTGCACGGCGTCGTGATACGCCGGATCGGCACGGACGACGGAGCCGAAGACCAGCGCGGCGCCACGGTGGTGTTGCGCCTGGGGCCACCTGGCGAGACGACTGTTGAGGGCGCGACGGTGTTGTCTCCCCGCCTCCTTCAGGACTTGCTGGACGGCAGGCTGGAGCTGCTTGCCTTCACGACCACCGGCTTCGACCACCGAGAGCTGCGCGTGGTCGATGTTCCTTATGACGATGATCAGCCGGGCTTGCGGGCCGTGACCACGAACTCGTAAAGCTCCTTCTTGGAGTTGCGCTTTCTTAGGACGCGAGCCTGGGCATCGGCAAGTCCTTCAGCCCGAAATATGTCCGCGAGTATGTCCTGCACGGGTACTACCCAGTCATAGAATTTGGTGTTGCCGACCACGTAGTGCAAGGAAGCCTCGTTCGCCAGACGAGGCACCAGTGAACGAACGTGAAACATCATGTCGTGAAAGTACTTGTGCACATACCTGCCGAGGGCCTCGCTACGGCCCGAAATAAGCGCGATCAGCTCGTTGAAGCCCGGGTGGGGGATTAGCTCCGAAGCTTCCCACTTGGCAACTCGGCTAGTTGCCACACCCCAAGTGCCGCCAATTGCCTGCCAGTCCAGTTCGCCGGCGTCGCGGGCTTCCTCCAAGTATCCCAGCCAGTACATATAAGGTCGCAGCTCCCGGACATAGCTCATGCGGTTGGGGTAGGGAGGCGACGTGATCACAATGTTGTGCGGGTGCTCGAACCGAGGAACGGCTCGGGAATCGGCTCGGTGAACCGTTGCGGACCCAGTGAGAGACCCACGCGCCGACTCGACTACTGCCATGGCCGCAGACCGAAACTCACCAAGCATGAAGTCGATATCCAAAGAACCCAAGAAGCTGGCTTGAGGCTCCTTGAAGGAGATCGATTGGTGACCAAAGGAGGCGTTCGACCACCCAATTACCTGACGGCAAAATGCGATCTTGACCAGATCCAACGCGCGTTCGTCGCCGTGGGCCTCCGTAGCAATGCGCGCCCATATAAGTCCAAGGGCTTCGAGAGCCAGCGGAGGCCACCATCGGTCAATGTTCCGAATCGGGGGGACCCAGCACTCGTCGCCTTCTCCGGCCACCGGAGTTTCCACTACTCTGTCGATTATGTCTGTCGCTTGTTGCAACAGATCAGGGGAATACTCGCGAACCTTTGCTCCGGCGAACCATACAAGAAACGGATTGATGTCCAGCAGGTCACACCGGTAGCCGCGTTCCGCGCATACCAGGCCCGTCGTTCCCGTACCCGAAAACGGATCCAGCACCCGAAGCTGACCGCACGAAGAGGACAGCAGGTCGTCGACCAAGCGAACAGAGTAGGCCGGCGTAAGCCGAAGCCAGCCGTGACGGCCAAGGCCAGTGTTATGCTTGAAAGTGTATTCGCTACGTTGCTGTACACTCATCTCATTCAATGCCTGTGGTGCCGAGCAATGTATCCAACACATCCAGCACGGAGTCTCTGAAACGATCCGAGTTTCGCTCAAAAAAGGCCGCAAGATCGTAGTCAAGAACGCTGCGTGCGAACGAGTATGTCGACGAGATCGCATCTCCCCCGGTCGTCCCTCTGAGCAACAGCCATCCTGCCTGACGATACCGTTCTGCAACGTCCTCGTCGATTTGATCCGAAAGCATCGTGACTACTGGAAGGTATGCGTGCTTGTAGGCATTCGCCGCGTTGGCAACATCGGCGTTCTGCCGTTTGGCATCCTTGCTCTTGTAGCCTTGCCTGACCTCAAACACCGCCCCTTCCAGGTTACGTGCTATGCCTTTCGCTACTTGCGCGGATGCGCAGGCCGCTGACATCCATTGTTCTACGCGACGCTTCGCTACGGGATCGACAATCGCATTTCGGCTAATGCGAGCATCGAGAGAGAGGGTCCGTTTCCGGCCAGCCGATGTCTCAATGGAGTAGGACCACTTGGCTTCGTCATCGCTTAACCCAAGCTGATCCTGGATTATGGTTCGCAAAAGGATTTCACACCCAAGTCCGATCTGCCGATACAGCGAAGTGATGCCCCCGGCCGCCTTATGGGCCGCGTACAGCATGGGGTTGTCCAATCCAAACCAGCGATAGAATGAATCCGCGCCGTACATCTGGCGGAATCGCTCCAAGTTCACCGATCGGCCTTGGCCGAACTTGGGTTGATAGGCCCGGCTGACTTGGACCCTTTCCAGCACGATCGACACGTAACGCTCGTCGCCTTCCGTCATTTGGGGCTCCTTGCGGCTCCTTGGCTCTGGTGATTCTGATCGAAGACTGCTGGATTCTGCTACCGCCACGCCCGCTCATGTGACGTTCCTTCGGGTGCTGATGGGTTGGTGGCGGCCTGTCCCGGACGACCCCTTCAAGATAGCACGAACCGAGTAGCGGTCCACCCTTCGGCGATCGAGGCTTCGCCCTTCAGGCCCGTAGAGTGCCGTCCCCCAGTTCTGTCATCGTCCCAGTTCTGTCATCTTCCAGTCGCTTGACCCCGGAGCCGTCCATGCGCATCTTGCTGTCAGGCCCATTCCCGCGTAACGTGCAGACCCGGCGGACGGAAAGTACCCCGTCGCCCAGTCCTCTGGTGTTGGAGAGCCACTCATGACCGTACTTGCCGTCGCCCTTCCAGCCATTGCCCTGGCGGCTTCCGCCGTTGTTCCATCGGCCCGTCAAGAGATCGTCGAGCTTCCCGCCGAGGACCGGCCGCTGGATTCGGCCTTCGAAGAGGTCTACCGAATCGGCTCCTTCGGCGGCGAGGAGTGGGAGACGTTCGGCAGTATCGCGGACATGGGGTTCGACCAAGCCGGCAACCTGTACGTCGTGGACGGTCAGGCGTCTCGGATCGTGGTCGTGGATCAGCGGGGCGACTTGGTGCGGACCTTCGGGCGTGCTGGGGAGGGACCGGGAGAGTTCGGAGACGGGCCGCCGACGGTGGCTGTCGGTCGGGATGGGAGCGTGGTCGTCTACGAGATCAGCCGACGCGCATTCCAGATCTTCGGGGCGGACGGCGCGTTCCAGCGGTCGGTTCGGCTCGGCGGCACCGGGTTCGTCATTGTCCGGCGGTTGCAGGCCATGCCGGGAGGCGGCGTCCTGGTCGCCGGAGAGGTCGGCACCATGTCGATGGGGTCTGGCGGGGACGAGGCCTCGGCGCACCGCCGGTTCGTCGAGCGTTTTCTGCTGGACGGCGACGAAGCCGTGCGCGACAGCGTGGCCGAAGCCTGGCGAGCCGAACCGGCATCCAGTGGAGACTTGGCGCTGGCACCCGGTCTCCATGCGGGGGCGTTGCCGGACGGCGTGGCGTTCTCCGATTCTTCTGCCTACGCCATCAAGATCGCCAGCTTGGAGGGTGGCGTTTCTCTGGTCCTGACCCGGCCGTTTCATCCGTCCCCCGTGACCGACCGGATTCGGGAGGCGGAGCGGGCGCGCCAGATGGGCATGGTAGGGGGCATTGAGGACGATGCCGAGAGGTCTGGAGGAGATCGGGGGGCCACGATAGGAGCGATGGCCCAGTTCATGCGTCAGATGGTGGCGAACCTGGAGTTCTACTCCGATTTCCCTGTGGTCGGCGGGCTGAAGACGAGCTGGGAGGGGATGATCTGGGTCCAGCGCACCGGCGCGCTTCCAGGCGAGGACGGCCCCATCGACGTGCTCGGCGCCGAGGGTCGCTACGTGGGCACCTACTCGGCGGGCGCAATCGCCATGCCGGACGCCTTCGGTCCGAATGGCCTGGCGGCGTTCGAGGAAGCAGACGAGTTCGACGTGCCCGTCGTGGTGGTGAGAAGGCTGCCCTCCGAGGTTCGGTAGGCCCGCCGTCGGACGGAAACGGCGTCGCTGGGCGCCCCCAAGTTGCTGGTGCCCCCCCAAGCGGCTGCGTGCCAGTGCCCGCCAGCGGCAACGTGCCAAAATGTGGTATGAATTTGTCCGAGAATCTGTCCGGACCGCTGACCAAAGGTCCGATGTGGCTGACCGAAGGCCCGATGCGGCTGACGGAAGGCCAGATGCGGCGTCTTACGGCGTGTCCTAGGTTGGTGACGTCCCCTATGGGTCGATAAGAAGACCCTGTTCAGCTCAGCACCAATCTGCATTGAAGGCCCGCCCATGACCTCGCTCCACTTCGCCCTGCCCTTCTGGCCCACTCCGCCACTGCATCCCGTCCGCTCTGATCTCGTCGCCAAGTGCGGGTTCGCGGCTGTGGTCGCGCTGGTCGCCGTCCTCTGCATCCACTCCACCGCCCAGGCGCAGGCTCCCCTGGCCGCCGGCCTGAAGTGGCGCTTGATCGGCCCAGCGGTGGCGGGTGGGCGGATCACGGACCTGGAAGTGGTGCCGGGCAGCCAGTCGGTCGTCTATGTGGGGACGGCCTCGGGGGGCGTTTGGAAGAGCGAGAACCACGGCACCACCTGGACGCCGATCTTCGACGACGCAGCCAACTTGTCGGTGGGGGACATGGCAATAGCTCCGTCGGACCCGCTGGAGGTGTGGGTCGGCACCGGCGAGGCCAACAACCGGAACAGCTCGCCATGGGGCGCAGGCGTCTTCCACTCCACCGACGGCGGCAAGACGTGGCGGTCGAGAGGGCTGGAGGAGACGAGACACATCGGGAGGATCGTGGTGCATCCCACGAACCCGGACGTGGTTTGGGTGGGCGCGCTGGGCCACCTCTTCGGTCCCAACGAGGAGCGCGGCGTCTACAAGACCACGGACCGGGGCGAGTCTTGGGAGAGGGTCCTGAAGGTGGACGAGAACACCGGAGTGGTCGATCTGGCCATTGACCCGTCCGACCCCTCGGTGCTCTACGCGGCGACGTACCAGCGGCAGCGGCGGGCATGGGGCTTTGTCGGAGGCGGCCCGGGCAGCGGCGTGCACAAGTCCACCGACGGCGGTCGCACATGGCGTGAACTGACCAACGGACTGCCCGAAGGCGACAAAGGGAGGATTGGTCTGGCGGTCTCCGGACAGACGCCCTCGTTGGTAATGGCGGTCGTCGAGGCAGAAGACGGCGGCGTGTACAGGTCCACCGACCGGGGCGAGTCGTGGCAAAAGGTCAACGACCTCAACCAGCGGCCCATGTATTACAGCCAGCTGCGCATCGACCCCAACGACGACCAGCGCGTGTACATGGTCGCCGGGGCGCTGCACCGCTCGGAGGACGGTGGCCGAACCTTCGGAGCGCTGCCGATGGAGTTGGAGTACAACACCGGCGTGCATGTGGACCATCACGACCTTTGGATCGACCCTCGCGATTCTCGCCACATGATCTTGGGCAACGACGGCGGCGTTTACACCACATGGGATATGGGCGCCAACTGGAGCTTCGTCGCCAACCTGCCGATCGGGCAGTTCTACGACGTGGACTTGGACATGGACGATCCGTACAACGTCTACGGCGGCTTGCAGGACAACAACTCGTACCGGGGGCCGAGCCGCACGCGCCGGTACCAGGGCATCCTCAACCGGGATTGGCAGGTGGTGGACTATGGGGATGGGATGTACGCCGAAGCCGACTGGTCCGATCCGGGAACCGTGTACGTCACGTCGCAAAACGCCGGGATCGTGCGGGTGGACGTGGCCACGGGGGACCGCAAGGCGCTCAAGCCCTTCCCCATGGACACGACGGAGGAGTACCGCTTCGACTGGAAGTCGCCGATCCTCGTCTCGCCTCACAACTCCAGCCGCGTGTACTTGGGCGGCAACCGGTTGTTCGTCTCCGAAGACCGGGGCGACAGTTGGCAGGCCACCGAGGACCTGACTCGCGGGCTGCACCAGGACAGCCTGCCGATCATGGGTGTCCTGGCCGACTCCACCACATTGTCGAAGCACGACGGCGCATCGGGCTATGGCGAGATCACGGCCATTTCCGAGTCTCCGGCGGTCGCCGGCCTGCTGTGGGTCGGTGCGGACGACGGCACGCTCCAGGCGAGTCGGGACGGGGGCGGGAGCTGGACGAACGTGACCGAGAACCTCGGGGGGACGCCGATGCCGTACTACGTCAGCTGGGTGGATGCGTCCCACGCCGAAGCCGAGCGGGCCTACGTCAGCCTGGACGGTCACTGGGACGACGACTACGCGCCGTACGTGTTCGTCACCGAGGACCTGGGCGCAACGTGGATGTCGTTGTCGGAGGGCCTGTCAATGGCAGGAAGCGCCACGGTCAACATCGTGCGCGAGCATCCTCGCAACCCCGACCTGTTGGTGGCAGGCTCGGAGAACGGCGTCTTTGCGTCGGTGGACCGGGGGACGACTTGGGCGCGCCTGGGCTCCGGGATGCCCGCCGTGCCCGTGGACGACATTGAGATTCACCCGCGGGAGAACGACGTGGTGGCCGGGACTCACGGCAGAGGCATCTGGGTTCTGGACGACATCACGCCGTTGTCGGCGGGAGGCGTCGCCGCAGCCCAGGGCGGTCCGCCAGCTGGAGGCGCCGCGCCAATCGACGGTCCCCGGCTCTTTGCGCCGCGCCCCGCAACGCTCTTCCTCTACCGCAACGACGTCCCGTCCATGGGCCAGGGGGTCTACCGGGCGGCGAACCCGGCCTACGGCGCCAATCTGGACTACTGGTTGCCCGAGGCGGCAGCCGGGGACGGGGGCGTGCACTTGCGGGTGCGCAACGGCAATGGCGACGTGGTACGGACGCTGGACGGACCCGGCACCGCCGGCCTGAACCGGGCGACATGGGACTTGCGCCACGATCCCATCCCCCACGACACCACCCGCTACGATGTGCCCAACCTCGACACGGGTCCCGACGGGCCGCTGGTCCTGCCCGGGGTGTACTCGGTGGAGCTGGTGGTGGGCGGCGAGGGCGGGCAAGGTCCTCGACGACGCCAGGAGCTGGTCGTTCGTCCCGACGAGCTATTCCCTGTTCCCGCCGCTGAACGGTTGGCGCGGTACGAGTTCACCATGGAGCTGCACGAGCTGCAGCGGATCGCCTACGACAGAGGCGTGGTCGCCTACGAGATGGAGCGGGCGGCTACGGACGCTGTGGACTCGCTGACGGCACTGGAGTCGGCCGCGGAAGATTCGGCGGAAGCCCAGGCGCTGGTGCACGAGATCACCGAAGCGGCGGACGAATGGCGGGAGATCAACAACGACGTCAGGAACTGGTGGACCGGCTTGATCGGCAAGTTCGACGGCGGGCCGTCCACCACGGGATCGCTCGCGGGACCTTCGGACGATCAGCGTCGAAGGCTCGCTCGGGTGCAGGACAAGGCTCGCAAGGCCGCCGAGCGGCTCGACGAAGTGGCCGCAACGACGGTTCCTGCGCTCAATGCGCTGCTGGAAGCGCACGGTCTCGCGGCGGTTCCCACGGCGTAGCCTTCCCTAGCTGCCTTCCCCCTAGCCGCCTTGCCCTGGCCGGATGTGGGACGGTTGTCGTTACACGTTTGTTGCCATCCAGCCGTCACTTTGCTATCGGGGCTCGTTTTGGTTGTTGTGCGTCAAACAGATGCTTCCCCCAACAGGAGCCGCTTCGCCGTGCACCCGGCAAAGCCGACCGAACCGAAGCCCAGCGACTCGAAGCCGACCGAACCGAAGCCGACCGATCTTGTCCCGTTTCTGACCACTCCTCGCGCCCCGCATCGCTGTGCGCTGGAGGATGTTTCAGCGGCTCTCGAACGAGTGCACAAGGCCGGCCTTCGGCGGGGCTTCGTGCTCGTCGCGCCAACGCTGACCGATCGCGACGAAGCTTGGTGGTCCGCCCTTTGCGCGCGCATCAGGAAGGAACTCCGCGTGGGCATCGTGGTCGTGGGCGGGCTTGGCGTGGAGCGGCTCGCGGCGGACCATCAGCACCGGCCCGGCAAGCGGTGCGTGGCAGTCATGACCGACTTGGCGCCGAACGAGCGCACGGCCTTGATCGAGCTGGCCAAGAGCGTGTGCACCGGGTCCCGCGGCCTCTTGGCCGAAGCGACGGCGGCGGGAACTCCAGCGTTCGAGCCTGGGCGGATCGACGGCGCAGCCTCCGACGGGACCCTGCGCGAGCTGCTGCGGGGCCATGGGGATCAGACGCGGGCGGCCACTGCGGCGTAGCGCAAAACGGCGTCACCGGGCGTGGCGCACTACCGGGCGTAGCGCACGACTCCGCCGACGATCGTCAGCTCCACCTTCGCCTCGGGCAGTTCGTCGTCGGGAACGGCGAGGATGTTTCGGTCCAGCACCACGATGTCGCCTAGCTTGCCCACCGCAAGCGAGCCTTTGAACTCCTCCTCGAAGGCGGCCACGGCGTTGTTGATCGTGTAGCTGCGCAGCGCCTCGATGCGGGTCATGCGCTGATCGGCGTAGAAGACGCTGCCGTCGGCCGTCTCGCGTGCGACCGACGAGTGGAAGTTGGCCAGCGGATCGATATCCTCCACCGGCACGTCGGTCCCGTTGTTGATCAGCACGCCGGCGTCCAGGAAGGCGCGCCAGATGTAGGCACCCGATTCTGCCCTTGCTTCGCCCAGCCGCCGGGGGATCCACGGAGCGTCGGAGGTGGCGTGGACCCCCTGCATCGACGCGATCACGCCCAGCTCCGCGAAGCGCGGAACGTCCTCGGGGTGCATGTGCTGCGCATGTTCGATCCGCCATCGCAGGTCGGCACCGTCGAGGCCGGCCGAGTCGAAGACCGACTCGTAGATGTCCAGGACCTCCCGGTTCGCGCGGTCGCCGATGGCGTGGGTGTTGACTTGGTAGCCGTGCTTAACCGCCACGTGGGCCGTGCCGGTGATGTCCTCCACCGTTTCGAGCACAAGTCCCACGGACGACGGCATGTCTTCGTAGGGCTCCAGCAGCCAAGCCCCGTGCGAGCCCAGCGCTCCGTCGATCTGGCGCTTGATTGAACGCACCGTCAGGTAGTCGTCGCCTTCGGAGGGCATGTAGTACTCCGGCAAGCGCGCGTCCATCTCTTCGTTGGACTGGCGTCGCACCATGACGTACAGGCGGACGGGCAACGCGCCTTCCTCCTCCATCGCTATGAGCCGGTCGATGGTGCCGAAGCCGGTGCCGGCGTCGTGAAACGAAGTGACGCCCTTGGAGAGCGCTTCTTCCGCGGCCAGGGCGACTTCCCGGCGGAAGACGGCGTCGATCTCTTCTGGCGAGCGGGAGGACTGGGACTCGGCGAAGGCGGCGGAGACGGGCCGCTGGGCGGTTTCGCGCAGGAGGCCGGTGAGCTCTCCTTGCGCATCCCGGACCAGTTCGCCGCCGGGAGGCGGCTCCGAATCGCGGTCGTAGCCCGCCAGTTCCAGCGCCAGCGCATTGGCGAAGGCGGCGTGGCCGGAGGCGTGGCCCAGCAGGACCGGGTTGTCGGGGGCTGCAGCCGACAGCGAGGCGTGCACCGGGGCGCCCTCCACGGCCGGGTCCGGTGAGCGGTCCCACTTCTCCTGGTGCCAGCCCCTGCCGCGAATCCACTCCCCGGGCTCGGCTTCCTGCGCGGCGGCGGCCACCATGGCGACGATCTCGTCCCAGTTTGCGGCGTCGTTCAGGTCTAGGATCGTCTTGGAGTTGCCCAGGCTCATGTAGTGACCGTGCCCCTCGATGAAGCCGGGCATGGCGAAGCGACCGTCGAGCTCGATCACCTCCGTGTCGTCGCCGACGAACGGCTCCATTTCCTCGTCGCTGCCCACGGCGACGATCCAGGCACCGCGCACGGCGACCGCTTCGGCCATTGCGTCGTCCCCGTTTACGGTTGCGACGACGCCGCCGCGCAGGACCAGGTCGGCGGGCTCCGGGGCACCGGCAGGTTCGCTGGCACACGCTGCTGACAAGACGGCCGCCAAGGCCGCCGTCGCGGTTGCGGAGGCGCAGGTGGGCGCGGGCCTTGGGGTGAGCTTGCGACGAGCGATCATCTTTCGGCCTCGTGGTCGGCGGGTTGCGCGAGTGCGCCTGCGGGTTGCACGGGTGTGAGCGACTCGCCATTGGAAGATGCCGTCTCGCCAGCCGGTTGGACAAGCGCACCCCGCCGGCTTGCGTCGGCGCCTGCGGTGAACCACGATGGGGGTGGCGCGTTCCTGGCGTCGCGTCCCCCTTAGTCCCGAAGGAGAAGTCGATGCAAAGGCCGACAGTTCGTCTCATCATGTTTCTGCGGCTCGCGGTTGCGGGTTTGCTGTGCACCGCTGGCGTGGCGGCAACCCTGGCAACACCGCGACCGATGGCTGCCCAGCGTCCGGCCCCCGGGTCCGAGGCGGCGTCCTATGTGACTATGGACGCGCCCGTCGTGGCACTCCAGGGCGTGACGCTGCTGGACGGCGTCGGAGGACCACCGCGACGCAACCAGACCGTGGTGGTGCAAGGGAATCGGATCGGGGCCGTGGGCGCGGCAGGCGAGGTGGCGGTCCCGGCGGGCGCGGAGGTGGTCGAGCTGTCGGGCCACACGGTCGTGCCGGGGATGGTGGGCTTGCACAACCACCTCTTCTACATGGCGGCGGGCGGACGGATGCACCCGATGAGCTACACGGGCCAGCGCCTGTACTTGGCGTCGGGGGTGACCACGATCCGCACCACGGGGAGCCTGGCCACCTACGCCGAGATCAACCTGAAGGACGAGATCGAACGTGGCCTGCAGCCCGGTCCCCGCATACACATCACCGCGCCGTACATGACCGGCGACGAAAGCCTGGAGATCATGACGCGCTTCAGGAACGCCGAGCAGGCGCGTCGCTTTGTGCGGTACTGGGCGGCGGAAGGCGCCACGTGGTTGAAAGCGTACACGACGATCCGCACCGAGGAGCTCGCCGCTGCGATCGACGAGGCGCACAAGTCGGGGTTGAGGGTGACGGGACATCTGTGCTCGATCAGCTTCAAGGAGGCGGTGGCGCTGGGGATCGACAACATCGAGCACGGCCTGTCGACGAACAGCGACTACTCGCCGAGCAAGGTCGAAGACGAGTGCCCTGACGACCTCTGGCAGACCGCGACCGCTGTGGACGTGAACGGCCCCGAAGCGCAGTCCACCTTCCAAGCGATGATCGACGCCGACGTGGCCATGACTTCGACGCTGGCCGTCTACGAGCTCTTCGTGCAGGGCCGCCCGACCCGCGACCGTCGGACTCTCGACGCCATGGCACCCGCGGTCAGGGAAGACTACTTGGCCGCCAAGGCGGAGATCGACGAGATCGGACGCCCCGAAGCCGGCTTCCTCAACGCCATGGCCTACGAGAAGGCGTTTCACGACGCTGGGGGCGTGCTGGCGGCCGGCGTGGACCCGACGGGCAACGGCGGCGCGCTGCCCGGCTACGGCGACCAGCGCAACTACGAGCTTTTCATCGAGGCAGGCTTCACTCCGGAGGATGCGATCCAGGTGCTGAGTGCCAACGGCGCCCGCGTGCTGGGCGTCTTCGACGATCTGGGGACCGTGGAGACGGGCAAGCTGGCCGACTTGGTGGTCTTGCGCGGCGACCTGACCGCCGACCCGTCGGTGGTCCGCAACGTGGTGATGGTGTTCAAGGACGGCGTCGGCTACGACTCGGCTGCCATGCTTGCGGATGTGCAGGGTCGGGTGGGGATCAACTGAACCGAGGCCGCTCGGCTACTCCGCGCTGAACCGAAACGTCACTCGTGCGAGGCGGTTGCGCTCGTCGTGCTCCAGCTCGGGCTCCGTGCCGTTGAACTCTCGCATGGCGCGACGCATGGAGGGCCACCCTCGCCCCCGCCGCTCCATGAGCCCCAGTACAACCATGGCGTTGGCCATCATCTCGTTCCGGGAACGGGGCGCTCCGCCGCCGCGCGCCTGTTCAACGGTCATGTGGTTCGGCAGCGCGCCTGGGCTGGTGACGACGATTCGATCGTAAAACACCTCCAGCAGCACTTGCGAGCCTGTGATGGCGTAGTCGCGGTGGATGAGAGCGTTGACGACCGCTTCCCGGAGCGCGTTCCTGGGCACCAGAGGGATGTCCTTGCGATAGAGATCGCCGTACTCTTCTCTCCTTCCGAGACTGTCGAACCAGCGAAGGCACGCCCGGACTTGGTCCGACAGAGGACCGACCCCCTCGCCGGAGCCGATCACGTCCGCCGAGCGGTCGCGGCCAGCGTACCGGGTGCACTGCACAAAGAAGTTGTGCGTATGTGGGTACGCCTGCGGCTCCCGCCCGAACATCATGATCCCGTATAGCGTCGGACGTAGCGTTCCGTCCAGGAAATCGGCAACGCTGGCGTTGACCAGATCGTCGTCGCGGGCGGGCTGGGGCGTGGAGTCCATGTCGAACCCTTGCCTGCGCATGAAGGAGCGAAACTCCCCCGGCATGAGGTGATCGACGGCGGCCAACGGCACGACTTGGCGTTCGGTCATCACCAGCCCGAAGGCGTTCAGGAGTTCCTGAAGTTCGGAAGGAGAGGGCGCCACGGACGCTCGACCACGACGAATCCAGAGCCTGCCGTCGCAAGAGAACGGCTCGTAGCCTCTTTGGTGACGGACCACGCTGACCCAGTGCACCCAACTACCCTCGATCGACTGCTTTCCGCACTCGGCGGTGACGGGCTTGCCGCACCCGTTGTGAAGAAAGCTAGTCAAGCGCTCCTGCAGTGCCTCCGGGTCTCCTTCGACGCCGACGACCTGGCCCCTGTCGTCGACGCCCAGCACCAGGAGTCCGCCGTCCCCGTTGGCGAAGGCGCACAACGCCCTTCCGATCGCACGGAAGTCCCGTGCGTTGCGCTTGAACTCGGTGCGCGCATCCTCGCCGGAGCGGATCCGTTCTTCGACCTCGTGCCAAGTCATCGCTACCGGCCCTCCTGCCAAGTCATCGCTACCGCAGTTCCTCCGGCAGCCGCACCACCACGACCGTGGGCACGTCGAACTCGTCGGTCTCCACGAACGCGGCCAAGCCGTCCGGCCCGAAGGCGAGGGGCATGTCGATCTCTCCTTGAGGGAACGTTCCCAGGTACTCGCCGCTGGACGCGAGCACATCGATCGGTCCGGCCGCATCTTCGCGCCAGGGCTCGTCGCCCGAGCGTTCAACCCATATTGCGCGTTCCCAACCCGCCCTGACCGCGGACACGACCGGAACTTCGTGATAGAACTTCATCTGCGCCAGCTGTTGTTCGACGAGCGGTCCGATGAACGCCTGCATGGCGGCAAACTGTTCGCTTTCCTCCATTTCACGGCGCATCGATTCCTTGGCCGTCTCTTGCATGTCGTTGGTGACCGGACGGGGCGCAAGAGGCCGTCGCAGCACTCTCGCAACTTCGCCAGCCGCGTCGGCGACCTTGATCGCGTAGGCCGACGAATCGGAGAGCACGATCATGCCGCCGGGCAGGGCGTCGTAGTGAAGCTCCGGATCGAAGACCCGGATGCCGCCCCCAAGGCTCATGCTGACGCCGCTGATGTTCATCTCCGTGTCCTCGCCCGGGGGCGGCGACCACGCGACCAGTACAGTGTCGATTGCGGCGTCTTCGCTGTCGAGGGCGATGCGTTCAAGCGCGCGTCCACTCACCTCGGCCCGCGCCTGACCCGACGCCAAGCCCGATAGATCGACGTTCATGAAGTTCAGCGAGATCAGGCTGGCCTGGGTCCTCTCCGCCCGCGCCTCTCGCCCGATGTTGGCCATGGCGCCCATGAGGCCGCCTCCGCCTCCGCCGAGCTTCACCATGCCGTCGAACGTTCCGTCGGCCTGGAAGAGCTGGTAGGCGTTGTGCTGGGCATCGAAAGCGGCGATCCGTCCGTCGGCCAGGGTTGCGAAGTGGGTGAGCATGGTGAACTCTCCCGGCCCCTGGCCATCCCGGCCGATCTGGCGCACCGATCCTCCGCCGTCCTCCACGGCCATGAGCCGCATGGAGGTGCCGGAAGTCTCTTGCAGGTACAGTGCGCCGTCGGGTCCAAACCCTGCCGCGACGACACGGCTGAGCAGGACCTCTGGTCCACCCACCCGGTACGCCTCTTCGAAGACGGCGGACGACAGGGGACGGTCCTCCTGGGGCAACTCGATCACCTCCTGCGCCTCCAGGAGGGGAGCCGAGCCCAGGGGAAAGGCGGGACGCGAGCCTGCCGCAAGGACGCAAGCGCAGGCGGATGCGAGGACCAGAGCGGAGCGAGGCTGGGTGCGGTGACGGGTCATGGAAGGTTCCTGGCTTGGGGGAATAGGAGTCCGGCGAACGGTGCCATCCTAACACCGCTGGAATCAGCGTGCGATCATCGGGATGGGCGTTTCTGCACGTCTGGTCGGTGCCCTGGGTTGTCGGGGGACCAGCCCTGGGCTGCCGGGTGGACCCGGTCCTGGCGCGGCAGCGTGTTCCCCTCCATAATGGGACTCCGGCGCCACGATTCCGACAGCATCGACAGCAGACAGGGGAACGCACAATGGCAGCACGCGCCAGCGGAGCACGCACCGGCAGAGCACGGATCAGCAGGGCACGCACCGGCAGAGCACCAGCCAGCCGCAAGAGGGACCGTGCGAAAGAGATTGGCGGGCTCGGCACGGGCAGCGGGCTGGCCGTGAACGGTGTGGCTCCAGCGCCGCCTGCCCTGGCCGTCATGGTCGCAGTGGCGGCTAGCGTCGCGTTCGGTGCCGCGCTTGCCGGTTCTGTCTCCGTGCGAGCCGCCTCCGCTCAGCAGCCGGTCGAGGGCTCCCCAGCCGCGTCCTACGTGGCCGTGGAGGCCGGGACCGTGGTGCTCGAAGGCGTGACCGTGCTGGACGGGACCGGGGCGCCCGCGCTCCGCGATCAGACGATCGTGATTGAGGGGAGCCGGATCGCAGCCGTCGGACCCGCCGGGCAGGTGTCGGTCCCGGAGGGCGCACAGGTCATGGAGCTTCCGGGCCACACCGTCATTCCGGGGATGGTGGGGCTGCACAACCACCTTTACTACACGGCCGCCGGGGGCCGGGCCGCCCAGCTCACGTACAGCGCGCCTCGACTGTACTTGGGGAGCGGCGTCACGACGGTGCGGACCACGGGCAGTCGCCAGCCCTTCGCCGAGCTCAACTTGCGGGCCGAGATCGAGGGCGGGCGCGTACCGGGGCCGCGCATACACGTGACCGCGCCGTACATCACGGCCGGGGGCGGGGTCTCCACGATGACGATGCTGGAGTCGCCCGAGCAGGCGCGACGCTTCGTGCGTTACTGGGCCGCCGAGGGGGCCACTTGGCTGAAGGCGTACACCAACATCCGCTCGGAGGAGCTGGGCGCCGCAATAGACGAAGCGCACAGGCAGGGGATCAAGGTGACGGGCCACCTGTGCTCCGTCAGCTTCACGGAAGCGGTGGCGCTGGGGATCGACAACATCGAGCACGGCCTGCCCACCAACAGCGACTACTCGCCGGGCCGGGGCCAGGACGAATGCCCGCCGGGGCTGCTGGCGTCGGCGACCCAAGTGGACGTGGGCAGCCCAGAGGTGGCCGCCACCTTCAAGGCGATGATCGACGCCAGCGTCCCGATGACCTCCACGCTGGCGGTCTACGAGCTCTTCTTCCAAGGCCGCCCGGTCCAGGACCAGCGCTCGCTGGATGCCATGGCGCCCGCCGTCCGAGAGGACTACTTGGCCAGCAAGGCCCAGATCGACGAGACCGGCTACCCCGTCGAGTGGCTGAAGAACGCCATGGCCTACGAGAAGGCGTTCCACGACGCGGGGGGAATCCTGGCGGCCGGGGTCGACCCCACCGGCAACGGCGGCGCGCTGCCCGGCTACGGCGACCAGCGCAACTACGAGCTGCTGATCGAGGCCGGGTTCTCGCCTGCCGAGGCCGTGAAGGTGGTCAGCGCCAACGGCGCCCGGGTCCTGGATGTGCTCGGCGACCTGGGCACGGTGGAAGCCGGCAAGATCGCCGACTTGGTGGTCATGACCGGCGACCTGCCCGCCGACCCGTCGGTGATCCGCAACGTCGTCGTGGTGTTCAAGGACGGCGTGGGCTACGACTCGCCGAAGATGCTGGAGGATGTGCGGGGGAGGGTGGGGATCAGCTGACGGGACTCAGCGACGAGGAGGCTGCAGCTGGGCGAGCCCGGACGGCATCGGTTGCTGTTGCGCTGGCGGCCTGTCTGGATGGATGCCGAACGGATTCACGATCCGACTCCCCTTATCGACCCATACGCCCATGCTCTCGAGCTTCTCGCGCATGCGCAGAGCCTCCCGGACGATATCCGGGTCGACGCCGGGGTTCCGAGAGATCTCGTCCTGGGTAAGCACGAGGTCGTCTTTTGCGCTCATTCACGGTCTCCTTGGCCAGGGGAAACGTCGGCTATGGACTACACTTGTAAACTGCTTCGTGCCTACAAAGTGACGCAAGAACCAAAAATATGCTTTGATGTGCTCGCTCAGCACAGCGTCGTCTTCAAGATTGTCGATCTTTAGCTTCAAGTCGATAAGTGCTTGTCTGTTGATTCCCCTACGATGTGTTCCCCACGTCTCTTGGCTTCCAAGCGCCTTTGCGATTTCGGTTGCACGATCTTTCTTCTCCGTATCCGTAACCGACCCGCCAGAAGAATGGGACAGCCAGTCCTTGAACTTGTACTGAACGAGCCAGTCTCGAATAAGTCTTACCGACAAAGCGGCGGCCAGCTCATACTGTCGCAGATCGGCGGGATCGAGTTTTTGCAACAATACCAAGTCAGCGCTGGTGAGCTCTCCTGCTCTGGATTTGTCGACAAAACGATCATACTGCTCCAGGTAGGAGAGAACTGATGTTGGTATAGGCTTGCCTTCAATGTACAGCTGGGGATCTACTGGACCAAGGCAGGAGAAGTGATCCATCAAGATGGCGTCTCCAGACATTACAAGCACGGTACCAGCTGACATAGCACGGTCTGGAACCACGAATTTCACCTCTTCGTAGTGATGCCTGATCGTAGTCACAATACGCTCAGCCACTTCCACGATACCCCCCTCTGTCCCGACAATCACAAGCAATCCGTCACGGTGGCTCGGCAGGTTCTCGATGGCTTGTCTGACTCCGTGGTCAATAGGCTCCATGATAGGACCGAAAATGGTGAGCGCATCCATCTCTGTATGCCCTTCGATCTCTCTGATCTTGGCGTGTAGCCAGTCAACCGCGATGGTGTCGCTTGTGTCGGGTCCCATGTCTCCTCTCCTCCTGCTGGCTGTCTGTTTCGGTGGTCACTCGACTATACCGAAACAGTGTAAGCGTGTCCAGCGTTGTCGGCAAGCTTGGCCTGCTGCCGCACCCTCATTCCACCTCCAATCCCGCCTTCACCTCGGCCAACAGCGCGTCTAGGTCGCGCCGCTCGTTGGCGGGCAAGTCGCCCGTGGCCTCCACGCGGACATGGAAGCGCAACTCGACGGCGGGGCTGGCAGCCATCATATCAGGGACCTTGTCGGCCAAGTCTTGGACTTGGGGGCCGTCCAGGACAGTGCCGACGGCGGGGACTGGCGGATCGGGAGGAACCGGTCCGCCCGTCGGCCGTTCCAGCACCACCGCGCCCGATTGGTCCCACTCGCTGTCCAGCGAGCGGCTTCCCTCCGCCAGCTCGAGATAGCGAGCGTTCACCGAGTCTTTGATCGCCTGGGCCATGAGCGGCCATGGCACCGTGTAGCCCCGCTGGATCGACATGGCCTGGGTCAGCGCGGCACCGTTCGTCTTGCCGTCCTTCCACGCGCCGGGAAGCGTATCCTCTGTGAGCTCCTGGACGGCCACGGCCTCGGGAGGGGGGCGGAGTTCCGCGCCGTCGTCCAGGGCGCCTTCGGGAACGGGCTCGCGCCAGACCGAGGCCGGGCCGTTGACCAGCCACACGCTCCCGCCCTCCACGGCTTCGCGCACCGCTCGGTGCAGGGCGGCTTCCGGGCATTGTGGAATGGTCAGGAAGTCGTCGTAGTCTTCCGCCGGGATGCGGGCTTGGTAGCCGCCGGCGAAGTACTCGGCCAACCGGGCCAGCGCCAGGATCGGGGCCGCTTCCGCCCCGGCCTCCGCCGCCTCGCCCGGGTCCGGTCGCTCGTCCACCTCGGGCCACAGGTCGGGCAGGGTGCCGGGCGTCAGCAGGCCGGCCGACAGCCGATCCAGCGCGGCGTTCTCCGGTAGCGCGACCTCCAGCTGCGCCTCGCCGCGCACGCCCTCCGGCACCGCTTCGCGCCACCACATACGGAGGCTTCCGTCGGGGCGGAGCAGGCGAGCCACGAACAGGCCGGCCTCGACGCCTTGCAGCACCGTGTCCAGCAGCAGTTCGGGGTTGAGCGCCTTCGGCAGTCGGGGATGACGTGCGAAGGCGGCGGCCAAGTCCTGGACGAAGCGGGACTCCTCATCGTCGCGCCACAGGTCGTAGGGGCCGTCGGGCAGAAGGGCCTCGGCGTTGATCGCGGTTTCCTGGATGCGGGAGCGGACGTCCTCCTTGATCTGGACGAAGAGCGGGCCAGCGGCGGCCGCCAGCTTGAAGGCGTGGATTTGGCCGTCCTTGCCGAAGGTGGTGACGATGTTGTACGCCGCGCGCACCGTCTCGGGGATACGACGCCGCGCCTCGTCCAGCCGGCGACGCAGGCGCTGGGTGCGAATGGCGTCCACCTCGTGGCCCGACAGCTGGCTCTGCACCTCTTCCCAGCCGAGGAAGGCGCGGATCTCGCCGCGCACGGCCTCCAGCCCTTCCCGCGACGGCGCAACGACCACGAGCGCGTTGCGGTGCACGCGGGGACGGTCCTTGCCCTTGGTCTCGAGGAAGCTCCGCGCCACGGGGCTGGGCCTGCCCGACTGGGAGACGGCCTCGGCACCCAGCACCACGTACCGAAAAGTCAGGTCGTCGGCCACATCCATGGGCGACGCGGGCATCATGTGCACCTTCGCTCCGACGGCCGATGCGCCTTCCCTCAACGACTTGTTCTTGCTCACGGCGGTCTTCAGGTATTCGTCCACCGCTACTGCCCCGACCCGGTTCTTGCACGCGTCGTCGTGCATCTGGCGCAGGTTGGGGCGGTTGCCCAGCCGCCAGTCGGTGGGCAGCTGCTGCGCACCGGGCTCATGGGCGCCCGCGTCGTCGTCGTCCAGGAACCAGGAGACCTCGCGCCAGCGGCTCAGTCCCTTGTCCAGATCGATCAGGTCCGGCGCACCCGCTCCGATTATGCGCCGCAGCGGTTGCGTCTGAATCTTTTGGCCCACGGGCTGCGAGTGAAGGAAGACGGCGACCACCGCCTGTTCGACCTCGCGCCCTGGGTGCAGAACGGGAATCTCGTGCTGAATGTCGCGAGCCTTCTCCAGCTCCTTCGTCAGCAGCGGCACCCACTCCACCTTCTTGCCCTCGACGGTCTCGGTAGTGGCGACGCCAGCCAAGTCGCGGACGGCCTCGGAGAGCCCAGGTTCGCCGGGGGCCGACAGCAGCACCGCCGGACCGACCAGGGGGCTCGTGTCCCACTTCTCCGCGTCGCGCAGCGCGGTGGCCAGCGTGCGCAAGATGCCCCTGGTGCGCTGAAAGCCCTCCAGCTGCGTCCAGCAGGTGTAGAAGACGTCGATGAGCTTGGGGTGGAAGGGGAAGTGGCGCTTGAAGTGCTCCTCGTCCTCTTGGCGGGAACGGTCGGTGGTCTCCTGCACCTCAGCCAACCCTCCGAGCACGCCGATGACGTGGGGGCCGAAGGCGTCTGGATCGCGCAGGTCTTCCGCTTCGAAGAAGCGCCGTCGCAACACCTCGGCCACATCCTTCTTCTGCACGGGCTCCACGCCCTCTTCCTTCATCCGCCGCACCACGTCAAAGAGGTCCGACATGAGGGCCTTGCCCAAGTCGTCGGTCTGCTTGAGCGGGTCCGTGGCCAGCAACGAGACGACCATCGCCGCCCGGTCCACCTTGACGACCGCCTGGGTCAGGTACTGGAAGAAGTCGCGGATGCGGTCTCCCCACACCGGATTGACGCCGGCCTTGGCGCGGGCGTACATCAACACCTCGTCCACCAGTATCAGCGTGGAGAGCCCCCGCTCTTGGGGCTTGGCGATCAGCTTGGCCAGCAGCGGTTCGGCGGGCGGAGTGTCCCGTTCGTGGGCTTGGCCGTCGGCGTGAATGGCGCGCAGTCCGTCGTCGCCGTCCAGCTGGTAGGCCAGCAGGCTCCACGGATGAAGCAGGTTGCGAGTGCGGCCGTCCGGTCCCCGCACGCCTTGCAAGCCGGTTTCCACGTCGATCTTGTCGAAGCAGAGCGTCGCCGGGTACGCCGCCGGAAGGTCGTGTCCCACATGCTCCTGGAACTCGCGGACGGCAGGCAGGTCCGGCAACGAGGCGGGGTCGCGGAAGAGGTGATACAGCGTGATCAGCGTGTGAGTCTTGCCGCCGCCGTAGGTCAGCTCCAGCTGGCGCACGGCCTTGTCGCTCCGGCCGGCCAGCCGCCCCGCCACGTCGCGCACCAAATCTCGAAGCGCGTGGGTGGCGTACGTCAGCCCGAAGAAGCGTGCCGGGTCCTCGTAGACCGGACGCTTGCCCTGTCGTAGCGTCACTTCGTGCAGGTCGGCGGCGAACTGGGCCAGCGAGAGTTCGCCGGTGCGAAGCTCGTCCTTGAGGCGGACGACCTGGTGCCAGGGGGTGGGGCTTCTTCTCACCGGGACGGATTCCTGACTGGATGAAGTTATGCGGGGGGCAGACTTGAACCTTGGCGTTGGAATCAATATAGCCCATTGGAGGGGAGCGGCCAAGGCTAGCAGGGCGGACGGGGGCCGGGAACGCAGGTGTGGAAGGCATCCGAGTCCAGCCTTGCGCCGTCGTCCGGCGGAGGCGAAATTGCCCATTCAGCCGCTACTCTCCTCCACCAAATGGAGCCCACATGTCTCAGCGGAAGTATACCATGACCGTAGCGGGCCAACTGTTCCGTCACCTCGGGCTTCAGATGTACTCGGGAGCCGTTCCGGCGATCTCGGAACTGATTTCTAACGCCTACGACGCCATGGCGAGAAACGTATGGATCAGGTTTCCAACCAATCGGCCGCTCCGAGAGAACGACCAGATCGAAGTCGTGGACGACGGACACGGGATGACCTTCGACGAATGCAATGCGCACTACCTCAATGTTGGAAGGGATCGGCGAGGTGGCCAGTCCGGGCGCACCGAACCGTATAACGGTCTCGAACCTCGCCGCGTACAGGGCCGTAAGGGAATTGGCAAACTGGCGGCGTTCGGCATCGCCGACCACATTGGTCTCCGAACAGTCAAGAACGGTCAAATCTCCCACTTCGCCTTAGACTACGCCGAACTAACCCGCAACGAAGACTTCGCCGACCCCGATGGATACGCACCAGAAGTTCTCAACGATGATGGTCGGCCCACCAACGAAGCTGCCGGAACGACGATCCTGCTGAGCCGACTCAAAATCACTAGACGAATCAAGACCAACGAGTTCAAGCGTAGCATTGCTCGAAGGTTGCTCGTACTCGACGACACCTTTCGTGTTCACGTCAACGACGCTCCGATCTTGCGTGAAGAGATCCCCTTTCAGGTGCGCGTTCCCGAGGAAGTTGGCAGTTGGGAGATGTGTGAGCTGTCCGACGGCAATCGAATCAGGTGGTGGGCTGGCTTCTGCAAGAACACGATTCCTGAAGAGGAGAAGCGTGGTTTTGTCGTCTACGTTCGTGGGAAGCTGGCCCAGGCACCCTGGTTCTTTGACTTGAGTGGGGGTGTGTGGGGCCAACATGGAATGCAGTATCTCACTGGCGAAGTCCAAGCCGATTACTTGGACGACGAGAAAGACTTGGTAGCAACAGACAGGGGAACCGTTCGCTGGGAAGACCCAGTAGCAGCCCCGCTAAGGGATTGGGGACGAAAGAAGGTTCGCGACTTACTAGAGCACTGGACCGACAAGCGCCGGCAAGCCAAGGTGGCGAGTCCTAATGTTGCCAGGTATGTTGAGCGTGCACAAAGACTTCCTCCCCGTGAACGGCAAGTGTTCAAGAAGGTAGTAGATCGCATCTGCTCTATTCCGCAGCTCGGAAGAGACCGAGATGGCAAGGAAATCACCGACGACCTTGTCACGTTTGCCTACAATGCACTGACCAACCGTAGTTTCCTGGATGCGATCCGTAGACTGAACACCGCGTCCCCCGACGACATTAGCAAGTTCGCTGAAGTCGTTTCAGAGTGGGACCTTATCGCGACCGTCAGTACTGCACATGTCGTCAAGGGCCGGGTAGAGATCATTCGCAAGTTCAAGGCAATGATCGACGCCAAGTTGCGAGAGAAGCCAGACATGCAGAACTTCTTGCGGGATCACCCGTGGTTGATTGATCCCAAGTGGGAGATGTTGACCCACGAGACTACGCTTGATCGCATTATCGCCGACAAATGCGGCGGTCAACCGACGGGGACACCCGAGGGAAGGAAGAGACCCGACTACTTCTGCCTTGGTGATCGATACCAGACCGCTCATGTCGTGGAGTTGAAGAGGCCCGGCAAAAAGGTGGGACGCGAAGAACTTGATCAGCTTCGTGACTACGTGAATGCCTTGCGCGACCGGTTCCAAGACGGTACAACGGTCGCTGAGTATCAGCGAAAGACGGTGAGCGGCCTTCTGATTGCTGACGAGGTCCGACCCGACGCCAGGCGAATAGCCAACACGTATCAGTCCGGCGGTCTCTTTTACATTCGCCCGTGGCATAATCTGCTCGACACCACTGAGATACTGCACGCCGACTATCTGAAGGCCATTGCTATGCGTGCTCCGGAAGACGACCCCAGGGTTGAGGAACTCGTCAGCAACGACTCCCACCGCACCGAGGGGCCAACATAGCGTGACGACCAGGAAGCCTGTCGCCGTCGACCTGTTCGCCGGATGCGGCGGTCTGACTGCGGGACTTCGTCTGGCCGGGTTCAGCGTTGCGGCCGCGGTGGAGAACGACCGGGTGGCGGCACGGACCTACAGGTGGAACAACCGCAAGACTCGGTTGTTGGAGCAGGATATTCGGCAGGTGTCGGCCGGGCAGATCGTCGATGCGGCCGGTACCGAGGACATATCGCTCCTCGCTGGCTGCGCACCTTGCCAGGGGTTCTGTTCGTTAACCGCGAAGTACGGGGGCGACGACCCTCGCAATGAACTGCTTCTGGTCATGGCCGATTTGGTGGCGGCACTCCGGCCAAGAACCGTCCTGATGGAGAACGTCCCCGGCTTGGCAAACCGCGGCAAGGATGTGTTTCGGAAGTTCGTGGAGACGATCAAGCAGGCTGGCTATGTGCCCGAGTGGCGTGTTGACCAAATGGCCGACTTCGGGGTTCCACAGTCGCGAAGGCGCCTCGTGGTCCTGGCCGGAAGAGGCTTCCCCGTGGCGTTGCCGAGACCGAGCCACGATGCAAGGCCTGGACCCGAATCGAAGTTGCGTCCGTGGAGCACAGTGCGAAGTGCCATTGAGCACATGCCGGCACCAGTGACGCTCAAGGCGGCGCGGCGCAACGGCGGGGCCATGCGGTACAACTGGCATGTAGTTCGGAACCTCCAACCACAGGTGGCCAGACGGCTTCGAGCGGCCCAGCCGGGCAGAACTTGGCTGCATGTGGACGAATCCGTGCGACCACCGTGCCACCGGCGAGGATACCGGGGATTCACCAACACCTACGGCAGAATGCACTGGGACGACGTATCGCCCTCGATCACGGGCGGATGCACGACGGCCAGCAAGGGCCGGTTCGGCCACCCCGACAAGGGGCGGCTGACGATATCGGTTCGGGAGGCAGCACTTCTCCAAACGTTCCCGGAGAAGTACCGCTTCGTCACCGAGGGGATGGAGGCCGTCTGCCGCTTGATCGGCAACGCCGTTCCGCCACTATACGCCAAGCGCGCCGGGCAGAGCGTGATGGCGGCACTCCGGGAGCGCGACGGCTCAGCTTCCGCCTGACTTGGGTGGCGGCGGTGGTGCAGGGGGCCGGTAGTCGGGTTTGACGATGTTCGGCGGCTTGGGCGTCTGCCCCCCGGTCCACGGCGGCCTTGGTGCAGGTTTCGATTTGTTCTCCATGAACTACCCTTGTTCAGTTTTCGAAGAGGCGTCCCTGGCGAACAACGCCATTTCCGGGACGCGCTCGGAGTCGTCCCCTCGTCGCGGGCGACTTGCCAAGAAGGCGGATCAGTTCGGGTACTTCGTCGTGGGCAGATGCTTGCCCACATACCCTACCTCGATCACCTTCCCCTCTGGCTCGGTCCGAAAGTGCACGCGACGACTTCCTGCGCTGACATGGAGTTCGTAGGTGGCGTTCTCTCCGCGTCGGTTGCGATGCACACGCTTGTCGCCGAACCGATCCATGGTGGCTTGGCTCTCCGGCCGGACCCCCGGAACGGCTGGTCGTTCGGTTCCGCCACGCCGCCATTCCCGGACCGCACTGTCGAGTTCGATGAACTTGCCCCATATCACCCGTCGATCATCCACGGCAAGTCCACGAAACTGCTTCTCGACATCCATGCCAAAGACCAAGTGCCGAAACGACGCCAGTGCTTCCGAAGAAGTGTCTCGGCTCAGGCTGGTTCGCTGACGCCACATGGAACTCTTCCACAATCGGTAAAGCCTATCGGTCGCTACTTCGACATCTGCCAGTCGCGACACGTTCACGACCTGACCTGTCTCCGTCTGCTCCTGCGCTTCGCCGTCAAGCCACACGTGCCGAACATTGATGACTGGCTTGCGCCATCGTTCTTCAGACGCTAGGCTCGCTGCTACGCCGTCCAGGAGATATGCCAATCCCAAGCCCGGTACCTCGACCTCTCGACTCGATCCGGATCGGTTGTCCAAGAGAAACATCGACAGGTAGAAGCGCTCCTTCACGGCATCATCGATATGTTCCCCCAAGCCAGTTTTGGTCGTGATCTTGTAGAACAGCTTCCGTAGGTCGCGATCTCCGTCCTGCAGCCAGTCAGATACGGTGTACCCCGGACTGAGCAGCATGCCGAATATGTCGCAGCTCCGAACAGCAACCAGATCAAGCGGCTGCCCATCGGCTACGGCAACTGTGCTTCCGATCATATCCTCCAACCACCGGCGCCCTTCATTCCGCGATTCTGCCGGCGTGTCTGCCGACAGCTCATTGAACACTACCCTCAACTGTCGCCACCGTGCCTTCGACGAAGTTGCACCAGCCGGGCCAAGTTTCTCTCCTGCTGGTCGAAGAATCCCTCGGGCCAGGAATCCAAGCTGCCATCGGCGCGAATCTCCGGGGCAGTGACGTGGACACCTCCGTCGTCGCGCCCGAAGAAATAAATCGCCACATCCTCAGGACTGACGATATTCTCTGCCACGGCCAGCCGAACACCGTCGAGCACATGGTCGCTATGCGTTTCGAGGACGACCTGCCTGCCGTCGGCGGCAACCTTGCACGCCAATTCGGCTATGCCCGTCTGCCCCCCTGGGTGCAGGTGAGCCTCTGGATTCTCAATGATCACCAAGTCGTCGTCCCGGGCCGCCAGCAACGCCACCACGACGGGAAGCGCGTAGCTCACACCAAACCCGATGTTCGTCGCTCGAAACGGTTTGGTCCTGACATCTCCTCGCTGCTCAAACGAGTACCCGGCCACAGCTATGTCGGCCCCCGTCACGGACCTGAAGGAAAGCTCAACGCCAGGACTGACCGCGGCAAGCCAAGCGTTCGTCTGGTCGTGGAGAGTCGATGACGCTGCTCGGCTATGGCAAAGGGCTGAAGGCACGCGGTCGCGATTTCGTGCCCGCTGGTCTAAGAATCCTAGCACATGCTGGCCGCGCTTGCCCAACGGTGTGCCCGCTCTAGAGTCCCTCAACCCGAACGGCAGTGTCTTGCGGGGGCCTAGGCGGTCGGCCGACAAGTAGAACATGGACTCGCGCAGGAGAGAAATATTCCTCCAGCTCTCGACTTCTTCGACCATCGAATAATCGGCAGTAAACCTGCCCCGCATCTTGATGTCATCCCTAAACATGGCACTCAGTTCGATTACGTTTTCTTCGGCTCCAACGTATAGGATGTCGCTAAAGGCTCCAAGGTCGATGAGCTGCCCATGCCAACTCGTGCTATTCGGAGTCAAGCCAAACTTGCGGAGGGCCAACAAACCCTGAATGACACTGCTCTTGCCGGTACCATTGAGACCGGCGAGCAGAGTGACCTTGCCCATGGTGAATGCAGCATCGTCAAAGCACTTGAAGTTGCGCAAGTGGAGTGTCTTAATCATCCTTCAGCACCTCGGCGATAACCCTCATGGTCCACCCGAACCTGATGTGAACCTGTTCGGTTGTCTGTGTGCCTATTGAGATGCTCTCGTGGAATGTTCTGTCCGTCATGATATCGACAAGACGCTTGTTGACGGCGGCTCTGCGCTCAATCAACACTTCGTGCCTTGCCTCTGGAACCCTAGCCAGCGAAACCGCCAGAGACTCGAACAGCGGCTTGTTTATCACGCTTCTTCGGCCAGACTGGCCGGGTGGCTTCCGAAACGCGTTGTTGTCAAACAGGTCTCTGGCCAGTTGCATAGCTCTGAAGAAAGCACGACGCAAGTTCTCCTTGTCGGCTTCGTCCATTGTGTTTATGCGCCTCATTGCTTGCGTCAGGAACGCATCCAGATGCCCGTTGTAGGCGGTCAGCTTTTGACAATAAAATGCGATGAAGCGCAGCACGCATTCTCGATCCGCCATCCTCCGAGGGCTCACGCTACCATCTGTAGCGCGGCGAAACGCCGTGCTCACTGCCAGCTCGTTTACAAATTCTCGCGCTGGCCCCGGATTGAGCGCATGTCTGATTTCTTGGGGCGTGAGCGGCTTCCCTCCTGTGTTTACGCGCTTGAATACGTTGAACATCACAGTTTCGGGAGTGCGTGCGTCGATCACGTGGAAGGCAAGCTCCGTCTCGTCGATCCGTCGTTGCATGCTCCGGGGGAGGGCGTCGTAGGAATGGTCCTTGAACTGGGTGAGGTATTCCAGTCGGTGCAACTTCAACGTCTTGTCGAGTACGAAGCTCTTGATGGAGTAGAGACGCTGGAGTCCATCGACAACGCGCCAATGGTCGTTCCTGTCGGCCGCGACATAGAACATGGGCAGGGGAATACGCAGGAGCAACGATTCGATCAATCTGCTTCGTCTCGTACGATCCCATATGCCGGCGTTGCGCTGGAAGTCTGGATTGAGGTCAATCTCACCGTGAGCTAGCCTGCTCATTACCAGATGGACTGTTGTGGTCTTGGTGGAAATCGATATCTCCGTGGGATCGAACGGCTGCACGATCTCGGATGCATCGCTTTCCAGCAGCTCCTCCTCCACGCCGTATCCTTCTTCGGCGCCCTCCTCCCTCGGCTCAAGGGTGGCGGTGGGAGAAGAAGTTGGAGGCAGATCGCTGGACGGTAGTGCGACGTCTGTGTCGCTGGCGTCCGGCTCACCTTGAAGATGGATCGGGATCTCGGAGGCGGTCGCCTCTACGGATGGAGAGTCGGAAAGGGACATGGGGCTGTGATGGTGGGTCTCAATGTAGTGCGTCGGCTACCCATAGGGTCAGCGGAACGCCAAGGGGACGATTCTGGAATGTGGGGATCAAGCCAGTACCGGTCAAGGGGCGGCCTGTCCTTGGCCGGAACGGGGGCTGGTGCCGCTAGCAGAACAGTCAGGCCAAGCGGGTCGCCGTCGCCGTCAGCACGCGGGGAAAGGGCGTAATGGCCACCCTCCAAGAGCGCGACGACTCAGCTTCCGTCTGACTTGGGCGGCGGTGGCGGTGCAGGGGGTCGGTAGTCCGGTTTGACGATGTTCGGCGGCTTGGGCGTCTGCCCCCCGGTCCACGGCGGCCTTGGTGCTGGTCTCGATCTGTTCTCCATGAACTACCCCCTTGTTCAGGTTTCGAAGAGTCTTCCCTGCCGGACGCCGCCGCTTCCAGGACGGGCCACTCCTTGTAGGTGGTTCTGGATCGACTCCAGGACGGCGCGTTCTGCGGAGCCGGCCTCGGCCAGCTCGATCACGGCTTGGACGACGCGGGCGAAGAGTTCGTGGTGCCACAGTCCGCGCCGTCCCAGGTAGGCATCCACCCGGGACTGCTCGCCGGTCTTCCAGAGCTGCATGACCTTGTGGATGCAGTCCACGAGTGGTGGCGGCCGTCCGTCGGCGTCTGGCTCGCCCAGGTTGCGCCCCTTGCGCCGGTTCCAGGGCTTGAGGCGGAGCTCGGCACCCGATGATGCCCCACGCTCAAGCACGTCCAACCGTCCCGTGAGTTCCGAGTCCACCAAGTTGCACGACAGCGAGTACAAGATGCACGCGCCCGCCGGTGCCTTCTCCAGCCGGAAGTCGTTGCGGTGAAGCAAGTAGTACGTGGTGATGTCGTCTAGCTCGTCGGTCGCTCCACCCTCCCGCTTCAACAGCCGGTTCACCACGAAGCCAACGACCATGCGACGGACTTGGACGAGGAACTCGGCGACGTTCAGCCGCTCGCCCGGCGCGTCGGCCAGCTTGACCACGGGATGCTTGCTGAAGGCTTCCAGCGCGGGACCAGTGGCGGCCCAAACAAAGTCGGGACCGCGGATACCGGCGTCCCAGAAGTCGCGGAGGCGCTGGGTGATCTTCTCCTCCATCTCGGCAAGGACGCTCTGGTCCCAGCCCGGCTTGGCTCGATGGAGACGCTTGCGACACACGATCCAGATGGAGGAAGAGAGAGCGGCGGAGGACATGGAGCGTTGACGGTTCTGTCTCTCTGACTGGATCGGCCACGATGCAGTGACCACGAATCCAGCGCGAATCAATGCCGAGACCAGCGTCTCCCATGCATCAGGCGACTTGTTGGCGAAGACGAGCACCAGCCGTCCGTCGGGGCACAATGCGTCGTAGAAGCGCTTGAAGGCGCGGAACATGCCGTTTTCGTAGTTGCTCTTTGACGCCTCGCGATTTCCGCCGAAACGGCTGGCGTCGTCGATCAGCTCGCCATCCCCAGCCTCGTTGTCCCACTTCGGTCCGAGCGGTGCCGAGAACACATCGTCGATCTCCGGTGACAGCCCGTGCAGGACTCGCCGTAGCCAGACATGGAAGAAGTCCATCAAGTCCGAGTAAGGGATTGCGTCGTAGTACGGCGGATCGGTGCAAATTACGTCGAACTCAGATGCGCCTTGGAAGTCAATCGCGCTACGGCGCACGACCACAGGAGACGGAGCAGCAGATACGGTGGACTCCGCTCGCACCAAGTAGCGGGCCACCCATTCGACCATTGCCGTGAACCCGCCAGTTCGCTTCGACAAAGGATTGACTTCGCAGTAATCGTAGACCATGGAGAGGGCGAAGCGGGCGAAGGTCGATCGCATTTTTTCCGCTTGGATGACCCAAGTTGCAAGAGAACTGCTGTAGTCAGTCAGCTTGCTCAACGCACAAGCCACGTAGACGAGGATGGCCTCCTGCCATTCCGGCGGATAGTCCTCCAACTCCTGGCGGCACTTGCGGACCTCCCGAACGATCGTCCCCAGCACCAAGAGTTGGCGGCGATTGAAGCACTGTCCCCAAGTGGTAAAGCCGTACCCCGTAATGCCGTTGCCCAACGCTTCCCTCTTCGGCGTCGGTTCGTTCGGTTGGCCAAAGGGGATATCTGCCCATGCCTTCTCCATCGGTACTTCGCCGATGTCGGCAGCTCTGATCTCCTTCGGGGTTGGTGAACGGTACTCCTTTCCTCGCTGGCCATCCACCACGACCGCCGTCATGATCTCGCCCAGGCGTCCGGCGCGACCCTCCCGACGGAGGTCAGCCATCGTCAAGACCGAGCCGCAACTTGGACAGGTCACGCCTGTCCGGCTCATCGTCCCCGCGCCCACGTCAATATCCTCTCCTATTTCTCCCAACCCCACCGGCATGCTTCGTGCCTGCGTCGCTGACACTGCACCGCCCGTACCAAACACGTCAAAGCCACCGTCGGCGTTCGTCTCCATCCCCAGCCAAGCCCGCTTCCGGCTCTTCCTGCACAGCCAGCGTGTCTTGAGCAACGGTACCTCACGCCGGCAGTCGTTGCAGGTCGCCGTGCGCGCCCACAGGTACGCCACAACCGGCTTGGCCACCCAGCGTGGGTTCCTCCCGTCCTCCAGGTACTCCCGGTCAAACTCCTCGTTGAGCTCGCTGACCGCCGCTCGGATATCAGTCGAGTCGAGGATCTGGGGAGGCCGAAGCTCCCACTCCACCGTGTCGGCCCTGTTTCCACGCTGCCTTTTGGGCCCCGCCACCGGCTCGAACTCCGCGTAGGTTGGATACCGCCCCGCCACCTCCGTCCGAACCCGATCCGCTACTCGACGCGCCCACGCCCGAACATGCCACGCCAGCTCCACATCCGATGTCAACGACGGCATTCCGGGCAACCTCGACGCTCCACTTCGGGATCGTCTGCTGTGTTCTGCGCCACTCGCTCGCGGGCCGTCGAGCATGTTATCAAGTTCAGCCTGGAGCTTCTTCCCCTTGAAGCCCCGCGCTTTCAAGAATGCCTCCAAGAAGTCCCGGTCTGTCAGGCAGAACGCCGGCAACGGCAGCTTCTTCCCCACCACAAGATGCGGGTAGTGCAGCGTGCACCGCAATACGAACCACGCCGTCGGACTCAGTTCTGAAGCCACCACCTCCGCCCCGAGCCGCATCCCTTCCAGCGGGATCGCCCCACCGCCCGCGAACGGGTCTAACACCCGGGGTGCCCGTCCTGCAGACGCTTCCAGAATATCTTCGCGGAACACATCCAACATCGGTCCATCTTCCCTGCCCCAATGACAGATTCCACCTCTGGTCTCCTCTCTCGTGTTCCCCCGATTGTCCTCCACCTCTACAAGGTGCCCACCCAGCCGTCGCAGAACTTCGCGCCGCTCGTCCTCATTCCCATCGTCCTTCAGTAGCGTGAGCGCGAGAACGGCCCGACTCGCCGCGAGGGGCCGTCGGGCTGGCCAGATGTGGAGCGTCGAGATGTGCCCATGCCGCACGTTCTTCTCGTGAACCGAGTCGAGGGACACTTGGCGGAGCGGAAGCACCAAGTCCGCGATGCGGTATTGGATTGTCATTGGTCACCTGCCTCTTGCTCCAGCTGCTCGTAGAACCGTTCGTTGCAGAGTTCTGGATATGCGCCATTGTCGAAGGCGCAGACGAACTCCGCGACGCTATCGGGCAGGTCAATCTGCTCGCCGTTGATCTCCGCTAGGCCACCGCCGACCCAGACCTCGCCAGTACCCTCGTCGAGCCACAACGCAAGCGGACACGTTGTTTCGCAGTGTCGCCAACCCCGTGGCATCTCTCCCGCAACCTCGTCTACCGTCTTCTCGCCCAAGGCGGACAGTTCCGCCACCAACTCAGGACTCATTTTCTGCCTCCTCACTCGCCATAATCGGTGGCCCAAATGTGGATCCCGCACTGGACCAAGTAAGAATAGACATCGGTGTAGGTGGGTGTCAAAGTCAGTGCCGGGCACCGTGCTGCTAGGGGAGGCGGAGACCATGGATCCCCGACGGCACGCTGGAGGGCCACCGGACACCTGGACCCAAAGCGGCGACGACGGCATCCGACGCTCCCGGGGCCGGGTTTTCCGGCAGGATCGCTTTGACAAATAGTACCCACAATTTGTCCGAGAATCTGTCACGGCTGCGTGATCCGCTATCGAGACCACCTTGCCTGCATCCGGCCGGGCCGCTGATGCGGATCCCAAGGAATGGGGCAAGCCGTTCGCGGCCCCCGGACCAAGAATTCGCGGCCCTGGGCCAAGGAGAACGAGGCGCTGAAGGGGCTGGCCGGATTGGTTTCCGCGGGCCCCCGCCGGTACGCAGGCCCCTCCCCCCGCAGGACGGGCACCCCGGTCCTCTCGCGCCCGCGTCAGGCACCGGCGTAGCCGTTCCGCATGGCGGGGAAGGCGGTGGATGCCTTGGCGACGGCGTCGCGGACGGCGGCCTCTCGGCGGGCGTCAGGCGGACGCGGCACCCACCGGGAGGGGCTGGCCGCCGCGGTGCATGGCGCGGGCGGTGGCGGCCTCGACGGCGTCGATGGCTTCGGGCGGCAGGACGCCTCTAATCAACTTCGGGCGGCCGGGCTTCTCCATTGTCGGTTCTCTACTTGGACGGTGCACTTGTCGGAGCCGAAAGCTAATGGTGGGGAGGCGGAAACGCCGGGGGTGAAAAGCCGCTTGCTTGGCCTTCCACCCCCGAACGCGTGGTCACCACTTCCACGCTGCCAGCTTCCTGCCCAACCTTGCCGGTTGCCTCCAGCCAGTGCTCGGGCTGCTGTTCCCAGCTTGGCGAGGACGCCATCAGCCAGCCTGTCAGGGCGAACTCGCTCTCGATTATCGCCACGTTGACGGCGGCCAGGTGATCGACGGGAACGGACTTCATCGCATCAGCCAGCTTGACGCCCGGAGGAAGCTTGAAGTCCGTCGGGTGCCGGGGGCGTGCAGAAAACTTGAAGCCCATGTTGGCCCGGACGGCGTGGCAGAACTTTCCCTGCCAATCTTGCCTGCCGACGCCAAGGACCTTCGCGCCAGGGTACGGTTCAGCTATCGCAGCGTTTCGGGCGGCAATGGTCAGGCGGTCCACCAGGTCGGCCTTTCGTGCATCCCCTTTTTCTTGCCAGGCCCTATACCACTTCGCGTTCTTCTTTTCGGAGGCCGCGGGGATGAAGGGCAGACGCGGACCAGCCAGGGTTTCCCCCGTGAAGTACTTCACGATGTGGACGCGAATGGACCCCCGCGTTGCGGCGGACGCGGCCAGGTTCCACGCTTCCACCGGCACGACAGCCAGGGCCGCAGCCATCATCCGCAGGTTGGTCATAAGTTGTTCGGTTTCCTTGTTCATGCTTGCTTCTCCCTTGGGGAATTGTTCGAGGGCGTCCGTCGTAGGTGCCGCCTCCGGGAACGGCGTGGGAGCAGAACCGGAGCGTCACCCACGGCGGAACGTTCGAGCGGAGGCCGTGGACTGACTGCCAAATAGTACCCACAATCTGTCCGAGAATCTGTCATGGCTTGGCGTCGCTGGTGCCTGGACGTGCCCCGACGCCCAGTGCTCAACCCACCGCCACGAAAGTATGGAGCAGGGTGATGGAGGAGCCACTTGGTCGGGAGTGGCGGCTCCGCCGTGTCCATGCGTCTGCGCTCGGCAGCGGTTCCATCCGGTCCGCGGCCCGTCCCCGTCGCTGCAGGTATCCGTTGACGCCGTCAGCCGCGGCCACGCGAGTGCCCTCGATCACGTAGCCGACCATGAAGGCCGTTGCATGGTTTCCAGCGTACTGGCCGCTCGCAAAGCGGTCCATGCCTTCCACCACGTACAGCCGGCAAAGTCTGGCACTGCTGCCAGCAACGCGCTTGCACTCGACGAGCGCGTGAGGCTTGTGCGAGAAGGGCCGCGTCAGCAAGATCGAGATGTCAACCCAACCGTCGGGGCGCATGACATCCGGCCGCGAGTGCCATCCGATCTCGTCCATAATCCGCATCTCCGGAAAGCGTGGGCCCCGGCCGAAGGCGCGGTCCGGGTCCACCACATAACGCAGTCCGTCGCGGAGCAGTTCGTTCAACGCCTCTTCATGGGCGACCCTAGTCGCGCCTTCATCCTTCGACGCGACCGCCCATCCGGCCGTGATGACCTGCAGGATGGTGTGCACGATGTCAGACGAGAGGTCCACTCGCCCCTGCCGGTATCGAAACGGACTTGGGCGCATCACATTCATTCGTCGCGAGCTTCCGGATTGCGCAAACTGTCGGACACGATATCGTCGGCGTCGCGAAGGCCGTACACTTCCATCCAGTGGCGCCTAGCCGCTGGCTTGACGATCACGACCTCGTGCGTGTCGCACGCGCGAACTTCTTGGTGGCGCGCTAGCTCGTCCGCCAGCGAAAAACCAAAGCGCCCACTGAGTTGATGGAGCAGTCCCGGCATGTCTCCGTCCGGTGCCACCACGCCCGCGACCGACGGGCCGGGCCGGTCTTCCAGCACGAAGCGCACCACCCGCACTGGGTCCGTCGTCGCAAGGTCGAACACTTCGGCCCGCACCCGGCGAAGATTGCGCGTGCGGAGCCAAATGTCGACGCCGGACACGAACGCCTTCGCATACTGCATGACATGCTTGGTCGACGCTGGCGCCACCGACTCGTCGCGACCGGGCTTCCACTGCCACATCGCCTTGAACAGGCCGTCTCGCACGACGATCCGCTCCGACGGGCGAAGCTTGTAGAGATCGAACACCGCTTCGTCCAGCGCTGTCCAGTCCTGTTTGGTTAAGGCGCGCCCCCTCATGCTCCGCGCTAAGTCGGCTATGCTCCTTCCCATCTCCGATGCGGCGGCCTCCAAGAGGGCCGGAACGGGCATCTGTACAACGTCGGTGGACATTATCTGCATCTTCCAGAGACCGAGGTAGGAGCCCGTCATCAGCAAAAACCATGTAGCAAGCGAGGAACTCAGAATCCCTGCAAGCAGATGAGGCAAGTCGCCGTTCTCCTGCGAGAAGACAGCCCCGTAGTATGCGTTGGAGTATACGACGTCTCGTTCGGCGACGGCCACCAACGGGCGAGGAGCGTGTCGCCCCAGCAAGAGTTCCCTCACGATCAGAACAGGCGCATGGAACATCTGCCTGTCTCGGGGCCGTTCAGCTCTGTGGTGGTCGAACGGAACGAGGTCGGGCGGCAAGAAAAACGGAGCCATTGCGACGGTCGAGTCGAGCCATGGCAGGCCGCCCATGGCACCCGCATCCCTGCTTCGGTCGCCTATCGTAAGTCCCGTGTGGAACTTCGTGCCGATCGCGCCGAGCTGGTCCTTGAGCTCGTGATTGGACCTCCACAGGTTGTCCAGCAAAGTCAGATCCCTGTGGGTTCCCAGAAACGCGCCCTTGAGGAATCTCGGGTCACGCTCCCAGTCCCACACGGGCAGCGTTGTGATGTCGCCAGCGGCGATATTGAACGTGTGGCTTCTTTCTCCACCAGGAGACCACGGGACTTGAATAGTGGTGATAACAGGAGGCTCGTCGCGGCGGTGTCGCGCAAACAGAACCATGCTAGGCATACGTACTTTCTGAAACAGCCATCCCCTCAGGTTGGAAAGATTAACGAGCGTGACTGGCACCAGCTGCTTCAGGAGATGATGCAGGGTTTGCCTCGGCCGAGGGCTCTGCCCGAAGAAATGAGGTGCTCCGAGCACAAGACCGAAGCGGGTGTTCTCCGACGCGTAGTCCAGTGCCCGCTCAACGAAGTCCAAGCTAGTTCCCCGCGACCCTCCCGCACCGGTCCGTGTTCGTCGTTCCCTGAACGCCTTCCCAGGGTAGCTCCAAGGCGGATTGCCGACGATTACGTCGAACTTGCGACCGCCTGTTCGCCTGTCCAGGTCGGATACGTCGTCCCAGATGTTGCCGGTAAAGAGCGTACGCCCCCTCAGTCGCTTGAACGTGAGGCTGTCCGGCGGCTCAGGCCGTGGATCGAGTTCCAGTGCCGTCAGGTAGAGGCTGAATGCGGCCACTTGTATCGCGGCTTTGCTCTTGTCCGAGCCGAACACCTGGGAGTACAGAGTGTCTCGTATGAGTTCCCGGGTCGGTTCCTGGTCGCCAGTGCGCTTTTGCACTAGACGACGCAGTGCCTCCACCAAGAACACCCCCGAACCGCAAGTCAAGTCCAGCACGGTTTCGTTGCCGCTGCACTCGTCCATCACTTCGTCGAGGACCATCGACACGAGCGACAGCCGCGTGTAGTGCACATCCGTGGGGCTGGTGTTTCGAGTCGTTGGCTCCTCTGATCGTACGAACTGCTCGTAGATGGAGCTGATGAGCTCGACCGGGATGATATCGAACCGGTAGGGGAATAGTGTCGTCTGTCCGGTGTCCGGGTCCACTGCGTCGAGAAAATTTGCGACTCGATTCAGGTGTGCCGCCTTCGCCGACGCACCGTTGTCGGTGAACATGTCCCCGTTGAACACCTCTCGTAGCCAGTCGAAGAGGCGTTCGGCCATGGCTTGATCGCGCAGGACTTCGGACAGCGTGGTACGCTTCGCCAATTTCGCGAGGAAGTCCTTCGTGATGATTTCGCGGTCGACCAGGTACTGGGCGAAGATCGAGCGGCCGATCAGCCCCTGCGCATTCAGCCCGGCCAAGCCAGTGCTCACTAGGTCCTTCTCCAGACGAGCGATGTCCCCCAGCAACAAGCGGTCAACGCTGGTGCGCCGGTTGATCTTGTGTGCGATCCGGTGCTGCCAGAACCGATCCGTCTCCATGGCCAAGTGACCAGCAGCCCTGTCGAGTTCCTCTAGATCGCTCGCGGTACGCTTGAAGGTCCGTAGCCTGTTGGCTTCGACGTCACCCGATCCTCTCGGTTGGGCGAATCCGTTGTAGATGTCAACCTTGTCCGGGCGGATCACCCAAAGCAGGGGCACTGTCCCTTCGTTCCATATCTCTTGCCTCCACTGGGCCACCGTGTCCTCCGATGGGGAACTCGGCTCGTACTTGAAGTGAACCGTGAGCGACGACCTGCCGCACCAGGTAGCGTCGGGCTTAAGTTTGCGACGGCGCGGAGCGTGGCGAGCACTGCGCCCCATCGTCACGTTGGGAGCCGGTGCGCCGTTGACCAAGTAACCAGTGGCCTCCAGCACATCGTACAGAGGTTGGGTGTTCACAGGCCCTCGGCACCAGCACGGAGTCGGTTCGTCATTTGGGGCTCGTGGGAGATCGGAGCCGCGTCGCTCGCAAGCCGGGCGGTGGCGACTCGCCAGCCTTCTTGGATTGCACGCAGGATAGCGAGAACCAGCTCGTCCGCCAAGTGGAGGAGCCCGTCGCGACGGGGAATCGACGGACCAAGCAACTCGCGATTCATCGGGCTCGGAGCCCGTTGAGGACTGCCTGGGTCGCGTCTCCGAGTGCGCGAGCGGCCATCCAGTGCCGTCGCGCCGCCGGCTTGACGACCACGATCTCGTTGCGGCCATAGCACTGCACTTCGGAATGCCCAACGGCGGATTCGGTCAGGGGTGGACTCAAGTCGCCTCCGATCCGGGCGAGGAGCTTCCGCAGGTTATCGCAGGGGACCACATCGACGACCGGAGGGGCATGTCCCGCCTCCAGAACAAACCGGACTGCTCGCAGGGGCTCGCGGACCGGCAGGTCGTAGACCTGTGCGCGCAGGCGATTGCGCTTCGTGGACTGAAGCCAAGCATCGATCTCCGACGCGAAGACGCGGGCATACTCCATTACCTCTTCGCCGGACTGGGCCGGGGCAACGGACGCCTCCTTGCCTTCTCGCCACTGCCATCCAGCACGAGTCAAGCCGTCGCGGACAACGATGCGGTGGTCCGCAGACAGGTCGTACAGGTCGAGCACGGCTTCGTCGAGAAGCTGCCAGTCCTCCTTTTGGACGGCTTCCCCACATCGCTTTTGCACCAGCGCAACGATCCGCTGGCCAGCGTCCGACTGCAGGGCCGCGCCGACATCCGGCACGCGGAGTCGCCCGACGTCGTCACGCTTCACCCGACGACGCCAGAGTCCAAAGTCCGCCGCTGTCATCAGGAAGAACCATGACGCCAGCGATGATCCGAGTATTCCGGCGAGCAGGCAGGCCGCGTCCCGGTCGTTCCTGTGGAAACAGGTGCCGAAGAAGGACTGCGTAAACAAGGTGTTCTTGTCGCCAACAGCGGCGGCTACGCGTCCCGCGTACTGACCCGTGACGGATTCCTTGACGATAAGCAGGACCTGCGCGTCTTGGCCTTTACCCGGCGTCAGTCCAGCAGACAGCTTGGCGCCGAAGCGACCGAGAGCCTCGTGCAGCGTCTGATGCTCGTCGAAGAGACGATCCAACAAGTCAGCGTCTGGATGGCCGCCCAGGAACGTTGCTTTTAGGAACTCGGGCCTACGTCGCCAGTAGTCGAGAGGCAGAGTGGTGCAGTCGCTAGGTGCGACCTGGAAGGTGTGGGTCCTCGCTCCGTTGGACGACCACGGAACCTGGAACGCCGGGATCAACTTCGCTTGACCGCCTGACTGCCTTTGCCGAGCGAACAACACGATCCCGGGCATCGAAGCCTTGGGAAAGAGCCAGTTGGTCAAGTTGGACAGACTGACTAGCGTGACCGGGAACAGCTCGGGGATCAGTCGTTGCAATGCGTGCCGGCTGGTCGGGCTTCGACCGAAGAACTGGGTTGCGCCCAAGACCAGTCCGAACCGGGCACCAGGGGATGCGTACTCTGTGGCCAAGTGAACGAAATCCAGGCTGACCCCCCGTGAGCCGCGGATGTCGGTTCGCGCTCGGCGCGCCTGCAACGTCGGTGGCGGCGTGCGGGAGTAGCTCCACGGCGGGTTGCCGACAATCACGTCGAACTTGCGGCTCTCTGTGCCCTGGGCCAGTGCGGACGGTTCCACCCACATGTCGCCCTCAAACAGCGTGCGCCCGATCAGCGGCTCAAACTTGAGGTTGTCGGGCCGTTCCGGGTTCGGATCAAGCTCCAACGCCGTCAGATAGAGGCTGAAGGCCGCGATCTGCACGGCGTCCGGGCTGATGTCCATTCCGAACACCTGCTCGTACAGCGTCTTGCGGATCATCTCTCGAGTGGGTGGCCCTTCTCCGGCCCGCTTGTCGACCAACCTGCGCAAGGCCTCCACCAAGAACACGCCGGAGCCGCACGTCAGGTCCAATATGGTCTCGTGGCCGTCGCACTCGCGCAGGACCTCTTCCAAGACCATAGAAACGAGCGACAGGCGGGTGTAGTGCACGTCGGTCGATCGCGAGTCGGGCTGAACGAACTGCTCGTAGATGGAGCTGATGAGTTCGACGGGAATGATGTCGAACTGGTAGGGGAACAGCGTCCGCTGGCCCTTGGAGTCCACGGCGTCGAGAAAGTCGGCCACGCGGCGAAGGTGGCGAGTGCCGGGTACACCCCCGTTGCCAGGGAACATGTCTCCGTTGAAGGTGGCACGCAGCCAGTCGAACAGGTGCTCCGACTTGGTCCGTTGGCGCAGAACGTCCGACAGAGCAGTGCGGCCGCACGTGTCTTCGAGGAAGTCTGCCGTGACGATTCGCCGGTCGACCAAGTACTGCGCGAAGATCGAACGACCGATCAAGCTCCGGGCGTCGGATCGGTCCATTCCAGCACCAGCCAAGTCGCGCGCCAGCCGGGCGAGATCGCGAAGCAGGTGGCGGTCCACGCCAGTGTTTCGGTTGAGCTTCTTGCCCATGGTGTCCTGCCAGAAGCGGCCCGTCTCCATGGCTAGGCGGCCCGCGGCCAGTTCAAGCTTCCGCAGCTGCCTTCGGCTCTGCTTGAACGTCCCGATCCAATGCGCCTTTGCGTCGCCCGTTGGCTCCGGTCGGGCGAACCCGTTGTATACGTCCACTTCCTTCGGGGAGACCACCCACAGCATGGGCGCGACGCCTTCGTTCCACACTTCCTGACGCCATCTCTCCACCGCACGCGGGGACGGAGTGGTCGGCTCGTACTTGAAGTAGACCTTGAGCGACGACTGGCCGCGCCATGCGGCGTTGGGCTGGAAGGTGCGAGAACGCCGAGCGGCACGGGCGTCACGCTCCAGGGACACACCGGGCGCCGGGCCGCTGGAACTCAAGTATCCGGTGGCCTCCAGCACATCGTGGAGCGGCTGGGGGGTCACGGCTCTCGTCCCCTTGACAAATTGTACCCACAATTTGTCCGAGAATCTGTCACGGCCCTGCGTAACCGACCGTTCACGGTCGTAAGACCGCCTTGCCGGCACACGTGGTTGGTCATCGCGGCTCGTACTCGACGATCGTGGCCCTGACGAGGACTTCGGGGATGCGAACCGCGAAGACCGTCCCGACGGCGTCGGTCAGCTGCAGTTCCTCGTCTGGCGCAAAGTGCACCGGCTGTTCCACGCCTTGGTTGACCGTGGCACCGGAGACGTAGAGGCTGGTTCTATCGTGGTCGTCGCGGACGGGGTTGAGCCTTGCTCGCAGTCCGGGGAGTTCGCCAGCGCCCTCGGCGAAGATCACGGAACCGCCGCCGTGAAGCTCCCGGAGCTCGATCTCGATGGAGAGGTCGTCCCGCATCGGCACCCACGCCGGCACGACCTGCGCTGCGAAGCCGGGGGCGGCCGCAAAGAGGGTCATGGGCAGGTGGGTCGAGTGCAGGCTGGCGGTCGCGGCGCCCTCGACGTTGGCTGCGGCACGCCGGTACGTGCCGTCGGGGAAGATCAAGAGGATGTCGGCGTCGGCGACGGGTCGTCCGGCACAGCGGACGGTCAGGGCAACGTGGCCGGGGGTCCATCCAAGAGGCGCGGCGGGGACCGTGAGGAGCAGATCGGTGTTGCCGACCAGTTGGTAGAACGGGGGCTTGGCGCCGAGCGATTCGGTCTCCCGACGGATGATGCCTACGCCGTCGCCGCGCTTCTCCATGAAGTACTGCCGGTCGCCGGAGCCTCGAACATCCGTACAGTCCATGCGCGCTAGCGCGGACGCCAGTGCCTCGTTCCGCGTGGCCTGCTGGCTGTCCATGATGTCGATTCTGAGGCCGTTGGCCAGGGCACCAGGCGACTGAACTTCCACCCGGTCGTCGAACACGGACACCCGAGTTCGACGTTCGGCAAGCGAGTAGTCGCGGTGCGCCACCGCGTTGACCACGGCCTCGAAGACGGCTCGGTCGCTGTACTGAGGGAGATCGACCCGGCCAGGTTCCTTGCGAGCCGCCACCCGCATGTTGCGGAGCACGAAGGCGACCGTCGCGCTGATCTGCCGGTCGAGCGGGCCGCATATCTCCTCTGCGTCGATCTGCATAGAGGCGCGGTCCGATCCTCGATAGCAGGTCGCAGTCACGCACGCATTGGTCAGGCGCTCCTCGGGTGCTCGGACGCACAGCAGCAGACCCGCGACGGTCGCCCTGGGCGTTCCCTGCTCGTCGCGCGCAATCAGCCCCATCTTCTCAAGGGCGACCACCGGGTCTCTCATGCCGTGCACGCTCACGAGGCGCTTCCACAGAGCCTCGTCCAAGCTGCCGAAGCCGGTCTCGGGGACCGCGGTCTTGTCCGCCGCCAGCGGCGGTTCAATGCTTCCGGGTCGCCGCCTGCCTTTCAGCCGCGCTGGCGGGAGCTTAGTGAGCCATTGGTTCCGTAGATCGACCTCCACCCCCACGGACTCCAGCACGGTGGCCCCAAGGAGCGGCTCCACTTCGGCGTCAGCGAACACAACCAGCCCAGCCGAGAGTTCGCCCATCAGTTCGATTCGCGCTGTGGCAATGTCCATCGGCACTTCGGCACCGTTCGCCAGCTCGTAGATCCTCGTGCGTTCGGGGACTATCCCGATGGCACTGAGGATCGACCGGGGCACAACCGAGTCGATAGTGCTGCCATCCACCAAGAACGGCCCAGTCCAGCTCCGCGATCGGTCGGCCGGGTTGCTGATCGTGGTCGCAACAGAAACTGCTTCCATGTCTCGCTCTCCTGTGACGTGACTGGTAGGCGCGACTGTCCCGGCATCGTCACGCGTTTCCGCTACGTCGGCGCACGGTATGCGTCGAGCCGATCTAGCTTCTCTGCGGTCTTGTCGCTCGGCTTCCGAGTCCTCCGCCCTGCCTTCAGCCGCACCGCCGGCAGCTTCTTCAGCTGCTGGTTCCCGGGGTCTACGACGACGCCCATGGACTCCAGCGCGGTGACGCCGAGGAGCGGCTCCGCCTCGGTGTCGCCGAAGACGATCGTTCCCCCGATGCGCTTGCCCAAGAACTCGATCTGGGCGACTCCGACATCCATAGGAACGCGTGTTCCGTCGGCGAGTTCGTACACCATCCGCTCCACGGGCTCCAATCCGATCTCCTCCAGGCGCGTCCGGGGAACCACCGAGTCGGTCGCTCCCGTGTCCACCAGGAACGGCGCGGTCCAGCTGCGGGCTCTCTCGCCGGGGTTTCGGATGGTGACGTCCACATGAATCGCTCCCATCGCCTTCTTCCCCCTCTTCGTGCAGCGGTGATTGCGAGGCGGCCGGCGCGGGAAGCTACCCGTCGCTCTCCGCCGCCTCCAAGATAGCCCCGACCGAGATCGGGTACCGGGTGCTGGTCACCCGGCCGGCAACGAAGATACCGAACGGATCCCGAACCCGCAACAGTCGGGGCGAGGGCGTCGCGCAGTCGAGCACGACGTACAGCCAGTACTCGTTGCCCAGTTGGCACGCCTGCCTCCACTCGTTCTCCTCCAACTGGACGCCGCCGCTTCCTGCCCGGCCCTTGACCTCGATGTGACGAAGTTCCCCGTCCGGGCGGGCCGACACCAAGTCGAACCCCGGCCAGTCCGTGAAGCCGGCGGCGCGGGCGAGCTTGGGCTTCGACACGTCGCGAACGACCCCGCCGTGCTGGTGCTCCCACGCCACGGCCACGCCCACGGCGCACTCCTCCACGGGGGCGTTCCAGCGCTCCGAGTCGTCGGTGCCGTACTCGCCGGCGGGCACCACCAGCGCGTGGGCCAAGAAGCGGACGCCGCCGGAGACGATCCGCTCGGGGGCAGCGTCGAGTCCTTCCAGCGCACGCTGGCGTTCGCCGACCAGGGTCCGCTGTTCGTCCTTCACTTGGTCCAGGGCGTTGGCATCTTCGCCCGTGGCGGCCAGCTGTCGGCGACGGCGTGCCACCTCCGCGCTCCGCAACCCGAACCCAACCTCCATCTGCTGGCGGCGTTCCGGCAGCTCGGCCTGCTCCGCCTTCCGACGGTCATCCACAATCCGGGCCAGGACCCGAAACTCGGCGTAGTCGGCGGCTTCGTCGCGCATCGACAGGGCGTGGCCGGCGAGCGGCACGGCACCGGGCGGCACCTCTGGGGCGGCGCCCAGCAAGAGAAGCCGTTCGACCAACTCCTCGGTTGGGCCGTCGCTGCCATCGCCCTCGTTGCCGTCGTGGCGAACGGACAGCAGACGGCGCTCCAGCACCCGCCGGGCCGCCACGCCATCCTCCGCCCGCTCCTCCGGCTCTTCCTGCACCACGGTGGCCACCCCCAAGTGCAGCGTGTAGGGCGCGTCGGCGCGACCGTCGGCGAAGACGGCGCCCCGCAGCGCGTCGCGGCCGAACGTCTCCCGCACATGCGCCGCCAGGGCGTCGAACACGGGCTCGCCTGGGTGCAACCAGACGGCCGGAGCTCCGTCGCCCCCTGCCCCTGCTCGCACTCGGACAGCCTTCGGGCGCCATACGCACAGCCGCTCTCGCGCCGCCTCCGGGTAGCTCTCCAACGCCGGCAAGACCGCGTCCAAGGCACCGGCGCGGCCAGTGCTCGCCGCCAACCCGAAGAACCCGTCCAAGTCGCCGCGCACCTCCAGCCCCAGCAGCCCCACCGCCCGCCCCACGAAGCTGCGCACCTGCCCGGGCAATAGCTGCAAGTAGCGTTCCCGCTCCATCTCGCCGCGAATCCCTTCCAGGCTGCCCGCCAAGTCGTCGGCCACGCCGTACGTCCGACGCTCCCGGTCGCCCAACGCCCGCACCCGCTCCCCCGTCAGGGCGCTCTCTATTCGTTCGGCCGCCTTCTCCGCCCCACCGCGCTCGTCCGCCAGCGACTCCAGCATGTACTCCCGCAACGACCGGTTGTTGAAGAGCCGGCCCACCACGTCGAACACCTTGTCCGAGTTCAGCTCCCGGCGGATTGCGTCCAACTTCTCCAGCAGCACCTTGTGGACGTGGCCCTCGTGGGTTCCGCCGGCCACCAAGTTCACGATCTGCACGTCGTGCTCCTGGCGGTACCGGTGGATGCGGCCCATGCGCTGCTCGAGCCGGGCCGGGTTCCACGGGATGTCGTAGTTGGCCATCAAGCGGCAGAACTGAAGGTTGATCCCTTCGCCCGCCGCGTCGGTGGCGACCATGAACCGCGCGCCGCCGAGGTCGCGGAAGCGCTCCACCTGCTGCTCGCGCTCCTGCCACGCCATGCCCCCGTGGATCTGGGCCGTCTCGCCGACGTAGCCGAGTGCCTCCAGCCGACCTACCAGGTACTCCACAGTGTCCCGGTGCTCGCTGAAGATCAGCCACTTGTCGCCGGAGTAGCGAGGGTCCTCCAGCACTTCGCGCAACTTCTCGAACTTGGATTCGCGTCCCGACGCCAACAGATCGGCGGCCCGGTCCCGAAGGCCGGCCAAGACCCGCCTCTCCTCTTGCAGCTCCTCGACGGCGACCACGGCCACAGCGCCCAGAATGCTGTCCTCGTAGTCCTCGTTGCGCTCGTGGTCGCCCGCGTCGTCCTCGTCGGCGCCGTGGGCGTCGAAGTGATCTTGCTTGTGTTGGCGAGCGATCTGCCTTTGCGCCCGCTCCAGCTCTTCGGTGGATGCGCGCCCGGACCGGACGTCGTCAGCAATCCGTTCCAGCTTCTCGATCCGCCGCTCGAACGACTTCAACAGCGCGTAGGTGGAGCTGGCTAGCCGACGCTGGAAGACGCTCATCGCCAGGCGAAGCGCAGGACGGTTCTGGAGTGCCCGGTTGTACGTGCGGCGCAGGTAGACGGTGGTATCGTCGTACAGGGCCTGCTCGCCGTCGGGACCGGGAGTCAGGTCGTAGCTGAAGGTGTCGCAGGCCCGTCGGGGATACAGGGGCTGGCCCTGCAGATCGACCATCTCCTCCTTGGTGCGGCGGACAAAGCAATGGCTCCGGGCGTCGGCGGAGAGGCGACGGAGCGCCTCTGGCGTCGAGAAGGCGCGGTGGTCGAGGAGCCGCCAGAGGTGATGGTAGGGCGAGTCCTTGCCCATGTGCGGCGTCGCCGTCAGGAGCAGCAGGTGCCGGGCGGACCAACCCAATCCGGCGAAACGCTGCGCTGGACGCCCGCAGCCGGCCAGTGCCTCCGCCAGCTCGTAGCGTCGAGTCTTGTCCACCCGGTGCTCGTCTGCGCTGGCGGACAGCTTGTGCGCCTCGTCGAAGACCACAAGGTCGTACGCGGCCCCCGCGCCCGCCTCTCGAAGCGCCCCGAACGCGCGTTCCCCCGCCAGCGTGTCCAGCGAGACGATCGCCAGGTCGGTCCAGGCGTTCACTGCACGACGCAGCTCCGCCCCCGACACGATGCTGAACTCCAGGCGGAAGAGGTCGCGAAGCTCGCGCTGCCAGTTGCCCACAAGGCCCGCGGGCGGCACCACCAGAACGCGCCGGAGCCGGCTGCGCGACAGCATCTCGCGCACGTACAGCCCAGTCATGATCGTCTTTCCGGCGCCGGCGTCGTCGGCCAGAAGGAAGCGAAGCGGGTCCTGGGGCAACATCCGCTCGTAGACGGCCACGCGCTGGTGCGGCAACGGATCGATCCGTGCAGTCTCGCTTGCGAACACCGGATTGAACTGGTGCCCGAATGCCAGCCGCCACGCTGCCGCAACGAGCGACACCGCCTCCGGGTTGCCAGCAAAGTCCAGAGGCGGTGCGCTCGGCGTCACCTCGCCCCGAGCCGTATCGTCGCGACGAACTGGTTGCCGTCGATGTCGTTGTCGAAGTCGATCGCTGGGTGCTCCGCCAGCGCTCGCCGGACCCCGCTGCCGATGCCGCGGTAGGGGAGAACCTTGGTGGCGTAGGAAGTCAGGATCGAGTTGCGAACCACGGAGAGGCCCATCTTCATTCGCTCGATGGTAAGGTTGTTGGGCAGGTGCCCTGGGCTCTTGATCTCGATGCGGTCCGCGAAGACGAAGATGACGATCGGCGCCGACACGAAGTAGTCCCGATGAACGAGCGCATTGGACACCAGCTCCTCTATCACGACCCTGGGAACCTCGGGATCGCCGAGCGAATTGACGTGCTTGTCTCCTTGCACGTGCCGAAGGTTCCTCATTACGAACGCCACGGACTGCCGGAACACGTCCTCAATCTTGCCCCAGGTGTCCTCGCTGTCGTCGTAGTTGTCGACGTCCACGGCTCGGCCGCGAAAAGCCATGCCCTTCACCATGAAGTTCGGCAACTTGAACTCCACGTTTCGGCAAAACAAAAGGCCGCCGCCGACCGTGAACACGCCGTCGGTCATCAGCCCCATGTTCTCCAGCAGGCTCGCCAGCGACACGCTGCCGGCCTCGACGCGCTCGCCGTAGTGTCGGTTGAAGAACCTCTCGAAGTAGTCGCGGTCGAGGTCCTCCAGCGTCAGTCCGCGCACCGGCACTTCGTCGCCGTGAATCAGGCCCGCGCGCTGAAACATCCGCTGCACTTCCTCTCGCGCAGTAGCCTTCCGTTTGTCGGCGCCGCTTTTGACCCAGATGACGCCGTTCTTGTCCATGTACGGCTTGCCGATGCCGTCGGGCACGCGAACCAGCAGGACCAATCCCTCTGGAGTGGAAACCACCTCGGTAGAGGGATTGACGGGCGGCCTTACAAGCTGCGACGCGGCGTTCGACACCGACTGGTTGAGCCGGCCTATGTCCGCACGGGTCAGCCCCGCTATCGTGCCGTCGTCGTTGACGCCGATCAGAAGAAGGCCGCCTCCCGAGTTGCTGAACGCAACGATCTCCTGACCAAGGGAGACTTGGTTGGTGAAGTTGCTCTTGAACTGGTGCCCGCTGTCCTCTCCCCGCCGGACGATGGCGAAGAGCTCGTCAAGCTTCATTGCGAGAGACTCCTCCGTGTTCGGGTCCCCTACCGCCCTCCTTCCTCAGTTTCCGCGAACCCCCGGGCCTCGTCCAGCCCCGGCAGTCCTTCCCGGTCCTTCCACATCTCGGCGACCTGACGGTACGCTACGACCGATTCGGCCTGCTCGCCGGTGGCCGCCAGCGCCCGCGCCAAGCCTAGCAGCGAGCGGGGACGGTTGGGCATCCGTTGCAGAGATGTCTCGAACATCGCTACGGCGTCGTCGGGGCGGTCGATCTCCAGCAGCAGCTCGCCGTAGAGTTCGTGAACGGGCTTGACCGGGTTGGCAGCGCCCCTGGGCGGCGCCATAGCCTCGACGGCCGCCACGGCCTTGTCCATGGCGGAAATGGCCATGTCGGGGTGACCCAAGGCGGCGTGGTAGAGCGCGTAGACCTGCAAGTGCATCACGTGGTCGTAGCCGTCGTCGCCGTCAGCCTTCTCGGCCAGCGCCTCGTCGGCGGCCCGGAGGGCCTTCATGTCGCCCGTGCGCGCGGCACTGAGCCCCGTCGCCAGCAGCTCGTGGGTGGAGGACTCGTCGGTGATCGGCATCACGTCCCACTCCTCCGTCTCCACTATGTAGCGCGCCTTAAGCAGCGGCACCGCGCCCTTCGCCCGGGCCGTGCCCGCCGAGCCCCGGGCGCCGCCCGCCTCGAAGCCGTCGTGCTCCACCATCTCGGCCAGGCGCTCTATCCACAACCGCGCCTTGGCGTAGTCGCCCCGCTGCAGGTCGCCGTACTGGCCCCAGTCCAGGGAGTGCACCGCGTCGCCGAGCGGGTCGCCGGGCGTCCACAGCTCCACCGCCACGTTGTAGGCCGACTGGTTGTGGCCAGCGACCAGGTCCCACATCCCATGCTGGATGAAGATGTGCGTGGGCATGTGGCGGGCGTGGGAGACCACGGGCGCAATGTCCGCGAAGGCGTAGGCCGCGTCGAGGGCCAGCGGCGCCATGAGCGGGTTGTCAAAGGAGTGGATGGTGTAGTGCGCAGCGCCGGGGTGGTTCGGGTTCTGGTTGAAGAGCTTAAGCGCGATCGTGCCGGCGCGGACGTTCCATCGCTCGCTCAGGTCGCCGGTGGCGCGCGTTGCTCCCAAGAGGGCGAGGGAATAGAAGGCTGCGACCTCCGAGTCGTCGGGGTAGGCTTCGTGCAGATCCGCCATCGCCTCCATGTACTCGACGCGCCGCGCCTTGTGGTCGCCCTCTCCCCAGAGGATTTCGACCGCCCGCATGAAGCCCTTTTCCCGCTTCGTCGGCGCCTTCGCCATGCGCTCCTCGGTCGTGGGGGCCAGTCGTTCCAGCGCCTTGCGGGGTTCGGTCGGGTCCATCTCGGTGACCAAGGGGTGGTTGTAGGCCAGCGACTCGGCCCAGTACGCCATTGCGAAGTCCGGGTCGATCTCCTGGGCTGCGTGGAACTGCTCCCGGGCCTGCTTCCAGCCGAAGCTGTGCAGGATCGCAACGCCGCGGAGGAAGTGGTCCTGCGCCTTGCCTGTGGCCGACGTGGGGAAGTCGATGGAGCCGACGGCGTCGAACTGGGCTCGGGCTTCGGGGGTGCCGGCCAGCCCGGTCAGGACAAGGAGGCCGACCGCTACGACGGCGGTTCGGAGGCCGCCGGCGACAGTGGTGCGGAAGTTGCCGGCAACGCCAGCGAGGAGGCTGCTTCGGGTCTTGCTCTTGGTCATGCTTGCGTCCCTTCGGGTATGCGGGTTGATGCTGTTGTGCGGGTTGATGCTCTTGATTGAGTGAGTTCTGCTTCCGTCATGCGTGGGCCACTTCCGTCATGCGTGGGCCACGGCTTGCGCCATTCTCTCCAGCGCCGTCTCGACCACCTGCCGGGGCGACGCCAAGTTCATGCGCATGTACCCGCCGCCGCCGGTTCCGTAGCTGGAGCCGGGGTTCAGGAACACGCCGGCGTTCTCGGCGAACCACCGCTGCACCACCTTTTCCGGCGTCACGCGGGTGGGGTTGCGGGCGCTTTCGCGGGCCGCCGTCTCCTCGGCGCCGATCCGGGCCGCCAGCGCCGAAGTGTCCAGCCACGCCAAGTAGGTGCCTTCGGCCTTGACGTGGCCGATCAGCGGCATCTCGGCGTCGATGTACGACTCCACGAAGTCGTGGTTGGCGTCCAGGTACACGAGGAGGTCGTCCAGCCAGGGCTCGCCTGCGTTCAGCGCGGCCTGGGTGGCCACCATCCCCAGCGTGCTCAGGTCGGCGCGCGTGTTGGCCTTCACCCGCTCGAGGAAATCGGGGTTGGTGGTGTGGTACCAGGCCACCTTCATCGCTGCCAGGCTGAACGACTTGCTCGCCGACTTGAAGGTCAGGCTGTTGTCCACCACCTCCGGGTCCGGCAGGCTGGCGAAGGGCGTGTAGCGGTTGCCGCGAGTCACGAAGTCGCAGTGAATCTCGTCGGCCAGCACCACGACCCGGTGCTTGAGGCAGATCTCGCCCATCCGCGCCAAGTCCTCGGCGGACCAGCAGTTGCCCGTCGGGTTCTGCGGGTTGCACAGAATGAAGGTGCCGCACCGCTGGGCTCGTCGCTCGAAGTCGTCGAAGTCGATCGACCAGCGGCCGTCCTCCTCGACCATGGGGCAGTCCTCCGCCACCGTGCGGGTGAAGCGGAGGTCGGTGTAGAAGCCGGCGTAGGTGGGCGTCGTCATGAGGACGCGGCCGCCGGGCGGCGAGAAGGTGTGGAGCGCCGCGATGATCCCCGGGTGCACGCCGGTGGTGAAGACGATCGTGTCCGGGTCGATCTCCAGCCCGTAGCGACGCCGGTTCCACTCGGCCACATCCCGGGCGTACGACGCCGGGCGGTGCAGGTAGCCCCAGTTCTCGTGGCCGCACCGTTCGGCCAGCGCCTGAGCCACGCACGGGGCTGCCCGGAAGTCCATGTCGGCCACGCCCATGCCGGCCACGATCCCCGGGCCGTACTCCTCCATGGCCTTGTCCCAGCGCACGCTGTCGGTGCCGGTCCGGTCGTAGACCTGGTCGAAGTCGTACTCCGACGGGCCGCGCAATGGCTGGATCGGCGGCCCTGCCGAGGCGTCGGCCGCTCCCTCGCCGCCGACCACCTCGCCGCTGGCCACCTCGCCGCTGGCCAGCCCCCGAGCCGCGGTCGCGCTGCCCGCCGCGCCCAGGAGCGTCGCCGACCCCGCCCTGCGCAGGAACCGACGCCGGTCGAGTCCGCGCTCCGCCTTCGCCGGCTTCGAGTCCACTCCGTTCGAACGCCACATCGCTAAGCGCCTCCTTCCGTCGGGCCGTCCGGGGCTCGCGCAACCCCGCTTCCCCAACAGAATGGAGTCCGCGTCCAGCGTGCGCAAGAACTCCGCGTCCAGCGTGGCAAGAAGTCCGCATCCATACGTGCAAGAACTGGGCCGCCGATGTAGTCCAAGCCCCAGTGTTGCACCGTTCCGTAGATTGAACCCCTATGGCAACCACAACGACGAATGGACGCCCGGCGGCGATCCACGGTCTGCCCCGGCCGCTGGCCAAGGCAATGGAGGGGTACGCGGAGCGCCTGGACGTAGATGCGGTCCGCTCCGCCTACGAGCTGGCGGCGGAGGCCCACTCGGGCCAGAAGCGCGCGTCCGGCGAGCCCTTCATCAACCACGCGGTGGAGGTGGCCACGATCGTGGCGGAGCTGCGGCTGGACACGGGCTCCCTGGCGTCGGCGCTCGTTCACGACGTGGTGGAGGACACCGCCGTCTCGCTGCAAGCGGTCCGGGAGGTGCTGGGGGACGAGGTGGGCGCGATCGTGGACGGCGTCACCAAGATCGGCCAAGTCCGCTTCAGGTCCCACACCGAGGCGCAGGTCGAGAACTACCGGAAGCTGCTGCTCTCCATGGCCAAGGACGTGCGGGTCATCCTGGTCAAGCTGGCGGACCGCCTTCACAACATGCGCACGCTGGAGTACCTGCGCCCGGGGAAGCAGGAGCCGATCGCCCGGGAGACGCTGGAGATCTACGCGCCCCTGGCCCACCGGCTGGGGATGGCGGCGGTCAAGTGGGAGCTGGAGGACTTGGCGTTCAAGTACCTGGACCCGGAGTCCTACGACGCCTTGCGCAAGCTGGTCCGGCAGCGTCGGCGCGCTCGGGAGCGGCACGTCTTGGAGATGCAGCGTCCCCTGGCGGAGATGCTGGAGAACGCCGGCATCCAGGCGGAGGTCACGGGGCGGCCCAAGCATCTATGGTCAATTCACCGGAAGATGGTCACCCAGAACCGGGAGTACGACGACATCTACGATCTGATGGCGTTGCGGGTGATCACCGAGACGATCCAGCACTGCTACGCCGCGCTGGGGATCATCCACAGCAGGTGGACGCCGGTGCAGGACCGCTTCCACGACTACGTGGCCACGCCCAAGTCCAACATGTACCAGTCGATTCACACGACGGTGTTCGGGCCCGGCGGGCGGCGCTACGAAGTGCAGATCCGCACCGAGGGGATGCACCGGACCGCCGAGTACGGGATCGCCGCCCACTGGCGCTACAAGGAGGACGCCCAGGAGACGGGGGTGGACCGGGCGCTGACTTGGTTCCGGCAGGTGCTGGAGTGGCAACAGGAGGCGGGAGAGCCGGAAGATTTCATGGAGTTCCTCCGGATGGACTTGTTCCAGGGAGAGATCTTCGTCTTCACGCCCAAGGGCGAGGTCAAGCGGCTGCCGGAGGGTGCGTCGCCGATCGACTTTGCGTTCTCGGTGCACACGGAGGTGGGGCTGCGCTGCGCCGGCGCCAAGGTGAACGGTCGGATCGCGCCGCTGTCCAGGGAGCTGCGCAACGGCGACTCGGTGGAGATCGTCACCAACCCGCGTCAGCGGCCGAACCGGGACTGGCTGGGCTTCGTGAAGACCTCCCGGGCGCGCCAAAACATCCGCCAGTGGGTCCGCAGGGAGGAGTACGACCAAGCCTTGCGGCTGGGGAACGAGCTCTTCATGCGGGAGCTGCGCAAGGCCAGGCTGCCCAGGCCCGGCAACGAGGAGACGCGCAAGGCGGCCCGTGCGCTGGGGTTCGCCAGCTTCGACAAGGCGCTGGCGGCGCTGGCGCGAGGGGAGATCGGCCCGGCAGCGGTAATCAAGGCGTTCTACCCGGACCAGGACCCGGCGAAGGTGGTGCGGCGCACGCCCTCGGCGCTGGAGCGGATCGCCGACAAGATCCGCAAGTCGCAGCGGAGCGTCACGATCCAGGGCATGGACGACCTGATGGTCCGCTACTCCCGTTGCTGCCAGCCCGTGCCCGGCGACGACGTGATCGGCTACACGACCCGAGGGCGCGGCATCTCGATCCACCGCAAGGACTGCCCCAACCTTCTGAACTTGCAGCAGGACCCGGAGCGGCGCGTGGAGATCGAGTGGAAGGCGGAGCGGGAGGACCGCTTCTTCGTCCACCTGGCGATGGAGGGCACCGACCGGCGCGGGCTCCTCAGCGACGTGGCCAAGACGATCACCGAGACCGCCACCGACATCCAGCACGCCGACATGCGGGCCACCGACGGCGGGATGACGGCAGCGTTCGTGGTGGAGGTGCAGAACCTGAACCACCTGAAACGGATCATGGACGCGGTGCGGCGGGTGCGGGGGGTCGTCTCGGTGGTGCGCCGAGAGAGCTTCCGCGAGAGCGAGCTGCGGGAGGGCTGACCCATGCCCGACTTCGAGATCCGGGCGCCGTTCGAGCCCAAGGGGGATCAGCCCGCCGCCATCGCCGAGCTGGTGAAGGGGGTTCGGGCGGGGGCGCGATACCAGACCTTGCTGGGCGCCACGGGCACCGGCAAGACCCTCACCATGGCGCACGTGATCGCCGAGACGAAGCGCCCGGCCCTGGTCATGTCCCACAACAAGACGCTGGCCGCCCAGCTCTACGGCGAGCTCAAATCCCTCATGCCCGCCAACGCTGTCGAGTACTTCATCTCCTACTACGACTACTACCAGCCCGAAGCCTACGTCCCCTCCACCGACACCTACATCGAGAAGGACGCGTCGATCAACGAGGACATCGAGCGGTTGCGGCTGCGGGCCACGTCGTCGCTGGTGGAGCGACGGGACGTGGTGGTGGTGGCGTCGGTGTCGTGCATCTACGGGCTGGGGAACCCGGTGGACTACCGGGCGCTGATGCTGCACTTGGAGGTGGGCGACGAGGCGCCTCGCCAGGAGATCCTGCGGGGCTTGGTGGACGTTCTCTACAAGCGCAACGACGTGTCTTTCGAGCGAGGGACGTTCCGGGTGCGCGGCGACACGGTGGAGGTCTTCCCCGCGTACGACGAGCAGGGGATACGGATCGAGCTGTGGGGAGACGAGGTGGAGCGGATCACCCGCTTCGACCCTCTGACGGGAGACTCAATCGCCGCGCTGGAGCGGACGTCGATCTACCCGGCGTCCCACTACGTGACGCCTCGTCGGACGATCGAGGAGATGATCCCCATGGTCCGCGACGAGCTGGCGGGGCAGGTCGCCCGCTTCCGAACGCAGGGGTTGCTGCTGGAGGCACAGCGGATCGAGAGCAGAACCAACTTCGACCTGGAAATGATGCTGGAGATCGGCACCTGCCCCGGGATCGAGAACTACAGCTTGTACACCAGCGGACGGCGGACGGGGGAGCGCCCGGCGTGCTTGATCGACTACTTCCCCGACGATTACCTGCTGATCGTGGACGAGTCCCACGTGACGGTGCCCCAGATCCACGGGATGTACAGGGGCGACCGCTCGCGGAAGGAGACGCTGGTCCAGCACGGCTTTCGCCTGCCGTCGGCGTTCGACAACCGGCCGCTGCGCTTCGAGGAGTGGGATTCGCTGGCGAAGCAGGTGGTCTTCGTCTCGGCGACGCCGGGGGATTTGGAGTTGGAGCGTTGTGAGGGCGTGGTGGTGGAGCAGATCATCCGCCCCACGGGGCTGGTGGACCCGCCGGTGGACGTGCGTCCGGTGAGGGGCCAGGTGGACGACCTGCTGGCGGAGATCCGGGAGCGCTCGGAGCGGGGGGAGCGGGTGCTGGTGACGACGCTGACCAAGCGGATGGCCGAGGACTTGGCGGAGTACTTCCTCTCGCTGGGCGTGCGCGTGCGCTACATGCACGCCGACATCGACGCCATCGAGCGAATGGAGATCCTGCGCTCGTTGCGGCTGGGGCGGATCGAGGTGCTGGTGGGGATCAACCTGTTGCGGGAGGGGCTGGACCTGCCGGAGGTGTCGCTGGTGGCGATACTGGACGCGGACAAGGAGGGCTTTCTGCGCAACGCCCGCTCCCTGATCCAGACGGTGGGGCGCGCGGCCCGCAACGCCAACGGCCGGGCGATCCTCTACGCCGACCGGATCACCGCGTCGATGCGGGTCTGTCTGGACGAGACGGAGCGGCGGCGGCGGGTGCAGCTCGCCCACAACGAGCGCCACGGGATCGTGCCGAAGACGGTGCGCAAGAGCGTGGAGGAGATCGAGTTCGCCACGCGGGTGGCCGATGCGCGGCAGAAGCCGGCGGCGAAGGTGGCCGAGCCGGGCCGGTCCTATGTGGACGAGGTGGACGCGGAGGAGTTCGCCAAGATCTTGGAGGAGGAGATGCGGAAGGCGGCCCAGAAGATGGAGTTCGAGCGGGCGGCGGTGCTGCGGGACCAGCTGTTGGAGCTGAAGGCGAGCGTCGGCAAGTGAGGACGACGGAGGGCGAGCCGCGACGGCGGCTGGTGGGTCTGCGGCGGGTCGGGGTCGAGGACGGGGCGCGGGCGAGGCTGGGGGAGGGGCAGCTGGCGGAGTGGGGGCGACGGATCGGGGAGCGGGTTGGCGGGGAGGGCGACGGCGCGGCCGTGGTGGTGGGCGGCGGCGCGGCCGTGGCGTGGGGCGATGGCGCGGCCGTGTTCATCGGGTTGCGGGGGCCGCTGGGGGCGGGGAAGTCGGTGCTGGCCCGGGCGGTGGCGCGAGGGGCGGGGGTGGAGGGGGCGATGCCGTCGCCGACGTTCAACTTGGTCTTTCGGTACGCTCTGCCGGGCGGGGGGACGCTGGTCCACGCGGACCTCTATCGGATCGCTTCGGTGGAGGAGCTGGCCGGGCTGGGCTGGGACTCGATGCTGGGCGACGGGGTGGTGGCGCTGGTGGAGTGGCCGGAGCGCGCCGGGCGCGAGCTTCCGGAGGACCGTTGGGAGATCGAGCTGGAGATCGCCGACGAACCGGGGGTGCGGGTGGCCAGCGCTCGGCGCTTCGGGGAGCCGGCGCCAGCGGAGCTGCCGTGCTTTCCGACGGGGCAGGGGCGAACGGCGGAATGACGAGCGGCGGCGGCGCGGGAGCAGACGGCGGAACCACAAGTGGCGGCGGCGGCGAAGCGGCGGCGGACCACCAGGGGAGTGGGCCGCCTTCCGGTCCGGCGATGCCCCCCGGGTGCTTGCTGGGGATCGAGACCTCGGGGCGGGTCGGCTCGGTCGCGCTGGCCGTGGACGGCGCCGTGCAAGCGCGACGCTTCCTCACGACGCCTTCCCGCCACGCCTCTGGGCTGATCCCGGCGGTGCGGTCGGCACTGGCCCAAGCCGGCGTGGAGCGCGAGGACCTGGAGGGCGTGGCGGTCGGCGCGGGGCCCGGCTCGTTCACCGGCGCGCGGATCGGGGCCGCTGCGGCCAAGGGGCTGGCGCGCGGCCTTCGAGTCCCCCTCTACGCTACTTCGAGCCTTCGGGCGGCGGCCTTTGGCGTGGAGGCGCTGGCTCGCGAGCCGGACCGGGAGGAGTTGCCCCGGGAGGTGGGGTCCCTCTCTGGGCCGTCGCCCCCGCCCTTGCAGGGGGACGAGCGGGAGACTCGGTACGTGCTCTTCGACGCTCGGGGCGGACGGGTCTACGGTGCGGCGTACGACGTCGGAGCCGACGGGCCATTCGAGGCGGTGGCACCCCACGGAGGCACGATCGTCGACGTCGTGAACCGCCGCCCGCCGGTGGGGACCGTCTTCATGGGGGACGGGGCCGCGGCCCACTCCCGTCTCTTGGAGGCCGCGGGCTACACGGTCGCACCGCCGCCCGCCGGGGTTGCGCTGGCCAGCGCCGTGCTCCTCTGCTGTTCGTGGGAGCCGGTGGATCCGTCTTCGTGGGAGCCCGACTACCTGCGGGAGTGGCGGCCAGGGTGAGCTCCGAGTGTCGAGTGCGCCCGGCGGACGAAGGGGACTTGGGCGCGGTGCTGGCGATCGAGAACGAGTCCTTCGGTCAGCCCTGGCGGCGAGAGACCTTCGTGGCCCTGATGGGCCGGCCCAGCGTGGACGTCCTTGTGGCGGAGGCGGGCGACGACGTGGCGGGCTACGTGGTGCTTCGGTCCACCGGGGGCGAATCGGAGCTGGCCAACTTGGCCGTGGGGCGGGCGCACCGTGGGAAGGGCGTGGGGCGGGCGCTGCTGGCCCAGTCGGTGGAGACGGCTCGGGAACGGGGCGCTGGCTGGGTCTTCCTGGCCGTCCGCGCCTCCAACCACCAGGCGGCTAGATTGTACGAACGGTTCGGCTTTCAGGAGATCGGGGTCCACGGCGCTTACTATCAGGAGCCGCCGGAGGACGCCCGCGTGTTCGCCATGGAGTTCGACGGCGAGTCGGGTCGCTAAGGGAGGAGCATAAGCCGTGGAGGCCAGCCAGCCGTTCCCGCCCGTGATCGCCGAAGTGGCGCAGGCCCACGACGGGAGCTTGGGAACCGCCCACGCCTTCGTGGACGCTGTGGCCGACGCCGGTGCCGACGCGGTGAAGTTCCAGACCCACATCGCCCACGCCGAGAGTTCGCGGGAGGAGCAGTGGCGGGTGCCGTTCAGCCCCCAGGACGCGAGCCGGTGGGAGTACTGGCGGCGGATGGAGTTTACGGAGGAGCAGTGGGCGGGACTGAAGCGCCACGCCTCGGCGCGGGGGCTGGCGTTCATGAGTTCGCCGTTCTCCGACGAAGCGTTCGATCTGCTGTCGCGGGTGGGGGTGGCGGCGTGGAAGGTGGCGTCGGGAGAGGTGGGCACGCCGGGATTGCTGGACCGGATGATGGGGTCCGGCGTTCCGGTCCTGGTCTCCACGGGGATGAGCGGCTGGGCGGAGATTGAAGCGGTGGCGGCGCGGGCTCGACGGGCGGGGGCGACGCTGGGGCTTCTGCAGTGCACCTCCCGCTACCCGACGGCGCCGGAGAATGTGGGCCTCAACGTCCTGGAGGAGATGCGGGTGCGTTGCGGAGTGCCGGTCGGGCTCTCGGACCACTCGGGGACGATCTTCCCGTCGCTGGCCGCCGTCGCGCTGGGGGCCGATGTGGTGGAGGTGCACGTTGCCATGTCTCGGAAGGCGTTCGGTCCGGATGTGAGCTCGTCGGTGACGGTGGAGGAGCTAGGGGAGCTGTGCCGGGGCGTGGCGTTTCTGCGGACGGCTCGGGCGGCGCCGGTGGACAAGGACGCGATGGCGGAGCGGCTCGCTTCTACCCGCGCCGTCTTCAGCAAGAGCGCTGTCGCGCTGCGGTCTCTGCCAGCGGGACACCGGATCGTCCCGGGGGACCTGGGGGCGCGGAAGCCGGGGACGGGCCTGCCGGCAGAGCGGATTCCTTCGCTGGAGGGGCGACGGCTGCGCCGGGCGGTGGACGAGGGGCGCCTCCTGCGCGAGGACGACTTGGCGCCGTGACCGGGTTGTGCGGGGCACCGTGACGCGCCACCGCATCTTCAACGCCGAGCCCGCGGGCTACTCGCCGGAGGCCGCCGCCGTGCTGGCCGAGGCGGGGGAGGTGCGGATGGAGGAGGTGGACCGGCGCGGGCTGCTGGAAGCGGCCCCGTGGGCGACGGCGTTGATCGTGCGGCTGGGTCACCGGGTGGACGACCAGGTGATGGCGCGGGCGCCGGGGCTGCGGGTCGTGGCCACCGCCACCACGGGGCTGGACCATGTGGACGAGGAGGCGGCGCGGCGCCGAGGGGTGGCCGTGCTCTCGTTGCAGGGCGAGAGCCGGTTCTTGGACACGGTGCACGCCACCGCTGAGCACACGTGGGCGCTGGCGCTGGCCCTGGCGCGACGCATCCCGTGGGCGCACGGGCATGTCGTCGCCGGGGGGTGGGAGCGGGGCCGCTTCCGGGGGCGGGAGATGGCGGGGCGCGCCTTGGGGGTGGTGGGGTTGGGGCGGGTGGGGCGACGGGTCGCCCAGTACGGGCTGGCGTTCGGGATGAGGGTGGCGGCCTACGACCCGGCGCCGGCGCGCTGGGTGGAGGGGGTGGAGCGGGCGCCGGGTCTGCTGGAGCTGGCCGCTGCGTCAGACGTGCTCTCGGTTCACGTGGTGCTGGACGGCGCCACCGGAGGGCTGATCGGCACCGACGTGCTGGCCACCCTTCCCGAGGGCGCCCTGGTCGTGAACACCTCGCGGGGCGCCGTGATCGACGAGGACGCGCTGGCCGCCGCCCTGGAGTCGGGGAGGCTGGGCGGCGCCGCGCTGGACGTGCTTCGCGGCGAGCCGTCGGCGGTGGAGCGCGGCCGCTCGTCGCCCCTAGTCGCCCTGGCTCGGTGCCGGAGCGACGTGCTCCTCACCCCCCATATTGGCGGGGCTACCTTTGAGTCCATGGCCCGAACCGAAATCTTCATGGCCCGGAAGCTGCGGCGCTTCTGTCGCGACGCACCTGTCGTCCCCGAAACTGCGCGTCCCATCCGCCGGTGAGCCTTCGCCGGGTATGCGTGGTCGTCACCGCGCGCCCCAGCTACGCCAGGGTCAAGTCGGTCCTGGAGGCGGTGGCGCGTCACCCGGGGCTGGAGCTTCAGCTGGTGGTGGGGGCGTCGGCCCTGCTGGAGCGCTACGGGCCAGCGGTGGACGTGATCCGTGCCGACGGCTTCGAACCCGACGCGGTGGTGTACATGGTCGTGGAGGGCGAGAACTTGGTCACGACCGCCAAGTCCACGGGCCTGGGGGTGGTGGAGCTAGCCACGATCTTCGACAACTTGAAGCCCGACGTGGTGGTGTCGGTGGCCGACCGCTACGAGACGATCGCCACCGCTGTGGCCGCGGCCTACCTGAACATCCCCGTCGCTCATCTCCAAGGCGGGGAAGTCACGGGCTCCATCGACGAGAAGGTGCGCCACGCCGTCACCAAGCTCTCCAACCTCCACTTCGTCGCCAACGAGGGGGCGGCGGAGCGGGTGGCGCGCATGGGAGAGGCCCCCCCGTCGATCCACGTCACCGGATGTCCGTCCATTGACTTGGCCGCCCGGGTTGTTGTCGAGGAGGCGGGGGAGCGTCCCTTCGACCCCTTCCAGGATTACGCCGGTGTCGGGAGCCCCTTCGACCCTTCGGGCGGCTATCTGGTCGTCCTCCAGCATCCCGTCACCACCGAGTACGCCGGCGCCTTGGAGCAGATCCGCGAGACGCTGGCCGCCGTGGAGGCGCTGGCTCGCCCCACTTTCTGGTTCTGGCCCAACGTGGACGCGGGCTCGGACCTGATCTCGAAGGGGATTCGGCACTACCGGGAGACCCGGCCGCTTGACCACGTCTACTTCTTCAAGAACCTGGCGCCGGAGGACTTCATGCGGCTCCTGCTGGGGGCGCAGTGCTTGGTGGGCAACTCGTCGGTGGGCATCCGCGAGGGCTCGTTCCTGGGGTTGCCGACCGTGAACGTGGGCGGGCGTCAAGGGGGTCGGGACCGGGCCGACAACGTGGTGGACGCAGGGTATGACCGGGAAGCGATTCGGGCGGCGGTCGAGTCCCAGCTGGCCCGAGGGCGGTGCGCCCCGTCCGTCCTGTACGGGGACGGGCAGGCAGGCGGTCGGATCGCAGAGTTGCTGGCGACGCAGGAGCTGACGGTGAAGAAGCGGATCGCGTACTAGATGCAACCGCCTGCCGTGCCGGGCACCACTTCCGCCACCGTCGGCTTGACGTGCTGATGCGCATCCTCGGCGTGATTCCGGCTCGTGGCGGCTCCAAGGGCGTGCCGGCGAAGAACTTGCGGACGGTGGGCGGAGCGCCTTTGGTGGTGCACAGCATCCGGACGGCGGCGGCGGTGTCGGACCTGGTCTTCCGCACTGTCGTCTCCACCGACGATCTGGAGACGGCGCGGGTGGCCCGGGAAGCGGGGGGCGATGTTCCCTTCATGCGGCCGGCGTCGCTGGCTGGGGACCGCGCTCCCATGGCGCCGGCGGTGCGCCACGCGGTCGAGTTCGTGGAGGCGGACGAGGGGCGGAAAGTGGAGTGGGTGCTGCTCCTCCAGCCCACGAACCCAATCCGGCTGCCGGAGGATGTGGCGGCGGTGGCGAGGCTGGCGCGGGAAGGCGAGGGCGACCCGACGCGGGAAAGCGAGGGCGACCCGGCGCGGGCGTGCGACTCGGTGGTCTCGGTGGTGCGCGTGCAGGCGACCCATCCCGTCCTCATGAAGCGGATTGAGGACGGCTGGCTGCGCCCATGGGGAGCGCCCGAGCCCGAAGGAGGACGACGGCAGGACTACGCTCCTCCGGCCTACATGCGGAACGGCGCCCTCTACCTGACCCGGCGGGACGTGGTGATGGGAGGCAGCATGTTGGGCGAGCGGGTGCGGCCCTACGAGATGCCGGAGGAGCGGTCGGTGGGGATCGACTCGGAGCTGGACCTGCGGCTGGTAGACCTGCTCATGCGGGAAGCCGGGGCGGGGTGAGGGCGCGCCTCCGCTACTGGCGGCGGGTGCTGTCGGCGTACGCAGGCGGCCGGAACAGCCACCTGACGTTCTGGCACGGCGCGCCGGAGATGGAGGAGCGCGCCACGCCCGGCGCCGTGGACCTCTACTGGCAGCCCTTTCGGACGAAGGCGGACTACCCGGGACCCTTCGACGAGCGCGGCATCCCCATGCTGGACTACCACGGCCACGTCGGCCTTCAATACAACCCCATCGCCGTCGCCCAGTGGGGGCTGGGCAACTACAACGCGCTGCGCTCCGGGGGTGGAGGCGGGGGTAGCGGCGGAAGCCGAGGCAGCGGCGGAGGCGAGGCAGAGCGTCGGCGGAAGTGCCTGCTGGCCGCCGACTGGCTGGTGGAGAACCTGGAGGAAAACGACGGCGGGCTGAAGGTGTGGAATCATCACTTCGACTGGGAGTACCGAGGAGTGCTGAAGGCCCCGTGGTACTCGGCGCTCTCCCAGGGACAGGGCGTGTCCATGCTCGTGCGGGCGCATCGGCTCACTGGCGCGTCGCAGTACTTGGACGCGGCCCACTCGGCTGCACTGTCGTTCGGCGCGTCGATGGAGCAGGGCGGCGTCAGCTTCTGGGACGAGGCGGGGCGGGTGTGGTTCGAGGAGACGGTGGTGGACCCACCCACACACATCCTGAACGGCTTCATCTGGGCGGCGTGGGGGCTGTACGACCTCTCCCTGCACGGGGGCGACGAGGCGGCGGGCGCGCTCTTCGCCCAGGGCGTCGACACGCTGGAGGAGTGCCTGCCGCGCTTCGACATGGGCTTCTGGTCGATGTACGACTTGCCGGGGACGCGCATCCGCAACCCGGCCAGCCGCTTCTACCACGCTCTTCACGTGGTGCAGCTTCGCATCCTCTACCGCCTGACCGGCCGCGAGGCGTTCCGGCGCACTGCCGCCCACTGGGACGCCTTCCAGCGGAGCCGGGCCAAGCGACTGCGAGCGACCGCCCACAAGGTCCTCTTCAAGGTGGTCCACTATTGAGCGACGCCGTGCATGTGCTGCTGATCCACCAGCTCTTTGCCACCGGGGACGAAGCCGGCGGGACGCGGCACTTCGAGATCGCCCGGCGGTGGGTTGCGGCGGGAGACCAGGTGACGGTGGCGACCAGCCCAGAGAACTACCTCACCAGCGCGTCCACGCCTCCGCCGGAAGGGCTGCCGGCTGGGCTCAAGGTGGTGCGGGTCGGCGCGGCGTCGGCGTTGGCGTCGGCTGGCCACGCCTTTGCCGCTCGCGTGGCCATCTTCCTGCGCTTCGCGGTGGCGGCGCTTCGGGCCGGGTTGCGGGTGCGCGGCGTGGATGCGGTGTGGGGGACGACGCCGCCGATCTTCCAGGCTCCGACGGCGTGGGCCGTGGCGAGGCTCAAGGGCGTACCGTTCGTGCTGGAGGTGCGGGACCTGTGGCCCGACTTCGCCGTGGGGCTCGGCGTCCTGCGCAACCGGGCCGCGATCCGGGCGGCCAAGGCGATGGAGCGGTTCCTCTACCGCCGGGCCGACTTGGTGGTGGTCAACTCGCCGGGGTTCGTGGAGCATGTGCGACGAGAGGGCGGCGTCGATCCGGTGGTCGTGGCCAACGGAGTCGATACGGCGCCCTTCATTGCGGTGGAGGCGGCGGGGGACCGTGCCGGAGTGCGGCGGAAGCTGGGGTGGGAAGGGCGGTTCGCGACCGTGTACGCGGGCGCACACGGCGTTCCCAACGACCTGGAGGTTGTGCTGCGGGCGGCGGAGCTGGCCCAGGCGGCCCGGCAGGAGCGCATCCTCTTCGTCTTCGTGGGGTCTGGGCGCGACTTGCCGCGCCTGCGACGCTTGGCCGAGAAGTGGAAGCTGGCCAACGTTCAGTTTCTGGGTCCGCGACCCAAGTCCGAGATGCCCGCCATCTTGGCAGCGGCCGACTGCTGCATCGCCATCCTCAAACCGATCCCGATGTTCACCACCACCTACCCGAACAAGGTCTTCGACTACATGGCGGCGGCGCGTCCAGTCGTACTGGCGATCGACGGCGCGATCCGCGAGGTGGTGGAGGGGGCTGGGGCGGGCCTCTTCGCGCAGCCAGGCGACCCAGCGGCGCTGTTGCAGGCGGTGCGGAGCTACCGGGCCGACCCTGCGCGGGCGGCTCGGGACGGCGCGGCGGGCAGGGCGGCGGTCATGGCGCGGTACCATCGGGACGGGCAGGCGGCGCAGATGCGCGAAGCGGTGGCGGGAGTGGTGGCGGGCGCGGACGACCGCCGCCGAGCGGAGTGGCGGGGCCGCCCCCACGAGGGCGCCGGCCGATGAGGGTGCTGGTTACGGGCGGCGCCGGCTTCATCGGCCAGCGACTGGTGCGCCGCTTGCTCGACGACGGCGCCGAGGTGGCCGTGCTGGACGCGCTCGTACCGTCGGTCCATGGCGAGGGCACGGCGGCCCCCCAGCTGGGCGACGCCCGGATCGTGGTGGGCGACGTGCGGGACCCGGCCGCGTGGGAAGCTGCGGCGCGGGGCGGCGTGGACGCGGTCGTGCACTTGGCGGCCGAAACAGGGACGGGCGAATCCATGTACCGAGCACGCCGGTACGTGGACGTGAACGTCGGTGGCACCGCGCTGCTCTCCGACCTGATTACCAAGGGCGAGATCGCCCCCGAACGGGTGGTACTGGCGTCCTCCCGAGCGGTGTACGGCGAGGGTCCCTACCATACGCCTGCGGGACAGGTGGTCTACCCCGGCCCGCGAAGCCGCGCGGCCCTCGAAGCCGGCCGCTGGGAGCCGCAAGGCCCGTCGGGCGAGACCTTGTCCCCCGTTGCATCCGACCCCTCGGCTCGCACGACGCCCGCATCGGCCTACGGCGTCACGAAGCTGGCCCAAGAGGAGCTCCTCCGGATCGCCCTCCCGCCGGCTGGCGTCGGTCTTCTCTCCCTGCGCCTTCAGAACGTCTACGGTCCCGGCCAGTCGCTCCTCAACCCCTACACCGGCATCCTCTCGATCTTCTCGGTGCAGATGCTGCACGGCGAGCGGGTCCGGCTCTTCGAGGACGGCCTGGCCACCCGGGACTTCGTCTATGTGGACGATGCGGTGGACGCACTGGTCCGAGCCCTTCGAGCCGAGCTGCCGTCCGACCCCCCGGTCGTCGACATTGGCGGGGGCGTGCGCACCACAATAGCAGAAGCGGCCGAGATGCTCCGCCGCGAGCTGAGCGCATCTCCCGAGTCGGTGACCGTTACCGGCGAGTTCCGAGTGGGCGACATACGACACGCCCAGGCCAACCTGTCCCGAGCCGAAGCCCTTCTCGGCTGGCGCCCCTCCACGCCCATGGATCAAGGACTGGGCACCCTGACGGAGTGGGTTCGCGACGGCACTGGGACCTCCCAACTCGCCGCCGCCCTGGAAGAGATGGCCCGAGTCGGATTGCTGGGACAGGTGCGCACCGGACTGCTGGGACGGGCGCACACCGAACCGACGACTTCCTGATCCCGTGTGCAGAATCGCAGGTGCGGTGGGCGTCGATCTCGGGCCTGACCGAATGCAGGCCGCACTGGACATGCAGCGCCATGGCGGCCCCGACGACGAAGACCAGTGGAGGGACGCCGAACACCCGGTCTCGCTTTGCCACAACCGCCTGAGCATCATCGACACGACGCGAGCGGGGCGCCAGCCGATGGCGTCGCCGGACGGCTCGGTGGTGCTCGTCTTCAACGGCGAGATATACAACTACGTGGAGCTCCGGAACGAGCTGCCATCGCGCGCCTACCAAAGCGCCACCGACTCGGAAGTGCTGCTGGCGGCGTACATGGAGTGGGGGGTTCGCTGTCTGGAACGGCTCAACGGCATGTTCGCATTCGCCGTGTGGGATCGTCGGCGGAAGCGCCTCCTATGTGCCCGGGACCGCCTCGGCATCAAGCCCCTCCACTACGCCGTCCACGGGGACGCATTCTACTTCTCGTCCGAGATCAAGGGACTCGCGGCGCTCGGCGTGCCCGTCGCCGCCGACATGAAGTCCTGGGCCGACTACCTGGTGCACGGCTACTCGGACCACGGCACGAGGACCTTCTTCCAGGGCGTGCGGAGCTTGACGCCCGGAGCCGTCCTGCAAGTCGAACTCGGTCGTCCACGCCACCCTCGCACGCAACGGTACTGGAGGCTGCCTCGGGAAGCCGCGGAGTTCGCTGACATCTCGCCCGTGGAGGCCGAGCGGACCCTGCTCGGGCTGCTCGACGACTCGGTACGATTGCGCCTGCGTGCCGACGTGCCCGTTGGAGTGAACCTGAGCGGCGGCCTGGACTCGGCGTCGCTGCTGGCGTCGGTAGGGAGGATGGCGTCCAGGCAAACGGAGGCGTCCGGGGCAGGGCCCGCGTCGGGGCAAGAGGCTTCGGGGCAAGAGGCTTCGGGGGCATGGGCCGTGTCCGAAGATGGCGGACAGGTGCGCACATTCACCGCGACCTTCGGCGACCCGGCGTACGACGAATCCCCCTTTGCTGGACAGGTCCCCGGTCGCGTCGGCTGGACGCGGCACCGAGCGCGCCTCGACGTCGACCAAGTCATGTCGCTTGCCGAAGAGGCAGTGTGGCACCAGGAGGCGCCGTTCGGCGGCGTGGCTACCTTGGCCTACCACCGCCTCCATCAACGGGCTCGGGAGCACAATGTCACCGTGCTTCTGGAGGGTCAGGGAGTGGATGAACTCCTTGCCGGGTACCGCTACCACCTGCCTCACCACCTGCTGGACTTGCTGGAGGCGGGCCGGCGACGGCGTTTTCGGGCGGAGGTGGCGGCGAGCAGCGGAAGTCGGCGGGACCTGTTTCGCCAGATGCGGAGCATTCGCGACGGCCGCCCTCATGCGTTGTCCCAGGACGGCACCTCTCACCTCCGTCCCCACTGCGCAACCCCGTCGATCCGGGAGCTGGCCGGTGCGCCGCCCGAGTTCGAGCGACCGTTTACAGACCGCTTGCGGAACGCCCTCTACCGAGACTTGGTTCACACGAAGCTGCCTCGGGTGCTGCGGATGAACGACCGGCTCTCCATGGCGTCGTCGCGGGAGCTGCGGGAGCCGTACTTGGACCATCGCATCGTGGAGTTTGCCTTCCGGTTGCCCGGCGACTTCAAGGTGCGCAACGGCTTCTCCAAGGATGTGCTGCGCCGAGCGACTGGGGACCGGCTCCCGGACGCCGTGCGTTGGGCACCCAAGCGGGCTGTGGTCACGCCGCAGCGGGAGTGGCTTGCAGGTCCTCTCGCCGACGCCGTGGCGGCGATCGTCGGTTCCTCCGAGTTCGCTGGGCGGGGGCTCTTCGATCCCAAGCAGGTGGCAAGCGAGTTGCGGGTGTTTCGAGAGCGTGGAAGCCCCAACTCCTTCCATGTATGGCAGTGGGTGGTGACGGAGCTGTGGTTCAGGAGGTTTGCACCGTGACGGGTGGCGGAGCCCCGTCGGAGGCAGCACTGGCTCGATCGCCGTCCGGCCTGGGTGTACGGCCCGGCACCGTCTTCCTCGGCATCCCAATGGCTGCCGGCGTCCGGGACATCCTTCGCACCGACGCCTTCCAGACGTTGCGCGACGCCGGCGTGCGGCTCCACCTCTTCACCCGCGCAGGCCACGTTCCCGAGTTCCGGGACGAGTTCGCTGGCCCAAACGTCCATTTCCACGCCCTTGCGCTGGCGCCGGGCGGTCCCTTTCGGTGGATCGACCGCATCGTCCACCGCGTCTTCATGCTCGTGCTCTCGAGCCGCACGACCACGGGCCGCATCTACGCGCGCACCCGACTCGCCCGCACCTGGTTCGCCGGGACCCGTTTCGCCGGGAGTTGGTTCGCCCGCACCCGCGCACTCCGCCTTCCGCGCACCCTGGCCGCACTGTTTGTCTCCCGCTTCGGCGGCCCGTTGCTCCGGCTGTCCCGCTGGGCGATCCGTCGCTTCGCCCCCGACGTATACGGCGCCCAGATCCGCCGCCTGCGCCCCGACCTGGTGATCGGCACCCGGGTGCTCACCCTTTCGGCCAACTATGGTCCCGCCGCCGAGCCGTACCTGGACCGCTACCTGATCATCTCGGCCGCCAAGCACGACCTGCCCACCATGGTCCTCGTGCCCAGCTGGGACAACCTGACCAGCAAGGGCTTCTTTCCCGTGCGACCGGACCGGATCACGGTGTGGAACGAGACGATGCGCCAGGAGGCGATCCAGGTCCAGGACCTCCCGCCGGACCGAGTGCGCGTGACCGGCGCCCCGCAGCACGACGTGTACGCCTCGGTGCCGTACGAAGGCCGCGACGAGTTCTGCGCCACACTCGGCTTCGCCCCCGACAAACCCTACCTGGTGTACGCGACCCAGACCGAGGGGACGATCCCCGACGAGCCCCAGCTGGCCATGGACATTGCCCAAGCCGTGCACAAGAGGTTCGGGGGGGCGTTGCAGTTCCTGGTGCGCGTCCATCAGCTGGACCGCGTGGAGCGGTACGACGGGTTGCAGGCACTGCCAGGCGTCGCTGTCGACATGGCAGGCACCGGCCACCTGGGCGATTACCGCGACCGCATCTTCGACCGAGCCGCGAGTCAGCGCTTGGCGGATACACTGTACCACGCCGGCGTGGCCGCCAGCACCGCGTCGTCGATCTCCATCGACGCGGCCGCGGTGGGCACCCCCGTGATCGGCGTGCGCTTCGACGCCGGGGGCTCCCGTCCCTACGAGCGCTCGGTGCGCCGCTACTTCGACTTCACCCACCAAGCCAACTTGGTGCGCTCCGGCGGGCTCCGCATGGTATCCGACATGCACCAGCTGCTGGACGCGGTGGCTCGCTACCTGAAGGACCCTTCCCTCGACTCCGAAGCCCGCCGCAAGATGGTGTCGGAGCAGGCGTTCCGGGTGGACGGGCTGGCAGGCCGACGGCTTGCAGAGGCGGTTCTGGACGCGCTACCGAGCCAGCCGCCCCGGTGACCTTGACGTACTGCGACGCCCGCGGCAACTTCGCTGCCCTGGCCCACGCACCATCACAGCCAGCCCTGATTAGCTCACGCGCTTCCGGAGCCGCCCGAAATGGCAACACCTGATCAAACGCTCAAGAAGGTTGAGGACTTGCTCGCCGTCGGACGCGGCGAGGAGCCCGAAGAGCTATTGACAGCACTCGTCCGCCGGATGGGCGACAGGACGTTGTCGTCGTGGCGAGCCGATCTTCTGCAGCTCATTGACAGGTTTCAGCCGAAACGCAAGGCTAGGCTGTTGCAGCTCCTCGACCAGAAGACGACAAACAAGCCTCTCTTTGTCCGCGAGCCTGTCGAAGCCGCCTATGCCACCGACCCGGCAGTCGAAACACTGCCCGAGGAAGACGTCTTCCGTGATCAGCTAGCGACCCTCGCCGATCAACACATATTTCAGTGGTCAACTCACTACCGTGATGCTTTGACACGCCACTTCGACCGCTACTTCGCCCAACTGCGCAACCAGCCGGCGGCAAAGCACTACACCGACTCGGTACGCCTCCTTCTGCACGACCATGCCAGCGACATCTTTTCGAGGGGATACGGGTACCAGATGGAACAGGTGGGCCAGTCGCAGCTTGCAGCCATGAAGAAGTCCATCGGCGGGCTTGCACGTTTCCTCGAACTGCCGCTGGAGTACTACCTTGAACGCTCGTCGGATGCGTCGGACAGGGACTCGGCACTAGCCTTACGCTCCCTATTCTCGGCGTCCACGCTGGGCATTCTCGAGGGCTACAAGTCGGTCCGTTTCGGCGCAAGCGCAGGTGACACCGTCCTTCCAGAGCACTTCGAGCGAATCGCCCACAACTTGGCCTTCCTGGAACCCGACGTGGCGGCCAAGATCATCGCCTTCACCGCCCGCGAGTCCGTGGCGAGTCAGTTCCGCCGAGTCGTTTTCCCCTTGCTCGAGTCTCTTGACAAGCTAATTCGCAAGGAGCACGAGGACTACTATCCGCTTCCGCACTTCGGCCGATACATGGTACCTCAAGGGCGATTTGAGGTGGGTGTGCGACCGCCGCTGTCGGCAATGTCTCGTCATCCTATCATGGCGTATGGCTACCTGAGCTCAGAGTTCTCCACTCCCCATGCCCTGGAGCAGGCACGGGCCGCCGACGTCGCGCTTGTGATCGCTCCGCTGCGGCCGGACAGTGCAGCTCATGTGTCGTCGGACCCGCACTTGGCCGACATCGTGGTCAGAGTGGGCGAGGATCGCCAGGAGGTTGTACAGGCGGCCGTGCACGCCTGGGACAGGGCGATCTACGAGTTGCGCAGCAAACGTTCGTCGACAGTCCAGTACAACATCGCTCGAGAGTTCCCGCTAGAGGACCCCTCCAAGCAAAAATTCTATCACGTCCAGCGGGACAGCGTACGCAGCCTTCTGCGCACCTACGAGCGCCAAAACGGTGTGCGGCTTTGGTGTAGCGTGCGGCGAAGCGGCAAGACTACGGCGTGCTTTGACCTGGACTTCAAGGCCGGGGACTCGGCAATCGTACCGCAAACCTGCGGGACCGAACCAAATCCCGGGGACCGCCTATTCTACGACAGAGTAGACGAGACGTTGAGAGCTCAGGACGCAGTTGGGAAAGGATTTGTGGATACGATTGTTCGCGAGTGCGCGCCCGTGTCCTTGGACAGCGGCCAGCGAATCGTCTTCATCGTTGACGAGTACGAGACGTTGTTCGGCCGCCTTCAAGCAGAGACACACCAGAATCCGCTTTTGCGCTATACTATTGTGCAGCCGTTGCTCAACCAGTTGGTGGAGTTTGCCCGCGACAACCTTCTGGTCTTCTTGGGTCAACAGCCGGACGCGCACTTCATCTTGATGGACCAGAACCAGTTGGCGCCCTACGTGAAGCAGGATTCCTTTCCGTTGTTTGAGCACATCGACATCGCCGGAACACGAGCGAGCGAGTTCGGAGGACTTGTCCGCAAAATATTGACGGATCGATGCGAATGGAGCCCCGGCTTCCTTGATGCACTGCATCGGGAGACTGCAGGCCATCCATTTCTTACGGTAGAAGTGTTGTGGGTATTCGTGGACTGGCTCATTGAGCGGAAACAACGCCTCCGAGGCTTGCGTTTGCGAAGACGGGATTTCTTGCGTTTCCGTGATCAGAAACTACGCCTGGAAGAGATGGCGCGCTGTCGTGACTACAGCTTCTTTCGGCAAGCCGCTAGCCAGGCGATGAGCGACGGCGGCTACCGCACGAACCGATGGCTGTACACGGTCTACTGGGTTCTTCGCGAGATGTCGATGACGGGCGGCGAGCATCTGGAGTTTTCGGTAGCGCTTGACGATTTTTCCGGCATCTTGGACCGCATCCCCGCGCCTGGCCCGCTGCCGGATGCGAACGAGATTGTACGCACGGCGTCGCAGGCCAACTTCCTGAGGACAGAAGCTGGTCAGGTGAGCGTCAAAATCAGAACCTTGGGCAGACTGGCGGCGTCCGTGCGGCCAGCACAAACGTGAGGAGGAGGACAGACACAGATGCTTCGGCCTAATGACGTGGTGGATGAGATTCGCAGGTGTCGTGAACGCTCCGAAGCACCAGTCCGCTTTCATTGGATCGCGGTGACGGAAGAGTGCGAACCGAATTCGCGTGAAGCGTTTGCCGCAGAGGTGGTGCGGCTGGCGCCCGATGAGCCGGTATGTGCCACTGTGCTACGGCAGCCTGGGTTCACGGACCCCAACGCTATCATGAACGATCTGGCGGATGTGCTGGCCGAAGTCCGGGACGACGTATGCCAGCCGCAGTTGCAGCGCACGGTCCAGACAGCCGGATCACTGGACGTAATCCTTCTTTCTCGACGGCGCTTCAAGCTGTCGATCAGCTCTTCGCCTTTGCAGTTGCCGGAGTGGTTTCCGGTGGTACCGGGCACGATCGTGAACGCGTCGGTGACCGATCGTACACTGCGGACCGGCGTGTCCTTGTCGGCGCCTGGGCTCGGAACCGGCGAGCTGCACCGCCTGCTGTACGAACTGGATCGCGGGTTGCTCGCCGGGGTCCGAGCAGGGCTGACAGCTGATCCCCAACGGGTCAATACACTGCTCGATCGGCTGTGGGAGAGGCCCGAGGGATCACCCACCTTCTCCGAGATCGTGGACGGCGTGGGCGAGAAGCTGGCGTCCGTCACGAATCCAACGGACTACAGGCCAAGCACAGCGAAGAACGCGACGCTGGTAGGCCAGTTGTGGCGCGTCGCCAACGCCCAATCGGCCGATCGCCTTGTGAAGGTTGCCGAGAGCCTGGCGCGAGCGATTCGCCCGCAGGTAGCAGACACAACGGACTATCCCGAGACGCTGCTGACGGTCCTGGCCCGCCCCACACGCCAATTTCCGAGCGCGGACGCTCGGTGGGCGTACAATGTGATCGTGACGGTCCAAAGCGCGTGCCAGCTGGTCACGGCGGCCGCGCACGCCGACGACTACGGCCAGTACTCTGCATGGATGCTGCGCTCGCTCTCGCTGGAGTTGCGCAGGTCTCTTGACCACGCCGTAGCGGTCGTCGGCGTCCGAGCGGCGTCATAGACAGGGCGCAGACGAGGCGTTGTCCAATCTCATAGCGGCCCTGACCGCTCCGGTTCACGCCCTTCCTCTGGACCTGCTCCGCATCTGGACGGGCGGCATCGTCTTCATCTACTTCTTGCAGGCGTACCGCTACTCCGCCGACTTCAGCGATCCAGACGGCCTGATCGACCACCGTCTGTGCGCAAAGCTCCTTCCCGCCGTGCGGTGGAGCCTCTTTCAGCCAGGAATGCCGGGATGGGTCTTCCGGGCCGTCTACCTGTGCGCCTGCGTCGCGGCGGTCCTGGTGATGCTGGGGATCCATCCACGGGCGTGCGCAGCGTTCCTCTTCGCCGCCGCCGTCTCCACCTACCGCTGGAACGTGCTGGTCGCGTACTTGGACGACTCGATCGTGCACGTCTTCTGCCTCTGGCTCGTGCTGCTGCCCGTGGGCCACACGCTGGCTCCGGGCGCCGACGGCGGCACCGCCACGACACTCCCAGGCGCGGCCCCCCGGGCGTTCATGGCCAACATGGCGCTGATCTACCTAGTGGCGGGTGCATACAAGTTCACCAGCCCCATGTGGCGAAACGGCTCGGCAGTCCACGCCGCGCTCCGGATGCCGATCGCCCGCACCCCCGACTTCTGGACGACCAACCGCCGCGCCGTCCTGCGCACCGCCAACTACGCGGCCCTGGTCTTGGAGCCGCTCTTCGGGCTCGTGTTCATCCTTCCGGCGCACTCGCCAACCAAGTGGCTCCTGGCGGCGTGCGCGGCCTTCTTTCACCTGGGAATCGTCGCAACGCTCAAGATTCCCTACAGCAACCTTCTCATGCTCGGCGCCCTGCCTTTGGCCTTCGGCCCAGAGATAGCCCCGGAGATCGCCGCCCTCGACCCCTCCGCCCTCAACCCCTCCGCCGTCGCAGCCCTGGTCCTTGTCGTCGCCTTGGTCGCCATGTTCGCTTGGGAGGCCGCAGCGAAGTGGCGTCCCATTTCCAAGCCCTACTCCACCCGCGGCTGGGCGAACCCACTGCGGGCCGCACTCTGGCTGGCGGGCGTGTTCCAGAGCTACCGACTCTTCGACTGGGTGGACTCCCGCAACTACCATGTGCGCTACGAGGTCTTCCGCGAGGCCCCCGGCTCCGGCGCGCACGCTCCCAACCCCACCACACAAGAGAGGCTCGATCCCAGCACCTTGTTCGACAACACGATGCGCCACCTGCTCCTCCAGTCCTACCTGATCGGCAATGTGTGGCTTCAGATGGGACCCGAGGCGCGAACCCACGTCGCAAGGACGATCTTGGCCCGCCACGCCGCCCGATACGCCCGTGCACACCCCAACGCGGGCACGATCGGCGTCTGGTCCGTCGTCCAGCGGATCACGCCCGACAACCTGGACCTGGCTCGTGGAGAGCGTCGCTTCCTGATGCGCTTTAGCTGCCGAGATGGCGTCGCCACCCTCCACGCAACAACGGCCTGGGCCTGACGGTCGCATGTGCGGAATCGTCGCGATCCGGCCCTGGCATAGTCCTGTTGCCCACGAGGCGGTGCACCGCGCAACGGCGGCCCTCCGACACCGGGGACCCGACGGCCAGCGCATCTGGACTTCTCCCTCGGGGCGCATCGGCCTCGGTCACGCCCGACTTGCGATCAACGACCCGGAGGGCGCCCAGCCGATCGCCAGCGAGGACGAACGACTGCGCATCGCGGCCAACGGCGAGTTCTACGACTTCCGGCGGATGCGCGGCGTCCTCCAAGCCGGCGGCCACCGCTTCCGTACCAACTCCGACACCGAAGTCGCCCTGCACCTGTACGAGGACGCGGGACCCGAATGCCTGCACAAGCTGCGGGGACAGTTCGCCTTTGCGATCTGGGACGAGGAAGCTGGCGTTCTCTTCGCCGCTCGGGACCGCTTCGGCCTCAAGCCGCTCTTCTACAGCGAACAGGGAGATGCGCTCTACCTAGCGTCGGAGGCGAAGGCGCTTTTCGCGGCGGGCGTTCCCCCGGCGTGGGACATGCGCGCGGCCTATCATGCGCTTCACGCCTGTCCCGACGAACGGAGGTCGCTCTTCGCCGGCGTCGCCCAACTTCCGCCCGGACACTTCCTGCTGGCGTCGGACGCCGGGGTTCGCATCGAGCGCTGGTGGGACCTGCCCCCGTCTCCGTCGCCACGAACCGCGCCCGTCGCCACGAGCACCGACAGCGCCGTCGAGGTGCGCCGCTTGGTCCGGGAAGCCGTCCAGCTGCGCATGGACGCGGACGTTCCCGTCGGATGCTTGCTCAGCGGCGGGCTGGACTCGTCGTCGGTACTGGGAGTTGCTTCGGCCCACGCCGACGAACCTGTCGCCGCCTTCACCGTGGGCTTCGAGCGACGCAGCCACGACGAGAGCGACGCAGCGCAGGAGATGGCGACCGCCGCGGGGGCGACCCACAACATGGCAACACTGGCGGACTCGGACCTGGCCGACCACTTCAGCGACGCGGTCTGGCACGCCGAGACGTTGCAGTACAACGCACATGGCGTGGCGCGGTTCCTGCTCGCCCGCAGCGTGCGGCAGGCCGGCTTCCGAGCGGTCCTGGCGGGCGAGGGGGCCGACGAAGCCTTCTTCGGCTACGAGTTCCTCCGCATGGCCGCCCACGCGAGCCAGTCGGTCGGGCGGCTGCGCCTTCTCCCGCGACTCCTCCCCCTATTGCTCCGCCCGCCCTCCCGGAAGTGGCCCGCGCTGGCGACCGCTTCGCCCTGGATGGCCCGGATCGCATCGCTCCTCGGCACGTCTCCGGCTCTGTTCACCCGCTTGACCACGGGCCTGGGCCACCTCCAGTCCGTGCTTGCCCCCGACTTCGCGCGCTCGTTCCGCCGGTACGACCCCTACCGCACCTACTACCGCCGCTGCGCGAAGTCGGCCCGCCTCTCCAAGCGCGAGCCTGCCCGGCGCCTCCTCTACCTCTGGCTCCACTCCCTGTTCGTCAACTACCACCTAGCCGCCGATCGACTGGACATGGCGCACGGCGTGGAAGTGCGGCTCCCGTTCCTGGATCACATCCTCTTCGAGCACGTCAACGCACTCCCGCTGCCGCTTCTAGCCTCCTCCGCCCCCGAGAAGCGACTGCTTCGCGACGCCATGCGCCCCTACCTTCCCGACGCCGTCCGGTCCCGACCCAAGCAACCCTTCTGGGCGCCCCCGTCGGCCGTCGTCGGCCCCAACCCGCTCCACGATTTGGTGCAGGACACATTGCGGGGCTCGGCCGCCCAGTCGGTCCCGCTCTTCGACCACGTGTCCGTGCTGCGCTTCCTGGACGCGCTGCCCAGCCTGCCCGAAGCGGACCGCCCCGCCGCAGACTCGCTTCTGCTCATGCTGGCGTCGGCTGCCGCCCTCCACGACCGCTGTCGCTTGTAGCCGTCCTCGCTGGCCCGTTTCTAGTCGCCCTCGCTGGCCCGTTTCAACCCCCGGGGTCCGCTCCGGTCTAGATTGGTACGACTCGACAGCCCGACCCTCGCAACCGACCGGCAGGTAGATGGACGTCTTCATCGGCGCTGCGCTGATCGCCGGCGCGCTGGCAGCGGCATGGCGAATCGCGTCCGCAACCCGCGACCCGATCCATCCCCTGGCCGTGTTCGCCGCCGCTTGGATCGGGGTGTTCGGCTTTGCCCATTTTCGCCTTTCCAAGACGTACGACGAGCCCTACTACGCCGACCCCTTCGAGCTCCAGACGTACGTGGTGGTCTTCCTGGCACTGGCATCCTTCGTCTGCGGCTACGTCCTCGCCACGAGACGCTTGGCGGTGCCGGACCCCAACGCCACTCGCTCGGGGCTCCGTCGACTGGCGGAAGCGCCGGCCTTGCCTTGGGCCACGCTGGCGGTCTTTGCAGTAGCAACGCTCACGACGTGGTGGTTCGTTCGCGTCGCCGGCGGGATTCCACTCTTCTCGCCCGCCGTCAACACCCTTCGCCGGACCTTTCAGCTTCCCTACTTGGGCTACTTCTACAACCTGCACATCCTGGCCGCGACGCTCTGCGTGGCACTGGTCATGAAGTCGGGCTCGGCGGCGTTCCGGCTCTTCTGGTTCGCGCTGGCGGCGGCCTCCGTAGTGATGCTCATGTTCGGCGGCGTGCGGGTCGCGGCGCTGGCCGCCATCGCGTGGGCCGGCGTCTACGTGGCGTACGCAGCCTCCCTGCGGCGACGACGGGCCGCCACGCTCTTGGCCGTACTGGGACTTGCGGTCTTCGTCGTGGTGGAAGCCGCCCGCCGCCGCGAGTTCCAGGAGAACCCAGAGATCCAGAACCCCAGAGTCGACACGGGCGCCCTCGCCACCGCCTGGGCTCACACGGGCGCAAGCTTCAAGAACCTCCAGCTCACCGTTGAACAGGACACTCCGCTCACGATGGGCCTGAACAGCTTCGACCTGCTGCGAACCCTCATCCCCGAGACGCGCAACGTGGGCGACGAACTCAGCCACCTCTACGGGACGCACAACACGCCCACCTTCCTGGGGTTTCTCTACTTCGACTTCGGCCTTGCCGGAGCACTCCTCATGCCCGGCCTGTACGGTGCGCTAGTGGCCGTCGCCTACAACCGCTTCCTCGCCAAAGGCAACCTCTTCTGGCTGGTCGTCTACATCGACTTCTTCCTGGCCGTGCTGCTGTCGTTTCGCACCCACCGCTTCTTGGGGAACAACCTGATCTTCTTCGCCGGCACCGCCTACGCCATCCAGCTGGTGTTGGAGAGCCGCCGAACCGCCGGCCGCGGTGCCGCCGGCCATGGAGCCCTCAGCCGCCCAGTCACCGCCAGCCGCCGAGCCGCCGGCCTCCTACCCCAGGAACCGCTCCGCCCAGGCCTCGAACGCTAGAAGCTGCCAGATCGGATACGACAGCTCCTCGCGCCCTGCCGCGTGGCGCTCCAGCAGGCTCTGCACCGCCTCCGGCTTGAAGAACCCCCGGCGGCGCACTCGGGCGGGCGCCAGCAGGTCCCCCAGCATCTCCCTCAGCTCGCCCCGCAGCCAAACGTCCACCGGCGCTCCGAAGCCGGCCTTGGGCTGGCGCAGCACCTCCGGCCCCACGGCGTCGCGCATCGCCTCGCGCAACACGCGCTTCGTCGTGCCGCCGGCCAGCTTCAATCGAGGCGCCACCGACGCCGCCACCCACTCCACCAGCTCTCGGTCCAGGAACGGAACCCGCACCTCCACCGACGCGGCCATGCTGGTCCGGTCGCTGTAAAGCAGGTTCAGGCTGGGCATGAACGTGACCATGTCCACGTAGAGCATCTGGTGGAGGAAGTCGGCGTCCCGGACCCGAGCGAAGGCACCCAGGTGAGCACCCCTCACGTCGCCGTCGCCTGCCCAGACCGCCTCCCGCAAGTCGTCCGCCATGAGGGCCGCTGCCTCGCCTTCGTCCAGGCGCATACCGTCCGCCAGGAACCGGTCCACGGGAGGCAGCGACGCGCTGCGGGCCATCTTCTTGGCCAAGCGCACCGCCGGCGCCAAGCGCGTACCGGTCATCAGTGGAAAGCGGGCCGCCAGCGGCTCCAACACGCGAGAGCGCACGACTCTCGGCACCCACCGCTGGTACTTCAGCGCCAGATCGTGGGCCCGGTACTTCCGGTACCCGGCGAAGAGCTCGTCTCCCCCCATCCCCGAGAGCAGCACCGTCACCTCCTCCGACGCGGCCCTGCTCACCAGGTAGGCGGCCAGGACCGCCGGGTCGGCCACCGGGTCGTCCAGATGCCAAGCCAGGCGCGGCAACAGATCCGCCACGTCGGCCTCCAGGGGGAGAGTACTGTGCACGCACCCAAGCCGCTCCGCCGTCCGTCGCGCCACCTCGGGATCGTCGGCGCCGTACGCGCCCCGCGCCCGCCCACGCGGCAACGCCACAGTGAACGTCCTGACCGGCTCCGCGCTCGTCTTCGCCATCGCCGCGACGACGCTGCTCGAGTCGAGTCCAGCGCTGAGAAACGCTCCCACGGGCACGTCGGCCAGCATCTGGCCAGCCACCGCCGCCTCCAAGCGCGCCCGCAGCTCGGCCGCCACATCCTCCGCCGGCCGGCTTGGCAGCGGCTCCGATGCCGGCGGGAAGCGGACGTCCCACCAGCGGACGTACACAGGATCGCCTCCCCTGTACAAGCAGTAGTGCGCCGCCGGCAGCTTTTCGACGCCCCGGAAGATCGACCCCGGCTCCGGCACCCAAAGGAACGCCATGTATCGGGCTAGCGCGCCAGGGTCCACCTCGGCGTTGATCTCGGGCAGCTCCAGCAGTGCCTTCGCCTCCGAAGCAAACGCCAGCCCGCCGGGCAGCTGCGCCACGTAGAGCGGCTTGATCCCGAAGTGGTCCCTGGCCAGGAAGAGGACATGCTCCCGCGCGTCCCAAACCGCCATTGCGAACATCCCGTTGAAGCGCTGCAAGCACTGGGCGCCCCACTCCCGGTACGCCGCCAGCACCACTTCCGTGTCCCCCCTGGAGCGGAAGACGTGCCCCTTCGCCATCAGTTCCTTCCGCAACGCCGGGAAGTTGTACACTTCACCGTTGTATGCAATCGTGAACCGCCCGTCGTCGGTGGACAGGGGCATCTCCGCGGCGCTCCCCAGGTCCTGCACCGCCAGCCGCGTGCTCGCCAGCCCGGTCCAGCCCATCGGCCCCTCGAAGGTTCGGGCCCCCTCGCCGTCGGGACCCCGGTGCCGAAGAACCGAGATCATGCGATCGAGTCCGTCAGCGCCGGGCCGCCCCACGAAGCCCGCTATGCCGCACATGGCCCGCCCCTCGTCGCCCCCCGCCCACCCCCGGCTTGAACCCCCCGGCACCCGGACGTAGCTTCCCGAACATGCCGACCAAGCCTTCGCTGCTGGTGATCGCCGCCGGCACCCGACAGGCTGCGGGAACGCGCCATCGTCTGTGGAACTACCGCGACGCTCTGGAGCAGGACTTCTTCCCCCTCCGCTGGGTCGAGTACGGAGGGCCGGAGGGATGGTCGCCCGCCGCCGCCCGCAAGCGCGTGTCGTGCCTGTTTCGGGCGTGGAAGGGCGCACGCGCGTCGGACGTGGTGCTGATCCAAAAGCTGCTCTTTCCCGGCGCCGTGGTGAACGCTTGGAAGTCGTCGGGCACGCGCATCGTCTACGACTTCGACGACGCGCTCTACGCTCGGGCGCACAGCGACGAAGCCCCGTCCGCCGCCGCATCCCGACGCCGTCGGCTGCGTGCCACCCTCGGCCTGGCGGACCAGGTGATCGTGGGGTCCGAGCCCCTGAAGCGCTACGCCGTCCAGCAGAACTCCAACGTCGCCGTGATCTACCCCAGCCTGGACGCCCGCCGCTTCCGAGACTTCCCCCGGCGCAAGCGCGCATCCTCCGACGACCCCTTCCGGGTCGGGTGGATCGGCCACGGCCGCAACTTGCGCTACCTCGCCCCGCTCGCCGGCGTGCTGGCGTCCCTGGCGGAGGAGCTTCCTGGCTTCGAGTTCGTGGTGTGCAGCAACGAACGACCTCTGCTCGATCCCCTCCCGCCGAGCCGGATCGCCTTCCTCCCCTGGTCCGAGGAGAACGAGCTTCGCGCACTCGCCTCCATGGACGCCGCCGTGTCTCCCATGGCCAGCGACGCCTGGAGCCAGGGCCGAGGGGGGCGCGTGTCGGTGCTGAACTGCATGGCGGCGGCGCTGCCCGTGGCGTTGCAGAAGGGCGGGGGCGTGGAGGACTTGGCCCGGGACGGCGAAAGCGTCCTCTTCGCCGACTCGCCCGCCGGGTTTCGCGACCACCTGCTCAGGCTCGCCGCCGACCCGCCCTACGCGAGACGGGTTGGAGCCGCCGCGCGCTCCATAGTCGAAGAGCGGATTTGGAGCCACGTGCAGTACCCTCGCCTCCGCGCCGCGATCTGTCCTTGCCCCCCGCCGCGGTCGCCGGCAGCTCGTCCCAGTCGGGCGTCCCGTTCGTAGTCGGGCGTCCGCCAGGAGTCAGGCGTCCGCCGTCTTGTAGTACTGCCGGTAGTAGCCGTAGTCGCCGGCCCCGTAGTACCGGCCCCGTCCGCTCCCGTCGGCGTCGTTCAGCACCACGCCGCAGAGGGGAGCGCCCACGGCTTCCAGCTGACCACGGGCAAACTCGAAGGCGCCTTGGAGGGTGACGCCCGCCCGAGCTACCAGGACGACGCCGTCGGCCAACGTCCCCAGCACGGCAGCGTCGGTCACCAAGTTGAGGGGCGGCGAATCGAAGAGGACGACCTTGTACCGCCCCCGCAGGCTCTCCACCAGCGACGCCATGTGCTCGGAGCCCAGCAGCTCCGAAGGGTTGGGAGGCAACGTGCCCGTGGGCAGGTAGTGGAGCCGCGCGCCCTCCCCGTCCTCCCCCATTTCCACCTCCCGAACAGCGTCCTCGAACCCCACGTCGCCCTTCAGCACATTGGTCAGCCCCGGCTCCGAGCGTCGGTCGAATATCTTGTGGATCACTCCCCGCCGAAGGTCCGCATCCACCAGCAGCACGTCGGCGTCCTGCTGCACGAGGGTCGTGGCCAAGTTGGCTGCGCAGGTGGACTTCCCCTCGGAAGGACCGGGACTGGTCACCAGCACGGCCTGGAGCGGGCGGTCCACGTTCAGGAAGGTGACGTTCGTCCGGAACGCCCGGTACGCCTCCGCCGCCGGCGAGCCTCGGAGCGCCGCGTCTCCTGCAACCAGCGGCCGGTCCGCGCCCTTCCCAGCCGCTCCCTCCCTGCGACCGTTCGACTTGGCACCGGCGATGCGCGGGATCACAGCCAGCACCGGCGCACGGGTCAGCTGGGCCAGGTCCTGCCGCGAGCGGATCCGGTCGTCCATCTGGTCTCGGGCCGCCGCCAGCCCCGTGCCCGCCACGAACCCGAAGAAGAGCGCCAACGCCAGCCCGCGCACCTTTCGCGGGCGGATGGGGCGGCGCGGCTCGATCGCCGGATCGACGATGCGCACGTCTCCGGAGCGCACCGCTTGGGCCACCCGCGCCTGCTGCAAGCGAGTCTGGAGCGTGACGTAGATGTCGGAGAGGTTCTCCACCTGCCGCTCCAAGCGCCCCAGCTGCACCGTGTTGGCGGGGATGCGCTCCAGCTGCTGGCCGAACTGGACGAGCTGCTCGTCGGCCGAGCTGATCTGCGCCTCCAAGTTGTCCCGGTAGTTCACCGCCAACTGGTAGAGCTCGCCCTCCAGCTGGCGCACCTGGGCGTCCATCGCCACCACCTCCGGGTGGACCGGGGTGCGCAGCTCCAGCTGGGCCGTCCGATCCGTCTCGATGCGGTTCAGCTCCGAGAGGAGCGCCGTGACGGCTTGGTTCTCCAGGAAGGTCGCGAACGCGGCGAGCCCCCGGTACGGCGACCGCTCCCTGGTTCCGCGACTGGCGACGGCACCCTGCGACTCGATCGCCGCCAGCACCGCCGTCAGCGACGTCAGCTCGCCCTCGAGCCGGCGCTTCTCGGCCTGGGCGTCGGCCCGGAGCCGCACCTGCGCCGCGCCCTCCGCCGCCAAGTCCACGACCTGGGCGCCCTGCTGGAACTCGAGCCGGGCCTGCTCGGCCTTCTGCAAGCTGTCGCCGTGCTCCCGTATCTGCCGCTCCAGGAAGGCCACGGTGGAGTCGGCCTCCAATCGCTTGGCTTGGTTGCGACGCTCCAAGTACGCCGACGCCAGCAGGTTGGGGACTTCCGCCACCAACCCCCGGTCCGTCCCCCGGTACGCAACCGACATGACCGACGCCTCTCGGGCGGGCCGCACCACCGACACGTCCTGCACCAAGCTCTCGACGGCCTCGCGGAACTCCATCGTGCGGATGCGGAACGTCTCCGGAAGCTCGCCCGCCGCCAGCACGATGCGCGCGCCGTTGAACACCAGCGCCTCTCCCGGACCGATCCGCCCGATCTCCCGGCCCTCCGAGTCGACGATCCCGTACCGCTCGCCCGTGCCTCCCTCCTCGCGACGAAAGTCGTACTGCTCCGCCGTCGTCGTGCGGCTCGCGCTGGCCTCGGCGAACACGTCCTCGCGCCCCAAGCTGGACGGCTTCACGAAGACGACCTGAAGCGCCAGCGAGTCAACCGCGGCCTCCACCAAGCTCCGCGCGCCCAGCAGCGCCATCTCGGTCTCCACGTCGCCCGCCCGAAGGATTTCGGCGATGAAGGCGAACTCCTGGGTGACGGGCCGGCTGGCGTCCACGTGAATGGTGGCTGCGGCCTCGTAGACGGGCCGAACGGTCCACACGTACCACGCGGTGGCGCCGCCGAAAAGCGCGGTGGACGCCAGGACGATCCGCAAGTTGCGCCGGAGGAGGTGGACCAAATCCCGGAAGGGAGACTCTGCCGGCGCCGCAGCCGCCAACAGCCCCTCGCCGTTTCGGCCTTCCCGCGCCGCATCGTCTCGGCCGCTCCGCACCGAACCGCTCCGCCCTGTGCCGCTCCGCACTGTGCCGCTAGTTGTTGTTCGCACTAATAGCGATCAGGGCGACGTTGCTGATGATCGACACGATCCCCACCACCGACGGGAAGTTGCGCGACAGCCAGCTGCGCTGCCCCACCGAGACTCGATCCCCGGAGCGGATGCCGGCTTGGCCCACCACGGTGGCACCGTTCAGGTCGAGCTCGAAGCGCTGGCCGTCCCTGAACAGCGCGATCTTCTCCGCGTCGGCGTCCACGTTGAGCCCGCCCGACTGGGCGATGAGGTCGGCAATGCTGACGGTGGCGTCCACCGTGTACAGCCCAGGAACCCGCACTTCGCCCGACACGGTGATCCGCCGCAGGAGCTTCACGTTGATCGACGGGTTGTTCAGGAACCTGGCATACGCCGCCGTCAGGTCGTCCCGCAGGTCTTGGGCCGACACGCCCATAACGTTGCGCGCGCCCACCAGGGGAAGCACGACGGTGCCCGATTCGTCCACCGCGAACTGGCCGGAGAGGGTTTCTTCACGCCATATCTGCACGTCCACCACGTCGCCGGGCAGCAGTGCTCCGCCCGAATCGCCGGTCGGGCCGCCGTCACTCCCGTCGGTCGCCTGGGCTGCGGCAGGGCGAGGCGCCCACAGTGCGGCCAGCAAGAGAGATGCGGCGACGAATCGCGTCTTCAACACAGTCCTCTGTCCAAGGGGGGACGGAGATGGGCCGAGAGCCGCCTTCGCGTCCGGCAAGTCCCATAGAGTATAGTAGATTGCCAATGAGACTTCTAGATTGCCAATGAGACTTCTCGTCAACCTCTTGCCGCTTCCGCCCGGCGGAGGCGGAGCGCAAAACGCGGCCAACTTCTGGCGGGCGGTCGCCACGTGGGGCGGAGACGACCAGTGGCTGTGCGTGTCCCGTTCCGGGCTGGGGATTCAGGAGCTCACGACCCGCCCCTGGCAGGACGCAACGACCGCGGACCCGCGAGGAATGGCCCATCGCCTGGCACTGGAGAACCGCTGGCTGCCCCGGCTGGCCAAGGAGTGGAACGCCGACGTGGTCTTCACCTTGGCGGGCGCGGGCCCCCTCCGCAGCCCAGTGCCCACCGTCGTGGGTTGGCACGATCCGACTGCGGCCTACCCCGAATCGCCGATGTGGGACCAGATTCGGCCGGCTCGGCGGCTGCAGGACCGGGCCCGACTGCGGTACGCCTCCCTGGCGGTGCGACGCGCGCAAAGGGTGTGCGTTCAGACGCGGACGATGGCTCGTCGGCTCTCGGCCCAGTGGCGGATCGAACCCAGCAGCTTCGCGATCGTCCCCAACGGCCCCTCGGCCTTCCTCGCCGACGAGGAGCCCGCTCCCGCGACGGATCGGCCCCGGCAGCCATGGCGGGTACTGGTGATCGGCGTTCCCAAGCCCTTGAAGAACTTTGCTGTCGTTCCCGAGACCGGCGTCCGCCTCCACGAGCTGGGTGCCGGCCCGGGACGCTTCGCAATGACGATCGCGTCGGACCGGGAGCCGTGGCTCGATTCGTTCCGCAACGCCCTTCGCCGCTGGGGAGAAGCCGTCCCCATCGAGCGGGTGGGCCAAGTGCCCCACTCGCAGCTCGGCGCCCTCTACCGCAGCGCCGACGCCGTCTTCCTGCCGTCGCTGCTCGAGTCCTTCTCCGCTTCCTACGTGGAGGCGATGCACTTCGGAGTGCCTCTGGTGACCAGCGGCTACGACTTCGCCAGGGAAGTGTGCGGCCCCGCAGCCGAGTACGTAGACCCCCTCGACCCGTCGGACTGTGCCCGAGGAGTGGCCCGCGTCCTAGCCGATCCGGCTCGGCGTCGAGCCCTTCGCCAAGCCGGCTTCGAGCGCCTCCGCCGCTTCCCCACCTGGAAGGAGCGCTTTCGCCTCTACCGAGAGGCGTGCGCCCAAGCCGCCGGCTCGGAGCCTCCCGTGCACCCCAGCCAGCGGCCCGCCCCATGAGCCAGCGGCCCGTCGTGCTGGTGGGCGCCGGCGACCTGGGCGCCGATGCTCTCTCGGTCCACGAGGCGCTCGTCGCCGCCAAGCCTCCGTCCTCCATGGAAGCTGGCGCCGCCGCGCACCTCGCCGCCCCCCGCCTCGCCGGCTACCTGGACGACTCCCCCGACCTTCAGGGCCGCTCGGTCCACGGCCTCCCGGTACTCGGCCCGGTCGCTTGGCTGGAAGGCCGCGCCGCCGACTTCACGGCACTGGTGGCCATCGGCGACCCTGCCGTCCGTGCCGCCCTCCGCCGCCGCCTCCAAGCCCTCGGCGCCGCCCTCGCCACCTGGCTCCACCCCACCGCAGTCCGCACGCGCAGCGTTTCCTTCGGCGACGGCTGCCTGGTCATGGGCGCCACGTCGTTCACCGTGGACGTGGAAGTGGGCCGCAACGTCGTGGTCAACCCGGGCGCCACCGTCGCTCACCACGCGCGCATCGGCGACGACTCGGTGATCTGTCCCGGCGTTCACATTGCCGGGCGGGTCGTCTTGGGCCCCCGCACCTTCCTGGGAACCGGCGCAGTCGTCGCGCCCGGCTGCACGATCGGAGCCGACGCCGTGGTGGGAGCCGGAGCGGTGGCCGTCGCCGACGTGGCCCCCGGAGCCCGCGTTGCCGGCGTCCCTGCCAAGCCCATATAGGGCGTCCCTGCCAAACCCATGCAGAACGGTTTACCTTCCAAGGCACAATGTCCGGCACCGATCCCCCGCTTACCGATCCTCCGCCTACCGAACCGCCGTCCTTCGCCGGCCACAGGGTCCTCGTCACTGGCGGAGGCGGCTTCATCGGATCGGCCCTCACGGAACGCTTGGTCGCCGACAACCAAGTCACCCTCTACGACCGGTCCTTCCACGACAACGCCATCGCCCTAAGCCGGGCCTGGAAGCACCCGTCGCTGCGGCTCGTCAAGGGATCCGTCCTCGACGAAGACGCCTTGGCCAAGGTCGCCGAAGGCCACGACACGATCGTGCACCTGGCAGCCGTGGTCGGCGTGAACAACGTGCGCGCCCGGGGACTCGACACCATCGAGACCAACTTCACCGGAACCCGCAACCTCCTCCGGGCCGTGGAGGGCCGCGACGACCTCCACCGCTTCGTGTACTTCTCCACCTCCGAGGTGAGCGGGATCAACGCCTTCCGCGCCGGCGAAGAGTCTCCCGCCACGATCGGCCCCGTCGGGGAGGCGCGCTGGACTTACTCCATCGCCAAGCTGGCCGGCGAGCACTTGGTGTACTGCTACCACCGGGAGCGGGGGCTGCCCACCGTCACGATCCGACCCTTCAACGTCTTCGGGCGCCTGCGGCTGGGCGACCACGCCATGCTCCGCTTCATCGCCGCCGCCCAGCGGGGCGAGCCCCTGGAGGTGCACGGCGACGGCGCCCAGATCCGCTCGTGGTGCTACATCGACGACTTCCTGGACGCCCTCGTCCGCGCCCTTGAGCGCCCGGCCGCCGTCGGCGAGACCTTCAACATCGGCAACCCGCGCAACACCCTCACGATCTACGACCTGGCCCGGCGCGTCGTCTCCCTCCTGGACTCCACCTCCGAGATCGTCTTCCGCAAGATCGACTTCTCCGACATCGACGTGCGCGTCCCCCGCATGACCAAGGCGTCCGATCTCCTGGGGTTCCAGCCCCGGATCGAGCTGGCGGATGCGATCCTCGCGACGGCCGAGTGGTACGCTCGCAACCCGCCGGGCCGCGAGCCCCGCGTTCCTCGCCGCCGCCCCCACGCCTGATGTTCGAGGCGCTGACCTTCGCGGGAGTCGCCGCCGTCGCGGGCTACCTGCTGACCCACGTGGCCGTGCGCACTCTGCCCCGTCTCGGGCTCCTTTCCAAGCCGGACCCGAACCACGCCGTGGCCGTGCCCTTGGGCGGCGGGATCGTCCTCTGGGCCGTCTCGCTCCTGGCGTTCGTAGCGATCGGCGCACGGGGCCATCCGCCGGCGCCGCTGGCCAACGTCTTCCTGGGCGCGACCTGCCTCTTCATCGTCGGCCTCTGGGACGACGCCTACCCCTTGGCACCGCGAACCAAGCTGCTGGCCCAACTGGCCGCCGCCACCCTGATGATCGTCTCCGGCGTGACGTTCCCGCTCGGACCCGGCTTGGAGTGGGTGGCCGTTCCCCTGACCCTCTTCTGGTTCGTGGGGCTGTGCAACGCCTTCAACCTGATCGACAACATGGACGGCATGCTGCCGGGGGTCGCCGCTGCTGCTGCCGCCGCCGTCGGCTTCTTCGCCTTCGCCACCGACCGAACCGGAACCGGCCTCTTCGCCTTGGCCGCGGCGGGCGCCTGCCTGGGCTTCCTGCGCCACAACCTTCCTCCCGCCCGCATCCTCCTGGGCGACTCGGGCTCCATGTTCTTGGGCTTCCTCCTGGCGGGCCTGGCGATCGGCGACTCTTGGCGGGGAATGACCCATGTGGGCATGACCGTCCTGGCCCCCGCCATGCTGCTGGCGGTCCCGATCTTCAACGCCACCTTCGTGACCCTCACCCGGAAGCTTCGCGGCGTGCCGGTGAGCCGAGGACAGGCCGATCACATCAACTACCGCCTTCTCGCCCACGGCCTCTCCCACGGCCGCGCCCTGGCGGCGGTGTACGCCCTCTCGGTGGTGGCGGGCGCGCTGGGCCTCATGGCGATCACCGTCGCGCCCCTCACCTACGCCGCCGGCGCCGCGCTCTTCCTGGTGATCCTCTTCTACGCCGGCGCCTTCCTCTACGACGGCCACGTGCAGGAGCGCTTCCGGGACTTTCTCGTCAAGCCCTCTCGCCGAGGCTGGGAGCAATCCCCCTGGTACCGCTGGGTGATGCTCTTCGGCGCCGTCTCGGGCGACGTGCTCCTCGTCTTCGCGGCGCTGTACCTGGCCTTCCACCTCAGCTTCGACGGCGTGATCCCCGCGGACCAGCTCCAGAACATGGCCGCCGTCCTGCCGTTTCTCATCCTCTTCCGGGTGGGGTTGGCCCTCTTGAGGGGGATCTACGACACCCGGTGGCGACTCGCCTCCACCCCGGACACCTTCCGCCTCGCCGGAACCGTGCTTCTGGGATCGCTCCTCTTCGCGACCCTCGTCCTGGCGCTGCGCCTGCCGTCGTTCCCGCGCACGGTGGTGGTCATCGAGGGGATGCTTACCCTGCTCTTCGTCGCCGGCACTCGCTTGGGCGTCCGACGGCTGGGCGAGGTGACGGCCCGTGAGCGCGACGCTCGTGAGGGCAAGCGCACGATCGTCGCCGGCTCCGCCGAAGGGGTGCTCTCCGCCTACCGGGAGATTCGAGCTCGCAACGGCGGCGAGTACCACATCGTCGGGTTCGCCGAGTCGGGACCGCGGATCGTCAAGGGCAGAGTCCAGGGCGTGCCCGTCCTGGGCCCGATCTCCCGGTTGCCGGCGCTGGCGCGGCGGGCCCGGGCCGAGCACGTGGTCCTGGCCTGTCCCGAGGGCTCCGACGCCGAGGCGGAGGCGCACCTCCGGGCGGCGCTGGCGGCGGGCCTGACCGCCGAGGTCGTGAAGCTCGAGATCGTGGCCGGCACGACCTGGCTGGCCCGCCGAAGCCACGGCGCGGGCAACAGGACCGCGTAGGGGACGCTCAGCGGGCCATGCGCGCCGCCCGCGGGCTGGGGGCCCTGGGGGCCGGCACCGTCGCCGCCGCCGTCCTGGGCTTGGCGCTCCAATCCCTGATCGGCTTCTACTTCGGCGCCGGCGCCGAAACCGACGCCTACTTCATGAGCCTGTACGTCGTGGCGTTCCTGGCCAAGGCGTTCATGCTCGGCCCTCTCAAGTCGATCGCCCTCCCCGAGTACGCTGCGCTCGGGGCCGGGTCCGGCGACGGGCGGATGCTGCTGGCGACGATACGCCGCCAAGTCGGCTGGGCGGCGCTGCTGGCCGCCGCCGCCGCCGTGGTCTTCGCCCCCTGGCTGGTGGACGCCTTCGCCCCCGGCTACGACGGCGAGCAACGCGCGCTGACCGTCGCTCTCCTGCGCATCCGAGCACCCGCCCTGGCGTTCCTCGCCCTGGCGACCACGGCCCTGGTAGCCCTGGAGGCGGCGGGCCGCTTCGGCCGCGTGGCGGTGGGGAACCGGGTCCTGCCCGCCGCCGCCACCCTCGGCCTGCTGCTCCTCGCGGGCGACCGCTTCGGCTTGACGGCACTGGCCTGGGCGGGCCTGGCGGGCGCAGCGACGGGCAGCATCGTCCTCCTGGCCTGGTCCCGCCGCCAAGCCCCCCTCCGCGCTCGCCTCCCCGTGGACGGCGCCTCCCCCTCCTCAACCCACCAGCAAGCTTCCCGGCGCGTGTGGAGGCGCTGGGCCGGCATGGGATGGAGCCACGCCGCCGCCACCGGCAGCGAATGGGTGTACCGGATCGCCGCCTCCACCCTCGGCCCCGGGCTGTTCACCGCCGTCGTCTTCGGCCGCATGGTCCACGACCTCCTCCACGGCGCCCTCAACGACTCGTCGTCCACCGTGGCGCTCGCACGCTTCTCCCGCGCCCCGGACCGCAACCCAGGCGCCGCCCTCGCATCCTCCCTAGAGAACCTCTCCGCCGTTGCCGTTCCCGCCGCCGTCTTCGTGGCGATCATGTCGCCGTGGATCGCCGCCCTCCTCTTCGGTCGCGGCGAGCTGGCTCGGAGCGGAATGCTCGGCCCGGTGGCGACCAGCATGGCCCTCTTCATGGTCGGGGTGGTGGTCCAAGGCCGGAACCAGCTGGCGTTCCAGGCGGCCTTCGCAACCGGGCGTTCCAGCTTGGTCAACCGGGTGCAGGTGGTCGGCCACCTCTTTCGGGCGCTGGCGTTGATCCCGGCGGCTTGGCTGTGGTCGTTCGTCGGACTAGTGGCCGCCCAAGTGGCGATGAACGTGCTGACGGCCATCGCCTTCTGGTGTGCCGCGCCCCCCGAGCTGGCCCCTGGCCGCCGCTTCTCCGCCGCCTTCCGGGGAGTGGGCCGCATCGCCGCCGCCATGGCACTGCCGACCTTCCTCCTGTGGACCGCCGTCGCAGCGCTCCCGGACCCCTACGAAGCCAGCGAACTCCTCCGGCTGGGCGTCGTCTTCGCCGCCCTCGCAACATGGTGCGGCCTTGTCCTCACCGCCGGCGCCCTCTTCCGCGTCCCCCTCTACTCCCGCTTCGCCGCTCAACTCCGGGCACGCATCCGCCAGCGGCGCGGGTGAGGCGCTCCACACGGCAACTGGTAACGCACTCCGCACTGCAACGTTCGTCGCAAAGCCACTAGATTCCTGCAACGGAGCGCCCTCCCGCAGCGGACCCCCGGGAAGCACCGGACCAGCGGACCCCAGGGAAGCACCGGCCCCCCAGAAGCACCGGACCCCAGGAGCAGATGCTCGACGACAGCCGCAAAGTCCTCGTCACCGGCGGCGCCGGCTTCATCGGGAGCCACGTCGCCGAAGCCCACCTGGCCCGGGGCGACAAGGTATGGATCGTGGACGATCTGTCGTCCGGACGGATGGAGAACGTGCCGTCCGAAGCCACCTTCCTCCACGCCGACATCGGCAGCGAGGACGCGGCCCGCCTGATCCGACGCCAGCGCTTCGACGTGATCAACCACCAGGCCGCCCAGATCGACGTGCGCATCTCGGTGGCGGACCCGGCCCGCGACGCACGCGCCAACGTCCTCGGGCTTCTAAACGTCTTGGAGGCGGCCCGCCTCGCCGGCGTCCAGCGCTTCGTCTTCGCCTCCAGCGGGGGCGTCGTGTACGGCGAGCCGCAGGAGTTCCCCACTCCCGAATCGGCCCCCAAGAGCGCCATGTCTCCCTACGGCGTCACCAAGCTGGCCGGCGAGCACTACCTGAACTGCTACCGAGAGGTCTACGGGCTGGAGTACGCCGCGCTGCGCTACGGCAACGTCTACGGCCCCCGCCAGGACCCCCACGGAGAGGCGGGCGTGGTGGCGATCTTCTCGGAGAGACTCCTGGCCGGCAAGCCCCTGACGATCTATGGGGACGGAGAGCAGACCCGGGACTACGTGTTTGTCGGCGACGTGGCCCGCGCCAATCTGATGGCGGCGGAGACTGCCTTTCCAGAGGAGTCCGGCATCGACGGCCGAGCCTTCAACGTGGGAACGGAGGTCCCCACCAGCGTGAACACCGTGGCGGAGCGGCTCGAGCAAGCCGCGAACGTTCCCAGCAACCGCCGCCACCGGGACGCCCGGCCTGGCGAGATCAACCGCTCGGTTCTGGCCACCGCCAAGCTGCGGTCCCTGGGCTGGACCCCCACCGTCAGCCTGACCGAGGGGCTCCGCCGGACGTTCGAGCACATCGCCTCGGCGCCGACCGCCGCATGACCCTTCCGCCTGCGCCAGCCTCGACATTCGTCGCTCCCGCCAGCCCCGGCCCGGCCGCCCCTTGGCAGCTTCAGCAAGGGATGCTGGACATGGTGGTCGGCGCCAGCTTCCCCACCCTGGCCGTGCTCGGCGTGCTGGGACTCTTCTCCATCGCCTCGCTGTGGGTGATCCTGGCCAAAGTTCGCCACTACCGCAGCGTGCGCCGCCACGGCGACCGCTTCCTCGACCAGATGGAGGAGGCCGTCTCCCTGGACGGAGCCCGCGAAGCCCTGATCGCCCTGCCCGAGTCCCCCTATACCCGCCTCTTCCGCAGCGGCCTCGCCTTCGTGGACGAGCTCCGCCCCGGAGCGCTGAAGAACACCGGTCAGGGCACGGCGGGGACGCCCGGACTCTCCCTCACCCAGCTGGAGGCGCTGCGGATGGTGATGGACAAGGTGGAGGCGGAGGAGGCCGACGAGCTCGCCCATGGACTCACTTGGCTGGCGATGATCGGCTCCGTCTCGCCCCTCCTGGGGCTGATGGGCACGGTGATCGGCATCATGAACACCTTCCTGGGCATCCAACAGGCCGGGTCGGCCAACATTCAAGCCGTGGCGCCCGGCGTCGCCGAAGCGCTGATCACCACCGTGGCGGGCCTGACCGTCGCCATTCCCTCCGTCATCGCGTACAACCACTTCACCTCCCGCCTCAACTTGGTCCTGGGCGAGCTGCAGGGCTTCGCCAGCGAGTTCATCGGCACCCTGGCGAAGGAGCGGCTGGTATGAAGGGCGGCCCCACATGAGCCGTCGGCGCGGACGGTCGTTCCTGGCGGTCCGAGCAGAGATCAACGTGACCAGCCTCGTGGACGTGGCGTTCACCCTCCTGGTGATCTTCATCATCACGGCGCCGGTCCTGCAGGGGGGCGTGGACGTGGACCTGCCTGAGGGGGATGTGGGAATGGTGACGGCCAGCGACGAGATGCTGATCGTGACGATCGACCGGGAGGGAACGGTGTTCCTGAACGAGACTCCCGTGTCTGGCGACAGCGTCCAGGCCGCGCTCGGCCAGCTGATCCGCTCCATGTCCGTGGAGATGGTCTACGTGAGGGGCGACAGCGCGGCCCGCTACGGCCCCGTGTTCGACATCATCAGCAGCGCCGCGGTGCAGGAGGGCGTCGGCGTCAGCCTGATCGGCAGGGAGGTCCCTCGATGACCCTCGACCGGGCCTCGCTCGTCGCCTCGGTGGCGTTCCATGTCGTCGCCCTCGTCCTGCTGTGGGCCGCGCCGATCTTCCAGGACGACCCGGTGCTCTACGAAGTCGTCCACGTCCAGATCTACTCCCCGCCGCCGACGCCCGCTCCGCTCGAAGAGGAGACGGCCCCTCCCGAGCCCGAAGACGAGCTGATCGTGGAGACGCCGGACCCTGAACCTCCCGCGGAGGAGCCCGAGCCCGAAATCCCCGAGCCTCTGCCGGTCGAACCCGACCCGGAGCCCGAACCCCCGGCCGACGAACCCGAGCCCGACGAGCCGCCTCCCCCGGATCCCCCGGACCCGGACCCTCCAACCGACCCTCCCCCGCCCACGACGGAGCCGCCCCCCGAGGACGCACCGCCCTCCGCCGAGACGGAGGCGCGTGAGAACGCCGAAGAGGGCGGCCTGGACATGAACGTCCGCCAGGAAGCCTTCAGTCGCGACTACCCGGAGTACTACGACAACCTGGTGGTCCAGATCCGCCGCTGCTTCCGGCCGCCGTCGGGGAACCGGGAAGCCATGGTGAGTTTCGTGGTCCTGCGGGACGGCACCACCGACGAGATCGGCATGGCCCGCTCTTCGGGCAGCATGGTCTTCGACCTTGCGGCCCAAGAAGCAACCGAGTGCGCCGGCAAGAACGGGCGGCTGGGTCCCCTCCCCGACGACTACCCGCTGGACGTGCTCCCAGTCCGCTTCAGGTTCAGCCCCAGCAGAAGGTGAGACGCCCAATGACCGTCCGAGCCCACGCGATCGCCTTCGGAACCGGGGCACTCCCCGCACCGACCGTGCCGCGCCCCGCACCGTTGTGCTCCCCCGCACCGTTGTGCTCCCCGGCGCCGCTCCTCCTGTCCATCGCGACGCTCGCGGCCCTCTGGCTCGCGCCCGCTCCCCTGGCCGCCCAGGAAGTCGAACAGGTCATCCCCGGAGTGGAACTGGGACTGGTCTACGAGACGACGTACGTCCCGCCGATCGCCGTGCTGCCGTTCCGAAGCGTGGGCGGCCGCGGCAATCAAGCAGAGGCGGTGCGCGGGATCGTGGCCCAGGACCTGCGCTTCAGCGACCGCTTCACGGTGGTCGACTCGTTGCCGGCGCTCCCGGGCGAGGGCGTCGACTACGGCCTCTGGGACGGCTTGGGCGCCGACTGGGCGGTGACCGGTACTCTCGAAAGCACCGGAACCGGCGGCACCGTCTTGGAGATCGAGCTGCATGACATCGTCTTCGCCAGCCTGCGAGAGCGCGGCCGCTTCCCGCTGCCCAGGGCCGACCACCCGGACTTCCGCTTGGCGGTCCATCGCGCGTCCGACGCGGTGGTGACGTGGGTTACCGGCGAGGACGGGATCGCCGCGAGCCGGATCGCCTTCGCCATGCGGCCCTGGGGAGACCCGGCAGGGAGCAGCAAGGAGCTGTACGTCGTCGACTCCGACGGCGAGAACCTGCGCCGGGTCACGTGGGACGAGAGCATCGTCGTGTCGCCCACATGGTCGCCCCAAGGAGACCGAGTCGCCTTCACGTCCTACAGGTCCGGCATTCCCATCGTCTACGAACGAGAGCTGGCCACCGGCGAGGACAGGCCCCTCGAAACGGGACAGGCTGGCCAGCAGATCACGCCCGCCTACCACCCCGACGGCAGCACCATCACCTTCGCCCTCCTAAACGGCCGCCGCAGCGACCTCCACAGCTACGACGTCCGCCGGCGCTGCTGCCTCTCCGGCCGACTCGGCGAAGGCTTTCACAAGAACCTTCAGCCCACCTACTCCCACGACGGCAGCCGGATCGCCTTCACATCCAACCGGCTGGGCACGCCGACGCCCCAGATCTACGTCATGCCGGAGGAAGGGGGACCCGCCGTCCTGATCTCGCCTTACCGCTACGGAGAACGCAGCTACTTCACCGATCCGGATTGGTCGCCCAACTCGAGCAAGATCGCCTTCGCGGGCAGGGTGGACACGGGCCGCACCCGGGTCGGCGGCATCATGCGCTATCAGATCCTCGTCGCCGACCTGGATGCGGGCGCCAACCGTCTGGTCCAGCTGACCCGGGAAGGAAACAACGAGGACCCGAGCTGGGCGCCCAACGGCCGCCACATCGTCTTCACTGGCGAACGCCGCAACGGCCACGGCGTCTTCGTGGTGGACACCGGAACCGGACGGACCCGGACGCTGGTCGCCGGGGTTCGAGCCGAGGATGTGGACTGGTCCCCGGTGCTGGAACAGCGGTAGAAAGCTTGCAATGGTCCCACGGATAGCGTATACATAAGGCGTCGCTTCGCACTTCGCACCTCGCACCCCCCACCGACTGGAGAAGGGATGTACAAGACACGCCTGCTCCTCGCCGCCCTCGTCGTCGCAGCCGCTTGCGGCGGGAACGAACCCGCACCGCCGCCCGCGCCCACTGGCCCCACGCCGGAGGAGCTCGAACGGCGCAGACAGGACTCCATCGCCCGAGCCCAAGCTGCCGAGGAGGCTCGCCAGAGGGCCGAGCAGGAACGGATGGAGCGGGAAGCCGCCCGGCGCGCCGAATCCCTTCGCCGAACTCTCCAAGAGGTCGTCTACTTCGACTACGACGAGTCGACGATCCGGTCGGACACGCAAGACAGGCTGCGGGCCAAGGCGGAGATCCTGCGGAACAACCCAGCGGTCTCGTTGCGCATGGAGGGCCACGCCGACGAGCGAGGCACCTCCGAGTACAACATCGCCCTTGGGAACGAGCGCGCCGAAGCGGTGATCCAGGCGCTGGGCGCATTCGGCCTCGACTCGAACCGCTTCACTTCCGTGTCGTACGGGGAGGAACGCCCCGTGGCCCAGGGCTCCACCGAGTCCGCGTGGGCGCGCAACCGACGCGTGGAGTTCGTCGTCACGGCCGGCGGCGACAACTTGCGGTAGCGAACCGCCGTCGGAGTCGCCGTGACATCGTCGGGCCGGGGGCTTCCTGTGCTGACTGCTCTTCAAAGGACGGCCCTGGCGGCCTTGTTGCTGGCCGTCGCTGGGTGCGCGAGTTCGCAAGACGTGGCGGAGGTGCGGAACGAGGTGCGCATCCTCTCCGCCCGCCAGGACTCGGCGTTTCGGGCGTTGATGCGGGCCGTCGCCCAGGGCAACGAAGCCGCGCTGGACTCGGTGCGCGAGATCGCCGGCGAGCTCTTCGAGTTTCGCGGCGAGGTGAACCAGCGCCTTCAGTCGATCCAGGAGCAGCAGTTGCGTGTGGGCGAACTGGTGGGCCAGAGCCAGCGCAGCTTGCAGGACTTGCAGGGCGACGTGAACGCCCAGCGGCTGGCGATGGAGCGGCAGCAACAGGCGGCCGCCCGAGCCGCTGCCGAAGCCGACTCGGCAGAGGCCGGATCCGCCGCCGCCACCACCGCCGCCGCCGACCCGCCGGCCGCCGACCCTGATCCGGCCGACGAACAGCTCCCGGACCCGGCCGAAGAGCTTTACCAAGCCGCCTCCAGCACCCTGGACCGGGGCAACTTCGGCACCGCTCGCCGAGGCTTCCAGCAGTTCGTCGCCGAGTACCCCAACCACGCCCTGACCCCGGGGGCGTACCTCCATCTGGGGGAGCTGGCTAGCAACGAAGACCTGCTCGACGAAGCGATCGGCCACTACCAGCAGATCCTGGAGCTCTTCCCGGCGGCCGACGAAGTCCCTCACGCGCTGTACAGAACCGGCGTGCTCCACATTGAGATGGAGGAGTGCGAGCAGGCCGTCCAGTACCTGCAACGCCTTGTGAACACCTACGAGGATCACCTGCTGATCCCTCGGGCCCAGGATCGGTTGCAGGAGTGTCCTTGAGGGCGCGGGCCCTCTGAACGCCACCGGCGGGTCGCCGGCCCTCGGCTCTCTGCGAACTAGACGATGCGGTGCCCAAGCTGCCGTTCCACGTCGAACAAGGTGGTGGACTCCCGGGGCGCCCGGGACGGCCGGGCGATCCGCCGGCGACGGGAGTGCCAGGAGTGCGGACGCCGCTTCACCACCTACGAATCCCTTGAGGAGCGCCCCCTGCAGGTGCTCAAGCGCGACGGCAGCGCCGAGGCGTTCCGGCGGGACAAGGTGCGGGCGGGGATCGCGACCGCGTGCGCCAAGCGGCCCGTGTCGTCGGGCCAGATGGAGGCGTTGGTGGACCGAGTGGAGGACGCCGTGTCCGAGTCCGTCGGGGCGGAGGTGCCCTCGTCGGAGATCGGCAAGCTGGTAATGGAAGGGCTGAAGCCGCTGGACCGGGTCGCGTACATCCGCTACGCCTCGGTGTACCGGAAGTTCCAGGGCATCGACGAGTTCCAAGAGATGGTGGACGAACTCAACGTGCGGGAGCGGCACGACTTGGGCGCCCGCTTCCAGGGCGAACTTCCTCTGCCCGGCCCCGCGTCGGCAGGAGGAGGCCCCGCGTCGGCAGGAGGAGACGGATGAGCATTCTCAAAGACGTGCTGGAGCGGGGCGTGCTCGGCCGGAAGGGCAGCAACCCCCGAGCGGAGATGCCGTTCCTGGAGCACTTGGAGGAGCTGCGGTGGCGGCTGCTGTGGAGCCTCCTGGCGGTGGTCGTCTGCTCCGCGCTGGGGTTCGCGCTCATCCAGTACTTCGATGTGGTCGTCCTCCTCATGGCCCCGTACTGGGAGGTCTTCGGACGGGACGCGGAGCTCATCTACCTGGGTCCTGCGGACTCGTTCTTCATCATCTTGCAGATGTCGCTGGCGATCGGCCTCGTCCTGGCGTCGCCGATCGTCGTCTACCACGTGTGGTCGTTCCTCTCGCCCGCCCTGGAAAAGCAGGAGAAGCGGGCGATCGTTCCAGCCCTCTATCTGGGATTGGTCCTCTTCGTGGCGGGCGTGGCGATGGCGTACTTCCTCGCCCTCGAAATCTCGCTGAGGTTCCTCAGCAACCTCCTCTCGGACGTCCTGCAGCCCACCTACTCGGCAACCCTCTACTTCGGCTTCGTCGTCCGAGTACTGCTGGGGTTCGGAGCCGTCTTTGAACTGCCAGTGGTGGTGATGATCTTCAGCGCCTTGGGACTCGTCACGCCCGCCTTCCTGCGAGCCAAGCGGAGGTGGGCCGTGGTGCTGATCACGATCGTGGCCGCCATGCTCTCTCCAGGCGACATCATCTGGCTGACCGCCCTGATGATGCTGCCCATGTTCCTCCTCTACGAGCTAGGCATCCTTCTCTCGGAGCTCATGTGGCGAAAGCGAGACGCCAGAAGCGCGAACGCCGGCCCAGAGGGAGAAGACCCGGAGCCGCCCCCTCCGCCGCCCGAGCACGCGGTGGCCGAGACCAGCCCCTACACCCATGGGGACCCGGCGGCCCAGGAGCAGGACCGGGGTGACTCGGCCGACGACTAGGCCAGCACCGCGTCCCCGCCGCCGGGCGTGGAGGCTCGCGACGGCCCTGGCGCTCCCCGTCGCCCTCGCGAGCGCCGCCTCCGCCACGCCCGGCCTCTTCGGGATCGGGGCCGCGCCTCTCGTCGCACAGCAGGGAGAGGTGCGCGACTCGCTGCAGGACGCCCTTCGCCTGCGCTTGGAGCGGATCGACCGCCGCCTCGGCGACTCCACGGGTCTCATGCCCCCCGACTCCACCGACCCGTCCCTTCACCTGGACGGCGCGAACTCCGACTCCACCTTGCAGGAGCTCCTCTCCCTTCCGGGCTACAATCTGGTCCAGTACCAGGGCCAGTCCGCCGAGTTCGAGACCGAGTCCCGCATCCTCACCCTCATGGGCGCCGACGGCTCGCCCGCGCTGCTGAACCGGGAAGGGATGCAGCTGGCGGCCGACTCGGCGCTCACGTTCAACGAGAAGACGGGTCGCTTGGTGACGATCGGCGAGGAGGCCACGTACCGCCCCGAAACGGGCGACGAGGTGCTGACCCAGCGGCTGATCTACGATGTGGGGGAGAACCGCGGCACGGCCACCGACGTGCGCACGCGCATGAACGCCGGGATGGGGGAGTGGATCGTGCGAGGCGACTTCCCTTCGGTGAGCCAGGACGTCTCCTTCGGCCACGACGTCATCTTCACCAGCTGCGAGGAGGAGGACCCCCACTACCACTTCCTGGCCAAGGAACTCAAGGTGAGCCCCGGCGGCACGCTGGTGGCCCGAGGCGTATGGCTCTACTTCGCCGACGTGCGCGTCTTGCCGCTCCCCTTCATGGCCCAGAGCACGGAGCGAGGCCGGCGACGAGGGCTCCTGCCGATCTCGTTCTCCGTCAACGACATCGTCCGCACGTCCAGCACCTACTCCCGCCGAATCTCCAACCTCGGCTACTACTTCCCGATCGGCGACTACGCCGACGCCCAGGCCGCGCTGGACTGGTGGAGCGGCAACTACATCGGCCTCAACGGCCGCGTTCGCTACAACTGGTCTCGTCAGTTCCTGGAAGGCAACGCCAACTTCCGTCGCTTCTGGCGCACCGGCGGAGGGAGCGAGCTGACGTTCGACACCAACCACGAATGGCAGATGTCGGAGCGCTCCCGGCTGAGCCTCTCGGCCCGCTACGCCTCCAGCGCCGACTTCGTGCGCCGCAACTCCTTCGACCCCCGGGAAGTCACCCAGTCGATCGACTCGGAAGGCGGGTTCAGCCGCCGCTTCGACTGGGGGCAGGTCTCGGTGAGCGCCAACCGCCGCCAGTTCCTCTCCGACGACCGGGTCGAGATGACCCTTCCCACGGCCAATCTGTCCCTCTCGCCGATCACCCTCTTCGCCGCACCTGCGAACCGGGCCCGCTTCTTCCACAACATGACGTGGTCCGCGTCGGGGAACTTCGCGCGCTCGATCCGCGATCAGCCCGACCAGCCGGCCAGCGAGCCCTTCGCCTTCGGCCTGGCCGACACCCAGACGCTTCAGGGCGGCTTCAACACCTCCCTGTCGGCGGGCGCCCTGACGATCTCCCAGAGCGCCAACTGGAACCGAAACACGACCCGCGACCTGCCGGCGGGCTTCTTCGATCCCATGGGACCGGCGGCGCCGGCCGGGATCGGGAGCGTGGCCGACCTGCAACGCTCCGTCCTATTCCAGCAAGCCGCCTCCGAAGCGGGCGACTTCAGCGCCCAGGAACTCACCTGGTCCACCACCATCGACTGGCAGCAAACGCTGGTGGGCTCCACGACCCTCACGCCCCGAGCGTCGTTCTCGGGCCGCTCCATCCGCTCCGACACCACCTCGGCGGGCGACGGAGGCTTCATCGGGGCGCCCACGCGCCTCAGCATCGGCGCACAGCTCAAGTCCGACATCTACGGCTTCTACGGAGACGGCTCGCTGCGCCACAAGGTGTCGCCGACCTTCGAGTACAGCTACTCCCCGGCGACCAACCCGACGCCGCTCCAGCAGGCCACCTTCGGCGGCAGGGCGATCAACCCTAGGAACGAGATTCGGATCGGCCTCAACCAGACCTTCGAAGCGAAGAGGGAACAGGACTCGGCCTCGGCCGCAGCGGCTACGGGCGCGGTGGACGACGGTCCCCGTCGGCTGCAGACCGCCGAGAAGGTCATGCTCCTGGCTCTGCGGACCAGCGCGGTGACCTACGACTTCGAGGAGGCGGGCCGGGTGGGCCACTTCACCCGTGGCTTCGCCGACAACCTGACCCTCTCCCACCAAGTCAGCTCGGACTACTTGCGCGGCCTCTCGCTGTCGCTGGCCCACGGCCTCTTCGACGACTCGGGCGTCACCGCCGACGCCGGCAGCCGACGCTTCGACCCGTTCCTTTCCAGCGTCAACCTGTCCTTCTCCCTAAACAACCAGTCCGCGTTCTTCCGCTGGCTCGGGAGGCGTGGAGACGAGGAGGACGACCCGGCGCCCACTCCAGCGTCCCCAGCGGAGGAGGAGTCGGCGTTGGACCCCACGGGCTTCGAGACGGCGGACCTGGGCGACGCCACCGTGGTGCCGGGCGCCGGCGACGATCGGGCGGGTAACGCCCAGCAGCGACGCCCCCAGCCGGGCGAGGGCGGAAAGTGGGACGCGTCCGTCTCCTACTCGCTGGCGCGGGCACGGGGCTCGGACGCCCCGCCGGAACAGATGCTTCAGGGCTCCCTGCGCTTTCAGCCCACCGACAAGTGGTCGGTCGACTGGAACACCTCGTACAACGTGGCGGCGGGCGGCTTCAACGACCACGTGATCCGCCTGACTCGGGACCTGCACCGCTGGGACGCCGAGTTCGCTTTCCGCCAGACGGCCGCGGGCAACTGGAGCTTCATGTTCGAGGTGGCGCTCTCCGACAACCGCGACCTGCACTTCGACTACGAGCAGCGCACCGGCGGCGAGTTCCGCTGATCCCCCAATGCCCGCCAAGCTTGGCACGATGCTTGCAGTCAATTCGCCGCCCAGCGGCTCGCGAAGGAGTCGCTTCCCTTAGAAGAGGAGGCAACGATGGGACGGTGGAGGGCGAGTGCGGCGGCAGTGGTGGTGGTGGCGGCGCTGGTTGCCGCGTGCGAGGAGGACTACTTGGGAGTGGCGGGCGTGCCCGCGGCCCCGGAGGAGCTGGAGGGATCGTACTACGCGTACGGCGTGGACCTGTCATGGCGCCTGGGCGCAGGATGGAACGGCGAGGCGTTCCGCGTCTACGGCAAGCGGTCGCGGGAACAGTCCTTCCTCTTCATCGCCGAGACGACCAGCTGCATCGACGGATGGTGCAGCTACCGAGACACAAACGTGTCGCCCGGCGTCGTCTACGAGTACTACGTGGCGGCAGTGGACCTGGACTCGGGGATGGAGGCCGAGAGCGCCTACTCGGTGGAGGTGCGCGTGCCCCGTCCGGTCCCGCCGCCGGTCCCCACGGGCTCCCGCGCCGTGGCACTGGACGACGCCGCGTACCTGCAGTGGGACGACGCTCCGTCTGCCGACGACGACTTCGCCGCCTACCGCGTGTACGTTCGGAGCGACGGAGAGGAGCTCCTGCTGGGCGAGACCGACTCGCCGGGCTTCGTGGACCTGCTGGCGGAGAACGGCGTCACATACACGTACTTGGTCGCGTCCCTTGACGATCAGGGGCACGAGAGCGACTACGGAGAAGCGGTCTCCGCCACCCCCCGACCGGACTACTACGGAGAGTTGGTGTATGCCCATCAGGACAGCGCCGACGCTTCCGGGTTCCGCTTCCGGGACACGGACCAAGTCCAGACGCTGGTCCCCGGCGACGATCCGGCGCGCCACTTCCGGCTGGACGCGGACCCGGCGGCGCTCTGGCTCGTCCCCGGTCCCGGAACCGAAGTGCACGCAGAGAGCCGGTGGACGACGGCCCTCAACTGCGGTCCCGGGTCAGACTCGGAGTGCATCTCGTGGCAGGTGGCGCCCCGGTCCGGATACGCCCCGGCGCCGATCGAGGCCGGGCCCTCGCTGGCGTACGTCTTCCGCGTGAACGGAGAGGACGGGGAAGTGCGCTACGGCTTGGTGCGGATCGCCTTCGTCGGCGTGGACCAGGCGGGTCGCGAGCTCGCAGTCTTCGACTGGGCGTACCAGACCCAGCCCGGCAACCCCAGGCTGAACGTGGTGTCGAATCTCCGGTGAGCGGACGCGGTCGTCCGTGACTCCCGTCGTGGAGGCGGTCCCCAACTTCAGCGAGGGCCGGGACCCGCGCTTCCCGGAGGCCGTCGCGGACGCCTTCGCTCGCGCCGGCTGTCACGTCTTCCACGTCACCTCCGACCCGGACCATCATCGCTCCGTGATCACCGTCGCCGGGCCGCCGGAAGCGGTGGAGGACGGCGCGGTCGCGGCCGCCGGTATCGCCCTACGAGAGATCGACATGCGGCACCACCAGGGCGTCCACCCTCGGGTGGGGGCGTTGGACGTGCTCCCCTTCGTGCCCCTCCACGGCGTCTCCATGAAGGAGGTGGTGCGCTTGGCCCGCCGAGCCGGTGCCCGGATCGCCGCGCTGGGAGTGCCCGTGTACTTCTACGGAGAAGCCTCCGTCCCCCCCGGTCGCGGGCTAGCGTCGATCCGCCAAGGCGGGTTCGAGGCGCTGGCGGCAACGGAGGGCGACCGCTCCGGCCCTCGCACGGCAACAGCGGACGGCGACCGCCCCGCGGCTCGCGCAACAACTGCGGGAGGCGACCGCTCCGCCTCTCGTGCGCCAGCGGAGGGCAACGACCGCTCCGGCTCTCGTGCGCCGGCGGACCTGCCGGGCACCGCCGCCGCCGCCGCCGGTGCGCCAGTGCGCCGCTTCGCCCATCCGTCCGCCGGAGCCGTCTGCGTCGGCGCACGCAAGGTTCTCCTGGCGTGGAACGTGGAGCTGGAGGGCGTGTCCCTGGAGGTGGCCCGATCGGTCGCCGTCGAGGTGCGGGAGTCGGGGGGCGGCTTCGCGGGGGTGCGCGCCCTGGGAGTGCGCCTGCCCAGGCAAGGGCGGCTTCAGGTCTCGATGAACATGGAGGACCCGGCAACGACCGACCCCCTGGCAGTGCTCCGCGCAATCGAGCATCGGGTGCGGGAGCGCGGCGGTCGCGTCGCCGGCGTGGAAGTGATCGGCATGATTCCCGATGCTCTTTCGGACCCAGAGGCGGCCCGGAAGGCTGCAATCCGAGGGTGGTCGGAGGACCGGCTGCTGGGTCGCCGCCTGCTGGCCTACTTGGCGTCGGAAAGTCCAGCCGGGCGCAACGCCGCCGAAGCCGGTATTACCTTTCCTGCATGACCAGTCCCACATCGGCGCTGGACCGAGCGACGCTGGACCTGTCTCGGATACAGGCCCCAGTCCGCGAGCGCCTCGAGTTGGTGGCCGAGGAGATCCGTCGCGTCGCGGTGCCCGACTTCGCCATGATCGAGGAGGTGAACGCCTACCTCCTCGCCGTCCCCGGCAAGCTCTTCCGACCCACGCTGCTGCTCCTTTCCAGCGAAGTCGGGTCCGAACCGTCGGACGACGCCGTGACGCTGGCGGCGGTGGTGGAGCTGGTCCACATCGCAACGCTGGTGCACGACGACGCCGTGGACCACTCGCCTCTGCGCCGGGGGATGCCCACCGTCAACTCCCTGTGGACCCACCAGATCGCCATCATCATGGGCGACTACCTGTACAGTCGATCCGTCACCGAGCTGGCTCGCCTGGGCAAGCTGGAGTTGGTTCGGGTTCTGGCGGCCGCCGCCAACGAGATGAGCGTGGGCGAAATGCGACAGCTCCTCTCCTACGACAACGTGAGCTTCACGGAGGGCGAGTACTTCCGCCTCATCGCCGCCAAGACCGCCTCCCTCATGTCGGCGGCGTGCGAGATGGGGGCCTTGGCCGGAAACGGGGAGTACCGAGAGCCCCTCCGACGCTTCGGCAGAGCGCTGGGGATGGCCTTCCAGATCGCCGACGACATGCTGGACTACTCCGGCAGCGCGGACGTCACGGGAAAGCCGGCGGGGCTCGACCTGCGCGGAAGAAAGGTCACGCTCCCGCTGGTGGGCGCCTTGCGGCAGATGTCGCAGACGGAGGTGGACCAGGTGCGTCACGTCTTCACGATGGTGGAGCCGGGGGACTCGGAGGTGGGCGCGGTCATCGAACTCGTCCAGCGCAACGGCGGCCTGGAGTATGCGCGGCGCAAGGCGGTGGAGTACGCCAACGCCGCGGAAGCCGCTCTCGAAGGACTCGTTCCGGGGCCAGCCCTGGACGGCCTGCGGGAGTCCGTAATCTACGCCGTGGACCGTTCGCGGTAGAGGAGGGTCGGAGCTATGCTGCCCAACCACAAGAGAAGCGTCGCTCGCGGGTTCTGGACGCTGGGTCTGGGCTTCATCCTGGGAGGACTCCTGACCGTGCTGGCCGACCTCATGCCCGCCAGCACCGCCCGGGACTTCCTCACGGCCTCGGTGACGGCCAGCTTCGGTCCGTTTTCCATGGAGCTCGTTTCTTTCGGCATCACGATCGGTCCCATCAGCTTCGCGCTGAACGTGCTCACGCTGGTGGGCGTGGCCGTCGTGGGCTTCGTCGTCCGCTCCTGGATGTAGCGTCGTCGCAGAGTACGGGTTACCTTCTTTCCCCGGTTGCCGGAGAACGGCTACCGGCTTCGCCAAGCGCACCGACGCCACGTCGCCAGGCGCATCGAACACACTTCGCCAGGCGCAACCACACCAGAATAAAGGAGACGAGAATGCCCTTTGGTCTTGGCATGGGGGAGATGATCCTGATCTTCCTGGTCGTCTTGCTCGTCTTCGGAGCAAAGCGACTTCCCGAGCTCGGAACGTCTCTGGGCAAGGGCATCAGGGAGTTCAAGTCCTCGGTCCGGGAGATCGAGACCGAGATCAAGACGCCACCCTCTATCGAGGAGCAGTCCACGGCGTCCAAGAGCTCCGAACCCTCGGACGAAGGCGCGCCCCGGCGGCTCACGTCCAACTGACGGGCGCACGGTCGGGACTCCCCGCCATCCCTGCGCCGGGTCCAGCGCGTTGTAAGGCGTAGAAGTTAGCCGCTGGTCGCCTTGGCGATCAGCTCGTCGCCCGTCTCGCACTCCGCCACCAGCCGGCCCACTCGCGCCAGCCGTGAGCGGTCCGTCACGCCGGCAAGCACCTTCGCCAGCCGCTCAGCCGCATCGGCGCCGAACTTCCACCGCGCCGTCTCGACATACGCCCGCGCCTCGCCCCGCGCCTCGCCGAGCGCTTCCCCGCGCGCTAGGGCATGCTTCTCCAATGCCGCGAAACGGTTCCCGTACACCCTGCCCACCTCCTTCAGCGTGTCCAACTGTTCGATGATCTCCGCTGGCACCCCCCAATCTATCATCTGACGCCGAAGCCACGCGAGCCACGCCGCCCGCAACTCCGGCGTGTCCAGCTGCTCGTCCAGCGCCGTCAGCGCCTGAGCGATCCGCTCCGGGTCCAGCTCAGAGCACAGTGCCAGGCCCGCCCGGACGCGCCCCACCTTCCGCAGGTCGAGTGACGCTACCTTCGCCGCCTCCGCCTCCTCGTCCAGCAGCACCACACGCTGGCCGTAGATGAACGGCTTCAACTCCTCCGGCACGAGCTTCTCCAACTCGCGCGCCTTGCTCAACGCCGCCTTCCACCTGCCCTCGAAGCTCTTCACCACCACGAACAGCACCGCGCTCTCCTCCCCCTCGGCCCCGACGCCCCGGCCCTCCATCAGGCTCTGGTAGCACAGCGCCGTCTCGAGCAGTGCGCGGGTCGCCATCCCCTTGTCCTCCGTCGACTGGAACTCGAAGAGGACGACGAGCCAGAGCGGACGGCTGCGGAACCGGACCCTCCACGCCATGTCCACGAGGCGGACCGTCTCGCTCTCGGCGTCGACGAACTCGGTGGGCATCTGTTCGAGGGTGTCGAAGTCGAGGTCGTCGGTCCAGGTGCCGCCGACGGACGGGCCGACGAACTCGACCACGACCTCCTCCACGATTTCCGCGAACGAGTAGAACTGCTTGTACACGCGGTCCTTCTCGCCGTGCTTGGGCTGGTGGGACTGCTTGGGCTGGTCAGCCTGCTTCGGCTGGTGGGGCGGCTTGGGCTGGTCGGATTGGTTCGGCTGGTCGGACATGGGCGGCCCTCAATTCCTTTCCCGCGTGGGAGTGGGGTTCCTTCCTGCGTCCGGGAGTGGACGCCGGAGGCCCCGCCCGGGAAATCCGTGGGAATCCGGTACGGCGGACGGGGCGCGTCCCCGACAAGGTGGAGCCGCAGAATGGGCGTTTGGCTAGATGGATGGGCGCGAAGTGCGCGGAGGCGGCCGCCGAGGGCCGAGCTCTGACGCGCTAATGGTTACTTCTGCTAGGGTACGACGCCGGGGACGGGTGGCGACCAAGAAGGGAACAACTGCTCCATCACCAGCCCCTCCTCCACGGAGCGGACGTCCGGGCACCTCCCATGCTAGTGATCGAGTCCCTACTTGAACCCGATCCTCCCTTGGAGGCCAAGGCGGCGCTCCGTGGGCTGTAGGCCGTTCGCGACCTGCTCGCCGAAGAGATCGATCGCGAACCGCAGGCTTCGGGCCGGACGCACGCCGGCACCAGGGCCGGAGTCGGAGTCGGGCGCGTCGTCCAGCAGCGCCCAACGCGTGCCGGCGTTGAGCCGGTAGCCGTCCGCACCGTGGCGGGTCCACCTCCCGAACGGCGTCACCTGCGCGCCGCCGGGCAAGACCACGCCCCAGCCCAGCTCCAGGGCCAGTCGGTCCGGCGTCCAGCCGGGCATATCGGCGACGGGCGCGGCACCGACGGGTGGTGCTGTCGGGTCGCCCAGCGGAGCGGCTTGGTGCGGTGCGAACCCGGCCTGGGCTTGCCACAGCGACTGGGTGCCGCTGACTGCCTCGCCCCATGTCGGCTCGACCGAGAACGACAGCCCGCTCTGATCACGGCCCGGCTGCAACCGCACCGCGAACCCGGCACCCCATTCCCGGAACGCGCTCGTCTGGTGCGTGATCAGCGCCCGTCCCCGCGCCTCCACGCTCAACCCGGTGGCCATATGCGCGAACCCCAGCGTCGCGCCCGCCTCCGCGCCCAGACCACTCTCCGCGTCGCCGCCGTCCCACCGACCGCCGAGATCGAGCCGTCCTTGCAGAGCCGCGCCCGCGCCCACCGCCCACTGGCCGCTCAGCTCCGGCGCCACCCGCACCCGCTGCGCCACCGCCGTGACGCCCGCCAAGTCCACCGCGGCGTCCGACTCGATGCGCACCGCGAAGGCGTCGGCGCGCAACGCCAGCGGGCCGATCAGCTCCTGGCGCGCGCCGACCGCCGCCATGCGCATCGCGATGTCGGTGCTGAACTGCCCGCCCACCGCTTCCGTCAAGTCCGCCGAGCCACGGCCCGCGCCCACCAGGCCCCACAGCCCCAGCCCCTGGCGGGGCGACCAATGCAGGTAGGGGTAGGCGCTGGTCAGGCGGGCGTCCACCGTGCCCGTCCCGTTGTGCCTGCTCGTGAACTCGGAGTCGAGTGCGCTGCGCGAGCCCGCCAGCCCCAGCAGCAGCCCCGAGCTGAACCGGTAGTCCAGCCCGGCGTAGATCGAGCGCGTGCCGCCCTCGAGCAGGAGCCCGTCGTTCGGCGCGCTCTCGAACTCGCTCCCGTTCGCCTGGCCCCACAGCGTCCAGCCCGTGCGGGAGGGCGACGCCTGGGGGGCGCCCGCCGCGTCGGCGCCGGAGGCAGAGGCGTCGGCGCCCGTGGCCGAAGCCGGGCCGCCAGCGGCGGTCGAAGCCGGGCTACCAGCGTCGTTGCCGCCGAACGACAGTTGGAACGAGCTGCGGGTGAGCAGGTCGCCGCCCGAGAGCGGGTCGAACCCGATGCTGCCCCGCCCGATCCGGTCCGCGCCTTCCTGCTGGCCCGTGTACGCGCCGCCGCCACCGCCGAAGCCGCCCGTGGCGTCCATGGCGCCGTCGCCGCCGAACAGCAGCGCCGTCATGTCGAGGTGCGCGCCGCCGGCACTGCCGCCCATGCCCGCGCCGGACGCACGGGGAGCCGTGAACTGCATCCCCAGCAGGCTCGACGCGCTCCGCGCCAAGTCTCCGATGCCGCACTGCTGGCCGCCGGGACCGCCGAGGCCGCTGCCGAACGAACCGCAGCCCAGCGAGCGGCCGCCCAGACTCACGTGCGAGCCGCCCGAAGACGACTCGAGGCCCAGACGGCCGCCGATCACGTCCACCGTCTCGGCACCCAGCGAGCGGCCGAACGCCGTCAGCGCCATCTGCAACGTGCGCGCCCGCTCCGACCGCGACGGCTCCACCGTCACCTGCACCTGCTGCGTCGCCGTCAGGCCGCCCGGGTCGCTCGCCGTCACCGTCACCGTCGCCATCCCCAGCGCCTGCGGCGCGATCGACAGCCGTCCGCCGGCCGTCACCGACGCGATCGCCACGCCCGGCGACGACGATTCGGCCACGTAGCTCAGCGCGTCGCCGTCCGGGTCCCGGAAGTACGGCGCCAAGTCTTCCTCCGCAGCTGCGCCGTACGCCTCCAGCACCTTCGGCGCCATCGCGCCCACCGCCTCGGGACCCTCGTTCTCGTCCAGCAGCTCGACAGTCGCTCGAGCCTCGTCGGACAGCCCGCCCGCATCCTCCACGCGCACCGTCAGCGCGAACGACGCCGGGCCCGCCTCGTAGTCCTCGCCCGGACCCACGTAGCGCACTTCGCCCGTCGCGCCGTCCACTTGGAACCGCCCGGCGTCGCCACTAGCCAGGCTGTACGTCAGCGCGTCGCCGTCGTCCGGGTCCGTCGCTTCCGTCTGGCCCAGCAGCACGGGTCCGCGAGCGTTCTCCGACAGCTCGAACGCATACGCCGTGTCCGCGAACGACGGCGCCTCGTTCTCGTTCAGCACCGCCACCGTCACGCTCGCCGTGTCCGCCAAGCCGCCCGCGTCCGTCGCCTGCACCGCCAGCACGTACTCCGGCGGGCCGGACTCGTAGTCCTCGCCCGCGCCTACGTAGCGCACCTCGCCGCTCGCGGCGTCCACCTCGAAGCGTCCGGCGTCGCCGTCAGCCAGGCTGTACTCCACCACGTCGCCCTCGTCCTCGTCCGTCGCTTCCACCATCCCCAGCGCCATCGGGCCGGGCGCGTTCTCCGACAGCTCGTACGCGTATGCCGAGTCGGCGAACACGGGCGCCTCGTTCACGTCCAGCAGCGTCACCACCGCCGTCGTTGTCGCCGACAGCCCGGTCCGGTCCACCGCCACCACCGTGAACTCCCAGCTCGTCGGGCCGGTCTCGTAGTCCTCGCCCGGACCCGCGTAGCGCACTTCGCCGCTCGCGGCGTCTACTTCGAACCGCTCCGACTCGGCGCCCGCCAGCAGGTACCGCACCGTGTCCGCAGCGTCGGCGTCTACGGCCGCCACCATCCCCAGCGCCACCGGTCCGACCACGCCCTCGTTCAGCTCCCACTCGTAGCGCTCGGCGCCGAACACAGGGGGCTCGTTCTCGTCCATCACCGTCACCTCGACCCGCACGTCCGCCGTCAAGCCGCCGCCGTCGGTGGCGCGCACCACCAGCTCCCAGCGGCCCGGCTCCGCCTCCGCGTCCTCGCCGCCGCCCACGTACCGCACCACGCCGCTGGCCGCCACAACCTCGAACCGCTCGGCGTCGCCCTCCGCCAGCGCGTACCGTGCTTGGTCGCCAGCGTCCGGGTCCGTGGCCGCCACCTTCCCCAGCAGCAGCGGACCCGCAGCGTTCTCCGCCAGACCGAACGCATACGCCGTGTCCGCGAACGCTGGGGCCTCGTTCTCGTCGCGCAGCAACACCGCCACCGTCGCTTCGGCGCGCAGTCCGGCCAGGTCCGTCGCACTCACCGTCAGCTCCCACGACTTGGCGCCGTCCGCCGCCTCATAGTCCTCGCCCGCGCCTACGTACGTCACCTCGCCCGTCGCAGCGTCCAGCTCGAACAGATCGCCCGCGCCGCCGTCCGACTCCAGCGCGTACCGCAGCGTGTCGCCCTCGTCCAGGTCCACCGCCTCAGCCACGCCCACCGCCATCGGGCCGACGGCGTTCTCCGGCAGACCGAACTCGAAGCGCTCCATCACGAACGCCGGCGGGTCGTTCACGTTGATCACCAGCACGCGCACCACCGCGCGGCCCACGCGCCCGTCGCTCGCCACCGCGCGCACCTCCATCACGTAGTTGGAGCGCACCTCCGCGTCCTCGCCCTCGCCCACGTACGTCACCTCGCCGCTCCGGGCGTCCACCTCGAAGAGCCCCTCGCTGCCGTCGCCCAGCTCGTACGTCACCTCGCCGCCGAACGGGTCCTCCGCAGCCACCTCGCCCACCACCACCGGGCCCGCCACATCCTCCACCAGCTCGAACTCGTACTCGGCAGCGCCGAAGTACGGGTCCGTGCCTCCGCCGCCGGTCACGCCCTGGCCCTCCACATCCTCCAGCGCGGCGCTCCCCAGCGCCACGTTCGCCACCGCAGAGCCGCCCGCGATCACGATCGCCGCGCCGGCGCCCACCTCCAGGGCGTCCTCCGGCACGCTGAAGCCGTCCGAGTCCGAGTCCGCCGGCACCACCCGGTACTGGAACAGCAGGCGTCCAGTGCCGCTCCCCGACACGTACGCAGCCATCCGCCGAGCGTTGCCGATCACCAGCGCCAGCCGCGGGACGCCCGTCACCGCCACCGCGCGGCTGAACGTCACCTCCACCTCGATCTGCTCGCCCGCCCGGTACGACGCACCCCTCGGCGTGCTCGCCACACGAGCGCTCATCACCACCGGCGCCACCACGATCGTGCCGTCCACCTTGTGGTTGGCCTGTGCACTGAGCTCGTAGCCCGCCAGCGACAGCGACGCGCTGAACCCGCGCTCCGGGTGCATCACGTTCTTGATCGTCCCGCCGTTCAGCGTCAGCGCGCCCGAACTCACCGATATCCCGGCCGTCGTCTGGTCCTCGCCGCCCGGTCCCGCACCGCCCGAGCCCGCGCCCTGCACCCAGTACTCGAACAGCAGCACCCTCTCGCCCACACCGCGGACGTACCGCGCCTGGCGCAAGCGGCCGGTCATTTCGAGCTCCAGCTGCGGCACGCCCGTCACCGCCACATCGCGGTCGAACTCCACGAAGACCTCGATCCGTTCGCCCAGACCGTACGTGTCCCCGGTCGCCGGAAGGCTGTTGATCCCCAGGTCAGCCACCGACGCTGGCGCAATCGTGCCGTTCACCTTGTGGCCCGCCTGGGGCGTCGTCAGCGCGTGCGTCCCCAGCCCCAGCGACGCCGCCAGCGAGGCGTCCCGCCCGTCGTTGATCGCGCCCGAGTTCAGCGTCAGCGCGCCCGCAGCCACCTCGATCCCGTCGTTGTCGATGTCCGCGGCCACCGCCGTGTAGCTGAACCTCAACGTGCGCGTGCCCGTGCCGCTCGCATACTCCGCCGGACGCGGGGTCCCGCCGATATCCAGCGCCAGCTGGGGCGTCCCGCCCGTCACGTCCACGTTCACCGGACGGTTGAACGTCACGTCCACCTCAATCTGCTCGCTCGCGGCGTACGTCTGGTCCAGCGGAACGCTCGCGATCGACAACCCGCTCACCGCCGCCGCCGTCCGCGTGCCCGACGTCTTGTAGTTCGCGTCGTCCGTGAACGCATGCGCGGCCATCCACAGCACCGCGTTCGCTCCCGAGCCCGACACCGTGATCGTCCCGCCGTTCAGTCCCAGCGCGGCGTCCGCGACGCTGATCCCGTCCGCGTCCGTGTCGCTCGACTGCACCACGTACCGGAACTCCAGCGACGACGTGCCCGTGCCCGACACGTACTCCGCCTGGCGCGTGTTCGCGCCGATCCCCAACCCCAAGCTGGGCGTGCCGCCCGCCACGTCCACGTTCACCGTCCGGGCGAACCGCACCGTCGCCACGATCGTGTCGTCCAGCTCGTACGTGCTCGCCGCGATCGGCGTGTTCAGCGACAACTCGACCGGCCACGCCCGGCTCTCCGCCACTCGGTGAGCCGGACTGTTCGCAATCGCCGCGCTGCCCAGCGGCAGCAATGCGTTCTCCGTCGTCGAACCCGACGTCGTGATCGTACCGCCGTTCAACGTCAGCGCGCCCGCCACGACGCTGACCCCGTCGTAGTCCAGGTCCGCCGCCGCCACCGTGTAGCGGAACACCAGCTCCGCCGTTCCCGATCCCGACGCGTAGTCCGCCTGCACCGTCCCCGTGTTCAGCGCCAGCGCCAGCTGCGGCGTGCCGCCCGTCGTCGTCACGTCCACCGCCCCGTTGAACTCCACCGTCGCCTCGACCACGTCGCCCGGCACGTACGTGGAGTCCGCCGGCGCGTCGTTCAGCGTCAAGCCGACCACCGACCGCGGTCGGGTGCCGTCCACCTTGTGGTTCGCGCTGTTCACGATCTCTTGGCGCCGCGGGTATCGGTCAACCCAGTGACGGAACCATCCACCTTTTATTCCCTCGCCCACGATGCTTATTCCATCGGCGTCCACGTCGCTCGCCTGTACCTCGTATTGGAATACCCAGTCCCTGTTGTTGAAATCCGGATAAGGATGTCCCTTGACGTAGAATCCATCCCGGATGCTGTCTCCGATCGTTATCCTTCCCTTTGTTACAGCAGCATTGTCCGAAACTGAACCGCCTGCATAAGAGTGTGGCCCGTTGTAGGTGAACGTGACCTCGATCGTGTCGCCCAACAGGTAGGTGTCGCCGCTGGGCGGGCTATTTAGGCTGACCGAGACTATGTATCTCCCGCCGCCTATAATGTGGCTGCTGCTGTTCGAGAACGCGTGCGTCCCGAAGTCCAAGACCGCCGCCGCGCCGCCGCTGCTCGCGTTGATCGTGCCGCTGTTCAGCTTCAGCGCGTCCGCCGCGATGCTGAGCCCGTTCGAATCGCCGTCTCCCCCCCGGACCACGTACTCGAACACCAGAGTGTCCGTGCCCGTGCCAGAGGCGTACGTCGCGAAGCAGTCGTCGCCCGGGCACGTATCGATCCCGAGCGCCACGCGCGGCGTGCCCGTCACGTCCACCGAATCGCTGAACGCTACCCTCACATAGATCGTCTCGGAGGCGAAAAAATTGGTGTTAGGCTCGCTCGTCGTCCACTTGTTCGTGGTGGTCGCCGTGGGCACCGACAGGCCGGTCACCGTCGGGGCCTGGGCCGCGAGGTCGTCGCCGAACGCGCCGAGGCCCGCCAGCACGATGCCGACGACTCCGGCGGCCCGAGCGGCTACACGACCGAGCGTCATGGTCGGAACCGCAAGCCAGGATGAAATCGGGGGGGGGGGGGGGGGGGGCTAGTAGAGGTAGAGGCTGAGGATGGGGCTATCGATCGGTTCATGACTTCCAGTCCGGCTAACGACGGGTTGTGAATCGGCGAACGAGGGCTGTGAAAATCAATCTAGATCAATCAGAAGACTGGCGGCAATCCCGGCTGCTGCTGAGTCTCGTCTGCCGGCGCCAGCACTTCTTCGCGTCGGTCCACGATCCGCGCCGTCTCCCTCAGCCCGTCGATCCACTGGGCGAGCCGCCGGTCGCGCACCGCGGCCACCGCCTGAGTTCGCTGTGCGTCCACCTGGCTTGCCCAGGACGCGCTGTCGGCAGCTTCCCACCCGGTCTTTTCCAGTACGAAGGCGTTCTGGTTCGCCTCGACCGCCCCCGAGACCTCTCCCACTTCAAGTCCGAAGGCGACGCCAACCGCCGCAGTGCGGAACCCCAGCCCCGGAGCAAATTCGCTGCGGGCGAACGGGCCGGCCTCCTGCACCTCCAGTCCGATCTCCCGAGCCACTTCGTCCAGCGAGCGTCCGCCGCGAACCTCGGCTGCCAGCTCCCGGGCCTCCTCCATGGCGGCGGCCACCTTCTTCTCCGTGCTCAGCGTCTGGCGGATCGCCGTCTCGGCCTCCTCCTCGGTCAGGTAGCCGCCGGGGTCCACGGAGACCAGCTCCAGAGCGTAGAACGCCCCTCGGTTCTCGAACACCGGGCTCACCTCGCCCGTGGACGTCTCGGGATCGAACGCCCACTCCCCTCCCTCTGCCACTTGGCCGGCCCCCGGTACCAGAGGAAAGCTCTCGGTCATCTCCAAGGTGTCGGCCTCCAACCCGAGCCCCGCCGCAGCCTCGCCCAGCGGCATCGATTCGCCCAGCTCCTCCAGGGAGTCGGCCATCTCCAGCAGGTCGAACTCGGACTCCTCGGTGCGTTCGAAGGGGAGGAGGATGTGCCGCGCCTGGGCCGAGTCCTGCCCCCAACGCTGCGACACCTCGATCAGATGGACGCCGAAGCGGGTCCGCACCGGCTCCGTCACCCGGTCGAGGCGCGTGGAGAAGGCCACCGAGTCGAACGCCGGGACCATCGCTCCTTTGGCGAAGACCCCCAGATCGCCCCCCGCTTCGGCCGACCCTTCGTCGGAGGACTCCTGGCGAGCCAGCTCGCCGAAATCCGCGCCGTCCAGGATCGACTCCCGCAGCGTGGCGGCCTTCTCCTCCACCGCCGCCGTGTCCGCCGCCGTCGGCGCCTTGGGAAGGGCGACGGAGATCACCGCCGCCGTCGCGGGAACGGCGTAATCCTCCCGGTTGTCGGCGTAGTGGCGGGCAACTTCCTCGTCGGCGACCTGGATCTGGTCGTCGCTCACCCGCACCAGGGGATCGAACGCCACGTAGCGCACGGTGGCCTTCTCGTTCTGATCCCGGTACGCGCCCCACAGCTCCCCGTCGGAGACGTGGATGCCCGACGCCACTTGGCGCAAGAGCTTGCCTCTGGGGATCACGTCGCGGTAGTACGCCTCCAGCCCGAGGAGCTGCTCGGGCGTGGCCCCGGCCAGAAACTGTTGGTACTTGGTGGCGTCGAACTGGCCGTCGGTCTGAAACGCGGGGCTCGACGCCAGGTCGGCAGGCGGGCTGAAGCGCGCGGCGTTGATCACTTCCTCGTCGGTGACCACGATCCCGCGCCGCCGCAGCTCCTGCTGCACCAGGATGGTGTTGACCACCTCGTCCCAGGCTTGGTCCTCGATCTCCGTGTTCTGGACGGTGGTGACCGGCTCTTCCTGGCTGCTCTGGACCTGGTCGTAGATGTAGCGGTAGGAGGCCATGTAGGCGTCGTAGCTGACCGGCGTTCCGTTGACCCGGCCCAGCTCTCCGTAGATGCCCATCGACCCGGCCGTCTGACCGGTGATGTCCATCCCCCACTCGAAGAACATCAGCCCCCCGAAGGCGAGAGCCGCCAGGAGCATGATCCACTTCGTATTGTCCCGCATCTGCCGCATCATAGGGCTTGCCTCCTTGGTTGACGGAGAAAGCTAACCGCCGGCGGGACCCAAGTTCAACCAAAGCGGGTGCTCGGAGCCGCTCGCCACTCGCGGAGCGTCGTCACGCCCACCGTCCGGTTGACGCCGTCTTCCGTGGCGGCGTAGCTTGACCGCTGGCCCGCCGTCCACGCCCGGCGGCTCCTCACAGCCTCTCTCTCCGGGAGCGAAGTCGCCTTGTCCCCACCTGAAGTCGCCTTGCCCCCTCCTCCCGAAGCCGAACAGAGTCGAGAGGGGGACGGCGGACCGTTGAAGGTGGCCGTTGTCCACGGACCGAACCTGAACCTGCTCGGCGTCCGCGAGCCCCACGTCTACGGAACCGAAACGTTGGCCGACGTGAACCGGAAGGTGGAGGCGACAGCCGCGGCGATGGAGGTTGGCGTGGAGTGCTTTCAGTCCAACTCCGAAGGGGCGATCCTGGACTTTCTGGCGGGCGTCCGGGAGCGGGTGGACGGAGTGGTGATCAACCCGGCGGGCCTCGGCCACACGTCGGTGGCGCTGCTGGACGGCTTGCTGGCCACGGGGAAGCCCTTCGTGGAGGTGCACCTGAGCAACCCGGCGAGCCGAGAGCCCTTCCGGGGAAGGTCGATGATCGCCGCCGCGGCCACCGGCGTAGTCGCAGGGTTCGGGACGGATAGCTATCTTTCTGGGTTGCGCTGCCTCTGCAACTTCCTGGTCCGGCAACGGGGCACCCCCGAGTAGCGCACGCAGCCGGGTTAGCGCGTGCGGCCAGGCCGCCGAAGCGACACGGACGGGAGAACGAACCGACACCGAAATGGCAACCACAGCCGACTTTCGCAACGGGATGGTGCTGGAGATCGACGGCGACCTCTGGACGATCACCTACTTCCAGCACGTCAAGCCCGGGAAGGGCGGCGCCTTCGTGCGCACGAAGCTGAAGAACGTGCTCTCCGGGGCGGTCGTGGACCGGACGTTCCGGGCGGGCGAGCGCGTCGCCAGCGTTCGGCTGGAGCGGCGGCCCGTCAGCTACTCCTACGCCGACGGCGGGTTCTACCACTTCATGGACCAGGAGAGCTGGGAGATGACCCCCGTCTCCGGGGAGATGCTGGGCGAGGACCAGCTCAAGTACCTAAAGGAGAACATGGAGTGCGAAGTGCTGGTCCACGACAGCCGTGTGATCGCCGTGGAGGTTCCGGCGTTCGTCGAGCTCCAGGTCGCCCGGACCGACCCCGGTCACCGGGGCGACACCGCCCAGGGGGCGACCAAGCCGGCCACCCTGGAGACGGGGGCGGTCGTGCAGGTCCCTCTCTTCGTGGAGGTGGGCGACGTCCTCAAGATCGACCGGCGAGAGGGCAAGTACCTGTCGCGGGTGAGCGCGTGAGCGAGGCGATGAGCGGGCGAGCGAGACGATGAGCGGGTGCGCGAGACGATGATCGACCTGGATTTCATCGAGTCTCTGGTGAGGCTCCTCGACGATTCTTCCCTGGACAGCTTGGAGATCGAGCGGGGCGGAATGCGGGTCCGCTTGGCCAAGTCTCCCGCCGGAGGCCGGGCGGTCGCGCCGCTGCCAGCTGCCAGTCCCGTCGTCGCCGAGCGGCCGCCAGCCCCGCCGCCCGTCGCACCTCCGCCCGCGGTCGAGGACCCCTCCGTCCCCGAGGCCGACGGCCCAGCCCTGGTGGAGATCACGTCCCCCATGGTCGGCACCTTCTACCGGGCACCGTCGCCGGAGGCGGACCCCTATGTGGGCACAGGCGACGCCGTGAACCCGGGCGATGTGCTGTGCGTCATCGAGGCCATGAAGCTCATGAACGAGCTGGAGTGCGAGACGGCAGGCCGCATCGTCGAGATATGCGTGGCCAACGCCGAACCCGTGGACTACGGCCAGGTGCTCTTCCGCCTGGAACCGGCCTGACGCCGCCGGCCCATGTTCAAGAAGCTGCTCGTCGCCAACCGAGGTGAGATCGCCCTTCGGGTCGTCCGGGCCTGTCGCGAGCTGGGCGTGAAGACCGTGGCCGTGCACTCGGAGGCGGACCGGGAGTCCCTTCACGTGCGCTACGCCGACGAGGCCGTCTGCATCGGTCCTGCCGCCGCCTCCCGCTCCTACCTGAACGCGCCCCAGATCGTCGCCGCAGCGGAGATCACCGGCGCCGAGGCCGTGCACCCTGGATACGGGTTCCTGGCGGAGAACGCCGAGTTCGCGGAGATCTGCCAGCAGTCCAACCTAGCCTTCGTCGGACCGTCGCCGGAGCACATCCGAACGATGGGCGACAAGGCCGCGGCGCGGAAAGCGATGCGGGACGCGGGCGTGCCCGTGGTGCCGGGCTCCGAAGATGTGGTGTCCGACCCGGAGGAGGCGCTGGCGACGGCCCGCGAGATCGGCTTTCCGGTCATGATCAAGGCGGCGGCCGGCGGCGGCGGAAAGGGGATGCGGGTCGCCGAGGACGAGGGTGCCTTCGCTCGCGGTCTGGAAGCGGCCCAAGCAGAGGCTGCGGCGGCGTTCGGAGACGGCGGCGTGTACCTGGAGCGGTACGTGCCGCGCCCGAGACACGTGGAGTTTCAGGTCTTCGGCGACCGCCACGGTCGGGTGGTGCACCTGGGAGAGAGGGACTGCTCGATCCAGCGACGCCATCAGAAGCTCATTGAGGAGGCCCCTTCCCCGGCCCTCGACGACCGGCTCCGGGCGAAGATGGGCGAAGCGGCCGTCCAGGCGGCCAACGCGATCGGCTACGTGGGCGCCGGCACCGTGGAGTTCCTGCTGGACCCGTCCGGCGAGTTCTACTTCATCGAGATGAACACCCGCATCCAGGTCGAGCACCCGGTCACCGAGGCGACGACGGGACTGGACTTGGTGAAGGAGCAGATACGGGTCGCCGCGGGCCGGCCGCTGTCGTTTCCCTCCGAGGCGCTGGTCCACCGGGGCCACGCCATCGAGTTTCGAGTGAACGCCGAGGACCCGGATCGGGACTTCGCGCCTTCGCCGGGGGAGATCACGACCTTCCACCAGCCGGGGGGACCTGGCGTGCGGGTGGACACTCACATCTACTCGGGGTACCGAGTCCCGCCGTACTACGATTCCTTGCTGGCCAAGTTGGTGGTCTGGGGGAACACCCGTCAGGAGGCGGTGGCCAGAGGACGGGAAGCGTTGGAGTCGTTCGTCGTGGAAGGCATCTTCACCACGATCGACTACCTCTCGAACATCACCCAAGACAAGGCGTTCCAGGAGGGCAACGTGGACACAGGCTTCGTGGACAGATTCGGGAACGGTCGTGGCTGACGGCCCGTCTGTGCAGGTCTTCTTCACGCCTGCGGAGCTCGGCGGACGCGGCGTAGAGGGGAAGACGGCCGTCGTGATCGACGTGCTCCGGGCCACGTCCTGCATCGTGGAGGCGGTGGCCAACGGCACTGCGACGATCTTCCCCACCGAGTCCATCGACGACGCCATGGCGTTGCGGGACTCTCTCGACCGGGAAAGCATCCTGCTCTGCGGAGAGCGGAAGGGACTGCGCATCGACGGCTTCGACCTGGGCAACTCGCCGGCCGAGTTCGTGCCCGAGGTGGTCAGGGGCAAGCAGCTGATCATGACCACCACCAACGGCACTCGCGCCTTCCTGGCCGCGTCCAGGGCGCGTCGGACGCTGGCGGCCTCCTTCCTGAACCTGAGTGCCGTGAGCGAAGACGTGGTGAACGACGCAGAGGTGGCGATCGTGTGCGCCGGCAAGGAGGGCTGCTTCTCGCTGGACGACGCCGTGTGCGCGGGCCACTTGGTTCAGCGCATCGCCGAGCGGGCGGAGAGAGGCGTGACGCTGGACGACGGCGCGGCCGCGGCGTTGGAGCTGGCCGGGATCTACGAGCCGGACGTGGAGACCTTCACCGCCGCCGCCGCCGGTCAAGCCCTGCTGGACGAGGATATGGAGTCCGACCTGGAGTTCTGCGCGACGGTGGATCGGCACGAGGTGGTGCCCGTGATGCGCAACCGCGCGATCATCCTCCCCAAGGACTAGATGGCGAGGGCCCGGGGGAAGGCCAAGGGCGGCAGCGCCTCCGGCAAGGGCGGTGGCGCCGGGCGTAGGGCGGGCGGACCGAGGCGCGACACCCTGACGTTCAAGCGAGCGTTGCCGGTCCTGACCGGGACCGCGGCATTTCTGGTGGCCGTGGCGATCTTTCCCTTCGACGTGCCGGGCTTGCCAGCGGGGAAGAATCCCCTAGGGGACGCGGGGCAGGTGGTAGAGGACGGGTTGCTCGCCGCGCTGGGAGCGGGGAGCGCGGCTGTGCCGCTGTGTCTGTTGGTCCTGGCCGCCACTCTGGGCAACTGGTGGTCGCCCGAGGTGCGGAAGCGCGGTTGGATCCTCTCCGCCGGGCTGGTCGCGCTGCTTCCCGTCACGGCCTACTTGCTGGGCCGGCCCCTGGCGGCCGAGACCGGTTGTCCGCCGGACGCCGTCACCGAGTGGACGGGTCGGCTGGGCGTCCAGGCGATCGGGGGCCCGCTCTGCGGCGGCGTCGGGTGGCTGGGCACGGCGCTGCTGGCCGGCGCCGGATGGATCGGCGTGTCGGTGGCCGTCTTCGGCGTGAACCCCCTGACGCTGGTGGGGAGCGGCGTGGTACGCGCATCCCGGGGCGCCGGACGCGCCGCTCGTCGCGCCGCCGACGCTGCGGGAGAGGCCGCCGCCCGACATCAAGAGCGACGCAACCAGCTCCGCGAGCGCAAGGAGGCGGAAGAGGCGCAGAGGAAGGCGGAGGCCCAAGCGGCGGAGGAGGCCCGGGCATCGGCGGAACAGGCGGAACGGGCGCAGCAGGGGCATCAGACGGAGCAGGCGCCGCTGGCGCACCCGGGGGGACAGGCGCATGGGACGGCGGAGGCCGCGGCACTCCCTCGGGAAGAGGCCCTAGCAGATCAGGCTGCGCCCCAAGAGCCCCGGGCGGCCGTACCAGAAGGACTGCCCTGGGAGGCCGAAGCGCCTTTGGAGGTGCCGAAGGGACAATACCTCCCGCCAACCGGTGAGTTGCCGCCCGAGGGGCCGCCCGCCGAGTCGCCGATGGAGCCGCCCGCCGAGCGTCCCGCCGAGCGTCCAGCCTCCACCGCCGGTCCAGCCGCGGGTCAAGCCTCCGCCCCCACCCACCAAGTCGAGGGCGATGCCGCTGGCCCAGCCGACGAGTCCCCCGCCGCCCAGCCGTGGCCGAGCTTGGAGCTGCTGGCCGAGCCCGAGCACCGCGACCGGCTGGGCATGGAACGGGAGCTGGACCGCCTGGGGGAGGTGCTGGTGAAGACCCTCGCCACCTTCAACATCCGGTCGTCGATCGGCGGCCGGACCACAGGCCCTGCCGTCACCCAGTTCGAAGTCATTCCCGCCGCCGGCGTGAAGGTGAACCGGATCGCCAACCTGGACGCCGACTTGGCCTTGGCGATGAAGGCCCGCAGCGTGCGCATCGTGGCGCCGATCCCCGGCAAAGGCGCCGTCGGTGTCGAGATCCCCAACCCGGAGCCGGAGATGGTGCGCCTCCGAGAGATCCTGGGCGACGCCGCCTTCGCCCGCTCTGGAGCGGCCCTCCCGCTGGGGTTGGGGAAGGACCTCACCGGCCAGTCTTACGTCACCGACCTGACGAAGATGCCCCACGCCCTCATCGCCGGCGCCACCGGGTCCGGCAAGTCGGTCTGCCTGAACACGATCATCACCAGCTTAGTCTACAAGAACGGCCCCGACCGTCTGCGCCTGCTTCTCATCGACCCGAAGATGGTCGAGCTCTCGGCGTACTCCGATCTGCCCCACCTCCGCCATCCAGTCGTCACGGACCCCAAGGACGCCGCCGGCGTACTCAAGTGGGCGGTGTTGGAGATGGAGCGCCGCTACGCCCTCCTCAGCGCCAACGGAGTGCGGTCGCTGATGGAGTTCAACGCTCGCGTGGAGAACGAGGTTCCGCTACGCCGCCCCGATCCGGACGGACCCGAAGGAGACGAGGACCGCTGGGTCTACAAGGACGGTCCCCTTCCCTATGTGGTCGTGGTAGTGGACGAGTTGGCGGACCTGATGATGCAGGTCCAGGCCGACGTGGAGAAGCCCCTCGCCCAGCTGGCCCAGAAGGCCCGAGCGATCGGCATCCATCTGCTGGTGGCGACCCAGCGTCCCACGGTGAACGTCGTCACCGGCCTCATCAAGGCCAACTTCCCCTGCCGGATCGCGTTTCGGGTCGCTTCGAAGACCGACTCCCGCACGATCCTGGACCAGAACGGCGCCGACTCCCTTCTAGGCCACGGCGACATGCTCTTCCTGCCTCCGGGACAAAGTGGACTGGTGCGGATGCAGGGCGCCTTCATCTCGACAGAGGAAACGGAGGCGCTCATGGGGTGGTACCGGGAGCAGGCCGACACGCTGGAGGCGATCAAGGCCCGGGTGACGAAGCGCGAGGACGACATCCTGGAAACGTTGCGGGCGGTGGAGGGAGCCGACGACGACGAAGACGGCGGCGCGATCGTCGGGGATTGGGACGACCTCTTCCGAGAAGCTGCGGAGGCGTGCATCCAGCAGGGCGGAGGCTCCACTTCGCTGCTCCAGCGGCGGCTGCGGATCGGCTACGGACGGGCGGCCCGCATTGTGGATCAGCTCCACGACGCAGGCGTGCTGGGTCCGCCCGACGGCTCCAAGCCCCGGGAAGTGCTGGTGGGTCCCGAGGGCCTGGACGAGATCTGCCCCAGTTGACGAGCCGCACGCCTCCCATGGAGCGACGCGCGACGGGCGCCGCGGCGGCCGCGCTCCGGTTGGCGGGAACGATCGCCGTCGCTCTCCCGACCTTCGCTCTCCCCGACGTCCATCTCCACGCTGTCCCTTTCCCCGCCGCCGGCCAGCAGTCGCCGCCCGTCGCGACCCCAGCTGCGGCTTGGCGAGCGCTTGAAGCGGCGGCGGAGCGGTACCGAGGCGTCCAGGCCACATGCGCCGACTTCGAGCAGGTCGTGGACGTGCGGCTGCTGGGACGACGAGTGGAGAGCGCGGGACGGGTGTGCCAACAGCGACCGAACCTCTTCTCCATGCGCTTCAGCGATCCCGACGGCGATGCGGTGGTATCCGACGGAGAGTACTTCTGGGTCTACTACCCGAGCCTGGACGCGGAGCAGGTGGTTCGCTACCACGTGGCCGGTTCGCCCGGCGGCTACGACTTCTACCGGGAGTTCCTGGACGATCCCGCCGCCAAGTACACGGTGCGCGACGGCGGCACGGAGCCAGTGGACGACCGCGACTGCCGTATCGTGGAGCTGGCCCCCACCGACGCCGGCGCCTATCAACGAGCCCGGCTCTGGCTCGATGTCCAGGACCACACCGTCCGCCGGCTGGAGGTCCACCACGAGAACGGCTCGGTGCGGACCCTCTCTCTGCGCAACCTGGACTTGGCCCCGGCGCTGGGGTCCGCCTACTTCGCCTTCCGGGTCCCCGAGGGCGCCAGGGTGATGGACGGCCCGGCGCGCCCGGGCGGATGAGGCTCCGCACCCGAGACTTGCCGGTCTTCCCCGTGTCCAGCGGAGGGCCAGCCCACCATGTGCAGACTGCCGACGCCGGCCCGGTGGAGGGCGCGCGCCTGCATGTCGTCACGCTGGGCTGCGACAAGAACACCGTGGACTCGGAGCACATGACGGCTGCACTGGCTTCGGCGGGCGCGCACATGGTGGAGGACGCGGAGGCGGCAGACGTGCTGGTGGTGAACACGTGCGGCTTCATCGAGGTCGCCAAGGAGGAATCGATCGACGCCATCCTGCAGGCGTGCGCGCTCAAGGAGACCGGGCGCGTGAGGGCGGTCGCGGCGGTGGGGTGCTTGGTCCAGCGTCATCAGCGGGAGCTGGAGCGGGAGATCCCGGAAGTGGACCTCTTCCTGGGAATCGCCGAGATGGGACGGCTGGTCGACGAGCTGCGGGGACGACGGCTCCTTCCCGAGCACTTCGTGCCGACGATGGAGAGGCCGTTGCGGATGCTCTCCGCCAAGAGTCCCCACAGCACGTTCCTGAAGGTCAGCGAGGGCTGCGACCACACCTGCGCGTTCTGCGCGATCCCCCACATGCGCGGGCTGCACCGCTCCGCGCCCCTGTCTGAGCTGGTCGCCGAGGCGCGAGCGCTGGGCGAAGCTGGGGTCCGCGAGCTGAACCTGGTCTCCCAGGACACGACGTGGTACGGGCGCGACTTGCGGCGTCGGGACCGCTCCGCGCCCCTCCTCCCGGACCTCCTGGCAGCCCTGGTAGACGGCACGGACGTGGAGTGGTTCCGGCTCTTCTACATGTACCCGTCGGGGATCACCGGCGAACTGGTGGAGCTGATCGCCCGAGAGCCGCGCATCTTGCCCTACCTGGACATGCCCCTGCAGCACGGGAGCGACCGGGTGCTCCAGCGGATGCGGCGCCCGGAGCGGCAGTCCACGATCCGGGAGCGGGTGAGCCGGCTGCGAGAGCGCATCGACGGCCTGACGTTGCGCACCACCGTCGTCGTCGGCTTCCCCGGCGAGTCCGAGGACGACTTCGCGGCGCTCCTAGAGCTGTTGGAGGAGCTGCGCTTCGACCGCGTGGGCGCCTTTGCGTACTCGTTGGAGGAAGGCACCAGGGCAGCGGAGATGCCCGATCAGGTCCCCGACGAGATCAAGGCGGAACGGCTGGCGCGCCTGGAGGATCACCAGCGCGGACTCTCCTGGGAGGCCAACCTGGCGCTGGTGGGGAGCCGGTTGCCGGTGCTGGTCGAGGAGGAGGCGCCGGATCGCCAAGAGGCGGGAGCGACCACCGAGCACGGGGGCGGGCGCCTCGCCAATTCAGAGCACGGGGGAGCCGGCCACATGGCCGTGGGCCGCACCTGGGGCCAGGGACCCGAGGTGGACGGCCAGACGTACCTCGCTGGCGCGGCGGGGGCGCGGCGGGGCGAGATCGTGACGGCGGAGATCGTGGACGCGGGGGAGCACGATCTGGAAGGCAAGGTCATCGGTCCCCCTGGGGCGGCAGCACGCCGGCGACCAGTTCCGCCGTCCGAGCCGAGGCGCCCCGGTTCTCCCTGAACGCGCGTCGGGCGCCGGCGACGACCGCCTTCCCCTTGGCGGGATCGGCCAGCCACTCGGCGACCACGCTCATGGGATCGTCGCTGACGGCGATCCCGCCGGTGCGCTGAAGCTCCGTCACCACGCCCTCGAAGTGCTCCCAGTGGGGGCCGACGACGGTGGGCTTCTCCAGCGCCAGGGGCTCCAGGGGGTTGGAGCCGCCAAGAGGGGTCAGCGTCCGGCCCACGAACACGGCGTCGGCCAGCAGGTACGCATCGGCCAGCTCGCCCAAGCTGTCCAGCAGGAAGACGCGCGCACTTTCGCGGAGGGCTGCCCCGGAAGCACCCGGTCGTCGGCTACGACGGACGATCCCGGGGTGAAGCGCCGCCACCCGGTCCCAGCGGTTCGGGTCCCGGGGCGCCAGCAGCAGCTGGCACGTTCCGGGCAATCCCGCCAGCAAGCGCTCCTCTTCGCCGGGGCCGGTGGAGCCCGCCACCACTAGCGGCTTGGTCCGGTCGATCCCCAGCGCCCTGGCCAGCCGCGTCGCCGCCTCGGCGTTGGGCGGGCGCAAGGCCGCGTCCCACTTGAAGCTCCCGGTCACGACCACTCGTCCGCGGGGGACGCCCATCGCCACGAAGCGCTGCCGGTACGTCTCGGTTTGGGCGGCCACTAAGGACACGTTGCGGAAGGTTCGCCGGGCCAACGGCCGCCAGGCCCGATATCCCCGATAGCTTCGCGACGACAGGCGGCCGTTGACCACGCAGATGGGGATTCCCCGGCGGGCGCACGCCTCCGCGAAGGTCGGCCACAGCTCCAGCTCGGCCAGGGCCACCATCCGAGGCGCCACCGCATCGAGGAAGCGTCTCGTGGTCCAGGTGAAGTCCAGCGGAAAGCGCACGACCTCGCGCCGCCCTTCGTGGAGCCGGCCAGCCCGCTCGAACCCAGTCGCCGTGCCAGCGCTCACCACCACATCCGGGGCCGACGACGACGCGGCCAGCGCCTCCAAGAACGGTCCCAGCGCGTTGATCTCGCCCACGCTCACACCGTGCACCAGCACCCGCCCGCCCATCGCCCGCCGCGCAACCGGACCAACGGCACCGTCGCGTTCGCGCCAGCCAGTGGGCCAATGCCCCGTGGCGACTCGCTTCTTCGCGCAGTAGGCGATCAGCCCCGTCCCCAGGACGAGATCGCGAAGCACTCCGTTCATCGGGGCACGCACTTCTTGTCATCGGGGCACGCACTTCTTGGCCTCCTCGCTCCTTCTGAAAATAGTCCCATCCAGCTATGGGAGCGTCCCAATCGACATCAGATACTGGAGGACAGAGGCCGGGAACCCGTCCCGGCCAGCTTCGGAGGCCCGGTCCGCACCGCCCTCCGAAGCGTCGCCCCAGTCGCTGCTGAAAGGCCGTCTTCCCATGAGCCGCACCCCCAAGACGCCACCCGCTCTCGAACCCGTTCCCGAACCCGCGCCGAAGCACTACCGCAGGCACGACGAGTCCTACAAGCAGCTCTTCCGCGATCCCCGGGCCGCCGCCGCCCTCATCTGCGACTTCGCCGCCAAGGGCTGGGCCCACGAACTCAACATGACGACCCTCCAGCCCTTCCCGACCGAGACCGTCGGCCCCGACCTGAAGCGTCGGGCTGGCGACTGCGCCTGGCACGTCCGCTTCAAGGACGGGCGCTCCGTGGTCTTCCTCTTCGAGTTCCAGTCCTCCGTGGACCGCGACATGGCACTGCGGATGCTGCACTACACCGCAGCGGCACTCACCACCCTGCGCAACAGCGAAGCGCTGCTGGACCCCGACGGTGCGGTCCCGCTCGTGCTGGCGTTCGTCCTGCACAACGGCCCGCACCCGTGGCCCGCGGCCACGACGGTGGCGGAGTGGGCGGACTGGGGCGAACTGTCGCCGGCCGTGGCGCGGGCGGTCGGCAGCTTGGAGGTCCGCCACGCCTACCAGTTGCTTGACTTGCTGCGGGCGTTCGCGCAAGACTTGTTGCCGGAGGACGGCTTGATGCACTGGCTGGCCGCCTTGGAGCGGGACCCGTGGCCGAACTTGCCGCACGTGCACCGGGCGATGGCGCAACAGTGGGCCGGCGCGGAGTGTCTGGCGGCCCGGCAGGCGTTCGCGAAGTGGGTGGTGGAGCGGATGCGGGCACCCGACGTGCCGGAAGAGGTTCTGAGCGAGATCGGGGAGCGGATCGAACAACCGACGGAGGCAGAGGAGATGGGCCAGACGTACACGGAGTGGGTGGAGAGCCACGAGCGGCGGGGACTCGAGCGGGGGATGGAGCGGGGGATGGAGCGGGGTCGCACGGAGAGCAGGGCGATGCTGGTGCGCTTGGCGTCGCGACGGTTCGGGGCGGAGACGGCGGAGAAGTTGGCGGGGCTGGTGCGGGCCATGGGCGCAGAGCAGCTGGCCCGGGTCGGGGACGCGGTGGTGGACTGCGACACGGGGGACGAGCTGCTGGAAGCCGCAAGCAACGGGGCGTCCGTCACCGCCAACGATATGGGACACGAGACGGGACACGAAACAGCACTTTGATGGGACATCCGACGGGACATTTCAGGGAGTAGAAATCCGCCCCTCCGCCCCCGCGCTGTTCCAGTGGGCGAATGACAACCTTCATTGCATGATTCCCCGACACGCTCGCGCAATCCTGGTCGTTCGCCTTTCGGCCAGGGGCGACTTGGTGTTCGCATCGCCGCTTGCGCGAGCCCTTCGCCGGGGCTTCCCCGAGGCGCGCATCGCCTGGGCTGCCGAGGAGCGCGCCGCCGACGTCATCCGCCACAACCCCCACCTGGACGAGGTGATCGTGTGGCAGCGCGAGGCGTGGAAGCGGATGCTGATCCGGGGGCGCCTGTACGCCCTGGCCAAGGCAGCGGCCGAGTTTGTCGGCGCTCTCCGGCGCCGACGCTTCGACGCCGTCATCGACGCGCAAGGGCTCTTTCGCAGCGGCCTCCTCGCCTTCCTGACGGGCGCGCCGCTTCGGATCGGCCTGGGCTCTCGGGAAGGCTCCCGCTTCCTCATGACCCACTCCGTCGAGCGCGGGGGAGAGTCGCGAACGATCTCCTCCGAGTACGCGTACCTCGCTTCAATCCTGGAGCTCCCGGCCAAGGGGTTCGCGCTGGAGGTGCCTCGCAGCCCGGAGGAGACGGCGGCGGCACTCCGGCTGCTGAGGGAAGAGGGGCTCGCGCCGCGGGTCGCCGGGGCAACCGGGGCGAGCGGGGCCGCCGCCCCGGACAGGCACGCCCTGCCTCCGGCGTTCGTTGTGGTGTGCCCGTTCACGACGCGCCGCCACAAGCACTGGTTCGAGGACCGGTGGGCGCGCCTGATCCAGCTCCTCCAGGCGCGTGGCGGGCCGGGGGTGGTCCTGCTGGGCGGTCCCGCCGACCGGGCTGCGGCCGATCGCATCCTGACGGAGGCCGGCGTCCTGTCGCCCACGCCGTCCGCGACATCCGTGGTGGCGCCCTCCGCGAGGCCCGTGGTGAACTTGGTGGGCCGAACTACACTGGCCGAGGCAGCTGCCACAGTGTCGATGTGCAGCGTTCTCGTGGGCGTGGACACGGGACTTGCCCACATGGCCCACGCCTTCGGCCGCCCAGCCGTGTTGCTTTTCGGCTCCAACACCCCCTACCTCGACCCGCCCGGCCCCCGCGCCTCGATCCTCCACTCCGGACGGCCCTGCTCCCCCTGCCGGGGGAAGCTGGTTTGCGACGGGCGGATCGACTGCATGTCCGACCTATCCGTCGAGTCCGTCCTGAAGGAGGTGGAGGCGCACCTGGGGGCCGCGCCCGGATCTCCTTCCCCCTTGCCGTTGAGGACAGCTCCATGACGATCGTCCACGTCGAGACCGGCCGCCGGCTGTACGGCGGCGCCTTGCAGGTGCTCTACTTGGTGCGCGGTTTGCGCCGAAGGGGGGTACCCAGCGTGCTCCTAGTGCCGAAGGGTTCCCAGGTGGCCTCCAGGGCCCGGGAATGGGGGCTGCCCACCGACGAGTTCCGCTACTGGGGAGAAGCGGACGTCACGGCGGTCTGGCGGATGGCGCGCCGCTATCGCCGGGCAGGCGCGCTTCTGGTCCATGTCCACTCCCGGCGGGGGGCCGACACCTTCGGGGGCGTCGCCGCGGCGAGGGCCAACGTCCCGGCGGTGCTGACACGTCGCGTCGACAACCCGGAACCCGGCTGGGCCGCCCGCCGAAAGTACCCTGCATACAGCCACGTGGTGGCGATCTCCGAAGCGGTCCGCAAAGCGTTGACCAGCGCGGGCGTTCCGCCGGAGAAGATATCCCTGGTGCCGTCGGCGGTGGACGTGTCGGAGTGGGGCAACCCCCGCACCCGGAGCGCCCTCGACCGCCAGTTCAACCTGACCACCGGCGCACCGGCGGCGGCCATGGTGGCCCAGTTCATCCCCCGCAAGGGCCACCGACTGCTGGTGGAGGCTCTGGCCGCCCTGCGCGCGCACAACGCCAACGAGGCCCGGGACAAAGCCAAGGCCAGAACGTCGCCGCGGGGCCAGCAGCCGCAGGCGCTGGTGAAGCAGTCGCAGGCACTGGTGAAGCAGTCGCAGGCACTGGTGAAGCCCCGGATGCCCACGGTGGTGCTCTTCGGCCGGGGTCCTCTGAAGAAGGCCGTGGCCGCCTGGGCCAAGACGGCGGGCGTGGCCGACCTGATCCGCTTCGCCGGCTACCGGGACGACCTTCCCAAGTGGCTGGGCGCCTTCGACTTCCTCGTCCATCCAGCGACCACGGAGGGGTTGGGGGTGGCGGTGCTGCAGGCGGCGGCGGCGGGGATTCCCGTCGTTGCATCGAGAGCCGGCGGCTTGCCCGAGGTCGTGGAGGACCGCAAGACGGGCTTCCTCTTCAAGCCGGGAAGCCGTGTCGAGCTCGCCGCCACCCTCTCCGCCATCTCCGGGGCCGGGGCGCGCCTTCCCTCCCGCGAGATGGGTCGCCGGGCCCACCGCCGCGTCCAGAAGCTCTTCTCCGTGGACTTGATGGTGAACGGCTGTCTGGACGTCTACCGCTCCGTCCTTGGGCCGGAGTGGCAGCAGATCGAGGCCCGGCAGGCGCGGCCTCAGCTGGCGCTGGTGCGGTAAAGCTTTGTTCCTCTCGGTGATCGTCAGCACCTACGACTCTCCCGAGTGGCTGGAGAAGGTGCTCTGGGGCTACCTGGTCCAGAGCCATCGCGAGTTCGAGCTCCTGGTGGCCGACGACGGCTCGTCCCACGCGACAGCCCGCCTCCTGGAGCGCTTCCGGGACTCGGGACTGGCCCTGCGCCACATCTGGCAGCCCGACCGAGGCTTCAGAAAGTGCCGCATTCTCAACAAGGCGGTGCGCGCCTCCCGCGGCGCCTACCTCGTCTTCTCCGACGGCGACTGCATCCCCCGCGCCGACTTCCTGGCGGTGCACGCCGGGCTCGCTCGGAAGGGACGCTTTCTTTCCGGCGGCCACGCCAGACTCTCCCGGTCGGCCAGCCTTGCCGTCGCTCGGGCCGACGTGAGCTCGCAGCGCATCTTCCGCCCGAGTTGGACGGGGAGTCACGGCGTCCTCGACCTCAAGTCCACCGCCAAGCTAGGCCTCCCCCGCTTCGCCGCCCCCGTCGCCGACCGCCTCACCACCACACGCGCCACATGGAACGGCGGCAACGCCTCCGGCTGGCGCGAGGACGTACTGGCTGCCAACGGCTTCGACGAGCGCATGGGCTACGGCGGCGAGGACCGAGAGTTCGGCGAGCGGCTCGAGAACGCCGGGATCAGAGGCACCCAGGTCCGTTACCGGGCCGTGTGCGTCCACCTGGACCACGACCGGGGGTACAAGGACCTGGACCGCATCCGACAGAACAAGGCGATCCGCCGGAAGACCCGTTCCGAACGCCTCACCTGGACTCCTTACGGAATCGACCAGCACGCCGACGAGCACGCCGCCCAGCGCGCACCCCCGCACGCAGCCCCGCCGCCATAAAGAGCCCCGATGAACCATCTCCGTTCCTTCCGCGACGAGTTTCCGGTCGCGAGCAGCTTCGTGTTCCTGAACCATGCGGGGGTCGGTCCCACATCCAAGCGGGTCGTGGACGCCGTCCACCACTTCATGGACTCCTTGGCCACGGTGGGCCGGCCGAGCTTCGAAGAGTGGGAAGCCCTGGCCGACGAGTGCCGGGGACGCTTCGCCCGACTGGTGGGCGCCGAACCGGAGGAGATCGCCTTCGTGCGCAACACCTCCCACGGGCTATCGCTACTGGCCTCCGGGCTGGACTGGCGCGACGGCGACCGGGTGGCCGTGGCGACCTCCGTGGAGTACCCGTCCAACGTCTACCCCTGGATGGACTTGGAGCGGCGGGGGATCGTCGCCTTGGACCATGTGGAGTGCGACGACGGCACGGCGACCCCCGAGGCGGCGGCCGCGGCGATGAGGCCCGGCACCCGGGTGCTGGCGGTGAGTTCGGCCCAGTATGCCACCGGTGCCGTCACCGACTTGGCGGGGCTGGGCGAGCTTTGCCGCGAACGGGGCGTGCTGCTGTGCGTGGACGGCATCCAGACGGTGGGCGCCCTGCCGCTGAACGTGAAGGCGGCCGGCGTCCACTTCCTGTCGGCCGACAGTCACAAGTGGCTGCTGGGGATGATGGGGATCGGCGCCGTCTTCGTGGACAGCTCCATCGTGCGCAACGTCCATCCGCCCCTCCTGGGCTGGCGGAGCACCACCGAAGCGTTCGACTTCGACCGAGTCCACTTCCACCTTCAGCAGACCGCCGGCCGCTTCGAGGAAGGCAGCCTCGCCTACCCACTGATCGCAGGCTTCTCGGAGGCGCTGGCCCTGCTGGAGGAAGCAGGGGTCGATGCGGTGGCGGCCCATGTGGAGTCGCTGGTGGAGGAGTTGGCGCGGCACCTGGAGGCACTGGGTTGCGAGACGGGGCCGACGCCGCCCCGGAGGCGTCACATCCTGGTCTTCCGCCACCCCAACGTGGACGGGGAGCGAATGCTGGACGGGCTAGCGGAACGAAGCGTGGTGGCGTCGCTGCGCCGAGGCTGGGTTCGCGCCTCGCCTCATCTCTACAATACGCCGGAGGAGATGGAGCAGGTTGCCGAGGCGGTCCGGGAGGTCGTGGAGTCGGTTGGGAGGTCTCGGCTCGCGCCCGCTAGAAGCGGTTGATCACGGCCATCCCCAGCAGGTCGTAGCCGTCCATTCCCTTCAGGACTTCCACGCCTTGGGCCAGGGACACGGTGCGGGTCACCAACCGTCGCGGATCGACGAAGCCCGCTGCGACCATGGCCAGCATCCGATCGTACTCGTGGGCCTGCATTCCGTGGGTGCCCACCATCTCCAGCTCCCAGCCGATCACCCGGTCCATGGGCACGCGAGGGTGACGGTGCTCGCCGGTCATGAGCCCCGCCTGGATGTGGCGGCCCCGCCGCCGCAAGCACGCCACGGAGTTGAAGCAGGTGTCGGGGTGACCTAGGGCGTCCAGGGAGACGTGGGCGCCGCCGCCGGTCCGCTCCCGCACCTCCTCCGCCACGTCCGGGGACCGGGAGGCGTCCACCACAGCCGCCGCGCCCACCTTCACGGCCATCTCCAGCGCGTCGCGACGGATGTCCACCGCGACCACTCGCGCACCCAGTGCCGCCGCGATCGTCACCGCCGCCAGCCCCACGCCGCCGCACCCGTGCACCACCACCCAGTCGCCTCCCGACACTCGGCCCTGGTCCCGCACCGCCCGAAACGCAGTGGCGAAGCGGCAGCCCAGGCCGGCCGCCGTCACGAAGTCCACGTCGTCCGGCAGCGCCACCAGCGTCAGATCGGCTTGGCGCAGCGCCACCCGCTCCGCGAAGCCGCCCCATCCGTGGAACCCAGGCTGAAACTGACGCTCGCAGACCTGCTGGTCGCCGCGACGGCAGTAGACGCACCGCCCGCACCCGGCGATGAACGGTACAGACACCCGGTCCCCCGGCCGCCATCGGGTCACGTCCCTGCCCACCTCCTCGACCACGCCGGCGATCTCGTGACCCGGAACGTGGGGCAGCACGATGTCGGGATCGTGGCCCACCCATCCGTGCCAGTCGCTTCTGCAGACTCCGTTCGCCTCCACCCGCACCACCACGCCGTCGGCCGTGGGCTCCGGGTCGGGCAGCGATTCGATGGAGATCGGGCCTCGGTACGTCCGGTAGATTGCCGCCTTCATGGGCGCCTCCTCCTTGGCTGATTTGCGCCGGCACTTCCTTTTCTGGACGATTGGTTGCAAATTGACGAGTCCGCGTGTCAATGACGACACCGTCGACACGGCAACCTGCTGTTCCCACTCGCCTTTTGATCCGCCCCGCCACGAGGGCCGGGCAGGAAACCCACCAAGGAGAAGTTTGCGTGAACAAGACCCAGATGGCCAAGGAGCTCGCCGCCAGGTTCGAGGACCTGACCCAAGCCGGGGCAGCGGCGATCGTCGAGGCCGTGTTCAGCCCGACCGACGGCATCATCGCCACCGAGCTGGCCGACGGAGCGGACTCCAGGGTCGCCATCGGCGGCTTCGGCACCTTCGAGGCGCGGAACCGCCCGGCGCGAACCGCCAGGAACCCGCGCACCGGCGAGCAGATCCAGGTGCCGGCCCGGCGCCTCCCGGCGTTCAAGGCGGCCAAGGCGCTGAAGGACCGCCTCGGCTAGCGGGACCCAGCCCGAGCGGGACCCAGCCCCGAGCGGAGCCATCCCCCCGACGGGGGACAACCACCGAGCGAGGCGGGACAAGCGCCCCAGGAACGGGAGTGAATACCTTCCTGGCGGTTCTGCGTAGGACATGCCACGGAACAGGTGGAGTGTCTTCAGAGCAGGGAGGAATCCGTGAACGAACTGGTTGCGCCCGCGCTGGTGGGCGAAGCGGTGGTGCTGATCCTCGCCATCGGCTTGGTGTGGATCGTCTTCCGGGAGGTCGCGAAGGCGGCCCTGAAGCTGCTCTTGCCAGCGGGAGTTCTGGTCGCCGCGGCGGTGTGGCTCGGGTGGCTGGACCAGACCACGGTGGGCAACACCCTCGTCGCTGTGGGGGACGGCGTGATGAGCGGCATCCGCACCGTCGCGGATTGGGTCGTCGCCAAGGCCTCCACCGGCTGACCCCGCTGGCCTCGGCCCTGTTGGCGTCTTGCGCCGGGGGGCCGGGAGCAACCGGCGGCGCCCAACCGGGGGTCCCCGACCCTTTGGGCGCGTACGACGTGGTCCTCTCCTCCGGTCACATGGTGTCGGAGGGAACGATGGAGATCACGGGCAAGCCGGGGTTCTACTCGGGTCGTCTCTCGGTCGGTGGGTTCGTCGGCGCCGTGCGATCGGTGGAGACCGGCCTAGGCCACATGCTGGTGGAAGTCGAGGCCCCTGGCGGAGTGGTGGTGCTGCGGTTGGCGACCGACGGCCAGTTCTTCTCGGGCAACTGGGTGATGGGCGAGCAGCGGGGCACTGCCACCGCAGATAGGCGGCGGCCCGACAAGCGCCAGCCCCACCAGAAGCGCCGGCCCCACCAGGGTGCCCGCTACGAGGGTGCCGGCTGCCAGGATCCCGGCTGCCAGGATGCCCGCTACGAGGACGTCCCGCTCCGACCCGTTTTCGCTGGGCCCCTTTCCACCGGCAGGTCGTCGCGTTCCCCCCACTCGGACCACGAGCCGTCGTAAACCGCCACGTCCCAGCGTCCCGCCCTGGCCATGCTCCAAGCGAAGGCGCAAGCGCTCGTGCCCGACCCGCAGGTCGCCACCAGCTCCTTGGTCGGGTCCACTCCGGCGTCGCGGAGAATCGCCTGCAGCGCGTCGGCACCGACCCCCACTCCCGAGCCACCGTCCACCAGCTCCGTGTAGGGGACGTTCCTGCTGCCCGGGACGTGTCCCAGCCACAGGCCCGGCCTCGGTTCCGGGTCCGTGCCAGCGAAGCGCCCTCGGGGGCGCATGTCCACGATCTCGGTGCCGTCGTGGCTCATCGCCCGCACCACCTGCTCCACGTTGCGGACAAGCTCCGGGCGGCGCACTGGCGTGAACCCGGCCCTCGTCGGCGCCTGGGAGGCCGGGGGGACGGTCTCGTTCGGGGGCAGGGTCTCGGCTGGGGGCGCGGTCTCGACGGGGAGCCCGGACGCCTTCCAGTGCTTGAACCCGCCGTCGAGGACGGCGATGTTGTCGAATCCGAAGCAACGGAAGGTCCACCACACCCGGGGAGCGCTGATATTGACGCCCGACGCGTCGTAGACCACGACGGCAGAGGAGTCGGAGACGCCGGCCGCCTCGGCCCGGCTCTTGAAGTGGTCCGGAGTCGGAAGCATGTGGGGCAGGGTCGCCGCCGGATCGCAGATGGCGTCCAGGTCGAAGAAGCGGGCGCCGGGAATCCGCGCCGACTGGAACTCCCGGGCCGGGTCGCGTCCGGAGCCGGGCAGGTACCAAGAGCAGTCAAGCACGACCAGACCCGGCGCGCCCAGGGCGTCGGCAAGCCAAGCGGCGGACACAGCAGGACGGGGAAGGCTGATCCGGGGTTCTTCCGATGGGGTCATGGCGCTGCGCTCCATGAGGGCGAAGGCGGGGGCGCACTGCCACATGCTAGCCCCCCGACGGGCGACAGGCACGCCGACCGAGCCGCCCACGCCGCCCGAGCTACCCACGCCGCGCGAGCCGACCGGTGAGGGTTCTGGTCACCGGCGTCGCGGGCTTCATCGGCTACTTCGTGGCGCGCCGGCTTCTGGACGCGGGACACCAGGTCGCGGGCGTGGACAACATGAGCCCCCACTACGATCGCCAGCTCAAGCGCGACCGCCTCGCCGGCTTGACCGACCACGACGGCTTCTCCTTCCAGCCCATCGACCTTTGCGACGCCCAGGCGACTGCCGGCTGCTTCGACGCTCACGACTTTGACCGGGTGGTGCACCTGGCCGCCCAAGCGGGAGTCGCGTACTCGCTGGAGAACCCGCTGGCCTACGTCCACTCCAACTTGGTCGGCTTTGCCCACGTTCTGGAGGGTTGCCGCCGGACTGGCGTCGAGCACCTGGTCTACGCCTCCACTAGCTCCATCTACGGCGCCAACGCCCGGTTGCCGTTCTCCCCCAGCGACCCAGCCGACCATCCCCTCTCCCTCTACGCCGCCACCAAGAAGGGCAACGAGGCAATGGCCCACGCCTACGCCCACCTCTACGGCGTGCCGACGACGGGGCTGCGCTTCTTCACCGTCTACGGTCCGTGGGGGCGTCCCGACATGGCGACGTTCCTCTTCACGCGACAGATTCTTGCGGGCGAGCCGGTCGAGCTCTACAACCACGGGGACCACTGGCGGGATTGGACCTACGTGGAAGACACGGCGGAAGGGGTCGTTCGGGCGCTGATGAAGGCCCCCGCAGGCGACGAGTCGTGGAGCGGCGACGCGCCGGACCCGGCGAGCAGCCGGGCGCCGTACCGGCTGTACAACATCGGCGCGGGCCAGCCAGTCCACCTTCTGGAGTTCCTGGACATCTTGGAGGAGCTGCTGGGCCGCAAAGCCGAACGGTTGCTGCTGCCGCGCCGGCCCATGGACGTCCGCGAGACCTGCGCCGACGTGGACGGGTTGCGAAGGGACGTAGGGTACGAGCCCTCGACGCCGCTCCGGGAGGGGCTGGCACGCTTCGTCGAATGGTACCGCGACTACTACCGAGTCTGAGGTCGGCCAGCGGGCGGGCCAGAGGGCGGGCCGACGCGGGTGCCGACGAGCGGGCCAGCGGGCAGGCAGGCAGGCGGGCCGGCGACCGGGCCGACGCGGGTGCCGGCGGGCGAACCGCCTCCGATCGCGAGGCCGGCTTCCATGTGGGCGACGACTTCCGCCGATTCTCGCAGAAGGACGACGTCTTCTGCCGCTCGTTCTGGGACCCGTCGGTGCGCAGCCACCGGTCCGACATGTTCTACGAGACCTACCGCACGCCGAAGATGAAGTGGCGGGGCGCTGACGGTTTCAATCGGCGGGACTACGCGCTGCGCAACGCCTCGTGGCACGTGACCGACGTCTTCGCCGAGCTTCACGAAGGGGCCGACCGCCGGGAAGGCTTCCTCGACCCGTACACGGCGGTTCGGGAGGGACCCGGCGGGCGCGCGCCGGTGGAGTCGCCGGAGGAGATGGCCCGGCAGCTCAAGCAGGCGGCCAAGACGCTGGGGGCCGACTTGGTGGGCGTCACCGGCTACGACGAGCGCTGGGTCTACACCCACAACTACGGGCGGGAGCAGGAAGAGGAGAAGCCGCAGGAGCTGTCGGGGGAGCTGGGCAACGTGATTGTGGTGGCCCAGTCGATGGATCGGGACCTGTTGCGCACCGCGCCGTCGGCACTGAGTGGGGCCGCCACCGGAGCCGGCTACTCCCGGGACACGATCGTGCTGCTGGCGATCGCCCAGTTCGTCACCAACCTGGGGTACCGAGCGGTGGCGACGATGAACGATTCGGCGCTGGCGATCCCCTTCGCCGTCAAGGCCGGGCTGGGAGAGTACGGCCGGCACGGCCTGCTGATCACCCGGGAGTTCGGCCCGCGGGTCCGGCTGGGCAAGATCTTCACCGACCTGCCGTTGGCCCACGACCAGCCGCTGCGCTTCGGGGTCGAGGAGACGTGTCGCGTCTGCCGGGCGTGCACCGACGCCTGCCCCGCCAAGGCGATCGACGGCGGGCGTCCCTCTACCGTCGTGCACAACCGCTCCAACATCCGAGGCGTCAAGAAGTGGACCACCGACGCGGAGAAGTGCTTCCGCTTCTGGTCGAACCTGAACACCGATTGCGCGATCTGCGTGCGCGTCTGCCCCTACAACCGCGACTACGACCTGCGACGCAACCGGGCGTGGCAATGGCTGGCCGGGACGCCGCTCCGGCGACTGGCGCTGTGGCTGGACCGGGTGGGCGGGCGCGGAGAGCGGATGGCACCTGCACGGTGGTGGGGCGGTGGCGAGTCGTGAGGCCCCGGCGCCCCTGGGGTCAGCTGGACGACCTTGGCGACTCGGTGGAGCGGCCTCCTCGCGAGGCGAGCACCACCCCCACCGCCAGCACCGTCGCAGCGCCGATCACGTTGTGCCATAGGTAGGCCACGTCGGGCGCCAACCAGGCGGTCGCCGCCACCGCTCCCATTCCCGCCAGCAGTCCCATGAACGCGCCTGCGCCCCGCGCCCAGGGGATCATCGCCAACAGGAACACGCCCAGGATCGAGCCGTAGAAGAGGGACCCGACCCGGTTCACCACTTCGATCAGCGACCCCAGGTCCGCGATGAAGGTGGCCACCACGCAAGCGAAGGCGCCCCAGAAGAGGGTGGTCCACTTGGAGACGGCCAGGTAGTGGGCGTCGTCGGCGCGAGGTCGGAACCAGCGTCGGTAGAAGTCCACCACGCTGGTCGTGGAGAGGGAGTTGAGCTCCGACGAGATGCTGGACATCGCCGCCGCGATCACCGCCGCAACGAAGAGTCCCGCCAGTCCGAGGGGCAACTCGCTGAGCACGAAGCGGGGGATCACGTAGTTCACGTCGTTGGAGGGCTGGCCGGTCACCTCCTCCGCGAGCCCCAGCGCCTCCGCCCTGATCTCCTGGACCGTCGCCTCCCTGGCCAGAAACGCCTCCATCGCTTGTGCGCCGTCGGTGCCGTCGGTGCCGTCGGTGCCGTCGGCCCCCGCCGCCCTTCTGGCCGCCGCCTCCCGTGCCGCCAGCGCATCGTCGAAACGACCTTGAAGCGCCTCGTACTCCGTGCCGCGCTCCTGGACGACCACCTCCTCGTGGGCCGGGTTGTAGAGCAGGGGCTGCTGGGGCTGGAACTGGTAGTGGACGAACACCAGCACTCCCACTAGCAGCACGAGCGCTTGCAGGGGAATCTTCCAGTACGCGCTCATGAGGAGGGAGGTGCGCGCCGCGCCCACCGACTTGGCGGCCAGGTAGCGCTGCACCTGACTCTGGTCGGTGCCGAAGTAGGACAGCATGAGGAAGGTGCCGCCGATCAGCCCCGACCAGAGGGTGTAGCGCTCGGTGAGGGTGAAGGAGAGGTCGAAGACTTTCAGCCGTCCCGCCGCCCCCGCCAGCCGAAGCGCGTCGTCGGGGGACACGGGCATCTTGGCCAGCAAGACCACCACCACGGCCGCCAGCGCCGCCACGATCAGCACCATCTGCTTCACGTCGGCCCAGGTGACCGCCTGGATTCCGCCCAGCATGGTGTACGCCACCGTGGGAACGCCGATCAGCGCCACGCACCACTCCAGCGGCCAGCCGAAGACGGCGGAGAAGACCACCCCCGGCGCCGCGATGATCGTTCCGCACGCCGCGCCCCGAGAGAGGAGAAAGAGGAAGGCCGTGAGGGACCGCGTGGCTGGACCGAAGCGCTGCTCCAAGTACTCGTAGGCGGTGTACACGCCGGCGCCCCGGAGGAGGGGAACCAAAGTCGCGCCCAAGATGACCATCGCCAGCGGCAGGCCGAAGTAGATCTGGACGAAGCGGAGGCCGTCGGTGGCGCCCTGGCCCGTGGTCCCGATCATCGTTACGGCCGAGAGCTGGGTGGCCATGACCGAGAGTCCCACCGCCCACCAGGGCAGCGAGCGGTTGGCCAGGAAGTAGCCCTCAATCTTCCCGGTGCCCTTGGCTCGCCGGACGCCGTCCACCACCACGTAAGCCAGGGAGCCGGCGACGACGATCCAGTTCAGTGGGTGCATGTGGGGGGTCTCCCGCTGGCGCTCTCAGCCGCCGTGGCGCTGACGCATCAGCCGTGGTACCGGAGTTGGAGGAGCCAGAGGAGGAACATCGTCGCCGCTTGAACCAGCATCACCCGCAGGAAGGTTCGGCGAACGGAAGCGTCTTCATTGGACATGGGCAGAACCTGTCTCCAGGGGGAACGGCGTCGGGCTGTGCGCGCCCACCATACTTGAGAACGAGTGCGTCGTTCGCCAAGATAGGTGCCATCGCAGGCATCCAAACCCCCGCTGGAGCAACGCCATGCGCATCGAGCAACACGAAAGGGCGCTGAAGCGCGCCCGCGTCCCCCTGATCCTCCTGGCGCTGGCCGTCTCCGCTGGCCTCGCCGCATGCGCCTCCGGCGGTGGCTCGTCGAGCGGCCCCCGGCGCAACGCGAACGAAATCACCGCCGAGGAGCTCACCGAGTACTCGACCTTCACCGTCTTCGACGTGATCCGACGGCTGCGGCCACGCTGGCTGACGGCGCGCGGCGGCGGCGAGCCGCAGGTCATCATGGACGGCGCCCGCATGGGGACCCCCTCCATCCTGCGCTCCCAATCCGTGGCCGACGTGGAGTCGCTCCGCTTCCTGAGCGCCTCCGACGCCACCATGCGCTTTGGGACCAACTTCCCCAACGGGGCGATCGAAGTCACCAGCCGGGCTAGGTAGGCCGAGCGGGCGCGGCCCGGCCCGTGCCCCGGCCCCGGCCCCCGGCCACGAACCGGCGGGCGAAGTCGGCCAGCACGCGAGCGCACGTTCTGATCTCCGACGCGTCGACCCACTCGTCGTTGGTGTGGGCTTGGGCGATCGATCCCGGGCCGAAGCAGATGGCGGGGATTCCCGCTTGGTTGAGGAAGCAGGCGTCCACCCACGCCGACATTCCCTTCACCTCGCCGGGAAGGCCGTGGCGCTCGCACGCACGGCGCAGCCCCTCGACCACGGGCGATCCGACGGGCACCTCGGTGCCGGCCCGATACAGCCCCGCCTCCATGCGGGCCTGCAGGTCGGGGCAGCGCCGGCGGGCCGAGGCCAGCACCGCGGCCATCTCCGCCATCACGTCCTCGCGGCTCTCGCCGGGCAGCGTTCGCCGCTCCACCACCAGGTCGCAGCGAGCGGGGTAGACCGAGGGCGCCGACCCTCCCCTGATCGTACCCGCATGAAGGGACGCGGGCCCCAGAAGCGGGTGGTTCGTGTGGCGACGGAGACGCCGGTCCTCCTCTTCCAGCGCGACCAGCAGATGGCCCGCTCGGGCGATGGCGTCCACCCCTTCCTCCGGGCGGGAACCGTGGGCCGCGCGCCCCTCGATCACGGCCTCGACCCAGAGGAAGCCCTTGTGGGCGGGCATGACGGCCAAGCTGGTGGGCTCGCACACCACGGCGGCATCGGCGCGAAGGCCAGACGCGACCACTGCCTGCATTCCCAGCGAGGCGTGCTCCTCGTCGGCCGTCAGCGCGACCACCAGCTCGCCGGGAACGTCCTCCTCGCGAGCCAGCTCCTCCGCCACCGAGAGGATGCACGCCACGCCCGACTTCATGTCCGCCGCGCCTCGGCCCCAGACGCGCCCCTGCCGGAGGGCGCCGGAGAACGGGGCGTCTATCTCCGACACTCCAACCGTGTCCAGGTGGCCGTTCAGGAGGAGGCAAGCCCCTGGGGCGCTACTCCCGTCGGACGTACCCCGGCGGGCGATCACATTGAAGCGACCGGGCGCGATCTCCTCGAGGGTCGTCCGGTACCCCCAGCTCTCCAGCCAGCCGGCGGCGAGCTTTGCCACTTCTCCTTCGCCGGCGCCGTCGTCCTCGAGTCGCGGGTTTACCGAGGGAATCTGGACCAGGGTCCGGGTCGTCTCCACGGGGTCGCGGGAGTGTTCGGTTTTCCGTGCACCGACCATTATGTGTCCCTCATCCGAGCCGCGATTGCCGGCTTCCCGTGGGAACTCTGGGCGGGCGCAAAGGTCGGATGCGCTAAGGAAGAACGACCACTAGGGCCGTCTTCCGGCGTTCGGAGCGCCCGGCTCCACAGGAATGGCACGGTTGTTGCAGTGATTGGGAGGCACCAACAGAGCGCATCCACCAACAACCAACAGGAGGGAGCCATGCGCAAGTTCACCGTGAGCCTCATGGGGGCCGCGGCGCTCGTCACGGCGGGCCTCGCCCTCCTTCGGCAGGGAGTCGGACGATCCACGTCCGGAGAGACGACCGTGGACGAGGTTCCACCGGGGGAGGCTGTTCCCGGCCAGATCAGGCTCGAGCGGCTCAGGGAGCTGGGGATCTAACCTGCGGCCACAGGAGATTCCCGAACGCTCCATCAGAGGGAGGCGGTCCGACGGGGCCGTCTCCCTCGTCGTTTCTACTGGAAGTGATCGATGTTCTTGGCGATGTATTCGCTCCACTCCGGCGGAACATCGGTGTCGGGGTAGATCGCCTGCACGGGGCACTCGGGCTCGCAGGCGCCGCAGTCGATGCACTCGTCCGGGTGGATGAAGTACTGCTCCTCGGATTCGTAGATGCAGTCCACCGGACACACCTCGACGCAGCTGGCGTCCTTGGTGCCGATGCAGGGCTCGGTGATGATGTATGTCATCGGTTCCTGGGTTCCTCATCTTCGCTGGTTCGCATGCGTTCGCTGGTTCGCAAGCGGACTCTATGATTGCCCAACAGGGCCGGTGTGGCAAGCCGTCATCCCCGCAGCGACCGCCTGAAGTGCCGCAGAGTGGCCCCCACGGCAACCTCCAGCGCCGGCGGGGGCGGCCCCTGCATGGGATGGACGGCCTCGAAGGTGTGCCCGGCGCCGTCCACGACTAGCAGGTCGGCTGCGGGTCCGGCCTCCGACAGCGCCCGGGCCTCGGCCTCCGGCACGACTGGGTCCTCCCGGCCCTGGATCACGAGCCAGGGCGCCGTCGCGCGAGCGGCCGCCGACAGCACGTCCAGCCGTTCCGCGTGGGTCCGCAAGTCGTCCCACAAGGTCCGGTAGAGGGGCATTTGCTGGCCGGTGCGTGCGTTGGCCACGTAGACGACGCCTGTGGTCTCCCACTCTCGGCGCTGCTCGTCGGTCCACCTCTGGAAGGTGGAGATCCCGGCCCAGGTGACCAGCGCGGATACCGCATCGCCCGCCTCCGCCGCCGCGACCACTGCCACGCCGCCCCCGCGACTGTGCCCCAGCACTCCGATCAACCTCGGCGGCCGTCCGCCGCTCCAATCGCCGGCACGGAGGCGTTCCAGCATCCAATGCAGGTCGTCCACCTCCCGGCTGACGGTGTTCCGTCCGAATGCGTCCAGATCGGTGAACTCCAGCAGATCGGAGCCGACGCCGTTCAGGGAAAAGTTGAAGGAGACGACCAGGTGGCCGTCCGCCGCCAGCCGCTGGCAGAGGTAGGGGAAGAACCCCCAGTCCTTGAAGCCCTTGAAGCCGTGGGCCACCAGGATCGCCGATGCGGGTTCGGCAGTGCCGGCGGGCCGTCGCACGTCAACGCGGATCACGTCGCCGTGGGCGGGCGTGGTCTCGCTGCGCTCCAGCGTGGCCTCGTTGCGCTCTGGCGTGGCCTCGTTGCGCTCTGGCGTGGCCTCGTTGCGCTCTGGCGTGGTCTCGTTGCGCTCCAAAGTCATCGTGGGGCGTGCCATTCCACGTCCTTTCCGCCGCTGCGGGCGTTTTCGAGTCGAGCGGCTGCGAACAGGTAGTCCGACAGGCGGTTCAGGTAGCGAACGACGATGGGCTCTACGGTGGAGGCGGCGGCCAGGGCCACCACCCGCCGTTCCGCCCTCCGGCACACGGTGCGGGCCAGATGGAGGTGAGCGGCTCCCGGCGCGCCGGCAGGCAGGATGAAGTTGCGCAGGGGGGGCATGTCGCTCTCGGCCTGGTCGATCCACGCCTCCATCTCGGCCACGCGCTCCGACGGCAGGCGGGGCAGCGCCGACTCGGGCCGGACTCGTCCCGTCTCGCCGGGAGGCGGCGCCGAGAGGTGGGCGCCCAGGGCGAAGAGGTCGGACTGGATGTGCCGCAGCCGTTGGCGGGAGCTGCGGTCGGCGACGTGGAGCAGGGCGACCCCGAGGGCAGCGTTGAGCTCGTCCACCGCGCCGTACGCCTCGACTCGGGAATCGTGCTTCGGCCGGCGGGCGCCGCCGAACAGTCCCGTCTCCCCTTGGTCTCCTCGCCGCGTGTAGAGCTTCACCGCGCCCCCAAGTAGAGCTTCACCGCGCCCCCAGCTTGGTGAACTTGCGGATCGCCCGCGCCCGGTCCAGCAGGCTCGGTTCGTCCTCCGAGTCCTGGGGGGCCAAGTGGGCTAGGCCGTCGCGAATGTCCAGCATCACTTCGAGGAAGACCTGGTCTCGCTGGAACCGGAAGTCCAGCGCCTCCATGCGGGTCGCGTCGTCGGAGGCGGCGGCTTGGTCGAACGCCTCCCGGTAGAGGCTCTCGAGACTGGCGACGACCTTGGACCTGGAGCGCATGAGCGCAACCTTTCTGGGCTGAGTGAGGTCCGCGACGGATTGGCCAGAAGATCGAGCCGTTCCGCGCACGTTCCGCTTGAACCATACATTCTATCGGTTGCGGCCGTCGTCCGGTTGCGGCCGTGGTCGTTTCCGCTGGACCGCGCCCCGTCCCCATCCTCCTAGCAGCCCGGGTTCCGTCTTGCTCGATCCCAAGTCGATCGTCACCCCCGACGCCTTCTCGGTCGCGCCGGAACTGGTGGGAACCCCGTTGGCGGCCCCCTGGCGACGCCTCGTTGCAATCGCCCTCGATCTCGTCCTGATTGGCGTTCTGAAGCTCATGGGATGGCATATCGTCCTGGGGGGCGCGGCGCTCATGCTCTTCCTCGTGCTGGTCCGGCCCTCCGGCATCGGCGGCACAAGCGCCCGCCCGACTCCGTTGCGCAAAGCGGTCACGGGGTGCGCTGGCGCGTTGGTGCTGGTCGTCACCGTGCTGATCACTCTGATCCCGAGCTACGTCCGGCACCGCCTCGACGAGAGGACCGCCGACGGGGCCGGGCTGGTGGTCCAGGTCGACGCGGCTCGGGAGGACCAGGTCGGCGCGGAGACGCAGGGCAGCGCCGCTCGGCAGGACAGCGCAGAGACGCAGGACAGCGCGGCTCGGGAGGACAGCGCGGAGATGCAGGACAGCGCGGCTCGGGAGGACAGCGCGGAGATGCAGGCCGCTGTGTCGGGCGTTGACGTGCTTCTCGACTCGGTGCTGCCGCTCTTCGTGGCCGCGGCCGACAGCGCGGCGATCGCCGCCGACAGTGCCCGCGAGAGCAACGACGGCCAGAGCAGCGGTGGCGAGAGCAGCGACGGCGGCCAGCCGCGAGGAACCGCCTTCGACTGGATCCGGGACGCGGCCTCCGAGGCCGGGCTGGTCTTCGGCTGGGGCACGGTCTACATCACCCTCTTCCTGACCTTGTGGGGGGGTCGCACGCCGGGCAAGCGCGCCCTGGACCTGCGGGTTGTGCGGGTGACCGGAAAGCCGCTCGGGCTGCTCATGTCGTTCGAGCGGGCGGGCGGGTACGCGGCTGGGTTCGCCACGGGCCTGCTGGGGTTCGCGCGGGTTTGGTGGGACCCGAACCGGCAGGGGATCCACGACAAGATCGCCGAGACGGTGGTGATCCGAGAGAGCCTGCCCAAGGTGCCTGGGCTTTGGGAATCGGCGGCTCGTCGCAAGATTCCGGTTGCGCCCGCGGCGCATGGTGCGTCGCCGAGCAGTCCGCCGACGGAGGACGCTGTGCAATGACAGCTTGCAGACTTGTGCGGCCCCCGGCGGCACCCAGAGTGGTGACCTTCCTCCTGGTGGCGGCGGCCCTCCTGGTGGCGGCGGTGATGGTGGCGGGGTGCGACTCGGCCCCGGAACAGCCAGCTGGCGGCGACGGCCAGCCATCGGCCTCGGCGTCCCAGTCCCAGTCCCAGTCGGCTCCGCTCTCGATGCTGACGGAAGGGGCCGTCCAGGCCGTGCCCCCGGCCCAGGAGTTCGCCCTGGACGAGATCGGCTTCGACTTCGGCGAAGAAGACGCCCCGGTGCAGGTGGTGGAGTTCAGCGACTACGGTTGCGGCTACTGCCGGCGCTTCCACACCGAGACCTTTCCGACCCTCATGGAGGAGTTCGTGAACGCCGGCGTGGTGCGCTGGAAGTACGTCACCTACGTCAGCGGGATGTTCCCCAACGGCTTCCCCGCCGCCTTCGCGGCCGAGTGCGCCGGCGAGCAGGGCCTCTTCCCGGAGGTGAGCCGTGCGCTGTACCGACGCCAGCAGGAGTGGAAGGGCATGGGGGACCCCGGCCCGGTCTTCGAGTCGTTGGCGGTCGAAGCCGGTGCCGACCTGGACGAGTTCCGCGCTTGCGTGCGAGAGGAGCGGCCTCGACCCCGCATCCGCAGCGGAGTGATCTCCGGCGCCCGCCTGGGGGTTCGCGGCACGCCGTCGTTCCTGGTGGCAGGACGGCCCCTGGTCGGCGCTCAGCCCCTCTCCGTGTGGCGGGAGATCATCGAGATCGCCAAGGACCTTCCCCCCGCCCCGGCCCCCGAGTCCGGCTCCGAAGGGGACGCCGGGCGGTAGCGCCGCGGCCGGCAACCCGGGCCTGGGCCGCGTCCACCACGACCTCGTAGTCCTCCTCGTACCCGACCTTGCCGGGCGAAGGGAGGTAGCGGGAAAGGTCGATCTCCGCTCCCGCCAGCTCCCGGTCGAAGGCGGCCAGATCCCGCTTGGCGGCCTGGGAGTCGTCGTCCGACGTGGAGTAGACGATCGCGCCCAGCTTCTGGTCCTGCAGGCGAAGCCTCCGGCGCATCAGCTCCGCTTCGACGAACGTTCTGCGGATCTGCGGAAAGCGGTAGCGGAAGCCGTCGTCCTGCGCCTCCACGTCGGCGTCGAACTCGGCCGCCAGCGCCTCCAACTCCTTCTTTGCCAGCGAGGCCGCGCCCCCGGACGAACCCCCTTCGCCGCCGCCGCCCAGGCCCCTGGCCACGTGGCGCACCGCCTCGTCCACCGAGAGCCAGCGCACCGTCCCCACGCTCCGCTGGCAGACCAGCCCCAGCAGCAGCCGTCGAACGTTGCGCTGCCTGCGCTCCCGGTTCTCTCGGGCCAGGGTGAACGACCGCAGCGCCGGAATGGCGAAGAAGAGGGTGCTGAAGGCAACGGGAACGACCCCCAGCCCCCAGAAGAAGAGGGGGTCCACCAGCACGCCGGCAGCGGTTCCGGCGACGGCGCCGGTCGCTGCGGGGGCGAAGGCGGGTGCCAGTCCGATCACGCCGCCGGCCGCCAAGTTGAAGCCGTTCATGCCCCCGATGATGGCGTTGGAGGTGCCGCTGTTCCCCGTCAGCTTCTTCGGGTACTCCAGCCGCAGCCACGCCGGCTTGGGCTCTCGGGCGCGGACCTTGCCGTGGGCGCTCGTCATCAGCGACGGGAAGGCGTACACCACCTCGCCCTCCTCCGAGACCTGGGGATCGCCGCCGTAGGCGCCGGTCAGCCGTCCCATCTCCTCGTCCGCCTCGTCCAGGGGAAGGGCTGTGTGCTCCACCAGCTCGGCGGTGGTCAGCACCCCTTTGCGGGCCCGGACCAGCTGGAGGGCGGTGCGGTCCTTCTGGGCTTGGGTGGGTCTGGGCTCCTCCGGTCCGAAGACGAAGGCGAAGACCTTCTTGTAGAACGGCGGCCGAGCCTCTTTGGGGAGGCGCCTTGCGTGGCGGTCGCCGTAGTAGAGGCTTCCCCGTCCCCAGCCGCTGCCGCCGAGCAACCAGTGCATGAGGAAGAAGTCTCCCAGCCCGAACCCTCCGCGTCGCCCTCCGAAACCGCCGTTCCGGTCGCCGTCCCGGTTCGCGGTCATGGCGGCGATGACCAGCACGACGAAGATCACGAAGTAGACGACCAGCATCGCCGCGGTCCAGACCTTGAAGCCCACCTTGAAGGCGGCCCAGGCGACGCGCTTGAAGCGGACCCAGAGCGACTCCTGGTCCCGAGAGATGAGCTTAGGGTCGAAGCTGTACAGGAGTTCGCCCGAATCCGAGACTTCCAGGTGCCCGCGACGGCTCTCCAGGAGCTTCTTCAGGGCCGATTCGGCCTCGTCCTGCGGCATCCCCGTGGCCGATACCACGTCGCCCAAGGTGGCGCGCCCGCGGAGGCGGCGGAGGGCGTGGAGGAGGCCGGCGGGCGGCTCGGGGGCCGCGACGGCAGGGACCGGGACGGCGGCGGCTCTGGACAACGGACGGGTCTCCTACTTTGGGGGTGGTGTCCGCCGGAGGGGGGAATAGTAACGCCATGGCTCATCCCAGTGGTATATCGCTAGGCCGTCACCGGGACCGCCGGACCCAGTTCGGTGGCGTCCAGCGTCACTCGGGTTCGGCGGCCCAGGACCTGTACGCCGGCGTCTCGGGCCTCCCTGAGCGCCGTCGCGAACTCCGGGTCTCGGTCGGCGGCGGCTTCGATCCGGCGGATCGGCTCCGAACGCTGCATGAGGAAGAGGACGGCGGCGGCGTGTCCCGGCGTGACGGCGATCCGGGCGAGCTCCCGCAGGTGGCGCGCGCCTCGGGCGGTCACCGCATCGGGAAAGCGTGCCACATCCTCCACGACCCAGGAAACTCCCTTCGCCTCCAGGTAGAGTCTCCGGTCGCCCTGGCCCAGCAGAAAGTCGAAGCGCGAAGAACCCCAAGCCGCTTCGCTGCGTAGGAAGCTCCACTCGGAGAGTTCGGCGATCGCGCCCGCTCGCAGGGCCAGGGCCGCCAGCTGGTTGGGACGCCGGGTGTCGCAGCACGCCAGCGCGCCCTCCTCCGTCTCCACGTAGACGGCGGTCCAGGCGGTCTTGCGAGGACGGTCGGCGGCCTTGAGCCAGATCGTCCTTCCCGGCACCAGGAGCTCGGCCAGGCGTCCGGGATCGGGAAGATGGGCGCGCACTTCGCCGCCTCCGGGGACCATGCGGGCGTGGACAACGAAGCGGTTCGGCCGGTGTGCGAACACCGCCCTACGCCAGGGGCCGGGGGTGGGCAGAACGACGGGAAGCGAGGGAGGCGTGACCGATTCAAGCATGGAAGGGGAGGGCGGCGATGATCGAACGATGATGGCGGCTGAATAGGCTCTCGGCTCCGACACGACCCCAGCCAGGAGCCAGCGAATGCCGCCGAACCGCCAGAGCCGCCCGGTCATCGTCTCTCTGATGCGACCGCCCTACCGTCACCTGCGACCGGTAGACCATGCAAGGCCGGTCCGGCCACGGGGCGGCGGTTGGGTCATGGTGTGGAACCTGGGCGCCAACGGGTGGCCAAGCGGGAGCGAGCTGGTGGCGCGGCGTCACGCGGGCGTGGCGCTGGCGATCGTGTTGCCCGACGACGGCTTCGCCATCGCCCAGGTGCTCCGGGCGATCGAGCGCTCTCGTCCCCAAGCGGTCCTGCCATACCACGTCGCGCCTCGTCCCACCGACGTGGCCTGCGTGATCCGTCGGCCGCCGGCGTCTCTCTCCACCGCCGTGACCGAGTACCTGGAGTGGCGCGGCTTCGCTCTGGACCCGGTTACCCGAAGCGTGCTTCGTCGCACCGTGGAGCTCAGTGCCCACGTGCAGACGATCACGTCCCTGGCCAAGAACCTCTACATGTCCCGGCGGGCTCTGGGACGGCGATTCATGAGCAGCGGCTTGCCGGTTCCGTCGCACTGGCTCCACGCCTCCCGGATCCTCCGAGCGGCGATCAAGCTTCAGAACTCGGACGCCAGCCTCTTCAGCATCGCCGTCTCGCTGGGGTACCCCGACGGCTTCTCGTTGAGCAACCAGATGAGTCGGCTCTGCGGCATCCGGCCGCTGGACACGCGAACTCGGCTGGGCTGGGAGTGGGTGTTCGAGTGCTGGCTGGCTCGCGAGGCAGAAGGAGGAAGTGTTTCCCAAGACGTGCTGCGGGCCCGGCCGTCCGTCGCCGCGCCGCGCCTGGGCAAGACCGCGGAGGACCAGTCTCGGCGTAGGGCTACCATCTCCCGATAGGGCTCCGGGTTGTCGGGCAGCGACGCCGAGACCCGGCGTCCCGGACTCCGGCTCGAGCTCTTCGGAGGACCCTCCCTGTGGCGCGACGGTCGTCACGTGGGCACGTCTCCCTTCCAGGCCGCGCTCCTGGCCGTCGTCTTCGGTCAGGGACGGGACCGCCTCTCGCGTTCCTTCGTCCAGCGGCTCCTCTGGGAGGACGCCGACCATCCCTCCGTCCGCCATAGGATCAGCCAGCTGATCTACCAGACGAACCGGCGTTGCGAGGCCCGGCTCCTGACGTTGGAAGGCGAGTTCGTTCAGGTGCGCGCCGGGATCGTCGATTGCGACCTGGACGACTTCGAGACGATGATCCGCGTTCCCCGCCTTCGCGAAGCTTGCGATCTCGTTGAGCGGGGCTTCCTGTCGGCGTTCCCCCGTCGAAGGACGCGCCAGCTGACGGACTGGATCGAGGAGCGACGAGTCACCGTGCGGGCAAGGCTTCGCCGGAAGGCGCTCTCCACCTGGGAGTTCGCCGAGCACTCGGACGACTGGCTCCACGCGGAGCAGGCGGCCGACGCACTTCTGCGTCTCGATCCCCGGGACGAGACGGTCCTGCGCCGGGTGATGAAGGCCACCGCGCTGGGCGGGAAGGTCCGGGAAGCCGAGGCCGTGTACCACGCCTTCGCCGAGCGGGCGGGTCCGGCCGGCCAGTGGGTTCCCGCGCCGGAGACGTCGGCCCTGTTGCGGTCGGTCCGATCCGCCATCCGGCTTCCAGCCCCAGGCACGACGACCGCCTCTGCGCCGCCGTTGGAGGTGGAGGTGCCGTTCCAGGGGCGCGACGACGAGTTGGCGCACCTGGGGCGCAGCATCTACCGAAAGCGGGCCGACGACCGCCTTCGCGTCGTGGCCGTCAGCGGCGAGGCGGGGATCGGCAAGACCAGGCTCGTGGAGGAAGCGATCCAGGGCGCGCGCTTCCGAGGGTACAGGGTGTTGCGGGCCGCGCCTGGGGAGCTGGAGCGGGAGATTCCGTTGAGTCCACTGCTGGAGGCGCTTGCCCAGCCGTGGATGGGACCCCTCGTGCGCTCTGTGGAAGAGCCGTGGCGCTCGACCCTCCTCTCGCTGGCGCCGCAGCTCCGGGAGAAGCCGCAACTCAGGGAGAAACCGAGCCGACGGCGCCAAGCTGCGCCCCCGTCGCACCCGAAACAAGCTGCGCTTGCGTCGCGCCCGCAAGATGTGGCGATGCGCACCTGCGAAGCCTTCCTCCACCTCTTCCGCGCCGTAGTGCGGGACCGGCGAACGATCTTCTTCTTGGACGACTTCCACTGGACCGATCGGGCGTCGCTGGCCGTGCTCCAGTTCGTCCATCGCCGTTGGCGAGACCGGGGCCTGGTCTTGGTGCTGGCGTATCGGCCGGAGGAGCTGCGAGACCGGGACGCTGCGGCCACACTGGTGCAGGAACTGGAGGTGGACCCGCGCCTGACGGCCGTTCGCCTGGGTCCGCTGAACGTGGAGCCGGCGCGGCGGGTGGCTGCTGCCGTCTCCGCACAGCCCTTGCCGGACGAGACGCTGGACGAGGTGGCGAGGCTGGCGGGAGGCAACCCCTTCTTCCTGATCGAACTGGCGGCCGACTGCATGGCCGACCGAACGCGGGAGCGGTCCGGCGACGAACTCGCGCTGCCCACGTCGGTGCGGCAAGTGATCGCTCGGCGGGTGGCGAAGCTGGACTCCAGCGCCGCGAGGGCGATCGCCGCGCTTGCAGTGTGCGGACGCACCGTCACGTTGCGGCAGCTTGGCCAACTCACCGGCGTCGGCCGCAACGAGTGCGTGGACGCCTTGGAAACGCTCCAGCGGCTTCGGCTGGCGGGGTGGACGGAGCGGGGCGTCGGGACCCGCAACGACATCGTGCGAAGGACGGTCTACGACGGCATCGGCGAGGCTCGTCGCGCCATGTTTCACGGCGCAACCGCAGAGATGTTGCGCTCCGGCTCTCGTCCGCCCCTGGACCAGATTGCGCTGCACTACTTCCGCGCCGGCGAGCGGGAGCTGGCCCGGAGCTACGCACTGGAGGCCGCCGACGCCGAACCGGGAAGTCCGGCCGAGCACATGCGCCTGCTGCGCTTGGCCTACGACGCCAGCGAGGAGCCGGGCCGCCGCCCCGCCATGGTTCGTCTGGCCCGGGCCCACTTCGAGTCCCAGGAGCTGGAGAAGGCGAAGCGATACGGCGAAGAGGCGATGAAGAACGTGGGAGCGCTGCTGCCCGGCGAACAGATCGACGTGCGCTTGGTGCTGGTCGGCGCCCGCCGCCTGCTGGGTCTCGACCCGCCCGCCACGACCTTGGAGAAGCTGGCCGAAGTGGAACGGGCGGCCGTCGAGGGCGAGGAAGAGCTTCTCGCCGTCCATGCCTTGGAGATCGCTCTGGAGGTGCTCGACGTGCTGGGCACCGAGGCGGAGATCGCGGAGCTCTTCGCGCGAGCCCGAGGCATGTTGGCGTTCGAGAAGCCCGCGGCGCGCTGCCGTGTGCTGGTGCTGCTGGCCGCGGACGCCCTTCATGGATCGCCGGCGGCGGCCTTGGAGTGGGGCCGCCGAGCTGCAGCACTGGTCCGGGACGAGAAGCTGGCCGCGGAGGAGATGCTGGTCGGCCAGCGGTGGACGGCGGCGCTAGCGACCAACGGCCTTCTGGCCACCGACCAGGGTCTTGCAGCGGTGGCGGAGGCCCGGGCGGCGGCCGAACGGACTCGCGATGTCCGCTCCAAGGCGTTGTTCCTCTTCCAGCTTGCCGACTGGCACGCCGTGGTGGGCGCTCCCGAGGCGGCCGTCCGGGTGCTGGCCCAGCACCGGGCCGCCATCGCCGGTACCGACGCTCCGGGACTCCGCTTTCAGGAGCGCTTCGGGCGCGGCGCGGCGGCCCTTGCCGGGGGCGACTTGGCCGAAGCCCGGAGCGCCTTCGCCCAGGCACGGGAGCTGCCCCCGCACACGGTTCCTCGGCGGCTCCTGGCCAGACTGACGGGAATGGAGGGGCGGCTCCTGCTTGACCTGGGGCGCATCCGCGAAGCTGGCGAGCTGGCAGAGCGAGGTCCCGTCGAGCCGGGCTCTTCCGCCGACCTCTACGCCTTCCACGCCCGCTACCTCTCGCGGATCGGCACCCCTGGGCGAGCGGCTGATCTGCTGGAAGGCGGGCTGGACGAAGCCGGCACTGCCCGGCCGGTCCGGTGGCTTCGTCTGGCGCTGGAGTTCGTGCGTCTGGCGCGCCGGAGCGGCCGACCCCAGGCCGAGCTGGCCCGCACGGCCCGGGCCCGTGCGGAAGCGCTGGAGCTGCCCGGCCTGGCGTACGAGTTCGTCCCCTACGTGGGCTGACGGTTGCGCCGTCCCGGCCTTGTCCGCGCCCCGGCTCCCGTACCGTCCCACTCCCGGCTGTGTAGATTCCACCCCATGAGAGACTCCACCCCATGAGAACAGCCGAAGGAGAGGCCCGCCGAGCCCTGTCCAGGTTGCGCCGGTCGGTGGAGAAGGCACGCCGGGAGCTGAGGGCATTGCGGGGGGCGCTGGAGCGGGCCGAGGGGGACGACTTCCCCGACGACGACTACCGAGAGTGCGACGAGCATCTGACGGCCGCAGCGGAGTGGGTCGGCCAAGAGGAGGCGCGGCTGCGGGCCAAGGTGCTGCACGCCGGGGGGCTGGAGCCGGGCCGGGTGCGCAAGTCGTCGTGACCATGAGGCGGCGGGAGTTTGTCGCCCGAGGTGCCACGGGCTTGGTAGGCGTCTCCGTGCTGCCGCGAGGGTTCGCATCGCCGCTCGCCATCCAGCCGGAGCTGGTAGTCCGCGGCGGGACGATCTTCGACGGAACCGGCGGTCCGCCCCGCTCGGGCGACGTGGCGGTGGCCGCTGGCCGGATCGTGCAGGTGGGCCGGGTGGCTGGCCGAGGCGCGGAGGAGATCGACGCTCGAGGCTTGGCCGTCGCGCCCGGGTTCGTGGACATCCACTCCCACGCGGACCTGTCGCTGCTGGTCAACCCGTCCGCCGAGAGCCGGGTTCGGCAGGGGGTCACGGTGGAGGTGGTGGGGCAGGACGGCAGCTCCATCGGCCCTTGGGGCGACGCCGCCTTCGAGTCCACCCGAGATCGCTACCGCCGGAGCTGGGACGTGGAGATCGACTTCCGCGATCCGGGGGGCTTTCTGGACAGGATCGACCGGGAGCGCCCGGCGGTGAACGTGGCAACGATGGTGGGCCACGGCACGGTTCGGGGGCGCGTGATGGGCGGCGCCGACCGACCCGCGACCCCCGCCGAGCTGGACCGGATGCGCGCCCTGGTGCGGGAGGCCCTCGCCGAGGGCGCCGTCGGCCTCTCCACGGGGCTGGAGTACACGCCGGGCAGCTTCGCCGGACTGGACGAGCTGGTGGCGCTGGCGAGGGAGCTGCGCGGCACGCCGTACCCCTACGCCTCCCACATGCGCAACGAAGACGACCGACTCCTGGCAGGGCTGGAGGAGGCGCTGCACGTGGGCCGGGTCGCCGGCGTTTCCGTTCAGGTCTCCCACCTCAAGGCCCAAGGCGAGCGCAACTACTGGAAGGCGGACGCGGCCCTCTCCGCCATCGAAGCCGCCCGGTCCGCCGGCGTGGACGCTCACTTCGACCGATACCCCTACACCGCCTACGCCACGAGCCTCTCCAACCTCTTTCCCGCGTCGGCCCGCTCCGGCGGCTCCGCCCGCTTCCTGGAGCGGCTGGCCGATCCCTCCCAGAGCCCGGCGCTGGAGCGCGCCTGCCGAGATAAGGTCGCCCTGCTGGGGTCCTGGAACGCTGTGCAGGTCACTCGGGTCGGAGGCGGCGACGCCCGCGCCCAAGGCCGCCGGCTGGGCGAGCTGGCCGAGGAGCTGGGCGAGGACCCCTACGAACTGACCGTCCGCCTGCTGCGAGAGAGCGGCAGCAACGTGGGGATGATCGGCTTCGGCATGTCGGACGAGAACACGGAGCGCGTCCTGGCCCACCCCCTGGGGATGGTGTGCTCCGACGGCGGCTCCTACGCGCCCTACGGTCCCCTCTCCGCTTCCTCTCCCCACCCGCGAGGTTACGGCAGCTTCCCACGGGTCCTGGGACACTACGTGCGGGAGCGGGGCGCCATGACCCTGGAGGCCGCCGTCCACAAGATGACGGGACTTCCCGCCGCGAAGCTGGCACTGACCGACCGAGGGGCGATTCGCCCTGGCGCCGTGGCCGACTTGGTGGTGTTCGACCCCGATCAAGTGGCGGACCGGGCCACCTTCGAGCAGCCCCACCGATACCCGGTGGGAATCCTTCACGTGGTCGTCTCCGGCGTGCACACCATCCGCGACGGCGAGCAGACCGGGCAACGGGGCGGCCGCGCCGTGCGAGGGACCGGCGTCCTAGCAAGGGAGGAACCGGGCGCCGCCCAAGCCAGGGGGCCGGGTGCCCGTGGGGAACCGGGCGCCCTCGGACGGGAGCCGAGCCGCTGAGCCCGGACCCCTTTCCGGCTCTCGCCCAGGAGCTGGCCGCTTGGTTCCACCAGTGGGACGGAGCCAGCAACGACCCCGGGTCCGGCAAACTCGACGACGACGCCTTCAACCGCTGGGCACTGCGGGTCCACGCCTGCCAGCGCGCATCCAGTCCCGTCCTCCGCCGCTTCTGGGAGCAGGCGGGGTGTCGGGCGCCGGAGCACTGGGAGGAGATTCCCCCGGTTCCCACCAGCGCCTTCAAGGACGCCGCCTTCGGCGCACCCGACCCGGAGGCGGTCTTCCGCACCAGCGGCACCACAGGGGGGCGAGGCGCAAGGGGGGAGCACCGGGTCGCCAGCCTGGACCTCTACCGCGCCGCGGCCCGTGGCCCCTACCGCCGTCACCTCTTCCCCGGCTTGAAGGCGGTTCGGCTCTTGTCGTTGGTCCCCAACCCAACCTCGGTCCCCGACTCCTCCTTGGGGACGATGGCCGGGTTCGTATCCCGCGAACCCGAGGTGTCCGGTGCCGTCTGGGCCTTCGACCCAGAGACGGGGGTGGATGTGGACTTGGTTCGGGAGACACTCGATGGCGCAAGCGACATCATGCCGAACGGCCAGCCCGTGCTCCTGCTGGCCACCTCGTTCGCCTTGGTGCAGCTGCTTGACAACGATGACGTCCGGCTCCCGCCCGGCTCGCGGATCATGGAGACTGGCGGCTTCAAGGGCCGGACCGCGGAAGTAGACCGGGGGACCCTTTACCGGCGCATCGGCTCGGTCCTCGACGTGCCCGAGTCCCATCTGGTGAACGAGTACGGCATGACCGAGATGCTCTCCCAGGCCTACGACGCCGTCGCGGGCGGTGCTCCACCTCTGCCGGAGCGCGTCCATCGCTTTCCGCCATGGGTCCGCACCCGCGCACTGGACCCCGTCGGCCTGGGCCCCCTGCCGCCGGAACAGCCGGGTCTGCTCGCCCACTTCGACTTGGCCAACGCCGGCTCGGTCTGCCACCTGCTGACCGAAGACATGGGTGCCACGACCAGCGACGGAGGGTTCCGCCTGCTGGGCCGTGCGACGGGCGCCCTCCCGCGGGGGTGCTCCCTGACGGCCGAGGCGTTCGTCCGCGCTGCGGGTCGCGAAGCACCGCCAGCACCCGAGGGGCCTCCATGACTCGGCCGTTGGCCCGGCGCACACCGCTCGCGGGGACGACGCCTGCGGGAACGACGCCTGCGGGGACGACGCCACTCGCTGCCCCCGGCACCGACGCGCCAATCTTGGATGGCTGGCTGTGGCCGCCGGACCTCCCCCGCCCCGAGTCGATCGCGACAATCCATGCTGGTCAGGCTCGGGTTCGCTCGCCCACGCCGGACCCGAGGTACGCCGGCACTCTCGTGTCCTCCCTTCGGACGGCTGCTCAGCGCTTGGCCGACCTCCCCGTTCGGCAGATCGCCGCGACGCTGGCCTCGGCGGCCGCCACCTTCGTCCGGCAGCTGGACGGCGCGGGGGTGCGGGAAGTGGCCGCCAACGCCGCGCTCTCCCCCGAAATGACGCGGGAGGCGATCCGGGGCATCTCCGAGTCGTGGACCCCGGCCGCCCTCGACCGCCTCCTCCGCGCCGACTTTCCCGACCCTCGGGTCCTGGACGGATTCGTTCCCGAGGAAGGCCGGGCCGTCCGGGCGGTGGGCGGCGCGGCAACCCTCCACATCGGCTCGGGAAACGTGCCCGGCGTGGCCGTCACGTCGATGGTCCGCGCCCTGCTGGTCAAGTCGGCCGTCCTGGCCAAGCCCGGCGCCGGCGATGTGGCACTGACCGTCCGCTTCGCCCGGACGCTCCGCGCCGCCGATCCGGTCCTCGGCGCCGCCGTCGCCGTCCACTACTGGCCCGGGGCCGACCCCGCCCACGACGGCTGGGAGCGGACGCTCCTCCGCCTCGTCGACCAAGCGGTCGTCTACGGCGCCGACCAGACGATCGAGTCCGTGCGCACCCGTGCGCCCGCTTCCACGCGGCTAGTGGAGCACCCCCACCGTCTCGGCGCCGCCGTTGTCGATCCGGCCCGCGCACCCGGCTCGGCGGCGGCCGCCGCCCGGGCAGCGGTGCTCTTCGACCAGCGCGGCTGCGTCAGCGCCCATCTGTTCCTGGTCGTTGGCGAGCGCGACCGAGCCGTGCGCTGGTGCCGCGAGCTGGCGGATCGGCTGGCCGATCTGCACCACTCCCTCCCCCCCGCTTCTGCCCAACCCGCACCCGGCGCGCTCTCAGCCCTCCATCAGCTCCGCGGCCGACTCGCCATGAAGCAGGCCGCCTCGGGCGCCATCGAGATGTGGACCCCCGGCAACCCCGCATGGACCGTCGTTCTCGCCCCAATCGAGGAGTTCGAGCCCGTCGGCGCCCGAACCTTGTGGGTCGTGCCCATCCCGGACTGGAAGGACTGCCTAGCCGCGCTGGCCCCAATGGCTCCGGTGCTTCAGACCGTGGGCGTGGCCGGCATCCGCGCCGGAACGACCCCCGCCGGGACGACCCCCGCGGGGGCGTCCGAGTCCGAGTTGGCCGAGTCCCTCTTCAGAGCCGGCGCCACTCGCATCGTCCCCCTCGCCGAGATGCCCTTCCCCGCGGCGGACTGGCTCCACGACGGCGCTCGCCCCCTCGGCGAACTCGTCCGCTGGGGAGAGGCGCGCCCGCTGGCCGGAGCCCGCCCATGACCCGACCGGCCCCCCGGCCGCGGCCCCGCCCGCCGTCAGAAGTCCTCGCCGCGGTCCTTTCGCCACATCACCAGCTGGCGGTTCCCCTGGGGCGTCTCCTCAACCCGCACCACCATGGTGTCCCCGTCGGCGATCCCGCAGTCCTCCCGCATCGTCTTGGGGATCGTCATCCGTCCTTCGGTGCCGATGACGGCTTCAGCGTAGTAGAGAGTTCGGTAGATGGCCATGGATTCTTCCTCGAAGGTCGTTGGACTTACGGCTGGGACCGCTCCCGCTCGGTTGGGACCGCCCCCGCCGCTTGCGCAACCGATGCGGTTCCGACCATGAAGTATAGTCCCGCCCTGGAACCTCCGAACATTTCCGCGGCCGCGCTCGTAACGCCTTCAACGACCCTGCTCGCAACGCCTTCGACCAGCACGCCTTCGACCAGCACGCCTCCTACAAGCACGCCTTCGACCAGCCCTCCGACCCGAAACCGCCTCCCGCCCAGGAACTGCCTCCCGTGACACCTCCCGCAGTGCGCCTCTCCGGCGCGACCAAGACGTTCGGCGCCCACACCGCCGTCTCCAACTTCGACCTGGAGATTCCCAGAGGCTCGATCTACGGCCTTCTGGGACCCAACGGCTCGGGCAAAACGACCACGATCCGCATGATGATGGGCATCCTGCTCCCCGACGAAGGCGCGGTCGAGCTCTTCGGCGGCACCCCCGACTTCGCCCGCAGGAGCCGCGTCGGCTACCTCCCGGAGGAGCGCGGCGTCTACGAGAAGATGAAAGTGGCGGACCAGTTGGTCTTCCTGGGGGAGATCAGGGGCATGGAGCGGCGCGCAGTCCGCATGCGGGCGCTGGAGTGGCTGGAGCGGCTGGGGCTGGGCGAGTGGGCGCAGAAGAAGGTGCGCGACCTGTCGAAGGGGATGCAGCAGAAGGTCCAGTTCATCGGCACCGTGCTCCACGACCCGGAGCTGCTGATCCTGGACGAGCCGTTCAGCGGGCTGGACCCGATCAACCAGGACGTGCTCGAATCGATCGTCCGGGAGCAGCGGGAGAAGGGCACCACGATCCTCTTTTCGACGCACCTGATGGAGCAGGCGGAGCGCCTCTGCGAGCGGGTCTGCCTGATCTCGAAGGCGCGCAAGGTGCTGGACGGGAACCTGAAGGAGGTGAAGCGGCGGGAGCGCTCGGGCGTGGTGGCGGTGGAGTTCGACGACGGCCCGCCTCCTCGCGTCGCCTGGCCGGGAGTGGCGGAGGTGCGGCCGGTGGGCGACGCGTTGCACCTGTCGCTGCGGCCGGGAGCGAGCCACGGTGACGTGCTGGCGGCGGCGGTGGCCGACGGGGCGGCGATCCGGCGCTTCGAGCTGCTGGAGCCGCGACTTCACGAGATCTTCGTGCGACACGCGGGAGACGACACGGGAGAAGAGCGATGAGCCAGGTGTGGGTGGTGGTCCGGCGGGAGTACTTGGAGCGGGTGCGTACGAAGGGGTTCATCCTGGCGACGCTGGCGGTCCCGCTGATCATGATGGCCCTGATGGCGTTCAGCATCTTCATGGGCGTTCGCTCGGAGCGCTCCGAACGGGAGATGGCCCTGGTGGACTACACGGGGTCGCTGGGAGCCGCCGTGGCCGAAGGGATGGGAGTCGTCGGCTACACGATGGAGGTGGCCGAGGCGTCGGAGCCTTCGATCGCGGAGTTGGACCGGCGTCTGGAGGAAGACGAGATCGCCGCTTACCTGATCCTCGACGACGTCACCGCGTCGGAGGGCGCGTTCGTGTACCGCAGCAAAGACGGGCCGGGCCGCGTCTTCCGCGCACTCTCCGAGGGGGTCGTGGCGGAGGCTGCCCTCTCGGCCCGACTTGCCGGGGTGGAGGATCCGGCGGGCTTGCGCAGACTGTTGGGCGGCGGCGAGCTGGAGTTCGAGGCCCGGGGCGCCGACGAAGAGGCCGGCGCACTCGACGAGGGCGTCTCCATGGTCACCGGCTTCGCCGGAGCGATGCTCCTCTACATGACGATGCTCATCTACGGCTCCTACGTGCTCCGGGCGGTGATGGACGAGAAGACGAACCGGGTCGTGGAGGTGGTGATCTCGTCGATTCGGCCCTGGCAACTCATGCTCGGCAAGATCCTGGGAGTGGGCGCCATGGGTCTCACCCAGCTGGGGATCTGGGCGACGTTCGTGGCCGTGCTCGCCTTGGGGGGGCTTCCGCTGTTGGCGGCCCGCTTCCCGGTGCAGAACACCGACCAGATCCTGGCCGCCCTGCCTGGGGTGGGCTTGGTGCTGCTCTTCCTGCTTTTCTTCGTGCTGGGGTACTTCCTGTACTCGGCGCTGTTCGCCGCCGTGGGGGCCATGTGCAGCAAGGAGGAGGAAGCCCAGCAGGCCCAGTTCCCCCTGATCATGCTGCTGGTGATTCCCCTCATGCTGCAGCTGACCACGATCAACGCGCGGGGCTTCGAGTGGATCGACTGGGTGGGGCTGTTCCCGTTCTTCAGTCCGATCCTGATCTTCCCCAGAACCGTGGCCGGCACCGTGCCCGCCTGGATGACGGTTCTCTCCCTGGCGCTGATGGTCGTGGCGATCGTGGGCACCGCATGGCTGGCGGGCCGGATCTATCGGACGGGGATCCTCATGCAGGGCAAGCGCCCGACCCTGAAGGAGCTGGTGCGCTGGGTGCGAGCGGCCTAGTGCTGGGCGGTCCAGCCGCCGGCAGACTCCACGCCCAGGTGCATCTCCACGAAGCGGCGCACGAGCTGGGAGGACCGGGGCGCGTCTTCGAGGCTCCTGGACAGCTCCTCGACCGTGGTCCCCGCAACCTCGGCCACATATCGCGGGTAGGCGGCGAAGCGGCTGAGCAGCCCCGCCGCGTCCAGCTCCGGGTGGAACTGGGTGCAGTAGATCGGCGCATCGTCGAAGCGGTACGCATGGTTCTCCACCTTGGCCGAAGACCCCAGCAGCGTTGCGTTCTTCGGCAGCGTCTCCACCAAGTCCTCGTGGCCCATCTGGACCCTGCACGAGGGCGCCAGGTAGCCGAAGAGAGGGTCCGCGCGTCCCGCGCTCGTGAGGACAAGGCGGTGGGTGCCGACCTCGGCCCGGCCTCGGTCGTGGATCACCCTTCCGCCCATCGCCGCGGCCATGCCCTGGAAGCCCCAGCACGAAGCGAACGCCGGGACGCCCGAGGCGTGGACGGTCCGGAGCGATCCCATCGCCACGTCGAACCACGGTCCACCAGTCGCGGCCGAGTAGGCGCCGCTCCCGCCCATGAGGACGAAGTCGGTGCGCGCCAGCTCGCGACGGCGGAGCGGCCTGCCGAGGAGGTCAAAGACGTCGATCCGCGCCGGCACCGGGTGCAGCGCCCGCCGAAAGGAGTCGATCTCGTGCGACCCCATGGGATCGTCCGGATCGCGGAGCTGCAACAGCAGAAAGCGCAGCGGCGCCGTCGCCGAATCAGGACGCGGAGCGGAGGAGGGCGGCAAGGTTGTAGCGGTCCAGCGCCCGAGCCCTCTCGATCGCCTCGTCGTAGCTCGGCTCAATGATGATCATCGCGGTCCGAACCGGCTTCACGTCCGCGGTCGGATCGGTGGGAACGTAGCAGAGCCGAGCCCGACACGACGCGGGTTGCCGTCCGGAGTCCTCCGCGAACTCCAGGTACACGTCCCAGAACCTGCCGTCGTGAGCGAAGGTGGTCAGGTGGAGGTTCTCGGCGGCCCGCGAGTCGTCCTGTTCGGGGGAACCGGAAGGCGGAGTGGGCTTCTGTGAAGTGGAATCCGATGACGGCGTCATGAAGCGTGCGCTAGAAGTGTGCGTTGAACTCGCCGGCGACCCCGCCCGACGTCCCGAATCATGTCGCATTGCCAGCAGGGGCCGCAAGCCTTGCTCGGTTGACATCGCTCCCTGCTGACGATACGTTGCGTGGGCTCTTCAAGAAGGGCCCGGCACTGCCCGACGAAGCCTGCGACCTCCCCATCCACCATCAACCGGCCCGCGAGACGGGTTCCCGATGCCTACCGCAAGAACGAAGAGGCGCTGGCTGACGGCTGGCTTGGGGGTTCTCCCGGCACTGGGGTTGGGCGTCGCCCTGCTCGTCGCTTGGCAGGCACCGGACGACCAGCCGGCTTCCGAGGCAGGGGCAATGGACGGGGCGGAGGAAAGCGCGACCTCGCAGCCGATCCAGTTTCCCCACGACACCCACGCCGGCCAGTTCCAGATCGACTGCCAGTACTGCCACTTCTCGGCGGAGCGCTCGGTGGACGCGGGGATTCCGCCGGTAGCCACATGCATGGGGTGCCACCAGGTCGTGCCGGGGCGCACCGACCCGGAGGAAGTCGCGAAGATCCGAGGGTATCACGACTCGAACACGCCGATCCCGTGGCGGCGGATCTACAAGGTGTCGGATCACGTCACCTTCCCCCACTTCCGCCACGTGGCCGCGGACATCTCCTGCCAGACCTGCCACGGGCAAGTCCAGGAAATGGGCGTGCTGGAGACGGTCGCCCCCGAAGCCGGCAACCTGAAGATGGGCTGGTGCGTCTCCTGCCACCTGGAGCGAGGCGCGTCCCGGGACTGCACGGTATGCCACTACTGAGGGCCTCATGAGCGACGGTTTCGGACGGCGCGACTTCCTCAAGGTGCTGGGCGCCGGCGGCACGGGCGCGGCCGTGGCCGGTTGCTCGACCCAGCAGGTGGAGCGGCTGATTCCCTACGTGACGCCGCCCGAAGAGATCACGCCGGGCGTTGCGACGTGGTATGCGACCACATGCGGCGAGTGCAGCGGAGGCTGCGGCGTTCGCGTCCGCACCCGCGAGGGGCGCGCGGTGATGATCGAGGGGAACCCGGACCACCCGGTCTCCAAGGGCGGAGTGTGCTCCCGGGGCGTGTCGGCGCTTCAGGGTCTGTACGACCCGGACCGCATCTCGGCGCCGATGCGCGCCGCGAACGGTGGCTTCGAGCCCGTCTCGTGGGAGGACGCGCTGGACCTCTTGGCAGAGCGGCTGGGGACCGGCGGCCGCTCCCTCTTCCTGACCGGCCCCAAGGGCCCGACGGAGGGCCTGCTCCTGAACCGCTTGGCGGACGCGCTGGGCGGGCGACGGGTGGTGCACGACCCTCTTGACGACTCGGCGCTCCGACGCGCCACCCAGATCGCCTTCGGCGTGGATGCGCTGCCCCGGTACGAGATCGGCGAGGCCGACTTCCTGGTCAGCTTCGGGGCCGACTTCCTGGAGACCTGGCTCTCCCCGGTGCGCTTCGGGGCCGACTTCGCCTCCATGCACGGCGTGCGCGAGGGCCACAAGGGCCGCTTCGTCTTCGTCGGCTCGCGCCTCTCGCTGACCGGGCAGAACGCCGACGAGTGGATACCCGCCCGCACCGGCTCGGAGGCGCAGGTCGCCCTGGCCGTCGCTGGGGAGCTGGTCCGCCGGGGGGGCGACGCGGGACCCTACACGGCGCTGGTCTCCAACACCGACCTGGAGAGCGCCGCCGAAGCCGCGGGCGTGGAGGCCTCGGCCCTCTCGGCGCTGGCGGACCGCTTCGCCGAGGGGAACGGCCTGGCGCTCGGACCCGGATTGGCGGGCCACCACGCCGGCGCGACCGCAGCCAACTTGGCGGTGCTGATCCTCAATGCGGTGGCGGGTGCCGTGGGCCGCACCATGCACGTGGACGCGACGCCCGACGGAGAGGCGTCGTCGTACGGCGACCTGGTCCAGGCCGTGGCCGACATGGATGCGGGGGCGTACGGAGTGGCCGTGGTGTCGGGAACCAACCCGGCCTACTCGCTGCCCCCGTCCGCCGGATTCGCCGACGCCTTCGCCAAGGTCCCCTTCAAGGTCGCCTTCGCCACGGCGCCCGACGAAACCACGGCCCTGGCCGACTTGGTCCTTCCCGACGCCCATCCCCTGGAGTCGTGGGGCGACGCCGCGCCCTCCCCCGGTACGTACTCGGTGCGGCAGCCGGTCATGCGTCCGATCCCCCTCTTCGACTCCCGCGCCATGAGCGACGTGCTCCTGGATGCCGCGAGCCGGATCGGCCACGACTTCGGCGCCGCCACCTTCCACGACTACTTGCGGACGGCCAACCGGACCTGGCTGGCCGAGCAGGGCGAGGAAGCGGGGATCGTGGGCGATCCCGACGCCTTGTGGCGGGAGCTGCTGCGCGCCGGCTCCGTCTCCCACGCCGACACTTCCCTTAAGGTGGACGCGTTGCGGCCCCCCGAGACGGCCGTGGGCTTCGACGCGCCCAGCTTCCAGGGCGAGGGCGATCTGACCTTGCTCGTCTACCCCTCTCCGCGCTTCGGCGACGGCCGGCACGCGAACCGCCCCTGGTTGCAGGAGCTGCCCGATCCCGTCTCCAAGATCATGTGGCACTCCTGGGCGGAGCTGCACCCCAACACCGCTGCACGCCTCGACCTCAGGTCCGGCGACGTGGTGCGGGTGGCGTCGGGCGAAGGCGAGGTGGAGCTCCCGCTGTGGGTGTACCCCGGCGTGCGGGAGGATGTGGTGGCGGTTGCCATGGGAGGAGGCCACACCGTCTTCGGCGAGTTTGCGCGCACCTTCGCTACCGACGCCGGGGTCAACCCCATGACGCTGCTGCCGGCGTCCGCCGATGCCGAGTCCACCTCTCTGGCGCTGGTCTCGACCCAGGTCTCGGTTACGCCGACCGGCGAGTGGCGCCGCCTAGCCTCCACCGAGGGCTCCCACGACCAGGACGACCGGGACGTCGCTCGCGCAACGGCGCTCTCGGCCCTGGGCCACGGCCCCGGCGGCACCACCGGCACGGACGAGCAGGCCGCCGAGCAGGGCGACGCCGAGCACGCTGACCAGCACGCCGACGCCGAGCAGCACGGGGGCGGTCACGGCGGGCAGCGTCGCGAGCTGCAGGAGGGCGGCGGCTTCGTGCCCGTGCCCACCGAGGGCCGCGCCGAGGACTTCCCCCTTCCGGGCTCCGACTTCGGCGAGTACGGGGGCGACCATCCCCGCTGGGCGATGGCGATCGACCTGGACAGGTGCACCGGCTGCGGAGCCTGCGTGACCGCCTGCCAGGCCGAGAACAACGTCCCCTGGGTGGGCGAGACGGAGGCGCTGAACGGACGGGAGATGCACTGGCTCCGCCTGGAGCGGTACTACGAGACGGTGGACGCTTCCCACGCGGGTCCCCTGGACGTGCGCATCCTTCCCATGCTCTGCCAGCACTGCAACAATGCGCCGTGCGAGCCCGTGTGTCCCGTCTTCGCCGCCTACCACACGCCGGACGGCCTCAACGCCCAGGCGTACAACCGTTGCGTGGGCACCCGCTACTGCGCCAACAACTGCCCGTACAAGGTCCGGGTCTTCAACTGGTACGGCTACACCGAGTTGAACATCCCCGAGCCGATGAACTGGCAGTTCAACCCCGACGTGACCGTCCGCGACAACGGCGTCATGGAGAAGTGCACCTTCTGCGTGCAGCGGATCCGCGACGCCGGCGGCCGAGCGGCGGTGGAGGGTCGCGAGGTGCGGGACGGAGAGGTCTACCCGGCTTGCCAGAGCGTCTGCGGCGCGGACGCCATCGTCTTCGGCAACGTGCGGGACCAGAGCTCGCAAGTGGCGGCGGCGGCCCACGACGAACGGAGCTACCGGGTGCTGGACGAGTTGATCAACACCCAGCCTGCGGTCCACTACCTGAAGAAGGTCACCTTCCACGACGTGGACGAGGGCGGACACTAGCGCCATGGCGACGGCGGAACTGCGTCGGGAGGCGCCGAGCCCGGCCGAGCGGCGCGAGCGGGGCGCCCTTCCCAACCCGGACGTTCAGTCCTACGCAGACGTCAACCGGGACGTCCTCAAGGTCCTCTCCCGCCCAGGGCTAGGGTGGTGGATCCTCTTTGGCTTGGCGGCGGCGGGCGTGGGGCTATTCCTCACGTCGTGGATATGGCAGATCTGGCAGGGAATCGGCGTTTCGGGGCTGAACGCGCCGGTCGGCTGGGGCGTCTACATCACCACCTTCGTCTTCTGGGTCGGCATCGCCCACTCGGGCACGCTGATCTCGGCAATCCTCTTCCTCTTCCGCGCTCCCTGGCGGCAGTCGATCTACCGAGCCGCCGAAGCGATGACCGTCTTCGCGGTCATGACCGCCGGCCTCTTCCCGCTGATCCACGTGGGCCGGGTGTGGCACGCCTACTGGCTGATCCCCTACCCCAACTCCCGCTTCCTCTGGCCCAACTTCCGGTCGCCGCTGGTGTGGGACGTCTTCGCGGTGACCACCTACTTCACCGTCTCCGCCGTCTTCTTCTATCTGGGGACGATCCCCGACTTGGCGGCGGCCCGAGACCACGCCAAGGGCCTCCGGAGGAAGTTCTACCAGCTGATCTCCCTGGGTTGGCGCGGGACTGACCGGGAGTGGCACCACTTCTCCAAGGCGTACATCTACCTGGCGGCACTGGCCACCCCTCTCGTGCTCTCGGTGCACTCGGTGGTGTCGTGGGACTTCGCCATGGCGATCGTGCCAGGGTGGCACACCACGATCTTCGCGCCCTACTTCGTGGCCGGGGCGATCTTCTCCGGCGTGGCGATGGTGATCACCCTCGCTGTCCCCATGCGGAAGTTCTTCGGGCTGGAGAACTACCTGACCGTCAAGCACTTCGAGGCGATGGCCAAGCTGTGCCTCGTGACGGGGACGATTGTCCTGTACGCCTACATGACCGAGTACTTCCTGGCGTGGTACTCCGGTGAGCCGCCCGAACGGGGCTCGTTCTGGAACCGGGTCTTCGGCCACTACTGGTGGGCCAACTGGACGATGCTCACCTGCAACGGCCTCGTCCCGCTCATGCTTTGGTTCAAACGGGTGCGACGGTCGATCTCGGCACTGTTCGTGATCTCGATCTTCGTCAACATCGGGATGTGGTTCGAGCGCTACGTGATCATCGTCACCTCTCTTTCCCACGAGTACGAGCCGTGGGCGTGGGGCCTCTACCGTCCCAGCATCGTGGAGATGGGGATCCTGATCGGCAGCTTCGCCTGGTTCGGCTTCTGGTTCCTCCTCTTCACGCGCCTGCTGCCGCCGGTGGCGATCGCAGAGATGAAGGAAGTGATCCCGCCGCCCCTGCGAAGGAGGTCGCCGTGAACCGACGCCCCAAGGACCGCCAGGGCTTCTTCGCCCTCTTCGAGCACCTGGACTCGACTGTGGATGCGTGCAAGGCGCTTCGGGCCGCCGGCTACAAGAAGTTTCGGGCGTTCGCGCCCCTGCCGGAGCACCACCTGCTGGAAGACGGCTTGGCGCTGGAGCACAGCCCCGTTCGCGTCTTCACCTTGGCGGGCGCGCTGACCGGCGCCGCGACCGGCTTCGGCTTCACCTCGTGGACATCGCTGGACTGGCCCCTGGTGACGGGGGGCAAGCCGCTGCTGTCGATCCCCGCCTACGTGGTGATCGCATTCGAGTGCGCGATCCTCTTCGGCGCCCTGGCCACCGTGATCGGCCTCTTCATCAACGCCGGGCTGCCGAACTTCCGCCGCAAGGTGGCGTACCATCCCGCGTGCTCGAGCGGCGCCTTCGGGATCTACGTGCCCGTGCCCGCGGCCAAGGCTTCGGAGGTGCGCGACATCCTCACCACCCACCAGCCCGCCGAGCTGCGGGAGGACCCGGAGGGGTTCGATGCGTAGGCGAACCGGCCTCGGCACGGCAACCGCTGTGGCGACCGCCGTGCGCCGCAAGGCAACCTTCGCGGCCCTTCTGCTCGTCGGCCTCGGTTCGGGCGCCTGCGTGCCGCTGGACGACTTCATGGTCTTCGTGTTCGGGCGGAGCATGAGGGACCAGCCGTCCTTCGACCCGTACGAGAACCCGCTGCTGCCCCCGGAGGGCTCGGTGCCCTTCGCCGCGGGGAACTATCCGGCCTCTCCCTTCGAGCTGAATACGGGCCAGCCCGAGGGCAGCCCGGATGTGCCGCCTCCCTTCACGCAGCTCGAGATGACCAGCCGGCCGGAGGTCGTGGACAGCCTGACCAACCCGGTGCCGCCCTCGCCCGAGTCGCTGGCCCGGGGAGAGGTGCTGTACGACCGGGTGTGCATCGTCTGCCACGGTCCAGACGGATCGGGGACCACAGGGTACATCTTTGAGGTTCACCCTGCCCTGGCCGCCTATCCCCTGCGCGGCGAAGCCGCTGTGGCCCGCAGCGACGGCTACCTCTACGGAATGATCCGGGTGGGCAGAGCGCTCATGCCGGCGTACGGCCACCAGATCGGCCACTACGACCGGTGGCACTTGGTCAACTACGTGCGGCAGCTTCAGGGCGTCGGCCAGGACGGCCAAGGCGGCCAGGCTGCCGGCCAGGGCGTCGGCGCCAACTGACATGAGCGGCTCCTCCGTCCCCTCCGAGTTCCCGGTCCGGTACCTGGACCGCTCCGGCGCCACCAAGACGACGCTGGGGATCATGGTCCTCGTCGGCACCGTGTCGTTCTTCACCGTCCTGTTCACGGACCCGGCGCTGGCGTGGCAGTCCTACGTGGTGAACTGGAACTACTTCACCTCCCTCTCCGTGGGCGGCGCGGCGGTGGCGGCAGCCACATGGATCGTGAAGGCGAAGTGGAACCGTCCCGTCCGGCGGCTTCATCACTCGCTGGTGGCGTTCCTGCCGATCTCCTTCGTGCTTTTCGTGCCCATGCTGGTTGTGCTGCGGGAGGACTACTTCCCCTGGATCGCCATGATGGAGCACGACCCCATCGTCCAGAAGAAGGCGGCCTACCTGAACATCCCCTTCCTGGTGAGCCGCAATGTGGTGGGCGTGGCCGCCCTCTTCGGAGTGGCGCTCGGGTTCGTGTACTTGGCGCTGCGGCCGGACCTGGGCGCGCTGGGGCGCGACGGCGCGAGAGGGGACGCAGGGGACGGCACAGCGGGGGACGGCGCGACGGGGGACAGCGCGGCTCCCCGCTCGTCGGCCGCACGCCGGCGCGATTTGGCTCGGGCCCAGTGGCGCGACCGCATCGCCGCGGGCTGGGCCGGCCAAGAGGTGGAGGAGGACCGCAGCTACCGCCGCATGACCCGCCTGGCGCCGGCTCTGATCCTGACGTGGGTGGTGGTGATGACGATCCTGGCCTTCGACTGGGCCATGTCGCTGGAGCCCCACTGGTTCTCCACCCTCTTCGGCGGCTGGTTCTTCATGGCGGCCTTCTGGGGCGCGCTGGCGGCCACGGCGGTCCTGGCAGTGTGGCTGAAGGGGAAGGACCGAACGTTCGACGAGCACGCCGGGACGCCCGTACTCTGGGACTTGGGCAAGCTGGTGTTCGCGTTCACGGTCTTCTGGACCTACCTCTTCTGGTCCCAGTACCTGCCGATCTGGTACGGCAAGCTGGAGTGGGAGCAGGCGTGGCTGGCGACGAGGCTGGGCGCGCCGTGGGGCGGGCTGTCGGCGGCGGTGATCGTCCTCTGCTTCGTGGTGCCGTTCGCGGGACTGTTGGGAGCGCGCCCGAAGAAAACGCCCCGCATCTTGCAGGGCTTCGCGGCCGTGGTGCTGGTGGGACTCTGGCTGTGGCACTACATGCTGATCTTCCCGTCGCTGCACCACGAGGGCGACGCCGTGTTTTCGGTGCTGACCCCGTTGATCGGCGTGGGCTTTCTGGGCCTCTTCGTCGCCTCGATCCGCTGGTTCTTGGAGACCTTCCCCGTGATGCAGGTGTGGCAGCCACCCGTGGATCCGGAGCCGCTGGAAGCGGAGGGGTAAGATCAGCCAGCGCGCACTGCTTTTCGCGCTGACGCTCCTGCCCGCGGCGCAGCTCGCCGGCAGCAGCTCTGGGCCGCTCGCCAGCAGCAGCTCTCCGTCGCAGGGTCCACCCCCGCAGGATCCGCCGTCGCACGGTCCGCCGTCGCAGGATTCACCTTCCAGCTGGGCGGAGCGCACCCTGGCCTCGCTCACCGTCCGGGAGAAGGCGGCGCAACTGGTCATGCCCTGGCTGATCGGCGACTTCGTGGGCGCGGGCGACGAGGGCGACGTGGAGACGCTGGAGTGGGTGGAGGAGCTGGGCGTCGGCGGCCTGATCATGTCGGTCGGCTCGCCCACCGAGGTCGCGGCCAAGCTGAACCACTTGCAGAGCCGCTCCAAGCTGCCCCTTCTGGTCGCGGCGGACCTGGAGACGGGGGCCGGGTACCGGTTGAAGGGCGCGATGTACATGCCCGGCGCGTGGGACCTGGGGGGTGCCACCGACTTTCCTTCGCTCATGGCCGTCGGGGCGGCAGACGACCCCGACCTGGCGTACGAAATGGGGCGGATCACGGCCGTCGAAGCACGGGCGGTGGGCATTCACGTTCCCTTCGCGCCCGTGCTGGACGTGAACGTCAACCCGGAGAACCCGATCATCAACGTGCGCTCCTTCGGCGAGGACCCGGAGCGGGTGGCGGAGCTGGGGACGGCCTTCGTGCGCGGGGTGCAGGAGCACGGCGCCGTGGCCGTCGGCAAGCACTTCCCAGGACATGGCGACACGGATGTGGACTCCCACCTGGACCTTCCTGTGATCCGCCGCGACCGAGCTCGACTGGATTCGGTGGAGCTTCGTCCGTTCCGCGCCGCCGTCCGCGCGGGGATGGAGGGCGTGATGTCCGCGCACATCGCACTGCCGTCGGTCACGGGAGGCCGGGAGCCGGCCACTCTGTCGCGTCCGGTGCTGACTGGCCTTCTGCGCCAGGAGATGGGCTTTCGCGGGCTCGTATTCACCGACGCCATGGACATGCGGGCGATCACCCGGAACTGGGGCGCGGACGAGGCGGTGCTTCGGGCGCTGGAGGCTGGCGCGGACGTGATCCTCATGCCGCGGTCGCCGCGGCAAGCGATCGGCGCGGTGGTCGGAGCCGTGGAGTCGGGCCGACTGGCCGAGGCGCGGCTGGACGAGTCGGTGCGGCGAGTCCTGGCCGCCAAGGAGACGCTGGGGCTGAACGTGGAGCGCTTGGTGCCGATCGAGGGGGTGCGCAAATCGGTGGGAGTGCCGGCCCACACGGAGGCCGCCGCCGAGGTGGCTCGCCGCTCGATCACGGTCCTCAAGAACGGCCGCGACCTGCTGCCTCTCGCGGGGACCCGGCGCGCCCGCGTCATGTCGGTCACCTACCGTCAGGAGTCCGACCTGCTGTCCGGCCGCCACTTCAACCGACGACTCCGAGAGACCTATCCCAGGCTGCTCTCCCAGTCGTTGCACGAAGGCACCACGACCGACGGGTACGATTCCCTGGTCAGGCGGGCGCGCCAGCAGGCGCTGGTGATCGTGAGCCTCCACGTGGCGGCGGTGTCGTCCGAGGAAGAGTCCGCCCTGCCGGAAGAGGCGACCGAGTTCATCGACTGGTTGGCGGGCAGCGGCGTGCCTCACGTGGTGGTGTCCTTCGGCAACCCGTACCTGATCTCCGAGTTGCCGGACGTGCGGGCCTACGTGCTGGCGTGGAGCGGGTCCGAGGCCAGCCAGACCGCCGCCGCCGGGGCGCTGCTGGGGGAGTTCGCCGTGTCGGGCCGGACCCCGACCGCGATCCCGCCGGCGTACCCGGTCGGCGCCGGGATCGCACTGCCCGCCAAGTAGGCCTTGGCTGGCATGGCTGGCATGAACACGCACGTTAATCCCGACATCCGCAAGGCGGAAACGCTGCCCGGCCGCCTCTATCATTCCGACGAAGCCTACGACGTGCAGAGAGAGCGCGTCTTCGCTCGCGCTTGGCATTTCGTGGCCGACCTGAACCGAGTGAAGGCGCCGGGGCACGTGCTGCCGGTGGAGCTGCTCCCGGGTTGCCTGGACGAGCCGGTGGTGGTCGTTCGGGACGACCAGGGCGCGGTGCGCTGCCTGTCCAACGTGTGCACCCACCGAGGCGCCTTGGTGGTGGAGGGCGAGGGTCACGTCGCCAGCCTGAAGTGTCGGTACCACGGCCGTCGCTTCCACCTGGACGGCTCCTTTCGCTCCATGCCCGAGTTCGACGGCGTAGAGCGCTTCCCCTCTCCCGGCGACGACCTGCCGCGCCTGGCGACTGGCCGGTGGGGCCCGTTCCTCTTCGCCAACCTGGACCCGTCCCCCGCTTGTTCCTTCGACGAGTGGATCGCTCCCGTGGAGGAACGGTGCGGATGGATGCCCCTGGACCGGCTCCGCTTCGACGCCGCCGGCGCCCAGGAGTACCTGATCGACGCGAACTGGGCGCTGTACTGCGACAACTACCTGGAAGAGTTCCACATCCCCTACGTCCACCGCACCAGCCTGGGCGGACTGGACTACGACGCCTACCGCACCGAGTGCTTCGCCTGGTCCAACCTGCAGTTCGGCGTCGGTCGGGCCGGAGAGCCGGCGTTCGAGTTGCCCGACCAGCACCCGGACGCGGGCCAGTCCATGGCGGCGTACTACTTCTGGCTATTCCCCAACCTGATGCTGAACTTCTATCCGTGGGGCGTGTCCATGAACGTGGTGGTGCCGCTGGGCAAGGGGCGGACCCGGGTGTCGTTCCTCCCCTTCGTGTGGGACGAGTCGCTCCGCGACCAGGGCGTCGGCGCCGACCTGCACCGGGTCGAGATGGAGGACGAGGAGGTGGTCGAGTCCCAGCACCGAGGACTGGCTTCCCGTCTGTACCGGCGAGGACGCTTCTCGCCACGCCGCGAAGTGGGCACTCACCACTTCCACCGACTGCTGGCCGAGGCGATGGAGACGGGCTGACTTGTCGGCGGAGAGGCGATGGGGGCGAGCCGAAACCCCAGGCGGGAACCTGGAGCGGCGGACGGGGTAGAGAACGCAAGCGGCACAACGCCGCCCCACGCCGTCCAAGGAGGTTCGCAATGGACAGGCCGCCAACCGACAAGCTCCTAGCCGACAAGCTCCTAGCCGACAAGCTCCTAGCCGACAAGCTCTCAGCCGACACGCTCCCGGAGCAGAGTTCCCAGCGTCCAGAACCCAAGATCGACATGGAACTCCTTCGTGCAGGCGATCCGGCTCTGTGGCAGGAGCTTGTCGAGTACGTCTCTCCCATCGTCGAGCAGCTCGTCCGCCGCTGGGGGAAGAACCCGTGGCACGCGGAGGAACTCACGCAGAAGGCGCTGGTTCGTATCTACGTCAAGCGCGCCTGCTACGCCGGCTCCGGTCCGTTCGCTGCATGGGCGTCCACGGTGGCGTTGAACGTCTTCCGGGCGGAGCACCGACTGGCCAAACGCGACCGGACGGAGCCTTTCGCCGACGACCACCCGCCGGAGGAAGCGCTGCAGGAGGATCCCGATCCGACACGCCAAATCCGTCGGGAACACCGGGCGCGGGTGGTCGGTAGGGCCGTCGAGAGGCTCGGGAAGCGGGAACGGGAAGCGATCGTGGCGCGTTTCCTCGAAGATCGTTCGACCGCCGACGCGGCTCGCAAGCTGGACGTGACCGAACAGATCGTGCGCAGTCGCGTGCAGAGGGGCCTGAAGCAGCTCCGGAGGATGGAAGATGTGGTCGAGCTGATGATCCTCGCCGAAGTGTAGGTGGGGGAACGAGATGCCGCCGCCCGTCCTCGTGTTGCAGCGCGACCCGGGGCTTCGAGCCCGCATCCGAGCCGGCGTGCGGTCCGGCGCCGCGTTCGACCTGGTCGGCGGCTTGCGGTTTGCCGCCGGATGGCGCGAGCTGGGACGCCTGGCCAAAGAGTCGCCGGGTTCGCCCGCGGTCGTCGATCCGCACCACGGCGCCACTGGGTCGATCCCGTCCGAGGCGCTCTCCTTCCAGCGCGAGCATCCCGGCTGCCCATTGATCGGCTACGCCGCCATGGACTCGGACGACCGTCGTGGGCTCCTGGCTGCACGTGTGCGCTTGGTCGCACTGTTTCTGCCCGGCATCGACGACGGCCTCGTGCGCATTGGGTCGTCCGCGCTGCTCGGCGCCGACTACGATTCCGTGTTGCGCCTGAAGAAACGCCTTCGAGCCGCCGTGCCACCCGACGCTCGAAGCCTTGCCGACTTCTTGGTCCGGGAGACGGTCGGCCCGTGCCAAGTACAGATGCTGGCCCGACGCTTGGCGTGCTGTCGGCGCACGCTGAGGCGACGCTGTGCGTCCTGGGGAACGGCACCGCCGCGAAAGCTCGTGACGCTGGCGAAGCTCTTTCACGTGGAGCGGCTGGCCAGGTGGAGCGGCCGGCCCCGCGGCGCCGTCGCCTTGGCTGTGGCATACGCGGACTACGCCAACTACAAGCGGGCCGTCCGGCGCGAGTTCGGCTGTCCCCCGTCTGCCCTGGGACGGCTGACCGGAGTAGACGACATGGCTTCAAGGTTGATCGAGAGCTGCCGCGGACGGGGCTGAGCACCACTGAGGGCCGCCGGGTCGTAGGTTCACGGCGCACCTCACGAGGTTCACGGCGCACGTCGCGGAACGATCCGCCTCACCTCGACTTGGTATAGCCCCAAGTCGTCCCACTTTCTCAGGAGCAGGCGGTCTCCGTCGGCGTGGACCACCACTGTGGAGCGGGGCAGCCGCAGCCGACGGAGCGGTGAGCCGTCCTGCACCAGGTTGATCCATAGGCGCTCTTCAATGCCCGGTATGCCGCGTCCGCCCAACCACAGGCTGCCGTCGTGCGCAAGCACGAGGTGGCTGAAGCCGGTTGCGCTGTCCGGGAGCGGCGCCGCCTCGAGTCGCTTGGCCATCCGCACGCGAGTAATCGCCACCAGAGCAAACAACGAGTCGGTGACTCTCTGTCGCACCTCGTCGTTGGTGAGCGCTACGCCCGTGCCAGCGATCCGGACCTCGAGCCGCGGTGCGCCCGTCGGGTCCAGGACGGTCAGCTCCGGGCCTCCTTCCGAGACGAACAAGAGCCCGTCGGCGGCGGCGAAGCGGGTATAGGAGCCCACGGGCGGCGTGCCGACGCCCCGTCCGCCCGGTCCAACGTAGACGTCGGGTCCTGCAACCGACGCGACTTGGACAATAGAGTCGTCGGGACGCCAGCGCACGACGCTGTACGGCAACCGCTGGCGACCGGCTTCGTACTGCCCCGGATGGATGTGCGCTCCTTCGACCAGCCACATCTCGCCTGCCTCTGGACCGGGCCGCGCCACGAGTGGAGCCATCATTCCTTCGAACGTGGCCGTGCGGCCTTCCCCCGTCTCGGGGGAGAAGACGGAGTACCGGTAGCGCCGGTCGAACGCGAGCACGGAATCGCCGGGCCAGGAGTGCAGCGAGGCGAGTTCCAGGAACTCCAGGGGCCCTTTCCCCTTGCGACCGATCGTTCGTTGCAGACGCCCCGCCGAATCGAGGACGAGAATCCGGTGATTGCCCGGATCCGCCACCAGGATCAGTCCAGCGGCGCCGAATAGCCCCTGCGGCCTTCCGGCCAGGAAGCCGAGCTCGGCCTCGTCCAGCAGGAAGTCAGCGTCCTGGGCCAAGCTCCAGACCTCCAGGTCGCCTGCATTCCAGGAGACGACCGGGTGGCCAGCGGGCGGAGCTTCCCGATCACCGCCGCAACCAATGGCCATCCCCGCGAGGACCAAGGCCACGGAGATCTTCAACTTCATTGGTTGAACTCCACCCTGAAGGTCTGGACTTGCCAGAGGTGCTCGGAGTTGCGCGTTGCCACGTACAGCAGCGAGTCCGCTTCCACGACCTTGCCCGGGAGAGGAAGGTCGCGAGCCAGGACTCGGCCGGATGCCAGGTCGAACATGTCGGCCCGCCAGCTCGGGTCGGCAACTGCGGTCTCCTCCGGGTTCCGGTCCTCCAGCACGACGACGACCAGGGAGTCGGAGAGCACGTGGATGCTGCGGACGGTTGTGAACGACCTGAGCCAGGCGTCGTACTTGGCTCGTCCGTCGGGGCCGGTGAAGCCCCATCGCTCCGGCTGGCTCGGCTGTCTGAACGAGGGCGAAGGGCCGCCGAACGTCTCCTTAAGCTGTCCCCCGCGATCGTAGCGATGCACGGGGTAGAGGGAGTTGACGACAGCCAGTTCGTCCCCCGCCGGTGCGGCATGAGTCATGAACCAGCCCGACCAGTACGGCACGCTCTCCATCCTCTCGTCCCGTGGATGGAAGGACGACTCGGGCGTTCCGTCGTACTGGAGGACCCGCACTTCGTTGCCGGGGCCTTCGGGCCTCATCAGGACCGCGGCGACCCTTTCCTCCCATGCGTGAATTGCGGTGAGGAAGTAGGTGTCGTCGACCGTGAAGACCGTATCCACGGCCAAGTCGCGGTCGATCCGCGCAACAGCGGCCGTCGGGCGGGCGGGATCGAAGGGCAGCGACCCGGGAGCGCCGGTCACGTACAGGTGATCGTCCCGCCCGACGATCACGCTCCTGGGGTTCGTTCCCGAGGGCTGCATGAGAGCTGCCGCGGTGCCGTCGGGTCCCGACACCGATGCCAAGTACTCGCCGCTGGGGTTGTACTTGTGAAGGTGCGCCGTCGAGCCGTCCAGGATGAACCACTGCCCGTCCGCGTTCACGGCCAGGTCCGCGACGTCGAGCACGGTCGGGGCGCCGGTGCCCTCCAGCGGAACCGTGCCCACATGCGCCAGCGTGGTTCCGGGCAGCTGGGCCGGCGGAAGATCGGGCTCGGACGCGCACGCGGCGACCAACACGGTCGCGACGATGCGGCGGAGGATCAGAGGTGCTTCCTCCAACCTCGCCATGATGCTGCTCCCGGTGGCGGAGAAGCGAGCCTCGCAGGGTGCGGGGCCGTTCCTTGCGCCGCGCCCACCTCGCACGACTGCCCTATAGATGCATCCGATGCCGCCCGTGGTATGTCCGAATCGGACAAGGAGCTACGGCAAGTCGGTGAACCTCATCGCCCAGAGGCCGGAGTTGATGTCGGCGAACCAGACCAGGTTCTTGTGGGGCATGACGCTCCATGCGCCCGGCGAGTTGGGGATGAAGCCCACAGGGTCGAACGCTTTGTAGACGGCGATTTCGCGACCCTGCGAATACAGGTTCCCCATGAGTTCCCCGGACACGTCCACGAGTCGCATCCCGCCTTCGTAGTACGCTTGGTAGAGGATGTCGTCCTCAACCCAGATGTTGTGGGTGCCGAACTCGGAGACTTCGTAGCGCGCCACCATCTCGGGGTTCTCCGGATCGTCGAAGTCGATCACCTGGATGTAGCCCCAGCTGGCCCGGGGGTAGCCGCCCCTTCCGGTGACCGGGTCGTACTTCTGGCGGTAGTCGGGACCAATGCCCTCCCAGGCCATCCCCTCCCGCGTGAGGATCTCGTCGCCGATGAAGATGTAGAACTTGCCGGCGGACTCGGACACGTACGGGAAGGCGGCGTGTGTGGCGCCCGTGGGCACGGGGTAGGTGCTGATCAGGACCGGATCGTCTATTGCGCCGCCCCAGCGTCCGTTGCCCACGTCCACGGCTACCAGTCCCGTACCCCACTCGGCGGAGTAGGCGATGCCGTCGTGGACCCACACGTCGTGCACGCGGCTGTTGGGGTGGTCGTACTCGGAGACGTACTTGGGATCGTAGATGTCGCTCATGTCCAGGATCACGTACTTGTCGCCGTTGGAGAGGGCGAAGAGGTAGTCGTTGGTTGGGAAGGCGTTGTGGACGCCGCCGGTCAGTCCTTCGGTGTATTCGGCGGCGATCTTGGGATGGGCCGGGTCCGCCAAGTCCAGGATCACCACGCCGTTGCGCCGGTTGGAGGCTCCTTCGCGGGTCAGCGATGCGTAGCGGCCGTCGGGGGACACCTTGACGTCGTTGATGGAGCGGGCGTCGACCTGGATGGAGTCGGTCTTGACCACGTTGTCGGGGTCGGTCACGTCGAAGACGAAGCCGTGGCCGTCGGACTGCTTGGCGCCCACCAGGGCGTAGTCGCGGCCGTCCACGCCCTCGAATATCCAGAAGTCGGTGCTGTACACCCGCTCCTGGCGACCGCGCCCCACCACCTCCATCGAACGCACCACCGTGCGCGGCACCACCTGGAAGGTGCGCTCGGCGCGCAGAGGACCGGAGCGGGCGACGACGGTGAACTCGCCAGGCACGTCGGCGACGAAGCTGCCGTCGTCGATCTGTCCCGGGGCGGGCGGCGCCATGACGCCATGGGACGGCAGGTAGCGATGGCTCCACTCCACGGGTGCTTGTGCCACCACGGCGCCGGCGGCGTCGCGGACGACGGCCCGGAACGCCTGCACGTCTCCGGTGCGCACGGGCTCGGGACCCACAGCGCCGCCCTCGACGGAGATCGCGACCCCAGGGAACTCGGCCACGGTCTGGGCCAGCGCGCCGGTGCTGCCCTCGAAGGCGGCGGTGATCTGCACACTGCCGGGAGCGCGCCCGGTCACGTGGCCGAAGGCGTCCACCTCGGCTCGGCCCGGATCGGCGACGCTCCATGTGAACTCGGCGCCGGGGCGACGGGTGCCGTCGGCGTGGATCGCGACGGCTGTGTAGGTCGTGGTCGCGCCCACGTACAGGGGTCCGGCGCCGGTCACCTCTATCCGTGCCACGGTCGGCCACTCCACCACGACGGGGAGCGCGAGCTGGATCGGCTGCCCGCCCGGACCCGGCCGTACGGTCGTGACCACGATCTCGTACTCGCCCACCTCCAGCCCGGTCACCGAGTTCCCGTCGAGCGCAAGCCCCTGCCTGGGTGCCGCCACCCGAAGCGGCTCGTCCACCACTCGGCCCTGGCGGTCCACGGCCCGCACGGCAAAGACGGCGGCGGCGCCCCGTGCCACGACCAAGGCTGGCGGGTCGGCCTCGAGTCGGACGGCGGTCTGGGCCGCAACCGGGGTTGCGAGGCCCGCCGGCGCCGCGAGGCTCGCCAGCGCGACCGCCAAGAAGCAGGCCGCGAGCGACGAGCGACAAGCCGCCAGCGACGAGAAATGGGCCGCGACACCGAGAGTGCGGCCGCTGGAGGTCGGGCAAGTCAATGGTCGCATCGCTTTCGCTCCTGGTCCTGAGGTCCACTGTCGAGCCGCCCAGCCGAACCGTGTGCTCGGCATGAACCGGCCTTGGCCAAGATCAACCCTGGCGCCTGTCTCCGCCAGGGACTGGCCCAAGACTGACCACGACTGGGGCCAGGACTAGGGCGAGAGTCCGGCGGTGCTGGGCGGATCGGCTGGCGGGTCGGCGAAGCCCTGGGTGCGCTCCGGTTGGAGGCGGGGGACTGGGCGGCCCCGCCAGAAGGCCAGCAGGGCAGCCACCGTTGGGAACGACTGCATGGCGTCCAGCGTGCGGACCGTGGGACGCATGAGCGGAAGGCGGCCTTCTCCGCTGCGGGCCAGGGCGTCGCTGGGCGAGAGCCAGAGTGCGCCGGCGATCTCCTGCCCGTCCGGGACGACCCGGGCGCCGGCGGGAGCCCGCGCGGCGAAGAAGCGGGTGTCGTAGCGGCGGGGGGAGTCGGCGGGAGTGACCCAGTGCGCGATGTACTCCAGAGCGGCGCCGTTCAGGCGAGCGCCCAGGCGCTCCAATGTGGCACCGAACGACTGGCCGCCCTCCAGCAGCGCGGTGCGGGCAGTCGCGTTCCCCTCGGCAGCCGCAGCGGAGAGCGAAGCAGCGGCTTTCCCTTCGGCATCCGCGCCGGTCACCGACGCGCACGCGAGAATGCCGGTCTCCTCGAAGGTCTCCCGCACGGCGGCGCCGTAGTAGGCCAAGGCGGGCGGACGCGCTCCGGCGGGCAGCTCCAGCCGGACCCGGGCGGCCTCCGCGTCGAGGCCGTTCCAGAGCCGCGCCATGGCGTCGTCGCCGTCGGCTGAATCCACCCGGCCGCCGGGAAAGACATAGGCACCGGGCGCGAACCGGGTGGCGCGGCTGCGGCGCAGCAGGAGGACCTCCGGTCCCGCCGTCGCGTCCCGCAGAAGGACCAGCGTGGCCGCGGGCAGAGGGAGCGCGGCCGTCGCGGGTAGAGAGAGCGCGGCCGTCTTCGCCACCCTCAGTTGCCGGCGGCGTGGCCGTCCTTGCGCGGCTCGGAGGCGGCGGCCCACCCCCTGGGCAGCCGGACGATCACCTGGGCGCCGCCGAAGTCGGTTCGGGTCCAGTCGGCCAACTCGTGCCCCATCGCCTCCAGCTCCGCCGCCGTCGCCGGGTCGATCCCCTCAATCGCCACTCGCCGTCCCGAGAGATGGCGGAAGCGCGCCGCGTCCACCGCTTCCTGCGGGTCCATGCCGAAGACCAGCATGTTGATGAGAAGTTGGGCGTGACCTTGGGGCTGCATCGACCCGCCCATCAGACCGAACGCCATGTGGGGTGCGCCGTCCCTGGTGACGAACCCGGGGATGATCGTGTGGAAGGGACGCTTGCGGGGCGCGACTTGGTTGGGATGCCCGTCTTCCAGCACGAAGCCGGCACCTCGGTTCTGGAGCGCGAAGCCCGTCCCGGGCACCACCACGCCGGAGCCGAACGACGAGTAGATCGAGTTGATGAACGACACCATGTTGCCGTCGGCGTCGGCCACGGTCAGGTAGATCGTCTCCGAGTCGGTGACGGTGCGCCCGGGCTCCACCCGCTCCGCCGCCACGGCCGGATCGATCAGCGCGCGTCGGGCGTCCACGAACCCTGGCTCCAGGAGCGAACGGGGGTCGATCTCCATGCTCGCAGGATCGGAGACGTACCGGTGGAGGTCGGCGAAAGCCACCTTCTTGGCCTCGATCAGGTGGTGCAGGTATTCGGCCGAGTTGTGGCCCATCCCGTCCAGGTCGAAGGGCTCCACCAGCTTCAGCAGCTCCAGAGCGGCCACGCCCTGCCCGGCGGGCGGCAGCTCCCAGACAGTCCAGCCCCGGAAGTCGGCGCTCAACGGATCGACCCAGCGCGGACGGTGCGCCGCCAAGTCCTCCAAGGTCACGAATCCGCCCAGCGCTTGGAGCCGCCGCGCCAGCTCCTCTCCCAGGGCGCCCCCGTACAGGACGCCGGGACCTTCCTCGGCGATCCGCCGAAAGGACCGGGCCAAGTCTGGATTGGCGAACCACTCGCCCGCCCGAGGCGCCCGCTCCCCATCCACCAAGTAGGTGACTCGCGCGCCTTCGTCGGCCGCCAGCTTCTCGGTGGCCGCAGCCCACTGACGCGCGATGATCGGCGTCACCGGAAAACCCTGCTCGGCGATCCGAATCGCCGGCGCCAGCGCACTGGCCAAGTCGAGCTTGCCGTATGTGTTCACCAAGGCGTGCCACCCCGACACGGCGCCAGGGACGGTCACCGCCTCGGCACCGGACCCGGGCACCCGCTCGTGGCCCCGGCTGCGCAACGCCTCGGCCGTCATCCCGCTCCCGCTCCTGCCGCTGGCGTCGATCCCCAGCAGCTCGCCGGTCTCGGCCCACCACACGATGGCGAATGCGTCTCCCCCGGCCCCCGTCATGTGGGGCTCCACCACGTTGAGAACGGCAGCGGCCGCCACGGCTGCATCCACCGCGTTGCCGCCTCGGTCGATGATCTCCAGCGCCGCCGAAGTGGCCAAGGGCTGGCTGGTGGCGGCGGCCGCCCGAGGCGCGAAGACCGTCGAGCGAGCGGCCATTCCGGTCTGCGCGGCGGCGGCACTCGCCGATCCGAAGGCGGCGGCGTTCACCGGTACCAGGGCGAAGAGGCAGAGAAGGGCAAGGGTCGGGAACCGGCGCGGCAGCATCGCATCGTCCTCGCAGGGCACGGGGGGATATGGCACTGGGCGATATGGCAGAATGTAACGACTGTGCAAGCTCAGCCGTAAGAAGGAATGCTGCGACAGCCCATCACGTAAGGATCTGGCAGAGAAGGGGGGCAGCGCGTAGAATGGCCCATCACCTAAACGGGCCGACACTCGCGTAGAACGGGCCGACACTCGCGATCAAGGCGATTCATAGATGACGAAGCGGTTCTCGCTGCCGGTGCTCCCTCTTCGGGACACGGTAGTCTACCCCGGCGTGGCGGTGCCGATCTCGGCGGGCCGGACGGGAACGATAGAGGCGGTGCAGCAGGCAATGGAGGGCGACCGGAGGCTATTCGCCGTCGCGCAACGCGATAACCAGGACGAAGCCGACCCCCAGATCCTCTACGCCGCGGGCACCGTGGTTCGGATCATCCAGACCCACCGGGTTCGGGGCGGCATCCAGCTGCTGGTGCAAGGCGAAGCGCGGGCGCGAGCGCTTGCCTTCCTAAACGAGGGCGAGGCCATGTTGCGGGCCACCCTGGCGTCGATCAACCGCAGCGGACCCGCCGACGGCGACGATCCCTCGTTCCTCGCGCTGGACACGGAGCTTCGGGAGCGGGCAGCGGAGCTGAGCGCCCGCCAAGGCGTCTCCTCGGAGGCGGTCAGCCAGCTGATCGAGGGAGTGGAGGACCCGGGCGCGTTCGCGGACTTGGTGGCCTTCTACCTGGACCTGGAGACCAGCGAGAAGCAGGGGCTTCTGGAGACCTTGGACGACGAGACTCGGATGCAGGCGGTGCTGGTCGCCGTCAAGCGGGCTCTCGTGCGCCTGGACGCCCAGGAACACATACAGGCCAAGGTTCAGGAGGAGTTGGGCGAACGCCAGCGGGAGATGCTTCTGCGGGAGCAGATGAAGCAGATCCGCAAGGAGCTGGGGGAAGAGCGGGAGCGGGACGACCTGGAAGAGCTGCGCGAGCGGCTGGCCGCCCTTGATCTTGGCGAGCCGGCGCAAAAGGAAGTGGACCGGGAGCTGCGCCGACTGAACCGCACGTCGCCCCAATCGGCCGAGTACCAAGTCATCCGCACCTTCCTGGAGTGGATCACCGAGCTGCCGTGGAGCGCGCGGACCGAGGACAAGCTGGGGCTGACCCGGTCGCAGGAAATCCTGGAGGAGGACCACTACGGGCTCCAGGACGTGAAGGATCGTGTGCTGGAGTTCCTGGCGGTGCGCAAGCTTCAGCAGGAGCGCTTCGGCCAGCTCGCGGAATCGGAAGGGGCGACCAGCGCCGCCGATGCTGAAGAGCCGAAGGCGACGGCTTCCGGCCCCGATCCCGATGACGCGGACCACGACGACGCCGACGTCGATAACGCGGACCACGCCGCCGCTGGCACGGCCGACGCCGCGGACCACGACGACACCGGCACTGCCGACGCTGCCGAGGGCGTTTCCGCAGGCGAAGAGGACGCCGAAGCCCAGGACGCTGAAGCCGGGAACGCCGCAGCCGAGGACGCCGCAGCCGGGGACGCACCCGAGGACACCGATGCCGAAGCACCGCCCACTCTCGGCGGCAAGGGTCCGATCCTCCTATTTGCCGGCCCGCCCGGAGTGGGCAAGACCAGCATCGCCCAGTCGATCGCCCGCGCGATCGGTCGGAGGTACATCCGCATCTCCCTAGGCGGCGCACGGGACGAAGCGGACATTCGGGGCCACCGTCGCACGTACGTGGGCTCCATGCCGGGACGGATCATCCAGGGGATGAAGGACGCGGGCAACAAGAACCCGGTCTTCCTCCTCGACGAGGTGGACAAGCTGGGAACGTCGTTCCAGGGAGACCCGAGCGCCGCGCTGCTGGAAGTGTTGGACCCGGCCCAGAACTCCACCTTCTTCGACCACTACTTGGGGATACCCTTCGACCTGTCGGAGGTGCTCTTCATCGCCACCGCGAACTACGCCGATCGCATACCGTCCCCGCTGCTGGACCGAATGGAGACGGTGGAGTTCCGGGGCTACACCGAGAAGGAGAAGGTGGAGATCGCCCGGCGCTACCTACTCCCCCGGCAGACGCGGGAATCGGGGCTGAAGGAGGACGAGTTCGAGATCGACGAAGACGCCCTTCTGACCGTCATCCAGGAGTACACGCACGAAGCCGGCGTCCGGCAGCTGGAGCGGGAGCTCGGCAAGCTGGCGCGCAAGGCCGCCCGCAAGATCGCGTCCGCCGAGACCGAGAGCCTAGCCGTGACGGCGGCAGGGGTCGCCCAACTCTTGGGGCGGCCTCGGGTGCACCCGGAGCGAAAGGCGACCGACGACGGCATCGGCGTGGCCACAGGGATGTTCTACACGCCCATGGGTGGAGACATCATGTTTGTGGAGGCGTCGATGATGGACGGCGAAGGCAAGCTGGTGCTGACCGGCCAGCTGGGCGACGTGATGAAGGAGTCGGCCCGGGCCGCGCTCTCCTACGCCAAGAGCAACTACCGCATCCTGGGGATCGAGAAGGGCGCTCTGGACAAGCGCGACGCCCACATCCACGTGCCAGCCGGCGCCGTGCCCAAGGACGGTCCTTCGGCGGGGATCACCATGGCGACGGCCCTGATCTCGGCTGCGTCGGGCCGGAAGGTGCGAAGCGACTTGGCCATGACCGGCGAGCTGACCCTCACGGGGCGCGTGCTACCGATCGGCGGCGTCAAGGAGAAGGTGCTAGGCGCCGTCCGGGCCGGCATTCACGAGGTGATCCTGCCGCGCAAGAACGAGGCCCACCTGGAAGACTTGCCCGACCCGGTCCGCGAGTCCCTCACAGTCCACTTGGCAGACGACCTGGACCGGGTGGTGGCGCTCGCGCTCAGTCCACAGCCCCGCAAGAAGGCGACAGCGCACGCGCCAACGATTCCATCCGTGTCGGAAGCCGCCGGAGTCGCGCCCGCCCAGGCCTAAGTCGCGTGCGGCCCGACCTAGGTCGCGACCCTGATCTTGCCGCTGGGACCGTCCTCGACCCGGCCGATCTCCGCGGCCAACACCTTCCGTGCCTTCATCTCCTGGCGAAGCGACGCCATGCGGTTCGGCGGACAGGCGAGCAGGAGCCCGCCGGAGGTCTGGGCGTCGGCCAAGAGCAGCTTGAGGACGGCCGGCACTTCGTCGTCGCAAGAGACATGGTCCTCGGCGTCCGCCAGGTTGCGCCGGGTGCCGCCGGGAACGTGGCCCGCCTCCGCTAGACGGAGGGTGCCTTCCAGCAACGGGACCCGGCCGGCCTCGATCCGCGCCGACGCGCCCGATGCCCGGAGCATGACGTGGAGGTGTCCGGTCAGGCCGTACCCGGTCACGTCGGTGGCGGCGCGGACTCCTGCCGCTTGGGCGGCCTGGGCCGCTTCCCGGTTCAGCTGCGCCATCGACTCCACGGCGGCGGCAAGGGTCGCAGGCGGACAAGCTTCGTTCTTCACCGCGGTGGCCACAACTCCGGTGCCCAGAGGCTTGGTGAGCACCAGGCGGTCCCCGGCGCGGGCACCGTCGTTGCCCAGTATCCGGTCGGGATGCGCTTCGCCCACGGCCACCATCCCGTACTTGGGCTCTGGATCGTCGATGGAGTGGCCGCCGAGAACCGGCACGCCGGCTTCGGCCGCCTTATCGGCACCGCCTCGGACGATCTCTTCGGCGAGCCCCTCCGACAGCAGCTGTCGCGGAAACGAGAGCAGGTTGAGGGCGAAGAGGGGCGTTCCGCCCATGGCGTAGACGTCCGAGAGCGCGTTGGCCGCCGCAATCCGCCCGAAGTCGTAGGGGTCGTCCACGATCGGCGTGAAGAAGTCCAGCGTGACGACCAGGGCTCGATCCGGCGCGACCAAGTACACGGCAGCGTCGTCGCCAGCGGCTGCGTCCACGAGCACCCGAGGGTCGTCGACGCGAGGGTCGCCGACGCTAGTTGTGCCTTCAAGGAGTGGACGCAGGACCTGCGCCAGCTCGGCTTGGCCGAGCTTGCACGCTCACCCGGCACCGTGGGAAAGGGAACTCAGCCGGATGCGGGGCCGTTGGTCCGTGGGCGGCTGGTCCGTGGTCCGTTGGTCGGTGGGCCGCTGGTCCTCCGGAGTAGTCACGGCTCGGGGGGCGGTCGGGGCGCGGTCGGGAGGGCTACCGGCTGAAGCAGGCTTCGGCGTTGGCGGCGGAGGCCGGGTGGATGATCTTCTGGACTAGCCCGCCCTCTCCGTCGTCCTGCCACTGCACCTGAAGGCCCGTCAGCGCCTGCTGGGCGCCTCCGTGATGGTGGCCTACCGGCGCCACGGCGAACGGGCCGAGCACAGTCTCCGTCTCCAGGTCGAAGAGGAAGTCCCGGAGTGCCGTCTGGTCGATCTCGCCGCTGTTGGTCGTGGTCGCGCGCAACCCCTGGGCCAAGAGCTCCACGGCGCCGAAGCCGCCCGCCGCGTGGTAGCCCGGCACCTCGCCGAACGCCTCCTCGTAGACCTGCACGAACATCTCGCTGTCGGCAAGGGCGCCCCGGGTGCTGATCGACGGAATCCAGGGCGCGTTCCCCGCCACGCAACGGGCGGCGCCCCCGACCAGCTCGGCGAAGTTGGTGTCGGCGGGACCGATGTTCCAGCTCATCAGCATCGGCGCGTACTCCAACGCCTCCGCCGTCTTGGTCAGCCCAACGGCGTCGTCCAGGTAGCCGCCGCCGATGAAGATGTCGGCGCCGGCGTCCCGCGCTGCCATGACCAGCGCCTCATGGTCGGCGTCGCCCGCCGGATAGGAGCGGTCCAGCACGAGTTGCACGCCGTGCTCCGCAACGGCCTCGCGCACGCCCCCGGCCACCGATTCGGGAAAGCGCGTGTCCTCCCATACCAGCGCTGCCGTGGCGGCGCCGTTGTTGGCCGCCAGCTCCACCGATCCCTGCAGGTACGTGTGGGCGGTGTTCAGCATCTGGATCGTCCACCGCCGGTTCCGGTCGTGCCACACCTCGTGGGACGCTGCCATCGGCGCCACCATGGGTCGCTCCGCCGCCTCGGTCACCATCGCCACCGCTTCCGTGTTGGGGCTGCCGTAGGGACCCAGCACCAAGTCGATCGTCTCGTCGGCCAGGAACCCCCGATAGAGCTCCGCGGCGGTCTCCGGGTCGCTGGCGTCGTCTCGGGTCACCAGCTCCACCATCCGCCCATGAACCCCGCCCTGCTCGTTGAGCATCCGCACTCCGAGCTCGTAGCCGTTGCGCATCTTGCCGCCGTCGTTGCGCAGGTATCCAGTGGCGGGGAAGGTGGCTCCGACCCGGATCGGAGACGGCCCGTTGAAGCACGGCATCGCCTCGGCGGCGGCCTCGGGATACACGATGCGCTGCGCCAAGCCGCCCTGCCCGTCGTCCTGCCATTGCACTTGGACGCTCTTGAGCGCCTGCTGCACGCCGGCTTCCTGGTCGCCCAGCGGCGCAACGCGGTAGGCGCCCGACACAGTCTCGCTCGTGGTGGAGAAGAGGTAGTCGCGCACGGCGGCGTTGTTGATCCGGCTGTCGTCGCCCGCCGTCGCCGAGACGGCCTCCGCCAGCAACTCCACGGCGCCGAAGCCGCCTGCCGCGTGGGAGTGGGGTCGTATGCCGTACCTCTGCCGGTAGCGCTCCACGAAGGTCTCGGTGTCGGTGAGGAAGCCCCGGTGGCGGAGCGAGGGCGTCCACTGGGCCTGGCTCGCCACGCAACGCGCCAAGTCGCCCACCTCTTCCACGAAGCTCGGGTCGTCGGGACCTAGGGCCAGGCTGATCAGCTTGGGCGCGTAATCCACCGCCGCCGCGGCCCTGGTGAAGGCGACGCCGTCGGTCCGATAGCCGCCGCCGATGAAGAGCTCCGCGCCCGCCTCCTTGGCCGCCGCCGCCAGCGCCTCGTGATCGGCGCGCCCCGGCGTGTAGCGCTGGTCGAGCACCAGCTCCATGCCCGCTTCGGCCGCTGCCGCCCGCACGCCGTGGGCCACGGCTCGGGGGAAGCGCGTGTCTTCCCACACCAGCGCCGCCTTGCCGATGCCGTGCTGCGACGCCATCTCCACCGCCCCTTGCAGGAAGGTCCGCGCAGGGTTGATGAGCTGCACGGTCCACCGGCGGTCTCGGTCGATCCAGAGCACGGTGGATGCTGCGCCCGCGCCGATCAGGGGTCGCTCGGCCTTCTCCGTCACGTTCATGACGGCCTCGGTGATCGGGCTGCTGTACGGCCCCACCAGCAGGTCCACCGCCTCGTCGGCTGCGTACTCTCGGTAGGCGGCGGCTGCCACGCGAGCGCTGCTCCGGTCGTCCCGAAGGACCAGCTCCACGGGCCGGCCTGCCAAGCCGCCCCGTTCGTTGAGCATCTCCACAGCCAGCTCGTAGCCCCGACGGAAGTTGATGCCGTCCGGGGCGAGGATGCCTGTGCCCGGATACGTCCCGGCCAGTCGCACCGGCTTGGGGGAGATGCACGCCTCCGCCTGGGCCGTGCCTTCTGGATGGACGATCCGCTGCACCAAGCCGCCCTGCCCGTCGTCCTGCCACTGGATCAGGAAGCTCGCCAGTCGCTGCTGGCCGCCCGCCGCCTCGTCTCCCAGAGGGGCGACGGCGTAGGGACCCAGCACGGTCTCTGCGCTGGCGGAGAAGAGGTAGTCGCGCAGCGCCGCGTCGTCGATCTCGCCGCTCTCGGCGATCGTCTCGGCCAGCGCCTCCGAAAGCAGCTCCACGGCTCCGAAGCCGGACGCCGCCCGGTAGTCCGGCGCGCTCCCGTAGGCCGCCTCGAAGCGCCCGGCGAATGTGGTGCCGTCGGCCAGCGGTCCCTGGGTGCCGAGCCCCGGAACCCAAGAAGCATTGCCCGCCACGCACTGGGCCGAAGCGCCTGCCGACTCGGCGAACGCGCCGTCGGCCGGCCCCGCCGAGAACGCCGCCAGCATGGGCGCGTACCGGACCTGGTCGATTGCCTGGGCGAACGCCACGCCGTCGCTCAGGTAGGCGCCGCCCACGAAGAGGTCCGCACGCGCCTCCTTGGCCGCCGCGGCCAGCCGTTCATGATCGGCGCGACCGACGCGGAACGAGCGGTCGAGCACGATGCGCAGACCCAGCCGCTCGGCCTCCTCCCGAACGCCGGCGGCCACCGACCTGGGGAAGCTCGTGTTCTCCCACACCACGGCCACGGTCTTGGCGCCGGCTTCGGCCGCCAGCTTCACCGCGCCTTGCAGGGCGGTCGGAGCGGGGCTGGCCATCTGGACGGCCCACTGCCGGTTCCCGCCTTGCCACAGCTCGGCGGACGACGCCAGGGGCGTGATGAACGGCCTCTCCGCCGCCTCCACCAGCGGGATCACCGCTTCCGTCGCTGCGCTCCCGTACGGACCCAGGACCACGTCGATTGTCGAGTCGGCCAGGAACTGCTTGTAGTGCGCCGCCGCGGTGGTCGGTGCACTGCCGTCGTCGGCCGTCACCAGCTCCACCGCCCTGCCGCCGACGCCGCCCTGCTCGTTGAGCATCTCCACGGCCAGCTGGTAGCCCCGATGCATGGAGGCCGCGCTGTGCCTTCTGGGCCCCGTCTCGGAGATCGTCGCAGCCACGCGGATCGGCCCCAGGTCCGGCGGATTGAAGCACGGCTGGGCGTTGGCGACGGAGCTGGGGTAGATCACGCGGTGCGCCAGCCCGCCTTCGCCGTCGTCCTGCCACTGGACCACAACGCCCTCCTGGGCACGCTGCCCTCCGGCGTCGGGCTCGCCTCGGGCCACCACATCGTAAGGACCCATGATCGTCTGGGTGTTGGTGGCGAAGAGGTAGTCCCGCACAGCGCTTTCGTTGACCTCGCCAGACGGTCCGCTGGTGGCCAGCACCGCTTCGGCAAGGAGCTCAATCGCCGCGAAGCCTCCCGCCTCCGACCAGCCGGCTTCCCTGCCGTGCTCCTGTTGGAAGCGCTGGACGAACTCGGCGTTGGTCGTCAAGCTTCCCTGGCTGGCGGCCGACGAGTCCCACAGCGAGTAGCCGGCCACGCACTGCGCCAGCTCGCCCGTCTCGTCGGCGAACGTCGGATCGGACGTGCTGAAGCTCACCAAGCGGGGCGTGTAGCCGACCGTGTCGAGCGCCTTCGTGATTGCGATTCTCGCTTCCTGGTACCCAGTGCCCAACAGAAGCTCGGCGCCCGATTCCATGACCGCCGTGGCCAGGCTTTCGGCGTCGAGGGAGCCCACTGGGTAGGACTGGTCCAAGACGATGCGCATCCCGACCTCCGCGACCTCGTTTCGGACGCCGCTGGCCACCGACCGGGGGAAGCTCGAGTCCTCCCAGACCAGTGCGACGGTCTCGATCCCCTCCTCGGCAGCCAGCCGGATCGAGCCCAGCAGGTAGGTTCGCGCCGACGCCAGCAGCTGCACGCTCCACTGGCGTTGCCGGCTCTCCCACAGATCGTTCGCCGCGGCCATCGAGGCGATCATGGGCCGTCCCGCCGCCTCCACCACCGGGAGCACGGCCTCCGTGACGGCGCTGCTGAAGGGGCTGACCAGCAGGTCGACCGTGGTGTCGGCCACCAGCTGCTGGTAGAGGTTGGCGGCGGCGGCCGGGTCGCTGCGGTCGTCTTGCAGGTCCAGCTCCACGCGCCGTCCCGCGATCCCGCCCCGCTCGTTGATCATCTCGACGGCGAAGCGGTAGCCGGCTGCCATGCCCTGGCCGCCGGTGCTGTACACACCCGTCTCGGCGTACGTTCCCGCGATGCGCAGCGGCGGAGCTGCGGGCGGGGGAACGTTGTCGGGACCGATGCTCTCGCCGCACGCTGCGACAAGGAGGGCGGGGAACACCGCCAGCCGGGCGGCTTGGGAGAGAAACCTGCGCATGCTACCTCCGTAGAACGGTCGACGGACGGTCAAGAACGGTCAGCGGACTGCCAACGACGGCGGAGCACCGGGTTCGGCCCGCTTGGTGAACGACCAGAATCGTCTCATAAGCTAGCCCAGGAACGACGGTTGGCGGTAGGGCTACAACCACGGTTGGCGGTAGGTCTATATTGGGCGATGGACGACTACAAGGCGGCCACGGTTGGCTGCGGACTCGTCGCCAGGGCCGACCGCGCGCTTCTTCGGGTGCACGGCCGGGCGCCTCGACAGATGCTCCAGGGCATCCTCACGAACCGGGTCCCCGAGCCGCCCGTCGCACTCTCCCAGCACCCCGGCGCACTAGCCGACCACCCGGACGTACTGGCCGAGCACCCCGGCGCACTGGCCAGCGAGGTCGTCTACGGCGCGATCCTCACGGCGAAGGGGCGCATGGTCTCGGACCAGAAGACGTTCTGGCTGGGCGCCGGGGAGGCCGACGGGCTGGGACTCGACATTGCCGCCGCAGGTCACGCCGCCGCCCTGGCCCACTTCGCCCGCTTCCTGCCCCCGCGCCTAGCTCGAATCGAGGACCTGAAGAAGGGTGCAGCGCTGCTCACCGTGGTGGGCGCAGGAGCTCGCGAAGCCGTCGCCGGGGCATTCGGCGTGGCCCCCGAGACCGGATGCGTTTTGCTGGACGGGGGAGCACTGGCGGGAGTGGCACTGGCGGGTGGAGCACTGGCGAGCGGAGCGCTGGCGAGCGGGGTGCTGTTGGCGAAGGGCGTGGAGCAGCCGCCCTCCTGGGACGTTTGGGTCCCCCACGACGGGCTGGCAGAGGCGCGGCGGCGGATCGTGGAACAGGGCGCCGTTCCGGTCGAACCGGCTGTGTGGGAAACGTTGCGCGTGGAGGAGGGCTTCCCCCGCTTCGGCGTGGACATGGATGAGAGCACGATCCCCGTCGAGGCCGGCTTGGTCGATCGGGCGTTCGACCACGAGAAGGGCTGCTACACCGGCCAGGAGGTGATCGTGCGGATCCGCCACCGAGGGCGCGTCAACTGGCGCTTGCGCGCGTTGCGCTTCGGCGACGCGACAGCTGCCCCTGGAGACCTGCTCTTCGGGCCGGACGCCGAGAAGGCGCGGGGGCGCATCACGTCCGTCGTGCAGTCGCCCCGCTTCGGCCAAGCCGTCGGGCTCGGCTACGTGCGCCGCGAGGTGGAGCCGCCTGCGGTGCTGCGGCTGGGGAGCGCATCGGGACCACCGGTCGACGTTGCGGTGGCGGCTCCGGAGCAGCAGGCCGCCCAGCCGCCCCCGACAGGCCGCGACTAGCGGCTCGCCACATCAGGCGCGACTAGCGGCTCGCTATGTGGGCGGCGATCCGCTCGCCGTGCTCCCGGCCGTTCTCGATGAAGATCTTGTTTGCGTCAAACCCGGCCGCGATCACGCCTGCCACGTAGACGCCGGGAACGTTCGTCTCCATCGTCGCGGGGTCGTGGGCTGGGATTCCGCTCGCCGGGTCGCAACCGACGCCCAGGCTCTCCAGCAGGGCGCGGTCGGGGCGCCATCCCGTCATTGCCAGGACCCAGTCGGCGGGGTGCTCGGTCGCTGTTCCCGCGTCCTCGTCCCGGATTGCAACAGCCCGACCGACCGGGTCGACTCGCGTCACCCGGGAGCGCCAGTGCATGGGGATCTCGCCGTCGGACAGACGGTTGTCGATGTCGGGCCGAACCCATGGCTTGACGCCCCGGTCGAAGCCGGACGCAAAGTGCACCATGCGCACCCGCGTCCCGTTCCGGTGCAGCTCCAGCGCCGTCTCCACCGCCGAGTTGCCGCCGCCCACCACCACCACATCCTGATCGTAGTACCGGTAGGGCTCCTTGTAGTAGTGCACGATGTTGTCTGGATAGAGGTCCGGTTCCGGCTCGTCGGGCAGCTCGGGGCCGTCAGGCAGCTCGGGGCGCTCGGGCAGCTGCGGGCCGTCGGGCAGCTCCAGCCGGTTGGGCTCGCCGAAGCCGCCCGTGGCGATTACGACAGCCCGCGCACGCAACAGAGCAGTCGGGGAGGACGGCCCGTCGCCGGGCCGGGTTCGCCGGGTACGGACCTGGAAGAGACCAGAGCCGCGGCCTGCTGCACCGGGCGGAACGCTCTCCCGCTCCACCGCCGTCGCCTCTTCGTACTGCCGTACCGACAAGCCGTGTCGCCGCACCACGTGACGGTAGTAGGCAAGGGCTTCTCGCCGGGTCGGCTTGGGCTCGGGCACCGTAAAGGGCACGCCGCCGATCTCCAGCCGCTCCGCCGTGGAGAAGAACGTCATGTAGTACGGGTACTGGGTCAGGGAGTGGGTGACGCAGCCCCGGTCCAGGACAGCATGGCGCAACTCCCGCGCCTTGGCCGCAATCGCCGCCGCCAGACCGCAGGGACCGGCGCCAACGATCACCACGTCGAACTCCTGCAACTCTGGCGCTCCCTTCAAGTCGTCCAGTCGAGTCGCGGAGGTCTTGCAGACGGGACCAGGGCGGCCGTCAGCTGGCCGGCCCTGCGTCGCCGATCGTCCCCATCAGCGGCCGGCCCGGGGTCGCTCCCGCCACGAGGGCGCCGTCGCGCACCACGAACTGGCCGTTCACGAGAACGTGCACCACGCCCTCCGAGTACGACAGATCGTCCTCGAAGGTGGCCGTGTCGATGATCCGCTCCGGGTCGAACACCGTGACGTCGGCGTCAGCGCCGGGCTGGAGTCGACCCTTGCGACGGGCGTGGGTCGAGGTCGTCTCCAAGCGCAGGGCCGGCATGATGGTGATCCGCGCCAAGCCGTCCATGAGGGAGACCAGTCCCTCGTCCCTCACATAGCGTCCCAGAAAGCGGGAGAAGGTCCCTGCGCTGCGGGGGTGGGCACCGGGTGCGTAGGGCATCCCGTCCGACGCGACCATGACGAACTCCCGCGACAGCGCCTCGCGAATCCACTCCGGGCGCATCATGTGGATGATCACCGTGCCGCCGGAGGCGCGGTACCCCTGAAAGCTCTCCGCCGTGAGGCGTTCGCCCGTGTCTTGCCACTGCACATCCGAATAGCCGATCCGAAGGGCGTCCTGCCAGCCGGGATCGAAGATGGCGGACTGGAGACCCGTGGACGCGGCCGTGTAGGGGTACGCCTCGGCGGTCACGTCGAATCCTCGACCTTGGACGCCTGCCACCAAGTCCAGCACCGTGGAGATCGTCCACAGGCTCGAACTGTTCACGTGCACGATGTGCAGGGGTGCGCCGGTCGACACCGCGTTGGCCACCACTTCCTGCATGGCGCCCACGCCCATGCTCCGGACGTGGGTGAAGATCGTGGCCTGCTCGCCGGCGGCCAGCTCGAAGACGCGCAGGATCTCCTGTCGCGTGGCGCCGGGGTAGTACTGGTGGGCCATCCCGATCCCCAAGGCGCCCTCGGCGAATCCCTGCCGCAAGGCGTCGTGGAGAGCGTCGTAGTGGTCGATGGCGACGGGGTCGTAGCGGGCAGCCGACGCGATCGACGAGAGGGCGTACTCTGCCCCCTCCGGGTCGTCGCCCAGGCGCCCGGCCGCTCGCCCCAGCGCGTCTAGTCGGCTGGGCATGGCCCACGTCCGAGCGGCCATGTGGGAGACGGTGGCGCCGAAGTTGAGGATGGCGTTGCCGGTGCGCCTCTCCAGGAACGCCCGGGGGCTGGCCACCCCGCTCTCCAGCTCCAGCGCGGTGGTGACGCCGTCTCGGGCCTGGAACTCGTTGGCACGGTTGGTCTGGCCGTGGGCGTGGAGGTCGATGAAGCCCGGCGCAACCACGAGGCCGGAGGCGTCGATCACCACCTCGCCTTCCAGCGGCTCGGCCGAGACCGCGGCGATCTCATCACCCCGTATGCCCACATGGCGGACCGCGTCCAGTCCCGTCGCCGGGTCCATGACGCGCCCGCCGGCGAGCACTACGTCGTAGGGCTCCTGGGCGGCGGAGTCGGCGGATTGAGTGCGCCAGCGGGGCGAGCCGGCGACCAGGACCAGCAGCGAGACGGCCACTGCCGCGAAGCGCACCCCGCTGGGCAAGCGGCGGCTCACCGCAACGCCGGCGACGCCACCGGAAGGGACGGCGGCACCAGACCGCAGGCGTCTCAAGGGCGCCCCTCGCTCGGTTCGTTCTCCTCTGCCATGGCTTCCCGCTTGGCGACCTCGTCGGCGAACTGCTCCTCCGTCAGGTAGGTAACGTCCACCCAGGCGTGCGCCATCTCGTCTACGGTCCGGTCGCCCCACCCGACCCACTGGGTGTGGTCCGGGTTGTTGGGGTTGTCGGCGGTGTTGTCGTGCCAAGCGGTGATCACCAAGGTGGTGCCGGCGGGCAGCAGGGGAGCGGCGTGGTCGGCGTAGATGTAGTTGACGTGCCAGTTCCACTGGAAGTTGTTGACCTGGCTCAGAATCTCCTTGCGGCCGTCGGGGCGGATCGCCTCCATCGTCATCGTCTTGCCCCGCATGTGCATGTGGGGCTGGAAGTTTTCCAGCCGGGACGGCCACCGCAGCACGTGAAAGTCCTGGGTGACGGCCACCTTGCCTGGCGGGATGTCGAGCCCGGAGCGGCCCCGGGCGTCGAACATGCGGAGACGGGTGCGGTTCTGGGGTATCTGGTCCTTCGGATAGAACCAGATGCCCAGCTCCACGTAGCTGTCCCGAACCTCGCGGCCGATGGCGTGCATGTGCACCTCCCAGCGGATGCGCGAGCCCGGCAGCATGAGCTTGCCGGCGCCGTCGGGGAAGATCTCGCCGACCTTGCCCACCGCCCACTCCATGAAGAGCCCCGGGCCGCCCATCGCCGAGCCGCTGCTGATCGTCGCCGCGCTCTGGACAGTCATCTCGTCCGGGTCTTCGTCCTGCACCAAGTACGCCAGCGCGTGGTGCACGATCCGGAGCCCGTCGGGGAAGGAAGGCCGAATCTCGATCGCCTTCACCCAGCGCTCCTCCTGGAGGCCAGTCTCGACTTCGGGACGGAACCACTTGTCCTGCGTCTCGGCGGCGAGGGTATAGGGATCGGAGCGGACCACCAGGTCCGGCTCGCCGAACTGCTGGGCGAACTGCCACGCGGTCCGGTCCGGGAACACCGGCGGCGGGGGCATGTCCTTCTCGTCGCCGAAGGGCATGTCGCCGTCGATCCACGAGACGAGCGTCTCCAGCTCTTCGTCGGAGAGGGCGCGGTCGTTCTTGAACTCCTGGATGCCCACCGACCGGTCGATGTGCCACGGCGGCATGACCCTGGCGGCCACCTTCTCGCGGATGCGCGGCGCGTAGCGCTTGACCGCCTCGTAGGTCATGAGGGAGATCGGCGCGATGGAGCCGGGCTGGTGGCAGATCTGGCAGTTGGCTTGGAGGATCGGCGCCACGTCCCTGGCGAAGGTGGGCTCCTGGACGAAGGTGGGCTCCTGGGCGGTTGCCGACGCCGACGGGAACGCTAGGGCGGACGCCAGGGCGGACAGGGCGGCGGTTGCGAGGACGGCTACCGCCGGGCGACGAGCGGTTGCGGTTGGAGCGCTCTTCATGTCCATATCCATTCTCCCTGCTAGTGGTTCGCCGGTCGGTTTGCCGGCTGGTGTTGCGCCGGGCCGTTCGCCGGCGATCGGCGGGTCGCAGTCACCTTCACGAATCCATTGGTCCAGCAGCACTGGGCGTGTCCGGCACCCGCCACGCCCGACGCATCGTTCGCACGCACGCGCAACACGTATTCCCCCGGCTCCGAGAGTACCACGGCGGTCCTCATCCGGCCGCCCTCCGCAGGAACCTCGCTGCTCTCCTCGTGAAACGACACGTGGCCAGGGCCGCTGTGCTTGAACCACCTCAGGTCAACGGGCACCCCGACGCGCCCAGCGCGCGCCACGCTTCCCGACGCCCGTCCGTCGTCCCTCGCCCAGACGGTGATCGGAACCGGCGCGCCCACCGTCGCTCGGATCGGTCCCATGGTCACGCCCTTGGGCCCGGCACCCTCCGGTCCTCCGTCGTCGAACGACAGGACGGGCGGCGTGTTGCCAGAGCCCGCCTCGCCCGCCAAGGCGTCGATCTGCCAATCTGCATGGAGGCCGCCGGGGATCGAGTAGCGCTCGCCGCGGAAGTCGATCGTCCACACCACCGAGGCGTCGCCGAAGTCGGCAGGGACCACGACGGTGAACACGCCCCAGTGGCGCCTGGGGTGGAAGGTGGTCGGCTGCGCCCCGTCGAAGTTGGCGGGCTCCAATCGGTTCTGCTCGCCGAAGGGAATCTCGACGACCTCGCCGAAGTTGCGGTTGAAGTAGCCGAAGGAAAGGCTGTAGCTGCCGTCCTCGTTCGGGTACCAGCCCTCGTACGCTGGCGTAACCGTCTGGCCTTCTCCGGTGCGGACGCCGAGCGGAACTTGGGCGACGCCGCGACCGAACCCCAAGGCGACAGCCAGCAGGACCAGGGTCGCCAGGAAGAGCACCGGGAAGGCTGGCACTGAAAGGGCGGGCGTTGAGCGGGCGGGAACGCGACGGATGGGGAGCCTGCTCGTCGGCAGTCGGCTCATCGGCTATCGCACCAGGTGGAGTTCCGTCTGGCGGCGAAGCATCCAGCGGACCTCTCCGTCCAGCGTCACCTCCGCCTCCTCCTCTTGGGCCATCCGCACCCGCTGACCGTCCCACTCGGGCACCGGCGTGGTGACTTGCAGCTCCGTCGAAAACCACATTCCGGGGATCACGAAGGGGTCGCCCCGCCCTGGGACGCCGGTCTGGTAGTCCCAGAGGCCGATGAGAGGGCCAGCGCCGTGTCCGTGGTCGCCGATGGGGTGGGTGTACATCGTGCCGTCCAGTCCTTCGGCCCGCATCCGGTCCAGCACCGATCCCAGGATTTCGTTGCCGCTCCGGCCCACCTGAATCTCTTCCAGGAGGAGGTCCTGCAGGCGGTTGGAGTTGGCCAGTGCTTGGCGGAGGCCGCCGGGCGCCTCCGTCTCGCCCTCTCGCAGGACGTAGGCCATGTGCTGGGTGTCGGTGGTCATGCCCAGAGCAGCCAAGCCGAAGTCGCAGTGGAGCACATCGCCTCGGAGGATCACGGGAGCCACCGAGTCGCCCATCTGGACCCCCCGCCGCTGCACCGAGACCGACGGCTGGAACCACGAGTCCATCCCCAGGTCGTGGACCCGCTGGCGCATCCACCAGACCACGTCGGCCGTGGTGGTCTTCCCGGGCGCGATCACGACCTGGGAGAAGGCGGCGCCGATGATCTCGTGGACGATCGCCTGCATGCGCCGGTACACAGGGGTCATGCCGGGCACGCGCATCGCCAGGTACTCGATGGCCAGCAGCGGCTCCCGGACGACGCGGCCCGCCAGCTCCGGCCCCAGCGCCTCCTCCATCTGCTCCCACTCTCCCGCCGCCAAGCCGTCGGCGAAGTTGTGGTCGTGGGAGATGTTGACGGCGATGCGCCGAGGGTTCCGTTCCCGCACCATCTCCGCGAAGAGGTCCCACTGGTCCTTGCCCCAGAGCTCTGCTGCGCGGCCGTCGGGCGCCTCCACCGTGGCGCGCACCGCCTCGTATGCGCCGCCTTGGGAGGTGCCGCCCAGCGCCAGCCGCTCCACGCCGGCCTCCGGGCCCCGGTCGTGGAAGAGGTAAATCGTGCGCCTCCGGGCGGCGAAGGTGGTGGGCGACACGAGCGCGGGGAACACTGGGTCCTCGTTGTACTCGCGCATCGTCACGACCCACAGGTCCACGCCGTGCTTGCGCATGAGCATGGGCAGGTTCTTCTCCAGGCGCTCCTCCAGCCAGCCCTGCTGCACCTTGGCCTGCTCCCGCAGGGTGCCAAAGGGACGGTCGGCAGCGTAGTCGCGGGTCTGGGCGGCGACGGCGACGGGGGCGACTGCTCCGGTCGTTGCTGCCAAGCCCGCCGCCGCTGCAAGCGCGATGGTCGGGAGGAAGTCCCAGGATGCCCTGGCCTTCGTTGCGCAGGCAGACAGGGGCCGGGGGTGGTCTCGGTCAAGGGGATACATCTTCGGTTCTGGTCTCTGGATTGGAGGGATGCGGGGGCGGTGCGCAACGGGCGATCATCTCCACGATCTCCAGGGCGGTGGTCCTGCCCTTGTCGCGTGCGTAGAAGGCGCGGGTCTCCTTGTAGCGTGGGCCGGGCTCCATCTTCATGCCCTCTTCCATGACCCAGCGTTGCAGGGCGCTGGGGCGCGGACCCCACCATCCCCGCTCCACGCCGTCCTCGTCCAGGAGGATGATCACCGGAATGGAGCGGCTCCGCCCATTGGTGAGGTGGGCGTCCATGATGTCCAAGTTCTGGTCCCGGGCCAGCACGCGCAGCCGGAGCACCGGCAGGGAGTCCGCCAACCGGGCGGCCACGGGCACGATGTTGACGGCGTCGCCGCACCAGTCCTCCGACAGGACGAGGAGCTTCCATTCGCCGGGAAGCTCTCGGGCCCGGGCCAGCACGTCGTCGGGGATGCGCGCCCGCTTCCACACGCCGCGCCAGAGCTCCTCGTGCTCGCGGACGGTCTCCAGGTACTCGGGAAAGGTCAGGCCGGACTCGAACCGGTCCAGCAGGTTGGGGCCAGAGGTCATTCCGGCAATATGGCACCGTCCGCGGACGAGCGCACGCCTGCTCGATCCGCCCAGGCGCACGCTTGCCCGATCCGCCCAGGCGAGACCAGAATTGCGGAATGCGAACCCTGGCCCCGCCGTCGCCCCGGCTTGTCCTTCGCGCCCTGCTCCGGTCCATCCTTCCCGCCCTGCTGGCGGTTGCAGCTACGGTCGGCTCCCCGGTCGCGGCTCAGGCTCGGCCCGCTGCGGCCCAAGCTCGGCCCGTCGCGCCGGCCGCGGGCTCCCAGGTCGCTGCCGTGGTGGAGCTCACTGCCGCCCAGATCCAAGAAGACTACCGCGCCGCGCGCTACACAGCGGTGGAGCTGGTGGGCGCCTTCCTGGAGCGGATCGAGCGCTGGGAGGCGCGCTACAATGCCTTCGTCTCCATGAACCCCGACGCGCTGGCCCAGGCGGCGGCACTGGACCGGGAGTACAGCCGCTCGGGACCCCGGGGGCCGCTCCACGGCGTCCCGGTCGTGATCAAGGACAACATGGACTACGCGGGCTTGGTGACCACCGCCGGCTTCGCGGGGTTCAGCGCGGCTGCCGGGGGCGTGGACATGGTTCCCGGCGACGACGCGTCGGCGGTGGAGCGGCTCAAGGCGGCGGGCGCCGTCGTCCTGGGCAAGACCAATCTGCCGGACTTCGCGGGGCACGGAACCCGGACCCGGAGCACGGTGGCGGGCGAGACGCTCAATCCATATGCGCCGGACCGGGTGCCGGGGGGCTCCAGCGGGGGAACCGCCACCGCGGTGGCCGCCAGCTTCGCCGTTCTGGGGCTGGGCACAGAGACCGGCGGTTCGATCCAGAACCCCGCAGCAGCCCAGGCGCTGGTGGGGGTCAAGCCCACGTTCGGCTTGGTGCCGATGGAGGGCGTGGTGCCGATCGACGCCACCTACCGGGACGTAGTGGGCCCTCTGGCGAAGACGGTGCGCGACGCGGCGGTCGTGCTGGACGCGATCGCCGGCCCCACCCCCGAAGACCCCGCCACCTACTCCGCTGCCGGACGCATCCCGAAGGACGGTTACGCCGCCGGGTTGAGCACGGAGGTGCTGGCCGGCAAGCGGTTCGGGCTGGTGGGTCCCGGCTGGCGCGACACCTTCCTCCCTCTGGCGCCGGAAACGGAGCGCCTGTACCGAGATGCGGTGCGCGTGCTGGAGGCGGAGGGCGCCGAAGCGGTGGCCGACCCCTTCGCCGGCTCCAGATGGACCGAACTCTACGACGAACGCCCGTCGGTGCCGTCGGTGGGCGGCCACGGAATGCTGGTCTACCTCCAGGGCCTGGGCGCCGCCGCCGCGTTCCACACAATAGAGGAGTGGGAGGCGCTGTCGGGCCGGTCCTTCCGGCAGCGGCAGGGGCGGGAGCGCCCACGGGAGCGGGCCGCGCCGGCGACGCCCACGGCGACGGAGGAGGGCGACGCCTACCAGGCTTGGCGCATGGAGCTTCGCGCGCTCTTCCGGTCCGTCATGGAGACCCACGACCTGGACGGCCTCTTCTTCCCCCAGGCCGGCGAACCGATCCGCCCGTTGGTGGAGGACCCGGAGCGACCCGAGTACCGCCCCAACAACCACGCCGAGATCCCCAGCAACATCGTCAACGACATCGGCGTCCCCACCGTGACGGTCCCCCTCGCCTACTACGAAGACGGAACGCCGTTCGTCGGCGCCTTCGTGGGCGACCTGTGGACCGATGCCGCGCTGCTCGCCTACGCCTACGACCTGGAACAGGCGACGCTGGCCCGGGTCGCACCCGTGCTTCGGGACGCGCCGCCAACCGACTGATCCCCGGCTCGGCCCTCGCATCCCCCTTGGGCCCTCGCTTCTCCCCTTCGCGCGGCGCAACGGACTGGGGCCAGCGCAATGGACCGATCGGACCGCCCCTCTGCGCCTCCGGCTGTTGCCCATGGTGGCGACCGACCATATTCAACGACCGAAATTCCCATCGAAAGCGAGGAGAGAGATGGCAGGTATCATGGAAGGGTTGTTCCGCATCTTCCGAAGAAGGCGGACCGGCGTGCACGAAACCCCGTCGGCCGCGAAGCCGAGACGCGGGACCAAGCAACACCCGCGGCGGCTGCGCTCCGCCCTGTTCGTAGACTTCGACAACGTTCTCCACGGCGTGCACAGCCGCAGGCCGGATGTGGCGGACGCACTGGCGCGCAACTTTGCCACTTGGCTGGGAGACCTGTCGAACAGGAAGCTGCCGCCCGGCGTCGAAGAGCGGGACATAATGGTCTGGCGCGCGTACATCAACCCCAAGGGCGGCGTGAAGAACACGGAAGGCGCCGGTGAGTGGCTGTCGATCTCCCGCTACCGCCAAGCGCTCCTTCTCTCCGGCTTCGAGGTGGTGGACTGCCCCGCCCTGACCGCGGGGATGAAGAACGCCGCCGACATCCGCATGGTGGTGGACGTGCTCTCCAGCTACTACTCGGAGCCCGGCGGTCCGCCCTACGACGAGTTCATCATCGCCTCCGACGACGCGGACTTCACGCCCCTGCTCCAGCACCTGAGGGCCCACGGCTGCCGAACGATGATCGTATCGGCGGGCAACGCAGCCCACGCCTATGCGAACATCGCCGACCAAGTGTTCGACCTGATCGACTACCTGACCACCGGCGCCAAGGTGGCCGACCAGGAGGCGCCAACGGAGGAGCGAGCCCTCCCCAGCCCACCACGTCTAAGCCGTCGCGCACCGACAACCCATCTCGCACCGACGCCCACGATCCCCGCCATGGACAAGACGGCGGTCTTGCAGGCCGCTACCATGCACGTGGCGGCGAGCCGCATTGCGGTGCCTACGGCCACCTTGGCCGCCAGGATTGGACAGGAGTTCGGCACGCCCCAGTCGTGGTTCGGTCACGACTCGCTGGAAGACTTTCTCCAGACCACCGAGCTGGCCTCGACCTTCCGGATCGAAGGGGGCTACGTCTGGGACCCTGCGCGCCACTCCGAGCCCAGGCCGTTGGCGGCGCAGGTCGTTCCGGTGCCCCCGAAGATGGCCACGTTGTTGCGGGACACGATCCTTCCCCCCATCGACGCCCGGCAGTACTGGGCCGTCTTCGCCGCGCTCGAGGCCTACGTACGGGAACGCGGCCAGCGGCCGGCCACCCAGTACGACGAGGACGGATGCGTCTCTTGGTGCCACGCCAGCCTGCTCAGGGAGGGAATGAACGCGAAGGAGTCCGACGTTCGCCAGATCTTGGCGCGAACCCGGGTGCACTTGGAGTGGATGAAGTGGACCAAGCTGCCTCCCGCAGCGGAAGATGTGTGCAACAAAGTGCAGAACAACACGAGACGCACCATCGACGGACGCCCCCTGCGGCCCGACGAGATGAACGACCTGCGCGACTGGCTGTGGGCAGGGCGCCCCACCGTTTCGCGCCCCGAAGTGCCCCGGTCCGAGCCGCTCCCCAGCAGGTCGGGCACCGACAACCCCATCAAGGCCGTGCGCCCGGAGAGCGCCTCCGACAAGGCCACGGTCACCGGCACGGTGCGGGAGATCGTCCCTCGCACCAGCATCTTCAACGCCTTCCGGGTCCAGGACCGATCCGACTTCGGCCGCCGGCTGGCCCGCGCCATGCTGGCCCAACTGGGATACGGCAGCTGGGGCAGGGCCACCGTTCACTCCCCCACGGAAAACCAACTGCTGAGCTACACGTTCTGGGAGAAGAGCGAACTCCTGTCCAAGACCGAGTACCGAGCAGGTGCCACCATGTACGTCGAGCTTGAAGCCCTGGACCTGTCCGGGCTAGGGCAAGGTCTGGAATGGGTGGCCGTGGCCAGCAGGATTCTCGACGACGATCCAGCGACCAGTGCCACAAGGGTCGTCTAGGCAGGCGGGGGTCCCATGGGCGCAGGCATGGTCCCCGTGGGCGCGGGCAGAGGGTCCCCATGGACGCGGGCAGGTTGCGGTCTCGGGTTGGGCTTGCTAACGTCCTAGTGTCCAGTTGCCAGCGTCCTGGTTGGCTGGAAGAGAGACCCCGAAGCCCGACACTGAAGCCCCAAGAGCTTCCCACGGAGATTTCATGATGAAGAAGGCTGCCACCCTCCTGCTCGCCCCTGCCCTCGCCGCCCTCGTGCTGGCCTCGACCGCCCCCGTCGCGCCGCCCGCGGCCGCCCAGACGGAGCGCCCGGAAGGCTGGAGCGTGCGCTTCGACGATCCGGACGCCACGGAAGACGACCTGCGGATGTTCGTGACGATGCCACCCGGCTGGCACGTCTTGTCGGGCCCGGCCGCCGTCTACTGGGGACCTGACATGGAGGCGTCGGGCGACTTCCGAGTCGAGCTGGAGGCCCACCTCTTCGACCCCGGCCAGCGGCGGGAGGCGTTCGGCATCTTCGTCGGCGGTCAGGACATGGAAGGCGATGGCTTCGAGTACAGCTACTTCCTAATTCGCAACGGCGGCGAGTTCATCGTGAAGCGCCGGGAGGGCCCGGAGACGCCGACGGTTCTTCCTTGGACCGCCCACTCGGCGATCCTCTCCTTCGGCGATCAGGAAGAGGGAGGGTCTTCGGTAGCCAACGTGCTGGTGGTGGAGGCCAGAGGAGAGACCGTCCGCTTCTTGGTGAACGACGCCGAGGTGGCCAGCCTCTCCCGCGACGAGTTCGCCACCGACGGCGTGTTCGGCTTCCGGATCAACCACGGGCTCAACGTCCACATCGAGAAGATGGAGGCGTCGCCGCTGTAGGCCCTCAAGACTGGTTGGCCGACGCTCTCCGGAAGCGGTAGCCGAAGCCGCGCACCGTCTCGATCCGGTCGCCTTCGGGGCCCAGCTTGCCGCGCAACCGCCGCACGTGCATGTCCACCGTGCGGGTCTGGACGCGAGCGACCACGTTGGTCCGGGTCTCCCACATCTCGGCCAGGAGTCGGTCGCGGCTCTGGGTTCGGCCCCGACGGTCCATCAGCGTGCGCAGCAAGCGGAACTCGATGCGCGTGAGGTGGACTTCCTGGCCGTTCAACGTCACCAGCTTGGCCCCCAAGTTGAGCTTGAGCGCCCCGGACTGAATGATCTGCCCTCCGCCGGGGTGGCGTTCGCCCTGGGCGCGTCGCAGGATCGCCTCGACGCGAAGCACCAGCTCCCGTGGGCTGAAGGGCTTGGTGAGGTAGTCGTCGGCGCCCAGCTCCAATCCCATGATGCGGTCCTCTTCTTCGCGCTTGGCGGTGAGGACCAGCACCGGCACCTCTCTGGTGGCCGGGTCCGACCGGACGCTCTTGAGCACCGCGTCGCCCGAGACGCCGGGCAGCATCCGGTCCAGCACCACCAGGTCCGGCAGAGATCGGCGCAGAGCGTCCAGCGCGGCCGTCCCCGTCAACGCCGTTTCGACCCTGTACCCCTGCCGGGTCAGCTGGTACGCGATCAGGCTGGCGATCTCGGCTTCGTCCTCGACCACCAGGACCCGACACGGGTCGCTCGCGCCGACCTGGCTCACGGGTCGGCCCGCTCGTCCTCGTCGGTCCGCTCCACGTCCTCGTCGTAGTAGCGAAACACCTTGTAGCCTCCGTTCCGCTCCAGCACGTCCTTGAAGAGCTGAATCTTGTAGTCGGCGTTGCCGGCCCGAAACCGGACGTAGCAGTCGGTGTGGACCACGAAGGTGTCGAAGGACTGGGTCTCTCCTTCGCACGCCGCGCCCTGGAAGCGGGGCTTGCCCGCTTGGCGGAAGACGCTCCGAAGCGCGCTCGCCGCCCTGGGAACCGCCCGCTGGTTGCGCAGCTGGATGTTTCTCCACGCCAGGTCCAGGGAGTATCCTGCCGCGGCGGCGGGCAGCTCCGGCCAGACCACCGTGTTGTGCTCGACTTCGGTCAGCCGCAGGGGCTCCAGCGCACCTAGGTCGTCTCGCTCGATCGCTTCCAGCGCCTCGCTCCCCAGTTCGTCCAAGCCGCGGGCCGAACCGGGAAAGGGGGGCTGGCCGCCGCACGACGCAAGCGCTGCGGTCGCGGCGACGGCCAGCCCGGAAGCGGCGGCGCGCTTCAGTTCCGTGCGAAGGAAGTCCAACCGATCCACCACTTCTCACCGCTCGGCGCGGCCGCGCCGATGAAGTCCACGGAGGTGAAGAAGCCGTCGGAAGGCGGCGTGGCCGCCCCAGTCAGAAGCGGCGATCCGGCCATCGGCGTGAAGTCCGGCGCGTCCCGGTCGTAGGCGGCCGTCAGCATGGCCGATTCCTCCACCCGGTTGTCCCAGCCCTCGGTGTGGAAGAATGCCTCTTCGTCGATCTCGTCTTCGTCCGAGGAGAACGACGCCTTGTTCTCGGCGAAGATCGAGTTGCGCAGCTCGAGTCCGTTGGCCACGGTCGGCGGGTTGTCGATGTCCAAGCCGACATTGCCAAAGCCCATCACGACGGCATTGTAGATCTTGCCCGCCGTGCCACGCCGCAGCCGCAGACCGTCGGTGGATTCCTCGCCGCCCGTCCCACCGGGGCCGTTGCCCACCAGGGTGACGTTGTAGATGACCGGGTTGGTCAGGGGTGTGGCGTTGTAGTCGTCTTCGTTGCCGTCCACCTCGAAGCCGTTGTCGGCGTCCGCCGGGTCCTGCTGGGCGATCCAGAACTGGCCCCGGCCCTGCCAGCCGGTGGAGTAGTCGAAGCTGTCGTCGGACGCGTTCGTCACCAGCGCGTACTTCAGGTCCACCGTGCCGCCGAAGAACTCGATCCCGTCGTCCAGGCCGACGTTCGTCTGCACGTACTCGATCGTGGTGCCGGCGCCGACGCCGTTCAGCGTCAGGGCGTTGAGTTCGTTGCCGAACGAGACCTCGAAGCCAGCGAACTCGATGCGGGTGTACCGAACGACGCCGCTGTCGTCGTCTCGAACGTTGCCGCCGTACCGGCCCGACGACCCTTCGCCCACGCACGACTCGGCGGGGAAGTTGCAGAGCGACCTGCCGTTGATCACCACGCCTCCCCAGTCTCCTGCGCGCCGCTCGCCCACCGGACTGCTGCTGGTGAAGACCACGGGCGCCTCCGCCGTGCCTTCCGAGAAGATCTTGCCGCCGGTGCGCACGACCAGCGCGGTGGGCTGCACCGCGACGTCGCCCTGGATCGTGGTGCCCGCCGGAATGTGGAGTTCGCCGCCCTCGCGCACCGTCACGATGCCCCTGAGAAAGTACGTGGTGTCGGCGCTGAGCCTGCGCGTCCCCGTGATCTGGCCTGCGAGCGCCGCCTCCATGACTGCTGGCGGTTCCGGGGGTTCCGGCGGTTCCGGGGGCGATGGCGGGGTGGTCGGCGTCGATCCGTCGCCTCCGCACGCGCTGGCGAGAACGGCGGCCGCCACGGCCAGCCCGAGAGTGCTGCGGTTCTTCGTCATGTCCGATTGGCCTCTGGTTAGTTGGTTAGTTGGTTAGTTGGTCTTTCAGTCTTCCGTGTCCCAGCCGAGCGACAGGGAGAGCGTGCGTCCTGCATTCCAGCTGCGGAGTTCGCCGCCGCCTTGGGTGAAGCTCACCATGTTCCCCAGCAGCCTGCCCGCCGACAGCTTGACCGTCGCGCCGCTTCGGATGCGCTGCTCCAAGACGAGATCGAGCTGGCTGCGGGCCTCCTCGAAGATGTCCGGCGTGGCTTCTCCGCCCACAGCGTCGATCCGGCGTCCGAAGCGGTTGAAGAGCAGGCTCGCCAGGGAGCTTCCCGACGCTGAGGCGTAAGTCAGGCTGACGTTCGCCACGTACGGGGACTGCCCCTGGAGCGCCCGGTTCTTGGGCACGACGGGCAGATCGGCGCCGCCCTCGCCGGGGATGTAGACCCGGATCACGTCGGGGGTCGAGACCTGCGAGCGAACCAGCGTCAGGTTGCTGTTCAGGGATACCGACGCCAAGCTCGGCGTCACGAATCCCAAGTCGGAGCGGAACTCCAGCTCGACCCCGTAGTTGTTCGCGGCACCGCCGTTCACCCAGGTCTTGAGCAGCTCGGAGCTGGGGAGAACCGCCGCTTCGATGGGGCCGTCGAAGCTCTTGTAGAAGCCGCTGGCCGCCACCACGGCGCCCTGGCCGAAGAACGTCTCCCAACGGGCGTCGAAGTTGAGGACTCGGGCGCGTTGCAGCTCCGGGTTGCCCACCGTCAGGTAGCCGCCGGCGTAGTCGGCGAAGGCGAAGGGCGCCAGCTCGCGGAGCTGCGGGCGGGCCAAGGTGCTGGACGCGCCCAGGCGCAGGTTCATGCCCTCGGCGAAACGGAGCGTCAGGTTGGCGACTGGAAGCACGTCGATGTCGTCCAGCGTCGCCGCCGGCAGCGGGTCCAGCCCCAGGTCGAAGAGGTCCCGAGGCGCAACCTCCTGCGCCGCCGACTCGACCCGCAGCCCCGCCATGACCTTCAGGGGATCGGTCAGCTGGGCGTCCACCATGGCGTACCCGGCGTAGACGTCTTCCGAGGCGTCGTAGTTGTCGGCTCGAAAGGTCGCCTCCTGCAGCTCGAAGCCCTCGCCGATCGTCTGGGCGTCGAAGAGATCGTTGGGCTCTCTGGACCTGGCGGCCCGGTCGAGGCCGCCTCCAGGGATCACCAGGAACCGGAACCGACGGGTGAAGGCGTCGCGTCGCTTGACGCTGGCGAAGCCGCCCAGAGAGAACGTCCCAGGTCGGGTTCCCTGGCCCAGCGTGAACGGAAAGTCCAGGTCCGCGGCGCCGCTGTACGTGTCGTCCACCAAGTCCTGATGGAAGACCGAGCCCGACGAGACGAAGTTCTCGAAGAGAAACTGGCCGCCCGCCTCCCGGTAGAGGACCTCCCGGGTGTTGGGCTCGTAGCGCTGCGCCCGGGACCATGCTCCGCGCCAATCCAGCTTGGCGTCGGCCAGGAACCCCAGCCGGTGCTCGCCCTTGAGCTGGGCGTTGATCAGCGTCTGCGCCAGGAAGCGGATGCGGTGGTTCCGCTGGTCGGCGTTGGAGTCCAGGTTGAAGCCTTCGTACGTCCGGGCCTCGTCGTCCATGAGGCGGTTGTAGACGAAGTTGGCCGTGATCCGGCTCGTGGGCGCCAGCTCGTAGGAGAGGTTGGCCAGCGCCCCCAGCGACACGGAGCGCGTGGTGGCCTGTCCTTCGTAGTCGATCTCCGGGTCCGACACGCCCGACGCGGAGAAGACCCGCTCCACCATGTCGGTTCGACTGCCGAAGGAGTTGGAGTAGGTCAGGGAGCCGAGAACGCCGAAGGAGCGGCCGAAGAGCTCCAGGTTGTCGCCGTAGGAGAGGCCGAGGGAGGTGTTGGGCGACAAGCTCTGGGCCGTGGGTCCCCAGTCGCCGTCGAATGCTTCGCCGAACCGTTCCAGGTCGGAGCGGGAGAAGTTGGGGTAGATCACCCGCTGGTCCGCCGGGATCAGGCCGGGCAGGGCGCGGGTGCCGTCGTCGAATCCCAGGAAGTCCAGTCTGCCACCGGCGTAGCGCAGCCCGTTCTCGAAGGTGGTCGCCGTGTTCAGGCTGCTGGACGCCGACGCGGAGAAGATCCGCCGCGTGGGAAAGTCCTTGGTGCGGAGCTCCACCAAGCCGCCAGCGTAGTCGCCGGGCTGGTCGGGGGAGTAGCTCTTGGCCGTGACGATCGACTCCAGCAGGTCCGACGGCACCACGTCCAAGGGCACCACCTTGCGGTCGGGCATGGGAGACGCCAGGGGGGCGCCGTTGAGGGTAGTGGCGCTGTAGCGCTCGCCGAGTCCCCTCACGTAGGCGAACTTGCCGTCCACCACCGACAGCCCCGGCACCCGCTTGAGAGCCGCCGCGGCGTCGCCGTCGGGCGATCTGGCGATCTGGTCGGAGCCGATGGCGTCCACGACGATCGACTGCTGGCGTCGCTCCGTCAGCAAGGCCGTCGTGGAGCCGGATTCCACCGCCGCTTCCACCGTGATCCCCTCAAGGGCGACGGCGGCGGCTTCCAGAGCCACGTCCAGGGTGACCACGCCGCCTGCTTCCACGCCGATGCCCGTGACGGTCTTGCTGGCGTACCCGATCATCTGCACCACCACCGAGTGGACGCCGGCCGGCACGTTCCGGAGCACGTAGCGCCCGTCGATCCCCGACAAGCCGCCGACGGAGTGGTCCTCGAGGAAGACTTGGGCACTGGCCACGGGCCGGGCGGTCTGGTGGTCGACCAGCCTCCCGACGATCCTGCCGGTCTGGCCCGAAAGGGGCGCAACCCCGGCCGCGGTGAGCGCCAGGGCCAGCAAGCCGGTGGCGGTCTGGATTCGCACTGCGTTCATGTCCTGTTGCTGAGGGGAAGCCGGCGGCGTGCTGAGGGGAAACCGCCAGCGCGGCGTCAGGCTGAAGAGGACGATACCGGGCTCTCGTAACGACGCGACGCCTGCCTGCGTAACGGTGCCGTAACCGAGTTCAGAGGGCGGGCAACCGCCGATGCCGTAGACGGAGTCCCGGGCTGCTCATGTCGCGGCCCGCCGGCGGCTGTCCGGCTTATTATTCGTCGATGAAGCGGAGATCGTTCGACGCCCTGGTCGGCCGAACGCAGGGAGTTCAGCCCTGGCGCCGAGTGTTTCATGCGGCAGCCGGTGTGGCGTTGGCCGCGACAGGCCACTGGGTCGGGGCCGACTCGACGGGCTTTCGGCTGGTTCTGGCGGGCGGCTTGGTGGTCGCCTTCGCGATCGACGCGATCCGCCTTCGCTTCCCCACTGCCAACGCCGCGTTCTTCGCATGGTTCCGGGTTCTGGCATCTCCCAGGGAGGTCCGCGGCGTGGCGTCTTCGTCGTGGTATGCGGCCGGGGCACTGGCCGTCGCGCTGTTCGCTCCAGCCCACTTCGTGGCCGCCATGCTTGTTCTCGCCCTGGCCGACCCAGCCGCCAGCGTGGTGGGACGACTCTGGGGCACGCGCCCTCTCGGCAAGGGGAGCTGGCAAGGCAGTGCGGCGTTCATGGTCGTGGCGGCGGCGGTGCTGACGCCTCTGGTCGGCGTGCCGACAGCTCTGGCGGCCGCCGCCGTCGCCGCCGCGCTGGAGGTGCTGCCCGTCGGCATCGACGACAACCTGACCACGCCCCTCGCCGTGGCGGTGGCGCTCTCCCTGGGCGAGTCCATAGCGGCGTGAGCCGCGGGAGATGGCCCGGCGGCTGGCAGCGCTGGCACTCGTCGGCCACACCGGTCCGCGTGGGCATCTCCGCTTGCCTGCTGGGAGACCCGGTACGCTACGACGGACGCCACAAGCGGCACTCGTGGCTGACGGAGACGCTGGCCCCGTGGGTCGAGTGGGTTCGCGTCTGTCCCGAAGTGGAGGTAGGAATGGGCGTCCCCCGGCCTCCGATCCGGCTCGAGGAGGACGACGGTCGCATCCGTCTGGTCGAACCGGCCACGCGACGGGACCACACGCGGGAGATGGCCCGCTGGGCCCGGTGCCAAAGGGAGGAGCTGGACGCCTTGGGGTTGGACGGCTACGTGCTGAAGAGCGCATCCCCATCGTGCGGCCTGGGGAGCGTAAAGGTGCACCAGGGAGACCGGACCCTCCACGCCCGGGGAACTGGGGTCTTCGCCGCCGAGCTGGAGCGCGCTTGGCCGGGGCTCCCCCTGGTGGAGGAGCGAACGCTCGCGGAGAGGTCTGCCCGGGAGGACTTCGCCGAGCGGATCTTCGTCAGAAACCGGTGGCGGGGGCTAGTGGCACTCGGCCAGGCGCAGGAACGGCGACGCCCCGACCGCGACCGCCCTGGTCCGGCGGCTCTGACGGACTTTCACGAAGCCCACAAGTTCCTCCTCTGGGCGCGTAGCGAAGAGGGGATGCGCCGCCTGGGCCGACTGTTGGGCGAGTCCCCCTGGTCCCCTGAAACGGTCGCCCGCTACGAAGCCGGCCTCCTTGCCGTCATGGCGGTGCCGGCCAGCAGGGGCGGCCACGTCAACGTGCTCCAGCACGCACGAGGGTATGTGAAGCGGTCCCTGGACCCGGACGACGCACGTCGGCTCGGCTCCGCCATTGAGGACTACCGGCTCGCCCGGGGGCCCCGGTCGCTTCCGGTGAGGCTGCTCCGCCGCTTCGCCCGCCGCTGCGAAGCCTCCTACCTCTTGGGCCAGCTCTACTTCGCCCCGTTCCCCGAGGCCGTCGCGCTGGGTCCCAGACACGATCCAGCCCTTCTTGAGGGGGCCGCTGATTCCTCATCTCTGTAACAGCATCTCGCCGTTTCGTTACGAAACCAGAATAAAATCGTTGCGTTTTAGGCGTCCCTAAACCATAATGGAGGAGACAGACCACGCTACGGGACGACCGCGGCTGGACGTAGCAACGCCGGAGCTGGACGTAACGACGCCGGAACCTGGGCACCGCCGACGGTCCAGCCCCTCCCAAGGAGGCGCGCATGTACGGACCTCGGGTGCGAGACGATCTGGCGAAGCCCCTCCGCCGTCTGTTCATCCTGTCGGCGTGGGCGGTGGCGGCCGCAGCCGTCGCCTGTGGTCCTGCGCTTCCCACGGCCGTCGAGGACGGGGCGGACGCGGTCGATCTGCGCGGCCTCGTGCTGGCCCTCGACACCCTGGACGTGGAGGTCCACAACGTCTGGGTCCAGATCAGCGCCGTTCCGACGGTGCCCCAGGACTTGGCACTGAGCTGGGAGCTGGTGGCGGCGACAGCCAACCCGTTCTGGCGTCCCCAGGTCATGCGGAGGACCGGGAGCAAGCGCTTCGTCTCGCCGGACACCGCTCGGGTGTGGGGCAACGTGCCCCGCGCCTACGACTTCAGCTTGGTGGTGAGCGGGCGCACCCAGGCGGGGGAGGTGGTGTCCGACACGCTGAACGTGGTCGCTCCGGTCTGCCGCGATTCGAGCCGCCCCACCCTGGTCTGCAACGTCGGAGCGAGGGAGCGTCGGTCCGTCGAGAGGGGTCACCGTTGACCTGAACGGCATTCCGTGCGACCTTTCATTCGCACCGATCAGGAGCAGCACCAGCAGCCAACATCGATTCACACCAACGACGGGCCCCGCGCACCGAACCGGGGGAGCCCGTCTTTTTGTTGGCGGACGGGGGAACGCTCCACGGCACCGGCCGCCAACACCAGCCGGGCCACCGAGGGACCGGCGGACCATCCAGCGATGCAACCAGGAGAGAGCAGCAGTGCGGACACAGGGAACCGTCAAGTGGTTCAACGACCAGAAGGGCTTCGGATTCATTTCGCGGGCCGACAACGGAGAAGACTGCTTCGTCCACTACTCGGCAATCCAGGGACAGGGCTTCCGAAGCCTCGCCGAGGGCGAGCGCGTCGAGTTCGACGTGGTGGCCGGCGCCAAGGGACCCGCGGCGGAGAACGTGGTCCGGCTCGGCTGATCCCGAGTAGGACCGTGAGGCAGCCCTGGGGCTTGAAGGACGGCCCCGGGGCGACGCCACCGGCGACCGTCGTGTGCTCCGAAGTTGCTGAGCGACTTGGGACGCCGGCCCGACGCCGAAACGCCCGGGCCGCGTTCCGCCGCCGTGCCCTTGCAGGCTGTGTGCTCGTGCTCGGCGCAGCGGCGGTCGCGTCGTGCCAGTCGGCGGCCCCTTCGGGAGACGGGCGCCGCGCCTCTGTGGGTGCGCCTTCTGCCCCGGCTCCACGCTCCCGCATCGACGAGCCCAACACGCTGCACGGGGTCTACACCGCAGAACAGGCCGGGCGAGGACGACTGGTGTTCGCCCAGATCTGCTCCGAGTGCCACGAGCCGTCGGACTGGACCGACCCGGCCTTTCTGGCACGCTGGGAGGAAGCGTCGGTCTTCCGGCTCTGGCACTGGGTCTACGCTCGGATGCCCCACGGAAACCCGGGCAGCCTGACCCGCGAGCAGGTCACGGACGCGCTGGCCTACATCTTCGAGCTCAACGGCCTTCCGCCGGGCGCCGACGAACTAGGCACCGACGACGACAGCCTAGACGACTACTGGATATTCTGGTCGGACCCTCCGACCTAGCCGCCGCCAGGACCCTAGCCACCGGGACCCCTAACCCATGTGAGGGACGCCATGCATCGCCCGCTTCGACCTTGTGCCTGCACCCCGCTCGTGTGCTGGGTCGCCCTCTGGGCCATGGCACCGCCCGCCTCCGCCCAGTCGTCGAGTCTCGTATCTCCCGCCGGCGAAGTGGACTGGAACCGCTTCTACACGGCCGCCGAGACCGACCAGATCCTCCGGGAGTTCCACGCGCTCTACCCGGAGTTCACGGAGCTGCGCAAGGTTGGCGAGAGCTGGCGGGGACGCCCTCTGATGCTGATCGAGATCACGAACGAAGCGACGGGACCGGCGGCGGAGAAGCCCGCCCTGTACGTGGACGGCGGCATCCACGCGGGCGAACTCACGGCCTCGGCAGTCGCCACTCACCTGATCGGCCACCTCCTGAACGGCTATGGCCGCGACCCCCGCATCACCGCCCTGCTGGACGCCCGCGCCTTCTACGTGCGCCCCAAGTTCAACCCCGACGGATCGGACCTGGCGCTGATCCACGACCAGTTCCTGCGCAGCACCACCCATCCCGTCGACGACGACGAGGACGGCGTGGCCGACGACGACCCGCCCGAAGACCTGGACGGCGACGGCTGGATCACCCAGATGCGCATCGCCGACACCGACGGCGACTGGGCGGCGGACCCTGACGACCCCCGCATCCTGGTCCGCGACCCGGAGGGCGTTGCGCCCGGACGCCGCTACCGGGTCCTGCGGGAAGGGCTGGACAACGACGGCGACGGCCAGATCAACGAGGACGGGATCGGCGGGATCGACATGAACCGGAACTTCCCCCGAAACTGGGAACGGGTCCATCTGCAGCCGGGGGCGGGCGAGTACCCCCTTTCGGAGCCGGAGACTCGCGCCGCCGTGGAGTTCATCAACGGTCACCGGAACATCACGGGCATCGTGCACGGCCACACCTCGGGCGGCTTCGTGTACCGTCTGCCCTCGGCGTCGGCGCCGTCCCGCTTCCCCCAGATCGACTTGTCGCTGATCGTGCACCTGGGCGAGGAGTACACGCGGACCACGGGCCGACCCGTGGTGCCCAGCGCCACCCACCCTACCGAGCACCGCTACGGCACCCTCATCTCATGGGGGTACTGGGACCACGGCATAGTGGGATGGGTCCCCGAGTTCTCGCCGGGACCGGAGGCGTGGGTGACCGACTACGACGGCGACGGCGAGATCAGCCCCGCCGAGGAGCACCGCTTCAACGACGAGGAGCTGGGCGGGCGGTACTTCTCGGAGTGGACGGCGTTCGAGCACCCGCAGCTGGGCGCGTTGGAGATCGGCGGCTGGCACTCCAAGTTCTGGGGCCAGAACCCGCCGCCCGAGTTCCTTGAGGAGGAGACGGCGGTCCAGTTCCCGTGGATCCTCTACCTGGCAGAGCAGGGCCCGATGGTGACGGTGAGCGAGCCCGTCGTGACGCCGTTGGCCGACGGCGACGGCGCGGCTCGCGCTGGGAGGGCGTTCCGCGTTGAGGTCGTCGTCGCCAACACCGGCTTCTTGCCCACCAGCCTGACCGACCGAGGCGCGGTGGGGCGGGAGCGGCCCGACGGGACGATCGACCGGCAGGTCGTGCGGGCACCAGCGGTGACGTTGGAGCACCCAGGGCTGGAGCTGGTGGAGGGGAGCGCGCGAACCGTGATCCCCCACTTGGCGGGCTCCAACCCGTTGCTCCGAGCGGCCGAGTCGTCCTCCCGCACGGTGTCGTGGGTCGTGCGACCGGTCGGCGACGGCGAGAGGGCCGTGCGCGTCACGGTGAACTCCGACAAGGGCGGCGTCGCGCGCTCCGGCTGGGTGGCGGTCCGGTGAGGCGGGTGAGGCGGCGAGGACGAGCAGGGCGCGGGACGGCGGGGCTGCTGCTGGCGACGGCGTACTCGGCGGCGGCGAGCCTGGCGACGGCGGCCGCGAGCTTGGCGACGGCCAGCTTGGTGACAGCCAGCTTGGCGACAGCACTGGCCGGGCCTTTGGCGCAGCTGCACGGCCAAGAGGCCCGGCAGCGGTGGGAGCGGATGTGCCAGATCCGCGCCGAAAAGTTCGACCTGGTGCTCCCCAAGGCCATGGCCGACAACGATCTGGACATGTGGATCGTGGTCATGCGCGAAGGGCTCCTCGATCCCATGTGGGAGGCGCTGGGCCGGGGCTACGTGGGGGACTGGGCGTACTGGGTGTTCACCGCCGGGAGCGACGGGGGCACCGGGGGCGACGGCCGCGACGTGCGCCGCGGCAGCGAGGACCGCCACGATCGGCGGGTCGAACGAGCCGTCCTCGGGGCGGGCGGCTACATGCTGGAACGGTGCGGCGTCTACGACCACTTCGGGAGCGCGGCGTCGCTCCGGGAGTACGTGTCCGAGCGCGGCCCCGAGCGGATTGGCGTCAACATGGCCGGGTCAATAGGCGGAGCCGACGGGCTGTCCCACACGTCGTACCTGCACTTACAGGATGTGCTCGACGCCCCCTACCGCGACCGCTTCGTGTCCGCCGAGCGCTTCGTGTCCGACTTCCGCGCCACACGAGTCGCCACCGAGATCGCAGCCTTCGCCGAAGCGGGCGAGATCAGCCGCGAGATCGCCGAGCGCGCCTTCTCCAACGAGGTGATCCGGCCCGGCGTCACCGCCCTGGAGGACGTGGCGTGGTGGATGCTGGACCGTCTGCTCGAACGGGGCCTGGAGTCGTCGTTCGACATGCCCTCCGTCTACATCACCGGCCCCGGCGGGATCGAGGCCACGTCGTCCGACCGGATCATCCAGAGGGGCGACTTGCTCATGATCGACTGGGGGGTCGGCTTCCTGGACTTCTACACCGACATGAAGCGCGTGGCGTATGTCCTCCGCGAGGGCGAGACCGAAGCCCCGTCCGGCATTCAGCACGCTTTCGACCGAGCAATGGAGGTACGGGACGTCATGAAGGCGTCGATCAAGCCCGCTCCCACCGCCAAGGCCGCCCTCGACGCCACTTGGTCCGCCATCGAATCCGCCGGCTTCAACCGCATCGCATTCAACCAGCCCACGGACGACCCCGCTGTGACCGACGTGGTGATCGGCCCCCACTCGGTGGGCAACTGGGGCCACGGCTTCGGCCCCTCGCTGGCGTTCTTCAACCCCACGCGGCAGGGCTACGAACTGCGCCCCGGCACTCTGATCTCGGTGGAGCTCTTCGCCTACACCGCGAACCCGGAGTGGGACAACGCCAAGGTCCGCATCCCCCTGGAGGACGACGCGGTGGTCACGGAGCGCGGCGTCGAATGGCTGTATCCGGTGACACAGCGGATACTGCTGATTCGGTAGGGGGGAGCGGGCGACGCCGGGGCTTGCACGGGGCTCGAATCGGCCTGGGTCATTGCTTGACGGACGCCGTTGCCGCCGTCGCTTACCTGCGCTTGGTTGACCGAAGAGGACGGCGGCGGTAGACTTGCAGGTGGCGACTCTTGAGGTCCCTATCGACGAGACCCCCGAGGTGCCAAGCCCCCGCAGACTTGCCCGACCCCACCACTGCACGAACCGCGAGAGACCGCGAGAGACCATGGCCGAAGCCAGAGCGAACCGGTTGCACCTCTCCAGCCTGTCCATAAGCGGGTTCCGGGGGATCAAAGATGTGAGCATTCCCCGCCTTGGTCGTGTGACTTTGCTTGCCGGCAGGAACTCCTCGGGAAAGACGACCGTGCTGGAGGCGGTTCACGCTTTCGCAGCCCGAGGTAGGGAGACGGTCTTGTCTTCGTTGTTGCGCGAACGCGAGGAGCTCTCGACGGTCGTAGACGACGATGCCGACAAAGTACCTGTTCCTAATTTCGCGGCTCTGTTCCATGGTCGAGAAGCATCCACGGGATCCAAGATTGCAATCGGGCAGGGCGACATCGGTGACGACACCTTGACCATTGAGCTTATTCCTCCCAGCGAGGAACAAGTTGCTTTTCTTGACAGGCTGATCGCTCAAGAACCTAGTCCGTTTTCCCAAGACCCTATCGAGTCTTTGATGATCCAAGTCCAATATGGTGGCGGCAAGAGAGAGATCCCGTGGTCGTTAGCTGTTCGTCGTATAGGTGTTGATCGCTACAACATGTACCGAAGGTATCGGCACTTGAATAGTGACGACGACTTGCCGAAAGCACTGGAATGCCGCCGGCTTGGTCCGGGCGTGACCTCTAATCATACTTTGGCAGATCTTTGGGACGGCGTCGTGCTTACCGACGACGAAGTGCGCACCGTCGACGTGCTCCGGCTAGTGACTGGCACCGCATTGGAGCGCGTGGCCTTGCGCTCCGCGGACTATCGCGGACACCGTGCAGGCCGACACTTCGTGGCAAGACTGCGCGGGCATCGCGACCCGGTTCCGCTCAAGAGTCTTGGAGATGGGGCAACACGCCTCTTGGGCGTATCGTTGTCGCTGTCCAATACCAGAAATGGCTTTTTGCTCATCGACGAGGCCGAGAACGGCCTTCATCATTCTGTGCATTACGATTTTTGGCGCACAGTGTTGCAGGCTGCCGACGAGAACAACGTGCAGGTACTAGCTACAACGCACAGCTTTTCTTGTGTGTGCGGATTCGCCAAAGCGGCCGTCGAGTCGGACAGCGACGGGGTCCTGGTTCGTATTGAACGCCACGACGACAACACTCGAGCGGTCAGCTATGCCAAAGAGGAGCTTCAAGTTGCTGCCGAACAAGGTATTGAGGTCAGATAACCCCGCATGTCTACCATAGCGAACTCCCTTCCCCGCGTTCTCGTTGTTGAAGGCAATGATGATGAACATGTTGCGATACATATTGCCAGAAGAACCGGATTAGATACGTCATTTGATGTTGTGGTCAAGAAAGACGTCTTCAGACTTATCGAATCAATCCCCGCCGAGATCAAGGTCCCGGGACGAGAGGCCGTTGGCTTTATATTGGACGCCAACGATGATGTAGGTAGTCGTCGGAAGGCAATCAGGCACAGGCTTGGGGAGGTCTCGCTCAACCTGCGCGAGAAGCCGACGCCCTCTGGCACAGTAGTTGACGCGACCTCTACCACACCGCGCGTCGGAATCTGGTTGATGCCGGATAACGAATCGCCGGGTGAACTCGAGGACTTCGTAGCGCGAATGATCCCCGATGGAGATCCTGTTTGGCCTTTAGCGCAGCAGTACATTCAGGGCATACCGAAGCCCGCTCGGAAGTTCAAACTGAAAAAGGCGAGGAGGGCGGAGGTGTACGCTTGGCTTGCTGCCAGGAAGAACCCTGGCCCCATGGGCGCGGCCATCGGGAGGCACGACTTGGAGACCGATGGAGCGCTCTGCGTCAGGTTCTCGGAATGGCTCCGAGCACTCTTTGGGTGAGCACCCATCACACCGGATCATCCAGAATGTCCTTCAGTGTCGTGCCGGAGGGCCACTCGGGTTGCGGGCGGTCGGCTCGCGTCGCTGCAAGGCGGCCCGCGCGCTTCGGTGCACGGAAGAGCCGGTTGCCGGGCGACCACAGCTCCACGCTGTCGGGGTGCTCCCGGTAGTGGTCTGGGTCGGTGGTGACACGCACGGGATCGGTGGAGTCGGGGAGCGTGAGGCCGTACTCGCGGTTGCCCAGTAGCTGCACCTTGGTGTCGGGGGGCAGCAGCTCGGGCCAGCCGATCACCCGGTCCAGGTCGTCCAAGGAGAGCGTGGGGGTGGTACGGGCGGCTGTGTCCAGCACATCGTCCAGGGCGGCGTCGATGTCGAACCCGGAGCCGGCGTCCGCCTCTTGGGCCTGAGCCTCCACCGCCTGAACCATCTTGCGGCGGCTGACGGCGTCTGCGCCCTTGCCCGACAGCACCGCCTCTGCGATCGTGCCGGACAGTCGCGACAAGATCGGTTGCAGACGGCCCACCATCTTCGTGAAGAGCCCGATGCGCTCCCGCAGCACCCGGTAGATGTCGGTCTCCACGGTGTCCTCGTAGTGGAGGTTGACGATGCGGATCGTTCGGTGCCGCTGGCCCACGCGGTCGATACGGCCAATGCGCTGCTCCACCCGCATCGGGTTCCACGGCATGTCGTAGTTGATCAGCGCGCCGCAGAACTGGAAGTTGAGCCCCTCGGCGGCCGCTTCGGTGCAAAGCAGTATGTCGGCATCGCCGTCTCGGAAGCGCCGCTTGACGGTGTCGCGGTCCACGGCTCGCCAGCCGTCGGCGCCCGGGACCTCGCCGCCGCGCCCGGAGTAGCACATCAGGGTTAGGGCGGGCGCTGGGGCTGGGGCGGACAGCTCCTCCCGCAAGAAGTCCATCGTGTCGGTGTACTGGGTGAACACCATCACTTGGCGGTGTCCGGCCTCCCGCAGCTCGGAGAGCGCGTCGATCAGCTCCGCCAGCTTGCTGTCGGGCGGAAGCTGGCCGATCTGTTCGAGGAGCCGCCGCACGTCGTCCGCCTCCTCGGCTTGAAGGGACTCTCGCAACGCCGCCGCCACATCGTCTTCGTCCCGGACGGGCTCGTCGGCCACCTCGTCGTCCGACAGGTCCTCGGCCAGCGTGGAGCCGGTGTCGCTGGCCGCACTTGCGTCCACCCGCCCCTGCAACGTGTTCCGCAACGCACGAAAGCTGCTGGCGAGCCGTCGTCGGTAGATCGTCATGACAAAGCCCACGGCCCGGCGCTCCTTCTCCGACGCCTGGTTGTACGTGGTCGCGATGTAGTCTTCCACCGCTTCGTACAGGGCGCGCTCGCCGCTGGTCATCTCCACAAAGCGGTCGTTCACATCCCGATCGGCGATGCGAGTCGACAACAGCCCCCGCCGGTAGTACTCGCGGAGGAGCTCCCGAGTGTGGCGCGACACGAGGCGCCGAACCGGCGTCCCCACCCGCATCAGCTTGAGGGCCGCTTGCCGCGTCGCACCGTCCATCCGCCGCCTCGGAGTCTTGGCCCTCCCGCGCACGTCCCGCGCCAGCCTCCGCGCACGCAGACGGGAGAACTCCGGAAGTGCCTGTGCGACTTCGGCCTCGCTCGCTCTCCCGTAGCGCCGCTCCGTTGCCCGGAAGAGTTGTGCCATCCGCTCGAAGGCGTCGGGCGTCGGATCGGCCCGGCTGGCGTTCTCGAAGTACTCCATGAACGCCGTCGGCGTCCACTCTTCGGGCAGCCCCAACAGATCAAGAAGGTCCCAAAGCTCCCCGGGGTGGACCTGAAGCGGTGTGGCCGTCAGCAGGACCAGCCCTTGCGTGCGCTCTTTGAGTCCCTGCATGAGTCGAAGGAGCGCGTTCGGGTGGCCTCCCGATGCGCTTCCGACCCCCCGGCGTCGGGCGTGGTGGGCTTCGTCGAGCACGACCAGGTCCCACGGCGCCGCGTCCTCCAGCAGCGCCTGCCGACGGTCCTGTCGGCGCATCAAGTGACTGGAGGCGATCACGGCCGGTTCCCTGTGCCATCGGTCCCTGTCCACACGACAGACGTTGCCTCCGCGCCACGCCGGCGACGGATGCCAAGTCAGTTGGCCCTTGTCGTAAACCGGCCAGTTGAGGTTGAACTTCTCATGCAGTTCGATCTGCCACTGGCGCAGCACCGCCTTGGGCGCCAGAACGAGAATCCGCTTGGCACGCTTCGAGAGCCACGCTTGCCGCAACAGCATCCCGGCCTGAATCGTCTTGCCCAGTCCCACTTCGTCGGCGATGAGAAGCCTGGGCGGCCAGTGGTCGTACATGCGGTCGAAGGCGCGGAGTTGGTGCGGCCAGGGCTCGACCGCCGAAGTCGCATCGCCGACATGCTTGCCGCCCCCTGCCATGGATGGAGCGCGCTCGATGAACGACCAGACGCGGTCGCGGAGGATGTCCTCGGCGGAAGCGGCGGGCTTGCCAGGGGGATCGGGCTTGTCGGGTTTGCCGGTGGGGTAGTCCCGCGCCGGCTTCTCCCTAACGGTGGTGCCCGAATTCTCCCACGCTTGCAACCTGGCGGGCATCCGGTTGTCCTCGGGAAGAAACTCCAGCAGCTGCCGACGAGCGGCTTCGGGCAGTCCCAGCACGATGACGCTGCTGGCTCGGTCGTCCCACAGCTTGTCGAACTCGTTCTTTGTGTTGGCGACTCGCTCCGGGTCCCGCCAGCTGGTGAAGACGTGGATGCGCTCCCAGTTGCGGGTCCAGCCAGCCGCTGTCTCGTTTAGACTGCCGGTCCAGGCTATACGCCGCCCTGTCCGGTCCTCGATGACGCCGGTCTTCTCGTGGAAGATGGCTTCGTCGGCGACAGGGTTGCGTTTCGCGTCGCAGGGCACCGCCACCTTCACTTTCAGGTGCTCGTTGGCGACCATCCATGCCAGCAGCTCCAGCGCGTCCTTGCCCTTTGAGTCCGGCGCCAGGGGTGCGCTCGCCAAACGCTGATGAACCGCGTCGCGGAGCCGCTCGCCCTCCGCGATCGCCTCGATCTCGTCCTGCTCGAGCGTGCAGCCGACGACCATGCGCATCACGCCGTTGTTGCGCACCAGCCCTTCAAGGCCACGAGCCGCCAGGGCCAATGCGCCTGCGTTGAAGTAGCCGGTCAGGCGGTTGTAGCGGACGGCGTCCTCGAGCGCGGGCACGTAGAAGAGCTTGACCAGATCGCCCTCGTCGGGCGTGTACTGCAACTTCCAGTTGTGATCGGACAGCACGGTCAGCCTGCTTCGTCCTGCCACAGCTTGAGCTGCTTGGGCTCGCCGATTTCGTCGCTGAACGCCAGTCGCCGAAGGTTGTTGAGGGCCTCGAAGTCGCTTCCGGCTGCCGCTAGCCCTCTCGGCAAGTCGAACCCGGTAATGGACTTGGGAGGAGGCAGGACTTCCAGCAACGCCTTCAGCGCGGCCAGGAAGCGGGGCTCTTGGTGCAGTCGCAACTTCGTCAGCCACTGTCGGGCGTCGTCCAAGGTGCGAGTGCGCGCCAGATGCGCAGCGCGTTGCACGGCGTCGATCATGCCCCTCGACCCGTCCGCCGGCCCCAAGCTGCCCTTGGCGGCTCGCTCCTCGCTGTCCCACAGGATCAGGTTCTGGCCCTTCTTGGCGGCCATCCGCCTCACGACATCCTTCTCCAGATCGGCTCCAACGGCCCGCGCTAACTTGAGCGCCTCGTCGTACGGAAACCGCGGTGCCCGGAAAGCGTCCCACGCCAGCACGTAGAACGCCGTCCGTGCGTCCATGTCGTCGCTGGCCTTGACCCGCGTCAGCTGCTCCAAGCGCCACTGCTTCACCTCCCGGCGGGCCACTTCCAGCGCGTCTTCCGGCGTGGCGACGTACGGGTCTGGCTTCTCCTCAAAGAGCTGCATCTGCCGCCGCCGCTTCTCGGTCCATGTCGGCTTGCGAGGGGTCCCGCGGCGAAGCGGCCAGTGACGTGAGAACTCCTCCAACGCCGGACCGAACGACGCCAAGTACACGTCAACACCACGGATGCCGTCTGCTTGGAACTGTGCTACGCACCGCCGCACGGCCCGAGCGACTTTTGGCTCCACATCTTCCCAGTAGACGTCGTCGGACGACTGCTCCTCTGCGCTTCGCGGCCTGCACACCAGGAAGATCGTGCTGTTCGCCGCTGCCTTGTCCTTGATATGAAGGCTGCCTGGTGCCTCCGTGTTGATCGGCCACGACGCCGTGATCTTGAACCCAGCCTCCATCAGCCCAACCGTGAGCGCGTCCCACGCGCCCGTCGCCTTGTGGGTGAACATGAGCGTCATGATGCCGTCGTGCTTGAGCACGCGGTGGCACTCCTGGAAGATCGCCGCCATGCGCTCCTGGTAGTCCTTGCCGGCCCGGGCCTTAGCACCCTTCTGACCCTTCCATCGAGCCGGGTTCGCCACTGCCTCGTTGTCCTTGTCGGTCAGCTGACGACGGAACAGCTCCGGGAAGACGTACCCCGCTGTCCGCTTGAGCCACACGTAGAAGAAGTCAGACAGTTCGGCGTACATGACGTTGTCGTAGTACGGCGGGTCCATAACGACTGCGTCGATCTCGCCGTCGGAGATGTGGTCCAGGTTGTCGGCGGACTTACAGGTGACTAGGGGCTTTTTCGGGGGGGGGGGGGGGGGGGGGGGGGGGGGGCGATCTCGAAGAATCACGGTCATCGCCGAAGATGGGACCGTTGTCGTCAGGACCCTGCGTTGACAGCAACCGCTCCAAGTCAACGATCGCCTCACGAATTGATCGGATAACCCAGTCGTATCCGAGCCCTGTGACGCACGGTGCCATCTCTCCATAGGACCACACAAAGGCAAAATCATGTCTGTCAAACATGGAACGAATGGTGCCGGTTGTATTGTCCCACCGACATCCGCGATTGTCATAATTCACCATCTTGTCCATCGCCAACGCCAAGTACCCGTATGCAGCCTTCCGCACCTCGGTCAGTTCGCCCGCCCTGCGGTCGGCATCAAGCATCTCCCGGAACACCTCAACACTCGTCCCGTGGCACAGCAGCTGCCTTGGTGAGAACATGTCGCGCCAGAGCGGCATGCCGTAGCGTTGCGGTTCGGTTGTCTTGTTGCCGTCGGGTACCCGCTCGCTCGGTACCATGTCTAGTGCTAGCCATTCGGGCAACTTATCCTTCAGCATCTTCGCGATCTCCGCGCTGTTGTCGTCCGACGCCCGCGGAGCACGGTAGCCGCGCACCCATCTGTCCTTGCCCCGCTTGCCCGACTTCAGAATCCTCGGCACCCTCTTCTTATACGCGATCGCGTACAGCTGGTGGCCCATCTCGCCATCCTGGGTCTGCTGCTTGATCTCGCCGCCGTCAATCACGCGACCGCAGTCCGAATACGGACAGCTCCCAGCCCCCGCTGTGACCGTGCCCGCCGACTGCTCGGCGGCCGTCCTCACGATCTCGAACCCGCAGATCCGGTCGTCCGAGCCGAGACCGTCCCCGAGACGCGGACGAAGTCGCACCCCCGTCCCGTCCGGCGCAAGCCTCCAGTTTGGAGAGAGCGGCACTAGGCCGTGGCAGTATGGACAACGAACGGTGTGGGCCCAGAGATAGGTGGCATCCATGCGGTCTGGCGCATCTTCTTGCGGGAACAGCGCAAGAAGCCGATCCTCCAGGTTCCGTCTCCAGTTCGCCGCCAATCTTGTGAACTCCTCTTCAACCCTGCCAACAAGAGGCCATTCAACCGTGGCCTTCATGATCAAGACGGCGACGGGATTGAGGTCGTTCGCCACGGATGATGCCCCGAGTCGGATGGACTCAAAGGGAATGCTTCCGCCACCGGCGACTTGGTCGAGCACCAGCAGCTCTTTCAACGACGACCCGATGGCGGCACTGATTTCCTGGCATTCCGCCCCGCTGGGCGAGTAACGAAACGCCCGCTCGTAGCCGTATGGGTTGCCTATGCGGACACCAGTTCTCCGAGCGCGATCAATCTTCGCCCGAGCCGCCACCGGATCCCCATGAATCCCCAGCAGATGCAGGAATTTCTTCCGGTCGGCGTCTTCCGGCAGCAGCGACCCCAGCACCGCCGCTCGAGATGCCACCAACGGACGACGCGCCCACCACACGTGGAGGTAGTAGACCGGAGGCAACGCGGTCATGGATCGGCGCTCGCGAGTACACTCCTCGCTGAGCTCCGCAATCGGCAACCACTCCTCAATCAGTCGGCGGTCATTCATGCGCGGCCCTCGTCAGGTAGTCCCGCAGATGACACGCGCTCATTCGCCGCCGTAGGGCACGACGCTTTCGCCATATCCGGGTCCGATCAGCGTCAGTTCGAATTCGTCGTCCGCGACGGGAGCGTGGAGACTTGTCACAACCCAAGCGAGCGCCAAAGCCGGTCCGCCTTGTCCTGGCTCTCCCGACGTTCTTCCTGGCTGACATCCGGGAACTCGCGGAAAACGATCTGGGAGGCGTGCCGCGTTGCTCCCGATGCAAGACGCTCATACCCGACGACCCACCGGAAGAAGCTGCCGAGGCATATCTTGTCCCGGTCGCGGTCGGCGACTTGGTCGAACGGTATAGTGGCTTCCTCGTGGTCGTACGATGCTCCTGCGGTGATGTCCAGAAGCCGAGCCACGAACTCGTTGTCGCCGACCTCCACGATTCGGCCCTCCCATTCCTGCAACGGATGAAACACTACCGGAGGAAGTCGATACGTGGAAGCCGTTTGGCAAGGGCCATCCTGAGGACGGTGAAAGTAGAACGGCAGACCGCCGCCGTTGGCCAAGCCCGCGCCGAGTTCACCCTTGTTCACTTCGTCGCCGCCTCGTAATGGTCTTGGACGACGTCGAGGGCGGAACGCGCTCCGGTTCGATCCGCATCCCCTACCGCCTTCTCGTCGCCTCGGTGAGCAAGCAACGCAGCGCCATCAGAACCCGCCTCGGATTCCGCCGGTGCATCGCCATGCCGAGCCAGTAGCCAGCCTCTTCCCGCTCCATGGCCTCCACGCCCTCCGCGACGGCCAGCATCTTGTCGCGGTTGCGCATCGGTGCCAGGCAACGGAAGAGGAGACCGATGGAGAGGGCCGCGTCCTCGGAGAGCGGGTAGGTCCGCTGATCGCCGCTGGTGCGGGTGAGCAACTTGACGCCGCTCCGGGCCAAACGGCGGAGAACGCGGTGCTCCACCAGCTCCAGGTTCCGGTCCCGTAGTCCCGCGACCCGGGTTGGCCGCGTCACTTGGGGAGTGGCCCGCGCCGGAAGCTGCCAGATCGCGTACTCGGCCCGGCCCGGCCCACGGCTCTTCACCCGAAGCTCGTACTGGGGAGCCGACTCGGGGAGCAGCCGCAGAGAAGCTCGGCGTGATCTTGCCACGTTTCTGTACTCCTACGCCAGCAAGTGCATGTTGATGTTTCCGAGAACATCGTCCCGCTTGTCCTCAAGGACCTTCCGGGCTACTAGGTAATTTTGCCGGCGCCGGGCCCTAGCGTCCGCTATGCTGTGGACATTCCGAATCGCTTCGCCAATGACGGTGTAGGGGTCGGTACGGCGATCCACCTCGACGCCCACGACTCGGCCAGAGTACTTGCCCAAGCGAATCCAGACTCCGTCGCCGCTGAAGACCCGGCGATACTTCTCGTCCACCATGTAGCGGAATTCCACTACGAAACGGTTGCTCCGGTCGTCGTAGCGACCGCGGATTCCATCAGGTATGTCGTAGGGAGATATCAGGACCCCAACCTCGAGGGCGTCGCCCACTTCCACGTAGTCTCTGGTCGCCACCCTAGTCCAGCGTCCGAGCTTCTGTGGCGTCTTCACAGTCCCCCCTGGTCGCTTGGCACCGACACGACAGTCGCACCGCTCGCCCGGCCCGACCGCCAGTCCGCCACCATTATCGGTCCCAGCCGGTCCGTCGTCAAGCTCACCTCCGGCTCTTCACGGCTTGACACCGCCCCGCCGCCCCAGGCCGTAGCCCACCCTGAACACGTTGGGAATGTTGATGCGGCCGTCGAGCAGCCGATACAAGATGCTCAACGCCTCAAGATCGTCTCGCACGCCGTGAGCACCGCGCTCGATCTGGCGAGGCGTCGATCTGACGGCATCCCGTTGCAAGTCGCTGACCGATGAGAGCACGTCCCGCTCCCGCCACCGCTGCTCGATTTCCTCGAAAGAACAGGGCACGGCCATTCCTTCTAGTGCCGTCATGACGCGGTGCACCCACGGATAGTCCTCTCGGACCTCCTCAACACGAATCTTGTACCCCTCCCGAGCGCCTCGCTTGATGCTGTCATAGTGTAGGGCATATTCGTGCTCGGAATGCCGTTCGTCAGTCTCGTTGGCGGCCGCTCTAAGCGCGGCCAGAAACGAACGAGGACTCACCCTTCGTTGGGTATCAGCCAAGTTGCCGGGTATCCAGGTGTGCGGAAACCCTCGCCGATTCTTGCTCATCCAGGGCCCGGCGATCTTGTGAAACAAGTCGCGCTGAATCCGTTCGGCAAAGACCAGCTGCCTCGGCACGGTGAAGACCGTCTGCCCTTGCAGCTCAATCGGCTCCCAGTCGTCTTTGGTCAAGAAAGAGCGCATCTCCGCTCCGGCGCGGCCGTTGGCCAGCAAGTGCCACAGTAGCCCGTACAGTTCGTTGGGCGGCCAGTTCAATTGGGCACGTGACAATGCCTCCGGGAAGTCGGCTATGCTGCTGTCTTCGACTTGGTCCGTCCGCAAGAACGCCTTTACGCGAATTCGCCTGTACGAATGCATCTCCGACGCAAGCTGCATCAAGCCTCGAATCAACCGATGCATGTCCCCCCAGCTGTCGGCACACCGGTCCAAGGCGTCGAACAATACCAACAGGTACGTACCGCGGCGATCCAGATCAACGTCCCGTTGGCGCAGCAGCGCGTCGATTTCCTCAGGCTGCGTCCTGACGTAGTCGCATCGTTCCCGCCAGTGGGGAAGCTGCCGCAGAGATGCATCCTCTGGCGACAAATGCCGTGCCAACACGGTCCGCCATACAAGGCGCGGGTCTACGTCGTTCTCCAATAGGTTCGCCAACACATCCTTGCTCGGATAGTCGTCGGGGGCCGCACGGACGCCGAACCCCACCTTCACCTCGGTGGCGTCGGTTAGGCGCGAAATCTCGCTCTTCCCCACAAGGAGGCGGACATCGCTGTTTTGGAGAGCGTGCCACCAGAACGTCTTTCCAGCACCCCGTATGCCGACTACGACCGAGACGTCCGGGTCCATCGCCTTGAGGTGAGAGCGAGGCAGGTAGACATCGGCCACGGACAACCCAGCATCCCTGTGGGACGTGCCCTCCGGGAGATCGGCAAGTGCCTGACGAAGTTGCCGGACTCCAAGCCCCGCCGGTCGTGGCGAGGCCTGTGCTCGACCACACACCTGCGGGTGACCCTGCCTTGCGACCTCGGCGTAGATCGGGTTAGCCATGCGGACCGGCGGGTCTTGGGCGATCAACCCCAGCTCCCGGGCGTACTCCACATCGAGGGCGGTGTAGCGAGGCTCTTCGTCGACGGCCAGGGTCGGCGCGATCACCCGCCACACCCGGTCCTCCCGCAACTTCTCCGTCAGCTGGTCTAGGTGGGTGTCGCGGCACCGGATCAGCGTCTCCCTTGCCTCCAGCACATCGGCTTCGGTAACGGCGCGGGTCCGGTCCGCAGCCAAGGCGCCGCGGAAGCACGTCTGATAGGCGAGCGCGTTCACGAGCCACGGCTGGCCCCGAGTATGGGTCCACACGGCATCCACTCCGCTGTCGGCAAAGGGCTGCCCCGTCTCCTTGGTGTGCTGTCCCAGCAGGGTGCACACTTGGTCCTGGGAGAAGTCGCCCAGCCGAAACGACATGGCCTTGAAGTCCCGCACGTCCCGGACGCCGCACAGCACCACGCTCTGCGGAAAACCCTTGGGGCCGGAGGTGGTAGCCCGCCCGCAGTTGCCGCAGCACGGCCAGCAACGAGTCGCCCACCAGCGTGTCGATCTCGTCCACCAGCAAGACCAGCGGCTTCTCGCTCGCTCGGCTCCAACGAGTCAGCGCGACACGCAGGGCGCTGTGCCCACCGGCTCTGGCGAGCACGCCGGGCCACATCTTGCCGAGGGAGTTGTCGCCCAAAGTGTCGATCGCCGACTCGGCCAGCTCGTTCAGGACCGTGCGTATCGCCGCCTCCACATCTTCGCCAGCCGTCATCGCGCCCTCGACGTTGACGTAGACGCAAGCCCAGCCGCCCTCGGCGTTCAGCAGGTCTTGGAGCGCAAGAAGAGCCGAGGTCTTCCCGGTCTGCCGGGGCGCATGCAGGACGAAGTAGCGTTTTCGAGCGATGAGCCGACGGATCTCGACCAAGTCCACGCGGTCGAGCGGAGGGATGTGATAGTGGTCCTCCGCGGTCACGGGACCTTCCGTGCTGAACTCGCGCATCGCTACGGGCATCCGCATCGCTACGGCATCGCCTTCGCGGACACCAACGCCTCGCCGCTCACGAACCGCGCCAGCCGCTCGGTGAGACGGTCCGGCTCGTCACCTGTGGTGGGAAAGCCGTCCTTGAAGGTCAGCTCGCAGGTGGCTTCCAGGTTCTTCTTGGCGGCGGCCCGGAACTGGGACTGGAGGAACTCGCGGACGGGCCCGGCGTCGTCGAGCGGCCCTTGGTAGTCGATCTCGAGTTCGCCCCCGGCCGTGGTCTCGTAACCCCCCGCCAGCATGACGCGCTTGGTCGCCCCTCGCACGCTCCCCACGAGACCGACGAGCCGCACTCCTTCCTCCGCGTCGAAGACCCGGATGCTCAGCGTCGCGATCTTCTCCACGTTCTGCCCGCGGGCTTGGTCCCAGACCCTGACCATGGCCTCCCGGAACGGCGCTTCGACCTTGAAGCTGCGAGACGTTTCCTCGTCCCTGTCTTCTGGCGTCCGCTTGTTGTCTTCTTCGGTATCGGTTGGCGGCGTACCCTGGCCTCCCGGGCCGTCTGGCGTTTCCGATTCCTTGCCGGGTTCGGGCCTGGGCCAGACGCCAGCGTTCTTGGCGTACGCCATCGTCATCACCAGCGACTCCTCGTCGATGCGAATCGTCGCCGTCGGATCGCCCGGACCGTAGAGGAGATCGCCACTCCGATAGACGTAGGCGCCTTGCTCGACTCCCGTCCGCACGCCACGAACGAAGACGTCGTCGCCCACCAGAATAGGGAGCCCCGGGTCGCGCCGGAACTCGTCCCGGAGGGCGCGGGTCGTGATCTCACCTTTGCGGAGGGGAGTGCGGTCCCGCACGTACGCCGGAGAGTCGGGCTCGTCGTCGGGCAGGCGCAGCTTGGTCAGGTCTCGGAGCACTGCAACCACCTGCTGTTGGCCGGCTCCTGGTCGGTGCGAGGCAGAGGGCGTGTCAATGGCGGTGTGGACCAGATCGGTTGTGCTGTCGCCGACCCGATTCCGGGACGGGTAGAGGACATGGCGGTAGCACTGCTGGATCGACGTTCCCAAGTCGTGCTCCGAGCGGCCCGCCCACTCCCGCACCCTGTCCTGCTGGTGCTCCGCCAGATCGTCCAGCCGCTCCGGCTTCTTGAGCTCGCGCAGGGCCAGAAGCCGCCGGGCCTTGCCCTGCATCTCATCGACACGGGAGTCGTCCGCCACCACAAAGACCAAGTGGTTGCGGTAGACACGGAAAGCCGAGCCATCGGAGCCTTTGCGGCAATAAGTGCGGTCGATCAGGGCGGGCACCTGGTCCACCGTCCCCGCGAAGACTACGGCGTCGTAGGAAACCACCACCAGCTTCGGGCGGCTCCCCCCCGCTTCGTCGAGGACGTCGTGGGGTCCTCCCGGAAAGCAAACAGCTTCCAGAGTGTTGCCTTGGAAGACCGAGCGGATGCGGTCGTTGAGCTGCGCGCGGGCCTCTTCCGGATCGACATTGCGCTCCTCCCGCCGGACGATCTGGGTCAGGTTCGCCTCGGCCAGAAAGCGCATGGGAGCGTGGGGCCTGTCGTCCAAGTACGCGGACTCGGCAACGAACTTCTTGCGCGCTTCCTCCACGAAGCTGATGTCCAGCGCCGGGCCGACGATCGAGTAGCGCAACTCGTTGGGCGCCAAGCCCTTGAGCCGATCGTGGTAGGCCAGCGTGTGGAGGAAGATCGTCCGGGCGGCGTACTCGGCGAAGGGCGGCAATCCCTGGTGGTGCTCGGCGTCGATCTGCTGCGCCAGCGACCGCTTGCCCGCCTTGCTTGCCCTGTCGGCCTTGCTTGCCCTGTCGGTGCTGCTCGCCTTGTCGGCCTTGCTCGCCCCGGTGGCGGACACGTCGGCGTTGATAGCGGGATCGTAGGCCGACTGGTCGAGGCGGGTGACGATCTCCTGGCGGATGGGCTCGTGGCCCGGGTCGATGTGGTGAAGGTGAATCGCGGTGGCGTCGTCGGGCCGAGTCTCCCAAAGGTGGCGGATCGTGCGGGCCAGCAGCCGCAGCATTCCCCGCACCCGCTGAAAGGTGGCTAGCGTCGCCGTCTTGTCGGTGAGCGTTTCAAGGACCTCGGGATGGAAGGGGTAGCCGAGGGCAAGCTGCTGGCGGGTCTCGGGACGGCTTGCGTCGGGGGACAGCGCCTCCTGGTTCTCCTTCCACAGCTTGGCGTAGGCCGATGCGACTTCGGGCGCTCGACTGTCGTCGATCTCCGCGAAGAGCCGTCTGCGCAGGACTTGGATCGTTTCGTCCTGCTCGGTGGGGTTGAGCAGCGTCGCCTTGCGGGCGGACACCTTCTCCGCTTCCGCCATCCGGTCGGCGATGAAGCTGTTCTCTTCGGCGTAAGCGTCGGTCGCCTGGCCGCCCTTGCCGACGGCTAGCGTGTAGACGAGGGCCACGTTCGGCGTGCTCTCCACGGCCTTGAACAGCGAAGTCAGGAACGCCGTCAGCTGGTTTTGGGCGCCTTCGACGTTCTCCACCTTGCGCAGGTAGACGGAAAGCTCGTCGAGCAGCACCAGGGCGGGCTTGCCGCCGAAGAGCTCGCGGAGGGTGTCGGCGCCGGGGGCGATGCGCTGTCGGTCGCTCTCCCGGATTCTCTCGTAGCCCGCGTACTCCCCGAGCGAGTAGGCGATCTCGCCCCACGGCGTGTAGGCCCGCAGACCCTCTTCCATGCGGCGGCCGTTCGCAGGGTCGGCGTTCTCGCCGTCGAAGGCAGCGACGCGCACCGGTTCCTTGGGAAGGACGGACGGCTCCACGAACTCGCTCGGGTCCGCCACGCCGTCGAGGCCGCGGGCGGCGTGGGCCAGCGCAATGAGCCCATGGGTCTTGCCGCCTCCGTACGATGTGTCCAGGCGGAAGATTGAGGCCACGTCGCCCCCGGCCCCGGAGAGCCGTCTGCACACGTTGCCCAGCAAGTTCTTGAGCCCCCGCGTGGGGTACGTATTGGCGAAGAACCGCACCGGATCACGGTACTCCTCGCTGCCCGCTCCCGTGACCACCTGAGCCAAGTCGGCTGCGAAGTCGGCGTCGGTGATCCCGGCGAGAACGTCGGGTCTCGGCCGACAAGTCTCGAAGATGGTGGGAACGGTCATTTGGGCGGGGGGTTGTCATGTGGGCGGGGGTCCAGGAGCAGGTTGACGACGAGGCGGGTCATCAGGTCCTTGCTTGCCGGTGCGCTCTCGGCGATCAACAGGGTCAACGCCGTCAACGCATGGGGCGTGACCCGGTGCTCCACACCTTCCTGTTTCAGGTACAGCAGGAACAGGAGCGACGCAATGCGTTTGTTGCCGTCGCTGAAGGGACGGTCCTTTACGATGAAGTAGAGGAGATGCGCCGCCTTCTCTTCTCGCGAGCGGTACAGCGGTTCGCCGAACATCGCTTGCTCAATGTTGCCGAGGATGCCCTCCAGCACGTCGTCCGGCGCATTGCCGAAAAGTAGCGACGCCTCGCCCTTGGCGATCAGCGTGCTCCGGAGTTCGGCGATTGCTTGGCCAGCAACGGCTGGGGCGAGCACGTTGGGCGACGGCTGTGCGTCGCTGGGTAGATCCAGTCCGCCCTCGTCGTACTCTGCAAGCAGGCGCCACGTGCTGGCGTACTCCGCGATGAGGGTCGTTGTCACGGTGCCGCCAGTTCCACCACCACTCCCCGCAGCTTGAGGCCGGCCCAGCGCGGGTCGGCGGTCAGTGCGGGAGCGTCCAGGAGCCTAGCGGTGGCCAGGCAGGCCCATGCGCCCATTGCCAAGCCCAGGTGGCGGGTCTTCCGACGGTAGGCGCCGGCTGCCAGGGCGGTCTCGGCGTCGAAGGGGACGACCTTGATGCCCAGCTCCGTCACCACGTCGGCGACCTCTCCGGCCGTCCAGCCGTCGTTGCGGAGGAAGCCGGCGACTTCGGCCATGTTGACGGCGGAGACCGCGGCACCACGCTTCAGTGCCTCTTCGACCCGATCGGCGCCGCGCTCCTCGAAGATCGCGGCCAGGAGGGCCGTGGCGTCCAGCACATGCTTCGCCATCGCTACTCGTCCTCTGCGCCGCCGCGACGACCGGCGATGAAGGCGTCCACGGCGCTTTCGCGGCCTCGCGACGAGTCGGCCCGCTTGCGCATTGCGAGGCCCCGGAGGCGCTCCAGCGCGGCGTCCACCGTCCGCAACCGGATCGAGTCTCCCTGCAGGCTGGCCACCAGCTCCGTCCGACCTTGGATGCCCAGTGCCCTGCGCAGCTTGGCGGGAAGCACCATCCGCCCCGACTTGTCGATCACCACGTGTTCGGTGTCGGCCAAGCGGCCGGGTCTCTTCCCGGCAGGGGCGGACGTGCGATCTTGGGCGTGGGCGGACGTGCCATCTTGCGGCCCGTCTGCCATGGATCCCGTTTTCTGCCGTATTTTGCTGTTCATGGCATGTCTCCCGTTTCGTGCCAGGTTCTTCAAAGTATACCACATTGTCGGGATCATGGCACAATCGCCGGATAATGGCACAATCGCCGGATCATGGCACGGTCACCGGTTCCTGCCACTCCAATACCCGATGATCTTGTAGACCAGCTTCGCCACCAGGAAGTCGGGCGCGGCAAGGCCCGGGATCGGCGCATGTTCCACCATGTCCACGCCGACCACGCGTCGCTCCGCGAAGACCTGCCGTAGGAAGCGGGTCGCTTGCCGCCAGTTGCCGCCGCCGGGCTCCGGGGTGCCGGTCGAAGGGACCAGCGACGGATCGAAGAAGTCCACGTCGAAGGTCACGTACACCGGATCGCCCAGCGCGGCGAGTGCTTGGTCCATCCAACCGTCGCCCTCGGCCATTGCTTCGCCCGTGAACGCCGTCACGTTGTCGCGCTCCTGCGCCACCCTCCACTCCTCCGTGCTGATCCCCCGGACGCCCACCGAGACCAGATCGACCCGGTCGATCACCCGGCCCATGGCACAAGCGTGGGACCAGGGGCTGCCGTCGAAAGTGTCGCGCAGGTCCAGATGAGCGTCGAACTGGAGGACGGAGAGCCGCTCGCGGCAACGGTTGGCGTGAGCAAGGATCGCCGGAGCCGACACCGAGTGCTCGCCGCCGAGCATGATCACCCGCCGGCCCGCCGCCGCGTCGAGGACAAGCCCGAACGCCCGTTCCAGTTCCGCCATTGCCTCGCCCGCCGCGCCCCGTTCCAGCTCCAGCGCCGGGAAGGTGTAGACGCCGCCTTCCGACGGGTCGCCGTCCAGCTCCTGATCGTACAGTTCGACGTAGCGCGACGCGTCGATGATCGCTTGGGGGCCGCGGCGCGTCTCCGTGCCCCAGCTGGCGGTGGCTTCGTAGGGGACCGGCAGGACCCACGTTTCGGCTTCGCGGTGGGTGGCCTTCGCACCGTCAATCCCCAAGAAGACTCGCGGGAGTTCCCAGGGAAGCATGGACAGGCCTGCCGGGAGGTCGTGGATGGTGTCGGCCCCGGACCGGCTTGCGCTCTCCGGGTCTCTTCGGTTGGGCGTCATGCGAACGCGCCTTCCTGGCTATTGTGCCGCCTCCGGCTACTTGTGTGCCGCCTTCCGGCTACTTGTGTGCCGCCATCTGGATACTTGGCCAGATACTTGCCATCCCCGCCACCCCGATGGATTCTGAACGGAAGATGGTCGCCCGACAACCCAAGCGCCCGCCGGTTCGGCCGCGGGCCGCCTTCCCAAGGAATCGCCCACGTGACCCGCTCTCGATTCGCCTGCCGTTGGCCCGGCCGCCGTTGGCGCCTCTCATTCGCCGCCGCAACCGTCCTGTCCGTCGCCGTCTCCACGGCCTGCTCCTCGCCCCACGACCTGGTGATCTTGGGCGGCCGCGTCATGGACCCGGAGAGTGGGCTGGACGCGAGCCGAAACGTGGGCATCCGCGACGGCGCCGTCGCGGAGATCAGCGAAGAGTCAATGGCCGGACGGGACACCCTGGAGGCCAGCGGAATGGTCGTGGCCCCGGGGTTCATCGACCTCCATGCCCACGGCCAGGACTCGGTCAGCAACCGCTTGCAGGCGCTGGACGGGGTCACCACCGCGCTGGAGATGGAGGTCGGCGTCTACCCCGTCGCCTCCTGGCTGGCGTCCCGGGAAGGACGGGCGCTCCTCAACTACGGCGCGACTGTGGGCCACCCAGGAGCACGCGCCAACCTGCTGGCGGGCGTCGAAACCGGTCACGCGCCGACCCAGCCGCCGGGGCAGGACAATGCTTCGTTCGGCTCGGAGATCATCTACGAGGAGCTGGAACGGGACCGGATCGCCGAGCTTGCCGCCCTCATGGAAGCTGGGCTGGACGAAGGCGGTCTCGGGTACGGGTTCGGGATCACCTACACGCCGGGGGCTTCGCGGACGGAGATCTTCGACCTCTTCGCGTCCGCGGCGGCCCAAGGAGTGCCGGCCTACGTCCACCTGCGGTCGGCGGGCGACAATGGCACGCTGGACCCATTTCAGGAGGTGATCGCCAACGCCGCGTCCACCGGTGCGTCGCTGCATATCGTGCACCTCAACTCCAGCGCGGACGAGGACGCACGGGAGGCGCTGGGCATGATCCGGGGCGCTCGCGAGCGGGGCGTGGACGTGACGACGGAGGCGTACCCGTACACTGCGTCGTCCACCTTCATCGAGTCGGCGCTCTTCGATTCGTGGGAGGGGCGGACCGACTCGGACTACCAGCGTCTGCAATGGCCAGGCCGGACCGAGCGGCTTGACGCCCGCAGCTTCCGCCAGTACAGAGAGCAGGGCGGATGGGTCGTCATCCACGGGCGCAACGAGGAGACGAACGAGTGGATCACGGCCCAGCCCGACGTGATCGCCGCCAGCGACGGGATTCCGTTCCTGCACGTGGCGGTGCATCCCCGAGGCGCGGGCACCTTCGCTCGCATTCTGGGACATTACTCCCGCGACCGGGGCGCCCTTTCCCTGATGGACGCGCTTGCGAAGATGACGCTGTTGCCAGCCCGGCGGGTCGAGGGCGCGGTGCCGGAGATGGCCCGGAAGGGACGCGTGCAGGTGGGCGCGGACGCCGACTTGGCCGTCTTCGATCCCCAGACGGTGCTGGACCGCGCCGACTACAGTGCGCCCGACACGCCGTCGCAGGGCTTCGCCCACGTGCTGGTGGGCGGCGTGCCAGTGGTTCGGGACGGCGCAATAGTGGAAGGGGTCTTCCCGGGCCGGGCCGTCGTCCGGGCATCGGGAGGCGCCCCCTGATCTTCGCCTTCGCCGTCGCGACTCCACATCCGCGAACACGATTCGATACTCCCCGCAAGTAGGAGCACGAGAACATGATGCCCGTCCTCGCCATCGGTACCGCCGCCGTCGCCCTCGCCGCCTTCGCCCCAGCCCACTCCCCTGCCTTCGCCCAGCAGGACGCTGCCGCCCAGTCCGGCGCGTCCCGCCAGCCCCTTGCGCTGTCCCAGTACCTGGACATGGAGAGCGTGTCCGGCCCGCGCATCTCGCCGGACGGTGCCCGGATCGTCTACACGCGAGGATGGATCGACAAGGTCGGAGATCGGCGCCGGTCTTCCCTGCGGATCATGAACGCCGACGGAAGCCGCAGTCGCCACCTGACCGACGGAAGCGGCGCCCGCTGGTCGCCCGACGGAACGCGCATCCTCTTCACCGCCGCCGGCGAGCCCGAGGGCTCCCAGCTGTTCGTGCGCTGGATGGACGCCGAGGGCGCGACAACCCAGGTCACCCGTCTGCAGAACGGCCCGTCCAACGCCCGTTGGTCGCCCGACGGACAGTGGATTGCCTTCACCAGCCGCGTGAACGACAAGGCCGACTTTGCAGGCGTGGCACTGCCGGACCGACCCGCCGGCGCCAAGTGGACGGAGGAGCCGAAGGTCGTGGAGCGGGCGGCGTACAAGCGGGACCGGGCGGGGTACGTGGACACCGGTTACACCCACGTCTTCGTCGTTCCCGCGGACGGCGGCACCCCACGCCAGCTGACCCGCGGCGACTGGAACCACTCCGGCCCGCGATGGAGCCCCGACGGCAGCGAGCTCTACTTCACCTCCTTCCGCGACGACGAAGCCGACCGGCCCGAGCACTGGCAGGAATCGGAGATATACGCTGTCTCGCTGGCGACCGGCGATATCCGGCGGCTGACGAGCCGCCGAGGCGAAGATTCGGGTCCCGTTCCCTCTCCCGACGGCTCCCTAATCGCCTATACAGGTATTGACGCGCACCGGGACACCTATCGGAACCGGAGGATATACGTCATGAACCGGGACGGCTCCGGCTCGCGGACGATCTCCGGCGACTACGACCGGCAGACCGGCGCCATGACGTGGGCGCCCGACGGCAGCGGCCTCTACTTCAGCACCAGCCGGGACGGCTACCGGCAGCTTCACTTCGTCTCCGTGGACGGCGGCGTGACCCAGCTCACCGAGGGCAAGCACATGTTCGACATGTCGTCGTTCTCGGGCAATGGAATAGCGGTAGGGGTCGTCTCCAGCGCCCACGAGCCCGGCGACGTCTACCGCTTCAACCTGTCGAACCCCAGTCGGACCACGCGCCTGACAACGGTGAACGCCGACGTGCTGGAGCGCACGCAGTTGGGCGAGGTCGAGGAGGTGTGGTACGACTCGGACGGCGGCTTTCGCGTGCAGGGATGGATCGTGAAGCCACCGGACTTCGATCCGTCGCGCAAGCACCCGATGATGCTGGTCATCCACGGCGGACCCCACGGGATGTACAACGGCAGCTTCAACTTTGCCTTCCAGGAGCACGCGGCGAACGGCTATGTCGTTCTGTACACCAACCCCCGGGGCAGCACGGGCTACGGCACCGCCTTCGCCAACGCCATCAACCACGACTACCCCGGCGCCGACTTCCCCGACCTGATGAACGGGGTGGACGAGATGTTGGCCCGGGGCTATGTGGACGAGGACAACTTGTTCGTGTACGGCTGCTCCGGCGGCGGCATCCTCACCAGCTACATCGTGGGCAACACCGACCGCTTCACGGCGGCTTCGGCGAACTGTCCCATCGTCAACTGGATATCGGCAATGGGCACATCGGACGCCACCAGCTACATGCGCACCTTCGACAAACCGTTCTGGGAGGACCCGGAAGAGTGGATCGACCGCTCTTCGATCTTCTACGTGGGCAATGTGAAGACGCCGACGATGCTGCTGACAGGCGAGATGGACCTGCGCACGCCGATGGGCCAAACCGAGGAGTTCTACCAAGCGCTGCACTATGTGGGCGTGCCCACCGTCATGATCCGCTTCCAGGGAGAGTGGCACGGGACCAGTTCACGCCCGTCCAACTTCCTGCGCACTCAGCTGTACCTGCGCAAGTGGTTCGAGAAGTGGGGCACACACAAGCGGCCGGCAGCGGAGTGAGCGGGTTCGGCCACGGCGCAGGCAGGGACGCCAGATGACTTCGACTCCGACTGTACTTCGGATCGCCCGGGACACCGCAATAGCGGATTTGCACCAGCAGGGCCGCCCGTCGGTGATCGGCGTGGGCGTGCTGGAGTTGGGAGACAGGCGCGGAGGAGCGACCGGCTCCAGCGGCGGTGTGGCACTGGTGGACCCGGGGCCCGAGGCGCGCCTGCCCGCCCTCCGCGACCGCTTGGCAGAGATGGGCTACACGCTCGCCGATGTGCGCGCAGTGCTCCTCACCCACATTCACCTGGACCACGCCGTCGCCACTGGCGCGATCGTGCGGGAAGTGCCGGACGTGGTCGTGTACGTGCACCCCAAGGGGGCGCCCCACATGGTGGACCCGTCGCGCTTGGTGGCGTCGGCGACCCGCATCTACGGCGACGCCATGGACGCGCTGTGGGGAAAGATCGTCCCCGTGCCGCGGGCGTCGCTTCGGGAGGTGGACCAGGGCGACGCGGTGGAGGTGGGCGGACGCCACTTCCAGGTCGCTTACGTGCCCGGTCACGCCAAGCACCATGTGGCCTACTTCGAGGCAGCGGCGGGAACGCTCTGGGCCGGTGACGCCGCGGGCGTGCGCATTGGCAATGGTCCTGCGGTCCCCGTGACCCCTCCACCCGACATCGACGTGGAGGCGTGGAACGACAGCATGGACCGCATGATGGCGTGGCAGCCCAGCCGGGTGGTCACCGCGCACTTCGGCGTGCACGAAAGCCCCGCCACCCACTTCGCCGAGCTGAAGGCGCGGCTGGCGGAGTGGACGGAGCGGGTGCGCACCTCGTTGCAGGAGGCCGACGGAGCCGGCGAAACCTCCGACGCCAGCACCCGAACCGACACCTCAACCTCGGACACGGACAACGCCCGAGCGTTCGCCGACTGGCTGCGGAGCGACCTAGGCGCCGGAATGCCCCGCGAGCTCCTCGACACCTACGCCATCGCCTCCGGCTTCTCGGACTCTTGGTGGGGGCTGGCCAGGTACTGGCGCAAGAGGTGCTAGGTGATCGACCGCACTTACCTGACGAACATCGAAAGCCCGGAGAAAGCCGTCGCATGGGGTTCGGTCGGCTCCAGGGACCGACTGGAGTCGGCTGTGTTGACCGACCCCGATGTCAGAGGCGTATTGAAGGCCCTCGGCCACTTGACGGCGCAGCGACAGCTCGTCAAACGCATTGGTACCCTGGCCGCAATGGGTGGAAGTCCAGAATACTTGCATCGCTATGACTTGGCGATATTCGCGTACCTACGGATGCTCGACATCTCCGAATCGGCGTTCACCGCAGTTGCGGCTCGTAAAGTGGTTGCGCTTGGAAACATCTGGTGGTCGCGGGACCTCGCGTTTCGTCTTCGTATGCCTTCTCCAACGGAGGTTTAGTCCAGTCCGAGCAACTGCCTGGTCTCGAGAGCCCATTCCCAAGCTTCGTCCCAGTCCGCCTGGGTGAGAACAGGCAACTGTCTGAAGACAATCCGAGAAAACCATCGCTTGACGCCGCTAGCGGTGCGCTCATATCCGATCACCCAACGAAAAATGCTGCCCAACCGCATCGTCTCTCGATCCGTATCGGAAAGCTCGTCGAGAGAGATTGTAGCCTCCTCTTCTGCACGCCTGGCATCGGCAGTGATGTCCAGCAAATGCGCGACGAATTCATGCTCTCGAATCTCGGTGACATACCCTTCCCACTCCTGCACTGTCACAAAGACGGGGGAAAGGGGCTGGGACATGGCTAGGCTAGGCCGCCCCAATCGCCGCGTCCACAACCTCTCGGAACCGCGCCACCGGATTGCGGCCCCGGGGAGTCTGGGTGAACACCAGCACGATCAGCTCGTGCGACGGGTCCACGAAGGCGGCGGTGCCGTCGGAGCCGGAGTGGGAGAACGTGCCGTCCTGGGACACCGACCAGCCGTAGCCGTAGTAGGCCGGAGGGCCGTCGGAGCCCGGGTTCGTCCTGATCTTGGGCGAGGTCATGAGGGCCACGGTCTCTTCCGAGATGATCCGCCGTCCGCCGTAGACGCCGCCGTTGAGGAACATCTGGCAGAAGACCACATAGTCGCTGGCGGTGGAGATCATCCCGCCGGACGCCCGCACAAACGGGACCTGCGGGGGGTCGCCGGGGCTCCATCCGGGCGCCCACTCGCCGTCCTCGTCGTGCTCGTAGTAGACGACCGACATGCGGTCCAGCTTGCCGTCCAACTTCTCCGCCCGCTCGTGGTGGTAGCTGTCGTGCATCCCCAGCGGCGTGTAGAGCTGGTCGTCCAAGTACTGCTCCAAGGGTTGTCCCGAAGCGATCTCCACCAGCGCGCCCAGCGTGTTGTAGCCCGGGTTGTTGTAGCTGTAAGTCGTGCCGGGAACGGCCTCGGCGCCCACATGGCCGAAGCGGGCGGCCTCCAGCTGGAGCGTGGGCGCGTCCGGGTGCTCGGCGGAGGGCTGCATGTACGGTTGCAGGAAGAGCGTGGGGATGCGTAGCCCGCTGGAGTGGGACAGCAGGTGGCCGATCTGGATGAAGCCCGCCCGGTAGTTGTCCCAGCTGGCTATGTATTCGCGCACCAGGGCGTCGTAGCGGAGCTTGCCGTCCTCCACCAGCATGGCGATTGCGGTGGCCACCGGCGGCTTGGTGTTGGACGCCATGCGGAACATCGTGTTGGGCTCCATCGGCAGGTCGCGGGCCCTGTCGCGCCAGCCCACCGCCTCGTGGAGAACGACCTTCCCTTCCTTGGCGACCAGAAGCACCGTGCCTACCAAGTCGCCCCGGTCCACCGCCTCCTGGTAGAGACCGACCCCGCCTTGGAGCACGGCCGCCGACATGCCCACCTCTGTCGGCGCCGCCCGGGAGATCGTCACGTCTTGGGACGCCGCGTCCTGGGCTGCTAGGCAGGCCACGGCGGCAAGGGCACTCGCCACGATCCGGCAAGAGCCGCGATCAAAGGCGAAGCGAACGGAGGCGAAGCGAATGAAGGCGAAGCGGTCTCGGTGCGTCATGCGGAGGTCCTGTTGATGGAGGAGTTGGCGGCTCGGGCGCGGGTGGTGCTCGGCGCGCTGGCGGCGACTTGGGGGGTCGACGGGGACGGTGCTTGGGCGCACACCGCATCCCGCAGGAACGGAGGCAACGGGGCGGAGGCGAACCGGCCGCCGCTCGACCGCCGTGCGTGCACCACGGTCATGGCACCGGTCGCCGCAAGCTCCAACGCGGGCCGAAGCCGAAACTCGAACTCGTAGGCGATTCGCCGTTCGCCGACCTCCCCCACCCGCAGGCGCACCTCCACTTCGTCCTCGAATCGGATGAGCCGCAGAAAGTCGCACGAGGCCGAAACGCGGGGCATTCCCAGCCGACCGTGGGCGTCCTCGACGAAGCCGGAGCCGCCGAGGGACCGGTAGAAGGCGTGCTCGGTGGCCTCCATCAGCCGGAAGTAGGCCGAAAAGTGGACCACGCCCGCCGCGTCGGTGTCGGCGAACTCGATCGTGTGGACCGCCGCGAACACATGGGATGGAGAAGGGGGACCGGAAGCCGGCTCGGAAGTCATGACGCCACGCTAGCTGGCTTTCTTCCGCGCCGCCACCAAGTCGCTCCTGGTCGCCATGCTAGATTGAAGCATCCCAGACCGAGGGGCGGTCGTCGCCAAGCACCCACCAGCCACCCGCCGATCCGCCGTCCGAGCGCCGCCTCGCCGCCTCGTCCTCCCCCAAGCGTCCCAACCCGCCATGGCACAGCCCAAGCGCGTCTTCTCCGGCATCCAGCCCACGGCCGTGATGACGATCGGCAACTACTTCGGCGCCGTGCAGAACTGGGTCCGGCTTCAGGACAAGTGCGACGCCGTCTACTGCGTGGTGGACCTGCACGCCATGACCGTCGCGTACGACCCCCGGGAGCTGCGGCGCTCCACCAGGGAGATGTTCGTGTCGCTGCTGGCGTGCGGGATTGACCCGGAGCGCGCCACCGTCTTCGTCCAGTCCACGGCGCCCGAGCACACCGAGCTCTGCTGGGTGCTGGCGACGATGGCGTCGTTGGGCGACTTGGGGCGGATGACCCAGTTCAAGGAGAAGTCGAACCTGCTGAAGGGCGGCTCCGGGCCCGGCGGCGTCCCCGGCAACGGTCCTGACTACGGTCTGGCGAACGGCGGCGGGCTCGGCGTGCAGGACGACGGAACCTTCGTGTCGTCGGGGCTGCTCTTCTACCCAGTCCTGCAGGCGGCCGACATCCTGGCGTACCGGGCCGACTACGTGCCGGTAGGCCGGGACCAGTCCCAGCACTTGGAGCTAAGCCGCGGACTGGCGCGCCGCTTCAACGCTCGCTTCGGCCACGTCTTCCCCGAACCCGAGACCCTTCACACGCCGGTTCCCAAGCTGGTGTCCACGGCGGACCCGACCAAGAAGATGAGCAAGAGCCTGGGGCCGAGACACTACATCGGCCTCTTCGAGGAGGAAGCGTCGGTGCGTCGCAAGGTTCGGTCGGCGGTGACCGACTCGGGCGCGCCCCCGTCCAGCGACGAGGTCAGTCCAGGGATCGAGAACCTGCTCACGATCCTGGCGGCATGTGGATTCGAGGCGGATGCGGAGCAGATGCGAGGGGACTACTTCGCGGGCTCTCTCCGCTACGTGGACCTCAAGGGTCGAACCGCCGACGCGCTGGTGGCGCTCACCACCGAGATGCGCGACCGCCGGGCCGACATCCTGCGCCGCGAGAAGGACTTGGACGGGTTGATCCACGCAATGGCTGGACGGGCCAGGGCGATGGCGGGCGAGACGCTGGCGCTGGTCCGGGAGCGGGCCGGCTTGTACCCTCCCGGGCGCGGCCCCGGCGTTGCTCCTGCTCCCATCCCCTAACTCGGAGTTACTGCAAGTGGACATCAGCGGCGTCATGATCCCCGTCGCCACGCCCTTCGACCCGGCAACTGGCGAAGTGGACCTGCCCGGCCTCCGGGCCAACGTCGAGAAGTGGTCGCCCACCGGCGTGCGCGGCTTTGTGGTGGGCGGATCCACGGGCGAAGCCGTCTTGCTGGACGAGGACGAGCGCTGCGCCGTCTGGGAAGCGGTCCGCGACGTGGCGCCCGACGACCTGCTCCTGGTGGCGGGAACGGGCGCCGAATCGCTGCGCGCCACACTCCGGCTCTCGCGCAAGGCGGCGGGGCTGGGGTACGACGCGCTGCTCGTGCAGCCGCCGGCGTTCTACAAGGGTGCCATGAGCCCTGCGGTCGTCCGGGACCACTACTTGGCGGTGGCGGACGCCGCGCCAGCGCCGGTGATCGTCTACCAAGTGCCGACGCGCTTCAGCACGCTGGACTTTCCAGCGGGGCTGGTGGCGGAGCTGTCGGTTCACGAGCGGATCGTGGGGATCAAGGACTCCCGAGGGAAGCTGGGTACGGTGGGCGAGCTGCTGGCGGTCGTTCAGCCAGGGTTCCAGGTGCTGGTGGGGAGCGGGAGCATCCTCTACGCCGCGCTGGAGGCCGGCGCCGTGGGCGGCATCCTGGGGGTGGCCAACTTGGCGCCTCGGGAGTCGGCGCTGATCCACTCCCGCTTCGTCGCGGGGGACGCGGAGGGGGCCGGGGCGGTGCAAGAGCTGGTTGCGCCGCTCCACAACCGGGTGATCGGCGGGATGGGGGTAGCAGGCGTGAAGTGCGCGCTTGACCTGCTGGGGTACGTGGGCGGTGCGCCGCGACCGCCGTTGCCCGCGCTGGCTGAAAGTCGGCGCGAAGAGGTGGCCGGACTGCTGGCGGAGGCCGGACTGCTGGCGGAGGCTGGTCCGCTGGCGGAGACCGGGCGGCTCGAAGGCGCACAGCGGGACGCCGACCTGCAGGCGGACGCCAGGTCGCCGGCGTGACGAAGGCCAGCCCCGGCAGCTGCACCGTCGTGGTCGGCTGCCAGTGGGGCGACGAGGGGAAGGGGAAGGTGGTGGACGTGCTGGCCGCAGGCGCAGACCTGGTGGCTCGCTATCAGGGGGGAGCCAACGCCGGGCACACAGTTCACGTGGGCGGTCAGGAGTTCGTGCTGCACCAGATCCCGTCGGGCATCCTGCACCCGGGCAAGCGATGCCTGCTGGGCAACGGCGTGGTGGTCGACCTGGGCCAGTTCTTCGACGAGTACGACCGCTTGGCCGAGCGCGGCGTGGACCCTCGGGGCCGGATCGGCGTGAGCGCACGCGCCCATGTGGTCTTGCCTCACCACAAGGTGCTCGACGAGGAGATGGAGCGCGCGGCGGGCCGGAAGATCGGCACCACGGGGCGGGGGATCGGCCCTGCCTACGAGGACAAGGCCGGTCGGCGGGGCGTGCGGGTGGGCGACCTGCTGGACGAGCGGTGCGCACGGGAGGCGGTGGCGGCCAGCGTGGAGTGGGCGCGAAGCCGCCTGCGGGTGCTGGGGGCCAACCCGGAGCTGGTGCCGGCGGCCGACCCGGAGCTGGTGCCGGCGGACGGTGCAAAGCGGGAGGACGACGGAGCTGCGGCGTCCGACTCGGCGCTAGTGCCCGAGCGCTTGGCCGACGTCGCCACCGACGTGGGAGCCGAGATCGCCGACGCCCTTGCGGCAGGCCGAGAGGTCCTGTTGGAGGGCGCCCAAGGGACGGCACTGGACGTGGACCACGGCACCTACCCGTTCGTCACCTCGTCCAACACCACGGCAGGTGCCGCAGCGGCCGGGGTAGGGGTCGGCCCCACCGCCATCGACACGGTGATCGGGGTGACCAAGGCGTACACCACCCGGGTCGGAAACGGTCCCCTGCCTACGGCGTTCGGCGACGAGATGGACGCCCTCATGCGCCGGTTGGGAGGCGAGTTCGGAGCGACCACAGGCCGGCCCCGGCGCTGCGGCTGGTTCGACGCCGTGTTGGCGCGCTACGCGGGGCGCGTCAATGGCCTCACGGGAATCGCCGTGACCAAGCTGGACGTGCTGGACACCCTTCCCGAGATCAGGGTGGCTACCGCCTACCGGCTGGACGACGAGCCCAGCAGCAGCACCTTCCCGGCGGTGGCGGCCGAGCTGGAGCGCGTCCAACCCGTCTACGAGACCCTTCCTGGTTGGCAGGTCCCCACCAGCGGCGCACGCTGCAAGGCCGACCTCCCGCGCAACGCCCGCGCCTACCTGGATCGAATCGAGGAGCTGTCCGGCGCCCCCATCGTCATAGTCTCGGTGGGAACGCGGCGCAGCCAGGTGATCCACTGGCAGTGACCGGCGGGGCCGCTGGTCGCCTTACGCCCCCGCGTGGGCCGCTTACGCCCCCCGCGTGCGCCGCAGGTAGTCGTCGAACAGCGGCACCGTGAACCCCACGTACCCCGGTCGCGGCGCGTAGCACAGCCCTTTCTTAATCAGGTTCGCACGAACACCCGATGCGGCGCTGGTGCTCTTCCCCAGCCGCTCGGCCACATCCCCGAGGCGGTGCGGTCCCGGGCCGATCGCCGCCATCGCGCGCAAGTAGGCGCGCCCGCCGTCGGTCGCTCGGTCGAACCGGACGCGGAAGAACCCGTCGTCCAGCGCCCGGAGCGCCGTCGGAGCCGCACGCCGCAGATCGGCGACGCGGATCAAGTCGGGCGACCCCGCTGCGTTCCAGGCAGAGCGTCCGAACTCCTGCAGGAAGTAGGGATAGCCGGCAGCCAGCCGCACCGCCTCGCCCAGCGCTTCCGGCTCCCAGGACGCGCCGGGCGCCACGGGTTCCGTCAAGGCCCGACGAGCGTCGGCGTCGGCCAAGCTGTTGATGGTTCGGAAGGTGAACAGCCGCTCGCCGTAGGACTTCGCCTCGCCCACCAACCCCGGCAGAGACGGCAACCCGGCCCCCACGACCATCACCGGCACGGCGTGCTGGCTGACTTTGTGGAGCGCCATGCACAGGACCGCCAAGTCGTCCCGAGGGAGGAACTGCATCTCGTCGATCGTGAAGAGCACGCCCGTCCGACGCTCCGCCGACGCTCCGCCCAGCGCCAGCAGCAAGTCGATCACGTCCACCTCGGCGAACCCCGAGTCCCCCTGTCCCAGAGCCGGGTCGGCCGCCAACACGATCTCGTTGCCCTCGGGAAGCTTCCAGCACAGCTGAAACGACCGGAGCACGCCGAGAGCGTTGCGCGCCCGCTCCTTCAGTCGGGCCGTCCGGGAGTACCCCAGCAAGGCTCTCCGCGTCCCCGCAACCAGCGCCTGGGCAAGAGTCCGCTTGCCGCCGGCCTCGAAGCTCTCCAGCTCCCAGCCGTGTTCGGCGGCGATCCTCTCGCACTCGCGCAGCAAGACGGTCTTGCCTACGCCGCGGAGGCCGCTGAGGAGGATGCTCCGCTCCGGGTGTCCCAACATGTACCGATGGACGGCCACGTCGAACGCCCGAAGCTCCCCGTCTCGACCCGCCAGCGTAGGAGGCCGCGCCCCGGCTCCGGGACGGAAAGGGTTGGTCACTTCGTCCATTAGCAGACGTTCCCTGGCGCGGGCCGCCGAATCGCCTTCCACCAACTCCCCACCAACTCTGGAATCGCCTTCCACCAACTCCACGGGCGCCTTGAGCACCTCCTTGGCCGAGGCTTATCTTACCGGATGTTCGAGGACCTGAGCAACAGTCTGGACGGGGTTCTGCGACGCTTCAAGCAGCGAGGCGTCCTGACCGAACCCATGATCCGGGAGGGGCTGCGCGAGGTGCGCCGCGTCCTTCTCGAAGCCGACGTCAATTTCAAGGTGACGCGGCAGTTCCTAGTTCGCGTCCAGGAGAGGGCGCTGGGCGAACGGGTCCTCCGGTCGGTCTCGCCAGGGCAGCAAGTCGTCAAGATCGTCCACGACGAGCTGGCGGCCCTGATGGCGGGCGAAGGCGAAGCCGGTCTTCAATGGTCGTCGGCGCCGCCCACGGTGATCATGCTCGTGGGGCTGCAAGGGTCGGGGAAGACCTCGACGGCGGCCAAGCTGGCGAAGCGGCTCGCTAGGCCCGGCAGGGGCGTGGTGCTGGCGGCCTGCGACCTGTACCGTCCCGCCGCCGTGGACCAGCTCCGGGTACTGGGAAAGCGGGCGGGCGTGCCCGTCTACCACGAGGACGGGGCCACCGATCCCCTCGCCATCGCCAAGGCCGGACACCGCCGGGCTCGACGAGAGAAGGCGGCGGCGCTGATCGTGGACACCGCCGGCAGACTTCAGGTCGACCAGCCGATGATGGACGAGCTGCAGCGGCTCAAGAAGGCGCTGAAGCCCCGAGAGGTCCTGCTGGTCGCCGACGCCATGACGGGACAGGAAGCGGTTCGCATCGCCCAGGGATTCGACGAGGCGCTGGATGTGACCGGCTTCGTCCTCACCAAGATGGACGGCGACGCTCGGGGCGGCGCAGCGCTCTCCATACGCGGCGTGACCGGCAAGCCGCTCAAGTTCGTGGGCACGGGAGAGGGACTGGACGCGCTGGAGGCGGTGGACCCGGAGCGCATGGCCGGCCGCATCCTCCAGATGGGCGACGTGGTAGGCTTGGTAGAGCGGGCGTCGGCGACGGTGGACGCCGAGGAGGCGACCCGTCTCCAGAAGAAGCTGACGGGCAAGGGACGCTTCACGCTGGAGGACTTTCTGTCGGCGATGCGCCAAGTTCAGAAGATGGGTCCCCTGGACCAGCTCATGAAGCTCGTGCCCGGCATGCCTCGCGCCCTGCCCGTCGGAGCGGTGGACCCGAAGAAGATGAAGCACGTCGAAGCGATTATCTTGTCGATGACGCCGGAAGAGCGTCGGACGCCCAAGATCCTCAACGGCTCGCGACGGAAGCGGATCGCCCGCGGCAGCGGACGGCCCGTGTCGGAGGTGAACCGGCTCATGAAGCGGTTCGCCGAAATGGAGAAGACGATGAAGCGCATGAAGGCGTTCATCCCCCGCATCTAGTCCCCCCAACTGGGAACGGCAGCAGCAGAATGGCAACCAAGATTCGCCTTCGGCGGATGGGCAAGAAGAAGCAGGCTCACTACAGAATCGTGGTGGCCGACAGTCGGTCTCCCCGGGACGGACGCTTCGTGGAGAAGCTGGGCTACTACGATCCCATCCCCCATCCCGCCCGCATCTCGGTGGACCTGGAGCGGGTGGACTACTGGCTGGGAGAGGGGGCCGACCCCTCGCCGACGGTCGCGAGTCTCCTGTCGAAGGCCAGAGCCGGGGGCGACGAGAAGGTGGCCCTGGCGGGAGCCCCGGTGCCCGAAGCCGAAGCGAACGGTGTCGCCGAGGACGGGGCCGAGGCTACGAGCGGTGGGGAGGACGCGGACGTGGAAACCCCTGACGCGAACGCCGAGTCCAGCGCCGGGGACGGCAGCGACGCCTCCGCAGGCAACGAAGCTTCCGCGGACAACGACGGCGCGGCCACGAGCAAAGACGCCTCCGCAGGCGAAGACGCCGCGGCCACGGGCGAAGGCAAGGCGGCCACGGGCGAAGGCGCCTCCGCGGGCGAAGACGGGGCAGCCTCGACCGGCGAGTGACTGCGGACGGCGATCCCAGTCGGCACCCCAGCCACCTGGTCGTCGGCCACCTCAACAAGCCCCACGGCATGAAGGGCGAGATCTTCGTCTGGCCCCTGACCGACCACCCTGGAAGCCACTTCGCCCCTGGAGCGGTCCACTTTCCGGGGGACGGGGAGGCACGCGAACCCGCCGAACTCCGGCCTCCGCTTGAGATCGAGTCGGTCCGCCCCTATCGGAAGGGCTTTCTGGCCAAGTTCGCGGGGGTGGACGACAGGGAGGGCGCCGAGCACCTACGGGGCCTCTACCTGCTCCGTCCCTTCGAGGCGGTCGATCCGCTGGCCGACGATGAAGTCTTCTACCACCAGCTGCTGGGCGCAGAGGTGACGACCGTGGAAGGAGTCGCCGTGGGGGAGGTGACGGAGGTCTACCCCATCAAGCCGGCCGACCTGCTCCAGGTGAGGGGAGCGGACGGCGAAGCGCTGATCCCCATGGTGCCCGAGATCGTCGTGGAGACCGACCGGGAGCGAGGGCGAGTCGTGGTCGATCCTCCTGAGGGGCTGCTGCCGTGATCCGCATCAACATCCTCACGATCTTTCCGGACTTCTTCGCCGAACCTCTCTCGCTGAGCATCCCCGGCCGAGCCGCTCGGGCCGGTTTGGCGAGCTACAGGGTCGTGGACCTGCGGGAGTACGCCCACGACCGTCACAAGACGGTGGACGACGAGCCCTACGGCGGCGGCACCGGGATGGTGATGAAGCCCGAGCCGTTCTTCGAAGCAGTGGACGACCTCCGGCCCGATGGCCCCGTGGCGCTCATGTCGGCCCGTGGAGCTCGCTTCCGCCACCAGGACGCGGTGCGGCTCTCCGTGGCGCCCGAACTGACCCTCCTCTGCGGCCACTACAAGGACGTGGACCAGCGCGTGGCGGAGCACCTGGCCACGGAGGAGCTGTCGCTCGGACCGTTCGTCGTCTCCGGCGGCGAAGTGGCGGCCCTGGCGGTGACCGACGCAGTGGTGCGGCTGCTTCCCGGGGCGCTGGGCGACCACGAGTCGGCGTCTTCGGACTCGTTCTACGACGAAGCCGTGGTGTCGGCGCCGTCCTACACTCGTCCCGCCGAGTACCGGGGCCTTCGCGTGCCCCAAGTCCTGCGAAGCGGCGACCACCGGCGGATTGCCGAGTGGCGGCGGGCCGAGTCGGAGCGGCTCAGCCGTCGTCCCGGGACTGGCCCTCCGCGAGCAGAGGGAGGACGACCGAGTCCACGTAGTTCATCGTGTCCGCCAAGTACTCGCTCGGGGGCGACTCGAAGGACCTGACCTTGTCGGGATCGATCTGGACGGCTCCGTCGGGCGACGCCGCGATCTGCGGCCACTGCGACATAACTTCTACGTAGATGCAGCGGGGGTCGCTGCGGAGCACCTCCACCGACACCTCGCGCTTCGGGCTGGCCAGCGGCTCGTCGGCAGGGAAGTCCTCCGCGACGGTCTCGTACTTGAACGCCAGAAAGGCCATGTCGCCCGCGTTGTCGCTGCCGCCGACCACGGGAAGCACGCTCTGGCCCAGGTAGGACACCGCCGAGTCGCCTTTGGCGTGGAGTTGGCCCCGCACCCGGGCCTCCGCCAGCACGCGCTGCCAGCCGTCGCCCAACACGGTGAAGACCGCCTCGCACACCAAGTCGAAGTCCTCGAACGCCGAGTGGCTGGAGCGGGGCCACTCGTATCCCAGGAAGATGCGGAGCGGCGTGTTCTGCACCGAGCCGTTGATCTCAATCGCCAGCTTCTCCGGTCCCTGGTCCCGGCCCAGCTGGATCGCGAACGGCTTCTCGGCCTCTGGGTCCTGCGCCCCGGGCGTGTACTTGAAGGACAGGTCGTCGGCGCCCAGGGCCTCGCAGACGGCGGAGTGGATCTCCATGCCCGTGTGGCGGGTCAGGTTCCTGGGCGGTCCTACCAAGAAGGCGAAGTTCGCGCCCCGGGTTCGGTACGAGTTGGTCAGCAAGGCGAAGCTCCGGTTAGTTGCCCGTGCCCGGCTTGGGGGAGTTGCGTTGGGCCCCGAACTCGGCGAGCGCTGCCCGCAGCCGCTCCAGGTCGGCGGGGTTCATGTCGGACCCGGCTTCGTCCTGCCACTCCTTCATGACTTGGCGGAGCGTCTCCGCTCGCGCCCGGGCCTCTTGCGCCCGCGCCCGGACCTCTTGCGCCCGCATCCGAGCCTCTTCAGAACGCATTCGCGCCTCCTCGATCTGGAGGCGAATCCGCTCTTGGTCGAAGGGGGGCGGCTCCATCGGCGCGTGGGCGGCCCCGTCGGCGTGCAGGCGGATCCGGTCCACGCGCTGGTGCCGGCCGAACTCCGTCGTCACGATGCGACGGCAGCGCCTCCGCTTGCGAACGTGCCTCCGGTCTCGGGACGGCCGCTGCTCCGTCACGACGACGGACGCCTCGCCCTTCGTCCCGTGGACCGTCACCGACGAGGAGGCCGACGCTCCGCCCTCGCTCTCGCACACGATGATCGTCTGCTGGTCCCCCCTGCCGTGCCTGTGCCGCTCGCCATGGTTGGCCGACGCCAGCGCCACCGTGGCTCCAGCCCCTAGGGCCGTCCCGCCCAGAATCGCGGCTACGGCGGTGAAGTTGGTCCCATGCCTCCGCATCTCTTCCTCCTCCCATCTGGAGTTGTGGTCCCGCCCCTGCCTACATGGTATTGGTAACCCGAACGGGCCGAAAGGTTGCACCTGGGAGGCCGACGTACATCTGGGAGGGCCCGACTCGCACCGGATCACCGGAAACGAACTGCCCCCTGCAGGCCCAGCCGACGGTCGGCCAGTTCGGTGCCTCCCGACAGGTGCTCGCCGAACAGATCGACCGTCGCCGCGTCCAGCACGGACAACCGGACTCCCATGTTCACACGGCGACCCGCACCGCTTTCGACCGCCCAGCGTCCGAACGGTGCGACACGACCACCGTTTGGCAGTACGATCGCGTAGTCCATCTCCATGTGGAGTCGGCCGGCATCCGGGCTGGGCAGAGTCCCGCCCATCCGCCCGTCGCGCCAGAGCATCGCCACGCCGCTTGCCGCATTCCCCCACGTCGGTTCGAGGGTGAACGACAGTCCTCCCGCTTCGCGATTCGGCCGCAAACGAACCGACACGCTCGCGCCCCAGTCCCTGAAGGACGTTGCTTGATGCGCCACCAGCGCCCGGCCTCGCGCGTCCACGCTTAGACCAATGCCCTCGTGGACGTAGCCGACCGCCGCTCCGGCCTCGGCACCGGCACCGGTCGCCGCGTCCCCGCCGTCGAAGCGCACGCCCAACTCGACTCGCGAAGTGATCAAAGAGCCGCCCGAAAAGCCCCACCGGCCTCCCACCTCGGACGCTAGGCGCACTCGCTGAACGTTGGCGGCAACTCCGGGCAACTCCGGCACCTCGTCGCCATCGGTACGCACCGCGAACGCGTCGGCCTTGACAGCGACCACGCCGGTAAGCCGCTGGCGCACGCCCGCCGCCGTCATCGCCATCCCGATGCTGGTCTCGAACTGGCGACGAGTTGCGTCCTCCAACAGGTCCGCTGTTCCCCGGCCCGCTCCAAGCAGCCCCCATACGCTCAATCCGACGCGCGGCGACCACTGGGCGTACGGGTACACGCTCGTCAGGCGGGCGTCCACCGTGCCCGCGCTGTTGATCCCGCTCTCGAAGTCGATGGAACTTGCGGTTCGGGACAGCGCGAGTCCAACCAACGGCCCCCGCCCGAACCGGTAGTCGGCACCCAGGTAGGCCGAACGGACCGTTCCGTCCAACGCAAGGTCGTCTTCGGGACGGCTCTCGAAGCCGCCGGCGTTGGTTTGGCCCCAGAACGTCCACCCGCCCGACATCGCCTGATCGCCAGCCTGATCGTTGGCACCCGGCGAGAACCGGAAGGACGAACGCGTCAGCAACTCTTCCCGCGACAAAGGATTGACGCTGACCAGCCGGCCCCAGCGAGGACGGTCGCGGTGTCGATCGGCAAGCGGGGTATCCGAGCGTGCCCGACGGCCCGATGCACCGAAGCTCTCCGTTGTTCCGATCTCGGCCGACCGTCCGAAGCCCCCACCAGCCCAAAGTGCTGTGCCGGGGTCATGGCTCCCTTCGGCGGCAGCCCGCATGGACGACGCTAGGCTGCCTGCACCGTGCGAGAACCGTACGCCGAGAAGTCCAGCGGCCTGCTCAGCCAGTTCCCGCAAGCCGCAACCTGCGACGGCCGTGCACGCCAGAACCTGGCCGCCGACTCGAAGATGCGATTCGCCCATTGGGCCGGGGTCGCCGGCCTCTCCTAGTCGGCCGCCCACGGCTTCCACCGTCTCGGTTCCCACGGTCCGGCCAAACGCGGCCAGAGAACGCTTCAGGATTCTGGTGCGGTCGGAACGCGACGCCTCCACGGTCACCAGGAAGCTCTGCTCCGCCTCGGCACCCTGGGAGTCAGTCGCTTGCACTGTGACTAGGGACTGGCCCACAGCCAGCGGATGGACCGTCAAGACATAGCCCGCTACATCTACTCGCACCGATTGCGGCGTTGCCGAGACTGCCAAGTAGAGGAGGTCGTCGCCGTCCTGGTCGCGGAAATGCGCCGACAGATCAACGACAGCCGGCTGGCTGGCCACCTCCATCGTCTTCGGCGCGATGGCGGGCACGACTTCCGGCGCTCGATTCTCCTTCGCCACTAGGTCGTTGGCCGAGTCCGCGGCAACTGCGGCCCTGTCGGCCAGCAAGACGCAATCGCGCAACTCAACCCGGGCCGTGAAGCTCAGGGTCGCCGAGTCTCCGTCCTGGTCGGTCGCCGTGTAGCGGTAGGTGGTGATGGGCTGTTCTTGCTTGGGCGTCCCGGTAATGGTGCGAAGTTCGGCGTCGAAGGTCATCCCCAGTGGCAGGGCGGGCGTCAGCCCGTACGTCAGAGTCCCGTCGCCGCCCTGGGCCTGAGGCAGCTCTAGTGGATAGACCTCGCAACTCCTGATCCAGCGCTGCGGCAGGACTGCGGCGTTGCCGAACGAGGGGACCAGGTCGTCGGCGTCGTCGTCCAGGATACTGCCGGTGATCAGCGCCTTGGAGATCGCCACTGCCGTAGTGTCAGGGGTGGACAGCCGCAAGGTCACGTCCTCGTTGGACTCTTGGAGCGTGTCGCCCAAGACCATCACATCAAGCGTTTTCAGCGTCTCGCCCGGCTCGAACAAGAGGGTGTCCGGTGGAAGTGTCTCGTAGTCGGTGCCCGACACGGCGGTTCCCGTGCCTGCGTCGGCGTAGTGCAGTACGATGCCGCGGCCGCTGGGGCGGTCCAGTGAGAGTGTGAACGTCAGGCGGCGGCCTCCGCTGTTGCCCTCCGCAACCGTGGGCGAGTCGCCGGAGAGGGTCGGTGCGTCGTCGTCGTCCACGACTGTGCCGACCCCGGTCGCACCGCCGTTCGGGAGATCGGCGTTGACGGGGTTGGCCAACACCAGCACGATCGTTTCGTCAGGCTCGTCCAAGATGTCGCCGTGCACCGCCACGCTCACCGTCCGCAGCGTGTCCCCCGGCTCGAACGTCAGCGTCCCGCCGGCGACAGCCGCGTAGTCGACGCCCGCCGTCGCGCTCCCGCTCCCCGCGTCCGCCCAGTCCACCGTCACCCGCGCCAGCGCCGGCGGCGACAGCCGCACCGCGAACTCGAGCTTCGCCGTGCTCCCGGCGTCCCCTTCCGCCACGCTCGACCCGCTCGCCGTCAGCGTCGGGCCGGGCGGCCGCTCCCGCCTCCCGTCCACCCGCCGCGAGAAGCCCCCCTCCGCCGCGCCGTGGGAGGGGTCCACGGCGACCGATGGATCCTCCCGCGCCACCACGGCGGCGCCGTTCAGCGCCAGCCCGTTCGCCGGCACGCTCACGCCGTCGTCGTCGAAGTCGCCCGCCTCCACACGGTACAGGAAGTCCAGCCGGTTCAGCTTCGACGTGCCGTACTCGGCGCGTCGCGTCGTCGCGCCCACCGTCAGCTCCACGTACGGCTCGCCCCCCGACACGTCCACCTCCACGTGCTGGTCGAACGCCACCCGCACACGCACCACCTCGCCCAGGTAGTACGTGCTGTCGCCATCGGCCAGTCCCCGGAACACGATCCGCTCCACCGTCGGCGCCGGCGTCGGCGGCTCGGCCTCGTCGTCGTTCACGATCGTGCCCCTCGCCGTCCGAGTCCCCAGCTCGGCGTTCGTCGCGCCGCTCAGCGACAGCACCACCGTCTCGTCGTCCTCGATCTCGTCGTCGCCGTGCACCGCCACGCTCACCGTCCGCAGAGTGTCGCCCGGCTCGAACGTCAGCGTTCCGCCGCCGACCGCAGCGTAGTCGACGCCCGACGTCGCGCTCCCGCTCCCCGCGTCCGCCCAGTCAACCGTCACCCGCGCCAGCGCCGGCGGCGACAGCCGCACCGCGAACTCGAGCTTCGCCGTGCTGCCCGCGTCGCCCTCCGCCACGCTCGACCCGCTCGCCGTCAGCGTCGGGCCGGGCGGCCGCTCCCGACTCCCGTCCACCCGCCGCGACAAGCCCCCCTCCGCCGCGCCGTGGGCAGGGTCCACGGCGACCGAGGGATCGTCCCGCGCCACCACCGAAGCGCCGTTCAGCACCAAGCCGTTCGCCGGCACGCTCACGCCGTCGTCGTCGAAGTCGCCCGCCTGCACACGGTACAGGAAGTCCAGCCGGTTCAGCTTCGACGTGCCGTACTCGGCCCGCCGCGTGGTCGCACCGACCGTCAGCTCGACGTACGGCTCGCCGCCCGACACGTCCACCTCCACGTGCTGGTCGAACGCCACCCGCACCCGCACCACCTCGCCCAGGTAGTACGTGCTGTCGCCATCGGCCAAGCCCCGGAACACGATCCGCTCCACCGTCGGCGCCGGCGTCGGCGGCTCGGCCTCGTCGTCGTTCACGATCGTGCCCCTCGCCGTCCGAGTCCCCAGCTCGGCGTTCGTCGCGCCGCTCAGCGACAGCACCACCGTCTCGTCGTCCTCGATCTCGTCGTCGCCGTGCACCGCCACGCTCACCGTCCGCAACGTGTCGCCCGGCTCGAACGTCAGCGTTCCGCCGCCGACCTCCGCGTAGTCGACGCCCGACGTCGCGCTCCCGCTCCCCGCGTCCGCCCAGTCGACCGTCACCCGCGCCGGCGCCGCCGGCGACAGCCGCACCGCGAACTCGAGCTTCGCCGTGCTCCCCGCGTCGCCCTCCGCCACGCTCGACCCGCTCGCCGTCAGCGTCGGGCCGGGCGGCCGCTCCCGACTCCCGTCCACCCTCCGCGACAAGCCGCCCTCCACGGCGCCGTGGGCAGGGTCCACGGCGACCGATGGATCGTCCCGCGCCACCACCGAAGCGCCGTTCAGCACCAAGCCGTTCGCCGGCACGCCCACGCCGTCGTCGTCGAAGTCGCCCGCCTGCACCCGGTACAGGAAGTCCAGGCGGTTCAGCTTCGACGTGCCGTACTCGGCCCGCCGCGTGGTCGCGCCGACCGTCAGCTCGACGTACGGCTCGCCGCCCGACACGTCCACCTCCACGTGCTGGTCGAACGCCACCCGCACCCGCACCACCTCGCCCAGGTAGTACGTGCTGTCGCCATCGGCCAGTCCCCGGAACACGATCCGCTCCACCGTCGGCGCCGGCGTCGGCGGCTCGGCCTCGTCGTCGTTCACGATCGTGCCCCTCGCCGTCCGGGTCCCCAGCTCGGCGTTCGTCGCGCCGCTCAGCGACAGCACCACCGTCTCGTCGTCCTCGATCTCGTCGTCGCCGTGCACCGCCACGCTCACCGTCCGCAGCGTGTCGCCCGGCTCGAACGTCAGCGTCCCGCCGTCGACGACAGCGTAGTCGACGCCCGACGTCGCGCTTCCGCTCCCGGCGTCCGTCCAGTCGACCGTCACCCGCGCCGGCGCCGCCGGCGACAGCCGCACCGCGAACTCGAGCTCCGCCGTGCTCCCAGCGTCCCCCTCTGCCACGCTCGACCCGCTCGCCGTCAGCGTCGGGCCCGGCGGCCGCTCCCGACTCCCGTCCACCCGCCGCGACAAGCCCCCCTCCGCCGCGCCGTGGGCGGGGTCCACGGCGACCGAGGGATCGTCCCGCGCCACCACCGAAGCGCCGTTCAGCACCAAGCCGTTCGCCGGCACGCTCACGCCGTCGTCGTCGAAGTCGCCCGCCTGCACACGGTACAGGAAGTCCAGCCGGTTCAGCTTCGACGTGCCGTACTCGGCCCGCCGCGTGGTCGCGCCGACCGTCAGCTCGACGTACGGCTCGCCGCCCGACACGTCCACCTCCACGTGCTGGTCGAACGCCACCCGCACCCGCACCACCTCGCCCAGGTAGTACGTGCTGTCGCCATCGGCCAAGCCCCGGAACACGATCCGCTCCACCGTCGGCGCCGGCGTCGGCGGCTCGGCCTCGTCGTCGTTCACGATCGTGCCCCTCGCCGTCCGGGTCCCCAGCTCGGCGTTCGTCGCGCCGCTCAGCGACAGCACCACCGTCTCGTCGTCCTCGATCTCGTCGTCGCCGTGCACCGCCACGCTCACCGTCCGCAGCGTGTCGCCCGGCTCGAACGTCAGCGTCCCGCCGTCGACGACAGCGTAGTCGACGCCCGACGTCGCGCTTCCGCTCCCGGCGTCCGTCCAGTCGACCGTCACCCGCGCCGGCGCCGCCGGCGACAGCCGCACCGCGAACTCGAGCTCCGCCGTGCTCCCAGCGTCCCCCTCTGCCACGCTCGACCCGCTCGCCGTCAGCGTCGGGCCCGGCGGCCGCTCCCGACTCCCGTCCACCCGCCGCGACAAGCCCCCCTCCGCCGCGCCGTGGGCGGGGTCCACGGCGACCGAGGGATCGTCCCGCGCCACCACCGAAGCGCCGTTCAGCACCAAGCCGTTCGCCGGCACGCTCACGCCGTCGTCGTCGAAGTCGCCCGCCTGCACACGGTACAGGAAGTCCAGCCGGTTCAGCTTCGACGTGCCGTACTCGGCCCGCCGCGTGGTCGCACCGACCGTCAGCTCCACGTACGGCTCGCCGCCCGACACGTCCACCTCCACATGCTGGTCGAACGCCACCCGCACCCGCACCACCTCGCCCAGGTAGTACGTGCTGTCGCCATCGGCCAAGCCCCGGAACACGATCCGCTCCACCGTCGGCGCCGGCGTCGGCGGCTCGGCCTCGTCGTCGTTCACGATCGTGCCCCTCGCCGTCCGGGTCCCCAGCTCGGCGTTCGTCGCGCCGCTCAGCGACAGCACCACCGTCTCGTCGTCCTCGATCTCGTCGTCGCCGTGTACCGCCACGCTCACCGTTCGCAGCGTGTCGCCCGGCTCGAACGTCAGCGTCCCGCCGTCGACCGCAGCGTAGTCGACGCCCGACGTCGCGCTCCCGCTCCCCGCGTCCGCCCAGTCCACCGTCACGCGCGCCGGCGCCGGCGGCGATAGCCGCACTGCGAACTCGAGCTCCGCCGTGCTCCCCGCGTCGCCCTCCGCCACGCTCGACCCGCTCGCCGTCAGCGTCGGTCCGGGCGGCCGCTCCCGACTCCCGTCCACACGCCGCGACAAGCCCCCCTCCGCCGCGCCGTGGGAAGGGTCCACGGCGACCGAGGGACTGTCCCGCGCCACCACCGAAGCGCCGTTCAGCACCAGCCCGTTCGCCGGCACGCCCACGCCGTCGTCGTCGAAATCGCCCGCCTGCACACGGTACAGGAAGTCCAGCCGGTTCAGCTTCGACGTGCCGTACTCGGCCCGCCGCGTCGCGTCGCCCACCGTCAGCTCGACGTACGGCTCGCCGCCCGACACGTCCACGACCACGTGCCGGTTGAACGCCACCCGCACCCGCACCACCTCGCCCAAGTAGTACGTGCTGTCGCCATCGGCCAAGCCCCGGAACACGATCCGCTCCACCGTCGGCGTCTGGGCTTCAGCTTGGCTTGAAGGCAGCGCACAGATCAACGGGAACAACACGACGGCTGCGCAGCCACACAACTGCTGGAGGGAATAGCGCATAGGACAGACAAGCTAACCGAGGCTCAGTTGATGGCGCAAGCGGGTAAGCGACCGGTCTGTCGTCGCGCAATAGAAATGGCCGAACCCGACACTCTGGGCTTCCACGCCGATTGCCCCTATGGTATATTCCCCGGCTACCCTTCACCAGCTACCCGGCACCTACCCCACTCGCCGGCGCCTACCCCCACTCGGACCCGCACCTACCCCACTCTGAATGCGACGGAGAGCTACGATGGCGGACATCCTGCACCAGCTCGATATGGAGCACACGCGGAACGATCTTCCCGACTTCGCCCCCGGCGACACGATCAAGGTGATGTACCGGGTTCGGGAGGGCCAAAAGGAGCGCATTCAGGTCTTCGAGGGCGTGTGCCTAGGGCGGCGCGGCTCGGGCATGGGCGAGACGTTCCGAGTTCGGAAGACTTCCGGTGGAATCGGGGTCGAGAGAGTCTTCCCCGTCCACGCTCCGACCGTTGGCGGCGTCGAGATCGTTCGGCGCGGGCGGGTGCGGCGGGCCAAGCTCTACTACCTGCGGCACCGCCGGGGCAAGGCCGCCCGGATCAGGGAAAAGCGCACCTACCGGCCCAAGTAGGGTCGGCAGCGTCGTCGGCCGCGCTTGGCCGGAGGACTGGAGTACGAGCAGCGGTTCTGGGACCGGGGCCTCTCCCAGGTCGCAGGGGTGGACGAAGTGGGGCGCGGGCCGCTGGCGGGACCGGTCGTGGCGGCGGCGGTGGTTCTTCCCGAGGGCGTCTTCATCGAGGGGGCGGACGACTCCAAGCTCCTCGACCGCGAAACCCGGCGCCAAGTCGCCCAGACGATCCACGCCCGAGCCCTGGCGGCGTCGCTGGGCGCGGCATCCGTGCGGGAGATCGACCGGCACAACATCCTGCGCGCCACCGCCCTGGCGATGAACCGAGCATTGGCCGGCCTTCCCTTCCAGCCGGACCATGTGGTGGTGGACGGCCTGCCGATGCGAGACGTGAAGTGGGAGCACGAGGCGGTGGTCGGCGGCGACGGGCTGGTCCACTCCATCGCGTGCGCCTCCATCGTCGCCAAGGTGTGTCGGGACCGCCTCATGACCCGGCTGGCACCGCGCTACCCGGGCTACGATTGGGAGCGGAACGCGGGCTACGGAACGGCCAGCCATCGGAACGCGCTGCGCAAGGTCGGCCTCACGCCCCACCACCGGCGCAGCTTCGGGCTGCTGCAGCTGGAGTTCGACCTGAAGCCGGCGCCCTGAGGGCGGGTAAGTCGGCACCCTGACGGTGGGTCGAGGTGGGGTGACGTTCTCGCCGTAGCTACCGGAACTGAATCGCCCCCTGCAAACCGAGTCGGCGGTCCGCCGGTGCAACGCCTCGGGTCGTGTGCTCGCCAAACAGGTCGAGACTCGCCCGGAACTTGGCCGCGGGGCCATCGGTGGCGTCCAGCGCCGAGAGGCGAATCCCCACGTTTATGCGGTAGCCCGATTCGCGTTCAAGCGCCCATCGTCCGAACGGCGCGATCCGTCCCAGCTCCGGAACCACGAATGCGTAGCCCGTCTCGACTTCGAGCCGTCCGGCCGAAATGGGCGACACCGCGTCCTCGGCCCGTCGCGCCTGGGAGCGGTCCAACGACCCTCCGAATGCGCCGCCAGCCATTCCGTCGCGCCAGAGCATTGCCATGCCGCTCGCAACGTTGCCCCATGTCGGCTCGATCCTGACCGACAAGCCGCTGGCCCTTCGGCCTGGCTGCAGGCGCACCGACACGCTCGCGCCCCACTCCTTGAAGGCTTCGGCTTGGTGCGCCACCAACGTCCGGCCGCGGACGTCGATGTGTAGACCGATGCCCTCATGAGCAAAGGCCACCTCGGCACCGGCTTCCGCCCCGATGCCCGTCTCCGCGTCGCCGCCATCGATGCGCACGCCCAGCTCCGCCCGGGAACGCACCGACGCCCGTTCCGAAGCCGCCCAGCGACCGCCGATCTCCGGCGCGAGTCGCAACCGATACGCGTGGGCCGCGACCCCTGCCAAGTCACCAGCATCGCCCGCATCGGTGCGCACCGCGAAAGCGTCGGCCTTGAAGGCGAGCGCGTGTACGACCTCCTGGCGGGCGCCCGCTGCCGTCGTGAACATCCCAATGTTCGTCTCGAACCGCTGGCCGGTCGCGGCTTCCCACATGTCCGCGTCTCCCCAGCCCGCTCCCAGCAGTCCCCACACGCTCAAGCCACTGCGTGGAGACCACCGGACATACGGGTACAGGCCGGTTAGGCTCACATCCACCGTTCCGTTGCCGTTGATCTCGCTCTCGAAGGAGATCGAACTCGTGGTGCGAGAAAGCGCCAGACCCGCCAACGGTCCCGGGCCGAACCGGTAGTCGGCACCCAAGTAGGCGGATCGAACGGTTGCGTCCAGCGCGAGACCGGCTTCGGGTCGTCCCTCGAAGCCGCCTGTGTTCATTTGGCCCCAGAACATCCAGCCGCCGGGCGTGGGTTGTGGTTCGTCGCCGGGCGTGGCTCTTCGTCCGCCGCCTGTGGCTTGTCCTCCGCCGCCGGGCGAGAAGCGGAAGGACGCCTGCGACAGAAAGTCCCGGCGCGACATGGGGTTCAAGGTAAGCAGGCGGCCCTTGCCAATGTCTTCGTCATGCCGCGCAGCGTTCGCCTCGGCCTCGGCACCGAGCACCGGCTTGCCGAAGGCGTGCGCCAGTCCCCGCGCGGCTTCGGCGTCCAAGCGACCGTTCGCGGCGCCGTGCAGGGCCGATGCAAGTCCGCTCACGCCCGGCGACAAGCGAACGCCGAGCAACCGGGAGGCTTGGCGAGCCAGTCCCTCAAGTCCGCAGCCATGTCGGCGGGAAGCCGCATCGCACGACAGGGACTGTCCGCCCACCCGGAAGTGCGATTGGCCGGGCGCACCCGCCTCTTCTCCGGCAGCCAGCCGACCGCCGATCGCTTCGACGGCTTCGGTGCCCACGGTCCGGCCGAAGGCGGCCAGCGATCGCTTGAGGATGCGCGCCCGATCCGAGCGCGACGCCTCCACCGTCACCAGGAAGCTCTGTTCGGCTTCCGCGCCCTTCGGGTCCGCCGCCCGCACCGTCACCAGGGACTGGCCGACGGCGCGCGGGCGGACGGTCAGGGCGTTGCCTGCGATCGTCACCGCTGCCACTGGTTGCGCCGACGAGACCGCGGTATAGGTGAGCTCGTCTCCATCGGGGTCCCGAAAGTACGCCGACAACTCTTCCGCAACCGGCACGCTCGCGAGTTCGAGGGTCTTCGGCGTCATGGGAGCCACGATTTCCGGCTTCCGGTTCGCAGAGGAGGATGCAGTCGCGCCGTTCACCTTGTGCGCCGCGTTCGCCGGCAAAGAGTCGTGGGTGAGGACGGCGGCCGTCGCGGCACCCGGAACGCCTGTGATCGAGCCGCCGTTCCCCGTCAGCGTGTTGGCGGGGACGCTCACGCCGTCGGTGTCGCGGTCGGCCGCCTGCACCACGTACGCAAAGCGGAAATGGGAGCTCGGGCTGGGCGGACCGGTCCAAGACGCACGGCGCTTCGTGCCTCCGACATCGATCTCCACGTAGGGGACCCCCGCCGCAGTGTCCACGACCGCCCTTCGGTCGAAGGTGAAGTCCACCTTGATCGCTTCGCCCTGCCGGTACGTATCTCCGCTCGCAGGGGTGCTGGCGAGCCACACCCAGCGCGGACGGGGACCGCCTGTGCGACCGCCATTGACCTTGCGGGCTGCATCGGGCACCACCGCCGCGTGCGAGAGGTCGGCCGCTGCAGTTTCGCCCGGCGCCGTGATCGAGCCGCCGTTCGCCGACAGCGCGTTCGCCGCTATGCTGATGCCGTCCGTGTCCCGGTCGGACGCCTGCACCGTGTACGCGAACACTTGGAGCGTGGGTCCGCCGTTGTGGGGGTGCGAATACGTCGCGTACCGGGTGGCGCCTCCGATGTCGAGCGCGACCCGTGGTCGGCCGCCCGTCGTGTCCACCACGACCGCCCGGTCGAAGCTCACGCTGACGTTGAACTCCTCGTGCAACGTATAGGTGCTGTCGCTCGACGGGTTCGGACCGATCCTCACGCCCACGGCTCGGGGCGGCAACGCACCGTTGACCTTGTGCGCGGCGTTGGCCGGCAGCGAGTCGTGCGTGAGGATGGCGGTGTTCGCGGCGCCCGGCACGCCCGTGATCGAGCCGCCGTTTGCCGTCAGCGTGCTGGCCGGGACGCTCGCACCGTCGGTGTCCCGGTCCGCCGTCTGCACGACGTACGTGAAGCGGAAATGGGAGCTTGGGCTGGGCGGACCGGTCCAAGACGCCCGGCGCTTCGTGCCTCCGACATCGATCTCCACGTAGGGGACCCCCGCCGCAGTGTCCACGACCGCCCTTCGGTCGAAGGTGAAGTCCACCTTGATCGCTTCGCCCTGCCGGTACGTGTCTCCCCTCACAGGCGAGCTGGCGAGCCACACCCAGCGCGGACGCGGGCTGCCCGTGCGGCCACCGTTCACCTTGCGGGCGGAATCGGCCGCTACCGCCGCGTGCGAGAGGTCGGCCGCTGCAGTTTCGCCCGGCGCCGTGATCGAGCCGCCGTTGGCCGACAGCGCGTTCGCCGCTATGCTGATGCCGTCCGTGTCCCGGTCGGACGCCTGCACCGTGTATGCGAACACCTGGAGTGTGGGCCCTCCGTTGTGGGGGTGCGAGTACGTTGCGTATCGGGTGGCACCTCCGATGTCGAGCGCGATCCGTGGTCTGCCGCCCGTCGTGTCCACCACAACCGCCCGGTCGAAACTCATGCTGACGTTGAACTCCTCGTGCAACGTGTAGGTGCTGTCGCTCGACGGGTCTGGACCGATCGACACCCGCAACGCTCTGGGCGGAGCCCGGGTGACCTTGTGCGCCGCGTTCGCGGGAAGCGAGTCGTGCGCCAGGATTGCGGGCGTCGTGCCGCTCGGCGTGGTGATCGAGCCGCCGTTCGCCGCGAGTGAGTTGGCCGGGACGCTCACGCCGTCCGGGTCCCGGTCCGCCGCTTGCACCAGGTACCGGAACGTGATCCTCGACCTTGCCAAGTGCCGGGCCGCGTACGGAGCCCGGCGCTTCGTGCCTCCGACGTCGATCTCGATGTAGGGCCGCCCTCCCGTCACGTCCACGGCCACCTCCCGGTCGAAGGCGGCCACCACATGAATCGAGTCGCCTTCCACGTAGGCTCCACCGCTCGGCGGGACGCTGAACCACAGCGACCGCACGCGCGGCGTCCCGGTCCGGCCGCCGTTCGCCTTCCTGGCGGAATCGGCCGCCACCGCTTCGTGCGAGAGATCCGCCGCCACCGTGTCGCCTAGCGTCGTGATCGAGCCACCGTTCGCCGACAGCGCGTTCGCCGCGATGCTGATGCCGTCCGCGTCCACATCGGACGCCTGCACCACGTACCGGAACGAGTGGATCGCCCGCGTGCTGGCGTAGGGGTTCGAGTACGTCGCATAGCGAGTCGAGCCTCCGACGTCGAGGGCAATGCGGGGGACGCCATCCGTCGTGCTCACCGCCACCTCCCGGTCGAAGTACACGTTCACGTATAGATCCTCGTGCCGCGTGAACGTGCTGTCGCTCGTCGGGTCGGAGATCGCAATCGCCCGCACGGTTGCAGCCCCCGAGAGCCGCCCGTCCACCTTGTACGAGTAGACGCTGGGCACTGCCACGTGCGCCAGCACGGCGGGCGTCGTGTCGCCCGGCGCCGTGATCGCGCTCCCCCCTGCCGACAGGGCGTTGGCGGCGACGCCGACTCCATCCTCGTCGACGTCGCCCGCCTGGACTAGGTACTCGAAGCCCATCTGCATCTTGTCAAGGCTCTGGCCCGCGTAGGTGGCCCGACGCTTCGCGCTGCCGATCTCGATGTCGAAGTAGGGGCTGCCCGCCGCCGTGTCCACCGCCACCTGGCGGTCGAAGGCCGCCACCACCGAGACCGGCTCGCCGCGCACATAGGTGTGGCCGTTGACTGGGAGGCCGAGCCAGACCGACTGCACGCGCGGCGGAGTCGTCCGGGAGCCGTCCACCTTCCGCGCCGGGCGCACCGCAATGGTTCCGTGGGCGAGATCCGCCGCCACGGTGTCGTTCGCTAAGGTAATTGACGCGCCGTTCGCCGACAGCGCGTTGGCCGGGATGCTGAGGCCGTCAGCGTCCAGGTCCGTCGCTTGCACTACGTATTCGAAGACCTGCTTGGCCGGCTCGAGGACAAAGCTGTGCGAGTACGTCGCGTACCGGGTCGTCCCGCCGATGTCGAGCGCGACCCGGGGCTTGCCGTCCGTCGTGTTCACAGCCACATCCCGGTCGAAGTGAACGTTCACGTAGAACCTCTCGCCCCGCGTATACGTGCTGTCGCTCGACGGCAGCGGACTGACCGTTATCGTCTGGACCTTGGGAGTTCCGGCCACGTTCCCGGCCACCTTGCGCGACGCGTCCGCCGGCAACGAATCGTGCGCCAAGCTCGCGGCGACGCTGGTGTCGGCAGCTGCCCGAATCGCCGCTCCGCCTGGCAGCGACAGTGCATTCTCGGGAACGCTGATGCCGTCCGCGTCCTGATCGTCGGCCTGCACCACGTAATCGAACGCCGGCCCCCAAGCCGTGGCGAAGACGGCCGTCAACTGCCTCGTACGCGTTCCCACCTTCAGCGTCAGTTGCGGTTTGCCCGCCACCGCGACCCGCGTGTGGAAGATCGCCCGAATCCGTATCCTCTCGCCTCGCGTAAAGGTGTCGCCGCTCGCCGGCTGGTTCCACCACCCGATGCGGGCTCTCGGCACCGGCGTCACGTTGCCGTCGACCTTGTAGTCGTCGTCCGCCGCGACGCCGACGTGGTCGAGCCTGGCGTTCGTGACGTTGTCCGACGCGGCCTTCAGCGTGGCCCCGTTCAAGTCCAGCGATCCCTTCGGCACGCTGACGCCGTTCGCATCCTTGGCGCCTCGCGGCACTCTATAGGGAAACTCCACCGCGCGGTTGTTTTGTCTAAGGTCCCACCTCGCATTCACTTGCACGGTGTCCGTTCCGACCACCAGGGACACTTGCGGCTTCCCTGTCATCGTGAGGGTCTGATCGAAGCGCGCCCGGATCCATATCGTCTCTTGGAACTTGTATATCCCTTGCGGGGGCAGCGGGCGGCCCGGCGGGTGCACCAACTCCATAGCCACGATCCGCGGTCGTCCGTCCACCTTCCGGGCGGCCGTTGCCGCGAGAGCGCCGTGCGCCAAGCTGGCCGCCGTCGTGCCGTCAGCGGAAGCCTTGATCGTGCCGCCGTTCAGCGTGAGCGCGTTGGCCGCGATGCTGGCGCCGTCCGCATCCAGGTCCGCCGACTGCACCTTGTACGTGAAGTCCAAGACGGCGGTTGCGCCGGCCGGCGCGACCACGACCGCTCGCCGCCGTTGCGTCCCGATCGTCAGCTCCAACTGGGGCTTGCCGCCCGTCGTATCGACGACCACGGTCCGGTTGAAGGCAACCTGGACGAGGACATCGTTGCCGTAGTGGTAGGTGTCGCCTTCCGCCGGCGAACCGGCAAACGCCACGCTCTCGACCGCCGGCGTTCGGATCTTGCTGCCGTCCACCTTCCGCGTCGCCTTTGCGTCCACGGCAACGTGCGCGAGGTTGGCAGCCCGCGAGGCGGCGACGTCCGTTCCCATTATCCTGCCGCCGTTCAGCGCCAGCGCGTTGGCGGCGATGCCGACGCCGTCCGAGTCCGCGTCTGTCTGCTGCACGACGTACAAGAAGCGCAACGCCTCCTCGCCGCGGGCTGAATAAACCGCTTGGCGCGGAGATGTCCCGACCGTCAACGCCACTTGCGGCTTTCCGTTCGTCGTGTCCACCGCGACCTTCGCATCGAACCCAACCTCCACGACGATCGTGTCGCCCCGCCAGTAGGTGCTGTCCTCCGGTTCCGGACCGAGAAAAACGATGCGGTCGACTCTCGGCGGCCGCCCGCGCCGGCCGTCGATCTTGCGGGTCGAATCGGCGGCGATCGCGCCGTGAGCCAAGACCGCGGCAGTCGTGCTGTCGGCGCCGGCTGTGATCGTTCCGCCGTTCAGGTTCAGCGCATTGGCCGCGACGCTCACGCCGCCGGGAGCACTGTCGTCTCCCTGGACGGCGTACACGAAGCTCAGTCGGCGATGCGTCCCCGCCGAGTTGGACAGCGTCGCCTGACGCACCTGCGTCCCAACCGTCAGGGCCAAGCGCGGCGTCCCGCCCGTCGTGCTCACCAACACCGGGCGGTCGAAGGCAACCCTCGTCACGACCTCTTCGCCGTACCCGTAGGTGTCGCCGGAGGCCGGCGCGCTGTTGAACGTCACACTGCGCACCTTCGGCGCCCTAGCCCGGCTGCCATCGACCTTGCGCGCCGCGCCGCCCGCCACTGCGCCGTGGGTGGCGTTCGCGTCCAACGCCGCGTTGTCCTTCGCCTTGATCGTAGCGCCGTTCAACTTCAGCGCGTTCGCGGTGACGCTCACCCCGTCGGCGTCGTAGTCGGCGGACTGCACCGTGTACGAGAAATCCAGACGGTTGAGCCTCGAGGTGACGAAGAGGGCCCGGCGAACCTTCGTTCCGACCATCAGATCCACATACGGCTTCCCGCTCGTCGTGGAGACCACCACATGCTTGGTGAAGACAACGCGCACCCGGACGGCCTCGCCCCTGAAGTACGTGCTGTCGCCTGTCGCCAAGCCCAGGAAGACGATGCGTTCCACGGTCGGCACCGTTGACTGAGCTTCCACTACGCCGCCCGGAGCGGTCGCGCCGAACAAAGCCGCCGAGGCAACGACGAGGAGCGTCCTTAACGAGGGACGCACCTGAATCCCCCCTACCTTCCCACCCCAATCACCCGCAACACCTTCGTCAGGGGGTCGTAGTACCGGTCCGCCACGCGCTCCTTGAGCGGAATGATGGCGTTGTCGGTGATCGTGATGTGTTCCGGACACACTGCCGTACAGCACTTGGTGATGTTGCAGTAGCCGATCCCGTCGCGCTCCTTCAGGTCTTCCAGGCGGTCGGCTTCGTCGGCGGGGTGCATGTCCAGGTAGGCGGCGTGGACGAAGAAGCGGGGGCCAATGAACGTGCCGTCCAGGTGGTAGTGGTGGTCCCGGTCCACGTGGCAGACGTCCTGGCAGAGGAAGCACTCGATGCACTTGCGGAACTCCTGGGAGCGCTCCACGTCGGGCTGGTGCATCGTCCAGGTGCCGTCTTCCCGGTCCGGCGGGCGCGGCGCGAAGGGCTTGATGCGCTTCTTGATCTCGTAGTTGACGCTGACGTCGGTGACCAAGTCGCGCTCCACGGGGAACGCCTGCATCGGCTCCACGGTGACCGGTCGGTCCGCGGGCAGGGTGTTCATGCGGGTCATGCACATGAGCATGGGCTGGCCGTTCACCTCCGCCGAGCACGAACCGCACTTGCCGGCCTTGCAGTTCCAGCGCACGGCCAGGTCGTTGGCCTGCTCGGCCTGGATCTTGTGGACCACGTCGAGGACGACCATCCCCTCCGAGTACTCGGTGCGGTAGTCCTGGAACGCCCCGCCGTCGGCGTCCCCCCGCCATATCCTGAACGTCGCGTTCGGCATCAGCCCTGCTCCTCGATGATCTTTGCGAGCCTCTCCGGCACGGGTTCGATCGGCTCCCTGCGAAGCTGCATCGAACCGTCCGCTCCCCTCTCGACGACCACGTTGAACTTGCCCCACCCCTGGTCCTTCTCCCGGTAGTCGTCGCGGGTGTGGGCGCCACGGCTCTCCTTCCGCTCCCGGGCCGCCAGCGCGATCGCCTCGGACACGGTCAGTAGCGGGACTAGGTCCAACGCAGTGTGCCAGCCCGAGTTCCACTCCCGGTTGCCGTGCACCTTGACTTTGGCTGCGCGCCGTCCCAGGTCGGCCAGCCCCTCCAACCCACGCCCCAAGTCGGCCTCGTCGCGGATGATTCCCACGTCGTCTTGCATGAGTTGCTGGAGGGCCTCTTGAAGCTGAAAGGGGCCCTCGCCAATGTCGTCGCGGTCGAAAGGCGCCAACGCCTCGGCCTCCGCCGCCTCCACATCGCTCTCACGGACGGTTGCCGAGCCCGCCTCCTGTGCGTACTCCGCAGCGTGCTCGCCGGCGCGCTTGCCGAAGACCACCAAGTCCGACAACGAGTTGCCGCCCAGCCGGTTGGCCCCATGCAGGCCCGTTGCGCACTCGCCCGCGGCGTACAGGCCGGGCACGTTGGTCATCTGGCTGTCCGAGTCCACGCGCACGCCGCCCATGGCGTAGTGGGTCGTCGGCCCCACCTCCATCGGCTCTTCGGTGATGTCCAGGTCCGCCAGCTGCTTGAACTGATGGTACATCGAGGGGAGCTTGCGCTTGATGTGCTCCGCGCCGCCCACCACTCGGTCCTTGATCCATGCGATGTCCAGGAACGCGCCGCCGTGAGGACTCCCGCGACCGGCCTTCACCTCCGCCAGGATCATGCGCGCCACATGGTCGCGGGTGAGCAGCTCGGGGGGCCTGCGCGCCTTCCGGTCGCCCGTTACGTAGCGCCAGCCCTCTTCCGCGTCGTCGGCCACCAACTCCTTGTAGAGCTCGGGGATGTTGTCGAACATGAAGCGCTTGCCTTCGCTGTTCGTCAGCACACCGCCTTCGCCGCGCACGCCTTCCGTCACCAGGATGCCGCTCACCGACGGCGGCCAGACCATGCCCGTGGGGTGAAACTGGACGAACTCCATGTCCTTCAGCTGCGCCCCCGCGTGGTAGGCTAGCGAGATTCCGTCGCCGGTGCACTCCCACGAGTTGGAGGTGATCTTGTACGCCTTCCCCAGGCCTCCTGTGGCGAGAATGACCGCGGGCGCCCTGAAGACATGGAAGCGGCCCCGCTCCCGGTCGTAGCCGAACGCCCCCGCCACCCGCTCCCCGTCCTTGAAGAGGGTCGTGACGGTGATCTCCATGTGCACGGTCATTCCCTGGTGGATGCCGTGGTCTTGGAGGGTGCGGATCATCTCCAGCCCGGTGCGGTCACCCACATGAGCCAGGCGGGGGTAGGCGTGTCCGCCGAAGTTGCGCTGGAGGATGCGACCGTCGTGCGTGCGGTCGAAGAGCGCGCCCCACGCTTCCAGCTCGTTGACCCGCGCCGGGGCCTCCTTGGCGTGGATCTCGGCCATGCGCCACTGGTTGAGGTACTGGCCGCCCCGCATGGTGTCGGCGAAGTGAACCTGCCAGCCGTCCCGCTCGTCCACGTTGGCCAGCGCCGCCGCCATGCCGCCTTCGGCCATGACCGTGTGCGCCTTGCCCAGCAGGGATTTGCACACCAGGCCGACCCGCACGCCCTTTGCCGACGCCTCGATCGCCGCCCGCAACCCTGCACCGCCGGCGCCGATGATGAGCACGTCGTAGTCGTAAGTCTCGCTCGCGGCCATCTAGATGATCCTCAAGTCCGTCCAAACGCCCATGGAGCACATGCGCACGTAGAAATCGGTGAAGCCGACCCAGAAGAGGCTCAGCCAGGCGAAGAGCTGGTGGCGGGTGTTGCACCACGTCACGCCCTTCCAAGCCTTCAGCCGAGCAGGGCGTCGCGAGAGCACGTTGCGCCTGCCGCCGATCAGATGGCGCAAGGAGTGGCAGCCGAAGGTGTAGCCCGAGAGGAGGACGACGTTGGTCGCCAGCACCAGTGTGCCGACGCCGATGCCGAACTCGTCGTGTCCAGGACCGAACCACATGCCTCGGTACACGTCGATCGACAAGACCACCAGGAAAGCCAGCGCGAAGTAGAGGAACCAGCGGTGGACGTTCTGGAAGATCAGCGGGAAGCGCTGCTCGCCTCGGTAGCCCTTCTGGGGCTTGCCCACGCCGCAGCTGGGAGGGGACGCCCAGTGGGACTTGTAGTAGGCGCCCCGGTAGTAGTAGCAGGTGAAGCGAAAGCCGCCGGGCGCCCAGAGGATGAGGAACGCAGGGTAGAGGGGAAGCCAAGCGGGCCACCAGCTCGGTTGCGATCCGAAGACGGCGTGGTGAGATGCGGCGACCGCGCCAGCCGCCGAGCCCGAGGCGCCGGGGTCGAAGAAGAGAGGCGAGTACATGGGCGACAGGTAGCCGCCGAACTCGAAGTGGGCGTTCTGGAGCGCAGCCCAAGTCGAGTAGATGATGAACGCCGAGAGGCCCAAGAAGACGGCCAGCGGCTTGCTCCACCATCGGTCGATCCGGGCGGTCTGCAGGAACGGGCGCCGGGAGACCGCCGGGCGGACGGCAACCGTCGCGAGGGTCCGTGCCATGGGGCGGGAAATCCTAGTTCTGGGCGTGGAGGGGGAGCGAAGGGCTTCCAGTATAGTACGACCAACAGCGGCTCGGGCAAGTCGTAGGGTCGTCAATCCAGCCCCACGAGCGCCAGTAGCCGCAGCGCGTTGGTGGAGGTAGCAGGTCCTGGGCGAAGGCGGTAGTCGAAGACGAGCCGGTCGGCACTGTCGGCGCTGTGGTCGATGTCGGTGCTGTTGCCCCGGTTGCCGCTGTTGCCGCTGTCGCCGCTGTCGCGAACCGATTCCGTGAAGTGGACGGCAGTGGCGCGGGCGTTGAGGTCCTCCGCGTCGGCGAGGGCCAGGTCGTGGGTGGTGACGGCCCCGATCGCGGAGGACGCCAGCAGCCGCCGGACGACCGTGCGAGCGGCGATCTGCCGCTCCGCGCTGTTGGTTCCCTGGAGGATTTCGTCGACCAGGTAGAGGGCGCGTTCGGGAGCGCTGGCCTCGGCGGCGTCCACCACCTGCTTGAGCCGGCGCAGTTCGGCCATGAAGAACGAGATGCCGTCGGCCAGCGAGTCTCGCACGGACATGCTTGTCACCACGCGCAGCGAGGGCAGGCGAAGCGAGTCCGCGCACACCGGCGCCCCGGCCTGCGCCAGCACCACGTTGAGCCCGATCGCCTTCAGCAGCGTGGACTTGCCCGACATGTTGGACCCGGTCACCAGCAGGAAGGAGCCGGCCGGGCCGACTTCCACGTCATTGCGAACGCACGCCGGCGGCGGCAGAAGGGGGTGGCCCAGCGCTTCGCCGCGCAACGTGTCGGCGCCGGCGTCCAGGTTGGGGATCGTCCAGTCGGGGTGGTCGGCGGCGAGGGCGGCCAGCGCCGTTAGGGCCTCGGCTTCGCCCACGGCTTGCAGCCACTCCCGGACGCGGTGGCCGGACCGGGCCTTCCACCGCTCCAGCGCGGCCAGCGTGTGCACGTCCCAGAAGAGAAGGAGCGCCAGGGGCAGGTGGAACAGCGGGGAGCGTCGCAGATCGGCCATGTCCAGCAGGCGTCGCAGCCGCCGGATCTCTTGGTGGGCGGGCCGGACCCAAGGGTCGTCGCTGTCGCTGGCGGCGGCCCCGCCGAGTCGGGCGCCTCCGCCGAGTCGGGTGCGGATGTCGGTCCATAGGGGCGACGCGAACTCCCCGCTGCTGTGGAGTTGGGCGAGCAGCGGTCCGTAGTCGCGCACCTCCGACTCGCCGTCGCCGGCCTTGGACAGGAGACGGGAGATGCGCTTCCAGCACGGCCACAAGACGGCCAGCGACGCCAGCGGGGGCCAAGCCGCCACCGCGCCGGGCACCGCGCCCAGGAAGTAGAGGACGAGGGCCGATACGTTCACGGGCGGCATGAGGTACGCCGCCGCCAGGAGCCAGCGGCGTCCGGCCAGCCGTTCTTCGCCCTCGGCCCAACGCAGAAAGCGGGCCGCGGGGTGGAGGCCGCCGTCGCCGTCCACATTGCCGTCGCCTTCGCCGGCGGACGGCCGAGTCCTGTCGAGCACTCTGGCCTCGGTGGCCAAGCGGTCCCGAAAGTCGAACGCCCGTGCGAGATCGACCACGGCCTGCTGTCGGAGCGCGACGGTGTGAGGGTCCGCCCCGAAGCGCAACCACTGGTGAAGGGTGCGGCGGCCAGGCTTCGTCGAGGCCGTACCGAGCAGCCGCATCAGGGAGGCGCGCCCGTGGAGGTCCAGGTCCTCCGCGTAGTCGTGGGCGTGCGCTCGACCGCGGTCCACGGGCGGCGCCTCGTCGGCGGGCCGGGGCAGGTCGTCCCACCGGCGCTCCACTCGGGCGATTCCCTCCCGGTTGAGATCGGCGGCCAACTCGGCCCTTCGACGCCGTGACCTAGCCCGTCGCTGGCCGAATACCAGCAGCCCGAACGCCAGACATGCGGTGCCGATCGCCCCCCAGGCTGCCGCTCCGCTCCCTGCCGAGAAGAGCACCCACGGGGCGGAGACGCCGATGGCAAAGGTGGCGAGTCGGAGCCGGCCGTGAGTGCGAACCGCTCGGTCGGCGTGGCCGGCAGCTTCGTCGAAGCGGGCCGCTCGGTCGGCGTAAGTCGGACGGGGGTCGGTGCCGGGCGTTGCGGAGCGGTTCATGGCGGGAAGGTAACGGACGCTAGCCAGGCCGCCCACAGGCTTGCGCAGCCCGTAGCTACCTGCTTACGGTAGGGCTGGTTTCTGGTCCCCAAGCCTGTTTCTGGTCCCCACACCCCCAATCAGCGGCAACGGAACAACAGCTTGCATGTTGACGCGACGCACTCACCAACAGCGCTTCCCGACGATCCTGGCCGTTCTGATGGCGGCCGGTTGCGCTTCGTCGGGAGAAGCTTCGTCGGGAACCCCCTCACCGGTCACCAGGGTGCCAGCCCCGTCGCCAGAGGCCGCGCCGCCCAGCCTGGAAGCCTTCCGCTCTCCTGACGCCGCGTGCTACGACCGATCGGTCCAGCCCCAGACCTCGGTCGTGGACTCCCATGTCCACTTCCGCCCCTTCGGCGGTCCCGCCATTCCCTTCGACGACGTGATCGACTACATGAGGGAAACCGGCGTGCGCTTCGCCACTGTATACGGGATCGGCCAAACGTTGCCGGCGTCGTCCGAGTGCACCTACTACCTGGACTGTCTCGGTACCCCGGTCGTGCCGTCGCTTCGGAACGACTTCGTCAACGCAGCCAACATGGCGGCAAACCCGCCGCAAGGGGTCCACGTCACCCTGTCCATGAGCTTTCCAGACATGGCAAAGCCCGAAACCGTGCTGCCAGGGATGGAGCTGCTGGATCGGGAGTTCCCTGGGATGTTCCGCTGGATGGGCGAGGTCAACGTTGTCAAGCAGGCGATCTTCGGCAACGGGCACACGGCCGTATCGAGCGAAGCCATAGCCGAGTGGGAACCGTTCATGGCGAAGTTGCGCGAGCGCGACATCCCCCTTGCCCTTCACCTGGACCTGGGCAGCGACGAAGAGCCCCTCAAGTACCTTCCGCTGATGGAGGAAGTGCTCTCCCTGTACCCGGACAACAAGATCGTGTGGGTGCACATGGGACTCTCGCTCCAGCTCAAAGACATCCCCGCTCGGGAGCACATTCGGGTCGTGGAATCGTTGCTGGACCGCTACCCCAACCTGATGCTCGACATCGCCTGGCGCGTGATCGACGATCACTACTTCTCGAAGGAAGATCAGTTGCCGGAGTACGTCGCCTTTCTCAACGAGTACTCGGAGCGAGTGCTGCCGGGAACCGACTTTCTCGCGTCGGGAAACAAGGATTTTGCCGTGTATAAAGAGGAGCTGGAAGTCACCAGTCGGATCAACCATCACCTCGACGACGAAGCGTTCCGCAATATCGCTTTGGGACAAAACCACTTTCGCCTGTTGAAGCTGGACTACGAGGCACCGCCCGTGTGCCCCGCGAGTCCGTAGAATTCGCCTTCAAGGCCTGCCTCTCATGCCTCCCATGATCGCACCTCCACCGCCTCCCATGATCGCACCCGCACCGACGACCCGGCCCACTTCCTTCGCAACTGGTCTCGGCCGTTTCGCCCTCGCCGCCCTTCTGGCTATTGCGCCGCCCGCCGCTGGCCAAGCCGCTGCACAGGCTGCAGCGCAGGTCACGGAGCGAGACTACGCCCGGGCGGAGCAGTTTCTGCCGTGGAACGCGGCCAAGCTGGTGTCCGGGGATCAGGTCGCAGCCGAGTTCTTCGACGGCGACCGTTTCTGGTTCAGGAGCCGCACGCCCACGGGTCACGAGTTCGTGGTGGTGGACCCGGCCGCCCCCTCCCGCGCCCCAGCGTTCGACCATGCGCGCTTGGCGGCCGCCCTCTCGCTGGCGGCGGACACGGCCTACGAAGGCTCGGCCCTGCCCTTCGACGAGTTCGAGTTCGTGGACGGGGGCAATGCGGTACGCTTTCACGTCGCCGACTCGGTGCGCTGGACGTGCGAACTCGCCGGCTACGTGTGCTCGGGGCCGGACGCACTTCCCCAGCCCTCCGACGCCGAGCGACATTCGCCGGACGGCCGCTGGATCGCCTTCGTCCGGGAAGACAACCTTTGGATCCGGAACGCCGACGACGGCGACGAGACGCAGCTGAGCTTCGACGGCGAGGAGGACTTTGGCTATGGCGCCGTCCCGGAGGGCTGCTGCCAGGAGATCACGAGCCGTCGGCAGGGAGTGGAGCGTTCGCCCGTCCTCCAGTGGTCCCCCGACTCCAGGCGGATCGCCACTCATCGCTACGACGAACGCAACGTCGAGCTCTTTCACCTGCTCGAAGCGGCCGACGGCAGGCCCGTCTTGCACTCGTGGGCGTATGCGCTGCCCGGCGACTCGGTTGTCCCCACATCCGAGCTTTGGATATTCGACGTTGAGAACGCAACCGCCGCGCGCGCCCAAGTCGATCCCCAGCCCGGCTTCTTCACTCGGGGCGACACAACCTACGCCGATGTGCAGTGGACCGCCGACGGCCGCCACGTCTTCTACACCCACCGAAGCCGAGACTTCAAGACGTACACGCTGTACAAAGTGGACGCGGCCACCGGCGCCGCCACCGAGCTGCTGGTGGAGAGCGGTCCGACCTACGTCGAGCTGAACCAACTCACGTACTCGCCGCCGGCGTGGCGGGTGCTTGGCAACGGCGACGAGTTCCTGTGGTGGTCGGAGCGGGACGGATTCGGACACCTGTACCTGTACGACGGCGACGGGACGCTCAAGAACCGCGTCACCGAAGGCCCGTGGCTGGTGGCGGAGTTGATCGCGGTGGACGAGGAGAACCGCACGGTCTACTTCACAGCCGCCGGTCGCGAGGAGGGCCGTCACCCGTACTTCACCCACTTCTACAGCGCCGGCTTGGACGGCTCCGACACTCGGCTGCTCACCCCCGAAGACGCCGTTCACAGGATCGTGGCATCGCCTTCGGGGCGCTACTTCGTCGATTCGTACTCGACGCCGGAGACGCCGCCGGTTGCGGTCGTGCGCGGGCGAGACGGCACCGCGCGCCTAACGGTGGAGACCGCCGACATCTCGCGGCTCGAGGAGGCCGGGTGGATTCCCCCAGTGCCGTTCGAGGCCCGAGGACGGGACGGCGTCACGCCTGTCTATGGACTTCTGTGGTTCCCGTCAAACTTCGATGCCCAGGTGAGCTATCCGGTGGTGGACTACATCTACCCCGGCCCCCAGATCGGCGCCGTCACCCGGTACGACTTTTCGGCCAGCGGACGCGGCAACGGACGGGCGCTCGCCGAGCTGGGATTTGTCGTCTTCGCCGTAGACGCCTTCGGCACGCCGATGCGCTCAAAGGCGTTCCACGACGGCTACTACGGCAACATGGGCGACAACGGCATCCCCGACCACATCTCGGCGCTGAAGGAGCTGGCGGGCCGGCACCCGCAGCTCGACTTGGGACGGGTCGGCATCTTTGGTCACTCCGGCGGCGGCTTCTCCTCCACCGACGCGCTCTTGCGCTACCCCGACTTCTACAAGGTCGCAGTGTCGGGCGCCGGCAACCACGACAATCGAGGCTATCACTTCCCCTGGGGCGAGAAGTACCAAGGCTTGCTTGAGAAGAACGCCGACGGTACCGACAACTACGACAGCCAAGCCAACCAGAACTTGGCGGAAAAGCTGGAAGGCAAGCTGCTCCTGCACTACGGAACGCTGGACGACAACGTGCATCCGAACATGACGATCCGCCTCGTGGACGAGCTGATCCGCCACAACAAGGACTTCGACATGTTCGTGCTGCCCAACCGCAACCACGGCTACGCCAACGAGCCCTACGTGGTGCGCCGGACGTGGGACTACTTCGTTGAGCACCTCCTGGGCAAGGCACCGCCGAAGGAGTACGAGATCACGGGGCCGGGCGGGGAGTAGCGGCAGCCTTTCGGAACGTCCAGCCGCCGTAGAGGAAGCTCTTGTAGAAGGGGCGGGCGGCCTCGAAGCCTGCGTCCAGGGCAAGAGCGACGGTGTGCTCGGGCGAGGCGAAGTGGATGCCGGTGCGGATCCGCTCTTCGAAGTGCGGCCTTTCCTTGGGGTCCATGCCCATGAGCGTCCAGTAGCGCTGCCACGCGGGCATGTACTGGGCGTATTCGTCGGAGCCTGGATCGCCCTGGAGGTCGAAGAGGACGAAAACTCCGCCCGGCTTGACCCTTTCGGCTATTGCCCTGAGCAGCGACGCCTTGCCGTCGTCGCCGTCGTGTGGAACGAAGTGGAGCACATTGATCAGCGTTGCGGCATCGAACAAGGGCGGCACGACCACATCTTGGGCGTAACCCAGTTGATACGTGATCTCGTTGACGTTCCCGGCCTCCTCGACCCGGTGCTTGGCCAAGTCCAGCATCTGGCGGGAGGGGTCCACGCCATGGAGGGACAGGTCAGGGCGCGCCCACTTGAGGGTGACCAGCTCAATGCCCGTGCCGGCGCCGACAACCAGCACTCGGCCGCGCACTGGCAGATCGGGGTCCAGAAGCGCCGCGACCATGGGAAAGAGCGTCTCGTACCCCGGGATCACTCGGCGGGCCAGCTCCTCGTACTCCTCGCCGTACTCGCCCTCGAAGTCGAAGGCCTCGGTGTTCATCCGGTTGGATGGCTCGGCATTCATTTCGGCTGGCTGGCTCCGCACGAGAGCGACTTGGGAGTTCGTCCGGCGTCCGGTCCGTCCGGCGTCCGGTCCGTCCGGCGTCCGGTCCGTCCGGTCGCGCACCGGCACTGTTGCGCTTGCCCCGGCGGGCTGTCAAGCGTCATTTAGGAAGATGGAAAACCACTCGCGACGGGAGTTCGTGAAGTCTGCGGCAGCCCCGATGGCAGTGTTGGTGGCCAGTGCGGCGGGGACGCCCGGGGGCCGCCACCAGCTTCCCCAGGTGGACGCGGAGCGCGTGAACCGGATCATCGCCGACTTTCGGCGGTTCGGGGGTACGCCGGAGGGTGGCACCACGCGATTGGCCTACAGCGACGAGGACATCGCCGGGCAGGAGTACGCCGCCGGGGTGATGAGACGGGCCGGACTGGAGGTCGCCACCGACTTGGCCGGAAACCTGGTGGGCCGACGGCCGGGAAGCGATCCGGCCCTGCAGGACCGTCCGATCGTCGTGGGGTCCCACCTGGACACGGTGCCCCAGGGCGGGAGCTACGACGGCCAAGTGGGGTCGGCGAGTGCGATGGAGACGGCACTTGTCCTGCATGACCATGGACTCGCCCTTCGGCATCCGCTGGAAGTGGTGGTCTTCCAGAACGAGGAGGGCGGGAAGACCGGTAGCCGGGCGCTCGTCGGGCGAGTCGACCCCTTCGAGCTCGAGATCGAGACGGCATCCGGGTTCACGATCGGAGAAGGGATCGCGCGTCTGGGCGGCGACCCGAATCGACTGGCCGAAGCGCGCCGCAAGCCGGGCTCCATGGCCGGGTTTCTGGAGGTGCACATCGAGCAGGGGGCGTACCTGGAAGCCGCCGGAACCCAGATCGGGGTCGTGGAGGGCATCGTGGGCATCCGCCGGTGGAATGTCGTCGCCACGGGCGTTGCGAACCACGCCGGGACGACGCCGATGAACCAGCGACGGGACGCCTTGGTGGCCGCGGCCGACTTCGTCCGCGCCGTACACGATGTGGCCTTGAGCATGGAGGGGCGGCAGGTGGCCACGGTGGGGCGAGTGGAGGCGAGGCCCGGGGCACCCAATGTGGTGCCCGGCGTGGTGGAGGTCTCCCTTGAAGTGCGGGACCTGTCAATGGCCAAGATCGACAGCGTGTTCGCCGAGATCGAGTCCCGTGCAGCACTGATTTCGGAAGTGCGCGGTGTCGCCTTCGCCTTCGACCGGTTCTACGAGAGCCTGGCCGCGCCCACCGACGAGCGCTTCCGGGAGATCGTGGAGGCGTCGGCGGACGCATTGGGCTATTCCCACGCCCGAATGCCCTCTGGAGCGGGACACGACGCCCAGAGCATGGCGGAGTTGGGGCCTGTGGGAATGATCTTCGTGCCGAGCAGGGACGGGATCAGCCACTCCCCCCTGGAGTACACGGAGCCCGAGGATGTGGTACGCGGCGCGAACGTGCTGTTGCGGTCGGTCCTGGCGCTCGACCAAGCCGTCTGACCGACGCTTGCAAGCTGGGGCTACTCCACGTACCGAACCCAGTCCCACGGATCGGGCGCGGCCCCACGCGCAACTTCCAGATAGCGAGTCTGCAGTCGCTCGGTCACCGGTCCGCGCCGGCCCTCGCCGATCTTGATCCCATCCACAGAGCGGATCGGCGTCACCTCCGACGCGGTCCCCGTGAAGAAAAGCTCGTCGGCAGCGTAGAGCATCTCGCGGGTGACCAACTGCTCCCGAACCCGGTATCCCATCTCCTCAGCGATTTTGATGACAGAGTGGCGAGTGATCCCCGAGAGGGAAGTGCCGTCCAGGATCGGCGTGACGACCTCGCCGTCCACAACCATGAAGAGGTTCTGGCCGCTGCCTTCGCTCACCAAGCCGCTGGGTCCCAGTCCGATCGCCTCCACGTAGCCGTGGGCGACGGCTTCGAGCACCATAAGCTGGGAGACTAGGTAGTTGCCCGCCGACTTGGCGCCGCTGGGAAGGGTGTTGGGCGCAGGCCGGTTCCACGACGACACGCCCACGTCCACGCCGTTCTTGAGCCCCTCTTCGCCCAGGTAGGCGCCCCACGGCCACATGGGGATGTACGTCTCGATCGGGCTGTGCTCCGGGTTCATTCCCGACGACCCGAAGCCTCGCAGGACCATGGGCCGCACATAGCACGACGAAAGCCCGTTCTTCTTGATCGTGGCGATCGTCGCGTCGGCCAGATCGTCCACCGTGTAGGCAGGCTCCATGCGGTAGGTGCGGCTGGACGCCATGAGCCGGCGCAGGTGGGCGTCGAGCCGGAAGACGGCCGGACCGCGCTCGGTCTCGTAGCAACGGATGCCCTCGAAGACCGACGCGGCGAACTGCACTGCCAGGCTGAGGACATGGATCTGGGCGTCCTCCCAGCGGATGAACTCGCCGTCCTTCCAGATCCAGGGGCTCCCTTCCAGCTTGCCGACTGCGCCCATGACGCTAGTCCTCCTCCACCGGTGCTGGGTCGGCGGGCTGGGCGCGCAAGTAGGCGTCGGTCCCGTCCAGCCAGTCTTGCCGGGGCGGCGTGAACACGTCCACGTCCAGGGTGTCCTCCAGAGCGACCGCCTCGTGGGGCACATTGCTGGGCAGGTGCAGGACCTCGCCGCTGCGCACCACCAGCGCCTGCGGCCCGTCGTCGCCGATCCGGAACTGAAGCGCGCCCTCGATCACGTAGGTGATCTGCTCGTTGTCGTGGGAGTGCATCGGCACGAGGGCACCCTTCTTGAGGTAGACGTGGGCCAGCATCGCCCGCTCGCCCGTGATGAGGCTGCGGGAGATGCGAGGGTTCAGCTCTTCCTTGGGGAGGTCGGCAACGCGGTAGTGACGGACCTGGGCGTGGCTCAACGGAGGCTCCGGGAGTGGCAGGGCGGTTGACAAGGGCCTATGGGAAGGCGGGCGGGCGCGAAGGGGCCAGCTTCCGCGAACCGTCAATTGTGGTACGACTGGGGTTGGATGGGAAGGCCGACGCCACGCGCCAGCCGGGAGCGGCCAGCCGTCGGATGCTCCCGACGACCAGCCGCTCCCTCGATGGCCGGCTCCCCGACGGCCGGCTCCCTCGACTGCCAGCGATTAGGCCGGATCGTTCACCCGCGACCCTTCGTCTTCGGGGTCGTCGTCCTCCCGACCCAGCGCGGGGCACGCCGCGCGCCAGCTGTTCGGCGCTTGGGCATCCGGCCTGTACAGAACGAAGACGCCTCCGTTCCGGCACGCGTCCTTCCGAAGCGCGCGCGCCATGCACTGGCGGAAGGCGTCCAGCTCCCGCCGGTCCGTCGCGTTCTCGACCGTGCATATGGCCTCGGTCGCGTCGGGCGCGTCCTGGGGCTGCGTCGAGCCCTCGTCCAGGTCGGCGAGGCGGTAGGACCGGTCGCCGCCGGCGAAGGCGATCTGCACGGGGCCGCCCAGGCTCGCGGCGGAGGCGAAGATCTGCGCCCAGGGGTTGATGGTGGTCTCGGGGGTCTCGCGGGGCTCGTCCGCGATCTTGGTGGGGGTGGCGTCGTCGTCGCAGGCGACGGCCACGACGGCCAGCGCCAGCACGGCGAAGACCGTCCGCCCGATGGAAGTCATGGTGCTCATGATCGCTCCTGGCGATAGGGTTCCCGACCGCTGCGGCCGCCGGCAGTGGCGGGCCCGCGCTCGGGGTTGTGCCAGTACGTACCCCCGGCGCCGGAAAGGGTTCCATCGGACCTTCCGGGCAACCGAACGGACGATTATCTTCTTCCCACGAGCAACCGTACATGCGCCGCCCCGCAACGTCTCGCCCTCGCACGGAAAGAATCATGGCCGACTCCCAGAACCGCCTCGTCGCCCTCCAGAACCGCTTCGCCGCATGGCTGTCCGTCCGCTCGATCCGGCCTCTCGCCGCGCTCGCAACCGTCGGCGCACTGGTCGGTTGCGGCGACGCCGGAAGCGGAAGCGGAGACGCCACGGGCTTGGGCGGCCCCGACGCACCGCTGTCCGCAGTCACCGAAGACCTCTACACGGTGGGCGCCATCGACGGCGAGGAGTGGGAGACGTTCGGCAACGTCAGCTCGGTGGCGTTCGACCGCGACGGCAATCTGCACATCTTCGACTTGGGCGCCGGCCAAGTCCCGGTCGTGACACCCGACGGCTCCCTGCTTCGGATCGTAGGCAAGCCGGGCGAAGGGCCGGGCGAGATCACCAACCCGAGGTCGGCGGTGCTGCTCCCGGACGGGCGGGTCGCGGTCTTCGAGTTCGCCTTTCCCGGTTCGTTCGAGATCTTCGGCTCGGACGGGGCGCACTTGGAGACGCTCTCGGTGGACATCACCAAGGGCGTGCCGGGCAGCACGCTGACCCCGTTGCCGGACGGCGGACTGCTGACCGCCGGCGGGGGCCGCATCCAAATCGGCGGGGCTGGATCGTCCGACGAAGACGAAGAAGCGGACGAGCCCACCGAGAACCGACGCCCGCTCCAGGTGTTCGCCCTCGACGGGTCCGATCCCCGCACCTTCTACGAAGCGTGGGACTTGCCGCCCGCCGGCGAAGGGGAAGAGGCGAGGGCATCCAACGAAGCAGGCGAAACCACGATGGTGCTGCAAATGGCCCGGGTCCGCGCGTTCGAGCCGGGTCTGCACTTCGCTGCGCTCTCCGACGGCCGCGTGGCGTTGGCCGACTCTACGGGCTGGCGGGTCAAGCTCGTGAACCCGGACGGCAGCTTGGCGGGGACGCTGGAGCGCCCCATCGCGCCATTGCCGGTGACCTCTTCCATTGCGGACGAGGAGCGCGCCCGTCGCCTGGAAGCGCTGACGGGGACCAGGCCGCGCCTTTCGATCATCGGGGCGAGTTCGGCCGAGGTGCCCGCAGCCGTCATGGATGCTATGCGCCGCAGCACGGAGGACATGATCTTCGCCGACGAGGTGCCCGTCATCGCCAACTTGGCGGTGGACTGGGAGGACCGCATCTGGGTGGCGCGGTCCAGCACGGGCGGTGAAAACGGGGCTACGGACATCGCCACTCCCGCCGGCGAGTACGTGGGCACTCTGCCGTCCGACGGCACAAGAATCCCCGACGCCTTCGGCCCCAACGGCCTGATGGCCTACATCGAGTCGGACGATCTGGGCGTCCAGACCGTGCGCGTCATCCGGCTGGTGTCGCTGGACCGGCAGGGGTAGCGGTTACGCCGACGGTCCCATCCGCCAGCAGCAGGCGGCGGCGCGTGCGCTGTCGCCTTCCTTACAAGGGGGTGCCCCTGTCTGTCAGTCGGTCAAAGCAAGCTCGCTAAAAGGGCCTTCAGGCCGTGCCATAGGTAGACTCCGATGGCGAAGCCAGCGGCTCCAAAAAGCACACCGATGCAAGTCTTGATCTTCCTCGGTACAGATGCCATGGCGTCAGCGTCCCCAGTGTTCGGCTACGATGTCCGCGAAGCAGCTGATGGCTGCCGAACTAGCACTGTGGGCACTGAGTACAGATCGGAGTGCCCACTCCCAGCAAGCACCGGCATGGTGCTTGACCTCTTGCCATATGTCGACGCCGATAGCGGCGGATACTCCAGCAGCGATTCCGCGGGCAGCCCATATGATCCAAGCTGGGACAGGGCGGGGGCTTACGCAAGGATCGGCCGACGTACAGCGGTTCTGCGCGACGAGTGCCAGCGACGGCACCTCGATACCCGCGACATCTCTCAGGGCACCAGTAGCCGGTTGCAGAAGAGGCGACGCCACTGGCAAGGTGGCTGTAGCTAACAGTGCGAAGGCTACGATCTTTGTTGGCCTACCATGTCGTGTTCCGACGCGACTCCATGCTCCCCTAGCGATCAGGACGAGCCCGTGGACCAACGCACCAGCCAGGATCGTGCCAGACATGAGGATAGGGACGAGGTGGCTACCGTCCACGAGGAATGTCGTCCACGCAGCGCTGCTCCGGCCGACGCTGTCCGTCGCGACCACGATCCAGACGAGGTAAGTGAACGACGCGAGGGTGACCCACCCAAACGTCGAGCGGACGATGTTGGCGAACGGCTTCCAGGTCATCTTGCTTTCTCCGTGTTGCGGGATCGCACCGGGCCGAGTCGTGATTCGACCGGCACAACGGTGGAAACTGTAACACCCATTTAACGAACGAGCCGGGAAGTCCTACTATTCGCGCTAAACTCCAGTCCGTAAGCTGGATCCGTCGTCCGCCTTCGCCGTTAGTCGTCCGCGTACCGTGCCAGACTCACCTTCAGGGCCTTCCGGGCCGCCGTCAGGTGATTGGCTACTGTCTGGGGCGATATGCTCATGCGATCCGCCGCTTCCTGGTACGAGCAGCCCTCGAAGTGGACGAGGACGACCGCACGGCGCCTTCGCTCCGACAGTTGTCCGATGGCGGCCCAGACCGCTTCCCGGAGTTCCGCACGCTCCGCGGCCTCGTCCGGCGCCTCCGGCGGTGCGGGCCGAGGCCAGGACGCTAGGCAGTCGCACCGAACTCGTCGCGACCTGATGCGGTCCTTTGACAGGTTGACGGCGATGCGGCGCAGGATGGTACGGATCGGTCGTTCCGGCCGCCACTTCTGTCGGCGGGCCCAGAACCGCAGAAACGTCTCCTGAAGCACATCCTCGGCGGCCTGCCTGTTGCCGACGATCCGACGAACACCGCGGTAGACCACCAGCCGGTCCCGTTCGATGACGATCTCCAGTGCCTTCTCGTCTCCTTGCCGGAGCCGCTTCAGGAGCTCCACATCCTCCGGTGGACATGTGGGCTTCCGACGAGCGGTGCGAGCTGCGTCGTCGGGCTGACTTGGCATCGGAACCTCCAAAAGGCGGTGGGGGGTCGCTTCTTCGTGTACCCTGCCTAACCCGCAACCGCGCCAGGGTTCCCTACCGCTTGCGTCCTGGCCTCCGCGCCAGCCCCTGGACGCCGAGCGCGTCTCGCCATGGGGCTTCAGTGTCTCCTGGCACCCTCGCCGACGCCGGGAGTCTCGACCCGGAACAGACCCCCTTGCCACGCCCCTGAACAGCTGGTACCGTCCCGTTGTTCGAGCATGTCGTCGCTCATTCTGGGAGCCCGCCACATGAGCCGCATAGCAGGGAAGGTCGCAGTCGTCACCGGAGCCACGGCGGGGATCGGCGCGGCGTGCGTTCGCTCGCTGGCGGAGGCCGGCGTCCGAGTGGTAGCGACCGGTCGGCGGAGCGACAGGCTCCAAGCCCTGGCCGACGAGATCGCGGAAGCCGGTGGAGAGGCTCGCCCCTATGCCCTCGACGTGCGGGACCGAGAGCAAGTCGCCGGCTTCGCGGAGTGGCTGGAGACGGAAGGACTGGCGGCCGACATCCTGGTCAACAACGCAGGGCTGGCTCGGGGGCTCGACGCCGTCCACGACGGAAAGCACGACGATTGGGACGAGATGATCGACACCAACGTCAAGGGCGTCCTGAACATGATGCGGGCTCTGCTCCCCGGAATGGTGGAGCGGGACGCGGGGCATGTGGTCAACGTCGGCAGCATCGCGGGCTACGTGGCCTATCCCAAAGGAAACGTCTACTGTGCCACCAAGTTCGCGGTGCGAGGACTCACGGAAGGCGCCAACCTGGACTTGGTGAACACCAAGGTCCGCATGTCCAGCGTAGACCCGGGGCTGGTGGAAACCGAGTTCTCCCTGGTGCGCTTTCGCGGCGACGCGGCTCGCGCCAGCCAAACCTACGAGGGCGTGGACGCTCTGCGGTCCGAAGACGTGGCGGACGCCGTCCGGTATGTCCTGGAGGCACCGCCCAGGGTCAACGTCCTGCACATGGTGGTGATGCCGACGGTTCAGCGCTCGCCGTTCGTGATGGGAGACCGAGAGCTGTAACGCGCCAGCGCCACGATGCGAGGGTACACGTCCCAAGCTTCGATGGTGAAGACTCTGTCCTCGCCGACGACAGCCCAGTTCGCAAAGTGCGGAAGAAACTCTGTTTCCAAGTAGGCCCCGGACCGTAAGGCAAACTTGTCCAGTATCCGCCCCTGCCTCCAATCTTCGCCTCCGAACAGTACAAACAGCGTGTCGCCGACCACGGACAACGACCGCCCCGTTTCCACAGGTCTTGCCAGCATCCACGTTCGCACGGCGTGCCCCTGACGCACCTCCCGCGCCCTTCCAAAGGGCGAGTGTTTCACGTAAGGGTAGACGCCCATCAGCTGGTTGTCCCGGAACGTCGCCCATCCGTTGCCGCTGGAGAACCCAAACACCCAGGCGTTGTCGCGCCACCGGACCAAGCTTCCTTGGTGCAACATGCGGTGAGGCTCGCCGAGATCGGCCGGTAATCCCGCGGCAATCACATCTTCACCGTCCCACAGCGCGAGAAGCGGTCCGACGACTCCGTCAGCGACCACCAGTCGCCCTCCGCGCAACGCGGCCACCGAGCTCATGTAGACAGCGCCTTCCGGTGCCCGCATCTCTTCAACCCGCCTTATTCACCAGAGGTGGTGTGAGGGAGGTGGCGTGCGGCGGCGAGGCCAGTAGGTTCAAGGTGTACCGCCAAGAACCGGCGACCTGCCGCTCGCAACGCCGAGGTGAAGATAGTGAGTTCCCCGTTTCGGTTCAACAAGTCGATCCGCGTCGAGGTCCGCCCGGAGAAGGTGACGGGCGACGCGGGCGTCCTGCTCGCTCGCCAGGTGCTGAGCGCCAGCGGCGTGGACCGCTGGCTGAGCGAGCGCATCGAGGACGCTCGGGACCCGCGCCGGATTCGGCATTCGACCGCCGATCTGGTGCGGACGGCGTGCCTGCTGGCGGCGCAAGGCCGGCGGGACCACGACGACGCGACGGTGCTGCGGGACGATCCGGCGTTCCGGCTGGCGACCAGCGGGCGAGCGGGCACGACGCCGTTGGCCGAGGGGCGCGGCTTGGCGTCGCAGCCCACGCTGTCGCGGCTGACGGCGCGGCTGGCGCAGGGCCGGAACCGGGAGGTGTTGCGGGAGGGCTTGGCGCGGATGGCGGGCTGGCGGCTGCGGGCGCAGAACGGGGGGCGCCGGCTGTCGCAGATGGTGGTGGACCTGGACAGCCTGCCGATCGAGGTGCACGGCGGACAGCCGGGCAGCGAGTGGAACGGCTACTTCCACGCGACGGTGTACCATCCGCTGGTGGCGTCGGCGGCGGAGACGGGCGACTTGCTGGACGCTCGTCTGCGGAAGGGCTCGGTCCACACGGCCGACGGCGGGAAGGAGTTCGTCCTGGCGGTGCTGGACCGCGTGGAGCGGCACTGCTGCCGCAAGGCGATCGTGCGGATGGACGCGGGCTACCCGGCCGAGCCGCTGATGCGGGGGCTCGAAGAGCGGGGCACGCCGTTCGTGGCCCGGATCAAGACGAACGACGTGCTGAAGCGGATGGCCGAGCGGCCCGTGGACGAAGCGACGCTGGCGATGTGGGCCGAGCCGCCGGAGCCGGGTGCCGAGCCGCGGACGTGGGTCCACGAGCCCGAGGGCTACCGGGCCCGGTCGTGGTCGCGGGCGCGGCGCGTGGTGTGCGTGGTCAAGGAGCGGCCCGGCGACTTGTTTCCGGACCGGTTCTGGCTGATCACGTCGATGTCGCCCGACGAGATGCCCGCCGACGCGCTGCTGGACCTCTACCGGAAGCGGGGCAAGGCCGAAGGCCACATGGGCGAGCTGAAGAGCGTGGTGGACCCCGCGCTGTCGTCGTCGCTGCGGCCCAAGCGCTTCTACCGGGGCCGTCCGGTCGCGAAGCGCAGCCCGAGCGTCGACGCCTTCGCCTGCAACGAGGCGCGCCTGCTCGTCGGACTGTTCGGCTACCAGATCATGCACGTGCTGCGCACGCTGCTGGAACGGGCCACCCAGACCGGCTGGAGCCTGCGACGGCTGCTCGAGCGCGTCCTGCGCTCGCCCGCTCGGTTCACCGTCTCGGGACGCCGCGTGACGGCGGTCGTGGGCCGCTCCGCCCGACACTGGGCGCTGGCCGCCCGGCAGCTGGCCCTGCTGCCGGACCCCGGCGGCTAGCCGCACGAGAGAGCCGCCCGGCGCCCGCTCCCTTCTTCGATTCCCGGGGTCGCTCCGACGCACCCGTGCGTTCAGCGTGCCTCCGGCGCACTTCCAGGGCCGCCGGAACACGCCGCACGAGCGTCTCTTGCCCCCTCGCGGCCCTCAAATCGACTCCATTCCTCCACTGCCTGCGCCTCGCTGCCGCCCACACGTCCACAAATCCGACCGAACGACGACTTCATGAATAAGGCGGGTTCAAGCAACCGACCGTCGGCACTCAACCGCACGACGCGCAGATTATCCGAGTCCAGCAGTACTATCGAGCCGTCCGGCGCCACATCGATCGCCTCGACGGCCTGCAGCTCGCCCGGCCCTTCGCCTTTGGTCCCCCAGGTCCACAACAGTTCGCCGTCCTTCCCGAGCCGGTAGGCCGCCTGGTTTAGCATGTCGAAGAAGACCACGCCCTGTGCACCATCCAGGCGGGGCAGCATGGGAGCTGCCAGCAGCGTGTCTGACGGGCCGCCGAACACCCATAACGTGTCGAACGCCACCGAAGACCGAACCCGCTCCACATCGTCGGACGACGAGAACAACGACGGCGCTTCGATCAGCCTCTCCTGTGCGGCAAGGGAGCTGCCAGCAGGGTATCCAACGCAACCCAAGCAGAGAACCGCTACCGCCACCCACGCCTTCACGTCATTCCAAGCGACTCGAGAACCGCCGCAGGTCCACCGCTTGATTGTCGTTCCGCGCACGGCTTCCTCACTTCGATCCCATTGTCTCGACGACCGCAGGCCCATCATGCGTGGGACGACCGCAAGCCCATCATGCATGAGTTTGGAGTTAGATTGCAAGGACGGAACGGATTCCCTCGACGGAGGACGGCGATGGCGACAGGCAGGCGTCCGAACGCACGGCAGCAGGCCACCAAGCGACTCGCCTCCGCAACGCTACTGGCGGCAGTGGGGCTGGGTGCCGTCGCGCCTTGGGGAGAAGCAGGCCACGAAATGGCCGCACGGGCCGCCACCGAGGCGATTCCCGACGCGATGCCGGCGTTCTTCCGCGCCGCCGCCGACCAGCTCGTCTACCTGAACCCGGAGCCCGACCGCTGGCGGGAGCGCACTCTCCGGGAGATGGACCAAGCGTTCCAGTACGACCACTACATCGACCTGGAGAACATCCCCAGCTCGATCCTCGAGCCCGACGGCTTGGAGCCCCGGAGCCGCTTCGCCTTCCTTCGCGTGTTGTACGAAGCGAACGTCCCCCGCCCCGAGCAGTCGGTGGGCTTCCTGCCCTACCGGATTGCGGAGATGTACCAGCGCACCGTGGCGAGCTGGCGGCGTTGGCGGGCGGAGGACGACCCGACGCGGCGACGGTGGATCGAAGAGCGGATCGTGGCCGACGCCGGGATCATGGGACACTATGTGACCGACGCCTCCCAGCCGCACCATACCACGATCCACTTCAACGGGTGGGACGAGGACACGCCGAACCCGCACGGCTACACCCGCGACAACGGCATCCACTCCCGGTTCGAGAGCGCCTTCGTCGGAGCGCACGTGACGTTGGAGGACGTGAGGCGTCACCAGCGCCGAGACCCTCCGCCGTCGGTGGTTGGTTCGGTGCGGGAAGCAGTCTTCGAGCACATCATGGCGGCCCACAACCAGGTCGAGACCCTGTACCGGATCGAGCGGGATGTGGGGTTTGCACCCGACGCACCGCCAGCCCAGGAGGCACGGGAGTTTGCGGCGCAGCGGCTGGCCGCCGGGGCAGACATGCTGGCGACGCTCTGGTGGTCGGCATGGCTGGAGAGTGCCTCGGAGCAGTGACGCAAGCGGGGACCTGCGACAGCCGTGTCGCGGGGATCGTGGCGGCTGCAGGCTCGTCCACGCGCATGGGACACCGCAACAAGCTGCTGCTGGAGGTCGAGGGCGAAGCCATGGTCAGGCGCGTCGTCTCGGTCGCGCTGCAAGGGGGACTGGACCCGGTGGTCGTGGTGACAGGTCACGACCGGGAAGGGGTCGAGGGAGTGCTGGCAGACCTGCCCTGCGATCTCGTTCACAACCCGAACCACGCCGAGGGGCTGCACACGTCGGTCGCCGTCGGGACGGTCCACCTGCTCCGCCCGTTCAGCCGCCCGTCCAACCGCGAGCCCAACCGCAGGCCCGACCGCGAGCCCAACCGTATTGCCGACCCCCGGACCCAGCCGACGGCAGTTGTGGTGCTGCTGGCCGACATGCCCTTCACGACCCCGGAGATGCTTCGCGCTACCGTCGCCCGCCACCGCCAAACGGAGGCGCTGGCGGTGGCATCCCGCTACGCCGATCGACAGACCGCCCCGCCCGTGCTGTACGACCGCCGCCTCTTCGGCGAACTGGCCGCCCTGGACGCCGGCGGGGGCCGCGCCCTGCTACAACTTCATCGCGCCCACGTCGTCCATCTCGAGTGGCCCGCCGAAGCGGCGTGGGACGTGGACAGTCCCCAGGACTACGAACTGGTGTGCGCGAGAGCGGGACGGGTAGCCCCTACCAGCACTGGCGCTACTAGCACTGCTACTAGCACTAGCACTAGCACTAGCACTAGCGGAGCACCGGCGTCGCGAACGCGATAGACGCACGGTACCAGTCCACAACCCTGCTGGGAGATGGGCCAGCCCGCTCCGCAACCACCACGAGCGTCGAGCCCCGCACGTCGAACCCCATCAGGCGGTCGCGCACCCGCACGGTCCCGACGTACTCTCGGTCGGCATAGACGTCCAAGTACGAATACTCGTCGCGGTCCCGGTTCGTGGCAATCCAGAGCCTTCCTTCCCCGTCCACGGCCGCATTGCTTCTGTACCAGTGCTTCGGACGGCCCCGATACTCCGCCACCTGGGAGCTGGGCGGTTCGCTGCCAAACAACGTCCGCAACCCGGCGACGTACTGATCCACATCCCGCTCGCCCGGCATTTCTTCGGCGTACGTTGGCGTTGGCACCAGGATCGGAGCATCGTCGTCCCTGTCCGCGAAGAAGGCCATTTTCCGTCCATCGCAGACGGAGAACGCCATGCCGCCGCCGGGGATGGGCGTGCCGGGGTAGAGGTCCGCTTCTTGTTCGCAATCCGATCCGGCTAGGCTTCCAGGGTAGCGTCGTTCCCACGTCACATTCCCGTCGTGCAGCTCCAGCTCCAGGTGGTAGTACTGAGGACCTGAAATCAAGACGGCGATGCGATACCCCACCACGGTTGAAGCGAGCGGCGCCGTGGGCGTGAAGATGCTGGGCACGCGCGTCTCGGCTACGCGCAGTTGCGAACCCACGGGCTCGAAGACTTGAAGTCGCCTTAAGTCGAAGTCCACCACTCCCACAGCACCGTCGGAACTGCCGACGACCTTGGAGAGTGCGCAAAACTCGCCCGGTCCGTCGCCCTGGCGACCGAAGGCGCGTGACGACGCATCACTCTGGCCAGTGCAGAACACCCGTGCTTCATACGAGTCGATCACGCAGGCGGTGGCTTCGTCGGTCAAGGCCACTTGGTTGTTTCGGCTGAGCGGAACCGGAACCGACGCGAAAGGCGTCAGCGGGACGATCTGGTCCTGCTCCGCCGGTTCGCCACACGCGGACACCAAGACGGCCGCCGCGCCTGCCAACGCGATGGAACGTCGCGCGGAATGCGAGACCGTCACGCACTCTTGCCCAAGCCGTAGCGGCGGTCCCACTCTGTCGAGTACGCCGTCGTCCATCCCGCCCCTCAAAGTGGAGGTGCTGTCCATGATCCGCGTCCGACCTCTCGCCCCCGTCTTCCTGGCCTGCGCCTTCGTGGCCTGCGCCCTCACGGTCGCCGCGACTCCCGCGCTGGCTCCGGCCCAGACCGGCTACCGGGAACCGCCTGCCGAGGTGGTCCAGATCCTGGACGCGCCCCCCGCGCCGTTCGTCACCGTGTCGCCGGACCGACGCTGGCTGGCGCTCGCGCACCGGAAGAACATGCCCAGCATCGAGGAGCAGTCCCAGCCCATGCTACGACTGGCGGGCAGGCGGATCAACCCCGCCACCAACGGGCGCTTCGGCACGTCGTTAGTGACCGGCTTCAGCCTGCTGGACGTGGAGACCGGCAACGAGCGCACGGTGCGTTTGCCTGCCGGGGACGGCTGGTCCACGCCCGACTTCTCCCCGAACGGCTCGGCGTTCGCCTTGGAGCGCGCCACCAGCCAGGGCATCGAGCTGTGGGCCGTGGACGTGGCGTCGGGGCAGGCGCAGATGCTGCTGGGTCCGCGCCTCAACGGCGCCAGCGGCCGTGCGTGCGACTGGCTCCCCGACAGCAGCGCGCTACTGTGCCGCTTGGTGCCCGACGGGAGGGGCGCGCCGCCGCAGGAGCCGACAACGCCAACCGGACCCGTCGTCCAGGAGTCCGAGGGCCGACGAGCCCCGGTGCGCACCTACCAGGACCTCCTCAAGTCCCCGTTCGACGCGGCGCTGTACGAGCACTACGCCACCGCCCACCTGGCCATTGTGCAGCCCGCCACCGCCGAAGCGCATCCTATCGGCTCGCCGGGCGTCTTCGGGGCGGTCAGCGTGTCGCCCAGCGGCGGGCTGATCCTGGTCCAGCGCCTGCGGAAGCCCTTCTCGTACCTGGTGCCCGACCGCCTCTTCGCCCGCGACGTGGAGGTCTGGGACATGGAGGGGCAGGTCGTCCGCCAACTCCACCAGATCGGGCTGGGAGAAGGCATCCCCATCGGCGGCGTGTACGACGGTCCTCGCGGCCACCACTGGATGGACGGCGAAGACGATGTGCTGGCGTACACCGAGGCGCTGGACGGAGGCAACCCCCGCGCCGAGGCGCCCCACCGCGACCGCCTCATGGCCCTGGCCGCGCCCTTCGACGGCGAGGCGGAGGAACTGATCAGGACCGAGTTCCGCCTTATGGGGACGACCCGCGGCGCCGGCGACCTGGCGTTCGTGACCGAGTACGACCGGCCCAGCCGCACCATGCGCATGTGGAAGGCCGACGTGGGCCAGCGTCCCTTCGGCACGGAACTCTTGTGGGAGCGCAACTCGGAGGACCGCTACGGCCACCCCGGGACGCCGATCATGAACCCTGCGGGCGATGCAATGGTCCAACGGGACGACTGGATATACCTGCGGGGAGCCGGCGCCTCCGACGAGGGCGACCGGCCCTTCCTCGACCGTATGGACGTGGAGACCGGCGACACGCAGCGGCTCTTCCGCTCCGGGTCCGACTCCTACGAGACGGTGGTGGCCATGCTGGACGACGAAGGCCGGCGCGTCGTCACCAGCTACGAGTCCAAGACCGAACCGCCGAACTACTACGTGCGCGACCTGCGAACCGACCAGCGGCGAGCGCTGACCCACTTCCCGGACCCGGCGCCCCAGCTGGCGGGAGTGTCCAAGGAGTTCCTGACCTACCAGCGCGAGGACGGCGTGCAGCTCTCGGGCACCCTCTATCTGCCTCCGGGCTACGACGGCGGCCGGGTGCCCACCGTTCTGTGGGCCTACCCGCGGGAGTACGCCAACGCCCAGACGGCGGGCCAGGTACGAGGCTCCCCCAACCGGTTTTCGAGGATCAGCGGCTCGTCCCACATGTTCTTCCTGACCCAGGGGTACGCGGTCTTCAACGACCCCACGATGCCGATCGTCGGCGGGGACGTGGCCAACGACACCTACGTGGAGCAGCTGGTCTCGTCGGCGAAGGCCGCGGTGGATTTGGTGGTCTCGATGGGCGTGGCCGACCCGGAACGCATCGGGATCGGCGGCCACTCCTACGGTGCCTTCATGACCGCGAACCTCTTGGCCCACTCGGACCTCTTCCAGGCGGGGATCGCGCGGAGCGGCGCCTACAACCGCACCCTGACCCCCTTCGGCTTCCAGTCGGAGCGGCGGACGTTCTGGGAGGCGCCTGAACTCTACTTCGCCATGTCGCCGTTCATGCATGCGGACCAGATCAACGAGCCGATGCTGATGATCCACGGCGCCGCCGACAACAACTCCGGGACCTTCCCCGTGCAGTCGGAGCGGATGTACCACGCCGTGAAGGGGCTGGGCGGCAAGGCCCGGCTCGTCATGCTCCCCGACGAGAGCCACGGCTACCGGGCCCGAGAGTCGGTACTGCACGCCCTGGCCGAGATGATCGAGTGGTTCGACCGCTACGTGAAGAAGATGGGAGAGCGGCGCGCAGCACTCTGAGGGTCAGCGGAAGAGAGCCGGGTGGCCGCCGGTGTGGAGGAAGACCACATGGCGGGCGTCCACCAGCTTGCCGGCCCTGACCCATGCCACCATGGCGGCGGCCGCCTTCGCCGTGTAGACGGGGTCCAGCACGAACCCAGCGTTGCGGGCAAAAAGAAGCGCGGCCTCTTCCGCGGCCGGCGTCGGATGACCGTACCCGGGTCCGACGAAGGCGTCGGTGGCGATCACGTCCTCCGCCGTCTCCCGGGTTCGGGCCAGCAAGCCATGGGGCGGACCGGGACCGTCGGAGCCGGCCGTCCCTGTGGGGCCGCCTCCTCGTCGCGACTCAGCCGCGTCGCATAGAAGTCGCGCCGCCCCCAACGCCAGCTCCCCTGCCAGGGACTTGATCCGCTCCGCTGGCTCGTCGGCGCTCACCGCCACCAGCCTCGGACGCCACTCCAGAAGTGCGCACCCCAGGACCAGTCCAGCCATTGTGCCGCCCGACGACGAGGCGACGAAGACCCACGCTCGCGCCGCTCCGTCCAACTGCTTCCGCAGCTCCGCCAATGCGTGGATGTAGCCCAGAGCACCGCGAGGCGTGGAGGCGCCTAGAGGCACCACCAAGGCCCTGCCACCCGCCGCCGCAATCCGGTCCGCCTCCGCCTTCATGGCGGCATCCCGCTGGGAGCGTTCCGCCACGGTGACGATCCGCGCACCGAAGAGCCGGTGGAGCATGGCGTTGCCTCGCGCCAGGTCGTCCGGCACGCCGTTGACCACCAACGTGCACCCCAGCCCCAGGTGGGCCGCCGCGGCAGCTGCCACCCGACAGTGGTTGGATTGAGGTCCTCCCGCGGTCACCAAGTGGGTCGCGCCCTTCAACCGATCCGGTGCCAACTCGTACTCCATCTTGCGGACCTTGTTGCCGCCCAGCCCAAACCCCGTCCAGGCGTCGGCCTTGACGTGCACCTTCGCCGCAGTGCCCAGCGCGTCGGCCAGTCCAGGCGTCTCGACCAAGGGCGTGGGCGCCGCCGCGAGCCGCGTGCGCCCCACTCGGGCCAGAAGCCCCAGGGCGTCCCGTGCCGCCATGTGGAACCTTTCTCCAGGTCGGGTGTCGTATGTCGGGTAAGTTACGGTACCGGCCATGTCCCGGCCCGTCGGCCCCGCCCCCCGCTCGCCCGTGAGAGAACCGCTGCATCGTGTACAACTCCCGCCCGCCCGTTTCCGCCGCCGCCGTCTTGCTCGCCTTGGGCTGGACTGCCGTTCCATCCTCCCCGGCGTGGGCCCAGGACGCCGAAGTCGCAGGCCGCGTGTGGTCCCAGGACGGCACTCCAGTGGAGGGCGCCACCGTCCGACTGCTCTCCGCCGGCGACACGACAGCCGAAGCCGTAACGACGGCCGCCCCCCTCCAGACAGCCGGAACCGACGCCTTGGGCTTCTTCGTCTTCGCCGACCTGTCGCCCGGCGAGTACCGGCTGTCGGTGACCCGCATCGGCTTCGCCGCCTACGAGACGACCGTTGAGGCGAGCAGCGACGGCCGCGTGGAGGCCGACATCGTCCTGACCCCCCAGGCTATTGAATTGCAGGGCGTCATGGTGGAGGCCGAGCGCAGCCGCGCCCGGGTGCGCTTCGAGGAGACGGCCGGCGCCACGATCCAGGAGATGGACCGGGGTGTGGTCAAGGCGATCCCCGGAGTGGCGGAGGCCGACCCTCTGCGCGCTGTGGAGGTGCTTCCGGGCGTCACCACCATCTCCGACTTCTCGGCGGCGTTCAACGTTCGAGGCGGCTCGGCCGATCAGAACCTGATCCTCCTGGACGACGTTCCGATCTTCAACCCCTTCCACCTGGGCGGCTTCTTCTCGGTCTTCAACGCTGACATGGTGGCTCGGGCGGAGCTCCAGTCGGGCGGCTTCCCGGCGGAGTACGGGGGGCGCGTGTCTTCGGTTCTCTCCGTGGAATCCGACCCGGGAGACGGCCGCTTCGGCGTGGACGCCGGCGTGAGCTTGCTGGCAGCCCGAACGGCGGTGAACGGCTCCCTGCCCGACGGCCTCGCGAGCGGACTGGGGCTGGCCAACGCGCGCTGGCGGGTGTCGGGGCGACGTTCGTACTTCGATGTGCTCTTCCGCCCATGGACGAACGTCCCCTACCACCTCTCGGACTTGCAGGGCGTCTTCGAGGGGTGGACCCGCGGCGGCAACCGACTCCGCATCTCCGCTTATGTGGGCGAAGACGTGGTGGACCTCTCCCAGCTGAGCGACGAAGATGCGCCTCTGAAGTTCGACTGGAAGTGGGGCAACTGGGCCGCGGGCGCATCGTGGACGAGTCCGATGCAGGGGGGCGGAGCGCTGGACGTGAAGGCGTCGTTCTCGCGCTTCGACGCCGACCTGTCCTTCGAAGACTTCGACGCCACCTTCGCCACGCTGGTGGAACAAGCGACCTTCCGAACCGACTTGGAGCGCCGCCCCACCCCTCGCACCCGCTGGAAGTCCGGGCTGGCCGCCAGTCGCATCGCCTACGACAACGAGATCCGGGCGGGCGGCACCGACTTCGTGGACGGCAGGGGCAACGGCTGGGAGACGGCGGGCTACACCCAGATCGTCTGGGACCCTAGCTCCCGCTGGCTGGTGGAGGCGGGCGTGCGCGTGGACCACTGGCGCCCCGACACAGGCGGAAACGAGACCACCGTGTCGCCCCGCTTCGCCTTGAAGCGCTTCGTTCGAGGCGGACGCTCGGCGGTGCGGCTGGCCGGCGGACGCTACTCCCAGTTCATCCACTCCCGGCGCAACGAGGAGCTGCCGATCGGGCTGGACGTGTGGGTCGTCGCCGGGGAACGTGCGCCTCGCGTGGCCTCAGACCAGGTGCAGGTGGCGGTGGAGAGCTTCTTCGGCGAGGACGACCAGTGGTTCGCTTCGGTGGAGGGCTACTACCGCGACTTCGACGGAGTGATCGCCGAGAACACGGCCGAGGACCCCAACGATCCCCTGGACGACCTGCTGGCGGGCACCGGCCGCGCCTGGGGCGTGGACCTCTTCGCCAAGCGGGACCTGGGCTCCACGACGGGATGGGTGTCGGCGTCGTTCTTGAAGACTGACCGCACCTTCCCCGACGGGCGTTCGGGACTTGATCCCCAGCCCCTGGTCACCTATCCACCGCTCTTCGACCGTCGCTTCGACTTGGACATAGTGCTTCGCCGACCGCTGGGCTGGTGGGGCCTGGAGGGCAACCTGCGCTTCAACTTCGGCACCGGACTGCCCTACACCTTGCCCCTGGGAACCTTCGAGTTCTACAACCACCGACCGATCTTCGGCGGAGTGGAGATCGACTACAACACCGGGGTTCTCCTGGGCGCCCGCAACGGTGCGCGCTACCCGGCTCGCCACCGGCTGGACATCGGCCTGCGCAAGAGCGTCGTCCGGAGCTGGGGCCAACTTACCCCCTACCTGAGCGTGATCAACGTGTACAACCAGAAAAACGCACTCTTCTACTTCTTCGAGTACGACCGCGACCCGCCGGTGCGCACCGGCATCTCCATGATTCCCATCCTGCCGACCATTGGCATTGAGGCGTCGTTCCGATGATGGGGCGACGGGGTGTGCGCCGTGCCGCGCTGGCCCGCCAGGCCGCGCTGGCACTGGCCTGCCGGGCCGGTTCCCTGGCGGCGACCGGGCTGGCGGTGGCGGCTAGCACGGGCTGCGAACTGACCGAGACCGAGCTGATCGAGCCCGCCGACGCGATCATCGCCGAATCCCAGGTCGTGGTGACGCTGGAGCGGGGCGGCACGGGCGACCCTGCCGAGCCTCCCGTGGTCCGCATGGCCGCCTCCACGCTGCTGCACAAGCTCTTCGGTGCCCGTCCGGGGGGGTTGGACGGCGCGTCGGTGCGGATCACGGGCGAGTCCGGCGCTGCCGTCGTCCTCGTGGAGGCGCCCGGCGAAGAGTGCGTTGCGCGCCGCAACGAGAACGAATACCTGCCGGAAGCGTCGTGCTATGTGGCGCCTGCCGCGACCGCTCCGTTCGCCCCCGGGGAAGCGTTGGAGCTGGAAGTCCGGGCGTCCGGCGGACAGGTTCTGACGGGCCGCAGTCGAGTCCCCGGCGTCTTCTCCTTCCTCGACGCCGCACCCGCCGGTGCCGCACCCGCCGACGGCGCCTGCCGACTGGAGCCCGACGCCAACTACCGCCTACGCTGGACCCCCGCCGACGGCGTCTGGACATACGTGGCCGAGGCCCAGTTCTTCGGGCTGCGAGCGCCCCTTGCGGCCCGCGGAATCGAAGCCGACGACACGCTGGACCTGTTGGGGGTCTCGATTGGCCGTGAGGACAGCGAGATCGTCTTCCCCCAGGACCTGGGCCTCTTCGACCTCTTCGAAGGCACCGACGAGGAAGTGGAAGTTCTCCGTGCCCTGCAGGACGGCTTGCCCGCCGGCGTGCGCGCGTCGGTGTCGATCTCGGCCGTGGACCGCAACTGGTCCAACTGGGCCCGCGGCGGCGACTTCCATCCGTCCGGAGACGTGCGCATCTCGTCGGTCTACGGCGACGGCGGCGGCGTGTTCGGAACGGCGGTCCAGCGCCGGCTGGAGGTGGTGGCCGGGGACGGGGACGGGGGCGAGCGGCCGGCGTGCGGGCTGCCGGGAGCGTGAGAGCCGGGGGGTTGTTCGATGGCACTTGATGTTGCGGTGTTGCAGCGGTCGCTATGCGAGCGGCTTTGCCAGGACGTTCGACTTGAGCGTCGCCCAGATGGTGCGCTCATGCTCGATACCGGCCTCAAGTTCCCGGACGGGGACCATTACCCGATCCACATCTCGGAAGTGGCAGGCGGCGTTCGGTTGTCGGACCGTGGCCACACGTTGATGCGGATCAGCTATGACCACGACGTGGATGCTTTCCTTCAGGGAAGCCGCGGAATGCTGCTCGAACGCATTATGGCGGAAACGGGCCTAGCCAGAGCCGATGGTGCGTTCGTGCTCGACACGCCGGTTCAAGAACTGTCCAAGGCCGTGTTCCAATACGGCCAGGCGATTACGCGAATCTACGACCTAAGCCGACCGACGGTCACACGTAATCCTCGCGCCACTTTGTCAGCGCCTGCGCCAGATCCCTCATCAGCGTCTGGCACTCGCAGCCCGTGCGCCCCGCCTCCACACGCGCAACGACCTGGCACAGGTCCGGCACGTCCCACCCCAACGGATGAGCCAAGTTCTCGAGCTTGATCTTGGCAATGGCGGCCGGCCCTTCCGAGGCCAAGTCGAACACCGCGTCTTGTCGATCCATGCGGTCCGACAGCTCGGCGGCATCAATGTTCAACTGCTCCGCTATCGGCTCCGTCCAGCTCCGCAGGATTCTCCAAACCCACACCTCCGGCGCGTCCTCGCCGGGGAGGAAGAGCACAGCCACGTTGCGGCCTACGCGCTCGGCGATCTTGGCCTTGATGCCCCGGTCGCGCTGGTCTCCGTCCAGAACAAACACAAAGTTGTCGATCTGTCCGAACTTGCTGAACGCGGCGGCGTGGGCCGGGAACTCCGAGGCACCCGTGTCCCTGCCGATCCGCACCGATTCCCGTCGAATCCGCAGCCGAAGAAACAGAACGTCGAAGACGCCGTGGAGGATCGCTTCGGCCGCCTCGTTCTCGCACAGCAGGCTGAGTGCGTTCCGAGCCCGGCCGTAGAGGGCATCCTGCACGACGTCCTGGTAGAGCGCAACGGCCGCGACCCGCCCGCGGACGTCTCGCTCCAAGAACACCCGCGCAAGGGGGTGAACCGACTCCAGCACGACCGGACTGTGGGTGGTCACGATGAACTGGAGGTTGTTGAACAAGACGAGCTGCTGAAGGTGCAGCATTAGAAGCTGCTGCGCCCACGGATGCAACCTGGCCTCGACGTCGTCGATCAAGACCAGCGCGTCGTGCAAATCCGCAACTTCTTGCGACAGGCGCGACATCGCCCGCTCGCCGGCAGCCATGTGGAACTCGGAGTACTCTGCACCGCCGATCTGCCGCGCAAACAGCAAGCTGCTGCCGTCTCTGACCAGGTCGACCACTTCCGAGTACCTGAACGGCAACATTCTCTCTGCAAAGTTCATTTGCCACATCGTCAGGGGTCTTGCTTGCGTGGCCGCTCGTCCGTGTGTCATCCCGGCCACCAGATCGCGCGCCTCCGACGGGTCGTCCAGGTTCCGCATCAGATGCATGTGCACGGGACGCTGGGGCTGCGATGCGTTGCGCCGCCCGTAGAACGTCTGTCGCCAGCCGCTGGTGCGCCGCCACCGCATGGCCCTGCCCCCGTCGGGAGTCGAGTACTCGAACTCAATGGTGGCTGGGGTCCTCGCGTCCTTGTACGCCCCCTGCCTAGGTCGATAATCCGCAAACAGCGTCCCCGGCAGAAAATCGACGGGCGAGATGAACCCCACCTCCAGGTCCTTGATTCCCCGGACCCCCTGCACCCGAACCTGCGTCAGGAAGTGCGGCATGTGCGACCTCCTCGCGAACACTTGGTCCCAAGGTCTCTCAAGTACCTCTCGATCATTGGAGTCTCCGCTGCTACGTGCAGGCCGGCGTTACTTCAGCACCTCCCAGCGGCCAGCCTTCGTCGGGCCAACATGCCGGATGATCCCAGCCTTCCGCAACTTGGTCAGATGGTACTTGACGCCGCTCGGCGTGATGCCGATCCGCTCGGCCAAAAGTCGCCGCGTAATTCGCGGCTCGGCCTTGAGCAGGGCCAGGATGCGTTCCCGGGAAGTGGGAGCCGTCGTCGTGGGCGGAGTGGGTTCAGCTTCTTGGGCAGGGGGTACGCCTTCTTGGATAGTCTTCAGAACTTCTAGGGCAGTTTCTTGGGCAGCCTCCGGCACTTCTTGGGCAGTCTCTCGCGCTTCTTGGACAGTTTCTTGGGCAGCTTCCGACGATTCTCGGGCAGTCTCCGGCGTTTCTTGGGTAGTGGATGCGACTTCTTGGATAGTCTCCTGCGCTTCTTGGGCAGTCTCTCGTGGTTCTTGGGTAGTTTCTTGGGTAGCGTGCGGGACTTCTTGGACAGTTTCTTGGGCAGTCTCCGGCACTCGAGCCTTCCCTGCAACCCTCGCGTCGGCTGCTTGGTACCGAGCCGAGAACGGGAATTCCACCCATAGCCCGTCCTCAGGCTCAATCCGCCATTCGGGCAGGGGACTGCCCAACTCTTTGCAACTTGCCATGATCCGTTGCACGCCCCGGCCCCAGGCCTCAATCAGCCCTGCCCGAAAGAACGCATTGGCTATCACGGGATTGTGCGGCTGTGACGGGTGATTCCCCGTCAGCTTATCCAGCGACCATCCCTCCGGCAGACGACCCGGATTCCAGAGCATGATCCGGTCGTCGTAAACCCGAATCTGACTAGGCGCTGGGCGGGTGTAATCCCTATGAATCACGGCGTTGACCACTGCCTCACGGATCGCGTCTCGCGGCACAGGAAAGGTCTCGACCCGACTCACGCCACGATACGATACCAACGCCCGAGTGTACTTTGTGTAGAGAAGGTCCACGATACGGTCCACCTGGGTGAAGAGGTTACCCTCGATCACGTCCTGATACAGCAGTTCCGAGCCACGGAAGTACCCGATCTTGACGTATGCTTCACCGATAAACCGTTGCGGCGTCGAATGAAACAGCAGCACGGCGGCCCGCTTCAGATGCCTGCCCTCCCGCAGATTGAGCTTCTCAATCACCCCCGTATTGGACTCCTCCATCACATCGACTGGCAGCCTTTCGCTAGCCGCGGCCAACTTACGAAATTCGTCAAACGCGGCTCCGTCCAGGTCGCCGACGCGCACACCAGGCATTGGAACGTCGTCCCATGTCCTACCATGTTTCCGCATCAGAAATCGATTCAGTTCAGCACCTCGGAGGATATGCTTCGTAGAGCCGCTTCTGTAGTGGAACTCCCCCTTGTAGCTAATCGGATTCGGGTAAGGACCGACTACGATCTCCACGTACTCGGTGCCGTCTTCGGACCTGAGGTTCACGTCCACGATGATCCCGAGAGCCGACTGCGCCTTGTTGGGAATCTCTTCCAGCAGCCGAAGCACATCCTTGACTCCCACGACTTTGCCACGGTCGTTCCGCCCCACTTGCAGCACCCCGCCCTGTGCGTTCGCGAACCCGCAGATCCACTTGAGATAGTCGTCGCGCCAGGATTCCTTCCACTCCACGTGCTGGCTCTCGGTCATGGTGCGCTCCTGGTTTCTCGGTTCAGGAAGGACACGTATGATATTTTCAAGAGGCATTGAACAAACGAGTCGATGTCGTAGCTAAGGTGCATGTATGTGTGCCCCTCGTCCGAAAAAAACCAGTCCCCACCCTCCTTCTTTAGAACGATAGAGAGGTGATCACCGTCGTCCAGCTGGAACGGCGTAAACACGCGATAGCGCTCGATGCCCTCGGAAACGAGATGTATTCCTGCGGCCACCTGCTGCCGAAGTTGCTGTTCCATCGCTTCCCTGCTCCTGATGCCAGTCGCCATCACGTTGCCGGCTGCCCTGCCTCCAAGTAGTCCAGCAGCAGGTTCGTCATCGCTCGGATGCCGACCGGCACCGCCGAGTTGTCGGCTTGGAAGTCGGGGGTGTGGTGTCCGCCGGAGTAGCCGCCGGGCAGGACTTGGCCCAGCCGGAAGAAGAAGCCCGGGACCTCGTTTGCGAAGTAGGCGAAGTCCTCGCCGCCCATTGTCGGGTCCAGGTCCAGCACGTTGTCGTCGCCGACCACACGGCGCAGTGTGGGCAGCATCTGGGCGGCCAGCGCAGGGTCGTTGATCGTGGCGGGGGTGCCCCGGTCGTACTCCAGCTCGTAGGAGCCGCCTCCCGCGGCGGTGACGCCGGCCAGAATCTCGTTCATGCGCCGCTCCACGGCGTCGCGGACGTCGGGGTTGTAGGTGCGCACGGTGCCCTCCATCTCCACCGCGTCGGGGATGATGTTGTAGCGGGTGCCGCCCCGGATCAGCCCCACCGTCACCACGCTGGGCTCCAGGGGACTCAGGTTCCGCGACCGAATCGTCTGGAAGGCGGACACGGCCTGGGACGCCATGACGATCGGGTCCACGCTCAGGTGAGGCGCGGCACCGTGGGCCTGCTTCCCCTGCACGACGATCTTGAAGTGGTCCACCGCCGCCAGCGCGGGGCCGACCGAGAACCCCACCTTGCCCACCTCCATCTCGGCGAAGCTGTGAAGGCCGAAGATCGCGCTGGGGGCCGGATCGGTCAGTACGCCCTCCGCCACCATCATGCGCGCGCCCCCGTCCTCCCCGGGCGGCGGCCCCTCCTCCGCCGGCTGGAAGATGAACTTGACCGTCCCCGGCAACTCGTCTCGCATCGACGCCAGCACCGAGGCCACGCCCAGCTGCACCGCCACGTGGATGTCGTGCCCGCAAGCGTGCGCCACGCCCACTTCCTGGCCCAGGTAGGTGGTGCGCACAGTGGACTTGAAGGGGTACGGCGTGTCCTCCGTCACCGGCAACGCGTCCATGTCGGCGCGCACCGCCACCACTGGACCGGGCCGGCCACCCCGGAGCACCGCCACAACCCCCGTATGGGCCACGCCGGTGCGCACGTCCTCGAACCCCAGCGCACGCAGGTGGTCGGCCACCAGCTCGGCGGTCTTGAACTCGCGGTTCCCCAGCTCCGGGTACTGGTGGATGTGCTCCCGCAAGCGGATGATCGTGTCCTGGACTTGCGCGACCGCGGCGTCCACCCGCTCCGTCAGCTCCTGGGCGCGGAGCCCACCGACCGGAGACGCTCCGGCAGGTGACGCGACGGAGGTGAGGGCGAGCAGGCTCCCCACGACCACGGCGGTGAGCGCGTGCGCTGCCATGGACAGGCGGGACGGGACGGACGGGATGGAGCCGCCCGAGCTCGGGGCGTCGTTGCGGAGTCGGCACATGGTCATCTGCGGAAGTTCCTTTGTTGGGCCGAGGGACTGGCGTTGGGGCCGAGGGACTGGGAAGCGGTTCCGTCAATATTCTCCCATCGGTGCCCGGCCGTCCATATTCCACTCCATGTCCATCACGCCCGCGTTGCGCATGGATGGCGCGTCCAAGAGCTATCCGAGGCCCGGCGGCCTCCCTCTGGTCGCGCTCCATCCCGCCGACTTGACGCTTGAGCCTGGAACCGTCACCGCCGTCGTCGGTCGGAGCGGCAGCGGCAAGACCACGTTGCTCCACCTGGCGGCTGGAATCGACGTGCCGGACCGGGGTCGCATCCAGGTCGCGGGGCGGGAGCTGGACCAAATGGGGGACCGGGATCGGGCTCTGTTCCGACGCGACCATGTGGGGATGGTCTTCCAGTTCTTCCGACTGCTGGCCCACCTGACGGTGGAGGAGAACGTGACCTTGCCCGCCCGGATTGCCGGCGACCTGGGACGCCTCCGGCCACGGGCGCGGGAGCTGCTGGAGCGGGTGGGACTGGGCGGACGCGCCGACGACCGCATCGACGGGCTCAGCGGAGGCGAGCAGCAACGGGTCGCCGTCTGTCGCGCTCTGCTTCGCAGCCCGTCGCTGATCTTGGCCGACGAGCCCACGGGTGCGCTGGACGACAAGTCGGCGGCCGTGGTCATGGAGCTCATGCTGGAGATCACGGCCGAGGAAGGGAGGACTCTCCTCTACGTGACCCACAGTCCAGGGGCGGCGGGCTTGGCGGAACGGACGCTGGAGCTGGCCAACGGCGTCCTGCAGGCCCCGTGACCCGGAGCCGCCGGCGCTCATGACCGGATGCCTTCGCTTCCTGCTGCGCCGACGCTTGGCCCGGGAGCGAGCGATGAGCCTTCTGGCGGTGGCCGGGGTGGCGCTGGGAACGGGCTCGGTGGTGACGGTGCAAGTTCTGACCCGCGGCGCCGTTGCGGCCTTCGACGCCACGGTGGAACTGCTGGGCGGAGACGCGGACGCGGTGGTTGTGGGTCACGGAGGCAGGCTCGACGAATCCCTCTATCCAGTCGTCCTGGGCACGGAAGGGGTCGCTTCGGCTTCGCCCCTGCTGGAGGCGTGGGTGGTCGTGCGGCGCGCGGGCGATCAAGAGCCTTCTCGTCGCGTGCCCCTGTACGGACTGGACCTGCTCGCGCCGCAGGGAAGTGTGCTGCAGCCGCCAACAGAAGCGGGGACGGTGCCCAGCTCAACTTCGCCCGTGAACGCTGGTTCGTCGCTTGGCCCAGCTACGCCGTCGAACGCTGGCTCGTCGCCCGGTCTTCCCGCCGCCGCTGTATCGGCCCGCCTCGCCGCTGCCCTCTCCCTTCGTCCCGGCGACTCCCTGGAGGTGGCTCGGGGGTCGGCGTGGGCGACCGTCGTCGTTGCCCGCGTGCTGGATGCCAGAGCGCCAGCCTCGGATCGGGGACCAATGCTGGTCATGGATGTGGCCGCCGCGCAGGATGTGCTGGGCGATGTGCGGTGGATCAGTCGCGTCAACGTTCGTCTTCGGCCCGGGGCATCGGCGGAGGAGGTCCTGGAACGCTTGGCGTCGCGTCTGGACGGTCGGGCGCTGCTCTCCTCCCCCGCCGACCAGCGCGCCGAGGCTCGGCGGCTCCTCTCGGCGTTCCGGATCAACCTCTCGGCGCTGGCCTCCACTTCCGTCTTCGTGGGACTCTTCCTGGTCTACGGCACCACCCGGGCCTCCCTCTCCCGGCGGCGTGCCGAGACGGCCGTCCTTCGCAGCCTGGGGGCGACTCGGGGCCAAGTACTGGGAGCGGTGCTGGCCGAAGCCGGCGTCCTGGGAATGGCAGGATCGGCCCTGGGCGTGCTGCTCGGGTACGCCGCCGCACTGGCGAACCTGGAGTCGGTGAGCGGCACGGTCGTCGACCTCTACCTGCTCGCGGCGATCCGCACGGTGGAGGTGCCCGTCCACGTATGGCTCCTGGCCTTGGCCGGGGGGTGCGCGGGAACGGTCGCCGGCGCAGCAGGTCCCGCCGTGGAACTCTGCACGGCCCCGGTAGCGGAGCTGCTCTCCGAGCGGTGCCCGCGCCTCCGCTGGCGGTCCGTCTCCAAGACGCTGGCCCTGGCCGGCGCCGCCCTTCTGGTGCTCCTGCTCATCGGGTTCGCCGTCGGAGGACACCGGTGGCGGCACGCGGGCTTCGTCCTGGCGGCGGGGATCATGGTCTGGACGGCGATGTCGGCGCCGGCGCTCGTGTCGGTGGCGGGCCGGGTCGCCGGACGCTCCCGCGGGTTCGGCTGGCGCTTCGCGCTGGGCGGCTTGCCCGTGCGCCTTCACACGTCGGGCGTGGCGGTGGCCGGCGTGGCCGTGGCCTTCGCCATGCTGGTCGGGACCACGGTCATGGTCGGGAGCTTCCGGGACACGTTCGGCGCTTGGCTCAACGCCACCGTGCGGGCCGACGTCTACCTGTCGGCTGCCGCGTGGACGGGCGCGACGGATCAAGGGGGCGTGGCCGGCGAGTTGGCCGACCAACTCCGGGCGCTTCCCGGCGTAGCAGCTCTCGACCCCTTGCGGGGCTTTCACGGGTATGCGGACGACCTGCCCGTGGCGCTGCGCGGCGCGAACTTCCGCCCGGACTCGGCCACCGAGCCCTTCGTGTCCGATCGGTTCCTCTTCATGAGGGGCGATCCTGCGACGGTGTTCCCGGCCGTGGGAGCGGGCGCCGTGGCGATCAGCGAGCCGCTGGCGCGGCGGACCGGCGCGTGGCAGGGCGACTCGATCTCGGTGCGGACGGCCTCGGGAGCGGTGCGGGCGGAGGTGGCCGGCGTCTACTACGACTACGGCTCGGACCGGGGCTCGGTCTCCATGGACCTGGCTACGATGGAGGCGTGGTTCGGTGCCGGCGAGCCCCAAGGCGTGGCGGTGCATCTGGAGCTGGGCGGCGCAATGGGCGAACCAGCCGCCATCGAGGCGGTTCGCTTGGCCGCGGCACCCTACCCCGTCGTCGTGCGGACCAACGGCGCACTGCGTGACGAAGCTCTCCGCATCTTTGACCAGACCTTCGCCGTGACCCTTCTCCTGCAGGCGATGGCATTGGCCGTGGCTGCCGCCGGCGTGGCGCTCTCGCTCCTGGTAATGGCTCGCGAGGAGCAGGTGGACACCGCCACATGCCGGGCGCTCGGGGCGACCCGCGGCCAGGTCTTCCGGTTCCAGTTGGGCAAGGGCGCGGGACTTGCGGGACTGGGCGCGCTCTTGGGACTTGCAGGCGGCGCCGGACTGGCCGCCGTGCTCATCTACGTGACCAACCGGGCCTACTTCGGCTGGACGGTGCAGTTCGGCGTGCCCGTCGTCAGCCTCCTCCAGCAGTGCGCGGCCTTGGCGCTGGCGGCCGTGGCAGCGTCGTGGTGGCCGGCGCTCCGAGCCGCCGGCGGGGGAGGGACCACAGCACGCCGGGCGGCACTCGCAACGCTGGGAGCCGTGGCGCTCGGGACCGGGGCCGGGTGTTCCCCTTCGCCAAGCTCCGACTCGACCGTCGCTGACGACGACCTCACGCCGTTGCCAGCCTCCGCCTCGTCGGGCTGGCTGGCGGCCGATCCAGACTACCCATGGTCGTTCCCCGAAGACCACGGACCTCACTTCGGCTACAAGACCGAGTGGTGGTACTTCACGGGGGTCCTGGCGACGAACCCTGCCTCTGACGCTTTGCCGACTGGCACGTCGGCGGCGCAAGCCCCGAGCGGTGCCCAGGGCGAGTTGGGGTACCAGTTCACGATCTTCAAGATCGGCCTCGTTCCGCCCGGCTCCGAGCCGGATCATGTCGCCGGCCTGCCCGAATTCATGCGGAGCCTGCCCGAGTCCACAGGCGACGCACGTTCTGCCTCCCGGTGGAGCGCTTCGTCGCTGCTGATGGGCCACGCCGCCGTCGGCGACCCAGCCGCTGGCAGGCATCTCTTTGCCGAAGTCCTATACCGGGCAGGACGGCTGCACCCTTCCGCTCCCCTACTGGCCGGATTCGGCTCCGTCGGAGCGGACGCATCCCAGATCGCATGGAGCCGCGGTCCTCCAGGTACTGCCTCGCCGTGGGGACTCGCCGTTCAAGGAGACGGCTTCGCCTTCTCGGCCGCGGACGACGCAGTCGGCTTGGCGCTGTCCCTCGTCGTCGAGCCCACGCGTCCCATCTTGCTCCAAGGTCCCAACGGGTTCAGCCGCAAGTCGGCCCAAGCGGGCCGCGCCAGCATGTACTACAGCCGACCCCGCCTAGCCACCACCGGAACCGTGCGGATCGGAGAGACGGAGTACGACGTAACTGGGACCAGCTGGATGGACCACGAGTTCAGTTCGGACCCCTTGGCACCCGAGCAGGCCGGCTGGGATTGGATGAGTCTGCGCCTGGACAACGGCACCGACGTGACCGCGTTCAGGCTCCGGCGCGCGGACGGACGGACCGACTACCGAGCCGCGACATTGGCTGCTGGCTCGGGCTCCGCACCGCGTCGCCTGGGGTCCGGCGAGTGGTCGATGGCTCCGGGGCGAACATGGACCAGCCCGGCCACCGGCGCGACCTACCCGGTGGAGTGGACTCTGGAGTTGCCCGAGCCCGTAGGGCGCCTCGTCGTCCGCGCCGTCTTCCCGTCCCAAGAGAACGTCTCGTCCCGCGTGGCCAGCTTGCACTACTGGGAAGGACTGGTCCGCGCATTCACCGTCGATGGCACGCCGGCAGGAAAAGGCTACCTCGAGATGACCGGCTACGGCGAGGGGAGTCGCCCAGCGCTCTAAGTGGGGAGCCGCCCAGCGTTCAAAATTTAGTCCCATCCAGGCATGGAAACGCCCAATTCGGGGCGCAACGCTGTAGGGGAAGCCGCCGTACCCCCCGACCGCGCCCCGCAAGAGAAGAGGCAACCCATGGCCGCCGCCGACCCCCGAGACCACGCCCCCCAACCCCGGATCAAGCTCGTCTACCACCCGATGGACAAGGCCGACAAGGAGTTCTACGGCAACCGCCAGATGATGGAGGAACTCCTGGCCAAGCACGTCTTCGGCAAGGTCCTCCCCAGCGAGATCGTCGCCCGCCTCGAGATCGAAAGCATGGAGACCAGGCCGACCGAGCTGCGCGACTCCACGCAGAAGATCGTCCGGCACGTGGACCTGCTGTGGAGAGTGCGCATCCGCGGCTCCTGGCTCTACCTGATCCTGCTCTTCGAGGCCCAGTCCTCGGTGGACTGGCGGATGCCGCTGCGGATCCTCCACGAGACCGCGCTGGTCTACCAGGAGCTCTCCAAGGACCCGGAGGTGCGCAGGCGGCGCACGCTGCCCCCGGTGCTGCCCGTCGTGATCTACACCGGGACGCGCCCGTGGACGGCGAAGACGCGCCTCGAGGAGCTGATCGCCGGCGAGGCGGAGGCGTTCCTCCCGTTCGCGCTGGGCCAGCAGTACGTGCTGGTGCCAGAGGCGGAGGAGGCGAGGGCGCTGACCCGGCTGGATACCCCCCGGAGCGCGGCGCTGCGGTTGCGCTACGCCCAGAGTCGTGGAGAGTTTCAGGAGGCCGTGGCGAAGTTGCGGGAGCTGCTGCCCGAGCGCAGCCCGATGCGGGAGGCGCTGGTGGCGTGGGCGCGGAGCCGGATGATCGCGGAAGGAACAAAGGAGGAGCACATGGAGCGAGTAAGGGACCTGGGGGACCTGGAGAGCACCGTCGACGACACGTGGTGGTCGCAGCCGCGCCGCGAGGGGATCGAGCAGGGGATCGAGCAGGGCCGTCGGGAAGCAGAGGCGCAGGCGCGGCTCCGGCAGCGGGCCACGCTGGTGCGCATGGCGCGACGGAAGTTCGGGGCGGAGACGTCGGAGGGACTGGACGCGGTGCTGGAGGGAGTCGCGGACTCGGAGCGGACAGAGCAGATTGCGGACCTGATCATCGACTGCGCGAGCGGCCGCGACTTTCTGGACAAGCTGGCCGACGACTAGCGCGATCCACGCCCCCAAGACAGGCCACGTTCCCATGACCCTTCGCTTTTCCGCCCGCCAAGCTGCAGTCGCCGTCGCGCTGCCGCTGATCCTCGCCGCCTGCGCCAAATCGCCACCCGACGACGAAGCCGCACCGGAGGCCCAGGCCGTCTCCGCCTCCGCATCTGGCGGCGAACTGCCCCCCGCCATCGTCGGCCAGGGCGGAGCGCTGGAGGGCGCGGACCTCCGCTATGTGGCCGACGACACGTTGACCACAGGCTACCTGGCCGTGCCTGCTGGCGACGGGCCCTTTCCAGCCTTGGTGATCATCCACGAATGGAACGGGCTGCAGGACCGGGTCCGGCAGCTGGCTGACGACTTCGCCGTCGAAGGCTACGTGACCCTGGCGGCGGACCTCTTCCAAGGGCGCACAGGCGCAAACCGGGACGAGAACATGGCACTGGTGCAGGAAGCCCAGTCCGACCCCGCCAAGATGACCGCCAACCTGAACGCAGCCGTCGCCTACCTGAAGGGACGCCCCGACGTGACGGGCCGGGTGGGCGCAATGGGCTGGTGCTTCGGCGGCGGTGTAGCCCTCTCGTTCGGCCTGGACGGCGCGAACCACGAGGCCACGGCGATCTTCTACGGTCGCTTGGTCGACGATCCTACGACGCTGGCCCGGCTCGACCACGAAGTCTATGGCACCTTTGCGGCCCTGGACAACGGCCCGTCCCCCGAGTCCGTTGCCGCGTTCGAGAGCGCGTTGCGGGCTGCTGGCGTGGAGCACGATCTGCACATCTACGACGAAGTGAACCACGGGTTCTGGCTCCGCGTGGACGGCGACCCGGATGTGCGCTCGGTACCCGCCGCCGACGCATGGCGGCGCCTCAAGTCCTACCTGGACCGCACATTGCGGGCCAGCGACGGGGGCTGATGCGCATCTGTCGCTCAAATGTGACGCCGAGTGCATCAATAGTTGGACACGTCGAGGCCAGGTGAGGCCTCCGAAGAGTGGGCGGTCCCCCAACAACGACGGCACGATTCTTGCACGACGTTCCTGGGCTAGAATCGGCCGCACAGTGTGGCCCTGCGACAACCCACGGGCATGGAGGGATGGGATGACGATCTGCCGGGACAGCCGCCGGACGCCGCAAGATTGCCGGACGCCGCGGGATCGCCGGACGCCCCACGGAGGGCCGGCTAGGCACGCCGTTTTGGGCGCGGCTCTTGCCGTCGGATTGGCGTCGGCCTCGGCGGGCGTATCGGAAGTCGCCGCTCAAACTGGCCGCGGCTTCCTTCTGGGCACGCCCGTGGCATCGCTGACGATCAGGGCGGGGTACAACCTGCCCCGCGCAGGAGGAGGAGACGGCGAGCAGTCTCTGTGGGACTTTACCAGGGAGGAGCTGACGGTGGAGACGAGAGACTTGGCGAGCCTGCAGCTGGCCGGGGACTTGGGCGTGCGCGTACGGGAACGGCTGGACGTAGTGCTGGGCGTCGGGTTCTCTCGCGCCAGGACCCAGTCCGAGTTCCGGGACTGGGTGGGGGCGGACGACCTGCCCATCGCACAGAACACCGAGTTCAAGACGATCCCGGTGACCGTCGGAGTGCGGGCATACCTTCGACAACGGGGGCGGTCGGTGGGCCAGTTCGCATGGATACCGCAGAAGTGGAACGCTTACGCCGGCGTGGCCGGAGGTCTCGTGTGGTACCGCTTCAGCCAGTTCGGCGAGTTCGTCGACTACGAGACCCGAGACATCTTCGAAGACAGCTTCGATTCCGACGGACGAGTTCCGACCGTACATTTCATGGGTGGCACCGAGGTGACCCTTGGGCCCAGGATAGCCCTGGTGGGAGAGGCCCGCTATGGTTTCGCCAAGGCGCCCCTCGAAGCCGACTTCGTGGGGTTCCCGGACCTGGACTTGGCGGGCTTCCAAGCAACGGCCGGCGTTTCGGTGCGGTTCTGATCCGTGTTCCAGCCGAGAGGAGAGACGATGAAGACGACGATGAAGACGACGACTGGGAGCGTGGCGGCCGCGCTGGCTGCCGTGGCGGTCCTTGCCGCGCTGGCGGCACGAACGACGGAGGCCCAGGAAGCCGGTGCGCTCCAGCCTTACTTGGGGTGCTGGGAGCCCCTGGGCGCGGCACCCGGCGAAGGCGTGCTGTGCTTCGTGGCCGCCGACGGGCACGCCGAGATGCTGACGCTGGTGGACGGGGCCGTCGAGTACCGCGAGCCGTTCCGCGTAGATGGTCGCGAACGCCCTGTGGAGCAGGACGGGTGCCGCGGCAGCGAGACGGCTCGGACGTCGATCGACGGCCGACGCATCTACACCACCTCCAGCTTCTCCTGCGAGGGCGAAGCGCCGCGACGGAGCACCGGGATCATCTCCATGCCCGACCCCGATGCGTGGTTGGACGTGCGGGCTATGGAGGCGAACGGGGGCGCCACCGCTTGGTCTCGCTGGTACGAGCGCGCCGAAGGAGATCCGCTGGCGGAGCTCGACCTCCGAACGGGCGGGCGTCCCTTCGCCGGTGGGGGCGCGGTTGCCCGTGCCACGGCACCCGTCACTGTGGAGGACGTGATCGACGCCGTGGACAACGTTCACCCCAAGGCGGTGGAGGCGTGGGTCGCCGAGCTGGGTCAAGAGTTCCGAGGGTTGGACGCGGACGACTTGGTCCGAATGGCCGATGCGGGCGTGCCCGACGCGATCGTGGACGTGGTGGTAGCAGTATCCTTCCCGGAGCGCTTTGCTCTGAACGGCGACCGGACTGCACCGAGCCGTGAAGAGGCCGGAATGCGCCGGGCAGGCCGTCCCGTTTGGCTGTACCCCGCGGGCTACTACGACCCTTACTACGGCTACGGCTACTCTCGGTACAGCAGGTACGGGTACGGCGGATACGGGAGGTACGGAGGGTGGTGGTCCACATGGGGCGGCTACGGCTACAACCCCGTGGTGGTCGAGGTGAACCGCCGGGTTCCGGACAGCGGCGGCCGGGTGGTGGCGGGAAAGGGCTACCGCCGCGGCGCGCCAGACGCAGCCACCTCTCCCGGCTTCCCCGCCGGCTCGGGCCGCTCAACTATCGGCAGCACGGGAGGCAGCCGCAGCTCGCCGCCGCCCGCCCGTGGCGGCAGCACGGGCCGGAAGGCCAAGAGGCGGGGGAAGTGACGCTGGCGCCGGGAGCTCGCGTCCCGGCACCGTGATCATCGCCCAGCTCGAGCCCGCGGGCGGCCTCGCCGTCGCCCTGGGTTCGAGCCCTGGCTTGGCCCTCGCCGTGCTCTTCGGCGCCGGCGTCCTCACCAGCCTGACGCCGTGCGTCTACCCCATGATCCCGATCACCGCGTCGGTCATCTCGGGGACCGCCCAGGCGGGCCGCCCCTGGCGCACGGCGGGTCTCACCGCCACGTACGCCGTTGGCATGGCTCTTCTCTACGCGCTGCTGGGCACCGTGGCCGGCTTGACCGGCACGTTGTTCGGCACCGTAAGCGCCAGCCCTTGGGTGCTCTTTGCCGTGGGCAACCTCCTGCTGCTGTTCGCGCTGGCGATGCTGGACGTGCTGCCAGTGCCCGTCCCAAGGCGGTTGCTGGAGTGGGCGGCCAGCCGGGAAGGGGGGTCCTACGGGGCCGTCTTCGTGCTGGGCGCCGCGTCGGGAGTCGTAGCCGCCCCCTGCGGAGCCCCGGCGTTCGGGGCCGTGCTGGCGTGGGTCGCCGCCACCGGCGCCGGGCTCATGGGGTTCGTGTACCTCTTCGTCTTCTCCCTGGGCATGACCGCACTGCTCGTGGCGGTCGGCCTTTCCTCGGGGGCGCTTTCCGCGTTGCCCCGCTCCGGTAAGTGGATGGTGGCGGTCAAGAGGCTCGCGGCTGTGGTCATGCTGGGCGTGGCGGAGTACTACTTCATTCAGGCCGGCTTCAACCTCTAGACCGAACCCCAACCCTCTAAACCCGAACATCTAACGAGGACCCAGTGACCAACCCTAGATGTCCTAGACGTACACGTAGACTTTCCGCCGACGCGATCCGTCGCGACACGGTACTCGCCACGGCCGCGCTGGCATTCGTCGTTGTCGCCACCGCATCGTCCCTGGCCGCCCAGGAAGGGGTGGCGCTTCCCGTCGGAACCCTGGCCCCCGACGCCACTGTGGAAGACCTGGAGGGCTCCGCCGTCTCCCTCCTGGACGTGGCGGGCGTAACGAGCGGACGTCCCGCCCTGATCGAGTTCTGGGCCTCCTGGTGCGAGCAGTGCGAGGCCCTCCAGCCCCAGTTGGACGCCGTCCGTGACCGGTATGCGGGAGAGGTGGGCGTGGTGGCCGTGGCCGTGGCCGTGGCCCAGTCCCGGCGCCGCGTGCGTCGTCATGTGGAGCAACACTCGCCCGGTTACCCCTACGTCTACGACGCCGCGGGCGAAGCCGTGCGGGCCTATCGAGCCCTCACCACGTCGATTGTCGTCCTCGTGGATGCCGAAGGCCGGATCGCCTACGCTGGAACCGGCCCCGACCAGGACTTGGCCGACGCCGTCGCGACGATGCTAGGCCCGGCGGATGCCGATTACGAGCCGGATGCCGCGTCGATCGCCGCCGCCAGCTCGTCGTAGGCAGCCGGGTCCACCTGGTTGAACTGGGGGATCACCTTCGCGACCCGACCGTCAGGTCCTACGACGATCACCGCACGGCTGTCCACCATCCCGTTGTCCCTCAGGCCTCCGCCGAACGCTCGGTAGGACGCCCCGCCGTTCTCGGCGTCGCTGCCGAAGAGGAAGGGGAAGTCCTCGTCCCTCAGCCACGAAGCCAGCTCTTCCGGCGAGTCGTTGGAAACCCCCAGCAGCACCACGTTGCGGCCCTCGTTGAAAAGCTCTGCGTACTGATCACGGTACGCTCTCATTTGGACCGTTCAGCCACGCGTCCTGACGCGAAAGAAGAACGCCAGCACCACCGTCTTTCCTCGGTAGTCGGCGAGCCGGATCTTGTCCCGCAGGACTCCATGGCGGGTTGCGCCCGTCATCTCGATCTCCGGCGCCATCTCGCCCACCGCGATCAAGCCCGACTCCGACTCTTGCGCTCCCGCACCGCTCGTCGCCGCCGAGACCGTCGCGACGAGGGCAAGAGCAACCAGCACGAACCTCCGCATCCTTGGTCTCCTCTGTTGACTGCCGATGATTGCCTCTGTTGACTGCTGATGATTGAGCGAGAGCTACTTTGATCCGGCCAAGGCGTCACGGATCGCCTTGACTGTTCGGTCCACTCGGAACCCGAGCAGCTTCCTGCCCGTCTCCACGGTCTGTTCCATGTCGGCGATGCTGACGCCGTTGATCGACGCCCTTCCCGCCGCCACTCGCTGGGCGTGGCGCACCATCGCCGGGTGCTCCACCATCATGATCGACGTGATCACGAAGTCGTCGTGGAAGCCGTCGCTGGCGGTCTCCTCGATGCCCAGTTCTTCGTTCATCCAGGCGTGGACGTCGCCGTACCGGTAGAACTCGGGCACAAAGTGCGCGCGACCGTCGCCGGCCCAGCGCTGGTTCAGCGTTGCCGCCACCGCCTCCATTCCCCTTTGGTTCCCTCCGCTGTCGCCGATGAAGACCACGTCGGTGAAGCCGTGAGCGCGGAGGCTGCTCGCCACGTCGTCCAGCACCGCCCGAAAGGTCTCCTCCTGCAAGCTGATCGTGCCCGGATAGCGCATGTGGCCCGTCTTCTCCGGCTCGATGGCGCCTTCAGGCACCAACTTGAGGACGGGGGCGCAGAGCGCGTCGCCCAGCTTCCTGGCGATCCCTTCGCACGCGCCGGCCAGGACGTAGTTGTGCTTGCCGGTGGCCAAGTACGGCCCGTTCTGCTCGATCCCGCCGGTGGAGATGATGGCGGTGGTCTTGCCGTCGCGAAGGGCGTCGCGGACCTCCATCCAGGTCATCTCCTCGATCCACACCGTGTTGAGCGCCTCGATGGGCCGCTCCATCGCCATGTCGGCTTGGAACGCGGCCTCCATCTGGGCGGCGCGAGCGGCGCGCTGCTCGGGGGTAAGGGTCCTGCCGCCCTGCTGGGCGTCCACGGCCACGGGCGTCAGCACCACGAAAAGGGTCAGCGCGAGGGCGCCTCTCGGCCACCTCCTGCCTGTCTGCCGTGCCGGGGCCGACCGGCGCCGTCGTCGGTTCTTCTTCATCGCGGTTCTCCTGGGTCTCATGGGGCTGCCGTCAGACTTGCTCGTGGGGCTGCTGCCAGCCTCCAACGTAGCGCGGAGGCGGCTTTCGGGCGAACATGGGCGGATCGCACCCGTTCCTCGCCCTCGCCTGGATACCGTCATGGGAGCAGCAGCCGAGCCCTCCGCCGCACGATCGTTCCTAGCCGTGGCCGCCGCGGCGTGGGCGGCTTCGGTCGCCGTAGCCGCCTGCGGTCCGACCTCCCAGGACTCGAACTCCGTCCAACCCGACCCGGAGTCGGTGCGCACCGCCGATCCCTTCGCCAGGGGATACGCCGTGGACGACTTCCCCCGCGTTCAGGAGCTGGCACCCGGGGTCTACGCCTACGAGCAGCTTCGCTCCGCCGGCGAGGAGCTCTTCACCACCGTCAGCATGTTCGTGACGACCGACGAGGGGGTCCTCGTGGCCGATGGACAGGGAAGCCCCGAAGAGACCCGTCGGCTGCTGGAGGCGATCGCCCAGATCACCGACCGGCCCATCACCCATGTGGTGGTGTGTTCCGACCACGGGGACCATACGGCGGGCAACAGCGAGTTCCCGGCCGACGCCCGCGTCTACGCCCATCCGACGTCCCGGTCGGTGCTGGAGGCCGCCGCCCACTCGCCAGACAGGTCGCCCGACGCCCCGCCCGTGGTGGTCCCCAACGAAATCGTGGAGTCGAGCCGCACCCTGATCCTGGGCGGAACCGAAGTGCGCATCCTCTTCCTCGGCCGCGCCCACACCGGCGGGGACCTGGTCGTGCATCTGCCCGAGGAGAAGGTCCTCTTCATGAGCGAGGCGTACCTCCACCGAGTCTTTCCGGCGATGCGGTCGGCGTTCCCCTCCGAGTGGATCGCCATGATCGAGGCGGCGCAAGCGATGGACGTGGAGGTGTACGTGCCGGGTCACGGATTCGTGGACTCGCCCGCCGTGCTGAAGGCAGAGCTGGAAGTGTTCCGCCAAGCGATCGCCCAGGTCGTGGACGAGGCGACCCGACTGCACGCGGCGGGCCTGACCCTGGAGGAAGCCGTGACCCGCGCCGACTTCGGCGAGCTGGAGACGTGGTCGCTGCGCTCCAGCCAGGCGCCTCGTGCAATCGGTCGCGTGTACATGGAGCTGGACGGACAGCTTCCCCCGCCGTGAAGGTCGAACGATCTGTTGGCCAGCCGAACCGGTGCAACGTAGAATGCTTGACTGCGGCGCCGTTCGGCCGCTCGTCCCCCTTGATTCCGAAACGTCCCCGTCCCGAAAGAATCGCGATGCCCAACGCTACCACCGCGTTCCGCCCAGCCATGCTCGTCCTCATCGCCGTCGTCGGTGCCGCGACCTGGACGCTCCTGGCTCCGCCATCCCCCGCCCAGGCCCAGGAAGGCGAGTGGCGGTACTGGGGAAGCGACGCCGCCAGCACCCGGTACTCGCCCCTGGACCAGATCGACGCGTCGAACTTCGGCGAGCTGGAGGTGGCGTGGACATGGCGGGGCGACAACTTCGGCCCGGACGCGGACCGGCTCCTCCGCGCCACCCCGATCTACGTGGACGGCAGGCTGTACTCTGTGGCGGGCGCGCGCCGCACCGCCGTGGCGATCGACCCCGCCACTGGCGAGACGCTCTGGACCTTCCGCGAGCCCACCACCAAGCGCTGGGAAGACTCCATGCGGAAGAACTACGGAAAGGGCGTCGCCTACGCCGAAGTCGGGGGAAGGGGCGTGATTTACCTGGTGACGCCGGCGTTCTTCCTCCACGCCCTGGACCCGGAGACGGGCTACCCCGTCGAGTCCTTCGGCAAAGGGGGCGTGGTCGACCTGCTGGACAACCTGGGACCGTGGCCCCACGACCGCGAAACGGGACTCGACCCCGCGACGGGCTACATCACCAACTCGTCTCCGCCGATCGTCGTCAACGGCGTGGTGGTGGTGGGCAACTCCCACGAGCAGGGCTACTACCAGACGCGCAAAGAGAACGTCCCCGGCAACGTCATGGGCTACGACGCGGCAACCGGCGAGCACCTGTGGACGTTCAACGTGATCCCCCAGGAAGGCGAGTTCGGGAACGACACGTGGGAGAACGACGCCTGGCGGTGGACCGGCAACGTCTCGGCGTGGGCGCCCCTCTCGGCGGACCCGGAGCTGGGGCTGGTCTACGTGGTCACCGACCCGCCGACGGTCGACTACTTCGGCGGCTTCCATCCGGGCGACAACCTCTTCGCCACCAGCATCCTGGCGATCGACGCCAGCACAGGAGAGCGGCGCTGGCACTTCCAGACGGTCCACCACGACGTGTGGAACTACGACAACCCGACTGCGCCCAACTTGGTGGACGTGACGGTGGACGGCCGCCAGGTCCCGGTGCTGGTGCAGGTCACCAAGCAGGGCTGGGCCTACGTCCTGAACCGGGCCACGGGCGAACCGGTGTGGCCGATCGAGGAGCGTCCCGTGCCCCAGTCCGACGTGCCGGGCGAGCAGCTGTCGCCCACGCAGCCCTTCGTCACGCGCCCGGCGCCCTTCGAGATGCAGGGGCTCACCGAGGACGATCTGATCGACTTTACTCCCGAGCTGCGCGCCATGGCGCTCGATATTGTGAAGGACTTCCGGCTGGGACCGCTCTTCAACCCTCCCTCGCGGGAGAACGGACCCGACGGCACCCAAGCGTCGATCCACTGTCCCGGTGCGAACGGGGGCGCCAACATCCCCGGCGGAGCAGCGGTGGACCCGGAGACGGGCATCCTCTACGTCGCTTCCACCAAGGGGTGCAGCGCGCCTCGGCTGGTCCCAGGAACCGACGTGGACCCGGACTCCAACGTGGAGTGGGTGTCGGTGGGACCCGGAGGCGTGCGCGGTCCCGAGGGCCTGCCGATCTTCAAGCCCCCGTACGGGACGATCACCGCCATCGACCTGAACACCGGCGACCACCTCTGGCGCATCCCCAACGGGACGACCCCCGAGTCGGTAAAGAACCACCCCCGGCTTCAGGGCGTGGACGTGGGCAACACCGGATCGCGCTCCCACGCCACCAAGCTGGTGACCAAGACGCTGCTCATGTACGGCGAAGGCCGGGGCGCGGCGCCGATCTTCCGCGCGGTGGACAAGGCGACGGGCGAGGAGCTGGGGTCGGTCGAGCTGCCGGGCTCCACCTTGACGGCGCCGATGACCTACATGCACGAGGGCGTCCAGTACGTGGTGACGGCGGTGAGCGGCCAAGGCATGGCCGGCGCGCTGGTGGCGTTGCGGTTGCCCGAGGAGTGAAGCGTCTCCCTGCGGCCCGCCTCTCTGCGGCCCGTCGCACTGCCCTCGCCTCGCTGGCCGCGGCCCTGGCCCTGGCTGTCGGCGGATGCCGGGCCGCCGACCTGGGGGAGAACCCTCTCGCCGCCTTCGACGGCAGCGCGGGTCGTTGGGTGGACCTCTCCCACTCCTTCGGGCCGTCCACGATCTACTGGCCCACCGACACTGTGGGCTTCCAGCACATCGAGCTGGCGTACGGCGTCACCGAGGGCGGCTGGTTCTACTCCTCGTACGCCTTTGCGTCCGCCGAGCACGGAGGAACGCACCTGGACGCTCCCAGCCACTTCGCCGAAGGGCGGCACACGGCCGACCAGGTGCCGCTGTCGAGCCTGATCGCACCTGCGTCGGTCGTGGACGTGTCGGCCAGGGCGACCCCCGACTACCAGCTCTCGGCAGCCGACTTGCAGGCGTGGGAGGCGGAGCACGGGCGCATCCCCGACGGCTCGGCGCTTCTGGTGCGGACGGGCTGGGCGGAGCGGTGGAACGACCGGACCGCGTACTTGGGGACATCGGCGACCGGTCCCGCCGCCGTGGCCGAGCTCCACTTTCCCGGCATCGGTCCGGACGCGGCCCAGTGGCTGGTGGACAACCGCGCGATCGCCGCGGTGGGGATCGACACGCCCAGCATCGACTACGGCCAGTCCGCCGACTTCGAGTCCCATGTGATCCTCTACGCCCACAACATCGTCGGCTTCGAGAACCTGACGAAGCTGGACGAACTCCCGGCGAAGGGAGCGGCGGTCGTCGCCCTGCCCATGAAGATCGAGGGCGGGAGCGGCGGGCCGCTCAGGATCGTGGCCTACGTGCCCGACGAAGCTTACGTGCCGGACGAAGGCTCGGACGAAGGCTAGCCCCAAGCGAGAGTGCCTTGGACTCCGCCCTACAGAAGACCGCCGACGCCCTGTTCGAGGAGGCTCTTGCCGCCGTTGGCGCACGCGACCCCCGCGACTACTACCGAGATCGCCTTCGGGACCTCAAGCGGGCCAATCCCGAGGGGTACGCAGAAGCCGCGGCGTACTACCGCGACACGCTGATTCCGTCGATTGCCGAAGGGTGCGCCGAACCCCTGACGGCGTGGCGGGAGTACGGCCTGCTGATCGCCCGGACGACGGCTCCAGGGCGCACCGTGGCGGTGGACACGACGGGGCGTGCCCAGCCGTATGAGCCGCCAGGGGACCCGAGCGAGATGATCTTGCACCTGCCGCACGTCACCAAGAGGGCCGCATTGCTGGTGGGGCTGCCCCCGGAGCTGTCGGCGGCCCAGACCGCCGCGTATGACTGGCTCGTCGTTGGACGGAGGGCGCCCCGGGGGGCATGACGGCCATGCTCCGGCCGGGGGTGGTGCACGTAAGCTGGGGGCGCGTTGGCGCGCTCGCGGAGAGGGGATGCGTTGGTGCGCTCGCGGAGACCGGCGTTCCGCTGCCTGCCGGGATGCTCTCGCCTGGGGGGATGCTCTCGAAGGACGAGGAGGCGAGGGCCGAGCGGATGGCGGACGGGCTGGCCAAACGGCAGTTCGTGGCGGGAAGGGCGTTGCTGCGCACGACGTTGGCGCGGGCGACGGGGCGCGACCCCCGCACGTTCCGCCTGCACTACGGGGAGCGGGGGAAGCCGTTCCTGCCCCAGGGTCCCCCGTTCAGCTTGTCCCACTCGGGCGACTGGGTGGTGGCCGCAGTGGGCGCGGGCGCAGGCCCGGCCGGGCGTGGACGCGTGGGCGTGGATGTGGAGGTGGTGCGGCCGGTGCGGCGGATGGAGGCGGTGGTTCGGCGCCGGTTCGCGCCGGAGGAGGCGGAGTGGTGGGCGGGGCTGCCTGCGGGTCGGAGGCGCGCCGGCTTCTTCCAGCTGTGGACCCGCAAGGAGGCGTTCGCGAAGGCACTGGGCGATGGGCTTGCCGCGCCCTGGAAGGCGTTCGCGGTGGCGGCGGCGGACGGAGGACTCGGGCGGCTCGATCTCCCTGGGGAGCGGGCCGATCAGTGGAGCGTGGTCGGACTCCGGTGCGGCCCAAGCGTGGCGGCGGCGGCGGTGGCGGCCGACTGGCCTGTAAATGCCCTCACCCTCCGCATCCATCCGTGCCCGTAGTCGCGTTGGAGCAGATCGCGCCGTTCGTGTAGCAGGTGTAGCACGCCGCCTCGCCAAGCCGAGCGTCCTGGCGCAGGGACTCGGTCAGCGTCTCCGCCAAGCGCGCGCTGGGGTAGTCCAGGAGGATCGGACAGGCGTACACGCCGCTGGCGGTGACCAAGCGCGCACGCGTGCAGAGCAGCTGGTTCAGGTCGTAGCCGCACATCATCTCGTGGGTCACTCGTTCGGCCGGCGCGTAGCCGCGGTTGCGGCTGGTCTCCTCGCCGATCAGGAGCGGCGGCAGGATCTTAAGGCGCGGATCGTCGTACCCCACGGCGCCCAACGAGCTGCGGAACAAGCGGAGGGTGTCGCTGGTCTCGCACTCGCTCCAGCTCCGCATCGCCGTCACGATCGGACGAAAGCCCGCCGCCACCAGTCGTCCCACCCCCTCCATCGCCCGTTCGAACGCTCCTTCGCCGCGGATCGCGTCGTTCGTCTCGGCGGTCGGCCCGTCGATGCTGACCCGAAAATCCAGCGGATGGCGGCTGTTTCTCGCCGTGTGTCGCAACGCCTCGACTCGGCGAGCCGAGAACAGGGTGGCGTTGGTGAGCACGGTGGCCGGTCCGTGCTCGAGGGTGTCGCTCAGTATGCCCTCCATCTCCCGGTTCATGAAGGGCTCGCCCCCGGTGAAGTAGTACTCCTGGACGTTCATGGCAGACGCCTCGTCCAGCGCGTCGCGGACCATCTCCCGGGACATGAACCAGAAGGAGTGGTTGTCCGGAGAGCAGGAGATGAAGCAGTGGCGGCAGCGGAGGTTGCACACCGTGCCCGCAACTTGAAACCAGAGCTGGTCGAGGGCCGCAAGGGGCACGGTAGGGGCCGGCGACGAGCGCGCGCATGGCAGAGCGCTCGGCACCTTGGTGGAGGCCGATGCGCAGGTGGCGGCGGGTGCGCTCATCGTTGGTCGTCCTTGTGAGAGGTCGCCGTTCTTGGCAAGGTTACCATCCCCCGCAACCGATCTTTCCGCAACCCCTTCCACGATGCGATTCGAGACCGTCAACCCCGCCAACGGCGAGTTGTTGCGCAGCTACCCCTTCTTCTCGCCGGAACGGCTGGAAGCGACGGTGGCCCAAGCCGCGAGGGCCCAGCGGGAGTGGCGGAGAGTCCCGGTGGAGGAGCGGGCCCAGGTCGTGGGCGCTGTCGCTGTAACCTTGCGCGCCCGAACCCGGCAGTTGGCCCAGATCGTCACCCAGGAGATGGGCAAGCCGCTCCGCGAGGCCGCGGCGGAGGTCGAGAAGAGCTCCCTGGGGTGCGAGTACTACGCCCGGCATGGTCCGGCCTTCCTGGCGGATCAGGTCGTGGACGGAGGCCACGGCGGCCACGGCGGACCTGGCGACCTCGACGGCCTCGGCGGCAGCTTCGTCACCTTCCAGCCGCTGGGCCTGATCCTGGCGATCATGCCCTGGAACTTCCCCGTGTGGCAGGTCGTGCGGGCGGCGGTGCCGGCACTGGTGGCGGGCAACGGCGTCCTCCTCAAGCACGCCCCCAACGTGCCCAAGTGCGCCCTGGACGTGGTGGACGCCTTCGAGGCGGCGGGGCTGCCCCCGGGGCTCTTCGCGAACCTCTTCGTAGACGTGGAGACGGCGGGAGCACTGGTGCGGGACCCACGAGTGCAGGGCGTCACGCTGACGGGCAGCACGGGCGCAGGGCGGAGCGTGGCGGCCGTCGCCGGCGCACAGATCAAGAGGTGCGTGCTGGAACTGGGGGGCAGCGACCCCTACGTGGTGCTGGAGGACGCCGACCTGGAACGCACCGTGGAAGCGTGCACGACAGGTCGCCTGATCAACGCCGGCCAGAGCTGCATCGCGCCCAAGCGGCTGATCGTCCACGAGGCGGTGGCGGACGAGTTCGCCCAGGCGGTGGTCGAGCGCATGTCGTCGGTCCGCGTCGGCGACCCGATGGCGGAGGCGACGGAGATGGGGCCGCTGGCCAGGCAGGACCTGCGCGACGGGCTGGCGTCCCAAGTCGCCCGCAGCATCGACGCCGGAGCCGAGCGCCTGACGGGAGGCGAAACCCCCGACGCGCCGGGATGGTACTACCCCCCGACGGTACTGGCAGGGGTGGCGCCGGGGATGCCCGCCTACGACGAGGAGCTCTTCGGACCAGTGGCGTCGATCATCCGCGCCGAGTCGGAGGAGGACGCACTGCGGATCGCTAACGACACATCCTACGGCCTGGGAGCGGCAGTGTTCACGCGAGACTTGGAGCGGGGCGCACGGATCGCGCGGACGCACCTGGAGGCGGGATCGTGCTTCGTCAACGACTTCGTGAAGTCGGACCCCCGGCTGCCTTTCGGGGGCGTGAAGGCCAGCGGGATCGGAAGGGAGCTCGGCGAGTTCGGGATACGCGAGTTCGTGAACGTGAAGACGGTGGTGGTGGCATGAGCAAGACGATGGTGGTGGCGTGAGCGCTCCAATGACGGACCGCCCGCGGGTCTCCGGGTCCAGTCTCAAGAACGCCTTTCGCGAGATCATCTGGCCACGCCGCTGGCTCGTCCTGCTCGGACTTGCCCTCATCCTCTTCAACCGGCTGGCGGGCTTGGTTCTTCCGGCCTCGACCCGCTACCTCATCGACAACGTGATCGCCGACGGCGACCTGACGCTACTCTACTGGCTGGTGGGGGCCGTGGGAGGCGCGGTGGTGGTGCAGTCGGCCACCTCCTACGCGCTGACGATGCTGCTGAGCGTGGAGGCGCAGCGCCTCATCGCCAACCTGCGTTCCCAGGTCCAGAAGCACGTGCTGGAGCTTCCGGTCCGCGTCTTCGACAACACCAAGTCGGGCGAGCTAGTGTCGCGGATCATGAACGACGTGGAAGGCGTGCGGAACTTGGTCGGCACGGGGCTGGTGCAGTTGGTCGGCGGCACGATCACGGCGGTGGTGGCGCTGGCGTTCCTCGTGCAGATCAGCCCGGTCATGACCTTGCTGGCCGTCGGTCCCCTGGTGGGCTTCGCCCTCGTGTCGACCAAGGCGTTCAAGACGCTGCGGCCGGCGTTCCGAGAGCGGGGCAAGATCACCGCCGAGGTTACGGGACGACTCACGGAGGCGCTGGGCGGCATCCGCATCATCAAGGGCTTCAACGCGGTGCGCAAGGAGGAGGAGGTCTTCCGCGCCGGGGTCATGCGCATCTTCGCGAATGTGAGGACGACCCTCACCATGTCCAGCATGGTGACGAGCCTGGGCGCCTTCTTCATGGGCTTGGCCGGCGTCCTGATCATGGCCTACGGCGGCCGACTGGTGATCGGCGACGACCTGACCGTCGGCGAGCTCTTCTCGTTCACGATCTTCCTGGGGTTCCTGGTGGCGCCCGTCGTTCAGATGGCGAACATCGGCACCCAGATGACGGAGGCGTTCGCCGGGCTGGACCGGACGGCGGAGCTGCTGTCTTGGCCCCAGGAGGACGACGATCCGCGTCGGGCGGCGCCGATGCCGACGGTGGGCGGGCGCATCGTCTTCAAGGACGTGCACTTCCGTTACGAGGACGACAAGCCCGTGCTGCAGGGGATCGACTTCGAGGCTAGGCCGGGGATGGTGGTGGCGCTCGTGGGCAGCTCCGGGTCCGGCAAGTCCACAATCGCCGGGCTGGCGGCGTCGTTCCTGGAACCGGACCGAGGGCGCGTGCTCGTGGACGGCGTGGACCTGCGCGACGTGAAGCTGGACTCGTACCGGCAGCAGCTAGGGCTCGTGCTGCAAGACGACTTCCTCTTCGACGGCACGATCCGCGACAACGTGCTCTTTGCGCGTCCAGGGGCGCCCGACGCCGATGTGGAGCGGGCGGCCGAGCAGGCATACGTGACCGCCTTCACGGCGCGCTTCCCCGACGGGCTCGACACGGTGATCGGCGAGCGGGGAGTGAAGCTCTCGGGTGGGCAGCGTCAGCGGGTGACGATCGCTCGCGCGGTGCTTGCGGACCCGCGCATCCTCCTGCTGGACGAGGCTACGTCAAGTCTGGACACGGAGAGCGAGGCGCTGATCCAGAAGAGCTTGGCGGAGCTGATGCGCGGCCGCACCACATTGGTGATCGCCCACCGTCTCTCGACGATTCAGCGCGCCGACTTGATCCTGGTGATCGAGGAGGGACGGATCGCCGAGCGCGGCAAGCACGAGGAGCTGATCGCTCGGCGCGGGCGGTACCACCAGCTGTACACGGTGCAGGCTAGGATCTGATCGCCGGGACCCTTGGGGGGGCGACTCGGCGGCTAGGCTCCTCGGTCCAACGCCGTCGCCAGGCACTGCGCATCGACGATGAACTGCGGCAACAGGGCAGGCGTCTGGTTCACCAGCAACTCGCCGTAATCGTGGGCCGTCTCGTTGCGCGCATCTCGATAGGCCAACCAGCGTTCGCTACACTCTACGGAAACAAGCCCGTGCTTGGCGGCGTGGCGAAATACTTCCTTGAAGTGCAGCCTGTCCGCTTGGCGCATGTCGGCGAAGTAGGCACTCAGCCACTTTCTGACCAGCTTGCCGCTCTGCTCCAGCACGATCTCGAACTCCTTGACGCACGCTGCGCGGTAGATGTCGTGAGCCACGCTGTGGCGATCTGCGCCTTGCAGGGCGGCATAGGCGGCCTCGAGGGTGCGAACGCACCGTCTCACGTGTTGTGTGCTGATGTTCAAGTCGCACTCCCGTCCTGTTGGTGCGATGGGGGCGCATCCCGCTTGACGCTGGCATTCGGCGTAGCTGCACGCATCTCCTCGGCGACAACCGCAGCGTCCTGCATCTTGTTCAGGTCCAGCTCGAAGTCGGGCGGCGGTCCCGGCTGAAGCTTGGCCTTGAGTTCCCGAACTTCCCGCGGCGATAGGTCGAATTCCGCCAATTCGTCGTTGGAGAGGGCGGCGTCGGCGCGTGCGGACAAGCCGTCCTCATCGGCCGAAACCATGCGCGAAAGGGCGTTGATCTCGCCTCGGGACATGCGGGCGCCCATGACTTGGTAGTCGAGCCACGCCTCGTAGCTCAGCGGAGCAACGCGCTTGACCATTCCCGCCATCACGCGACCGTACTCCTGTATCTCCCACTGGGCATGAGGGTCTACTCGAAGGGTCAGGAAGTGGAGGAGGTTGTGGAGGTCGATCTTCCAGTACCACTGGGTGTAGGTCGATTGCGGTAGGTCGATTCGCGCCAACTCTCGGGCTACATCCTTTTCGACGAGCCATGTGTAGTCGGCGGCGGCCTGTTGTCGGACGGCGTTCCAGCGCTCGCGGGACTCGCGATAGAGATCGGAGGGCGGAGCCAGCCCCGTGTCGAGCCCGGGCAACGCCGCCTGCGTCGCGCGTCCTTGCTTGTTGGCGGCGCTCTGCAGGGCAAAGTGCTCTTCCTGCGGCTTGTAGAAGAGAAGCGGCATGAGCGAGTAGCGTCCGCTGTACTCGTTCACCGAGGCGGTGCGGTGGCGAATCCACTGGCGGGCGACGAAGATCGGCATTGCGCAGTGGAACTTGAGTTCGACCATCTCCGACGGGGTGGTATGGAGGTGTCGGCGGAGGTAGCGGATCAACCCGCGAGTGCGGGATACCTTGCGCGTGCCGTGACCGTAGCTGACCCGGGCGGCACTCTCCACGTCGCTGTCCGTGCCCATGTAGTCCACGAGTGCCACGAAGCCGTGGTCGAGAACGGGGAAGTAGCCCCCCAGGATCTCTTCCGCCGCAGGGACGGTGGGGCGGTGTGTGTGGTGAACGGGGGGCGAAGCCATGGCTGTTCGGGCGGGCAAGCGGCGAGCGGGTAGACAAGCGGCAAAGCGGCGGGGATCGCACAAGGTACTCCGAATTCTACTCCCTCGCCCGCAACGGGCGAATGCGCGGAAGCAACAGGCGAACGCCCACAACTGGCCGCAAGGACGAGCAGGAGCCGAGGCGACTCGTCCAACGACGAACTGGCCGAACGCCCTCCGGCGTAGAATACTGATCGTTGGCGCATACGATGCGCCGTCGGCCACACTGCCGACCCGATCCGGCTCGCCGCCAACCCCCTCCCAGCGAAAGCGACGCCCCTATGACCACACGACCCACCCAAGCCTCTCGCCGCAACCGGCTCCCCCGGCTCCGCCTCGTCGGGTGGACCGGCGCGATCGCCACTTTCTTCGTCGCCGCTTGCACCGGCCCGGCAGGCGGTCCCGACATGGCCGACATTCCGCCCGAACCGCAGCCCCACCCCGAGGAAGCAGCGGTGGTGGCCGTCGTCGAACAGCTCTTCGAGGCGATGCGGACCAACGACGGGGAGATGGCCGCAGCCGTCTTCCACGCCGAGGCCCGCATGGGGCGCGCCACCGAGGAAGGGATCTCATTCGGCCCGGTGGACGGGTTCGTGCAGGCCGTGGGGCGCGCCAAGGAGCAGGTGTGGGACGAGCCGATCTGGGATTGGACGGTTCACGTGGACGGGCGGTTGGCCCAGATGTGGACCAAGTACGCCTTCTATCTGGACGACCAGTTCAGCCACTGCGGCAGCGACGCTTTCGAGCTCTACAAGTCCGATGCCGGATGGCAGGTCACCCAGCTGGTCGACACCAGCCGCCAGGAGGAGTGCTGGTACCCGCCGGGGCGGGAGCCCGAGGAGACGAGCGGCTGAACACCGGGGTTCTCCGGGGATCGGCCCCCTCTCCGCCCCCAACTCCGGGAGGGTGGGCCGGCGTCGTCGCAACATCGCTCGCTCTGGCCGCCTGCGGCGGCGACGGCACCCCCACGGAGGCCGTCGTCGCCACGGTGACCGTGGAGCCCCGGGAAGCCCTGATCGTGGGCCGAGGCGCGGCGGCGTCCTTTACGGCCATTGCGCTGGACGCCAGCGGCAAGCGCGTCGGGGAGTCGCCCGTCTGGTCCGTCGCCGATCCGGCTGTGGCCGCCGTCAGCGCCGGAGGCTCGGCCACCGGCATCGCCAATGGCACCACCACTGTGACCGCCTCCGTCGCCGGGGTGGCGGGCAGCGCGCTGCTGGAAGTCTTCGTCCCGGAAGAAGTCGCCCGGTACGAGCCTGGAAGGAGCTACTACGGCCGCCGCGAGTACGTGGAGTACATCCCCGGCGAGCTCCCCGTGATCTTGTCGGCGTCTCACGGCGGCGCGCTACTGCCCCGCGAGACCCCTGACCGCACCTGGGGCACTGTCCGAGCCGACCGCAACACGCTGGAACTTGCCTTGGCCATGCGCGACGCCCTGGTCGAGCTGACTGGGTTCGCGCCGCATGTGGTCCTGTCGCACCTCCATAGGAGCAAGCTGGACCCCAACCGAGAGATTGAGGAGGCGGCCCAGGGCAACCCGTACGCCGAGCAAGCGTGGCGGGAGTTCCATGAGATGACCCGTGTCGCGCGCACCGCGGTCTGGGGAGCCTTCGGCGAGGGGCTCTACCTGGACGTACACGGCCACAGCCACGAGATCGCGCGGGTCGAGCTGGGCTACCTCCTCACCGCCGAGAAGCTGAACGAGCCCGACGCTTCCCTCAACAGCCTAGCGGTCGTGCGCTGCACCAGCATCCGGGAGCTGGGGCGCGATTCGCCCATTCCTTTTTCCCGTCTGCTGCGAGGCCCCGTGTCGTTCGGCGGCCTGCTCCAGGAGGAGGGCGTGCGTTCGGTGCCCAGCCCTGCCGATCCGTCGCCCGGCGGCGCCCCCTACTGGCGGGGCGGATACAACACCCGGCAGCACGGCTCCCAGGCCGACGGCGAACTGATCAGCGGCATCCAGCTGGAGCACCACTGGCCCGGCCTCCGCGACACGGAGGAGAACCGGCGCGACTACGCCGCCAAAGCCGCTCGCGTGATCCGTCGCTTCATGCTGGAGCACTTCGGCTACCTGGAGCCCGGGAGCGGTCCGTCGCCCGGCGCGTCGCAAGCGACCGCAGGTCAGACCGAGGCGTGCTCCTGAAGGCCGAGGCGTGCCCCTGACCCGACGGAGCCTGTAAAGGCGTCAGCGTCGGTAGCGCGAGAGCGTCAGCGTCGGTAGCGCAGCCCGACCTGCAGCTGGTCTTCGCTACTGTTGCCGAAGAGGCCGCGCCAGCCCATCTGCACGACCCAACCCGGCTTTACCGTGTACGCGAGACCAGCGGTGGCGTGCACGCCCATGCCAAACGAAGACCACGACGAGTCCGGGCCACCCCATTCGTCGTCGGCAGCGTGCCCTTCGTACCGTACGCCGGCGCCTAGGAACGGCCGGAACGCCTTGCCCGCACGGAAGTCATAGTATGCCGTGGCCAGCAGCGACAGGGAGTTCACGCTTTGGTGGACGTGCGAGCAGGATCGGTAGTCGGGCTCCCAACACGACGAAATCCCTCCGCCTGCCGTGAACGACGCTTCGATCTCGCCCCGGAGCGTGCTGTAGACGGCGTGCTTGCCGAAAGCCAGCGAGAGGTTGCCCCCGTTGTGAGTGCGCTGGAGCGAGCTGAACCCTCCGGCGAAGCGGAAGTAGTAGTCGGACTCGGTCGACTCGGGTACGGAGACGACTTGGACGACGCCGTCGTCGGTGGACTGGCCGACGGACGGGAGGGGCGACGAGGCGATCAGCGCGACGCCGATGGCCAGCGCCACGCAGCGGGACAGGACTGCTGCTTCCTGGGACATGATGCAACTCCTCCTTGTTGTGGCCCGAGCAGACCAGCGTTGCCCCGGCCTTGAGCAGACCTACGAGTCACACTACACGGCAACCCCACAGAAGGTTCCAGGGTCCAATAGGCACGACGTGTGGATTCCGGCGGAGGCCGGGACTATCTTCAAGTCGTGCAGCGACCGCGAAAAGGGTCTCAATAACATGAACGCATCCAAGCTCCGCTCCTTGCGGACCGCCCTCCGATCTGCCCCTCGGTCCGGTCGCGAAAATCGCGCCGTCGTCGGCCTTGCTCTGGCCCTCGTGGCATCGACGGCACTCGCTCCCTCCCCCGCCCTCGCCTTCGCCCAGCCCCAGACAGGGACGATCATGGGTCAGACGGGGACGATCATGGGTCGCGTCGTGGCCGTGGTCGACGGGACACCCCTGGCCGGTGCCCGGGTCACCGTCGTGGGCATCGGGATCGGCCAGCGTGCGGGACCGTCGGGCCAGTTCCGCCTGACCGGCGTTCCAGCCGGGGAGCAGGTGGTGGAGGCGCAGGCGCCCGGGTTCGTCTCCCAGCAGCAGCCCGCGACGGTTGCAGCGGGCCAGACCGTGGTGGTGGAGTTCGCGCTACAGCCCGCGAACGCATTCCTGGACATGCAGGCATCGCCAATAGTCGAAGGGGCCGTCGTCGCCCAGATGCGGACGCTCTCCGGTCCCCGATTGGGCGACTTCAACACCGAGTCCTACGCTCACCTGGGCGAGAACGACTTCCAGAACGTGACCACGTCGCCCCTGTCCACCTTCTCCATCGACGTGGACCGGGCCTCGTACGCCAACGTGCGCCGCTTCATCCACGCCGGCGAGCGCCCGCCGATCGACGCAGTGCGCATCGAAGAGATGATCAACTACTTCCCCTACGAGTGGGGACAAGTCGCGGGCGACGATCCGTTCTCGGTGCGGACGGAGGTGTGGCAGGCCCCCTGGAAACCCCAGCACCGACTCGTGCGGATCGGCCTGCACGCACGCTCGGTGGATGTGGAGCACCTTCCGCCGGCCAACTTGGTCTTCCTGCTGGACGTGTCGGGCTCGATGGCGTACCCCGACAAGCTGCCGCTACTTAAGAAGGCGTTCGCGCTGCTGGTGGAGCAGCTTCGACCGACCGACCGGGTGGCGATCGTCGTCTACGCCGGGGCCGCCGGGCTCGTCCTGCCCTCGACGCCGGGCAGCCAGCGGGCCGAAATACTGGCGGCGTTGGAGCAGCTGGAGGCGGGCGGCAGCACGGCGGGAGGCGCAGGGATTCGCTTGGCCTACGAGACAGCTCGCGAGCACTTCATCGACGGAGGCAACAACCGCGTCGTGCTGGCCACCGACGGCGACTTCAACGTGGGCGCCTCCAGCGACGCCGAGATGGTGCGGCTGATCGAAAAAGAGCGAGACGACGGCGTCTTCCTGACCGTGCTGGGCTTTGGCACCGGCAACCTGAAGGACTCCAAGATGGAGCAGATCGCCGATCACGGAAACGGCAACTTCCACTATGTAGACAACCTTCTGGAAGCACGAAAGGTGCTGGTCGAGGAGATGGGCGGCACTCTTCTCACGCTGGCAAAGGACGTGAAGCTGCAAGTCGAGTTCAACCCCAAGCGGGCCGCCGGATACCGCCTGATCGGCTACGAGAATCGCCTACTGGACGACGAGGACTTCGCCGACGACACCAAGGACGCCGGCGAGCTGGGTGCGGGCCACACGGTGACGGCGCTCTACGAGGTGGTGACGGCGGGGATGCCGGTCCCTCGGGGCGGCGAAGTCGATTCGCTACGCTACCAGTCGCGCCCTGCCGCGGAGGCCGAGTCCTCGAGCAACTTCGACGACGAAATCATGTACGTGAAGGTGCGCTACAAGGACCCTGACGGAAGCACGAGCAAGCTGCTGGAACACGCGGTGGCGAACGATCCGGGCTCCCCGTCTACGGACTTCCGCTTTGCGGCGGCGGTGGCGGGCTTCGGTATGCTGCTCCGCGAGTCTCCCCATATAGGCGATTGGGGGCTTGACGATGTGGTCGCCATGGCGGACGGCGGACGAGGCGACGACCCCCGGGGCTACCGAGGCGAGTTCGTCCGGCTCGTGGAGACGGTGCGCGACCTGTCGCTACTGGATCGGGAGCCGGAACAGACCAAGGCCCAGAGGTGGTGGCGGTAGGGCGTTCTCCGACTCTGCTTGACTTGATCTGCAACTTCGACGACACTGGTCGTAAGTGAGTCGCAACTTGGCCAGGAACCAACGGACGGACAGATGACGATGGATTTCGCCCCATCCTCCTCCCCCTCGCCCCCCCCCCCCCTGTTTTCTTGGATTACCCTCCGGCCATGATGCTCGGTCGCGTGGCGGCTCGGGTCGTCGGAGTCGTCGGAGTCGTCGGAGTCGTCCTGGCGAGCCTCGGCGGGTTCGGCGGCGGCCTCGCGGCCCAGACCCCGACGGTGACCGGGCTGTCGGTGAACTCGCCGGCGCCAAGCTTGGACAAGGCAGGGACAACCAGGAGCGACGAGTTCTGGAACTCCGAGACGATCCGAGTCAAGGTGGCGTTCAGCGATTCGGTGGACGTGACGGGCACGCCGCACGTGGTGCTGGGGATCGGTTCGTGCACGGACTGTTTTGCGGAGTACGCTTCGGGCACGGGGACGGACACGCTGGTGTTCGCTTACGAGCTCAGACGCGGCGACACGGACTCCAACGGGATCAGCATTGCGACGGACGCGCTGAAGCTGAACAGCGGCACGATCAACGCGAGCAGTGGCGGCGCGGCGGCAAATTTGAACTTGGGAACGCACGCGTTCACGGACGACGCAACCCGCAAGGTCAACACACTTGACGTGGGGCAAGGCAAGAATCTCGGCGTCACCAACATTCTTCAGAACGACCCGGCGAGCGGCGACACCTACAAGCTCGGCGAGACGATCTGGATCACGTTGGTGTTCCCCGATAGAGTCTTTTTCCTCGCTGGGGCCAGCTTCAACATCAATGTTCTGATAAAGATCGGCGACAAAGTCCGGCGGATGACGTACGACAGCGGAGGGGCCACGACTCAATGGGTTTTCCGTTACGCCGTGCAGGCGAACGACCTGGACGCCGACGGGTACACCATCGAGGGGCATGCGCTGGTCGGTTCAAGAATCACTGCTTTTACGTCCCGCCACATGGGCCGCCAGGCGATCGTGAACGACGGGGATCGCAAGGTGGACGGCAGCCAGGGTCCGCCGGGGGTGACGAGCGTGACGTTGGGTGCGCCGGCAGGGGGCGACACGCACTTTGCGGGCGACACGATACAGGCGACGGTGACGTTCAACAAGCCGGTGGCGGTGGACACGACGGGCGGCAAGCCGCAGCTGGGTTTGCGGATCGGATCGAACACGCGTCAGGCGCCGTACGTGTCGGGTACGGCCACGACGGACTTGGTGTTCCAGTACGTGGTCGTGGCCGCGGATTCGGACACGGACGGGCTCAGCGTGCCCAACACGGCGCTGGGTCTGAACGGCGGGACGATCACGGACACGGTCTCGGCGTCGCCGCCGAACGCGGTGCTGGCGTTGCGGGAAGCGGCGTTGGGCAACCAGATCGGCCACAAAGTGGACGGCTCGGCGGCGTTGGGCGTGGTGGGGTTGGCGCTGACGAGCAGTCCGGCGAGCGGGGACACGTACGGGTTGAGCGAGGCGATCGAAGCGAGGGTGACGTTCAACCGCTCGGTGGCGGTGACGGGCACGCCGCAGCTGGACTTGCTGCTGGGGACGGACACGGTGCAGGCGGACTACGCGGGCGGCACGGGCACGTCGGCGTTGACGTTCCGGCACGTGGTGGCGTCGGGCGACGCGGACGCGGACGGGTTGAGCGTGGACACTCTGAAGCTGAACAGCGGCACGATCAACGACGCTCGGTCCGGCGGCGCGGCGGCTGGCCTGGCGCTGGGCGCGCATGCGATCTCGGACGCTGGGGGCCACAAGGTGGACGGTTCGGTCGAGGTGGCGCCGAACGTGACGGGCGTGTCGTTCTCGAGCGCGCCGGCAACCGGGAGCACGTACGGGTTCGACGAGCGGATCGAGGTGGAGGTCATGTTCGACAAGCTGGTGGACGTGGACACGACGAGCGGCAGGCCGTCGCTGGCGCTCGGGATCGGGACGGCAACGCGGCAGGCGGACTACGCCTCGGGCACGGGCACGGAGACGCTGACGTTCGGATACGACGTGGCGGCGATGGACGAGGACACGGACGGCGTGAGCGTGAATGCGCTGGCGCTGAACGGAGGGACGATCTCGATCTCGGGCGGGACGACGGCGGCGAACCTGGGGCTGGGCAGCCACGCGATCTCGAACGACGGGGACCACCTGGTGGACGCGGCAACGTACGTGACGGGGCTGACGCTGAACGATCCGGTGGTGGGCGACACCTACGAGCCGGGCGACACAATTGTGGCGACGGTGGAGTTCAACAGGGCGGTGGACGTGACCACGACGGGTGGCACGCCGCAACTGACGTTGATGATCGGCTCGACGAACTATCAAGCGGTGTACGACGGTGGCACGGGCACGACGTCGCTGGAGTTCGTCTTCGAGGTGCCGGCAAGCGTTGCGGACCCGGACGGGATCAGCATCGGCGCGAGCGCGCTGGGGCTGAACGGCGGGACGATCAAGGTGGCCAACGGCACGGCGGACGCGGTGCTGAGCTTGGCGGGCCACGCGATCAGCAACAGCGGGGGCCACAAAGTGGTGGGTACGATCGTGGCGGCGGCGGTGAGCGGCGTGTCGATATCGAGCACTCCACCGGCGGCGAGCACATACGGGCGCGACGAGGCGATCGAGGTTCAGGTGACGTTCAACCGTCCGGTGGACGTGGTGACGACGGGCGGCACGCCGCAGCTGGCGCTGGATGTCGGCGCGAACTCGCGGCAGGCGCCGTATGCGAGCGGGACGGGGACGAAGGTCTTGACGTTCAGCTACACAGTGGTGGCTACGGATTCGGACCCGAACGGGATCGGCGTGTGGTCGGGCGGGCTGACCTTGAACAGCGGCGCGATCAACGACGGACGCAGTTCGTCGCTGGCGGCGGCACTGGGGCTGGGCACGCACGCGATCACGAACGACGGCGACCACAAGGTGGACGGCACGATCGCGGCGGCGTCGGTGACCGGGCTGGCGATCACGAGCACGCCAGCGAGCGGAGACACGTACGGGTTGGGCGAGCGGATCGCGTTAGAGGTAACGTTCGACCGCCCGGTGGCGGTGACGGGCACGCCGCGACTGGAGATCCAGATGGGCGTGTCGCGGTATGCGAGGTACGCGTCGGGTTCGGGCACGTCGACGCTGACGTTTCACTACTGGGTTCAGGGCGCGGGCTCGGGCGGCACGGGCCCGGGCGGCGTGGACCAGACGACGGTCGGGATCTCCGTGCCCTCGCTCGCGGTGTCGCTTGACGACGGCACGATCAAGAACTTGGCGGACGGGGTTCGCGACGCGTTGTTGTCGCTGACGGGCCATCAGTTGGGGATCGATCCGAACCACAAGGTGGACGGCGCGGTCGAGGTGGCACCGGTGGTGACGGGAGCTCGTGTGGCGAGCACGCCGAGCGGGTCGGCGTACCGGGCGGGCGAGGAGATCGAGGTGCGGGTGACGTTCAGCCGCGCGGTGGCGGTGACGGGCGTCCCGCGGCTGGCGCTGGTGATCGGCAACGCTCGGCGCATGGCGGCGTACGCTTCGCGGAGCAGAACGAACGTGCTGGCGTTCCGGTACCGGGTGCTGCCGGCGGACACCGACTCGGACGGCTTCAGCGTGCCGGAGGACGCCCTGGAGGTGGGCGCAAGCGCGTCGATCGTGATCGCGGGCGGTTCGGCCGTGGCGGCGGTGGCGCTGGGGAGCTATGCGCTCGAGAACGTGGAGGGCCAGGGCGTGAGCGGGGGCGGGGGCACGGACCCGTACTTCGGCGCTGCGGAGTACGAGTTCGAGCTGGTGGAGGACGTGGCCGGCCCGCTGGTGGTGGGCACGGTGGCGGCGGAGGACCCGTTCGGCGGCGAGGTGACGTACGAGCTGGGCGACGGCAGCGAGGGGCTCTTCGAGCTGGACGCCGAGAGCGGCGACGTGACGTATGTGGGCGAGGGCGCCGACGCGGAGGTGCGCTCCAACTACGTGATGGAGGTGCGGGCGGTGGCGGGCGACGGGCGCGTCGGCCGCGCGGTGGTGCGCGTGCTGGTGGTGAACGTGAACGACCCGCCGGCGTTCGTGATGGAGCGCTTCGAGTTCGGTCTGCCGGAGAACGCCGTCGGGCCGTTGGCTGTGGGCGTGGCTCAGGCGGTGGACTTGGACGAGAGCGACACGCTGCGGTATGCGCTGGAGTCGGACGGCGGCGATGGCCTCTTCGAGCTCGACGCTGCGACGGGCGAGGTGACGTACGTGGGCGCGGGCGAGGACTACGAGGCAGAGGACGGCGCCAAGTCGTGGGAGCTGGCGGTGAGCGCGACGGACCTGGCCGGGCTGCGCGACGAGGCGGTGGTGGCGGTGCTGCTGCGCGACGAGAACGAGGCGCCCGCGTTCGCGGACACGGCGTATGCCTTCGGGCTGGCGGAGAACGCCGCGGGTCCGCTGCCGCTGGGGAAGGTTGCGGCCACGGACCCGGATGCCGGCGACCGAGTGCGGTATGCGCTGGCGGAGGGCGACGCGGAGCGGTTCGATGTGGTGGCGGCCAGCGGCGTGGTGCGGTACGTGGGCGCCGGCGAGGACGCGGAGGCAGGACCGGACAGCTGGGAGCTGGTGGTGCGCGCCACGGACGGCGGCGGCCTGACGGCGGACGTGCGGGTCGAGGTGACGGTGATGGACGAGAACGAGCCCCCTGTGTTCGGCGCCGAGCGCTACGAATGGGAGCTGAACGAGGGCGTGGCCGGACCGGTGGCACTGGGGATGGTGGCGGCTGTGGACGCCGACGCTGCGGACACGGTGACATACCTGCTGGCGGGCCCGGATTCGGAGCGGTTTGAGGTGGACGCCGCGACCGGCGAGGTGCGCTACGCGGGCGAGGGCGAGGACTACGAGACCGGACGGACGAGCTGGGAGTTCACGGTGGTGGCGGTGGACCGCGCGGGGCTGTCGGCGACGACGGCGGCGATGGTGACGCTGCTGGACGTGAACGAGGCTCCCGTGTTCGCCGACTCGGCGTACGCGTACGAGCTGTCGGAGAACATGCCCGGCCCGATGGCGCTGGGGACGGTGGAAGCGACGGACGAGGACGAGGGCGACGTCGTGGAGTACAGCTTGGCGGAAGGCGATGCCGGGCGGTTCCAGGTGGACGGCGCGAGCGGCGAGGTGCGCTATGTTGGCGCGGGCGAGGACTACGAGGCCGGCCCGCCGGAGTACGTGCTGGTGGTGCAGGCGACGGACGCGGGCGGGTTGGCGGACTCCGCGAGCGTGACGGTGGCGGTGCTGAACGAGAACGAGGCGCCTGCGTTCGCGGACTCGGCGTATGCGTTCGAGCTGTCGGAGAACGCTCGGGGACCCGTGCTACTGGGCCAAACGGAAGCGACGGACCCGGACGAGGGCGACGCGCTGACGTACAGCTTGGCTGGTGGCGACGCCGGACGATTCCAGGTGGACGGCGCGACGGGCGAAGTGCGCTACGTGGGTCCGGGCGAGGACTACGAGGCTGGCCCTGCGTCGTTCGCGCTGACGGTGCGTGTGGAGGACGCGGGCGGGCTGTCCGACGAGGTGCGTGCGACGGTGGAGCTGCTGGACGAGAACGAGGGTCCCGAGGCGTTGGGCGCGATGGCGCCGAAGGTGCTGGAGGCGTACGGTGCTGCTGTGGAGGAGGAGCTGGCGCCGTACTTCCGGGACCCGGACGGCGACGCGCTGAGCTACGTGGCCGAGTCGTCGGCGCCGGGCGTTGCGATCGCGTCGGTGACGGCCAGCGGGCGGCTGTCGATCGCGCCGCAGGCGCTGGGCATGGCGACGGTGACGGTGACGGCGAGCGACCCTGGCGGCCTGACGGCGACGCAGCAGGTGCAGGTGACGGTGGAGCCGTCGCGCTCGGAACGCGCACGCACGTTGCAGATGGCGCTGACGGCGTTCGGCCGCTCGCTGGGCGCCGAGACGGTGGACGTGATCGGCGGCCGGCTGAGCCTCGAGTCGTCGTCGGGCGGCTCGCACGTGAATCTGGGCGGCCGCTCGCTGGGGTGTGGCGGGTTCGGTGGTGGCCCTGGCGGCCCCGGCGGTCCCGGCCGGCAGTGCGGCATCGGAGACTTGGCGCGGAGCGCGTCGAGCCTGCTGGGGATGCAGTTCACGGCTCCCCGTGCTGCCGGCGCGGGCTTGGGCGGCGGTGCACACGCCAGCGGCACGCACCTCGACATGGCGGCGCTGCTGTTCGGCGGCGACGGTGCCATGGGCGGCCCCAGCGCCATGGACGCCATGGACGGCTTCGGTGCTGGCCGCACCTACATGGGCCAGCAGGAAGGCGCGGACCGGATCGCACGGGGCAGCATCGAGTTCGACCCGCTGTCGGGCCGCGACATGCTGACCGGCAGCTCGTTCCAACTGACGTTCGGCGGCAACGACGACGGCAACCCTGCCTCCGGCTCCGACGCGGCGGCCGCGCCCGACGGCACTGCGCCCCAGGCGTCGCCCTCCCGCTCGGGCTGGACGCTGTGGGGCCAGGCAAACGGGAGCGAGTTCGAGAGCGCGCCGAACGACGGGCTCCTGCTCGAGGGCGGCACCCGCTCGATCTACGCCGGACTGGACTACCGGTTCGGCTCGGGGCTGCTGCTGGGGCTGGCGGGCTCGCGCAGCGCGCTCGACTCCGAGTTCACGAGCAGGCACAACGGGACGGGCACGGTGGACGCCCGCCTGACCAGCCTCTACCCCTACCTGCACTGGTCGCCCGCCGAGGGTTTGGGCCTGTGGGGCCTGGTGGGCGCGGGCCGGGGCTCGGCGGACCTGACGGAGGCGGTGGGCGGGCGGTTCAGCACCGACATCCGGATGCGCATGGCGGCGGTCGGCGCGCGCCAGGAGCTGATCGGCCCACTGGCGCTGCGCGCCGACGCCTTCGCGGTGCGCATTGAGTCGGACGCCGCGGTGGACTTGGCGGGCGTCACGGCGATGGCGCAGCGGGTGCGGTTTGCACCGGAGCTGAGCGGCCAGTGGGCAGTGGGCGAGGGCACGGCCCTGCAGGGCCGGCTCGATCTCGGCGGTCGGTGGGACGGCGGCGACGCGGAGAGTGGACTGGGCGCGGAGGCGGGCGCGACGCTGGGGTTCGCGCACATAGCCACCGGGTTGAGCGTGGAAGCGCGCGGCCGCACGCTGGTTGCGCACCAGACGAGCGCGTTCCGGGAGTGGGGCGCCGGGTTCGCGGTGCGGCTGCAGCCGGGCCGTGATCGGGGTGGGCTGTCGTTCTCGGTCGAGCCGACATGGGGCGAGGCAGCCAGCGGCGCCCAGTCGCTGTGGCAGGCCCAGGCCGGGTTCGCTCCGCACCAAGCCGCTCCGCTGGGCGACCCGACAGCACCGTCCGTCGGTGCCGCGCCCGTCGCCGACGTGCCCGGCTGGACGCCGGACCGTGTGGCGCTGGAGCTGGGCTGGGGCGTGGTTCTGCCGGGCGGCGCGCAGGTGACACCGTTCGGCCGGTGGAGCCGCCACGGCGCGGACGGCTACCGGCTCAACGCCGGCACGCGCTGGGAGCTACTGGGTGCCGAGCCCACCGAAGCCGGCACCCCCGGGTCCAGCAACGGCAACCACCTGGACCGGCGCCAGGGCCTGCGGTTCGCGATCGACCTCTTCGGCGAGCAGGTCGCCAGCAACGTTCAGCCCACGGAGCGCCGGATCGGTCTCCTCGGCAAGATCGGGTTCAAGTAGCCCGAGGAAGTTGCGGAGTGCTACCAGCCGTCGTTTAGATCCGCCGGTGCCGAGGTGTCTCCCGAGACTTGGACTTCGGCAACGGCGTCGGCCCCGGTTGACCCGCATGACCGAACCTGCTTGCTTTAGCTGCGTGAGGGAGTTGCGTACCCCAACCCCCAGACTCTTCAGGGACACCCCAGACGGACAGATCATGCTGGAATTCGCCCCCCCCCCCCCCCCCCCCGATTTTCTTCCGCTTCTTGGCTTCCGGCTCCGGTCATGACGCTCGTCGGTTGGGCGGCGCGGGGCACCGGAATCGTCGCTGTCGTGCTGGCGACGTCCGGCGGACTTGGCAACGACCTCTCGGCCCAGGCCCCGACGGTGACCGGACTGTCGGTGCCCCAGCCCAGCCGAAAATCCAGCGGTCAGGTGGCATGGTGGAACAACGAGGTCATCCGAGTCAGGGTGGCGTTCAGCGATTCGGTGGACGTGACGGGCACGCCGCAAGTCACGCTGGGGATTGGCACGTGCACGACTGCTTGGCGAACTACGAGTCTGGCACGGGAACCGATACGCTCGTGTTCGGGTACCGAGTCCAGTACGGGGATGCAGACTCCAACGGGCTCAGCATCGCGGCGAACGCCCTTAAGCTGAACGCTGGAACCATCAATGCGTCCAGCGGCGGCACCGCGGCGAACCTGGATTTGACGGGACACACACTGACGAACTCAGGTGCCCCAATTCGGAAGGGTAATGATGGTATCGGCATCGTCCAAATTTTAACGCATGACAATCGCGGGACCGACACGTACCGGTACGGTGAAGTGATCTGGGCCACTATCGTGTTCGACGACAATCACGTTACGACGTGGGAAACTCCCGTGACGATGCAGCTAAGGCTGACGATCGGCGACAAGGTCCGGCTGATGGAGTACGACAGCGGACACAACAACGACAGATGGGCCTTTCGTTACACGGTGCAACCCAGCGACCTGGACACCGACGGATACAGCATCGTGGGCGACGTGCTTGTCAACGGGAACTTCAGCCCCCTAAACACGCAACAGTTTATATCCAGAAACCCCGGGCGCAAGGCGATCATCAACTCGGAACAGCACAAGGTGAACGGCGCCCTCGGTGCGCCGCCGTGGGTGTCGGGCGTGACGCTGAACTCTCCGGTGGGCGGGGACACGTACTTCGTGGGCGACACGATCTTGGCGACGGTGGAGTTCACCGAGCCGGTGAACGTGGTCACGACGGGCGGCACGCCGCAGCTGGGGTTGCAGATCGGCTCGAGCACGCGGCAGGCGCCGTACGTGTCGGGGACCGGCACGACGGACTTGGTGTTCCGGTACGTGGTCGTGGCTGCGGATTCGGACACGGACGGGCTGGCGGTGCCCAGCGCCGCGCTGGGCTTGAACGGCGGGACGATTGCGGACACGACCTCGACGGCGACGGCCGCGCTTCTGTCGCTCGGGGACGAAGCGTTGGCCAACCAAGCTGGCCACAAGGTGGACGGCTCAGTTGCGGTGGGCGTGGCGGGGCTGGCGCTGACGAGCAGTCCGGCGAGCGGCGACACGTACGGGTTGGGCGAGGCGATCGAAGCGCGGGTGACGTTCAACCGTTCGGTGACGGTGACGGGCACGCCGCAGCTGGACTTGCTGCTGGGGACGGACACGGTGCAGGCGGACTACACGGGGGGGACGGGCACATCGGCGCTGACCTTCCGACACAGGGTGGCGTCGGGCGACGCGGACGCCGACGGATTGAGCGTGGACACGCTGAAGCTGAACAGCGGGACAATCGTCGACGCTCGGGCGGGCGGTGCGGCGGCTGGCCTGGTGCTGGGTGCGCATGCGATCTCGGACGCTGGGGATCACAAGGTGGACGGTTCGGTGGAGGTGGCGCCGGTGGTAACGGGCGTGGAGTTCGCGAGCACTCCGACCGGGGGCGTGTACGGGTTGACCGAGCGGATCGAGGTGGCGGTGACGTTCGACAAGTTGGTGGTCGTGGACACGACGAGCGGCAAGCCGCAGCTAGCGCTAGGGATCGATTCGGCGACGCGGCAGGCGGAGTACGCCCGAGGAACGGCCACGACCACGCTGACGTTCGGATACGAGGTGACGTTGGGCGACGCGGACACGGACGGGATCAGCATCGGCGCGAGCGCATTGGCGCTGAACGGCGGGACGATCACGATCTCAGGCGGGACGACGGCTGCGGCACTGGGGCTGGGCAGCCATGCGGTCTCGAACGCTGCCGGCCACCTCGTGGACGCGAACCAAGGTCCGCCGGCGGTGTTGAGCGTGACGCTGAACTCGCCAGTGGCCGGGGACACGTACTTCGCGGGCGACACGGTCTTGGCGACGGTGGAGTTCAACAAGCCGGTGAACGTGGTGACTTCGGGCGGGACGCCGCAGTTGGGGTTGCGGATTGGCTCGAACACGCGGCAGGCGGGGTACGTGTCGGGCACAGGCAGCGCGGACTTGGTGTTCCGGTACGTGGTGGCGAGCGGGGACGCAGACACGGACGGGATCAGCGTCGAAGGCGACGCTTTGGGGCTTAACGGCGGGACGATTGCGGACACGACCTCGGCGGCGACGGCCGCGCTGCTGCCGATCGAGGAAGGGCGGAGGATCTCGAACAGCCCGGGCCACAAGGTGGACGGTTCGGCGGCGGTGGGCGTGGCGGGGCTGGCGCTGACGAGCAGTCCGGCGAGCAGCGACACATACGGGTTGGCGGAGCCGATCGTGGCGCGGGTGACGTTCACCCGTGCGGTGGCGGTGACGGGCACGCCGCAGTTGGACTTGGTGCTGGGGACGGACACGGTGCAGGCAGACTACGTGTCGGGCGGCGGCGGGACGGCGTTGACGTTCCGGCACGTGGTGGAGTCGGGCAACGCGGACACGGACGGTTTGGATGTGCCCGGCGACGCGCTGAAGCTGAACAGCGGGACGATCAACGACGCCCGGTCGGGCGGCGCGGCGGCGGGTCTGGCGCTGGGGTCCCACGCGATAACGACCGCTGCGGACCACAAGGTGGACGGATCGGTGGAGTTGGCGCCGGCGGTGACGAGCGTGACGATTGCGAGCGCGCCGGCGGACGGAGCCGTCTACGGGTTGAGCGAGCGGATCGAGGTTAAGGTGGCGTTTCACTTGGCGGTGGACGTGGCGACGGGGGGCGGGTCGCCGCAACTGGCGCTGGGGATCGGTTCGGAGACGCGGCAGGCGGCCTACGCGAGCGGAACGGGGACGGACACGCTGACGTTCCGGTACCAGGTGGTGCTGTCCGACTCGGACGCGAACGGGATCAGCATCGGCGCGAGCGCGCTGACGCTGAACGGCGGGACGATCCTGATCACGGGCGGTACGGAAGCGGCCGCGCTGGGGCTGGGCAGCCATGCGGTCTCGAACGCTGCCGGCCACCGAGTGGACGGCAGCATCGGTCCGCCGGGGGTGACGGGGCTGACGCTGAGCGATCCGGTGGTGGGGGACACGTACGAGTTCAAGGACACGATCAAGGTCGTGGTGAGGTTCAACAAGGCGGTGGACGTGACCACCACGGGCGGCACGCCGCAGCTGACGCTGGGCATCACGAACCCGCGGACAGCGCCGTACGTCTCGGGCACGGGCACGACGGAGCTGACGTTCCAGTACGAGGTGATGGCGGTCGACTTGGACAACGACGGGATCAGCATCGGCGCGAGCGCGCTGGCGCTGAACGGCGGGACGATCAAGGTGGCCGGCGGCACGGTGGACGCGGAGCTGAGCTTGGCAGACCACGTGATCACCAACAGCGCGGGACACAAGGTGTATGGCAACTACTACGCGGCTGCAGTGAGCGGCGTGTCGGTTTCCAGCACTCCGCCAGTGGCGAGCACGTATGGGCGGGACGAGGCGATCGAGGTAGAGGTGACCTTCACCCGTGGGGTGAACGTGGTGACGACGGGCGGGACGCCGCAGCTGGCGCTGGAGGTCGGCGCGAACACGCGGCAGGCGTCGTACGTCTCGGGCACGGGCACAAAGGTGCTGACGTTCCGGTACGTGGTGGTGGCTTTGGACGAGGACACGGACGGGATCGAGGTGGGCGCGAGCGCGCTGACGCTGAACTCGGGCGCGATCAACGACGTGCGCCGTACCACGCCGCTGGCGGCGTCGCTGGGGCTGGGCACGCATGCGCTGACGACGCCGCAGGCGGGCCACCAAGTGGACGGCACGATCGCGCCGGCGTCGGTGGCTGGGCTGGGGATCACGAGCAGTCCGGCGAGCGGCGACACGTACGGTCTGGGCGAGCGGATCGAGGCCGCGTTGAACTTCGACCGGCCGGTAGTGGTGACGGGCGTGCCGCAGTTGGAGGTCGAAATGGCCGGCGTCTTGCGCCAGGCGAGGTACGTCAACGGTTCGGGCGGGACGCTGCTGCGGTTCGAGTACTGGGTGCAGGGTGCGGGCTCGGGTGGTGCGGGACCGGGCGGCGTGGACCAGACAACGTCCGGGATCAGCGTGTCGTTGGGCGCGCTGACGCTGAACGGCGGGACGATCAAGAACGCTGCGGACGGCGTTCGCGACGCGTCGCTGTCGCTGGCAGGCCACGAGCTTCCAGACGATTCGGACCACAAGGTGGACGGCGGGGTCGAGGTGGCACCGGTGGTGATGAGCGCACGGGTGGCGAGCACGCCGAGCGGGGCGTCGTACCGAGCGGGCGAGGAGATCGAGGTGAGGTTGACGTTCAGCCGCCCGGTGGCGGTGACAGGCGTCCCGCGGCTGGCGCTGGTGATCGGCAACGCTCGGCGGATGGCGGCGTACGTGTCGGGGAGCGGCACGAACGAACTGGCGTTCCGGTACCGCGTGCTGCCGGCGGACACGGACCCGGACGGCTTCGACGTACCGGAGGACGCTTTGGAGGTAGGCGCAGGCGCGTCGATCGTGATTGCGGGCGGCTCTGCGGTGGCGGACGTGGCGCTGGGGAGCGCCGCGCTGGAGAACGTGGAGGGCCAGGGCGTGACTGGCGGCGGCGGCACGGACCCCTACTTCGGCGCTGCCGAGTACGAGTTCGAGTTGGTGGAGGACGTAGCCGGCCCGCTGGTGGTGGGCACCGTGACTGCGGAGGACCCCTTCGGCGGCGAGGTGACGTACGAGCTGGGCGACGGCAGCGAGGGGCTCTTCGAGCTGGACGCCGAGAGCGGCGACGTGACGTATGTGGGCGAGGGCGCCGACGCGGAGGTGCGCTCCAACTACGTGATGGAGGTGCGCGCGCTGGCGGGCGACGGGCGCGTCGGCCGCGCCGTGGTGCGCGTGCTGGTGGTGAACGTGAACGACCCGCCGGCGTTCGTGGCCGAGCGGTTCGAGTTCGGCCTGCCTGAGAACGCCGTCGGGCCGGTGGCGGTGGGCGTGGCCGAGGCGGTGGACCTGGACGAGGGCGACACGCTGACCTACGCGCTGGAGTCCGGCGGCGGCGAGGGGCTCTTCGAGCTCGACGCTGCGACGGGCGAGGTGACGTACGTGGGCGCAGGCGAGGACTACGAGGCGGAAGACGGCGCCAAGTCGTGGGAGCTGGCGGTGAGCGCGACGGACCTGGCCGGACTGCGCGACGAGGCGGCCGTGACGGTGCTGCTGCGCGACGAGAACGAGGCGCCGGCGTTCGCCGACTCGGCGTATGCGTTCGGGCTGGCCGAGAACGCTGCGGGTCCGCTGGTGCTGGGGAAGGTGGCGGCTACGGACCCGGACGCTGGCGACCGAGCGCGGTACTCGCTGGCGGAGGGCGACGCCGACCGGTTCGAGGTGGTGGCTGCCAGCGGCGTGGTGCGGTACGTGGGCGGCGGCGAGGACGCGGAGGCCGGACCGAGCGGCTGGGAGCTGGTGGTGCGCGCCACCGACGGCGGCGGCTTGACGGCGGACGTGCGTGTCGAAGTGTCGGTGATGGACCAGAACGAGCCCCCTGTGTTCGGCACCGAGCACTACGAGTGGGAGCTGAACGAGGGCGTGGCCGGACCTGTGGCGCTGGGGATGGTGGCGGCGACGGACGCCGACATGGCGGACACGGTGAGGTACCTGCTGGCGGGCGCGGTGTCGTCGGAGCGGTTCGAGGTGGACGCCGCGACCGGCGAGGTGCGCTACGCGGGTCCCGGCGAGGACTACGAGACTGGCCCGACGAGCTGGGAGTTCACGGTGGTGGCGGTAGACCGCGCCGGGCTGTCGGCGACGGCGACGGCGACGGTGACGCTGCTGGACGTGAACGAGGCGCCCGTGTTCGCGGACTCGGCGTACGCGTACGAGCTGTCGGAGAACATGCCCGGCCCGATGGCGCTGGGGATGGTGGAAGCCACCGACGAGGACGAGGGCGACATCGTGCAGTACAGCCTGGCCGACGGCGATGCCGGGCACTTCGAGGTGGACGGCGCGACGGGCGAGGTGCGCTACGTAGGCACCGGCGAGGACTACGAGTCCGGCCCGCCGGAGTACGTGCTGGTGGTGCAGGCGACGGACGCGGGCGGCCTGGCGGACACGGCGAGCGTGACGGTGGCGGTGCTGAACGAGAACGAGGCACCTGTGTTCGCCGACTCGGCGTATGCGTTCGAGCTGTCGGAGAACGCTCGCGGACCCGTGATGCTGGGCGAGGTGGAAGCGACAGACCCGGACGAGGGCGACGCGCTGACGTACAGCTTGGCCCGTGGCGACGCCAGCCGGTTCCAGGTGGACGCTTCGAGCGGCGAGGTGCGCTACGTCGGTCCGGGCGAGGACTACGAGGCCGGCCCGGCGTCGTTTGCGCTGACGGTGCGGGTAGAGGACATGGGCGGCTTGTCGGACGAGGCACGTGCGACGGTGGAGCTGCTGGACGAGAACGAGGGTCCCGAGGCGGTGGGGACGATGGCGCCGAAGGTGCTGGAGGCGTACGGCGCTGCTGCGGAGGAGGAGCTGGGGCCGTACTTCCGGGACCCGGACGGCGATGCGCTGAGCTACGTGGCCGAGTCGTCGGCGCCGGGAGTGGCGATCGCGTCGGTGACGGCCGGCGGGCGGCTGTCGATCGCGCCGCAGGCGCTGGGCATGGCGACGGTGACGGTGACGGCGAGCGACCCGGGCGGCCTGACGGCGACGCAGCGGGTGCAGGTGACGGTGGAGCCGTCGCGAGCGGAACGCGCCCGCACGTTGCAGATGGCCCTGACGGCGTTCGGCCGCTCGCTGGGCGCCGAGACGGTGGACGTGATCGGCGGCCGGCTGAGCCTCGAGTCCTCGTCGGCCGGTTCGCACGTGAATCTGGGCGGCCGCTCGTTGGACTGCGGCTCGTTCGGCGGTGAGCTCGGCAGCCAGCAGTGCGGCATCGGGAGCTTGGCGCGGAGCACATCGGAGTTCCTGGGGATGCAACTGACGGCCCCCCGTGCGGCCGGCGCGGGCTTGGGCGGCGGCGCACACGCCGCCGGCGCGCACCTCGACATGGCGGCGCTGCTGTTCGGCGGCGGCGGCGCCATGGGCGGTCCCGGCACACTGGACGCTACGGGCGGCTTCGGTGCTGGCGGCACCTACAGGGGCCAGCAGAAAGACGCGGACCGGATCGAGCGGGGCAGCATCACGTTCGACCCGCTGTCGGGCCGCGACCTGCTGACCGGCAGCTCATTCCAACTGTCGTTCGGCGGCAACGCCGCTGGCGGCCCGGATTCGGCCACGGGCAACGACGCCCCTGCCTCCGGCTCCGACGCGGCGGACGCGCCCGACGGCGCGGCACCCCAGGCGTCGCCCTCCCGCTCGGGCTGGACGCTGTGGGGCCAGGCGAACGGGAGCGAGTTCGAGAGCGCGCCCAACGACGGGCTCCTGCTCGAGGGCGGCACGCGCTCAATCTACGCCGGGCTGGACTACCGGTTCGGATCGGGCCTGCTGCTGGGGCTGGCGGGCTCGCGCAGCGCACTCGACTCCGAGTTCACCAGCAGGCACAACGGCACCGGCACGGTGGACGCTCGCCTGACCAGCCTCTACCCCTACTTGCACTGGTCGCCCGTCGAGGGCCTGGGGCTGTGGGGCTTGGTGGGCGCGGGCCGAGGCTCGGCCGATCTGACCGAAGCGGTGGGCGGGCGGTTCAGCACCGACATCGCGATGCGCATGGCGGCGGTCGGCGCGCGCCAGGAGCTGATCGGACCGCTGGCGCTGCGCGCCGACGCCTTCGCGGTGCGGATCGAGTCGGACGCCGCGGTGGACTTGGCGGGCGTCACGGCCGTGGCGCAGCGGGTGCGGGTGGCACCGGAGCTGAGCGGCCAGTGGGCAGTGGGCGAGGGCGCGGCGTTGCAGGGACGGCTCGAGCTGGGCGGTCGCTGGGACGGCGGCGACGCGGAGAGTGGGCTGGGCGCGGAGGCGGGCGCGGCGCTGGGGTTCGCGCATGTGCCCACTGGGTTCAGCTTCGAGGCGCGGGGACGCACGCTGGTCGTGCACCAGACGAGCGCGTTCCGGGAGTGGGGCGCCGGGTTCGCGGTGCGGCTCCAGCCGGGCCGTGATCAGGGCGGGCTGTCGTTCTCTGTCGAGCCGTCGTGGGGCCACGGGGCCGGCGGCGCGCAGTCACTGTGGCAGGCCCAGACCGGCCTCGCTCCGCAGCAAGCGGCTCCGCTGGGCAACCCGACGATGCCGCTCGTCGCCGATGCGCCCGGCTGGACGCCGGACGGGCTAGCGATGGAGCTGGGCTGGGGCGTGGTCCTGCCAGGCGGTGCGCAGGTGACCCCGTTCGGCAGGTGGAGCCGCCACGGCGTTGGCGGCTACCGGCTCAACGCTGGCACGCGCTGGGAGATGCTGGGCACCGAGCCCGCCGAAGCCGGCACCCCCGAGTCCGGTGGCCGCAACGACCTGGACCGGCGCAAGGGCCTGGGCCTGCGGTTCGCGATCGACCTCTTCGGCGAGCAGGTCGCCAGCGGCGTTCAGCCCAGGGAGCGCCGGATCGGTCTCCTCGGCAAGATCGGGTTCAAGTAGCCAAGTAGCCGTAAGCACCTCGAAGAGCCTAGCCTGACCACCCCCCCAAGGTGGTACGGTCGGCTGTGGGGCTTCCACTCCGGTCCCGGCTTGGTTGCGCCCCACCGCGTCCACGATCAATCTTGCCCAAGTGCTGGGCGAGTCGCTCGCGCCAGCAAGGGTGACTCGCAGGGGGAGCGCGGCATGGTGGAGAAGGCGAACAGGACCGGGGCTAGGGCTAGGAACAGGACCGAGGCCAGGAACAGGACCAGGATCAGACTGGCGGGCGGACTCGCGCTCGTGGCAGTGGGCGTCGCGGCTGGCGTCGGGAGTGCGCTGGCCCAGGAAGGCGTCCGAGTCGAGGTGGAGCCGGCGACGCTGGTGCTGGAGGTCGGCGACAAGGCCCAGGTTTCGGCCCGGGTCGTAGACGCTGGCGGGAACATGGTGGAGGTGCCCGTCCTCTTCGTGGCGAGTCCCCGTGGCGGCTTGGCCGTGGACCGGTCCACCGGCGAGGTGGAGGCGCTCAAGGGAGGGCAGTACCAGATCGTCGCCCGCGCCCGGGTGCAGGGCAGGGGCAGACCGTCGGCCAGCGTCGCGGTGACGGTGGCGTATCCGCCGCTCGACCGGATTGAGGTCTCGGAGAACGGCGGCCGCTTCTACGTGGGGGCGACGGTTCGCCACAAGGCCCGGGTCGTGGACCAGGCCGAGGACGTGCGGGACATAGAGATCGCGTGGAGCACCTCCGACGAGTCCGTAGCCACCGTTGACCGATTCGGCTATTTCACCGCCCACGGTACGGGCAGCGCGACCCTGACCGCCCAAGCCGAGGGCGTATCCGCTGAAGTTGTGTACCGAGTCGTGGAGAACCCCGTGGCCGAGATCGAGGTCGGCTACTGGAAGGGGCCGTTGCCCTCGGGCGACGCCACCGGCGCGGAGGCAGGTCGCCCCGGCGACGTGCATCGGACCGGCGACGTACTTCACTTCGTTGGCACGCCTCGGGACGCTGCGGGCACCGCAGTGGACGACATGCCCGTCACCTATGCGCTGGAGGCCGACCCCGACGCCATCGCCACCGGCGACTTCCCGCCGGCGGAAGTGGACGACCAGGGCCGCTTCGTCGCCTACAAGCCCGGCGTCTACACCGTGACCGCCACGGTGCCGGGCCACTCCGCCCGGGAGACGGTGGAGGTGCTTCCGCGCCATGTGGCCGAGGAGGTCGAGCTGGTGGGCCAGGGCGAAGTGCACAACGTCTCCACGTCCGACCTGTGGGTGTGGGAGGGCGTGGACGGTCGCGACTACGCAATCACGGGAACCCACAGCGGCCACGGCAGCGTCTACTGGTGGGACGTGACCGACCCCGCAAGTCCGGTCCTCACCGACTCTCTGGTGGTGGACGCCCGCACCACCAACGACGTGAAGGTGTCCGAGGACGGCGAGCTCTGCGTGATCTCGCGGGAAGGCGCCTCCAACCGACGCAACGGAATCGTAATTGTGGACTGCACCGATCCGCGCAACATCGAGATCATCTCCACCTACGACGACCAGCTGACGGGAGGCGTGCACAACCTCTTCATCTACGAGGATCACGTGTACGCTGTGAACAACGGCGTGCGCTTCGACGTCATCAACATCGAGGACCCAACCAACCCGCACCGGGTGGGTCGCTTCCAACTCGATGCGCCCGGCCCGCGGATTCACGACATCTGGATCGTCAACGGCGTTGCCTACACCTCCAACTGGGGCGACGGGGTTGCGGTGATCGATGTGGGCGGCGGCGGAAGAGGCGGCAGCCCGTCCAACCCGGTCGAGATGGCGCGCTTCCGGGACATCGGCGGCCGCACACACGCAGCGTTCCCCTACGTGAGCCCGACGGGACGCTTCTACATCTTCATGGGCGACGAAATCGGGCGTCCAGGGTTCGACGGACAGGAGGCAGGGCGGACACCCGAGTTTATGGCAGGCTACATCCACGTGGTGGACTTCACCGACCCCGAGAACCCCGAGGAAGTGGCGCGCTACGAGATCCCCGAGGCGGGTTCGCACAACATGTGGATCGAGGACGACCGCCTTTACGCCGCCTTTTACAACGGCGGCCTGCGGGTGCTGGACATCTCCGGCGAGCTGAAGGGCAACTTGTACCACCAGGGTCGCGAGATCGCCGTATACAAGTCCTACGATCCCGACGGCGTTGTGGCCAACGCGCCCTTCACCTGGGGACCACAGATGCACAAAGGCAACCTCTTCTTCGCCGAGTACTTCTCCGGCCTGTGGGCAGTGAAACTTCAGCCCAGGCGGACGCTGGTTCCTTGAGGCGGAGTCTCGTTCCATGAGGCGAAGTCTCGCCCGAGGCGTCCTGACCGCCGCTGCACTGGGCGTCGCCTTTCCCCAGCCGGCAACCGTCCAGCCGGCAACCGTCCAGCCGGCCGCGCCCCAGACGGCGGCCGCCCCATCCTACTGGGTATATGTTGCCGCCGAGTCGGAGGACGAAGTCTCGCTCCTCCGCTACGATGCAGGCGGCGACTTGGTGGTGGAGAAAACGATTCCCACTGGCTGGCTGCCGGCGGAGATCGAGGCGCCCCACGGCGTTTTCGTGGACCCCACGGGCGACTACTGGTACCTGACGCTGGGGCACGGCTTTCCCAATGGACAGCTTGTGAAGTACGAGACGGGCACAGACAAAGTGGTCGGCGTGGCGGAGCTTGGGCTCTTCCCAGCGACGATCGCCGTGCCTCCCGACGGCGCCGTCGCGCTGGCCGTCAATGCAAACTTCCATGGCGATCATGTCCCGTCCACCGTGTCGATCGTGGACCTGGCAACGATGGAGCCCGTCGCGGATGTGGTCACCTGCACCATGCCCCACGGCTCCCGCTTTAGTACCGACGGCACCAAGCATTACTCCGCGTGCATGATGGACAACCAACTGGTGGAGATCGACGGTGCCAGCCTCAAGGTTGCCCGCCGGCTCGATCTCGTTCGCAACGAGCCCGCTCCCGATCCCATTGACGGGCACATGGCCATGGCACCGCCCGACGGACACTGTTCCCCCACTTGGGCCACTCCCCATCCCGACGGCCGTCGCGTCTTCGTGCCCTGCAACCGCGGCAACGAGATCCTGGAAGTGGAGTTGGCCAGCTGGCGGGTCGTCCGTCGCATCGAGGCCCCAGGCGGACCGTACAACCTGGCGGTGACGCCCGACGGCACAAAGTTGCTGGCCACCCTCAAGAGCAGCGCCCAATTCGGCATCTGGGACGTGGCGACGGGCCGAAGCCTTCACCTGCTGGACTCGACAATGCGCGTGACCCACGGCGTGGTCGCGACCCCCGACGGCCGCTACGCCGTGGTGACCGTGGAAGGGATCGGCGGCGACCCGGGGACGGTGGAGGTGATCGACCTGGAGACCGGCCAGCGCGTGGCGTCGGCGTCGGTCGGCAAGCAGGCTGGCGGAATCGCGCTATGGAAAATGGAAGGATCGTGAGCATGAGAGCCCTACCCTCAACCCCTCAACCCAACAGGAGACACACGACATGAACGGAATCCCACACATGGAGCCGCGCACGATCATGGACTTGATCAACGCTGGCGCAGCACCCTCGACCACCAGGAACCCGCGCATGATGTGGCTGGTTCTGCAGGCACTAAAGGCGCACAACGGGGCGTGCCGGCGCAAGGAAGCTCTTGCTGCCGTGGTCTCTGGCAGTTCGGGCGCGACAGAAGAAGAGGTCGAGTTCTTCGCCGACAACGCTAACATCGTTCGCGGCCTGATGGACCGGGTGCGCACCGACCTCCACGACTACCGCTTCGTTCGGAGCCCCGGCGTCAAGTGGGAAGTCACGCCCCTCGGCTGGGTGACTTCCTCCGAAGCGGAACTCGACTTCCTAACGCAAGACGAAGCCGTGGGCGAGTCCGATGCCGAAGCGTGGCACGAGCAGGTAATCAAGCTGATGCATCGGCTCGACCCGGTGGCGTTCGAGAAGTTTATCGGACGACTGCTGACCAAGGCTGGCGTCTTCGACGTGGAAGTCACGGGCAAGCCTTCCGACGGAGGCATCGACGGCCGCGGCTCTATGGTCAACGGCCCGATGAGCATTCCTGTGTTCTTCCAGGCGAAGCGATACACGGGGAGCGTATCGAGCGCACAGGTCCGAGACTTCAGGGGAGCCATACAGGGTCGCGGCCATGTCGGGATGATGTTCACTACGGGCACGTTCTCGAAAGATGCAGAGGACGAGGCGGCTCGCACACAAGCAGTGAACATCCAGCTCTTCGACGGCGTGGGGATGGCTGAATGGCTCAAGGAGCTCGGCATGGGTGTGCAGGTCGAGACGCGCATGGTGGAGGACGTGACGGTCAGCCGGGCATGGTGGGACGCGCTGGTGGACGAACAGGCATGAGCGCATGAAAGACATGGAGAAGCTGGACTTCACGTTGTCCAGTTGGCCGGTCAGCACCAGCTTGGTGCTGCCCCTACCGGCCGCGCTGACGCTCGCTTTCATGTTCGCGTGTCAGCCGACCGCGTCTCCCCCGTCGCAGTCCGCCGAGGAGCAGCCCGAGCCCGGCTGGCAGTGGAGCGACGAACGAGTCATGGAGACGGTGAACGCCGTCCGTGCGGGCAGGGACCTGCTGCCCGCGCAATGGCCAGGTGGGGCGCGGGTGGCGGCGCTTCTCTCCTTCGACGTGGACAACGAGACCGTACTTGGCCTTCGCTACGGCGACGCAACGGTGGGTTCGCTGTCGCAGGGTCAGTACGGGGCGCGACGGGCGTTGCCGAGGGTGGTCGATCTGCTGGACAGGGAGGGCGTTCCGGCTTCATTCTTCATCCCGGCGGTGAGCTTGGTGCTCGACCCGTCCCAGATTGGCGTGATCCAGGCGGCGGGCCACCACGAGTTCGCCGTCCACGGCTGGATACACGAACTCAACTCCACCTTGGACGCCGACACGGAGCGCGCGCTGCTGCAGCGGGCCGTGGAGTATATGACCGAAGCCACGGGAACGCGCCCCCTCGGCTACCGGGCGCCGTCGTGGAACTTCAGCCCCAACACGCTGTCGATCATCCGCGAGATGGGGTTCCTCTACGACTCGTCGCTGATGGCCGACGACCGACCCTACGAGATCAACGCCGCCGGCGAGCCCACCGGCATGGTGGAGCTGCCCGTCGAGTGGATTCTGGACGACGCGCCGCTCTTCAACCCCCGAGGCAACAGCTACGCCAACCCTCGGGACGTGCTCCAGGTGTGGAAGGACGAGTTCGACATGGCGCTCGCCGAGGGCACGACCTTCGTCCTCACCATGCACCCCCACGTGATCGGCCACCGGTCACGCATCGTGGTCCTGGAGGAGCTGATCCGGTACATCAAGGGCTACGGCGACGACGTGTGGTTCGCCACACACCTGGAGGCGGCGCAGTATGTGAAGGAACAGGCAGGGCTGTAGGGTGCGGGAGACTGTAGGGTGCGGGAAGGCAACTCCGGGATGACTTTCGGCATGGTACCAGCCTGGGTCTGGACTATTTCGGCGTTTACGTTTCCGTCAGCGTTGCTCGGGCATACGAGCATTGCCCCCTCGCCCTGCGACGACACCCCACCGCCCTCCGGCGCCACCCTTTCCGCCAGCCGCGACCTCTACTGCATCTTCCTGACCGCTCGGCCGGGCCTGGAGCCAGCCAGAGGACGGATGGAGCTGCGCACGCCGCCCAGCCCGTTCGGCGTCGCTGTCAACGCCGCCGGCAACCACCTGTACGAGGGTGTCCTGACGCTTGAAGGGCTGCCAGACCCGGCTTCGCTGGGAGACTACCAGCACTACGTGGCGTGGTTGGCCACACCGCTCTTCGACGTGGTGCACAACTTGGGCGTCGTGTCGAACGGCACGCGGAGCATCGGCGAGATCAGCCTGAACAAGTTCATGGTCCTGGTGACGGCAGAGGCGCGAGCCGACGCGCAGGAGTGGGAGGGCGCGCTGGTGTTGCGAGCCACGTCGCCCAGTGCGCGGATGTCGCCGCCGGACATGCAGGAGTTCCTGATCGGTGCCACGGGAACGGCGGGCACCGACGAGGCGGAGGCAGGGGAGATGGCCGGCCACGCCCACCACGGCGGAGGCGCGACTGGGCCGGGAGAGTGGCCCCAACCGGTCATGATGACCGGTCTGACCATGTTTCCGGCTCTCATGGCCCTGGACCCGCCGGACGTCGCCCCCTTCCTGCCAGAGACGACCGGTGCCGCAGGGGCTCTGCTCGACCGGGGGGTTCCGCTGGACCCGGCCGCTCCGCTGGACCCGACGACGCTTCCCACGGCTCGTCCCCGCGAGATCGTGTCCCTGGACGACGGCGACGAAATCGCCCTGGAGGCCGGCTTGGTCCGCCGCCGCATTCGGGGCCGCGACCACGTCATGTACGCCTTCAACGGCCAGTACCCGGGACCGCTCCTGCACGTCCCCGAAGCTGCGACCGTGACGGTGGAGTTCACCAACTCGGTGCCGTGGCCCACCACGATCCACTGGCACGGCCTGCGGCTGGACAACGCCTCCGACGGGGTGCCCGGTGTCACCCAGGAGCCGGTCGAGCCCGGCGAGACGTTCCGATACGAAGTCTTCTTCAAGGACCCAGGCGTCTATTGGTATCACCCGCATCACCGAGAAGACGTGCTGAAGGACTTGGGCCTCTACGGGAACATGCTGGTGGAGCCTCGCCAGCCGGACTACTACGCTCCTGCGGACCGTGAAGAAGCGATCACGCTCGACGACTTCCTGATGGCCGGCGAGGAGATCATGCCCTTCGGCGAGGAGCGCTCCACCCACGCCTTCATGGGCCGATTCGGCAACCTGATGCTGGTCAACGGCGAGCCGGAGTACGAGTTGTCGGTGGTAGCGGGCGAAGTCGTGCGCCTCTATTTGACCAACGTGTCCAACACCCGCACCTTCAACGTGTCGTTCGCCGCGAAAGACGCCGGGACCAACACTGGGACCGACGCCGACAGGGACGCCGGAACTCCCCTGCCTGGCGTTCGCATGAAGGTGGTCGGCACCGACATAGGTGCCTTCGAACGGGAGGAGTGGGTGGAGAGCATCGTACTGAGCCCAGCCGAACGCTACATCGTGCACGCTCGCTTCGAGCGCGCCGGCGACCTGCTCATGGTCAACCGCGTGCAGGGGATCGACCACCTAGGAGGCGCGTTCTTCCCCGAGACGGATACGTTGGGCGTGGTGCATGTGGCAGCCGCGACGCCGGGCGCCGTCCCGTCCCAAGCGGCCATTGCCTTCGACACCTTGCGGACGAACGTCCACGCGGCCCGGGAGATCGCCCTCTTCCGCGACTACTTTGACGACCCGGTGGACCACGAGCTCACATTCACCTTGGAGACGGGCGACATCCCCTTCGTCGTGGACCGGCTAATGCGCTTCGACTCGGCGTACTTCCACCCCGTGGAGTGGAGCGGCACGATGCCGATGATGAACTGGAACTCGACTACCGACAACGTGCATTGGATCGTGCGCGACCCCGCCACCGGTCGCGAGAACATGGAGATCAACTGGGAGTTCCGCGTAGGCGATGTGGTCAAGCTTCGCCTGCACAACGAGCGCCGCTCATTTCATGCCATGCAGCACCCCTTCCACATCCACGGCCAGCGCTTCCTGGTGCTGTCGCGCAATGGTGTCCCGAACGAGAACCTGGCGTGGAAGGACACGGTCCTCCTTCCCACCGGCACCACCACCGACATCCTCCTGGAAGTGACCAACCCCGGTCGCTGGATGGCTCACTGTCACATCTCGGAGCACCTGGAATCGGGAATGCGCACACTCTTCACGGTACGGCCCTAGTCACGGTGCGGCCCTAGGCTCATGCGCTACTTCAACACCTCCGGTCCCGTGGTGGCGGAAGACCACTACTGCATCCCGTCGCTGGACCGCATGGATGTGGACGAACTGCTGCGGCTGGTGGCCTGGAAGCGCTACTTCGTGCTTCACGCGCCTCGCCAGACCGGAAAGACCTCGGCCCTTCTGGCGCTCCAGGCCCTGCTGAACGCCCAGGGCGAGTACCGTTGCGTGTACGTCAACGTCGAGGGCGCCCAGGCAATGCGGGAAGACGTGGAGCGTGCGCTGCACGTAATCCTGGGCCAGCTGGCCCGCGAGGCGGAGCAACTCGGCGACGACTACCTGGCCGGCTCGTGGTCCGACATCTGGAAAGAGTACGGCCCCGGCGCCCTGAGCGAGGCACTGGGGCGCTGGGCCGTGGCTGCCGACAAGCCGCTCACGCTGCTGATCGACGAGATCGACTCGCTGGTTGGAGACTCGCTTCTGGCCGTGTTGCGCCAGCTTCAAGCGAACTACCACGCACGCCCCGATGGCTTTCCGCAAAGCGTGATTCTGTGCGGCGTACGGGATGTGCGCGATTCCCTAAACATCAAACCCGAATCCCTGCGGCTGGGCGATTTCGACCGCGACGAGATCGCCGCCCTGCTGCGGCAACACACCGAGGAAACCGGCCAGCGCTTCAGCACCGAGGCTCTGCAAGCGATCTGGACCCAGACCATGGGTCAGCCTTTGCTTGTCAACGCCCTGGCCTACGAGACTTGCTTCCGCGGAGGCTCGACGGCGGAACGCTCGCGTACCGTGACCGAGGCCGATGTGCTGCAGGCGCGCGAACAGCTGATCCTCCGACGCGATGCCCATCTGGACCAGTTGACCGACAAGCTGCGGGAGGATCAGGTTTGGAGGGTAGTCGCTCCGCTTCTGACCAACAGCGACAGGTCCAGCTACACGGCCCGGGATGTGGAGTACGTCCGCGACTTGGGGCTGGTGGCCCCAGACCGGCCACTTCGCATGGCTAACCCGATCTATGCAGAAGTCGCAACCTGGGGGATGTGACGACGGGTCCGTGGACCTACCCGGACGCTCTCCGTAGAGCCTTATCCGGACGCTCCTTCTGGCGCTAGCACCTGCCGCAACCCTTCCACACGTCGCCGGTTGACCCCCAAATCGTGCCAGCCCCAGCGCGAGGCGGAGCGCACGTCGATCTCTTTGCCGGACGGGCGCAACCGAGCGTGGAAGTCGTCGGGGAAGCCCAAGCGCGTGCGGCAGACGGCGTGAAGCGTGTCGTCCGTAGCCGCGACGATCGTTGTGCGGGGGAGCGCGGCCACGGCCGCCTTCAAGCGGGCGAACGCGACGGTTGGGTCTCCAGCAACGACAAGCGGCCGTACACGATTGCGCATCGGCGCGTCGTCGCGGCTGCACACGCAGTTGGGGCGCTCGGGGCACGGCGGCAAAGCCGGCGACGGCGGCAATGTCCGGCCTCCTGGACCAGTTGGGGAACCGCTTGGGCTCCCCGTCACCTGAACGCTTTTTGGATCCGGTCCAGCGCGTCCGCTCCTGGGCACAGCTCGTCGAACGGCAACAAGGCCAAGGGATCGTCCACCGTCCCCTGTATGTCGTGGAAGTCCCTCGCCGCACCCGGCGCGGACGCCGTGCCGTTGGGTGACTGGGCCGCCTCCAAGTACAGCAGGCCAGTGGCGATCTCGCCTGCCTGTTGCCGCTCCCGGATGTAGGCGTACACCCGGTCGCGGTCAAGCGGATCGTAGTCGTCGGGAACCTTCCGGAAGCGGACCCGGCTGCCGTCGTGCATGACCACGGTGCGCACGTCGCCAGCGTCGTAGCTCGCGGTGATCTCCTGGGCGGGCGGCACAAGGTCGCTGGGCGGCACGAAATCCGCCTCAACGACCGCGCTGCAGTGCTCGCGGGTGTACTCGTAGCTCTTGGTGGAGCCTCGGTGGTCGTTGAAGGTCACACAGGGCGAGATCACGTCGACCAAGGCGAAGCCGCGGTGACGAAGTCCAGCCTTGATAAGAGGGACCAGCTGTTCCTTGTCGCCGGAGAAGCTGCGGGCGACGAAGCCGGCGCCGAGGCCCAACGCCAGCAGCACTGGGTCGATGGGGTGTTCGCGGTTCACTTCGCCTCGCTTGGCCTTCGTGCCCAGGTCGGCGGATGCGGAGAACTGGCCTTTGGTCAAGCCGTAGACGCCGTTGTTCTCCAGCACGTACAACATGTCCACGTTGCGGCGAACCACATGGGCGAACTGGCCGATGCCGATCGAAAGGCTGTCGCCGTCCCCCGACACGCCGACGCACATGAGCTCCCGGTTGGCCGCGTGAGCGCCCGTCGTGATCGACGGCATCCGCCCATGAACGGCGTTGAAGCCGTGGGCCTCCTCCAGGAAGTAGGCTGGCGTCTTGCCGCTGCATCCGATCCCCGAGGTCTTCACGACCTTGTGCGGCTCCACCTCCATCTCCCAGAACGCCTGCACGATCGCGGCGGTGATGGAATCGTGACCGCATCCGGCGCACAACGTGGACATGGAGCCCTCGTAGTCTCGGCGCGTCAGGCCCAGTCGGTTCTTGACAAGACCGGGGTGCCGGACACGCGGCTTGGCGATGTGGGTCAACGCGCGACTCCTTGGGTTGCCGGTATGGTGGGCTGGGTTGCCGGTGTGGTGGGCTGGGCCACCGAAGCCAGCCCTTCCATTACGTGGTGGCAGCTCATGGGCAGGCCGCCGTAGTAGAGCACCGACACCAGGGCGTCCTTCGAGACGTTCGTCTCGGCGATCAACAGCTTGCGCAGCTGGCCGTCCCGGTTTTGCTCGATCACGAAGTTGGTCTCGTGGCGGGCCAGGAACGCCTCTACGTCACAGTGAAAGGGGAAGGCGCGCACGCGCAGGTAGTTGGCGGCAACGCCTTGCCGGCCCAGCTCGTCCAGCGCCTCCAGGACCGCGCCCCGACAACCGCCGATCGTTACCAGCCCGATCTCCGCGTCGTCGTGCAGGCGTACCTCCGGCGCCGGCATGTGGATCGCCGCGCTGTCGATCTTCCGGCGGAGCCTGTCCATCACGTCGGAGTACGGCTCCGAGTCCTCCGTGTAGGCGCCGAACCGGTCGTGTCCCGAACCCCGGGTCACGTAGGCGCCCTTGGGATGGACGCCCGGCAGAGTCCGGCGCGGGATGCCGTCGCCGTCCACATCCAAGTAGCGGTGGAAGGACTTGACGCGCTCCAGCTCGCCGGCCGACAGCACCTTGCCCCGGTCGGGACGGTAGGAGTCGTCCCACACAAGCTTGGGCACAACCCAGTCGTTCATGCCGATGTCCAGGTCGGTGAGCACGAACGTGGGCGTCTGGAAGCGCTCCGCCAGGTCGAACGCCGCAACCGCGAAGTCGAAGCACTCCCGGGGATCGGCCGGGAAGAGCACCAGATGCTTGGTGTCGCCGTGGGAAGCGTAGGCGACGAACAGCAAGTCGCCCTGCTGGGTTCGGGTAGGCATCCCAGTGGAGGGGCCCACCCGCTGCACGTCGAAGAAGACGGCCGGGACTTCGGCGTAGTAAGCCAACCCGACGAACTCGGTCATGAGGGAGAGCCCGGCTCCGCTGGTGGAGGTGAACGCGCGCGCGCCCGCCCAGCCCGCCCCCAGCACCATCCCCGCCGCCGCCAGCTCGTCCTCCGCCTGGACGATGGCAAAACGGTTCTTCCCCGTCTCCGGCTCCTTGCGGTGACGGTTGCAGAAGGCGGTGAAGGCGTCCACCAGCGAGGTAGAGGGGGTGATGGGGTACCACGCGGCCACGGTGGCGCCTGCGTACACGCACCCCAGGGCCGCTGCCGTGTTGCCGTCGATGAGGATCGAGTCGTCGTTGGCCGACATCGGTTCCAGGTGGACGGGCAGGGGACAGTCGAAGCACTCATGCGCATAACGCCAACCCAGCTCGATGGCGAGAAAGTTGGCGTCGAGAAGCTTTTTCTTGGCAGAGAACGATTCTCGCAACAGCTCCTTGACCAGCCCCAGGTCGATCTTGAGCAGCGCCGCCAGCGCCCCCACGTAGCAGATGTTCTTCATAAGGATGCGGGTGCGCGCGCCCTCGAAGTTCTCCACCGTCATGCGGGCCAGCGGAATGCCCAGAAAGGTCGCGTCGTCGCGGTGGAGGTCCCGGGGAAGCGGCCAACTGGAGTCGTGCAGCACCCAGCCCCCGACCGCCGTCTCGGCCACGTCCCTGGCGTAGCTGGCAGGGTTCATCGCCACCACCACGTCGAAGCGCGCCGTGCGCGCCGTGTGTCCCTTGGCGTTCGCCCGTATCTCGTACCAAGTGGGCAACCCCTGGATGTTGGACGGGAAGAGGTTCTTCCCCGACACGGGGATGCCCATGCGGAAGATTGCGCGACGGAGCAGACCGTTGGCACTGGCGGAGCCGGTCCCGTTGACGGTACCGATCTTGAAGGCCAAGTCGTTGACGCGACTTGCGCTCACGCAGGTACTCCGGCGACCAGTTCCTCGTGCGCCGCCCCTGCCGCCACTCCGGCGTACGGGATCAGCAGGTCGGACTTCCGCATGTCCCACGCCGCGGTCGGGCAACGCTCGGCGCACAGGCCGCAGTGAATGCACAAGTCCTCGTCCTTGACCATGATCCGGCCTGTCTGGGGCAGGTCCTCGGAGATGAACAGCGGCTCCTCCGGGTGCAGCAGAGGTGCCGTCAAGCGCGTCGCCAACTCTTCCTCGGGACCGTTGTGGGTGATGGTAAGGCAGTCCAGCGGGCAGATGTCGATGCAGGCGTCGCACTCGATGCACAAGTCGGCCTCGAAGTGAGTCTGCACGTCGCAGTTGAGGCAGCGCTCCACCTCGGTCAGCGTCTGCTCCAGGTCGAAGCCCTCCTCCACCTCGATATCGAGCCGCTGAAAGCGCTCCGCCAGCTCCACATGGCGCATCTTGGCGCGTTGGGCCTCGTCGTAGTCGTTGGAGTACGTCCATTCGTGGAGGCCCATCTTCCGGCTGATCAGGTTCATGCCGTAGGGCGGGCGCTCCTCCAGGGACTTCTCACGGCAGTAGGCGTGCATGGAGATCGCCGCTTGGTGTCCGTGCTCCACCGCCCAGATGATGTTCTCCGGACCCCACGCCGCGTCGCCCCCCGAGAAGACGCCGGGGCGGGTGGTCATGAAGGTGTCCCGGTCGACGATCGGCATCTCCCACTTGTTGAACTCGATGCCGATGTCGCGCTCGATCCAGGGGAACGCTGTGTCCTGCCCGATCGCCAGAATCACCTCGTCGCACTCGATGAGCTTGCTGCCCACCTTCTCGCTCCGCAGCCGCCCGCCTTCTCCCTCGCGCCAGCGCACCACGTCGAACTCCATCCCCGTCAGCTTGCCGTCCTCCACCACGAAACGAGCGGGGGAGTGGTTCTCCAGGATCTCGACCTGCTCCTCGATGGCATCCTCCAGCTCCCACGGCGATGCCTTGAAGTGGGGCTTGGTCTTGCGCGCCATGACCTTCACGTCTTGGGCGCCCAGGCGCTGGGCCGTGCGGCAGCAGTCCATGGCCGTGTTGCCCACGCCGATCACCAGTACCCGCTCGCCGCACTGCTCGATGTGGCCGAAGCGCACCGACTCCAGCCACTCGATGCCGATGTGGACCTGCTTCGAATCCCAGCGCCCCGGCAAGTTCAACTCTTTGCCCTTTGGCGCTCCGGAGCCGATGAATACCGCGTCGAAGTCCTCTTCGAGGAGAGACGCCATGCTGTTCACGGGGCTGTCCAGGCGCAGGTCCACGCCCATGTCGGTGATGTACTCGATCTCTTCCCAGAGCACCTTGGCCGGCAGCCGGAACTCGGGGATGTTTGTCCACATCAGCCCGCCGGGCTTGGCCAGCTTCTCGAAGATCGTGACTTCGTAGCCCAGGGGCATCAGGTCGTTGGCCACCGTGAGCGACGCGGGCCCAGCGCCGATGCACGCGATGCGCTTCCCGTTCTTCTCTGCGGGGACCGATGGCAGGAACGGACGCACGTCGTCGCGAAGGTCGGAGGCGACGCGCTTGAGACGGCAGATCGCCACGGGCTCTCCGTCCAGCCGGACGCGCCTGCACACGGGCTCGCAGGGGCGGTCGCAGGTGCGGCCTAGAATCCCTGGGAAGACGTTGGACTTCCGGTTGAGCAGGTAGGACTCGGTGTACTGGCCGTTGGCGATCAGCCGGATGTACTCCGGGATGTCCGTGTGGGCCGGGCATCCCCACTGGCAGTCCACCACTCGATGGTAGTGGTGCGGGTCCCGCGTGTCGGTGGGCTGCATGGAGGCGGCGGAACTCATGGGGCAACGAGGGGACGCGAAAGGCCATCGACAAGATGGGGATGCTCCGGCAGCTTAGGCAAGCCTCGACGGAGGCCCGCCGAAGCCTAGACGGATGCCCCACTGTATGTTGACGGACTCCAAGATCGTTCTGCCAAACGAGAGGAGAGGTTGCGCCATGTCCGAAAGAAGCCGCCCAGCGTTCGTCGAGTCTGCGCCTGCCAACGCCGAATCCTCCATCAACGTTCAGATCGCCGAAGTGCTGCGAGCGAAGCATCCGGCTTGGCGCGAGGGGATCGGCGCCGAGCAGTCCCGGGTGTTCAGGGAGGCCGCCCGCCGGCCCGACCTGATCGTGCACGCCCAGGGTACGCAGCCGGTGGCCGTGGAGACTGAGTTCCCGCCCGGCCGAGGAGTCCTAGCGGACGCTCGGGCTCGCCTGGGCCAAGTGCTGGGACACAACGACGAGGAGGTGGAGCAGGTGATCGGCGTCGTGCTGCCGGAGGAGCTGCGGACGGGGCGCGACCGATTGCTGGAGAGAGTTGCGGAGGCGGCCTACAAGTACGCGGTGTTCTCCGGGACGCCCGACAAACTGAAGCGCTGGCCGCGGAAGGGCTGGATGGCGGGCGGCATCGACGACTTGGCGGCCTGCGTGGAGTACGCCTCTCTGTCGGAACGCAGAGTGGCCGAGGGAACCGAGCTCCTCGAACGAGGCGTTCGGGCGGCCGCGGCCAAAGTGACCGAGATGTCGGAGCTCGGCCGGACGAACACGCTGGAGCGGATTGCCGGGGTGCTTCACCAGGAAGCCAGCGACCAGACGACTCGAATGGCCATGGCGGTCGTGGCCAACGCTCTGACGTTTCACGAAGCGATTGCCGGGTCGCACGACATACCGGCTTTGGAAGACCTTCGCTTTGAGCCGTTTCCGGAGTTCCTGGACATGCTCCATCTCCGGCTCTGCTGGCGGCGCATCCTGGCGGAGATCAACTACTGGCCGATCTTCAGCATCGCAACCGCCGTTCTGGGGGTGATTCCGCGCCGAATCTCGGTACAGGCCGTGGCACGGCTGGAGCCCGTTGCCCATGGCTTGTCGACGATCGGCGGAGTCGGCACCCACGACCTGTCGGGCCAGATGTTCCAGCGTCTGATCGTGGACCGGAAGTTCTTGGCCACGTTCTACACGCTGCCGGCGTCGGCAACGCTGTTGGCGGAGCTGGCGGTCTCCCGACTCGATGTGGATTGGCGCGAACCGGGGGAGCTGGCGCGTCTGCGGATGGCGGACTTGGCCTGCGGCACGGGTACGTTGCTCAACGCCGCCTACCAGTCCGTGCGACGGCGGCACCGCCACGCAGGGGGCAACGACGCCGGCCTCCACCCGGCCATGATGGAGCAGGTCCTGGTGGCCGCCGACATCATGCCCGCGGCGACCCACCTTACGGCGTCGGTTCTGTCGGGCGCTCACCCTACGGTGCCGTTCTCGCGCACGCGGATCGTCACCATGCCCTACGGCGAACAGCCCACGGAGACAGGCCATCCGGTGTCGATCGGATCGCTGGACCTACTGGTGGACCAGACGGCGCGCTCGCTGATCGGGACGGGACACCCCGGCGGCCAGATCGACGTGTTCGGCACTGGGCGCAAGCAGGTTCGCGGCACCGAAGAGGCGCGAGAGGCACAGGACCAGCACCTCGTAGACCTTCCCCATGAGAGCGGGGATGTGCTGATCATGAACCCGCCTTTCACGCGCCCGACCAACCACGAATCCACGACGATACCGGTGCCTTCCTTCGCCGGCTTCGCCACGTCCCAGGACGAGCAGCGCGCCATGTCCGGCAAGCTGGCCGGTCTGCGCCAGCAGTTGGACGAGCCGGCGGGCGCGGGCAACGCAGGACTCGCGTCGTACTTCGTCGACTTGGCTCACGTGAAGACCAAGCCGGGGGGCGTGGTCGCGCTGGTGCTGCCCGCGGCGTTCGTGCAGGGCGAGTCGTGGGCAGCGACCCGCAAGCTGTTGGAAAACCGCTACCAAGACCTTTTGGTGGTGGCGATCGCTTCCAGCGGCAACACCGATCGGGCGTTCTCGGCCGACACGGGCATGGCCGAGGTGCTGGTGGTGGCGACCAAGAAGCGCGACCCCTCGTCTCCCGCCGGCGATGCCTTGTTCGTCAACCTGCATCGACGACCCGGCAGCTTGGCCGAGGGGGCGGCCGTAGCGAACGCGCTACGCCGTTTGCCGTCCCGTCGCAACGGGCGAATCAAGATCGGCGGTGACAATCTCGGGACTTTTGTGCGGGCACCTCTTGCGCAAGGGGGCTGCGCGGCGCTGCACGATCCTCTTCTCGCCACCACAATGCTGGCGCTGGAGAACGGCGAGCTGGCGTTTCCCCGCGCGGGCGCACGCGCCGCCTTGGGCGTGGCGCGTTTGGGGGAGCTGGGCCGGCGCGGCAAGCTCGACCGGGACATCTCGGGCAAGCATCCCGACGGGACGCCTCGTGGGCCGTTCGACGTCGATGTTGCCCGGGCCGACCGACCGTTCTACCCGATACTGTGGTCCCACGACGCCAAGCACGAGCGCAACTTGGTGGTGGCTCCACGCCAGGAGGGCTTGGTGCGTGAGGGGCTCGACGTGCGGGCGGCCGAACTCTGGGAGGCCACGGCGTCCCGTCTCCACTTCAACCGCGACTTTCGGCTCAACTCGCAGAGCTTGTCGGCCTGCTTGACGCCCGAGGAGAGCATCGGCGGCCGGGCTTGGCCCAACTTCCTCGCCGAGGACCCGAGGTGGGAGAAGCCGTTGGCTCTGTGGGCCAACAGCACGTTGGGGCTCATGTGCTTCTGGTGGATCGGGATGCGTCAGCAGCAGGGCCGGGCGATGCTGACGATCAGCCGCCTGCCCCGTTTGCTGGTGCTCGACCCCAGGGGCTTGTCGGACGAGCAGATCGACAAAGCTCACCGTGCCTTCGACCGGTGCCGGAAGCGGGAGCTGCTTCCCGCAAACGAAGCGTTCCGCGACGAGGCGCGCCACGAAATCGACCGTGCGGTGCTGGTGGACGTCCTCGGCTTGCCGAAGGCGCTGATGAAGCCCCTGGCCGCCCTGCGCGAGACTTGGTGCGCCGAGCCCACGGTCCACGGCGGCAAGACGACCCGGCGGTCGTCGTGAACTTCTTGACAGCAGGCCACTCATGGGCCGAAGCTAGCGAGGCTGGGCGTTGCGTCGCCCATCGCCGACAACCACCAAGCTGATGGAGGAAGACCACAACATGCGAGGACTTGCCAAGTTCGTCGTCTGGACGCCGCTGGCCGCAGCGCTCGCCTGCTCCGCGCCGGCACCCGTCGCCGAGGAGTCCATGGAGGAAGCCGTCGGAGCCGTCGGAGCCGTCGAGGAGTCCGTGGAGGATCGCAACAAGGCCGTCGTCATGCGCTACATGCAGGAGGTCGTCAACGACCGGCAGCTGGAGGTGCTGGACGAAATCCTGGCGGAGGACTGGATCGCCCACAACCCGACCGAGCCCAACGGACGCGAGGGGCTGAAGGAGCTCTTCCGCGGGTTCTTCCAGATGGCCCCCGAGCTCCACGCCGACGTGAAGCGGATCATCGCCGAGGGCGACCTGGTCGTCACCCAGTCCCACTACACCGCCAGCATCGCCGACCGGGGCAACGACTGGGCGCCCAACTCGGGGGCCACGGTGGACATCTTCCGCTTGGTGGACGGCGTCATTGTGGAGCACTGGGACGTGGTGCAGCGGCCGATCCCGTCGGAGTCCGTGAACGGCAACACCATGTTCGACGGAGGTGCGCTGTACAACTACCGGGAGTAGCCGCCCACCAGTTGCCGAATCACGCCGAGTCCGCCTCCGTTCGCGCCTTCTTTGCCTGCGCCGTCGCGAGCCCCACCGACAGCGCGATCCAGAACCCGGCTAGCGGGGCCGCCGTCATGGCCAGCGCGGCGACGCCCAGTCCGAAGGCGGCCAGCAAGCCGTCGATCCCGGCCCCGGCCACATCGCCGCCCCGATAGAGGAACACGTCGACCAGTGGCTTCGCCTTGTACTTCTCCCGCGAGGTGACGACGCTGAAGAGCGTCTCTCGGGCGGGCCGGGAAACGGCGTAGCGAGTGGCGCGGTGCACGGCGTCAAGGACCAGCATTACGCCCAGCAGCGGCCAAACAGCCAAGCTCGCGAAGCCGACCGCCGTCACCACCGCCAGGATCGACAGCGTCCATCCGATCCCCAGCCATTTGATCACGCGGGCGGTGACGAACACCTGGAGGAGCAGCGTTGCCGATTGGGCGACGAAGTTGAAGTAGGCGAAGCTGTCCACCCGCTGGCTGAAGGTGTCGGTGTTGTACAGAATCAGGTTCGCTTCGGCGAAGTAGATCATGGTGTTGGAGATCGCCATGAAGACCACCCAGAGGCCGATTCCCAGCATGTATGGGGACGTGGCGACCATCTTTGCGCCCTCCCAGAACGAACCGCCGATGGCGGTCTGAGACCTGGCCGTCCTGGACTTGGGAGCCCGGTCGGCCGTTTCGGCCTCGACAGTAGCTTCGGCCGCCGTCGCCTGCTGGCTATCCGCCCCGGTCGCTGGCAGGTCCTCCCCCCGGGTCGTCATCCGGTCGATCGCAAGCATCACCAAGACGGCGCACACGTAGAGTGCGCACGACACCAGCATGAGGCTCCCCGGCAGGTAAGGTGAATCTCCGGCGGATTGGCTAGCTAGGCCCGTCAGCCAGCTTCCCGCGATGGAGCCCAAGGTGCCGCCGGCTCCGATGAAGGCGAACAGCCGCTTGCCCTGGTCAAAGTTGAAGACGTCCACCATGAACGCCCAGAAGACGCTGGTCATGAACAGATTCACGACGCTGAGCCACACGTAGAAGGTGTAGCCGATGCCCCTGGCCAGCCCCGTTTCGGCGTCGGTTCCGATCACGCCGCCTCCCGCAGCCGCATCCCAGAAGAGAAGGCCGGCAAAGCCCAGGAGGCACGTCGTCACGAAGCCGTACCAGATCGGGATGAAGCGGCGACGGTCCGTGCGCGCCACCACGCCACCGAACGCCAGGACGACCACCAGCGAAGCCACCGACGTCGCCACGAACAGCCAGCGCAGGTCGCCCATCCCCCGGGACACGCCCATGGCGTCGCGCAGGGGTCGCAGGAAGAAGTATCCGCCCAGGACGAGGAAGAAGAAGAGCGCGGAGAGGAGAGCCAGCGGACGTTCCTTGGCCTCCATGCCGCGGAGGGCGACGGCGCCGAAGCCGAGCACCGTCGCGACGGCCGCGAACCACACTGCGGACTGCCCGAACCAAGCCGACATCACCACGTTCCTTCCGTAAATGCGGTCCGCTCCGCCAGCCGCCGGCCCGCGTCAAAGGGGTTGAGCACCAATGATCATTCGTCCATCTTCGACTTGGACGCAAGGCACTTCGCTTCCCCAGGACTCCCAGGACTCCCCGCCGCCGTCAGTCGAGTCGCCGTGAGCTTGCCCGCCCTCTTGGTCCGCACGATCGCTCTCGCGACCGGTATCCGACCCGACGAGGCGCGAGCGGTCCTGGTCTCCGGCGCCTATTTCTTCTTCCTCCTGTCGGCGTACTACGTGATCCGCCCGATCCGAGAGGAGATGGCCGTCGCGGGAGGCGTCGAGAACATCCCGTGGCTCTTCACCTGCACGCTTGCGGGAACGCTCCTCGTCCACCCGCTGTTCGCAGGCGCCGTTTCCCGCCAGCCCCGGCGACGGTTCGTGTCGCGCACCTACCGCTTCGCCATGGCCAACTTGGTCGTCTTCTTCCTCGTGATGAAGACGGTGCCGGACTCGGCAACGGTATGGGTGGGACGTGTGTTCTTCGTGTGGGTCGCGGTGTTCAACCTCTTCGTGGTGTCGGTCTTCTGGTCGTTCATGACGGACGTCTTCCGCGAGCGTCAGAGCCGACGGTTGTTCGGACTCGTGAGCGCTGGCGGCGGGCTCGGCGCCATCGCCGGATCGGCGATTACCGGCTTCGCGGCGACGAGCGTGGGACCCGTCAACCTGCTGTGGTTCTCCGTCGTTCTGATCGAGTGCGCCGTCTACTGCGTCAAGCGCCTGGACAACCTCGCCGTTCCTTCGGCGGCGGCGTCGGACTCCGGCCCGGCCTCGGCGACTGGCCCGGCTTCGGACCGCGGCCCGGCTCCGGCGACTGATCCGGCTTCGGCGACCGCCTCCCTAGGAATCATCGGCGGGTCCGCGTGGGACGGCATCAAGCGGCTGGCGGGCTCGCGGTATCTGCTGGGCATCTCCGCATTCATGATGCTCTTCACGATCGGCTCGACCTTTCTCTACCAGATCCAGGCGGCGATCGTCTCCACCAACTTCGCCGGACCGGCGGAGCGCACTGCCGTCTTCGCGCGCTTGGACTTGGCGGTGAACGTGCTGTCGTTGCTCGCCCAGGCGTTCCTGACGGGCCGGTTGATCAAGTGGATGGGCGTCGGAGCCACTCTGGCGCTGCTGCCCCTGATCAGCGTCGTGGGGTTTGCGGCACTGGGAGCGGCACCCGTCCTGGGAGCGGTGCCCGTCTTGACGGTCTTCGTGATTTTCCAGGTGCTCCGCAGAGCGGGGGACTACGCCGTCGCACGCCCCACTCGGGAGGTCCTGTACACCGTCCTCTCCCGCAACGACAAGTACAAGGCCAAGAACTTCAACGACACGTTCGTCTACCGCGCCGGCGACCAGGTGGGAGCGTGGTCTTTTGCCGGCATGTCGGCGCTGGGCCTGGGAACGTCCGCCCTGGCGTTGACGATGGCGCCCCTGTCGGCGGTGTGGCTGCTGGTCGCCTTGTGGCTGGGCCGAAGGCAGATGGCGCTGGCTGCCGGGGCGCGTGGGTCCGTCAGAACGCCCCGATCCCCGTAACCGTTTGGCCCAGCACCAGCGAGTGGATGTCGTGGGTGCCCTCGTAGGTGTACACCGACTCCAGATTGGCCATGTGGCGCATTGACGAGTACTCGGCCAAGATGCCGTTGGCGCCCAGGAGCCGCCTAGCCTCCCGCGCCACGTCGCATGCGATGTCCACGTTGGCGCGCTTTGCCAAGCTGACCTGTTGCGGCGTCATCTTGCCTTCGTCCTTCAGGCGTCCCAGCCGCAGGCAGAGCAGCTGACCCTGGGTGATCGAGGTGAGCATGTCGGCGATCCGCACCTGCTGGATCTGCTTGCCGGCGATGGGGCCGTCGAACATGATCCGCTCGCCGGCGTACTCCACCGCTTCGCAGTAGCAGGCCATCGCCGCGCCCACGGCGCCCCATGATATGCCGTAGCGGGCCTGGGTCAGGCACATCAAAGGACTCCGCAGCCCGCCCGAGCCCGGCATTAGAGCGCTCGCTGGAAGTCGCACATCCTGCAACGACAACTCGCTGGTGTCCGACGCCAGCAGCGACAGCTTGCCCTTCTGGTCCCGGGCGCTGAACCCCGGCGTGTCGGTGGGAACGACGAAGCCGCGGATCCCCCTGGCGTCGCCCGGCTCCCGGGTTTGAGCCCACACCACCGCCACGTCGGCCATCGACCCGTTGGTGATCCACATCTTGGTGCCGTTGAGTGCCCAGCCGCCGTCGGAGGTCTCCCGTGCGGTGGTGATCATCCCGGCCGGGTTCGAGCCGTAGTCGGGCTCCGTCAGGCCGAAGCAGCCGATCTTGTCGCCGGTGGCCAGCTTGGGCAGCCAAGTGCGACGCTGCTCCTCGCTGCCGAAGGCGTGGATGGGGTACATGACCAGCGCGCCTTGCACCGACGCGAAGGAGCGGACCCCTGAGTCGCCCCGCTCCAGTTCCTGCATGATCAGGCCGTAGGCGACGTTGCCCAGCCCGGCGCACCCGTACTCTTCCGGCAGGTTGGCGCCCAGCATTCCCAGCTGGCCGATCTCGGGGACCAGCTCCTGGGGGAAACGCCGCTCCACATAGGCGTCGCCGATGACGGGCATCACCCGGTCTTCTACCCACTCCCGGATTGTGTCTCGCACCATCCGTTCCTCTTCCGTGAGAAGCGAGTCCACGTCGTAGAAGTCCACGCCTGCGAATCTGGAGGCCATTTGTTTGCGCGCTTTGCTCCCGAGAGGGTTGAGACGGTTGGCGGGCGATCTACTCTGGAGACCGGCGAGCGCGGAAGCGAAGGAAGCCGAACCAGAGCTCCCGTCCGGCCCGCGCACCGAGCCACAGCGTCGCGACCACCGCGCCGATCCAGCCGCCGATCACGATCTCCGACGGTCGCTGCACTAGGAATATCCAACCAGCGAGGGCGGCGGCCAAGACGCCTCCGAACCGCCAGCCGACTCGGCTCGCACGGCCTCGGGCGTCGGCGATGCATCGTTCGCACCAGAGAAGCCGGTCCAGCTCCGCCGCCTCTTTGTGGGCTGTGCAGGAGGCGCAGACAAGGTCGTCCCCGCTCATGCCAGCGCTCGCACAACCGCGTCGGTGAAGGCGTCGGTGCCGTCGGCTCCGCCCATGTCCCTGGTTCGGGCAATGCCGTTGGCGACCACATCCGTGACCGCCCGCCTAATCCTAGCCGCCGCCTCGTCGCGTCCCATGTGGTCCAGCAGCAGGCACGCCGACAGCAGCAGCCCCGTCGGATTGGCCACGCCCTGTCCCGCGATGTCCGGCGCCGACCCGTGCACCGCCTCGAAGACCGCGTGTCCGCGCCCCATGTTGCCCGCGGGCGCAAACCCCAGCCCGCCGACCAAGCCCGCCATCAGGTCGCTGAGGATGTCGCCGAACATGTTCTCCATGACCAGCACGTCGAAGCGGTAGGGGTCGAGCACCAAGTACATGGCGGTGGCGTCGATGATCCGGTCCTCGAAGCCGACCCGGCCCGCGTACTCCGCCGACATCCGCTTGCCCACATCCAGGAAAAGTCCCTGCGTATGCTTGAGGATGTTGGCCTTGTGCGCCAAGGTGACCTTCTTCCGTCCGTGGGTCAGTGCGTACTCGAAGGCAAAGCGCACAACCCGCTCCGAGCCGTACCGCGTAGTGATCATGACCGATTCCGCCGCCGCCTTCGGATCGCCTTCCATGCCAATGAAGTGCTCGACTCCGACGTAGAGGCCCTCCGTGTTCTCGCGGATCAGCACCAAGTCGATCCCCTCGTAGCGTCCTCCGGGCACGATGGTGCGGACGGGTCGCACGTTGGCGAAGAGGTCGAAGTGCTTGCGGATTGCCACGTTGACGGACCGGAAGCCGGAGCCGGCAGGCGTCGCCAGCGGTCCCTTGAGCGCCACCCGGTTCGCGTCAATCGACTCCAGCGTCGCTTCGGGGAGCGGGCTCCCGTGGGGCCGAATCGCCGAGACTCCGGCTTGCTGCATGTCGTACTCCAGCCCGGCTCCTGCCTCGTCGAGGATGCGAAGGACGGCCGAGGTGACTTCGGGACCGATCCCGTCGCCGGGGATGACGGTGATCGTGTTGGACGGGGCGGGTTGCGACTCACTCATGGGACTCGACCTTGGGCGGCGGTAGCCTCGTGCGGCTCGCTCTTGCGCGGCTCGACTTCGTGTGGCTCGAAGTTCAGCGACGCTGAGTTGATGCAGTAGCGAAGGCCCGTCGGCTGCGGACCGTCGGGGAAGACGTGGCCCAGGTGGGCATCGCAACGGGCGCACACGACCTCGGTTCGGCGCATGAAGAGCTTCCGGTCCTCCTTCTCGCCCACGGCGTCCGGCGCGGCTGTGTGGAAGCTGGGCCAGCCGGTTCCCGAGTCGTACTTGTGGGCGGAGTCGAAGAGGCGTTGGCCGCAGCAGACGCACAGGTAGGCCCCGCTGTCCTTGCGGTCCCAGTGCTCGCCGGTGAAGGCGCGCTCGGTGCCGCCCTTGCGCGCGACCCGGTACTGTTCCGGGGTGAGTTGGGTGCGCCAGTGGGCGTCGGTCGTCCCCGACTGTGATTGGGTAGCCATCGTCCGCGCAGTAATGAGGTGCCTTTCGGGCAGATGAATGTGGATTCTGCCGCCGCGGTTACCGCCCATTCTAGCCGATTCCCAGGGCCGGGACAAGCGACCAACCCGCTCCAGTGAATCCCTGACCACGACTCTCGATTGGGCTTTCCAGGACACCATGGCGTCTCGCCGAATCTTCCCCTGACGCTTCGCCGAATCGTCCCCTAAACCTTCGCCGAATCTTCCCCTGAACTCTCGCCGAATCTTCCCCTGGACCTTCTGGAACCCCCTTGCCGAAACGGAAGCGGGGTGCGTAGTTCCGTAGCCATGATGAGATACCTTCCCCGAATCGTCGACGCCGAACTGGCCGACCGGCTGGCCGCCACCGGCGCGGTCGTCGTCGAGGGCCCCAAGGCCTGCGGAAAGACCGCGACCGCCGAGTCCGTTGCCGCCAGTGCGGTGTTCCTGGATGTGGACGACGCTGCCCGGGCCATGGTGGACCTGGACCCGGCGGCCGTGCTCGAGGGCGATACGCCGCGTCTCATCGACGAATGGCAGACGGAGCCGGCGATCTGGAACCACATCCGAAGGGCCGTGGACCGACGGGGCACCCCCGGCCAGTTCATCCTCACTGGCTCGGCGGTACCCGCGGACGACGTCACCCGCCACACTGGCGCTGGACGTCTGACGCGGCTGCGGATGCGTCCGATGTCGCTCTTCGAGACGGGGCGTTCCACAGGCGAGATATCGTTGGCCGCCCTGCTGGCGGGAGAACCCCAGCGGGCGGCGCGTTCGCGCATTGCGGTTCGAGAGATGGCGGAGTTGGTTTGCGCCGGGGGCTGGCCCGGCAACCATAGCCGCGGCGTGACGCAAGCCATGAGGGGGAACCGGGACTATCTGTCGGAAGTCCAGCGCGTTGAAGTCCAGCGGCTGGGAGACAAGCGACACGACCCCGTCAAGGTCGGCCGACTGCTGCAGTCGCTGGCCCGAAACGTCGCCACGGCGGCCACGGTAGCCACGCTGGCCAGGGACGTTCGCGGGACCGGGGCGTCCTTCAAGGCGAGCACCGCCGCCGAGTACCTGGAGGCTCTGGAACGGCTGATGATCGTCGAGGATCAGCCAGCGTGGTCGCCCCATCTGCGCTCCCGAACCAAACTGCGAACCACCCCCGTCCGGCACTTCGCCGACCCTTCGCTGGCAGCCGCGGCGTTGCGTGCCACGCCGCATCGGTTGCAGGGTGACCTGAAGTTGCTGGGACTTCTGTTCGAGTCCATGGTGATCCGGGACCTTCGAGTCTACGCCCAGGCCGCCGACGCCCAAGTGTGTCACTACCGCGAGAAGGACGGACTGGAGGTGGACGCCATCGTTGAGGACGGCGAGGGAAGGTGGGCGGCGTTCGAGATGAAGATGGGCGCACGACGAATCAAGGACGGGATGGCCAACCTGGAGAGGGTCGCGAACCGGATGAAGGCCAGCAGCAATTACGGCGAGCCCGGTGCTCTGGCCGTCATCGTCCCCAGCGGCTTCGGCGCGGTCCCGAAAGGACGCGTGGGGGTAATCCCGGTGGGGGTGTTGGGGCCGTGAGTGATCTGCGAACGACACCGAGGACATGGCGGATTCTGACCTATCGAACCCGGGCGCAACCAGCGTTTACATGAGTAGCTGCAAAGGGCGGCGGATCAATGACTCAAGGAGGGAGAATCCGATGACTAGGGTGTTCAGCACTCTGTACCGCTTCATCTACCAAGTCGCGGTTGCCCACGCTCGAAGCACCCCGAGCGTCGCAACGTCAGTCGGCACATCACTCGTCGTCAAAATCATCCCCAAGATGAGCTTCGCTGTCGTAGCCGCGGTCATCGCGACCGGTAGCGGGGGAGCCATAGTTGGGCATGTTCCTGTCAAGGCCGAACTGTTGGAGGCCGTAGCGATTGCACTTGACGGGCCATGAAGACCGCTGGACTTGCGACACGCTGGGGACTGTCAGTCGTCTCGGCACCCCGGCAACGGCGGACAGTCGCGTTGGCGGCGGTTTGGGCACTGGTCGCCCAACCGGCCGCTGGCCAAACCGCTGTCGATGTCTCGGGCGAGGTTACCTGCCGGGAGTGCAGGGTCGCTATGGACACGGTGCTCACGCTCGGTGGGCTTGACGGGCCAGGAAGTCAGTTGGTCGGCGAGTACTCGCGAGCCGCCGTGGACCAGAAGGGACGAATCCTCCTGGCCAAGTTCGGGCTTCCCTACATCGCCGTATTCGACTCGACGGGGGCGTTCCTTGGCGAGATCGGCGGTCGTGGCGAGGGTCCTGGCGAGTACGCGAACATCAGTCACATCAACGTCGGGCCGAGGTACATTCACGTCTTCGACCTTTCGAGAGGTCGCACTCTGCTCGACGCCGACCACGCCTTCGTACGCCTGGACAGGTTCCGAGTCACCTTCAACACCTCGGCAGTGATGCCCTCCGAGACCGTCGTGCTTGCAGGGAGTCTTCCCACGTCCGAGTCTGCCGGGCACCACCTGCATCTCTTGCACGACACCGGCAACCTGCGTTCGTACGGATGGGACGGCTCGGCGTACCGCGGTCCCAGCGACGACCGCCAGTACGTGGTGGCGGCGAGCGCTTCTTCGGCGTGGGTGGTCGCCAACACGACCGGCCGGGTCGAGGAGTGGGCGCTGGTTCCCCAGCCCAGAATGTCCAGGCTCTTCATCCGCTCCGTGGAGGAGTTCGATCGCGAAAGCGTACCGCCTCCTGGGTATGCGTTCCCCGGCGCGTACAACCTCGATGCCCGACTTGACGATTCCGGGCTGTGGATTATCTGGCAAGCTCCAGATACCCGTTGGACGAAGCGCACGACCGACCCGGAAGTGGCGAACCAATGGATCCAGGAAGCGACTCCCCAAGACATTCACGACGGTGTCCTGGACCTGATCGACCCAAAGACGGGGCTGACTCTCGTGCGCTACCGAAGCGACATTCAGCTGCGCAGGTTCGTCTACGGCTCGAACATGGTGTTGGCCTACGAAGAGACGGCGGCTGGCGTCCCCTGGTTGCACTTCCTGAGACCACGCTTGGCGGTCAGATAGCCCCTTGTGGTGGAGTGCCCGCGGACACGGGTGACCGTCAACCCTGCCGGTCGCTACTGATCACCCCCGACAAGATCGCGCTGATGTAGGAGTCCCGGTCCTCCTTCTGGAAGACGACGTTGCGCGCCGTCAGGTAGGACTTGTCGCGGCCCCAGCGGTTCTCAATTTCCTGGGAGGACGAGACGGACACGATGTAGGAGTTCAACACCATGTTCGGATCGCCAAGGCGCTCTTCGATCTCCTTGATCGTCTGGTGGAACTCAATCTTCTCGTTGTCCACGCCGAGCTTCACGAGCCCCTTCGGGTCGACGAATGTCACGTACTGACGCTTGTCGGCCAACAGCCAGAGGATAAAGTCCGGGTGGAAGTTGCCCGCTTCGAAGAACCCGACCCCGCGGCCTCGGCTCAAGTTGCGCAACAGGTAGAGCTCGTTGCCCTCGAGGAGTCTCGACTTCGACTTGTCATCGCAGTACGCCTTCAGGTCCTCGACGAAGCGGCGCTCTCCCCGGTTGAGCGGGGTCGGGGTGATCTCCACCACACCCGTGCTGTCGAGGGCGAGCAAGGGCGTGTAGAGGTGTTGGTCGAAGGACAGCGGTTGGATGCCAGTGCCGCGGAAGGCCCACGGCTTGAGGTCGCCTCTATTGATCGCCTCCTTCAGCTTCTCCAGCCTTGCGACGACCTCCTCCTTCGACTTGTCGACGGCGATGCGGTATCCGTACTCACCGCTCCCCTCCCGGACCACGGGAAAGTTGGAGTCGTCGGCAGAGACTTCCGCGTACTCCAGATGGGGCTTCTCCCATTCATCCTTGCGGTAGATGTAGTAGCGCTCCGTGTACTTCCTCAGCAACGCAAGCGCGATCTGGTGCCAGAGTCGAACCTTGTCAAAGGAGTCGGGGGTCATCTGAGATTCGGGGATCAGCAGTCGATACCAGCTCGTGTCCTCCAGCAGCTCTCGAACGCCCGCTCGGGGCACCGACAGGTTGTGCCAGCCGCGCTCGCTCTTGAAGCGATCCAGCTCGAACCAGAGGCGGTCCAGGTCGAGGAAGGCGGTGTGCACATCTTCCAGCTTGGCGTCGTGCTTCTCGGCGTCGGCCTCAATGTCGACCACTTCGTCCGAACTCATGGACCTGATCTTCGGGTACCAGTCCAGGACCACCCGCTCTTGCAGCCATTTCCTGGCCGGGTCCCTCGGCGACATGCTGCTAGGGCTTCGCAGGACCGGCATGGGGCCCAGCTTGCGGAAGGCGTCGCCGAACTCGGTGCTGATTCCGTTGATGACCTTTTTAAGGCGGATCGTCTTGAGCGGCCGCCTTCCAAGGTCTGTGACCACTGGAAGCACGAATTCGACTTGCTCGTTGTCGACGGACAATCCCTCCTCGATGATGAAGTCCCGAAACTGCGCCATGTAGTGAGCCCGGACTCCGAATACGTGGAGCGTCTCCAGCGTCTCAATGAACTTGGGCCGCTTGAGCCCGTCCGGCAGCTTCGCTCTGGCGCTCCGCTTGAGGCTCATGTCGCAGCCCTTGAGCCGCACGCCGCGTCCGAAGAGCTGGATGATCTGCGCCCCTTCCTGCGTTCCGATGTGCATCAGGCCCATCGTGCTGACGCGCCAGCTGTTCCAGCCTTCGGTGAACTTGCGCGAGCCGACGAGCAGGTTGACGGTCGAGTCTGGGTTGTCCAGGTCGTGAAAGAGGGAGTGGGCGAACTCCCGCTCGGCAACGGCGAATCCTTCCTGATCGCAGAGCTTGGTGAGCTTGGTGTCGTCGCCCACGTTCACCACGCCGAAGGGGTCATTGTCTCCTACGCGCAACGCCACTTCTCCGGCAGCTCCCTTGAGGTTCTCCACATGTAGCGCCCCGCCGTTGGGAGCGTTGAAGAGCACCTCCAGCGTCTCGGCGAACAGCTGCTCGGGCGACAAGTCGCTGTCGTGCAGGTGAGCAAACCGCCCGGCGAAGATCTCCCGCTGTTGCTGGTTGCCGAACCCCTCGTCCAGGACTTCCCGAATGCGGCGAACGCTCGCCTCCCGGTCAGACACGTAGTCCGCAAGGAAGCGCAGGATCGTCACCACGTCCGACGCCTCGCGCTGGGACAAGCTCTTGGTCACGCTCCCGCCGACGAAGACCCACAGGGGCCGCTCCAAGTTGAAGCGTCGGAGCGTGGATTCCTGCTCGCGGTAGAGTCGCTGCTGCTGGAAGAACACCAGCAGGCAGGCCGTGAGGTAGAGGGCCCGCCACTCGTTGTCGCTGTCGTCCTCCAGGTTGAGGATCCGGTAGTCCTTGCCGAACCCGTCGCCGTAGAACCACTGGTAGGAATAGTCGAACAGCGTGTTGCGGGCGTAAAGATTGGCGAGTTTCGTCCGGGTGCTGCCCCTGACCGCCTGGCCGAAAGTGGCCGAATACTCGAAGGAGAACCCCTTCTCGCAGAGGCGTTCCCGGAAGCGCATCCAAGCGCCGCCCTTGCCCGTCGCGGCCCCACGATGCCCCTCGTCGACCAGCACCAAGTTGTTTCCCTCGAAGGCGTCGACGGCGACGGTCTTCTCTCCCATTTCGTCTTTCAGCTTCGTGACTTCGAGGATGTCGACCGTCTGCCTGGTAAAGAGTTCCGAGGCGTTCTTGTCGAAGATCTGGGCCGAGATACCGGCCGTCTCGAACTCGCGAAGGTGCTGGCGCGACAGTCCCTCGTTGGGCGTGAGCAAGATGATGCGGTTGAGATCGCGAGTGCGACCGTGGACTTCGAGCAACTCCAAGAACCGGAGGATGTGCGCGTGCATGAGAAGCGTCTTGCCGCTGCCGGTCGCCATCCAGAAAGCCACCTTGTTGAGCTGTCGCCGGGGGTCGGTGGTAGTGTCCAGGGGCTGGACGCGGTCGCGTTTGGCCACACGTTCGTTGAACCGTGCGATGTGGCCGTTCAGTGCTTCAAGCAGCACCTGCGGGTCGCGGAAGTACTGGTCCAGGTAGATCTCCGTGAAGAGCAGCGCGAGGTACTGGAAGTACTTCCATGTGATGGGGTGCCGGCCCCGCGTGATGCGCCGCTCGTTGAGGCGAGCCGTGACCGACGCGATCGACTGGTCGTGCGCCAAGAGCACTTCGTCCGGCAGGCTCGGTCGGCTGTCCGCTGGCAGGTGCAGGCACAGTGCTTGGTGGAAGCGGTGGACGTTGTCCTCGCCCAGTCCTTCAATGGATTCGTCCCGCAGGTGCTCGGCCAGCTCGTTGAAGCGGTCGACGCCGAAGAGGCCCAGGAGCCACTGGTTCAGCACCAGTCGCTTGGGGAAGGGGAGGGCGGGCTGGCGACGGCGGGCACTGGCCATCAGCTACTTGATCTCCCCCGCCAGCGGCTGGCAGGAGTCGGGGGCCAGCTCGCGGACACCCGTGACCGCCAAAGGACGATTCGCGGACATGAAACGGTCAATGTGACCCCCACGCTGGACCTCGCGGACACGGGTGTCCGTCACTGACGGTGCTTTCGCGGACACCGGTGACCGCCAAGAACGATTCGCGGACACGAGACGGGCCAATGTGACCGCCACGCTGGTTTCGCGGACACGGGTGACCGTCAAAACACATCCCTCCCTTCGGCCACATTCAAGAGATCAGGGAAAGCCAGAATGGTTCCTCGACGACCGTTGGGAGGTCGGAGGACTTGCAGAATGCCATGGTCGCCCAGCTTCGCCAAGAGCCGTCGAGCTGTTCGGACCGGGATTCCCGCATTCGTCGCGAAGGACACGCTGTTGAATATTGGGTGCTCGAAGATCCAGTCGAGTGCGTAGACGGCGTACTGGGAACGGGTAGCGTCCGTCACCCGCCTCTTCATGTTCTCGTAGAGATCGAGGATACCTCTGACCTTCGTAAGGTTCTCCTCGGCCTGGGCCAGCACAGCCTTCAAGAAGAACCGGCACCAGCCTGTCCACTCGTCGTCACGGGAAATTGCAAGCAGTCCCTCGTAGTACTCGGCACGACGAGCCTCGAAGTAGGCACTGATGTAGAACATCGGCTGGCCGGTCAGGCCGCACTCCGACAAGAACAGCGGCACCAACATGCGGCCAAGCCGGCCGTTGCCGTCCAGGAAAGGGTGAAGAGCCTCGAACTCCGCGTGGATTACGGCAAGCTGGACCAGCCGGTCGGGCACGTCGTCGTGGATGTAGCGTTCCCACGCGCCCATGGCCGCCGGCAGCTTCTCCGCGCTGATGGGTACGAATGTGGCGTTCTCCACTGTGCATCCTGGCGGGCCGATCCAGTTGGGAACACGCCGATACTTGCCTGGCGACTTGCCCTCTCCGCGAACCCCTGCCAGCAACACGCGATGTGCCTCAAGGACGACTCGCTGGCAGAGTGGCAGTTCCTGTAGCATCTCCTCGGCCCGCCGCATTGCCCGACGATAGTTGATCACCTCTTGGATGTCGTCGCGGCGCTCTGGAGCCTCGACCTCCTGCCCGGCCTCGAACTCCAGAACCTCGCTCATCGTGGTCTCAATGCCCTCAATGCGGGAAGACAGGACGGCCTCCTGCATCGTCAGAAGAGAAAGCAGCACTCGCGGGTTGGGAATCGTGGACACCGCCCCGTCGTACCGCGCAACCGCGGCGACCGCCGGGCCGATCAGCGGGACCACGGCGGACCAGTCGATTCGCTCCTCTGGCGGAAAGCTCCCCTCGGAATAGTGGCTCGTCATGTTCACTGCTCCCACATCAGCCGGTGAAAGTCGTCTTCAATGAGCCGCACCGTCCAGGTGTCGGACGGCGACTTGAGGTTCTCCAGGCTGTTGCTGCCGTTGACGTAGATCACGTCGTAGGCACCTTCCTTCCTCGACGACATCTCCATCCTAAACCATTCGTCAAGCACCAAGTTGTCCCGTTCTATGCCCTCGGGAGTTTCGCCCCCCGGCCGTTTCCGCCAGATCACGAGCACACTCCTGCCGTCAGGCGTGGTGCCAGTCACCGTCCGAAACCACCATGGGCCTTCCACATGTTCGTACAGTCCCCCCCCCCCCCCCCCCCCCCCGGTTGCAAGCGTCCTTCCTCATCTCGTTCTGTCTCGGCCTGATAGGTTCGCGGTGCGGAGATGCGGTACACCGTAAGCCCAATCAGCCAGTTGAACGTCTCCAGCAGGTCGACGTTGGCCTCCCGACTCTCGTCCGTGCCGGGCTGTTTCACCTGAAGTCGGTAGGTCGTGGGGTCCGCGAAGGCAGAAACACTCAGCAATGACGCCCCGCCCCGGGATTCCACGTCAAGCATGTACCTGAGTACGTATCCTTCACCAGCAACCGAGTCTCCACACTCGCCAAGACCAAAGGCAGACCGATCTACATCTACATGACTTCCCTGAACGGTGCCTACGTTGCCAATGGCATCCTCATACGACTCAAGCCTGATCATCTTGACGATGCGTGGAGATCTAGCCACTTCGTCTGACGTTGCACCGCGCTTGGGCTTTCCTCCTTTCCACTCCGGTGTAAAGCTGACCCTCTTGATACGAGGTACCAACACAGTATCAAAATAGTCACCCACCTCCACCAGCACAAATTTCCGCCTTCCCCCATCCCTCTGGTTCAGTCTTATGACGGCGTGCCCGGTGGTTCCCGAACCTGCGAAGAAATCCAAAACAATCTGCTGTGCATCAATTCCAGCATCAGTAGCGGCACCGACACAGTCCACAACGGTATGCAAAGACTTCGGAAACATAAACGACGATGAGGTCTTTCCTATAACATCCCGAAGCAGTTTTGATCCGTAGCTGTTAGCATTGTACCGTTTATCGGTCCACACCGTCTTGTAATTGAACATCGTCTTGCGACGGATGATGTCTACAATCCGTCTAGACCTATTCCACTTCGGAGCCAGTTCTCCTTTGATCGACTCGACAGTCTGTCGACTAAAGACCCACTTGCGCTCATTCCCCTTCGCGTCAATGGGATACACCATAATGGTGCCGTCATCACAGTCAACATTGGCAGTGCCAGGATGATAATCATCATCGCATACGTCTCCAAACCCCACGATCTCGTTTCCTCGTACCAAGATCGGATAGAAGCAGTTCCGGGCGTCTGTCCTCAAGTGCTGTCCGGTAGAAACATCTCTCAATGGCCGGATGTCGGGGTCTTCTTCACGATTCCACATTCCGATGGAACGTCTCTTGGGAGGGTATATAAAATATGCAAAGTCGTTGTTGTACGAAAAATTGTCGCCCTGGATACCACCGGGGTTGTGTACAACAGTCACGCACGTCCGTGTATGACCCGGAAATAGATGATTCAGCAACAGGCCAAGACGCTCTTGTTCGTTTTTGTCTATTGCCACAACCAAGACGCCGTCGTCTTGCAGCAATCTAACGCAGAGACGAAGGCGATTATCCAAAAGGCACAGCCAAGAAGAGTGCTTGTAATCGTTCTTGTATGGAATCGATGCCGTGTCTGTGTTGTACGGAGGGTCAATGTATACATGTTTGATGCTGCGACGATACTTGCGATCAAGCAGACGCAGTGCTTGCCAGTTATCGCTATGGACGAGAACGCCATCGACGAAGTCGTCGAGGTTCTGAAACTCATCCAGTAGTTGGTCGGCAAACCGAGTACTAAAGTGGCGCGTATCGACAAGCAGGCCTGGGTGATGACGACATCCGTCAGGATCGTCGTCAAAGAATAGGGAATCAGCTAGTCCGGCATGGTCATCATGCCCGCCCTGTAACAGGGCGGTCCATTCCCTACGTTGGGGACCATTGGCCAGGATGTCAGGCCAGTACTTTGCCGGTATGCATCCCAAGCGGATAAAGTACGACGTCTCCACCACAAATTTCCTCTTCAGCCACAGTTTCTTCTGGAAGTCTTCCAGTTGGGTAAGGAAGTCGATAATCTTCGATCCCACCCGCCGTATAGCCCTGATCTTGTCCAGATACCGATCAACGCTCGGCACCGTCTCACTCTCCACGTCATCCAAATGCATGACCTGGTTCTTAATGTAGAAGTCCAGCTCGCGACGCAGGAAGCTACCCAGGTCTTTGTGAATGAAATAGTCAAATGTGTTCCGTGCTGTGTATCGGTTGAGGTGAACCTGGAAACAAGAGTTTACGGACTTCTCGCCGGTGGCGGTGACGTGCGGAGTGGCCAGGAGCTTCATCCAGTGAATCAACCGGGAGTCAGGCGAAGTCAATACGCGATCTTCAGCTATTCGCAGTAACTCCTTCTGGCCCGGCGGCCTTTTCTGCTGTGGTCGCTGGTGCTCGGGCCAGTCCGCGAGGGTTGCAGGCCGATACTCGAACCGGAGGACCAGCTCCTTGCCCTGCTCGCCTGGCTCCTCGGAGATGAAGTCCTGGTTGCGCAGAAGGAACACCCGCCTGTTGGTCGAGGCCTCCCTGACGTTGCCGTGCTGGCCCTCCGTGGCGTCCACCAGCTGGAAGCGCACACGCATCGGGTCGCGGTCGCCAGGCCGGAGCCGAAAAGCATAGTCGCGCAGGTACTCCGTGGTCTTGATGTAGTACTGGTCCGCGTTCGCCCAGTGGAGCTTTACTTCCTCGCCTTCGTAGGGAATGGCGTATACACCGGGCTTGTATACGCGCTTGCTGATGAAGTCGCCTTCGGAGTAGTAGCGACGGAAGAATCCGTAGAGGTGGTCGTAGACCTCGGATTCCAGTGTCTGGACATCCGCGGCGGACTCGAGCTTGGCCCTTAAGTCCTTGACGGTGGCTGAGTCGTCGGGGTTTACGCCCAGGGCTTCAGCGCTTCTCAAGGCGTCGGCCAATTCTCTTTGAGTCGACATCTTGTCCGCCGACTCGTATCGGGACAGCACGTCGCGCACCTGCGGCAATAGGTCCTGCTCCAGGAACTTCGTGATCTCTGCGCTCTTCGCGTGCATGATCCGATAGACCCCGAAGTCCAGGTCGGGCCGATCCAGCTGGAAGAGTTCCTTCAGGAGCGTGACGAGCTTGTTGAACTGCCGCGTTGTTGCAGGGCCATCAGTACCCGGGACTTGGTCGGAGCCCCCGTCCGGCAGGTGAACACGGGCTCCGTCGTGCAGATACGGATCACCCATCAGTCGTCCTGACCGAGGGCGGAGTCGCCGACGAGCTTCGCAGGGCTTTGGCCGGACTCGTCGGGGCTGTCGGCTTCCCGGCCGGACGCGGCCAGCGACTCCCCTGTGCGTCCGCTGACCACCGCGTACTTCTCCGAGGGCCGAGGTTCGGCTACGCGCTCGACGGGTCCGCCATGGCCTTGGGGACGCTTCTGGAAGTAGGGGGCCTCCAGTCTAGCGATCCGGGTCTCCACAGCGTCAAAGCGCCGATTCATCTCGTCCTTGATCTCCCGTCGCTCCTCCTTCGCTGCCGCGAAGCCCTTCTCTCTGGCCTCCTTCGCCTCTGCGAAGCCCTTCTCCCTGGCCTTCTCGGCCGCGGCGAAGCCTTTTTCCCGCTCGTCCTTCGCCTCCGCAAGGCCTTTCTCTAACGCCTCCTGCGCTGCCGCGAAGCCGGCATTCATCTCCGTTCGGAGCTTGTCTACCGCCTCCCTCGCTTCCTTCCGTCCCTCCCTCGCTTCTCGCCTCGCCTCGGCGAAGCCCTTGTTCATGGTGGCAATGATTCGCCAGAACCCGCCACCGACCGCCAGCAAGACGGTCACGATGATTGCCACGAACTGCAGATCCCATTCCATGTCGCGCTTCCTTTCGCAGGCTTGGCTGCTTTCCTTCGCAGGCTTGGCTGCAGGGTTGGGGGGCTCCGCTGGTCGGAAGTCTAACCGCCAGTGATGCCGAGGGGAACGATCAGGAGCAGTGGCGGCCCTCCTCTGCCTAGTCCACAGAGTCGGGCCGCCCCGCCTTTCAGTCCAGTACCACGGCGTGAACCTCCGTGTTCGTGGAGCCGGGCACTTCGACGCCGGCCCGAAACGTGGAGGCCAGCAGATCAACCAGCACGTACTCCTGCTGGGGCTGAAAGCCGTCCGGCCTTGGTGCCGCGGGGTTGAGCAGGTCGCCGAGCCGCAACGACACTTTCCACGGCTCCAGTCCCGTGTAGACGACGATCGGCAGCACCGGCGGCACCGTGTGGCCGGCACTCAGTGCGCCGTTCTTGGCCAGCTCCAGCCACGTGAGGATCGTGTTGGTCGTTATGCGGAGGGCCATGAGCTTGTCCGGCTCGGGTTCGGCGAAGAGCAGGATGTACATCTCGGCTCCTCCCCTGAGGCGCATCTTCCAGACGGCGTCTCGTTCGCCCCGTAGCGGGTTGGCGTTGAGGTAGTCGTCCGGAACCTGCTCGACGGTGGGCAGGTCGCAGTACTTCTTGGCTTCCGGCGGGACGACGCGCCGCACCAGGTCCTGGATGAACTCCTTGCGGTGGAACGCGCGGTGGATGAACGAGTCGTGTGACGCCATGGTGTTCGGTCCTCTCGGCTGGGGGATGGGCCGGCCCGGAGCGGGTCTCGCCGTGTCGTCAGACGGTCGCGGGCCTTCGTCCCCCCACAATTGCGCCGGAAATTGGGCGTTTCCATGCTCAGATCGGCCTTCCTTCCCCAGCCACCGATTCTTCCTCGGTTTTCGGCCCCTGTTCCGTCGGGAACTCCTCCGTTGGACCGCACCGCCCCAGCAGGTCTTCGGCCAGCTCTCTGAAATCGATGTATGCCTGCCGAGTGGCCGCCGCATGGCTGCCGATCGCGCCGTCTGCAGGCCGGAGCGAGAAGATCGGCTTTCGGGCGTCACGGCCCAAGGGCGCGAGGCTCCAGAAAGGCTTGACGGTTGCGATGCAATGAGGGTCGGTTTCGAGGGTGACGTCGTTCCGCCCGGCTTCGCCCATCACGTGGCGTGCGTACTCTGCGGGCACCTGCTTGGCCCAGCGGTCGTCTGCCCGAACAGGACGACTGAGCCGAACCCCATGTTGCCGTATCACGTAGCCCACTGGCCTCATGCGGCCTAACGGCAACTTGAGCGATGGACCGTTATAGTGGTCGAGTCTCGCTCGCCAATCTCTGCGCCAGCGCCGAAGAGTCGGGCCCAGGCTCCGCAGCCCTTGACGCGAGAAGAGATCTGGTCCAAGCGGTACGATCACCGAGTCGGTGGCGATCAAGGCCGACCGGTTGATTGCGCCTAGACTGGGCCCCACATCCACCAAAACGAGATCAGCTTGACACTGCTCAACGCCATCTCTGATCACCTGCCAGAAGGCGCTCGCAACGCGTAACGCCCTATGTGACGGCGATGCTGCGATAGGGCGACCGCCACGGGGCGGCCCCTTGTCGAGGCAGTGGGACCATTCTGCCGACAGCAGATCCTCGAAAGTGGCTAGGGACAAGTCTCCTGGAAGCAAGTGAAGATTGTCGGCGACCTTATGGATCATCGGCGACCGCAGATCCGCCATCTTCATCAGTGGCTCCACGCACTTGTACATCGTCACGGCATCGTTCGTCTCGTTCCAGAGGGATCCGAGACGGCGCTCGTCCACAAATGCGGCCGTCAGATCGGCCTGCGGGTCCAGATCGACCGCCAAGACACAGTGGTCCATCTCGGCAAGCATCCACGCCACGTGGTAGGCCAGCGATGTCTTGCCAACTCTGCTGCTGCTGTTGAAGAATGCAAGTACGGGTGTTTTCACGGCCTTGCCTTCACAGTGCAGAATACCCAGTTGGGCTCGACGCCAAACTCCGGCTCCGGCTGTCCGTTGTCCAGCAAGCTTCGACGTGCAATCCCGATCCCGACGCCGTACCGTTGCACCCATCCTAGCATGCGCATGGCTTCACAGACGCGCACAGGAGCATTCGTGTTCTCGCACGCACGATGCATAATGGCATTGAACGAGAGCTGCTGAAGGGCAGCCATTGGATACGCCGGAAATCGGCGCTCGATCCAATCCGAGGTGATGTCGACACGGGTCCTGTTGTGGCTCGACAGCTTTTCTTGGAGGCAACGGATCACCTGTGCAAGAGGACCATCGCACCGGGCCTCGTCGACCACCGAATCGCCCAGGTCAACGCCGGCGATGCGAAGGAACTGCACGTACGCACCAGGCACAAAGTCCTGTGGACGGACACCCAGGACGAGCATGCCCAGGACGGTCGGTGTCGGGTTATCGGCAGAAACGACCATCTTGGCAGCCGCAAGGCGTTGCTCAATGCTGCGATCATTGGCATCCAGAACAGCAGGCTTGACGGTGCCGGGAAGGTACTCCTCCTCGAACCGCCTGACGTCCAGATCGGCAACGCTGGCAGTGGGTATCGAGTGAACGTCGAAGGGCGCGTCGCGATGACGGCGCTTCTCGTTCAGTATCCGTCGTCCTGAGCCGACGCAACGCCTCGGCGCGGGCCGATGCGAATCCAGATCCGTCCGTCGAACCGGACGGGGGGCGAATCCGAAGGTTGGACGGTGACGACAGCGACATCGCCTCCAGGCATGGCGAGCTGGTCCACGGACAGTGTGGGTGGAGGCACAATGTTGCCGTCCGCCTTCATGTCGGCGAGTCGAGTCAGCAGTTGGTCGGTGACTTGTAGCCCGACGGGGCGACCGTCGTCCCGCAGTCCCACGAAGACCACGCCTGGTTGTCCATGGCCTGGCAGATCGTTGGCGAATGCGCACACCGCTTGGCGAATCTTCTTGGGCGCGTCGCCCCGGAGCGACTCCTTGCGCTCAACCAGTTCCGACTCCGGGTCGGAGGCCATCGCCGCCAGCTCTGATCGCGAATACGGCTTCACTGTTCCGTAGTTGGCAGAGGACACGAATCGGCGCACAGAGGACACGGATCGGCACCTTTAGTTGGACGAGCTTCGGATGCCCAGTCTACGCGGCGCGAAGTGGTCAAGCAATGTCGGTCTACCCCTCACACCAGGTACCCGCCGTTCACACCAAGTACCCGCCGTCCACGGGGACAACCGCGCCGGTGATGTGGCGGGCCGCCTCCGAGCAGAGGAAGAGGATCACCGACGCTACGTCTTGGGGGTCGCCCAGCCGTCCCAGCACGCTGCGCTCGCGGGCGCGGTCCATGATCTCGGCGGGGACTCGGTCGGTGAGCTCCGTGGTGCGGATGTAGCCGGGTGTGACGGCGTTCACGTTGACGTTGGAAGGTCCGAGCTCGGCGGCGGCGCTGCGGGTCAGGCCCAAGAGGCCCGCCTTCGACGAGCAGTAGTTGGCGAGGCCGAACTCGCTGGAGAGCCCGTGGACCGACGACACGTTGACGATCTTGCCGAACTCCTGCGCCCGGAAGTGGGGGGCCGCTGCACGGATGAAGTGGAAGGCGCCCGACAGGTTGGTGTCGATCACGGTGCGCCACTCCTCGTCGGCCATCCGCCACAGGGCTCGGTCCCGGCCGACCCCGGCGTTGTTCACCAGGAAGTGGAGGCCGCCCAGCACCGCCCGGGCCTCTTCGACGAACTCGGTGGTCTCAGCAGGGTCTCGCACGTCGCCAGGGCGGACGAACACCTTCACGCCGCACTGCCGCAGCTCGTGCTCCACCTCGTCGGCTGCGCCCTGGCTCGGCGGTCCCGCATGGAGGTAGTTGAAGGCGACGTGGGTGCCGCTGCGGGCGAAGGCGGTCGCAGTGGCGCGCCCGATCCCGCTGGAGCCGCCCGTCACGAGGGCTACGCGACCGCGCATCGAGGGGTCCGCCGTGGCCAGTTCGGGCGACGGGGTTGGGACGGGTCCCGTCACCGCTTCGGCCACGCCGCCGTCGGGCATCACGGCCAGTCTCCCGGCTTCACGTGCTTGATCGACTTGCCCTCCGTCAGGAACACCACGTCTTCGGCGATGTTGGTCGCCAGGTCGCCGATCCGTTCCAGGTTCTGGACCACCAGGATCATCTCCAGGCCGGGGCTGATGTAGCGGGGCTGCTCCAGCATGTACGACGCCACGATCCTGAAGGCGGAGCGCCGCAGGTCGTCCACTCGCGCGTCCGTGGCCACCACTCGGCGCGCGGCGTCGGCGTCCCGGTTGACCAGCGCTCCCAAGGCGTCGCCCAGCATGGCCAGCACCTGATCGCCCATCTCCCGAACCTCCAGGATGTCGGGCAGGGGCGGGTGGGAGGCGATCCGCTTGGACGCCTTTGCGATGTTCACCGCGTGGTCGCCGATCCGCTCGATGTCGTTGGATGCCTTCAGGGTGACGAACACCAGCCGCAGGTCTCCCGCCACTGGACGCTGAAGGGCGAGGAACTCCAGCACCCGCTCGTCGATCTCCACCTCCAGGGCGTCGATGCCGTCGTCGGCGCGCCGGACCTGCTTCGAGCGACGCACGTCCCGCTCGGCCAATCCGGTCATGGCTAGGCGCACCAGCTCTTCGGCCCGACCGGCCATCTCCAGCAGCATCTCCCGGAGGCGGTCCAGCTCGGCGTCGGCTCGGCTGGGGAGGAGCGCCGGCTCGGTTGGCGGCAGGGTCACGGCAGGGTCACGGAGCTGGCGGCAGGTTCACGGGGCTGGGCGGCAGGATCACAGGGCTCTCCCGGTCAGGTAGGACTCGGTGCGGGGGTCTCGCGGGTTCGTGAAGAGAGTCTCGGTGGGACCGTACTCGACCAAGTCGCCGCCGTCGAGGAACGCGGTCATGTCCGACAGGCGAGCGGCCTGCTGGAGGTCGTGGGTGGCGATGACGACGGTGTAGGCTCCTTTGAGAGCGTGGACCAGCGCCTCGATCCGGGCCGTGGCCGTGGGGTCCAGCGCCGACGTGGGTTCGTCCATGAGGAGCACGCTCGGCTTGACCGCCAGGGTGCGGGCGATGCACAGCCGCTGCTGCTGGCCTGCCGAGAGCACCGTCGCCGGGGCGTCGAGTTCACCGGCCACCTCCGGCCACAGGCCCGCCGCGGAAAGGACCTCCTCCACCAGGGCGTGCAGGTCGCCGTCGAAGCCGCTGGCACGGGGTCCGAACGCCACGTTGTCGAACACCGACTTGGGGAAGGGCGTCGGCTGCTGGAACACCATGCCGATCCGTCGGCGGACCTCCACCGGGTCCACATGGGCGGCGTGGAGGTCGAATCCCTCGAAGCGGACCACGCCTGTGGTTTGCGCACCCTGCACAAGCTCGTTCATGCGGTTGAAGCAGCGCAGAAGGGTGGTCTTGCCGCAGCCTGAAGGTCCGATGACCGACACGATCCGTCCGCGAGGGATATCCAGGGAGACGTTGGACAGCGCGGTTCGCCCGTCGAAGCGTACCGACAGGCGCTCGGCGGAGAGGACGGGCGCAGCGCCGTCGCTGTGGCCGGAGGCGGCGGTGTCACTGTGGCCGGCGGCGGCGGCTTGCGGTGGGGTTGGCGACGTCACGGGAGCGCCATCCGCATCCGGCGCCGCAACGCCAGGACTGCCAAGTTGGCCGTCAGAAGGAGGAGGATCAGTGCGATCGCCGCGCCGGCCGCCAGTGCGCCGAACTCGGGTTGGGGGTGTGCGCTCCAGGCGAAGATGCGTGTGGGAAGGGAGACCAGTGGTCCGCCTGGCGCCTGGGGCGCGAAGGTGACGAACGACGCGGCGCCGATCACCAGGAGCGGCGCGGCCTCGCCGACCGTGCGGGTGAAGGCGAGGCACGAGCCCATGGCGATTCCGGGCGTCGCCGCTGGCAGTACCTGATGGCGGACTACCTGCCAGCGCGTGGCTCCCAGTCCGTAGGCCGCGCGCCGGAGCCCGTCGGGAACGCCGCGCAGCGCCTCCCGGGAGGTGGCGATCACCACCGGAAGGGCCAGCGTCGCCAGGGTGAGACCGCCCGCCAGGAGGCTCCGACCGGCACCCATCGCCCGGACGTAGACGGCGAGGCCCGCCACGCCGTACACCACGGACGGCACCCCCGCCAAGCTCCCCACGACCGACTCGCCGATCGTCGCCCACCGGCCCTTGGGCGCGTACTCCTCCAGGTAGATGGCGGCACCGACCCCCACGGGCAGCGCGATCGCCACGGTGAGGAGGGCCAGCCAGAGCGTCCCCGCCAGCGCCGGGCCGATCCCGGCCCGGTTCGGGTCGGGGGAGGGCGCCGACAGGAAGAACCCCGCGTCCAGCGCTCCCCAGCCCCGGGTCAGCAGCACCCCCGCCAGGAGGATCAGCCCGACCGTGGCCGTCCACGCACCGACGGCGCACGCCGTTCCGGCCTTCCCGTGGCGGCGCAGGTGCTTCATGGGCGGGCGCTCATGGGCGGTGGCTCCAGTTCGTCCTGGGCTTGCGTCGGGCGGCCAGCCGTCCGGCGCGCACCTTCGTGGGCCGTGCGAGCAGCGCTCTGCCTGCGGCCTGCATCCCGAAGGCGAGGAGGAAGAGGACGGCGGCCGCGGCGAAGACGGCCCGGTACTCCAGCGTCCCCGGGGCCGCGTCGCCCATGTTCGTCTGGGCGATGAACGTGGCGAGGGTGCGGAGCCCTTCCAGGGGACTCCAGGCCAGCCGCGCTTGGTTCCCCGCCGCCATCGTCACGATCATCGTCTCGCCCGCGGCGCGGGCCATGGCCAGGAGGACGGCGGCCGCAAGCCCCCGGCCCGCGACCGGAAAGACGACTCGGGCGAGGACTCGGCCGCGGCTCGCGCCCAGCGCCAGCCCTGCCGCCACCAGCGAACGGGGAACCGAATCCAGCGCCTGCCGGGAGAGCGCCGCCACCGCCGGGAGGATCATGAGGCCGACCACCAGGCACGCCGCCAGTCCGTTGAACGCCTCGATGGTGGGCCACGCGCGCCGGAGAGCTGGCGTTGCGAACTCGAGGGCGAAGCAGCCGAGAACCACGGTGGGCACTCCCGCCAACACGGTCACCGATGCCGACACGATCCGCTCAGTGCGGGCACCTGCGTAGTAGGAGAGGTACACGGCCGTGGCGACTCCGGCGGGGGTAGCGAAGACCGCCGCGCCAGCGGTGATCTGGGCCGTGGCGGCCAAGAGGGGAAGCACGCCGAAGCGGGGCTCCTCGGAGAACGGCGCCCAGGCGCCCTCGGTCAGGAAGCGGGTCAGGGGAACGTCCGAGAAGAAGGACGCGGTCTGCCACGCCAGCACTCCGACGACCGCTGCCGCTGCCGCCGCCGCCAGCAGGGCGCACGCCGCAAATGCTCGCTTCGCCAGCCGCTCGCTGGGCGCCCGGGAGGCCGCCGTCGCCGCCGAGAACCCGTCGAACCCAGCCGAGGGAGCGGCTGCCAGGGAACCGGGCATCGACTGGGAACCGGACCTCGCCGGGGCGTCGGGCGTCACGGAACAGCCTCCGCCAGCAGGGCTGCGCTCCGAGCGTAGGCGGCGGCGGGAAGGGGCGAGTAGCCGGCCTCCACGGCCAACGCTTCGCCTGCGGCAACGAAGAACGATGCGAACTCCAGCACGGCGGGCCGGACCAGCGCCGCTTCGCGCACATAGAAGTAGAGGTCCCGGACCAGCGGGCTGTAGCGGCCGTCGGCGATCGACTCGGGGGAGGGAGTCACACAGCCGAAGCCGGTGTCCACGGCCACGGCGCGGAGCAGCGCCCGGTTGGCCGCGAAATGGGCGTAGCCGAAGTACCCCAGTGCCCACCGGTGCCCGGCGACGCCTCGCGCCACCAAGTGGTCGTTCTCGGTCTGGTAGTAGTCGGTGCGGCTGGCGCCCGCTCGGCCCGCCACGATGGTGGTGAAGGCGTCGAAGGTGCCCGAATCGGAGCCGGGCCCGTAGAGGCGGAGCTTCTCGGCGGGAAGGCCCGGTCGCAGGTCGCGCCATGTGGCCACGCGGCTCGACGGCCCCCAGATCCGCTCCAGTTCGGCCAGGGTCAGGCACTCCACTTGGCCGTTGTCCGGGTGCGCTACCACCGTCACGCCGTCCCTGGCCACGGGCAGCGCCAGGTAACGGGTCTCCGCCTCTCGGCAACGAGCGGCCTCCGCCGGGGAGATCGGGCGCGACGCTCCCGCCACATCGATCTCTCCCTCGCAGAGCCGCCGGAAGCCGCCTGCCGAGCCGGAGAAGCTCGCCGCCACCCGGTACTGGGGAGCGCGCCGAGCAAACTTCTCCGCCACCGCCTCCGCCAGTGGCTCGAGGCTGGTGGAACCTCCCACGACCACGCCACGTCCCACGCCGTCGGTCCCGGCAGGCGCGCACGCCAGGAAGAGCGACGCCGCAAGGAACGACGCCGGGCCAGCCCTGACCGCGCCTGTCCGGACCGTGGCGGCCCCGTGCGTCGCGGCGGGCGTCGGTTCCGTCGCCGGCAGGGTGAACCGGATCGTCGTGCCGACTCCGAGGGCACTCTCGGCGGACACGTCGCCCCCCATGCTGGAGACCAAGTGTCGGACGATGGCCAGCCCGAGCCCCGTGCCGCCGCCTCGGCGGGACCGGGCCGCGTCGATCCGGTAGAAGCGCTCGAAGATGCGAGGCAGCGACGCCGCCGGGATGCCCCCGCCGTTGTCGTGGACCGCAGCCAGCAGCCGTCCTCCCTCTTGGCGGATCGCCACTCGGATGCGTCCGCCCTTTTCGGGGATGTGCTTCATGGCGTTCTCCAAGAGGTTGCGCAGCACTTGGTAGATCGCCCGTTCGTCTCCCAACGCCCTTCCGTCCCCCGACACGCTGAACTTCACCCCCGCCGCCGCCGCACTGTCCTCCATCTCCTCCCAAGCGGACCACGCCATGTCGCCCACCAGCACTGGCACGTGGTCGGGCCGCCACGCCCCGGACTCGTAGCGAGACAGGTCCAGCAGGTCGTCCACCATCCGCTGCAGCCGCACGGTGTTGCGCTCGATGGAGCGGAGGAACTGACCTCGCAGGTCGGCAGGCACGTCCTCGTCCAGGACCGTCTCGGCGGCCACTCGGATTACGGTCAGCGGCGTCTTGAGCTCGTGGGATGCGTTGGCCACGAAGTCGGAGCGGACCTCCTCCAGACGCCGGAGTTCCGTCACGTCCACCAGGACCGCCACGGCGCCCCCCTCCGTTCCCTGGGTGGTGCGCACATCTAGCTTCCGCCCTCCCAGGTCGATCTCCAGTCGTCCCCCCGACTCCAGTCGTCCCCCCGACTCCAGCCGTCCCCCCGAGCGGTCCACCGACGCTTCCAGCATGTCGCGGAGGACCGGGTCCCGCACCACCGAGCCCACGGGCGCGAGCCTGGGCACCTCGGCCACGCCCAGCAGCTCCTTCGCCGCTGGATTGATCCGCAGGATGCGGCCGTCGGCGGTCAGCGCCATCAGCCCCTCCGCCACCTGGTTCACCAAGCCGGCAAGCTCGTCGCGCTCTCGGGCCGCCCGAGCCGACCGGGCGTCGAGCTCGGTCCTGACTCGGTTGGCGGCAGACGCGGTGCGGGCCACCTCCGCCACCGGCGACAGCGGTGCCCGGGGACCGACGGGCCGCCCGGCCGCAATCCTCGACAGCAGGCCGCTTACCGTGTTCAGCGAACGGGCGAAGCTGCCCAGCAGCCTGTGCAGGACCACGAGCACGACGGTGCCGGCCGCCAGCACCGCCAGCGCAACGTTGCGGGCCGCCCGCGCCGCTGCTTCCGCCACGGGATCGGCCGGAGCGCCGAAGCGGATCGCCACGGCCTCGCCCCTCCAGTAGGCCCGCGCCGCGCCGAAGAAGTACCGCTGGCCGTCCACCTCGTCCGTCCGGCGGGAGAACGACACGGCGCGAGCGTCCCTCAGCGCCTCCGCCACCTCCGATCGCCGGACGCCCTCCGCCGTCTCGCCCTCCCTCGTCTCGCCCTCCCTCGTCTCGCCCTCCGCCGTCTCGGGCGCCGCCGCTTCGGGCGCCGCGTCCCCAGAGGTGAGCTGCGGGTCCGCCACCAGCCTCGTCTCGCCGTCGAAGACGCTGGTTCGGTACTGGGTGGTGGTGGCCAAGGCGCTGACCACGCTGTCCAGGGGAAGCTCCTGGGACGCCCGGAGCCGCTCGGCCCCCAGGCGCACCGCTCGGCCCAGATGCCCCTGAAGCTCTCGCGTCAATGCCCGCTCGGCGGTCACACGGGTCGCAACCCACCCAGCCGACGCCGCCAGCACGACCGCCCCCGCTGCCCCTGCCAAGGCGGCGGGCCGTAGCGAAACCCTCACGCCTGCCCTCCGGGGCCGGTGACCACGGCCGGACTAGGGTCCCCGGAACCGGTACCCGAAACCACGCACGGTCTCGATCCAGTCTCCCGCCGCGCCCAGCTTGGAGCGCAGACGGCGGACGTGCATGTCCACGGTACGGGTCCGGTCCCGATCGGCGGTTCTATGATCCGCGTCCCAGGCTTCTTCCAGGAGCTGTCGGCGGCTCTGGGTGCGCCCGCGGCGCTCGATCAGCGTCTTCAACAGCCGGAACTCGGTCGGCGTCAACAGGATATCTCTCTCCGCCAGCGTGACGGCGTTGGACCCCAAGTCGACCTTCAGCCGACCTGCCGAGAGGACTCGCGAGCCGCCTGCGGGCGCCCGCCCCTCTCCCTGCGCTCGTCGCAGGATCGCCTCCACACGCAAGACCAGCTCCCGGGGACTGAAAGGCTTGGTCAGGTAATCGTCAGCACCCAGTTCCAGCCCTTCGATCCGGTCGTCGCTCTCGTCCTTGGCGGTGAGCATCAGCACGGGCAGCCCGCTGGTGGCTGGCTCGTCGCGTATCTCGCGGAGCACCTCGTCGCCGGACATGCCGGGCAGCATCCGGTCCAGCACCACGAAGTCGGGGATCTCACGGTGGAGCGATGCGAGCGCTTCGGCGCCGTCGGCCGCCGTCTCCACGCGGTACTTGGCCCGGGTCAGCTGGTAGGCCACCAGCCCGGCGATCTCCACATCGTCCTCGATCACCAGCACCCGAGGCCGGGTGCTCCGCGTACTGCCGCCGATCCCCAGGCTCACGTCGCGACTTCTCCAGGCGCCTCGTCCCCGTGCACCACGGCGAGGACCTCCGCCTCCGACAGGGTGTGGTCCGCCGCCTTGGCGATCTCGAAGATGCGGGCCGCCAGATCATCCTGGTCGGGCCGGTAGCCTCGCTTGGCTAGCCAGTACTTCACGTTGGAGAGCCCCGACATGGGGCCGATCTCGATCTCCTGGCGTCGCCCCACCATGGAGGCGGGCACGCTGGAGTAGACCCGGTCCGCCAGCCATCGCGCTCCCTTGGCCTCGGCCTTGACGATCGCCGCGGCGTGTACGCCGGTGGCGGTGCGGAAGGCGTCGGCCCCCAGCACGGGGTAGTTGGGCGGAAGAGGCACGCCGCACTCCTGGGCCACCAGCTCGCAGTACTCGGCCAAGCGGGTCAGGTCGGCGTCGTGCACGCCAGCCATCGCCAGGTTCACCAGCAGCAAGTCCATCTCCACGTTCCCCACGCGCTCGCCGATCCCCATTGCCGTGCCGTGGATCCGGTCGGCCCCCGCCTCGATGGCGGCCAGGGCGTTGGCGAGGCCCAATCCCCGGTCCCGGTGTCCGTGCCAGTCGAGCTTCACGTTGGCGCCGGAGGGGTCGACGATCTCCCTGCGCACGAAGCGGATCAGCGCTCGCACCCCCGACGGCGTGGCGTGGCCCACCGTGTCCGAAAGGCATATCCGCCGGGCGCCCCAGCCGATGGCGTGGCCGTAGAGGGCCTTCAGCGTCTCCCGGTCGGCCCGGGTCGTGTCTTCCGTGACGAACATGACCGGCAGCCCTTCCTTCACGCAGAAGCCCACCGACTCCTCGGCGGTGCGCAGCATGGTGTCCAGCGACCAGCCCTCGGCGTAGAGACGGATCGGGGAGCTGCCGATGAATGCGCACACCTCCAGGGGAACGCCGGTCTTCTGGGAGATGCGGGCGGCAGGCTCCACGTCGGCCAGGACGGTGCGGGCGGCGCAGTTGGGCGCCACGGTCAGGCCGGCGTCGCGGACCTCCTCGCAGAGCCGGGTCACGTCGGCCACGGCCCGGGGACCCGCACCGGGAAGCCCCACGTCGGCAGAGTGGATTCCCAGGTCGGCCATCATGTGAAGGAGACGGATCTTGGCCCCGATGGGGGGGTCGATCACGGAGGGCGACTGCAAGCCGTCCCGCAGCGTCTCGTCGTCCAGCTCCACGTGCCGGCCCCACGCCAGCGTGTCGAACTCGGCGACGTTCCAGTCGTGAATCAGCTCCTGGTGCTCCATGCCCGCTCCCTCAGCTGGGTCCTCTCGCGTCTGGCCCCCTCGCGGCTGCAACCACCGCGCACGCCTGAACCACCGCGCACGCTTGCCCTCCCAACAGATTGGTCGTTCTACCACTCCTGGGAAAGCACCTCCGTTACCACTCCTGGGAAAGCACCTCCGAGTGGCAGCCGGCGTGAACGGTCCCGGAAGTGCCCCGCACCACCGCGCCGGCGCCGACGATCGAGGCCCGCAGGCGGCTTCCTTCCACCACCGCCCCGGCGCCGACGATCACGTCCTCCAGCTCGGAGCCCCGCACCTGGGCGCCGGCCTCGACCGTGACGTTCGCCCCGATCCGCGAGCCCGTCACCACCGCTCCCGCCTCGATCCTGGCCACCGGCGACACCGACGAGTCCTCCACCGACGCGCCCGGCTGCGCACCCCCACGGAGCCGTCGCAGCAGGTGGCCGTTGGTGGAGAGCAGCGTTTCGGGCTTGCCTGCGTCGTGCCATCCCTCCACGGCGGCCGTGGCCAGCTTCGCGCCCCGGTCGGCCATGTACTGGAAGGCGTCGGTCAGGTAGTACTCGCCGGAGGGACCCGGGGGCGCCGCCAGCACATGGTCGATCCCCTGGAAGAGGAGGGCGTGGTCTCGGATGTAGTAGAGGCCGATGTTGGCCAGCCGCGAGACGGGGTCGCTGGGCTTCTCGACGATCCGCGCCAGGTCGCCGGCGGCGTCGGGGACGACGACTCCGTACCGCTGGTAGTCGTCCACCTCCTTGATCCAGATCGCTCCCGCCTTCTCCAGAGGCAGTGCGCCGATCAGCTCCAAATCCACCTCGAAGACGGCGTCGGCCAAGACGATCAGCAGCTCGTCGTCGGCCCAGGGGCGGGCCAGGGCCACGGCGCCGGCGGTCCCGTCCTGCACCTCCTGAACCACGTAGCGGGGGCGCATCTCCGGGTGGCGAGAGGCCATGTGAGACCGGATCGCGTCCTGCAGGTGACCCACGATCAGCACGACTTCGGCGACGCCAATCTCCTTCAGGTCGTCCAGCAGGTAGTCCAGGACGGGCTTGCCCGCGACCCGCAGGAGAGGCTTGGGCACGATGTGGGTGTGGGGCCGAAGACGGGTGCCCTTCCCGGCCAGGGGGATGACGGCTTTCATGGGGATGGGATGTCGGCGCGGTTGCAGGGGGCGGTTGACCCTCGCCCGCGGGCGAGGACAGGTTTGTTGGAGGCGACCGGGGATCGGCCTGTTGAAAGCTAGGCACGCGCCCGGTACGTCCAAGACCCAGGAGAGCGGAGGACCGGCGGATCGGATGGGACGACTGGAGGCGCTTGTGGTTCGCGATGCCCGCACGCGACCCGACGCCGGCGACCCCGACTTGGCGGGCCGTACCTACGCGGTTCCGTTCGCCGCAGTGTGGGACGCGACGTTGCGCTTGGCGAAGGGCAAGCTCAGGGGCTGGACCCTGCTGCGCGAGGACGACTTGGAGGGCGTGGTCGAGGTCATGGCGACGAGCTGGCCGTTGCGTCTCCCGGCCCGGATCGTCGTCTCCGTCACCCTGGACGCCAACGCCCAGACGCGAGTGGACCTCCTTGCGGAAGGACGGCACAAAGGCGGCGACCTGGGCGCCAACGCTCGCCGGATCAAGCGCTTCATCCGGGCGCTCGACCGGCTGCTGGACGTGCGGGCGGGCCAGGTCCTGGCCGCGCCGGCGGAGCCGCGTCCATCTGCCGTGCCAGCGGAGCCGCGCCCGTCTCCTGCGCCAGCGGAGCCGCCTCCATCTCCTGCGACGGTCGGGACCGGGTGATCGGCCTGCCCCGGGGGACCTGGGTCTCGGCTCTGGCGGTGGCCGCACTATCGCTTGCCGTCGGGGTGACCGTGGCCGGATGCTTCCCCGAAGCGAGCGACAGCGCCCCGGCGGCGACCGGGGCGGACCGGGACGCTGCCGACCTGTCCGTCGTCGGGCATGGCGAGACCTTCCAGCGCGCCGTGCTCTTCATGGACACCTCCCGGGACACGTCCATGTTCGTGCAGTGGGAGTGGGAGGCGCGCAACGACTCGGCAGGCGTGCGGCGGACGATCCGCGGATGGCTCGGCCGCACCTGGAGCACCCCCGATCTCGGCGACGGCGTGCGCGACGGCGGGGAGTGGGACCACTTCATCTCGGACGAGTGGACTTCTCCCCACGGGGCGCGGGAGTGGTGGCGCATTCGGCCCAGGGGCCGGGCGCGCTTGGTGGTCGGGCACGGAAACGTCCTTCGCGAGATATACTACCGAGAGCCGGAGCCGGCTCGCTTTCTGTCGGTTGCCGTGGGCGAGTCCATGGCGGAATGGCGCGGCCGGCAGGGAGGGAGCTACCGAGTCTCGCGGGGCACGGCGACGCTGTGGGACTCGGAAACGGAGGGCTTGATGCTGGACATGTCGTTCTCGCGAGGCGGAGACCAGGAGGGGCCGACGGAGTGGGCGTTGTTGGCGGGGCCGGGCGAGCTGGTTCTTCTCGTCGCCAACTCGGGCGGTTCGGATCGCGAGCACCGGGCCTGGGCCCTGCTCGGCGCCGAAGAGGCGTCGTGGTCGGAGGTCGAGACGGAGTGGATCGAGGCAGCGCCTTTGGAAGAAGGCCAGCGGACGGTGCCGCTGGGGTGGCGGCTCGCATCCGACGACCGGGAGCTGCAGGGAGAGCTGGAGCCTACCAAGTCCTCCTTTCTTTCGCTGACCGGCGACGGCGCCGCCCGGTCGGTGCTTGGGATCCACGAGGTGGCCGGCCAAGTGGTGGTCGCCGGCACCCAGACCCCGGTTCGCGGTTTCCTCCGCCACCTGGGGCGGTGATTCGTTGAGAGGACGGTGATCCAATGAGCGAGGAGATTCTCAAAGCGCTGGTGACGATCGTCGGCGGTGCGCTGGCGGGCGGCCTTACCAACACGGTGGCGATCTGGATGCTCTTCCACCCGATCCAGCCTCCCTCCGTGCTGGGCCGGTCGATCCGGATGCTCCAAGGTGCCATCCCCAAGAATCAGCCTCGGTTGGCGCGGGCGATCGGCAGCACGGTCGGGAACCGCCTGCTGACCCCGGAGGACTTGGCCAGGACCTTTGGCCGGACCGAGTTCCGGGAGGCGTTCGACCAGAAGCTGGCCACCTTCCTTTCGCGGGCGCTGGAGGCGGAGCACCCGTCCGTTCGCGAGATGCTCGGTCCCGAGCGCGCCGCAAAGGCCGAACAGGTCGTAAGCAAGGCGCTGGACCACCTCCTGCCCCTCTTGCAGGACTACTTGGCGTCCGATGCCTTCGAGTCCGCTGTCCAGAGCAGAGCGGGGAAGCTGGCCGACCTGTTGGGCGACGCCTCCGCCGGCGACCTGCTGACGGTCGAACGAAGGGCCGAGATCGAATCCTCTGCCACCGAGTGGATGTCGCGCGCCGTCGCCGACGACCACTTCCGCCAGGTGGTGGACGAGTACGTCCGGCAGGGAGCGGAGAAGCTTCTGACGTCGGAGAAGCCGTTGCGCGAGCTGCTGCCGCCAGGAGCCGGCGCCGTCGTGGAGAAGACGGTGGCGGGCTACTTGCCGCTGGCCGTGCGCCGGCTGGGAGCGATGCTGGAGAGTCCGAAAGTCAGAGAGAGCTTGCAGGCCGCTCTTCACGACGTGCTGAAGCGCGTAGTGCAGGACCTGAAGCTCCACCAACGGATGGTCGCGCGCTGGATGATCAAGGGCGACGCGGTGGACAAGATCTTCGACGCCATCGAAGCCGACGGCGTGGACCGGCTCGCCAACCTCCTCCGGGAGCCCCCCGCCCAGAAGGCCCTGGAGACGGGAATACGCGACGCCGTAACCGACCTGCTGGACCAGCCCCTCAACCAGCTCCTGCCCGACCCGGAGGACCCGGCGTGGAGCAGCGCCGTGGACGCGGTGGTGAACCAAGTCGTGGAGCTGGCCCGGTCGGGGGCCACGCGCTCCTTTGCCGCCGAGAAGCTGGCCAAGTTCCTGGACCGCGCCTCGGAGCGCACCTGGGGCGAGCTGGCGGGACAGTTGCCGCGGGAGCAGGTGGCGGGGTGGGTGGTGGACGCGGCGCGCAGCGAGTTGGCGGGCACGGTCTACGGGGAGAGCGCGAAGCGGCTGGCGGCGGTGGCGCTCCGCCGTCCCATCGGACGCCCCGCGCGCCTTCTTCCTCCCGCTCTGGTCGATCGACTCCACTCGGCCGCCGCCGACCCGATGTGGAGCTGGCTCCAAGGCCAGGTCCCAGAGGTCGTGGCCAAGCTGGACGTGGCCCAGCGCGTCGAAGAGAAGGTGGCCGAGTTCCCCGTTGAGACGATGGAGGCCCTGGTGCGCCGGGTGACGGAGCGGGAGCTGCGGATGATCGTGCGGCTGGGGTACGCCCTAGGGCTGTTCGTCGGCCTGCTTCTGGTGGTCGTCAACCGGCTGTGGAACTGACGTCTGGAAGCGGCCCCGCCTTCCTCGCCGCCGCACCGAGGCCCGCTGCTTCGGGGAGATCAGCCCGCCGAAGAGGGTGAAGTGGCGCTTGGCGGTCTTGCTGTCGGCGTTCCCCCGTGCGAGTGCGCCCTCCAGCTCAGCCAGATGGCGCGGATCGTGGGCGGCTCCCTGGGCGGCTCCCTGGCCAGCCCGATCGGCCTCGTCGCCACCGCCCGCTCGCCGGCCCTCTCCCCTTCCGCTGCCAGTGCGCCGACCGGCACCAGCGCGCCGACTGGAACCGGTGCGCCAACTGGCGCCGTACTTCCCCGGCATTCCGAGCCACACCCCCAGCACCAAGGCGGCGACCGCGCCGAGAATATGGTAGAGCGTCACGCTCTCGACCGTTCCGGCGCTTTCTTCGTCCGCCCCCGCGCCGCCGACTCGTGCCGCTTCCGCGCCTCCGACAGGTAGCCGGCCTTCAACCCGAGCAGGCTCGATATCTTCCGCAGGATGTAGTCCTCCCGGCCGCCCAGGTCGCCGTCGGCCAGGACCAGCCCCCACATCGCCTCCGCCAGCACCAGCTTCTGGCCCACCGAGTAGTTGTCGCGGATCAGGACGGTGAACCCCCAAAGGTCCACCCGCTTCCGCCGCTCGTCGTTGGCCAGTGCGATCAGCTCCTCCGCGGCCTCCGGCTTGAGGCCGAAGTGCCGTCGCACCAGGCTGCGCAAGTGCCTCCGCTCGTCGACGCTGAAGTAGTCGTCGGCGTAGGCTACTTCCAGCAGCAGGGCGCACGCCGCGATCCGCAGGTTCTCCGGCGCCGCATCCTCCAGGACCTCCGTCGTCGGCGACGCCACTCCTCCTTGGAGGAACGACCTAATCCGCTCGATCATGGGGAACGCTCCTCGGCGGTTGCGGGCCGACACGCGCTCCGCACCCATCCCAGGTATGCGGACGCGCCGTCGACCACGGGGTGGACCAGCAGCTCGGGCACGTCGTACGGGTGCAGCTCCTCCGCTCGTCTTACGACCTTGGGGGCCGTTTCTCGCGGCGTCTTCATGATCACGACGACCTCCTCGTCCCGGTGGACCTTTCCTTCCCACCAGTAGATACTCGTCGCCCCCGGCAAAATGTTCCCACACGCCACCAGACGCTCCTCCAGCAACCGACGAACGATCGCCTCTGCCGTCGCTTCGTCGGGCGCCGTCATGAGCACCGTGACGACTCCGCCGTCGGGGCGTTCGCCCTTGGGGCCGTCGCCGTCCAAACGCCGACCTCCGGGTCAGGAGGAAGCGGTCACGAAGACCGTGCGATCGACGGCGGCAGGGTCGTAGAAGGCGTCGATCATGGCGGCGCAGCGCTCCTCCACCACCCGGCGCTTCACCTTCTGCGTCGGGGTCAGAGCACCGTTCTCGATGGTGAACGGCTCCGCCAGCAGGCCGATCTTCTTGGGGGTCTCGAAGCGGGCCAAGTCACGCAGCTCCGAGAAGACCTGCTCCTTGAGGAAGCGCCGGCACCGGTCGTCCGCCAGCAGCGCCGCGGAGGTCGAAGCGTCTACGCCCGCGCCAGCCGCCCAACCCGACAGCTTGTCGAAGGCGGGCACCACGAGCACGGACACGAACTTGCGTCCGTTCCCCACCACCACCGCCTGGTCCACGTACGGGTTCCCCTTCAGCAGGTTCTCGATCGACTGGGGAGCCACGTACTTGCCGCCGGAGGTCTTGATCAGGTCCTTCTTGCGGTCGGTAATCGAGAGGAACCCGTCGGCGGAGAGCTCCCCGATGTCGCCGGTGCTGAACCAACCGTCCTCCGAGATCACCTCCCGGGTCTTCTCCTCCAGGCCGTGGTATCCCTTCATGACCTGGGGACCGCGAACCAGGATCTCGCCGTCCTCCGCGATTCGAATCTCGGTGCCGGGCACGGGCCGGCCCACCGTGCCGATCCTGAAGGCGTCCAGGGTGTTCACGTTGGTGACGGGCGACGTCTCGCTGAGGCCGTAGCCCTCCAGGATCGTGATCCCGGCCCCCAGGAAGAAGCGGTTGATCTCCGGCGCCAGCGGCGCACCCCCGCTCACGAAGAAGCGCAGCCGTCCGCCCACGCCCAGCCTGATCTTTGCGAAGACCAGTCGATCCGCCACGGCGTACTTCAGGCCCAGCAACCCAGAGGGCTCCTTGCCCTGCTCACGAAGCACGGCCGCCTGCCGGCCCACCGCCGTCGCCCACCCTACCAGCTTGCCCTTCAGGCCACCGGCATCGAGCACCTTCTGGTAGACCTTCTCGTAGAGGCGGGGCACGGAGCACATGACCGTCGGGCGCAACCTCTTGATGTCCTCCGCCACGCTCTCGATGGAGCCGTGGGCGACGGTGCAGCCCGCCGAGAAGAACAGGTAGTCCACCATCCGCTGGAAGACATGGGAGAGGGGCAGGAACGACAGGGTGGTGTCGGTGTCCCGCACCTCCAGCATCTGCTTCGACGCCCAGACGTTCGACGCCACGTTGTTGTGGGTGAGCATCACGCCCTTGGGCGCGCCAGTGGTGCCCGACGTGTAGATCATCGTGGCCAGGTCGCCGGGCCGCGCCTTGAGCGCCTTCTCCCGGAAGGTGTGGGGGTCCGCGCCCTCGCCACGCGCCATGAAATCCCGACCCGCGGTGATCCCGTCCCCCGCCGCGGCGTTGTCGAAGACGACGATCTCCGGCTTCTCGTCCCAGTCGGCCGTCGCTTCCTGGGCCTTGGCCGCTTGTTCGCCGTCGGAGGCGAACACCAGCTTGGCTCCCGAATCCTTCAGGATGTACGCGACCTGGACGGCGGGCAGCGTGCTGTAGATCGGCACGTCCACGGCGCCCGCGCACAGGCACGACCAGTCGGCCAGAGCCCACTCCAGCCGGTTCTCGGAGAGGATCGCCACGCGCTCGCCCCGCCGAACCCCCGACTCGGCCAGCGCCGCCGCGCCCTGCCGCACCAACTCCTCGACCTGGGCGTAACTCCAGGGCCGACCGGCAGCGTCTTGGCTCTCGCCGCCCGCCCCGGAGCCGGGGGCGTCGGGACCAGAGGCGTCGGAGCCGGGGGCGTCGAAGCTGGGGGCGTCCGCGTCGGGAGGCGCCAGGTACGCGGCCTTGCCGCCCATCCGGTCCACGGCGTCGAAGAAGAGGCGGACCAGCGTTCCCTCGGGAACGTCGGCCGGGTTCGCGTAGCGGTCCACGGTACCGGACACGGTTCAGACTCCTTCCAGGACGATCTCCACCGGGATGTCCCGCCGAAGGGAAAACAATACGGAGCAGTACTTCTCCCGGGAGAGCTGGATCGCCCGCTCCACCTTGGACCGCTGCGTCGGCGGGACGCCGGCGACCCGAACCACGAAGCGCAGGGCGGTGTAGCAGCGCGGCGGCTCCTCCGCTCGTTCTCCCTGCGCCTCCACATCGAGGGCGTCAAGGTGCACGCGCCCCTTCTCCAGGATCGCCCTCACGTCGATGGCCATGCAGCCTGCCGCCGCCGCCAGCACCAAGTCCATCGGAGACGGTCCTGTGGCCGAGTCGCCGTCCAGGACCAGCTGGGGGCCGCCCGCCGGACCGCCGTCGAACACCAACCCCGAGCCCGTCCAGGACAAGCGGATTTCCTTGTCGGCCTTCATCGCGTAGCGGCTCCTGCGGTCACGCTTCGGCTCCTGCGGTCAAGCCTCGCGGGGAGCGGGCTGGTTGCCCACCACGCCGCCTTGCAACTCCTCGAGAGTGGTTCGGGCGTGGTTCACGTGGTCCGTCGCGCCGGGAGGCGGGCTCCCGGAGAGGAACGCCTCCAGGTGGCGAACGGCGTTGTCGCGCTGGCCGTGGCGGAGGAGGAGGAACGCCAGGCCGTAGTGAGCTCCCGGCGACTCGGGGTTTCGGTTGAGAACGTGACGGTAGGTCTTGATCGCCTCGTCCTCCATCCCCATGCGCGTGTAGGCGATGGCGATCTGCTGGAGCACGATCGGGTCTCCCGGCGATTCCTTCAGCGCAAGACGAAACGAGGTCAGGGCTTCGTGGAACTTGCCCTCCTGGGCAAGCGCGAGCCCTTCCTCGTAGTAGTCGACCCGGTCAGCCCGGGATGTGCCGCCGAATATCTTGTTCCAGAACGACATTGTGGAGGACGGTCACCGTTCTGCTTATGAGGTGCCCCGGGGAGCGACGAGCCGGCGTGCCGGGGCGGAATCTTCAAGGTATCGGATTCTACGGGCCGGACAAGTGAGAGGAACCTTTGCGGCTCCCCGGCGTATCAGATCGTACACGCCCGCGCAATGTCGCACACGCCCGAGCAGCAACCGCAACGGAAAGGACGAGAGATGTCTCGTACGCCCCGACTCCGAGAAGACCTCCGGAACATCCTCCTGATCGGCGGGTCGGCCCTGGCCGGCCTCGTCGCCATAACCGCCGTCTCGCTGGCGATCCAGTCCTTCCCTTTCAACGCGTCCTCCTCCCCGGCGCCTCCTCCGTTCCACGCCGACGGCGACGCCGCAGGCTTCCCCTCCGACGGCTACCACATGGTGGAGCCGATGTCGGGCACCAATCGCCTCTACGGAACCGTGCGCGCCAAGGGGGGCGAGGTCTACCAGGGCTTCTTGCGCTGGGACCGGAACGAAGGCAGCTGGGGCGACGTGCTGGACGCCACCAAGGTGGTGGGCGAGCGCACTTCGCTGTCGGGCATCCGCTTCGGCCATCTCCGCTCGATCCAGCCCATCGGCCGCAACCAGGCGATCCTCTCGTTGCGCTCCGGCCAAGCGGTGGGCATGAAGAACGGCGCCAGCGACTTGGGCGACGGCTTCCGGGGGCTGGTGGTCACCGACTTCCGCAACGGCGCCGTTCACCGTGGGGACGTGAAGCTGGACTGGGACGAGATCTCGGAGGTGGAGTTCTCGCCAGCGCCGGCCCACGCCGATCCGCCGGGAAGCCGGCTCCATGGCACGCTCGTCACCCGCTCTGGCATGGAGTTCACCGGCTACGTGACGTGGGACGTGGACGAACTCCACTCGGCGGACGAGCTGGACGGAGACGCCGGCGGCCAGCGCTTCAAGGTTCCCTTCGGAGCGATCCGGTCGATCCGACGGGCCGACTCCCAGGGCGCCGAAGTGGAGCTGCACACCGGCGAGGCGGTCGTGCTACGAGGCACCAACGACGTGAACGCCGAGAACCGGGGGATCACCGTGTCGGACCCGGACCTGGGACTGGTGGACGTGGAGTGGGACGACTTCCGGAGCGTGCGCTTCCACGAGCCGGCGGTCGAGGCGTCCTACCACGACTTCGACGGGGGCCGGCCTCTGCGGGGGGCGGTGCTCACCGTCGCGGGGGACGAGCTGGCGGGCGACGTGCGGTGGGACCAGGACGAGACCCGAGGCTGGGAGATGCTCAACGGCCGAACGGCGGACGCCGAGTTCGACGTGGAGTTCTCCAAGATCGCGCGCATCGAACGTAGGGACGCCGGTGCCGACGTGACGCTTCGAGACGGCCGGGTCCTGCACCTGACGGGCAGCAACGACGTGAACGCCGGGAACCGCGGGATCGTGGTGGAGTCCGGCGGTCGGAGCTGGACGGTGGCGTGGGAGGAGTTCGTGGAGCTGCGGCTGGAGGGGTAGGCTACGGTAGCGTAGGGTGGGCTACGGCGTCCGTCCGTCCAGGACCGCCTGCAGCACGTGGGCGTCGATGTTGCCGCCGGAGACGACGGCGACGACGGGACCCTGGACGGACGCGGGGAGCGCCGTGAGCGCCGCTGCCACCGCTGTCCCGCCGGCCCCTTCGGCGACGATCCGCGCTCGCCCCACCAGCTCCCGCAACGCGGCGCACACGTCGCGCAGGGACACCACCAGAGAGCCGGCCAGCATGGAGCGCGCCATGGGCCACATCTCCGCCAACACGCTCTTGGCGCCGATGCCGTCCACGAAGGTGGGCACGTGGTTCACCCTGGTTGGCCGCCCGGCGCTCAGGGAGGCGGCGAAGGGGGCCGCCGTCTCCACCTCGGCGGCGTAGACGGGAACGTCCGGGCGAAGGCCCCGCACGGCCGCCGCGATCCCGCACGACAGTCCGCCGCCCCCGTAGGGGACCACCACGGCGCCCACGTCCGGTAGGTCCTCGACGATCTCCAGACCGGCGGTGCCGTTGCCGGCGATCACCGCCGCGTCGCTCACAGGGTGGACGAAGTGGCCGCGCTCTCCTTCGCGTCCGTGGCCCTCCAGCACGGCCCACCACTGGTCGAAGGGAAGGGGCACGGAGGTGCCGCCCAGCCGCGCCACGGCGTCCAGCTTGGCCCGGGGCGCTGTGTCGGGCACGACCACCCGGCACGACACGCCCATCTGCCGAGCCGCGAACGCCACCCCCTGTGCCATGTTCCCGGCGCTGCCGGTGTAGACGCCCTTCGCAAGGCTGGCGGGATCGGCCAGAGCCATCGCGTTGGCGGCACCGCGGACCTTGAACGAGCCGGTGGGCTGAAGGCACTCGAGCTTGATCCACAAGCCTCCGGCAGGCGCGCCCGGCGCATCCAGCGGAAGAAGGGGAGACCGGATGGCGGTTCCGGCGATGCGGTCTCGGGCGTCTCGAACCGCAGCCAGGGGAACCGGCGTCAGCGGGCGAACGGGCGGCCGGAACCGGTCTTGGGGGTCTCGCCGCGGGCGGCTTGGTTCAGCCGGTCCAGCCGGCCCAGCCCCGGTCATCGCGCTAGCCGGCACGGCTTCCGCAGCACCGCGGCGATCGCGTCGGCCGTGGCGGCAATGCACCGTTCGCCGATCTCGCGGCTCATGCCCCGCGGGTTGCCGAGGACGCCGTTGGGGGTGACGCTCCGAAAGCCTTCGCCGAAGATCCGCCGCGCCAGCTCCTCGTTGAACCCGCCGATGTGGCCGGGCGCGGCCCGCTCACGGTGCACCAGGTCGGGGCGAAGGCACAGCATCTCGGAGCTCTCGGCTATGTCGGCGTGACCTCCAACCCGCGCCCCTAGCCGCGCCCCGAACTCGCCCACCGCCCTCTCCCAGGTGCCGACGAACCCGGCCAAGTCGGTGTACGCCCGCACCTGGCAGTCGGTGCCGGCGGCGGCGCGGAGGCGGTCCAACATCTCGGCCAGAGGCGCGAAGTTCCCCCCGTGGGAAGGCACGAAGCACACCGTGCGGAAGCCGTGCCGAGCCAAGCTGGCGGCGTAGTCGGCGCAGACGGCCTCCAGGGTGGCGGGCCGAAGGGAGATCGTGCCGGGAAACTCCATGTGGTGCTCGGAGCAGCCGATCCGAATCGTGGGAGCGACCAGCGCCCGTTCCAGCCTGCGGGCCACCTCCACCGCCAAGCGGTCCCCCCGCACGGCATCGACCAGCAGGGGCAAGTGCGGACCGTGCTGCTCCACGGCCCCGACGGCCACCACCACCGTGTTCCAGCCGTCCGTCAGCGCCCGACGCACTTCGGGCCAAGTCATCTCTTCGAGGAGCAGGCTTCGTTCCGTCACGGCGCGTCCGAGCGTGGGGATGGCGTAGGGGATGGAGGGTCCGAGCGTGGGGGACCATGGTCCGCTTCCACGGCTTCGTGCCGCAAGGTATCTTTTCCGTCCGCTCGCCGCCTACCCTCCCCGAAGGCGACCCTTGTCCCGTCCAGAACCCTTGAAGCTGGCCGAGCGCGCGCTGTCGCCGGGGCTCGACGCGGCAGTGGTTCAGGCATTCCAGCAGGAGATCCACGACGAGCTGCTCGCCAACTCCCGCCACGTTCGGCGTCCAGACTTCGACGCGATCCATCCCGACGACCTGCGCTTCCTCTTCCACGCCTACGACGACCGTTTTCTCGGTGGCCTGTGTGGTCGGGCCGTCGCGCCGGGGAAGGTCGTCTTCCGCCTCTCTCGGAGGATGACCCGATCGGCAGGCAAGGCCACCCGTTTCGCCCGCGCGTCCGGCGCCGCCGACTACGAGCTGTCCGTCTCCACGACCCTCCTCTTCGACGGCTTTGGAGCTGCCGACCGCAACGCGATCGTCGCGGGGCTGCCCTGCGCGAGCCGCTTGGAGGCTCTGCAACGCATCTTCGAGCACGAGATCGTCCACCTGATCGAGTTCGTGGCGTGGCAGAAGAGCAGCTGCCGGGGAGCTCGCTTCCGCCAGATCGCGAGCCGCCTCTTCGGGCACAAGGAGTACACCCACCAGCTGATTACGAGGCGAGAGAGGGCGGCCGCCATGGGGGTCGTGGTCGGCTCGCAAGTGGCCTTCACGATGGACGGCGAGCGGCTCGTAGGGCGCGTCAACCGCATCACCAAGCGCGCCACCGTTCTCGTGTCCGACCCCGACGGCCAGCCGTACAGCGACGGGAGCCGCTATACCAAGTACTACGTTCCGCTGAACGCGCTCACGCCCATGTGAACGCTAGGCCCCCACCAGCGGAACGAAGCGCACCCGACCCAGCTCCTCCTGCGCGAAGCTCCCGTCCGCTCCGCGACGCTCCCGCACCAAGCGCTGTCCGTCCGCGTCCCCCAAGGGGATCACAAGGCGTCCGCCGGGGCGCAGCTGGTCGCGAAGGGCCGGCGGCACCCGAGGACCGCCTGCCGCCACTGCCACCGCGTCATAGGGCGCGTGTTCCGGCCATCCCTCGGTGCCGTCGCCGTGGCGAACCCGCACGTTGCTGTACCCCAGCTCCGCCAGCCGGTCCCGCGCTTCTTCCGCCAGCGAGGCGTGGCGCTCCACGGTGAAGACGGCGCCGGCTATCCGTGCCAGCACTGCCGCTGCATAGCCGCATCCGGCGCCCACTTCCAGCACCCGGTCGCTCTCCGACAGCTCCAGGGCCTCGGCCATCAGCGCCACGATGTACGGCTGGGAGACGGTCTGCCCCTCGAGGATCGGAAGCGGCCGGTCGTAGTAGGCCCGGCTCGCGAGGTGGGGCGCCACGAACCGCTCCCGGGGCACCGTCGCCATCGCTTCCAGCACTCTGGCGTCCGACACGCCCCGCCGGGCGATCTGGCGACGAACCATCCGTCTCCGCTCGGCGGCAGCGCGCTTGTTCGCGGCGTCCGTTAGGGGAGTCCCGTCGGCGAAGGGTCGGCGCCCGGCCAGCCGATCTTGGTCCCAGGCGGCGGCTGCCAGAAGTCGATTCCGCCGGATTGATGAGCCAGCTCGATCGTGTAGGCCACCCGGAGCGTCTCCAAGTCGACCACATCCAGCGTCCCCGGCACCGACCCGACCGACTCGTTGGAGACGAAAGCCCAGCGACCGTCGGGAGTGGCCACCACGCCGTGGGTGACCGGTCGCGAGGTCCCGGCCCGGCCCAGCAGAGCGCCGCTCTCCAGGTCGTACGCGGCCAAGCCCTGCTCGCCCTTCAAGGTGACCAAGAGCCGCGTCCCGTCGGTCGTGGCTTCCAGGTTGTAAGGTGCCGCCCCAGTGGCGAAGCGCCGCGCCACCTCCCAGCGCTCCACATCCACCTCCAGCACCTGGTCGCTCTTGTTGCACGCCACGTAGACGAACCGACCCCCGCGCGCGCCCTGCGCCGGCTCCACCCACGTCGGGCTGCACACCTCATCCGACGCGGACTCCGACGCGGACGGCGCGACGCTAAACCGTTGGCTGACGCGGAAGTCGGCCAGGTCGATCTCCACCAACTCGTCCGAATGCATGCACACCGAGTAGTGCTTGGCGCCGCCAGTGCTCACCCGGCTCCCATGAGGCATGAGGCAGGTTCCCACCCGCGCCACCTCCACCATCTCCGGCGTGTACACCACCGACACGTCGGACGGAGTCATGTCGCCGTGAAGGTTGAAGTTGGCCACCAGCAGGAACTCGCCTCCAGGCGTGGCGCCCATCGTTGCCGGGAAGAGCCCGAGCTGGGCGCGCCCCACCAGCGTGTCGGGGCCGGCGTGGAACTTCCACACGTAGCCGTAGGGCGTGCCGTGGGCGATCGTCACGTACCAGAACTGGCCGTCGGGCGCGACGGCAATCCCGTGGGCTCCGTCGTTGTCCCCAGGCATGATCCCCACCCTGATCTCGTTCTCGACGACCAAGCCCTCTCCCGGAGTGAAGGCGACGCGGCTGACCAAGTCCGAGGACTCGTTGGCCACGTAGACGCGGTAGGTCGCCGACTGCAGGCCGGCCCCCGGCGCCGGCAGCGTGAGTCCCAACAGCGACAGGAGCGCGGCGGCCCTCACGACACTGGCGGTCTTCACGACAGCGGCGGCATTCACACCAGCGGCGGCCCTCATGACACCGGCGCCTTCGCCTTGGGCTCCACCCGCAGGACCCAGAGACCCGAGTTCAGGTCCGACACGAAGACGTGGCCCTTGAACGGCTGGGGTCCCCACGCCATCGGCGAGTTGGGCACGTGGCCGTCCGGCGTCCCTGTGGGGAACCAAGCGATCTCGCGGCCTTGCCGGTACAGGTCGCCGCGAAGCTCGCCGGAGACGTCCACGACCCGCAATCCGGCTTGGTAGTAGGCCACGTACATCTTGTCGTCGGCCACCCAGATGTTGTGGGCGCCGGCCTCCGGCACTTCGTAGCGGGCGACTTCGCGGGGCCGCTCCGGGTCCTCCATGTCCAGCACGTGCACGAAGCCCCGGGAGCCGTCCCCCGGATGCCCGTTGCGGGAGACGCACTCGTCGCAGCCGAAGATCTCGTCGCCCACGAAGAGGTAGCTGCGCCCGTCGGCGTTGGTGTAGGGGAACGCCACATGGGTGCTCCCCTCGGGGTACGCAAGGCTGCTCACCTCCACCGGCACCGTCGGCGTCCCGCCCCAGCGGCCGTCGCCCACGTCCAGGACGTAGACGCCGTCGTGCCAGTACGACACATAGGCCATCCCGCGCTCGACCCAGATGTCGTGGAGGTACTTGCCTGGCGACTCGATCCCCCACCGGCCCACCTCCTTCACGTCGCGGGGGTTCAACACGTCCAGCACGTGGACTTCCTTGCTGCCGTTGTGAACGGCGTACAAGACGTGTCCTTGGAAGAAGACGTTGTGGACGCCCCCCGTGAGCTCCTTGGTGTAGGTGCTTGCGACCTGGGGATGCGCCGGGTCCGCAATGTCCAGCAGCACGATCCCGTTCTTGCGGTCCGACGCCCCTTCGCGGGTGATGGCGGCCACCGTAGCGGTTGCGTTCACCTTCACGTCGTTGACCACCCGCGCGTCCACCTCCACGAAGTCGGTGAGCACCGGGTTCGACGGGTTCGTCACGTCCCAGGCCAGCATCCGCTGTCCACCGGAGTGGGTGCCCGTGTACACGTAGTCGCGTCCGTCGGCGCCGGTGAACGCCCACAGGTCCGACGTGGGACGGTCCGCCACCAGCCCGTGTCCCGCCACCACCACGTCGTGCTCCACCGCCCGCTCCACCACCTCCACCAGCGCTTGGCCGGAGCCGGTCCCCGCCGTGGCCGTCACCCGGTAGAGGCCGGGCCGCTCCGCCACGAAGCCGCCGTCGGGGTAGATCGACGCCCCCAGCGCCGCCCGCGTCTCGAAGGACGAAACCGAGAACGCCAGCGGGACGTTGTCCACCGGCTGGCCGTCGGCGTCGAGGGCCGTTCCCGTGAAGCGGACCACATCGCCAGTCCTGGCCCGGGAGCGGCCCTCCAGCTCTACCCGCGCCACCGGGTTCTCCTCCACGACCAGATCGAGCGACGCCTCGACCCCTTCCGCCGTGGCGGTGATCGTCGCGGCGCCGGGGCGGATCGCGCTCACGAACCCCCGCTCGTCCACCGTTGCCAGCCGACGACGGTTGCTGCTCCACTCCACCTTGGCGGAAGCGCGGGGCGACCCGTCTTCGGCGAAGGCGTGGGCCTCCAGTCGGATGACCGTCCCAGCCAGCAGGCGGACATCGGGCTCTCCAATCTCCAGCGTGGCCACCGGCGGCCCCGTCACGATCACGGCAGAGGTGAAGGTTCGTATCTCGGCTGGCCCGGTACCGCTGGCCGGCGGCGCCCGGATCGCCATGCGCAGCTCGGCCTCGCCTTCGGAGAGCCCCTTCACCTGGCCGTCCTCCAGCACCGCGTGGCGGGACTCGATGGCGGCCAGTATGCGAACTCCTCGCACCGGGGCGCCCGCCTCGTCGTAGGCGGTCAGCTCCACATCTTCGTCCATGAGGAGGGAGTCGCCGACCTGGAGACGGATCGTCGCCGGCTCCGTGCGGACATCGGCCACTCGGGCTCCGATGCGCACTCCGGCCGGGTACTCCCGGGCCAGCGGGGCAGGCTCGGGCGGACTCGCGGTCGCACCCGGCTGGGGGGCGTCTCGCGGCGGTTCGGAGGCGTCTGTCGCGCCGGCGGCGTCAGCTTCGGGCTGTCCTGCCGTCTCTTCCGGCTGTCCTGCCGTTTCCTCCGGCTGTCCCGCCGTTTCTTCCGGAAGGGGAGGCGGTGGCGAAGGGTCGATCGTGGCCCTCGACGTGCCGCCCGCTCCGCAACCTGTCGCCAGCAAGGAGGCGGCCAAGGCTGCTGCGGCAACTCTGATCATGCGGTGTTCTCCATTGTTCGATGGCTTGGCCCGCGCGGCCGCGCATCCAACTCCACTACCCGCGAAGGTGTCGCAGGGTTCCCTGGGGGGTCCACGCGGACTCCCTGGAGGGTCCGCGCCGGCTCCGCAACGCCGGAAACTCCCCAAGGGGCTGTGGCGGAAGCTATGGGGCGCGAATAGCTTGTCAAACCTGTCATGAGTGAGTTTTCTGAACAGGTCTACGCCTGCGTCCGGCGCATCCCCGAGGGCCGAATCGTCAACTATGGCGGTGTGGCGGCCCTGGTGGGCAAACCCCGAGCCGCCCGAGGCGTCGGCTACGCCCTGGGTCACCTGCCGGTGGACACGGACGTTCCCTGGTGGCGAGTCGTGAACCGCAGGGGCGCCATCTCCACATCGCGGGTCAACGGAGTCGCCCAGCGTCAACGGGCGCTCCTGGAGCGCGAGGGCGTGACGTTCGACGAGAAGGGGGAAGCTTCGTGGGAGCGATTCGGATGGGACCCTTGGACGTGACCGGCCGGACGTCAAGCCGGGCTCCGAGGTCCACGCCAACCCGGGCGGCTGCGCTGACGACCGCGCTGGCGGTGGCACTGAGCAGCGTGGCGGCGTGCGGCGGCGAGCCCGACTTCTGGCAGGCGTACGCGGAGATCGTGGCGGAGGAAGATGTCCGGGGCCGGGCCGGGCTGACGCGCATCCGCCATCACCTGGAGAGCGGCGACCCGGCGGTACGGGCCGTTGCCGTTCGCGCGCTGGGACGGATGGAGGATCCCTCGCACCTGGACGAGCTGGCACCGTTCCTGGCAGACGTGGACCCAGCGGTGCGGGCCGCGGCTGCTGCGGCGACGGCCCAGTCGGTGTTGGGACGCGACCCGGCCCCGGCACTCCCGATGCTGTCGGCCCGGATCGGCGAGGAGCGCGACCCGACGGTGCTGGGCGGCTTGGCCACGAGCTTGGGCCGCTTGGCGGTGGAGGGAGACGAGCGGCGGGTGGTGGCCGCAGGGCTGGCAACGGTGGGGGACCAGTTGCAGGCAACGCCCGGCGACGGCGACAGCTCCCAGGTCACAAGCGCCGGTTTGGCAGGAGTGCTGGGGTTGGCCAGGGGAATCGAAGCGTTCGCGCGTGGAGGCGCGGGGCTGGGCGAAGGTCCCGGTGCAGCCGAGGGTCCCGGATCGGCAAGCCTGGCAGAAGTGACGCGCACGCTGGCGTCGATCCGAGTCCCCGCCGAGGAAGGGACGGTAGTCAGGGAAGAGACGACGGCTGGGGAAGGGACAGCGGCCGGGGAAGAAACAGCGGCGCGGATACGGCGTTTGGCCGTGGCGGCGTTGGTCCACGCGCGACGGATGAGCGCGGAGGACGCGCTTCGTGCCCTGGCCGATCCGGATCCGGGGGTGCGACGGGTGGCGGTGGCCGGCGCGGGAGCCGCGACAGGGGCAGACCCCGGGCCAGGCACCGGCCAAGCCGACGAAACGAGCGCCAGCCCGATGAGTTCCGGCCCCGGCTTCTATGCGGCGGTTCGCGCCGGGTTGGCCGACTTGGACGCGTCGGTCCGGGTGGAGGCGCTGCGAGCCTTCGACAGGGGGCTGCGCGGGAGCGAGGGGTGCGCGTCCCTCTTGCGGGCGTTCGCCGACCCCGACCCGCACGTGGCTGCTCGGGCGATCACGCTGGCCGCCCAGCCCTGTCCGAACACCGCCGCCCAGCAGGAGGCGCTGCTGGCCGTCGTCCAGGAGGCGGACCGCCCCGACGGTGAGTGGAGACGCCCGGCCCGAGCGCTCCATTCCCTGGCAGCGGTGGCCCCGGCAGAGGCCGCGCCGTTCACGACCCGACTGGCCCGCCACTCGTCTCCCTTCGCCCGGGCGTGGGCTGCGCGAGGCGCCACCCTCGCCGTCCAGCCGGAGCTGCTCCGCACCTTGGCGGAAGACCCGGACCCGAACGTGCGCACGGCGGCGCTGGAGGGACTCGGCGCGCTGGAAGGGGAGGCGGCCCGGAGCGTCTACGCCGCCCAGCTTGGAAACGCCGACCCGCTCCTGGTCATGACCGCTGTTCGGCTGCTGACGGCCCACGCCCCCGAGACCGTCCCCGTCCCCGCCCTGCTGGACGCGCTGGCGCGCTTCACCGCCACGGAACGCGAAACCGTTCGCGACGTGCGCGTCGCCCTGCTGGACGGCATCGGCGCGGCGGGCGGCTACCGCCAGGCCGACATGGAGCCCTACTTGGCGGATTTTGACCCATTGGTGGCGGCTCGGGCGGCGGCCCTCTTCGGCGCGGCAGACAACGCGCCCGACGCCCCCGCGGCCCAGCCCACCGAGCGCCTCCGCCCGCCGTTGACGCCCGCCCCGCGCCTGGACGCCGCCCGCCTCCGGGAGCTGGACCGCTCGGTCGTGGTCCTCCGCATGGCCGGGTTGGGCGAGGTCGTGATCGCGTTGCGGCCCCGGCTGGCGGCGACCAACGCCGATCGGTTCGTGCGTCTCGCCGACGCGGGCTACTTCGACGGCCTCACCTTCCACCGGGTCGAGCCGAACTTCGTCATCCAGGGCGGCAGTCCCCACGCCAACGAGTACGCCGGCGACGGCCCCTACAGCCGCGACGAGATCAGCAGCCAGCCCCACTGGCGGGGCACCGTCGGGCTCTCCACGCGAGGACGGGACACGGGCGACGCCCAGATCTTCGTCAATCTGGTGGACAACGTCCGTCTGGACTTCAACTACACCATCTACGGAGAGGTCGTGGAGGGAATGGACGTGGTGGACGCAGTGCAGGAGGGCGCGGTCATAGAGGCAGCCCGGGTGGAACGACGGTGAAGGCGCCGACGGTCTGGCGCGCCGCTGCCCTGGTGGCGAGCACCGTGGCGGTGGCGTGGTCGGCTGCGGCGCAGGAAGCCCCGCCCACCTTCAACCTGGCCACGCTCTTTGACCACTTTCCGGGCAGCGGCACCCTCCTGCTCGACGAGAACCGGGACGGGGTGCCCGATCGCCTCGGCGCCGCCTTCGTGCTGCCCCCCGAGCCCACCGGCGCCGAGCGGGCCGCAGCGGCAGAGGTCGCCGCCCGGCTCGGATTCGAGACAATGGCGCTGGACTTGCCGTTGACGCGAGGCGTGCGGGACGGAAGCGTCGCCCTAGTGATCGGCCCGAGAGCACTGGCCCAGGCGGGCCTCTCCCTGGCCGAATTTGCCATTGACGAGCTCGCTTCCGGGGAGGGCGCCGTCGCTGCAGCGGCGCGGGAAGACGGGCGCTGGGTAGTGGCGACGGGAAGCGACGACGACGGCCTTCTCCGAGCCGCACGACTGCTCGCCGGCTCACTGCCCCACGTCGGCACGCTCTCCGGCCCGTCCCTGGCCGAGATCTCCGACGATCTGGGCCGATGGCTGGCGCCGGACTCCACACTCCAAGTCGGCGTGTCCTTCGCCCACATCGTCGCCGACACGACCGGCGCCGTTCGCCTGCACGGCGCGCTCCGCTACGAACCGAGCGCCGGCGAAGTCGTGGACGCGGCCTTCGCCCGGCTGGCCGACACCGCCGCTGCTCGCCTTGCCGGCCCCGCCACCGCGCCCGACTCCCTCGACCTGCGCTTCCCCGGTGTGGCGTCGGTCACCCTCTCCCACGCGGGCCAGCAGGTCGTGCTCCCCACCGAGGCCGACCCCGCTCCTCCGGGACCCGTTCCCGGCCGACCCGGTGCTGGCGGCAAGGACGCGCTCGACCTCTCCAACGTGTTCACCACCGACGGGCTCTTGGGAGGTTCCCACATCCCGGACCGGATCGACGCGCTGCTCGTGCCCGACGACGAATCGGCGGAGGCGTTGGAGTTGGCTGCGCGACTGGGGTTGGAGTCCACGGGCCTGACCGTGCCGCTGGTGAAGCGCCCGAGCCAGATCGACGCCCCCGCTCGCGAGCCCACGATGGTGCTGGTCGGGACCGCGGCGGCCGAAAGCGCGAACACCGCCGAAGGCGCGAACGTCCCATCCCACCCTTTGATCGCCCAGCTGGCCGACAGCGGAAAGTTCGCCCTGGCCGACCTGCCCGCCGGCCACGGCCTGATCGAGCTGGTTCCCGACGCCTTCGGCGGCAAGCCCAGCCTGGTGGTGACGGGCGCGGACCGGGCCAGCGTCGCGGTCGCCGCCAAGCAGCTGGCGGAAGTCTTCCCCTACGTCAGCGAGCGCGGCGACGACGCCCCTGTGCTGGACGAGATCGAGTACGCGCTGTGGGGCGCCCTGTCGGGACGCACGCCTGCGGGCCAAGCCGCGGTCGGCCTCTACAAGCTGGCCCGGATCGTGGAGGAGCTTGCGGCCCGCGACGACTTGGCGGCCGGTCTCGCGTCCGCGGACGTTCTCGTGTCGTTGGAGAAGCCCGGCGACGGGTACAGGGCCCTGGTGCGGGAGCGCGCCGCCGCACTCGGCGCAGACCGCCTGGGCGTTGCAATAGACGACCGGGACGTGGAGAACGCCGCCGTCATCTTCGACGACGCCTTCCAAGTGCCGTCCGAGGTGGACCGCTTCAGGACGGTTCTCCGCGAGCAGGTCCTGCCTCGGATCGGGCAGAATGAGCCCGTCCTCGTGGAGGCCCGGCTCTCGGAGCCCCCAGAGGTGCGTCGCGCCCTGGAGGACGAGACCCTACGCCGCCTCGTGGAAGCCGGAGCCGACCCGGGCGCCACCCGCGTCCAAGTGCTGTCGGCCTTCAAGCAGGGCTTCTCCTGGCTGCGGGAATCGGTGGGCAACCGACTGGCGGGCGAAGCCATAGACGAAGTGGTCGTCGAGTTCCTGAAGAACGAACCGCCGGAGGAGTGGCCGCAACAGGCGATCCACACGCCGCTCCGCTGGCTTCACGAGATCTTCCCCATCGACGAAGTGCTCGCCGCCGACCTGGGGATCGACCGGGAGCGCATCCGCTTCGAGATGGTGGAACGGCCAGCGACGGACGCCCCCACCTACCGAGTCCGCGCATTCGCCCCCGGCGGCCGCACGCTCCTCGACGAGAGCTTCGACCCGGCTTGGGTCCTCCGCCCCTACTTCGACCGCTTCCGAGACTACGAGCACGTCCGGGTCACCACCGGCTGGATCACCGCCGTCTCCGGCGCCGACACTCTGGCCGACCAGCGCATCGCCACCGACCCCGAGTGGTTCTGGGACCGCTTCCAGGCCCGCACGCTTCCGGCGGTCTACGACTACGTGATGGAGCGCCACGACGGGAACCCCAGGGGCGGCGGCCAGGACGCGCCGATCTTCGGCGCCCTGGAGGTCGACCTGGAACTCAGCGAGCCCGACTACCGGCTGGATGTGGACAACGAGATCGTGTCGACCATGGACGCCCTCCACGAGGAGGTCTACTTCGGCACGATCGAGTTCTTCCACCTGCTCGGCCGCAACGCACGGGGGCAGGAACTGACCTACCCCGGTCGGATCGTGCCCGTCATGCGCCCAAAGGGGGACGGCGGGCCAGGCAATGGCAGGATCCGCCTCACGGGCTTCGCCACCAGCCGCCCAGCCGTGGTCGTCCGCTGGGAGACCCGTGACGGCCAACGCGGTGAACGGCGCTTGGACATTCCCAAGGTCGCCATGGAGCGCCCCAGCCTTCGCCGAGCGGTGGTCGCGCCAGCGGGAGCCGTGGTCGCGCCGTCGGGAGGGCTCGCCCGGCTCGACTTTCGCGTGCGCGTGGACTCGGAGTCGGACCAGCGCGACTCGCTCCTCGTGCTGGCCCGGGGCGAGCAGATCGACGCCCGCATGATCTCGGCGGAGCAGGTGGCCGCCACCCTGGCCAACCTGGAAGCGATGCGCGCCGCCGGCGTCCACCGAGACGCACTGGCGTACGAGGGCGTCGGCGCAATAGGCGTATGGGCCGAATGGACCCACGAGCAGGACCGGGAGTCCCGCGTGACTGCTGTCCTTCCCGCCAACGGCGCCCCGGCCCCGCGCCCCGCCTGGACCGACCTGCTCCCCCCCGACGGCTGGAGCTGGGACGGCACTCGAATCGTCCAGTGGGACACGCCCATCCCCCCCGACGAAGGCCACCAGATGCTCGCCAAGATGAGCAGCGCCTTCGACTACGCCTCCATGTACCGGGTCGGCGCCAGCTACCTGGGCAGGACGATCTGGGCGGCGGACCTCATGTCGCCCGTTGCCGCCACCCACTGGTCCCGCGCCAAGTCCACCACCTTCAAGCCCACCGTCGTCTACTCGGCCCGCCAGCACGCCAACGAAGTATCGTCCACCAGCCACGTGCTCCGCCACGCCGAACTGCTCCTGGCCGACTCCGCCGGTCGCGCAAAGCTGGACAAGGTGAACGTCGTCGTGCACCCCTTCACCAACCCCGACGGCGCCCAACTCGCCTACGACCTGTACAGGCTCACCCCCGACTTCATTCTGCACGCCGGCTACCTGGCCTCGCTGGGGATGGACGCTACGTCGGGCGCCGGACAGGACTTCCCCATCTATCCGGAGGCCAACGTCCGCAACCGCATCTGGGAACGGTGGCTGCCCGACATCTTCCTGAACCCCCACGGCTATCCCAGCCATCAAGTCGTGCAACTCTTCTCCGAGTACTCGGGCCTTGTGCGCCGGGGACGAGTGACCGAGCGCAACTGGGGCTTTAACAAAGGATGGTTCATGCCCGGCTTCGGCTATGTGGACGATCCCGCACATCCCAGGCACAAGGACGCGGCATTCAAGATCCGCGAATACATCACCGACGGCATCAACTCGAACCGCGACGTTTTCGAGATGAACCAGCGCACCTACGCCCGCTACCGACGCTACGGGGCCGACTTCGATCCCGACGTGTTTCGCCTTCCCATGACCGACAGCGTGCTGATCGAGATGCCGCTGAAGGGGTCAAGAGCCGGGGGAAGCGGGGGAAGCGGCGGACGTGGATTCGACCCGACGATCACGATCTGGAGCGGCATTACCGAGGCACCCGACGAGACCGCCCACGGCGACTGGATGAAGCTGGTGGCGAAAGCCGGCCTGTCGTGGGACCAAGCGATCCTCGACTACCTCTACGAAGGCGACCACAACGTCGAACGCACCGGCTCCAAGTTCTTTGGCGGCGTCACGCTGAAGATGCACCGCCCCAGACCGCCGAAGGAGGAGGCCGGCTCGAACGGCCAGCCCGAGGCGAAGGCCGGCCCGAGCAGCCCGAAGGAGACCAACCAATGACCCGAGACACCCGATGACCCAAGACACAATCTTCGCAAAGATCGTGCGGGGCGACATTCCCGCCGACGTCGTCTTCAGGGACGATCTGGTGACGGCGTTCCGCGACATTTCGCCCCGTGCGCCCACCCACGTGCTGGTCGTGCCCAACAAGGTCATCCCGACTGCGGCGGACGTGACCGACGACGACGAGGCCGTCCTAGGCCGGATGATCCGGGTCGCGTCCAAAATCGCAGAGGACGAGGGGATCGCCGAGGATGGCTACAGGCTGACGATCAACTGCCGAAACCACGGTTGCCAGGAGGTGTACCACTTGCATCTGCACCTGCTCGGGGGACGGCCTCTCGGCCCCATGCTGGCGCGCTGAGCGGGTGCAACCCCGCCTGGGTAGAGGGCCTGCTCCAGCAGCGTACTAGCGCAGCCGCGTACTAGCGCAGCCGCGTACTAGCGCACCGCCGCCGGCCTCCGCAGGTGCCAGTCGGTGCCGATCTGGAAGGCGTGCGCCACGCTGAGGAGCTTGTCGTCGGCGAAGAGGGCCCCGATCAGGGTGGTGGTCAGGGGCATCTCGGTGGGGTTCTCGGCGTCGGGGTTGCGCACGCCGAAATCGTAGGGGACGACCACCGCAGGGTGACCCGTCTGGTTGGTGAGGCCCACCAAGCCCGAGCCGCTGACGAAGAGGTCGAAGTCCTGCATGACCTCTGCCATCCGCTGCATGACGATCATCCGGCGGCGCTGGGACTGGACGAACTCCAGGGCGCTCACCTCTCTGCCGCCTCGGAAGCGGCCTCGGCGACGCCGCTCCGCCTCGTCCAGATCGTCGGGGATCGGCTCGGGCTCGCCGTGTCTGGCGACGTGGAAGTCGAAGGCGGCAGCGGACTCGACGCCTAACGCGTTGGATCGGCCTTCGGGGAGCGGGGGCATGGGACGAGGGTCGGCGCCCAGGGCTCGCAGCTGCTCCACAAAGGACTCGGGAGCGTCGTCGGCGTAGCCGATCCGCATCTTGGCAAGGTCGGGCGACGGGTCGAAGCGGAAGGGAGTCGTCACGGAGCCCGGGTCCTTCTCGTCGGCACCGTGGATGGCGTTGAAGACCAGTGCGCAGTCCAGGGCGCTCCGGCACATGGGACCCGTCTTGTCCATGCTCCACGAGAGGACCATCCCGCCGTAGCGGCTGACCCGACCGAACGTGGGGCGGAGGGCCGTCAGACCGCACCGCCGGGCGGGCGAGACAATGGAGCCTTGGGTCTCGGTGCCGATGGCGAAGGCCACGCACGCTGCCGCGGTGGCGGAGCCCGGACCTGCCGAGGAGCCGCTGGAGCCCTCGTTCAGGTTCCACGGGTTCAGCGTTCGACCCCGGTACCAGCGGTCGCCCCGGGCGAACTCCCCCGTGGCCAGCTTCGCAGCCAGCACGGCGCCGGCGTCCCGAAGGCGAACTGCGACCTCCGAATCCTCGCGAGTGAACTGGGTGCGGAAGTCGGCAGCGCCCCAGGTGGTGCGAGTACCCGACACGGCGAAGAGGTCCTTGATGCCGTATGGGATGCCGTGGAGAGGGCCGCGCCATGTGCCGGCGCGAAGGTCGGCGTCGGCTTGGCGGGCCTCCTCGCGAGCTCGGCCCTCCAGGATCGTCACGGCGCAGAGCAGCGTCGGGTCCAGCCGCTTGAGGCGATCCAGATAGACCTCGGTCAACTCCTCCGACGTGATCTTGCGCTCCCGGATCAGCGCCGCCTGCCGGTGCACGGGCAGGAACGCCAAGTCCGCTTCGTCGGTCGGCACCGGGCCTGTCCATCGCTCGATGGGAACCTCGGTGCGCTGGAAGGGGTTGCCGTCCGTCTCGTGCCAGAGCTTCTCCAGGAGAGCGCCGGTGCCGCCCGGGTACGCCTGGAAGTGTATCGCTGGGGGCTCGGCATTGCCCAGAGGAACGGAAGGAGGCGCCTCTTGCGGCTGCTGCTGGGGGCGCGCGTCAGGAGTTGTCGCAGGCGCCGCCAGGAGCGGGGGTGGCGCGCCGGCGACGCCCACGGCCGCCACGCTCGCCGCGGCCTTGAGAAAGCTGCGGCGCTCCACGGCAGCAGGGTGGCACGACGGTTGGGCGTGCTCCACGACTTCCGTGTGCCCGCGCCGCTCCGGGATTGGGGGCTGCTTCCGGCTCATCTCGCCTAGTCCATGATGAAGGAAAGTCCGCTCGTCGTTGCCTTGTCCGCCCGACATGGCTTGCTTATCCGCCCGACACGGCCTGCATGAACAGTACCGTGTCGCCCTCCGCCACAGGGCCGTCCCATCCGTCCATCCACCGGGTATTGACCCCGTTGTGGAAGCACAGCACGTGCTCGCGAAGTCCGCCCGACTCGTCGAAGAGGTGGGGCTTCAGGCGCGGCTCGCGACCGACCAGATCGCCGAACACCTCGCGCAGCGTTCGGCCCGACGCGGACAGCTCCCGAACGCCTCCTGTGACGGGTTCCAGCAGGGCGGGCAGGGCAATGGTCACGGAGGCCATCACTCGCTCCAAGCCGACACGTGGAGGATTCGGGGGAACGCGACGGGGAGGTTGGTCCAGCTGTCGCCCAGGTCGCGGCTGACGTGCACGGTCCCGGACGTGGTCCCCATGTACACGCCCGCCCGCTCCAAGTCGTCCACACACATCGCACCGCGAAGCACCGTCCCCCAAGCGTTGGAGGACGGCAAGCCGTTGGATGCGGAGTGCCAGCTGTCGCCCCGGTCCGTGCTGCGAAAGACGCGCAGGGCTCCGTCCGCCGGCACTCGGTGCTCGTCGCTCTCTTGCGGCACCGCGAAGAGGGCGCGGCCGCCTGCGTCGATCACGATCGGAAAGCCGAACGCGGAAGGAAGCCCGTCCTCGTTCCGCTCCCAGAGGTCGCCGCCGTCGGTGCTCCGGTACATGCCCGAGTGGTCTTGGCGGTAGAGACGGTTCGGGTCCGCCGGGTCCTGGGCCAAGCCGTGCACGCAGGTGCCGATCTCCTTGTGGCGCCGGTCCTCCAGGACTATGGTCACGCCCCTGTTGCGAGGACGCCAGCTTGCACCGCCGTCGTCGGTGCGGAAGACGCCCACCGCCGAGATGCCGCACCACATCCGTTTCGGGTCGTCACTGAAGAGCAGCGCGTGGCAGCAGAGGCCGCCCGCGCCCGGCATCCACCCGTCGCGGGTCTCGTGGTCGTTCAGTCCGGGCACCCCTGCCCACGTCCGGCCGCCGTCGCCGCTCGTGAAGAGGCCCGCGTCCTGTACGCCAGCGTAGAGGACTCCCCGGCTCTCCGCGAGAGTCCAGATCTGCCGTAGCCGTCGGTCGCTGCCGACCGGGTACGCAGGCCCCTTGGCGATCTGTTCCCAGGCGTCCGGACTGCTGCTCCCAGACCCGCCCGCAGTCGCGTACACCGCCGGCCCGTAGATGTCGCTGGCCACGGCCGCCAGGAATCGCCCGTCGCTCGTCCGAAGTCCCGCTGTGACTTTCCACCCCTTGAAGAACAGTGCGCTCACCTCCCACTCGCGCCGGTCGCGGCTGACCAGCCAGAAGCCGCCCTTCGTCGTTCCCACCAAGAGTCGCACGCTCATTTGCTGCTCCCTCGCCCCCGTTGCGAAGCCCGCTCCATCACGTCTTCCAAGGTAGCGCACGTCGCCGCGAGCTGATCCCCGGTGATCGTCGGGTGGACAAGGAAGGTCAGGCAGGTCTCTCCCACCTCGCACGCTCGGGGCAGACGTCGCCGGGGCCGCCACCCGGTCCCCGCAAAGGCGGCTTCCCGGTAGATCTCGGGGCAGATCCCCTCGTGGAAGCAGGGAACACCCGCGGCGCGGAGCTCGTCCACCACTCGGTTGCGGTCCCATCCCGACGCCAGCCGTTCCGGCCGCACGAAGGCGTAGAAGCGGTAGTGGGCGTGGCGGACGTGCTCGGGCGGCGACGGAACCCGGAGGGCGTCGAACTTGCGGCACGCACGGCCGATGGCCTCGGCGTTGCGCTGGCGAGCGGCGGACCACTCTTCGATTCGGCCCAGCTGGATGCGGCCCAGCGCCGACTGCACTTCGGTCATCCGCCAGTTGGTGCCGAAGGACTCGTGAACCCACCGGAACCCTGGAGGGTGCCGTCGTTCGTGGACGGCTTCCCACGACTTGCCGTGGTCCTTGTACGACCAGGCGGCTTCCCACAGCACCGGGTCATTGGTGGTGACCATTCCCCCCTCGCCGCCCGTCGTCATGATCTTGTCCTGACAGAACGACCAAGCCGCCACGTCGCCCAGCCCCCCGACGCTTCGCCCTCGGTAGCGCGCGCCGTGAGCTTGGGCGCAATCCTCCACCACGGCGGCACGCCGGTTCCTCGCCAGCGCGACGATCGGGTCCATCTCGCACGGCCAGCCGGCCAGGTGCACGCAGACGACCGCCCGCGTGCGCGGCGTCCAGACGGCCTCCACCGACCGAGGCGTGACGTTCTGGGAATCCAGGTCGATGTCGGCGAAGACGGGTCGCGCCCCGGCGTTCACGACGCAGCTTGCCGATGCGATGAACGACCGAGGCGTGACGACCACATCGTCGCCAGGGCCAACCCCCACGACGCGCAACGCCAGATCGAGCGCCACGGTGCCGTTGGCCACCGCCACTGCGTGGTCCACCCCCGCGAACGCCGCGAACTCCTTCTCGAATGCACGCCCTTCGTCGCCGGTCCAGTAGTTGACGCGGTTGGACAAGAGGACGCGAGAAGCGGCCCGGGCCTCCTCGTCTGTGAAGCAGGGCCAGGGCGCAAAGGGCCGCTGCGAACTCACCTTGTTGCGTCGAGGGGGTCGTCCACGCTGAGCCAGAGCATCACGTGCGTGTCAAGAGGGATCACGGGTCCAAGACGCGATCGGGATCCGCTTCGGCTTCCCACTCCTGTTCGACCGGCCCCACTATGTCTCCCACGATCTGGATCCTTCCCCTATCGATGCCCCGCAGCGATTCGCGCTTCTCGCGGTAAGGCAAGTCGGGTTTCTCGCGGCACCTTGCCTTGAAGTCCGACGCCTTGATCGTTCGATGCTGGGGCACGCCCGCCTCCTCGGTCGCCTCGGGAGAATCCGGCCATGGTCGTGACCATGGTCCCGGTGTGGTTCACCCGACCAAGCTATTCGATCCCGATCGGTCTCGCCAAGCTGGGAAGCACTCGCCAAGCCGGTGACCGCTCGCCAAGTTGGGAAATGGACGAAGCCCGCTCCCAGCCCTTGCCTTCCGGCCCGGTGATCTTCTTTGACGGCGTGTGCAACCTGTGCAACGGCGCGGTTCGGTGGATCGCCAAGCGCGACTCCTGGGGAAGGTTCCGCTTCGCCTCTCTCCAGTCGGAGGCCGCACGCCTAGCGCTGGGCGAGGCGGGTCGGCCCGACTCCATGGTGCTCGTGGACCGAGAGGGCGTGCACTTCCGATCAGAAGCCGCTCTTCGCATAGCGAGGGGCTTGGGCCCGCCGTGGTCGTTGCTGTGCGCGCTTGTCGTCGTGCCGCGTCCGATCCGAGATGCTGTCTACGACTTTGTCGCCAGAAACCGCTACCGGTGGTTCGGACGGCAGGAGAGCTGCCCGTTGCCGGCACCGGAACTGGTCGACCGCTTCCTGGACTAGCGGATCCGACCGCCAGAAGCCGCTCGCTCAAAACGGCAACTCCGGCGGCCGGACCCACTCCCCCAGATCAGCCTTGGGCGCAGTAGGCGTTGCCCTCCACATTCGGGTTGGCGCTGCACTCGGCCGTGCTGGGCGGGAAGCAGCTATGCCGCCCCTGCATGAACGCCACGGCCCACGGGCTGAGTCCCTCCGCCGCGAAGCGAGCGTTGTCCTTCAACCGTCGCGCCTCCAACCACAGCTCGAAGTTGCGCTCCCGGTCCAGCGCCAGCCACGCATCCTGGTCGGTCGAGGCCGACACGGGCGGCACGCCCACTCGATTTCGCACGTAGTTGATCTTGCCGATCGCCCCGTCGCGGTCGCCCTGTCGCAACATCGCCTCGGCTTCGATCAGGCGCATCTCGTGACCCTTGGCCAGCGGAATGTCGTGCGCCCTCGACGTGTACTTCAGCTGTCGGTAGAAGGGCTTGACGCCGCCGCCGGAGGTTTGGTTCATGTCGCGCCACGGCACGCGGGGATCGGTGTCGGGGCCGATGCTGTCGTTGTACATGCTCCAGACGGTGATCTGCTTCTGGTTCTCATGGGTGAAGGAGTAGAGCGAGTTCCACTCCCGGCCGCTGTTGTCGGAGCGGTTGGCCACCCATAGGAAGTCGTCGGGCACCATCGCCGCGAAAGACATGGCCTGGTCGTAGTTCCCGAGCATCAGGTGGGCCTGGGCCAGCCCCGCTGCGGACGCCATCGCGATTGAGTCGTGGCCCGTGCTCTGGGCCCGCGAGCGCGCCGTCTCGAAGCGCTCGACGGCGCGGGTGTAGTGTTCGTTCGGCTGCATGACCTCGCCTGGGTCCGCCACGCCGTCTCCGTCCTTGTCCTCTCCGCCGAACACGGCGATGCACACGTTGTCGCCCATGAGACGGTTCGCCCACCCGGCCCACATGTACGCCGACGTGAGCCACTGGTTGTTGCCCGCATCGGGCTGGGTCTCGGTCAGCCGAGCGATTCCCGCCGCGGCGCCCCATCGCGCGCGCTGCATCGGATGCCAGCTCTGGTCGGCGTTGGTGACGGTGAGCCGGCCCTCCCCGGCGTCCTGCAACCAGGGCTGGGTCGCGTCCGCGTCCAGATCGGTGGACGCCGGCCCGCCGAGCCAAGCCAGGTCGTCCACAGCGACCTCCACGTCGGCGACCACGCCGATCAGCACCGTCTTGCCCGCCGATTCCTCGTTGAGCGCCTCGTCGATGATCGGCCCCGGGTTCACCACCTCGAACAGGTCGCACGCCGGCAGCGCCGCGGCCAGCACGACCATTGCCAAGGCCCGACGGCTCGTCGACAGGAGTCCCTTCGTGAACTTCGTCATCGTCGTCTCCATCTTGCGTCTCCTTTCCTGTCGCTCGGGTTAGAAGTTGGCCCGCAGGCTCACGGAGAACATCACGGGCGCCGGCATCTGGTAGTACTCGTACCGGGCCGGGAACGTCCCGACTCCTCCCCCGTACCCCACGGTCAGCTCGGGATCGATCCCCGCGCCGTTCGACCACTTGTACAGGTTCTGCACCGTTGCCGTCAGCGTCGTGCCCGTGGCCCCCGGGATCAGGTCGTCGGGGACGAGCAGCGATGCCGACACAGTGCGGATCTTGAAGAAGTCGGAGGGCCGCATCCAGAAGTCGAAGTTGGGCGTCGGCAGCTGGCAACGGGCCCTCCAGATGGCAGGCGCCGAGGACCAAGCGGCCGCGTCGTCGGGATCGTCCAGACCTCGGTCGTTGCACTCGGGCCACAGCCCTCGGCGCACCTGCTGCCAGGGCATGATGTTGAACTGGTGCTGCCCGCCGTGGTACTCGCCCAAGGCGTAGATCGTCAACCGGTTGAAGAGGTTGATCGACGTCTTGCCGCTGAGGATGTGCGTGGGGTAGACGGGACCGTAGTAGTGGTCGTTCTCGATTACGGGGTCCGCGATTGCGTCGGGGTTGGAGACGGACTCGCCCCACAGCGAGACGATGGGATAGCCGACCCGGACCCACTGGCCCAAGAGCGAGCCCCAGCCCAGGAAGAACTCGGGCGCTTCGCCCAAGCTGATCACCTCGCTGTTGGTGGTCGAAACCGATCCCGTGACCTCCCAGCGGACGTTGTCCAGCGAAACGGGCACGCCGGTGATCGACACTTCGAGTCCTGTGTTCTTGAACTCGCCCACATTCTTGAGCTGCGAAGTCAGAAAGCCCTCGGAAGGCGCCGCGGTCACGGGCATAAGCGCGTCGCTAGTCACGCTGTTGTACCAGCTGAAGTCCACGCCCAGCCGGTCGTCCAGCAAGCTCCCCTCGAAGCCCAGCTCCAGCTCCGTGGAGCGCTCGGGGCCCAGGTCCGGGTTGCCCAAGTTGGCAGGCGTGACCCCCGCTTGACCGTTGTAGCCGGCGACGGGCGTCCACGTCCGCACCGCGTCGAAGGCTCCGGGCGCCTTGCCCGACTGTCCCCAGGCGGCCCGCAACTTCATCACCTGCCACCACTCGCTAGGCCAGAAGTCCATGTCGGAGACGACGAACGAGGTGCTGACCTTCGGGTACACCTGCAACCCCAGGTCCTCGCCGAAGGCGCTGTTGCCGTCCACCCTCACGCCGCCGGTGATGAACAGATTGTCGTTGAAGCCCAGCACCTCTTGCGCGAAGAAACCGGCGTTGACGACCCGGAGCAGGTCCTCGCTGGAGGTGGTCGTCGCGCCCGAGCTGAGGGTTTTCTCGCCGGGTCCGCCGAAGTCCTCCGAGAAGCCGTAGACGGTGTGGTCCCAGTCGCTGAATATCTGTCCGCCGGCGGAGAACGACGACGAGATGCCCTCGCTGAAGTCCGCGTCCCACGTAGTGCCCAGGTCGATGGTGATCGTCCGGTGCTCCCATTCGTTCAAGTTGCGACGGCCTTGGGGTCGCAGCACGTGGTCGAAGGGGAAGTTCTGTTGGTTGAAGGCCGTGGTGTAGTCGAGTCCCACGGTAAGGCGCGTGGTGAGGCCGATGCCCTCTGCCGTGTGAAGGGTGGTCAAGCCGCCGATGAAGTGCTCGACGCGACCGCTGTTGGTGATGTCGAAGAGGATCTGGTCCGGGTCCCCCTGGTAGTTGTCCCGGTCCACCGCCGCGTTGGTATAGTCCTGCGTGCCTCGCAAGACGTTCAGCATGAAGCCCGAAGCGTTGTCGCCCATCTCCATGTAGCTGGTGTTGCGGTGACGGTACGATGCGTTGAGGCTCAAGTTCAGCGACGGCGAAGGCTGAAGCCCGAAGTTGCCCCGGACGTTGTACGAGCGTTCGTCGTTGTTGTCCACCACGCCGTCGTCGTAGCCCACGCCCGCCGACACGAAGTAGCTGGCCGAAGTGGTGCCGCCGGACACCGAGAGCTTGGTCTCGCCCAGCGGGGCGTACGAGTACCAAGGCTTGGTGAAGCCCCAGTTGTCGGTCTTGCCCAGGATCGGCCCCATGGAGTTGCCGGTCATGAAGCGCGTGCCGCCAGTCAGTTCCGCAGTCCACGACGCCCGCTGGCCGGCGCGGCCCTTCTTGGTGAAGATCTGGATGACGCCGCCCGCCGCCTCCGTGCCGTAGAGGGTGGTGGCAGCCGCTCCTCGGACGATCTCCACGCTCTCGATTGTGGCGGGGTCGATCAGGTCGAGGGGGTTGGGCGACGTTTGGGCCCCGGCCGGACCGGGGTTGATGCTCTGGCGGTTGTTGTAGACGCCCTGGTTGTTGTTCATGCGCACGCCGTCCACGTAGATAAGCGGCTGCACATCCTGGCTGATGCTGTTGATGCCTCGAAGGACGATCTTGGAGCCTCCGCCGACCTGACCCTCGTTGCGCCACTGCTGAATGCCGGTGGTCTGGCCGTTGAGGATCTCGGTGAGGGTCTGGGAGGGCGTGTTCTCCAGCGCCGCGGCGCGCACGGCAGCGACGCTGTTGCCCACCTCCCGTCGCGACGAGGCCCCCGGCGTGCCGGTGACGACCACCTCGTCCAGCTCCAGGGCCGTCTCGCTCAGCCGGAACTCCACCACCGCGGCCTGTCCGGCCGAGACCTGCACGGTCGCCGTCTCGGCGCGGAAGCCGATCCGCTCGGCGGATACCTCGTACGTGCCCGGCGGCACTTCCAGGATGAGGAAGCGACCGTCCTGGGACGCGATCCCGCCCAGCCCCGTGCCTCCGATCGTGATCTGGGCGACGCCGATCGGCGTGTTGTTGGAGGCGTTGAGGACGCGCCCGGTGATCCTCCCGTTCTGGGCTTGGAGAGCGACTGGGGCCAGGACGGCGAAGAGCGTGGCTGCCAGCGCGAGGACAGCCCGTGCGAGGACGACCGGCACGGGCGAGCCGGGCGGGGCGACGGCCATGCGGCCGGTACCCCTCCTTCCGGTGCTCCGGGTCGTTCGAGGCGACGCCCGGTCGGGTCCGGGACGCCTTGCGGTTGCGGTGCTCGCGTTCATGCTCGCCCTCCGATCGGTTGCTGACGGTACTGTGAGTGAAGCTCGGCGAAGTGGCATGGTACGCGCCCGAGTGCCGCGGTGCAATAGGGGAGGGCCGATTGCCGCTCTCGGTCGGTCCAGATAGGTTCCCGTGCTTCCACCTTCACCAGGCAAGAAGCCGATGAGCGGCAAGCGTGAGAGTTCCAGAGATGCAGGCGGCGTTGTGCCGGACGGGACGCGGCGAGAGCGTGCGGCGACCGGTCGCCGGGCCAGCGGCGGCGCGCAAGTTGGCGACGCGGTTGCTGGACGTGCTGATCGGCGTCCGTGGCCGACGGACGGCGGAGCCGGGCGACAGACGCTGTTGAAGGGGGTCACGATCCTGGTGAGCGATCTGGCGCCCAGCGATGCAGCGGTCGTACCCGGAGGACCCCGATGACTGGCAACTTGACGAAGGGCACGGGAAGCATGGACTACCTGCGAGCACGGCTCGCCGAACACGAGCCCGCCGTCCGCAGGGGGAAGAATACGAGGCCACGGACATGAGGAAAAACGTGATGCCGCCTGGGGCGGTCGATGCGGATCAAGTGGCACGCAAGATAGCGTCCGACCCAGACGTGTTCGCCATGGTCGCCCACAAGCGCGTCGTAGAGGACGAGATCAAGTCGACCCCCGCCATAATGGATGAGCGACTCAGAATAGCATCCATTGCGTCTTCCATGATAAGGGTTATCGCTGGCGTACTCTATGCCCCTACGGTTTGTGCACCACAGGGGATCGAGTTTCTCGATGCGGCGCTGGCCGATCAGGCGGTCCTGTGTCTGCACAAGCTGTTCTTGGATGACAAGAAGAACAAGAAGGGACGGGCATTACTGGGAAGCAAGAAGCTCAGGAGGTCTGGGTATGATCCGATGTTCCACCCCCTCGTCCAACCAGAATCGGCCAGGCACCGTCCGCTTACGCGATCGTTTGGTGGAGGTGAGCTTGTCTTGCCGGTTGCCTACGCCAATCTGCGCGGCGTGTCGTTGCGTGACGATGTTGCAAGCATCGAGACTGCCCGAATGTTTGATTATGAGCGTGGGGCTACAATCGACGCCAGGGGGTTCAAGGCACAGGTGCTCTGCCACATCCGCAAGCGAGGGATGGAGTGGGACTACGATGTCAAGTGGATCATCGACTGGATTCGACACAACCGAATAGCCCACCAAGGCAGCGTGGGCGGGCCAAAGGAAGAAGCCTTTGGAAACATGTGGCACATGCCCAGGCCGCTGATAGGCCAGCCGTATCTACGAGCCGTCTTGTTTGCCCTGACAATAGAGGTGCTGAGGGGGATTGCAGCCCGCGACTCGGCGGTTCGCAAAGTGGTTCCTCCCGCAATGCTATGCTTGGAGCTAGCGAGGACGGTGCCTGATATACAGATCATCAACAAGGCGTCGACAATCATATCCTCGACGAGTGTGGCTAACGGGGTGGAGCTGATGACGACCGAAGAGACTCGAGTGTTGGGCGATGCCGAGGTGCTACACGACGCCGAGGCTAAGGCGGTCCATCGCCAAAGGGAGAACGCGTGGAATACGGTCATTGAGATGCCGCTACGGTGGCAAAAGATGATGGCCGCATTGCGCACCCACGGAATCACGCTGAACGACTGTATGGCCGCCATGCTTCGGACCCTAACCAATCTGGGAGACGACGAATGACCCGGATCGAAGAGCAGCGCATCGCGGTCGTCCACGTGGGGCTCGTCGCCTTGCACAACGGCGGCGCGGTGACGACGACAGCACCGGGTCGACATGCTCTTCAATTCGCCCAGGTGGCCTTCCACCTTGCTCGCCTTCCGGTAAGACGCCAGCAGTTCGTCGGCAGTCATCTCGTCGGCCGCCATCGACGTGATCAGCCAGAACGTCTCGACGAGCAGATCGCCGGGCCGCTACTTGACGATGCACACCACGCGCCGGCCCTCCGACTACGATCCGGCTTGGTGTGGCTCACGTTCGTAGACCCACATCCGTGGTTCGACTTCAGGCGCACGAAGTACTTGCGCTCCGCGCCCAGAAGTGCCTATCATGACGTCATGGATCAAGCTGACCGCCCACCTTCATCCTAGAAGAGACAACATGACCCGCTACGCTCTCCTCGTCTTCGCGCTCCTGGCCGGGGCACCGCCGGCGGCCGCACAGTGGCGGTACGTGCCGTCCGCTAATGGCGTCGGCACTGCCGTGACAAACGCAAGCGACGGTCAGCTTCTGGCAGTCAACTGCTTCGGCAAGACCTGGTCCGTGAGTGCCGGCACCACAGACCCGGAGATGGTTTCGTTAGCCGAACAGATGGATGCCCTTGACATACTGATGCCGGCACCCGAAGACATCACGATTGACGGCACTATCCATGCCTACGTTGCGGTGCGGATGGTAAGAAACGGTGGTCTGCTGCACACCGTTTACAATGCTGGTCCGCTGGTCGAGGTGATCAAGGACGGGTCAACCCTTCAGTGGGCCGGGGACGTGAATACCCAATGGGACCTACGCGGAGCCAGAGCCGTAATCGAGATGCTCCGGTGCTGACGACTGACACGTCAGTCAGGCAGCCCACGAAACTGAGGGAACGAATGATCGAGGCATTCGCCAAGCTGATCCCCGCGCACCTCTACGATCGCTCGGGCAAGGTGTTCTACTCGGGCTCGGAGGCGTTCGAGAGACGATCCCCGCTGTACGTCCTGGGACTCAATCCTGGCGGATGCCCCGAGCGGCAAGCGGAGGAGACCGTGGGACGCCATGTCGGGTGGCTTCGGGACTCGGCACCGAGGAACTGGTCGGCCTACCGAGACGAGCGGTGGGGACGTCCAGAGGGCGAGGCGCCGATGCAGAAGCGAGTGCTACACATGTTTGCGAGTCTCGGACGGGACCCGGCCACAGTGCCGTCAAGCAACGTCCTGTTCGTGCGTTCGCGGAGGGCGAGCCACCTCGGCAAAGGCGAATTCGAACGCGTGGCCGCCGATTGCTGGCCGTTTCATGAAGCCGTGGTCGAGACTCTGGGAGTGCGGGTTGTCGCCTGTCTCGGAACGATGGCCGGCTCGTGGTTGCGCAAGCAACTGGCGGCCGACCGCGAAACGGACCGGCTTGTGGAGAAGAACCACCGCAAGTGGACAAGTCGGACCTATCGAAACGCCAGTGGACTCGCGGTCGTGGTGCTGACTCATCCCGGCGTGGCAGACTGGCGCAAGCCGCGGACGGACCCCACTGAGTTGATTGAGAGGGCGCTCGAATGACGGGCGGAGTCTGACCAGGCGTGCCCTACAGCAACACCGGCTGGCGAACGACGTCGCGGCGCGCCTCGGGACAGACCTCAATCAACCTGTCGGCGGGAAGCCGACCAAGTTCGCCGGGCTCGACTTTGTGCAGGCCACCGCCGTAGACCCGACCGCTGCGAGTCCACTCGGCTTCCATGGTACGGCGCAACGCGTGCCAGACGAGCTCGCGCTCGGCGGCGAAGCGGGTCGTCTTGCTCAATGGCGTCCTAGGGTACAGCATCAGATAGACGTTGGTGGCTACCGCCTTCGACTTGTTGAGGATGATCCGAAACGGTGGTCCGCCCTGTGCCGAACGGCCCATGTACGTGCTGAGAAACGGAGCAGGATCCCTCTGCTCCTGAGCGTACCAAGGGTCTCGTCGCAACGCCAAATAGCCCTGGTCTGCCCCTACTGCCTCGCCTTGCTTCACGTATGCCGCCGTCGTCGGATCGGCGCGGTCGAGTTCTTCCCGCGGCACCCGGCAGTCGAAGAGAAAGAGGCGTTTGCCAATGTCGGGAACGCCGTTGGGGTCCGCCTCCACCACGTCCGTTCGCAGATGTCGAGGGCTGGGAAGCACAGGGCGCAGGAAGCGGGACGAGATCCCCGACGCTCGCGCTTGTACCTCGGTCAGAATGAAGAATCGGTTTGCACCCGTGACTAGGCCGCGCTTGATGACGAACAGGTCCGCGAGGGTGAGACCGTCTGCAGCACTCCCCGTGTCCACAGCACGTGGATGCCGTGTCCACTTCGGCTCGTCCCGCAGCACATTCCGGTCAATCCGCCGTCGGACGCACGGAGCCGTAATTGACCCGCCGAACGTGAACTCGGGGGCGTCGCCTGCCGGGCGCCGGTTCCAAAACCACACAACGGCGGACGACACCAGGGCGTCGCCGAACTGCACTTCCCTCGGATCAAAGCGGTGGATGCGCACCAAGTCCACGCGGTTCAGCAGATAATCCTTCAGCACCGAACCGTAGTTTACGTCCATGAACTCGCTGGGAATCAACCAGACCGACAGAGCCTGCGGCTTGAGCCACTGGTGACTAACCAGCATGAAGTAGACGTACAGGCCCGCAAGTCCAGAGACACGAATGCGAAGTGTCCGCTTGACTTCGGTGGCCAACCGCTGCTTCATGCGATGCTCGATGTGGTGATGGCGCACGTAGGGGGGATTGCAGATCATCAGGTCGACGAGCTCGCCGCTGTCGTCGGGTCGTTGCGAGGTGAAGTCGCACAGATCCAGGCGCAACCCCGTCTCTTCCCACAGCGCCGCCGCGGGTCGACCGTAGTGCGGGTCGATCTCAAAGCCCCGAGCGGCACCGATCGCATCTCGTCGAAAGACCTCGAGCAACGCAGAATAGAACGCTCCCGTTCCGAAAGCTGGATCCATGAACGAGAGTCTTCTGTGCGGCGTACGCAGCAACGCTCGCGCCGACCTCACCACCTCTGTCGCCAACGGGCCCGGCGTGGCGTATTGTCCCAGCTGATTCCTGTCTCGTTGGGTCTTGCCGGCGTCCACTTGCGCCTGGAGGTGCTCCCGCTGTTGCTCCTCCCGCGTCACAGTCCAACCCGAATCGCGGCCATGAAACGCCAGAAGGCCGAGCGGTGTCCAGGGCCGTCCTCGGTGCCTTCGGACGAGCCGATGCCTTCCGCCAAGAGGACGCCCAACACGCTCGCCGCCGCGATCCCTCCGGCAAGCAAGCCGGTGCGCACCGGCGAAAACCGTTGCGTGTCGAGGCTGGTCACGTCGGCACGCAATACCCGCAGCGTGTCGGCCACCTTCGCGTTCCGGTGCAGTCCAGGGTCGATCCCCGCGATGGGGACGCGGAGCACCAGCGTCTCCGAATCGACGGACAGGACGTCGCCGTCGAGGCTGGTGCGGGCTACGCCGGTGACCTGCGCTTGGCGTATCTGGCCCTCCGCCGCGAGCTGCGCACGAACCCGCTGGCCGGGGAGCGGATCGCCGGCGATGGGCCGGAGGGTGGTGCACGCCTGGGTCGGAAGCAGCAGCAGTCCGACGGCCACTAGGCACCGATGAGCTTGGCGCTGGAGCACGACGAGCAACGAGATTCCTCGGTTCGCGGAACGGGATGTGGCAAGGTCCGTCCACGCACCGGCGCCGTCAAGCAGTCGGGCTAGGCTGTTCTCGGTTTGGAGGCTCGACGCCATGCTCGCGGGCGAACGCATCCAGTCGCTCCCATTCGGCGTCGATGGCAGACTGGCGAGCAGCGGTGCGTGCGTCGAACGCTTCGCGCATCTCCTGCGCCCGTCGATGGGACGCCCGCAGCTCTTGCGCGTCGTGGAACCAGTCGCGGCACACGGACGCGCGTCTCATGCCTCTCTCGTACTTGGCTGCCACGATCCGCGTCGCGACGGTGCCGGCAACAACCCCGACAACTGCGCCCACCGCCTTGGCCAGCGTCTTGTCGTCGATGCCCAGCTTCGGGCCAGCCTCGCCACCGCCGTGGGCTCCTGCTACTCCCAGTCCCGCGGCCCCGAACGCCCCGACGACGGTCAGCGTCGCGTGTGCGGCCCCGGGCCCGGCACCGCACACGGCGTCTACGCCGATCTGTGGTCGTTCTTGCTGGCCGTGAGCGTGCTCTGCGCCCAGCGCGAAGCCTGCCGTCAGCGTCGTCAGCAACGTCGTCATGATGATGCGATACGTGCTCGGGCTCTGTCCCTGCTTCCTCATCTTCCTATACTCCCCTAGTGGGTGGGGTGCGGCGGATCCGTTGCCCCGCGAACCCTACACCCGGGGTGTGACAAAGGGGCGTCGCCCCCTCGTCTCCCCTCCCACTGCGCCCTGCTAGATCACTTCCAGCGCGTCCATCTCCAACCAGCCGACCTTGCCGTCGGCCAGGACGATCTCGACCCACTCGCCGGAGCGCTGGTCGATCCGGACCTTGGTGCCAGCGTGGAGGGTGAACACCGTCAGGCCGCCCTCCGCCGACGGCGCACTGAGTACCCGCGCCTCCGCTACCATGACCACGGCCTCCTCGGCGCGACCGACCCCGGCTTCCCGTGCGAAGAGCGTTCCCCCCAGCACCGTCGCGGCCAGCCCAGCCCCCCAAGCGGTCCTGCGAACGGTGGCCCTCCATCCCTGGGGCCGGCGCAGCATCAGCAGTACCCCCGCCACGCCGAGAACGGTCCAGCACACGGCTACCATCCCCTCCAACAGCCGCCGAGGCAGCAGCTCAACCCACCACTTCAAGGCGGAAAGCAGCCAGAAGCGGGGCAGGGGCTCGATCCGGTCTTGGAGCTGCTGATTGACCAGCGCCAAGTTCGTCCGCACGTCGTCGTTGCCTGGGTCGAGGCGGGCGGCGCGCTCGTAGGCGACCACCGCGTGCGCCAACTCCCCCAGCCGGAAGCGCGCGTTCCCCAAGTTGTAGTAGAGGGCAGCCGCCTCGTAGCCGCTTTCCAGGACGGACTCGTACCGAGCGGCCGCGCCAGCGAAGTCGCCCTCCTGATAGAGCTGGTTGCCCTCTTCGAACGCCTGTGTTTGGGCCGACGCGCCAGCGGGAGAATGGAGCAACAGTGCCAAGAGAGCGGCCGCCAGGAGCACCGCCGTCGCTGGGAGCACCGCCGCCACCAGGAGCCCACTCGCCGCCACGGGCCTCCTCACCTCGATGGGGGTCCTCGCCTCAATGGGCCTCCTCGCCGCCACGGGCCTCCTCGCCTCGACATGCCTCCTCACCTGGACAGCTCCCGGTCGAACTCCGCCATCAGCGACGCGGCCCGCTCCAATTCCGCTTCTGGAGACTCGCGCTCGGCACCGGTGGGAGCGAAGCGCTGTCGGTCGCAGTGGTCCAAGCAGGCGAAGAGGCGTTCCAGAGTGCCTGCTGACACCCCGCGAGCCGCGGCGCTCCGGGCGACTTCCTCCCGGACCAAGCTGGCCGCCGAGACGTTCAGCTTGTCCGCCAAGAAGCCCTGGAGGGCACCAGCCACCTCGGCGTAGAAGGCCCGCGGGTCGCCGGACGCCATCCCCTTCGCCGTGGCCAGCCGCTTCTTCGCCCTCCGTGCCGCTCGGCGCGTGCGGGCATACGCCACATCGCCCTCCAAACGGTCCCGTCGCCGGCGATACGCCCCCGCACCCGCCACCGCGGCCGCCGGCAACAGCAGCACTGCCCAGAACCCAGGCGTGGCCACAAGCCGTCGGCCCACGGGTGCGAACCGCACGGGGCCTGCATGGATGAAGCGAATCTCCTCCCGGACCCTCTCCACGGCCGACGGCACCGCGCCCTCTCCCTCTGCCGCCGACGCCCCTCCCTCCACGACCAACTCGATGGAGCCGGCGCGGGTCGCACGGTACGTCCGCGAGCCGGGGTCGAACGACGACGCCTCGACCGGCGGCAGGGTCAGCCGCCCCGGGACCCGCGGCACCAGGACGTACTCGAAGGAGCGCACCCCCTGGAGGCTGCCGCCGCCGGGGGCGATGCGGGCGCTGGCCTCGGGCGGGAAGACCTCGAACTCGGCGGGGAAATCGATCTCGGGAGGCGAAAGCGCGCGCAGGTTGCCCGTTCCCTCCATCTCGACTCGGAAGGTCACGGCCTCGTTGGCCTGCACGGCGTCTCGGTCCACCGACGTGGAGACGACCAGCTCGCCCACGTGGCCGCCGAAGCTGTCGGGCCTCCCGCTGGATGGCAGGGGGAGCACCTCGATCTCGATCGGCCGCGACGCCACGGCCACTGGGACGCGGCTGTCCAGCAGACCCCGGCCGAAGAGGTCGCCGAAGGGGTCGAAGGAGCGGTTCCGCACCCTCACCTGGGCCTCCAACCCCAAGGGGTCGAGTGTCTTCCTGCCCGGACCGGTTGGGAAGAGCACGACACGACGGATCACCGCGGACACGTACTCGCGACCGTTGCGGATCAGTCGCTCCACCGTGGGCGAATCGGGCTGCTCCAGCTCCTCCGTCAGGAACCCGGTCGCCAACGGCAGGTCCGTAATGGAGTAGGACTCGACGTTCACCAGGGTGAAGAGCCTGTACTCCACCGTCACCGGTTCGTTCTCGAAGGCGCGGGTCTTGCTCACTACGCCCTCCACGAAGAGGTCGTCGGGTGCGAGAGAGGCACCGGGATCGTCCGTGCCGGTCCCGGCTCCCGGCCTAGCCCCGGCTCCCGACCTGGCTCCCGCTCCCGGCCTAGCCCCTGGCCCGGCTCCCGTGGTCGACGGCGGCGCATCGGACACCACCAGCGTCAGCGGTTCCGTCTCCAGCACCTGGCCCCCGACCGGAACCCGCACCACTCCGATCTCGAAGTCGCCCTCCTGCGTGGCCAGAAAACGGTACTGGTAGGTGAGCGACACGCTGGTCCGTCCGTTGACGATCTGCATTGAAGTGGAGGTGCCCGCCCCCAAGTAGCGGGCGAAGTCGTCCATCGCGGGCAGCTCCGGCTCGCCCTCCAGCTGTTGCGTTCCGGCCACCTCCACGTTGAGGACGAACTGGCGTCCCACGCCGACCTGGGGAGCGTTCAGGTACGCCCGGGCCTGGACCTCCTGGGCACCGCCCCCGTCGTTCGCTCCCGCCCACAGCGTCGTCGCGGCCAGCGCCGCCAGCGCACTTCCCGACATCACCTACCAGTCCTTCCTGGGACGGCGGCCCCGCACCTGGGTGGCCTTCCGGTTGACTTCGCCCGGGTCTTCGTCGATGGCCTGCATCAGGCGCTCGGCCTGCTCCGGCGTCATCTGGCCCTGCGCTTGGCCAGCCTGGCCCTCGCCATCCTCGCCGTCTTCCGGCTGCGACCCTTGGCCCTGCTGATCCTGCTGGTCCTCAGGGTTCTGCTCGTTCTGCCCGCCCTGCTGGTCCTGGGGCGACGGCTCCTCGTCGCGCTCGCCCCCTTGCTCCCCCTGCTGCTGCTCCCCTTGCTGCTCCCCCTGGCCCTGCTGGTCCTGCTGGTCTTGCTGATCCTGCTGGTCCTGCTCCGACTCCCCGTCGCCCTGTTGCTGCTGCTGTTGCTGTTCTTCCAGCTGCATCAACGCCATCTCCAGGTTGTGCTTGGCGTCGGCGTCCGCTGGGTCCAGGCGCAACGCCTCCTTGTACGCCTCCGCCGCCGGGCCCGGCTGCTGCTGGCGGACCAAGGCGTTGCCCAGGTTGTACCACGCTTGGCTCAGCCACTCCGGGTCGCCGTTCTCCAGTGCTTCCGTGTACGCCTCCATCGCCCGCTGGAACTCCTGGCTTCGGTACAGCGCGTTTCCCTCGTTGAAGCGGGCCAGCGGCAGTCCGGGTGCCTTCTTGAGCGCCTCCAAGTACTGGGCGTGCGCCTCCGACCACCTGCCTTCCTCATAGAGACGGTTGCCGGCCTCAACTTCCTCCCGTCCCTCTTGGGCGAAGCCATGGCTCGCTGGGACGCCCAACGCCCCGGCCGCCGCCACGCACGCCACCACCCAGCCCGGCCACGCCTGTCGAAGGGCCACCGCTCTCCTGGTCTCGATTCTCCTGATCTCGATCACCTTACATCCTCCGTCCGCAGCCCCGCACGCCTTCTCGCGCCGGGCACCACAAGCTCCAGCGCCAGCAACAGCAGAGCCGCCGCCACGAAGCCCTGGTACTGCTCCTCGAACTGAGTCACCTCCCGCGACTCCACCTCCCGCCCTCCGGTCCCGATCTGCTCGGCCAGCTGGGCCAGCCCGTCCCCCGCCTGACCAATACGGTAGTACTGCCCCCCCGTTTGCATCGCGATGTCCTGCAACGCCGTCTCGTCCAGCCGCGTCGTGATCACGGCGCCCTCGTCGTCCCGTCGGAAGCCCCGGCGCGCGCCGTCGTCGTCCACGTCGGGGAGCGGCACTCCCGCCGCGGTCCCCACACCCACGGCGTGCACGGTCGCGTTCGCTTCCGAAGCCGACGCGATCGCCTCGGGGACGCCCCCCTCGTGGTCCTCGCCGTCGGTCACCAGCACCAGAATGCGGTTCTCCGTCGGCGTCTCCTCCAACGCATCCACCGCCACCGCCACGGCCTTCCCCAAGTCGGTCCCCTGCATGGAGACCAGGGTCGGGTCCATGGCGTTGAGGAACATCATCGCCGCGCCGTAGTCGGCCGTCAGCGGACTCTGGACGAAGGCGTCGCCGGCGAATGCCACCAGCCCGATCCGGTCGCCGTCCAGCCGCTGGATGATCCGCCCGACCTCGATCTTGGCCCGCTCCATTCGGTTCGGCACCACGTCCTCGGCGTACATGGAACGGGAAACGTCCAGGGCGACCATCACATCCTGCCCCTCCCTCCGCACCGTCTCCACACGGGTCCCGAACTGGGGCCGCGCCAACGCCAGCCCGAGCAGCGCCAGCGCCGCCAGAGCCAAGGCCGCCTTCCAGCGACGAGCCGCCACGCTCACCGATGGGCGCAGCTTGCGCACCAGCTCGTGCTCCCCGAAGCGGTCCATCAGCGCACGGGAGCGGCGGGCCGCATACCAGTGCAGGAGGAGCAAAAGGGGAACCAGCGCCAAGCTCCACAGAGCCAGAACGTTGCCGAACCTGAACATCGTCCCTAGGACCTCGTCAGCGGCGTCACGGGAGCGTCCTCAGCCAGGTCCGCCCCAGCGTCGCCTCGACCACCAGCAACGCCAAGCCGGCCAGGAGGGGCCACGCGAAGCGCTCGCCGTAGCGGGTGAAGTTCTCAACCTGAATCTCGGTGGTCTCCAGCTCGTCGATCTCTCGGTAGATCGCCTCCAGGCTCTGCCGGTCCGTGGCTCGGTAGTAGCGGCCGCCCGTGGCCTCGGCGGTGGCGCGCAACGAGGGCTCGTCCACATCCACCTGGGTCGTCACGTAGCGAACGCCGCCGAACCGGTCGGTGACGGGAACCCTGGCCATGCCCCGAGAGCCGGCGCCCACAGTGTAGACCCTGACCCCCAATGCCTGGGCCGCGTGGGCGGCGGTGATGGGGTCGATCTCTCCCCGGTTGTTGCGTCCGTCGGTCAGCAACACCACGACCTTCGACGCGGCCTCGCTGGCCTGCAGCCGCTTCACCGCCGTGGCCAGCCCCATCCCGATGGCGGTCCCGTCCTCGATCATCCCCACTTCCAGCTCGGCCAGCAGCGATCCCACCACCGAGTGGTCCAGGGTGAGGGGCGCTTGGGTGAACGCCTTGCCCGCAAAGATCACCAAGCCGATCCGGTCGTTGCCGCGTCCCTCGGCGAACTCCGCCGCCACCGCCTTGGCAGCCTCCAGCCGGTTGGGGGCCAAGTCCTCGGCGAGCATGGAGCTGGACACGTCCAGCGCCAGAATGATGTCGATCCCCTCGGCGACCACATTCTCCCCCGTGACGCCCGTCTGCGGTCGCGCGAACGCAACCACCAGACAAGCCAGGGCCGCTCCCCGAAGAGCCGCCGGCAGGTGCCGCACCCACGCCCCCTCGCCCCGACCCGCCGAGCGCAAGCCCGCCACATCCGGATGCAGAAGGGCGCCGCGTCCCCTGCGCACCCGGGCCACGTACCACCAACCCAGCAGGGGAAGCGCCCCCAGCAGCAACAGGAACCAGGGATCGTCGAAGCGGAAGATCATCGGTCGCCCCCGCCGCTGGTCATCCTCACCAGTTCGCGAGCCTCCTCCACCATCGCGCGGGCATCGTCAGGGGACGGACGCCACTTCGCGAACTTCACCAGGTCGCAACGGTCCAGGAATCCGCGGAACGCCTCGCACACCGGCGCACCGAGCGCGGCCCTTGCCAGGCCGTCGGCCACCTCCGACGTGGTCATTTCCAAGGCGGGGACTGCAAGCTGACCTTCCACGTAGCTCCGCACGATCTCCGAGACGCGGACATGGTATTCCTTGACTTGGCCGCGCTCCAGCAGGGAAGAGGCTTCCAGGGCCTCCAGCGCTTCCAGTGCCACTAGATGGTGAGGTCGCGGCGGTGGTGGTGGCGGCCCCGGCGGCGTGTCCACGGGACGGTGCTGGCGTCGCCGCCATAGGTAGACGGCACCGGCGGCCACCGCGAGACCGAGCAGCATCCAGCCCAGCGTCCCCCACCAGCTCCTGGCGATCGACAGCGGTCCCTTGATCTCCCGGATCTCGCCCGATTGGTCCAGGCCGACGCTCTCCACGCCGATGCGAAACGGGTCGGTGGCCAGCGTCTCGACGGCGCCGTCGGGACCCGTCGCCACCACCTCAATCGACGGCAGCTCCAGCTCCCCTAGCTCGAAGCTCGTGACGACCAGCTCCGCCGCCGACCGCATCGCCGCACCCTCCACGGCAATCGGATCGGCGGCCTCAAAGCGAAGCAGCTCGAAGGGCGCCACATCCACCGAGTCGGCCCAGCGCACCGAGTCGGCCCAGCGCACCGAGTCGGCCCAGCGCACCGTCCACCCCTGCGGATGGTCGACCGCGATCCGAACCGAAACCGGGTCGCCCAGGTGGATCAACGTCGTGTCCACCTCCATGCGGACCCGGAGCTGCTGCTGGGGCGCTGCGCCCAGCAACCCGACAAGGACAACCAGCTGCCGTCCACCGACCCTACGAGGCCGACCAGCCGCCGCCCCGTCGCCGACGCGCACCCCGCCCCTCACCGCAGTCGCCGCGCCCGAGCCTCGAAGAAGCGGCGCAGGGCGCGCTCGTAGGGCTCCCCCGTCGTCACCTCCATGGCATCGATCCCGCACCGCCGGAAGAGCTCGTCCACCCTTTCGCGCGCCCCGGCACGCAACGCCCCGAAGCGCTCCTGGAACGCCGGCGCCGACGTGTTGACCACCGTCCGCGCTCCCGTCTCCGGGTCCTCGAACTCCACGAACCCGATCGGCGGCACCTCCTCCTCCCGCTGGTCGCCCACCCGAACCGCGACCAGGTCGTGTCGCCGCGCCGCCACAGCCAGCGCCCGCTCGTACCCCGACGCCAGGAAGTCGGACGCCAGGAAGACCACCGCCCGCCGACGGATCACCCGAGCCAGGTACTCCAGAGCCTCCGCCAAGTCGGTCCCCTTCCCCTCGGCGGGGTGGTAGAGCAGCTCCCGCAACACCCGCAGCGCGTGACGCCTTCCCTTGCGTGGCGGAACGAACCGCTCGATCCGGTCCGTGAAGAGGATCAGCCCCACCTTGTCGTTGTTCTTGATCGCGCTGAACGCCAGGACCGCGCACAGCTCCGCCGCCAACTCCGACTTCATCCGGTCCCGGGTGCCGAAGCCCGCCGACGCGCTGGCGTCCACCACCAGCATCACCGTCAGCTCCCGCTCCTCCTCGAAGACCTTCACGTGGGGCGAGCCCGTCCGCGCCGTCACGTTCCAGTCGATCCCCCGGATGTCGTCCCCCCAAGCGTACTCCCGCACTTCGGCGAAGCTCATCCCCCGCCCCTTGAAGACCGAGTGGTACTCGCCTGAGAACACCTCGTTCACCAAGCCCCGGGTGGTGATCTCGATCCGGCGCACCTGCTTGAGGATCTCGCGAGGAATCATCGTCGGCTGCTCACCGCCTCGCCTACGGGACCTCGACGGTGTCCAGCACCCGGGTCACCACATCCTCGGCGGTGGTCTCCTCCGCTTCGGCCTCGTAGGTGAGGATGACCCGGTGCCGCATCACGTCCATCGCCACAGAGCGCACATCCTCCGGCGTCACGTAGCCCCGATGGCGCAGGAACGCATGGGCGCGGGCCGTCTTCGCAAGGCAGATCGTGGTCCGCGGCGACCCCCCGAACGCCACCAGCGGCTCCAGCTCCTCCAGCCCGAAGCTCTTGGGCTCCCGCGTCGCGAACACCAAGTCCACGATGTACCGCTCCACCTGGCTGTCCATGTAAATGGTCTCGACGGCCTGCCGCGCCGTGGCGATCTCCTCCGGCGTCACCACCGGCTCGACGGCGGGGGGCGATCCCGTGCTCATCCGCCGCATGATCTCCAGCTCGTCCTCCTTCGGCGGATACCCCACCGAGAGCTTGAGCATGAAGCGGTCCACCTGGGCCTCCGGGAGCGGGTAGGTCCCCTCCTGGTCGATGGGGTTCTGGGTGGCCAGGACCAGGAACGGCGACGGCAGCTCGAAGGTGTTGTCGCCAATCGTGACCGTGCGCTCCTGCATCGCCTCCAGCAGCGCCGACTGGACCTTGGCCGGGGACCGGTTGATCTCGTCGGCCAGGATGACGTTGGCGAAGACCGGCCCCTTCCGCGTTTTGAACTCGGACTGCTTCGGATCGTAGATGAGCGTCCCGATCAGGTCCGCCGGCAACAGGTCCGGCGTGAACTGAATGCGCTGGAAGGAGGTGCGGATCGCGTCGGCCAAGGTGCGCACGGTCAGCGTCTTGGCCAGCCCCGGCACCCCCTCCATGAGGACGTGTCCGTCGGAGAGGAGCCCGATCAGCAGGCGCTCCACCATGGTCTTCTGGCCCACCACCACCTTTCCCACTTCCTCGAAGAGGCGGTCGACGAAGGCGCTGGTCTCCTGGATTCTGGCCTGAATGACTTCGATGTCTCGGTTCATGCGGTTCGGTACGGGACTAGGTGTGGGTTGCGGGGGATGCGATTCTGGGACCGGTAGCGACGCCCGGCCCTCGGACAGGCAAATTAGTGGACGCCGGGGATTTCGGAACGGGTTGCCCGTGGGGAGTGAGTTGATTCCCCTGCCACGTCTCTCACGATCTGCCATATTTCGGATTTCGTGCCATGTTGTGAAGAATATACCATGTTATGAAGAATGTGCCATATGTTGGATTTCGTGCCATATTCTTGATAATGTGCCACATTACTACGTTCGTGCCACGTCGTTGCGTTCGTGCCACATCGCTGCTTTCGTGCCAGATTGCGCTGATCGTGCCAGGCGGTCTATGGTTGCCGAGCGGGGCCAGGGACGCGCCCGCACTTCAATCTGCACTTCAACCTGCACTGCACTTCAACCTGCCTGGGCCAAGGGGGGCCGCCTGAACCGGCCGTCCGGTCCGCCAACAAGGAGCCCGCCATGAAGCGCTGGGGACTGTTCGCACTGAGGGTGACCACGGGATGGCTGCTGGTCCTGTGGGGCCTGGACAAGCTCGTGAACGTGGAGCACGGGGTCCGGGTGGCCGACAGCTTCTATCTGGGCGTCGGGAGCCAGGCGGTCGTTCAGAACGTCCTGGGGGTGGCGGAAGCGATCCTGGGCGCGCTGGTCGTTGTCGGCCTCTGGCGGAAGAGGACCTACCCGGTGGCGTTCGTCGTCCTGGCCATCACCGCGCTGGCGGTGTGGAGGTCGGTCGTGGACCCGTGGGGCTGGTTCCTGGAGGGCGCCCAGGTCCTCTTCTACCCGTCGGTGATCATCGCCGCGGGCGCGGCGGTGCTCTGGGGAACTCAAGACGAAGACACGCTGACCCTGGACCACAAGCTGGCAGGGGAACGAGCAGCTGGCGGGGACTGACGAGCAGCCGGCGGGGAGCGCGGGTGGCTGGGGGGAACCTTTCTCGGAACCGGGTGTAGGCGTACATGCGAGCCGCCCCGGGCTAGGAAGACCGGCTTCTGGGCGGCGCAGAAGTCACGCGAGCCAGCGTGGCACAGCCCCAGCCAAAACAAGGACTGTTCCATGAGAAACGTCAAGCTGTTCCTGATCGCGCTCGCCGTCTCGATGACGGCCTGCGCCGACGCGACGCGCCCCAGCCCGCCCGCCGAAGGCCAACCCGTCGCCCCCGCCCGTTCGCTCGACACAGAGCCCCCGATCTCCCAGGTGGCTGGTGCCATCGCCCGCGGGCTGGCGGTCCCCGACGCCCGGCGGACGATCCTGGCCGCCATGAGGGCCTCCGTCCAGGTCGAACACCAACTGGTGCTCGGCGAATACCTCCGCAGCCCTGAAGGTGCCGGGTTGCTGGCAGGAAGCGCCACGGCACTAGCTGTCGACGAAGCCGATTTCCTGGCTCGGGTCACCAAGTTGGACCAAGTGGCCCAGTTGGTGATCTCGGTACCGTTCCGGAAACACCGGCTGGCGTGGAGGGGCACGCCCAACATCGGAGTCGCCGGCTCGCTGGACGTGGACGTTCTGGACTTCGCTGTCCACGAGCCTGGGGGACACCAAGAGGCTGTTACCGACTTGACCCGAGTCGAGAGCTACGACGCCTTCTTCTATGTTCGCGCCCGAGAGAGCTGGGGAACCCGGCTTGACCGCCAAGCCGACACGCCGGGGCCGGTGATTCAAGACCCAGATGACGGCGAAGAGGCCATAGTTTGGGTCTACGAGGTCGAGGGAAAACCGCCGGTTGCGGTGGACTACGGACACTGGGACTCCAAGGCACGAGTGGCGCAGGCCCTAGCCGAGGCACTGGGGTCGCTGTCCGTGCCTGGTACAGTCGCTGCCAGAATCAGTCGAGACCCCACTGTGACGCATTCACCGACAGTGCTCGATGACTTCAACCTGAAGGTTACCGGCGACGCCGTTGGAACGTCCGAAGTCAGAATCACGGCTGCCTATTCGAACGTCCAGGGTACCCGGATTAGAGGATCAATACGCTTGACTGGCGTCGTGACCGACGAGTGGTACTACTCGGAAAGCTTGGCCAGAGCGGATTTCGACCGGCCGCACCTTCTTCCGGTGTCGCCCAAGCTAGGCGGTACAAGATTCGCCGTTGCTGCGGTGGAAACCGACGTCTTCTTCGACGACAACCTGGGGCGGAAGGTGTTCGGTTATGCCTCCGGCGGCAGAAGCGTTGACCTCACAGGCATCACCATCAACTTGGTCTGGTAGGGGCGACGACATGACAACGACTAGCGCAACTGTGGTCGTGGCAACGGTCGTGGTCGGGTGGGCAGTTGCCTGCCCGGCCACGCCGTCTCATGCCCAGGAGCCCGCTGCGAGAACTTGGGCGGTGCGCACTGTCGATCTCGCGTCTGGGCTACCAGTGGGAAGCGTGTTCCTCTCCTTCCCCCACCAGGAGGCGACGCGCGTCACCGACGACCGGGGGCTGGCACAGGCACCAGAAGCGATGGGAACGGTGCGTGTACTGGCCACACGACTGGGCTACGCGGACATGGACACCGTGGTGGCCGTGCCATCGGACGGTTCCGCCGTAGAGTTTGGACTGGAGCGTTCGGCCGTCGCGCTGGCCCCGCTCACAGTAGAAGCCGAACGCCGGATGACCTCACGCGAGCTGCACCGGACGATCTTCGAGCGCGAGGTCGTCGTCGGTGCAGTCGCGATGACTCAGGCCGAGATCAAGGTCGTACCCACCGTAGGCGAGCCGGACGTGTTTCGTAGTCTGCAGGCAGCGGCAGGCGTCACCAGTGTCAGCGACCTGGGCGGGCAGCTCTTCGTCCGAGGTGGCGACGGCGGGCAGGTCTCTGTGCTGGTGGACGGCGCGCCAGTCTTTGGGCCGTACCACATGTTCGGCATGTTCGGTGCCTTCAACGCCGACGCCATTGAGGCGACCGAGTTCTACAAAGGCTCCCTTCCCGCTCGCTACGGCGGCTCACTCTCCGGCGTCGTGGCGGCGCGTCACCGATCTGGCGGCGCCGACCGCACCCGGGTCAGTGGAGGCCTGAGCTTGGTCGGCCTCCGCTTCGCCGCCGACGGCGCACTGCCTTGGGGGGAGCTGCGGTGGATGGCGGCAGGGCGTCGCGCGTCGGTAGATGTGGCGCGCCTGAATATCCCGTACTCGTTTCACGACTTCAACATGGGGCTCCAGGCCCATCCCGCGGCGGAACACCGCTTGCGTCTCTCGGTCTTCGCGTCCGACGACGACTACGCTTGGCGTTTCGGTGACGCCGACGAGTCGGCCACGCTGCAGTCGCGATGGAAGAACTTCGCCGGATCAGCAAACTGGTCCTGGGTGCGCGGCAACCGCCTTGCCAGCGACTTCACCCTCTATCACAGCCGGTACCGGGGACGGATGGCGTTGGGGGGATCGGAGGAATCGCCGACCACGAGTGCCATCTCGACCACCGGGTTGCGTGCGAGCATCGCGGTCCGAGGCCAGGTGAGCGGGCTTCGGGCCGGACTCTCCATCGAAGGAGGCCCGGTAGACCTCATGGGGACCGGAACGGGCGGGTACATGACCGGAGACGCTTCTCGGTCGTACTTGCACGGCTCGGCGTTCGTAGAGGTCGAGCGATGGGTTGGCCCGCTCCGACTGGCACCAGGAATCCGGGCGGGGGTTGAGACCAAGGCGTCGCGCACGTTCGTAGAGCCCCGATTCTCCGCACGCTTTCGGAAGAAGAGCTTCGCTCTCAGCGCAACCCTGGACCGGACGTATCAATTCCTTTCGGTCCTCCGCGACGCGGTGTACACCCTGCCCGGCGCACCAATGTGGTTCGTCCATGAGACGAGCCAGCCGGCGTCGGTCGCCGACGGTGCCAGCGTGGCCCTTGACCTGTGGCGCGGCGATGACTGGACCGCCTCACTGGCCGGATGGGCGCGCCGGTTTCGGGACGTGCCGTACTGGCGAGCCGACACTTCAAGAGAGTTCGCCGAACTGGAGTTCAGCAACGGTGCTGCTCGGGGCTTCGAGGCAATGGTGCAGAGGCACTCAGGCCGGGTTCGCGGCTGGGTGTCCTACCAGTGGGCTCGAGTCCGGCTCACCGACGCCGAGGCTGCCAACTTCCACCCTCCCTGGGATCGCAGACACGAGGTGGACGGCACCTTGGCGTTGACGTTGCCCAGCGGCGTTGAAGCGTCACTACGCGTCGTCATCGGGACGGGAACCCCCTTCTGGTTTCCTGCAACAAGCTACCGAAAGGCGGTGTACGACCCGTTCTTCGGCGCGGCGTTGACAAGTCCGCGGCTCTTCCATGTCTCAAATGCGGGAGAGGTCCCGGTTTGGTCGCAGGTCCAGGGCCGAGTTCCCCTCTATGCACGGTACGACGCCACGGTTCGCTACCGTATTCGTTGGGGAGGATGGGAGATCGTTCCCTTCGCATCCGTAGTCAACTTGGCAGACAGACGCAACGTTCTGCTCTACGACGACTTGGGCGGCAGGCCGTCGCCGGGCGACGACGCCGAACAATACCTCCCCATGGAGCAGTTGCCTCGCATACCGTTCGTCGGAATTGACTTCCGCTTCTAGCTCCCTAGCTAGCCGACCCATGGAGAAATCTCTAATGCGCCTCTCTCTCATCGGGCCACTCGTCGTCATAGCTACTGCGACGGCGTGCGGCGACGTCGTCGGTCCGCCTGTTCAATCCGGGCTAAGCAATCAGCTCCTGCTGTTTGCCCTCCTCACGCCCGATTCGGCACACCAAGTGGTCGAAGTGGGGTCGGCCGACGGCGCCCACCCGACGCCGACTGGCTTGAGCGTCCGTCTCTACAAGCAGGTGCAGGGCGCGGGAACGCCGAGCTGGGCTCTTGTCGCGAACGCTCAGGCCGGCTCTTTCTCCTACTACCTTGGGAGCGTCTGCTCGTTCACGCCCCAGAGCTACTGCCTGGAGTTCCCTGTCGATGTCGAGCCGGGCACGACGTACAAGGTCGAGGCTTCTGCCGCCGGGCATGTGGCCGCTAGCGGAACGACCCGGGTCGTGGGCAACTTCCAGATTGAACGCGCAACCCTCTCCGGCAACAACCTGCTTTCGGCGTCGTGGACCGAAAGCCTAGCCGCCCACCGGTACATGTTGGGCGTAATGCGCCATGAGACGACCTGCCTGGGCTGTTCCAAGGCTTGGTACACGGAACTTGCCGGCACGAACTCCGACGTGACAATCCCGCAAGCGGCCGTCGACAGCGCAGGCCCCGTTCCCACCCTGGTCGTCTCGGCGATGGACCGTCACTACCACGCCTTTCTGACAACAGGGCACGGAGGAGAGCTGTTCAAGGTGCCGCCGGTCCAGAACGTTGAAGACGGCATCGGGTTTGTGGGATCGGTTCAGCACGCCATCCGATCCATCACCATGAACCGCTGACGCCAGCGGCTCCCCCAGCCGGCGGCTCGCAGACGTCTCGATCCGGGTCGCCGCTTAACCCTTTGAGCCCGACCCACGCCACGAAGGTGGTGTCCCTGGGTTCGCTCCATTCGACGGTGACCTGGATCTGCGCACGCAATCCAGCACGGTACTGGAAGGGGACGCCCTCGCCCGGCTGGACCTCGGCGTCAATCTCTGCCTCGCCCATCAGGTCCTCGGCTCGAACCCGCCACGTCCCCGAGTGGCCCTCCCACACTTGGAAGCACCCCTCCACCGACAGCCCCGCCACTGGCAGGACCGCGCTCTGGAAGCGGCCGCGTCCTTCCTCGATTGCGATCTGGGTCCATGCCCCGCCGTTGGCGACGGCGCGAAAGAGTTCCCCCATCTGGGCCTCGGCCTTCCCGGGAGCACCGGCAAGGGAGAGAAGCGACAGGGCAGCGACGGGAAGGGCGGCGAGCTTCATGACGTACATTAGCGGAACCGCCAGTTCCCAGCGCGTGCCGCTGGTCAGCTCGAGCCGCTCCGCCCCTTCCGCCTTGCCGGGGGCAGGTCCACGGAGCCGCGGATATTCGAGTGGCGAATCCTCTCCCGCCGGCCCGACGACACCACCAAGTCGCCGTCCACATCGCGCACCACCACTCCCCCGGACCCCATGCGCTCGATGCGCACCGTGCCTCCAACGCCTTCGATCTCGATCCCCCCAGAGCCGTCGGAGACCAGCACGTCGCCGCCGACCTGCCGAATTGCGAGGCGGCCGGAGCCGTCCTCCACCTCCACGTCACCGGTCACGCCGGCGATCTCGACGCCTCCAGAGCCGTCTTCCAAGACGACCGAGCCGAGATCGCGCAGCGTCAGCCCACCGGATCCGTCTTGGATGCGGACCGCCGCCACGCCGGAGACGGACGCGCTTCCAGAGCTGTCGTCCACGCCGACGTTCGTGCTGGCAGGAATCTCCACCGTCAAGTCGATGCGAGCGTAACGTCGCCCGCCCCAGCTTCCGCGCCGATCCGGGTATTCGGTGTCGATCCGCGATCTCCCGCCCGACTCGTCCAACGTGATCCGAAGCCCGTCCAGAAGCTCTTGGCTGGACGCGCACAGAGTGGCGACGACGGAGATACCGTCGGCCCCTTCGCGTCCGGTCACCACCAGCCTTCCGGCCCCGGCGTCGATCGAGAGTTCCCCGGCGGCGCTGCCAGTCAGCCGCCGCTCGTCCTGGACTTGGCACCGGCTCTGGGCGGAGAGCCCAGTCGAGAGCAGTCCCGTCGCGACCGCCACGGCTATGCCCGTTGCCGTCGTCAGTGCGCCGCTTCTGGCCAGTACCCCGCTTCTCGCCAGCCTTCTGCTTCTCGCCAGCCTTCTGCTTCTGGCCAGCCACGATCCTGTCGCTCCCACTCCCTTCGCCTCGCTCACGATTCTTCCTCCGCCCTGTTGGTTTCGTTCGGTGATTGCCTGACGCTACGGCCCGGTACTTCGCCCGCCCGCAGCACCCTCGTAAGACGCAGGAGTGGTGCAGAAAGTTTGGACGGGTCACCGCCAGCGTTCGGCGGGGGCTTGGCCGCTGCCCGTCCCCGAGCAACTCTACGCGGACCCGCGACGGTCTTATAGGGGGACTGGCGGCTACCTAATCCGGGGAGGACGTCTCTTGTTTGATCGATTGGACATCGGGGCGCAGCTTGACGACCTGCGACAGCTGAAGTCGGGCTGGATGAACGGCGAAGGCGTGGCACCGAACCACCAGGGGCTTGATTGGCTGGAAGACCAATTCAGAAGGCACTTCCGCTGCGGTGATCTATTGCTCCATCTCTATCCCACGCTCGCAGGCGGCGTGCAGGCGGAGTGGACGCTCGGTACTCGGGAGGCGAGCCTTGAGGTGAACTTGCAGACTCGCCAAGCCGAGTGGTACTGGCTTGACGTGTCAGGCAACGCCGAGGAGGAGCGAATGCTCGACTTGGACAGTCGTTCAAGTTGGACGTGGCTTTGTGATCGCCTACAGTCGCGAGCGTCCTAATCTCCCCCGTCCTTCGTCACCGTCTCATCTTTCAAGAACTGGTCGAAGAAGTCGAGCATGTCGGTGAGCATCTTGCGGCGGTTGGCCTTGCCGTAGACGTAGTAGTTCTCGTTGGGGTAGGTCGTGTAGCGGAAGGGCTTGTAGTGGTTCTCCAGTGCGCGGGCGAACAGTTCGGACTGGTCGGAGCCCGGATAGCGTCCGACGCCGTGGATCATGAAGAGGGGCGTGGCCACATCGGCTACGGAGCTGATCGCCGAGCTGTGGCGCCACACGTCCTCGCTCGTGGCGAAGGGCCCCAGCTCGTGTTCCAGCAGCTTGATGTGGCGCAGCTCGTTCTCGCCGTGGTAGAAGTGCACCCAGTCGGCGTAACCGGAGCTGGCGATCCCGGCGCGGAAGTAGTCGGGCGCGAACGCCACAGCGTACATCGTCATGACGCCGCCGTAGCTGTTGCCAGTGATGCCGATCCGTTCCGGGTCCACATCGGGCAACGTTTTCAGGTACTCGCCGCCCGCGACGACGTCCTCCAGGTCGCAGTGTCCCCAGCAGCCATTGTTGCCGTCGGCGAAGGAATTTCCATAGCCCGAACTGCCCCGGATGTTGGGCAGGAGGACGACGTATCCGCGCTGGGCGAAGAACTGGACATGCTGCTGGAAGGTGTCGTTGAACTGGGAGGTGGGGCCGCCGTGTATCCACAGGATGCCGGGTCGGCGAGCGCCGGACGTTGCAGGGGATCGGTACAGGTAGGCCGGAATCTCGTATCCGTCAGTGCTTGCGTACCAGACCTTCTCGGGCACGACCAGCCGCTCCTCAAACCCGCCGGCGGGCATGGAGTGCGTCAAGCGGCGCGTCGTGCCTTCGTCCAGCGACACCGTGAAGAGGTCCTTGGGCTTTGTGAGGCCCTCGGCAAAGTAGGCGAGCGCGTCGCTGCTCGGGGACCACGACGGCGCCGACACGACCCCCTCGTCGAGCGACACCAGCACCCGGGGCTCTCCGCCGTCCACTGGCACAACACGCAAGTCGTGGTGGCCGTTGTGGTTCTCCGTGTACGCGATCCAGCGTCCGTCGGGGGACCACTTGGCGGCACTCTGATCCGCCTCCGCCGGGGCGATCTGCCGGGGTTCGCCCGAGCCGCCCGACCGGTCGTCTAGCCCCGCTTGGCCCCTCGGCGCCCCGTCCAGCGGGGCGATCCAATAGTTGATCCAGCCGCTGCGGTGGGAAGGGAAGAGGATGTGGCGTCCGTCGGGGGAAGGCTGGGGGTAGCCGAACGTGCCGCCGGCGCGGTAGTCGAAGAAGTCGGTGTCGGAAAGGACGGCCTGCGGGTTCCCGCCGTCGGCGTCCATGGCCACGACCTCGTGGTCCTCCCATGCGTCGTCGAGGCGGACATAGAGGATGCGTCGAGCGTCCGGCGTCCACGTGGGGAAGACGTCGTAGCGCTTGTCGCTGGTCAGGCGCTGGACCCGGCCCGTCGCGACTTCAGCCGTCCAGATGTCGTAGTTGCCGTAGCGGTCCCCGGCGAAGGCGATCCAACGCTCGTCGGGCGACCAGCTCATGGAGTTGATCCGAGCGCCCAGGTTGGTGAGGCGTCGCTCCGTCCCATCGGCGGTGGACCACAGCCATATCTCGGGCTCCCCACTCTTGTCCGACACGTACGAGATCCAGTTCGCCGACGGAGACCAGCCGGGCATCTGCGATGTCAGGAAGTGGCCGGAGCTGCCCATCTCCACGGGGATGCGGGTGGGAAAGCCGCCGTCGGGCGATATCGTCGTCAAACCACCGGTAAGCACCGACTGAACCAGGATCTCCGAGCCCCGTGGCGACCACTCCGGCGCACCGGACACGACGGACTCGATGGAGAGGAGTTGGTCGATGGAGAGGAGTTGGGCGTCGGTGCTGGGGGGCTGGGCGACGGCGGCGGCGACGCTTATCGGGGTCGCGACGACGAGCAACAATGCCAAAAGTGCCATTGGTGTTTGCTTCCTTCTTCCGTGAGGACCGACGGCGACCGTGGGACCATACGAGGATGCCGGCGAGCCGGGCAAGCCGGCCCTACGGGACGAACCCGGGCTGGGGCGTGCAACCCGCCGGAACGTCCGGCTCCCGAGGCAGGCACTCGCTCAGCGGATAGGGCATGGCGTCATGCAGGCGCTGGTCGGCGCTGGGCGGACCGAGCACGGGGATCTCCATCAGCTTGCCATAGCGGTTCATGTCGATCCAGGTGTGGCCCCACTCGAAGACCAGCGAGAACCGCTTGTTGTAGAGAAGCTCGTCCAGCAGCTCCTCGTCGGTGCCGGAGTAGGGGTTCGGAAGCGGCTCAAGCCCGCCCGACGCCGTGCGCACCAAGTTGATGTCCTCGATGGCGCGGTCGCGGGCACCCATGGCCAAGTTGGCCTCGGCCCGCAACAGCACGAGCTCTTCGTTCTTGACCCAGACGAAGGGGTCGCCCGGATTCTCGTAGAGCGTGTACTGAAGGTCCGACGCCACCTCCAACAGCTGGTAGGTGGGCACGACCTTGAACTTGTCCTGGAAGCGCATGTCCCGAGAGCCGTCGGCCCGCAGCTGGGCCTCGTCGCGGAAGCGGGTGTTCGCCCAGAGTAGGTCGGGACGGTTGGCAGGGTTCACCATGTCGCCCGAGTTGACCGACCAGTCGTGGTATGCCCCGTAGTCCAACGGCCGGTCCGCGTCCAGGAAGGACTCGGAGAGGGCCTGCTGCGCGGCAGCCCAACCGTTGCGCTGGACCTCCGCACGCGCCTTGAGCGCCCGGTTCAGCAGGAGAAAGGACTGGGGCGCGTCAAAGTCGCTCAACCCGCTGGGGACGCTGAAGGGGAACGCGCCGGCGCCAGCCAGCTCCGAGCGGGCATCGTCCAGCAAGCTCGCCACATGGTCGTACAGCTCCGCCTCCGACACGACCGGCGCCGGGTCTGCGTTGGGTTCGGCTCCCACCGCCACAGGCGCGCCGAGCCGTCGTCGGGTGACCGCGACATGGAGGAACTCGTACGCCTGGATGGTCTTGGCGAAGCCCCGCACTGCCGCCTTCTCGCCTTCCGGCAGTTCCGACGATTCCAGCGCCCCGAGCAGAAGGTTGGCGTTGCGGATGTTGCGGTACGCCTCGGCCCAGACTTGCGTGCCCACCCACAGCGTTCCGTCCCATGGGTCCCGCACGCTGCCGGGCAGGGCGGACCCTGTCGGCGCCATGGGGTACACCTCGCGACCGAAGGCGCCGACCCACATCACCATGTCGCCGGCCGTGATCCTGGTGTCGAAGAGCAGCCCTTGGGCCGCCGCCGCGATCGCCGCCCGGTTGGGGTTGTTCTGCAGGTCCTCCACGCTGGGGTTGTTGAAGTCCGGGACCGTCAGGTCGCACGCCGACGCGCACGCCAGAACCAGTCCCGCCGTCAGAATCCCCGCCGACCGTCGCCGCGCGCTGGTCCGGTAAGTGTCGAATCGCATCTTCATCTGTCTCGTTCTCCTGCGCGTCGTGTGCGCTCTCCTGCGCGTTGCGCGCGCCATCAGAAGGCTACGTCCACCGAGAACCAGAAGCTCCGGCTCGGCGGGAAGGGCGCCACGTCCTGTCCCCGTCCGACCGCTTCGCTGCCGAAGTTGCTCACTTCGGGGTCGAGCCCAGGGTAGTCCGTGAACGTCAGCAGGTTGCGGCCGCTGACGTTGAGGCGGATCGAACGCGCGCCGCTCCATATGCCGGCGACCATCGCGTCGGGAAGTTCGTAGCTGACGGTCAGCTCCCGCAGCTTCACGAACGAAGCGTCCTGGAAGTAGGTGCCTGTGTTGTTGGGAAACTCCCGGTTTCGCCTCACGCACACGCTCTCGCCTTCCACCATGTCGTTGCAGTCCTCCGTGTTGCGCGTCAGATCGAAGAGGAAGCGCGTGAGGTTGTTGACGGTGCCGCCCTTCTGCCAGTCCAGAGTGCCGAAGACGTTGAACTGGCCGAAGGTCAGGTCGTTGGAGAACCCGAGCCGGAAGTCGGCGTTGGAGTCGGCGATCGGGCGAACCGCCACCTCGCCCGTCTCCGGGTCCGGGCCGTTGCCCCACAACCACGTCAGCGACCGTCCCTCTTCCGCCACCGTGGTTCCATAGAAGTAGCCGAACCCCTGGATCGTGAAGCGCGGGACGGGAAGCGACGTCACCTCGCTGCGGTCCATGCCGAAGGTCGCCCTTGCAGTCCACTGGAGGTCCTGGGTGAAGTATGGCACCACGGTCAGCGCAGTCTCGATGCCCCAAGCGGTGATTTCGCCGCCGTTGAAGATCGCTTCGTTGAAGCCGGTGGAAGGCGCCAGGGAGCGCTCCAAGATCACGTCGCGGATCGTCTTGTTGAAGTAGGTGAACTCGACCGTCGCCCGGTCGTCCATGAGGGTCGCATCCAGGCCGCCCTCGATCTCGGTCTGGCGCTCCGGTCGCAAGTCCGGCGCCGCGGTAGCACCCTCCACCCGCAACGCGGGCAGCCCCTCGATGTTGCGCCCTTCGTACTCCGTGAACTTCTGCCCGTAGACCGGCTGGTTTCCCGACTGGCCCCAGGCCCCCCGAAACTTGATCTCTTCCACGCCCGCGCGTCCCACCGGCAGCCGAAACGAAGCCGCCAGCTTGGGGTAGAAGTGGTACTCGTCGGTGTCGGAGTTGTTGGAGCTGCGGTCGGCGCGAACACCCGCGGTCAGGAGCACCCGTTCGTCGAAGAGCAGCACCTCTTCTTGCGCGAAGACGCCGAAGTCCACGGACCGGGCCCGGTTCTGGCGCACCTCCGTGGCCGTCCCCCGGTCGATGTTCTGCAATCCGCCGATCAGGTTCTTGGCGATCGTGCTGCTCACGTCCAGGTCGCGGATCTCGTACTGGGTTCCGAACGAGGTGGTAGACTGAATCGCGTCGCTGTCGTAGGTGTAGACGGCGTTCGCGTTGACGTTGAGGTACTGGCTGTAGCCGGAGCCCAGCACCGATGTGCCCGGCAGGCCGTCGTTGGGCTCGAACTGGGACTCGGGGGGCGAGAACAGCGCGTTCTTCTGGTTGAAGAAATCGATGCCGCCCGTCGTGCTCAGGCGCAGGGAGTGGGCGCCCGACGAGATCGCGTCGATCGTCAGGTTGCCGGAGCCCACGAACCTCCACACTTCCTCGTTGTTCTTCACCAGCGAGGCTGTCTCCAGGATGTTGGAGGCGGCGAACGGGTTGCGGGGGTAGCTGCCCTGGCCGTTGGGACAGTCGTCCACATCGGCCTGGCGGCTCCCGTCGCTGCAAAGGGCGCGCAGGTCCACGAAGCTGGGCGTGGACGGCAAGGTCATGTAGTAGCTGATGCTGCGGTTGTCGTTGTTGGTGATCCCACGTCCCGCCAAGGTGTGGACGGCGTTAGTGTTCAGGCTGAACGAGACCCTGTCGCTCAGCGTCTGGTCGATGTTGAGCTTGATCGACTCCTTGTTGTAGAAGGTGTTGTCGATGATCCCGCCGTCGTGCTTGACCAAGCCCGAAGCGTAGTAGCGCGTGTCTTCGGTGCCTCCGCTGACGCTGGCGGCGGTCTCATAGGAGAGAGGCGTTCGGCCCGCCAGCAGCTCCTCGTGGTCGAAGAACTTGCCGCGCTCCCAGTGGTTCTCCGCCTGCGGACCGAAGAACTCCACGGCCTCCTCCATCGACGTGAACTCCCGCAACCCCAGCTTGTTGGCGAGCTGGGAGAAGCCGAAGCGCTGGGTCACGTTGAACCGAGGCGCGCCAACTCGTCCCCGCTTCGTGCGGATGATGATCACGCCGTTGTTGGCCTTGGAGCCGTAGATGGCAGCCGCCGACGCCCCCTTCAGGACCTCGATGCTCTCAATGTCGTACGGGTTCAGGTCGGAGATGCGGTTCGCCGAGTTGTCCTGGGAGCCGCCTCGAACCGGGTTGGAGGACGACACCGTGACCGTGTGCACGCCCGACGGGATCGTCTCGTCGCTGACGATGACTCCGTCCACCACGTAGAGGGGCCGATGGTTGCCCAGAATCGTGGACACGCCCCGGAGCTGGAGCTGCATGCCTCCGCCAGGCGCACCCGAGTTCGACTGGATGTTGGCGCCGGCCACCTTCCCACGCAGCGCCTGCTCCACCGAGGCCGCTGGGACTCGGTCGAGTTCCCTGGCGCTGACCGACGAGACCGCGTTGGCCAAGTTGCGACGGGAGATCCCCGTGGCTTGGCCAGTGACCACGACTTCGTCCAGGTTGAGCACATCCACGTGGAGAAGGACGCTGATGTTGTCGGTCCCCTCGGAGACTGTGACGGTAGCGGGCTGGTAGCCCAGCATGGTGATCTCCAGCACGACTTCGCCGGGCGCGACGGTGACGGAGAAGTTGCCGTCTTCGTTGGTGAATGTGCCCTGTGCGCTACCCGAGACCGCGACTGCGGCCCCCGAGATCGGCCGCCCGTTGGTGGCGTCCGACACCGAGCCGGTGAGCCTGCGATCCTGGGCGTCGAGGCTGTGTGCTCCGAAGAGCATGGCTGCCGCCGTTGCCAGCGGGGCGAGAGTAGACACTGGTGCACGATGACGATTCGTCATGAAGCGTCCTCCTTCTTGTGGCGTGTTCGGCCTCGTGGCGTGTTCGGCGCTGGGCCGTGACCTGCTTCTGGCAGAGTGGGCAAGAGTCGTGTACGATGCAAGTGCGGCGTCATTACTTCAGTTAGGGGGTTGCCCTTCGACTGTGTCTCTCTGTCAGCAGAGTGCCTCCATTTTGCCTCCATTTTGCCTCCATTCATCACCGGTCTCCGACCATTCATCACCGAATGCCTCCGTTTTGCTACCATTCTTCCTCCATTTTCGCGATTCTTGACGGGACGGATTGGCCCCAACTACGTTGCCGGTTGTCGGATTCAGCATCCTCCCTGCTCGAACGGATAGTCGGCATGGCAACTCGCAAGATGGGACGCATTCGCGAAGTGCGCGTACGCAAGCTGTGGGACCACGAAGCCCACGATTTCACGCGATGGCTGGCCGACAACATCGACCGACTCGGCGAGGCGTTGCAGATGGACTTGGAGTGCAGCCAGACCGAGAAGCAGGTCGGGGACTTCTCCCTGGACATCCTGGCGAGAGACGCCGGACGCGACCTCACGGTCGTAATCGAGAACCAGCTCGAATGGACCGACCACGGCCACCTGGGCCAGCTCCTCACGTACGCGGCCGGTCTCGACGCCGGCGTCGTGGTTTGGATCACGCCCCATTTCCGCGACGAGCACCGAGCCGCCATCGACTGGCTGAACCGGAAGACGTCCGACGAGGTCGAGTTCTTCGGCGTCGAAGTGCGAGCGATCCGGATCGATTCGGAGGAGGAAGAGGAAGGCGACAAAGCGTCTCTGCCTGCGCCGGAGTTTCGGCCCGTCGCCTTTCCGAACCACTGGACACGGGGAGGCTCCTGGACCCGGGGTGGCTCGGGCACCGGACGAAGGTCGCCTGGAACAGGTCTCGTGGAGCAGAAGCTTCTCAACTTCTTCCAGCCCGTCGTGGAGAAGCTTCACCGACAGAACTTCACCCACAAGGCCAGTGCCAGCAAGGGCGGGGTTCAACGTTTCACGGATAACTGTGTCGAGAAGACCTACTACTGCGTGTGGTTCTGGAGGAATTTCGCCGTGGTGTCCATTACTCTGTGGGACAAGTCCCTGTACGAGTCCTTGACCGAGCGGTCCGAAGAGATCAACAAAGCCATCGCCGATGCTGGTCTCCTTGGCGACTTGAAGTGGTACAATCCAAGGACGTTGGGCTTCTCTGAGATAAAGCTCCAGCGCAGGGGCACAATCGGAGATCCGCAGGAGAAGCTGGACGAAATCCGGCGATGGATGGTCGAGAGCCTGCCCCAGTTCAAGAAGATCGTCGATCCCCACATCCGAGAGATCGTCGGGGAGGGACCGTGAGCAAGATCGGGGAGTGTCGCAAGATCGGGGAGTGTCGCAAGATCGGGGAGTCGCGCAGGATCGGGGAGTCGCGCAGGGAGTTCATCAAGGTTGGGATTGCGGGCTTGGCCGGAGCCGTCCTCTCGCCGGGGCGGCTGGTGGCGGACCCGTATGCGCCGTTGGGCGAGGCCATAGCGCGGCGGGACAGCGGTACTGCCGGTCCCAGTCGCACGGTTGATCGGGTTGCCCGCGCAACCCGGCCGGTGCGCGTGCGCGGCGTGGTTCGAGCGGCGGGCCGCGGGGTGCCCCGGGTCGCCGTCTCGGACGGCCTGCAGGTGGTGGAGACGGGAGCCGATGGCGCCTTCGAGCTCGTTACGACCACCGAGCAGGAGTTCGTGTGGTACTCCATCCCATCCGGCTACCGGATTCCGGTGAACCCGTCGGGCACGGCTCGCTTCTACCAGCCCCTGACCACGGCTTCGGAACAGACGGCCGAGTTCGACATGGAGCCGGATCCGGTATCCCACGAGAACCACAACCTGCTGCTGCTCGGGGACATACAGACCGAGGACCAGCAGGAGATGGAGTGGTTCTTGAAGCAAGCAGTCCCCGACGTGCAGCAGACGGCGGCGGGGCTGGGCGACGAGCACGTCTTCGCCATCGCCTGCGGCGACATAGTGTACGACAACTTGGCACTCTATCCCGCCTACGAGAGCGGCGTGCAGCGGATCGGCGTTCCGTTCTTCCAAGTCGTCGGCAACCATGACCTGGACCGGGCGAACCCGACCGACGAAGGCTCTACCAAGACGTTCAGCCGCCACTTTGGTCCCCGGAACTACTCCTTCGACCGGGGCGCCGTGCACTATGTGGTCCTGGACGATGTCTTCTGGTACGGAACCGGCTATATCGGCTACCTGGACTCGAACACGCTCGGGTGGCTGGAGCGGGACTTGACGCGGGTGGAGCCGGGTGCTCCGGTGGTCGTGTCGGCGCACATCCCCGTGCTGGGCAGCCACTACGCCCGCCGGGGCGAGGACTCGCCGCGAGTGGGCTCCGCAATAGTCAACCGGGACGCCCTTTACCGCCTACTGGAGCCGTTCGAGGCCCATCTCCTGGCCGGCCACCTCCACGAATCGGAGCACCTCTTCGGACGGGGAATCCACGAGCATGTGGCGGGAGCGATCTGCGGCGCGTGGTGGAGCGGCCCGATCTGCTGGGACGGCACCCCCAACGGCTACTGTCTCTACCAAGTGCGCGGCGAGGAAATCACTTGGCGCTGCAAGGCCACGGGCCAGCCCGCCAGCCACCAGATGCGTCTCTACCCTCCCGGCTCCGACCCGGCGGCACCCTCCGAGCTTCTCGCCAACGTTTGGGACTGGGACCCGGAGTGGACGGTGCGCTGGTTCGCCGATGGGGCGCCGCGGGGCGAGATGGAACGCCGACGCAGCCCCGACCCGCTCAGCGTCGAGCTGCACGCGGGTCCGGAGTTGCCGCCTCGCCGTCCGTGGGTGGACCCGGTACCCACCGACCACCTCTTCCGGGCGGCGCTTTCGGGCAACGAAGAGGTCGTCACGGTGGAGGCGACGGACCGCTTCGGGCGGAGCTACGCCGAGGAGTGGCGGCGGGGCGGCTGAGCGATTCCCTACTCTGGCGGCTTGATAGGTAGAGCTATGGGGAGGAGTGGCGGGCGGGCGGCCCGTCCGGGTGCAACTCGCACTCCGGTGGCTGAAGGCGAGTCCAGGACAGCGAGACGATCTGCCATGCCTCGGTCTCGGCGTCCCGCGCAAGGATAAGCGCGTCGGCACCGCAGTGGCTCAGCTGGTCGCCCACATAGAAGTCGTATGGCGTCCACACCATGGCCAGGTCGCCGCTGATCCGCACCTCCGGGTCGAACATGCGCTCCGTGAGGACGGCCTCGCTACCCTCCACACGGGCGACCAGCTCCTCCAGCGTCGATGTCGAAACGGTGCGGGCACCGTCTGCGGATCGCTCCACCGAGTGCATCAGCACCTGGGGGTGCATGACTTGCCGGAGCGTCGCGCCGTCGCCCGTCGCTAGCGCATCGAAGATCGCCTGCACGATCGCCAGAACCGCCTCCCGCTCCGCATCCGTGGGCGTATGGCGCACGGCCGACGGGGCCGCCTCGGCCAGCGCCGACTCGGGAGGTGCCGGAGCGGACGACCGATCGTCCTCCGGGGGCGTGCAGACCGAAACCGACAGAACGGCGACGGCCGGGAGCAGTAGGGCTCGACTCTTCATGGGTGCTCTCCATACCTCCGTTTTGCTACCATTCTTCCTCCACTTTCGCGACACACACCTCATACACAGAGCCAGCATCGCGTGATCAGGACAGCCAGCATCGCGTGATCAGGGACAGCCCTCACCTACCGCGACGCTGGGGCATCGCCACCGGCTCCCCCGGCTTCGGCACCGCGCCCGCCTCCGTCATCCGGCGGTGGAACGCTGGCACCCGCTCGGTGATGTAGTCGTTCACCTCCTCAACCAACGGCGGCAACCGCTCCCACGCCAACTCAATCGCGGCAAGCTGGCCGGCTGAAGGCGGACCGGCGTTCCGCTCCAAGCCCGAGGCCGCCCGGCCCGGTCGGGCGTCCTGCAACCGTTCCTGCAACGAGTCCACGGCGGCGGCCAGCGTCTCGGCCTCTTCAATCAGGTCGGCGAAGGGGCCAGCGGTGCTGGTGTCGGCGAAGGGGTCGGCGGTCTCTGGGTCGGCCAGCTCGGCAAGCAGCGCCTCCGCGTCGTCCAGTTGCTCGGCCAAGCGTCGGAGCGCCCGGGTCGCCAGCGTCGCGGTGGCGTTGATCGTCGCCGCATCTTGAACCGTGCGATGGCGAGCCCGCAACGCTGCCATGTCCGCGGTCACCCGAGGGTCGATCTGCACCACAACCTCCTGCTGGGCCACTTGGTCGCCGGCGTCCAGCTGCACCACGTAGGCGCCCGGAAGCACCAGCGGCCCCTGGGTCGAGCCCCCGAACCGTCCGCCGCCTCCGCCAGGGCCACCCCCTCCTCCGGCCTCCGGCGGCACCTCCACCGGCGGCGCCTCTCGCATGTCCCACACGACCATGTTCATGCCCGCCTCCGCTGGCGCATCCAGCGTACGGACCTCCTCGCCCGCGGCCGACGTCACCACCAACTCCACCGAGTCCACGCCCTCCGCCAGCCAGTAGCGCACCACTGCGCCGTCCGGCGGGTTCTCGGCCTCGAAGATGTCGCCCGCAAACGGCCATCCGCCCATGCGGAAACGTTGCGTGGCGGTCGCCACAGGGAAGAGGTACGCCTGCTTGTCGAAGACGGTGCCGCCGGCCATGTGTTCCAGCGGCGTCAGGTCGTCCAGGATCCATATGCTGCGCCCATGGGTTCCCACTACCAGATCGTTGTCGCGAGGATGCACGACCATGTCGTCCACGGGAACGGTCGGCAGCCCGCCCATCCGGTGCCACGACTCGCCCCGGTCCAGCGACGCGAACACGCCGATCTCGTTGCCGAGAAAGAGCAGGTTCGGGCTACGGGGATGTTCGCGCACAACATTCACCGACCACTCCGGGAGCCCGTTCACGATCCTTTGCCACGAACCGCCAAAGTCCTCGCTGGCGTAAACATACGGGCGGTAGTCGTCGTCCCAGTGGCGATCGAAGGCGGCGTACACGCGGCCTTCCGAGTGGTGCGAAGCGTCGATCCGGCTCACATAAGAGCGTTCGGGCAGATCGGGGACGTTCTCCACCACGTTCGTCCACGTCGCTCCGCCGTCCCGGGTGACCTGCAGGTTGCCGTCGTCGGTTCCCACGTAGATCACATCCGGCGAGATCGGCGATTCGTCGATCGTGGTGACGTTGCCGTAGGTGCTGATCCCATCGTGCCGCGACAGAGTGGAGTCGGTCACCAGCGCCCCCATGATCTCCAGCGAGTCCCGGTCGATCGCCTTGGTCAGGTCGGGACTGGCCTCCTCCCACGTCATACCCCGATCCCGCGAGCGCATCAGGTGGTTGTTGGCCACGTACACCGTGCTGGAGTTGTGAGCCGATACGACGATGGGCGCGTTCCAGTTGTACCGGTAGCTCCGCTCCTCGTCCGCATCCGGGTTCGGCGCGGGCGACGGGCGCATGTTCAGTGCTTCGCCGGTGGCCAGGTTCACGCGCCCCGAGTTCCCGCCCTGGGACTCGGTGTACAAGATGTTCGGGTCGTCGGGGTCGAACTGATTGTAGAAACCGTCGCCTCCCCAAACGTCGATCCAGTCCCGGTTGCGCAGACCGTAGTCGGTGATCGTTTCATTGGGCGCGCACCACGAACTGTTGTCCTGCAATCCGCCGCACACTCTGTACGGGTCGCTCATGTCCACGCCGATCTCGTAGAACTGGCCGATGGCGATGTTGTTGTGATGCCGCCAGGTGCGCCCGCCGTCGAAGCTGGTGGCGACGCCGCCGTCGTTGCCCAGCACCAAGTAATCCGAGTTGTCGGGATCGATCCACAGCGCGTGATGGTCCACGTGAATGCCCTCCGCCGCGTCGCCTTCCCACCACGTCTTGCCGCCGTCGTCGGATGCGGAGAAGCTCACCCCGCCCAGGTAGATGCGCTCCGGGTTGTTGGGGTCGATCCGCACCATGCTGAAGTACATGGGACGGGGGTTGCGGTTCGACACCTTCTCCCAGCTCTCGCCGCGATCGCGGGACCTGTATAGCCCCCGCCCGGCGCCCCGGGATTCCACCAGCGCGTAGACCAGGGCGCCGTCGCGCCGGTACACGTCGAGGCCGATCCGTCCCTTGTCGCCTGCGGGAAGTCCGTTGGTCAGCTCGACCCAGCTGTCGCCTCCATCGGTGGTGCGGTAGAGGCCGCTGCCGCTCCCGCCGGCGCTGAAGCCGAAGGCCGTGCGTCGTCGCTGGTACATCGCCGCAAAGAGCGTACGCGGGTCCGACGGGTCCATAACCATGTCGATGGCGCCCGTGTTCTCATCCACGTACAGCACCTGCTCCCAGTTGGCGCCTCCGTCGCTGGTCCTGAAGACGCCGCGCTCCTCGTTGGGTCCGAAGAGGTGTCCCACGGCGGCCACGTACGCCACGTCCGGGTCCCTGGGGTGCAACGCGATCTTGGCCACATGGCGCGTATCGGCGAGCCCCGCGTCCGTCCAGGTGCGACCGCCGTCGGTGGACTTGAAGACCCCGCAGCCGTACTGGGAGCTCTGGCGGTTCTGGGGCTCTCCGGTACCGACCCACACGACGTTGGGGTTCGCCTGGAAGACGGTCACGTCGCCGACCGACGAGCACGGCTGATCGTCGAAGAGGGGCGTCCAGGACATGCCGTTGTTCTCCGTCAGCCACACGCCCCCCGACCCCAGGCCGATGTAGAACTTGGCCGGGTTGGACTCCAGCGGCGCCACGTCCGCGACCCGACCGCCCATGATCGCGGGACCGACCTCGCGGAACTCTGCGCCTTCCAGGGCTTGCGCTGCCGACGAGGAGGCCGACGACGAGGGCGGGAGCGACTGGGCCTCTGCCGCCGTCCAGCCGGTCGTCGAGGCGCAGAGGCAGGCGACCAGGGCGAGGCGAGTACGGGGTTGGGACTGGCGGTGCATGTGGGCTCCTGGCGGGTGCGAGAGCGGAGAGATGGACGCGGCGACGCAGCCATCGGCGGCAGCGGCATTCGTTACATTTACGGCGTCAGTGTCCGTCGCGCCACCCGTTCCCCGCCAACCGCTCGCCCGCCATGTCCGCTTCCAGCAGGTTTCGAGTCTACTTGAGCGGTCCCATCAGCGGATGCACCGACCTCCAGAGGCACAAGTGGCGCGACGAGGTCAAGAAGAAGTACGGAAAGCACTTCGACTTCATCGACCCCACCGACGAGCCGCTGGACCACGAAGCCAGCTCGGCCGAGTTCGTCGATGCCGATCTGCGCGCCATCGAGAGTTCGTCCGGGTTGCTGGCCAACATGTGGCGGGAGTCGATCGGCACGGCCCTGGGGCTCGTTCATGCAAGTCGAGTGGGCAAACCCGTAGTGCTGGCCGATCCCAACTTCCTGCGCCACCGAATGCTCCAGTTCTACGCCGACGCCGTGGCGGACAGCGCCCTCAAGGGAGCCAAGGCGCTCCTCGCGCTTCTGAAGGCCGAGGCCGGCTGGCAGGTGCTCAAATCGGACGGGCGTCAGGAGCCCTTCGCCCGCGAGAAGATGTTGTCCGCAGTAGGACGCATATGCAGGAGGGAACGAAAGGACGATGTGGTGGTGCCGCGACTCGTCTTCGCCGACGTTATCACCGAGCTGGAGCGCAACGACCGATGGGTGGGTAGCGCCGTCGGGTCCAAAGAGATCGATCAGGCCGTCCTCAGGATACTGCGCCGTCGCGAGCGGAAGCGGGACCCTGCGTTCGCTGGGCTTTCCACCGCGTGGCGTCAGCGCAACGACGATGCGCAGCCCTTCGGGGACATCAGGGCGCGCAGGTCTGGCCGGCTTGCCGCAGTGCGGGAAGTTCGCCGAGCGCGTGGCCCCGTCGGGGTGCCCGTCTCTTGCGGGCCGAAGGCCCACTCCACGATTTGGGGCAAGACCATACGCCGGCTGGACGACATTCCTTCCGCCTCCGCCAGGCAGGTCTTGCGCAACGTGATCTCGGTCAAGGGCATCACCTTGGTCTCCCTTGGCCGGTTCACTCGTCGCGAGTCTCGAGGGTCGTGTTGCGCAGTTGTGGAAGCATCCCCGACCGCCTTCGTCATCGAAGGGAAGCTCTTCGACGCTGGCGAAAAGGGAACAATGCAGACCTTCCAGGTTCGCGTGCAGGACGACGCCGACAAGGAAGGAATCGCCTCCGCAATCGCCAAGGTGCTTGCCGACCGCGGCCTTTGGGGTGGCTCCCGAAAACCGGATCAGTCATGAAGGCATTCAGATCGCTCACCGTGGGCCTCGCTTGCGCCGTGGGCCTCGCTTGCATCGTCGTCGTTGCGACGCCGGCGACCCGCCTCGCTGCCCAGGGCGTGACCACGGGCGCCGTGGGTGGATCCGTGCTTGACGCCGACAGTCTGCCGCTGGCAGGGGCCTCCGTCACCGCGGTGCACCTGGAATCAGGCACGCGCTACTCCGCCGTCAGCAGGCAGGGCGGCGCGTTCAACCTTCCCAACATGCGCGTGGGCGGGCCGTACACGGTCACCGTCGAGTTCATCGGATACGGCGCTCAGTCGCGGGAAGACGTGTTCGTCCTGCTAGGGCAAGCGGTGCGGATCGACTTTCGGCTGACGACCCAGGCCGTTCAGCTCGAAGGAGTCGAGGTCGTCGCGGACCGGGAAGATGCGCGGGAGGCCGGGCGCACCGGCGCCGCCACATCGATCGACCCAACCCAGGTCGCCGTCCTGCCCTCGGTGAAGCGCACGATCCGCGACCTGATCCGCACGGACCCCCGCAACGACGGCAACTTGGCGTTCGCCGGGCGCAACTGGCTTTTCAACAACGTATCCCTCGACGGTTCCTACTTCAGCAACCCCTTCGGCCTCGACGATCCTGCCCCCGGCGGCCAGGCCAACGCCGAACCCGTGCCCTTCAACGCCGTCGAGCAGGTGCACATCTCGGTGGCGCCTTTCGACGTGCGGGAGGGAGGCTTCACCGGTGCCAACGTCAACACGGTCACCAAAAGCGGCACGAACGACTTCCAGGCGTCGGCCTACACCTTCACGCGCAACGAGTCGCTCATCGGCAACAAGGTGGAAGGCGCCACTGTGTCCGCGCGCCCCGACTTGGCGTTCAACCAGTCGGGAGTCACGTTCTCGGGACCGTTGGTCCGCGACAGACTGCTCTTCTTTATAAACGCCGAGATCGAGCGGCGCGACGACCCGGGCTCCGACTTCGTAGCCGACCGGGACGGGGTACTGGAGCTGGGCGAATCCCGAGTGCGCGCCGACGTGATGGATGCAATCCAGGAGAGGATGATCTCCGCCTACGGCTACGACCCCGGCCCCTACGAGGACTACGTCCACTCCACCGACAGCGACAAGCTGCTCGCCAAGATCGACTGGAACGCCAACGACCGGCATCACCTGACCGTTCGGTACAGCTACTTGGACGCCATCCGCGAGCAGGGTCCGCACCCTTTCGCGCTGAGCTTCAACAACGCGGGACGCGGGCCCAGCGCGGCGTCGCTGCCCTTTCGCAACGCCGGCTACGCGATCAACAACAACCTCCATTCGTTTGCTTTGGAGCTGAACAGCCGGGGCGACCGTTTTGCCAACCGCTTCTTCGCCAGCTACAACCGCTTCCGGGACCTTCGCTACCCCTTCAGCGACGACTACCCCACGATCCAGATCGGCGAAGACGGGGTCGGCTATACAACCTTGGGCCACGAACCGTTTTCCATTCGCAATATCGTCCACCAGAACGTTTACCAGTTCACCAACAACTTCACGTACTACAAGGGCAGACACGCTCTCACGGCCGGGGTCAACTTCGAGCACTTCGGCTTCGTCAACTCCTTCAACCTCTTCCGCCACGGTCTATTCTTCCTGCCACACTTCCTGCCGGTGGGCTCCACCTTCTCGTCGGTGGACGAGTTCTTCGCCGCCACGGAGGACGGCGCCAAGGACTTTGCGAGCATGATCGGAACGGGGCCGTACAAGGGCGAACGGCCCAGCGTGGGGCAGCTGTCCTTCTACGCCCAGGACGAGTTTCCGGTGGGCACCAACCTCAACGTGACCGCCGGGGTGCGGATGGACATGCCGATCTACTTCTCCGAGCCCGTGGACAACCCCTACTCCAGGTCCCTCACAGCCATTGACCAGAACGGCAATCCTGAAACGGTGGACCAGAGCGCGCTCCCCGGCGCCACGCCCCTCTTCTCGCCGCGCCTCGGCTTCAACTGGGACATGCGCGGCGACGGGTCGACCCGCTTGCGCGGGGGGACGGGCATCTTCACAGGACGCATTCCCTTTGTGTGGTTTGGGAACGTGGTTTCGAACCCGGGCGCCAACCCCAACATATGGGCGCCTGGCAACAACGTGCCGCAGGTCAAGGTTCGGGAGAACACAGTCCTGCAACAGACGTTCGATCTGAACGCCATGGACCCGGACTTCAAGTGGCCCCAGCTCTGGGTGACCGACATCGCCGTGGACCACGAGATCGTCGAAGGACTGGATGCCACGATGGAACTCGTCTACGGCAACGACATCAACGCCGTTGTGGTTCGCAACGCCGACTTGGCCAGGCCCGCGCGAACGCTGCGAGACGGGCGGCCCTACTACGGCGGTGCCGGCGCCAACGAACTCAACGCCGATGGAGGCGCGGGCATATACGTTCTTGACAACACGAGCCAGGGCTACAACGTCAGCGTCACTGGCGAACTCCGGAAGGCGTTCAGCGGCGGCACCGCATCGCTGGCCTACGCCTTCACCCATGCCAAGAACACCATGAAGTCGACGGAGATCGCATCGCTCATGTGGCAAAACCTGCCTGTGCAGGGCGACCCCAACAACGCACGCCTATCTTGGTCCGAGTTCGGTCCCAGACACCGCGTATTGGCGACCGCCACCTACACGCACACTTGGTCGGAGCGGTTCGCGACTCGCATCGGCGTCTTTGCGGAAACCGCCCAGGGCGGACGCTTCACGGCGTCGGGCGGCAACCGCTTCTCCTTCGTCTACGCTGGCGACGTCAACGGCGACGGATACGGCGGCAACGACCTGATCTACGTCCCTCGCGACCAAAGCGAGATCAACTTGGCGGACCCGTCCCAATGGGCGGCGTTGGACGCGTTCATCGAGCAGGATCCGTACTTGAGCCGCAGCCGGGGCCGCATCTCGGATCGGATGGGTGCGCTGGCGCCTTGGTTCGCCGGCGTGGATGTGCGCATTCTGCAAGACATTGCCATCGCGGGCCAGACGTTGCAGCTCAGCATGGACGCTCTGAACGTAGGCAACCTGATCAACAGCGCTTGGGGCGTCCGCAAGATCGCCAACCCGTCTGCGACCTCGCCGCTGCGTCTCGTCGAGTTCAACGGGAGCGGCGAGCCGGTCTTCGAGTTCACGGGGCCTGCCGAGACGTTCATTCCCGACCCAGGGGTGTTCTCTCGGTGGCGGATACAGCTGGGCGCGCGGGTGATGATCCGCTGACCTTGGTGGCGCGAGACAACCGCTATCCCAGCTTCGCCTCTAGGGTGGCCGCGATCCGTTCGCCGGCCCGGCCGTCCCACAGCGGCGGGAGCATCGAGCCGGCCTCGCCCACGCCCTGCGCCGCCTCCGCCGTCGCATCTCGGTACGCCGCCAGGATTCCCTCGCGGGTCGTACCCGCCAGCCGATTGGTTCCGATCTCGATCGTCGCCGGGCGCTCCGTGTTCTCCCGCAGCGTCACGCAGGGTACCCCCAGCGCCGTCGTCTCCTCTTGGAGCCCTCCCGAATCGGTGAGCACGACTCGCGCGTTGTCCACCAGCTTCAGGAAGTCCAGGTAGCCGAACGGGGCCGCCGTCCGAAGCCCGGCCAGACTCGCAACCCGCTCCTCCAAGCCGAAGCGGGCCAGGGATGCTCGGAGGCGGGGGTGCAACGGGAGCACGACCGGGAGGTCGGCCTGCACTGCTTCCAGCGCATCCAGGATGCCGGTCAAGGTGCGCTCTTCGTCCACGTTCGAGGGCCTGTGCAGCGTTGCCACGGCGTATCCGCCGGCCTTCGTCGAGCCCTCCAGCCGCAAGTCCTGCAGCACCGCCGACGCCCTGGAACGCTCCCGGTGGCGCAGCAGCGTGTCCACCATTGTGTTGCCCACCAGAAAGACCTTGTCGTGAGCGACGCCTTCCCGCGCCAAGTTTTCCACGCCTGCGCTCTCGGTGCAGAACAGCAGGTCGCTGATGGCGTCGGTGAGCACCCGGTTGATCTCCTCGGGCATCGTACGGTCGCCGCTCCGGAGTCCGGCCTCGACGTGAATCAGCGGGACGCCAAGCTTGGCCGCCACCAGTCCGCAGGCGATCGTGCTGTTCACGTCGCCGACCACCAGCACGGCGTCGGGGCACAGGCGCAGCGCCACCTTCTCGAACGCCTTCATGATCTCCGCGGTCTGCACGGCGTGGCTCCCGGAGCCGACCTCCAAGTTCACGTCGGGGCGGGGCAGTCCCAGGTCTCGGAAGAAGCGGGCGCTCATGGCGTCGTCGTAGTGCTGACCCGTGTGAACCAGCACCGGGTCGATCCTCTCACAACGCTGGAAGGCGTCGATCAGGGACGCGATCTTGACGAAGTTCGGGCGCGCGCCCACAACGTTCAGGACGCGAACCGTCCTCACGTCCTCACCCCTCGATCCGAACCCGCTCGCCGGTCTCCAGGCTCCGCACCGCGCCGAAGCACACTAGATGGGCCGCCGCGATCTGTCTCCAAGGGATCGGCCAAGCGCTCTCCCCCCGGCAGGCGTCCAGGAACGCGGTCAGCTCGCCGTCGAACCCCTTGTCCTGCTTGCCCCGCAGCCCGTCCTGCTTGCCCCGCACCCGATCGCCTCCGCCGCCGAAGAAGGTGGTGGACCGGAAATCGTCGATCACAGCGCTCCGGCCTCCGGCGAAGACTTCGCAACGCTCCTTCGGCATGTTGCGGTGGCCGCCTGCGAAGTACTGGATTGCCGCCAGCGAGCCGTCGGCGTACTCGATCGTGATCGCCGCCGAGTCCGGCGGAACGGGGCCGGACCGATCCTGGTCGAGCGCGACGGCCGTCACCGCAATGGGGTCCTGGCCGGTCAGTGCGCCGCAGAAGTCGACGAAGTGGCACCCTTCGCCCACGAGACGGCCGCCTCCCACAGCTGGGTGGTGCACCCAGTGGTCGGGCGGGACGCCTCCGGCATTGACCCGATAGCTGACCGCAAGCGGCGTCCGGCGTTGGGCGAACGCAGCCCGGAGCGCTTGGGCGTGGGGCGAGAAGCGCCGGTTGAACCCGACCATCAGGCACGGCCGCTGGCCCGCGGCTTGGGCGTCGTCCAGGGCCGACCGAACGTCCTCCAGTTCGGCCGCTTGGATGCAGAGGGGCTTCTCCACGAAGACGTGTTTGCCGGCCCGCAACGCGGCTGCTGCCAGCGCGGCGTGGCTGTCGTGTCGAGTGGCGACGACGACCGCTTGTGTGCCAGGGTCTTCCAGAAGCGCCGCTGGGTCGGTGGTGGCAGTCGCGAAGCCGAACCGCTGGCCTGCGTGACGCGCGCTATGGCCGGCGGTGGTGCACACAGCGGTGAGTGCGACACCCTTCATCCGGACGAGTCGGGGGAGGAGCACGCTTCGGGCGAAGTTGCCGGCCCCAATGAAGCCGATTCCGAGCGGGCGCCCTCCGGTGGCTTGCGCAGTGCGGAGCGACGAAGCACCGGTTGGCCGTGAGTGTGGGTGGGAGTGTGGGTGGGAGCCTTTCCGCGGCAGGCGCACAGAAGTCGCTGCGTCGGCGTTCTCCGGGTACTCCAGGAGGATGCCTAGGGGCTCGGGGTTCGCTAGGGGCTCGGGGCCCGATCGGCGAGAGCGGTCGGAGTGGGACGCGCCCAGCAGCGCATAGCCGTCCAGCGCTTGGTCGAACGGTACCGTGTGAGTGACCAGCGCACCCGGAGTCACCTTCCCCTGCTGCACAAGGTACAGGAAGCTCTCCATGTTGCGCTGTTCGGTGAAGCGAACGTACGGAAAGGGATAGTCGATGCCGCCCTCTTCGTAGCTGGGGTCGTACCGCCCAGGTCCGTAGGACATGGAGAGGCGCAGTTCCAGCTCCTTCTTGTAGAAGGCGTCGCGGGGCACGTTCAGCCCTACGGCTCCGACGGCCACCACTCGTCCCTTCCGGCGCGACAGCTGGGCGGCGGTCTCGATGGGACCGTTGTCCGAGGTGGCGGCGGCAATGATCACGGCGTCGGCGCCGCGCCCTCCCGTGAAGGCTTCGCAAGCTTCGGCCACATCGGTGGTCGCCGCGACGTCGGCGCCGAGTCGGCCAGCAAGACGGGCTCGCTCCTCCTTCGGATCGGCACCGAGCACGGCGCAACCGTTGGCCTTGAGCATCTGGACAGTGAGCAGCCCCAGCAGCCCGAGACCGACCACCACGACCCGCTCCCCCAGCAGCGGGTTGGCTTGGCGAACCCCCTGGAGGGCAATCGCTCCCACGGTCGTGAAGGCAGCGTCGGCGTAGGACACCCCGTCGGGAAGGCGCACACACAGGTTGCGCGGCACGAAGTTGAACTCTGCGTGGCTGGCGTAGCCTCCGCCGGCCGCCGCCACTCTGTCGCCGGGGCGCGGGCCGCCTGCGTCGGCACCAGCTTCGACCACCTCGCCGGCCGCCGAGTACCCGAGGGCGATGGGCTCATCCAGCTTGGCGAAGACCTTCTCGGCCGTCGGCTTGATCCCCTCCGACCGAGCTTTGGCGATCGTCTGCCGCACCAAGTCTGGGCGCGCCTTCGCCTTGGACAGCAAGCTCTTCTTCGCCAACTCCGTGAGCATCCGCTCGGTCCCAGCCGAGATCAGGCTGCAACGGGTGCGGACCAGCACTCCGCCCCGAGCGCATTGGGGTACGGGGACGTCGGCCAGCCACGTCTTGCCGGTGCGGTAGGACTGGAGGACTTGCTTCACAGGGTCTCTTGCGCCGTCCGCGGCTGGGCGGAGACAGAATTGAACGGAGGCGGAGGGACTCGAACCCCCAAGTGCTTGCGCACGCCGCATTTCGAGTGCGGTGCCTTACCAGTTAGGACTACGCCTCCCAGGTGTCGTGGAGCCAAGGTGTCGTGGAGCCAAATCGGGGCGCCCGGATTCGAACCGGGGACCTCTGCGACCCGAACGCAGCGCTCTACCGGACTGAGCCACGCCCCGCCTTGAAGTGGGTCCTGCTGTCGCTCAACGGACGGGGTGGGATGGGCCGGCTCGCGCCGGCCGTCTCCGGGGGCTCGGCCTTGGGCCGATCCCCCTTCGGCTCGAAAGATCGACTCCCTCCCCATCCGCATCGCTGTCGCTCAACGGACGGGGTGGGATTCGAACCCACGCGGGCAAGATGCCCACACGATTTCCAGTCGTGCGCCTTAAGCCGCTCGGCCACCCGTCCTGTTCTGGTGCGGCGGAGGGAGTGGGATGGGCCGGCTGGCGCCGGCCGTCTCCGGGGGGTCGGCCTCGGGCCGATCCCCCTTCGGCTCGAAGATCGAAGCCCACACCCGCCGTTTCGCTTCGCTTCAAGCGGAGGGAGTGGGATTCGAACCCACGTGGCCCAATGGACCAACGCCTTAGCAGGGCGCCGCTTTTAGCCGCTCAGCCATCCCTCCGAAGTAGCCCCGCCTGGGCTCGAACCAGGACTCTTCTGATCCAGAGTCAGACGTGTTGCCAGTTACACCACGGGGCTATCCAACTGCTTCAGAGCCACCGGTCGGACTCGAACCGACGACCCCGTCATTACGAGTGACGTGCTCTACCAGCTGAGCTACGGTGGCGATCTTTCGGGGCATCCGCCAGGCGGACACGACAAGTGGAGCCGAGGGGAGTCGAACCCCTGACCTCAGCGTTGCGAACGCTGCGCTCTCCCAACTGAGCTACGGCCCCGAAAACCCACGAGTGGGCGCGACAGGACTCGAACCTGTGACCTCCACGATGTCAACGTGGCACTCTAACCAGCTGAGCTACGCGCCCCCGGCGGCAACCAGGGACTCGCTTCCGCGCTTCCCTTGCCGTCTCCACCACAAGTGCGCCCGGGAGGACTCGAACCCCCAACCCCCTGATCCGTAGTCAGGTACTCTATCCAATTGAGCTACGGGCGCTTCCCAGAGTGCCCACGACAGGACTCGAACCTGTACGTCCTTTCGAACACTGGTCCCTCAAACCAGCCTGTCTACCAATTCCAGCACGTGGGCAAGATGCCGTTTCCGGCTCAAAGTGCTCGGGGAGGGACTCGAACCCTCACGGGGGTACCCCCCACAGGATCCTGAATCCTGCGCGTCTGCCAATTCCGCCACCCGAGCTCGGCCAGCCTGCCGGCCAGTCAATCAGCCTTGCCGGCCAGTCGTTAGTGGAGCCGAGGGGAGTCGAACCCCTGACCTCCTGAATGCCATTCAGGCGCTCTCCCAACTGAGCTACGGCCCCAGCACCGCGAGAATGCGAGCCGGAAACTGCTCCACGACCCTGATTGTCAAAGAAGTCCAGCAGCGGGGCTGACGGGACTCGAACCCGCGGCCTCCGGTGTGACAGACCGGCACTCTAACCGAACTGAGCTACAGCCCCCGATCGACGGGTCCATCCTGCGAACCCCATACCCTCACGGGGAATCGAACCCCGATCTCCACCTTGAAAGAGTGGTGTCCTGGCCGTTAGACGATGAGGGCGCATCGTTGTTTCCCAGCCGTCGCCCCGGTGGCGACAGCAGGCCCGGAGGGACTCGAACCCCCAACCGCCGGTTTTGGAGACCGGTGCTCTACCAAATTGAGCTACGGACCTGTGGCTTCCGAAATGGCCAGGGGCGGAATTGAACCGCCGACACCGCGATTTTCAGTCGCGTGCTCTACCAACTGAGCTACCTGGCCCCGCGACTCCGGGGAACCCGCCGACAAAAAACCGACCGAGGCCGATCCGGCGACGGAGCCCTGGAGGCCCCCCGCCGGCGGCTTGGCCGGCTTGCCCCCGGGACCGCAGCGCGAGGGCGACGGTCCCCAGGGCGCCATCTGATGACGGTGTCCGTTGGAGTCATAGCGGGGGCGGGATTCGAACCCGCGACCTTCGGGTTATGAGCCCGACGAGCTACCAGACTGCTCCACCCCGCATCGGGACACGAATGATAGGAAGACTGCCGGCGGGCGTCAACAGGGTTACCTTGGAGGGAGGGCAGGGAGTGCGTCCCCGGCCCCAAGGCCCCCAACCGAGGTCCCCCAACCGAACGGGAGGACGACAGATGGCCAGCAGACTCTCTCCGGCGGAGGTCCAGGGCTGGGCGGACGCCCGCCAAGGGTGGAAGGTGCGCGAGAACTCCATACGGAAGCGGTTCGCCTTCGCTTCGTTCCGGGCCTCCATCGTGTTCGTCAACCGGATCGCCACCCTGGCCGACGAGCACGACCATCACCCCGACATCGACGTGCGGTACGACAAGGTGTACATCACCCTTTCGACCCACGACGCGGGCGGCATCACCAAGAAGGACTTGGCGCTGGCGGAACGGATCGACTTCTCCACGTCGGCCCGCTGATCCGGCCACATCGGCCCGCTGACCCGGCCCCCCGCCGGCGGAACAGCTCACCCACGCACGCGGACAGCTCACCCACGCACCACAGCCGCCAGGACCCCCACCCCCTCCTCCAGCTCCTCCGACGAGATCGTGGCCGGTGGCGTCAGCTCCACCACGCGCCCGTCCTCGTCCGCTGGGAGTACGATCACGCCCTGCTCCAGCACTCGCTCTGCGACCCGCACGCCGACGCCGGGGGGAGCGTTCAGCTCCACCCCCAGCATCAGTCCCCGGCCCCGCACCTCCATCACCGAGGCGCAGCCAGCCAGCGCTTCCTTCAACCACCGGCTGGCCAACGCGCCCAAGCGCGCTGCTCGCGCCTCCAGGCCGTCGCCCTCAAGGACCTCCAAGAACCCAAGCCCGGCGGCGCAGGCCAGGGGATGGCCCAGGAAGGTGCTGGTGTGAATCGCCTCGCCGGTCGAGGGCGGCCATGCGTCCATCACCTCCATCGGACCGCAGCACGCCGACAGGGGGAGACCGCCGCCAAGCGCCTTGCCCAGGCAGACCAGGTCCGGCGTCGTCTCGCCGTCGCACGCCAGTAGGCTCCCCGTCCGGCCCATTCCGGTGAAGATCTCGTCGGCGATCAGCAGGGCACCCGCCGCTCGCGTCCGCCGGGCCACTCTCCGCAGGAAGCCGGGCGGAGGCACCCGCACCCCGGCACGGCCCTGAATCGGCTCCACGATCACAGCACCGACGGGCGCTTCCGCCAGCGCGGCGTTCAGGCGCTCCAAGACCTCGTCCGCCTCGTCGGGTGTGGACGGGAAAGGCAGGAACCGCACATGGTCCGTCAGCCGATCCACGAAAGGGCGTCGAAAGTGGGCCCGATGCGTGGCGGCCAGGGCACCCAGCGCCAAGCCGTGGTAGCTCCCCTCGAAGGCGACGATCCCGGTGCGGCCCGTGGCGAGCTGGGCCGTCTTGAGGGCCGCCTCCACGGCGTCAGAACCGGTCACGCCCAGGACGATCCGAGTCTCGGACCAGGGCATCCGCTCCGCCAGCGCCTCCAGGAACTCCACCTTCACCGCCGGCGGGTGCACATCGCCCATCCCGTGGACCAGCCTTCCCGCCTGCTCCTCGATCCGGCTCATGATGCGGGGGTGGCGGTGCCCGGCGAAGGCGACTCCGAACGCGCCCGTCAGGTCCAGGTAGCTCCGGCCGGCGTCGTCCTGCACGCGCACGCCCTGCGCGTCGGTCCAGAATGGGGTGCGGCGGCCGAGAAAGGTGACGTTCCGGGACTCGACTCGCTTCAGGCGGACGGCTAGGCCGTCGCTAGCCACGGCTTATGGCGCTAGCCACGGCTGATCCAGACCACGAACCCCACATAGGCGAGCAGCAGGCAGATGCCTTCCCCCCTTCTCACTTCCTTGGCTGTGGTCACCACGGGCCACAGCATGACCGACAGGAGAAGCACCGAGGGGAACTCCAGCGCCAGCACCTTCGGCTCCAGGTCGAAGCCGCGCGCAATCGAGGCGCCCCCCATCACCGCCGTCAGGTTGAAGATGTTGGACCCGACCACATTCCCCACGGCGATGTCGGCCTGCCGGCGGGCTGCCGCCACGACCGACGTGATCAGCTCCGGCAGGGAAGTGCCCACGGCGACGATCGTGAAGCCGACCACCGACTCGCTGATGCCGAACACCTCCGTCAGGTATTGCGCGCCCCCCACGATGGCCCAGCCGCCTAGTCCCAATCCCGCTCCCCCAACCACGACCAACCCTAGGTTGCGAAGCAGGTTGGGACCTTCCTCGGCCGCCAAGTCCTCCACCTCGCCCACAATCTCCTCGATCTCCTCCTCGCCGGTCATGAAGGTGAAGGCGATGTACACGGCGAGCAGCAGCAGGAGTCCCCATCCTTCGTAACGGCTCACGTCACCGTCCAACAGGAGCGGCCAGACGAACAGGGTGATCACGATCATGATCGGGACTTCGCGGCTGATCACCCGGTCGGCGACCGAGAGGGGGCGAATCAGCGCCGTGGCGCCCAGGATCAGGCCGATGTTGGCCAAGTTGGAGCCGAGGATGTTGCCCGCCACCAAGCTCCCCTCGCCCCGCAAGCTCGCCATGACGCACACCACCAGCTCGGGCGCCGAAGTGCCGAGCGAGACCAGCGTGAGGCCCACGACCACGGGACTGACGCCATAGTAGGTGGCGATCCGGGCCGCCCCTCGCACCAGCCATTCGGCACCGAAGTAGAGCGCGCCGAACCCTCCGAGGAGAAGGAGGAGGTGGGAGATGAATTCCGAGTTCATTCGGCGGCACCAGACCCTGGGCTGGCCGAAGACGCGGGCGGGTCCGGCAGCTCCATGAGCTCGAAGAACTCGTCTCGGTCGAGGACCTTCACGCCGAGCTCCTTCGCCTTGGCCAGCTTGGACCCTGGCTTGTCGCCGAAGGCTAGGTAGTCGGTCTTCGTGGTCACCGAACCCGTCACTCGTGCTCCCTGCTTCCGTAGATGTTCCTTCAGGTCGCTCCTACTAATGCTCTCGAAAGTGCCAGTGATTACAAAGGTCTTGCCGGCGACAGGGTGGGCCGGGGCGTGGTCGGCGTCGGTCGCTAGGGACGGCTCCGGGGGCGGGACGAAGTCGAACCCCTTGCGGAGCAGGCGGTCCAGGCCGCGCCTGACGTGCTCGTTGTCGAAGAACTCTCGGATCGCCGACGCCATCTTCTCGCCGACGCCGTGGAGTTCAACCAGCTGCTCCGTGGTCGCTTGGCGCAGGGACGAGAACCCGCGAAAGTGGGCGGCCAAGTCGCGAGCGACGGTGGTGCCTACCTCGGGGATGCCCAGGCCGACCAGAAAGCGTTCCAGCTTGACCCGCTTGCGGCCCTGGAGAGCGGCTCTCGCAACGGGATGCAGCGTGACGGACCGCCAGCCAGCGGGCAGGTCGAACACCCGCAGTCCTCGGATCGCCGTTACGAGCTTGTCTGCCGAGAGTTGGCCGAAGCCATCCAGCTCCGCAACGCGCTCCGGGGTCAGTTTGAAGAGGTCCGCAAGTTCCTGCGCCATTCCTCGCTTCACGAGCTGTCCCACCGTCTTGGCCCCCAGTCCCTCGATGTCCAGAGCGCTCCGGGAGGCGAAGTGGACGATCCGCGCTTCAAGCTGCGCCCGGCAGCCGAAGTGGTTGGGGCAGACCGTCAGCGGACCGCGCTCCACCAGCTCGGTTCCGCAGCTCTCGCACTGGACGGGCATAGAGAAGGGGGGACCTCGTTTGACGGGTCCTAGGATCTGCGGGATGACGTCGCCCGCGCGCTGCACCCACACCGCGTCGCCCTCTCGAACGCCCTTGCGCTCCAGCTCCTCCCGATTGTGGAGGGTCACGTTGGTCACGGTCACGCCGCTCACCTTGACGGGCCAGAGGCGGGCCACGGGAGTGACCACGCCGGTCCGTCCGATCTGCGTGTCGATGGCGCGAATCACGGCGGCGACCCGGCGAGGCCGGAACTTGAGCGCCATCGCCCAGCGCGGATGGTGAGAGGTGTCGCCGAACACCGGACGCAGGGCCAGCTCGTCTACCTTGACCACGATGCCGTCGATCTCGTAGTCCAGGTCGTCGCGTCGCTCGTCGAAGTCGCTGTAGTAGTCGGCGATCTCCTCTACCGACCCGGCGGTCTTGACCCGTTCCGGTATTTGGAAGCCCCACGCCTTCATCGCGGAGAGGGCTCGGCGGTCGGTGGGGAGAGGCGGACCCTCTTCCATGTGGAGCACGTCGAAGGCGAAGACTTGCAGGGGACGCCGAGCGACCACCCGGGAGTCGAGCTGGCGCAGTGCGCCGGAGGTGACGTTGCGAGGGTTCTTGTACTCCGGCCGTCCCTTCCGTCGGCGACTGTGGTTGAGGTACTGGAACTCGCTCAGCCGCATGATCGCCTCGCCGCGCACGGACAGGAATCGGGGCGGAGGCTGCTTCTCCACATCCCGCAGACGCAGAGGGATCGAGCGGATCGTGCGCGCGTTCTCGGTGACGACTTCGCCGACGTGCCCGTTGCCCCGCGTGGTGGCCCGCACCAGCAACCCGTCCTCGTAGACGAGCTCGAGCGAAGCACCGTCCAGCTTGGGTTCCAGCACGTAGCGGATGGGGTCGGTGGCCTCAGCGGAGTCCAGTTCCTTGCGCACCCGCTCGTCGAACCGCCGAACGTCGCCAAGCTCGTACGTCGAGTCCAGCGACAGCATGGGCGCCGCGTGCTCGGCGCTTGGAAGCTCGTCCAGGGGTTCCGCACCGACCCGCTGCGTGGGCGAATCCGGTGTGCGAAGCTCCGGATGGGCCTTCTCCAGCTCTTGGAGCCGCCGGTAGAGTCCGTCGTACTCCAAGTCGGACACCTCTGGCGCATCCTTCACATAGTAGAGATGGTCGTGCCGGTCGATCTCGGCCACGAGGCGCTTGACCTCCTGGGCGGGATCCTCGGAGACCTGGTGAGCGGCGGCCTCGGAACCGGGACGGTCGAGGGAGAGCTCAGGGTCGGGCTGGGTCATTCCCACTCCAGGGCCTCTCTTAAGTCGGGCGGCTCGCTACGGATGGGAAACACGGCCCGATACGCCCTTACGAACTCGAATCCCTTCCGGGGATTGAATTGCTCTCCGGGGCGAACCAGACCGTGGCTTTCTTCAGGATGTCCCGCTCGAGGCGAAGCCGCTTGACCTCCCGCTTGAGCCGACGAACCTCCTCCCGGCCACGGGTCGTGGTCCCGTCGGTGCGACGGCCCTCGTCGATGTCGGCCTGCTTGACCCAGTTGCGGATCGTGGGAGCCGAGGGCTCGAACTCGCGGGCCACCGCCTCCGGCGACCGCCCCGAGCGGACTAGGTCGACGATCTGTCGGCGGTACTCAGCCGGGTACTGCTTGTGCTTCTTGGGCATCGCGGATCCTCCTTGTCCCGAACAATTGGACATGTCCACGACACCGGGGCAACTCCGACGCCTCGGGACAGTGTGACGCCGACTGTTCGCGATCAACGAGCGTCATGGAGGCGGGCCCGCACCACGTGGGGAACAGCCGAGGCGTCCACCGTGACGAACCAGATGCGGTCCCCTCGCACGTGGAGGAGACGAGGGCCTACAACGAGACCGGAAACGCCGGCCAGGACCGTGCCTCGATAGGATCCATCGCTGGCGGAGAGCACGTCGAACACAGTCTGGCCGCGGGCGTCGGTCGTCTTCACCCAAAGGTTGCCGTCGCCGGGCAGAAAGAGACCATCGACAACCGGCTTGGCGTCGGGAATCCTCGACCAGTCGAAATCGGCGTCGATTCCGACTCGCCCAAGCTGCTCCTGAAGGTGGGCGATAGCGGAGTCGCGCTCCGCGTCGGCGACGGGCAGCGCCGTGCGGTTGCCGATCACAACGAACGTGGTGTCGCCGCCGGGAGTCCACTTGCGAATCCGGTACTCCGACGACCCGGCATCCGTTTGCCATATCGATCCTGCGGGGTCGATCAAGAGCATCTCCATCGGGAAGAACGGCACGCCAATGGAGCCGCTGGCGCGTCCGACGGTAAAGCTGTAGAAACCTTCACGCTTGTAGGGACCCATCGGCAACGTGTCCAGCGCAATCATCGTCTCGTCGTAGACAACCAACAAGCGCTCAACGGGGTCGGCGTTCCGATCGTAATGCTGCTCAAAGATGCGACCATCCGCGCCCATCGCCCCCGGCCACTGGAAACTCCAATCCAACCTCTGGTATGGATGCGACTCCACGAACCCGCCGTGCACGTCGAAGACGGACATCCGTAGGTTGCGGCTGTCCGGAACCCAAAGAAGCCCATCGGGAGACATGAGCAGTCCGTTGGCACTCTCCAGTTCGCCCGGTCCTCCGCCCCGGCCGCCATGCGTCGCGACATGGGCCCCCTGTGCGTCGAAGACTCGAACCTCCTGCGCCTGGAAGTCGAGCGCAGCGAAGCCACCGTCGGCGGTCACGGCCAACCCGCTGATCGACCCGAACTGATCCGGGCCACCGCTCCCGACGGAGCCCACCCGAAGCTCCTCGACCATCGTCCAGCGCGGCTCGGCCGCTGGTGAAAAGCTCACCACCTCGACGCCCGAAGGCAACGTGTCTCGGGTGGTTGCGCCGCCCGCCGGCGCGTCCCCTTCGCTGCATCCTGCGCCCAGCGCCGCCATGCAGCAGGCGACCAGTGCGGTGGGACTTCCGACGAACTTAGTCATCGGCCGGAAACGCCTTGCCGCTGTCCCACCACGTGGGCAGTCAAGGTTCTGGATGCTCGGCTTCTGGAGATGCATGGTCGTCGCTGGATGCGAGGGACTGTCTGGCCACGACAGTGACGAGACGTGACGGACGATACCACTCGAACAGCTCGTGGACAACCGGGCCGTACCACGAGAGGGCCGTACCACGAATGGGCCGTCGCGGACCGCTGGGACCGTGGGCCGAGTCAGGCCGCTCTCAACCAGCGTGCGAGCTCGCGGATGGTTGGTCGCTTGCCCTGCATGAGTAGCCCTACTCTGTATATCCGCCCTGCGACCCAGGCCGTGGCGACGATCGTCACCGTCATCAGTACCAACGAGAGGAGCGTCATCCACACGGGAACTGTTCCCGCGACTGCCCGAGGGAACATGAGAACCGGGCTGAAGAACGGAAACAGTGCCGCCCACTCCACCCATTCAGGATCGGATCCCGTAACGCTTATGCTCAGCAAGACCACGGACGCCACCAGAAGCATTGCGATTGGAAGCTGGACATGGGCGGTATCTTCCTCGCTGTTGCAGAGCGCGCCGGCGGTAGCAAACAATCCGGCGTAGAGAAAGTACCCCAGAACGAAGAATGTCAAGAAGAGAAGGACAACCCCGATGCTCGGCAAGAGAGTGAGGGCGTGAGCGATACTTGCATCGGGGGAGCGAGCAAGCCAGACAGGAACGACGACCAAGCTGAAAAGAAGCATTAGGGTGGCCCAAGCCATTTGCTGGGTCAGGCCCACGGCACCCACACCCAGCACCTTGCCCAAGATGAGTTGCCAAGGCCGAACTGACGACAGCACGACCTCTACCACGCGGCTGCTCTTCTCGGTCATCACAGCCCGAAGCACCAGAATACCGTAGGTGGTCACCATGATGTACAGTAGCATGGCCCCGGCGAAGCCCGTGACGACGGCAGTGCGGTCGGTGTCATTGGGGGCTCCATCCCTTCCAGCAGACCGATCTCGTCCAGCAGCTCCATCCCCTCCAACAGCCCTGAAGTCCAACTGACCTCCGGCCATCAAGCGCTGAAAGCTGGCCGAGTCTGCAAGATCAGTGATGCGCACGGTCAGTGCCGCCTCCGCCACAACTCGCTGGGACATGGATCGAAAGGCCAAGCCAGGGGGACGCTCGCTGTGATATGCGAATACACCCTCGGCAATCGTCAGGTCGTCAAGAACCAGATAGCCGACGATGTCCCCCTCCGCGACGCGCTGGTCTAGTGATTCCCTACGCTCTGTGGAGTCGAGAACATCTACTGCGTAGTCGGCGGCTTCCAGTCCGGTGGCAACACGGGTCGCCAAGACGCCAGTCTGGTCGAGAAGAGCCACTTCGCGCGGCGAGCGGCCAGCGACCACTACTAGAAGGGCCACCACGCCGAAGAGAATCAAGATCAGAGGAAACAGAAGGGTACCAATCCAGAAACCTGTCGTCACGCGCTCCAGGTATTCGCGTCGCAACACTACCCATACCAGCTTCATCGGGCGTCACCCGTCTCGACTTCCGCCGTAGTATGCCTGAGACAACTCTAAGGATACAAGTACTGGGAAGAGCCCTGACTGATCCATTGTGGCGAGGAACACCCTGTTGTTCTCGGCAACGGCGAACCCCATTGCGGTTCCAGGCAACATCTGAGAGTGCAGGTACTGGCCGGTAGGCAGACTGTACTTGTCCAAAACGCGCCTTCGGTGGGGCGTTGCTCCGCCAGGCAGGACAAACATCGTATCCTCCCTAACTGACAGCTTGTATCCAGAGTACTGGGGTCGGCTCGTCAGACTAACGACCGTTGTTCCCCGTGCCGGCGACGATACGACGACCTCTGGAAACTCAGCATGTTCGACATATGGATAGGTGCCTGCGACCATATCATGCTCCATCACATAGAATCCGTTTCCTGCGATAAAGCCGAATACCCATATGGGCCCAGAACCACTGACGTTGCCTGAACGCTGCAGGTAGTTCATCCGGTCAAACCCTTCCCATGGCACCGAGATTGGTCTAGTTTCGCCCGTGCTCGGTGACACCAGCAACCAGGGCGTGGGCCCGCTTGTGTCAAGAACAACGGTGCCGTCCGCTAGCTCAACTACGCCGCTGATTAGCGAAAACGAATCATCGCGCACCGTCACCTCGTTTTCCAGGGTGCCATGCGGAGAGAAGTACAGCAAGCGACGGTTGCCCGAGTCGGCGAGCAATACTCCGCCTTCCCTCCAAGCGGTCATCGCCCTGACTTCCCTGAACTCGCCAGGGCCATCTCCGGGACGGCCCCGCGACCATGACACTGTTCCATCGTGCGAAAACTTGGAGACCCGTAGAACTGCAGATCAAGGACGTACACACCTCCGTCTCGAGCCGGAACCATCGGACCAGGAACTGACAGCAACGTGTCGGCCATGCCACCGTACGTCCAGAGCGTGTCGTACCGGGCTGGCACAACAACTCGTTCTCCCGCACCTTCCGAGAACAAGGACATGACGGGATAAGACCGAGACTCGGCCCCGCAAGCTGCAAGAAGCAACGCCGTTGCGGTCGCAAATTGCCGCATCGCCAGTCTCAACATGTTATTGTTGCGACCGACACTCCCGGCCCCAGCCCGGGCGCGAATGGTGCTGACACCCTGCGTGAGCAGCACGCCGACGACGAAGACTGCGCAGGCGCCGTCGATGAAGTCCCACGGAATCATCCGACCGGCCGGCGGGCCATTGCCCGTCGCCACTCCTCCGATTTGAGCGAGACCAGGTTCGTGAAGAGCCGGTAGGCCCCGGGTACGCCGGCTGGGAACTGGCGGAAGAAGGCCAGCCCGGTGTAGACGTAGAGCCCGTCGCCGACCGGCGCCACGAGCAGTGCCCCCCGCTTGGGTGCCTCGCCGGGGTCGGCGGTCTCGATCAGGGGCACGAAGCGGTTGTCCCACTCGGACAGGAAGTAGAGGCCCCGCTCCTGCACCCATCCGTCGAAGTCGCTGGGGCCGATCGGGTTGGGGGCCGTGAACACCGGCGCCTGGGGCATGGCAATGGCCATGGGGGCCGTCTCGTCGGTGACTCGGTCGTGTGGACGGGTCATTTGCACCGGATAGGGCGCGAACCCTCCTAGCGGGAACCCGTAGCGGTTGTACTGCACCACCACCGTGCCGCCTGCCCGGGCGAAATCCAGCACCGCCTCGTTGGAAGCGATCAGGTCGGGCCGAGTCTCGTAGGCGCGGACGCCAAGGACGAGGGCGTCGTAACTGCCGAACTCGCCGTCGCGCACCTGCGCCGGGCCCAGCAGCTCCACCGTCATACCCATCTGGCGGAGGGCTTCGGGGCCGCCGTCTCCCGAGCCCATGACGTAGCCGATCCGCAACGAACGGTCGGCGGTCACGGGAAACGCCGACACCACCGTCGTCGCAGGGCGGAAGAGGGCGGCGCGCCGGATGTGGGGGTGGTCCACGATGTCGTAGTCGGCGTCGAAGCGGGTGCCGTGCTGGTCGGTCGCTACCGCCTGGAACTCGTGGCGTCCGTCCGGGACCTGGCCGACCGGCGCCGCCCGGAAGACGAACGTTCCCCGGGTGCCGTCGGCACCAGCGCCGGGCTCAAGGGCAAAGGGCGCGGACTCGGGCTCGATCCGCCAACCGTCTGGGGCATCAAGCCGGACGGACCCGGACCGAGGAGCCGATGACCTGTTGGCCAACACGACGGAGATCTGCCGGGCCGACATGCCCTCGCCGCCGGCTCCGGGAAGCTCGCCGGCTCCGGGAACCCCGGCGTCTCCAGGAACCTCGCCACCCCCGGACGGCCAGACCATGACCTGGGGATGCGCCTCCACGTCAAGGGCCGGGACCACCAGCACGGCTTGCCTGTACTCGCCCGACGCCGGGTCCACGCCCACGTACTCCCCTTCCCGGCGCACCTCCAGACGACGCTCGGGACCGTCGGGCGGCGCAATGGTCAGGTCGACCGCGGCCTGCACGGGAGACGGATCGAAGGGCCGTGCCCAGCGCGCCGGGTCGTCGGGCCACTGGTACAGCCAGCCGTCCCGCTCCTCTTCCAAGTAGTACGGCACCGAAGGACGAGCGTCGGGCGGAAGGCTGACCGTCCAGCTCCATCGGGCGATCCCGCCGGGGGGCACGCGCCCGCCCGCAGGCGTTTCCGGCGCCGATGGACGGAAGAAGGAACGAGGCGACGCCATGGCCGACTCGGCCGTCCGCTCGGTGATCCATCCATCCGGGAGCACTAGGCGGGGCTCGACCCGGCCGACTGGCAGAGCGCCGCCGTTCCACACGACGACATCCACAACCGCCGACTCGCCGGGCACGAGAAGGCCCTTTCCGACCCGCGCCTCTACCACGACCCCGGCGGCGGCGAGCGCAGCTTCTTGGACCTGGGCCAAGCGTCGCGCCAGCGTTCGACGGGCCTCGCCGGGGGGAGCTTCCTCCACCAACGCCTCAAGGACCCCCGCCGCATCCAGCAGCCCAGGCGCCGCGCCCTGGGTCTGGAGCCCGGTCAGACCGTTTCGCGCCTCGGCCACGGCTCGCCGGTATTCGTCCAGACGCGCCCGCACATCCGTCGGCCACTGGGACGGAAGCGGGCTCGGCAGTTGACCGAAGAGCGTCGTGTCCACGCCGGCGAATATGCCTTCGCCCTCCCCTCCCTCGACCCGCGACGCCAGCAACTGCAACGGCGCGTCCCACGGCCCCATGTACTCGGCCGATCCCATGTCCTGCGACCGGTGCTGGCTCCGGCTCTGCATGGCCACCTGCAGATGGGAGCGCCCCAGGACCGGATCGAAAGCACCGGTGGGCACTCGGACGGAGGCGTCGGCGGGCGAGAAGCGGGCGGAACGGTAGAGCTTGGCCGGCGCCCAGGACGTCACGCCGTGCGCTGCCAACTCCGGGAAGCGCGAGGGGTCGCCGGCCGCCTCAAACGCCTCTCGCGTCACGACGCCCGACGCTTGGTGATGGCCGTGGCCGTCCTGGAGCGCTCCGGCGAAGACGGAGACGACCACGTGAGGCCGGAAGCGGCGGATTACGAACACCACGTCCCGGAGCACTTCGTCCATAGGCCAATGGGACAGGGTCTCGTCCAGCGTCTTGGAGTAGCCGAAGTCGAAGGCCCGACTGAAGAACTGGCTGCCGCCGTCCACGGCGCGGGCCGCCACCAGCTCCCCTGTGCGGATGATCCCCAGCCCCTCGTGGAGGCGGGGACCGATCAGGTTCTGGCCGCCTTCGCCTCTGGTAAGGGAGAGGTAGGCTGTCTCGGCACCGGCGCCCCGGGCCAGCGCGGCCAGCAGACTCGTGTCCTCGTCGTCGGGGTGGGCGGCGATCATCAGCACGCGCTTGACCCCGTCCAGCTGACGGAACTGGAGGGCGACCGCCGCGGCGCCCAGCTCCTGCTGACGGGCGGCGCCATAGCCCTGCTGGCCTGCGGCACCGTTCAGAGGCCCGGCGGCGGCCGTCCCGACCGCGGCCAGTAGGAAAGTGGCGAGGACTGGGGGGAAGCTTCGCGAATGTCTCATCCTATTACGCTGGTCGCTTGGGCCAGGGGAGTGCAAGTGCGGCGGGCGCCCGCGAACGTCCGAACCCGCCAGCCAGCGCCACCAGGCTCAAGGCATAGGGAAGCATCAGCAACAGGGGATAGGGGAACTCCACATCCATTGCCTGGAGAGCGAACTGAAGGGCTTCGGCGCACCCGAAGAGCAGGGCCGCCGCCAGCACGCCCCTGGGGTCCCACCTTCCCAGCACCACGACGGCGATGGCGACGAACCCCGTCCCCGCCGACATGTTCTCGCTGAAGGTGCCAGTGTGCACCAGGCTCATATGGGCACCGCCGAGCCCTCCCAGCAACCCGCCGAAGAGCACCGCCAGGGTGCGGACCGCCTTCACCGGGACCCCCGCCGCTTGGGCGGCTTCGGGCGCCTCGCCGACAGCCCGCAGCACCAGACCCCACCGGGTTCGGAAGAGGAACCACCAGAGGACCGGGACCAGAACGTAGACGAAGTAGACGGTGACTGCTCTATCGAACAGGACGGGCCCGGCAATGGGGATTTGGGACAGGAAGGGAAGCTCCCAAGGGGGAACGGTCTCCAGCTCCAGCGCCACCCCCGTGACGCCGAAGCGGCTCTGGAAAACAGCCCCCGTGAACCCCAAGCTGCCGAGGGCAACGGCAGTGCCGGTGATGATCTGATCGGTGTTCAGGTGGACTGCGAAGGCGGCGAAGACGAGGGCGGCGGCGCATCCGGCCATTGCCCCGGCCGCCAGTCCCCAGTAAGGCCCAGCCGCCAGCGAACCCAGTGCGCCGCCCAGCGCGCCCCAGATCACCGAGCCCTCCATGCCGATGTTGATGACGCCGGCTCGCTCGGACACCGTCTCGCCCAGCGCGGCGAGCGCCAGAGGCGCGGCCAAGCCGGCCGCAGCCACCAGGAAGGCTGCCAGAGTCGCCGTCGCGTCCCAGTCAGCCATTGCGCCGTCTCGCCGCCTTCAGGCCCCGGTCCACCGCCAGGAGCGCCAGGATCAAGAGCGCCTCGGTGCCGCGCACCCACGCCTCCGGCACTCCAGCGTCCCTTTGCATGGCACCGCCCCCGGCACTCAGCGCACCGAAGACCACGGCCGCCAAGACCACGGCGGCCGGGTTGAGGCGGGCCAGCAGGGCGACGGCGATCGCCGTGTAGCCCCAACCGGGGGACAGTCCCTCGTACATGCGGCCCGTCACCCCCGCGACCTGCACCCATCCGGCCAAGCCGGCCAGTGCGCCGGAGACGAGGAACGCCAGCCAAGTCACGGGCCGCGCGGCGAATCGGCCGCTGGCCTCGGCAGCCCGGGCCGACGCTCCCACCGCTCGCAGCCGGAAGCCGCCCGCACTCCGCGCCAAGAAGAGCCACGCCACCCCTGCGAGCACGACGCCGAGCAAGAACCCCGCGTGAAGCCGGCTGCCCGGCAGCAGCACCGGCAACATGGCGGCGGCAGGGATCTCGTCGGTCTGATTGAAGACCCCCCGAGCCTCCTGCATCGGCCCCTGCACCAAGTACTGGGCCAGGAAGAGGGCGACGAAGTTCATGAGCAGCGTGGTGATCACTTCACCGACGCCCAGGCGCGTCTTCATCGCCGCTGGTACCGCGGCCCACAGCGCTCCGGCCGTCACCGAGGCAAGAAACGCAACAGGAAGCAGCCACAGTGCCGACGCCCCGTACGCGCCGGGAAACGAGACGGCTACGGCGACGCCCGCCAGGGCCCCGGCGTAGAGCTGGCCCTCCGTTCCGATGTTCCACACGCCGGCCTTGAACGCCAGCGCCACTGCAAGGCCGGTCAGGAGCAAGGGCGTGGCCTGCACTAGCGTGAACGACGCGAAGCGGTTCCACGACCCGAACGCACCGTGCCAGAGCGCACTCGACGCCTCGACCGGCGAGTGCCCGCCAATGGCCAGAAGGACCGCGGCGAGCGCAAGGGTCGCCAGGAGCGCAACGACGGACTGCCCAGCCGTGCGGATCGTCGTTCCCATGCGGATCATCACGGCCCGCCCCTCGTCACGGCCCGCTTCCCGTCACGGCCCGCTCCCCGTTTGCCCAGCATGATCTCTCCGATGGCGGCCGCCGAGCACTGGTGCGGGGGCACGGGCACCAAGCGACCCCGGACGATCACCTCGATCCGGTCGGCCAGTTCGAGGATTTCGTCCAGATCAAGGGAGATCAGCACGACCCCCGGCGGCGGCTGTCCCGGCCGTTCATGCGCGCCGGCCTTCGCAACCCGAGCGAGCCGGCTCCGCACCGCCCGAGACGCCCTGACGTCGAGTCCGCGGGTCGGCGACTCGGCGATCAGCAGGTCGCCCGCACGAAGAAGCTCCCGCCCGACCAGCACCTTCTGCTGGTTCCCGCCGGAGAGCTCGACTGCCGGTTGCGCTGGCCCTTGGGCGCGCACCTCCATATCGTCCAGCAACCGAGTGGTTTGGCGCTCCACGGCGCGCCAGTCGAGCCATGGACCGGTCCTGCAGGCTGGATCGTCGTGCAGTGCCAGCGCGACGTTCTCGGTCAGCGAGAATCCGCCGATCAAGCCCTCCTCGGTGCGGTCCTGGGGAATCCACGCCACCGTGTCCGGCAAGCTGGCCTGGCCCGAATGGGGGCTCGCCACTCCGGCCAAAACGGCGGCCAACTCCCCTTGCCCGTTACCTTCGACGCCCGCAACCCCGACGATCTCTCCGCGCCGTACCTCAAGGCTCACTCCGCGAAGTTTCATTCTGCCAGGCTGTGACAAATTCCCCCTACTAAATGTCACATCCTTCAGCGAGGCCACGATTTCTCCCGCCAAGACGCCCTCGGTCCGGCCCTGGCCGTGCCCGACTTCGCGTGTTGTGCCAAAATCTATATACATTTTGTCCGAGAATCTGTCCGGGGCCGCGACCGATCCCACCATTGCTTTGGCCAGCTTGCCAGCGGATGTAGCCGCCGCGTCCGTCGTCAGCACCCACTTCCCCTTCCGAAGCACGGTCACCCGGTCGGCAACGGCCAGGACCTCGTCCAGCTTGTGGGCCACCAGCACGATCCCGACGCCGGAACGGGCGAGCCGGCGCAAGACCGCGAACAGCCCGTCCACCTCCTGGGGCACCAGCACGGCCGTCGGCTCGTCCAGAAGCAGGACGCGAGTCTCGCCCATCAGTGCCTTGAGGACCTCCACGCGCTGCCGTTCCCCCACGCTCATCTCCCGGCAGGGCGCATCCAGCTTCACGGCCATCCCCAGCTCCCGGGCGCGGGCCTCCACGCGCTGCCGATGTCCGACCGCCGCACTGCCCCGCCGGGTCCATCCGCTCCGGTCGAAGAGGGCCATGTTCTCGAAGCCGGTGAACCGAGGGACCAGCGAGAAGTGCTGGTGGACCATTGACACGCCCATCGACCGCGAGGAGGCGACGTTCCCGAAGGCGACCGCCCGCCCACCGATCTCCATCGAACCGGCGTCGACCGGCAGGAGCCCCGCCATCGCCCTGGCGAGAGTCGTCTTGCCCGCCCCGTTCTCCCCGAGCAGACCGTGGATCTCTCCCTGCGCCAAGTCGAAGTCCACGCCATCGAGGGCCGCGACCCGACCGAAGCGCTTGGCGACCCCACGGAGCCGCGCCGCGGGCACCATCATGCGAACCGGCTTGGCGGTGCGGTCAACCCGACGGCTGGTCCCCAGCCTCCAGGTACTCGACACGGGGAACCTGCAACCGTCCCTGGGCGATCTCTTGCCGCGCCGACTCGATCCGCTCCACCGCAACGACTGGGACGACTCCGGGCAACGCCGAGTTGGGCACGAAATCCACGGCACCAGCCGCCAAGCCCGAGTGGAGCGGTCCGGCCAGCGTCCCGTTCAGCCATTGCCGGGCCGCCAGGAGGAAGATCGCCGGGATGTCGATCACCGCGCTGCCCACGATCACGTCGGGCGCCACCTCGTTCTGGTCTCGGTTCATGCCGAAGGCCCATGCTGTTCGTCCCCCCGCCCGCGCCTCCCGCACGGCCTGAAAGACGCCGAAGCTGGCGGCGTCCACGTTGTGGATCAGCACGTCGGCCCCCCGCCGGAGCTGCGCAGCCGCCGCTTCCTTGGCCGCCGACACGTCGTCCCAGCTCCCGGTGAAGGTCTCCAGCACGGTGGCCCCGGGCCGCACCACCTCCACCCCTGCCCGGAAGGCCAGGAACGTCCCCCTCACCGGCGGAATCTCGACGCCGCCCACCATCCCCAGCACTTCCGCCTCCGTCACGCTCCCCGCGGCGATCCCCGCCAAGTAGGCCGCTTCGTTCAGGTGGAAGATCAGAGGCACTACGTTGCTGGAGTGGCGCGACCCCGACGACACCACGAACGTCGCATCCGGGTATTGCTTCGCCGCTCGTTCGGCAGCGTCCTGGTACTCGAACCCGTGGCCGAAGATGAGCCCGTAGCCGGCCTCCGCGTAGGAGAGAAACGCCTCGTCGAAGTCGGCGGGCGTTCGGGTTCGCTGATGGGAGACCCGGAGCCCTAAAGAGTCGCCGATCCGCTGGAGTCCCTCGTAGGCGCCCGCGTGCCATCCCGCGTCGCTGACGGGTCCCGACGTGAGGAGCGCCACCGCCGTCGCGGAGGAGGCATCCCCTGCACCGGAAGCCGGACCGCCGTCGCTGGAGCCCGATCCGCCATCGCTGGAGCCCGATCCGCCGTCGGCGCACCCCCCGCTGGCCAAAGGGAACACCGCCACCAAGAAGGCCGGAAGCCAGACCTTGGCGGTTCGGATGCCCGGAGTCGCTTTGCGCCTTCGACGAATCATCGTGCCTCCTGCTGGCCCGATCTCTGGTGCCTCCTGCTGGCCCGAACGGGAGCCCGGCAATATAATACGGCCTGCCGGGATCACCCGGCCCCTGCGCCACTACTCCACGTCCCGAGGACTATGCAATGAACGGAAACGCCGGAACCACCTCCACCCGCGGCCAGTGGACCTCCAACGTCGGCTTCGTGCTGGCCGCCACCGGCAGCGCGATCGGGCTGGGCAACCTCTGGAAGTTCCCGTTCATCACCTGGGAGAACGAGGGCGGCGCCTTCGTCCTGGTCTACCTGATCTGCATCGCCGCGGTGGGGCTGCCGATCATGATGGCCGAGCTGCTCATCGGGCGGCGAAGCCAGAAGAGCGCCGTCGGGGCGCTGAAGGAGGCGGCGGGACCGCTCTGGGGGATCGTCGGCGGCTGGGGCGTGCTGGCGGCGTTCATCCTCCTCTCCTATTACACCGTCATCGCAGGCTGGTCGCTGTACTACTTCGCGAAGACGATCGGCTGGTCGCTGGGAGGTCTGCCGACGGGTACCAACATGGGCGACGTCTTCAATACGCAGGTGGGCAACGCGGGCCTGCAGCTCACGCTCTCCCTGGGCTTCAGCGTGGCCACCATCGCGGTCGTGTACTTCGGCGTGCAGCGTGGCATCGAGCGGATCGCGCGGATCTTCCTGCCGATCCTCTTCGTGATCCTAGTGCTCATGCTCTTCAGCGCCTTGGGGATGAGTGGCTCCAGCGAGGCACTGGCGTTCATCTTCCGGCCCAACTTCAGCGAGCTGAGCAGCAGTTCGGTCCTGGAGGCCGTGGGCCATTCCTTCTTCACGCTGTCGTTGGGGATGGGCGCGATGATCACCTACGGGTCGTACATCGCCCGCACTCAATCCGTCGTCAAAGCTTCGGGGATGATCGTGCTCCTCGACACGCTGATCGCGCTGGTCGCCACCATCATCATGTTCTCGGTGATCTTCTCCGTGGCCGGGATGGACGAGCAGGTGGGTGGATCGACCGTTGGGATGCTCTTCATCTCCCTGCCGGAGCTCTTCTTCACCGAGGTGCCCTTCGGCTCCTTGTTGGGTCCCCTCTTCTACGTCTTAGTGGCACTGGCCGCCCTCACCTCCACCATGTCGCTGCTAGAGGTGGTCACCAGCTATCTGATCGACGAGCGTGGGATCAGCCGCCACAAGGCCACAGTGGGCTCGGGCGCCGCGATCTTCATCTTCACGATCTTCGCGGCACTGTCGTTCACGGGCACGCCGTTCCTCTCCACGCTGCAGATGTTCGGCAAGGAGGGATGGTTCAGCGCCGCCGACCACTTCGTTTCCAACTGGATGCTGCCCACCGGCGGCTTCCTCATCGCCGTGGCCGCGGGCTGGTTCATCTCCCGCAAAGCGACGGAGGACGAGCTCGTGGACGGGAGCGAACCCCGCTGGTTCCACTATGGCGCGTGGCGCTTCTTCATCCGCTTCGTGGCTCCGGCGGCAGTGGCGGCGATCATCATCGCGGTGATCCTGGGTCGGGACTTCAGCTGACGCCTAGGTCAGCCCCTTGTGACGCCTAGGCCGGTCCCTTGAACCGACCCGTCCAAAAGCGCCTGACGACCGTCGCACTGGAAGGTCGCGCGCTCTTCCTGGTGGACGACGCCGAGCTCATGCGACGCCAGCTGGAGGACGGAGAGGACCTGGAGTTCACGCCCGAGATCAGGGCGCGCCTGCGGGAGCAGATCAGCACCGACGAGATCACGCCGGCCTACATCTGCTTCTTCTTCGACGAGAAGCTGGGCGAGTTCCCCTACCTGGGCCTCCAGGCGAGAGGCACCGACGGGCGGCCGGAGGCGCCAGTGGGACGTGGGACCGTGCGCGACGGAGGCTTCGTGTGCTCGGTGGCCGGGAAGCGGCGCGGGAAGGGATCGAGCCGGGAGCAGAGTCCCTACGCCGAGCTGATGGCGGGGATCAAGGTGGTGGTCGGAGAGAGCATCGAACGCATCTACGGCGAGAACTGCCAGAACCTGGGGATGCTCGTCACTACCGACTTCGGCGTCGTGGACCGGATTCGCGCCGGCGAGGCCGTCCCCCTCTCCGAGTTCACGAAGGGAACCGACGAGATCACGCGCCAGATCGTGGAGTACGGCGGCCTCTTCGAGTTCAACGTGGCCCGGCTGCAGGGGAAGGTGTCGCTGCCCCAGCCGAGGGCACTGGCTACCGACGATACAAACGCGGAGGCGAGCGTTGCGACCGCTACTCGGCCCGCGACCGCTCGCCGTCCCATGACGCTGGGCGAGAAGGTCTTCGCACGGAAGTGGGTGGTGGACGCGACGACGGACCGGGTGGGGGTGCCCTGGACTGAGCCGGGCGAGTCGGGGTTCTTCCGCGCCGACCTGCGCTTCTCCCACGAGTACGTGACGCCGATGGCGGCGATCTTCTTCGAGCAGAAGCTGGGGAGCGACGCCAAGGTGCACGATTCGGGATCGGTCCTCTTCTTCCGCGACCACCTGACCTTCCTCCACAAGGCGATGAGCCAGGAGCGGATCGCCGAGGGGCTGCTGGACGCGGCCAACCAGCTGGAGGTCAAGCAGCGGGAGTTCGCCGAACGCCAGGGGATCCGCCTTTACGGGGAGCAGATGGGCCACGCGCTGGGCTCCGAGGCGATCTGCCACTCCAAGGTGCTCGAAGAGTACGCCGAGCCGGGGATGCTCGTCATCGGCACCGACTCCCACACGCCCCATGCAGGAGCGGTGGGCGCGCTGGCGTTCGGCGTCGGGACCACGGCGATCTTCAACTCGTGGATCACCAAGGACGTGCGGGCGCGCATCCCGCCGTCGTTCAAGGTGGTGGTGACGGGCGAGCCGCCCCGCAACGTGACCGCCAAGGACTACATGCTGGAGATCCTGCGTCATCCGTACGTTCGCGACGGACACGCCATCGGCCAGATCGTCGAGTACGCGGGGCCAGCGGTGGAGGCTCTCTCCGTGGACGAGCGGGCCACCATGACCAACATGGCGGCGGAGGTCGGCGCCTTTACCGGGATCGTGGCTGCCGACCAGCGCACCGTCGAGTTCCTGGTGGAGGAGCGCGGAATCGACCCGGAGCGCGCTCGCGCCTTGGTGGAGGGGATGCAGAGCGACCCCGGCGCCGAGTACGTGAAGGTGATCGAGATCGACGCCTCCCGCGTGCGGCCCATGGTGGCGTTGCCCGGCGACCCTGGGAACGGCGTGCGCATCGACGAACTGACCGGCCCGGTTCCCATCGAGATCGCGTACGCCGGGTCGTGCACGGCCGGCAAGAAGGAGGACATGGACATGTACGCACGGGTCTTCCGGGAGGCCCGCGAGCACCACGGCCGGGGGGTCCACCCGGGGGTGAAGTGCTACATCCAGTGTGGATCGGTGGAGGTGCGCGAGTACGCTCGCTCCCGGGGCTACCTGGACCTCTTCCGCGAGATCGGCGCCGAGTTCGTGGAGCCGGGGTGCGGTGCGTGCATCGCCGCCGGGCCGGGCATCACGGAGCGCGCCGACCAGGTGTCCGTGTCGTCCCAGAACCGGAACTTCCCGGGCCGCTCGGGGCCGGGGCAGCTGTACTTGGTGTCGCCCTACTCGGTGGCGGCGTCGGCTGTGGCGGGGCGGGTGGCAGGATGGGAAGCGTAGCGGCCGCCGACAGCAGTCGAGTGCTGGCCGCCGCAGGGGTCGGGCTCCGGGCTGGCCGTTGCCTCGGCGCCTGCATCCGCTTATAGTCAACGCTGTCCACAATTTCAATCTCCAGCACAACCCCAAAGGCTGCTTGTCCCATGGCGATTCTCCAAGAGAGCTTGGGCTCCCTCGGCGCACCTCGCGCCAACAACGCCGTCGCAACGTCGGTCGCGACCCGCTACATCGAGATGCTCTTCGACAAGGTGGCGTCTCAAGAGGACCCCAACCCGGATCTGTTGGCCAGGATCGAACAGTCGATGGAAGCCAACTACGGGCTGGGCGACGTTCGGGCGCTGAAGGCCCGCTACGTCGGCATCCTGATCGACAAGGCGGGCTCCCAGGAAGAACCCACGCCCGACTTGCTGGACCGGGTCGAGAAGCTGCTGGCGTCTGGCGACCTGGACGAGAAGCCGGCGTCGGTGCCAGGCTCGGGGCCGACCCGCAGGCGGAAGATTCCACGGAGGAGGCGCAGCACCGCCGGCGCCGGGCACCCCGAGGTCGCGCCCGACGAGTTCAAGGGGATGGGTCCCACCGACGGCTACCGAAAGTTCATCGCCACCTACGGGGACAAGTACACGGTGCCCCAGATCCGCGACGCCCTGGTGATGGGAGGGGTCAGCTCGGCGACTCGCACGTCCCTTCTCACGGGACTGCACTCGGTTCGCCGCCGCGACCGGCTCAAGGCCGAGGCGGAGCAGGAGAAGGCCAAGGAACTGGAAGCCAAGAAGGCCAGCGCACGGGCGGCAGCGGAGCGGGCAGCCGCCGCGATGGAGTCCAAGGGAACGGGGACGCTTACGCGCCGGATAGCCCCCGAGGGGTCCGGCGAGTAGCGGGAACCCGTCTCCTACCCCCACGGGAAATCCGTCGCAACCTACGGGAAACCCGTCGCAAGTCGTAACCCACGGGAACCCGTCGCAACGAGTCGAGTTCCCATGGTCGCTGCTGGACTCGAACCAGCGACCCCTACGATGTGAGCGTAGTGCTCTACCGACTGAGCTAAGCGACCGTCGATCCTGCCAAGTACCCCCACGGGGAATCGAACCCCGGTCTCCTGGCTGAGAACCAGGTATCCTAGGCCACTAGACGATGGGGGCGTCCGTCGCCGCGCCCGTGGACCAGCGTGACCCGAACATCGGCGAACGGGAAAGATAAGACCTTTGGCGAAGAGGTCAAGCGTCCGGTCTTGGGGGCGTCGCGTGTCCTCTTTGGCGGCGTCGCGACTTGTCCCGGACTCGGGTGGTTCGCCATTGTAGTGGAGGTCGCGCATTTGTGAATCGCCACTTCCGATTATCATGACGACGTGAAGTCCCGCTTCCGCAGATCCCTGTCCTTGCCGCCCGCCGGCACCGAGAGCTTCTTCCTGTGGGGGCCTCGACAGACGGGCAAGAGCACCCTCCTGCGGGAGTCCTACCCCGACGTGCGCTGGGTCGACTTGCTCAAGGCGGACGACTTTCGCCGATACGCCGCGCGCCCCGAGCTGCTTCGCCAAGAGTTGGAGGCCGAGGCGGCGGGCGAAGCGGCGGGCGATCCTGCGGCTCCCCCCACTGGGCGGCAGATCGTCGTCGACCAGATGCGGCAGATCGTCGTCGACGAGATACAGAAGGTCCCAGCGCTCCTCGACGAGGTGCACTGGCTGATGGAGCGGTACGGCTATTGCTTCGCCCTGTGCGGATCGAGCGCCCGGAAGGTCCGGCGGGGCGGTGCGAACCTCCTGGGGGGACGAGCGGTCCGGTACGAGTTGCGGGGCATCACGGCGCACGAGCTGGCCGACGACTTCGACCTGGATCGCATCCTGAACCACGGCTACTTGCCCCGGGTCTACCGGGCGAGCCGACCCGGACGGCTGCTCGACGCCTACGTGGGCGACTACCTGAAGGAGGAGATCGCAGCGGAAGGGCTCGTGCGGAACATCCCCCGGTTCTCCAACTTCCTGGATGCGGCTGCGCTCTCCGACGGGGAAACCGTCAACTTCGCCAGCATCGCTCGGGACTGCGGCGTCTCCGGCCACACTGCGAGGGGCCACTTCGAGATACTGGAAGACACGCTGCTCGGAAGTTGGCTTCCGGCCTACCGAAAGCGAGCCAAGCGGCGCGTTGTCCAGGCGCCCAAGTTCTACTTCTCCGACGTGGGCGTGGTGAACCGGCTGGCGCGCCGGGGAGAGGTGCTGCCCGGGTCCTCCGCCTACGGCAAGGCGTTCGAGAACTGGGTCTTTCACGAGCTGGCCGCATCTCTCGGCTACCGGGAAGCCGCTGTCGGCCTCTCCTACTGGCGGCTGGCGGGCGGCACCGAAGTGGACTTCATCCTGGGCGAGATGGAGGTGGCGGTGGAGGCCAAGTCCAGCCGGAACGTCACCAGCGACCACCTGAAGGGGCTTCGGAGCTTGGTGCGCGACCATCCATCGGTTCGGAGACGAGTCGTGGTGTGCCGCGAGCCTCGTCGGCGCCGCACAAGCGACGGGATCGAGATCGTGCCGCCGAGGGAGTTCGTGGCCGGACTTTGGGAGGGGGAGTGGGTCTGACGGGGCGCGGCGACGGGGGTGTTCCCGGGGCCGAGCCTGACGTGCTGGTCATGGGCGGTGGGCCGGCAGGGTGCGCCGCGGCGCGTCTGCTGGCGGTATGGGGGCTGGACGTGGTGCTGGTCGAGCGTTCGCTAGGGACCAGAGGCGGGGGGGCAGCGGGGCGGGGCCTGGCCGAGTCGCTGCCTCCCAGTGCTCGCAAGCCGCTGGCGGCCACGGGCCTCCTCTCGGTCGTGGAGTCGGCAGGGTTCCACCCCAACACGGGGAACACGGCCCTCTGGAACGGGGAGCAGCGGAGCGACGGATTCGGTGCCGGCCGCACGGGCTTCCACGTCGATCGGGCGCGCTTCGACCGGTTGTTGCGGGAGTCGGCTGCTGGCGCGGGCGCCAAGGTGGCCCGGGGAGCCGTGCGACCTCCCAAGCAAGGCCGGGACGGCGGGTGGGTGGTGCAGGTGGAGTGGGGGCCGAGCGGCGACGGGCCGGGCAAACGGCGGTCCACTTCGAGCGAGCTGCGGCCCAAGTGGCTATTGGACTGCACGGGCCGCACCGGCGTGCTGGCCCGGCGCAACCGGACCCTGGAACACGAGGCCCCCACGCTAGCGGTCCTGCGGCGCTACGAGTCCCTCGCCGGCGATGACGGATGGCCCGCCATCGAACCGGGCCACGCACTGGCGGAGAGCTTCGACCGGGGCTGGGCTTGGTCGGTGCCCACATCGGACCGGGAGCGGCACGTGGCGCTGATGCTCGATCCGGAGCTGCATCCCGTCATGGCCGATGCGCCCGATCTATCGGCAGCGATCGAGGCCGAGGTGGCGGCCACCTGCCTGATCCGACAGGTGGTGCAGGGAGGCCGTCCCGTCGGCGAGGCGTGGGCAGTGGCGGCGTCGATGTACTCGTCTTCGTCCGCGGCCGACGGCCGAGCGCTCCTGGTCGGGGACGCGGCATCGTTCGTCGATCCCATGTCTTCCTACGGTGTCAAGAAGGCACTGGCCTCGGCGTGGCTGGCGGCGGTGGTCGTGCGCACCGCGATCGGCGACCCGGCGATGGAGGGCGCTGCGGTGCGGCTCTACTGCCAGCGGGAACAGGAGATGTACATGGCCTTGCGGGACGGGCTGGCGGATCAGGTGCGTGGGCAGGGGGTCGGGTCCCCTTCGTCGTTCTGGGAGCGGCGGGCGGCTTGGCTGGCGGATCGGGGCGGCCCAGCGACGGAGCTTGTGCCCGGTTCCGCCGCCGGTACCCGGCTGCGCGACGACCCTGGCTTGGTGGCCGCCTTCCAGGAGCTTCGGGCGGGATCGGGCCTGCTTCGCGCGGGCACCCGACGCACTGTGGAGCGACCCATGGTGGTGGGGAACCGGATCGTCATGGCGCCGGCGCTGGTCACCAAACGCTTTCCGGACGGCGTCCGCTACCTGCACGACGTGGACCTCCTTCGCGTGGCCCAGATGGCGCCCACCGGCGGCGACCCGGGCCTCCTCTTCGAGAAGTACGCCGCTTGGGCCGCCCAGGAAGGAGTGCCGCCCGTGGAACTGGCCGACTTTCTGGGGACTCTGGCCGTCCTCGTCGCTGACGGAGTGCTAGCCCCTCTTTGACGGCGAGCGAAAGTCCGTGCTATATCAGTCGGGCCACCGGAATCCATCCGTCGAGCCGCCGGAATCGACCAGAGGGAAAGGAGTGACCCGCTGACCGCTTGCGCCCGTGCAGCCGCCTGCTTGGCGACCGTCCCGTTGCTCGCACTTCCCCTACCGGCCGCCGCGTCGCCCGCCGACACCACCGGCATCCCCGTCCGCGACCAAGCCGTCGTGGACGCCTGCCAGCGTTGCCACGCTGTGGACGGCAACAGCATGATGACCCGCGTCTCCTACATGCGAAAGACGCCGGAAGGATGGCAGCAGTCGATCCGGCGGATGGTCATGCTGAACGAGGTGGAGCTGGAGCCCGAGACGGCCCGGGAGATCGTTCGCTACTTGGCGGACAACCACGGCCTCGCGCCGGCGGAGCTGCGGCCGGGACGCTTCGAAGTGGAGCGCCGGCTAATCGATTGGAGCTACGACGCCGACCGCGACGTGGCGTACACCTGCAGCCGCTGCCACTCCATGGGTCGCGTGATCACGCAACGACGGAGCGACGAGGAGTGGGAGCTGCTCATGGCGATGCACCGCGGCTACTACCCTTTGTCCGACACCCAAGGGTTTCGCCGGATCGGACCGCCGGACCCCGACGCCACCGACGCCCGTCACCCCATGGACAAGGCCGTGGCCCACCTCTCCGAGGCGTTTCCGCTGACCACGCCCGAGTGGACATCGTGGTCGGCGACGATGCGTCCGCCGCGCTTGGCAGGCACCTGGGCCCTTCGGGGACGGGACCCGGGGAACGGTCCGATCTATGGGACGGTGGAGATCAACCCGGGAGCCGACCCGGCCAGCTTCACCACCCGAGTCCAGTACGTGAACGCACGCACCGGCGAGCGGACCGAGCGCAGCGGGCGCGGCATCGTCTACACTGGGTATCAGTGGCGCGGACGGTCGTTCCGGGACGGCAACCCCGAAGACGCGTACCGAGAAGTCATGATGGTGGAGCGCGGGTGGAACCAGATCGACGGACGCTGGTTCAGCGGGGACTACGACGAGTTCGGCCCCGACGTGACCCTGGTGCGAGCGGACGGGCCAGTTCCCCTGGGCGTGCACCCGGTCTCCTTGCGGGCCGGCACCGAGCGCGCCGCGCTCCGCATCTACGGCGCCGCCCTGCCGACCGGGCTCGGCGCGGAGGAGGTGGACTTGGGCCCCGGCGTGGAGGTCCTGGCCGTCTCCGAGAGCACACCGCAAGTGCTGTCGGCAGAGGTGTCGGTGGAAGCCGAAGCGGCGCCGGGGGCCCGGGACGTGTACATAGCCGGACGGGCCGTCCCGGGCAGCTTGACGGTGTACGAGGAGGTGGACCGGATCGCCGTGAGCCCCCGAGCGGGGATGGCCCGGCTGGGCGGAGGCGCCTTCCCCAAGGGGTACGCCCAGTTCGAGGCGACGGCGTTCAGCAACGGACCCGACGGCGAGCCCGATACCGACGACGACCTGGACCTGGGACAGGCGGAGGTGGCCTGGTCGCTGGAGGAGTACGCCGCGGTCTTCGACGACGACGACATCGAGTACGTCGGCGCACTCGACCAGAACGGCCGCTTCGAGCCGGCGATCGACGGCCCCAACCCGGACCGCGCAGGCAGTCGCAACAACGTGGGCGACGTGTGGGTGGTGGCCACGTACGCCGGACCCGACGGCCAGGAGGTGCGGGGGCGCGCCCATCTGGTGGTGACTGTGCCCCTCTACATGCGGTGGGAGCCGTGGCGGGTGGAGGAAGGTCCCCCGCGCCCGCCCCGAAGGACGGGAGGACAGGGTGGAGCCGCCGGTGGAGGGTCTTGGCGATGACGATGCTGGCCCAGCGGGAGTTCCACCCCTTCGAAGCGGGCGGCGAGACGTTCGTGTACCTAGTCCCGTCGGCGGCAGTCTTCCACCTGGACGCCCCCTCTCGGGCGGTTCTGCAGGCGCTGGACCAAGGCCCCGCCGACGAAGGCGGCTTGATCGCGTCGCTGGACGGCGCCTTCGACGACACCGTGGTGCGGAGCAGCATCGCCGAGCTCCTGCGCGTGCAGGCGATCGGTCCATCCTCCGCACCGAGGGAAGAGACGCCGAGGGTCCTGCCCCAAGCCGGCTTCCCCCTCACCACGATGGTCCTCAACGTCACCAACAAGTGCAACTTGGCGTGCACGTACTGCTACGAGTATGGCGAAGACAAGATCGTGGACACCGCCTGCGATCCCGCACCCGCCTACATGAGCGAAGAGACCGCGCGCCGCAGCGTGGACTTCATGTTCGAGCAGTCGGGGGCCCTCCCCGTGGCTCACCTCACGTTCTTCGGCGGCGAGACCCTTCTGAACTTCAAGGTTCTCAAGAAGACGCTGGCGTATGCGCGGGAGCGGGCGACGGCCCTGGGCAAGGAGCTGGATGTCTCCCTGACCACCAACGCGACCCTGCTTCGCGAGGAGGTCATCGAGTGGCTGGCGGACAACCGCGTTGGCGTGACGATCAGCATCGACGGGCCGAAGGAGACCCAGGACAAGTTCCGCGTCTTCAAGAACGGCAAGGGCACGTACGAATACGTGCTGCCCAAGATCAAGCAGCTGCTGGAGCGTCATCGGAGCCGCCCCATCGGCGCCCGGGTCACCCTGACGCGGCAGACGCTGGACGCGACCCGCATCTTCCACCACTTGCGCGACGAGGTGGGGTTCTGGGAAGTGGGGTTCGCGCCCGTCACCACGGCGGACGGGCGGGGCTACGCAATAGAGGACGCGGGCTTCGACCGGATGCTGGGCCAGTTCGAGGAGCTGGCACAGGAGTTCCTGGAGTGCGCCGTGGAGGACCGGCATCACGGCTTCTCCAACGTGCGCGACACGCTGGAGGAGATCCACAAGGGCGTCAGCAAGGCGTTCCCCTGCGGAGCGGGCTTGGGGCTCATGGGTGTGGCCACTGACGGCGAGGTGGCGCTTTGCCACCGCTTTGCCGGCTCCGACGACCACTCCATCGGCTCGGTCCACCATGGCCTGGACCGGCAGCGCCAGTTCGAGTTCCTGGGAAAGCACCACGTGGCCAACAAGACGGACTGCAGCCGCTGCTGGGCACGGCCTCTCTGCGCCGGCGGCTGCTACCACGAGGCTCACGTCCGCTACGGCGACACCAGCAACGCCAACCTGCACTACTGCGACTGGATTCGGAGCTGGACCGACACCTGCCTGAAGGTCTACGGCGAGATCGCCGTTCGGAACCCGTCGTTCCTGAAGAAGTTCGAAGCGTGACCGGTCCCCAGCGGGGCGCGACTGGCCCCCAGCGGGGCGCGACTGGTCCCAAGAAAGGAAGGCAAGAATGGAGCACTTGAGAGCGGTGAACCAGAAGGCGGACCGGGTACGGGCGTACACGGCGAGGCCGTCTGCCCCCGACGGAGAGTCTCGGGAGATCGACGCCCTCGACGTGGAGGCGCTAGAGAGCCGTCCTCCCGAGCCCCCACCGGGTCCCCACATCCCTCTGGGCTGCTCGCTGGTCTTCGCTCCGGGCTGGGAAGTGGACTCCAGCGGCGGGACTGCGGGACTCTGCCAGCCGGTGGAACGGGACCTCTTCGACTGCCACCTGGCCTGCTTCTGGCCAGCCCAGGTCCCCGACCAGCTGAACCACGCGCCGGACTGGACTGGGAAGTGCGCGTCGGCCCAGAAGGACTGGCGCAAGATCGACTTGGTCTTCCCGTGACCGCCAGAGTCTTCCCGTGACCGGCAGCCCGCTCGGCCGTCGGCTAACCCTCGCCCTGGCACTGCTGGCTCCTGTCGGCGCAGACGCCCAGAGCGGAGGAAACGGCGTCATCTACTGGGCCGGGTACGACCACGCGATCCACGTCATCGACGAGAGCACGCTGGAGATCGTGGACAAGATCCCGGTCACCACGGGCATTCCCATCAGCTTGGCCCTGTCCAAGAACCACGAGCGGGTCTACGTGCTGGACGCCGAGTTCGAGGAGATCGAGACGGTCGATCTGGCCACGCGCCGCTCCGTGGGGAGCTTCACCCTGAGCCGAGGGCGTTCCACGGTGCGGATATGGGGCTTCACCGTGCACCCCGACGAGGAGTACGCAATCCTCAACACGATGCGGTACACGAAGCGCATCGACCGCTGGGAGATCGACGACCCGGTGCTCGTCCGATACGACCTGCAGGCCGGCCGAGTGGCGGACACGATCCCGTGGCCCGACGGCGAGGAGCGGGAACGGGTGCGCCTCATGTTCTCTCCCGAAGGCGACTACCTGTACTTCTTCGGCAACGACATCCTGGCGCTGGAGACGGAGAACTTCACCGAAGCCGACCGCTGGGAGCTCTCCCACCCCCCAGAGGACGGCCTGGGACGCTTCAACTTCAACTTTCCAGTCAGCCCCTACGACGACCCGGGCTTCCACACCGGCCTCTTCTCCTTCACCGACCCTGTGCAGAACCGGCGGATGATGGGCGTCGCCAAGGTGGACCTGGCAGCCAAGGAAATCGACTTCTACACCCTCGGCCCTCGGGAGCCGGTGAGCTTCCGCCTGGCGCCGGGCGGCAGGAGGGCGTACGGCCTGGTGCAGCAGGTCGGCAACTACGAGTTCTGGACCTTCGACCTGGAGGGCCGGCGAGTGGAGAGCCGCCACCGCTTCGCCGGGCGTCCCCGCATGGGGCTGGCGGTCAGCTCCAACGGCGAACTCCTGTACGTCTACAACGCGGGCGCGACCATAGACGTCTACGACGCCGACAGCTACGAGAGGCTCCGCACCGTGGCCTACCACGCGGACATGACCGAGTTCCTGATGATCCCGGAGGGCACCGGGCCGGGAGGGGGCTGATCCGGGGAACGGGGGCGCGTATCGGCGCTGGGGCGCTCGGGGCGCTGCTGGACCCGGAGCTTCGCCGGGGACTCGCCTACGTCGTTCCGTACCGGGGAAGGCTGGCGGTCGTCCTCGCCCTCAATCTGACGGGAACCGCCCTGGCGCTGTGCGTTCCCTACCTCTCCAAGACGCTGGTGGACGACGCCCTGCTGGGGGGCGACTTGACGGCGCTGGTCCGGGTGGTCGGCCTGTTTGCGCTGGTGACGGGGGCAAGCTTTGCGCTGAACGTGGGGAGCGGGTTGCGCTACACGAAGGCGTCGGCGGAGATCCTCTTCGACATGCGGCTGGACGTGTACCGGCACCTCCAGCGGCTCTCGCCCCGGTTCTTCGCGAAGACGCCGCTGGGCGAGATCATGTCGCGCCTCAACAACGACGTGAGCGAGATCCAGCGGGTCCTCTCCGACGCGGCGCTCTCGTGGGTGGGCAACGCGGCGTTTCTCGTTGGGACGGTGGGCATGCTGCTGTGGCTGGACTGGCGCCTCTTCCTGGCGGCGGCGGCACTGCTGCCCCCGGCCGTGCTGGCCATGGTGCGCTACCGTCGACGGCTGGAGCACCGAGTCCAGGCGATGCGGGAGCGGAGCGCGGAGATCGGCGCATTCCTGATCGAGACGCTGCGCGGGGCGAAGCTGGTGGCCGCCTCCAACGCCCAAGAGCGCGAATCGGCTCGCTTCCGTCGCCGCAACGACGCCTTCGTCGGGGCGCTCCTCAAGATGCAGCGGCTGCGCTACTTGGCAGGGGGGCTCCCCGGGTTGCTGCTGTCGGCCAGCACCGCCGTCGTGTTCCTCTATGGCGGCGCCCGGGTCATCGGGGGAGAGGTGACGTTGGGAACGTTCACCGCGTTCATGGCCTATCAGATGCGACTGATCGGGCCTGTCCAGGGCTTGATGGGACTCTACGCTGGGATCGCCACGGCCCGGGTCTCGCTGCGCCGAGTCCACGAGCTGCTGGACGAGCCGCTGGAGGTGGCAGAGGCGAGACGGCCCGTCCGGCTGACCCGCGTCCGGGGAGATGTGGCCTTCGAGAACGTGTCGTTCGGCCACGGGCGCGGCGGTCCCGTGCTGGAGCGCTTCGCGCTGAAGGTTGCGCCCGGAGAGGTGGTCGCTCTGGCGGGGCCGTCGGGCAGCGGCAAGTCCACCGTGGCCTCGCTGCTCGTCCGCCACGTAGACCCGGACGAGGGAAGAGTCCTGCTGGACGGAGTGGACATCCGGCAGCTCCGCCTAACCGACCTGCGAGCGCTTGTGGCCGTGGTGGACCAGGACCCCTTTCTCTTCAACGCCACGATTCTCGACAACGTGCGCTACGCCCGTCCAGAGGCGGAAGAAGTCGCCGTCGCTGAGGCACTGGAGCGCGCTGGCCTGTCCGAGTTCATCGCCTCGTTGCCCGACGGCCTCCGCACCACGGTGGGGGAGCACGGCCAAGCCCTCTCCGCTGGCGAGCGCCAGCGGGTCGCCATCGCCCGAGCGTTGATCGCCGATCCGGCGGTGCTGGTGCTGGACGAGGCGACCGGACACCTGGACGCGAGGGCGGAGGCGCACGTGATTCGGGCCTACTCGGAGGCCATGCGGGGACGCACTACCATCCTGGTATCCCATCGCACCGCCCCGCTGGCGGCGGCAAGCCGCGTGGTAACGCTGCCATGACTCGGGCTTGCCGGCTGGCGCAAAGTGCCCCATGTTGGCACCAAGCACGACGGACAGCACGCCACTGAAGGAACGGCACACCACTTCGAGGACGGCACACCACTAAGGAACGGAGGCACGACGATGCAGCGACGGTCGTTCATCAAGGCAGGAACCCTCACGGGCATCGCGGCGGGAACGGGCGCGGTCGGAAGCGGCACGTTCGGCCCCAGTCCCCTAGCCGCGATGGCGGCCGGACCCGGACGGCGGACCACCAACGGGGCGGTGCGCCTCAACTCCAACGAGAACCCGCTGGGGATCGCGCCCGCCGCCAAGGACGCGCTGGTGGAGGCAATCGTCCTGGCCAACCGCTACCCGGGGGAGCAGCACGGGGCCCTGGTCTCCAAGCTGGCCGCTGCCCACGGCGTCGCCGACAGCCAGGTGCTCCTCGGCACCGGGTCCGCCGAGATCCTCCAGATGGTGGTGCAGGCGTTCGCCGCGCCCCGCGCCCGCCTGGTCATGGCGGACCCGACCTACGAGGCGATCCTCAACTACCAGCGCACCGAGTCCTACGAAGTGGTGAAGGTGCCCCTCACCGCGACCCACGAGCACGACCTGGACCAGATGCGCGACATCGCGGAGCGCTCGGGTCGCCCCGCCCTCGTGTACCTCTGCAACCCCAACAACCCGACGGCGACGATCACCCCCAGCGCGGCGATCGACGCCTGGATCGCCGACGCGCCGGAACATGTCTTCTTCCTCTCCGACGAGGCGTACATCGAGTACGTGGAGGACGACCGGATGTGGAGTTCGCTCCCCTGGATCGAGAAGAAGCGCAACGTCGTGGTCGTCAAGACGTTCTCCAAGATCTACGGGCTCGCCGGGCTCCGGCTGGGGTACGGAATCGCGCACCCCGACACTGCGGTGCGGCTCGCGGACTTCGCCTCGCGGAACAACACCAACCAGCTGGCGCTGGCCGCCGCCTCGGCATCGTTCCAGGACGAGGCGCTGATGTCCAAGAGTCGGACCGTCAACAAGGAGGCCAAGGGCATGGTCCACGCCACCTTGGACGAGCTGGGGCTGGAGCACATGCCCACCCACACCAACTTCCTCATGCACCGGATCGGCGGCGACTTGGCCACGTACCGGGGCCGGATGGCCGAGGCCGGGTTCCTGGTGGGACGCGACTTCCCGCCGATGCTCGACTGGAACCGGCTCTCCTTCGGGCTGCCCGAGGACATGGGTCGCTTCTGCGACACGCTGCGGAAGTTCCGTCAGAAGGGCTGGGTGTAGGCTCCAGAAGGGCTGGGGGTAGGCTCCTCCCGACTCGACGCCATGGCCAAGTACGTCACCGAGTTCGTCGGAGCGTTCTTCCTGCTCCTCACGGTCGGCCTCACAGCGGTCCAGGACGTCGCTCTGGCGCCGCTGGCCGTCGGCTCCATCCTGATGGCGATGGTCTACATGGGCTATCACGTCTCCGGCGGCCACTACAACCCGGCCGTGACGGTCTCCCTCTCCGTCGCCGGGAAGCTGGAGCGGAAGTACGTGGGACCGTACCTCCTGGCGCAGATCGCCGGGGCACTGCTGGCAGCGCTGGCGGTGCGCGTGCTGGCCGGAGAGTTCTTCGTGCCCGCGCCTGGGCCGGGGGTACCGGCCGCTGCGGCGTTGCTGGCCGAGGTCCTGTTCACCTTCGCGTTGGTGATCGTCGTCCTCAACGTGGCGGCGGACCCCCGATCACAGGGCAACTCGTACTTCGGGCTCGCCATCGGATTCGTCGTCATGGTGGCGGGCTTCGCCGTGGGCGGCGTCTCCGGCGGCGTGCTCAATCCGTCGGTGGCCGCCGGGCCGATGCTGGCGCGTCTGGTCGTCACCGGGTCCGGCGACGCGCTGGGAAATATGTGGCTGTACTGGATCGGCCCCGTCGGCGGCGGCCTGCTGGCCGTGGCGGCGTACCGCCTGCAAGTGCTGTTGCCACGCGACGAAGCCCGTTCCTAGTCGGGCGACGAGGCTCGCCCCTAGACCGGACGAGGCCGACCGGACGAGGCCCGGCCCTAGACGGTGCTCTGGAACAACCCTCGGCCGATCGCCTCGATCCCCATCCACATGAAGGCAAGCGCCAGCAGCGCCCCGACCAGGTGGGGGCCATAGCTCTTGGCCTCCGGCGGACGACGCTTCACCACTGAACTAGTGAACTGAGCCACCGCCGCCGCCGCCAGCATCATGAAGAAGTGGCCAATGAGCTGGCTGTGGAAAGGCCGCGTGAAGAGGACCCCCGCGCCGATCACGACCTGAAGGTGGATTAGGCCTGCGAAGACGGATGCCAGTCTGGCCATCGCCTGGGAGTACTCCCGCTTCCCCAGAAACCCGACCGTAGCGTAGAGGACCACGAAGAGGCCCCCGACGAGGACCAGAAAGCGAAGCCCCGAGTGAGCCGCAAAGAGCATGGCGATGGCCGGTTTCGAGTGGTGATGGCAGGAGGGACGGCCTAGCACTAGCCTGAACTCCCGTCGCATATCTCCTGGTGCTCTTCAATGTACTCCATCAGGGTCTCCGCCGCCCAGCGGTAGGGCCGGCTCGCTCCCCAGGGCCGGCTCGCTCCCCAGGGCCACCTCGCTCCCCAAGGGCCGCCTTGCTCCCCGTCCGGCCCCCGGCCTACCCTTCCGCCATGTTCAAGACCGGGTACATCCTGAGCCCAAGGGCCGATTCGGTATGGTTCCTGGGGCTGCCGTTCGCCGCGGTGGCGATGGCGCTGGGCTTCCAGGCGTGGCTTCCTTACGTGGCGGTGGCATCGATCAACCTGTGGGTGACGACACCCCACCACTACGCCACCTGGGTCCGCAGCTACGGGATGCCCGAGGTGTGGGAGCGCTTCAGAACGCGGCTCGTCGTCGGTCCCGTCGTGATCTTCTCCCTCACCGCCGCCGGCTTGGTCTGGGCGCCGATCACCCTCCTGCTCCTGGTATCCGCATGGGACCACCAGCACAGCATCATGCAGCAGCACGGCTTCAGCCGCGTCTACGACTTCAAGGCCGGCACGGGGGTGGCCAGCACCCGCCGCTACGATCTGGCCCTCCACTGGATCCTCTACGGGAACATGTTCCTCCAGGCACCGATGTTCCGCTTCCTCTGGATCCGCGAGCTGCACCGAATGCACGTGCCGATCTCCGCCGGCTTCGTGGAGGGACTGCTGATCGCCAGCTGGGTGGTGGTGGCGGTGTACGCCGTCGTCTACCTGCTGCACCTGCGACGGACGGTCCGGTCCGGCGGGTCGATCAACCCGGTCAAGTACGGCTTCATCGCCGCCAGCTACTTCCTCTGGTACTACGTGGCGTGGCACACCAACTCGATCCTGCTCTACGCCGTCGCTCACCGGGTCATGCACGGCGTCCAGTACATGGTCATGGTGTACGCCTTCATGCGACGTTCGGCCGCCACGGGAGCCTCTCGCCCCGGTCTCTGGAGCCGGCTCGTAGGCACCGGCCGCCTCCGCTGGTTCCTGATCTTCGGCGGGGCCTACGCCGTCGCCTTCCAGCTTCTCATCAACCGCCCGCTAGACGAGTTCGGCTTCGGCGTCGTCAACTTCGCGCCCTACCCCGCCATCCCCCAGTTCAACATCCCCGCCCTGGACTACGCCGGCGGCTACGAGCTCTGGTCCCAGATGATGCTCTACGCCTACGCCCTGCTGCACTACTACGTGGACTCGTTCATCTGGAAGGTGCGCGACAAGCAGGTGCAGGGAGGGCTGTAAGGTGTGGGGCCAACGCTTCCGAGCGGTCTTCCAGCGCTACCGCATTCTCTTCGTGGTCTACGGCGTTGGGATGGCGGTTGGGCTCCGAGAGTGCCACTTGGCCCGAACCGGCGAGCCGGTGGAGTGGGGCAGCGAGCGGTGGACGGAGATGACCGACGTCGTGTCCCAGGTGAACCCGACCGACCCGGACACCGACTTTCTGGAAGGCGTCGAGTCGATGGTTGCCGGGGACGCGCCGGGGCTGGTCGCCCACTTCGAGGACGCCCTGGAGTCCGGCGCCAAGCACAACGAGTTCCTGTTGCGGGACTACGCCCAGTACCTCTTGGACACGGGCGCGGACTGGCGGAGGGTGAACGCGGCGGTGAACCGCTGGCGGGAGAACCACCCCTTCTCCGACGAGACCCTCTCGCTGTCGCTGGGGACAGGTCCCCGCACGCAAGGCGACGTCTCGGTGCTGAACCGGGAGCTCCGGGCCGTGCCGTGGATCGGCGACGCCCGGCTGGAGCCGTACGAGGACGACGGCCAGCGGCGGTGGCGCGTCCAGATCACCTTCAGACCCCCCCGCGCGGTCGATGTGCGGGAGGCCGTGGCGGCGGTGTCGATCTTGGCTGTGCCGGAGCGCGACCGGGCGACGCGCCGGGTGGTGTGCAGGACCTTGGTGGATTGCACCGTAACGCGGCGGTAGGGCGTTCCGCTTGCGCTGGCGGTAGGGCGTTCCGCTTGCGCTTCCGTGGGTCGGTCCCCACTATGCGACCGAGGCTCGGCAAGGCAAGGACCGAGGCTCGGCAAGGCATGGCAGTGTCGCGACCAAACAGGAGTGGACGGGCCGTCTGGAGCGCCCGGGCGGCATAAGCAGCACTTGGGAGGCCAAGCAGAAGCGGCTTCCCGCAACACAAGGAGGAACCCATGCCACGAACAGGGTTCGGAAGCGCCTCGCGAACGGCGGGGCTCGGCGCGGTTCTCGCTTTCGTCCTGGCCGGGACGGGGAGCGAGGTCGCAGCCCAAACGGCGACGGTAACCGGAAACGTCCGGAACGCCGTCAGCCTCGCACCGCTCCCCGGCGCCCAGCTGTCGATCGTGGGCACCGACCTGGGCGGACTGGCCAACAACACGGGCCAGTACCTGATCCTCAACGTGCCGGCGGGCGAGCACACGTTGAGGGTCGACCTCATCGGGTACGGCAGCGAGGAGATCACGATCACGGTTCCAGAGGTAGGCGGCGTCCTGGCGGACTTCGCCATGCGGGAGGAGGCGCTGGCCCTTGAAGGCGTGGTGGTCACCGGCACCGCCGGCCAAGCGCGGCGCCGGGAGGTCGGCAACGCCATCAGCGCGATCAACGCCACCGACATCGAGCTCACCGCCGTCACCGACATGGGCGACGTGCTCCAAGGGCGCACCACCGGCATCCAGGTCAACGACCACAGCGGCCAGGTGGGCGCCGCCAGCCAGATCCGCCTCCGGGGCAACAACTCCATGACCCAGGGGAACAACCCGCTGATCTATGTGGACGGGGTGCGGATCGAGAGCAACGCCATCGGCTCCGACGACGAAGGCGCCCAGACGCCCAGCGCGCTGGACATGATCAACCCGGCCGACATCGAGACGATGGAGGTGATCAAGGGCCCGGCGGCCACGACCCTCTACGGCACCGAAGCCTCCGGGGGCGTGATCCAGATCTTCACCAAGCGGGGCGTGCCGGGAGCACCGGCCTGGAGGCTCTCTGTGGAACAGGGCGTGAGCGTCATGCCCCACCAGGGACCGCCCTCGGATGTGAATCCGTCCGGCCTGCTCCTCAACACCTGCCGCGACCCGAACATCCTCAACCACGTCACGGGCGAGCAGGGAGTCGACGAACCCGGCTGCCCCGCCAGCAACAGCTGGTTCCGCAACGCTCATCACCAAGTCTACAGCCTGAGCGTGCGGGGCGGCGGCGAGACGGCGACCTACTTCGTGTCTGGGCAGTACGGCGACCGGCAGGGCGTGGTAGACCCGCAGGGCGCGGACAACTACAACGTCCGAGCCAACGTCTCCTTCCAGCCGCTGAAGGGCCTGGACATCCGCCTCAACAGCCACTACGCCCGCAGAAACATCACGTGGATTCCCAACGGCAACAACGCGTCGGGTCTCTACCTGAACGTGCTTCGGGGCCCAAGGGGGTACACGCCCGGCAACGACGACTCCCTCGTGCTGGAGAACGACATCTTCACCCACCTCGACCAGTACATCACGGGCTTGTCCGTCAACTGGTCGCCGACGCCGGACTTCACGCATCGGATGAACGTGGGGCTCGACTATACATCCTCGGACTTCATCGACTTCAAGGGCTGGGGCTTCTACGAAGAGGCAACGGGCGACCGGGAGATCGACCAGCAGGTGGACCGGAACCTGACCTTCGATTACAGCGGCACGTTCAGCTACAGTCCGTTCGAGATGTTCTCGTCCAGCTTCTCGTGGGGCGGGCAGGTCTACGAAGAGTTCAACTACGTCCTCAACGGCTTCGACGAGCTCTTTGCCGGGCCAGGCGAACAGGTCCTGGGCGACGGCAACAACCCACGAGTGTTCGAGGGCCGAGTCACCCAACGCAGCGGCGGCTTCTTCTTCCAGGAGGTCCTGGGGTTCCAGGACAAGCTGTTCCTGACCGGCGGCGTGCGCTGGGACGGCTTCAGCACCTTCGGCGAAGGCTTCGGCCTGGCTGCGTATCCGAAGCTGCAGGCGTCGTATCTGATCTCGGAGGAGAACTTCTTCTCGTCGTCGTTGGAGTGGGTCGACTCCTTCAAGCTTCGAGCGGCGTGGGGACGGTCGGGGAAGGCTCCCGGCGCCTTCGACGCCAAGCGAACCTACGAGGCTACCTCCGCCGACGAGCAGATCCCGGCCGTGATCATCGCCAACTTGGGGAACGCCGACTTGGGTCCCGAGATCTCGGAGGAGCTGGAGTATGGATTTGACGCCTCCTTCCTCGACGGAAGAGTGTCGGTCGAGTTCACAATGTTCGACCAGACGACCAAGGAAGCGTTGATCGGCGTCCAGGAAGCTCCGTCCGGCGGCACTGAAGAGTCCACTTGGTACAACCTGGGAGAGGTGGAGAACTGGGGAAGCGAGACAGTCCTGCACTTTATTCCCGTGCGGACGGACAACGTGGAGTGGGACTTTGGGATCAACTACACGACCAACGACAGCGAGATCACGGACCTGGGTCCTCTTGAAGACCTGGGAACCACGCGACAGTTGGGCTATCCCCTGTGGATCCAGTGGGACGACATCCTTCAGAACCCCAACGCCGTGGGCGAGCTTCCCGAGTACGAGAAGGGGTACATCGGCAACTTGTTCCCCACGTCGACCCTAGGGATCAACACGCGGCTGACGCTCTGGCACGACCTTACGCTCGACGTTGTGGGGGAAGGCCAGTACGGGATGGTGAGACCGATCGGCATCGCCTACCAGAACGTCCGCAGGCGGGTCTGGCCCGGCTCTGGTTGCCCGGCCATTCAGGAGCAGTGGTACGGGGGCGGCGACCGCTCGACCCTCACCGCCGCCGAGGTGGCTCGGTGCATTGGGCCGTACTCGGATCAGGGCGTGTGGACCGACGCGGCCGACTTCTTCAAGATTCGTTCGGCGTCCCTCACCTACAGGTTGCCGGAAGGGTTGGTGCCAGGCACCAGAAGCGCCCAGATCGGGATATCCGGGAAGAACCTCTGGACGTCCACCGACTACAGGGGCCTGGACCCGGAGGCCAACGACAACGGTGCTGGCGACTCGACGCCTAACGAGTACTACAACATGGCGCCGCCGCGCACGTTTATCCTCAACTTTTCCATCAACTTCTGATGAGGAGGACGCAGATGACATCGATCAACCGGAAGACGAGGCTCGGGCTGGCTTCGACGATCGCGGCGGTCGGCGCTCTCCTCCTCTCGGCGTGCGACCTGGAGGTGCTCAACCCCGGCCGCATCCTGGACGAGGACCTGAACACGGAAGAGCTGATGCCGATCGTCGTCGCCGGCGCGTCGGCGGAGTTCAACGACGTGGTGGACGACTACTCCTTCGACATCGCCCGCCTCACCGACGACCTGGCCGGCACCGGCAGCTACTTCACCACCGGGAAGTACCGGCGAGGCGTCATGGACAACGAAGACGGCGACGTGGAGACCGCCTGGGAGCAGGCTCACGAAGCCGCCTGGGCCGCCGGGGGAGCCTGGGAGAGGCTTCAGAACGTCTTGGAGGGAGGCGCCAACTCCTTCGACGGGGCGGCTCGGCTCTTCGTTTTCATGGGCTTGGCCCACCAGATGCTGGGCGAGAACTTCTGCGACGTGACCTACGACATCGGCCCGTTGCAGCCCCGGACCGCGGCCTTCGACAGCGCCATCGTCGCCTTCGGACAAGCGGTGTCGATAGGAAACGCCGCGGGCGCCACCGACTTCGTGATGGCAGCCCACGGGGGGACCGCACGGGCCCAGGCGGCGCTCGGCAACTGGAGCGCGGCGGTCCAGTCCGCGTCGATGGTGCCTACGGACTTCGTCTACAGCGCGATCTACCACCTGACGGCAAACAGCAACGTGATCTGGAATGAGTCCTGGGGCAGGGCGGAAGTCGGCGTCTGGGCCACGCCGGCCCAGTCCGTGTACGACGGCGACCCCCGCGCGCCGTACACGATCTGCGGCCAGTGGAACGACACCAACCGGCCTCCCGACCCCGACATGGGCGTTACGCGCACCGGTACCTGCACGGGCCAGGGCAGCGGCGCTCACCAGGGCGCCGACGGACTCACGGCCCACTACCGACAGGACAAGTACGACGAAGCGGGCTCCGACATCGCCGTCGTCAAGGGAACGGAGATGCGCCTGATCGAGGCGGAAGCGGCGCTGGTGTCCAACGACCTGGCCACCTTCACCGCCAAGATCAACGAGCTGCGCGCCCACTTGGACCTGGACCCCATCGAGCAGCCCGCCAGCGCGGGCGCGCTCGAGTTCCCCAACGCGGGGGACGACGCCTGGTCGATCCTCGACCGGGAGCGCTACCTGACCATGTGGATGGAAGGGCGGCGGCTCTGGGACCTGGAGCGCTGGGACCATCCCTTCCTGAACGGCGGAACGCTGATCGGACCCGGCGCCACGCCGCGCATCTCCTGCATGCCGATCCCCGAGATCGAATGCACCCTCAACCCGGAGATTCAGAACTCGTCGGTCTGCACGTAGACGCGCAGGCCGCATAGCCGTCTCGCTGCCAGGCGAGACAGGAACGCCCCCGCCGGGGTTCGTGCTCCGGCGGGGGCGTTTGCCAACCAAGGAGGAAGTGACCTTGCACCGCTCGGCATCCCCCGTCATTGCCTTCGTTGCCGCTTTCGTTGCCGCCCTCGCTGTCGCCGGATGCGCCACCTACCGGCCGGCGGTCGTGGAAGAGCTGTCGCCCAGCCAGCGCGTGCGCGTGCGCGTGGAGCCCGAGACCCTGGCCGACTTGGTAGCCTTCGCGGAGGGGGCGCAGGGTCAGCTGGGCGGCCGGTTCGTGGGGGTGCAGGGCGACTCGGTGGCGTTTCGGTTCGAGACCCCATCCAGCTACCGGCAGGTCGTCCTGCCTCGCAGCGCAATCCTGGGTCTGGAACGGCGGGAGTCGAGCCCAGCTCGGAGCATTGCCTTCTCCGCAGCGGTCGTGGGCGGGATCGGCATCCTGGCCTACCTGGGCTTCGAGGGAGGGGAGTCGGGCGACGACTCGCTGCCGCCGGACTCGGAGGCGCTGGTCCCGCTCTTCGTCTTCACGGCTTGGCCGCGTTAGCCTTCGGGCTAACGCCACCTTTTTTCTGTTCAGGCGCGTCTTATATTAGGATTTCTTCCATGATCCGCCCCCGAGGGTGCGCCAACCGTGAGAAAACTTCCCGGCCGTCCGACACTGGACCAGCTTCCCGAGGCGTTCGTTTCCCGAACGGAGATCAGCCAAGCGGTGTCGCGGGCTGTTCGGGCGGGGAAGCTGCGGAAGCTCGGATCGCGCCTCTACACGACGAACCTGACCGACGCGCCGGAGGATGTGGTTCGGCGCAACTTGTGGGGGATCGTCGCTGGCTACTTCCCCGGAGCGGTGGTCGCCGACCGCACGGCCTTCGAGATCGGTCCGGGGCCGGACGGCTCAATCTGCCTCGTTGCCGATCGGGGGCGAACCGTGGAGCTGCCCGGAGCGGTGTTGCGCCCGAGGCGGGGTCCTGGCCCAACCGCGTTGGACCAGCCCTTCATGGACGGCCTCTACCTGAGCTCCCGAGCAAGAGCATACCTGGAGAACATGCGGCGCTCGCGAACCGGGGCTTACCTGCCGCGCACTCTCTCCCGCGCACAGATCGAAGAGCGGCTCGATGCCCTGATCCGCCTGTCGGGGGAGACGGGCGCCAACCGCTTGCGGGACGCCATCCGCACCGTGGCACCGGAGATCGGCCTGCAAGCCGAGGCCGACGAACTCGATCGCATGATCGGCACGCTGCTGGGGACCCGGGAAGCAATCCTGACGGCACCCGCAGCCTTGGCCCGGCGTCGGGGCCGCCCCTTCGACCCGCATCGGCTGGAGCTCTTCCACACGCTCCACCGGGAGCTACGGGCTTCGCCGGCGCGGGTCCGTCTGCCGTCCGTCCTGGCCGAGCCTGCTCGTCGCACGCTCGCCTTCTACGAGGCGTACTTCTCCAACTTCATCGAGGGCACCGAGTTCGAGGTGGAGGAGGCGGCCGCGCTCGTCTTCGAGGATGTGGTGCCGCCCAAGCGACCGGCGGACGCGCATGACATCATGGGCACTTGGCGCATCGTCTCCGACCCAGCGGAGATGCGTCGGACGCCAGCCGACTTCAACGCGCTTCTAGGGCTGTTGCGCGAACACCACCGTGGGATCATGGGTGGTCGCCCGGAGACGAGCCCGGGCCGCTTCAAGACGCAGGAGAACCGGGCCGGGGGCACGGTCTTCGTCGCGCCGGAGCTGGTCGTCGGAACGCTGGAGCAGGGGTTCGGCCTCTACCGAAGCCTGGAGTGGCCCTTCGAGCGGGCCGCCTTCATGATGTTCCTGATCTCGGAAGTTCACCCCTTCGCCGACGGGAACGGGCGGCTGGCTCGGATCATGATGAACGCGGAGCTCTCCGCCGGCGAACAGCCTCGGATTGTCGTCCCCACGGTCTTTCGGCTGAACTACTTGGCGGGGCTTCGGGCACTGTCGCGAACCGGGCGGGCGGTGCCGCTGATCCAGGTCCTGGAGTACGCCCAACGCTGGACGGCGGCCGTCCGCTGGCGTTCGGTACCTGAGACGAAGCGCGAACTGGAGGCCTGCAACGCCTTCCTCGACGCCAACGAAGCGGAGGAGATGGGGAAGCGGCTACGGATGCCCTAGTACTCGGCAAGCTCGCAAACCCACCAACCGACGTCATTAGCATCGCCTTCATTGCGCATCCACCACCACCAGCAGGTATATCCGTCTTCTTCGAGGGCTTCGATACCGCTGTCATCTTGGTCTGGACCACTGCCACCCTGCCCAAGACGAAGTGTATCGCTGGCCCCGTCCTGTGGTACTGGCCCCAACGCTTGCGACCAGAACCGGATGGCCTGCCGCACCATAACAATCCCTTCGTCGCGTGTCATCCCCCACTCCCGTGCGTAGTCGCTTCCGCCGGGACCTTGAAGCAACACCAGGTCGTCCCTTGCCCTCTTCAGCTCCCTGAACTTGTAGGAGCGGGTGATCTCGATGTCCATCTCCACAAGCGCCGGTTCCTCCTCGGGCACCGAGTTGGGAGCTTCTGAGTCACAGGCCACCAGCACTGTCACGCAAACAACGATCCCACGTGTTCTCATCGTATTCCTCTCTGGCTGGAGCAGGCCGGGAGCCTTGCTGGAGCGGGCCGGAAGCCCGCCTTGGACGGGACCTCAACGTAAAGAACCACCCTTGCCCAGGGAGACGCAAGACAGGGAAGGGGGACGTAAGACAGGGAGACGCAAGACGCCAGCGACGCGGAGGTGGTGGGGAAGCGGCTGCGGATGCCGGGACCGCCCCGCCCCTCGGCCCTCGGTTGTTGACCGGACGGCCGGCCCCTGGTATTCTCCAATGGTATGATCTGATTGCGATTTCGTCGTGGGGGCGGTTCGCCCCCCAACCCAACCCCCTGGAACGGGAGAAAAAATGTCCGAACCAAGTGTTCGCACAGGGCGCCTTGCGGTGCGCCTGCTGCTCGGCAACGCCCTCGCGGCTGCGCTGGCGGTCGGCGTGCCGTCGCTGGACGCCCAGACCGGCACGGTCACCGGGACCGTGCGGAACGCCGTCAACGGCCAAGCCGTGGCCGGCGCCCAGGTCAGCATCGCCGAGCTCAGCATCGGCATCCTGAGCAACAACGTGGGCCGGTACGTCCTGGTGGGCGTACCCGCCGGAACCCACACCTTGGAGGTCCGCTACATCGGCTACACCACGGAGAGCGTGGAGGTCACGGTGCCGGAGGGCGGCGCCGCGACGGCCGACTTCGAGCTTCGCTCCGACGCCATCAGCCTGGAGGGCGTGGTGGTGACGGGCACGGCGGGCGCGGCGCGACGCCGTGAGATCGGCAACTCGATCTCCTCGATCAGCGGCGAGGTCTTCGAGTCCCAGCCGATCGCCCGGGTCGCCGACGCCCTGCAGGGGCGTACCCTGGGCGCCACGATCCTCAACAACGGCGGCCAGGTCGGCGCCGGAACGACGATCAAGCTGCGCGGCAACAACTCGGTGACCTTCAGCAACTCGCCGCTGGTCTACGTGGACGGCGTGCGCATTCGGGAGCGCGGGCTGGTTCACGCCGTGGAGGCTAACCAGCAGACCAACCCCTTCGACGACATCAACCCGGCCGACATCGAGCGGATCGAGGTCATCAAGGGCGCCTCGGCCACAACACTGTACGGCACGGAGGCGTCGGGCGGCGTGATCCAGATCTTCACCAAGCGCGGCGCGGCGGGAGCCCCTGCGTGGTCGTTCACCATCGACCAGGGGATCAACAACCTGGGCCACATCGGCCCCAGCGCCGACGTGAACCCGACCGGGCTCGGGATGAACAACTGCGCCTTCACGGGAGACGGCAACTTCCCGGGCGGCGACTCCCAGTTCCCGTTGGACCCGTCTTGTCCGTCGAGTGGTTCCTGGCTCAAGAACGGCTACGTGCAGAACTACAATCTGTCTGTGCGCGGCGGAGCCGAGCGCATGAACTACTTCGTGTCGGCCAAGTGGGGCAACGAAGGCGGCGTGTTCGACACCGGCACGAACGAGCTAGGCGACGTCCGGCCCTCGCAGGGGCAGGAGAGCTGGAACTTGCGGGGCAACTTCTCCTTTGCTCCCGCCGAAGGCGTGGACATTCGGCTCAACAACTACTACACGCACAAGGAAGTCACCTGGGTCCCCGACGGCAACAACGCCGAAGGACTGCTCCTCAACGTCTTCCGCGGCGGTTCGGACTACACCAACGACGAGGACGGCAAGTTGTTGGAGATGGACATCACGTCCGTGAACGACAACTTCACCAGCGGCGTGAACGTCATCTGGAATGCGGACCACGGCCTCAGCCACAGGTTCAACACGGGCGTCAGCTTCGTCAGGAACACCTACTTCGAGGAGAAGCCCTGGGGCTACTTCTACGTGCAGCAGGGCGAACGCGAAACGATCGAGCGGACCCGTCGGACCCTCACCTTCGACTACAACGGATCGTGGGAACGGGACGTCTTCGGCGTGTCGTCCACCTTCTCGTGGGGTGGACAGATGTACAACGACTTCCTTACCGGCACCACCGGAAACGGCCGCGACTTTGCCGGCCCCGGCGACAAGGTGCTCCAGTCCGGCGCCATCACGACCGCTTCGGAGGCGAACAGCACGATTACCAGCGGCGGTTTCTTCTTCCAGGAGATGATCGGCATCGCCGACAAGCTCTTCCTGACGGGGGGAGTGCGGATTGACGGGCACTCCACCTTTGGATCCGACTTCGGTCTCCAGCCCTACCCCAAGGCGTCGGTGTCGTATGTGATGTCGGACGAGGACTTCTATCCGTCGTCTTTCGGCACCCTCAAGCTGCGAGGCGCCTACGGAGCTTCCGGCAAGGCTCCGGGCATCTTCTCGGCGGCCAGGACTTGGGGTTCCGTCGCGGGCGACAGCGGGAGGCCCGGCGTGACTCCTCTCAACTTGGGGAACCCGGAACTCGGTCCCGAGCGGACGCTTGAATGGGAGGTGGGCTTCGAGGGCTCCACCCTGAACGACCGAATCACCTTCGAGTACCAGTACTACAACCAGAGCACCGTGGACGCGCTGATCAGAGTGACCCAACTGCCTTCGGCCGGCTTCGTCGGCACCCAGCTTGAGAATGTGGGCGAGCTCAGCACGACTGGGCACGAGGTGCTGGTCAACGCCAACGTCTTGGGCATGGACAACTTCAGCTGGGACGTGGGCGCGAGCCTGTCCACGAACCGGAGCAGAGTGCTCGACCTGGGCGGCCTGGAGACGATCAACCTGGGCTGGCGCAACTACGTCAACGCCCCCGTCGAGTGCACCACGGAGTTGGCAAACGGCGCGGACTTCGACGGCAACGGCTTCATCGGCCAGGGGTGCACGCCTGGGGAGATGGTGTATTTCCCGCTCCCGGCGTTCTGTCACGACCGAGTGCAGAACCCGGACGAGGTGGCCGCGCCCGCTTACGAAGACCAGTGCCTAGGATCCACGACACCGACGCACACGATCGGCTTCAACACGGCCGTCACTCTGGCCAGTCGCGTCACCATGGACATGGTGTGGGAGGGCATGGGGGGCCACTGGTTGTCGTCGGGCACAGCGTACCAGAACACGCGCAGGAGGGTCTGGCCGCTCTGCCGGAGCACCGCCGACGCCATTGCCGCTGGCGGAAGGGGGAGCCTCACCGCCAGGGAGCGTGCGCTGTGCGATCCGTCAGTGGTGCGCTACGGCATGTGGACGCAGCCAGCGGACTTCTTCAAGTTGCGTTCGGCGTCGATCAACTTCCGGATACCGGAAGAGTGGCTGCCGGCGCAACTTCGGGCCGCCACGCTTCGGTTGCAGGGCCGCAACCTCCTCACCTTCACGGACTTCGAGGGCGTGGACCCCGAAGCCTTCGAGGACGGCTCCGCCGAAGTGCTCTTCCGTCAGGAGTACTACAACCTGCCACCGATCCGCAGCTTCTTGCTGTCGCTCAAGGTCGACTTCTAGAGGAAAGGGACGAGACATGAAAAACAGCAACGCGAAAGCGACGAACCTGCGTTCGGTCCTCGTGGCCTTCATGGCCGCCTTCGCCCTTGTCGGGTGCGACGAGAGCCTCTTCGAGGTGAAGAACCCGGGCAGGATCCTGGACGACGACCTCAACACGCCCCAAGGCGTCACTTCTCTGGTGACGGGAATGTCGTCGGACTTCTCCGTCTCCTACGACAACCTCACCTTCACGACGGCGATCCTCTCCGACGAGATCGTGGGCTCCGGGAGCTACTTCTCCACCGGGCGCTACCGTCGGGGTCTCTTCGACTCCGACGACGCCAACGGCTTCTGGGGGGGCGTGCAGCGCGCCCGGTGGGTGGCCGAGGCCGGCCTGATCCGCATGACGGGGATCGACAGCTACCAGTTCGACGGGAACGAGAACACAGCCCGGGCTTGGCTCTTTGCAGGGCTGGCCAACCGCTGGTTCGGCGAGAACTTCTGCGGCGTCGTCTTCAGCACGCCGTACACGGAGGAGAACCGAGGCCCCGGCGGCGAGGTGGACACCGGCGACTACATGGACCGACGTGAGGCGTTCCAGCGAGCGGTTGCCGCGCTGGGCGAAGCCGTCCGCCATGGGGCGTCGTCGGGCAGGCAGGACATCGTCCACGCCGCGGAGGGCGCCTTGGCCCAGGCCAACGTGGGACTCGACGACTGGAGCGCAGTGGCGACCCACGCCGCAAGGGTGCCCACCGACTTCGTCTGGAACGCCATCTATTCGTCCAACTCGGGCCGGGAAACGAGCCAGGTCTGGAACGAGACCCACGGTCGCCACGAGGTGTCCGCCTTCATGACGGTGGCGGGTACGTACGGCGCTGGCGACCCCAGGACTCCGTGGACCGACTGCTCCGACTCGGCGTCAGGTTGCCCCAGCGGCAACGGAGCCGACGGCCAGACGATTCACTGGCGCCAGGAGAAGTACCCGACCAGGGACGACGGCATTCCCTTGGTCAAGGGCACCGACATGCGTCTGCTGGAAGCCGAGAAGGCGCTGCGGGAGAACGACTTGACGGGCGCGATGGCCAAGATCAACGAGGTTCGGGCCTTCCACGGCCTCGATCCGGTGGAGTCGGACGGGACGATCGGCACCGGTCCCACGGGCGGCGAGGAGGGCAGCGCCAACCTGACCTCCATGTCGGGCTGGGACATCCTGGACCGGGAGCGCCACCTGACGCTCTGGTTGGAGGGTCGGCGGCTGTGGGACCTGCACCGCTGGGACCACCCGCATCTGGACGGTGGCGGCGTGCTCTACCGGGCGACGGTTGCGCGTCGTGCCTCGTGCATGCCCGTCTCCGACGACGAGTGCCAGGTCAACGAGAAGGTGGCCGACCGCTGCTACACGATGTAGGTCGGCACCTGACCGCGTGACGCGCCGCCCGCCCGGCGGCTGCGGAGCGACCGCCCTCCGGCCCGTGCGGGTCGGGGGGCGGTTTCCGTATATTGACCCATGACCTCTTGTCGCCGCCCCTTCCGCTTCGCGTTGCACGGGGCCGTCGCTCTGCGTGTGGCCGTTGCGCTCTCGCTGGGCTCGGTCGTCGTGCCGCTGGACCTGCACGCCGGCGCGCAAGATGCCGCCGAGGTTCAGCCAGCCGCCCTCATCAGCGTCGAAGGCGAAGTTCTGGACGACGCGACCGGCCTGCCCGTGGCCGACGTGGTGGTGCTGCTGCCAGGGCTGGGCGTGGCGCGGCTCAGCGACGAGTTCGGCTACTTCGCCTTCGAGTCCGTTCCCCAGGGCGTCTACGAGATCACGGCCTACCACTTGGCGTACACGGCTCTCGAAGCCGAGACGCCCTTTCTGCCCGACGAGGTGCTGGTGCTGCGACTCTCGCCGAGCCCGATTCCCCTCCCGGGCGTCGATGTGGAGGCCCAGTCCGAGGATCAGCGGACGGCGTGGCGGTCGGGCCGGAGTTCCGACGTGATCTCGCGTCAGGACGTGGCGGAGGGCAGCGAGCGGACCAACCAGCTTCTGGAAGTCATGCGGACCAAAGCACCCCCTCGCCTCCAGATCCGGCAGCAGGGCGGTCACGGCGGGATCACCTTCTGCATGCAGTCGTCCCGACGCTCGCCCTCGGTGCAGGAGCTGCGGGACCTGGGCACTGGCTGCCGTCCCCTCTTGGTGGCCATGGACGGCGTGGTGGTCTACGCGCCGCCGCTCGCCTCCGAGCTGGCGGCCATCGAGCCCAGCAGCCTCCCCGAAGACGTGGCCCAGATGATCCTCCGCCAGAACCCCAGCGAGATCGAGAGCATCCGCATCCTGTCGCCCACCGACGCCTTCTTCCGCTACGGCGACGGCGGCCGTCTCGGTGCCGTGGAGATCACGACGCGGCACCCTCGTCGCCGACGCTGACCCCGGCGACCGCTCGCCTGATGCAGCGCATTCCCCTCCCGCTGGTGCTACCCGGCGGACTCTCGCTGGTCTTGGCTGCCTACCTGCTGGACCCGCTGGTGAGGGGCACGCCGGGCCTGCTCTGGTCCTTTGCCGTCGCGTCGGCGGGCGTGCTGGCGTGGACCCTTGCCCTGTACGTCAAGCACCGGGCGCCCGCCGACGGATCGGAGGGGGCACCGGACCTGGCTCTGGAAGTTGCGGTTCGGAAGCCTCACTGGATTCAGTTGCTGGCCCAGGGCTCGGTACTGGCTTGGTGGGGATGGCATGTCCGCTCGGTGTACGAGTTCGCGCCGTTCATTCTGGCCCAGCTGGTGCTGGCGGTCGCCGTGGAGTGCCTCTTCAGCCTGACCCGCCGGGGCCGCTGCACGGTGGGCTTCGGGCCGGTGCCCGTAGTCTTCAGCCTGAACCTCTTCCTCTGGTTCCACCTGCCTTGGTTCTTCTTCCAGTTCGCCATGGTCGTACTGGTGTACGTCGGCAAGGAGTTTGTGCGGCGACAGGTGGACGGGCGCTCGCGCCACATCTTCAACCCCTCGGCGTTCGCCCTGGCGGTGGCGTCGCTGGCGCTGATCGCCACAGGCCAGACGGGGATTACCCAGGGGGTGGAGATCGCCCAGAGCCAGTACATTCCGCCCCACATCTTCCTGGTGATCTTCCTCGCGGCGTTCCCGGGGCAGCTGCTCTTCGGCGTGGCGACGATGACGATGCCCGCCGTGCTCGTGATCTACGGCTTCAGCGCCGCCTACCACGCCGCCACGGGCATCTTCTTCTTCCACGACGCGTACATCCCCATCGCTGTCTTCCTGGGGCTGCACCTCCTCTTCACCGACCCGGCCACCTCGCCCCGGTCGGAGCTGGGGCGCGTCGTCTTCGGCGTCCTCTACGGGACCGGCGTGGTGGCCAGCGTGTTCCTGTTGAACGCCATCGGCGCTCCGCCGTTCTACGACAAGCTGCTGCCCGTGCCGATCCTGAACCTGCTGGCACCTCGCCTGGACCGGTTGGCGCGGGCGTTTGCGGATCGGTTGCGGATCGGCTGGTCCGCGTCTCTGGGACCCGTGCCGACGCGCCGCCGACTGGCCACGGCGGGGATGTGGGCCGTCGTCTTTGCCGCCATCAGCGGGACCGGCGGCCTGGGCGACGACCACCCCGGTCAGTACTACCCCTTCTGGCGCGACGCCTGCGAGACGGGAAGCTCCGGCGCTACCCAGGCGCGAGCCTGCGACTACATGGGGTTCATGCAGCAGAACTTCTGCGATCGGGGGTCGGGATGGGCGTGCAACGAGTTCGGGGTCTTCCTGGCCGAGGCGGACCGAGACTACCGGGGCGCTGCCCGCGAGTTCGAGCAGGCGTGCGCCCGCGGCTTCAACCCGGGGTGCGCCAACTTGCAGGCGCTGCTTGGAGGCGGCGCCCGACCTGGGATCTTCGTGCGGGAGCGACCTCCTCCCGGCGAGATGCCCTTGGTCCTCCGCGGCAGCAAGGGACCCGTCGCGGAGCGAGAGTTGGACGCGCTGGTCGCGCTGGCTTGTAGTCGCGGCTGGCGGGAGTGGGAGTGCGGATGACCGCAGTTCTCGGGTCAAGCATCCGCTCGGCCGTCGCCTGCCCGGCCTCTGGGAACCCGTGCTTCGTGCGATGTCAGCTCCCGTCCGAAACTGCCCCCTCTTCCTTCGCCTTCCGCACCATCTCGCGCACGTCGGCCAGGAGCTGCTGGGCGTCGTAGACGATTCCGTCCTTGATCGTGTACTTGATCCCGCCGATGCGCTCCACTTGGCCAGTGTCGTCGTTGAGCTTCACCGCTCCGTTGCCGTACAGCACCTTCAGGTTCTGCAAGGGGTTCTCGTCCACGACGACCAGATCGGCCTTGAGTCCCGGCCGCAGTATGCCGAAGTCGATGTCGGTGCCTTTGGGGTCGTGAAGCTCCTCGGCGCCGTGCAGGGTGGCGGCGCGGATCACCTCGATCGGGTGGAACCCGGCCTCCCGCAACAGCTCCAGCTCCCGGATGTAGCCGAATCCGTAGAGGTTGTAGATGAAGCCCGAGTCGGAGCCGGTGGTTACGCGCCCGCCTGCGTTCTTGTAGTCGTTGAGGAAGTGCATCCACTTCTGGTAGAACTTCTTCCAGTGGTACTCGTCCTCGCTGGTCCAGTAGAACCAGTACGATCCGTGGGCGCGACGGGAAGGCTGGTAGAACTCCCACTGGCTGGGCAACGTGTACTCGTCGTGGAAGTCGGCTTCCTGGGCGCGCATCAAGTCGCGGCTGGCCTCATAGATCGTCATCGTCGGATCGATGCCGAAGCCCAGTTCCAGGAACCGGTCGATCAGCTCGTTCCACTGCTCCGAGCCCGGCTCCGCCGCCTGATACCAGAGCCGGCCCACGTTGCCGAAGCGGTGCTGCTCGTCCTGGTAGTTGTAGTCCAGCGGCCAAGCCTGAACGCTGTAGTCGGTCAGCATCGACTCGAAGAGGCCGTAGTAGTGGGTCATCATGTCCAAGCCGACTTCCGCCGCGTCCAGCGACGTCATCCGCGCCAGGCCGGTCTGGGCTAGGTGGGCGACCGTACCCAGGCCGTGCTTGTGGGCCTCGTCGATGACCGCCTCCATGATCTTCGGGTCCATGGCGGTGAGCTTCAGCCCGTCGATCTTGGCGCCCTCCACCTCCACAGCGGCGGCCCAGCGCACCCACTCGCGGGCCTTCTCGGGCGAGTCCACGGGGCCTTCCTCCCAGCCCTCGCCTGGGCGCGCGTAGGTGAACATGCGCGGCGCCACGATCTCGTTGCGGGCTGCTGCCGCCTTCTCGCCCAACGCCCACATCACGGGCCCGTGGCCGACGCCCCGGGACGTGGTGATCCCGTGGCTCATCCACAGCTTGTACGTGTACTCCGGCTGGGGTGCCTTGCCGCCGCCGCCCGTGTGGGCGTGCATGTCCACGAAGCCGGGCATGACATACATCCCGCTCATGTCGATCTCCTTCGTGGCGCCGGACGGGCGTCGCGACTCGTCGATCGGGACCCCCGGGTAGCCGACCGTCCGAATCTGTGCGATCCGGTCCCCCTCGATCACGATGTCCACAGGCCCGATCGGCGGGGCACCAGTGCCGTCGATGACCGTTGCGCCCCGCAAGATCAGCCGCTCGTGGGGACCGTCGCCTTCGTCGGCTCCGCGAGGCGTGGTGGGTTCCATCTGGGCGGCGGCGGATGCAGACGCGGACGCGGATGCAGAGGCGGCCGCGGCAGGGGCGGCCGCGGCGAGGGCCAGCGCCGCCAGCGGCGTAAAGGTCAGTGCCACGGGGAGAGGGAGGACGCGGGAGAGCTTCATGCGGACGACTCCTTGGGGATGCTGGGGCGAGCTTGAGACGGCACCAATGTAAGCCCCGGCCGGGAGTTGAGCACATCTCGGAAGCACGGCTCGATCATCCTTGACGGCCAAGCATCCCGCGGGACAGTGTTCGGCCATGGGTGAACAACCTCGGCCGATTGTGTCCGCGGTAAGGCTCGGAACGCCTCCAGCCGAATGGGCATCGGCGTTTCCTTTCGACGTTCCGGCGCTCCAAGGGCTTGTTGAAGTCGCCCTGCCAGGGCCAGTCACGGTTCTGGCCGGCGAGAACGGCTCCGGTAAGTCCACATTGCTGGAAGCGATGGCGTTGGCGGCGAAGCTGCCCACGGTCGGGAGGGACGAGACGAGCGACGACGGCACCCTCGCCTTGCAACGACGACTGGCGGACACGCTGACCCTGGTCTGGCGCCGGCGCTCGCACCGCGGGTTCTTCCTTCGGGCCGAGGACTTCTTCGGCTTCACCCGCCGCCTGCGGAGCCTGCGCAAGGAGATGGAAGAGCGGATCAACCAGGTGGACCGAGAGTACGAGGGCCGCTCCGAGCTGGCCAAGGTGTTGGCCAAGGGACCGGCGACCGGCTCGATCTCGGCGATGCGCGCCCGGTACGGCGACGACCTGGACGCCAACTCTCACGGAGAGAGCTTCCTGCGCCTCTTCCGATCGCGCTTCGTGCCCGACGGACTCTACTTTCTGGACGAGCCCGAAGCCGCGCTCTCGCCACAGAGCCAGCTCGGGTTCGTCGCCATGATGAGCGAGATGGTCGGTCGCGGAGGACAGTTCGTCATCGCAACCCACTCCCCGATGCTCATGGCGCTGCCCGGCGCGACGATCTATTCGTTCGACTCGGCGCCCCTGACCCGGGTGGAGTACGAAGAGCTGGATGCCGTGCGGCTGATGCGGGACTTTCTGCAGGCGCCGGAGCGCTACTTGCGGCGCGTCTGGCAGCCTCGTTAGTCGCCGCCTCGCGACGCCTCCTTCGCCTTGTCGTCGGGCTGTTCCGTGCGGGCGCGGCTCCGCTTCCGGGCTTCGTCCCAGGCCGTGTCCAGCTCCTCGATCGCTCGGTCCAGGACGTCCTGGGCGTCCGCCCGGAACTGCTCGTCTCCGGCCCAGCGAAGGCAGCCCTGCAGCGTCGTTTGGCCCACGCGAGCCACGTAGCGGGCCAAGTCGGCGACTGCCCCGGCCACGGACGACTGGGGTCCTCCGCGACAGGCGTCGGTGCTCTCGTCGGAGTCGAACCCCCGCCCGAAGATGCGCTCCACGGCGTCGCGGTTGCGGTCCAAGTGTTCCCGGCCGGCGTCGGTGATCGTGTACACCTTCTTGCCGTCTTGCTCCTGGACGGTGACGCGGCCCTGGTCCTCCAGCAGCTGCAGCGTCGGGTAGACGGAGCCCGGACTGGGCCGGTAGAGCCCGCCGGAGCGTTCCGCCAGAACGTTCATGATCTCGTAGCCGTGCATGGGCCGCTCCTCGACGAGTGCGAGAACCGCCAGCTTGAGACCGCCGCGACCGAAGCGGCGACGGCGGCGGCGATGCTGCTCCCTGTGTCGTCGCCGCGAGGCGCCCGGAGGTCCGAAGGGCGCGAAGATCGCGTCCAAGTCCAGGTAGTCGTCGATTCGCATGGTATCGAGTTCCTTGTGGCTGTTGGGGGTTGGTGCTGTGTGTCGATCAATACGATACTATCGTAATATGGTTTCGACATATTGTAATGAGCTGCTGGAGCACGATCTGGGGTGGGTGGTCGAGCCCTCCCAGAACTCTGGACAGAGCTATGGTGGCTACGTTGGAAACCGACAAGCTTGGAAGCCGACGGCTTGCTTGGAGCGAGGCCAGCGGCCCAATCTGACTGACTGACCAAATGCATGGAGTTCAGATGCACATGAAGCTCCCTGACGGCGGGACGGCACTGTGGGTTGCGGGCGTGCTCGGTGCGCTGGTCGTGGCGAGCTGCGGAGGCGACCCGGCTGCGCCGCCCGAGCCACCTCGTCCCGCCTCCGTCTCCGTGTCCCCGGAAGCGGTTGCCCTCGACTACCTGGGCGCGACGGCGGCCTTCGCCGCGACGATCACGGACCAGTACGGCGCGGCGTACGCTGGCACGGTCGCGTGGTCCAGCAGCGACGCCGGGGTGGCTCGGGTAGACAGCGACGGGGTGGTCACCGCGGTCGGCAACGGCACGGCGACAGTGGCCGCTTCCTTCCAGGGACTGGGCGATTCGGCGTCGGTGACCGTCCAGCAACTCCCAGCGTCGGTGGAGGTCGTGTCCGGGGAGGGCCAGGTGGTGCCGCCGGGGCGGATGCTCCCCGAGCCGGTGGTCGTGCGGGTGACCGACGGCGGCGGCGCGCCGGTCGAAGGAGTCACGGTGGCGTTTGCGGGCGACGGGACGGCGGACCCGTCGTCGGCTGACACCGACACCGCCGGAGTGGCCCGAACCGCGTGGACGCTGGGCGAGACCGAGGGCACCCAGACGCTGACGGCCGCCGTGGCTGACGGCCCCTCCGCGCAGATCACGGCGACGGCAGAGCCGCCTCGTCCCGTGGGCCTCTCCGTGTCGCCGGAAGCGGTTGCCTTCGACTACCTGGGCGCGACGGCCGCCTTCGCCGCGACGATCACGGACCAGTACGGCGAGGCCTACGCTGGCGCGGTCGCGTGGTCCAGCAGCGACGCCGGGGTGGCCCGGGTGGACAGCGACGGGGTGGTCACCGCGGTCGGCAACGGCACGGCGACAGTGGCCGCTTCCTTCCAGGGGCTGGGCGATTCGGCGTCGGTGACCGTCCAGCAGCTCCCAGCGTCGGTGGAGGTCGTGTCCGGCGAGGGACAGGTGGTGCCGCCGGGGCGGTTGCTCCCCGAGCCGGTGGTCGTGCGGGTGACCGACGGCGGCGGCGCGCCGGTCGAAGGAGTCACAGTGGCGTTTGCGGGCGACGGGACGGTGGACCCGTCGTCGGCCGACACCGACACCGCCGGAGTGGCCCGAACCACATGGACGCTGGGCGAGACCGAGGGCACCCAGACGCTGACGGCCGCCGTGGCCGACGGGCCTTCCGCGCAGATCACGGCGACTGCAGAGCGGTTGCCCGTGGTGTCGTGGGCGACCGTGGCATCCTCGGCCCCGGAAGGCGGGATCATCGAGCTGGCAATCGAGGCGTCGCCCCCGCCCAGATCGCCGATCTCGGTGGCCTACTCCCTGGCCTCGGACGCCGACGCCGCAACCCCAGACGCCGACACGGCAGATTACGACGGCGGCCCGACGGGAGTCGTGGAGATCGCTCGCGGTCATGCCAGCGGCGTTCTTCGACTCGCCGTGGTGGACGACGACCAGATCGAGCCGCCGCGGGAGGTTGCGGTGGTGGTGCTGGAAGTCCCGGAGGAGGCTGACGGCTATCAGCTGGGTGCCCGAGTTGAAGCGACCGCTACGATCCTCGAGGGCGTCTGCGACCGCACTCCAGGGGTTCGGGACGGGCTTGCGCGGGTGGCGGGAACGAGTGGCGAGTGCGCCTCCGTCACGGCAGAGAGCCTAGCTGCACTCGGCGAGCTGCGTCTGCGGGGGCCGGATGCCGGTGGCGGCCAAGCGTCGCTGTCCTCGCTGAGAGTCGGCGACTTTGCGGGCTTGTCTGGCTTGCGGCTCCTGGACTTGGGCACCAACCAGATCACTGCGTTGCCCGAGGCCGTCCTAGGGGGTCTCGACGCCCTTGAGGACGTGGACCTGTCGAACAATCGGATCGCCGAGCTGCCGGTGACGCTATTCGCGGGCTTGTCCAGGCTGCGACGCATCGACTTGAGCGACAACGCCCTTGCCCGAGTGCGCCAAGGGCTGCTGGCGGATGCGGGCGAGCTCGAAGAGTTGCGGCTCGGCGGCAACTTGATCGAAGCGCTGCCGGCGGGCTTCTTCGAGGGCATGGCGCACCTGACGGAGGTGCGTCTCGACAACAACCCCGGCGCGCCGTTCCCGATTCCCCTGGCACTCGAGCGCACGGACACGACGGACCTTCTGGCGCCGGGACCGGCGACACTCGTGATGAGCGTGGCCGGAGGAGCGCCCTTCGATCTCGTGGGCGTCGCGACGGTTCGGAATGGGTCGCCCGCGTCGGCGTCGTTCGCGGTGGCGGCGGGCACGAGCCGGAGCGCCGAAGTTGCGGTGACCCAGGCGGCCAGCAGTGGCGAGCCCACGCGGGTCGAATTGGAGGACGCGCCCGCGATCCCGGATCGCTACACCGGGCTGGAGGTTCGGCTCGGCCCTTCCCTGGCCCTCTTCGCCGAGCCCCGCAACGACGCGCCGATCCCCCGCGGAACCGTCCCGGACCACGTGTTGCAGGCGGGCGGTCCGCCGGCTCGCTGGGACGTGCAGCCGTACTTCACCGACGACGATCCGGTGCTGACCTACTCGGCGTCGGCAAGCGACGAGAGGCTGGTGCGAGCCGAGGTGGACGGTCGGGAGGTCGTGTTGACGGGACTGCGGCCGGGCGAGACAAGGGTCAGGGTGATCGCCACCGACCCCTCGGGCCGGCGAGCTTCCCACAGCTTCGCCACCACTGTCCTGCGGGCACCGAACGAGACCGCGTACGAGATCGACATGATCGTCTCCGGGAGCTTTTCGGACGCCCATATCCAGATGCTGGAGCGGGCAGCGCGGCGCTGGCAGGACATCGTGACCAGGGACGTGCCAGCGGTCCAGCTTCCAGACACCGCCATATCCTGCTTTGGGGATCGTCGCCAGTACGCTCTGGAGCTGGACGACCTGCTGATCTACGTCTCGGCGGTCGAGATCGACGGCGTGGACAATGTGGTGGCTCGAGCTGGGCCATGCTTCGTCCGCAGCGAGTCCTACTTGCCGCTCATGGGGTCGATCGATTTCGATGTCAGCGACTTGAATGCGGCGGGCGACGGCTTCTTCACGACGGCTCTCCACGAGATGGGGCATGTGCTGGGGATCGGCACACTGTGGGACTGGTTCGGCCACCTCCAGGACCCATCGCTGCCCAACAACCATGGCGCCGACACCCACTTCGACGGCCCGCGGGCGGTTGCGGCCTTCAACGCCGTGGGAGGGTCCGGCTACACGGGGGCAAAGGTGCCCGTCGAGAACTCGATCGGCGAGGGGTCCAACGACGCCCATTGGCGGTACGCAGTCTTCGGATCGGAGTTGATGAACCCCTACGTGAGCCGTTCAAGCCCCCTCAGTGCCGTTACGGTTCAGTCCCTGGCGGACATGGGCTATTCGGTCGATCCGAGACAGGCCGACTTCTATCGGTTGCCGGGCGTTGCCGACGCTGCCGAGGAGGGGGCAGGGCATCCAGAAGACCATGTCGTGAAGCTGCACAACGATGTGCGAAGGGGCCCAATCGTCGTGATGGGGCAAGGCGGGCGCGTTCTGCGTGTGATCCGAAGGTGACGCCGGTGCAGCTCTCCGGGACGCCGTTGCAGCTCTCCAGCGAGGAAAGGAGCTTCCTTGGGGGAGAAGGCGGTCCCGCCCGGCAGCTGGCGATGCGGATCGTCGTTCGGATGGGCAGTATACTGGGCGCCCGCCGGCTGGTGGAGATCGCGTCGGCTCACATCGACGGCTGCTTGCATCACGGCGACGGCGGCACCGAGTTCGCCGAGCGGCTGGTGGAGTTGGGGGGCAGGACGGCGGTGCCCGCCACCTTGAACGTGGGTGCGCTGGACCTTCTCCACCCGGAGCAGGTGCGCTCGACGGGCCGCCGACGCGAGATGGCGCTTCGCCAGATGAAGGCGTACCAGACGCTGGGCTGCCGTCCGACCTGGACGTGCGCGCCGTACCAGTCGGGCCACCGACCCGCCGCGGGCGAGCATGTGGCCTGGGGCGAGAGCAACGCCGTGGCCTTCGCCAACTCGGTGCTGGGCGCTCGCACCAACCGCTACGGCGACTTCATGGACATCTGCTGCGCCATTGCCGGACGGGCGCCCCACACGGGTCTGCACTTGGAGGAGAACCGTCGCGCCACCGTCGTCGTGAACACCAGCGCCGTCCGCTCGGCCCTCAAGGAGCGGGACGTGTTCTACCCCGTGCTCGGCACGTGGCTGGGCGGCGCCGTGGGTGATCGAGTGGCCGTGATCGCGGGGCTTCCGGGGAACGTCACCGAGGACCAGCTGAAGGCTCTGGGCGCGGCGGCGGCCTCCTCCGGCGCAGTGGGGCTGTTCCATGTGGAGGGGGTCACGCCGGAGGCGCCAGACTTGGCCACGGCCCTGGGCGGCGCAAGGGTCGAATCGGTCATGACCCCCTATGCCGGCGAACTGCGCGCGGCACGCGACGCGTTGAGTACCGTCGACGCCGGCCCGATCGACGCGGTGGCCGTCGGCAGCCCACACTTCTCCCTCGCCGAGTTCCACCAGCTGGAGGTGCTCCTGCCGCCCGAGCCCTTCGCCACGCCCTTCTACGTGTGCACGGGACGGGCCGAGTACGCGCGGCTGGATCGGGAAGGCCGCCTTGCTCGGTTCGAGAACGCCGGCGTGCGGATCGTGGTGGACACCTGCGTGGTCGTCGCTCCCATCCTTCCGCCAGTCCACGGCGTCCTCATGACCAACTCGGGCAAGTTTGCCCACTACACTCCTTCCAACATCGGGTACGGCGTGGTCTACGGCAGCCTGGAGGATTGCGTGGCTTCGGCCGCCTGCGGACGGGTCGTCCGGGACGCGAGCCTGTGGAACTGACGGGCACGGTCGTACACCCCGGCAACGCCGAGGGGCGGCTGCTGGTCCTCCGCAAGCCCGTCAGCTTCTGGGGCGGCGTGGATCCCGAGTCCGGCACGATCGCCGACCCTCGCCACCCCCAGCACGGCGAGCGGCTGGGCGGTCGCATCCTTGCCATGAAGCGCGCGATTGGCTCCAGCTCCTCCAGCGCGATCATGCTGGAGCTGCTCCGCAACGGCACCGCTCCGGCCGCCGTGGTGGTCGGCGAGCCCGACGCGATCCTCGTGCTCGGCGTTCTGGTCGCCCAAGAACTCGGCTACCCCACGATCCCCTTCCTCCAGGTGGGCGCTGCAGACCTGGCCAAACTCGCCCGGGCCGACGGCGAGCGCTGCACGATAACGGGGAGTCGGCTCATCCCAGCGATGAGCGTTGTCAAGAGATCGTAGGCTTTCGCACGCCCAGCGGTCACGAGGCGACTGGATTGCGATGCCTGACGGCTAAGACTGCGCCGTCGCTGTCTCTCACAATGACTAGCTTGTAAGTGCGAGGTTCCGGCGGACGTGGAGGGTACCGCGTCATCACTTCGGCCGGGACGTCCTTTAGAGGCGAGTCCCATGGTCGAGAGAATCCAATCGTGATTCTCCACTTACTGCCGTTCAACTCGACTTCCTCGAGACCTACGAAGCGAATCTTCTCGTCAGCATATACCTCTCGTACGTATTCCTTGGCCCTTGCCACTGCTTCTTGAACCTTCATGATCGCCTCAATCGCTGCAGGCCGGGGAGACCCTGACGACTACATCCCCCGAGTGCGCTCGGCAAAGGACTTGAAGGGCATCTTGAAGTGGTAGGTATCCTCCAGGCGTTAGAGCGTAGGTTCTTCATGGGGTCTCCATAGAGTTCAAGTAGGCAGACGGGATATCGGCGTTCGTGTTCGCAAGCCGGACGAGTTCTTCTAGCTTGCGTCTCGTGATTGCTTCCCGCCGGTATGCTTCCAGGGCCAGGTTTACGAATCTTCCTTGGAACTGGTTTCGCTCCCCGGTCTCGCTCGGCGTTGCCAGGCCAAACAACTGGCCTAGCTCACGACTGATGCCGCTGTCGTGCTGGTCGGCCATGGCAGACCGCTCGTCTTCGGTGACAAGTCCCAAGGACTTCAGCCGGTAGAGGATCGCCGGACAGCTTACGACGAAGTGGTGCGCCAACAATACGATGTCGTGCAAATGGAGCCTCTGGCTGTCCGGCCTCGACCTGGCGGTGACAGGGAGCGCCTCGTCCCCGTCGTAGACGACCGCCTGCATTCGGCTGGATCGGCCCTTCGCAAGACCAGCGACAAACGACCGAACCGCAGTGTCGGGCATAAGAAACGCGGCTGCAAAGGCGTTCGCCCGCACCTCTCGCAGGTCGTCTCGGGCGTCGGCATGACTGACGAGTCCTTCGGCGCGACGATCGAACAGGATGTGGGCGTACTCGTGGGCGAAGGAGAAGCGCCTGCGCAAGACTGGGTGCGAGCCGTTCGCCGCGACGAGGAAGCCGCTCCGACGATCCATGAGAGCAACGCCCGAAACGCTGTCGGGGAACTTCACCAGCGCAGTCCGGACGCCTTGCGACTCCAAGATGGAGGCGACCTCCGGCAACGGCCCGCTCTCCAGCCCCAACCGCTGTCGTTCAGACACGGCAACTGCCGAGCCCTGTTCCACAGCTGCCCAGCGAGAGCTTGGTGGAGGCCCGGAGTAAGCCGGCACCTTGGGCGACCCTGGGGGGCGGCCGAGTCGCTGTTCGAGGTTGGCTGCTTCGCGACCTAAGGCGATGCAGCGGCGCAGTGCCTCCAGCGCACAGCCGTCGAACGCGATGTTGGCATGCTGCCGGAAGAGGGCCACGACGGCTCCGCCCTGATCGAACTCGGCTTCGAGGAAGTCGGAGATGTCGCGCCCGTAGAGATGGGCAAGGCGGTGGAGTTCCAGACTGGACACTCCCCGCCGGCCCGCCTCCATCTCCGAAATGGCGGAACGGGACAGACCCAGGGCCTCGGCGGCATCGGCCTGGGTAAGCTTCCACGACTTCCGTGCCTCCCGAAGCCGACGGCCCAGCTCTATCTGGGCGACGGTCATGGCCCAGCCCGAACCGTCATGGTGGGTCTTCGGGCCTCTTGGCATCGTGCAGCTCCTTTCTGATGTCGCGAATGCCCCGATTCCTCGGGTGGAGGAGCGAGGCTGGGTCTCGGCTGGCCCCAGATAGCGGGGAACCGAAAGATGTCTAATCAGACCGATACTGGCAAGTTATGGGTAGTAATGATGGAAAATCAGACGCAATGTCATACGGACGAAAGGCCGCCCCGGAAGGCAAAACGGCGTAGTGACTCTTGCTGCCATGTTCGGCGATTGCCCAAACGCCCCCCAATCGGGCATCTTCCACGGCCCGCGCCTTGTCGTCTCCGCTCCCGTCGTCTCCCAGCCAGGAGGACCGCGATGCTCCGAGGAACTCCCCGTTGCGCCCCTTGTGTCCGTCGTGCTCACGCTCGCGACGCCCGTTTCCGCCGTGTCCGCTTCCCCGTGTGGACCGCGGGCAGGCGCGCCGCCGTCGCTGGGCTCTTCGCCGCCGCCTTGCTCGCCGCTACTCCCGACCCGTACCCCCGTCGCGTGGGCATCGACGTGAAGTCCTACCGCTTTGAGCTGACCCTGCGCGACGACACCGACGAGATCGCCGGGCGGGCCACAATCGTCGTCCGCTTCACCGCCGACGGCGTGACCGAGCTGCCGCTGGACCTAACCAGCCGAGCCGACGCGGCAGGCCGTGGCATGGAGGTGCTGGAGGTCGCCGCCAACGAGTCGCCCGCCGCCTACCTCCACGAGGACGACCTGCTGACGATCCGCCTGGCGCAGCCCAGCGTGACGGGCGAGCGCGCCACCTTCGAGGTCGTGTACCGAGGGGTTCCCGCCGACGGTCTCCGGATCGGCCCCAACAAGCACGGCGAGCGAACCTTCTTCAGCGACAACTGGCCCAACAAGGCGCGAAACTGGCTGCCCACGATCGACCACATCGCCGAGAAGGCCGCCTGCGAGTTCGTGGTCACGGCCCCCGCGCACTACCAAGTCGTCTCCAACGGAGTGCTGGTGGAGGAAACAGATGTTTCGTTCGGGGCCGGCTCGTTGTTCGAGTCTGGATTGTCGGCCAACGCGCCCTACACCCCCATGCGGCGCACCCACTGGAAGCAGTCGGCGCCGATCTCGCCGTGGCTCTTTGTGATCGGGGTGGCGCGCTTCGCGGTGCACCACAACGGCCACTTCCAGGGGAAGCCGGTGCAGACCTGGGTCTACGCCCGGGACCGGGACGCCGGCTTCCACGACTTCGCCGTCCCTACCAAGGACGTGCTGGCCTTCTACGAGGCTCGCGTCGGTCCCTTCGCGTACGACAAGCTGGCCAACGTCACCTCCCCAGCCACCGGCGGGGGGATGGAGGCGGCCACGGCGCTCATGTACGGCGAGAACTCGGTCACGGGAGAGCGGAGCGTGCGCTGGCGCAATGTCGTCATCCACGAGATCGCCCATCAGTGGTTCGGCAACGCCGTCACCGAGTCGGACTGGAACGACGTCTGGCTCAGCGAGGGCTTCGCCACCTACTTCACCTTGCTCTTTCGGGAGCACGCCTACGGTCGCGACGACTTCGTCAACGGTCTGCGGCAGGCCGCCGAGCGGGTGTGGAGGTGGTACGACGACAACCCCGAGTATCGGATCGTCCACGACGACCTGGACGACATGGCGCGTGTCACCAGCGTGGCGACCTACCAGAAGGGAGCCTGGGTCCTCCACATGCTCCGCAAGCGGGTGGGCGACGAGGCGTTCTGGCGGGGGATCCGCCTCTACTATGCCCGCCACATGAATGAGACCGCATCGACCGACGACTTCATGCGGGCGATGGAGGAGGCGTCGGGGAGCGGGCACCAAGCGTTCTTCGACCAGTGGCTCCGCCAGGGGGGCAACCCGCGCTTTGAGGGCTCTTGGGAGTACGACGCGACGCAAGGCGTGGTGCGTGTTCAGATCGCCCAGGTGCAGACGACGGGCGTCTTCGCCATGCCCCTGGAGATCGGCTTCTACGCCGCTGGCGAGGCGCTCCCCTTCCACGTCGCCACCTTGGAGATCGGGGGAAAAGATGGGGGCGCGGGAGAAGGCGGGGGCGCGGGCGTGCCGCAGAGCTTTGTGGTGCCCGTGGGCGCCGCACCCGCCGAGGCCCGCTTGGACCCTTACGTTTGGGCCCTCTTTCGAGCAGACTTCAGACCCACTTCGACATCACAGACAGGACGATTTCCATGAAGCGCTTCGCCGCCCCGTTTTTCCGAACCCTCCCCCTGTGCGCGCTGGCCCGGATGGCCGGCGTCGCTTCTCTTTCGCTCCTGGTCGCCGGCCCGGCGCTGGCGCTGACGCCGGGCGGTGCTCCGGCCGTCGCATCGACGCTCGCCGCGGCTCCGGCTTCCTCTCCGTGGCTGTCTCCCATCCCCCAAGAAGAAGAGGAGGCGGAGGGGGACGAGGAAGAGGGCGAGGAGGACGAGAGCAAGTCGTACGACGACGTGATCACCGAGGACGCGGTGACCAGCGAGGGGCTCTTCGACGCCCACATGATCGACGACAAGCTCTTCTACGAGATTCCGCTGGAACTGCTGGGGAAGGAGATGCTGCTCCTGACGCGAGTGGCGCGCACGCCCGACGGCGCGGGCTATGGCGGCTCCAAGGCCAATACGTCCACCGTGCGCTGGGAGCGGAATGGCGAGCGGGTGCTGCTGCGGCTGGTGGGCTACGAGAACTTCGCGGGCGATTCGACGGCGGTGGCGGCGGCGGTGCGAAACTCCAACTTCGAGCCGATCATCGCGGCGTTCGACGTGGAGGTCATGTCGGACGACTCGACGGCGTTGGTGGCGGAGGTTACGGAGCTCTTCACTAGCGACGTGACGCTGCTGGGGCTGCCCAAGTTCCGGCGGGAGCAGTTCGGCGTGCGGCGGCTGGACGGGGACCGGACGTACATCGTGCGCGCTACGTCGTTCCCGACCAACGTGGAGGTGCGGCGAGTGGTCACCTACGAAGCCACCGAAGCGCCCTCCAACGCGGCCAGCAACACCCTCTCCATGGAGATGCACCACTCGATGCTGGCGTTGCCCGACGACCCGATGGAGCCGCGGCTCTGCGACGAGCGGGTCGGCTTCTTCAGCACTCGCCAGATCGACTACGGACTCGACGAGCAGCGGGCCGTGACCCAGTGCTTCGTAACCCGCTGGCGGCTTGAACCCAGCGATCCGGAGGCGTTCGCCCGAGGCGAGCTGGTGGACCCGGTCGAGCCGATCGTCTACTACATCGATCCGGCCACGCCGCCCAAGTGGGTGCCGTACCTGAAGCAGGGGGTGGTGGACTGGCAGCCGGCGTTCGAGCGTGCCGGCTTCAGCAACGCCATCGTCGCTCGGGACGCGCCCGACGATCCCGATTGGAGCCCCGAGGACGCGCGCTGGTCGGTGATCCGCTACTTGGCGTCGCCGGTGCAGAACGCCTCGGGTCCTCATGTGCACGATCCGCGCACGGGCGAGATCCTGGAGAGCGACATCCAGTGGTACCACAACGTGATGAACCTGCTGCGCAACTGGTTCTTCGTGCAGACGGCGGCGGTCAACGAAGACGCGCGGGGCGTCAAGTTCGACGACGAGCTGATGGGCGAGCTGGTGCGCTTCGTCTCCGCCCACGAGGTGGGTCACACGATCGGGCTGCAGCACAACATGCAGGGCTCGTCGGCCTACACGGTGGAGCAGCTGCGGACGCGCTTCACATGCGAGATGGGCGTGGCGTCGTCGATCATGGACTACGCACGCTTCAACTACGTGGCCCAGCCCGGTGACGACACCTGCCTGATGCCGCTGGTGGGTCCGTACGACAAGTTCGCGGTGGAGTGGGGCTACCGGCCGTTCCCGGGCAAGGACCGCTACGCCGAGCGCGAGGACCTGCGGGCGATGGTGGTCGAGATGCAGGAGGACCCGGTGTACCGCTTCTCCAGTCCCAACGGGCAGGACCCTTCGGCGCTGACCGAGGCGATCGGCGACGACGCCATGCGCGCCTCCGACTACGGCGTGGAGAACCTGAAGCGGATCGTGGACAACCTGACCGAGTGGACGTACGAGGAGGGCGAGGACTACTCCCAGCTGCAGGAGATATACGGCAACGTGGTCTCCCAGTGGAGCCGGTACACGGGACATGTGGTGGCGAACGTGGGCGGGGTGGTGCGGACGCGGAAGCGGCAGGGGCAGGACGGGGTGCCCTACGAGCGGGTTGAGGAGGAGCGCCAGCGGAGGGCGATGGCGTACCTGAACCGGCAGGTCTTTGCCACGCCGGAGTGGCTAGTGGAGGCGGACGTGCTGGACCGCTTCCAGGGCAGCGGCGCGCTGGACTTGGTGCGGGGGCGGCAGGCGGCGGCGCTGAACCAAGTCCTGAACGTGGCGCGCATGAAGCGCTTGGTGGAGCAGGAGGCGTTCCACGGCGACGACGCCTACACGCTGGGCGAGATGCTGGACGACCTGCGGGGCGGGGTGTGGTCCGAGGCGTCGTCGGGGGCGGACACGGACGCCTACCGGCGGAACCTGCAACGGGCCTACCTGGAGCGGATGGGCACGCTGATGGAAGACGAGGAGGCGATGCGCACCGACGTGGCGCCGTTCGTGCGGGACCAGCTGACCGCGCTGCGGGGCGAGCTGGAGACGGCCGCGGCGGGCGCTTCGCATCGGGCCACGCGGCTGCACTTCCTGGATGCGGCCGAGCGGATCGACGCGGTGCTTGAGCCGGAAGGCCGCTAGGGCTTGGGATGAGGGGTGCTGGCGGCGTAGTCGTCTGGCTAATCGTAATCCTAAGCCTGGTGACGGCGGGCTTTGCGCCTTTTTCCGGTGCCTCGGCGTTGCGGGCCCAGGATGTTCTGGACTGGGGAGAATTCGAGTTCTGCGAAGACTGCCCCCTGTCGCTCACAGAGGTCGTGCGGCTTGGCGACGCGGACGGACCAGGCGTCATCGAGAGCGCGTCGGTCGATGTGACGTGGCACGAAGCCGTGGGGTACGTGGTCTACGCCGTGGACGGCGCGAGCGTGAAGCTGTTCGACGACTCTGGTGGGTTCAAGCGGATCGTGGGTGGTCCCGGCGAAGGCCCCGGCGAGTTCAAGTTCATTGCCGACGCCCATGTCATGAACGGCCGCATCGTGGTTCTGGACCAGGGCAAACGCTCCTGGGTGATCTTCGACCACGACGGGGATTTTGCGGTGGAGCAACGGCTCGACCTGACTCCAGGAACGTTTCAGCCCGTTGGCGACAACCGTGTCGTCGTGGCCTCCATTGACCGGCGACCCAGCATCGTGGGCTTGCCGCTGCACCTGGTGGACCTGGCAGGGCACGAGGTCGCGCTTCACTTCGGGCAGGAAGGATCCAACTGGACGATCACGGATCCGTATGCGGAATCCGTGCGGGGAAGCAGCGCCAGTCGGCACGGCACGGTCTGGTGGGGCAATGCAGGGCGCCCGCATGTCGAGCAGTGGACTACCGACGGAGAACGTGTCGCAATCGTCGAGGGAGCGTTGCCCTGGTTCGAGCCTTTCGAAGGCGACATGCCGCAGGTGGGAGAGGACCCGCCGCCGCCCGAGCTCGGCGAACTGGCGGAAGACGCGGGCAGGCGTCTTTGGATGATCTCCTACACGGCTGACCCGGAGTGGCACGAAGTAGACTTCCGAAGCGAGGGCGGCGAAGTCTTCTTTCCGGTCTCCCAGCGTCCAGACTACTGGGACGCCCGGATCGACGTCTTCGACCTTGCCGCGCGCCGCCGCATCGGCAACCGGATCTGGGACACGCTGTACATCGGGTTCGTAAACCACGACGGCACGCCTGTCGACGCGCCGATGATCCATGTCCTGGAATACGACGCAGCGATGGTGCCCCAGGTTGTCGTCTATCGGGTCGGCACAGGGTAGCGTCGGGACAGGGTAGCGCATTCGGCTCCGTCAGCCCGATTATCCTCCACGGTTCACGGTCCACCAATCCAGGTATTGTTCATGACGATGCACATGCCCCAAACCTGCTCTTGCTCGCCCCGCCGACTCCTTCTTCTGGGCGATGTCCTTCTTCTCGGCGCTGTCCTTGCCCTGGCGCCCCTCGGCCTTGCCGCCCAGCACCAGCACGGGGCGGGACACGGCGCCGCATACGAAGGCCCCACCGTTCTGCGTGCCGCCCGCATGATCGATGTGGAGACGGGCACCGTGCACGAGAACGCGGTGCTCGTCGTGGAGGACGGGCGGATCGCGGCGGTCAACCCTGCCTCGGTTCCCGACGCGGCCCACGACATGAACCTGGGGGACGTGACCCTGCTGCCCGGCTTCATCGACGCCCACACGCACTTGGCCGGCCAGTTGGACGCGGCGAGCTTCACCGACGCCGTGACGATGACCGAGGCCCGAGGCGCCTACAACGCCGTGAAGTACGGGGGCGTTACCGTGCGGGCGGGCTTCACCACCGTGCGCGACTTCGGCGGCGACGTGACCGTGGAGCTGGGCAAGGCGGTGGAGCGAGGCGACGTCGTGGCGCCTCGGGTGGTCCCGTCGCGCCACGCTCTGGGCATCACTGGGGGCCACTGCGACGTGACGGGCTTTGCGCCGGGGGTCCTGGAGGCGGGTCCAGAGCGGGGCGTGGCCGACGGGCCGTGGGAGGTGGTGGAGGCGGTGCGCTACCAGATCAAGCACGGCGCCAAGGTGATCAAGACGTGCGCCACGGCGGGCGTGCTCTCCATGGAGGGGCCGGTGGGCGCGCAGCAGTACACCTACGAAGAGCTGAAGGCCATGGTCGACGAGGCCGCGCGGCACGGGATCAAGGTGGCGGCCCACGCCCACGGCGCGGAGGGGATACTGGCGGCGGTGCGGGCCGGGGTCGCGTCCATTGAGCACGGCTCGGTGCTGACCGACGAGATCATGGAGCTGATGATCGAGAAGGGCACGTACCTAGTCCCCACGACGTACCTGGTGGACCGGATCGCGCTGGACGCGCTCCCGCCCCTCGTGCGCCGCAAGGCCGAGGAGATCCTGCCGGTGGCGCGAGCGAGCACGCGGCGGGCGGTCGAGCGCGGCGTTCCCATCGCCTTCGGCACCGACGCCGGCGTCTTTCCTCACGGCGAGAACGCTGGCGAGTTCGAGGTGTACGTGGAGATGGGCATGAGCGAGCTGGAGGCCCTGCGGACTGCCACGGTCCACGCGGCCGATCTGCTTGGCACGCCCGACCGGGGTCGCTTGGCGGAGGGGATGTTGGCCGACGTGATCGCAGTCCCAGGGAACCCTTTGGACGAGATCGGTGTAACCAAGGATGTGGCGTTCGTAATGCTCGGCGGCAGGGTGATCAAGCACGTGATGGGCGGTCGCGACATGCACTCGATCGGGCATTGAGAGCGTCGCGCCCGGGGCGGCCCCGGCGAAGCCGAAGGCCAAGGCAATCCAGACCCAGATTGGAGGACGGCAGTGAGCGGACCAAGACGCGACGAGAGTCGTCATGCGACGACGGACAACGGAGGCGGGGATCGGCTGGAGCCGGTGCTGGAACGCTTGGCCAAGGACCCTGGCCGGCTGACTGCCAGCGGCCTTTGGAAGGCGCTCCGTCCCGACGAACGCGCCCTGGCGGCCGAGTACTACCTGGAAGACGCCAAGCGACGGGACCGCAAGGCCATCATCGAGATGGTCGCCCTTACGAGGCGCGCCAGGCCGGAGACCGTGCGCAAGTGGCCGGACGCGAAGCTCGCCGGAGGGATGAAGGCCGCCTTCTCCCTCAAAGCCGAGTTGGCGTCGGCGCTCCTGGAGCAGCTTCACTTGGCGGGTCGCAGGGCAATGCTCGGTCGCTTCATGGACCTGCTGGGGACTGGCTCCGGCGACGGCCTTCCTGACTCCGCCGACGAGATCGCCGCCGACCAGGACGAGGTTCACGATGCCGCCGACAAGCTTGCCGCCGAGCACGGCGAGCGGCATGTGGTGGTCTACTTCTTGGTGCTGGCACTACGGCGGGTGGCCGGTGTGGAGCACCTTTGGAGCTGGATGTGGATGCGGGGCAACGGCAGGCCGGCGACGGGGGCGCCAGACCGGGTTGCTGAGCCGGCGGTGGCCGAGGGCGCAGACCCGGCAGAGGTGACTGCCGAGGCGGCCCAGAAGGGAGCGGACGAGCACCCAGAGGCTGCCCCGGGGCCGTCATCGTTGACCGCCCTGGATCGGGTCCTGCGGCAGACGATACTGGACGCAGCGCAAGGGGTGGCGGGCTCGCTGTCGGCGGCGGAGGTGGACGCGGCGGTGAGCGAGTTCGTAAGCCTGAACGGCCAGCGGCCCATCTCGTACTACCACGCCGGCTTTCGGGACACGCTCTTCGGGCGCGCGCCAAGCACCGAGTGGCCCGCCTTGGGCCGGGACGGAAGCCGGTGCTACTGGGCAGGCGCAATACGGGGATGGGCGCGCGCCGAGGCATGGCCCCAGATCGTGCGGGAGTACGACGGCGGGGGAGTCGTCCGAGAGCTGGGCGACGGTACGGACTTCGCCTCGGCCGAGGCCCTCGAACCGACCGTGCGGGCGCTGGCGGACGAGGGCAGGACGGCCGAGCTGGCCCGATTCGTCCGGGTTCCCGCTCTCACCGATCGGCTCGGCCTGTACGAGTTCCTGCTGGACGCGGCAGTGCGTCGGCTCGGGGCGGAGGACGCCGCTCAGGCCCGCCCCGTCCTCGACCTGCTGGTGGACGCGGCAGATTCCGTCGCCGGGGCGGGCGCCTCGGCCGAAGCGGGCGTGTTCCTGGAAGCGCGTCGCCGGCAAGCGCAGTGCCTCATGCAGCTCAAGGAGGATCACGGCGCCACGGTCGCCCTGCGTCAGCTGCTGGAGAGGAAGCCGGACGCGAGGAGGCTCGCTCTGGTGCACGCCGACCTGGGGCTACTGGCCGGCGGATTCAGTGCCCTGTGGGAGGTGGAGCTCCCGGCTGCCGAGGACGACCTGGATTCGGTCGTGGAGAAGCTCTCTCTGGGAGAGGACCACTTCAAGGAGTCGGTTCGCGAGAACGCCGATTGGGCGTGCGGCAGTTGGTACTGCCTGGGCGTGCACTCCTTGGGCCGCGCGGCGCGCAACGGAAGCGGCTACCAGGAGGCGGCGGCCCACTTCATGCGGGCTCGATCCGCCTTCATGAACCGCCGCGAGCGGTACGCCCGGATCATCTCTCGCACCGACCTCTACTTCGGTATTGCCAGCATCTCCAGCCTGTCGCAGACGGGGCTCGCCCGGGGACCGGAGGTCTTGGTCGAAAGCATGAAGGCCGGAGCCGTCCTCCCGCCCTACTTGGTCGGACCGGTGGTAGAGGCGATGGGCTTCGCGGACCAAGCCGGCCAACGGCTGGTGTACGACGCCATCGTCGAAGCGGGCGACGACGCGACCTTGGACTACGCCGCGGGCTCCGAGTCGGTGCTCAAGCAGTGCCCCGCGGCGGTGAGGGCGCTCCTGGCTCGGGGACGCAGGGAGGGCCGGACCGCCCGTCAAGCGGCCGCCGACTTGCGAGCCGCTCTGGTCGGCTGCATCGCCAACGGCGACCGAGAGGACGCCGCCGAGACGCTCAGCGACCTGGAGGCCATGGCCCAGCGCAGGATCGGCGCCGAGGAGTTTGCCGAGCTCCTCGCCGATCCCTCCCGCTACGAGCCCGCGTGGTCGAGAGAAGACGCCGCGATCGCCCTGGCCCACTGCCACGAGGCCGCGGGAAGGTTCCTCGAGGCGACGGACGTGCTGCGCGACTACTTCTACCAGCAGGCTAGCCGGGGCACCGAAGCGAGCCTCGACGAGGCGGAAGGCGTCCTGCGCAAGATCGAGGAGTTCGGGATCGACCCGTCGATCTACAAGGACATGCAGGACCGCTACGACGCACTGGTCGCCGCATCGGGCGCCGGCGAAGCCGAAGCCGACGGGGCGGAGCGTTCCGAAGTGAAGGTGCTGGTGGTGGGCGGGAACGAGGTGCAGGCCCGGGCGGAGGCCCAGGTCCGCGCCAAGCTGCACCGGACCCACCCCCATGTGCGCGTCGAGTTCATCCACACGGGATGGGGCTCCAACTGGCAGAAGCCTCTTGAGGAGTTCCACCGCAAGCTCCCCGTGTTCGACGCCGTGGTGATCATGCGCTTCATGCGCACCGAGCTGGGCAAGCGCATCCGCAAGGCGTGCAGCAGCCACCCCTGGCGCTCCTGCTGGGGTCCCGGGCAGATGGCCCAGGTCACGGCGGTGATCAAGGCGGCCGAGGCAACGAGCCCCAAGCGTAGTCCCGGCAGTTGAGCGGGGCGGACAGCGACGGCACAGCGGCGGGTCGAGCGGCGGCTCCCGATGGGCTTGCGGCAGCGGTTCGCGAGATCTGCTCGCGCTTTGGGGACGAGTACTGGCGCAAGGCCGATCAAGCCCGCGCCTACCCGCAGGAGTTCGTCGCCGCGCTGACGGAGGCCGGGTACTTGGCGTGCCTGATCCCGGAGGAGTACGGCGGCGCGGGTCTCGGGCTCGCCGAGGCCGGCACGATCCTGGAGGAGATCAACCGCTCGGGCGGCAACGCGGCGGCGTGCCACGCCCAGATGTACACCATGGGAACGTTGCTGCGCCACGGCTCTCTGGAGCAGAAGGCGCGCTTCCTGCCGGCGATTGCTTCGGGCGAGCTGCGCCTGCAGGCCTTCGCCGTCACCGAGCCCGACGCGGGCTCCGACACCACCCGCATCCGCACCTTCGCCGAGCGCATGGGCGACCGCTACGTGGTGAACGGCCAGAAGGTGTTCATCTCCAGAGTCGGCCATTCGGACCTCATGCTGCTGCTGGCCCGCACCACGCCAGCGTCCGAGACGGTCAAGCGCACCGGCGGTCTTTCCGTCTTCGTGGTGGACCTGCGGAAGGCCGGCGATTCGGTGAGGACCCGGCCGGTGGCTACCATGATCAACCACGACACAAGCGAGGTGTTCTTCGACGGCTTGGAGATACCGGTCGAAAACCGAATCGGCGAGGAGGGCGAGGGGTTCGGGCACATCCTCTCGGGGATGAACGCCGAGCGCATCCTGCTGGCGTCCGAGTCGGTTGGCGACGGCCTCTACTTCGTGGACCGAGCCGCCGCCTACGCCCGCGAGCGTCGCGTCTTCGGACGGGAGATCGGACGAAACCAGGGGGTGCAGTTTCCCATCGCCGCCGCGTACATGGAGGTGTGCGCCGCGGCGACGGTGCGGGACAAAGCAGCCCGCCTCTACGACGCTGGCGGATCGCCTGGGGCGGAAGCCAACATGGCCAAGTACCTGGCGTCGCGAGCGGCGTGGAAAGCGGCGAACGCGGCGATGGACGCCTTCGGCGGGTGGGGGATGGCGTCGGAGTACGGTATCGAGCGCAAGTTCCGGGAAGCGCGCTTGCACTTGGTCGCGCCGGTCGCGAACAATCTAGTGCTCGCCCATGTCGCCCAACACGTTCTGAAGATGCCCCGTTCGTACTGACGTCCCCAACGACTCCTGACGTCCCCAACGACTCCCGACGCCCAGCGAACAAGTGCGCTCCTGCCGCTCCATCCTCTTTGTGCCCGCGGATCGCCCCGACCGATATGGCAAGGCGCTGACCAGCGGAGCCCACGCCGTGTGCGTCGATCTGGAAGACGCGGTTCCCCCAGGTCGCAAGGGAGACGGGCGGGCCGCGCTGGAGGGACTTCTCGCCGGTCCAGACGCGGGCGCGGTGCCGTTGCTTGTACGCACCAACGAGGCCGGCTCGGCCAAGGGACGGGTGGACATGGAGCTTCTCGCTACGGCCCAGAGACGTGCGGCGGATGCCGCGAAAGTGCCTCCGGTCGCGGCTGTGATGCTGCCCAAGGTTCTGAGCGCCGGGGATGTGCGCGACGCGCTTCGCCTGCTGCAAGACGGAGCGACTCCGGTTCTGCCGCTGATCGAAACGGCGCTCGGCCTGGAGAACGCCGTCGAGATCGCCGGAGCCGCTCCCCGGGTGGCAGGGCTCGTCTTCGGCGGCTTCGACCTCTGCCTGGAGTTGGGGGCCGAGCCGTGCTGGGAGTCGCTTCTGTACGCTCGCTCGCGGGTGGTGCACGCCGCTGCCGTCCACGGTCTCCCCGCCTTCGACATGCCTTCGCGACAGGTGGGCGGCGACCTGGCGGAGCTTCGCGACGAGACGTTTCGGGTCCGGCGGCTGGGCTTTTCGGGCAAGACGGCGATCCACCCGGCCCAGCTGCCCGTCGTTCACCAAGCCTTCGCCTGGAGCGTGGGCGACGCGGAGCACTCTCGAAGGATCGTGGAGGCCGATCGGCAGGCCCGTGGCGGACCCGTGCTGGTTGACGGCAAGATGGTGGACCGCCCCATAGTGGAAGCGGCAAAGCGGGCCTTGAACCAGAACGCGCTCTGACCCGGCACCTTCCCACGCTCTGACCCGGAGCCTCCCAGCGGATGCGAGCAGCATGACCCCGAGCGGCAGCCACGCCCTACCTGACAGCCTTCGGCGCCTAGCGAACAACCCGGCCCTCCTGACCCCGCTCCGGCTCTGGAGGTCCCTGGGCGCCGGCGAGCGGGCGGCCCTGGCCGCGACGTTCATGGCCGAGGAGCCCGTCAACCGGAATCTCTTGGGGGAACTGGTGGCCGCGGCGCGCAACTTCAGGCCCAGCACCGTGGCCAAGTGGTCCGACGACAAAGTTGCCGACGCCATGAGGCACGTGCCCGTTCCCAGTGCCAGGCACGCGGCGGCGTTGCTCGAGGTCCTCCCCCGCGTGCCCGAACGTCGAACGATGGTGCACCGCTTTGCGGGCCTCCTGGGCCTGCCGGACCCGCAAGCCGTCTTCGATCGGGAAGCCGTTGCCGCCGTGTCCCAGGAGACGATCCGGCAAGCGACCGACAAGCTGTTGGACGAGTTCGGAGCACGAGACACCTTCGTCTACCTGCTCGCCCTGGCCCAGCGCAAGGTTCCCATCGCCCGCGCCCTGCAGGGCTGGATGCAAGAGCAGACCAAGGCCGAACCGGCCGAGGAGGCGGACGAAGCTGCGCCTGCGCCCGAAGCCACGCTCGCATCGGTCCCCGCACCCGCGGAAGACACGCCCGCGTCCGAAGTCGATGCCGATGCCGATTCCGACACCGATGTCGTAGCAGACACGGGGGACGACGACGAGCCCGGCCGGGAACGCACCTTCACCACGCTGGACCGGGTGCTGGTCCAGGCCGCCGTGGACGCCAAGTACGGCATCGAGGGCGCGCTTTCCGAAGACGAGGTGGACGACATGGTGGACGACTACGTTCACCTGAGCGGTCGCCGTCACCGTTCTCACTTTCACGCAGGCTTCCGGGATGCGCTCTTCAGACGCCCCTTGGCCGACACGCCGCCTGCGAAGAGCCGAGGCAGGGAGCGATGGTACTGGGCCGGTGCAGTGCAAGGCTGGGCAAGGCTGGAGATGTGGCCGCGCATCGTCGCCGCCTACGACGAACGGGAGCTGGTGCGGAGCCTCGGGGACGGATTCCCTGCTTCAATTGCGGCGGTCGGCGGCGTGGTGCGGGCGTTGCGGGCGGAGGACCGCCTGGACGACTTGGCTACGTTCGTGCAGACCCGGGCGCTCACGGCGTCTGCGTCCCCGGACCTCTTCGAGTCCTTGTCGGACGCCGCCACCGACCTGCTGCGGCAGGGGGAGGCGGCCCGGGCTCTTCCGATCTTCGAACTCCTGGAACGGGCGGCGCGGAGCAGGGAACGGGGCGGCTCGTTCGCCGACGACCAGCTGATCCTGGCCGCAAAGCGCCGGCGGGCGCACTGCCTGCGCCAACTGGACCAGCACGACAAGGCGCGCAGGATCCTGACGAACCTGCTCAAACGCGGCCCCGATGCGCCGATCCGAGCCATGCTGCACGCCGACCTTGGGCTGATGAAGGGCGGGTTCCGGGGCTTGGACGACGTGCGACTGCCCCAACGTCTGGAATCCCTGGATCGTGTAGGCACGCAGCTGGAGGCTGGCCGCGACCACTTCGTCCGCGCCGTCGAGGACAACGTGCGATACGCATCCCACGGGCATTACTGCCTTGGCGTGCTGGCCCTGTGCACTGCCGCCGCCGCTGGCTCGAGCGGCCGGGCTGGGCGCATCCGGGAGTACGCCGCGGCGGCCACCCACCTGGAACAGGCTCATGCGGTCATCGGCACAGGTGGTGGCCACTACGGCGACAAGCTGGTGGCCCGCATCGTCCTCTACTTGGGCATCGCGACGGTGTTGCGACTCTCGGAAGAGGACCTGTCCCGCGGAGCGAGACGCATCGCGGAGGGACTGAGGGCCAGCGCGTCGCTGCCGCCGTACATGGTCAACAAGGTCATGGAGGCGCTGGACCTGGGCGCCAAGGACGACCTTCGCCGCGTGGCGCGCTTGGTCCAGCAGAACGGAGACGAGAGCGCGTTCGACGCCCTAGCGGAAAGCTCGGCGGTGGAGCACTGCCAGTGGCTGGCCCCGGCGCTGCATGACAGAGCCCGCCGCCCGGGAAGGAAGAAGGCCGACGTGGCGGCGGACCTCTACGCGGCGCTGCGGGGGTATCGGGGAGCCGCCGGCCACGGATCCGATCCTTTCGAACGCGCCTTCGAGGCGCTGGACACGCTGGAGGGCTTCGCCATGCAGGGGATCGGGGCCGACCGGTTCATGGAGATGCTGAGCCAGGACGACTACGACTGTCCGCCGTTGCGAGTCGAGGACGCCCGGATCGCGCACGCACGGTGCCTGGAGGCGCAGGGCAAGTCCGAGGACGCCGCCAACGTGCTCGCGCCGATGTTCCATCAGCTGGCCACCAACCGGGATCTCTTCGAGGCGGACGGCGTCCTCACGAAGATCAAGGAGCTGGGAATCTCGCGCTCGTTCTACAGTCACATGGAGGATCGGTTATCGAGCCTCTCGGAGCCCCCGGTGGAGCCCTCGGGCGGCGACGATGGAGGCCCAGCAGGGGACAACGCGCCCCGTGCCGTGACCGTGCTGTTGGTGGGCGGCGACGAAGGACACGCAAAGCGGGAGGAACAGGTGCGACGCCAAGTTGCGCAGGAGGATGCCGCCATCGCGGTGCGGTTCGTGCGCAGCGGATGGAGCGCGAACTGGCAGACGCCGATCGAGAAGACTCGCGGTCTGTTGCAGGAGTGCGACGCCGTTGTCGTCATGCGCTTCATGCGCACCCACTTCGGGAAGAAGGTTCGCGAGGAGTGCGGGGCGGCGGGAGTTCCCTGGCGCTTCTGCTGGGGCGGTGGCGTGACGGCACAGGTAAGGGCCGTGGAGGAGGCGGCCCGTGCCGCGCGGTCGGCGGCATCCCGGTCCGTCCGGTCGGCGACATCCAGTGCCGACCAGGGTTAGCGCTACCAGCGTTGCCGACGCCGCCCGCGACGTGCACGCAGGCTCCGATCGCGTTCGCTTCGACGTGATCGACCCCTGGCCGGCGCGAGCCATGCGCGGCCTGCTGGACCAAGACCCCGACGCCTTCCGTGTGGGCGACCCTCTGCCCCTGGGCTGGCACTGGCTCTACTTCCGGGAGCCCTTGCCCGCGTCCAGCCTCGGACCCGACGGACACGAAGCCAGGGGAACGTTCATGCCGACGGGCGACCTGCCCCGGCGCATGTGGGCCGGCGGCTCGCTGCACGCGATTCGGCCAGTGATCGTGGGCGAAGCTGCGGAACTGCGCTCGCGCCTAGCAAGCGTAGTCGAGAAGACTGGCCGCAGCGGTCGCCTGGCGTTCGCGACGGTGCACCAAGAGCTGTGGCAAGGCGACCATCGGTGCGTGAAGGAAGAGCAGCGGATCGTGTACTGCGAGGCGCAGCCGCCGGCGTCTCCGCGCACACCGGCGCCGGCCCGAGACCGGGAGCAGCTCGCATGGGAAGACGCCTTCTTGCCTACGGAAGTTGCGCTGTTCCGCTTCTCCGCCCTCACGTACAACGCCCACCGCATCCATTACGACCGCGCTTACGCAGAGGCCGAAGGTTACCCCGACCTGCTCGTTCACGCTCCCCTTACTGTGCTCGCGCTCCTAGATGCCGCCGAGCGTCAATGGGGGGCCGCCGGAGCCTTCGAGTACCGAGCCAAGGCGCCGCTGTACGCGAACCAACCGATCCGCTTGGTCGGTCGAGAGACGCCCGAAGGTCCCGCGGGTCCGTCCAGAGGTCCCTCGGGTCCGTCGAGGATCGCGGAGGCGGTGGGGCCCGACGGCACAGCAAAGCTTGCTGGCCAGTTCTCGACCACGTCGCGGTCGGCATCGTGACGGGCCCGCGGCCAGGGCGGGAATCCGCGATCGCCCCCCCGCCGCCCCCCTGAGCCCTACCTCCTCCGGTCCCAGTAGTCCACGGGGCGGTCGTCCATCCGCCAAGCGTCGGGGTTCACCCACCAGTGCTCGCCGTAAGGCGCTTGCATGGGCCACACCTCGTCCAACGTTGCGCCGTCCCGCACGATGCCGCCTTGCACCACGTACAGGATGTCGGCGGTGTTGCGGATGTCGTCCAAGGGGTTGGAGTTCAGCACCAGCAGGTCGGCCAGCTTGCCCGCCTCGATCGTGCCGATGTCCTGCTCCGCCCCCAGGAACACAGCTCCGTGGAGACTGGCCACCTCCAGTGCCGTCATGGGGTCCGAGGCCGACTCCACCATCCAGATCTCCCAGTGGGAAGCGATGCCGTGGGCTTGACCGTGGGACCCGATCGCGCCCCATCCGCCCGCCTCGATCACGTCGATCATCCCCTGTGCAATGAAGGGAAAGCTGTAGTCGGTTTCGGGTCGAATCCAGCGTCGGCGCATGTGGGGGATCACCTGCCGCCAGGGCATCCAGTCGCGTTGCTTTTGCGTCAGCCAAACTTCGCTCTCGGCCAAGAAGTACTCCTCGTTCCAGGGGCTGATCCCTCCCACCACGAAGGTGGGCGAGTACACGGATTCGGTCCGGCCCAGGAACTCGGTGAAGTCGCGGTACAGCGGCAGGTACGTCATGGGGTGCTCGAACGCCGTCTGTCCGTCCATGACCATTCCCAGCGTGTAGGGGATGTCGTTGTTCTCCGACGTGACCATGAGCCCCTTCGCCCGCGCGATATCCGACACCCACTGCCGCTGGTCTCGGCGCGGCTGCAAGTACTGCTTCAACGCGGTCGCGCCCCACGACGCCAGTCGATTGATGTTCTGCTCCGCCACTTCGTAGCTGCTGATCTCGTTCCGCCGAGCGCCGTCGCCTCGGTACATGGGATCGCCCGTGGAGAAGGTGCGCGGCCCCACCACCTCGCCGGCTCGGATCAGCTCTCCGCTGGCAAAGACGTTCTGCGACCACATGGAGTTGTCCAGGTTGGTCGTGACGCCGTAGGCCAAGTAGACGGCCGACTCGAAGTCGCGCTTCGGGATCAGCCCCCGGTGCTCTCGGTAGTGGTGCGCGTGCATGTCCACGAAGCCGGGGACGATCGTCTTGCCGGTCATGTCCATCACCTGGGACGCTCCCGAGACATCGCACTCGCCTACGCAGACGATCCGGCTGCCGTCCACGAGCACAGTCCCGTTCTCGATCACCTGCCGGTCGTTCAGGGTGACGATCCGCGCGTTGGCCAGCACCAGCGAGCCCTCGGGCACGCGCCGGGGGAGTTGAAGGCGTATCGAGGTGGTGTCGGTCTCGCCGGTGGCCACATCGTGCACGAAGAACCGCTGTCCGCTGCCGTACTCCAGTTCGTCGTTGGTGCGCCAGCGGGGGAAGAGCCCTCCTTCGGTGGTGAGACGTTCGACGGGCACTGGCGCGCCCTCCTTCTTGAGCGCCAGCGGCTCGCCGCCTGCTCCGCCAGGTGGAAGGGGAGCCCAGAAGACGTTGTCGCCTTCCTGGAACGCTACCCGGTCTCCGTCGGGCGACACGACGAACTCGTCGCCGAAGGGGATCGTGGCGTGGATGCGTCGGTCGCTTCCGTCGCCGCGCACCGAGACGAGCGCCGTGACAGTCGCTCCGCCGTCGGGCGCGTGCCGCATGGGGAAGTAGATGCGGCCTTCCGGCCCGAACGACACGCGGACGATCTGGCGACGATTGCCCAGCAGACCCTCTACGCCCCTGGGCAGGGTCATGATCCTCGCCTCGCCGCCGCCGTCCGCGGGCACGCGCCACAGCTCCCAGTACGGGTTCTGGGTGGCGGAGCGGGCCCGAGAGGCCGCGCCCGACCCCCGAGTCACCACGATCTCGGCGCCGTCGAGACTCCAAACGGGGTGCGCGTACTCGGAAGGCGAACGGGTGAGCTGCTGTGGCGCGCCGCCTTCCGCCGGGGCCTTCCAGACGTGGCCGCCCGTCTCGCCGTCCCAGGTGGTGTAGGCGATCCAGCGTCCGTCGGGAGACCAAGCCGGCGAGTACTCGAACGGGCCGTCGTTGCCGCTGGTCAGGCGTTGGGGTCGGTCCGCTTCGCCGTCGTCGGCCCCGGCGACCCACACGCGGCCCACCGCCTGGAAGACGATTCGCGACCGGTCCGGCGACGCGCCGTACCAGCGGAGCATCTTGGCCTCGAAGGGCGCGTCGTCGATGCGGAACTCGGCGCGGGTCATCTCGGATATGGTGCGGTGCACGCGGGCGCGGAATGGTACGGTGGCGACCTCGCCAGTGGCCACGTCCAGCTTGCGGATCTTCCCGCCCTGGGTGACCACGATCTGGGAGCCGTCGGTGCTCCACGCATAGCCCGGCAAGATGCGAAGAGTCTTGATCCCTTCGGCGTTGTCCACCGTGATCGGGTCCATGGCGACGCGCTCCTCGCCCGTCTCCAAGTCCCGGATCCAGAGGGCGGTGCGGGGACCGAAAGTGTGCCCTCGGTACGAGATCGTCCCGCCCGCGATCCGCCTCGCGAACGCGAGCAGCCGCCCGTCCGGCGAGACCTCCGCCGCGTAGGCGCCTCCACTGGACGCGCGGACCTGCTGCTGCGCCGTGCCGTCCGTGATGTAGACGACTTCGCCGCTCTGCAGGTCGATGCGCCGCACCTGCCAGTGGCCGGCCAGGGCGTCTCGCCCCTGCAAGCCCGGCGGTCCCGTGTACACGTGGAAGTAGAGGTACCGCCCGTCCCGCGACGGCGACGGCCAGGCGGCCTGGGGCTGGTCGACCACGACCTGCACGCCGCTGCCGCCGTCCCTGTGGTACATCCAGATGCCGCCCCCTCCGGCACCGGGCCCCAGGTCTTGCCTTCGCGCAAAGATGTAGTCGCCGTCCGCCGACCAAGCCGGCTCCACCGCGCGCACCATCGGCTCCAACAAGACCGCCCGGGGGTTGGCGCCGTCGGCGTCCATGATCCACAAGTTGTTCTGGCCCTCCCGGTCGCTGATGAATGCGATCGTCGCGCCATCGGGCGAGTAGCGAGGGTGGTAGTGGGTCGCGACGCCGGTGCCGCCGGTGAGGAGCTCGGCGTCGCCGCCGCCGTCTGCAGGCACGCGGTAGATGTGGCCCAGCAGATCGAAGGCGATCCACTCGCCATCGGGCGACACGTCCATGGACATCCACGTGCCTTCCTCGGTGGTGAAGTCGATCTCCCGAGTCTCGCCCCTGGCCAACGTGACGTCCCACTCCCCCTGGGCGGCTTCCTCTTGGGCTGCGGCTGGTTCGAGACCTGCCAGGCTGGCGAGCGCGGCGACGACCATCGCCACGAGCACGGCCATCGCCATGAGCACGGCGCCGACGATGGGAACGGGAATGGCGACGGGTCGCGGGACCGTGGGAGTCCAGCGGACGAGTGCTCTCGCTGGCATGGGTTCCCTCCTAGCTGTCGGACTGGTGGTCGGGTCGGGGGGGTGCTTCCGCCCTAGCCTGCACAGTTGTGGCGCGTGGAGGCAAGGGCAGAGGCGAGCTTGGACTGACGTGAATTTAGTCCCATCCAGTCATGGAAACGCCCAATTCGGGGCGCAACGCTGTAGGGGAAGCCCGCCGGACCCCCCCGACCGCGCCCCGCAAGAGAAGAGGCAACCCATGGCCGCCGCCGACCCCCGAGACCACGCCCCCCAACCCCGGATCAAGCTCGTCTACCACCCGATGGACAAGGCCGACAAGGAGTTCTACGGCAACCGCCAGATGATGGAGGAACTCCTGGCCAAGCACGTCTTCGGCAAGGTCCTCCCCAGCGAGATCGTCGCCCGCCTCGAGATCGAAAGCATGGAGACCAGGCCGACCGAGCTGCGCGACTCCACGCAGAAGATCGTCCGGCACGTGGACCTGCTGTGGAGAGTGCGCATCCGCGGCTCCTGGCTCTACCTGATCCTGCTCTTCGAGGCCCAGTCCTCGGTGGACTGGCGGATGCCGCTGCGGATCCTCCACGAGACCGCCCTGGTCTACCAGGAGCTCTCCAAGGACCCAGAGGTGCGCAAGCGGCGCACGCTGCCCCCGGTGCTGCCCGTCGTGATCTACACCGGGACGCGCCCGTGGACGGCGAAGACGCGCCTCGAGGAGCTGATCGCCGGCGAGGCGGAGGCGTTCCTGCCGTTCGCGCTCGGCCAGCAGTACGTGCTGGTGCCAGAGGCGGAGGAGGCGAGGGCGCTGACCCGGCTGGACACCCCCCGGAGCGCGGCGCTGCGGTTGCGCTACCCCCGGAGTCGTGAAGAGTTTCAGGAGGCGGTGGCGAAGTTGCGGGAGCTGCTGCCCGAGCGCAGCCCGATGCGGGACGCGCTGGTGGCGTGGGCGCGGAGCCGGATGATCGCGGAAGGAACAAAGGAGGAGCACATGGAGCGAGTAAGGAACCTGGGGGACCTGGAGAGCACCGTCGACGACACGTGGTGGTCGCAGCCGCGTCGGGAGGGGATCGAGCAGGGCCTCGAGCAGGGCCGCCGAGAGGGCCGGCGGGAGGGCCGGCGGGAAGCAGAGGCGCAGGCGCGGCTCCGGCAACGGGCCACGCTGGTGCGCTTGGCGCGACGGAAGTTCGGGGCGGAGACTGCGGAGAGGCTGGACGCGGTGCTGGAGGGAGTCGCGGACTCAGCACAGACAGAGCAGATCGGGGACCTGATCATCGACTGCGCCGACGGCAGCGACTTCCTGGCGCGAGCGGCGAAAGCCTGAGACGCACCGCGTCCGCGCAGGCCGATTCCCGAGGCCGCCTACCCACATCGTCGTTCGACTACGAGCTGCCGCCGGAACAGGTCGCCACCTACCCTGCGCGCCGTCGCCGCAACTCGCGTCTGTTGGTGCTGCATCGCGCCACCGGCCGCATTCGGCACCTGCACTTCCGCGACCTGCCCTGCTTGGTGGAACCGGGCGACTTGGTCGTCGTCAACGACACGCGAGTCTTCCCCGCCCGACTCCTTGGCCGCAAGCCGAGCGGCGCGGCCGCCGAAGTCCTTCTGTTGCGGCCTGCAGAGAAGCCGGCGTGCGCTGGAGACGGCCCTCGCACCTGGGAGGCGCTTGTCCGTCCGGGAGCGAAGCTGAAACCCGGACGAACTGTGGAGGTCGCTGCCGAGCTGACGGTGCGCATCCTGGATGGGTTGCCGGGCGGAGGCCGGCTCGTGCGCCTGCAGACCCCTCTGCCGGTTTCGGAGGCATTGTCGCGCTTCGGTCGCGTCCCCCTCCCGCCCTACCTGAAGCGCGAGGACGAACCCCTCGACCGGGAACGATACCAGACGGTGTATGCCCGCAAGGACGGCTCCGTGGCCGCCCCGACCGCCGGCCTCCACTTCGACCAAGACCTACTGGCGGCCGTGGAGGACCGGGGCGCTTCCCGCTGCGCCGTCACCCTCCATGTCGGCCCCGGGACGTTCCGCCCCGTGGAGGTCGAGGATCCGTCCGACCATCGGATGCACCGGGAGGACTTCCACGTTCCCGAGGCGACGGCTGCGGCCCACCATCAGTGCCGCCAGCGGGGCGGCAGGGTCTGGGCGGTGGGCACCACCGTGGTTCGCGCCTTGGAGAGCGCATGGACGGTGGGCGGCGTCGGCTCCGGCGCGGGCGCCACCGACCTCTTCATCCGCCCTCCCTACGCATTTCGCGCCGTGGACTGTCTCGTCACCAACTTCCACCTGCCCCGGTCTACCTTGCTCATGTTGGCATCGGCGTTTGGCGGCGTCGGCAACGTGCGCCGCGCCTACCAGGAGGCGGTGGAGTCGGGCTACCGCTTCTACTCCTACGGCGACGCCATGGCCGTGCTCCCGTGAGTCCGTCTGCCGAGGACCGCCAAGCACTGCCGGGCGGCCCGGACTTTGTGGTCGAGGCCGTGGACGGTCGTGCGCGCGCTGGTCGCCTGCCCCTCCCCTCCGGCGTCGCCGAAACCCCCGTCTTCATGCCCGTGGGAACCGTCGGCGCGGTGAAGGGGGTCTCTCCCGACGAACTCGAGGAGGCCGGTGCGACGATCGTCCTGGCCAACACCTACCACCTCCACCTGCGTCCCGGCGCCGAGGTGGTCCAAGCACTGGGCGGCATCCGCGCCTTCATGCGATGGGACGGCCCTGTCCTTACCGACTCCGGCGGCTACCAAGTCTTCTCCCTGGCGGCCCAGCGCAGAGTCACCGAGGACGGGGTGGTGTTCCGCAGTCACATCGACGGCAGCCGCCACACGTTCACCGCCGAGCGCGTCGTGGACATACAGCGCAAGCTGGGGGCAGACATCGTCATGGCCTTCGACGAGTGTCCGCCGGGCGGGGCGACTCGCTCCCAGATCGAGGAAGCCAGCCGCCGCACACTGGCTTGGTTGCAACGCTGTCGCGTCCGCTTCGAGGAAACGGCGAACGACGCAACCTTTCCGCAGCTTCTCTTCCCGGTGCTCCAAGGCGGCGTCCACGCCGATCTTCGCAGGACTCACGCCCAGGCGGTGGTGGCAATGGGCGAGTGGCCGGGCTTCGGCATCGGCGGCCTCTCCGTGGGCGAGGCCAAGGGCGACATGTGGCGAGTCCTGGACGCGCTCGACCCGATCTTGCCCCGCAATCGTCCCCGGTACCTCATGGGGGTCGGCTACCCCGACGACCTGCTGGAGGCGATCAGCCGCGGCTGCGACATGTTCGACTGCGTCGCGCCGACCCGAAACGCCCGCCACGGCACCGCCTGGACCTCCGCCAACGGCCAGATCAACCTGAAGGGCGCCCGCTTCCGCCTGGACCGGAAGCCGGTGGACCCGGAGTGCGACTGCTACGCGTGCCGTCGGTACGATCGGGCCTACCTGCGTCATCTGCTGGTCTCCGGCGAGAGCTTGGCCCACCGCCTGCTGTCGATCCACAACGTTCGCTTTCTGATCCGTCTCGCCCGCGAGTCCCGTTTACGCATCGAGCGGGGAACATTTAGCTTTTGGTCACGATCCTGGCTGGAGCGGTACCGCGCCGCCCGGTCCGCCGACCCTCCCTAGCAGCCTCCCAGGAACAGTCCCTTGCTCCCTACCGTCCCATCTGCATCCGTCGTGCCCGCCGCATCCATCGCCCCAGCCGCATCCGTCGTGCCGGCCGCGGCACTCCCAGGCGTCGGTCCCGCCCCAGGCGTCGCCCCAGGCCCGTTCCCGCCCGCCGCGCCCCAGGGCGGAGGCGGCTTCGGGGTCATCGCGATCCAAATCCTTCTCTTCATCGCGATCTTCTACTTCATCCTCATCCGGCCCCAGCGGAGGGAACGCCAGCGTCACCAGGAGATGCTCAAGAAGCTGGGCAAGGGGGACCAGGTAATGACCAACGGCGGCATCCTGGGCCAGATCGTTCACGCCACGGAGCACGAACTGACCGTTCGGACCGCCGAAAGCACACGCTTGGTGGTGGACCGGGGACATGTGGCCCGCAAGATCGAGGACTCGCCGGAGGCCGATGCGAAGCCGTCGGAGGCCAGCGGCGGTGCCAACACAAAGGACGCCAAGCAGACCGGGCCGCGAAGCAGAACAGGACGCGGTCGGCATGGGGGCCGGCGCCGAAGCTAGAGGGGTCCGACTGCACACTGGCTGGAGGCGTTGCCATGGCCGTCCGTAGCATCGAGACGATGGGTGCTCGGGTCCTTCGGGAAGAGGCAGCCCGCGTGCAAGAGCTGGGCGACGAAGTGCGGTGCCTTGTGCGAGACCTGTTCGACACGATGTACGACGCCCAGGGGATCGGCTTGGCCGCGCCCCAGGTCGGCGTTTCGCAGCGGGTGCTGGTCGTGGACGTGCCGGACGAAGACGCGAACGGCGGCGGTAGCCAAGTCTACGCGCTGGTGAACCCCGTCGTGGCCGAGTTCAGCGCCGAGACGCAACGCGAGTCCGAGGGCTGCTTGAGCATCCCGGGCGTCGAGGAGGTGGTGACTCGCTCCACTCGCGTTGTCGTGGAGGCCACATCGCCCGGGGGCGAACCCCTTCGGATCGAGGCCCACGGCCTGCTGGCCCGCGCCCTGCAACACGAGATCGATCACCTGGACGGCGTCCTCTTCATCGACCGTCTCTCGCCGTTCAAGCGGAAGATCGTCCTCAAGAAGTGGCGCAAAGAGCAGGAAAAGCTGACAGCCCGTCGCCCGTGAAGGTCCTCTTCTGGGGGACGCCCCGCTTCGCGCTGCCTTCGTTGGCCGCATTGGAGCCCGCAGGCCACGAAGTGGTCGCCGTGGTCACTCGTCCAGACCGTCCCAGCGGCCGCGGTCGCAAACTTGGCCCGTCGCCTGTCAAGGAGCTCGCTCGTAGCCGGGGATGGCCGGTGCTCACGCCGGAGACACCTCGAGACGACGCCTTCCTGGAAGCTGCAGGCCGGTTGCGCCCCCACATCTCAGTGGTGGTGGCCTACGGCCGCATCCTCTCTCGCCGCCTCCTGGACCTCCCGGCGCTCGGCTCCATCAACGCCCACGCGTCGCTGCTGCCGGCGCTCCGGGGCGCGGCGCCCGTCAACTGGGCGGTCGTGCGAGGTCACGACGAGACTGGAGTGACCGTCATGCGCATGGTGGAAGAGATGGACGCCGGGCCCGTCCTCGCCCAGGTGCGTACGCCAATCAGCTTGGACGACACGGCCTCCACCGTAGCGAACCGCCTCTCGGAGATGGCGGCGCCGCTCCTCGTGGACACGCTGGCGGAGCTGGAGGCCGGCCGGGCACGGGAGGTGGAACAGGACCACGGAGCCGCAACCTACGCCCCCAAGGTAGATCGGACCGTGGCGCGGATCGACTGGACTCGCGACGCTCGCGCGGTGGCGAACCTGATCCGCGGGATGGACGCGTCGCCGGGCGCATGGGCCCTGCTCTCGGGACAGCCAGTCAAGCTTTTTCGGCCGGTGGCCTTGAGCGACGGAGGCCGTGGAGCCGACAGGAGCCGTGGAACCGATCCGGGAGGCCGTGGAGCCGACGCAGGAGGCCGAGCACGGGTCGCGACGACAAAACCCGGGCAGGTGCTGCCAGCCCGCGACGCTCTGGATCTCGTCGTGGCCACAGGCGACGGCACCGTTGGCATCGGAGAGGTTCAGCCTCCCGGGAAACGTCGCATGGCGTCGTCAGCTTGGTTGCGGGGCCAGTGCGCGGGGGCTGTCGACCGCTTCGAGTAGCGGAAGTAGCGGAGGCAGGCTCGGTTGCGTACGGGAATGCGCCACGCCACTATGCTCAACGTCACCGACCTGCAGTAGATTGATGGACTGATGTGAGCGACAACTGTCGGTCAAGGAGGACGCCAAGATGATCCGGGCAAAGATGCGCATTCTGTCCGAAGCCGTTCGGACTCCTGGCCAGCGGTGGGCTCGGCTGGCGGCAACGGTGTTCGCCCTCGCGATCGCTTCGTGCATCGACACGGGCTCGGAGCCGCCCCGGGCGACTAGGGTGGAGATCACGCCTTACTCGGCAACAATCTCCGCCGTGGGCCACAGCGTGACGTTCCGAGCCGACGTTCGTGACCAGTACGGCCATCCCTTTGTCGGCCCCGTGATCTGGTCGGGCGACGCAGACGACGTGTTCGTCGTGGACGGCGACGGCGTCGCGACCGCCGTAGGAATCGGCGCTGGCAAGGTGTGGGCCACAGTCGGCACAGCAACCGCCTCGGCCGACCTGCGGGTGACCGACCCCTCCATCGCCGCCGACGGGCACACAGGCGTGTGCGGCCGAACGCCCCAAGTACGGGACGCGATCCTCGCGGCTCTGGAGATGGGCGATTGCTCGGCAGTGACCGACGCGCAGCTCGCCTCAATCCGTATCCTTGATGTGAGCGGCCCGCGGACGTTGTCATCCGTCGCGCCGTGCGAGCAGAGGGAGAAGAAGAGGGACCCCACTCCCGACGAGGTCGTCCGCATGGAGCACTACGAGTGCGACGGGTCCTTGGCGATCGACGGCTCTCTGGCGACCGACGGCTCCCTGGCGATCGACGGGTTCGCCTCCACGAATAGCGGCCTTGCCCAACCGGGCCCTCTCGACCCCATCCTGTTCCTGAAGGCTGACGACTTCGCAGGGCTGTCGGGAGTGCTCAGACTCGACCTGTCGGGGAACCACCTCCTCACGGTGCCGGAAGGCGTGTTCGACGGCCTGACCTCCCTTGTGCAGCTGTTGATCTACAGCAACCGGCTGACTGGCCTGCCGGAGGGCGTTTTCGACGGCCTGACCAGCCTCCGCTGGCTGTACATGGACAGAAACCGGCTTGCGAGCTTGCCCGACGGAGCCTTCGACGGTCTCGTCAGCCTGGAGCGGCTCGTCATGACCGGCAACCGAATCGCGGGATTGCCGGACGGAGCCTTCGACGATCTGACCAGCCTCCGCTGGCTGTACATGAGCGGCAATCGGATCCCCGAGATCCCCGAGGGCGCCTTCGACAACCTTGGCAACTTGCAGCGACTCCACATGGGCGCCAACCGGATCTCCGAGATTCCCGAGGGCGCCTTCGACAACTTGGTCGCTTTGCAGCGGCTACTGATCTACGGCAACCGGATCTCCGAGATCCCCGAGGGCACCTTCGACAACTTGGCCAACTTGCAGTGGTTGTGGGTGTACCTCAACGATCTCGACTCACACTCACTGCCGGACGGAGTATTCGACGCCCTCTCGAGCCTGCAGGAGCTGGACATGGACGCGAACAACGTCGTGTCGCTTCCCGACGGCATCTTCGACAACCTGTCCCAACTGCACACCCTGTGGATCAACCGAAACGGCCTCAAGTCGTTGCCCGACGGCATCTTCGACAACCTGTCGCGGCTCCGGGTCCTCTGGATGAACAGCAACCTGCTGACCTCGCTTCCAGATGGCCTGTTCGAGGGACTTGACAGCCTGCGTCTGCTCACTGCCGAGAACAACCCTGGCGCGCCTTTCCCGCTCGAGCTCGCGTTGCAGCGCACCGACAACGACGACGCCCTGGCACCTGGACCGGCGACAGTGGCGATCAGCTTGGCGCTCGGCGCGCCGTTTCCCATGCAGGTCGGGCTCGCCATGAGCGGAGCACTGGCTTCGCAGCACTGGCTGACGATCAAGGCCGGCGAGACCCGCAGTTCGGCCACGCTAGTGCGCAAGCCCATCGGATCAGGATTCGCCTCTTCGGTTCGGACTGCCACGTTGCCGGAGGTGCCCCGATGCTCCCCGTTAGCGTGCTTCCTCGGCTTCAAGATCGTCGCCAGCGACCCCCTTGTGCTGGCAAACCCGCGACGCGTCAGGGTCGAGGCACCGTCGCTTTACCTGAACCAAGCCGTGCAAAACTTGGATGGCACCGTCCCGTTGATCGCCGGGCGGCAAGCGATCTTGCGGGTGTTCGGCACGGGCGACGACGTCAACAACTTGCGGCCCGCGGCCAAGGCGATGTTCTACCGGGACGGCGAGATCGTCCACTCCGTTGATCTGGACGCGCCCCCGAACGGCATCCCTACTGAGGTGGACGAGAGCCGCCTGAGCCGCTCCTTCAACGCCATGATTCCGGGCGAAGTGCTGATGCCCGGCACCGAGTTGGTCGTGGACTTGGACACGGAGGGGACGTTGCCGCTGGGGCCCGGCAGCATGACGCGGGTGCCCCGGTCGGGCACGATGCCGTTGAACGTGGTCGAAGTTCCGCCTCTCAACGTAACCGTCGTGCCCGTGCACTACGCCTGGGAGCCCAACGCGGGCTTCAACGACGGGATCATGAAGGCCTCCCGGCGCTTGGTCGAGGAGATGCCGGAGGATCTGCTGTACCCGACCCGCACCCGGCTGCCCGTCCGGGAGGTGAACCTCACGTTGCGCGAACCCTACTACACCTGGGCGGACACGATGGACGGCTCAGGCTTTGCGCTACTTGAAGAGGTGGAGCTGCTTCGCCACCTGGAAGCCGCCGGGACGGCGGAGTACTACCACGGAGTCTTCGCTTGGCCCCGCTTCTCCACTTGGAATTCCTGGGGGTTCGGGGGAGTCGCCGCGGATATTCCTTCGTACACGGCGCTATCGCTTTGGTATCTCGGCAACGGCTCGGTATACAGCGGGTTCCCCTCAACCTTCGCCCACGAGCTGGGCCACAACCTGAACTTGCGCCATGCGCCTTGCGGCGGCGCCGGTGGGCCGGACCCCGCCTACCCGTACGCCATTGCTTCGATCGGCGCCTGGGGATACAACTTTGGAAGGGCGGGACAGTCGGGCACGCTCGTGGACCCCATGGTGTTCAGGGACCACATGTCGTACTGCGGTCCGGAGTGGGTGAGCGACTACTTCTTCGCCAAGTCGCTGGTGCATCTGGTGACGTACGGCTCGGCCGACACGCGGGCGCGTCGCGCACCCGTGCGACGGACCCTGTTGCTCTCGGGCGGCGTCCACGACGGTGCGCTGCGGCTCGGCTTGCCGTTCGTCTGGCAAGCGCAGCCCCGGCTTCCGCAGAGGAGTGGCAGGTACGCCGTGACGGGCTTCGACGCTTCCGGTCGGCAGCTCTTCTCCCTGTCCTTCGAGCCCGGAGCGCCCAACGACATGGGCGGACGCAGCTTCATGTTCGCCGTGCCCTACCGGCCCGAATGGGACCAGGCGTTGGAGCAGATTGTGCTGCAAGGGCCGGAAGGCTTCGTCGCAGTCGACCGCTCGACGATCGATCAGGCGGCGGTGGTCGCCGACCGGACCACGGGGCAGATACGCAGCATCGTGCCCGATTGGAGCGGGGACGTGCCGGCCGCCCTGGGCCGAGCCGCCCAGTTCAGTGTGAGCCGAGGGCTCCAAGGGACCGAGCTGCGCTAACCTGCGGGGCTCGCGGCAGGCGTCAGGAGGCGCGGCGCGATGGTGTTGCCTAGACTGCATGTTGTCGCGGGCGACGACGTGGTCGGCGCCAGCGACTTTCGGGCCCGGTTGCTCCCTGTGCTGGAGGCGGGCGGGCCCTCGGTGGCCGTCCATCTGCGCGCACGGCGCACGCCGGCCCGGCAGCTCCACCGAGTCGCGGGGTGGCTGGTGGGGTGGCTGGTGCGGGCCGACGCCGCCCGGCGCGCGCGTGTCATCGTAAACGATCGGGTGGACGTAGCTCTGGCGGTCGGAGCCAGCGGCGTTCACCTGCGCGAGGACTCGCTTCCGCCCACCGAAGTTCGAAGCCTCTGGCAGGCGCGACGCGCACATCACACCTCGGCGCTCGGTGACGGCTTGGTTGGTCGGTCGATCCATTCGCCAGCGCAGGTCGCCAGCTTTCCCGCAGGCTCGGTGGACTACCTCGTGCTGGGCACCGTCTACCCTACGGCATCGCACCCAGGCCGGTCGCCTCTGGGGCTTGCAGCCGTTGCCGCCGCCAAGAGCGTTACCGCCAGGGGCACCGGGACCAAGGGCACCGGGACCGCCATTGTTGCCATCGGGGGGATCACGCCGAAGCGCGTAGGGCCCGTCTGTGCCGCGGGCGCCTGGGGCGTGGCCGTCTCCAGCGGCGTGTGGAGCGACCGCGAGCCCGCCAAGGCCGTAGCCCGCTACATGGCCGCCTTCCCCCCGGCTCCGCACCGCCCGACCCCTCGAGACCTTGAATCCAACCCTCGGTAGGGCAAATTCGGAGACTATGTCCTCCAGCAGAGCCTCTGCGGCAGCCGACCGACCGACCCCCGCCCGCGGCCGTCCGTCGCGCGAGGCCAGCGGCTCGTCCCATCGGACCGTCTCGATCTCCTTGAACGGCGAAGCGAGAACCGTGGACGAGGGACTCACCGTCGCGGCTCTCTTGGAACGGCTGGCACTGCGCTCCGGCATGGTAGTCGTGGAGCGCAACCGGAAGGTGTTGGCTCGAAGCACCCTGGAGCACGTCCCGGTGGAGGAGGGCGACCAGATCGAGATCGTCCACTTCGTGGGAGGAGGCTGACGTTGGCAACTGCAGGCAAGTCCAGGTGACCAGCCCAGCTGCACAGGTGGTGGCGGACCCCCTGGAGATCGGCGGCCGCACATTCGCCTCGCGGCTGATCGTTGGAACGGGCAAGTACGGCAGCAGCGAGGAGATGCTTGACGCGATCCGAGCCAGCGGAGCAGAGATGGTCACGGTGGCCGTTCGTCGAGTGGACTTGGATAGAGGCGGGGACGAGGGCATCCTGCGCCACCTGAAGCCAGACGAGTTCTTCCTCCTTCCCAACACGGCGGGTTGCTTCACGGCCGACGACGCATTGCGCTACGCCCGCTTGGGACGGGCCGCTGGGTTGTCCGAATGGATCAAGCTGGAGGTGATCGGCGACCAGGCCACGCTGCTCCCGGATGTAGCCGCAACGCTGACGGCGGCCGTCAAGCTGGTGGCGGAGGGCTTCAAGGTCATGGCCTACACCAACGACGACTTGGTGACCGCCCTGCGGCTGGAGGACGCGGGATGCGTCGCGGTGATGCCTCTGGCCAGCCCCATCGGGAGCGGCCTGGGGGTTGTAAACCCGTTTTACATCCGCGAGATCAAGCGACGCCTGTCGGTTCCCGTGATCGTGGACGCCGGCGTGGGCACCGCTTCCGACGCTTGCGTGACGATGGAGCAGGGGGTGGACGGCGTCTTGATGAACACGGCGATCGCCGCCGCGGACGACCCGCCCAAAATGGCCGCTGCCATGAAGCTGGCGGTCAGAGCAGGGCGGGCAGCCTACTTGGCTGGGAGGATGCCTGCTCGCGAGATCGCGGTGCCGTCGTCGCCTGTGTCGGGTATGCTCTACCGCAGTTGAGCGACGACGGAAGACCTCGGCCCAGGCGTAGCCGGCGTTACGCCCGCACTCACCCGGGAAGTCGTGGCCGAAAGCGTCGGGGAGTCGACCGCCGATCGCCGGGTCGCGCTCTGGCGGCATCGATCCTGTTGGAAGTGGAGGCGGGCCGGCGCCTGGATGTGGCCTGGGAGGCGTCGGGAGCGCCCGTCGCATCGGACAGGGCGTGGATTCGTTCGCTGGTTTATGGGACGGTTCGGCTGCGAGGCCGGCTTGACCACCTCCTGACGAAGACGGCGAGTCGTGATCCCGAGGAGCTGGACCCTCCTGTGCGCACGGCCCTTCGAATGGGGGCCTACCAGATCTTGGAGATGGGCAGCGTCCCGGCATACGCGGCCGTCTCTCAATCCGTGGAGCAGGTAAAGGCGACGCGATCGCGTGCGGCGGCGGGGCTCGTGAACGCCGTGCTCAGGAAGTTCGTCGAGGCGGTCGTCGCGCCTGACTCCACGAGCCCCATCGCCAGTTCCACATCCCCCGCCGACACCACATCTCCTGCCGATTTCACTCCCAGCGCCGAGTGGGGCTTCCCCGACCCCGCCGACGATCTGGAGGGCTACTTGGCAACATGGGGATCGCACCCGCGCTGGCTGGTTCGCCGCTGGACGCACCGATTCGGGAACGCTGCCGCCCGTCGGCTGGTGGAGGCGAACAACCGAGAGCCGGCCACCTACCTGCGACCCGTGGGGCTCGCTCCTTCCGACGCCGTCCGGGTGCTGGACGAGGCCGGGCTTCTGCACCGGCCCAACGGACCGACGGGCAACAACTCTTCCGACGACCAGCGGGGCCGCGGTCTCCACTGCGGGGCCGCCGTCTTCCAGGGGAGCCCTGGCTCCTCTCTCCGCCTGCGGCGCGGCGTAGACCCGGCCGCTGCGCTCCAAGTCGTCCCGGGCGTGATTCAGGACCCGGCTGCGTCGCTGGTCGTGGAGTACTCGGCCCCTCCGCCCGGATCGCTGGTGGCGGATCTGTGCGCGGCGCCGGGAGGCAAGGCGCTGGCCTTGAGCACCGGGGCTGCGGGAGTGGTCGCGGCGGACCTTCGGCCGCGCCGCCTGCAACGGGTCGCCGAGGGAGTCCGCCGGCTCGGCGCCCAGGTGTGGCCCGTTGTGGCCGACGCCCGCTTTCCGCCCCTGCGCGCTTCGGGGGGGCCGGCGACAGTCCTGGCAGACGTGCCCTGCACAGGCACAGGCACCTATCGACGCCGCCCCGACGGCCGCTGGCGCACCGATGAACGCGACATCGCGCGCTTGGCCGCCGTCCAGAGGCGAATCCTCGACGGGGCCGCCTCCGTGGTTCCCTCGGGGGGTTTGCTGGTTTACGCTACATGTTCCCTTGAACCGGAGGAGAACTGGGATCAGGTGAGAGCGTTTCTGAAGCGTCGTCCCGACTTTCGCATCGAGCCCGGTCCCGCCCCGGCGCGTTTTCTGGACGAACACGGCTGCTTGGCGGTTCTTCCCCACGAGACCGGCTCCCACGACCTCGGTTCTCACGAGACCGACGAGCACCCGCGCCGAGCGAGTCACGGCTTCGACGGCGCCTTCGCCGCACGCATGAGGAAGATGGCCGCCTGATGGACCTTGGAAGCTCGATTCGCCGCCGAAGGCGTTCCCCCCGCTCCCCCGAAGAGACCAGTTCCGAAGCGACGGCCACCGGAGCTGCGGCCACCGGGCGTCGGCAACGGAACGCAGAGGGTAGGGCACCCATATCCAAGCTTCGCGGGCTCCTGTGGGCGCTGCTGATCGCGACAGTCGGCACCGGCGCCGGCTACCTGACCGCGACCAGGGTGCTTTTCCCGCTGCCCGACCTCCCCACGGACCTGCAGGAAGTCCCGGACCTGAGGGGAGCACCGTTGCAGAACGCCCTGACCGTCCTGGCGGACTCGGGCTTGGTCGTCGCAAGGATCGACTCCCTGCGCCATCCCACGGTCCCGGCCGGCGTGGTCGTCGGCCAGAGTCCCCTGCCGGGCCCCACGGCCCTTCCAGGCGCGGCTGTACGGCTTGCCGTCTCGGTGGGGCCGGAGGTTCGGCTGGTCCCCGACGTTAGGAGGTGGCACGAAGACCGAGCGTCGGCCTTGATGACCGAGTCGGGCTTCGACGTGCAGTTGGACACGGTGGAGTCGGCGCTGCCCGCCGGACAGGTCGTGGGCACCACACCGGCAGCCGACACCCAGGTTCCAGTGCCTTCGACCGTCCTCGTCACCGTGAGCGTGGGCCCGCCCACGTTCCCGTTGCCGGACTTGACGGGCCGCATCGAAGTGGAAGCGCGCCGTCGGCTCCGCCTGCTGGGTCTGCGGGTGGCCGAGGTGGAGCGGCGCTTCAGCCTGCGAAACGTGGCAGCCGTCTTCGGCCAGTCGCCGAACCCCGGGGACCCGGTGCAGCGCGGCGACTCGGTCCGCCTAGTGGTGGGCAAGGAGATCCCCAGGAACGCGCCCGTGCCCGCGAACCGAAACGAGGACGCCCGTGTCCGCTAGTCGGAGGAGGGCAGTCGTCCGCCGACCGTACCTCGCGGCCCTTCTTCTGGTGGCCGTCGCAGGTGTGGCGGCGTGGCTCTCTCGGGGGCGCATTCAGCCCGTCGCCGCCGGCTACCCTGCCCCCAACTTCGAGGCGACCGACGAGCGCGGACATCTCGTCACCCTGGCGAACTACGAAGGAAAGGTCCTCCTGCTCAACGTATGGGCGACGTGGTGCGCTCCCTGTCGGGAAGAGATGCCCTCCATGCAACGCCTCTACGACCAGTTCCCCCGGGACGACTTCGAGATCGCCGCCGTCAGCATTGATGCGCCGCTGGGCGGGTCCGACCTGTTGGGCAACCCGGGCGGCAACCCAGTGGACTTCGCCCGCGAGCTGGGACTGACTTTCCCCGTGCTCCGCGACCCTTCGGGCGAGATTCAGCGGACCTACCGGACGACTGGCGTGCCCGAGTCCTTCCTGATCGGCCCCCGCGGGATGATCTGGAAGAAGGTGGCCGGCGCCACGGCGTGGGATTCGGAAGCGGCAGTGGCCCAGGTGCGTCGGCTGTTGGAGGAGCGAGGGGAAGACGGGACCGGCGAACCGCCGGGCGAGCGGTCCGGAGGCGGGTAGAGGCATGTCCTTGCCGGGCTTCTTGGTGCGGAACTGGCGCCTCAAGGGAATATCGCTGGCGCTGGCGTCGCTGCTTTGGGTCACCATGCAGCTGCGCGAAGAGGCCGACACGGGACGCCGGGACCTTCCCAACGTGGAGGTGCGGATTGAAAACGGAGACTCGATGTGGATGGCCTTGGGGGCACCGTCGCCGGCAACGGTCAGCATCGGGGTCCACGGGACGTTCGGCGACCTCTTTCGGGCGGCTCTGGCCCGACCCGTGGTCGTGATCCCCGTGGACTCGGTCCCAGGCCAGGACTCGGTCTTCCAGTTGGAGCCGAACTGGGTCGCGAACCTGGACCAGGACCGGGTCGCCATCGACGGCTTCAACCCCAGCACGATCCGACAGCGCTTCGAGCGGAACACCTCCGAGCCGGTTCCCGTGTCGTACCGAACGATCGGCGCCGTGCCCGACTCCCTGGCGATGACGGGCGCGCTCCGGGTCAACCCCCTCTTCGCCCAGGTGCGAGGCCCTGCATCGCTGGTGGACGACATGGAGACGGTCTTCCTGGAGCCGTTCGACCTGGGCGCCCTGACCGGGCCCGGTAGGTTCGACGTGGCGGTGGACACGGCGGGCCTGGGAGGCGTGTCCGTCAGCCCCTCCACTGCGGTGCTCACCGTGGAGGTGGCCACCCGAGGACGCCGGCTGGTGGGACCGCTGCCCGTAGAGCCGCCCGAGGGCGTGGAAGACCTGGAGGCGGCGCCGGCGTCGGTGGTCGTCACGCTTCACGGGGCGGTACCACTTCTCGCCGAGGTCGACACGGCCGTCCTTCGGGTGCGGGCGGTGCTGCCGGCTCCGGAGCGGGCTGCAACGTGGGCCCGCTTGGAGGCGGGAGAGGAAGAGCGCGTCCCACTGGTCGTCGAGGGCGTCCCGCCGGACTCGTGGCTGGAGTGGACGCTGGAAGTCGATTCAGTGGCGGTGCGCCGCAGGGCGAGCGGGGGTGGCGAACAGACGATGGAGCCACGGCCCAGAGGCGCATGATCGGCCCGGTGCTGGGGATCGAGACGACGTGCGACGAGACGTCGGCGGCGGTCCTCGACGAACGGGGCGGCATCGCCGGCTTGGCGATCCACTCCCAGGACGTGCACCACCTCTACGGCGGCGTCGTGCCCGAACTGGCGGCCCGGGACCACCTGAGGCGGATCGAGCCAGTGGTGGACGCCGCCTTGCACGAGGCGGAGATCGACCAGCTCGACCTGAGGGCCGTGGCGGTGGCGGCAGGGCCGGGGCTCGTCGGCGCCCTTCTGGTCGGCGTGGCGTGGTCCCGTGCGACCGCTTACGCCCTGGACGTGCCCCTGGTCCCGGTCCACCACATGGAGGGACACCTCTTCGGCCCGGTGTTGGAGCACTCGGAGGCCGTGCCGCCCTTCGTCGCCCTCCTGGTGTCGGGCGGCCACACGCTGCTGGCGTGGGTGCCGGAGTGGGGCCGCTACTTTCTGATGGGCGAGACCCGCGACGACGCCGCCGGAGAAGCCTTCGACAAGGTTGGGAAGCTGCTGGGGCTTCCCTATCCGGGCGGCCCGGCAATCGAGAAGGCGGCGGCCCGCGGCGATCCGCACCGGTACGCCTTCCCCAGGCCCCTGGCAGCCGCGTCCGGGAAGCCGGGGGCCACGGGCCGCTTCGACTTCTCGTTCTCGGGACTGAAGACGGCGGTCGTCCGAGCCGTCAGCCGACTCCCCGAACGCGCCCACTTGTCCCGCGAACGCGCCCACTTGGCGGCATCGTTCCAGGAAGCGGCGGTGGACGTGCTGGCCCGCAAGACCCTCGACGCGGCGGCTGCAACGGGGTGCCGGCGCGTGCTGGTCGGCGGCGGCGTGGCGGCGAACCGCTCCCTCAAGACGCGCATCAGAGACGGCCTGGGCCCAGGCGGCCGTCTCTTCGCCGCCTCGCCTCGCCTGTCGATGGACAACGGCGCCATGATTGCCCGCGCCGGCCAGTTTCGCCTGGAGCTCGGCGACTTCGGAGGGATGAGCGAAGCTTCGGCCAGCGCACCCATGCCAGGAGCCGTGCCCTGGGAGCCCCCGCGACCGCAGAGTTGAACCGCCCTCCGGGCCCCTTCCCGCCACGTCAGGCAGACCGCCATGCTTCCGATCCTCTTCCGCCTCCCCGAATGGCTCCCGGCCGTCGGCGGGGCGCCCATCACCTCGTTCGGCGTGATGATGCTGCTCTCGTTCCTCGTCGCAGGCTGGGTCCTCCGCGCCGAGCTGCAGCGCATGAACGAGGACGCCGACCGAGCCTGGGACATCCTCTTCATGGCCGTGGTGGGCGGCGTGGTGGGCGCCAAGGTGTACTACGTGCTGCTCAACTATCCGCGGCTCGTGGCCGACCCGATGGGGATGATCTTCTCCCGGGGCGGGATGGTCTGGTACGGCGGCTTCCTGCTAGCGACGGCGCTGGTGGTGCGGAAGGTCCGCACTCTCGGGCTGCCTCTGGGCAAGGTCGCCGACGGGACGGCCCTGGCACTGCCCTTGGCGTACGCCGTGGGGCGGATCGGCTGCTTCCTGGTCGGGGACGACTACGGCCGGCCCACGGATTCATGGGTGGGGATCGCCTTTCCGAACGGCAGCCCTCCCACCCGCGCCGAGGTGCTGGAAGCCCAGTTCGGGATCGTCGTGGACCCGGCGCTGATCGCCAAGTACGGCCAAGTCCTGCCCGTCCACCCCACGCAGCTGTACGAGACCGGTCTCTCGATCCTGATCTTCCTGATCCTCTTCCGGCTCCGAGCCCACTCCTACCGGAGAGGCTGGCTCTTCACCATGTGGATGGCGATGGCCGGCGCCGAACGCTTCCTCGTGGAGTTCTTCCGCGCCAAGGACGACCGCTTCTTCGGAGCACTCACCATCGCGCAGCTGCTCTCCCTGCTGCTGATCGTCGTGGGCGCGACGTGGGCAACCTTGCTGCGAAAGGGCAACCGCGACCCCGGCCCCAGCCCCAGCCGACGAAACAGCACCGCCGCCGGAAGGAAAGGGAGGGGCGCCGCCCGGAGGTGACCGTCCTCCACCTCTCGGACCTCCACTTCGGCAAGCCCCACCGGCCGGCCGTCTCGGACGCCCTTCTGCGCTTGGCCCAAGAGCTCGCGCCGGCAGTCGTCGTCGTCTCGGGCGACCTGACCCAGCGCGCCAAGGCAACCGAGTACAGAGCGGCGGCGGAGTTCCTCTCCCGGCTGCCCCCGACGGTGCCCCTGGTCGTCGTTCCGGGCAACCACGATGTGCCGCTATACCGCTTCTGGGAGCGGCTGGCCACCCCCTACGCCAAGTACCGGCGCCACATCTCCCGAGAGCTGAACTCGGTGGCGGAGATCGTCGTTCCGGCCACTGCATCGGGGAGCGCTTCCGGCGCCCGCGTCGTGGCCCTGAACTCGGCCGCGCCCCGCACTGCGATCGTGAACGGCAGGCTGTCCCGTCGCCAGCTACGCTTCGCCGAGGGCGCCTTCGCCTCCGCCCCTCCAGGCGCACATCGCGTTCTGACGTTGCACCACAACCTCTTGCGCCCAGAGGACGACGAGTTACGCCCAGAGGACGACGAACCCGGCCCGCCACCCCTTTACGGAGCCGCCCGTCTGCTCGAGCGCCTCGACGCCTGGCGCGTGGACCTAGTCCTTTGCGGCCACATCCATCGCGGATGGCTGGCCCGCCATCAAGGCACCCCGCTACTTCACGCAGGCACAGCGTGCTCAAGCCGCGGCCGCGGCCGCGAGCGCGGGCGAAACTCGGTCAACTTGGTGCAGCTTCGATACTCCGAAACATCTGTTGTCGCTTATCTTTACTCGGAGGACGCCGGGCGCTTCCTTCCGGGCGAGACGAGCCGGCAACCGAGACGCAGCAGGCCAGCCCGAGACGCGGCAGGCCAGCCCCCACCCAGGGCGGGCCTGGGGCAGAAGGGAGCTCCTTCCGGTGAATCGGATCCGCATCCCTAGCGCGAGACTCGGCCCTAGCGCAGGATTCGGCCCTAGCGCGAGCGTGGCCCTGGCGTGCTGGGCCGCCCTTCTTCCGACAGCGGCTCATGCGGCGCAGGACCCACCCAGCCTCGCCAACGAACCCGGCAGAAGCGGTCGGGAAGAAGTCGTGGCCGTGTCGTTCACGGGCAACCAAGCGTTTACGGACCAGGAGCTGCAACGGGCGATCGCCACACGCGCGTCGTCATGTCCCTTCGTTCTGGCAATCACCACCTGCGCCCTCGGCATCGACTGGGGCCGGGACCGGGCCTACTACGTCCCCCGGATCGTGGAAGAGGACGTGGAGCGGTTGCGGGTCCTGCTCTACCCTGCCAACGGCTTCCGGCGCGCCTCGGTGGAGTCGCGGGTCGCCCGCGTGGACGGCGGCGTGACGGTGGAGTTCGTCGTGGACGAGGGCGAGCCCTTCCGCGTCGGCTCCGTTCGCTTCGAGGGCGACACGCTGCCGCCGGAACTGGAGATCAAGGACGACCTTCCCATCGGCGCCGGCGACCTCCTCAGCGACCTCTACGTGAAGGAAGCAAGGGACACGATCCAGATGCGGCTCCGCAACGCCGGCTACGCCTGGGCCGAGGTCTTCCGTCGGCACCTCCGCCCGCCGGGCGCTGCCACGGCCACCGTCACCTACCAGATCGAGCGCGGCCCGCTGGCGTCGGTGGGCGCGATCCGGGTCGAGGGCGCCCGCCTGCTCGGAGACCAAGCGATCCTCGACCGTCTGCCTTTTCGCCAAGGCGACCTCTACCGCGAGCGGCAGGTCCAGGAGGCCCAGCGCAGCCTCCATGAGCTGGAGATCGTGGCCAGAGCCTCGGTTCGCAGGGACTCGTCGTCGGTCTCGCCGGATTCGACGGTGGACATGGTCGTGGAGGTGCGGGAAGGAGATGCTCACCGGGTTCGGGCCGGGGGCGGGATCAACAGCGCCGAGTGCATCAACGTGGAGGGACACTGGGCCAGCCGGAACTTCTTCGGTGGCGGCCGCATCCTTCAGCTCCGAGGCCGCATCTCCAACCTGCTGGCCTCCCGCCTCTACTCCACCTTCCTCTGCTCCCAGGCGGGCACCGGCGAGTTCGGCCGGCTCAACGGGCTCGTGTCCGTGGACTTCGCCGAGCCCACCTTCCTCTCCCGTCGCACCAGCCTCTTGGCCGGCGTCTTCCTCGAGCGCCAGTCCCAGAGGAACGTCTTCGTCCGCGACGCGTTCGGCGTGGAGGTGGGGCTGAACCGCACCGCCAGCCCCGATGCCCTCGTCAGCTTGCGCCTCCGACCGGAGATCAGCCGGCTCAGCGCTGCCGAAGTGACCCTCTGCGCCACCTTCTTGGCCTGCTCGCCCCCGGACGTCCAGGCCCTGGCGAGCAGCAACTGGCTCTCTCCTGTCGCCCTTTCCTTCAGCCGAGACGACACCGACGGCCTCTTCAGCCCGCGTCACGGCTTCAGGGCGACGGTCGACCTGGAGTACGCGGGACGCCTGACCGGTTCCGACTACGCATACGTCCGAGCACTGGCGGACGGCAGCCTCTACCGGGAGATCGACCGGGCGACGGTGCTCGCCTTCCGGTTGCGGGCGGGGGCGATCAGCGCAGGCGAGTTTGCCCAGCCCCTCTCCGGCTCGGGCGGAGCATTGGAAGTAGTGCCCTCCCAAAAGCGCTTCTACGGAGGCGGTGCCGGAAGCGTGCGAGGGTTCGCCCAGAGCACGCTGGGCCCCAGGAGCCTCTCGATCGGCGTGGAGGAGCTGCTGCGCCGCCGGCCAGCAGGGGGCGGTCCTGCCTGCCTGCCCCACGCCGTGCGGGAGCTCACGTGCGACGGGTCCTCGCTGGTGGGCGCCGACATCTTCCAGATGCGGCCGGTGGGGGGCCTGGGCACCCTGGAGGCCAGCGCCGAACTGCGCTTCGACTTCTCCGGGGGACTCTTCGGCGGCGCCGCCTTCGTGGACGTGGGTCAGGTGTGGCCCCAGGGGCTGTCACTGGACGACTTGGAGGTTTCGCCAGGCGTGGGAGTGCGTTACAACAGCGTCTTCGGTCCGATACGGCTGGACGTGGCCTACTCCTTCCGGGACCAGGAGCCGCTGCCGGTGGTCACCTCCCAGATCCGGCCGTTTGTTCCCGGCGTGGACGACCCGTCAGACCGGATCGATGTGGGCGCGGAGGGCGTTGCTCAACCGATCGAGTGGGTGGTCTCGGAAGACTTGGCGCTGCTCCGGCCCCCCGTTCTCTTCGGAGACGATCCAGGCTTCTCCCTCCGCCGCTTCCAGCTTCACTTCTCGGTGGGACAGGCGTTCTGACGATGAGCCGAAACCGCCTCTCGCGGGGCCTTCGAAGCCGCCTCTCGCGGGGCGTTCTCTGGGGCTGGCGGCCGCCCTGGTCGTGGCCGGCGCCGGGTTGGCCGGCATCGTCGTCCTGGCCCGCAGCGCGGCGGGTCGAGAGCTGGCCCTGAACTGGGCGCTGGAGCGGATCCAGCACCGGGTCGACGGGACGATCCAGGTCGGCTCGGTGGGCCCGGGGGGGATCTGGGGCGGTGCCACCCTGCGCCAGGTCGTGGTCGCCGACCGGCAGGGCCGAACCGTGGCGACGGCGGACTCGATCCGGGCCCGGTATTCGCTGCGGGAGCTGCTGGGAGGCGCGCCCGCCGTCGCCGACCTCAGGCTCTGGTCGCCGGTGGTGATCCACGAGCCGGGCCCCGACGACAGGAGCCGGCTGGCGGCAGTGTTCGCACCGGCTCCGACGCCGACGGTTGATGGGGGCGCCGCCCGCGATGCCGGGTCGGCTGGATCAAGCATCACCGTTCACGGCGCGCGAGTTCACGACGGGGCCGTGGTGCTGCGAAGGCCCGCCGGTGCCGAACGGCGGCTAGACGGCATCGAGGGACAGCTGGCATCGCTGGTGTTGTCGCCCCGGCCGGGAACCGCCTTCGCGGCGGAGGTGGACAGCCTGGCGGCGTCGTATTGGCTGGAGGACGGCCAACGGCTGGCGCTTTCAATGGCCGACGCCACGGCAGAGGGAACGAGCAGAGAGGTCCTGGTCGGGGCAACGAGGCTCCGCCTGCCGTCTTCGGTGGCCGCGGGAAGGGCGACGGCGCGGCTGGACGACGACGGACGGTGGCGGATCGTCCTGGAAGTGGAGCAAGCACGCTCTGTCCTGGCCGACTTTGCATGGCTGGACCCGGTGGCCGAGCACCTGGAAGACGGCCTGTCGCAAGGTGTCGCCACCGGCGCGTGGCGGTTGGAGAGCGGTCCCGACGGGCTGGCGCTAGACGCCCTCGGCGGCGCCGTCGAGTGGAGCGGCGGGAGATTGACGTTCTCCGGCGGCGGCGTCTCCTGGGGCGCCGTCCCCCGCTTCCGGGAGCTTCGCGCCGTCGCCCAGTCGGTGGACGCCGCGGTCGTCGCCCGGTTCCTCCCTGCCGGCGTGGCCGCCCGAATCCGCAGTGCCGGCGCCTCGGCCCACTACGACGACTTGGCACTCGACGGCCCCTTGACGCTCGACGGCACCGTGGCGCTGGACGGTCCGCCAGACACCCTGGCCCTGACCGCCAACGTGGTCCTGCTCGACGGCGCGGGGGGCGACACGCTGGTCGTCGCCTCCGGGAGCGGCACGGCGCTGGGCAGTGTGCGGTCGGTGCGCAACGTTGCCCTGGATGCAACCCTGGGCGACTACCGCCTAGCCCGCGTCCTCCACGACCGCTTCCCCTGGACGGGCTCCGGGCGGGTCGTCGTCCACGCGACAGGAGACTTGCCCACGGGGATGACGGTGCAGGCCGTGGCGACCAAGCACCCTACCCCGCGCCCCCTTCCCCCCTCGCCCTCGGCGCCGCCGCCGGCCCCTGGCGACTCCGTGTTCTCGGCCGACACCGTGTTCGTCGCTGGCGACTCCAGGTTCTTCCCCGGCGACTCCGTGTCGTTCGCCGGCGTCCTCTACGGGGACGCGGAGGTGGCCGTGGTGGAGGGCGATGCGGTTCTGGCCCCCCTCTCCGTTGCAACCCTGGAAAGCCTGTGGCCCGGCGCCCCTCGCGTGGTCGCGTCGGACTTCGGCGCGGTTCGGGGAACCGTGTCCGTGTCGGGTCCCCTGGACCGCCTTCGGATGGCGGCGGAGCTCACCACTCCCGGGGGCCCAGTGGCCATCGAGGGCGATCTAGGTCTGCCGGACCCGGCGGCCGGCTACGACCTCTTGATCTCCGTCCGGGAGTTCCGCCTTTCGAGGCTGGTCCCCCGCCTTCCAGCTCCCGCCATCGTGTCGGGCACCGCCCGCGTCGCTGGCAGCGGCGCCACGATCGGGTCGATGCAGGGCTCCCTCTCACTCGCCGTCGGTCCGTCCACAGTCGGAGCAGTGCAGGTGGACACGCTGAACGCCCGGATGCGAGTCGCCGCCGACGGCCTCCTCCACGTCGAGTCGTTGGTCGCGCACGCCGGCGGCTTCGACCTCCGGGCCGACGGCGGCGCGCTGGGCTTTGCGCCAGGGACCGACGTCGCCAGCGATCAAGGAGTGGTGGTCACCGCCTCGTCGCCCTCGATCCGGCCCCTGCGCCCGCTCTTCATGGGCGAGAACCTGATCGCCTGGGACGAGCTGTCGTCGATCGAGCAGCAGTTCATGATCGAGACGGACGGCGTCGACCCAGACACCTTCCCCGCCGCACGGGACATCCGCTTCGAGGGCGCGGCCGAGGGCGAGGTTCGCCTCCACGGCGCCCTGGACAACCTGACCGTCACCCTTTCGGCCACGGGAGCGGCACTGGAGTACGGCCCCCACTCCGTCGGCGCGCTCCTGGTGGACGGCACTGCGAGCGGACTCGTCATCCTGCCGCGCCCCGCCTCGACCCGCCCGCCCGCGACTCTCTCCGGCACTGTGGAGGCGGCGGACTCGGTAATCCTCGGCGAACGACGCTTCGCCTCCATGCGGGTCGAGGGCGCCTACTCCCTCGACGGCCGCGGCCGCGCCTGGGTGCGAGTCGACCGCACGGACAACGAGTCCTACCAAGCCCAAGCCAGCGTTCGCACGGCAGAGAACGGCGCCCGCGTCGATCTGGATCGGCTGGTGTTCGACTTCGGCGAGCGGCGCTGGAACCTCCAGGGTCCCGCGCGCTTCCAGTGGAGCCCGGAAGCCGTGGTCGTCCGAGACTTCGGCCTCGTGCAACCCCGAGGCGGCGGGTTGCGCTTGCGCGCCGACGGCCGCTTGGCCCTGCGCGAGGGCGCCTCCGACTTCGACTTGGAAGCAACGGGTCTGGACTTGGCTCTGCTGGGACGGCTCCTCCAGCTGTCGGAGCCGGCGGAGGGCGTCGCCCGCGCCGAAGTGCGGATCCGTGGCACGGCGGACGCGCCTCTCTGGGACGGCAACGCGTCCGTAGAAAGCGCCGCCATGGGAGCCCTGCGCTTCGACAGTGCTTCGGCGCACGCCCGCTACGCCGGACGCACGATCAACGGACGGGCCGCATCCTGGACCGACGGACGCGAGACGCTGACCCTGGCCGGCGAGCTGCCGCTGGACCTCCGCTTCGCCTCCGAAAACCGACTCCCCGACGAGCCCATCGACCTGGAGTTCGTCGCCGACTCCTTCCCGCTGGCGCTCGTGCTGGGCGTGCTCGACGAGCTGGAGGAGGTGGACGGAACCGTCGCAGGAACGCTGCAGCTGCAAGGAACGCGGACGGCCCCGTCCCCCTCCGGTTGCCTCCGGGTCGAGGGCGGGACCGGACTGGTGGAGCCCCTGGGCGTGCGTCTCGCCTCGGCCGACGTGGAGCTGACGGTAAGTCCCGACGGCGAGGTTGACGTGGCCGGCTCATTGGAGTCGGGCGGCACAATGCGCATCAAGGGCGTCGTCAATGCGTCCCAGCCCCTGGACCCGACCTTCGACCTAGCGTTCTGGCCCCAGGAAATTCAGGTCGTGAACCGGCGGGACATGGAGGCCGCCGTCACCGGCGACGCCCTCACCCTCACAGGCTCCTACACGGCCCCGTTCGTGGAGGGCACCCTCGCGGTGGAGAGCGGCACGGTCTACCTGGAGGAGTTCCAGCGCTCCGCCGAGATGCTGAGCTTCTACGACCGCACCCTCTTCGAGGCGGCAGCCGAAGGCGCCGGGCCGGACGCAATCGCCCAGAGGCCCAACCCCTTCCTAGCCAACCTGCGCGTTCTGGTGGAGCTGCAGGTCGGCCGCGGCAACTGGCTCCGCTCCCGAGAGATGGACATCGAGACCGAGGGCGACCTGACGGTCACCTTCGACCGCCAGCGCAACGAGCTCATCCTCTCCGGCTCGATGGACGTAGTGCGGGGAAGCTACTCCGGCCTGCCGCGCCCCTTCGCCATTACCGAGGGCAGCTTCGACTTTCTCGGAACCCCCGGCTTCGACCCCAACGTCTCGGTCACGGGCGAGAGCCGCCTCCGAACCCGGGAAGGCCAGCCCATGGTCGTCACCGCCGACATCTCCGGCCCGCTGAGCTCGCTCCGCCTCCAGCTCGCCAGCGACGCCGGGCCCGGTGTCGGGGAAGACGACATCTACAGCTACCTGCTGACGGGCCAGCCGACTTCGGCGGGTCAGGTCCGAGTGGACGCCGGCGTGAACTTGGTCGTGGGGCGGGTCGTCAACCAGATCGGCAGCCTGTTGGCGCCACAGCTCAACCTGGACCAGCTCTCCGTCTCCCAGGCGGAGCAGTCCCAGGCCGCCGCCACGATCGGCGCATCCTCCCTGCAGGTGGAGTTCGGCCGTTACGTGCGAGACAACGTCTTCCTCAAGGGCGTCTACCAGCGGGGCCACTGCGACGACCCCGCGCTCCCCGTGAACAGCGGCGGCGCTCGCGTGGAGGTCGAGATGCCCCGCGACGTGACCCTTGAAGGTTTCTTCGAGAACCGGTGCACGAGAGACGGGTTGCGGGGCCTGGGCGGCCTCTCCCTGGACCGCGCATGGATCTGGGGCCTGTCCTTCTTCCGAGATTGGGGCTACTAGAAGGCGGCGCCCCGCCGTACCTTACACACCCTACGCTGGCACCCGCGCCTTACGCTGGGACCCACGCCCTACGCTGGCACCCACGCCCTACGCTGGCATCCACGCCAATCGAACGGAGCAGCGACGCCAATGCAGTACATGCGAATCTTCGCCCTGATGGCCGCCCTCACGGCCTTCCTGGGCTTCGTCGGAAACCTGCTGGGCGGCCAGGGCGGAATGGCGATCGCCCTGATCTTCGCCGTGGGAATGAACGCCTGGATGTACTGGTTCTCGGACCGGGCGGTGTTGCGCATGTACCGCGCCCGGATCGTGGGACCGGAGGACGCGCCCGACCTCTACCGCATGGTGGACCGGCTGCGACAGCGAGCAGGTCTGCCGATGCCCGTGGTGGCGATCGCCGCGTCGGAGCAGCCCAACGCCTTCGCCACTGGACGCTCGCCGTCCAAGTCGGTGGTGTGCTTCACCCAGGGCATCTTGCGCGCCCTGTCTCCCCAGGAGCTGGAAGGAGTGGCCGCCCACGAGCTGGCCCACGTCAAGCACCGCCACGTGCTGGTGGGCACGGTGGCCGCCACCATGGCCGGCGCGGTGGGGATGCTCGCCACCATGGCCCAGTGGGCCGCCATCTTCGGCGGCCGCGACGAGGACGACAACCCGCTGGCGCTCCTGGCGATGGCGATCGTTGCACCCTTGGGCGCCGCCGTGATCCAGACCGCCATTAGCCGTCAGAACGAGTTCCAAGCCGACCGCACCGGCGGGCAGATCGCCGGCAACCCGATGCACCTGGCCAACGCGCTGACCCGCCTCGACCGTGCCGCCCACCGCATCCCCATGAAGGTGAACCCGGCCGCGGCCCAACTCGCCATCGTCAACCCCCTCAGCGGGCGCAAGGCAGGGTTCTCCAAGCTGTTCAGCACCCACCCCTCCACCGAGGAGCGAGTCGCCAGGCTCGCCGAGCAGGCCCGGAGCGCCCGATCGTCCCGGAGGCCCGCCTGACCCCCTGACCCCGCCTGACCTGGCCCGCCGCCCTTTGAGCCGCAAGAGCCTCGTCGTTCGCGGAGCGCGGGAGCACAACCTCAAGAACGTTTCCCTGGAGATCCCCAGGGAGCGCCTCGTCGTGGTGACGGGCCTGTCGGGCTCCGGCAAGTCCTCGCTGGCGTTCGACACGATCTACGCCGAAGGCCAGCGTCGCTACATCGAGTCGCTCTCGGCGTACGCACGTCAGTTCCTGGGCATGATGGAGAAGCCCGATGTGGACGTGATCGAGGGCCTCTCGCCGGCGATCTCCATCGAGCAGAAGACCGTGTCGCGCAACCCTCGCTCGACGGTGGGGACGGTCACCGAGATCTACGACTACCTGCGCCTCCTCTACGCCCGGGCGGGCACGCCCTACTGTCCCGACTGCGGCCTTCCCATCAAGCGGCAACCCGCCACCCAGATCGTCGCCCAACTGCTCCGCATGGACGAGGGAACCCGCATCCAGGTGGTCGCGCCTCTCGTGCGGGGCCGGAAGGGCGAGTTCCGCGACCTCTTCGAGAAGGCGCGCCGCGACGGCTTCGTTCGGGCGCTGGTGGACGGCAAGGTGCACGACCTGAACCGGGCGCCACGGCTCAACCGCTACGAGAACCACGACGTGGGGATCGTGGTGGACCGTTTGGTGGTGCGGGAGCGCGACCGCACGCGCCTCTCGGACTCGGTGGAGACGGCCCTGCGCGCCGCCGACGGCGTGGTGCAGGTCTTGGAGCGACGGGGCCGGAAGGACATCTCCCACCTCTTCAGCGAGCACTACGCCTGCGCCGACTGCGGGACCAGCTTCCCCGAGCTGGAGCCCCGGGTCTTCTCCTTCAACTCGCCCCACGGCGCCTGCGCCGACTGCGGGGGACTAGGGACCACCCGGGACGTGGACGGCGAGCTGCTGGTTGCAGGCCCGTCCCTCTCGATCCTGGAGGGCGCGGTCATCCCCTGGGGCGATCCGGGAGGCCACCTCCGCCGCTCCGTCATTCCCGGCTTGGCCCAAGCGTACGAGTTCGACCCCAACACGCCCTGGCGGGACCTCCCCAAGCTCACCCGCGACGCCGTCCTCCACGGCTCCGGCTCCATGAAGATCCGCTTCCCCTACAAGACGGGGAAGATGAGCGGCCACTACGAGGACTACTGGGAGGGCGTGGTGGCCAACGTGGAGCGCCGCTACCGGGACACCACCTCGGAGCGCGTCCGGGAGCAGCTGGAGAAGTTCATGTCCAGCCGCACCTGCAAAGAGTGCGACGGCTCGCGCCTCGGCGCCTTCGCCCGTTCGGTGAAGGTGGGCGGCAAGCCGATCGGCGAGGTCGCCGCCATGCCGGTGGCGGACGCGCTGGCGTTCGTGCGCTCGCTGCCGTTGGACGGCGACGGCCACGAGGCGAGCCCGCCTCCATCGACCCTGGACGGCAACTCCCCGCCAGCGGACCCTCTCCCCGCCCAGGTCGCCGGCCCCATCCTCAAGGAGGTCCGCGAGCGGCTGGGCTTCCTCCGCAACGTCGGCCTCGGCTACCTTTCCCTGAGCCGCTCCGCCGACACCCTCTCGGGGGGCGAGTCCCAGCGCATCCGCCTAGCGACCCAGATCGGAAGCCGGCTGGTGGGCGTCCTCTACATCCTGGACGAGCCCTCCATCGGATTGCACCAGCGCGACAACCATCGCCTCCTGCGCACCTTGGAGTCGCTGCGCGACCTGGGCAACTCGGTGCTGGTGGTGGAGCACGACGAGGACACGATCACGAGGGCCGACTTCGTGGTGGACCTGGGACCGGGCGCAGGCCGAGCCGGCGGCGAAGTCGTGGCGGCCGGCACGGTGGACGACGTTCGCGCCGAGCCCCGCTCCGTCACCGGCGCCTACCTGCGGGGCGAGCTCGAGATCGCCCTCCCCGCGCGCCGCCGCGCCCCCGATCCGGAGCGACGGCTGGTGGTCCGCGGCGCTTCCGAGCACAACTTGCGGGGCATCGACGCAGCGTTCCCCCTGGGCTGCTTCGTGGCGGTCACCGGCGTCAGCGGCTCCGGCAAGTCCACGCTGGTGAATGCAACCCTCTACCGCGCCCTCTCCCGCCACTTCCACCGCAGCCGAACCCCTCCCGGCGCCCACGATCGCATCGACGGCCTTCGCTTCGCGGACAAGGTCATCGAGGTGAACCAGTCGCCGATCGGCCGCACTCCGCGATCCAACCCGGCCACCTACACGGGCCTCTTCACGCCCGTGCGCCAGCTCTTCGCCGACCTGCCCGAAGCCCAGGTGCGGGGCTACGCCGCCGGCCGCTTCTCGTTCAACGTCCACGGCGGCCGCTGCGAGTCCTGCAAGGGCGACGGCTTGGTCAAGATCGAGATGCACTTCCTGCCCGACGTCTACGTCTCCTGCGACGTGTGCCGGGGCCGACGCTACAACCGCGAGACGCTGGACGTGCACTACAAGGGGAAGAACATCGCCGACGTGCTGGAGATGACGGTGGACGAGGCGCTGGAGTTCTTCGACGCCGTGCCCCAGATCCGACGACGCCTCCAGACGCTGGCCGACGTAGGCCTGGGCTACATCCACGTGGGCCAGAGCGCCACCACCCTGTCCGGCGGCGAAGCCCAGCGGATCAAGCTCTCCGCCGAACTGTCGAAGGTGTCCACGGGGCAGACCGTCTACATCCTGGACGAGCCCACCACCGGGCTGCACTTCGAGGACGTGCGCATCCTTCTCCAGGTGCTCCACAAGCTCGTGGACCGCGGCAACACGGTCGTGGTGATCGAGCACAACCTGCACGTGGTCAAGACTGCGGACTGGGTGCTGGACCTGGGACCCGAAGGCGGCGACGGCGGCGGGCGGATCGTGGCCGAGGGTCCCCCCGACCAAGTGGCCCGGACGGCCGGATCGCATACCGGCGAGCACTTGGCGCCGCTGCTGAAGGTCGCCCCACTGGCTTCGGCACCCGAGTAGGAAGTCTGCGTTGCACGTCAAAACTCAAAAATCACAATGCCATCACAAAGCAGGATACCGGTCAATCGATTATCCTCACTGTGAACCGTAGCCTCGTCGCTTTCGCCACGACCTCCGGCTCCGGCGGCGGCGAACCCGTTGCCGTCGCGGCATCTTCTGGCACCCGTAATCGTCGAGGAGCAGATGCGTTTTGGTCCATCGCTCCTCCTCTGGAATCCTGCGTTCCACGCTCTGCCTCTCGCCCTCCCCTACTCTAATCTTTCTCGTAGCCATGCCACGACACGCAATTGCCAACCGTCGGCCAGCGGACCGCCTCAGCACGGTTGTGAACGTAGCCATATTGGTGGTACTGTTGGTGCTGCTCTTTGGGCCTTCGGGAATAGCTGGTCGCTGGTTGATCGCGAAGTATGAAGAAGTGAGAGACCGTCGCGCGGCCCGATCTGTGTGGACCGAACTAGTGGACGCACCCAGTACCCTATCGCTACTAGGCGGAGACTCCACGACTATGGTCATGTTTATGGACTACGAGTGTCCCTTCTGCAGAGCCGTCGCACCGGCAGTCAGCCAAGCTGTGGCAGCTGGACAGATCTCTATCGTGGTCCGACATCTTCCACTCGTCAATGTACACCCGGTGTCCGAGCAAGCCGCGGCTGCAGCGATTTGTTCGGAACAGTGGGAGATGTTTCCATCTGCGCACAGAGCGTTGTACACAGACGACGGCTGGATGACAGAGCAGGATTGGGCAGCGTTTTCCCACTCCTTGGGGATTTCGGATACCAAGTCGTTTGTCGATTGCATAACCCCGCCTTATTCATGAAGTCGTCGTTCGGTCGGATTTGTGGACGTGTGGGCGGCAGCGAGGCGCAGGCAGTGGAGGAATGGAGTCGATTTGAGGGCCGCGAGGGGGCAAGAGACGCTCGTGCGGCGTGTTCCGGCGGCCCTGGAAGTGCGCCGGAGGCACGCTGAACGCACGGGTGCGTCGGAGCGACCCCGGGAATCGAAGAAGGGAGCGGGCGCCGGGCGGCTCTCTCGTGCGGCTAGCCGCCGGGGTCCGGCAGCAGGGCCAGCTGCCGGGCGGCCAGCGCCCAGTGTCGGGCGGAGCGGCCCACGACCGCCGTCACGCGGCGTCCCGAGACGGTGAACCGAGCGGGCGAGCGCAGGACGCGCTCGAGCAGCCGTCGCAGGCTCCAGCCGGTCTGGGTGGCCCGTTCCAGCAGCGTGCGCAGCACGTGCATGATCTGGTAGCCGAACAGTCCGACGAGCAGGCGCGCCTCGTTGCAGGCGAAGGCGTCGACGCTCGGGCTGCGCTTCGCGACCGGACGGCCCCGGTAGAAGCGCTTGGGCCGCAGCGACGACGACAGCGCGGGGTCCACCACGCTCTTCAGCTCGCCCATGTGGCCTTCGGCCTTGCCCCGCTTCCGGTAGAGGTCCAGCAGCGCGTCGGCGGGCATCTCGTCGGGCGACATCGACGTGATCAGCCAGAACCGGTCCGGAAACAAGTCGCCGGGCCGCTCCTTGACCACGCACACCACGCGCCGCGCCCGCGACCACGACCGGGCCCGGTAGCCCTCGGGCTCGTGGACCCACGTCCGCGGCTCGGCACCCGGCTCCGGCGGCTCGGCCCACATCGCCAGCGTCGCTTCGTCCACGGGCCGCTCGGCCATCCGCTTCAGCACGTCGTTCGTCTTGATCCGGGCCACGAACGGCGTGCCCCGCTCTTCGAGCCCCCGCATCAGCGGCTCGGCCGGGTAGCCCGCGTCCATCCGCACGATCGCCTTGCGGCAGCAGTGCCGCTCCACGCGGTCCAGCACCGCCAGGACGAACTCCTTCCCGCCGTCGGCCGTGTGGACCGAGCCCTTCCGCAGACGAGCGTCCAGCAAGTCGCCCGTCTCCGCCGCCGACGCCACCAGCGGATGGTACACCGTCGCGTGGAAGTAGCCGTTCCACTCGCTGCCCGGCTGTCCGCCGTGCACCTCGATCGGCAGGCTGTCCAGGTCCACCACCATCTGCGACAGCCGGCGCCCCCCGTTCTGCGCCCGCAGCCGCCAGCCCGCCATCCGCGCCAAGCCCTCCCGCAACACCTCCCGGTTCCGGCCCTGCGCCAGCCGCGCCGTCAGCCGCGACAGCGTGGGCTGCGACGCCAAGCCGCGCCCCTCGGCCAACGGCGTCGTGCCCGCTCGCCCGCTGGTCGCCAGCCGGAACGCCGGATCGTCCCGCAGCACCGTCGCGTCGTCGTGGTCCCGCCGGCCTTGCGCCGCCAGCAGGCACGCCGTCCGCACCAGATCGGCGGTCGAATGCCGAATCCGGCGCGGGTCCCGAGCGTCCTCGATGCGCTCGCTCAGCCAGCGGTCCACGCCGCTGGCGCTCAGCACCTGGCGAGCGAGCAGGACGCCCGCGTCGCCCGTCACCTTCTCCGGGCGGACCTCGACGCGGATCGACTTGTTGAACCGAAACGGGGAACTCACTATCTTCACCTCGGCGTTGCGAGCGGCAGGTCGCCGGTTCTTGGCGGTACACCTTGAACCTACTGGCCTCGCCGCCGCACGCCACCTCCCTCACACCACCTCTGGTGAATAAGGCGGGATAACTAGTGTGGAAGCAATGGCAAGGATAGATCAAGATGTGGGGTTGGCAGAGCAACTCCGCATTGATGGGACACCAGTATTTGTTACACACAATGACATCTTCTACGGTGCTGACGAGTTCCAGTCAAGCATTGATGCAAGCCTCATCTTCTTCTTTTTCGCCCAACGACAGTGCCGCGCCGAGCAGCTACCTAGACAAGTTAATGTTTCATTCAGACAGCGTCGACTGGCCAGCGGTGGCAGACATCGGAAGACTGGGTAGCAGCTTGTTCCTTAGCGCAGACCTCTTTGTATACACCGATGTTTCTGCCAGGACGCTAAACTTTGTACACATGGACACGGACAAGGTCGTCACAATCGGCAGCCATGGCCACGGACCCGGTGAGTTTCAAGTCATCGGCGGAACGTTCCGTGACAATCACGGCAACATAGTAGTAGACGACTGGGCAGCACTCCGTGCAACAGTAGTTGATTCACACGGAAATGTGGTCAAGACGGTAGCCTATGACGTGTCAATGCTGAACGGGGGTCCAGGCGTTCCCCGGCTAATCGGGATGGCCAACTCAGGACTTCTGATTGTTCGCGACTCCGATCCGATGGTCATGCCACGGCCAGATGGCTTGTATCGACCGAGTATTTGGTTCGTTGGCATGGATACCGCTCAGTCGACGGTTATTGCACAGGGTCACGGCCAAGAGGTCGTGCGAGTGAACCTTAGCGCAGATGGCGGCAGCTTTGCTTTCAGGTCAAGAGCAGTTCCATTTGCCCACGAATTGTTCAGTGCTTATCATAACGACAAGCTATACATAGCCGACACCAGTGCCGATAGCGTAATCATAATAACAATGAGGGATGGTGCGGTTCAGGGGATTCCACTGCCTCCGGCGAGAACCGTATCAGAGCAGGACCTAGCATCTTGGAGAGATCGGGAGATTGCAAGAATCCAAGAACTCAGCAATGCCCCGAGTTTCTTTGACGCTAGCGATCACATCAGGTGGGTGAGGGGTGCCACGGGCAACAGTTTCAGTTCGCGAATTGGCGGGATGTTTGTAGATGTATCAGGACGACTGTGGGTACAGCGATATGCGATGCCTACCGATTCGACAGTCTATTGGGAACAATGGGAACAGGGGCCCGACGCTCCTGCCGCCGTTGTTAGGTTGTCTGAAGATGAGCAGTTGCTGGACGCGCTTGGCGACATGGTGGTAACCAGTACCACAGACGACTTGGGGGTGAACAGCATCGCGGTATGGCAGCTTGCTGGCGAATCATGATCGGGTACCGGTGGTTGACTTGGCTTGTCGTGACTGGAGCGGTAATCGGTGTATCAGGTAGGGCGGGCGGTCAGGAACTTCCCCAACGGGCACTTGACTTGCCACCTATCTTCGATTCAGAAAACGTCACGGGCTCGAGTCTCCCGGCTGCAACGGTGGTTTCCGCCTCGAATGCTCTGCTGACAGGAGACGCTCGGTTCGTGGCGGCCGGTCCCGGGTTCGACAACCCGAGTTTGTTTTTTGTGGACTTGGACGTGGGCTCCGTGCGGAGGGATGGATTCCGAGCAGTTGGGACTGTCAGACTACGGAGGCATTGCGTTGGTGCGAGCCGGTACAGATGGTCGCCTAGTTGCTTGGCACGGCGATTCGTCGCAGATTATTACCATGTCATTGACGGGAGCCGCAATCCGCCGCATCCCACTTGGGTTATCGTCCGGGTTCATGGCGGCGGCGTGGGAGCTGGCAGCGTTTGACGAAGAACGTGGAGTTGCCTTGTTGAGGCAACAGGCGTTATCGCGTGGATTTGGCAACGAGAGCGAGGCGTCGTACCGACAGCGAGTGGCGTTCTCGCTCATGCGCCTCGGTGAAAGCATGAAGCGCGTCGTACAGGCGAAGGGACCGGAGATGGTGCGCATTGCAGTTCGCCAGGATTCAGCTCGGGGCAACGTCGAGACAGACGTAGTTTTCGGCGAGACCGTTTTTAGCACCCCTTATGGTCGCGACAAGCTGATTGTTGCGGAAACCGATGCGGATTCTATTTGGGTGCTGGATATGGAAGGCAACTACGATCCTCTGATGCCGATGCCGATGGCATTGCCGTCGGTCGTTGTGTCGGAGGAAGATGTTCAGGTTGAGCGAGCTAGGCGGAAGCGGTTCCTTGCCAACGACCCGGAGATGCGTGGACTGATCGACATGGTGTCCGGCCGACACAGAGAGCAGTTACTGTCGCTTGACCGTGCCAGCCACATCGCAGTGGACTTAGCACCGGTGAACTGGACGCCTTCGGCCGTCGCGGACTTGGTGGTCGACGGACAGTCAAGGCTGTGGATGAAGCGGTTTGTGCCACCTACGGATTCGGTTGCTTTATGGGAAGTATGGAACACGACGCGAACCGTTGTCGATTTTCATCTGCGGGCACCCCGAGAATGGAGGGTCTTAGACGCTCGGGGTAGCCGTGTACTGTTCTGTGGAGAAGGACGCGGTGATGTTTGTCGGCTGATGCTTGTAGAGACAAGACCCGGCGTCGCACCAGGCTGTTGACGAATGAAACGAGGCTTCTCACCCGCGACCCACCGCTCACTCCGAGCACAACGCCCGTGCGAGCCATCTGGGGAGGATACGCTTCACCTTCCCACTTCGACCTTCCCCATAAAAAAGCCTCCTCGCTGTTTCAAGTGGGTAAGTCGAAGTCGAGCTTGCCGCAGACGAGGTAGGCAACGGCGATGAAGTTCTCGGTGGTGCGGTACCCGCGGGCGCGCACCTTGGCCGCCTGCACGAGCGAGTTCATCGCCTCGAGCATCCCGTTGCTGATCCGCGAGCGGAACCACGCCAGGATGCCCTCCGCGTGACGCCGGATCGTCTCGGCCACCCGCACCATCGGCACAAGCCCGCTTCGCGACGCCTCCTCGCACCACCGCTCCAGGTACTCGCCAGCCAGCGCCGGATGCATCTCCCAGAAGTGCTGGAACGACTGCTTCAGCTGGTACGCCCGCGCCGTGTCCAGGCCGAGCCGCGACGGGTCCAGCAGCGCGGCCAGCCGCGCCCGTTGCCCGACCGTCAGCCCCGACGGGTTGCGCAGCCACATCCACCGCGTCCGTTACAGCTCCGGGCAGCGCTTCTGCTCCCAGCGGCGCACCGCGTCGACCGCCTCGTTCAGCAGCTTGACGACGTGGAACCGGTCGAACGTCACCTCCGCCGCGGGGAACGCCTCCCGCGCCCCCTTGATGTACGCCGGCGACATGTCCATGCACAGCTCCTCGATCTGTTCGCCCGTGCCGCCGTGCGCCTCCAAGTCGTCCCGGAACTCGTCCAGCGTCCCGGCCTTGCGGCCCTCCGTCGCGTACAGCAGCCGAGCACGGTCCAGGTCGGCGAAGAGCGTCACGTAGTCGTGGCCCCGCTTGCACGCCTTCTCGTCCACCCCCACCGACCGGACGTCCGAGTGGTCCGCGTCCGCCCGCGCCTTGCCCACGTAGTGCTTCAGCACCCGCCACAGCCGCGTGTCGTGCTCGCCCACGATGCGGCTCACCGCCCTGACGGGCGCCTCCGCCATCAGCTCCATCACCGCCGCCTCGAAGAGCAGCGTGAAGCCGCTGCGCGGCCGCGCCCACGGCAGGCGGGCCTGCCGCACGCCGCACTCCTCGCAGGTCACGCGGGGCGCGAAGGCGTGGAGGTACGCCTTGTGCTGGAAGAAGTCCAGGTGCCGCCACGACTTCGGCGTCGTGTCGTACGCCTTGCAGCCGTCGGCGCCGCAGCCCCCGCACTCGAACGTGCCGCCCCGCTCGAAGCCCAGGTGGAGGTCCAGCCGCCCCGCCTCGGGGTCGAACTCCGCCCGGTCCACGTACCACGGCGACCCGATCCCCAGCGCCTGCTCGAACAGCTTGATCCGTCCCTTCATGCCCGCATCTCGCTCGTCCGGTCCCCCAAGGCCGCCCCGTCCGCCCCAGGCGCGGCCCGGAGGCCCGGACGACGCCGGCCCCGCCCGAGGAGCCGCGGCACCCGCCCCGGCTGGGCCCGGTCAATGTCGGACCTGCGAGCGGGCGTGGGAAGGCGAAGCGTCTCCTCCCTGATGGCTCGCAGTTCGCACTGGACTCGCCATTGCTGGACGGGCGTTGTGCTCGGAGCGAGCGGCGGATCGCCGGCAAGCTTCCCCGGCACGATTGCCGACACTGCGGCTGCGCCTGACGCCCGAAGGTCGCCGCACAGGGTCGGGCGCCCTCGATGGACTCCAACTCAGTTTACCCATTTGAATCGGCGAGGAGCCTATAAAAACAGCGAGGAGATTGAAAGATGATCATGGCGACGGAGAACCGTGCAGTAGAAGGTGGAAACTCATTGGTGGGTTATCCCGACGTACCCTTTCATCGGGCGATAGCTCCCTTCCTCGACACATGTGTCGGCCCACCGCTTGCATGCAGAGGACTAAGAGTAATGGCATTTCAGCCAGTTAGAGGAGTAGTTGGTCTGGAATGCGAGGTCAGCGCGATAGAGTATTTCTGCTCTGTCAAGGACGTGGCGGAGAGAGTGCGGTGTCGTGCCGGGTATCTGTCCGAATCAGCACTTCGACGGGGCTATTCCTATTCGCTAGCCCTCCGGTGGATACGATTCTTGCACGGCATTGCTTTGCGCTGGGAGGGTTTGACTGCCGAGTGCTTTGGTGGGTGGATTGGATTCAAGCATCCTTCGGGCTGGACTCAATTCACCAAGGCGCTGGTGGGCTCTTGCCCGGGTAGTCTGCCCCCTTGGCCTCTAGAGTCGTGGGTGAGCCGGGGTAGTGCTGAGGTGTGGTCTAAGAGGGCGAAACCGCCCGCATCGGAGTGATCCGGAGCCGTCGTCCGATGGCGGATGGCCAGCTCGGCGGCATGGTGCCACGTCCGCCAGCTGATGCCTCGGATGTTGACCGATCTCGTCGCCGACCAGCAGCGAGCCGTTACGGGCCGTCGAAAATTGCACACTTCGGACTCCTGATCGAGGGGTGGCGCGAGCCCGTTCGGCAGCCACCGGAGGGGATCACCTACGCTGCGTCGTCATTCCAACTCGGAGGAGACGCGATGTTCAGGAGGGAGAAGCGAGTGCTGCTACGACACTATCTGGAGCAGAGGTTCCGAAGGCGGGGATCGCCCGCCGCGTCGGCGTGAGCCGGAAAACGGTCTACCACTGGATCGAAACGGGCCAGCTGGACCGGGAGTTCCTGCGGTTCAGCACGCACTGGGGCTTCCGCATCCGGGCGTGCAGGGCGGGCCGTGCGCAGACGAAGGGGAAGGTGGAGCGACCGATCAGCTACGTGCGCAGCAGCTTCTTCTACGGTCGGGAGTTCGTCTCCGACGACGACCTCAACGCTCGGGCTCGCCGCTGGCTGGACACGGTGGCCAACGTCCGGGTCCACGGCACGCTGATGCAGCGGCCCGTGGTGCGCTTCGAGGACGAGCGGTCCCGGCTCCTGCCCCTGGCGCCTCGGCCCTACCGCTCGGTGGTCGCCGTCGCGGCCCCGCCGGCGGCGTCCAGCTCGGGCGGTCCTCTCGTGGCGGTGGAGCGGCGACCCCTGGCCGAGTACGCCAGGATCGCGGAGGGCGCGTCGTGAAGGGGCTGTCGCGCAGGGACCGGATCGCGGCGCAGCTGGCGGACCTGAAGATGCCGGGCGCGCTGGAGGCGCTGGCCGAGGTGCTCGCCCGCGTGGACGGCGGCGCGACGACGGCGGCCGAAGCGATCGAGGAGCTGCTGGCGGCGCAGATCGCGCTGCGCAACAGTCGTCGGCTGGCCACGGCGATGCGGTCGAGCCGCCTGCCGGCGATCAAGACGCTCGAGGAGTACGACTTCGCCTTCCAGCCGTCGGTGAAGCGGGAGCAGATCGCGTCGCTGCACGAACTGGGGTTCGTGGCGCGCAAGGAGAACGTCGTGTTCCTGGGCCCGCCGGGCGTGGGCAAGACGCACCTGGCGATCGGCTTGGCCGTCGCGGCGGCGCAGGGCGGGCGGCGGATCTACTACGGCACGCTGTCCGACTTGGTGGAGTCGCTGGAGGAGGCCCAGGCGGCCGGGCGCCTCAAGCAGCGGCTCAAGACGCCGACCCACCCGTCGCTGCTGGTCGTCGACGAGATCGGCTACTTGCCGGTGGCGCGGAGCGGGGCCACGCTGTTCCAGGACCGGGGGCCGACCCCTCGTTGCCGCCGTCGCGTGGTCGATTATGCTGGGTCTGCACGTCGTCAGCGTGGCAGCCACGCCGGGTCCGAGTGGCCCACGGGAGCCGCCCAGCCTTGTTCCGGAGCCGCCCACAGCCGGGGATGGGGTCCACCCGGCAACACACTTCTGGGGGCAGCCACCCGCACTTGACGACCCGCCCGTATCGTCTTGCCGCTCGTAGTACTGGAGCCACAGCATCCGCGGGTAGTCCAGCATCACCACCAGCGCGTGCCGCCTGCCCCACGCCAGGACAAATCGGCGAAGTCCATCTGGCCCTGCCACCCCGGCGCACGCACCGCCTGACCTGGCTATAGCTGCCAGCGTCGCCCGACTCCCGCACCTCCTGGTAACAGTCGGATCGTCGAGAGCTTCGGGTAAACGTGGCCAGTCGCTCGTCAACGATCGCCTTGGTACGGTTCCAGCTTCGACGCTCTGGACGGCGTAGCCTGGGGGTCCGGCCCGCATGCCCTCGACCTCCCTTCTTGACAGCCCGAAGCCACGGGGCCTTGCGGCCCTGCATGTCCCCTGTTACGATTTGTCAAGTTGCCCCCCCCCCCCCCGTGGCGAGAGTCCACTGCCCCAAAGAACGGAGCTGCTCCCTGTGGTTGCCAAGCCTCTGCTTGCAGACCTTCGATACGTCGGCACGTTTTCGCCACCTGCCTTCGATTTGGCCGCTCGTCCCACGGACGTCTTGCGGTCCTTCTACGATTCACTCAAGTTGGATTTTCCGATCAGCCTCGCGGACATGCAGACACACAGCGGTACGTCGATGGCCGATGGAAAAATCAGAATCACAATGTTCGGTGGCAACGCGATGGCAACCATTTCGGCAGGCGATGTGGAACTTGCGTTTCAACATATCAGGACTCCAGACGATTTCGGGGTATGTACCAAGGTCATCTCGCTGTGCAGGCAAGCCCTTGCGAACAGTTTGCCGGATAACCCAATCGTTGGCCTTTCGCTAGCGTGTACTGTCAGTCTAGAATTGGAAGGCGGGAATGCGAACGCTGCTGAACACATCGCTCGCACCGTGCCACTGAGCCCACTGGCGATAGGTGATTTCGCCGGCGGCACCTGTCGTCCCACACCCAGTGTCGAGATCGACAACAGCACTGCTGGCTGGCGGGCCACCCTGCAGGCGGTGCCGAATCGGGAAATTCTCCCCGTGCTTATTGTTGGATGTACCTTGGAATATGCAGCCGACAGGGCAAGTGAAAATGTGCTTGCCGAGCTAAAGCATATTCATGAACTGGTCCAGGTGTTTTGTAATGCAATGGATATTGAGGTTGTCGATCCACTGTTCGCAGGAGATAAGTGATGCCGATTGCATCAGAGCAGGGCAGCAGGCACCACACCACGCAGCGTTCGCCGCGAATCCATCAACTATCCGCGGCCGGCCATCGGCTGGCACGGACCGGGCAAACCAAGTGCTTGTCGCAGCCGTCGTCTTCGGAATTTGTCCGCTTCGCCACTCTGATTCGTGGACATAGCCGGCAACGATCGTTGTTTCAGTCACCTCGGTCGATTCCTTCGGTGCCCTCGGAAATGCGCATCTCCACTACGACGCCGGAAGAAAGTGCGCCTGTCGAGAACCAGCTGAGTGCACCGGTCGTACTGTTGCGGAAAGTGTTGGCTACCTGGAAATTGCAAGTTGAAGAAGCTGTTCAATTACTCGGATTCGATGCGACAGACCTCCGCGGTGTCCATGATCTGCTGGAGGGTCGTGCCGAACTGAAAGGACGTGACCTCAAGGATAGGATAGTATGCCTATATCAGATCAGAAAGACGCTGGACTCCCTCCTGAGAGATGAGCACGTCGAGAACCAGTGGCTTCGGGCCCGTCATAAGGGACTCTATGAAGATCGTCCGATGGACTTGTTGCTGGAAGGCTCCATTGAGAAGATGTTCTTGGTGAGAGACTATGTGGAAGCGGTTGCAGGATTATAGGACGATGCTTGACAACATTGATCTTGTCTCTTGTCAATTCGAAGTCTATCGCTTGGCGAGCTTTCAGTCCGACGAAGAATTCCTTCACAGGCAGGGAATGGGCGACGCACGTAGCCTTGGAGAATTGAAAGAGCTGTTTCGGAGCTCTAGCGTGCGTAGCGGTGAGGACTCTTTCCTAGATGGTCCTTTTCGGAGAAACCAGTTCTGGAAGCGGAAGACTCGATTCTCGGATGGCAGTTTTGCAGTATTCTATGCGTCGCTGGAGATTGAGACTTCGGAGGCGGAGGTGAAGCACTGGTTTGGGCACGACCTGGCCGATGTTGCGTGCGAACATCCGAGATACTACTGGCGGTTCAAGTGTGACTTCGAGGGAACCACCAAGGACCTGAGGCCAACTCAAGAGCAACGGCCGGACTTGATGAATTCTACGGACTACCGGTATTGCAACGCTTTAGGACTGGAGGCCGTTAGGTCGGGCTTGGATGCGCTCTTGGCTCCGTCCGTACGCCGGTGCGGCGGGACCAACGTTCCTGTGTTTGCGCGACGGGCACTCAACAATGCACGCCGATTGGGCATGGTGTCAATGACGGTTGACTCCGGTCTTGGAACGGTCGCCGTTGCGGCTGTGGACCCCTCCGCCGTTGCATCGCCCCGGCTCCGCAGATCGGAGGACGAGCCGTCTGAATAGTCTCCCAGCGAACAGTCCAGGGCCGCGTCGCGATGGACCGCATCAATATCTACTTACCATGGGCGAGTTGAGCCGTGCCGCAAGAATCGCTCTGTTGTCATGGCTCCGATGCCAGCCGTTCATGGCATACTCCCGCGCGTGCCCTCCGAAGGGGCGTTCTGGAGCGACGACTCCGGGGTCGGCATCGGTAACGGTTCGTCGCAGGACGTCAGGCGCAGCACTTGGCTGCCGGGCAGGCTCTGAAACACGCTGTAGCGGCAGCCGTGGCGCATCAAGAGCGCCTCCATTTCCCGAAGTCCGTAAGGTTTGCCCAGTTCATCATACCTCCATCCCGGTTGCCGCAACTCGTCGACGAGCAGCCAGAACGCACGTCCCTCAGTCCGATCGACGGCTCCCTCGCTCCTATCAGCGGGGGTAAGCCACCAAATTGGATCTTGTCCTGATCTTGCGCGTCGCTTCGAGAATGCAGGTCGCGCCAGTTCGCCGAAATGGGCCGAAACTTGGCGTACATGCATTGGGCGACCTCGGAGAAAGGTCAGGTCGGTTCGCGACGGAGAGAGGCCGTAGCCGTCTGCAAGCAACATGCTGGCGACCAAGTCGGCCAACGGCGGCTCGGCCGCCACGTAGTCGCCAGTGTTCGGGCGGAGAGGAACCGGGAAGATCGGTCCCCCAGTCTCCTCGGCAAAGTGCTTCACCGTTGCCGGTCGCGTTGCCTGCCATGCGGCGGTTCCGAAGACCACGGCCACGACAATGGCGTACGCAACCCCGCGCTTTCGGACCCCGAGCTTCGCTCGCTCCAGCAACGCTTCCAGCAGGACCGCACCTCCAGCACCGACCAACACCACCACCACGAACAGCAACCAGAGCGTCATGCGGGGTGGCAACAGGGTCGGCCTCGCCAACAACACCGTCGCCGTCCCGGCGATGGCGGCAACGGCAAGCAAGCCGCGATGCCGACCGCGCCCAGGCGCCGCAACGCCGGCGGCAAGGGCGACCAGCAACGCCAGCTGCGCCCACAGCGGCGTCGCCGCGTGCCAGCGCAACCAAGTCTCCACCGTGTGCCACGACACTACGTCCCACGGTGGCCATCGCGGGGGCAGGGGCACATGCCTGGAGTCTAGCGGTCCCCACTCCAGCAACACGGGCGCATATAGCAGGGCGGCCAAGGCCAACCCCAGCCCCGACCAAGCCCCAACCTGGAGCGCGAAGCGCGGCAGGGCCGCCGCACCCCGCTCCCGCCAGCACAGGAGGAGCAGCCAGCCCACGGCCGCTGCCGCGGGAAACGCCATCACCGGAATCGCAAAGAACCCGAGCCCCAGCGCCGTCGAGTACCCCAGCCACCAGCGTCGCGCGCTCGGCCGTCGCGCCGCTTCGCCTCCGCAGCCCAGGGCCGCCACAAAGCACAGCAGCATCAGAGTGTACCCCCGAGCGTTCGACATGTACTCCAAGAACAACGGCGACGCGCCCAGCAGCGCGGTCGCCAACGCGGCGGCGGGCCAACCGTACTCCCGCCGCACGAACCACCAGGTCGCCAGCAGCACCGAGCACCCCGCGATGAACGCCGGCAGCCGCAGCGCCACGGGACTGGTCCCGCCCAAGCGGTGGGCGACCCATGCCAGCAGCGTGTGTAGCACGTGGTTGTTCAGTTGGTACGTGCTCCATGCCTTCCAGAACGGCTGGATCACGTAGTCGAAGACCGTAAGGGTCTCGTCAAGCCGCAAAGGCAGGAGGAGGTTGCGAGCGGCCAGCACAGCAGTTGTTCCGATCAGGACCGCTGCGACCGCCGCCTCGATTCGACTCGTCCGCGCGGTCCGCCAAGTCGGCGGAGGCGAGTCGGCCGCCAGCAGTCGCGACAGGGGCCCGCGGCAGGCGAGCAGCCAGGCCGCCGCCACGCCGGCCACGACCGCTGTCCCAGCAAGCAGGCGGCGCAGTTCGCCGTCGGAGAAGCGGTCCATTGTCGCTGCGTGACCGTCGGGTGCCAGTGCGTGCATGGCGTCTCGAAACCAATGCGGGCCGAACAGCGACAGCACTCCGACGCAGGCGGCGACCCCAGCCGCCACGACCCCGACCGCCAGGACCGCACGGCCGAGGCCCGCCTGTCGGAGTTCGACTTCGTCGAGGGGTTCTACACCCCGATCCGTGGGGGTGGCTATGCCACGAAAGACGAATGATGGCAGGTTTCGCCGAATATGCCACGAAATCCGATTCATGGTAGAAAACCGCATATATGGCACAAGAACGATTTTATGGTAGAATCCGAAATACCTACCATTCGAGAGTTAGGCCGTCGTCGCAGGACTCCAGGCGTAGCACTTGGCTGCCGGGCAAGTTCTGAAACACGCTGTAGCGGCAACCACGGCGCACCAGGAGAGCTTCCATCTCCCGAGGCCCGTAAGGTTTGCCCAGTTCGCCATTCCGCCATCCCGGTTGCCGCCATCTCCTCGCAACCAGCCAGAACGCGCGTCCCTCTCTCTGATGGACGGGATAGAACCACCAAATGGGATGTTCCCTGATCCCCCCGCGTGGGTGGCTCAGAATCCATCGGCTCGGGCGAAATCTCGGCGACTCGCCCCAATGGGCCGATACGTGGCGAATGTGCATTGGCCGACCGCCGAGAAAGGTCGAATCGGTTTGCGGCAATGACAGGCCGTAGCCGTCCGCAAGCAACATGCTGGCGACGAAGTCGGCCAACGGCGGCTCGGCCGCCACATAGTCGCCCGTACTCGGGCGGAAGCCAACCGGGAAGACCGACCGGCCAGTCTCCTGGGCATGGCGCTCCACCGTTGCCGGTCGCATGGCCTGCCATGCGGAGGCTCCGAAGACCGCGGCCACAACAAGGGCGTACGCAACCGCTCGCTTTCGCACCCCGAGCTTCGTTCGCTCCAGCAACGCTTCCAGCAGGACCGCACCTCCAGCACCGATCAAGACCACCACCACGAACAGCATCCAGAGCGTCATGCGCGGCAACAACAGGGCCGGCCTCACCATCAGCACCGCCGCCGTCCCGGCTATGGCTGCGACGGCAAGCAGGCCGCGGTGCCGACCGCGCCCGGGCGCCGCAACGCCAGCGACAAGCGCGACCAGCAACACCAGCTGCGCCCACGGCGGCGTCGCGACATGCCATCTCAGCCAGGCCCACCACGTGTGCTCCGCCACTAACTCCCACGGCGGCCATCGGGGGGGCATGCCCGCGTGCCGGTAGTCAACCAGCCCCCCCTCCAGCAACAGGGGCGCATAGAGCAGGGCGGCCAAGGCCAACCCCAGCCCCGACCAGGCCGCAACCTGGAGCGCGAAGCGCGGCAGGGCCGCCGCGCCCCGCTCCCGCCAACACAGGAGGAGCAGCCAGCACACGGCCGCTGCCGCGGGAAACGCCATCACCGGAATCGCAAAGAACCCGAGCCCCAGCGCCGTCGAGTACCCCAGCCACCAGCGTCGCGCGTTCGGCCGTCGCGCCGCTTCGCCTCCGCAGCCCAGGGCCGCCACGAAGCACAACAGCATCAGAGTGTACCCCCGAGCGTTCGACATGTACTCCAAGAACAGCGGGGACGCGCCCAGCAGCGCGGTCGCCAACGCGGCGGCGGGCCAACCGTACTCCCTCCGCACGAACCACCAAGTCGCCAGCAGCACTAGGCATCCCGCGATGAACGCCGGCAGCCGCAGCACCACGGGACTGCCGCCCAAGCGGTGAGCGATCCAAGTCAGCAACGTGTACAGCACGTGGTTGTGCGGCTGGTTGTACCTGCTCCATGCCTCCCCGAGCGGCTGGATCACGTAGTCCAAGGCCGCAAAGGTCTCGTCAGACCGCAAGGGCAGAAAGAGGTGGTTGCGAGCGACCAGCGTGGCAACCGTTCCGATCACGACCGCCGCGACGACCGCCTCAATTCGATTCGCCCGCGCAGTCCGCCAAGTCGGCGGAGGCGAGTCGGCCGCCAGCACCGCGCCCAAGGACCTGCGGCAGGTGAGCAACCAAGCCGCTGCCGCACCGGCCGCCACAGCTGCCCCCGCGAACAGGCGGCGCAGTTCGCCGTCGGAGAAGCGGTCCATGGTCGCTGCGTGACGGTCGGCAGCCAGCGCGTGCGCGGCGTCTACAAACCAATGAGGGCCAAACAGCGAAAGCGCTCCGGCACTGGCGGCAACCCCAGCCGCCACGACTCCAGCCGCCACGATCGCACGACCGAGGAGCTCACGCCCGTCGCCGTCGGGAGCCACGGCTCCGATCGGGCCGCTCATGACCCCGGGATCGGCAACGGTTCGTCGCAGGACTCCAGGCGCAACACTTGGCTGCCGGGCAGGTTCTGAAACACGCTGTAGCGGCAACCGCGGCGCGCCAAGAGAGCCTCCATTTCCCGAGGCCCGTACGGTTTGCCCAGTTCGCCATACCTCCATTCCGGTTGCCGCATCTCGTCGACTAACAGCCAAAACGCACGCCCCTCACGCTGATCGACGGGGTAAAGCCACCAAATGGGATGTTTCCCTGATCCTCCTGGGCGGCGTCTCGCGACCCATGGCGGCCGCGGCAATCTCGGCCAGTTGCCCAAATGGGCCGATACGTGGCGCATGTGCATTGGCCGACCTCCGAGAAAGGTCGAGTCGGTTTGCGGCAAAGACAGGCCGTAGCCGTTTGCAAGCAGCTTGCTGGCGACCAAGTCGGCCAACGGAGGCTCGGCCGCCACATAGTCGCCCGTGCTCGGGCGGAGGTCAACCGGGAAGAACTCCCACCCAGTCTCGTGGGCGAAGCGCTCCGCTGTTCCCGGTCGGGTTGCCGGCCATGCGGAGGCTCCGAAGACCGCGGCCACCACAATGGCGTACGCAACCGCTCGCTTTCGCACCCCGAGCTTTGCTCGCTCCAGCAACGCTTCCAGCAGGACCGCGCCGCCAGCACCGATCAGGGCCACCACCACGAACAGCATCCAGAGCGTCATGCGCGGCCTCAACAGGACCGGCCTCGCCAACAGCACCGCCACCATCCCGGCTATGGCGGCGACGACGAGCAGGCCACGATGCCGACCGCGCCCGGGCACAGCAACGCCAACAGCAAGCACGACCAGCCACGCCAGCTGCGCCCACGGCGGCGTCGCCGCATGCCAGCTCTGCCAAGTCGCCACCGTGTGCTCCGTGACTAATTCCCACGGTTGCCATTGGGCGATTCTCCATGCTGGCGTCCAGACCCGGTTGTTTGCAAGCAAGGACTCAGGCCCCCACTCTAACAGCACGGGCGCGTAGAGAAGAGCGGCCAAGGCCAACCCCAGCCCCGACCAAGCCCCAACCCGGAGCGCGAAGCGCGGCAGGGCCGCTGCACCCCGCTCGCGCCAGCACAGAAGGAGGAGCCAGCACACGACCGCGGCCGCAGGAAGCACCATCACCGGAACCGCAAAGAACCCCAGCCCCAGCGCCGTCGAGTACCCCAGCCACCAACGTCGCGCGCTGGGCCGGCGCGCCGCTTCGCCTCCGCACCCCAGGGCCACCACGAAGCACAACAGCACCAAAGTCCACCCCCGCGCGTTCGACGCGTGCTCCCAGAACAGCGGCGACGCGCCCAGCAGCGCGGTCGCCAACGCGGCGGCGGGCCAACCGTACTCCCTCCGCACGAACCACCAAGTCGCCGGCAACACCAGGCACGCCGCAGTGAACGCTGGCAGCCGCAGCGCCACGGGACTGGTCCCGCCCAGGCGGCGGGCGACCCATACCAGCAACGTGTGCAGCACGTGGTTGTTCGGCCTGTCGTATGTGCTCCACGCCTCCCAGAACGGCTGGGTCACGTAGTCCAGGATCGCAAGGGTCTCGTCAAACCGCAAAGGCAGGAAGAGGTTGCGAGCTGCCAGCACAGCAGTCGTCCCAATCACGAACACTGCGACGGCCATCTCAGTTCGATTCGTCCGCGCGGTCCGCCAAGTCGGCGGAAGCGAGTCGGTCGTCAGCAGCCGCGACAAGGGCCCGCGGCATGTGAGCAGCCAGGCCGCTGCCGCGCCGGCCACCACCGCTGCCCCCGCGAGCATGTGGAGGTCAACCAAGAGACTGGACGTTGCTACCGTGGTAGGACACTCTTCTACTCTGGTACGACACCCGGCTAACCGTCAACCCGTATAGCCCGGTCAAGCCGTTCCGTGTTACCTTCCGGTACGCCGAGGGCCTGCCCGACCAAGCGACCAGTCAGGAGACGAAGTGATCAACCGAGACGACCTGCAGAGCTACCTGATCCGCATGGATGCGGACTTCGAGGAGGTGGACGACGGGATGTTCCTCGTCCACACCGACAACGAGGGCGCGCCGATCGTGGTGCACCACTCCGATCCCCTGCTTCTGGTCCGGATGAAGGTCATGGACCTGCCCGACGACTCCGGCGGCCTGGCCAAGCTCTACGAGACCCTCCTCAAGCTGAACGCGTCGGACGTGGTGCACGGCGCCTACGGGATCGAAGAGGGCGAGCTGATCCTCAGCGACACGCTTCAGATGAGCCACCTGGACTTCGAGGAGCTGCGGGCGTCGCTGGAAAGCGTCCAAATGGCCGCTTCGACCCACGTGTCGCGGATCCGCGAGCTGGCCGAACAGGAAGGGGGCGAGCCGCGATGAGCATCTTCAGCAAGTTCTCCACGATGATCAGGTCGAACATCAACGACCTCATCTCCCGGGCCGAGAACCCGGAGAAGATGCTGAACCAGATCATCCTGGACATGCGCGACCAGCTGGCCAAGTCGAAGCGCGAAGTCGCCTCGGCGATCGCCGACGAGCGCAAGCTCAAGTCCCAGCTGGAGGGCGAGAAGAAGCAGGTCCGGGACTGGGAGCAGCGCGCGATGCTGGCGATCAACGAAGGTCGCGACGACTTGGCCAAGCAGGCCCTCGTCCGCCAGCAGGAGCACGCGGAGCGAGCGGCCGCGCTGGACGGGACGTGGCGCGCCCAGGCGGAGGAGACCGAGAAGCTGAAGGGGTCGCTGCGCCAGCTCAACGACAAGATCGAGGAAGCGAAGCGGAAGCGGAACCTGCTGGTCGCCAAGCAGAAGCGCGCCCAGGCCCAGCGTCGCATCCACGAGACCATGTCCGGGCTCTCCGACACCTCGGCGTTCGAAGCGTTCAACCGCATGGCGGACAAGATCGAGGAAGAGGAGCGGCGCAACTTGGCCCAGGCCGAAGTGACCGAAGCCATCACCGGCGACACCCTGGAGTCCGAGTTCCTTCGGCTGGAATCGGGTTCGGGCGACGCCGGCATGGACGACCGTCTCCTCGACCTGAAGGCCAAGATGGGCCTCCTGCCGAGCGGGAGCGGCCCGAAGCAGCTGGGTTCGGGTTCGGGGGGGCAAGGGGCCGGCGACACCCAAGCCGCCGCGTCCAGTGGAGCCCGATCCGCCCACTCCGGTGGAGCCCGATCCGACGCAAGCGGCAGGGACGCCGTGGACCCGGGCGCCGGAACTGCCGAGGACCCCCACGCGGCTCCCGCGATCCGCGAGGCCGAGCTGCTGGAGGAGTTCGAGAAGCTGGAGCGGGGCGGAGGCGGCCGCTCGTGAGCATCGTCCACCTCAACGGTGCGTACCTGCCCAAGGACGAAGCCAAGGTCTCGGTGGACGAGCGCGGCTTCCTCTTCGCCGACGGCGTCTACGAGGTCACGCCGGCGTACGGGGGTCGCCTCTTCCGCTGGCCCCAGCACCTGGAGCGCATCGAGAAAGGGCTGGTCGCGTTGCGCATCGACTACGACGCCAGTGCGCTGGAATCGATCAAGTACGAGCTGCTGGCCCGCAACGGGCTCGACAAGGCGCCCGCCGCCTACGTGTACGTCCAGGTGACTCGGGGCGCCGCCCCCAGAATGCACGCCTTCCCGAACCCGCCCGTCGCCCCTGGCGTGTACGCCTTCGCCAACCCCTACCATCGCCCGCCGATGGAGCGCTGGGAGCAGGGCTTCCGGGCCGTCACGGTGCCCGACCAGCGCTGGGCGCGCGCCGACATCAAGGCGATCGCGCTCTTGCCCAACGTCATGGCCCAGCAAGCGGCGGTGGACGCGGGGGTGAGCAACGCGATCTTCGTCCGCGACGGCATGGCGATGGAGGGCGCCCACAACAACCTCTTCGTCGTCCGCGACGGCACGCTCGCCACCGCGCCGAAGTCCAACTACATCCTCCACGGCGTCACCCGAGACTTCGTGATCGGCCTGGCCGGCGACCTGGGCATCCCGGTGGAGGAGCGGGCAGTCCCGTTGCCGGAGCTGTTCGCGGCCGACGAGCTGTTCTTCACGGGCACCACCACCGAGATCAAGCCCGCTGTGGAGGTGGACGGACGGCAGATCGGCGACGGCCGGCCGGGTCCGGTGGCCCGCAAGCTCTTCGGAGCGTTCCTGGAAGCTGTGGGAGGCTAGTCGGCTCGGATCGTTGCTCGCCGTAAGGACCAAGAGGAGTCCGATGTCCGACGCAGTTGGAGTCAGCCAAGTTCCGTTCACCGTTTCGGCATCCTTGGACCTGGGCAAGGCGGCGGAACCCTGGTTGCGGGAGTGTGGCGCGGACGTCGTGGTGCGGCGAGGCGATGTGCCCGAGAGCTTGGACAATCCAGAGGCGCAGGGCGTCCTTTGGCAGTACGCTCCCGATCGGGTCCTGATCAAGCCGCCCGCAGGCGTGCGCTTCCTGGTCGAAGGGGGCCACACCATACGGTACGCGACGGAGCCCGGCGTCGACGACCGCGACATTCGGCTGTTCCTGCTCGGCTCGGCTTGGGCCGCTCTGGTCCTGCAGCGCGGCCTGCTTCCCCTTCACGCCAGCGCCGTGGCCGGCGGCGGAGACGTCTTCGGCTTCACTGGCTCACCGGGGACCGGCAGGTCCACCTTGGCCGCAGCGCTCTCTTCCCGAGGGTGGGCGTTCTTCGCCGACGACATGCTCGTCACGGACCCCGCGTCGTTCGCGTCCGGCCCGCGATGCTGGGGCTACAAGGACCTGAAGCTGTGGCCGGATGCTGTGGCGATGACCGCCGCCGCCCCAGGGCAACGGGTTCGGATCGCGGATGGTTTCGACAAGAGGTATGCGACACCACCGTGCCTGTCGCCCCTGGTGTCGGGGCGTCTCACGGATCTGTACGTGCTCCACCGCTCCCTCGGCGACACGCCTGCCGACATCAAGAGAGTCACCGGAGGGCAGTTGATGGCGGAGCTGACCGACGCCGTCTACAGGTTGCGCTATGCGGAGGCGATCGTCGGACAGCAGCAGTTGTCTCAATGGCTTCTGGTGCTCGCGGGCAAGTGCAGGGTGTGGCGGTTCTGGCGCCCCTGGACGCTCTCGCAGTTCGAGTCCTCCGTCGCGCACATGGACGGCGCATTGCGCGCATGAGCACCGTTCGGCTCGGAGGCTTGCGACGGATCGCTTGGCTGGCCTCGTGGCCCAAGTCCGGCAACACTTGGGTGCGTTGCCTGCTGTCCAACTTCCTGTGGGCGTCGAGCGAGCCAGTGTCGATCAACGGGTTGGTCGGCGAGCCGGCTGCTAGCCGGAAGTTCTTCGACCGTTTCATCGGCGTTCCGCAGTCGCACTGCACGGACGACGAGATTGATCTGTTGCTTCCAAGCATCTACCGGTCCATAGCTGCCGCCGAAGTCGAGTCCGGCCAAGACGAGTTGTTGTTCTTCAAGACCCATGATGTCTTTCGCCACACCGAATCTGGAGAGCCGTTCTTCCCCAGGGACGTAACCGCCGGTGCGGTGTACGTGATGCGCAACCCCCTCGACGTGGCGGTTTCTTTCCATTGCCACTTCGCAACGTGCTGCATGGACGCGACCATAGCCTCCATCAACAACCCATCCTTTGAAATGGCCGGTAGCGGTACACGTCACTTGCGCCAGCACCCAGAGGATTGGTCCAGCCATGTCGAGAGCTGGACCCGCGCCCCTTTTCCGGTGCTTGTGCTAAGGTACGAAGACATGCTCGCCGATTCGGTGGGGGCACTTGCACGGCTAGTGCGGTTCCTGAAGTTGGACGGTGCCGACGACGCTGCCAAGTTGCAACGGACCGTCGAGTTCTCGTCCTTTGCCCGGATGCAGGAGGCCGAAAGCCAGCACGGCTTCAAGGAACGGCCCCCGGTTACGCGGCAGTTCTTTCGCTCGGGTCGCGTGGGAGATTGGCGGCGTCACCTAACGGCGACACAGGCGCGGACCGTACTGGAAGCTCACGGGCCGGTTATGTCGGCGTGGGGCTATGACTGCGAGGCCCTCCTCCGCGAAATCCGCACGATGCGGTCGGAGTCGCGACCCGGTGCCTTGGGCATGCAAGCTTGCCGGGCATCGACATGACGACAGCGTTGTGATGGCATGCGGCAACTCCACGACGGGCACTGGCACGCGAATCGACTTGTTGTGGAACGTGCTGATCCTCTTCGCCGCCGTAAGCATAGTCTTCGCAATTGGTGAGGTGGCCTTGCGGCTGACTTGGCCCTTCCTGGCTCCCGTTCATCCCCGCTACGAATTCGTGCCGGGAGTGGGCATACACTCGAAGCCGCACTCCGAGGTGCGGTGGACGAACACGTTCGACTACTGGACGATATCACACACCAACAGCCTCGGCTTCCTAGACCGGGAGCCGCCGACCGCCGAGCGCGCCGCCTCAGGTTGCCATGTCGCCATCGTCGGCGATTCCTTCGTGGAGGCTCGCCAAGTGCCCATCGCCGACAAAGTACAGGTGCGACTGGAGAGCCTGGCCGCCGAGCGCCTGGCCGACTGGGACGTCACGACGGCGGCATACGGTCGCGGCGGTACGGGCCAAGTCCAGCAGCTCCCCTGGTGGGACAAGTGGATCCGGCATCGTCGGTCCAAGCTGGTCGTGCTCGTGACCGTAGACAACGACTTCATCGAAAATGCGGCCCACAAGCGAGGCTTCGCCCACGCACGGCTAGCCGAGGACGGCGGCATTACCCTGGCGCCGCCGGCAACAACCAGGTGGTGGAGGGCGGGGCGGGGCACTTGGGCATCAAGCCGCATTACTCGGGCGTCGCCCGAGGGTTGGTCCTTGTACCAGGCATGCTGTCACCTTGGGATGCAGTCGCTCGGAGTGGTGTGGAGAATCGTTCCGCCCACCTACTCCACGGTCTGGTTGAGGACTAGGTGGGCAGCAGCGAGGAAGCGATTGGCCGGACCACGGGACAGCGATCTTCTGGGTCGGGAGGGACAACCCGCCGCTTCCGGCGATAGGCCGCTTCCGTACGACACTTCGTTCTCCGGCTTCGCGCTGGACCAGTGGAAGGAGACCACGCGACAATCCGGCGCGCTCTTGGTCGTCTTGGCCACGTCGACCATACACGACCGCCACCTGTCGGTGCTGAACACCCTGGCGGCCGCTCGACGCATTCCCGTCGTGAGCCAGTGGGAGTACATCGTGCACCGCGGCGGCGCACTGAGCGACGCACGGTGGCTCAAGGACGCGCACTGGTCCCCCCAAGGCCATCAATGGGCGGCGGAAGTGCTAGTCGAGTGGCTAGCGGCGAACTCGGCGGTCTGTCGCCCGGCACAAGCTTAGCTTAGCTTGTTGGGTTCGCACGCCGCGTGCGACCAGGGACAAGCCAAATTCACCAGGACCAGGAGAAACCATGCCCCCCCGACGCGGGCTACCCGGCCGAGCCGCTGAATAAGGCGGGTTGAAACATGCGGTCGCCAGATTCCAGCATAGACCCGTGCGTCTACCCGCGCTTGGCCGAAGACTGGCGACGCAACGGCGTCGTCTGGTGGCCGCTGGACTCCTGCTACATCAACAACCCCTACCCACACCTTCGTCGCCTGCGCGAAGCGGCCCCGTGCTACCACAGTTCGCTGACGGGGGAGTATCTGGTGACGTGCTACCGAGAGGTGGAACGCATTCTTCGCGACTTCAATGGCTTCAACAGCAAAGGCCCGAACCCCGACACCCGCCACAAGGGCAAGGGCTTAATGATGGTCGGGGACGATCCGCCCGACCACACACGCCTCCGCCGCTTGGCCTCCCAGGCGGTCGCGCCTGGGCACATGGATCAGATGGAAGACTACGCCCGTGCGACCGCGCACCGGCTCTTGGATCAGGTGGCCGACCAGGACGTCTTCGATTGGATGTCCGCTCTCGCCAGGCCTTTGCCGATGCTGGTCGTCGGCCGCATGGTCGGATGGCCAGAGGAGGACATGGAGATTCTGGTGAACCGTAGCGCGGTCGCCAACTACGAGATCGGCGTTGAACCGTACGTATTGAACCAACGATGGATCCGCAATCCCGCTTGCTTGACGGAGCAACGCCAGTGGGTCCGTGCCAACATGCGGTTCTTACGCCGTCTTGTCCGCCTCATCGAGGAACGCCGCTCCGATCCCAAGGACGATGTTGTGTCGAGAATCGTCGAAGGGCAGCATCGGGACGACGGGCTCACCCAAGGCGAGACGGTGGACATGTTGAAACTCCTGTTGCTAGTCGGCAATTCCTCGGTCTCGAACCAAATCGGCAACGGCTTGATGGCGTTGCTGCGCTACCCAGAGCAGATGCGGTTGCTGCGCGAACGACCCGATCTCATTGCGGACGCGGTCGAGGAGTTCATGCGCTACGATTCGTCGGTACAGTTGAATCACCGCAGCGTCGTCGAGGATACCGAAATCGCCGGGACGCCAGTTCCGGCCGGATCCTCGCTGAAGCTGTTGATCGGCGCCGCCAACCGCGATCCGGAGCAGTACGAGCGGCCGGACGAACTGGACGTCACCCGTCCCAACAAGCGTCACGTCACGTTCGGGCGAGGCATCCATCACTGTCTGGGAGCTCGGCTCGCCCGGCTGGAAATCCGAGTCGCCTTCGAGGTCCTGCTGGAGCGGTTCGCCGAAATCCAGCTTTCGGGCGATCCGCTCCCCGCCTTCGCGCGCATGGTGACGAAGCGGGGCCCGGACCACCTGCGCGTGCGAGTGCGGAAGTCGGCCACGTAACTCTCGACCGACTCGAGGCTAGCTGGCCGCCGCGCGCATCCACGAGGGCACGCTTGCTCGTTGGCCAAGCTGGGTGTAGCTTGTCGAGTCCGCACGCCGTGCGTCACCAGAGCCACTAGACAGGAGAAAACATGCCCCCCCCCCCCCCCGAATTCCGTGACGGCCGGCTCCATGGGCGATGCCGACCACTCCGCGCCGCAGCCGCAACGCAGACCGTGGGCCGCGCCCCGGCTGAGGGTGTGGACGAGCAGCGGGACCGTCCGGGGTGCCAGCAGCCAGGGACCGGACACGCATACCAACCCGTGCGACTCCCCGACGGCTTCGACTTGGCAGACCACCTGCCCGAACAGACCGGGCTACGCCGGGTCGTAGCAACGAGCAGCCGCTTCGGCGTGGTGCACCGGCGGGTCCAGGAACGGCTCACCGACTGCGATGGCAACCCCTGGGAGAAGGGCCGACGCTGCACTCAGGGAAGTCTCCATTGACAGCCGACGAACCTCCGGCGATCTTTCGTCTTTGCCGTAGCGACTGCCATCCCCGTCGCGACGAGGTTCGTCGAGCCCGAAGCTCAGGAAGCAAGCCGCCAACCAACGGACATTAGCATGGAAAGCACATCCTCTACCGCAATCGTTCCCACTAGTCGCATTCGCCGTTCGGTCGACGATTTCGTGGACGCCATGGTGGACGACGAGATCGTCTTCATGGACGTGTCCCGCGGCTGGTTCTACAGCCTACGGGAAACCGGTCTCCGCATTTGGGAGTTGATCGAGGAGGGCGACGCTGGCGTGACCGTCGAATCGGTGGTGTCGCAGCTCTGCCAGGAGTTCGAGGTGGACCCCGACACCTGCCTGCAAGACTTGGCGACGTGCCTCCAGGAGATGAGCGAGGCCGGCATCGTCGAGGTGAGCTAGCCCCCCGGAGAGGGTCGTCAGCGCAGGTTGATCTGGGCTCGGAAGGTCCGGCCGGGCTGGGGAAGGCCGCACTGATCAAGAACGGAGGAGTCGGTCAGGTTGGACACGCCGAGCGTGCCTTCCACTCTGCCCAGCAAGGAACCGCTCCCCCATCTGAACATCCGGCGCGCCTCCAGGTCGACCGTGGCACTGGCGTTGAGTTGGCCGAGAGCCGGCGTCTCCACGTTCTCGCAGAACTGGGTGCCCCGGAAATGCACGAATCCGGTGAAGGCGACTCGGCTTGGGCCTTCGACCGTCAGGTTCACGTTGCCGGCGATCGTCGGCTCATATTCGGCCCGATGGTCGGTTTCGGGGGCGCCGGCGTCCCGAATCCGGACCCGTTGCAGTGTCAGGTCGCCTCCGTAGGTGAAGCGTCGCCAGGCGCCCGCCGCCAGCATCTCGATTCCCGTGGAGCGGATGTCGTCTCGGTTGATGCGCTGGAAGCGAGTACCGTCGGGCGTGACTAGGCGGCTGCGCACGATCCCGTCGTACAGGTGGTGGTGAAAGCCGACGACCTGAAGGTGCGCCTCCCGGATGTCGAAGGTGACTCCGGCCTCGCCGGCGATGAGGCGTTCGGGACGGAGTCCGGGGTTCGGCTCGAAGCGGCCCAAAGCACCGGAGTAGAGTTCCCGCAACGACGGAAAGCGGGTCCGGCGGCTGATCCCAGCGTGGTAGCGGACGTTCCCACCGTGCGCGGCGAACGTCGCTCCCGCACGCAGTCCCCAGTCCCACATGGTGCCCAGCGGAGGCTTGTCCCCCGACCGAGGCGTGTTGGCGCCGTCCAGCGACGCCCCCAAGCTCACCCGTACCCCGCCGTTACCGGTGCGAGCCCCACCGTCGCCCGGCCCGTTCCCGCTTCGCCCCAGCAGGCGCGCGCCCTCCGCTTCCACCTCGGCTCCCAAGCTCCACAGGCGTTGCTCGTAGTCGAAGCGGTCGCCCGAAGGGAAGCTCTCCGTGTGCGTCACGTCGGCTAGGGTGAAGGCGCTCCGCACTTCCGTGGCGTCCGGGAAGATGTGGTCGCCCAGGAGGCGGCCGGTGAAAGTCGTCGTCTCGCCCGTCTCTCCGTTCACCGGGGTGTGGTAGGCCGCCGTGGCAAACTCGTCGATCTCGGCGACGGAGCGGTCGACGCCGATGCTGACTTCCATGTCGCCCTCGCCCCATGCGGTCGTCCGCATGCCTGAGCCGCCGGAGACGGTCGCAAAGAGGCGACTCTGACGGGGGTAGCGCCAGAGCCGCGGATCCGAGACGTGGGCCTCCGGCGGAACTCCCCGCCTCGTGGTGGAAGCCGACACCAAGCTCGACAGCCAAGCCCCGCCCCGGTGCAGGTAGCGGCCCGACAAGAAGCCGTCCAGCTGTCGGCGGTCCGAGTTCAGCCTTTGTGCGTCCTGGCGAGGGGCCAGGAACTCGACCCGAAGAGACGGATCCCGGAAGGCTTCGTCGGGCACCGTGACCCCAGACCGATTCCGGTAGGCGGCGCCACCGCGCACAACCCAGGTCGAGTAGTCGCGCTCGAAGAGGGCGCCGCCGGTGGCCGTGGCGTTGGTTCCGCCTCCGGGCTCCACGGAGACGGCCCCGGTGACCGGCGGCGGAGCGGGCTGGCGCGAGGCGCCTCGGGCCACGTTGAACTCCAGCGCGCCGCCCAGGACGTTGGGGCCGTGCAGCATCGACGACAGCCCCCGGAGCAGCGTCATCTGGCGTACCGCTGTGAGGGGAATGACGGACAGGTCCGTTCGGTGGTCCCAGCCCAGGGTCAGGGGGATGCCGTCCAGCAGCACGGCGATCTGTCGGTCTTCCGCCCCGCGCAACGCGGGCTGCGCCTCTCCTCGGGAGTTGGCGCGGATCTGGATCAACGGCATTCGGCGCAGGAAGTCCTCCATCGTCGGGGCGGCCACCACGCCGGCAGAGTCCACCGACACCTCCACGGCGCTGGTTCCGCCCGTGGTGGTCGTGGGTCGCGGCACCTCCACCCGCACGCCCTCCAGGTGCACGACGGCCACCGAATCCTGGGCCGATGCCTCCTGGGCCGACGCCGGGGAGCCCACGGCCAACGTCGCCGCAACGGCCCACATCGCCGTGACTGTCTTCATTCGCCCGCTCCCGCCGGTATCGTGTCCCATGTCGCCCGAGACGAGCACCCGTCCGAGACGAGACCGAGTGCCCGAGAAGCTAGACACCGCAACGCTCCGATTTGTTCCCTGGGCTGCGCAAATCGGGCGCGTCAGCCGAGCTGCCCGCGAACGGCCTCGCACACGGCCTCGGACGTGATCCCGTACCGCCGGTAGACTTCTTGGAAGGGGGCGGAGGCGCCGAAGCAGTCGATCCCGACGGCGGTCCCCCTGTCTCCCAGCCAGCGGTGCCATCCCAGAGTGCTGCCGGCTTCCACAGAGACCCGGGGCACGCCGGGAGGCAGAACCTCCGCCCGGTACTCGGCGGACTGGGCGGCAAAGAGGCGCCAACTGGGCAGGCTGACGACCCGAACCTGCACACCCTCGTCGGCCAGGTGGCGTTGGGCGTCCAACGCGAGAGCGACCTCGGAGCCGGACGCGAGGATCGCCGCGTCGAAGGCCGAGGCGCCCGGGAGAGACGAGGCACCTGGGAGAGGCAAGGGCTCTCGCAGCACGTACCCGCCGCGGTGCAGCCCCTTGGCGGACCCGGCCCCGGGCGCCGTCCGGTCGATCACCGGGACGGTCTGGCGAGTCAGGGAGAGGAACGACGGGCCGTCCCTGTTGGCGAGCGCCGCCCGCCACGCCTCCGCCGTTTCGGGACCGTCGGCGGGGCGCAGGTCCAGGAGCCCGGGGATGGCACGCAGGGCCGCCAGATGTTCCACGGGCTGGTGGGTCGGCCCGTCCTCTCCCAGGCCGATGCTGTCGTGGGTGAAGACGTAGACGACCGGGAGCCCCATGAGCGCCGCCAGGCGGATCGCCGGACGCATGTAGTCCGAGAAGACGAGGAAGGTGCCGCCGAAGGGGCGCACGCCGCCGTGGAGCGCCATCCCGTTCATGATCGACGCCATGGCGTGCTCCCGGACGCCGAAGTGGACGATCCGCCCGCCGGGGTTGACCGCAAGGAGGTCGCCGCCGTCCGCGATGTCCGTCTTGTTGGAGCCCCCCAAGTCGGCGGAGCCTCCCAGCAGGTTCGGCAGCGCCCGCGCCGCCGCCTGGAGGACCTTGCCCGAGTGGTTGCGCGTGGCCGTGGCGGGCGCCTCCGAGAGGTCCGGCAGCGCGTCGTCCCAGCCGTCGGGGAGGTCGCCGGCCAGCGCATCTTCCAACTCGGCCGCCGCGCCCGGGTGCGCCGCCCGGAACGCCTCGAAGCACCGGGCCCACTCGTCTTGCTGTTCCGCCCCCACATGCACGCACCGCCGCCAGTGCTCCGCTGCCGCCGGGTCCACATGGAACGGCTCCAGCGACGGATAGCCGATCGCCCGCTTCGTGGCCTCGATTTCGTCGGCCCCCAGCGGTGCGCCGTGGGTGGATGCCAGCCCGGCCATGTTGGGGCTGCCGTCGGCGATCGTCGTCCGCAGCACGATCAAGGTGGGCCGCTCCGTCTCGGCCTTGGCGGCGCGCAGGGCCTCGTCGATCGCCTCCAGGTCGGAGCCGTCGTCCACCGTCACCACGTGCCATCCGTAGCCCTCGAAGCGGCGAGCCTGGTCCGTTGCGGTGGCCAAGTCGGTGTCGCCCTCGATGGTGATCCGGTTGTCGTCGAAGATCCACGTCAGCTTGCCCAACTTCTGGTGCCCGGCGATCTCGGCGGCCTCGTGGGAGACTCCCTCCATCAGGTCGCCGTCGGAGCAGATCGCCCAGGTGCGGTGGTCCACGACTGGATGGCCGGGACGGTTCCAGCGGGCCGCCAGCCAGCGCTCCGCCAGCGCCATCCCCACGGTATTGGCGACGCCCTGTCCCAGCGGGCCGGTGGTGGTCTCCACGCCGGCGGTGTGCCCGTGCTCCGGGTGGCCGGGCGTCTTGCTGTCCCACTGGCGGAACTGCCGGATGTCGTCCAGCGACAGATCGTAGCCCGACAGGTGCAGCAGGCTGTAGAGGAGCATGGATGCGTGGCCCGCCGACAGGACGAAGCGGTCCCGACCGGGCCACTCCGGGTCCCGAGGGTTGTGGCGCAGGTGACGGGTCCAGAGCACGTACCCGACCGGCGCCAGCGCCATGGGCGTCCCCGGATGCCCAGAGTTGGCGGCCTGCACCGCGTCCATGGAGAGGACCTTGATCGCGTCCACAGCCAGCTTTTCTGCGCTCATGCCGCTACGAAGTTGAGGAGGCGGTCCGGCACGTGCACGACCTTGCGCACCGTCAGCCCGTCCAGGTGCCGCGCCACATTCCCCTCGCTGCGGGCCAGCGCGGCCACCGCATCCCGTTCCGACCCCGGCGGCACCGACACCGTGGCGCGCACCCGCCCGTTGACCTGTACCGCGATCCGCACTTCGGCTTCGGCGGCGACCTCCGGGTCGAACGCTGGCCAGTTGGCGCCGTCGAAGATGCTGCCCTGCCAGCCCAGTCGTCGCCACATCTCCTCGGCGACATGCGGCGCAAACGGTGCGACCATCCGCACCAGCGGCTCGATCTCGCCTCGGCGCGGAGCCCGCCCGCTCGCCCTCGCCGCGTTCAAGTACTCCATCATGGCGGCGATCGCCGTGTTGTAGCGCAGGTCGGCCAGCTGTTCCGTCACTTGGCGGATCGTCTGGTGCAGCTTCCGCTCCACGTCGGGATCGGGCGGATCGTCGGGCGGCGCACCCTCCCGGGGCACCACCGACTCCCACAGCCGGTGCAGAAAGCCGTGAGGACCGGCAATCCCCTTGTCCTGGTAGTCGCCGCCCTCCAGGAACGGCCCCAAGAACATCAGGTACAGGCGGAAGGTGTCGGCACCGTACCTCTCGATGATCGCGTCGGGGATGATCACGTTCCCCTTGCTCTTGGACATCTTGGCGCCCTCCCGGATGATCAGGCCGTGGGCTCGGAAGCGGTCGTAGGGCTCCTCGAACTCCAGCAGCCCCATGTCGTGGAGCGCCATGACGACGAAGCGGGAGTACAGCAGGTGCAGGACCGCGTGCTCGTTGCCGCCGATGTAGGCGTCCACCGGCAGCCAGCGGCGAGTGATCTCGTCGTCGAAGGGGCGGTCGGCGAAGTCGGTGGAGGGGTAGCGCAGAAAGTACCAGGCGCTGTCCACGAAGACGTCGGAAACATCTGTTTCCCGAACGGCGTCGCGACCGCAGTCAGGACAGGGGACTTGGTACCACTCCTGGACGCGGGCCAACGGGCTCACGCCCGAGTCGTCGGGGCGGAAATCCTCCGCGTGGGGAAGGACCACGGGCAGCTCCTCCTCTGGGACTGTGACCGGTCCACAGTCGTCGCAGTGCACCACGGGGATCGGCGGACCCCAGTAGCGCTGGCGCGAGACGCACCAGTCGTGGAGGCGGTAGTTCACTTTGCGGTCCGCCAGCCCGCGGGCGGCCAAGTCGTCCACGATGGCGCGCTTGGCGTCGGGCACCGCCATGCCGTCGTAGCGACCGGAGGCGACCAGCGTGCCGGCGTGGGTCTCGTAGGCTTCGGAAGGGGGCTCGGCGGGATCAGGATCGGGCTGGTCGACGCTGGCCTCGTCGCGGCTGGCCTCGTCGCCGCCGGCCCGGTCGCTCGGTGGCGGCTGGACCACCGTGACGATCGGCAGACCAAAGGCGGTGGCGAACTCGAAGTCCCGTTGGTCGTGTCCGGGCACCGCCATGATCGCGCCGGTCCCATATCCCATGAGCACGTAGTCGGCCACCCACACGGGGACGGGCCGCCCGGTAGCCGGGTTGGTGCAGTAGCCCCCCGTGAAGACCCCCGTCTTCTCTTTGTCGGTCTTCTGGCGCGCCACCAAGTCCATCGCCTTGGCCCGCGCTCGGTACTCGTCCACGGCCGGGCGGTGGGAGTCGGCGGTGATCCGGTCCACCATCGGGTGCTCCGGCGCCAGCACCACGTAGGTAGCTCCGAAGACGGTGTCCGGGCGGGTGGTGAAGACGGGGACCGTGACGTTGGGCCGTTCGCCAGAGTCGGGGTTCGAGTCCGGGCCCAAGTCGGGGTCCGAGTCGGGGTCCGAGTCCGGGTCCGAGCCAATCACCGGGAAGCGCAGCTCCGCCCCCTCCGAGCGCCCGATCCAGTTGCCCTGGGCTTTCAGCGTCGCCGGCGACCAGTCGATCCGCTTCAGGTTTTCGAGAAGCCGTTCGGCGTAGTCGGTGATCTTGAAGAACCACTGGCGGATGTGCCGCTGCTCCACTGGCGTGACGCACCGCTCGCACTCCCCCGCGATCACCTGCTCGTTGGCGAGCACCGTCATGCACGAGGGACACCAGTTGACCGGCGCCTCCTTCTGCACCGCCAACCCCTGTTTGAAGAACTGGACGAAGAGCCACTGGGTCCACTTGTAGTAGCGCACGTCGGTGGTGTCCACGGTGTGGGTCCAGTCGAACATCCCCCCGATCCGGCGCAGTTGGCGGCGGAAGTTGGCCACGTTGCGGGGGATCAGCTCCATCGGGTGGACGCCGGTCTTCAGAGCGAAGTTCTCCGAGTGGATGCCGAAGGCGTCGAAGCCGATCGGCTCGAAGACGTCGTAGCCCTGCATCCGCTTGAACCGCCCGTGCACGTCGGCGCCGGTGAAGGCGTAGATGTTGCCCACATGCAGCCCCTCGGCGGAGGGGTAGGGGAACATCATCAGGTTGAAGAACGGCCGACGCGCGCTCCGCAGCTCCTCCAGCGTGAAGGAGTTGGTGCCGTCCCGGTCCCAGCGCCGCTGCCAGTGCTTCTCGACGGCGACGGGATCGTAGGCCCGGTTGGCGGGGTCGTAGCTGGACATGTCGTAGCTGGACATGGGAAGGGCGGGATGGGAAGGCGGCATTAAGGTGGCAGTGGGCCGAGCCGGGAAGCTGGTGGCGGTGGGCCGAACCGGGAAAGCTAAGGAACGGGCGGCTTCTTCGGCAGTCCGGGGCGCTCACGAGATCGGCGTTGCCGCGGCCTCCAGAGCCACATCCCGAGCACCACCACGGGAACCAGCAGCACCACCTTCGCCATGACGCCGGCCAGGGGAGCCCAACCGGGAATCGCCATCAGTCTCTCAAGGTCCTCCACGTCGCCCTTGAGGGACACTATCACTGGAACTCCCCACAAGACCGCCGTGAGCGCGGTTGTTGCGACCAGCACCACCCTGACGAGCGACCGGACGCGGTACGTCACCGGACGGCGTACTTCATCGGACGGCGCCTTCCAAGAGCAGATCAAACGGATCCTCCGCCTCCTCCGCGCTGGCCTTAAGCGCCCGCACGGCCTCGGCCAGGGCGCCCCCATGCCGCTGGCGGAAAAGGTCGAAATCGGGCAGGCGGTGGTAGTAGCGCATCCGGCTCAGCAAAGTGGCGTTGTTGAGGGGCGCGGACTCGAAGCCGCCGAAGGTCAGGGACTTGAAGCCGGGCTGGACCTCGTGGCGGAAGCGAGCCAAGTGGCGTGCGAAGACGGGTTCGCGACGGGCGATCTTCTCGTCCCGCGCCAGGGTCGAGTCCCCGTAGACGGCTTCCAGATCGCTCACCAACCCGTCGATGAACGCCGAGAAGCGCTGCACATCGTACCACCGGTCCTGGGCGCGACGGCACCACACCGTGTCCGGCCCGCCCCCCTCTCGGGTGCAGAAGAACTCCATCGCCGCCGTTCGCCCGACCCAGGTGGCGAAGCTCTCGTTGAAGCGGACTTGCCCAGGCACGAAAAGGTGATTGTGGGAGAGCTCGTGGACCACGGTGGACACCAGCTCCACTTCATCGTAGCGGACCACGGTGGAGAGCAGCGGGTCCGAGAACCAGCCCAAGGTGCTGAACGCGGCGGTGGGCCGGAGGAGGGTGTCCCAGCCCTCGTCGGCCAACTTGCGCTGCTCCCGCTGGGCGTCCTCCAGGTCGAAGAAGCCCCGGTAGGGAACGCGCCCGACGATCGGGAACCACCATGTGCGCGCCGCCAAGCGGTCCTGGTGGGCGGCGGAGAGGATCATCGCCAGCGTGTCCCGCTCCAGTCGCACGTAGGTGGTGTAGCTGTCGCCCACGTCCAATCCCAGCGTCGCGCTGGCGAACTCTCGCGCCTCCCGGGCCAGGAGCAACTTGCTCCGTGTGCGCTCGTCGGTGTCGGCGGAGAGGACGACTTCGGGGATCGGTTGGCGGGCGCGGAGGATCTTGGCCTCCTCCCAGCCAGCCCGGATCACGTAGCCGGGAGAGCAGGCCCCAGGCCAGAGCGCCGCGACCACCACGAGAGCGGCCGCGACGCCCGTCGCAAGCCTGCGGAACGACCTGCCGCCAGAGCGAGCCGCCAGCCTGCGGAGCGACCTGCGGCCGGAGCTAGTCGTTGCCGCCAAGGCTGCGGATCAGGGGGATGCCCCCCTCGGTGGGCACGTAGACGACCGAGCCGTCGGGCATCTCGGAGAGCTGCTGGATGTAGAAGAACGTCAGGTACTCGGGCGAGAGCCCCTCGGAGATGATCTGCTGGGCGTCGGCGATCCCCTTCGCCTCCTCGGCCTGCTGTCGCGCCCGCTCTTGGATGATCTGGGTCTGGAACTCCTCGGCCGCCACCTGCTGTTCCCGCTCCAGCTTCTGTTCGATCGCTTCCCGAACCCGGGGCGGGGCCTGGATGTCACGAGCAAACACGTCCACCACCTCGATGCGGTCGCCGGCCTTGGCTTGGATCTCCGCCATCATGCTGTTTGCGACCTCCCGCCGGTCCGGCGAGAAGATCTCGTTGATCGACTTGGTGGCCACCGCGTCCCGCACCCCGTTGCGAACGGCGTTCAGCACGATGTTGCGGACGATCTGGTTCTCCGGGCCGATGCGGCGGTAGAGGTCCGGCGCGTTGGCCCCGTCGATCCGGAAGAGGATCGAGACTTCAAGGGCGACGTTCAGCTGCTCCGACGTCTGGGCCTCGATCTCCTCGTAGGCCCCCTGCGGCGGGAACGCCTGCTCCCGCACGGACATCTTCTCCACGTTGGCCAGTGGGTTGATGACGTGGACGCCCTGCTCGAGGGGGACGGTGTTCACGCTCCCGAGGAAGTGCTGCACCCCCACCTCGCCCACCGGTATGACCACCACCGCGTTCATCCCGAAGAGCCCCAGCCCCACCACCATGATGGCGTAGCCCGCCAGCTTGCTGGGGATCCCGGTCTTGCTGGACGGAAGGGAGCGGACGACCGCTCCGATTGCGATCACCACGATTGCCGCTGCTGCGAATCCCATGCTGTTCTCCTCTCGATTTGGTTGTCTGCGAACGCTTACAATACTACGAGCCGGCGCCCCCCGGCCTTCACGCCGGCCTTCACGCCGACCTGCACGCCGAGTCTCACGCCGACCTTCACCGCCTCCGAATCCGGCTCCCCGGGTACGCCACCGGGCTCTCGTTGCCGTCGGCGCCCACTGCGGCCACGCCGAAGAGGTAGTTGTCGATCACCAGCCCCTCCAGCGTGAACGACGTCCGGTCGCCCACCCAGCGGGAACGCTGCCACTGGGGTGCCGTGGTGTCCCGCCAGTAGACCTTGTAGCCGACCAGGCGGGGGTCGCTCACCGCTTCCCACTCCAGAGTGGTGGAAGGTCGAACGGCGCCCCCGATCCGCACCTCCGACGGAGCGGGAGGCGCCCAGGCCAGCTGGGCCAGCACGGCCGCGTTGAGGGCCGTCATCTTGGCGGCGTACTCGAAGTTCACGCCCTCGATCACGTCTCCGTACTCGATGCCGTTCTCGGTGCGGAGGTCCTGGTGCTGCCGAACGTAGTTCTCGTGGGTCTCCATGATGCGCACCGCCGGGAACCCCGCGTCGTTGAAGGGACGGTGGTGGCCGCCTCGGCCGAAGCGGTCCAGGCGGTAGATCATGATCGGGTCCAGGTTGGGAACGTACTCGTCGGCGGTGCGTGCCACGTAGCGCGCCAGCTGCCGAGAGGGGCCGTCCACCTCTCCGCCGTAGACTCGGTAGCGGGCGTGGTCCTGCTCCGTGTCGGTGGCGGGCGTGGGCTCGGAGAAGACGCGGAAGGTGTTGTTCTCGATTACGCCGTCCACGCCCTCGATGTTGCCGATCATGTCGTTGTTGAGCACGCCGACGATCTGCCAACCCTCCTCGCGGGCGACCCCGGCCATGTGCCGGCCGCCCCACAGCCCCTGCTCCTCCCCCGAGAGCCCCGCCAGGACCACCGTGCTGCCGAACTCGTGCCCCGCCAGCAGTCGCGCCGCCTCGATGGCGCCCGCCATGCCGGAAGCGTTGTCGTTGGCGCCCGGAGCGTCGGACTCGCCGTCGGATGTGTTGGAGGCGCGGGAGTCGATGTCGCCCGACATGATCACGTAGCGGTTCGGAGCCACTGCGCCCCGCTTGATCGCCAGCACGTTGACCACCCACGTGTCCTGCGGAATGCGAGGGCTGTCCTCGGACGTGACCAAGTTCCGCTGGTAGACCACCTCGTAGCACCCCCCGCACGACGCCGAGATGCGGTCGAACTCGGCTTTGATCCACCGCCGCGCCGCCCCGATTCCCCGTGTGTCCGACAGGGTGTCGGAGAAGGTGTTGCGCGTGCCGAAGCCCGCCAGCTTGCGGATGTCGGCCTCCACGCGCTCGGGAGACGCGGCCTCCACAATCCCGTAGATGCGGGGGTCCAGCTCCGGGGGCGGAGCTTGGGCTTGGGCTTGGGCGGCGGCGGGTCGAACCGGACCGGCCACGACCACGAGAGCGGCCAGGGCGGCGAAGAGCACCGACTGGGCAAGCCCGGCGACCGCCGCAGCGACGTTGGTCGGATTGTTCATATGCCTCTTCCACTTTGGTTTCTTGCCTCCGAGCGGCCCCGGAGAGCGTCCCCACTCCAGCACGATCTTGCCGAAGTTCCTGTTGGCTTCCATGCGCTCATGGGCCTCGGCCGCCCGTTCTGCCGGGAAGACGCCGTCCACCACCGGCGCGAGCGACCCGTCGGCGAAGCCAGGCAACACGTCCCGCTCGAAGTCGCTGGCCAGAGCGGCCTTTTCCTCCACCGGACGCGCCCGGAGCACCGTGCCCAGCAACCGTGCGCGGCGCACCATAAGGAGCCGCAAGTCTATTGCGCCGCGGGCGCCTCCGGGCACCCCCACCACCACGTGCCGGCCTCCCTTGGCGAGTGCCGCCTGGTTCCGCGCCAAGTACGGTCCGCCCACCAAGTCCAGGATTACGTCCGCGCCCCGGCCGTCGGTCGCGTCTCGAACCGCTTGGGACCAGTCGTCGTCCCCGTTCAACGCAAGGTCGAGCCCCATCTCGGCGGCTTGGTCCAGCTTGGCCTGGGTGCGCGAGGTACCGATCACCCGCGCCCCGGCCCGTCGTGCAAGCTGAAGGGCGGCGGTCCCGACGCCGCTTCCCACGGCGTGGATCAGCAACGTCTCGTCCGGCGCGAGCTCGGCTTGGCGGAACACGGCGTCGTACGCGGTCATGTATACCTCCGGGATCGCCCCCGTCTCTACCGCGTCCATCCCCTCGGGCGCCGCCACCGCCACCGTCTCGTGCACGACCACCTTCTCCGCGTACCCTCCTCCCGCCACGATCCCCATTACGTGCTGGCCGAGCCGCCATCGGGTCGCACCGGGGCCGCGGGTCAGAACCGTCCCGGCGAACTCCAGCCCCGGCACCTTCGACTCGCCGGGCGGAGGCGGGTACAGCCCTCTGCGCTGGAGCAGGTCCGCCCGGTTGACTCCCGACGCTGCCACACGCACCACGATCTGGCCTCTGCCCGGTACTGGGTCCGGCCTAGTGGCCACCCGCAGGACCTCCGGCTTTCCGAACTCGGGGATTACGACCGCTCGCATGGCGTGAATGATGGGGCAGGAGGGATCGATCCGCCACTGGCGGGGTGGGCTCTGGCGTGTTCCGGCGCCGGCAGACTATTATTGTGGCAGATGTAGGCCAACGTGCGGTAGGCCAACCGAGACTGCGACACGGAGGACCGCTGGGGTGGACGACACGATCAAGACTGGGGTGGACGGCGAGACCAAGGCCGACGACGGCAAGGCCAAGACGGACGACGGCACGTTTGTGGTGCGGGTCAACGGCGGAGAGTTCAGCGTGCCCGAGGATCAGCCCACGGCACTCGAAGTCCTGAAGCTCGCCAAGAAAAAGGGACTGATGCCGGGAGAGCCCGAAGGGTACTATCTGTTGGGCGACACGGGAAGGTACACGGGCGAAGGGCGGATCGACGTCCGCGAAGACCACGTGTTTCTCACGATCCCGAACAAAGCGACACCGGTGGCGTGACGGGATGTCATGCCTTCCAACATCGAACGAATCCGACGGGAACTCGACGGCCTGGGGTACAAGACTCAATTCAGCGAAAGCCCCAGAGGGCAGGTCGTCTCCTTTGAGTACAGGGTAGAAGTTGGCACCCACAAGGGGAAAACGGTCGTCATGGGCCTCAGCTTCCAAGGTGACGAGGAGTACCCCGAGTACCCTCCGCACTGGATTCACGTCACCCCTCCCATTGACGACGAGAAGGGCGGCGTCGTAGAAACGTACACCGCCGACGGACACGAGTGGATGGTGATGAGCAGGCCGCCGGGCGAGCTTTGGGACGACTTTCCCACCAAGCACATGTACAACTACATGATGGACCACGTTCGGCGGCTGTGGAGCGAGATGTGAGGTTCCATGTCGCGTTGACGGCCGAGGCGGACTCGGCAGCCCGCGACCATCTTCTCCAGCACTATCGGCGGGGCGCCAACCAGGAAGACCTTTGCTTTGCACAGTCACCCTACGAATGGATGGCAGGGCATGAGTTCGTCGGACGTGGTGGCGGAACGCGACGTGCTGGCGCACCCGGCGGCTGGGTGCGGTCTTCCTCTGGTTGGCTTGACGATGAGCCGTGACGGCTGCTGGAGCGCCCGCTTCTGGGAGAGGGATGGTGCCGGCGAGATGCGGCGACGCTGGTGCGAGAAAGTGCGAGTAGTTGGACCAAGCCGCTATGTGATGCATCACAACGACGCTCTCGCTCCGCCGGCGCCGCGACGTCGCGTCCTTGCTCGCACCTTCGACTCGTGGGGCAACGACGCGCAGGCAATGATCTCTCGGCTGCGCGTGGGCATCGTGGGACTTGGCAGCGTCGGCTGCATTGTGGCGGAGGCGATGGCCCGCATCGGAGTAGCCGACATGCTGCTGGTCGACCCCGATCGTGTCGAGGAGCACAACTTGGACCGACTGCTCTACGGGACGGTTCGGGAGATCGGCAAGCTCAAGGTTCGGGTCGCCGCCCGGGCAGTGCGCAGGAATGCCACGGCCGAATCGATCAAGATCGAAGCCTTGCCGTTGTCGATTCACGAGACGCACGCCTACCAGTCTGCCCTGGACTGCGACGTGATCTTCAGCTGCGTGGACCGTCCTATTGCCCGAGACGTGCTCAACTACATCGCCCACGGCCATCTTGTCCCGGTAGTGGACGGCGGCGTGGCCGTCGAATCCGATCGCGAAACGGACACCCTCTTCGCGGCTCACTGGCGCGCGCACCTGACCACGCCGTATCACCGATGCATGCGGTGTGCACGACAGTATACGTCGAGCGATGTCGTCATGGAGCTGGACGGTTCGCTCGACGACCCCTCCTACGTCGCCAGCCTGCCGACCGACCAGAGAAAGACCAATCAAAACGTGTTTCCGTTCGGCCTCGCTGTTGCCGGAATGGACGTGAACCTGATGTTGCGGTACGTGTTGGCTCCCGAGTGGTGGCCAGTGGTGGGACAACAGGAGCACCAGTTCTTGACCGCCGAGACCACCGTGTCCACCCTGGAATGCCGTCCTCACTGCTCCTTTCGGGATAAGTGTGCGCGCGGCGACGCGGTGCGGCCTCCCTACTTGATCGCCTCTGCGGACCACGCGGGCAAGCTCGGCCGCTTTTGGGAAGCTGTGGCCCGCCGGCTCAGAACGCTTGGTATGGGATTCGGGAGAAGTTGACGACAGGACCTCTTGTATTCCGAAGCAGGGTTCTGAAACAGGACCGCACGCTCTTGCGCTCAGGCACCCGCGGACCAATAGTAATGACGGTGCTGCTCTTGAATATCTCAGTCAAGGGGAGTTGATCCGCTTCGCAGTAGTGACGAAGGTAGGCTGGGCGACCGAGGGAAGCCCGACAATCGAAACGAATGTCGTTCGGCTCAACCTTGTCGGCTGGAAGTATGATCCGGCACTCGTTCTCATACCTGTAGGCACTGCTCTTGTACAGGTAGCGGACAGACTCAAGCGATTCTGAGACGACTCGCGCCAAGTACCGCTGGGCTTCCCGCCAGCCCGAGCTGCGGCGAGGTCAACGATATCCTTCAAGGACTGCTCCAAATGCGCCATGTGGTCGATCATCTGGCTTCCTGTTCTTCTGGCCTAGGCTGGCCGGCGGTCGGGTGTGTGGAAGGGCCATCAAGGTAACCCCCCGGGGGACGGTTCGTCGGAGGTCGGCCTGGAGGGTTCGTGCGTTGGCGCGAGCGCACGTCGATTGTGCCGTTTCGCCACCCCGGGACCGCCATGGGGGGGCGGGCTCGTCGGGTGCGCCCGGCCGCCTTGACTTCAGGGCGACTTCACCCCCCTCGCGCCTACTGCTCCATCGCCGCTCGGCCCGCGGTCACAGCGGCCGGGTCGCTTACGATGAAGACGCGGAAGCCCTCCTCGATTCGGCGGACGATGTCGTCAGGCCCGGCGGTGATCCCGCACGGCACTCCGTGAGCCTTGCACGCCGCCAACACGGCCTGGATCGCTTCCTCGACCGCGCCCATGTCTCCTTGGTAGGCCCGCCGAAGGTCCCCCGGCCCTGCGAAGACGACGCTGACGCCCGGCGTGGCTACGATCTCGTCCACACGTTCGACACCCGCCCGGTCCTCGACGATGAGCATGTTCACCAGGGAGCCGCTGGGATTGCCGGGCCACGACTCGTCGCCCATCGACGCCACTGCCGCGGCCGCGTCCTGTGCCGACTCCACGTGGGGAAAGACGATCCCCGCCACTCCAGCGGTAACCGCTTCGGCCACATTTGCCGACGCCTGCTCCACGCCGTCCCGAACCGGCGGGACGCGAAGCACAAGCGGGTGCGGGGGATCAGGCGCGGAGCCCCGGGCAACTCCGGCCATGTACGCGGCCATCGTGGGGATGTCGAAGGGACCCGACTCCAGGGAGTAGAAGACGAAGTCCAGCTCCCGGTTGCGGCCCCGCTCGGCGCCCTGTTCCGGCGTGGTCGCGCCGGGGAAGGAACCAAACACCGCGTGGCCGTCGGTCAGCAGCTGGACGAGACGTGGGGCAGAGGTGTCGGAGCACCGGCTTCGGGCGAACACGCGAGCGGGGCGCATCCAGCAACGAGGAGGACAGCGCGCGCAGCACGGAAGCGTCCGACGGCAGCACGGAAACGTCCGGGGGCGGTACGGAAACGGCGGTGTGAAGTTCTTATCGCTTCTCCTCTGGAATCCTGCATTCCACGCTCTGCCTATCGCCCTACTCTAATCTCTCTCGCCTCCGCTGTCGCGGGGCCGTTGGCAGAGAGGAGTGCTATGTAACTGCTCATCTGGCTCCGATGTGACCCTGAGGTGGCCCGGGCTCGGCGTCGCACGAACGTCAGTTGCGAATCCAATGCAAGGGCGCCTCCCCGGCGTGCCGGGGAGGCGCCCTGAGGACCGCTAGCCAGCGGGGACGTGCGACGCTCAGGTGTGACCGCAGCCGCGAGTCGTGCAGCCACCTCCTCCCACGTTGGGATCGCAGTACGTCAGCTCTCCCGGGTTGTCCTCACAGCGTTCCCAGAAGATCAGGAAGCTGTTGCACTCGCTCGTGGAGCACGGGTGAGCGATCGCTGGCTTCGGGGTCGCCAGAACGGACACAGCCGTTCCAGCGACACCAGCCACGGCTACCAGGGCGAGACCGCCCAGGAGCCTCGTGAGGACGCGAATGATTTCGGTCATCGGTTTCTCCTCTCTGGGGTTTCTGGATGAACTCCGCCGCGCCATTCGCGGCTACCTTGGAAACGAAGGACTGGCCAAGTGCGTTGGGTCATTATCCGCCATTCTACGAACGGGATCACCTCGCGCAGCGTGTCGGTCGCCGAGAACGACGGAAACGGCCAGCGTCATCGCGTAGCCGTCGTAGCTTGCCAGGTATGCTCCCGTTCGGGTACGGTCCCAAACGCGATACGCCTTGTCGTGGAGCGTCGAGGCGAGGATCGTGCCCTCAGGGGTCACGACCGTCCACAGGCTGTAGGGCCGACCACGCCGGTCGGAGTAGTAAAGCGCTACGTTCAAGATGTCGCCATTGATTGTCTCTCCAACGTACATGGAGCGGGTCCATCTAAACTGGTACAACGTGCCGGGGCTTTCGGGCGCTGTGGCCCGTATCAGTTCGGAGGACGAGATCACGTCCTCGTCTACCACGATCCGAACGGGCCGACCGGGGTCGAGTTGCACGTACCGGGTGATTCTGAACGGAGCCAAGTCCGAGACGAGCAGATCTCCGTCGGTGGTCAGCCCCACCGCGCTGCCAGTCAGGTAGTTTGCGACGCGCCAGTCTTCGTGTTTGAAGCCAGGATGCCAGCTTGCCGCCAGGGTTCCATGAACGTCGAATCGATGCACTGAGTGCCCATAGTTCGGATCACCAGGATACGCGCCACCGCCTACGACGAAACCCCCGTCCCCTAGCGCGACAAAGCTCCAGGTCTGCATGGGAGGCAACTCCACATGACGAGCTCCGCTCGCGTCCGCTTTTGCCATTTCCAGTTCGTCTCTGCCAAGAATCAGGAAGGCGGAGTCACCCACGACGGAGAGGTGCCGGATTTCGTCCAACCCCTTGGTCGCCGAGGCACGCCACGTCACCTTGCGAGCCTGGCTTCCGTCGGGTTGCAACTCCCACACCTCGGCGTTCTCCCCATCGCCCACCCAAACAGTGCCGTTGCGCCACGCTGCCATCCCGGCGAGGGCGTGGAAGTCGGCGTGGACGTCCGTCCTCCACATCTCGACGACTTGCACCGACATCGGGCCGTGCTCCTTGACGGAAGTTTGGGCCTGCCCCGTGCCTCGGATCAGCCCCATGTCGCGCTGGCACCCAGAAGTGGCCACGACGTGGAGACTCACTACGACGGCGACGACGAAGCCCAACGAGCCCGACTCAGTAGACCTTCGACTCTCCATGGAATCCTCCGTGTCCTTGATCACCGCCCCAGTACCATGCCGCTCTCAACCCACTTTCTAATCTCCACCAACCCTGCCAGTCGAGTCACTACTCGCTCGTCGACAAACGCTCGCTGTCCGTTCTCGACTCGGACGTTTCGCTTCACCACGACGACCTGGGGGGTGGCCGCGGGGCCAGGGAGGTCGTGGTAGACGTACCGCATTACCCCAGCGTTCATCCAGCCTCTCCCTGCTGTTACTTCGTCGAAGTTGCCGAACTCTCTTAGGTGCGCCGCGCCTTCGCTCACGACCACGTCCCTGGCTATCCCTATGGCTGCGAAGCCTTGACCTTGCTTGTGGGCCGCGTCGCGAACAGCAAGTTTGGCCTTGCGCACGAGGCGCTTCGCTTCGGGAAGATTGGACCATCGGCATCGCGACGCCCCGATGAAGACGAAAACGAGTTCCGGCCCAGAATCCGTTCTCCCTTCCGGCTCGTACGACTCGGAAGCGAATGCCGGGAGAGTCCAGCGCACGCGAAAGTCGACTTCTGGCTTCGGCATCATGCCAAAGGCCCCTAGTCCGAAACCTGTGGTAAGCAGAAGCCAAATCCGCCAGCTCTTGAGCCGGTCGACGAGTTTGCACGTTACTGACATCTTTAGCCTTCTCCGGTTAGGTGTGACAGCACGACTCGCACTTCAAGCCTCGGATACGGCAGCAGCCACATAGCGACTTGCCGGACCGAGTCCATGGCCGCCATCAGCGGCACCGAATCGATCAGTGCTCCGCGGCCGGTTGCGGCGTCGACCAAGTACGTTCTAGTGGACGGCTCGGCTGTGCCCGATCGCACGTCCTGGGGATTGCCTCTCAGGTACTGGAGCAGGACATGGTTGGATGTCGCACGAGTTACGGAAACCAAGTTGTCCTGCACCTCTCTCGCGGAGAAGGAGACGGCCGATTGTCCGTCGGCGGAGTTGATTTCCGTGATCTTCATCTGCGCGTAGCCGTCGATGCCAGCTTCCCAGACGAGCGTACCGTCGCGAGCGTCGTATCCGCGCAACACGGGGAGCAACTCGAAGGCGAAGACCACGCGAGTCGGATCGCCCAGGCACGCGATTCGTCCGTCCGAGAGCTGATCCTGAACAAGCCAGCTCTCCGACCTGTATCCGCGTCCGAAGCTGTTGTGTTGCCTCCCGTTGTACTCCCCAACGGCATGGTGGATGATCGCGTTGCTGGATCTCTGCCAGCCGGCTGCAAAGACCTGGTTGCCGTCTGCGCACATGCCCTCGGGGACAAGGGACAACTGGACGTTGTATTCGACTTGGTACCCCGTTTCGGTGGGGGCGAAGACCTTGAGTGCGGCCCCGCGGTCCGCAACGGCCACTCGTCCGTTGGACAGCAGCGCGAGTGCGCTGGGATCGCGGAATTCGTTCGGCCCCTGACCCGGCTGACCGATCGCCCCGACGAACGTCCCTAGCGAATCGAAGATGCGGACCTGAGCATTGTGTCGGTCCAAGACGTACACGTTGCCGCGCTCGTCCAGCTCCACATCGGCGATTAACCCGAACACATGCGGATCGGCGACGGCACCGGTTCCAAGCCGACCGATCTCGGCAACTCTCCGAACACCGAATAGGGCGGCCCGGGCGGCTCGCCAGTCCGAGAGTTCCTGCGCACTCATGCCAGTGGGAAGCGAATCCGACCCGACCAGATAGTCCCGACGATGCGGCAGGTTCTCGGAAGTGGGGTGGACCCTCTCCGTCTCCATGTCGCAGGCAAGCATCAAGGCTCCCGTCGCTATCAGCAGGCCCCTCATTTCCCCTCCTTGGTAGGTGGATGCTGCGCCGGTAGGTGGATGCTGCGCCGCCTCTGACGGCTACCGTGGAAACGGAAGCGCTCCCTGAAATAGGTAGGTCGTTATCCGCCAACCGGAAGCGGGCGTGGATTCGGGGGCCGCTCCCGTCCGCCGGCTATTGCTCCATCGCCACTCGACCCGCGGTCACAGCGGCCGGGTCGCTTACAATGAAGACGCGGAAGCCCTCCTCGATTCGGCGGACGATGTCGTCAGGCCCGGCGGTGATCCCGCACGGCACTCCGTGAGCCTTGCACGCCGCCAACACGGCCTGGATCGCTTCCTCGACCGCGTCCATGTCTCCTTGGTAGGCCCGCCGAAGGTCCCCCGGTCCAGCGAAGACGACGCTGACGCCCGGCGTGGCTACGATCTCGTCCACACGTTCGACACCCGCTCGGTCCTCGACGATGAGCATGTTCACCAGCGAGCCGCTGGGTTTGCCGGGCCACGATTCGTCGCCCATCGACGCTACTGCCGCGGCCGCGTCTTCCGCCGACTCCACGTGGGGGAAGACGATCCCCGCCACTCCCGCGGCAACCGCCTCGGCCACATTTGCCGACGCCTGCTCCACGCCGTCCCGAACCGGCGGCACGCGAAGCACAAGCGGGTGCGGGGGATCCGGCGCGGAGCCCTGGGCAACTCCAGCCATGTACGCGGCCATCGTGGGGATGTCGAAGGGACCCGACTCCAGGGAGTAGAAGACGAAGTCCAGCTCCCGGTTGCGGCCCCGCTCGGCGCCCTGTTCCGGCGTGGTCGCGCCTGGGAAGGAACCAAACACCGCGTGGCCGTCGGCCAGCAGCTGGACGAGACGCGGCGCAGAGGTGTCGGCGGGAGCACCGGCTTCGGGCGGCGAGCACCCGAGCGGGGCGCATCCGGCAACGAGGAGGGCAGCGAGGGCTGCACGGAAAGTTCTCATCGGCTGGTGGCTCCGGCGCGGTGGGGGCCAGCCTCGGGGAGGTGTCTGCCCCCCGGCTTGTCCGATCCCATGTAGACACATACTATGTAAAGATGCAGAACTCCCCGACCTCGTCCTCCGCCTCCCTGCCCTTCCCGCCCGGTCCCGTGCTCAAGCGGGAGGTGCGGGCCGGCCTGACGACCTTTGCCACGATGGCCTACATCGTGGTGCTCAACCCCGCCATCCTCGGCGACGCGGGAATGCCGGCGGGAGGCGTGCTGGTGGCTACCTGCCTAGCGGCGGCGACCGGGTCGATCCTGATGGGCCTCCTGGCCAACTACCCCTTCGCGCTGGCGCCGGGGATGGGCCTCAACGCCTTCTTCGCGTACACGCTGGTCCTGGGAGAAGGGCTGTCGTGGCAAGCGGCGCTGGCGGCGGTCTTCGTGTCGGGCGTGATCTTCGTGATCCTGACGCTCACCAAGCTCCGGGAAGCGGTCATCGACGGCATTCCGTCGAACCTCAAACACGCGGTGGGCGGCGGGATCGGGCTCTTCATCGCGCTGATCGGGCTGCGCAACGCTGGCTTGATCGCCTACAACCCAGGCACAAGGACGATGGGCCGCGTCAACGAGGGCCATCTGGGCGGGGGCGACTTGGCCCAGTACGTGATGCCGGGGGTGGACGAGGCGGCGATCGGCCTGGCGATCTTCGGGCTCGTGGTCACGGCGGCCCTGGTGGCCCGGAAGGTGCCTGGCGCGCTTCTGTACGGCATACTGGCGACGACGCTGGCGGGGATTCCCCTGGGGGTGGTCGCTCCCGAGAGCTGGGCGCTGGTCTCGATGCCCAGCGGCCTGGGCGACACCTTCTTGCAGCTGGACTTCCAGGGGCTGTTCGCCTATGGGCTCATCACGGCGGTCTTCACCTTCACCTTCGTGGACCTCTTCGACACGGCGGGCACGCTGGTGGGGGTCGCAGGCAAGGCGAAGATGCTCGACGAGGAAGGCAGGCTGCCTCGTGCCAAGCGGGCGCTCATGGCCGACTCGGTGGCCACCGTCACGGGCTCCCTTCTGGGAACCAGCACCACGACCACCTACGTGGAGAGCGCTGCGGGCGTGGCCGAGGGCGGACGGACGGGCTGGACGGCGATCACCGTGGGCGTGCTCTTCCTGGTGGCGCTCTTCTTCGGCCCCCTGGTGCAGCTTGTGCCCAGCGCCGCGACGGCGGCCGCACTGATCCTGGTCGGCGTATTCATGATGGGAGCGGTGGCGCGCATCGACTTCAAGGACCCGGTGGAGGCGATCCCCGCCTTCCTGACGATCGCCTTCATGCCGCTGACGTTCAGCATTGCGGAAGGCATCTCGGTCGGGATCATCTCCTGCGTGGCGTTGCGGCTGCTGAGCGGCCGAACGAAGCAGATCAGCTTGACGCTGTGGGTGATGTTTGGGCTGTTCGTGCTGCGGTACTTCTTGTAGGCAATCCACCAACCGGCGTCGGTGTGGATTCGGTGCTCCGGTCCGCGGTGCTCCCGTCCGCCAGGGCTCGAAGAATGGCCAGCGCCACTCGGCCCACGCCTCCCTGCCGCTGTACTATTGACGGCGGCGCTCCCATGTGGCGACGCACCAGCCGCCGATAGTTGGAGTAGTCGGAGAACCCAACAGCAAGCGCCACAGCCCCCGAGGGCTGCCCGCTCCACTCCGCCAAACGCTCCACTGTGAAGATGCGGCCCAGGGCGAGGAGCCGTCCTGGAGACGGAATCCGGAGTGCCGCGCACCGTCGCCAAAGCGTCCTCTGGGAGAGCCCGAGCTTGGCGGCAAGCTTTGGCACGGAGCAAGGGGCCACCGCCAGGGCGAGGACAGCGCCGAAGATCTCCTCCGTCTGCCGGTGTGCTCGGCGACCTATGTCGTCGAGCAGTCGCAGGACCCGGCGTGCGCCAGCGGCTCGAAGCACCGCCGACTCGATAGCGGCGAAGTCGTCCCCGTCCCCGGAGTGAAGAACCGCCGCGACGAAGTACTCGCCGTCCTGTACGCGCCATGCCCGAAGCGCGGACGGCTCCGCGTAGCAGACCAGGGAGACGGACGAGCCTCGGAGCACGCGGATCGAGTCGGCCGAAGCGGGGTCCGCGTTGCCACGGAAGGCCGGGTCCACGACTGCGGGCGAGCGGGGATGCGCCGCTACAAGGGCTCCGAGCTCTTGCCAGCCCGAGGCAAAGACCGCCGGTCCGACGATGCGCGACACGGGACCGGATCCCACGATTGAACGAAGGCGGCCACAGACCTGGGAGTCGGCGTGCAGTGCGAGCAGCGGGGGAGGAGCTTGACGGCTCAAGCCGCGGCGGCCGCAGGAATCGGGATCGGCCGGTGCTCGGCGAGGAGCATCGTGACGGCGGTCCCCAACAGCGCCAGCACCGCAGCCGCCAGCAGGTTGGGGGCAGTCCCGCCAACCAGTCCCAGGAACAGAAGCCCAACGGTCAAGCAAGCCCAGGAGACGCCGAACTCTCCCATCGAGGCGATGTCTATCTTCGGCCACCAAGCCGGCACTGTCAGACGGACCTGCTTTCGAGCCGGCTCTGGTGGTGCGGGCGCCTCAACCACAGCACGAACGATCTCCTGCACCTTGCGCTCGCTGATCGGTGCTCCGGGGGCAACGGCCCGCCGGAGCCCAGCCACGAAGCGGAACATCTCGGCTTCTGCCTCGTTCTTGAATGCGAGTTCGCCAGCCGTTGCCGGATCGGCATCGCTCGGACCCTCTACGACGATCGTGGTCAGTTGGTCGATACACGCCGGGTCGAGTGGGCGATATCGAGTCGCCCGGGTCGGCGCTGGAAGGATGTCGCGAAGCTCGTACCCCTGCATCCGCATCAGCAACCAAGTCGCCAAGAAAGGAGCGGTGAGCGGAAGAAGCACCAAGAGCCACGCGACCGAGACGCCGTGGCGATCGACCAGCGCGCCGGCACCCATCACGGGAAACCAGAACGCGGCGACCAGCGCCAAGCAGGCGACCCACCGCACAAGATGGCAGCGCCAACGAGACAACCCTCGCGTGCGTTGCCCGACCAAAGCGCCCGCGACTCCCGACAGGACGACGAACAAGCCAATGGCAACGGGCACGAGGACCATGACCTCCGTAAAGGTAGCGGGACGGCCGGGCAGACCCGCAGCATCGCGCATCTTGTAGAGGCCAACGTCCGCTGCGACTGGGCCGAGTCCGCTCAGAAGCCAAGCGCCCAGCGCCATTGCGACCAAGCGGTACCAATCGCGCTTTCGGTTGCCAGGAGCCGTTTCGTCGATTGGGTCGAAGGCAGAGAGGGCTGCTGCGAAGACGGCAGGCGGCACCAACAGCGACAGCACGATGCTCGCAGAGCCCGCGGTCATGACCAGTCTGTCGGGGACGGAAACGCTGGAGCGGAATCCGTGGAAGAGAGCCTGCAGCGCGTACAGCCCGTACAGCAGGGCCAGCTTCAGGTATACCGAGACCGCCCGGCGCGCGAAGTCGTGCTGGCGTGAGTCTGAGCGCATAGGTCAGTTTCCGCCATTCATCGCGTTAGCCATTCTCGAAGCTCCTCATTCTTGTGGAGCTTGTAAGTGGCCCGGTGCACCAACCGGCGCACCGACGCCGGCGACACGCGGAGGGCTGCCGCAATCTCCACCGTTGACCTTCCCTCGCCGTGCTTGAGCATGATTGCCTCCCGTGCCCGCTCCGGCAGCGTTGCCAGCGCCTCCCAGACCGCCTTCTGGAGTTGGCGTTGCAAGTACAACTCTTCTGGGTTCGGTCCGCCGTCGAGCACCTCGTCCAGACCCTCCATCGGCACGGTACCGGTTTCGGAGGTGCGCTTCTTGCCACGATACAGGTCCTTGCAATGGTTGAGGCTCACGACGACCACCCAGCCCGTGAAGGCGGACCGGCTGGCTGTGCCGTCGGGGTCGAGGTTGGAGAACTTGCCGATTTGGTTCACGACGCGGATCCAGCACTTCTGCACCAGGTCGTCGGGGTCCGCCTCGTCGGTTGCGAAGCTTCGAACGGCACCGCGGATGTTCGGCGACGCCAAGCGGACCGCGCGCGCCCATTCGGCCGGGTCCCGCGCACAGAGGCGGGCAACATTTATCCTCTCGTCTTCCTGCTGGAACTGCTCTTGGCCAGCGTCGCTGTCCTGTCCCTGCCCGCTGTCGTCGTCTTTCCCATGGGAAGCTCCTCCCCCACTACTGGGATCATGCCGGTCGACCATCCGATACCGCTTGGCAACTTGGGCTAACCCGAGGGCTGTCGGCAACCGCCAAGACGACGAGGCAGGGGGTGCAGTCAGCACGCCAGTCACCGCGATTCCAGCACCCGGTAGACGTCCACGTAGCTGATGCCAAGACTGTCCTGGCGGGCCGTCGCCATTCGCTCCTGGCCGAACGCGGGCGCCGTGGAGCGTTCCATCGCACGCATGGTGCCCACCAGCGCGCCAGCGGTATCGTAGACTTCCCACCGGTTGCCCGCGGTCCGCACGACCTCCACCCACAGGCGGCCGTCGGGCTCGACGAAGAGATCCTCGACAAAGGGGATTGCGGCGGTCCGGTCCGGCCTGCGCGGCTCGCAGGAGGCACTAGGGTTGTCGTCCAGGAAGGCATAGTACTCTTCGTTGCCTGCTTCCCACTCCTCGTCGGACACCGGCTCCGCGGGCAACTCCCGTTCGATGATCCGCAAGGTGTCTGCGTCGCGCGTGACTGCAATCCGGTACTGGTCGGTCACCACCGAGTAGATCGTGCCGCCAGGTCCGGGGTGCTGGACGATCCTGGGGGCGAAGGGGATGGGATAGCTGCGCATCGCCGTTTCGCTGGTGCACGTAATGCCGCTGACCATGCCCGCTGGTGCTCTCACCGTCGGCAAAGTGTCCGCTGTGGGCCCCGCGTCGTCGTGACCGGCGAAGATCATCGCACCGCGTGCGGGAGAGAAGGTCCGCACGAACGCTTGGTTCGCCGTTACAGGGTAGAGCCGCAGGACGCCGCCGCCCCCGCCGATTCCACCGAACTCGGAGCGCTGGCCCAACCATTCGCCGTTGGGCGAGAATTCGCCAACCCGTCCGACGCCGAAGTCCAGCGTCAAAAGCTTGCTTCCCACCCAGGCAAGGGAATTGAGGCTGCGAAACTCCCCCGGTCCATCGCCCTGGCGTCCGAAGGTGCGGATGTGCTCGCCGAATGGGCCGAAGACTCGGACTTCGCGGTTCAGGCCGTCGGCTATGAATAGGTTGCTGCTCGCGCCGAAGGCGATCCCGTACACGGAGCCGAACGCCTCCGGCGTGTCCGATTCGAGGGCCGACTCGGGTCCGATGGAGACGATCGGGGACAGTTCCCATTCTGGAGCATTCCCAGTGTTGAGGACGCGCACTACACCGTCCACAGTGTCGACGTGGGTTGCGAGGCTGGGGCCCTCGTCCGTCGGGTCGTCTCCGCAGGTTGCGGACAGTATGACGCCTGCCAGAGTCGGTACAAGGAGCCTAAACGTTCGGCGGGCTGGGGTCTTGCGCGTGCGACCTGGCGACAGCTTCCAGCCGGTTCCGCCGCTCCATCGGTTGATCGGACTCGTCATTGCTTTCCTCCGGGCAAGGGCGGAAGGTTCCATTCGCGGATGACAGGATACGGATTCTCCACATACGCCCAAAGCCGGTCGTCGGTAGAGGACACGGCGAACGCCAGCATGTCGTGGTCGAGCTCAAGTGCCCGCAGGAAGCGGCCGTCCCAGTCGTACTGGTGCATCTTGGTGGTAGCCTGCCGCGGCTCGTTCATGCGACGTCCGCTCCATCGCAGATAGAAGAACCGTTCTGTGCCGTAGGCATCCACGTAGCCGTACTGACTGTCTTCCTCCCAGAAGAACCGGTCGTCGGCGACGTGAAACCGTGCGTCCACGTCGTAGGGTCCCCGCGTCCTGCCGATTATTCTCCCGCTGTTCGAGAAGACGTCGATCTGATTGCCGAACTGGTACGCTATGACAAACATGCCGGCAGACGGCCGGAGCGCCATGAGCTCCGGTTGACGAACCGCAGCCCGGCACCGTGGGAGATGTCCTGCTTCGTAAACGGCTGCAGTCCAGTGAACCGCCTGATCGACGTGATCCGGCCGGTCTCGGCAATCTTCGCCTTGAGGAAGGGGAATCCGTAGTAGACCCCATGAATCAGAACTTCCGACGGCCCGGTCCAAATCGGTGTCTCCGGCCACCAGGGCACGCCAGCCAAGGACCGCTCTTCCACGACCGACGGCGAGCCGTCCAGCGAAACGGCGGTCCAGCGAACGTTGCGAAAGTCGAATATCCAGCGAATGGACGGACTCTGCGGGTCGGGAGCGATCATATGCGGCGCATGGAACTCGCCGGGACCCTCGCCGTCTCTGCCGAGTCGGGTTGTCACCTTGCCGGTGGCGATGTCGATCACCGCAACGTGAGGGTCCATCATTTCGTCGCCCACGAGCAACAGGGGACCGGCGGTCGCCATGACGGTGACCAAGCCGAAGTCTTCGTCGGTCCCCAGCTGCCGGCTGGATGCTATCGACGCGATCGGCTGCTTCGGCAACGCAGGTCTGTGTCGCTCCCATTCGGGAACGCCGAAGGAAACGACCTGATCGTCGGCGACGAGACCCTCACCGACCAGTGCATCGCCGGGATGAGCCCGAACGCCGTCGCAGGCCAAACAGGACGACGCTACCAGAAGAATCCAGATTGTGCGCGTGGGCAGTGCCGGGTGAGTTGTTATGGACATCTTGCCGATCCTGGCGTGCTGAAGGGGCCAACTGGATGGGACCGGCAGAATCGTTCTGCCGTGCACCTACGTGAACGCAGCTTCCACGGACTTGATAGGTCATTTTCCGCCATCGACTTCGAGATGCCAGCGCCGTCTCCGTCAACTCCTAATGATCGCCACCGGATTCGGTCTTTGAGCCCAGCCAGGCTACATCCCCCAGACCGCGATCTCGACACCGCTCTCGGCGGTGCGGCGGTCCCGGAAGACCTTCTCGTCCCAGCTGCGTTCTTCGCGACGGTCGAAGACCACCAAGTGGCCCGCCTCCGCCCCGCAACGGTCCATGTACGCCGCCGTCTGTTCCACGCCATCGGCCACCGTGCGCTCCAGCCCCCGGCGGTCGTGGCGAACCTTGCACTCGACAACGTACTTGCGCACCCGCTCGCCCTCCGGCCACTCGATCAACAGGTCTGCCCGGCGGCGGCCAAGGCCGTGTTCCCGCTCGACGCGGCCGCCGCTGTTGACGATCCGCTGCAGGAACGCCTGCAACAGCAGGTGCGGCCCCGCCTCCCGGTAGTCGAACCGCTCCACCCAGCTCTCCGAGTGCTCGCGGAAGAACTCCTGGAAGCGGGCCAGCAGCTTGTCCAGCAGTAGCGCGCCGTCGGCGTCCACGTACCACGCCGGGTCGTCTTGCAACTTGAGCTGGGTCGGCCAAGTAAGTTGCCGGGGCACCACTTCGGCGTAGATCGGGTTGGCCAGCCGCATCGGGGGATCGCGAGCGATCAGCCCCAGGTCCTGCACGTACTCGATGTCGTCGGCGGTGGACTCGAAGCCGTCGCCACCGACCAGCAAAGGCTCGACTACCCGCCGCACCCGGTCCTCCTTGAGCTTGTCGGTGAGTTGGTCCAGGTGAGTGTCGCGGCGCAGGATCAGCTGTTCGCGGGCGGCGAGCACGTCGGCTTCGGTGATGGGACGGGAGCGGTTGGCGGCCTTGACCAGGAGGCGGGAGCAGTCCGCCGCCAGTGGGCTCCGGAAGCAGGTCTCGTAGGCCAGCGCGTTGACGAGCCACGGCTGGCCTCGGGTCTGGCTCCACACCGCGTCCAGTGCGCCGGAGGTGAACGGCTGGCCCGTATCGGCGGTGTGCTGGGCCAGCAGCGCGCGCACTTCGTCCCGGGAGAAGTCGCCCAGGCGCAGGGATTCGGCTTTGATGTTGAAGGCGCTGCCGCCGGTGACCATCGTCTTCTCGGAGCTCGAGTAGATGCGGTAGTCGCGCACGTCGCGGACGCCGCACAGAACGACGCTCTGGGGAAAGCCGTCGGGGCGCAGGTAGTAGCCCGCTCGAAGCTGCCGCAACACGGCCAACAGCGAGTCGCCTACCAACGAGTCGATCTCGTCGATCAGCAGCGCCAGTGGCTTGGGGCTCGCCCGGCACCAGCGAGTCAGCGCGACGCGGAGAGCACTGTGTCCGCCGGCTCTGTCCATCACGGCGGGCCATATTTTGCCAAGGCAGCCGTCGCCCAGCGTGTCTTGCGCCGTTTCGGCCAACTCGTTCAGAACGGTGCGAATCGCCGCGTCTACGTCCTCCCGGGCAGTCGAGGCACCCTCGACGTTCACATAGACGCAGCGGCAAGGACCATCTTCGGCATTCAGCAGCTCCTGAAGCGCTAGCAGCGCGGAGGTCTTGCCCGTCTGGCGGGGGGCGTGTAGCACGAAGTACTGCTGGTCGTCGATCAGCTCCCGGATCTCGGCAAGGTCGACTCGTTCGAGCGGCGGAATGTGGTAGTGGCGGTCCGCCACGACGGGCCCGGACCTGTTGAAGCGGCGCATCGTCACGTCACATACCCCAGACCGCGATCTCGGTGCCGCTCTCGGCGGTACGGCGGTCCCGGAACATTTTCTGGTCCCAGCTGCGTTCCTCGCTGCGGTCGAAGACCACCAGGTGGCCCGCCTCCGCACCGCAACGGTCCATGTACGCCGCTGTCTGTTCCACGCCGTCGGCCACCGTGCGCCCTAACCCCCGGCGATCGTGGCGAACCCTGCACTCCACCACGTACTTGCGGATGCGCTCGGCCTCCGGCCACTCGATCAGCAGGTCGGTGCGACCGCTCCCCAGCGCGTACTCCCGCTCGATCCGCCCGCCGCTGTTGACAACCCGTTGCAGAAACGCTTGCAGGAGCAACTGCGGCCCCGCCTCCCGGAAGTCGTAGCGCTCTACCCAGTGCTCCGAGTTCTCACGGTAGAACTCCTGGAACGCCTCGATCAGTTTCGCAAGGTTCAGCGCGCCCGAACCGTCCACGTACCAAGCCGGGTCATGGGGGAGGTCGTCTTGGGCGAGCCACGTCAGCTCGCGGGGCACCACCTCGGCGTAGATCGGGTTGGCCATGCGGATCGGTGGATCACGGGCGATCAGCCCCAGGTCCCGAACGTACTCCACGTCCCGCTCCGTGTAGCTCGACCGGTCGCTCCCCGCCAGGATCGGTGCCACCACGCGCCACACCCGGCCCTCTTTGAGCTTGTCGGTCAGCTGGTCCAGGTGCGTGTCGCGGCGCAGGATCAGCTCTTCGCGGGCCTCCAGCACGTCGGCCTCGGTCACGGGGCGGGTGCGGTCGGCGGCCAGTGCGTTCCGGAAGCATGTCTCGTACGCCAGGGCGTTCACGAGCCAGGGCTGGCCCCGAGTCTGGCTCCACACGGCCTCCAGCGCACCACTGCCGAACGGCTGGCCCGTCTCGGCGGTGTGCTGGCCCAGCAGCGAGTGCACTTCGCCCCGGGTGAAGTCGCCCAGCCGCAACGACTCGGCCTTGATGTTGAACGCACTGCCGCCGCCAACCATCGTCTTGGCGGAGCTCGAGTAGATGCGGTAGTCGCGCACATCGCGGACCCCGCACAGGACGACGCTCTGGGGAAAACTCTCGGGGCGGTGAGGGTAGTCCGCCCGCAGCTGACGCAGCACGGACAGCAGCGAGTCGCCCACCAGTGCGTCGATCTCGTCGATCAGCAGCACTAGAGGTTTCTCGGCCGCCTCGGCCCAGCGCGACAATGCCTCCCCGAGGGCTCCGGGGCCGTGTTGGGCGAAGATCCGGGACCAAGTTTCGGTCAGATAGTCGTCGCCCGTCTGCCTTGCTTGGCGGGCCAATTGGGCCAGGATCACCTTCGTTGCGCGCTCCACGTCTTCGCGCATCGCCTGTCCGACCTCCACGTTCACGTAGACGCAACGGTAGCCGCCCTCGGCGTTCAGCAAGTCCTGAAGCGCCAGCAGCACAGAGGTCTTGCCCGTCTGGCGGGGCGCGTACAGGACGAAGTACTGCTTCCAGGCAACGAGCTGTCGGATCTCGGCAAGGTCGACCCGTTCAAGCGGCGGTATGTGGTAGTGGCGTCCCGCCACAACGGGCCCGGACCTGTTGAAGCGGCGCATCGTCACATCCCCCAGACCGCGATCTCGACGCCGCTCTCGGCGGTACGGCGGTCCCGGAACACCTTCTCGTCCCAACTGCGTTCCTCGCGACGGTCGAAGACCACCAAGTGGCCCGCCTCCGCACCGCAGCGGTCCATGTACGCCGCCGTCTGCTCCACGCCTTCGGCCACCGTGCGCTCGAGCCCCCGGCGATCGTGGCGAACCTTGCACTCCACTACGTACTTGCGCACCCGCTCGCCCTCTGGCCACTCAATCAGCAGGTCAGCCCGGCGGCGCCCCAGCCCGTGTTCCCGCTCAACACGGCCGCCGCTGTTGACGATCCGTTGCAAGAACGCCTGCAACAGCAGGTGCGGCCCCGCCTCCCGGTAGTCGAACCGCTCCACCCAGCTCTCCGAGTGCTCGCGGAAGAACTCCTGAAAGCGGGCCAGCAGCTTGTCCAGCAATAGTGTGCCGCTGGCGTCCACATATCGCGCCGGGTCCTCCTGCAACTTGAACTGGGTTGGCCACGTCAGCTGCCGGGTCACGACTTCGGCGTAGATCGGGTTGGCCAGCCGTATCGGCGGGTCGCGAGCGATCAGCCCCAGGTCCTGTACGTACTTGATGTCGTCGGCGGTGGACTCGAAGCCGTCGCCGCCGACCAGCAGGGGCTCGATCACCCGCCGCACCCGGTTCTCCTTGAGCTTGTCGGTCAGCTGATCCAGGTGCGTGTCGTGGCGCAGGATCAGCTGCTCCCGGGCGACGAGCACATCGGCTTCGGTGATGCGGCGTGTGCGGACGGCGGCCAGTGCACCCCGGAAGCAGGCTTCGTATGCCAGCGCGTTGACGAGCCAGGGCTGGCCACGGGTCTGGCTCCACACCGCCTCCAGTGCGCCAGCGCTGAACGGCTGGCCCGTATCGGTGGTGTGCTGACCGAGAAGCGCGTGCACTTCGTCCCGGGAGAAGTCGCCCAGCCGCAACGACTCGGCCTTGATGTTGAACGCGCTGCCGCCCGTCACCATCGTCTTTGCGGAGCTGGAGTAGATGCGGTAGTCGCGCACATCGCGGACTCCGCACAGAACGACGCTCTGGGGAAAGCTCTCGGGACGGTGAGGGTAGTCGGCGCGCAACTGTCGCAATACGGACAGTAGCGAGTCGCCCACCAGCGAGTCGATCTCGTCAATCAACAGCACCAGAGGCTTCTCGGCCGCCTCGGCCCAGCGCGACAGTGCCTCCCCGAGGGCTCCGGGGCCGTATTCGGCGAAGATCCGGGGCCAGGCGTCGGTCAGATAGTCGTCGCCCACTCGCCTTGCTTGGCGGGCCAATTGACCCAGGATCACTTCGGTCGTTGCCCTGACGTCCTCGCGCATCGCCTGTCCGGCCTCCACGTTGACGTAGACGCAACGGTAGCCGCCCTCGGCGTTCAGCAGGTCTCGAAGCGCCAGCAACGCAGAGGTCTTGCCCGTCTGGCGGGGCGCGTGGAGCACGAAGTAGCGCTTCCAGGCGACAAGCTGCCGGAGTTCGGCAAGGTTCACGCGGGCCAACGGCGGAATGTGGTAGTGCTCCCCCGCCACCACCGGGCCGGACGTGTTGAAGTAGCGCATTAGGGTGCCCGACGCCGGATGCCAAGGCGGGTTACGTAGAGTTCCAGATCGTCGCCCATGCCCGCCAGAAGCAGGTATCGGGTCGTGGCGTAAGCGGGAAGCGAACCCATAATCCCTGTCTTCACCGGTTCCGGCAACGTGGCCCGGCCCAAGTACTGGCCGTCCGGTCCGAAGGCGTCGACTGCCGTACCGGCGGGTGCCGTTTCACTCTCGGGCACGACGTACAGCGTCCCCGTTCCGTCGGCGAAGATGGCTTTGAGGATCGGCTTCTCGTCGGGAAGCGCGGCAAGCCGCTCTTCGGCGTCGGGGCGGTCACCCAGGAGCTCGCGCACGGCTTCGAAGTCGGCTTCAACAACCGGGGCTGGGGTTTCGTCCAGGGAGACGACCAACAGCGTGTCACCTTCCAGTGAGCGCTTGTAGACGCGGTACTCTCGAGAGTGGCCGAACCAGATCGTCCGTCCACCTTCCAAGGCGTACAGCAGGCTACCGGCGAAGTAGTCCCTGTACGTGGTCCTGCCGCCTATCTCCACCATCTCCGCCGTGTACTCCAGCGGAGGGAAGGGAGGGAAGGAGTCGCGGTGCTCGTCGCGACGCTCATCGGCCACATAGTCGCCTTCGGGCAGCGAATCACCGCCTTCCAGATTGGCGGGGAGAACAACCGGAAAGGCCTGCGTCTCCGCAGGGAGGCTGCCCCGTACTCGGTTGGGAAACCATATCCTCCAATCCGTGTATCGGCCGTTCGAGCTGACGGAACGGTCCCAAGTTCTTGTTCCCGGATACCCTCGCCCGCGTCGGGGCAGGGCAAACACGAACGAGCCGTCCGGCTCGAAGACCGAAACGCGGGCCGTCGCCGGGTCGGGCACCCAAATCCGGTTGTCGGGACCGACGCTGACGCCCGAGGCTCTCGACAGCTCTCCCGGTCCTTCGCCTCTTCGCCCTATGGAGTGCGAGTAGGTGCCGCTCGCGTTGAAGACAAACACCTGTTGGGCCATTCTGTCCAGCACGTAGATGTTGTCGTTGCCGTCTGCCGCCACGGCCTCGATCACGCCGAAGCCCTCGGCCGGACCGACGATCCTGACTTCCTCTTCGAGACGCCAGCCGTTGGCGGATGTTGCTGCGGGGTTCGTGGTATCCGGTTTGTCGCAGCTGGCGAGCACGGCGAATGCCGTCGTGGCAACGCAGGATACCCCGACCGCCCTCACCGAACGCCCCGCAGGTCGAAGTCCACGGCGTCGTGCAACCGCCGCAGTCGTTCACCGCCGTACCTCTGCACAGTGACTTGATTTGCTGTGCGACCCAACGCGTAACCCACGATGTCGTCCCCTCGACCGCTGTTCATCAACCACGCGTCAATCAATTCCTTGCTGTGCGTCGTGAGGAACAACTGTACATTGAGTTCGACCGCCAGCTCGCGAATCAGGCGTGTGAAATGCTCCAGGAGCTCTGGGTGAATCGCATTCTCGAAATTGTCGACGAGCAGCACGCCGCTCCGCGCACCGGCGCACAGCAGGCCGATCTCGAAGATACGGCTTACGCCCTCGCCAAACGAAGTTAGGTCCAGTGCCCTGTCGAATCCTTCGTGGAAGACAAGGAACCGTCTGTCGGCCATCTCGATGTTGATCAATGCGGGGTCGATGTGCTTCTTTAAGAAGTCGATTACCTGTTTTTTTGTGCCGGCCTCCAAGCTTTCCTTGTGGGACCATTCCAGCACACGAGAACAACTGGCAGCAAAGGGGCTCGTGATCACGGCTCGGCACAACCAGTTTCGCCCGCGACGACGGGTGCGCCGGGCTCGATCCGCGAAGAACATGACCTTGGTGGCTTGGTCGCGACCACCGTAGCTGGCGTTGATGGCAAAGCCACCCAGAAAGGCGGCGTGATCACCTATGTCGTCTCTGGGGCCGTCAAGCCGTGTTGCCCCGAACGTGGCCGCGTTGTCGTCGATTCTGTCGAAGGCTCCCGAAATCTGAATCGTCGCCGGAAGTTGACTGACGACCCAACGTGGTTCGGGATCGCACTCAATCTGGCCGCGCCATCCAAGCACATCCAGAAGACCCCGGTCGTCGTTCTGACAAGCCAGCAGATAGACCGACTCCAGCAGAGAAGTCTTGCCGACGCTGTTGCGGCCAACGACGATGTTCACTTGACCCAAGTCTTCCAGCACTAGGCCGTCGATGCTGCGATACCGCTCGACGCTTACCGACAAGAACTGGGTGCTCGTGATCTCGTTGAACGGCTTCCACGGCGACCGGCAATCGATCATGGATGTCCCGGCCTCGTCGCTCATGCTGCCCTTCCAGACTCGTCCCGCAGGGTAACCCGAGCGGGTTCCGGGCGCCGGACCCCATAGACGGGAGCGGCAGTTGGTGCAGTGCGTTCCGATCTGCCTGCGATATAGGAAGGCTACGGGAACAGGTCGCAGATTCGCAAGCGCACTCCGCGCATGAGGTGGCCGGAGGCGCGGAATTGTCGGCCCCCGGGCCTCCTCCTTGAGACCGCTTCCCCCCGCTACCATATTTGCACCGGTCCCGCCGTCCACCGCCTCCCGGAACGCCCCATGAACTCCCGCCTTGCCGAACGACTCTCCGAGACGGAGACCCGGTGCCGGGAGCTGGACCGGGAGCTGGCGAACCCGGAAGTCACGCGCGACGCCTCCCGCCTTCGGGACCTGGGCAAGGAGCGCGCAGCCCTTTCCGCCGTGGTCGAGAGCGGACGCCAGGTGGCGGCGTTGGAAGAAGAGCTTGCCGGGGCGCGGGAACTGGCCGTCGCAGACGACGATCCCGAGCTCAAGGAGATGGCCCAGGAGGAGGCTGCCGCCCTTCAGCTGCGGCTGGCGGAGGCGACTCGGCGGTTTCGGCAGGCACTGGCGCCCGCCGACCCCATGGAGGACCGACCAGCGGTGGTGGAGATCCGGGCCGGCACTGGCGGGGACGAGGCGGGTCTCTTTGGTGCCGACCTGCTACGCATGTACCGACGGCTGGCGGAGCGCGCCGGCTGGACGATCGAGATGGCCAGCATCTCGGCGGGGATGCTGGGCGCAATCAAAGAAGCGGTCTTCACTGTGCGGGGGAAGGGTGCCTACGGACGGCTCCGCTTCGAGTCCGGCACCCATCGCGTCCAGCGCGTGCCCGAGACCGAAAGCCAGGGCCGGGTCCACACCTCCGCCGCCACCGTCGCGGTGCTCCCCGAAGCCGAGGAGGTAGACGTGCGGATCGACCCGTCGGAGCTGCGGGTCGACGTCTTCCGCTCGTCGGGACCCGGTGGACAGTCGGTCAACACGACGGACTCGGCGGTGCGGGTCACCCACGTCCCCACGGGCATGGTCGTTTCGTGCCAGGACGAAAAGTCGCAGCACAAGAACAAGGCGCGCGCGATGAAAGTTCTCCGCTCGCGGCTGCTGGATCGGATCACGGCCCAGCGCGAGGCGGAACGGGCGGCGGAGCGTCGCTCCCAGATCGGCAGCGGCGACAGGTCCGCCAAGATCCGCACCTACAACTTCCCCCAGAACCGGGTGACCGACCACCGGATCGGACTGACCCTCTATAAGCTGGCCGACATTCTCGACGGCGACCTGGAGGAGATCGTCGCCGCCCTGCGGCTGGCCCGCGAGGAGGAGCGGCTGGCCGGACGCGCCTCCCCAGCCGAGTCCTCGTGACCGTCCGCCGGGCAGTGCGCCGGGAAGCCGTTCGGTCCCGGCCCGACAGGCCCCACGAGCCCCCCCTCACCGTCCTGGAGGCCGTCCGCCGGAGCACCGAGTACCTGGGCCGCAAGGGCGTGGAGAACAGCCGCCTCGACGCGGAGCACATCCTGTCCCATGTCCTGGAGATGGGGCGCCTCCAGCTCTACCTGCACTTCGACCGCCCGCTCTCCTCCGCCGAAATGGCCGCCTGCCGGCCGCTGCTCCGACGTCGGGCAGCCCGGGAGCCACTCCAGTACGTCCTGGGCACGGCCCCGTTCCGCAACCTGGAGCTGACCGTTGGCCCTGGCGTCGCCGTCCCGCGCCCCGAGACCGAGCACATGCTGGACGCGCTGCTCGACCTGCTGGACACGCTGCTCGACGCCACCGGACGCGGGCGAGACTCGACGGCCCCGTTCGGCTCGGCCCCGTTTGGCTCGGCCCTGGACATCGGCACAGGGTCCGGCGCTCTTGCCCTGGCGCTGGCGGACGAGAAGCTGGCCGACATGGTGGTCGCCACCGACGTGTCGTCCACTGCCCTCGCCGCCGCTCGACGCAACGCCGCGCAGGCCGGAATCGAAGCCGTCGAGTTCCGCAAAGGCCCGTTGCTGGAGCCCGTGGCAGGCGCGACCTTCGACCTGATCGTGTCCAACCCCCCCTACCTCACCACCGCCGAGTGGCGTTCGGCGGCGCCCGAGGTGCGGGAGTGGGAGCCCCGGGTCGCCATGGAGGCGGGCCAAGACGGGCTCGACGTGATTCGTCCGCTGATCCGGTCCGCCGTTCCCGCGCTCCGTCCTGGCGGGTGGATCGGGCTGGAGGTGGGGCGTAGCCAGACCGGGGCCGTCGCAAGCATCTTCCGAGAGGCCGGGGCCGGTCAGGTCGTCGTAAGGGAAGACTTGGCAGGTCTGCCGCGCTATGTTTTCGCCCAGTCACGAGAGGAGCCCGCGGTTGGCTGAAATCCACGAGCTGGCAGAATCCCTGGGACGCGCCCTGGCCCAGACGCCCGAGTACCGCACCCTCAAACGGGCCGCGGAGGCCGCCGACGAGGACCGGGAGATCGTCGCCCTCAAGAACGAGGCCGCCCGTCTGGGCGCGGCCCTGGAGTCCGCCGTCCAGAGGAACCAGGAGCCCACCGAGGAGGAGATGGCCCAGTACGAGTCGGTCGCCAACCGCCTCCAGGCGTCGTCGGTCTACCAGAGCCTCGTGGCCGCCCAGGCCAACTTCGAGCGTGTGATGGGCAAGGTGGACCACTCCATTCAGGAAGGCATGCGCAAGGGCGCCGCCTCCACGATCATTCTGGCGTCTTGACCGACTCTCGGGCGAGCGACTCTCCGGCCGCGACCGCCCCAGAGCGGGAGCGCGGCCTCAAGGCACTCCGGCGCCCCGTCTACGCGATCATCGAGCCGGTGGTCCGGTGGCTGGTGCGCAGTGGCGTCCACCCCAACGCCATCTCCGTGGCGGGGTTCGTGGTCACCTTGGCCGGGGCGTGGCTGTACTCCCAGGACCACGTGCGCACCGCCGGCTTCTGCATCCTGATGGGCGGCCTGCTGGACATCTTCGACGGGCGCGTGGCGCGGGTGTCCGGTTTGGCGTCCAAGTTCGGCAGCTTCTTCGACTCGACGCTGGACCGCATCTCCGAGATTGCCATGTACTTGGGCCTGATGACCCTCTACAACAACTACGGCGCCGAGCTAGGCGACCGCTGGATGGTCTACGTCATCACGCTGGCCCTCGGGGGCTCCCTCATGGTCAGCTACACCCGGGCGAAGGCGGAAGCGCTGGGCTTCGACTGCTCGGTGGGGCTCATGCAGCGGGCCGAGCGCATCGTCCTGCTGGGCTTCGGCTCCCTGGCCTTCGGCTTGGCCTGGAGCGGCTGGGTGGTCACAGGCGTGATCGTGGTCGTGGCGGCCCTCACCAACGCAACCGCCGTGCAGCGCATGGTATGGGTGTACAAGCGCGGCACCGGTGTTCCCCTGGACAACCGAAAGGACTAGGACCTCCGTGGACCCAACTCCCCGCATCGCCTCCCGCCAAGGACGCCTGGGGGTCCTCCTGCCCGGGCTCGGCGCCGTGGCGACCACCGTCGTGGCCGGCGTGGAGGCGGTCCGCCAAGGGCTCGCCCGACCGTTCGGCAGCCTGAGCCAGATGAACACGATCCGCCTGGGGAAGCGCACCGACGGTCGCACGCCGCTGATCCGCGAGCTGGTGCCGCTGGCGGAGTTGGACCAGTTGGCGTTCGGAGCGTGGGACCCGATCTCGGACGACGCCTACGACAGCGCGCTGCAGGCCGGCGTCCTGGACCGCCACGAGCACCTGGACCCGATCCGCGAGTACCTGAAGTCCGTCGCGCCCATGCCCGCCGTCTTCGACACGGCCTACGTAAAGCGGCTGGACGGCCCCAACAAGAAGGAAGCCGCCGACAAGATGGAGCTGGCCCAGGCTCTTCGGGACGACATCCGCCGCTTCAAGGCCGAGAACGACTGCAACCGCCTGGCGATGATCTGGTGCGGCTCCACCGAGGTCTTCCTGCGTCCGGGTCCCGCCCACGCCACGCCCGAGGCGTTCGAGGAGGCTCTGCGGACAAGCGACCCGGCGATCGCTCCCAGCATGATCTACGCCTACGCGGCGATCATGGAGGGCGTCCCCTACGCCAACGGCGCGCCCAATCTGTCGGGCGACCTGCCGGCCTTGGAGGAGCTGGCCCGGCGGCGCGGAGTCCCCATCGCCGGCAAGGACTTCAAGACTGGCCAGACCCTCATGAAGACGATCCTGGCGCCGGGGCTCAAAGCGCGGATGCTGGGCGTCTCGGGCTGGTTCAGCACCAACATCCTGGGGAACCGAGACGGTGCGGTGCTGGACGACCCGGAATCGTTCAGGACCAAGGAGGAATCGAAGCTGGGCGTGCTGGACTACATCTTGCAGCCCTCCATGTACCCCGAACTCTACGGAGACCTCTTCCACAAGGTCCGGATCAACTACTACCCGCCTCGCGGAGACGACAAGGAAGGCTGGGACAACCTGGACATCTTCGGGTGGATGGGCTATCCGATGCAGATCAAGGTGGACTTCCTCTGTCGGGACTCGATCTTGGCGGCGCCGATCGTCCTGGACTTGGCGCTCTTCCTGGACTTGGCGGGCCGCGCCGGGCTGGGCGGCATCCAGGAGTGGCTGTCGTTCTACTTCAAGAGCCCCCAGTGCCCCGAGGGACTGTACCCGGAGCACGACCTCTTCATCCAGCACTGGAAGCTGAAGAACACCCTCCGCTGGCTGGCGGGCGAGGAGCAGATCACGCACCTCGGCCGAGAGTACTACGCCGAGTAGCCGGCCCCGGCTCGGCAACGGACGACAACCGGTGACCACGGAAAGCAACCGGTGAGCGTCCACCGCGGCCGTTTCCTGGTGGTGGAAGGCGGCGAGGGGGCCGGCAAGTCCACCCAAGCCCGGCGACTGGCGGCGTTCCTGCGGGAGGGCGGCTTGCCCGTGGTGGAGACTCGGGAGCCCGGCGGCACCCCCCTCGGCGAGCGCATCCGAGCGGCGTTGCTGGCGAGCAGCGCGTCGGTGCCTCCCGCCAGCGAGCTCCTGCTGATCCTGGCGGCGCGCGCGGCGTTCGTCGCCGATGTGGTGAAGCCGGCCCTTGCGAAGGGATCGTGGGTGGTGTCGGACCGCTTCGAGATGAGCACGTTCGCCTATCAGGGGTACGGACGCGGCCTTCCGCGGGCGCAGATCGAGGAGATGAACCGCTTCGCGACGGGCGGAGTCAGGCCGGACCTGTGCCTCGTGCTGGACCTTCCCCCGGAGGACGGCATGGCTCGCCAAGCGAAGGCGGGGAAGCGCCCGGACCGCTTCGAGTCCGGCGGAGCGGCGTTCCTGCAACGGGTCGCACGAGGCTACTTGGAGCTGGCGCGCACGACGGCGGAGGCCGTTCCCGTACCCGCTCGGGGGGGCGTCGAGGAAGTGGCGCGCCGGATCCGTCGGGAGGTCGAGAGTCGCTTCCCCGAGGCCGCCGGCCTTCTCCAAGGACAGTCGCAACAGTAGATTTGCAACCCCTTGCGCATCCGACGCCGGAGCCCTGTGCTTCGCAGGCGCCCTGCCCTTCGCAGGCGGCGTTGGAGTGGGATCGGAGACCCGATGCGGAACCCAAAGCTCGTGGTGGTGCCCGCCTTGGTGCTGGCGGTAGCGGCAGCCGGCGCGGGCGGATGGTTCGTCCAGAAGGAGGTGGAGCGAAGGGCGGAAGAGACGCTGGGCGCCAGGCTCCTGGACGAGGTGCTGGCCCGAGTCGGACGCTTCTACGTGGAGGAGGTGGACCGGGACAGCCTGTACGAGGCGGCGGTGGACGCCGTGGTCCGGGAGCTGGGGGATCGCAACTCCTACTTCCTGCCCGCGTCCGAGTGGGAGGAGGCCCGCATCCGCACCGAGGGCGACTACGGCGGGATCGGGCTGGAAGTCGTGAACCGGGAGGGGTTCGTGACGGTGGTGGCACCGATTCCGCGCTCACCGGGCGCCGAGGCCGGGATCAAGCGCGGAGACCGGATCGTGGAGGTGGACGGCGAGTCGGTTGAGGGCTGGCTGACGGACTCGGCGGTCCAGTTCCTGCGGGGTCGTCCCGGCACGAAGGTGGAGGTGGGAGTCCGCCGGCGGGGGGCCGAGGAGATCATCCGCTTCCAGATCGAGCGGGAGCTGATTCGGGTTCCGTCGGTTCCCTTCGCGACGATACTGGGCGACGACGTCGGGTACGTGCCCGTCGAGAGCTTCAACGGCACGACGACCCAAGAAGTGCGGGCGGCGGTGGACTCGCTGTCGGGCGAGGGGATGAAGTCGCTCGTCCTGGACTTGCGGGACAATGTGGGCGGATTGCTGGACCAGGGCGTCGGCGTGTCGGACCTCTTTCTCGATCCAGACGACCAGATCGTCGAGATCAGAGGCCGAGAAGAGGACGAGGAGACGATCCACGCCAAGTCGGAACAGGAGTACCCGCACCTGCCGATGGTGGTGCTCGTCGACGAAGGAACCGCGTCGGCGGCGGAGATCGTGGCAGGCGCCCTTCAGGACCACGACCGGGCGCTGGTCGTGGGAGCGACGACCTTCGGCAAGGGCTCGGTGCAGACCCTCTTCCGGCTCAGCGGCGGCAACGTCCTGCGTCTGACGACGGCGCGCTGGTTCACCCCGGCGGGCAGGTCGATCCAGAAGGACCGCACGCGGCAGGCGGAGGTGCTCGGGACGCAGCAAGCGGATGCGCCCGGGGAGGAGCCGGCGGAGGCGTCCGGGGAGGAGCCGGTGCTCCCCGATGGAGGTCCGATGCAGCGGACGGGAGAGCCGGGCGAGAAGCCGCGCTTCTCTTCGGCGGGCGGAAGGGTCGTGTACGGCGGGGGCGGAATCGTGCCGGACCTGTGGACGATGCCCGACACCATGCCGACGGACGAATACGAGGCGGCGCGGCGGATCCTGGCGGTGGGCGACCGTGGGGCGGGGGCGCCGGAGCAGGCCGTCCGATCCAGGAACGCTCTGGCCGTCGTGGTGGCCGAATGGGCTCTGGCCTACGTCGGCGAACGACCGGGGCTGCAACCGAGCTTCGTCCTCTCCGACGCCGATCTGCGCAACTTCCACGAGGCGTTGGTGGACGCCGACCTTGAGATTGATCTGGACGACGTGACCGCCACTGGGGCGGCCTTCATGAGGCGCCTCCTGGAGCCTGCGATCGCCGGCCAGCGGTGGGGCGACTTGGGGGAGTTCCGCCGGCGAGCCGTCGAGGATCAGCCGTTGCAGCGGGCGCTCGGCCTGCTACGGTCCGCGGGCACGCAGGAGGAGCTGTTCGCACTGGCCGGGTCGCCGGTGGAGGCGGGCGGCGAGAGTCGTTGACCCGGTTGCCGCGTCCGTCGGCTTGGGGTTCGTCCCGCGTCCGTGTCCCATCCGAACATGCGAACGCCCGCCGGCCTTGGCGCGGCCTCGCGGCTTGGTAGCATTCGGGGTCACGCTTGGAAGGCCCTGATGGGTTGGTGGTGACCCGCAGGGACCCGGCACTCCAAGTCGTCGTCGAGAGGGGACGGACGGCGGAGTCGGTGCACCGGGTCCACGCCGCGATCGCCGACGGCTCTGGGGCCCTGGTCCGTTGCTGGGGCGAGCCGGGTCGGCCCGTCCTGCTCCGGTCGGCGGCGAAGCCGTTCCAGACCATTCCCCTGGTAGAGGACGGGGCGGCGGATCGCTTCGGCCTCGCAGAGAAGGAGATCGCCCTGTGCTGCGGCTCCCACAACTCGGAAGCGGTTCATGTGGAGACGGCCCGCGCCGTCCTCGCCAAGGCGGGGGTGGCGGAGGCGCGGCTCGTCTGCGGACCCCATCGGCCCCTCCTCTCGGAGCGCGCCCGGGAGCTGGCGGAGGCGGGCGTCCGTCCGTCGTCCGTCATGAGCAACTGTTCCGGCAAGCACGCCGGCATGTTGGCGCTGGCCGCCCACCACGGCTGGCCGCTGGAGGGGTACGAACAGCCCGGCCATCCCGTCCAGCGGCGGATCGCCCAGGCCGTGGCACGGTGGACGCGGACGCCCTTGGAGGAGTTGGAGTGGGAGGTGGACGGGTGCGGGGTGCCGAGCTTCGTGGTGTCGACGGACGCCGCGGCGGCAGCGGCAGCGCGGCTGGCGGTCGCCTCCCGTTCCCCCGGTCCTCCCCAGCGGGTGGTCGGCGCCATGACCCGCCATCCGTTCATGGTCGCGGGCACGAAGCGGCTCTGCACTCGTCTCATGGAGGAAGAGCGCGGGCGGGTCTTCGCCAAGGTGGGAGCCGAGGGCGTTTTCTTGGCCGGCGACATGGAGCGTGGCTTGGGGGTCGCGCTGAAGGTGGAGGACGGGGCTTGGCGGGCCGCGCCGCCGGCCCTGCTGGCGGTCCTGGACCGGGCCGGCATCCTGTCGCCCGAGGCCAAGGCGGCCCTCTCGGACTTCATCTCTCCGCCACTGACCAACACGCTGGGCGACGTGGTGGGCCGCATCTCGGTTCGACGCTAGTTCGGCCTACTCCCGGGGCGAGTCGGTCCCGCTCCCGGTCAGCGCAACCGCGCTCCCGACCAGTGCGCTCCCGGTCCCAGGAGGGCTGTGCCGATGTTCGTTGACTCAGCGGCCGTGCACGTACGGGGGGGCGCAGGGGGCGCGGGCGCCGAGGCGTTCCGGCGGGAGAAGGGAGTGCCCAGGGGCGGGCCGTCCGGCGGCGACGGCGGGAAGGGCGGCGATGTGGTCCTCCTGGCCGACCCGGAGCTCTCCACCCTCTCCGACTTCCGGTACAAGCGACACCACTACGCCGAGCGGGGTCGTCACGGGGAAGGCTCGAACCGCACAGGAAGAAGCGGGCAGGACTTGGAGCTTCGGGTGCCGCCGGGAACAGTGGCGGTGGACGACGGCGCGGAGGAGGTCCTGGGGGAGCTGCTGACCGCCGGCGACCGGCTGGTGGTGGCTCGGGGAGGGCGCGGGGGACGGGGCAACGCGCGCTTCAAGTCCCCGGTGCGTCAAGCGCCGCGTCGCTGGGAGCCGGGCGCCCACGGCGAGGAGCGGATCGTCCGACTGGAGCTGAAGCTGATGGCCGACGTGGGACTGGTGGGCGAGCCCAACGCGGGCAAGTCCACCCTCCTTGCGAGGATAAGCCGGGCCAAGCCCAAGATCGCCGACTACCCCTTCACCACCTTGGCACCGAACTTGGGCGTGGTCGAGCTCCCGGGCTTTCGCTCCTTCGTGGCGGCCGACATTCCGGGGATCGTGGAGGGCGCCCACGCCGGGAAGGGGCTCGGCCACCGCTTCCTGCGCCACATCGAGCGCACGCGACTTCTGGTCCTCCTGCTCCCGGCCGACGGGGGCGATCCCGGCACCACGCTGGCGGCGCTCCGCGACGAGCTCGACCAGTACTCGGCTCGGCTGTCGGCGCTGCCCTTCGCGGTGGCGTACTCCAAGGCCGACCTGCGACCGCCGGGCGACCCTCCCCCAACAGCGGAGGCCCCCGACGCCTGGGGGAGCTATCACGTGAGTGCTGCTACGGGGCAAGGCGTGAGCGCCCTGCTGGAGGGGTGCTGGCAACAGCTCGAGGCGGCGAGGCGCGACACGGAGGAGGACGAGGAGCGATGGTAGCCCCCGCAACAGCCGCAACGGCCGCGACGACGCCAGCACCCGGCTCCAACGGCGAGGCCACCGCCGACGCTCTGGTCCTTCATGGCCTCTCCGGCGTCGGCCCGAAGCGCTTCCGGGAGCTGGTGGACCGCTTTGGGAGTGCTGGGGCGGCGCTGAACGCGGGCGACCAGGAGTTTGAGGCGGTGGCCGGCCACTCGGCGGCAGCGGCGCGACGCGGCCTCTCCGGCGCACAGTGGCGCAAGGCCCGGGCGGAGGCGGGTCGGTGCGCCGACCTGGGGATGGAGCTGCTGGTCTACGGCGTGCGGGCCTACCCGTCTCGGCTGTGCGATCTGCCCGATCCGCCCTCCGTCCTCTACGTGGCCGGCCGCCCCGAGCTGCTGGCGGGTCCCTGCGTCGCGGTGGTGGGTTCGCGGGCGGCCACCGTGTACGGGCGGCGGGTGGCGCGGGGGATCGGCGCGATGCTGGCGGCGCGGGGCAAGTGCGTGGTGTCGGGAATGGCCATGGGGATCGACGCCGAGGCCCACCGGGGGGCGCTGCCCGGGGCGACGGCGGCAGTGCTGGGCTCGGGAGCCGACGTGGCCTCGCCGCCCCGAAACGCCGGCCTCTACCGGGAGATTCGCAAGTTGGGCGTCGTGGCTTCCGAGTTCCCGCCGGGGGCGCGGGCCGAAGCCCACCACTTCCCCAGGCGCAATCGGCTCATCGCGGCGCTGGCCACCGACGTGATCGTCGTGGAGGCGTCGAAGAAGAGCGGCGCGCTGATCACCGTCGACCACGCGCTGGACCTGGGCCGGGAGGTCCACGCGGTGCCGGGTCCCATCGACCGCCCGACCAGCGAGGGCACCAACCGGCTGATCGCCGACGGCGCCGGGATGATTCTCGATATCGGCCTGGGCGATCACTTCGCGCCGCTGGCCGAGGCGCTGTCCGGCGAGCCCGCGCTGCAGGCGGTCCTTGCGGCCGTTCCCGACGCGCACCCCGTCACCATCGAGGAGGTCGCGGTGACGGCCGAGCTGCCCGTGGAGAAAGTCGCCGCTTCGGTTGCCGTCCTGGAGGTGCGCGGCCTCCTGACGCCAACCCGGGACGGACGGGTCATGCGGACGCCCGGCCGCCGCGCCGCAGGATGATCGCCCACCTCTACGTCCACGCCCCGTTCTGCGCCCGTCGGTGCGTCTACTGCGACTTTGCGGTCACGGTCGATCGCGCCCCCGCCGCCGCGCCCTGGCTGACGGCGATCGGCCGGGAGTTCGAGACCCTTCGCGCGACAGGCGATCTCCCGATGGCGCCGAAGCTGGACACCCTCTATGTGGGCGGCGGCACCCCGTCGCTGCTGGACCCCCGAGCGGTGGGGCAGCTGCTCGCCGTTCTGGGACGCGGCGGCCGAAACGTCAGCCCGATCTCTCCGTCGGAGGAGCTGGAGTGGACCGTCGAGGCCAACCCCGAGTCCTTTACGGCGTCCGTAGCCCAGGAGTGGGCGTCGTCTGGCGTCAACCGCATCTCCTTCGGCGTCCAGTCCTTCGACCCCGGAGCGTTGGAGTGGATGGGCCGCCTGCACACGCCGTCCGACGCGGAGGCGGCAGTGGCGCGGGCCCGGGCCGCGGGCGTGGACAACTACTCCCTGGACCTGATCTTCGGGCTCCCCGACACCGTGTCCCGCTCATGGGAGACCGACCTTCGCCGAGCCCTCGATCTTTCGCCGCCTCACCTCTCCCTCTACGGCCTGACGGTTGAGGACGGGACCCGGCTCTTCCGCGACGTGGCCGCCGGTCGAACCCCATCGCCCTCCGGCGCACGCTATCGGGAGGAGTACCTGCAAGCCGCCGAGCTCCTCGCCGCCGCCGGGTACGAGCACTACGAGGTGTCCAACTTCGCCCTGCCGGGCCTCGCTTCCCGTCACAACCGCGCCTACTGGAGCGGCGCATCGTACCTGGGGCTGGGCAACGGCGCCCACAGCTTCCACGACGGCCAGCGCTGGTGGAACGAGCGGGAGTGGGAGGCCTACGCGGACATGGTAGTGGAGCGCGGCCACGGGCGGGCCGGCCAGGAGCGGGCGTCCCGGGAGCAGTCCCGCCTGGAATCGATCTGGCTGGGGCTGCGGACGGCGCAAGGGCTGAACGTGGCGGGCTCCGGGGAGCTGGACTGCCGGGGCCGACCGGGGGAGTGGGGCCAGCAAGCGGAGCGGGACCGACAAGCGGATCGGGACCGGCGAACGGATCGGCTCGCACGAAAGTGGGAAGCCCGGGGACTGGCCGTCTGCGACGAGAACGCCGTGCGCCTGACTCCCTCGGGCTGGCTCTTGCTGGACGAACTGGCGGTGGAGATGGACTTGGCCTTGAAGGACGGCGGAGAGGCCGCCACCCAGTTGACGCCCTCGCCGCCACCCGGTCATACCTGTCAGGCCCCAACAGCAATGTCCGGTGGTAGAGCGCAACGTTAGGGCGGCGAGCACCCTCGCGATCGTGCTGCTCGCTTGCGCGGCCTGCGCTGAAGCGAGGTTGCCCGTACCTGCGGCTACCCTCGAGGAAGCGTTCATCACGACTGGGGTGGTCGTGGTCGGCGAGGACGAAGCGGACTCCATCGCCGAGGTGGGCTCCTTCGCCGAACGAGCAAACGGCGGGTTCGTGATCGGAGACAGGCTGTTGCCCCGAGTACGGACCTACGACGAACAAGGTGGCCTGGAGGCCGCGTTCGGCAGGTTCGGAGAGGGCCCCTGGGAGTTCTACAGGATCACTTCCGTGGGTGAGACGGCAGAGGGCGGAATCGTCGTCATCGGCAGCAAGGACTACCGGACGCTCCACTACTTCGGAGCCGACTTGCAGCCCGACACGGCGGTAGAGTTCCCTGGACCGGTCATCAGCCTCGCGCCCGTCGGCTCGGCAGTCGGCTCGGCGTCGGATGTCGTCTTGGCGATGCACATGCCCGGCTTCCTCGACGCTCGGACGCCGCAGCTCCACTTGGCCAGCAAAGAGGGCCTCGGGTGGAGCAGTTGGCTGCTCCCCTACGACCCGGAAGAACGGCCCTACTGGACATCCCTCAGCCGCAACGCCTTCGTTGTCGCCGGCGACTCGGTCTACGCCGCTACGTCCATCGTGTATCCCGTAACTGTGCTGAATGCAACGACGGGAGACTCGCTTGGGGGTCTTGGGAATCCGGCGGCCTCGTTCAAGCAGCTTCCGGCGTTCAAGTACGGCCGTTCGACGGGCCAATGAGCAGACGAGTGGTGCACACGCACTTGGAGGTCTACGATCGCCACACGGGAGCCAAGCTCTACGGGGATGTGCCCTTGCCCGAGGGCGCCCAGGTGCTGGGCGGCGGCCGGCATCTGCACGTGCTGCTCGACAAGGACTTTCCACCGTGGCGGATCGCCAGAATGAGTGTCGCGCCACGCCAAGAATGAGTGTCGTGCCATGTCGCGACGAGGTGCCACCCGGTTGACGCTTTCGCCAACAGGGCGAATTTGAGTACATGAAGTCGCGAAGCTTGTCCGTCGCTCCCCTGACGGAGCGGGAGACCATGGTGCTGGAGGCGGTCGTCCGCACCTACGTGGACACCGCCGAGCCGGCCGGAAGCCGCACGCTGGCCCGGCGCTTCGACTTCGGCGTGTCCTCGGCCACGATCCGCAACACGATGGCGGACCTGGAGGACGACGGTTACCTGACCCACCCCCACACCTCCGCCGGGCGGGTCCCAACCGACCTGGGCTACCGCTTCTTCGTGGATCGGGTGGTGCAGCCCGGCGCCCTCGACCCTGCCGAGAAGGCGCGGATCGAACAGGAGCTCTGCTCCGGCGACTCCACCGTGGAGCAGGTGCTGCAGAACGCGACCCGGGCACTGAGCGTTCTCGTCAATGAGCTGGGCGTCGGGTCGGTTCCGGCGCTGGACAACGCCCGCCTGGAGAAAATCGACCTGATCCGGGTCTCGTCCAACAAAGTGCTCATGGTGGCCACGGTGCGGAGCGGGATCGTGCGGACGGTGTACGTGGACCTTCCCGGCGAAGCCCCGACCGAGGTGCTCGAAGGGCTCCAGCAGGTGCTGAACGAGCGCTTGGCCGGTCTGGCCTTCGCGGAGATCCGCAAGTCGTTCGGCGAGCGCCTTCGGGACGCGGTGGACGACTCTTCGGCCCAGGACGTGCTGAACATCTTCATCGAGTCCAGCGACGAGTTCTTCGGGGCGGGCTCCGATGCCGCCGACGAAGTGGTGCTGGGTCAGACCTCCGCCATCGCCGCCCAGCCCGAGTTCTCCACCAGCGAGCGGCTCAAGGAGCTGATCGCCCTCACGGAGCGGAAGAAGCTGCTGGCCCGGGTGCTGGGCACGCGAGCCACGGCGTCGGGACCCCACGTCACCATCGGCGCCGAGCACGTTCCGGAGCTGGCCGGCTTCACGCTGGTCACGTCGGGCTACGAGCTGGGCGGCCTTCGCGGCGTCGTGGGGGTGATCGGACCCACCCGGATGCCGTACGAAAAGGTGATCGCCATCGTGGACTACACGTCCTCGCTGGTCACCCGGATGCTGGAACCCTAGGGCCAACGCGCACGCGCTCCGAACGACCGTGTCCGACTACTACGAGCGACTGGGCGTCTCCCGGGACGCCAGCGTGGACCAGATCAAGAAGGCGTACCGCAAGGTGGCGCTGAAGCACCATCCCGACCGGAACGCCGGCTCCAAGGAAGCCGAGGCTCGCTTCAAGGAGGCGACGGAGGCGTACGAAGTGCTCCGGGACGAGGAGAAGCGGGCGCGCTACGACCGGTACGGCGTAGAGGGGTTGAGGGGCCGCGGCTTCTCGGGAGGGTTCGACTTCTCGGACGCGCTCAACGTCTTCATGCGGGACTTCGGCGGCGGATTCGGGGGCGGATTCGGCGGCTTGGAGGACCTCTTCGGCGGCCGGCGGCGGTCCAGCGAGCCTGCCCGGGGCAAGGCGTTGCGGATCACCATCCCGCTGACGCTGGCGGAAGTGCTCACGGGCGTGACCAAGACGATCAACGTGGCCGTGCTGAACCTGTGCGGCGAGTGCCGGGGGACCGGGGTGCGGGGCGGCGGCCAGCCCTCCGCCTGTCCCAACTGCGGAGGCGCGGGCCAGGAGCGCCGGGTTGAGCGCTCGGTCTTCGGCCAGTTCGTGAGCGTCGCTCCCTGCGCCCGTTGCCGGGGCCAGGGCACGATCGTGGCGGACCACTGCACCCGCTGCCGAGGGGAAGGGAGAACCCGAGGCAAGCGCAAGCTGAAAGTGCGGGTCCCCCCCGGCGTGTCGTCGGAGAACTACATCACCCTGCGCGGCGAGGGGAACGTGGGGCCTCGGGGCGGTCCCCGCGGCGACGTGGTGGCCCTTCTGAACGTGGAGGAGGACCCCCGTTTCCGGCGGGACGGGAACGACTTGGTCGCCGAAGTGCCGGTCACCTTCGCCCAGGCCGCCCTCGGCGACCGCGTCGCCGTGCCCACGTTGGAGGGCGAGGAGCAGCTCCAGGTGCCGGCGGGGGTGCAGAGCGGCACGACGATGCGCATCCGCGGCGAGGGGCTTCCCGACGTGAATGGGCGGGGGGAGCGCGGGGACTTGCTCGCCCGGCTGGTGGTGTGGGTCCCGGATCGTCTCGCGCCCGAGCAGGAGCGGCTGATCCGCCAGCTTCGCGAACTGGAGGACCCGCCTCCCGACAAGGTGAAGCCGGACTCGCGCCGGGGCTTCTGGGATCGAGTGAAGGACGCGCTGGGCTGAATCGGCGGCCGGCCTCGCCCAGCCGGCCCGTCTCGCCCGCCGGCCCGCCTTACCGCGTGTAGAGCAGCAGCACTCCGTTGGAGGCTCTTTCGCCGTAGAGAACGGTGGCGTCCATCGGCGTGATGAACTGAAGGCGGCGGATGTCGAGGGGGTTCAGTTCGTAGAGGAAGAACGCCGGGTTCGGCACCGGCGTGTCGTTGATGCGCACCTCGACCATGTTGCAGGTGTTGGCTCCGCCGGCACTACGAGCGCGAGCCAGCTGGACACACACGCCCATCTGCGGGCGCCCGAACACATCCGGCAGGAACGTCTCGGAGACCAGCAGCCCCGGCATCTGGACCCGACGGGCGAGAGCGGCGAAGTCCGTCACGCGGGGGCCAACCGAGTCCATCTGGGCTTCGGTGAAGCCGGCGAACCGGATCCCGGTCGTGGTCGTGATCTCGGCGCCGCGTCGCCGGCCCGTCACCACCAGCGGCTCCAGCACGATCGCCTCGGTGGAGAGCGCGATCTCCAATCCCAGCGCCTCGTTGCTGAACACGGTGAGGGAGTCGGTGCGCGTGGCGTATCCCAGGAAGTCGGTGCGCACCACCTGCCGGCCCGGCGGCACGCCCGTAAAGCCGAAGACGCCCGCCGAGTCGGTGAGCGTGGTGAACGGAGACCCGAGAAGGGAGACTTGGGCGCCCTGGATCGGGGCCGACGTGACCCAATCGTGCACCGTGCCCGTGATCGTCACCGGCTCCGAGATCGGGATCGCCACGTCCAGCAGCTGGGCGCCCCGCCGGGAGACGACCATGGGGAGCGCCTGGTTGCGCCCGAAGGTCGCCTGCACGGTGATCCCGTCGCCCAGCTCCAGGTTGCACAGCCGGTACTCGCCCGCCGTTTCGGTTCGGGCCTCGGCCACCACCGTCCGCCGCCGCAAGATGCCGGTCTCTTCGCCGAGCACGGCCACCACCGCGCTGGGCAGGGGCACCCCGGTCAGGGCGTCGGTCACCACACCACCAATCGACGTGTCCCCGGTCCCCTCCTGTCCCGAGCACCAAGCCGCAAGGATCGTGGGCCGAGAAGGCGTCGCCAGGTACACCTCCGAGACCCTTTGGTCCGTCACCACGACCGACTGGGACGAGCCGTTCACGCCGAGAGTCCCCAAGCGTGGATGGAAGAACCACACCATATGCTCGCCCGCGGGCACTTCGTCGAGCCGGAAGCGCCCCTCCTCGTCGCTCTCCCCGGTTGCTGGCGTGCCCATCACCGCAACTCGCGCCCCCGCCAGTGGCTCGCTCCGAGTGCTGTCGAAGACGAGCCCCACCACGGTTCCGCCGGCTTGGTCGCTTTCCTGCCCAAGGCCCGCGACTGGGGATGCCGCGGCTCCCGCCACCAGCGGTGCCGCGGCTCCCGCCATCGGGATTGCCGCGACTCCCGCGGCCGCTCCCAAGACGACGGCCAGCGCGACTGCAAGCGCAACCGGCAGCTTGGCGGCCAGGGACGCTGGGCGTGCTCGAACGGTTCTGCGGCGCGAGTTCGTCATGATCCAGGTCGGCTTCGTCATGATCCAGGTCGGCTCCGCTGGTGGTCCTGCTCCTCTCTGCAAGCTATCAAGATCGCATCTCTCCCGCCGGACCAGCACGTTCGCCCCGGACCGGCGCACCTTTCCCGCCGGACTATATTTTGGGGCAACGCCGCAACGCTACGCGGAGGGAGGCCGTGGCAGGACACAGCAAGTGGGCGCAGATCAAGCGGAAGAAGGCGGTCAACGACCAGAAGCGGGGCCAAGTCTTCACCAAGCTCATCCGCGAACTCACGGTGGCAGCCCGAGAGTCCGGCGGCGACCCCAACTTCAACCCTCGCCTCCGGCTGGCCGTGGACACCGCCAAGGCCGCCAACATGCCCCAGGACAATATCGACCGTGCGATCAAGCGGGGGACGGGCGAGCTGGAAGGGGTCCGCTACGAAGAGGTCGCCTACGAGGGCTACGGACCCGGCGGCGTTGCGCTGTACATCGAGACCCTGACCGACAACCAGCGGCGCACCGTGGCCGCAGTCCGCCACATCCTGGACAAGAACGGCGGCAACCTGGGCACCGCCGGCTCCGTGGCGTGGCAGTTCGAGAGGCGGGGCGTGATCTGCGTGGAGTGCGAGGCCGCGGAGGAGGATGTGGTCTTCGAGGCGGCGGTGGAGGCCGGCGCCGACGACGTGGCCAGGGAGGGAAACGAGTACGTGGTGACCACCGAGCCCGCCGTCCTCCACGAGGTGCGGAAGGCTTTGGACGGCGCGGGCGTCCCGGTGGCGTCGGCGCAACTGGTCATGGCGGCGAAGAACGATGTGGGCGTCGGAGGGCGCGAAGGCGACCGGCTGCTCAAGCTGCTGGAAGCACTGGACGACCACGAGGATGTGCAGCAGGTCCACTCCAACGCCGATCTGGACGAAGCGGTGCTGGCGCGGAGAGTGTGACGCTGCTGGGCGTGGACCCGGGAACAGCCGCCACCGGCTTCGGCGTGGTTCGGGTGAACCGTCGGAGGCGGGCCGAGCTGCTGGAGTGCGGGGTCGTGCGCACGTCGGCGCGGGCCTCGCTGCCCATTCGGCTGCGCGAGATCCACGAGGCCGTGTGCGAACTGCTGGCCGAGTTCCGCCCCGTTGCGGTCTCCGTCGAGAACGTCTTCCAGGGCAAGAACGTCCGCAGCGCCCTCACCCTGGGCCACGCCCGAGGCGTCATCGTGCTGGCGGCGGCGCTGCGCGACGTGGAGGTGGTGGAGTACACCCCCCGCGAGATCAAGCGGGCCGTGGTGGGCACCGGTGCCGCCACCAAGGAGCAAGTCGCCTACATGGTCCAGCGCCACCTGCGCCTCCGCTCCGCACCTCGTCCCAGCGATGCCGCCGACGGGGTGGCCGCCGCACTCTGCCACGGCCTCAAGGGCGCCTTGCCTGGCCTCCCGGGCGTGCCCGGAACGTGATCGTGACCACGTGATCAGCCGCATCCGCGGGGAGGTACTGGAGGCCGACGCAGGCCGCGTCGAAGTCCTGGTGCCGGGCGGCGTCGCCTACGAAGTGCAGGTGCCGCAGACCGTCTTCGAGCGCCTTCCCGCGACGGGCTCCCAGGTGGACCTGAAGACGGTGCTCGTGGTCCGCGAGGACGCCCAAAGTCTATTCGGCTTCTTGGAGGACTACGAGCGGACGCTCTTCACCCGCCTGTGCACCACGCCCAAGGTGGGCGCGAAGGTGGCGCTGGCGATGATGAGCACCTACCCCACGGGACGGCTGGCCCAGATTCTGGCCGAGAAGGACACGCAGGCGCTCACCCGCGTGGGCGGAGTGGGCAAGAAGCTGGCGGACCTGGCGGTCGTGCACTTGGCGGACAAGGTGCAGGACCTGTTGGACGCCGACGCCCGAAGCGGCCCCAAGTCGGCTCGCGAGCACGAGGCCGTCGCCGCGCTCGTGGGCTTGGGGTACTCACGGGGCGACGCCGAGAGGGCGGTGCGAGACGCGGTGGGTCCCGGCGGCCCGCGCACGGCCGAGGAGCTGATCCGCCATGTCCTGGCGCAGCGGGGCGGTCCCAGGAGCAGTCCCAGCGGCGGTCCCAGGGGCGGCGGTCCCAGAGGCAGCGGTCCCAGCGGCGGATGACGGGTCCGTGAGGCGCACCGAGATCACGACCCCCGAGGCGCTGCCGGAGGAGTCGACCCCAGAGCTCTCCCTTCGGCCCCGCCGGCTCTCCGAGTTCGTCGGCCAGGACAGCGTCCGCGAGTCCCTCCGGATCGCCGTCGAAGCAGCCCGCCAGCGTCGCGAACCCCTGGATCACCTCCTCTACCACGGCCCGCCGGGGCTGGGCAAGACCACGCTGGCGTCCCTCACGGCCCGGGAGATGGGCGTCAACATCAAGACCACCTCCGGCCCAGTCCTGGAGAAGCCGGCGGACTTGGTGGGCGCGCTGACCAACCAGCAAGAGGGCGACATCCTCTTCATCGACGAGATCCACCGGCTCCGACCCGTCATCGAGGAGTTCCTCTACCCCGCCATGGAGGACTTCAAGATCGAAATCCGCCTCTCCGAAGGCGCCAACGCCCAGACGATGACGATGGCGCTGGAGCCGTTCACCCTGGTGGGCGCCACGACCCGCTTCGGCCTCCTCACGGCGCCGATGCGTGCGCGCTTCGGCATCATCGAGCGACTGGGCTTCTACCCGCGGGAGGAGTTGGCCCTGATCCTGGAGCGGAGCGCGAAGATCCTCGGGGTCGGCACCACTCGGGAGGGCGTCCGGGAGCTTGCCGCCCGCGCTCGGGGAACCCCCAGGGTGGCCAACCGCCTTCTGCGCCGGGTACGGGACTTCGCCCAGGTGCGGGCCGACGGCGTGCTGACCGTGGCCGTGGTGCGAGACGCCCTGCAACTGCTGAACGTGGACGAGTACGGCCTGGACGGCATGGATTCCCGCATTCTGGGGACGATCGTGGAGAAGTTCGGCGGCGGCCCCGTGGGACTCGCCTCCCTGGCCGTGGCAATCGGCGAGGACGCCGGCACGATCGAGGAGGTCTACGAGCCCTACCTGATCCAGGAGGGGTTCATGATGCGGGGACCGCGAGGCCGGCTTGCCACCCCAAAGGCGTATCAGCGTCTTGGTCTCGATCCGCCCGCCGCGACGGACCCGCATCCCGTGCTGGGGTTGTAGCTGGACGCTGCGGGCGATCCTCCGGGCGTCGGAGCCGTCTTGATCGGGAGATGGAACCCGCAGGGCGCATCCGTGTAGCAATGATCGCCGGGGATCAGTTCCCATTCTCGCGGACCGACCGGAGAAGGCCGACCCGGCGACGAACAGCAGAGGTGTTTCGACGATGATCAGCAACGAAACGATCCATACATTCTTGAGCCAGCGGGCGTGGGCGCTCCGGCTCGCAACGGCAGGCGTCGCCCTGCTCCTGTCCGGCTGCGGCGACGACTCGGTCGAGCCGCCGGCGGCAACGAACATCGTCCTCGACCCGGCCAGCGTGTCGCTGTCCTACCTGGGCGAGACCGCCACCGTCGCGGTCACCGTCACGGACCAGCGGGGGCAGACCTTCCAGGCCGTGGTGGAGTGGTCGAGCAGCGCGCCCGAGGTGTTTACGGTAAACACCAGCGGCGTCGTGACGGCAGTGTCCAACGGCTCCGGCACCCTCACCGCCGCCGTGCCCGGTCTCGCGGCCCAGGCGACGGTCACCGTGCAGCAGGCGGCGGACACCGTGATCGTGATCGAGGGCGCGGGCCAGCGGGGCGTGCAGGGCACGGCCCTCCGCGACTCGGTGGTCGTGCAAGTGCGGGACCGTGGAGGCGCGGCGGTGGCCGGCGCCACGGTCGAGTTCGCCCCCAGCGCGGGCGGCACGGCGGACCCGCCCAGCGTCGAGGCGGACGGTGAGGGGCGAGCAGCCACGACCTGGACGCTGGGCGACACACCCGGCACCCAGTCGCTCACCGCCAGCGTGGCGGACGAGGCCGCCTCCAGCGTGGACGCCACGGCCCTCGGTCCCGGCGAGGCGGCCGACTCAATCGAGACCCTGTCCGGCGAGAACCGGCGAGCCGCGCCGGGCCACGCACTGGCCGTCGTGGTGCGGGTTGTGAACGAGAACGGCGAGCCGGCGCCCGGCGCCACCGTGGTCTTTGCGCCCGGCACAGGCCACGGCTCGGCAACCCCCCCGTCGGCAGAAGCCGGCGCCGACGGGCTAGCCCGCACGGAGTGGACCCCCGGCCAAGTGGACGGCCCGCAGACGCTGGTCGCTTCCATCGAGGGCGGCCCGTCGTCCACCATGCAGGCGACCGTCGTCAGGCCCCGCGCGCTTCGGTTTGCGGAGGGCGCGGCGGAGGGCGCGGCCGGCCGCCCCATGACCATGTCGGCCCAGCTGGTCGATCGCGGCGGAGCGCCGGTGGAGGGACTGCTGCTCTTTGAGCCCGCCCAGGGCCACGGAACGGTGGACGACGGAGGCGGCCCTGCTTCCATGGCTGCGGTGCGAACCGACACCACGGCCACCGGCTCCGTCCTCTGGACGCCGATGGGCGACGTGGCCGGACAGCCCACCCAGACCCTGTTCGTGTCGGTCCCCGACTTTCCCCACGTGCCCACGCTCGCAATCGACCTGCAGATCACCAGCGGCATCTGCTCCAGAACGCCGCAAGTGGTCCTGGCGATCTTGCTCGCTTTGTTCTCGGTGGACCCGCTGACGGAACTGGAGTGCGCCGACGTCACACTCGGCGACCTGGAGTCTTCCCCGTTGCTTTCGGGCTTGACCCTGGCCGGCCTCGAGATCGCGTCGCTGCAGGAGTGGGACTTCGCCGGCATCAACCTGCTCTGGCTGGACCTGACCAACAACCATCTGACCGAACTCCCGTCCGGCGTCTTCTCGGGGAGCCCCAACCTGGGGATTCTCCTGCTGGGCGACAATCGCTTCAGCTCGTCGGTATTCACGGAGATCCGCGACCTGCGCAACTTGGAAGTCCTGGACATGAGCCGGAACCCACTGGGCGAGATTCCCGCCGGCGCGTTCGACGCCTTCGCCGAGATGCAGGTGCTGCTCCTGGAGGATGTGGGCGTGCGGACCGTGCCTTCCAACGTCTTCCGCAACCTGTCCAACCTGACGGCCCTTTCCTTGGTCTCCAACGACGAGCTGCGCACCCTGGAGGAGGATGCGTTCCGCGGCCTGTCGGCGCTCCAGAACCTGGGCCTGTCCCGCACCGGCATCGAAACAATCGAGCCGGGCGCCTTCAACGGGCTGTCGGCGCTGCGCCTCCTAGACATCGGCAACAACTCTCGATTGACCACATTGCCGGCCGGCGCCTTCCGGGGTCTCTCCCGGCTGGTGTTCCTGCCACTGGACACCACCGCCGTGGCCCACATCGAACCCGGCGCGTTCGAGGGCTTGGATGCGCTGCAGCTTCTGGTCATCGAACGCAGCAAGCTCGCCACGTTGACCCGGGGCGCGTTTCGGGGAATGCCCCAGCTACAAGCGTTGTCTTTGCTCGACAACCCGGAGCTCACGACGCTGCCGCCTGGCGCATTCGACGGACTTTCGCCCAGCGTGCAGCAGCTGGAGATCACCAGCGGCGCCGTGAGCGCAATCGAGCCGGGCGCCTTCGACGGGCTGACCAGCCTCAAATACCTGATCCTCGACGGGAACCGCCTGACCGCTTGGCCGGCAGACGCCTTCCGTGGTCCCGCAGCGCTCGCGGGCCTGTCGCTTGGCGACAACGGGATCAGCGAGCTGCCCGCCGACGCCTTTGCCAGCCAAGCCCGACTCCAAGTGCTGCGACTGCACGACAACGCGCTGGCCGCATGGCCCAACGCCGCGCTGGCGCCCCTGGCGAGCCTGGAAAGCCTGAATCTGCGCGGCAACGAGCTGGCCGGGCTGCCTTCCGGGAGCTTCGGGGGACTTTCCGGCTCGCTGCAGCACCTTGATCTGCGCGACAACCCGGGCGCGCCGTTTACCCTGGGGCTGGCGATCGAGCGCGTGGGCGGCGAGGGCCAGGTGCTGAGCGAAGGCAACGACGCGACGTTGCGGGCGAAGGCGCTCAACGATGTTCCCGTGCCGTTCGCCACCGACGTGAAGTGGACGGCAAGCGGCGATGTGGTGGGCGTGCCCGAGGGCGTGGCCTCCCTTCCCGCCGGTGCCGTCGCCAGCGAGCCATGGACGCTCTCGGGCGACAACAACGGAGCCGCCGGCGGGGCACAGGTGTCGGTCGCCGCCAACGCCGCCTTCCGCTCGGACAGCATCTTCGGCCTGGAACTTCTGCTTGCCGACACGCTGGCGTTGGAGTTCGCCGCCGATTCGACACGCACCAACCGCAGGCCCGTGGCGGTCGGCTCGATCCCCGAGGTGACGATCGAGCTGCCCGATCGAGGCGCGACCAGAACAGTCTCCGTGGAGGTGGCCCCCTACTTCAGCGACCCGGACGACGACTCTCTGGTCTACGAAGCGTCGCCGGCTGACGACGAGATCGTGGAGGCTGCCGTGGCCGGCGGGACCTTGACGCTGGTCTCCCGGTCTCCGGGCACGACCGTCGTCCAGGTCAGGGCGTTCGATCCCGGCGGCTTCGTGGCCGTCCAGCGGATGGCCGTCACTGTGCGCGGTCCCTTCGATGTGGAGATCGTGTACTTGGGCGAAGTCAGCCCGGAGCACAGGACCGTCTTCGAGGAAGCCGCCGAGCGATGGGAGTCGATCCTGGTCCAGGGACTGCCGGAGATCGACTTCTCCCAGGAGCCCGTGGATGCCGACCAGTGCGTGGATGGCCAGCCCCAGATCACCGACACGATCACGGACCTGCGCATTTACGCGGCGATCCGCCCCATCGACGGAGACCGCAACATCCTGGCCCGCGCAGGACCTTGCGCGCTGCGGGACGACGGCACCTTCCTGCCCGTCTTCGGCGTCATGGAGTTCGACGAAGCCGACATTCCCCTCCTCGAATCCGAGCCCGGCGGACTCCGAGCGGTCGTCCTCCACGAGATGGCGCACGTTCTGGGGCTCGGGACAATCTGGTCGGAGGAGTACGCGAACCTGTTGCGCAACCCCTCGGTGGACGAGGCGGGGGCGGACACGCACTTCGTGGGCGAGCTTGCGAGGGCGGCGTTCGACGCGGCAGGCGGCAGCGACTACACGGCGGGAGCCAAGGTCCCGGTGGAGAACAACGGAGCCCCGGGCTCGGCCGACGGCCACTGGCGCGAGAACGTCCTGGTCACCGAGCTCATGACGCCCCACTACGACTCGGGCAGCGACGCCCTGAGCGCGATCACGATCCAGTCCCTGGCCGACCTCGGCTACGAGGTGGACGCGAGCCGGGCCGACCCGTACACCTTGCCGGGCGCCCACGGCCGCGCGCACGCCGTCCGGCCGTGCGAAGGCGACCAATGCGTGGACTTGAGCCAGGACATCCGGAAAGGTCCGATCGTGCTGGTCGGCCCCGGCGGTCGCGTCACGGGCATGGTGCGGCGCTAATCGGGCTGGAGGCGGCGCTGATCCGGCGGCGGCGCTGACCCGGTAGTTGCGGCTGGCTCCTACGAGACGGGCTGGGCGGCGTCCTCGTCGCCCGGTGCCGTCTCCCACTCCCACTCCCGGTCCATCACCCACCGCTCGAACCACTCCAGCTCCACGTTGGCCTTGTAGAGGCGGTGGCGGAGCTCGCGCCAGCCGTGGCCCTGGCGGGGCGCCACGTACAGGTGGGTGGGCACGCCGTTGTGGCGCAGGCCGCGGAACATCTCGACCGACTGGGGCATCGGCACGCGGGCATCGTTCTCGCCGACCAGGAAGAGGGTGGGCGTCGTCACCTTCCACACCTCCCGCAGGGGCGAGTCCTGCCAGTACTGGTCGATATTCGCCCCTTCCTCCCATGGCGTAGTCCCAAACCAGGGAGTTCTGTAGATGCGCACGTCGCTCTGGCCGTACATCGACACCCAGTTGGCCGCCCCGGCGCCGGAGGACGCGGCCCGGAAGCGACCCGTGTGCGTGACGATCTTGTTGGTCATGTGACCGCCGGCGCTCCAGCCCATCTTGGCCATGCGGTCGCCGTCCACCAGCCCTTCGGCGATCAGGTGGTCCACGCCCGCCATCACGTCCTTGTGCGCCTGGTCGAAGTAGTTCCCCACCATGTTGCGCAGGAAGTCGTCGCCGTAGCCCGTGCTGCCCCGGTAGTTGGGCTTGAGCACGAAGTAGCCCAGCGACGCGAGCACGGTCTCGTAGTTGTGGGAAGACGGGAAGCGGAAGCGGTCCGACGACGCCGGCCCCCCGTGAGTCTGCACGACCAGCGGATGGCGCGCGCCCGGAGCATGGTCCAGCGGGTAGTAGAGCAGCCCTTCCACGGGCACTCCGTCCTCGCCCAGCCACTCGACCGCCTCTACCCTCGGCAGGCGGAAGCGCTCGCCCGCGTCCGCATTCACGGTGGTTGCTCTGGCCATTGCGTCACCCGATCCGTCCATTGCGCCGCCCGATGCGTCCAGCAGCCACACGTCGCCGGGCTCGGTGGGGCCGACCACGGTGACCGCCATCCGATCCAGCTCGGGCCGATAGTTGCCCAGCGACACGCTGTGGTCGCCCTGGGTGATCTGGGCGACGGCCCCGGACGACACGTCGATGGCGAATAGCTCCTGGCGCACCCCGGTGTTGGCCTGCACGAGGATCGTGGATGCGTCCCTGCCCCAGAGCGCTTGGCTGGCTTCGTGGCGAAAGTCGGGAGCCGCCAGCCGGTAGGCAGTGGCACCGTCGCCGCTGACCGGCGCCACGTACACCTTGTCGTTGTAGTAGAACTCGCCTTCGATGTTGGAGTCGGCGCGGAAGAGGACCCACTGGTTGTCGGGCGAAAGCTCGGGACCGTACTCGGGCACCGCGTTGCGGGTGATCCGGCGCGGGTCGGAGCCGTCCGCGTTCATGACCCACACCTCGCCGTCGTCGTTGTCGTCGAAGAGGGGCGACGGCCCCCGGTCGTATGCGACCATGGCGCCGTCCCGGGAGAGCCGGTACTCGTTGACGGAGTAGTCGCCGTCGGTGATCCGCTCGCTCGTCCCGTCCTCCGTGGAAGCGCGCCACAGGTGCCGCTGCGTGTAGTTCTCGTCAAAGGCGTACACGTCGTCGTCGACCTTCAGCCGCGCCTTCTGCTCCTCCGTCTTGTCGTCGGACGCCAGGAAGAAGAGCGCGTCGCCGCTGGGCACCCAGGCGATTGACGACACCGCCGTGGGGTGTTCCGTGAGCCGCCGCGCTTCGCCGCCCCTCGTGTCGAGGAGGTATATCTGCGCGGCCTCGTCGTCTCCCCGAGTGGCCGTGAAGGCGATGAGCGTGCCGTCGGGCGACCACCTGGGGTTCGACTCGCCGTTCTCGCCGGCGGTGAGGCGCAGGTCGGGGGTGCCGTCGGGGCTGGCCGGATCATCGCCACGGGTGGCCGGACCTTCGCCGAGGGTGGCCAGCCAGATGTGGCCGACGGTGCGGTTCTTCTCCCAGTCGGCGTCGGAGCGCACGTAGAGGACGCGGGTGCCGTCAGGGCTCAGCCGGGCCGACGAGACGGACGGCACGTTGATCAGGTCCACGATGCCGGGCGCGCGCTGGGCGGCGGTGGGGGCGGGGCTGGCGGCAAGCGCGAGGGATGCGAGGGCCGCGCCGGTCGTGATGAGGGCGGGAAGAGGGGCGGGGAGGGGCATTGGGGGGGTCTCCGATGGGGCGGCGTGTGGGTCTTGACGGGAGTGATACCAATACTAACATCCCATCTTGAAAGGGGCCTACTTACCCTCACAACATTTCGATACACGTCAACATCCGTTCACCAAATTCCTTCTGGCCGCCGTAGCTTGGATGACGCACATAAACACACCGTTCCCCGTTTTCGATAGATCGGACTGCGGTCGCCGCCTGCACGCCGATAGCAACTATGCTTCTTGGCCTCAAGAGACAAATAAGCTCACTCAAGACCTCCAGGCCAACTCGACCCTCGGCACTGGTATGTGACCGATTGGAAAACGGCGAATCGGGTCTATGAGGATGGAACGGAAACACATTCCACAAGAACACCTTCACCTCTATCACGTCAAGAAGTCTCCAGACGGAGGTAGCGGTCTGCTCCCTCACCATCCGGCCCTTGGTTGATCGCTCGCCAGTCACGTTCCACCGGTGTGCGTGAGTCTGGAGACTGAAGTCGTCCGTCATAGCCAGGCCGGTGCGACGACCGCCACGATAGCCGAGGTCCCTGCCAACCCACAGCGAATCCGTTCCACTCCGGCTAGCACTACTAAGTATCGACCGCATCATTCGGCAACGGATGCCAGGTGCGTCAGCCAAGTCACTATCAGGGCACCTTTGCGAATAGGGATTAAAGGTGTCGTTGGCTCTATACCTAATCAGCTTCTCCATGAAGGAATCCGGTGTCACGTCGATCGGCTTTCATAGCAGATACTACGACTGTTCCGGTCTCCTACAATTATGCCATTACGCTTCTCTGCCAATGCTCGAAATGTCTCAAAGCCACGCAGAATGGCCCGTTCCCACAGACTCAGCGGACACGCCTCCACCTCGAATCCAGTCACGAACTGGCCAATCTGTTTCAGCATGTCAAAGGGAAGACACCTACAGTCCTCAAAAAAAGCACGATCCTTGGCTTGCAAGAAAATCCACGCAACTATGCCCTCTTCGACTACGATAGCTCTGCCGCCATCCTGTTCTTGGTCTACAGAAGAGTTACTCTTGCGCTTCCGTCCCATCAGCTTCCGAAATGTCGGAGACCAGTGAAGAATGGCAGCAAACGCAAGGTGAAAGACATCATGAAACCTATAGTTGTCGGGAGGTGTAATGCAATCGTAAAGCGGCTCTCCCATAGGCTTACCCTTCCATCGGAGGACAACGGCTCCTTGTTGATTCTCAACAACCTCAATCCTAAAGTCGCTCGGCAGTCTTTCGTCTTTCGGATATCCGCAGTCAAAGGTGGGCAGCTCCAGGGACATGGGGTCTATAAATCTGCTGCGTACCTTTGCCAAATTGTTATCACTTGCCTCGGTTATGTCTATTTGTGCGACGGACAGGCACCGTTGGTAGCTATACCAAAACCTACGAACCAAATCTAGAACTGCCTCGTCATATCTATCACGCGATAACAGTTTTGCCACTGTGATTCCCATATCTTCCACAGGTTCCGACAACGGAGCGAGTTGACGGATAGGTCCATCGGGTTGAGTCAACGACACATTCACTCGATCTAGCTCATTGCGCTCGCGTACAATATCGGCCAAAGGAATGGCCAATCGACGACATAGCGCAAGAAAATACCACAATACATCACCAAGTTCTTCCAGTAGTATCGCTTTCTCTACACTGTACTCGCCTCGACAAGACCTCTTCATCAACGTCATAATGTCGCCCACCTCGCCGTATAGACCAAAGAGAACCGGTCGAACATCGCATTTTGGAAGGCGATCGGTTTCTACAATCGCTTTTGCGTAGGTCGACAGTGAGGACGATGCGCCGGACATCACCGAACCGACCAGTTGAGGGGCTCTCCACAGTATCCTTGCTCCGACTCATCAAGCCAAGCGGCGACCTCCGGTGCAAGTCTGGCGCAAATCATCTTGTAATGTTGGGTACTATGGCATACTTCCTTTCGCCACTTATCCGGTATTGGGGGTCCACTTCCACCCCAATAGCAGAAATGCTGTCCAATCAATACTCTGTCAGTTTGGGTGTCGTGACCGCTGTTAGCGTCACAAGGCTGGCCGTGTGGTCTGCTATGGTGCGAATCCTCTTGTATCCAACACCCGGAACCGTCCTTGTGGTAGATGTTATCGCCATATCCGTTCCGTATACTGGATCGCATGTTCGGCCGCTTGACGAGAAACCGAGGGTCGTTCCAGTATTCGTCATAGGACATTACTTCGTCCACTCGCATAGCAAACACCAGATGGCCGTGGCGTTGTGTCGCCTTCGAGCCGGTGCCGAGTATTCGGTCGCCGATCTTGGCATATTGACGGATTCTCGGTTTGCAGGTAGCAAGCGTACAGTAACCGAAAAATGGGTTAGGTGCAAAGCCGAAATCCCTTGCTACGATATACGAATAAAAACGCACGGCAAGGTCTCCTATTGGCGTGTCGCCAAACCGGACTGACATGTGGCGACTTGTTGGGAGGCGTTCTGCACGGGGGCCGTGCAACAGTAGGGTTGGGGGCCCAGGTGGCGAAGGAGCTGCAGGTGACCCTGCTGGCGGTGGCACGGATCGTACCCGCGCATCACCCCGGCCCGTGCCAGTTCCAACGTCGCGAGCACGGTCGTCGTGTCGTGGTGGTAGTCTCGAATCATGGTGCCGCAACGTCCGGGCTTCGGTGGTAGACGGGACCGACTCCGGTCCGGCACCGGATTTGGCGTGCGTCGCCAAATCGTTGCGGTATCGTAGTCGCAAGAATCCATCGCTCCGGCACCGCATCCCCGCCCATCATGACCATTCCGTCCAGCTTCGCCAACTCCGCCCTTTGGCGACTTGACCCCCGACGCCCGCGACAACTCCCGCAGCCCACTCCTTGTAGTCCGTACCGCTGTCGCGCCACACGGCCGAGCGCATCGTCGTGGTGGCTGCCAGTGAGTCCACCCCGGCGTGCCGCCCCGAGCGGCCCAGGGTCGTCCAGCAGCTCCAGGACCCGAGCGAACACCGCCGTTGCCAGACTCACCCGCCCGTGCGTCTATAGGGTCGAATGGTCCGACGGGTTTCTCGTCAGCCCCTATCCTAGGGCCCTCGCACCGAGAACGAGTCCTCGCACCGCCGGGCGATGCCCCGCTCCGACGAGATCCCTTCCAGGTACCCCACCATCGGCACGCGGAAGTACCCGCCCGGCGGGATGCCGGGCCTGCCCATGTTGCCCGCCTAGAAACTTGCCGCCCGCCTCCTCGACTGCTCTCGCTGGTTGTCACGCGAAGCTCCGGCCGGTGTGCGCTCGGTGGTCTACCCATCGCCATCGTCGTCGTTCAGGCAAGGGGACCCGTATTCTGCAATCTAACACTAGCCCATCTGGCCGTCGAGGGAACTGGAGTTGCCCCGGATTCGTGGACATATCCATTTTCGGGTCCACGATGCCCAAGAAGCGCAAGCAGTACCCGGCTGAGTACCGCTGGCAGATCGTCGATCTGGTCCGCTCGGGGCGATCGCCGGAAGCGGTGGCTCGGGAGTTCGAGCCCTCGGCTCTCACGATCCGCAACTGGGTCAAGCAGGCTGACATCACCTACGTGTGCACGGGGGCCGGCTGGATGTACGTGGCGGCGGTGGTGGACCCCTGGAGCCGCTTGGTGGTGGGCTGGGCGATGAGACCCACCTACGCACCGAACTCGCCGAGCAGGCCCTGGCTATGGCGGTTGAGCACCGGGGGCCGGAGACCGTGATCCATCACTCAGACCAGGGCGTCCAGTACACGTCCTGGGCCTTCGGCCAGCGGTGCAGGAAGCGGGTGTGCGTCCCTCGATGGGGTCGGTGGGCGACGCCTACGACAACGCCATGTGCGAGAGCTTCTTCGCGACGTTCCGGCTTCCGGGGGTTGCCGCGACTGCTGGCAAATCCCCAAACTTGCCCGACGGTCACGCTGACCCACCAAATCGGGACAAGTCCACACATCCACGGACTGCTAGCCGCAGGTGTACCGTGCGATATCCGAACGGTAGCCTTTGGAAGTACCGTCAAGATTGTACCACTTGTTCGATTTTCCAGTAATGGCCTCAATTATGTTCTCACCGTTCCACCCGACCATTGCATCGCCGTATTGATCTAGGGCAGGCGGTACATCACAGCCTAGAGCTCCACGCTGCCAGACGCCAACTATGCGCTTTCCCTTCTTATGAGCATACTTGATCTCCCAGTCTACCCAACTACTGTTCTTGGTCTTATCTGACACGTACACCACCAAGCATCCAGCGCGCTGGATTCTAGGCGCAAGAATCTCAGTCTTGATGTAATCGTCATTATGAGCACGATTAGGATTATCCGACGTCACAGAATAGTCTCTGGGCTTCATGCCATTTCGCTCCAGTAAGACCTTGAGCGACTTTAGGCCGTCGTCATCTTCGTGCTTGTGGCTAATAAAGATGTTGCGTAGCTTGTTAGCCATGTTGGTTCTCCTTTGTTCGGTCAGCAGGCTCCAGGTCCGTGATGTCTTCGACTTCGGCAATGTGCGCTAGCAAGCGATTGTATTCTCGCAGATCATTTTGCAGTAGCTCGAGGTCTCGGCGAAACTCGATGCAGAGATTGGGGTCATTGAATGCTCCAGTAAGTGATTTCCGATGCCATTTTGCGGTAAAAGGACGTACAACTTGATTGAGCACAGGAACGGCGAGTTTGGTGAAGTCAATAGTCTTGCGACCATGACTTCGAAGAATTGCTCGTGTAGTAGGAAATAAAGAATAAACGCTCTCCAAAGCCTGCCGCTCACTACCGTGGTCAGGGGGAAGCGGTTGGGTGGTGATCCTAGTCAACATCTCTACGTACAGATCCCACGCTGCCGCTTTATCGTGGTCGGTCAGCGCGAGGTCGACTTGGACGAACTTGGCGTTCAGGCGTATTTTGGTCAGGTTGAACCTGGACAGCAAGTCTCTTGGCTTCATGCTCATTCGCTCTCTTGATGGTGGTGCCCAGCGGGCGGTAGGGTTGTGATTGGTGCACGGAGCGACTCCGACGCCCCGTTGCTGGCAAGCGGTGACTCGGATGGATATAAGGTGGCATCTACTGGGCTCGCCCGCAACTTGTGGTGTCACGGGCAGCCCGACGCCTTCGGACGCGGGCCGGGCGACCGCGACGGCCCGCGCAGAACGGTGGGCACTCGGCCGCTCAACCGGGTCGAGAACCAGCGACCTGCCGCTTGCCAATGTCAAAAATGAAGATAGTGGGTTCTCCGTTACGATTCAACAAGCCGGTGCGCGTCGGCTGTCGTACCACAGTAGAAATGTCCTCTTTCGGACCATGTTCGGTATTCGGTCACGGAACACGGTTCGGGAGAGGGATCGCATCTCGGTGCTCAGGCAGGTAAGCGAAGGCGTGCTCTCGGCGGCGGCCGGACGGAGCGGATCGACGTGACGCCACGCCAGTTCAGGTGCCTCCGGCGGCGGCACGAGGCGGAGGGCGACGAGAGCGTCGTGCACGGTCTCCGATGCCGACCGTCGAACAGCGCGCTGCCGGCGGCGGTTCGGGAGCTGGTGCTGGAGGTCGCATCGGATCCGTCCCCACTCCTCGAACCCCTTGTTGGAGGTGACCACCGTCGAGGTGTACTCGTAGCGGCGGGCGATCAGTTGGAAGAACAGCGTGGCCCCGCTCCGCGTCACCGGCAAGTAGCCGATCTCGTCGACGACCAGCAGCGACGGGTGGGTCAGCGTCTTGAGCCGCTGCTTGAGGCGCCCGGCCGCCTGGGCTTCCTCCAGCGACTCGACCAAGTCGGACAGCGTGCCGTAGTAGATCCGCCGCCCACTCTGCGCCGCGGCGACGGCCAGGCTGATCGCCAGGTGCGTCTTGCCCACGCCCGGCGGGCCCAGGAACACGACGTTCTCCTTGCGCGCCACGAACCCCAGTTCGTGCAGCGACGCGATCTGCTCCCGCTTCACCGACGGCTGGAAGGCGAAGTGGTACTCCTCGGGCGTCTTGAACGCCGGCAGGCGGCTCGACCGCATCGCCGTGGCCAGCCGACGGCTGTTGCGCAGCACCAGCTGCGCCGCGATCCGGTCCCTGCGCGACAGCCCCTTCACGACGCGCCCTCCGCGATCCTGGCGTACTCGGCCAGGGGTCGCCGCTCCACCGCCACGAGAGGACCGCCCGAGCTGGACGCCGCCGGCGGGGCCGCGACGGCGACCACCGAGCGGTAGGGCCGAAGCACCAGGGGCAGGAGCCGGGACCGCTCGTCCTCGAAGCGCGCCACGGGCCGCTGCATCAGCGTGCCGTGGACCCGGACGTTGGCCACCGTGTCCAGCCAGCGGCGGAGCCCGAGCGTTGAGGTCGTCGTCGGAGACGAACTCCCGACCGTAGAAGAAGCTGCTGCGCACGTAGCTGATCGGTCGCTCCACCTTCCCCTTCGTCTGCGCACGGCCCGCCCTGCACGCCCGGATGCGGAAGCCCAGTGGGTGCTGAACCGCAGGAACTCCCGGTTCTCCAGTAGCCGCCCGCCCTCGTGGCGGTGGTCGCCCAGGACGACCGCCCGCACCACCGTCTCCATCGTCTGCCGCTCGTAGTACTGGAGCCACAGCATCCGCGAGTAGCCCAGCACCACCACCAGCGCGTGCCGCCTGCCCCACGGCAGGACGAAGTCGGCGAAGTCCACCTGGCCCTGCCGCCCCGGCGGCGTCTCGAACCGCCGCTCCGGCTCCGGCTCCGGGCGCGGTCGCACTCGGCGCGCGTACCGCTTGACTTGGCTGTAGCTGCCCCCGTAGCCCGACTCCCGCACCTCCTGGTACAGCCGGGTCGCCGAGAGCTTCGGGTACGTGGCCAGCCGCTCGTCGATGATCGGCTTGTACGGGTCCAGCTTCGACGGCGCCCGCCGGCGCGGGCCGTACCGCACCGGCTCGGCGTCGAGGTCCCGGTCCAGCTGGCCCGTCTCGATCCAGTGGTAGACCGTCCTCCGGCTCACGCCGACGCGGCGGGCGATCTCCGCCTTCGGAACCCCCTGCGCCAGATAGTGTCGCAGCGTAGGGTGATCCCCACCGGTGGCTACCAAACGGGCTCGCGCCACCCCTCGATCACGAGTCCGGTGCCCTTCCCGGTGGCGTTATCTTCCCTCGTCCGCTCCCCAGCGCGAGGATACCCGATGCGATCCGTCCCGATCCACAGCGTGGCCGACCGACAGCTCACAGGCACCAGCCTGCCTTCCCGCCCATGGCACACACCGATCCAATGACGTGGCTTGAGCACCACCGGCAAGCTGAAATCCTCGCTTCCGACGCGGACGTAGCCCGATACAAGGGCGATCGTGCCCGAGCAAGGCAGCTGTACGGCAAGGCCGCCGACGCCGAAGTGCGAGCCATTGAAGCGCTTGATCCGTCGGAGCAAAATACGCTTGGCATCACGGCCGTCAGTGCGGTCGCCTTGTACTGCAAGGCCGACCAGCTAACACGGGCCAAGGAGACCGCCTATCGTTTGCTCGCCCTGGACAACCTTCCTAACTTTGGAAGAATTCAGCTCCGAGACGTGCTCGTGCACTTCGGCCTCAGCACTCCTGACGAGTAACCGCGATCGCGAAGCGGCAGACGCCTTACTCGCAAGCTGTTGTTCTCAGTCCGTACCAGCACTTGATCTCGATGGGCGTCGGCCAAGAACTCTCCCGTGGGCAGCCTCACTACGACCGCAGTCCTGTCGCTAGCCGAGCCGCCACGACGAGCACCTGGGTCCCACAGCTGCCACCGCTCCCCTTGGTCCTGGGAGAGCGAAAGCAGACGTGCCCACACGCGGTGGTCACTGTCAACCACCAACTTGTCAATCGAGGGAGCGATCCGGTTGGTTGGCGCTTCCGTTATCCACTGTGACTCCACACCGTCGAAGGTGTAGTCTCGCCCGAACCTCTGTGAAGCAACCCCCAGCAGCCTGTTCATGTTGTTGCGTCGCGTTCCGCTGTCGTCCAAGCGCCGAATTCGATACTGACGTCGTGCAGCGATATCGGTCTGGGACACCTCCCTCCCATTAGATGCCACAGGGATGCTGGCCACCAGACGGCCACCGCGGTCGATCACCTTGATCTCGTTCCACTCCGTCTGACTCAGAACAAGGCAGTCGCCGAGCCGAGCATCCAGCGTCCTGTGGCCGAATATCACCGCGACCGCCCCGGCCAGCGTGCGACCGCCCGCAGTCGCAGACACCCTTGCCATCTCGTCGGCCATCGCTCTGGTGACTTCCGCGCTGCTGCCGTCGGGCGATCTAACGTCGTAGACTGCCTGGTTGCGATAACGCCGTTCAAGCCCACTCGCGGACGGCGACACCGGTGCTGCCGGCTCTCTTCGGAACAAGACCTGACCATCTGGAAACATACCAACCGGCCGGCCGGACATGGGGTCGAATGTTGACGTCGAGACAACACCAAGCGTCTGGTCGTAAACCGTAACTGTGCCGTGATTCTGATCCGTGACTACGATGTGCCCGGACAGCCGACGGTCGAGCAGCCTGCTCGACGAGAATTGATCGCGGTTCGTCATTGCACTCGCAACCGTCGCTCCCTGACCAATGTCAACGACGACGATCTCGCGAGTCATCCCATCCACAAACGCGAATCGGTCCCTGTCCACAAACAGCGCCCCGTCGATCCAGCCGATGGTGAGCGGGGTGCCCAAGTCGGTCTCGCTGTCAAAGATCGCCTCGTCTTCCAGTGCCAGTGCAACCTCTTGCGGACGGGCAGACTCTTGCGAACCCGGACCGGTATCGTGAATGACCACCCGATCGACCCCCAGGTCATCTTCGACATGCAACAAGACAAGACTGCCGTGCGCATCCAGGAGGGAGTGGGCGGGCGGCAACACCAACTCGAAGTCTGGTCTCGGCTCGCCGAGTCGCCACATGCGCCAGCGGGTTACGCTGCTGCCTGGCAAGTCGTAGGACTTCAGCCAAATCCGACCATCGAGGTCCACGATGAGGCCGCCAATCGGTGGCGTGGTATCGTTGGCGGGAGCACGGTCCGCTTGCGCCGATTGTGTTAGCAGTCGGTCATTTGCGCCGAGGCGACGCGCACCGCTCTGCAACCGCGTCCTTCGTTCCGCCTGTCTGTTCCGTGCCAGTCTCATCTGCTCCGCAGACACCGCTACGCCCCCGGCCAATGGAATAGTTGCGGCAACGGAGCCGTCGCGACGAATGACTTCAACGGCCTGGAGATCGGTTTGGGCGACAACCAGCAGGTCGCCAGCTTGCGCATCATGCAGTTCGTGGCCGAACAGCACCGAGCCGCTTGCGAAGGCTCGGGCGCGGTAGAACTGTTCGTGGCCAAGTCTTTCGGCGATCACTCGAACGTCACCGTCCATCGGGAACTCCAGGTACCTACGCTGCTGGCGATAACGGCCGGTGGCTCGTAGCCGGCCGATTTCTTCGCCGTCCCGAAACACTACCGCCCCATCGGAGAATACCGCTACCAACGGCGCCAGGAGGTTTCGCAAGGAGCCGATTGGGAAGGACCGCAGGGCAGTGACGACGCCCGAGTCCGAGAAATGCGTCATGCGCATGGACATCAGGTCCCAGGCCGCAACGCCATTCTCGGTCCTAACCGTCTGGAAGACTGGCCCACTTATCTCGCCCGGACCATCGCCGCGACCAGCGGCCGTAACGATGTCGCCTGTTGTCAGATCGAGGAAATGGAGTTCGTGAGTTGTCCTGTCCGCGATCACGATCCTGTCTGGGCGCAAGAAGTGCGCACTCGCTAGCTGGCCGATCTCGGATACGTCCGTGGTCGGCGCTTCCGCAGAGTCGAAAAGGGCGTTGGGGAGTATTTGATGTACTGGCACTGCTTCCTGTGCTACTGGGCCGGAGGCGGGCCAGCAGAGCAGGGGGGCCGATAGCAGCAGTGCTTTAGAGGACATCGGGTCAAGACACCGGCAGGCTGGAGAGTAGGAGGACGGCGGTCACCTTGAACGCCAAAGTCATCGTAACGCTGTGGGCTCCCGAGTTGCAAGTAGGTGCTGAAGTAGGTCGGCTTGGGGCGCACGGTCGTGTGCTGGGACAGCGAAGAGCCGGATTTCTACTACCTGAAATGTCCCGTCGGATGTCCCATCATCGGGCTGTTTCGTGTCCCGTCTCGTGTCCCCTGTCGTTGCCGGTGGCGGGCGTCCGTTTCGAGGGACTGTCGCTGGTCTCCAGCGCGTCGTAGAACGCCAGTTCGTCTTTGGATAGGCCAAGGTCTTCTCCGCGACGGTCGGCGGCGCGCATCTCCTTGGCCAGGCCGATCAGCTCCTCGCTCACCCGTGCGGTCTCGACCGCCCGGTTCCGGTAGCGGGCCAGCGTGCGCTCCAGCATCTCGGCATCTTCAACAGCCCCTAGGTCGGAAAGGCGCGGACGCGTGTGGCCCCCCGCCGTCATTTCGTCATGGCCCCGGGGTGTCGACCGTACGTCTTCGGCAGTCCGATGTTGCCGTCCACGATTATGGCAGGGCGTTCCGTCAACTCCATGTTGTGAGGGAAAGGGCACCCACTAACTCGAACGCTCACGGTTGCCTGGGCTAGAATAATCTCTCCATCTTTCAAGATGCGTTCAAGGAAGTAGGGCGTTGACATCGATACATCGACAGGCACACAACGCATCCACAGACAAGTCATGGCTATGGTTCCGAACTTGTTGCGCGCACGGAGCGTCCTGATAAGGTCCGATGTGTTGTCCGGAGGGAAATCGATAAACGGCCCAGCCCCCGTGGCAAGTTGTGTCCCATCGGGTGCTACTAGGCGTACGTCGTCTGCATCGACCACATCCCACTCCCACCTAACACGCTGTATCTGTTCGCCACGTAGAGCATGTGGAGGCAGCGCAGAAAAACGCGATATTTGCGGGGTGGCTGGTGCCGTGATCCACTGGCCACTCATCTCGCGATCCATCCAATCTCGGCTTCTAGATCCCTCTCTGTTGGCCATACGTCACCTGATCTCGACTCCATTGTCGCCACCGCCGTTTCCACTGCTCCAAGAAACAGCATCGTTGGAATGCTCGTGGCTTGATATCGAAGAAACGTGTACATATCAGTCTTGGTTGGGAGGCCCCCGCTCTTACTACCCCAAAAACCCAGTAGATCCTCTAGCCTCGGGGCAGGACCACCGTGCGAAATGATTTCTTTCACCGTGAAGCTCTGTTTCACAAAACCGAGTTCCAATAAAGTCCTGATATGTGGAGTCAACTGACGGAACAGCACATCCAATTTGTGAACTTTGTCAGGCTTGCCGCCAGTTGATTTGATCAGACGCTTTAGTGACAACTCCACAGAATGAACAGTGTTTATGGCTGCGATCGCTGGGGTTTCGGTGTGTCGCTGCCCATTGACGTCAAAGAATTGCTCCTCGTGGTGAGGGTCACCTTCAATCCATGCGTCCATAGTCGGAAGAATCAAATTCGCTGGAATGGTCTTGACATGTGGAGGCATGTCTACAAATGTCGGGAATGCACGTAGTGATAGTGTATGCCGTGGAGGCTCAACCCATCGAGTGCCGTTGAGTATCCTAGTCCTGGAGGGATTTGACGCAGCATCGCAGAATGCCATGTGTACCAAATATCGTACTTGGAGTTCCTGATTGAGAACGTATAGGTCAGTTCCTCGTGGCGGCGACATTTTATGCCAGGAACCGGACGCAAAAAACCAGGTTTCATCCGCACGTGCCAATAGCGGGTGTCCGTTCAAACCACCCAAGTATCGGACAGGGTGTTGAGAAGGAACGTCAGGCAACTGGTATGGACTATCTAGGCGGCGCGCCGACCAGATTATGCCTTCCGGCGTGAGCAACGCGTTTTCCTGGTTTCCCCAGTTGGTCCAGAAAACGTCTTCTCTTGGGATCGACACCGGCACGATCGTGGCAACATGTTGTTTTGGATCTACCGACCTGACAGATGTCCACTGTGTAAGTCCATGAAGAAAATGATATAGATACTTGGACTTTGGTGGAACCCATCCGGTCGACACCACTGCCGAAAGCCGGCCCATCCGCTCCGTACTTGGTTGTCCCATATTCCTCTATCCTTTGATGGAGGTGATTCTCGACAGAGAAGCTTAAGCCCGCCTTACTCACCGGGTTGCCGTGAAGGGGGTGGCGTGCGGCGCAAGGCCAGCAACTTCAAGGCACCACGCCACGAACTGGCGGCATGCCGATCGCAACGCCGAGGTGAAGATAGTGAGTTTCCTGTTTCGGTTCAACTAGGTGGAAGCCCTTGAGGTTGTCGGCCTCGTTGGTCTTCAAGGGGCCTCACTCAGCCACTCCTCCGAGAGGGCCTCGGCCTGCTGCAACACGGTCTTGGTGGCGGCCTCCTCCTTGTCCGGCGGATAGCCGTGCTCGCGAAGGACCCTCTTGACGTAGACGCGGAGGCGGGCGCGGACGTCGTCGCGGATCGTCCAGTCGATCGTGGTGTTCTTGCGCACGGTCCCGACCAGCTCCCGAGCGATGGCGCGAAGGGTCTCGTCGCCGAGCACCTTGACGGCACTGTCGTTGGTCTCCAGCGCGTCGTAGAACGCCAGTTCGTCGTCGGACAGGCCAAGGTCCTCGCCGCGACGGTCGGCGGCGCGCATCTCTTTCGCCAAACCGATCAGCTCCTCGATCACCTGCGCGGTCTCGATGGCCCGGTTCCGGTAGCGAGCCAGCGTGCGCTCCAACATCTCGGCGAACGACCGGCTCTGCACCACGTTCTTTCGGCGGCGCACGCGCACCTCGTCGTCCAGCAGCTTGCGCAGCACGTCGATGGCCAAGTTGGGTTGCGGCAGGCCCCGCACCTCGGCCAGGAACTCGTCGGAAAGGATGGAGATGTCGGGCTTCGGCAACCCGGCGGCCTTGAAGATGTCGATCACGCCCTCGGGCGCCACGGCTCCGGCGATTATCTGCCGCACGGCGTGGTCCAGTTCCTCGGCGGGCCGGGCGGCGTCGGGCACCCGCTTGGCCAGCGAGTTGCGCACGGTCTGGAAGAAGCCCACGTCGTCCCGGATGCGGAGCGCTTCGTCGTGGGGGACGGCCAGCGCGAACGCCTTGGACAGGGCGTCGACGGCCTTGAAGAGCCGGTCCTTGCCGTTCTCCTGGGCCAGGACGTGCTCTTGCGCGGCGGGCAGAAGCAGCAGGCGCACGTCGGGTGCCCCAGCGGTCCAGCGCGACCGGTCGAACCCGTGGAAGAGATCGCAACAGATCTCGAAGTGCTTGCGCATCGCGTGCGCCGCTTGGTCCTGATCAACAGTCGGTGCGCCTTTGCCACCGCCGTTGGTGTAGGTGGCGAGGGCTTCCTTCAGGTCGTTCGCCAGTCCCAGGTAGTCCACAACCAGTCCGCCGGGCTTGTCCCGGAAGACGCGGTTCACGCGGGCAATCGCCTGCATCAAGCCGTGGCCGCGCATGGGCTTGTCCACGTACATGGTGTGCAGCGCCGGCGCATCGAAGCCGGTGAGCCACATGTCGCGCACGATCACGATTCGAAACGGGTCGTCCGGTTTGCGGAACCGGTCGCCTGGGTCGCGGAACCGCTTGGCCAGCTCCTCTCTCTGTCCCTTGCTGCGGATGTGACGCTGCCACTCCGGTGGATCGGAGGCCGAGCCGGTCATGACGACCTTGATCGCACCCTGGTGGTCTTCTTCGCCGTGCCAGTCGGGGCGCTTCGCCACGATCTTGTCGTACAGGGCCACGCAGATGCGGCGGCTCATGCACACGATCATCGCCTTGCCTTCCATCGCTTCGCACCGCCGCTCGTAGTGGCGCACCAAGTCGTCAGCCACCAACTCCAGACGCTTGTCGGTCCCGACTACGGCCTCCAGCTCCGCCCAGCGCGTCTTCAGCCTTTCCTTGCGAGCGACCTCTTCGCCCTCCGTGACCTCCTCGAACCGCGGGTCGATCCCGGGCCGCATGTCTTCGTCCAGCGCGAGCTTGGCCAGCCGGCCCTCGTAGTAGATCGGCACCGTGGCACCGTCGTCCACCGCACGCTGGATGTCGTAGATGCTGATGTAGTCACCAAAGACGTTGCGCGTGTTGTGGTCGGCGTGCTCGATCGGCGTGCCGGTGAAGCCGATGAACGAAGCGGCGGGCAGGGCGTCGCGCATGTGTGCGGCGAAGCCGTCGATGAAGTCGTACTGGCTACGGTGGGCCTCGTCGGCGATGACCACGATGTTGCGACGGGTGGACAGCAGCGGGTGCCGGTCGCCCTTCTGGTCGGGGAAGAACTTCTGGATCGTGGTGAAGACGACGCCGCCAACGTCCCGGTCCAGCCGTCGGCGCAAGTCGGCCCGGTCCTGGGCCTGCTCCGGCGGCTGTCGCAACACGTCCCGGCAACGGGAGAAGGTGGCGAAGAGCTGCTCGTCCAGGTCGTTGCGGTCGGTGAGAACCACCAGCGTGGGGTTTGCCATAGCCCGCTCGCGAACGATGCGCCCCGCGTAGAACGCCATCGTGAGACTCTTGCCGGAGCCCTGCGTGTGCCACACCACGCCGACGCGGCGGTCGCCGGGGTTCGCGGGCTTGGGGCCGGTGTCGAGGGCGTGTCGGTCCAGCACTTCCACCAGTTCGGCGACGACCTGGACCTGGCCTTCGTGAGTCGGCGCGAGCACGATGGGCTGGAAGCGCGGGTTGCGGGGCTTGAGCGTGACGCGGGCGTGGCGCCAGCGGTCGTCGTCTTCGTTCTGAACGGCCTTCTCGCTCTCGTATCGCTTGACGGTGTAGCGCTCGCCGGTCTCGGGGTCGATCTCGTCGCGAAGCTCCACAAGCACGGTCTTGCCCTGCCGCGTGCCTTCGACCGGCGCGGAGAAGAGGCACCAAGCACCGTCGGGGATCGCCGGCTCCATGGACTGGCCGACGACCTGGGCCACGAACATTCCCCGCCGCAACGGGCGTCTCGGGCGAACCTTCGCCCACTCGAAGTCGTCCGCCGGGAAGTGCTGCGGATCGCCGAACGCGCCAGCAGCGGCCTTGAGCGGGACCAGCGGCGCAGTGCTGACGTACCGGGTTCGCGGGTCCGGCGGGACAATGACCGGCCGGAACGGCTGGACCGGGGCTGCCTTCTGCTCGTCCTGCATCCGAGTCGCCCGCAAGGTCTGGCCCACGGCCTCCTGGACCGCGTGGTACTGGTGGTAGCCCGCCATCTTTTTGGCCAGTTCGCCCCCGCCGTCGTCCTCGAAGACGATGAAGTCCCGGATCATGTCGAGCAGGCGTCCTGGCGCGCACAGCCCCTGGACAGCGACCTGCAACTGGGACGCCGACGCCCCCGCCTCCTCGTCGCCCTCAATGGTGCGCCACGGCTTGAACCACTCCCAGCCGCCAGTGAGCGTGCCGAATCGCGCTTCCACGCCGTCCGACACGCCCATGATCTCGTTCATGGCGAAAAGCGTGGGCAGCTCCTCCTTGTAGGTCTGAAGCTGCCGCCATGCCGCATGGATGGTGGCGTCCGGGTTGCTAGGGTCCTTGAGCTCGACGACGCCCAGCGGGAGGCCGTTGACGAACAGCACGACGTCCAGACGCCGCCTGCGTCTGCCCTCGACGACAGTGAACTGGTTGACCGCCAGCCAGTCGTTGGCAGCGGGCTGGTCGAAGTCGAGGACCCGGGCGTTGCGGCCGCGGGTGCTTCCGTCGGGCGTCCGATACTCAACGGGGACGCCGTCCACGAGCATCCGGTGGAAGGAGCGGTTGCGGGCGTCGAGGGTGGAGCCAGCGGGGCGGGTCAGCTTGCGGAAGGCGTCGTCCAGCGCCGAAGCCGGCAGATCGGGGTTGAAACGCGACACGGCGTCGCGGAGGCGGGACTCGAGGGTGACATCGGAGTAGGCGGAGCGTTCCGAGCCTGAGTCGCCGATGCCGAGGCCAGGGCCGTGCGCGGTGGTCCAGCCGGAATGGTCAAGCCAACCCAACGCCACTTGCTCAACAGCCGACTCGGGGATATGTGACACCGCAGAAACCGCCTATGTGACGAAGACGTTGGACTTCTTGGAGTCACAAGATAGTCCGCTAGCCATGGAGACGGCAAGGAGCGGTCAACCAGCCCTCGACCGCCCGTCCATCCGCTCCAAGCCGGTGTGCTCGCCCGGTGCAACCCATTTCTCTGCTGGCTGTCGGACTTGCGGCAGATCAGGGCTCCGTGGTATACTTCCATCCGTTAGCTTGGCATGTCCCACGCGATCGAGACATCCGCTTGGACCTTCTACATGCCTGTATCTGGAGAGTAGCTCTATCATGGACCGCGTCCCGACCGACCCCCGGACTGCCGAGAAGCTGACGGCGGCTCGCAAGCGATACGATCGTATCCTGGAACGGATAGAGCCGTTTATAGTCCAGCCAAGAGCGGAAACGCCCCCCAAGGTCGGCACGTGGCGACGCGGAATCGACCTCCCGGACGACTCCAAGGAGCGTTACCGGTTCGAGTTCTACGGACCGTAACGTGGATTTCTGGATCCCCGAACCTTATGCCTCTGGTCCATGTTCTGGACTTCGAAGAACAAACATACGATGCCACGGCGCCTTCGTATACCCGAAGAGCGTTCAGCACCGTGTACTTGGTCCACAGACGCCATATGCTCTTCCATTGCTGATCATCTGACGACAACACTCTGACCGGAAGCCCAAATCCACGTGCGTCGTCAGCTGAAATGGTGGCTGCGTGGCTCTGTGCTTCGCCGAGAAGTGGTCCATCGAGTGCTTCTGCTAGCGTGTCGAGCTGCCCGCTTTTCCGTGACCCAACACACGCGAGTGCTTCTCGGATCTGGTCGCCCGCACGAGCAATCGCGTCCCGTGCCTGCTGCACCATCAATGCCGATATGTCCGCCAGCAATGAGGCATGAAGTGTATATGTTTGAGGAGTCGCTGCGATTTTCCGCTCTGCATCTTCGACTGCCGCGATGATTGCTCGGCCCGCAGCCAGGGATCCGTCCGAGAGTAGGAATTGCGGGTCAACGGGCCCAAGGTCACTAGTCGGACCCATGCATATCTGGTCTGCGCCAAGCACAAAGAGAGTGCCTGCACTCTTTGCTTGATCAGGCACGATCACGGTCAGTCTACTACAACGAGACTGAGCTTGGCGGATGAGGCGAATCGCCGTCTCTCCGTCTCCACCTGGCGTGGCCAGAATGATATGTAGGTCTTTTCGGAATCTGCGTCGTGCAGTGTTTCTTCTAGGAGCGTCACACTATGCGGAAACAATGCGTCAATGAGAATCACGAGTCGACACTTGTACTCTTCCTCATACCGACGAATGAGCTTCTGGCGTTCGTAGCGAGGCGCATGCCTTGCTTCATACAACGGGCTTCGATCTGGCATTGTGCGTTCCGCCTATTTGATGGTGTATCTCGTACGGAAGGTCAGCGGCTTTCCTTGTCGTGCCTTTCGACCTTCCTCTCGAGCTTGTTTTGCACGTGCGATCCGTTCGCGCCAATCTTCGTCGGCAACCGGGACGCTCGGCAGTGCATCGGCTTTCCTGGACTCCGCCCCCGATGTTCCTGTCGTTTCCGTGCTGGAAGTGTCCATCGGCATGGCGGTGGCCTTTCGTCGGGGGGGGGGGGCATGCGTCACCAGGGTTCAGAAGGATAACACCTGTCCGGCCAAAAAGGGAAGCTTGACGAACCAACGGACCTGTAGCCCGCCTCGTCGTGCCACACCACGCCGACGCGCCAGTCGCCAGCGTTCGCGGTCTTCGTGCCAGTGTCGAGAGCGCGCCGGTCCAGCACTTCCACCAGTTCGGCGATGACCTGGACTTGGCCTCGCCGGTCTCGGGGTCGATCTCGTCGCGAAGCTCCCCGAGCCCGGTCTTGCCCTGTCGCGTGCCTTCGATCGGCGCGGAGAAGAGGCCATCAAGCACCGTCGGGGGTCGCTGGCTCCATGGACTGGCCCGACGACCTGGGCCACGACATTCCTCCTGCGATCGGCGTCTCGGGCGAACCTTCGCCCACTCCAAGTCCTCCGCCGGGAAGTGCTGCGGGATTGCCGAACGCGCTGGCCGAGGTCTTGAGCGGAACCAGCGGCTCGGGTCCGGCGAGACGATGACCGGTCGGAACGGCTGGACTGCGGCGGCCTTCTGCCAGTCCTGCATCCCGGTCCTCAGTCCACAGCCACCTGCACCCGCGTGGTACTGGTGGTAGCCCGCTATCTTCTTGGCCAGCTCGCCCCCGCCGTCGTCCTCGAAGACGATGTCCCGGATCATGTCAAGCAGGCGCCGTGGTTCGCACAGCCCTGGGCGGCCAGCCAGTCGTTCGCGACGGGCTGGTCGAAGTCGTCGGACGCGGGCTGGCGTGCAAGTGCCGTTGCCCCGAGTGCCGCAGCCCGGTCGTGGCACGCAAGGGCAACGTCATTCGACACCACTTCGCCCACATCGCTGCTTCCCGATGCACGGGCGAGAACGCTCTCCACGCCGGGCTTGTCCGCTACGCGGCCGCGCAGTGCAAGCGCGATGGGCACGAGGCCCGCACCGAATACCGATGGCGCAACCGTCGCTTCGACGTGGCCCTTGTCCGCGCCGACGGCTCGGCTCGAGCGGCATACGAGATCGCCGTGACCAGCCGCAAGGACGTGACGTTCATTCGCGAGGTTGCCCGTGCTGGCATCCGAGTTCGTGAAGCCGTGGCCGACCCTGCATGGCTGGACGGCGTGCTCCGACAATCCGACACGTGGAACGAGGCCGTGGCCACCATCTGAGACTGCCTGACGTGGAACGACCTTTGGCACGGTTCGCCCCCTCGCCTGGCAGTCTGCGACTGTGGGAACCGCAAGCCGTCTTCGCGAAACCGCTGGTGTCGGCGATGCGAGAAGGCGAGGACATGCCCCGACTGCGGTGGCCCGAAGAAGCCCGGCTATTCGAAGCGCTACGACTGCCACGAAGACGACGGCTGGCGAACGTGCGACTGCGGGAAGCCCTACGACAGCTTCGTGTACAATCAGTGCTACGAGTGCGGATACATCGACCACGGCCCCGACGACCGGTTCCGCCGGTGAGACTTACACGCCACTTGTCTCCACACAAACGCCCGTTGCGTCAGCGTTGTGGTCGCATTCATCATGGAATTACCACACCCTGGAGTCGGAACACCCAATATAGTACGACGCCAGATACAGCACCTACGTTCATGAACACTCGGTAATGGATGGGTGCATCCGTGGTACGAAAAAACCAGCGTCTTAGCGTCTCGCGATAGGGCACGCCTACTGTCAAGCTCCCCTGACCACGAAGCTCTTCGGGCTCGGGATCATGAGCTTGATACACACTGTTAGCACGATACCAAACCAGTACCGATACCGTTACTGCTCCCAAAGCTGCCCCGGCACCGGCAAAGATGGCCATCACCTTCGCAGTAGTTGCTATTTCAGTATGATCGATTCTAAACTCGCTTATGGTCGCGGCCACATATATCGTGAGAGCCATGAGCGGGAGTAGCCACGGAGTGACCATACGATCTCTGCGACGAGATGGTCCGGCAGTTTCTGTTGACGGAAGACGCATCGAGACCATTTGCATCGCCTTATCGTTCACTGATGGAGGGACTTCAGTGGGCGGAAGAGTGTTGGGATAGCGCACACGGCGAACGTGGCCTAGTCGAACGCGACCGATCCAACTTGCAATAACCATCAAGCGATACGTTATGAGAATGGTTCGAACTTGTCGAGCGACGGGAACACCATTTTGTATGATCCAATCCAGGACCTTACTACCGTGCTTAGGGTTGTTGAGTGCTCTATAGGCATACCAGCCCTCGTTGGTGATTCTAAACACCTTCACCGAACCGGATTGGACATCTGTACCGTCTCGTTCTATTGTTGAGGACTCAAGATAGCCCTTGTCTGCAAGATCGGTGATCGCTTGTCTCACCTCACGAGCGAAGAGATTCTTGTCGGAGGTGTGCCAGTAATCGAGATGAAACGTTTGCATGATCGCATTGCATATGGCATTCAGCGACGCCGAGTCGAGGTTAGGTGAATTATATGCCAGAGTCAAAACGTTCTTGAATTGGTATGCACGGCGCTCTCCAAGCGGAGGGATGTCTTTACCAGCCATGTTCCGCTGATTCCTTCCTATTCATGATGGTGGCCTCGGCAAACTCGTCGCGAATCTCGCGTGCGCACGGACGTATTCGACGAATAAGGCGGGATAAGCCGATGCAACAGCAGATGTCGTGCCAACGTGACGAGCTGAAGCTCGGCTGACAACTGGCCGATGGCGGCAAAGAATGGCTCCACGCATTCATTGAACAGTTCCAGTACACGGCAAGTAGGTACAGCCAATTGTTGAGTGTACGCGATGTTTCGATTTAGTCCCGGTACGGCGGAATCCGCAACAAGCAAAGAAAGACGTTGATCTTGTAATGCTAAATACATGTAAAACAGAGAATGGCGACTATCTTGTGGTACGACATAATACGTTGTATCTATGGGAAAGAAATCAGTGGGCACCCAAGTAACCGTTCCCGGAGTGCCTTTTCGTCCGACTACGATACCGGGCCCATCAATAAGGGCCGTATCATGCCAACCGACTTGACCGTTTGAACCATACACTGGTACGTTACCGTGTCGCCTGTTCTGAGAGTTGAGTGCTCTGCCATAGGCTAGCGTGAGGAGATCGCCCAGAGCCTTCACCGTCCATCCAGATGGTATGGGCCCAAGTGCCGAAGTCGTCATTGAATCGGGAAAAGCATCGGTAATGGCCTTTGGCAGTGCTGTATGGTCACCCGTTGTTTTGACACGAACCGGATCGTAGGTCACGAACCATTGACGGAAAACAGTATGGAGTAAAGAATCAAGCGTCGCGATCATGCGGCGGTTCAGTTCAATCTTTTTATCTAGGACTTCCAACACTTGAGTCAGTCGGCGCTGCACAGACACCGGGGGCAATGGTATACGAATCTGCTTGAGAGCTCGTCCAGAGAGCTCGGCGAAGGTTGAGCCGGTTGCGTGGCGCTGGAGCTCGGGTACGTTAGCTGTAAGCCAATAATAGAGATAGGCAGATAATATCCTATTGCTGGGTACAAGACTTCGAAAACCTTGATTGGTTGCAAGTGGGCACGCCGCAATGGCCGTGTAGCCGATCGGCGCCCTTGTCGATAGTAGCACGGTACCTTGCGGAACAAGAGACGCCGAAGATCCCGTCAGTCCTTGGCGGGACAGGTTTCTTGCGCCGCGAGAGACGTAGGGGTGATGAGGTTTTGAAAGATCTCGAGGAGTCAGCCATGGGACGGTACCGCCGAAGTTTGCGGGATCATCAGTTGGCGGAGTTCCACCACCGACAATCTCCGCGATTTCGCCGATTGGTACGGACGGATAGTCGTGCGGAGCGAGTAAGTCCACATGCTCATCGTCAATCGCTTCTTGAAACTGTGTTGGCAGCTCTTGCCAAACTAGTACGTCAACCCGAAACGGCAGGTCGCTCTCTTCGAAGGCTTCCCTTAAGTCGGACACTTGGCCGCTCTGGTCAGACCCAGAAAACACTACCAGATCCAAGTCCGAGTCGGGCCTAGAAGTCCACTGCACCCGAGACCCGTAAGCCCAAACATCTACGTCGGGCAGATGCCGCTCAATCAGCTCCAGCACGACCCGCCGCTGGTTCGCCGTCAGGTCGATCTCTCCGTTCAGTCCCATCGTTCTTCAGTTATGGTCTCGTAGAGCGCGGTAGCATCCGCGATGAAGTCGCCCGTAGCCGCCAAGCAGTCCTCGGCCTTCGATCGGCTGTAGTCGTGGGCCGTGCCTACACGGAGCTTGACATATCCTAACCAACGCTCCACGGGGCTGTCAAGCAGATGGTTCTCGGACGCGAGCCGGAAGATCGGCTTGGGACTGTTGGGAACGTCGGCAACGCCGAGCTCCTCCATCAGGTACCGCTTGAGAGCCTTCCACATGGAGTCGTAGCACGTCTCAAAGCGCTTAATGACCGACTCGGCGACGGCCTCCTGCGTGACTTCGGGCAGGGACAGGTCGGGCTGCTGGAGGTAGTTCGCGTACTGCTCGCGGAGCCGGGCTAGCGAGAGTCGGAACTTGCCGTAGTCGATCATTCCGACGGACCGTCTTCTAGGGGCGGGAAACCAAGAGACCTTAAGTTCGCCTCAATGGCGGCGTCAAGCCGCCGAGCTTCGGCCACCTGCTCGCGCCACTCGGCCGCCAAGCGTCGCATCTTGTCCTCGAAGGGCTCGTCGTCTTCCTCCTGGGGCTCGACGCCGACGTAGCGACCGGGCGTGAGCACGTAGTCGTATTGGCGGACATCTTCCAGCGGGGCACTCTTGCAGAAGCCGGGGACATCCTGGTATGCGTCGTCGTCGCGGCTGCGCCAAGCGTGGTAGGTGTCGGCGATGCGGGACACGTCGTCGTCGGTGAGCTCGCGGTGGGTGCGGTCCACCATGCGTCCCAGTTGGCGGGCGTCGATGAATAGGACTTGGCCGCGGCGATCGCGGTACGGGCCGTTGCTTCGGTCGCGGGCCAGGAACCACAGGCAGGCGGGGATCTGCGTCGAGTAGAAGAGCTGGCCGGGCAGCGCGACCATGCAGTCCAGCATCTCGGCGTCCACCAGCCCTTGCCTGACGGCGGCTTCGGCCTTTTGGCGAGAGCTCATCGAGCCGTTGGCGAGCACGAAGCCGGCGACTCCGGTGGGCGACAGGTGGTGTACCATGTGCTGCACCCAGGCGAAGTTGGCGTTGCCCTTGGGCGGTGTGCCGAAGCGCCAGCGCTGGTCGTCCTTCAGTCGCTCCGCGCCCCAGTCGCTCACGTTGAAGGGCGGGTTGGCGAGGATGTAGTCGGCCTTGAGGGCAGGGTGGCGGTCGTTGTGGAAGGTGTCTCCGTGGGCGATCTGGCCTGCGATTCCGCGGATGGCGAGGTTCATCTGGGCGAGTCGCCAGGTCGTGTAGTTGGACTCTTGGCCGTAGATGGAGATGTCGGCGGCCCGGGCTTGGCCGGTACCGTTCGTCCTCTGGTGCGCCCGAATGAACTCGATGGATTGCACGAACATGCCCGACGAGCCACAGCACGGGTCGTAGACGCGCCCCTTGAACGGTTCAATCATCTCCACCAGCAGCTTGACCACGCAACGGGGGGTGTAGAACTCGCCGCCCCGCTTGCCTTCGGCGTCCGCGAACCGCGACAGGAAGTACTCGTACACCCTGCCGAGCACGTCTTTGGAGCGGGCCGCCTCGTCGCCGACCGTGATGTTGCTCACCATGTCGATAAGCTGGCCTAGGCGCATCTGGTCTAGGGACTGGCGGGCGTAGTCCTTCGGCAGGACCTCCTTCAGCATGGGGTTGTCGCGCTCGACAGCGACCATCGAGTCGTCCACCATCCGGCCGATTCCGGGTTGCCTAGCGGCGGCCTTGAGTCGGTCCCAGCGGGCCTCGGGCGGCACCCAGAAGATGCTCTCGGCCAAGTACTCGTCCGGGTCCTCCGGGTCGGCGTGCTTGTCCTCGCAGAGCTTGGCGTGCATCTCCTCGAAGGCGTCGGACACGTACTTGAGGAAGATCAGCCCCAGGACGACGTGCTTGTACTCGGCAGCGTCCATGGAGCCGCGCAACGCGTCCGCCATCTTCCACAGTTCGGCCTCGTAGCCCGTGGTGGCACCGGAGGCGGATGCCTTGCCCGCCACCGTCACGCACTCCCCACCGGCGCACCGAAGTCGTACACCATCACGGTCGCGATGTCCAACTCGTCGAAGTGCACGCCCAGCAGGTAGTCGGAACCGGCTTCCCACACCGAGAAGCCGGGCTTCGGTTGCATGTGGCACAGGAACTCGCCCGTCGGGGCGAAGACCATGGCGCCTGCGGCAGGCTGGCCGGGGCGTCGGTACGGGAACACGAACAGGTGGCCCGCGTTGCCCATCAGCACGGAATGGAATGCGGGAAACATGTCGGCGGCGGGGCGTCGCGGGTTCACGTCTAGCGGGTCGAGTCTCTCCGCTTGTAGGGCACGGACTTCGTCGCGATAGGCATCGACGTCGGAGCCGCGCACGGACCGGTCGCCGGCGTCCCAGCGGACGATCGTGGTCAGCCGGTACTCGGAATCGAGGATGCGGACCTCGGGGTCGCTGCTCGTGCTCAAGGCGATACGGTCGCCTCGGGCGCTGACGGAGGCGTTGGAGTCGAATATCCGATGGATGTACACGTCGTCTCCAGGGAGCTGTTCCTGCCGCCTGTTCGGGAGGCGCGCCAGGACGCCAACGAACTTGCCGTCCGGGCCGTGGGCTTCGACGACCAGAGTGTCGGGAGTCTCGAAGGACTGGCTCACGCTGGTGGTCCTGGACGCGATCAGCGCCCCACCGGAAAGCACTCCGCCTCCCTGGGACGGATTGAGATAGATCGGGTCCAACTGCACCGTGCGGCTCCACTGTCCGTCGGCGGCAAAGACGTTGTAGCGCCACGGCCGGTAGTCGCCGACCCAGAGCGTGTCGCCAGGCCGCACCCAGATGCTCCGGGGCCTCCTGAACTCGCCGGGGCCGTCGCCGAAGCCGCCGACAGAGCGAAGGTGCTCACCCGTGCCGTCGAAGATGCGGACTTCCCCCACCGTCCGGTCGGCCACTGCGACCGAGCCGTCCGACAGCCGGGCCACGCCGCTCACCCTTGCAAAGAGATGGCTCGGGTCGTCCTCGCGGTCGCCAATCACCACAAGCGGCTCTGCGCCGACGGCGCACATGGCGTCGGAAGCGAGCGGTTGGCTAGTGACGATCCGCACGCCGGTGCTGTCCACGGCGACGGTCGGGGCGACTTCGCGTGTCTCGCAGGCGGCGCCGAGGGAGGCCGACAGCACCAGGAAGGCGGTCTTGCGACGGAAGATTCTCACGGCTGGCGTTCCCCGTCTGGGGGACGGATGGGACTCGCTAGGCTGTCTCGCCGTCGAATCTGTCGGACTACGGCCAGCCGAGTCAAGGATACCCTCCCAGGAGGTTCTTCTCCCAGAGTTGGCCCGTGGAGTACTCCTCCAACCACTCGCGGTAGTCGTCGGACTTCATCCTCTGCACCGTCGTCGCATCCCCGTCGAGATCAAGCACGAACAGTTGATCAAGCTCGAAGACGTCGACCAGCAACGACGACTGCGTGGCAACGATGACCTGTCTCCGCGAGGCCAGGGACCTGATCATGCCACCGATCAGCGAGACCGCCGCTGGGTGAAGCCCCAGCTCGGGCTCGTCAAGCAGAATGACGCGAGGCAACAGCTCCGACGGAAGGTTGAGAAGCGTGATGAGCGCAATCAGCCGCAGCGAACCGTCGGACGTAAGATGGGCACCGTAGGTCCTGTCGGAGCTCTTGACCTTCCAGCGCAGGATCACCCGGTCGTGGCGTTCCTCCAAAGCGAAACGGTCGAATACGGGCAGGACCCGACTTACGTGATGGCAGATCGATTCGTACCGTCGGAGATCGTTCTGCTCCAGGTAGTGCAGTACCGCGGCCAGGTTGCCGCCGTCCCCGCGAAGGCGTCCCCAGTCGCTCGCGTCCCAGGTCTTCTTGATGGGGGAACGGTCCGACGTGTCGTGAAACTGGTAGGACGAGCAGTCGCGAAGGGTCTCCACGATAGCAGTTGCCGTGGACCCAAGACCGTGGTCGTCCAGCGACCGGGCTTCGAGAATCTTGGCCTCGGCGTGTCCCGAACCCAGTTCCTGCCATGGGGAGTTGTGCGGCTCCTGCCACGGGGAGTCGTGCGGCGGATCGCCACAGCGGAGGCGGAAGCGCTCGTCGTCGAACTCCAACTGGTCGGGGTTCGTGTGTGCCAGGGAGAAGCGATAGTCGGCCGGACCCGCCGGCGTACCGAGCCCTATGGCGGCCTCTATCCGGTCCGTGGTCGCGTGTCCGCCGAACAGCTGGTCGTCCGCGCCGCCCTGCCACCGCAAGAACCGGGCCAGCCTGCGCGGTGCCGTCAGCATCCAGCCCATCATCTCGAAGAACCGCACGAAGTTGGACTTGCCGGCGCCGTTCGGGCCGATCATCACGGCGACGCTGGGCAGGTCGTCGACCCTGAAGTCGGCCAGGGAGCGGAAGCCCTTGATGTGGACGGACTCGATGGCTCTCATGAGGGGACCTCTTGGGAGTGAGCGGGCTGGCCCGAAACGCAATTGGCTGTAACTTACCCATCCGAAGTTCCGACAGTCGCTTCCACAGAAGGAGGAGATCGGTGACCAAGACGGGGACTGCGCCCGACGAGCGTGGCGATCTGGTCGGCATAGCCGCCGACATAATGCTGACCCGCATCCCGCTCGGAGATGTCCGGGCACTGGCCGAGAAGGGTCGCACCCTGACCGAAATCATCGCCTATCTTGTAGGGTCCTCGAACGCGCGTACAACCTAGCCTCCAAGGTGTCTGGAATGCCCGAGCCGCTGCGGCTCGTGTTCCAGGACATGGTAAACTCCCATCAGCTCGTCATCCATATGGTGGAGGAGCACGGTCTCGAGTCCGCGCAGGCCGAGATCGAGAAGCTCCCGACGACCAAGGTCTCACGTGTGGTGGCAGAAGCATGACAGCGGAGACGGACAAAGAGGTTCCGCCCCGAAGCGGCGTCGGCGAACCGGTAGACGACATGACCGACCCGTTGGCGCCGCTGGCGACGATTGTTCCCTGGGAGACCTTTCGTCCACGGCTGGAGAGCCATTGGCCGAAGCAGGGTCAGCGAACGCACCGAAGGCACTGGGACGCGATCTTCATGTTCAAGGTGCTCGTCTTCGGAGTGCTTCACGACTTGCCGGACGAAGCAGTCGCCGACATGTCGACGGACAGCATAAGCCTCATGCGCTTCTTGGGGCTGCGCCTCGGCGACCCCGCTCCCAACGCCCACGCGATTCGACTGTACAGAAGCGACCTCGCCAAGGCGGGCATCATGAACGATCTGCTCGCGGAAGTACGGCGGCACCTGGACGATCACGGCTACCGGGCGCGCAAGGATCTCTACCGCCAGCCAGTCTTCCCAAGAAGGTTCTCGAACGCGCGTTAGCTTGGGCGGCCCGCTTCGCGTCGCCGTCGGGATCGGCCAGTAGGCTGGCTGCGCATGACAGATTCTAGGCGGGAGCGGACGGAGGGAGAGGACCAGAAGTAGGCCCGAGCGTGACAGATTCTAGGCCGAATCTGTCATGGAATCTGTCAGAGCGTGGCTTGGCGGTAGCGTCGAACGTCGGTCTGGGGAGTCCTGGGGGCAGGCCTGGCCGCCTTCCACGCGATTTCGACAAATTCTAGGCAGAATCTGTCACGGAATCTGTCGGAAGCCACGCCGTTCCCGGCCTCCGCCCGTCGTCCACGCCGTTGAAGCCTTGCATAGCTGGAGTCCATTGACGCCGCCACGACAGTGCCGCAACCTAATCCTCATGCACCACATCGCGCGGCGACGGTCCGGGCGAGTTCGGTTCGGCCGGGGCCCTCGCCGTGACCCGCGCCGGGAGCGCCATCGTCTTCGACCCTTCCAAGCTAGGCTTTCAGGTCTTCGGCCCCGACGGCGAGTTCGTGCGGGCCAGCAGCATGAGGGGCGAGGCCGGGGGACCCTTGTCGCTGGTTCCCAAGCACCAACACCAGGCCCTGAGTATCGTATGGGCACCAGACCACCCCACCGAGGAGGTCCCGACGCATGACCAAGAAGACGGACCGCCCCAGCAAGATGAAGGAGGTCGCGGAGTGGTTCGCCGCCGAGCTGGAACAGTGGGCGGTCAAGCTCGACTTGGGCGACAAGAACCCCGAGATCATATCGACGCGCTACCACACGCCCTACGGCTTCGTCGCCGTCGTCCACCATCCCAGATCGGACCCCGACGCCATCATCCGCGCCATGGCCGAACCAGCATGGAACTGATCAGCGACGCATGAGGAGGCTCTGGCGGAGGAAGGAACGGCAGTCGCTCCCGCCAGGAGCCGAGGACGCGATCCGCCAAGAGGTGGCGAGACAGCTCGGGTGCTCGCCGGAAGACATCAGCATCACCGTGGACGACGGACAGGAGGACGGATTCGGCACGCGGGCCAGGGATGTCGCCCATGGACTCGCCGCCAAGACGAAGGCGGTCGCCGTCCAGGCCCACGACAGCGGCCAGGCCGTTCTCGCGTCCTCTGCATCGGCCGTGAACAGCGGTCTCGCCAGGCTGCTCGAAGGAGCGCCGACGGCCGTGGACCGCGCGATGGACGCCGAGTACCTGCGGACCAGCATCGGCGGCGGGATGCACCGGCTCTACGACGGTGGGCATACGCTGTGGGGTGCGACGAAGGCCGCCATGAGCACCGACGACGGGATCGTGACCAAGACGACCGACCTGGTGCGAGGGCTCGCCCGTGACGTGACTACGCCGAACGGGCTTCCGTTCGTCACGTGGGACAAGGGGACCTACGACGCGGTGAGCGGCTGGCTCCAAGACAAGGTGGGGCTGTCGCGTTCGACGTTCGCCGAGCTGACCACCTACACCGCCGCCGATGCGCTGGCCGCGTTGCTCGGAGCAGCCCAGCTCGCGTTCCGGTGGACCGACGGCCAGGCGAAGGACTTCGCCCGCATCGCGACGACGACCGGCGTGTCGGCGATGCTGACGACCAACCCCGTCGTCGCCGTGGTGTCGTTCGCCGCGCTGGCGAAGACGTTCACCGCTGGTCGGCGGGACGGCTGGGACGGCACGGCAGGCGAGGTCGCCAAGGGCGCGGCTACGATGGCGGTTGCACCGGTCGTCATGGCCGCAGGCGGCCCGGCTTCGGTCGCCATCGTCGCCAGCGTCATCGGAGCGATGGCGGTCGAACACCTGTCGCCCGCCGCCGGAAGAGAGGCGCGTCGGCGGATGCAGGACATCAAGGAGTGGATGGCGGAACGGAAAGAGACCAACCCAGAGGAGAAACGAGCATGAGGGAAGACCAGAGCGGACCAGACACGTTTTTCTGGGTCGTCTTCGGCCTCGGCGTCCTCCTCGTCGTCACCGTGATCGCGATGGCGAGTCCGCCCGGAACGACACGGGAGGAACGCGACCAGATGCGGATCGACCGAGCCGCTGCGGAGGAGGCGCGGGAAGACTCGGTGCTCCGCGCCCAGCTGACGAGAAGCCCATACGAGGGGAAGTGGGACTACTTGACGTCGGAACGCCGCGACGCCGGCGGCACGGCCTACGCGACGCTGAGGTGGAGCGGACCGCCTGAGAGCCGTTTGGCGGAGTTCAAGGTGTCCTGCCAGTGGAACTTCGAGCGGAACGGCTATGTCGGCATCCTCGCCCACCCACTGGCCGACTTCGGCGCACACGACACCATCGCGGTTCGGCTGGCCGTGGACGGAGAGAGCCGGACAGGCCGCGAGGCCAGCCCTGCCGCTGGCGACCCGGAAGGCATCACGTTCGTGGTGGAGCCTAGCGATGTGGTCGCCTTCCGGGCTGGCTCCCGGCTGGCCGTCGAGGTCGAGTCCGGCAACGAGAAGTTTGCCGCCGAGTTCTCGTTGGAGGGGTCCAGCGGCGCGCTGGCCAGTCTGCGCGGATGTACGACGGCGCACCGCGACAGGATACGGGCCGAGAAGCGGGCCGAGGAACGTCGCGCACAGATCGCGAGGGAGCGCGCCAACGACCCGTGCAAGTGGGTGTTCGAGAAGGGCCGTCTCGCCATGGGCGGCTGGTTCGTGACCACCGGCACGGGCCGGGTCATGATGATCGACCAGTTGCGCAGGTTCCCCGGCATGGACCCTGCCGTCTACGACCAGGTGAAGACAGCCCTGGACCGCAGCGGCAGGTCCTACGTCAAGTTCAGCGAGCTCGACCCCATCGGGTGCAGAGGCAAGTGAGGCGATGAGAAAAGCCTTCTACGGCATGTTCCTGGGCGGGTTCTTGGGCGCAGTCGCGGGCGGCGGCTGGGGTTTTGTGGAGGCCACCATGGAGGCCGTGCGCTTGATAAGCGAACTCGACCTTGCGTCAGAGGAAGCTGTGGCCCTGGTGTCGTACCTGCCCAGGATGATCGCCTACTCTGTCATCGGGACCACCATAGGCGCGCTTGCGGGCATCGTGTTCGGATTCGCGACGACACGCTCCAAGCCGCTTACCCCCCTAGGAGAAACGATGACCAAGACGAGAAGCCTGCTGACCCTGCTGTGCATGGCAACCGCAACGCTGGCCGCCGACGCCCGCGCCCAAGAGTACAGGGCCGTGCCCGGGTGGACCTACGAGGGCGGCAGAAACCCCCAGATCGAGGCGCGTTCCGAATCGACTGTGCGACCTGGCGAAGTGGCGAAGCTGACCGTGTTCTGTCTGGTCGATCCGGTCGTCTCCATCGAGTTTCCGGAGGGCGAGGACACGCCGATCTCGTTGTTCGTCGAGTGGGACGGCGAACGAGAGCGGCACTTCGACCTGTACCAAGGCAACATGGAGCCTGTCTTCGCCTTCGACGAGCCCCGCGACGCCGTGCGCCGCATGAGGGCCGGGTCGCGAATGGTGGTGACCAATCGCTTCCTGCACTACGAGTTCGACCTGGCCGGATTCTGGGCCGCCGCGTCGCGGTTGGAGTGCGTCGGGTGAGACTCCCCATGCTCGGTGCCGCCTGCCTGGTCCTGGCCGCGTGCGCCGACCCCGCCGGGGGAGGAACCTTAGCCTGATGTCCAGAGACGAGCATATGGGAATGGCCTACGACTCCTGCCCTCGTCCCGGACTCGCGGCTGTCCGTATTCTTCGACACGAGCCCGCTGATTGCCGCCGACATGGACTTGGTGGCCGCCCACCTGGAAGCACGGGTGTTGCAGGAGCCGCGACCCATGGAGAAGTGGCTGGGAATCACCAGATACGACGGCCAGAAGGGCGGAACCGGCGGCATGAGGTGGGAGTACGACGCGACCGGCGTGGTCTTCCGCACCGTCGGATTCGCAGTTGCGGCCGTCATCCCCTGCCGCGAGTGGGTGTTGTCGCCAAGAGTGGTCGCCCACGAACTGGGGCACGCCTTCGACCTGCGCCATACTGCGGCGAAGGGCTCGCGGATGCGACCAGTGACGGAGATCGAGTGTTCATGACCGGCCGGTCACGGACGCAGCACGAACTACCAACCAGGAGGACACACGATGAGGGACTTCATCATCCGGGCGGCGCTCGCGCTGCTCACAATCGCAGCCCTGGGCGGCACGGCAACGGGCCAAGAGTGGTCCGCGCCCCAAGGCGTAACAGATGACAGGACGGGGGCAACCGAGACGCGCGTGACGGTTACAGCGTGTCGAGCAACCGGATCAGCTTTGACGGAGACGTGAGGCAGCATGATCCAGGTTTGGGGGAGCGAGGTCCTCTCGTTTCGCACCAACCACCGAGTTATCCCCAACATCAGAAAGAGTATGGTCATGCGTCTCGAACTGAGTTGGTACGGAGAAGGGAGGCCAGTTTGGTCTTTCCCATTGACCGGAGCATCCAAGGCCTTGGATGCACTCGCCCGGCGATGCAACGCCCCCGAGGAAGAGTTTCCCCGACCCGCAGCGTAGCCGTGCCCCTGGCCTTCGCCTTCGCCGTGGCCGCACCGCTCGCCGCCCAGGATCGCATCGCACTCCCCGCCGCCGACACGTTCCTCGACCCGGCATTCGAAGAGGTCTACCGGGTGGGCGGTGTGGACGGCGGTGGCTGGGAGACGTTCGGGTTCGTGTCCGAAGCCGGGTTCGACGGGGCGGGCAACTTGCATGTCCTCGACGGCTCGAACGCTCGGGTCGTGGTGGTGTCTCCCAGCGGCAGCTTGGTTCGCGAGTTCGGACGGCGCGGCGACGGTCCAGGCGAGTGCGGTTCGGCCGGGGCCCTCGCGGTGACCCGGGCCGGGAGCACCATCGTCTTCGACCCTTCCAAGCTGGGCTTTCAGGTCTTCGGCCCCGACGGCGAGTTCGTGCGGGCCAGCAGCATGAGGGGCGAGGCCGGGGGAGCTCTGTCGCTGGTTCGGATCACCGGAGGGATGCGGATCGCGGGCTCCGACGACATGGTGCTTGCGAGGGGCTTTCGGAAGATCGACGTGAGGCCGTCCCAAGCGCCGACGCCGGACGAACACCGCCACGTCGTGCGGTTCCACATCGGCCGCGACCGGGTCCGAATGGACACGCTGGCGACGGCGTGGATGCCCAAGAAGGACGATTCCGGCGTTCGCGTCAGCGGTTCGGCCAGCAGTCCCACAGTCGAGGTCAGAAGGAACCTGCGCGCGGTCGAGCCCGGACTGCTTGTCGGCGTACTGCCCGGGGGCGGCTTCGCCTTCGCCGACTCAACCACCTACACGATCCGCGTCGCGAACACTTCCGGTACCGTCTCGCGCATCCTGACGCGACCGTTCCGTCCGCGGCCTGTCACGGACCGAATCCGGGACGCAGAGCGCGACCGCCGAATGGCGGCAATCCCGGACTTCTACCCCGAGGTGCCAGTGTTGTCGGACGTGCGGGCGTCGTGGGAGGGACGGCTGTGGGTTCGCCGCCGGGCCGACGACGCGAGCCCCAACGGACCGATCGACGTGCTGTCCGCCGATGGCGTCTACACAGGCACCTTCGCCGAGGGCGCGGCGGCAATGCCCATCGCGTTCGGCCCCGACGGCCTAGCCGCCTTCGCCGAGACCGACGACCTGGACGTGCAGACGATCGTCGTCAAGCGCCTACCGCAGCGGGTGCGGTAGCGGGCGAGAACTGCTTCCGCATCGCGTCCACCATGCGACGGGCGCGTTCTTGTTCTTCCAGTTCTGCAACGATGTCGTTCGCGATGTCCATGACCTCTGCTGGCGCCCGAACCGCTTCGCCAAGACGGATCCGCAGCGCAACAATTAGTGGCTGGAACAGCGTAGCTTTGGCATCGTCCGACGACAAGATCTCCACGATTTCTTGCTGGGCCTTGTTGCTGTCTCGTACCTCTGCGATGGTAACCATGCTCATCAGTTGTTGCAGCACATCGAAGGTCTCCGGGCTCGTCGCATCCTCCATTACAATCTCCATGACTTTCTCCATCGCCCCAGGCCTGGCCAAGAACTCGTTCCACTGATCGTCTCCGTCGAGGCCCGCTAGTACGGCGATCCGACTCCGGAGGGCTTCGGCACGGACAGAAATGGGCCGCGTGCGGTCATGCAAGAACTCGCCAAGCCAGCTCGTGACCCACTCCGGGCTGTAGTAGGCCCTCATGAAGGTGACCAGTTGTCGGACGACCGCAGCACCGTTCCGTTGGCGTCGCATCTTGTAGTAGACGCACGTCAAGCGCTCGACCACTGCGTATCGACCCCGCGTTCCGTTGTCGACGGTCTCGACCAAGCCGTCGCCGACCAGCCTTCCGAGCATGGTCGACACGCCGCGGATGTCCAGGCGGCTGCGACGTGCGACTTCGCTGGCACTAGAAGGTTGCCAGATGTCCACAAGTGCGGTGTACACTCTTCGCTTGTTGCCGGTCAGGGCTCCAAACTGACTGCGGAAGTGCTCGGTGTGCTCGTCCACAAGCTCGGCGAGGTTCTCCATCAGGTCGGCAAGCGAACGCCGAGAGCCAGCGACGATTGCGATCAGGCGCGGACTGCCGCCGGTCAGTATCCGCAAAGGCTGAATTTCCCGCTCGTTCACAGACTCGTCAGTTAGCGTGCGCCACAACAGTGCGCACTCGCCCGCGTTCAGGGGCTCTAGGTTCAACGTGCGGAAGATGTCGAAGAACGGCTCGCGGACGCCCAGAGCCTCGAACTGGCTGGTGGCACTGGCGATCATGACAAAACTGGGCTCTGTCTGCATTACCTTCCGCAACTTCCAACCGAAGTGCCGGTCTGCCTGCTTGCATATGTCCTGCATGTTTTCGACCATCACCACGAGCTTCTTGCCGAGCAGATCGGCCGCTTCCATGACTGCCGCGCAGACTAGATCATCCCATCCCGGCCCCTGCCATCGGGTGGCGAGATCGGAATGGCTTTCCCTCAGCTCGGCGGACAGATCTGGATGCTGGCTCTCGATCTCCATTGCCAGGTGAAACAGGACTTCAAGCCAGAAGTCGCCCAGGCTGAACACCTCGTAGCTCTCCTCCATCAGCCGCACGGGCACGAACGCATCCGAAAGGTCGGTGGCCGTCCGTAGCTCAGCCGCGACCCGGGCCAGCAGCATCGTCTTGCCGCGTCCTCGTGGTCCCATGACGAGCGCGTGCTGGCACGACGGCGAAGCGATGTTGCCTCGAAGAACGTCCAGCAGGACCCGCAAGTCGTGGTTCCTGACCACAAACTGGCGAATCACTTCGTCGTCTCCCTGCAGCATTCCAGGGTTGAACTTGCGAATCACGGGCGCGTCGGAATCACTCATTCGCCTTGCTCCTGACGGCGTCGCCTCAGTGCTGGGGTTCGAGAAGCTGCTGGCCCTCGTCAGTGACGGCTTCACCGCCAGACCCGGCCCAATGCGAGCGGGCCGAGTTTCGGGCTGGGTTGCTACTTCTTCGGTTCTGGCCGTGGAGGTTGCGGTCTCCCTGGCGGCGGTGCCTGCGGGTCCGGTCTCGGCGGCACGGGGGTAGGATCCATGGGCGGCGGCCCGTCCGGGTGGATGGTTCTCTTGCCCATCAGGTCTTGTCCTCCTTGTTGATGTTCAGCCGCTCCGTGGCGGCTTCGAGTTGGGCCTCGGCGGCCCCTGCGAATGAGTTCCGGTGGCGGCGGCGAGGATGCCCACCACACCCTGAATGATGGCACACTACAGTAGTGGTGTCAACTATTATGTGGTCCACAGATATGAGGACGACAGCATTGTGGTGGATCCCCGAAGGCGAGCAGCGACTCGGGTTGCGGATGTCCCTGCGGCCTCAGCCGCCCCCCTCACCCACCCCGCCTCGGCATCGCCACCGGCTCCCCCGCCTCAGGCCGCACGCCCTCCTCCACCAGCCGGTCGTACAGCGCCGGAAGCCGCCCCGTCAGCATCTCGTTCACCTGCTCGACGAGCGGCGGGACCTCCGCCCAGGAGCGGTCGATCCACCAGAGCTGGTCGTCCGTCGGCGGGCCGCTGACGCCCTGGATCACGTTCCACATGAACGCGCCGGCGCTCACGTCGCCCAGCGCCTCGTCCACCTCCTCCAGCGCTTCCCGGAACGCCTCAATCTCGTCCGCCAACTCCTCCGCAACGGCCTCCGCCACGCCTTCGCCCGCCGCCTCCACCCGCGCCTCAATCTCGTCCAGCTGATCGCCCAGCGACTCGATCCGCTCGTTGGCGTCCTGGACCGTGCCCGACAGGCGGTACGACTCCATCATCGTCTCGTGGCGCGACGCGACGACCGAACGGGAGAGCTCGACGCGGGGGTCCAGCCGCACCCCGACGCCCGTCTCCAGGGTGTCGCCGCCCACCGCCAGTGCCACGACGTAGCGGCCTGGCATCACCCGCGGCCCCGGCCCCATCGGCTCGCCGTCGGTCCCGTCCTCCACCAGCCGCAGGTCCCAGATCACCTCGTTGAGCCCCGCGTCGCCGTCGCCTTCCAGCTCGCGTAGCACCGCGCCCGCCCGAGTGCGAATCGTCACCGTCACGCTGTCCGCCTCCGCGCCCAGCCAGTAGCGCACACGCGCCCCGGCAGGCGGGTTCGGCGCCGCGTAGATCCCCGGCGTCCAGCCTTGGGGACGGTACAGGTTGTACGAAGTGGCGCGGCGCACCGTGAACAGGTGGGCGCTGGACGCCATCACCTCTGCGCTCAGCTCCGCCAGCGGCGCGATCTCGTCCATGATCCAGATGCCCAGGCCGTGGGTGCCGACCACCAAGTCGTTCTCCCGGGGATGCACCACGATGTCGTCCACGGGCACCGTCGGCAGCCCTCCGTCCAGCCGATGCCAAGCCGCCCCCGCGTCGATGGAGAAGTACACGCCGACCTCGTTGCCCACGAAGAGCAGATTGTGCGCCGTGGGATGTTGCGCCAGCGCGTTCACCGAGCTTGCCAGCAGCCCGTCGGTGATCCGCTCCCAGCTCTCGCCGAAGTCCGCGCTGGCGTACACATGGGCCGCGAAGTCGTCGTTGCGGTGGCCGTCGAAGGCGGCATACACCGTCCCCGCATCGCCCCGCGACGCCACGATGCGCGTCACGTAGGTGTAAGGCGGCAAGTCGCGCACGTTCCCCGTCAGGTCTTGCCAGGTAGCACCTCCGTCGAGTGTGACGTGAAGTCGCCCGTCGTCGCTTCCCGCATAGAGGACCGCCGGGTCCAGCGGCGACTCTGCGATCGCGGTCAAGTTGCCGTAGCTGGACTGGCCGTCGTTGCGCGACATCTGCGCCTCGCTGCCGGCCACCCCCATGAGCGTCAGCGTGTCCCGGTCGACCGCCCACGTCAGGTCCGGGCTGATCTCCGTCCAGCTCTGCCCCAGGTCCCTTGAACGGAAGAGCACGTTCGCGCCCGCGTACAAGACCTGGTCGTCGTGGGCCGACAGCAGCAACGGCGTGTCCCAGTTCCAACGCAGGTCCCGCTCCGCGTCGTCGTCCTCCGCCGAGTCCTCCGCCTCCGAGCCCGCCGCCGCCACGTCCGCCGCCGCCCCCGAATCCGCCAAGGGCCGTGCCACTGGCCGAATCCGCGCCCGTTCGCCCGTCGCCCGGTCCACGCGGATCAGGTTGCCGCCCTGCGACTCGGCGATCATCACGTCCGGGTCCGTGGGATGCATCACTGTGAAGAAGCCGTCGCCCGAGCCCACGTTGTACCAGTCGCGAGTGCGAATCCCCTGGTTCGACCACGTGTCCGACGGCGCGCACCACGAACCGTTGTCCTGCAAGCCGCCGCACACGTGATACGGGTCCTGCATGTCCACGCCGATCTCGTAGAACTGGGAGATCGGCAAGTTGCGGAACTGGTACCAGTTGTCGGAGCGGTCCCAGCTCACCGACACGCCCCCGTCGCCGCCCAGGATCAGGTGGTCCGAGTCCGCCGGGTCGATCCACAGCGCGTGATGGTCCAGGTGCACGCCGGCAGCCGCGTCCGACGTGAAGGTGCGCCCTCCGTCCGACGAGCGGTACATGCTGGAGCCGCCCAGGTAGACGCGCTCCGGGTCGTTGGGGTCCACCCATATCTGGCTGTAGTACATGGGGCGGTTGTTGGTGGTGCTCAGGTGCTCCCACGTCTCGCCCCGGTCGGTGGATCGGTAGACGCCGTTCTTGCGGTCGCTCTCCGGTGGTCCGCCGCCGAAGCCCTGTCCCGGCGCGCGCGGGTCCGCCTCCACCAGGGCGAAGACCACGTTGCCGTCGCCTCGGTAGACGGCCAGCCCGATCCGTCCCTTGTCTCCTGCTGGCAGCCCGTCGGTCAGCTCCGCCCACGTGTCGCCGCCGTCGGTCGTCCGGTAGATGCCGCTCCCCGGTCCGCCGCCATTGAACCCCCATGCGCGCCGACGCCGCTGGTACATCGCCGCGAAGAGCGTGCGCGGGTCTGCCGGGTCCATCACCAAGTCGATGGCGCCCGTGTCGTCGTCCATGTGCAGGACCTGTTCCCACGACTCGCCGCCGTCGGTGGTCCTGTACACGCCCCGCTCCGGGTTGGCGCCCCAGAGGTGGCCGACCGCTGCCACGTACGCCACGTCCGGGTCCCTGGGGTGGACCTGGATGCGCGAGATGTGGTGCGTGTTCTCCAGCCCCAGGTGCGTCCACGTCCGGCCGGCGTCGGTGGAGCGGTAGACCCCGTTCCCCCACGGCGAGCTTTGCCGGTTCTGGGGTTCGCCCGTGCCGACCCAGACCACGTTCGGGTTCGACGGCGCCACCGTCACGTCCCCCACCGAGGCCGTGGGTTCGTCCTTGAAGACGTGCTCGAAGGTGACGCCGGCGTTCTCGGTCTTCCACACGCCGCCGCTGGCGGTCCCCACGTAGAAGACGCGCGGGTCCGACTCGACCACCGCCAGGTCCGACACCCGGCCGCTCATGATCGTGGGGCCGATGGTGCGGAACTTCAGCGCCGCGGTGGCCCGAGCGATCGGGTCGGCGGGCGGCTCCATCTCGGATTGGGCGTTCGCGCCGACGGGAGCGACTGCCGCGACCAGGAGTAGGAGTCCAGCGACGGGAAGGAGTCCAGCGGCGGGAAGGAACGGGAAGGCGGACAGGCGCGAGAGTGCGGACACGACGGTTCTCCGGGTGAATGCGCTGGGGCGGGGGTGCTGTTGGGCACCGACGCCTCCAATATGCACGCCGAGGGCGGGGCGAGGCCAACGAGGAAGCCCGATATGGTTCGAGGACGCCCGATATGGTTCGAGGACGCCCGATATGGTATAGGTTGTCGGCATGGGAGGAGCTCGACGCGCTGGCCGACCGCCTGCGAACGTCGCGGAGCGACCTGATCCGTACCACGATCCGGCTTCTACTCGAATCGGAGGAAGACTGATGGCGAAGAAGGAGCTGATCGGCGAGGAGCTAATCAACGGGTGCAAAGCCACCCTGGAGAAAGCCTACGGGTCGATCGTGTCGAGTATGCAGGCGACCGACAGCGTTGCGGCTGCCGCCGCCCTGCTCGCCCATGACGACGCTCGCCGTATCCGGCAGGAACTGGCCAAGATGAACGAGCGGTTGGAGCGGATCGAGCGCGGACAGGAGGAACCGTGAAGCACCAGCGCTCCCTGCGTTGGGTTCTCGCACTGTCCATCAGTCCAATGGCTTGCCAGATGCCTTCCGCCAAGGTCGCAAACGAACCCGACGACGCGTTCTGGGTGGGCGCGATCTCGACCGATGACGGCCCGGACGACGGCTCGGACTCGTTCCTGTTGACGCCGATCGCGCGGCGGGACAGTGCGGGCTGGAGCGTACCGTGGCCGCAACCAACATTTGGCCTGCCCCTCGGGATCACAGTCGATTCGGCCGGGAGGGTCGACCTCGACGCCGTCATGGACGCCTTGCCGCTCGACATGAGCAACCCCCGCTCCCCGAGAATCGCCGCGCCTCATCAGTGGCTGCACTACGGCGGCCTCGGCACCAGTCCGGGAGTTCGTGATCAGGAGCCCGTCCCCCTTCACGTAACGGGACTGGCTCCGTTCACGGCCTGGTGCCACATGCTATGGAGGCTGCAGGCTCGCGCCTCGGGCAGCGACGCGGGCGACCTGGAGATCTTCACTCGCGACATGATACGCGGTGTCACCGTCAACCGGCGGCTTGATCAAGTGCTGGGCGAAGCTGACATCCCGGGGCTGAACGAGACCGCAGCGCAACTCGGATACGAGAGACGCACGGGCAGGCAGGCAGGCGAGCTCTACCGCGACTTCTCCTGGCTTGCCCTTTTCCGGTTCGGCCCCACGGTGCTTGGGGTTGTGTACCACGCGGGCTACGAGGGGTCAAGCTACGAGTTGGTGGAACTTGACGGTGAGAACAGCCGCCTCGTCGCCAGCTTCTACCGAGGGGGCTGCTGACCGACCAGCTCCCGCCGAACGCCCGCAACAGCGGATCACCTGGACGCCTGAAACCACCCCCATCGACACCCCAAACCACCAGGACCGACGATGACATCTCCCCACACCCTCTCCCGCCGCGCCTTCGTCGGAACGACCGGCACCGCCGCAGTGGGGCTGGCAGGTCTTCCAGGCGCAACGTCCGCCCTGGCCGCCCGTCGCGAAGACGCTTTGGCGCCGGGCCCGCACGGTCCGCACGGCCACCGCGACGCCCAGCGGGACCCAAGCAGTCCCCCGCAACAGGGACTGAACGTCCTCGTCCTGGGCGGGACCGGCTTCATCGGCCCTCACTTGGTGCGTCGGCTGTTGGCGCGCGGCCACACAGTCGCCCTCTTCAACCGAGGCCGCACCAACACGCACCTCTTCCCCGAAGTCGAGAAGCTGGTGGGCGACCGCAACGACGACTTGGCCGCGCTGGAAGGCCGCCGCTGGGACGCGGTCGTGGACAATTCGGGCTACACGCCGGAGCAAGTCCGTCTCTCGGTGGACCTGCTGAGGGGAGCCACCGGCCAGTACCTCTTCACCTCCACTCGGGCCGTGTACACCGACTTCACGCAGGCGGTCATGGACGAGGACGCGCCCGTGGGCCCGGCCGGGGTTCCCGAGAGTCAGTGGGAGGGCTACGGCCCCAACAAGGTCCTGGCGGAGCGGGTCGTGATGGAGGCGTTCGGCGCGAGCACGCTGATCGCTCGGCCGCCCGTCATCGTGGGACCTGGCGACCGGAGCGACCGCTTCACCTACTGGCCCGCCCGCATTCACGACGGCGGCGAAACGCTGGTGCAGGGCGACCCCGACGATCCTCTCCAGTTCATCGACGTGCGCGACTTGGCCGAGTTCTACGTGCACCTGCTGGAGCAGGAGACGGCAGGCGTCTTCAACACGGAGGGGCCGGCGTCTCCGCTGTCGGCGGCGGAGCTGGTGTACGGAATCCGCGCGATCACCGCGACGCCCGTCTCGTTCACATGGGTGGAGTGGGACTTCCTCTCGGCGCGGGACCTGATGCCCCAGCGACAGCTTCCCTTCTGGCAGCCGCCTCGGGGACGCTACCTCAACTACGGTCGGATGGACATCAGCCGTGCCATCGCTGCCGGTCTGACGTTCCGGCCGCTGGCGACGACGGCCAGGGAGACCCTCGACTGGCACATGACCCGCTTCGCGCCCGGACAGGCGACGCTGCGCACGGGATTGGACCGAGCCACGGAGGCTCGTCTGCTGGAGGAGTGGAAGCAGGCGACCGGGTGAGCCAGGCCGCCACGGCCAACTACTCCAGACCGACCACCTCGCTCCGCCGCTCCATCACCACCGTGTCGCGCCAGCGTCCGTCGTGGAAGCGGCCGATGCGCTCCCGGGTGCCGACAACCCGAAACCCGACCCGCTTGTGCGCCCGGATCGACGCCTCGTTCTCGGGGAAGATGCTGGCGTGGAGCGTCCAAACCCCGGCGGCCTCCGACGCCTCGACCAGAGCGCGGAGAAGCCGTCCCCCGAGTCCCTTGCCCCGCGCTTCCGTTCCCACATAGACCATCACCTCGCAGACCCCGGCGTAGACTGGCCGCGAAGACATGGGGCTGAGGCACGCAAAGCCGGCGATCCGGCCGTCGGTGGCTTCGGCAACGATCCTGCACTCTTGCAGGCGGGCGGCGTCCCACTCCTTCCACCCTGGGACCCCGGTCTCGAAGGTGGCGTCGCCGCTGGCGATTCCCTGGCGGTAGATGCGGGCGACGGCAGGCCAATCGGCGGGCGTCATCGGACGGAGGCGGGCGGTTGCTCGGGCGGTCGCTTGATCGGGCACGGCTCTTTCGGGCCGGTGTCGCTACGCCTCGAAGGCGCCGGTGCGAAGGAAGCGGATCACGGCGTCGGCGGCGTGGCGGCTGTTCATGATGAAGGTGTGCGAGCGCGGCAGAATCACGATCGGCGCGCCGGAGACGCCCACTCGGTCCAGGGCCACGGCTCCGTCGTCGGCGCCTGGGATCACGGCCGAGCCCACAGGGTTGATGCTGCGATTGCCGGCGACGATCCCGATCTCGTAGGCAGGCGGCGGCAGGCTCGCGGGCAGATCGTCGCTGCCGGTACCCAGGGAGCTGCCAGCCGGCCCCAGGAGCTCGGCGGCGACGGGGTAGTCGCGCAATCGCTCCGCCAGCTCGCTCCCCTGGCTTGGCGGCGCCAGCAGCACCACTCGGCCCAGCGTTGCCGGAGGCGAGTCGGCCAAGTAGCGGCGGATGACGATCCCTCCCATGGAGTGACCCACGAAGTGGACCTTGGGAGCGTCTCGGCAGCAGTTGTCCACAGCGTCGGCCAGCAACGCGGCATGCTCTTCCAGCGGCGCGGAGCGCGAGTCGTACCCCACTGCGGTCACGTCGAACTCCGCCCACCGAAGCCGCTGTGCCATCACGACGAACGACTGCTCTGTCCGGCCCAGCCCGTGGACCAGGACGACCGATTCCCGCTGCTCTTCCGCAGGCGGTCCACCGCCACACGCCAGAACGGCCGTGCAGACCAAGGCGGGGAGCCCGGCAACCTTCCTCGCTGGCCGCCGGGCACCCCGGCCTAGTCGCCGCGTTGCGCCGCGACCCGTCTCGAACCGTGTCCGCCCCATGTGGACAGCATACCCGGAAAGGGGCGGCAGGTCATCTTGGGCCTAGCAGCAGGCCATCTTGGACTTACCGGATGCGGGAGTGCAGCGAAGCGTGCCTCTGCCGGTAGCCGGCCATCCGCGGCGTCGCGGCGTCCCGGTCGGAGCGGGGGTCGCCAGCGTCGGTGCGGGGGTCGTCAGCGTCGGTGGGGGCCGGGAGCGATTCGGAGAACGCCGTCAGGTGCACGACGGAGTCCTCGACCACGAGCGCTCCTGCCACCAGCCGGTCCGCCCTGATCAGCACATCCTGTCCCAGGCCGACGGCGGGGTGCTCTTCGAGCGCGGCGGTGCGCAGCTGGTCGAGCAACGACTGGGCAACCGCTCTGCCGAGCGACGGCTGCTCCGCTCCGCCGCCGATGTCGCCGTACTCGAGGGCGTCGATTCCGTAGCTGCGCACCAACTTGGGCAGCACGGCGGCGAAGGTGTCGGGCTTGTCGAAGAGGTCCAGGCCGAGACGCCGATCGCCGATTGCGAAGACGGCTCCCACCTGCCCCGGAACGGCCACGATCTTCTGCACGAACTCGTTCATCGCGGCAGCGTGGTGCTCGAAGATCGCGCTCGAGGCGGCGGTGGGCGACGGGGCTTCCATCCGGGCGGCCTTGGCGTCGATGTTGCTCCATACCTCGCCCTGGGCGGAGTGCCTTCTCCCCGTCCTGCGGAGATTGGCGTGAACGTGGGCCCGGTTCATGGCCCGGCCCTCGGCGTAGTGCACTCGGTCGCTGTCCGCGAAGTGGGGACGGCGGTGGGAATGGGACCAGCGGCCCTGCTCGACGCACGACACGGGGATGATCGTCGTGTCGGAGGCGGGGATCATCATCGACAGGTTGACAACCCGGTTCTGCTTGGCCCCGACCAGCTCCTCGCCGTCGAGCACGAGGACGGGCAGGTCGGCGCGGTTGTCCACTGCCAAGTCGGGCACGCTGCCGCCCTTCGACACTTCTCGGACGGTGACCAGGTCCTTCTTGAGGGCGTCCGCCAGCAGCAGGTACGGGAGCGTCCCGGCGTCGGTGGAGAGGAGCGGGAAGACGGCGAGCGCGCCGTGGACGACCGGGTCGCCGATGTTCAGTTGGGAGATGGTGGATTCTACGGGGGGCATCTTGGCGCCTCCTTGGGCGTTGAATGGGTGCTGGAGTTGACAGTAGATTCCAGCTGTTAGCAGTCTAATAGGGTATCCCGCTCATGTCAACACTTATTGTCAGTGGACGACACTAATCCGCATGGCGCGGCGAATCCGCGCACCGCGAAGACGAATCCGCACACCGCGAACCGGACGGGCCTCACGGTGCGGGAGCTCGAAGAGAGTACGGGCTTCGACCGTCGGACGATCGCGTACTATGTGCAGGAGGGTCTGCTGCCCCGCGTGGGCCGCCGAGGTCGCCGCACTCGATACCCCACCTACATCCGAGACCGACTTCTCTTCGTCCGGCGAGTTCGGGAGGCCGAGGACGCCGGCGACATCCCGCCCGTCTCCCTGGCCGAGCTGGCAGAAGTGTTCGCCCGGCTCCCGCGAGGAGTGGTCGCCGCTGTGGCGGACGGCACTGCTTCGGTGTCGAAGGAGCTGTTCGCGGACGACGAGGCTGGGGTCCAGGCGGAGGCGAGCAGGATCCGGTCGGCCGCGGCGCGCCGGAGGGTGCTGAAGGAGCGGGTGCGGCTTTCGCGGCGGCGGCGGCCCGGTGGGGTGAGCGATTCCCCCGGCTTGGCGAGCGACCCTTCTGGCTCGGTGGCCGACTCCCCCAGCGGGGTGGCCGACCCCTCTGGCGTGGCGAGCGAGTCCCGAGCCGAACTCCCTGAAGCGATGGATCGGGGGGCGATGGATCGAGGGGCGGGCGTGGTCCACTATCTAATGGCGCCGTCGGGGAGCTGGGCTGGGGAAGCGGCGGCGGACTGCGGGGACAAGGCGGACTACGGGGACAAGGCGGACTACGGGGACAAGGAGCGGGTGGCGGCCGTCCTCGGCATCACCTTGGCGGCCGTGTCCGAGGCGGCGCGCCGTCGCGAGGAGGAGTCGCCCGATCCCGTGGACACGTGGATGCGCGCCGAGGTCGTGCCCGGCGTTGAACTCTCGGTGCGGGGGGCCACCGAGGAGGACTTGGAGCTGCTGGAGCACGCCGCCGCGAGCCTGCGGGAGCTGGTGGTGGGGAAGCGTCGGGCGGTGGCGGGAGCATCCCTCGGAGACGAGTAGTCGCAGGGCTCTCCGCCCCAGAAAAGAGGCTCCCCGCCCGAAAAAAAATTAGTCCCAACGAGACATGGAAACGCCCAATTTGGGGACTTAAACTCGGGGTACGCGGATCGAACGCCCACCTCCGACCCCGAGTTCCCCTGGATGAACCCTCTTCTCCGACGCTCTCCACGTCCTGCGCGGCACCCTCTCCCCTCTAGGGGACGCCGCCGCCGGGCTACGGCTGTCTCGGTACTCCTCGCGGCACCCCTGACGGTGGTTGCCGCTGGATTCCTGGCAGCCGATCCGGCGCGCTTGAGCCGTGCGGCAGCGCGGGCGCAGGTGATCGTGCTCGGAGGTTCCTACGAGGGACGTGAAGGGGTGGTCCTGCAATCGGGGCTGAACGACTGCGGTCCTGCGGCTCTCGCAAACGTGTTCCAGTCTCTGGGCATGGAAGCGCCTCCTTCGGACTCGCTGGAGACCCTGGCCGGCACGGGCCCGCGGGGAACTCGGGCCAGCGGCCTGATCAGGGCCGCGGCCGTCTTCGGCCTGGAGCTCGCCCTGGTGCGGGTCGACTGGGAGGACCGGCGGCGCGTGCCCACCCCGTTCATCGCGTGGGTGCACGAGAGCCACTTCGTCGCGGTCACGGAACAGGCAGGCGGCCGCTTCACCGTCCTGGACCCCCAGGTGGGCCGCTACTCGGTCGGCGAAGAAGCGTTCCGTTCGATCTGGTCCGGCGAGGCGGTCGTCCTCGACATCCGGACCGAGGCCGCCGCGACAACCCTGCGCGGCGGTCCCCACAACTCACCCCCAATTCGGGAGGAAGCATCATGAAGAAGTCACGCATCCTCGTTCTGGCGCTCGCGCTGTCGGCTGGCCTCGCCGGGGCGAACCCTGGCCAACCGGCCCAGCCGTCCCTCGCTCCCGCGCCTGCCCAGACCATCTCTCAGGCGCCTCCGAGCACCGTGGAAGTCGCCACCGACCCGGCCGCCGCCTCGGACATCGTGGGCGCCGGCCCCTGGTTGCTGAGGCTCGCGAAGAAGCTCTTGAAGAAGATCGCGTGCACCGGATCGCTCTCGAGCAACTTCTGGATGCTCTTGGTGCAGATACAGGTCTGCTTCGAGTAGCTGCTCCTCTACCGGCATCCGATGGACCCCCAACCAACCGCGCCGCTGCAACAAGGCTGCGGCACAACCATCACCCCCTTCTAGGGAGGAAGCATCATGAAGAAGAACCGTACACTCGTCCTCGCGCTGTCGCTGTCGGTCGGCCTCCTCGGTATCGGCGCCACGCCGTCGGTCGACGCACCCCTGCCGACACCTCCGAGCACGGAGGCGCCTCTGGCGTCGCCCGCAGTCGTGGAGGCTCCGTCCAACGGCAACGGTCCACTGGACGTCTCGGGCAGCGGCCCCTGGTGGAAGAAGTGGGCGTGCATCACCTGCTTCGGCGTCGGGATCGGTGTCTCCGCCGCCAATGCCCTGGTCGGCGGCATCGTGGTGGGCGCATGCGCAAGGGCGTGCTTCTAGCTCCATCTAGCCCGCTGCCAGTCCCCGAATCTCCGCGGCGCCGCTGCACAGTGCGGTGGTGCCTCACTCACCCGTAGGTCTTCAGGAGGAATCAAAGATGATCAAGACTCGGATGCTCGTTCTGTCCGTCTCGCTCGCCGTCGGCTTCCTCGGCGCGAACACCGCGCCGCCGCCCGCCGATCCTTCTCTCGTGCCCGCAGCCTCCGCCTCATCGTCGTCATACGTCGTCGGCAACGTCGAGCCTGCATCGACGAACATCCTCGATGTCAGTGGCAGCGGCGGCTTCTGGAGGAAGGTGGCGTGCGTGGGCTGCGCCGTCGCGCTCGTGGCCATGCCGTTCCTGGTTCTCAACCCGATCGGTGTAGTCGGGTGCGCCGCCGCGTGCTTCCTCTAGGCCAATCCGCCAGCCTTTTCCACACTCAAACGAGAGGAGTCAATCACATGACCAAGTCGCGCACGCTCGTACTCGCTTTAGCCCTGTCGCTCAGCCTGTCCGTGACCGGCTCTGTTCCCCCGCTTCCTGCACCCAGTCCTGGGCCTGATTCCCCGGTCCTCGGCGACGTTCAGGGCAACGGATTGGGCGCCATTCTCGCCTGCGCGGGATGCGTCGCCGGAGGCATCATGCTCATCAAGGCAGGCGGCGCAGCAATCCTTGCCGCGGCCTATCACCGGGGTTCGACAGCCATCGTCGGTGCGTGCGTTGCAGCCTGCATCGAAGCGTTCGACTGACCCCTCACGCTACCAAGCACAAGGAGGACATCCATGAAATCGACACCAACTCGCCTGTCTCTGGCCCTGCTCGCCGCCCTGGCACTCGCTCACTCGGGTACCGGTGGTGCGCCGCGGGCCTCGCAGGCAGCGACAACGACTCAACCCGCAGCCGTCGCTCTGGCCAACTCCGATGTACTGGGAGCGGGGCGCTGGATCGCCAGAGCCGTCTGCATCGGATGCATCGGGACGGCTTTGGCCACGGGCGGAGCCAGCATCATGGGTCTGGCCCTGCTCGTAGCGAGCCATCCCGGCCTCGCGGGGTTCTGCCTCGGAGCCTGTCTGACCTGACGGCTGACCCGCCCAGACGACCAGCAGCCGGCGTGCGGACCTAGACGATAGGGAGGCGTAGCAGTCTGCCGGTCGATTCGGTCCGGGGGCGTCGAGAGAGGCCCCCGGACCACTCCCCCCAACCAAGAGAGCACTATGAACTCGTCCAGATCACTCCCGAAGAAGAAGGTGGGGGCCGCACTCGCGGCCGTCGGCGCCGTCGCGGCCTTCGCGGCGCCCCTGTTGCTAGGTCTCACAAGAGCCGGAAATGCGCCTCCCAAGCCTCCATGGTCGTTGCCGTTCGTAACGGCGCAACACCAGGCAGGGGACACATGGACGTCCAGAAACGACTTGATGCGCCCGGCCGCCCTCATGTACGTCAACGACACGTGCATCCACTGCAAGGCCGAGTTGCGACTTTGGGACTCGCTGACGGCCGAGGGCGATCCGCCCGAACTCCGCATCGTCGCTTCGCCATCTTCGGAGACGCGCGAGGCGTCGTGGGTGCCGTCCGCCCTCCGCGCGCAGGTACTCAAGGACACGGACGGCAGCGTGGCACAGGCGCTGAGCGTGCAGGCCGTGCCCGTCACCTACTGGATCGATGCGAACGACACGGTGCGGTTGGTTCATGTCGGCCGCAGCACCCCCCAGCGGATCGCCGAAGCTGTTCGGACGGTCAGCGAGCGTACCGCTGGCACCGGCTCCAAAGCCCGATGAGCCGCGGCGAGCCCTCCAAGGTCGTCGCGGCGGTGCGGCGGTTCGCCAGCCATCTCGTCCCGAGCATGGACGACATCCGCAACCACCGGCCCATTATCGCTCCGCTGGTCGCAGGATGGCTCTTCGCCATCGCTTCCGCCTATTCCCTCTGGCCGTTCGTTGCGGGCACCTTGCCCGCGGAGCAGGTCGAGGGCGTGGCGGTGCTGTTCTGGGTCGCGGCCTCGCTGGCACCCGTACTGGTCCTGCTAAAAGCTGGGGTGATGGCCGTCCTGGGTTGGGCGATCCTGACCCTGGTCAACTCCGAGCGTCGCTTGCGCATCCTCTTGTCGGTCCTGCTGTACGGCGAGGCCATCTTGGCGGCGCAAGGCATCTTCGCGGCCGGGGTCGTGCGAGTCTTCCACAGCGGAGACTCCCCATCTCCCGAGAACTTCAGCACCGCAATCGGACTCGCGGCGTTCGTGCCGTCGTCCCATCCGGTCTTGCAGGCCATGGCCGGCGGCGCAACCTTGCTGCATGTGGCTTGGTGCGCCTTCCTCTACATCGCCTTCCGACGAGCCGTGGAACTGAAGCGGCTTCCCGCAGGCGCGCTGGCCGCGCTGTTCTGGGCCGCAATCATTGGGCTGGCAGGCGCCCAAGCATCCTTCCTCTAACTGGACCAGCCGCGATCCATGGTGCGTCTCCGAAAGTTCAGCGTGCGGTACCCGAACTTCCACCTCGAGCCTCTCGACCTGCACTTCCGCGCAGGTGAGCGGATCGCCGTCGTCGGGGCCAATGGGGCGGGCAAGAGCACCACCCTCAAGGCCATTGCCGGAAGGTCGCGACAGTACGACGGTACCGTGGAGATCGGCGGCCGCGAGGTGCGCTCCCATCTGCCGGGAATTCGCGAGGAGATAGGCTTTCTGCCGGAGCGTCTGCTGGGCTTCGGGTGGATGTCGGTGGCGGAGCACCTGAAGTTCCTGTCGAACTTCTTTCCGACATGGGACGACGACTACGCCCAGTCGCTCCTCGGTCGATTGGAGCTGCCGCCCGGCTCCAAGGTCGGCACGCTCTCCAAGGGCATGGCCGTCAAGCTGTCTCTCGTGGGTGCCGAGGCACCGCGCCCGCCCGTCCTCATCCTCGACGAACCCACGTCGGGCATCGATCCCCTGATGCGCGGCGAGCTGTTGGCCGTGATCAAGGAAGCGGTCCCCAGAGGACACGACCGCTTGGTGCTGTTCTCGAGCCACATCCTCGAAGACGTGGAGCAGATCGCGGACCGGGTGGTCCTGCTCCGCCAAGGGAAGCTCATCGGCGACGCTTCCGTCGCCGACCTCCGCGACCGCGATGCGGACACTCCTCTTTCCCGCCTTCTCTACTCCGTCCTCTCGTCCAATGAACCCACGTCACCTGCGTAGCCTTCTCGGCGTCGAACTTCGACGCGGCCAAAGAAGCCTCCTGACAGCACTAGGCATCGCGGGGGTGGGCGCACTCCTGCGAGCCGTCGGTCTCGTGGAAACCGAGACGAGCGTGTGGTTCGTGGTCGGGGCCACGGTGTACCTCAGCATGATAGCTCCGGCGAACATCCTCAAGGACAAGCTGACTGGGCATCTGGAGTTTACGACCACGCTTCCCGTTTCAAGCGACGCTCTCGCCGTCGCTGCCTTCGTGGCAATCGGGCTGGGATTCATTCCCCTGAGCGCGGTGGTCACTGGGGCGATCAACTGGGTAGTCCTACCCGAGCTGGGGATCGGCGGCGGGGCTTGGTGGGTACTGGGAACGGCACTCGCGGCCTGGGCCATCTTCTCCGCCGGGGCCTTCGTCCTCATGGGCGTCCTGATCCGGTTCGATCTCAGCAAGGTCGGGGTGATGCCCTTCGCCATCTTCATCTTGCTGGCCCTCTTCGGCGACCCCATAGAAGAGTGGATTGCCTCTCGCGCACCGGCCATCGTCAATTTCCTGGCGTCCAACCCCGCCCTGGCTGGGGTCCTGGCCACCACCGCCCTCCTCCTGCTGGCGGCCTCGCCGTTCGCCGTCGGCTTCTTCCTGATCCGCCAGGGCTTCGAGAAGTTTCGGCCGAAGCCCGACGCCATCGACTGGTGAGCTGACGCTAGCTGCTAGCGCTGGTCGTCGGGCGGGGCCGCGCTGGCGCACGCCGTCGTGCCATGAGTCCGGGCAGCACGGCCAGCGCCGCCGTGGTGGCCGCCACCGTTCCGAGGATCACGGCCGCGCCGAACCGCCGCGTCGGCGGGAAGTCGGAGAGCGCGAAGATCCCGAAGCCGGCGCAGATCACGGCGCACGCGGTCGCCACGGGCCTCGCCAAGTCGTTGCGGGCAGCGCGCCACGGCCCGCCAAGCCGTGCCCGCCCGTCGCCGAGGCGGCGCACCCGGGTCACCAGGTGGATCATGGAGTCGACGCCCATCGCCAGCGCCACGTTGGCCGCCGGAGACGTGACGATGTCGATGGCGACCCCCAGATGGCCGAAAGTGCCGAGAACCAGCGCGGGCACGGCCGCCAGACAGGCCAGCATCGCCGTTGCGGTCCGCGCCGATCGCGCAACCAGGAACCCCACCAGCAAGAAGAGGCCCAGCAGTCCACCCAGCCCGATTCGGAGACTCCCGGCGACCAGCTTGCCCAGCCGGTCCTGAAGCTCGTAGAGCCCGCCGGTCGCGTTCACCGCCAACCCCGCCTCTTCGGCCAACTCCGCCAAGCGGGTGATCACGGCATCCCGGGGCTCGTCGCGCCCGCCCTCGACCATGCGAACGGAGTAGAGCACTTCGGTGCGGTCCTCGCTCACGAACCCCCGCGCGATCCCGCCGAACTCGGGACGCTCCAGAAACCCGATCAGCATGGAGATCGGCAGGAAGTTGGCCAGAGGAAGGGTTCGGGCGTGGCCCAGGATCGGGGCCGGCGAGAGCACGATCCCCGTAGCCGGGTCCGCTTCCAGGGAGTCCTGGAGCCGCCACATCCGCCGGTAGCCCTCGTCGTCGTCAAGCCGTGCGCCGTCGGCGGCGCCCACGGCGAGGAGGAGTGGCGCGCTGCCTCCTTCCCGGTCGATCGCTGCCAGCCCCGGACGGATCGGTCCGTCGGGGTCGAAGTAGCTCAAGAGTCCAGGGTCCGTGTTCAACCGGAGCGTGCCGGCGCCGACCACCGCCACGACGACACCCGTCAAGGCCAGAGCCCAGGGCCGGGCAGGGAGACCCAGCGCGGCAAGTCGGCGGCCCGCCGCCTCCGCTCGCAGCCGTGCCGGGGCGGTTTGTGTCCGGGTGCCCGCACGACGAGCCACCCGACGGCCCGCACCTTGAGCCGCAGCACCCCGCAACCAAGCTGGCAGCACCGTGAAGGCGCACGCCAGCGCGACCACGGTGCCCATCGCGCCGGCAATTCCCAGCTCCCGCAACGGCTTGGCCGACGCCATCCACAGGCTCCCGAAGCCGGCAGCCGTCGTGGCCATGCACCACAGTGCCGGCCGGATCGTGCGACGGGTTGCCTGGTCGACTGGCGACCCGACTCCGTCGGCGACCGGCGACCCGCCCTCGGCACCACTCCTGCCAACAGCCCGCCGCCACGCCGCCGTCAGGAAGACCGTGTGGGAGAGCGTCAGCACGAAGACGACCGTCACGATGTTCGCCGTCAGCAATCCGACCCCGACGCCGGCCGCCCCCGTGGCCAGCAGCGTCCCCGCGCACGCGCAGATGCAAGACAGCATCGTGCCCGCCACGACATGAGCGTTCCGGTACACGACCGTCGCCACGAGACCGAAGACCAAGAGCGCGGCCGTGCTGAAGACCCCCAGGTCCCGTGCCAGCCCGCGGCGGATCAACTCCACGATCACCGGAACCCCCGACGCCAGCAGGCGAAAGTCGTCTCGCTCGTGATCCGCCAGCGTTGCCTCAATCTCCCGCGTCAGCGCCGCCGGGTCCCCGCCGTCCGCCCGCAACGCCAGATCGTCCACCCGCAACGCCAGATTCGTGGCCGTGGCTGCTCGCGTTCCCGCCTCGCTGTCCCCTGCCGGCACGAGAATGCGACTCCACAGCGGGCTGGACGGGTCCTCTTCCGCCACCGAGAAGACTTCGCCCACGCCTGGAAGCTCCGACAGCGCGTCGCCCAGCGAGTCCACCCGAGCCTCGTAGCCGGCAGACCCCACTTCGTAGCCGGCAGACCCCACGTCCGGCGCCTCGGCCCGCACGATCACCAGCTCCCCGCCTCCCGGATACCGTTCGGCCAGCTCCCGCGACTCGCGCAGCTGGGGGTCGCCCGGCGCAAAGAAGAAGTCTGCCTCTACCCTCGGGGCCAAGTCGACCCGCAGGAACACGCCGGCCACCAGCGCCGCCGCAACCGCTACGGTGGCGAGCGGCGGACGCCACTGGGACCGCACGACGCGGCGCGCGGATTCGACCACGGATTACGCGGACTCGACCACGGACTCGACCACGGACTCGACCTCCTCCACCACGGACTCGACCCTGTCGCAGGCACCGTGAACGCCGGTCCAGCGGCACCCCTCCGGGGGGTGGCTTGCGGGGCCGATTACAATAAGAGTACAGGAACGAAGCGATGCAACAGCATGGAGGGAGGATCGGCTTGAAGAGACCAAGGGGGGTCCCACGGCGACGAAGGGGCGTCGTCGCCGCCGTCTGGGCACCCGTCTTCGTGGCGGTGGCGGCGGTCCTCTCCGCCGGAGCGACGCGTCCCATCCAGTCCCCCGCCCCCGGATCTCAGGTGCAGGCCGCCGTCGAGTCCCAGGTTCGAGCCGCCGTCGTGGCAACGCTGGACGCCTGGACGACGGGCGACTTCGAGAGCTTGGCAAGCCACTACCACCCGGACGCCAGAGGCTTCTTCCTGGAAGGAGCGCCCCTAGCGCGGGGCTTCAACCCGACCGCCCTCCAGATGGCGTGGGACGCGGGGATGCGGGCGGAGGTGTCGGTCCGCGATCTGGACGTGCAGGTTCACGGCGACGCGGCGGCGTCCGTGGCCTATGTGGACGGAACCCTCTCGCTTCCGGGCGACCAGCCCTCGATCACCGGCACCTGGCGCTACTCCGAGACTCGGATCGTCTCCGGCGGCGCATGGAAGGTCGTCCAATACCACTTCTCGCGTCTCGCCGACGTACCTTGACGCTCTCCTCATGACAGACCCGACCATGTCCGAACCCGAACTGACCCCCGTCGAGTCCCTTCTCGCCGACGTCTCCATCGATCTCGCCTGGAGCCTAGTCCAACGGTTCTCGGTTCTCGTCCGAGAGTCCGGCAGCCCCGACGAACGCGACGCGGCCAACTTCATCGTCACCCAGTTGCGCGAGCTGGAGGTCCCCGTCGAAGTCCACCAGCCCGACCTCTACCTGTCGGTCCCGATCAGCGCGTCGGTGAAGGCGGGCGGCTCGGAGTGGGAGGCCAAGGCGCCCTCGTTCTCCACATCCACATCCACGAGGGGAATCTCCCGACCCCCGATCTTCGTGCCGGCCGCGCCCGTCGAGGGGCTCACGGACATCTTCGAGGACAGCGGCGACGCTCCACCGGCGGATATGGAGGGCAAGATCGTGGTCACCGAAGGCTACCCGATGCCCGCGGTGGTCCGGAAGTACGAGGAGGCGGGAGCCGAGGGGCAGGTCTACATCAACCCGGGAACCCGGATTCACTGGGGGATCTGCACCACGATCTGGGGCTCTCCGGGGGACTCGCAACGAGACCAGAAGCCCAAGACGCCAGTGGCGGCGATCAACCGACTGGACGGCGACAAGCTGGTGGCCGCCATCAAGGACGGGCTGGACAAGATCAACCTCCGCACCGAGTTGCGAGAGGGATGGGCCCAGTGCCTGGTGCCCGTCGCACGCATCCCCGGCAGGACGCGGGAGTTCGTCCTGGCTCACGGGCACTACGACTCGTGGGACGTGGGAATCGGCGACAACGCGGTGGGCGACGCTACTCTCCTTGAGCTCGCCAGAATCTTCCACCAGAAGAGGGAGGTGATGCGGCGTTCGCTTCGGGTCGCCTGGTGGCCCGGTCACTCGACCGGACGCTACGCCGGCTCGGCCTGGTACGCCGACGCCTTCGCCCACGAGATCTCGCGACGCTGCGTCGCCACCGTCAACATCGACTCGCCGGGCTGCTGGCGGGCCACCGAGTACGACGAAGTGCCGTGGATGGCCGAAGCGGAGCCCGTCTGCCGGGAGGCGATCAAGTCGGTGGCAGGCGTCGAACCGAAGGGCCAGCGCCCGGTGCGGGCCGGAGACTATTCCTTCAACCAGCTCGGAGTCACCTCGTTCTTCATGCTCCTCTCCAACATTCCGGCGGAGGAGCGAGCCCGCCTGGGGTTCTACCCCGTCGGCGGGTGCGGCGGCAATATCGTCTGGCACACGGAAAAGGATCGGCTGGAGGTCGCCGACCGGAAGAACCTGAAGCGGGACCTGCGCGTGTACCTGACGGCGATCGGTCGCTTCCTCACCGACGAGGTGCTCCCTCTGGACTTCCGAAAGACCGTCCAGGAGCTGAGCGACGCCCTAGAGGGGTACGAGGGCAAGGTCAACAGGAAGCTCCTGACCCTGCTCCCCCTGCGAAAGGAGTTCGAGCGGTTTCGGGTCAAGCTGGACACCTTCTACGAGCACGTGGAAGAGGGAAGCATCAAACCGACCGTCGCCAACGAGACCCTCATGAAGCTCTCTCGCTCGCTGGTGCACCTGGGGTACGCCGCCGGAAGCCGGTTCGAGCACGACCCGGCCACGAACCAGGTCCCCATCCCCAAGCTGGCCCGCATCCACGACCTTGCGGAGATCGAGGACTCGGACGCCGACCGCCTTCCGTTCGTCTACACGGAGCTGCGGCGCCAGTACAACAAGGTCTTCGATCTGGTCGCCCAGGCGTCGCGGGTGCTGACCTGGGCGAACAAGCAGGCGACATGAGGAGCGCGCTCGTGTTGGCGACGGTGGCGGCGATGGCGACGATGGCGACGGGCGGCCGAGCGGCGATGGTCCATGGCCAGGAGGTCCAGGGCCACGAGAGGGTCTACGTGGCCAACCAAGCCTCGGCCAGCGTGTCGATCCTGGACGCGGCCAGCGGCGATGTGGTGGAGACGATCGACCTGACTCGGTACGGCTTCGACGGTGCCTCTCGCCCTCACCACACGGCGGTGGCTCCCGATGGCGAGCACTGGTTCGTGTCGCTGATCGGCGGCGGCCATGTGCTCCGCTTCGACGCGGACAACCAGCTCGTGGACCGAACCCCCTTCGAGACGCCGGGCCTGCTGGCGGTGGACCCGGACTCGGACGCCCTCTACGTGGGCCGCTCGATGATGGCGGTGAGCCCGCCCCAGCGGATCGGACAGATCGACCGGCGGGACATGTCCATGGAGGAACTGGACGTCTTCTTCCCGCGTCCTCACGCGCTGGCCGTGGACCCCGGCGGGGAGCGGGTCTTCGCGGCGTCGCTGGTCGAGAACCGCATCGCCGTGCTGAACGGAAGCTCCGGCGAGATGCAGCTGGTGGACGTGGAAGGGCCCGCCCACACCTTCGTCCAGTTTGCGCTGTCGCCCGACCGCCGGACGCTGGTGGCCACCACCCAGCTCACCGGCAAGCTGCTGATCTTCGACGCCTCTGGAAGCGACCTGGAGCTGGTCGGCGAAGTGGACGCGGGAACCCAGCCCTGGCATCCGGTCTTCTCGCCCGACGGCGCGCGCGTCTACTTCGGTGCCAAGGACGACAACGCTGTGGTGGTGGTGGACGCCCGCACATGGAGCGTGGAGGAGCGGATCACGGCGCCGGGGATCGTGGAGCCACACGGCAGCGCGCTCACGTCCGACGGGCGCTGGCTGTTCGTCTCCAACCGGAACCTCAGTGGCGCTTATGTCCCCCAGCGGCCTGTGGAGAGCAACTCGGATGTGGGGACCGTGGTGAAGATCGACACCCGCACCTTGACTGTGGTTCGGACGATCGAGGTGGGCGCCTATCCGGCGGGGATCTCGGTAGGGCGGGCAGGAAGCGGCGGATGAGGGCCGACAGGACGCGGTGGACGAGGGCTGGCCCTGTTGTTGCGCTGCTCGCCGGCTCGGCAACCGCGTGCGCCCCCTCGTCGCCCTCGCTGGACCCGCTCGGACCTGCGTCTCCGGCGTGGGAGAGAGTCGTCTACGAGATTCCAGTCGTGGATTCGGCCGGGCGAGCGGTCGCCCATCCCTTCGTCGGCGGACTCAACCTGCCGCGGCCCCAGTTGGCCGACGCCGACGGGGACGGTGATCTGGACCTCTTCGTCCAGGAAGTCTCGGACCAGGTCATGTACTTCGAGAACACGGGCGCGCCAGCCGGGACGACCGGCCTTCGACCCGAGAACGCGGGGCGGACGCTTCCCAGCTACCGGTGGGTGTCCGACGCCTTTGAGGACCTGTCGGTGGGCGAGTGGTACCGTTTCGCCGACGTGGACTTGGACGGCGACCTGGACCTGCTCGCCGAACAGCCGTTCAGCTACATCCGCTACTACCGCAACGACGGGGGCTCGGGACCGGCGTCGTACGTGCTGGCCGCCGACACGCTGAAAGACGTGGCGGGGGAGCCAATCTTCTCCGACCGCCAGAACATCCCCAACGCCGCCGACATCGACTGCGACGGACGGCTGGACCTGCTGATCGGAAGGCTCACGGGGACGATTACCCGCTACGAGGCCGAGGGCGCGGACGACGACGGGGTTCCTCGCTTCCGCCATGTGACCGACTCCTTCGAGGGGATCGAGATCGTCGCCGCCGTGCAGGGCAGTCGTCACGGGGCCAACACAATGGCTCTGGGGGACGTGGACCAGGACGGGGACTACGACCTCTTCTGGGGAGACTTCTTCGAGGCCGGCCTGCTCTACATCGAGAATACGGGCACCTGCGCCCGTCCGGTGCTACGGGGCTCGCCCCGGCCCTTCCCGCTTGGCGCCCCGGTCGCCACCTCGGGCTACAACGCGCCGGCCCTGGGCGACACCGACGGCGACGGCGACATGGACTTGGTGATGGGGGTCCTCGGCGGCGCCTTCAACCCGAACCGCACCACGGTGGACAACCTTTGGCACTTCGAGCAGGACGCCGACGGCGGCTTCGCGGCGACGACCCCGAGGCTCCTTCCGGCGCTCGACGTGGGTAGCGAGTCGCTGCCGGCCCTTACGGACCTGGACAGCGACGGGGACCTGGACCTTCTGGTCGCCAACAAGATCGAGTCCACCAGTACCCGGACCGCCGGCCTCTACGCATTCGAGAACACGGGCTCTCCGCAGGCTCCTTCCTTCGCCGCCCGTGGCGTCGTGCCCGGACTTCCCGACGCCTATCACTACGCTCCGGCGTTCGGCGACTTGGACGGCGACGGGGACGACGACCTCCTGCTCGGCCAGTGGCGCGATCAGGTGGCGTACTATCGGAACGACGGACCCGGCCCCGGGCTGCTGCCTCGATGGACCTTGATCGACTCGGTGGCGGCGGTCCTGACCCGAGGCCGCAACACCACCCCTGCGCTGGGCGACTTGGACGGGGACGGCGACCTGGACCTTCTCGTCGGGGAAGCCTCCGGCGTCCTCAACTACTACCGGAACGAGGGCACTCCGACGGCCCCGGAGTTCCAGCTGGTCTCGGACCGCTTCCAGGAGATCGATGTGGGCCGACGCAGCGTTCCCGCTCTGGTCGACCTGGACGGCGACGGCGACCTGGACTTGGCCGTGGGCACCGAGACCTCCGGGCTGCGTCTCTTCTTCAACGAGGGGGTCGCTGGCACGGGCACGGGCGAAGTCGGGGACGGCCCCTCGCTAGCCGGGGAGCCGCGCTTCGTGGAGGCGCCGCCGATTGGGCTGGCCGTGCCGGCCTTTGCCACTCCCGCCTTCGCCGACATCGACGCGGACGGCGATCGGGACTTGGTTCTCGGCGGCGCCGGCGGGGGGCTGGTGGTGTACCGCCGAGGGGCGGGCGAGCCGTGAACATCGCCGACGTTCAGGCCGTGATCGAGAGCGCGAAGGCGCGGGACGAGGGGCGGCTTCAGGAGTTCGTCCGCACCCAAGCGCCGCTGGCGACGCAAGACGAGGTGGACCAAGCGGCGGAACTCGCCGTCGAGGTGATCGACACGGTGCCAGTGCTGCTCGCCCGGGCCGCCCAAGCCGCAGCCCAGCGCCAGTTGAGGGTCGTGGTCATGCCGCTTCTGGAGCACGCGGCGCGCTACTTCGTGGACCCGGTGGACCTGATCCCGGAGATGACCAAGGGGCTGGCCGGCCTTCTCGACGACACGTACCTGACGCTGCGGATACTCCAGAACCTGAACCGAGGACCCGAGCCCCTCTTCGAGGCCGAGTTCGAGGAGCCCCTGCGCTTCCTCCGGCGGCTGGTGGGCCGCGAGATCAGCCGCAAGTTGGATGCGGCGTCGATATTCGCCCTGCAGGACGTATCCACCGAGGTGAGCCGGGCGTGGGCCGCCATGGGGCGGCACTCTTAGCCGTCATGGCCTGCCAGCCCGCATTCGCAAGGTGGAACCGCGCCGGGGGCGCCGTCGTACCATCTCGTACAGGCGAGCGGGGCACGTTGGCCGACAGCGGCGCACGCTGCCCAACTTAGCCTTACCTTTGACCTTCAGCGGTCGCACGGACAGTTTCAGCGGTCGCGCACAAGGAGTCGGAACCATGATCATCGAGTTGCTTGCCGGAGGCGTCGCAGGCGTGTTCGGCCACCAGAAGTCGAGGGACTTCGTCCGCCGTCGGCTTCGCTACACGGGCTTCGTCCAGAAGTCCAGCACGGGAATGGGGCTGGCCGCGGGCGCAGCCACAGCCTTGGTCGCTACCCCGATCGTGGCAGCCCTGCCCCTGGTGGGTGCTCCGGCGGCTCTGATCGTCAGTGCTGGCATCGGAACCGGCGTGGCCGTGGGGATCAAGCAGGCACGCAAGGGCAGCTCCTTCGACGACTAGTCCCGATGAACCGCCGCACCGTATGGTCATGGGCCCTCTTCGACTTCGCCAACTCGGTCTATCCGGCCGTCATCACCACAGCCGTCTTCCCGATCTTCTTCAAGGACTTCATCATCGGCGAGGAGGGCGGCGTCGGCGAGCTGTGGTGGGGCCGAGCGGTGTCGCTCTCCGCCATGATCGTGGCGATCACGGCGCCGATGCTGGGCTCGATCGCCGACCGGAGCGGTGCCCGCAAGCGCTTCCTCGTCTTCTACACCTTGGTGTGCGTGGGCGCGGTGGCCGCCATGACCACGCTGGAAGCTGGAATGCTGGCGGCGGGCTTCGCGATCTTTGTGGTGGCCAACGTGGGCTTCGAGAGCGCTGTCGTCTTCTACAACGCCTACCTGCCCGAGATTGCGCCTCCCCGGCGCCAGGGCCGCGTGTCGGGGCTGGGGTTCGGCTTGGGCTACTTCGGGTCGGCGATCGGCCTGGGCGTGGCCCTGGTCTTCGTCATGCGGGGCCAGATGGACGCGGTGTGGCTGCTGACGGCGGCGTTCTTCCTGGTCTTCGCCTTGCCCGCCTTCGCCAATCTGCCCCCGGACCACCGCGGCGACGGCGTGCTGCGCGCCGCTGCCCACGGCCTCCGGGACCTGAGGCAGACGATCGCCGAAGTGAGCCGGATGAAGGACCTCCGGAACTTCCTGATCGCGTTCTTCTTCTTCATCGACGGCGTTCTCACCATCATCGTGGTGGCCGCCCTCGTGGCCGAGGAGACGTTCGGCTTCACCCAGGAAGGCGTGATCGTCCTCTTCTTCATACTGCAGTTCTCGGCCGCGGCCGGCGCGTTCGCACTGGCCAAGCCCACGGACCGTCTAGGACCGAAGAAGGTGCTGACCGGCGTCTTGTCTCTGTGGACGGCTGCTGGCGTCGCCGCCTACTTCATTCAGGGACAACTAGCCTTCTACATCTTGGCAGTGATCGCCGGCTTCGGACTCGGATCGGTGCAGGCGGCGAGCCGAGCGATGATGTCGTTGCTGATCCCCAAGGGCCAAGAAGCCAAGCTGTTCGGCTTCTACGCTCTGTGCGGCAAGTCCTCGTCGGTGCTTGGGCCCATGCTCTTCGGCACCGTCACCTACTGGGCGGGCGGCAACCAGCGTCCCGGCTTCCTGGTGCTGACCGCCCTCTTCGTGATCGGCCTGCTGCTCCTTCAGCGCGTCCGGGACCCCAAAGCGGCAGCCGCCTAGCTCCCCACGCGGCGGTCGCCTAGCCCTGCACGCGCCCTACGACTTCCGTCCGATCGCCCCGCCCCAGGCAAAGGCGGCGACGGCGCCCGGGTGCTCCTTCCACGCGTCCAGCGAGCGGCTCCAAGCCTGGAACTGCTCCGGGGCGACGATCCCGTGCTGGGTCGCCTTCTCCACCACATCCCCGCCGAAGAACCACTCGCGCAGAAAGCCGTGGAAGAACTCCCGGTCCGCGTCGGTGTGGAAAAGCTCGAAGGAACCGTTGGCCTCCACCTCGGCGAACCCGGCCGTGTGGAGGATGCCCTTGATCTCGGTGCCCATCTGCGGATGTCCGCCGTTGGCGGCCAGGAGGGTGGCGTACGCCTGCCACGCCCCATCCAGGTTGCCGAAGTCGGGCGTCATGAACGACGACGCGGTGTTCAGCTCCCGCACCGACACCACGCCCCCGGGCTTGAGCACCCTGGCGATCTCGGCGAGGGCCGCGTTCGTGTCGGGCACGTGCATGAGGACGGCGTTGCAGTGCACCACGTCGAACCACTCGTCCTCGAAGGGCAGGTCGGTGACGTCGCCTGCCCGAAAGTGGGCGTTCTCGTGGCCACCCGCCTTGGCCGCCTCTGCCGCCGCCGCGACCTGGGAGTCCTCCACGTCGATCCCGTGCAGCTCTCCTGGGTCCACCGCCTTCGCCAGGCCCACCGAGATCGTGCCCTGTCCGCACCCGAAGTCGAGTACGCGCATCCCCGACCGCAGACGAGGGAGAAGGTCCGCCGCGTGGGTCTCGGCGCTCCGACGTTTGAGCACCTGGAGAAACTCCTCGCCGTAGCCCATGGTGTAGGCAGGCTTGGCCGAATCGTCTCTCCCGGGCGGGGCGTCCGCGGGCGACACGGCGGTGCCTGAGGTGTCCCCACTGGCTTCATCGGCCCCGGCGTCCTTGCGGTCTGCCCCAGCGTCGTCGCGGTCTGCCCCGGCATCTTCGCGGTCGGACCCGGCGTCGTCGCGGGAGTCCCGCAGCCTGTCCCTCAGCTTCGCGTAGCCAGCCCGGAGCTCGTCGGCCAATCCTTCGGCGGTCTCGCGCACGTCTTCGCCGACTTCGCTGATCTCCACATCCGACAGCCGGGCGACGAAGGACTTCCACTTGCCCTCCATCCCCTCCAGCTCGTCCCGGATCTCCTTGGTGGCCCGGCGGGCCCGACGACGGAGCTCGTTCCGCTCGCCTTCCAGCCGCGATCTGAGTTGCTTGGCGCGCTCTTTCCAATCCACTTCGGGGCGTCTCCTTATTGGGGGCGTTGGTCCAGCCGCGGGGTCTCCCCGCCTAGCGAAGGGATCGTCCCCCGCCTTGCCAAGGATGGTCGGAAAACATGATCGTATAACCCGCTCACTTCAAGGAGACTCGACAGGGAGACAGGAAGATGACGATGACGATAGATGCGAGGGAGCGCCGTCGCGCCGTCCGCGAGCGCTACGGCAGCGTCGCGGTGGAGGGGCAGGGGTGCTGCGGCCCTTCGTCCTGCGGCTGCGGACCGGAGGAGCCCACGAAGCACGGCGAAGGCGACGGAGCGACGGCGACGGTGGCGGACCGGATCGGACGTGCCGTGGGGTACGACGAGAGCGAGCTGGCGGCCGTCCCCGAGGGGGCCAACCTGGGACTCGGGTGCGGCAACCCGGTGGCCATGGCTTCGCTGTCGCCCGGCGAAACCGTGGTCGACCTGGGCGCGGGCGCAGGGTTCGACTGCTTCTTGGCCGCGGAGCGGGTCGGCCCGTCCGGCAAGGTGGTCGGCGTGGACATGACCCCGGAGATGGTGGAGCGGGCCCGCGCCAACCAGGCCAAGAACGGCGCCGACAACGTGGAGTTCCGGCTGGGCGAGATCGAGGCGTTGCCCGTGGCCGACGGCGAGGCCGACGTAGTGATCTCCAACTGCGTCCTCAACCTCTCCGCCGACCGTCCGCGGGTCCTGGCCGAAGCTCGGCGGGCGCTCAAGCCCGGTGGGCGGCTCATGATCTCGGACCTGGTCTCGGAGGTGGAGGCGCCCGCCTTCGTCGCCGCCTCCAAGGAGTCGCTGGTGGGGTGCCTCCCGGTTCTCCTTTCCGAGTACGAACGGGAGCTAGCCGAGGCGGGCTTCGCGGAGATCAGCGTCGAACAGGGCCGCCCCTATCCGGCGGAACACATCTTCGGCGACCCGCAGGTTCAGGCCGTCGTGCGGAACAACCCGGAGCGGGCGGCCGAGACCCGAGCGTTCGCCGAGTCGATCCACGGAGGCGTCATCCAGGCGGTCAAGCCGGCGTCGTGAGCTCGGCCCCCGGCACCGAGAAGCTGGCCCCCGGCACCGAAAGGCCGGCCCCTGGTGCCAAGAAGCCGTCGGCGTCGGTGGCGGTCATCTCCGAGCTCATGATGCCCCACCAAGTCAACAACGCGGGCAACATCTTCGGTGGCGAGCTGCTGGCAATGGTGGACCGGGTCGCTGCAGTCTGCGCCATGCGCCACTCGGGCCGTCCGTGTCTGACGATCGCCATCGACCGGGTGGACTTTCGCGAGCCGATCTACTCTGGCGAACTGGTAACCTGCACGGCGAGGGTCAACTTCGTCGGCCGGACGTCCATGGAGATCGGAGTGCACGTCGAAGCCGAAAACCTCCTTTCGGGCGACAAGCGCCACACCAACACCTGCCTGCTCACCTTCGTGGGCGTGGGCGACGGTGGGCGGCCAGCGCCCGTGCCTCCCCTGGACCTCTCCAACGCAGCGGACGAACGCCGCTACAACGAGGGCAAGTTCCGGCGCAAGCTGCGGCTGGCCCTGGATCGCGGGGAGGTCGACGAGAAGCGGTGAGGGGCAGGTCCACGGGAGCACCCCCGCGAGCACGCGCGATACCGGTCCTGACGGTCGCGGTCGCGGGAGCGGTGGGGAACCTCCAGCCGACCCCACCTGAGCAAGCCGCTCGCGAGTTCTTCGAGGCGTTGGGCCGCCTTCGCTGGGAAGAGATGGCCGCCCGCCTCCACACACAGACGCTGGACGAGTTCCATCTGATCGCCCGCCAGCTGGTGGACAGTCGAGCGGGCGACAGCATCCTTGTCCAGCTGTACGACGCCTCGCGAGCTGAGTGGGAGGCTTGGGACGCCCGCTACGCCTTCCGCCGCACGATGGAGGGGTTGGTGCGCTACGCCCGAGGGCTGATGGAATCGCAGGTGGCGACGGAGTTCCAGGTATTGGGGACTGTGCCCGAGGGCGACTCGATCCGGCACGTGGTGTACCGAGAGACCACAGACCACATGGGCACGACGACCGGCGGCGTCGCCACCATCTCGCTGGTGTTGCAGGACGGACGATGGCAGGTGCGCGCCAACGCCGAGCTGGAAGTGCTGAAGGCGTCGCTGCGCGGCATTCCTATCGGCCGGGCGCCGACAACGGGTCGGGCGGGGGCCGACAATGGGCTGTGTTCCAGGGGACTAGCGGCTTGCGCGGATCAGACACGGCGCTGGGCAACGACGTGAAGGCGTGGGCGCTAGCTGCGGCCCTCTGCTTGGCATCTATCCTTACGTGCGACTCCTCGTCAGGGGAGATGGGAGTCCGGGTCGACACGTTGAGCAGCGGTCGCATAATGGTGTCCAACCCCGACTTGGCCGCAGCCCCGGACCTCCCCGCTGTCCAACTCGTCGAAGATCTGCGCATCGGACGCGCTCTCGGCGACGATCCAGACGCGCCCGACCTCTTTGGTTCGATTGCGGCAGTTGCGACAGACGACGCCGACAACATCTACGTGGCCGACCACCAATCGAGCGACATCCGCGTCTTCGATCGGGCGGGCAACTTCGTGCGTCGAATCGGGCGCAAGGGACGGGGACCGGGCGAGTTCCAGTACCTCACTGGAGTCCTGTGGCAAGGACAGACCGACATTCTGTGGGCAAGGGACGCGCTCCGGTACCTGCTGTTCGCGTTCGACTCCACCGGGGCGCTGCTTCACGAGAACCCGCACGGAGACTTCAGGTTCACCATGCATCCGTGGAGCGGCGTCGTCGATACCACCGGACACTTGATAGCAGAGAGATCAAGAGTGCCCGTGAACATGCTGGTGAAGTACCGCACTTCGTCGACTGGGCAGATCATTGCTGTCGACACGTTGCGATACAAGGCCGTGGGGCTCTTCACTTGATATGGTGGATTGGGTCGGCATCCGTGCCAGGGAGGCTTGCTGGCGACCCGCAGGTTGCTCGGAGCACAACGCCCGTCCAGACTTGGCGAATTCAGTGCGAACTGCGCCCTCGGGGGAGCTTCGGGAAGTTCTCGGGGCTTCTCGCCGATGCAAGCTGAGCTGGGGTCCGTCGAGGGCGCCCGACGCTGTGCGGCGACCTTCGGGCGTCAGGCGCTGCCGCAGCGTCGGCATTCGTGCCAGGGAAGCTTGCCGGCGACCCGCCGCTCGCTCCGAGCACAACGCCCGTCCAGCAATGGCGAGTCCAGTGCGAACTGCGAGCCATCAGGGAGGAGGCGCTTCGCCTTCCCACGCCTGCCCGCAGGTCCGACATCGACCGGACCCAGCCGGGGCGAGGGCCGCCCGGATCGGCAACGGGATGCTCGAGGCAATGAACTCGCTCGTGCAGGCGGCCGAGGTGCGCACCCGCGGATGCCGCACCGCCGAGAACTTCGTCGTCGTCGCCTACCTCTGAGGAGGCGTTCTTGGGTGCACGCAACCAAGTCGACGCCAGACGTTGCCGTGGAGACCGACGGTGCGGCGACCCGGCGACGACGCGCGGGAAGTCGTGTTCGCTTGGGAGCGCCCAGGCTGGCGCTGCTACCCTGCCCGGCGGCCTTCGGCTGGCCGAGGACGGAGGTCGAGGCCGCCGAGGTGGAAGAGGATCGCGGCAGCGAACCGGTCGTGATTGCGGAAGCCCCGGCTCCGGGCCTTGACCATCTGGATCCTGCTGTTGATCCCCTCGGCCGGGCCGTTGGTCGCCCGCAACACGACCGCGTTGACGATCCCCCACAGGTGGGCCCGCACCATCTGCGCGACCTTGACGACGGGGGCGAGCCCCGTGCGCGACGCCCATTGCAGCCAGTGAAGCCACGCCGTCTCGGCCCAGCCCCGGCTCCGGTAGCCCCACAGCTTCGAGGCCGCCTCCTTCACCGCCCACGCCCGCGCCGTCCGGTCCACGCTCTTGCGCAACGCCGCGAACGCCAGCTTCTCCGCGTGCGTCATCTTCGCGCGCCCCGCCAGCCACTTGTAGCGCGTCCTCGCCAGCACGGCGTTGCCTTCGGCCAGCAACTCCCGATGCTCCGCTCGCCGCACCTTGTCCACCGCGTCGCCCAGGTGCTTCGCCACGTGGAAGCGGTCGAACGCCGTCTTCCGCTCCGCTTCGGGAACCCATGCCCGCGTCGCCGCCACGTACGGCCGCCACATGTCCATCGACACGCTCTGAACCGTCGCCAGCCGCTCCTTGCCCATCCGCCGGTAGAACGACTCCAGCGACTCCCGGCTCCGCCCCTCCGCCACGTGCAGCACCCGCCCCGTGTCCGGGTCCGACACCACCGTCACGTACCGGTGGCGCCGCTTGAACGACGTCTCGTCCACGCTCAGCCGCCGCACCGGCTCCATGCGCCTGCGCGCCAGCCCTCGGCGCACCGCCCGCTCCATGATCCCGCTCACGGCGTTCCAACTCATCCTCATGCGCGTCGCCACCGCCCGGATGCTGGCCTCCCGCAACCAGCCGACGACCTCCATCTCGAACGCCGCCGTGTACCTCGACCGCCCCTCCGCCCACGGCACCGGCAACGTCGCCACGCCGTGCTCGGGACAGTCGACCCTCGGCACGCCGCACACGAAGAACGTCTTGTAGCCCCAGGCGTCCAGGTTCCGCCACTCCCGCTCCCGCGTGTCGTATCGGCGGCACGAACGCCCGCACTCCGGGCACCGCAACGCCGCGCCCGCCCGCCTCTCCACCCGAACCCGCAGCTCCTTGCGTTCCGCGTCCTCGACAACCTCGGTCGCCAGCCACTCGTGCCCGAGCCCGAGTACGCTGTTCAGCCACTTCGGCTCCTCCATCCGTCCTCCCCTGGTTCAGTCACTCGGAGTCGTCCCCTCGTCGAGACGTCGAGCCCCAATCCTATCACGTCCACCATATCAGGGGAAGAGCCGGCCGTGGAAGTGTATCTGCCCGCAGTCACGTCGAACGGCGTAGTTGCGCGCACTCCCGTGCCGATGTCGCCATACGCCGTGTGGGCAGTCACGCCCGACGGCAACGCATGGCTCGGCGTCACGTCCACGTACCACTTCCACGAAGTGACGTTTGCAGGCGACACGGTCCGCACCGTGCAGTTGCGGCGTCCGGCTTCTCGACTGGAAGGCCGGGAACGAGACAGCATAGCAGCGGCGGCGGGGGTCCGGACACGCAGGCTGCCCAGGCACAAGCCTGTCTTCCGGTCCCTGCGCACCGGACCCCGCGGTCGGCTGTGGGTCGAGGCAGGCACGGGAGACATGGTGGGCACGGGAGACGAGGTAGGCACGGGAGCCGAGGTGCGGAGCTGGGACCTCTTCGACCGGTCCGGCTACTACCTGGGCAGGGTCGAGTCGCCCGTCCCACTTCGGCGCTCGGCGCGGATGGCGTTCGGCACCGAGACCGTGACAGGCGTGGTGGAGGATGCCGTCGGGGCGCAGTTCGTGGTGCGGCTCCGCCTGCCGAAGTAGGCCGGCGTCGGGCCGGCGCAGGGCAGGGTATCCCCCGCTCGGATTTCGTCCTATCATGTAGCCTCGGCGCCTCGACAAGCCATCCCCCGCCCCACATCACCGCCCAAGGACCTGCCATGACCCGGACCATGCGTCTGATCGTCGCCCTTGCCGTCGCCGCCCCTGCTCTGGCCGTACTCGTACCGGCCGCGCCCACCCGCGCCCAGAGCGGAACCAGCACTCAGAGCGCAACCGACGCCCGAGCCGCCCGAGCTGCCGACGCCCAAGCAGCCCAGGCCGTCCGAGCAGCCCATGCCGCCCATGCCGACGCCGCCATCTACCCGGAGAGCCTCTTTGCCGGGCTTCGGTACCGGTACGCTGGGCCGTCGAGGGGGGGACGGGTCACGGCGGTGGCGGGGCACCGGGCGCATCCGTCCACCTTCTACATGGGCGCCACCGGGGGCGGCGTGTGGAAGACCACGGACTACGGGCACGTCTGGCGGAACATCTCCGACGGCTACTTCGCCACCGCCTCCATCGGGGCGATCCGGGTCGCCGACTCGGACCCGAACGTGGTCTACGTCTCCACGGGCTCCGACGGCATCCGCAGCAACGTCATCATCGGCACGGGCGTCTACAAGTCCACCGACGCAGGGGCAACTTGGCGCCACGTGGGCCTGGAGCGGACCGGCAACACCGGCGCCATCCTGATTCACCCGGAAGACCCGGACTTGGTCTACGTGGCAGCGATCGGCAATCCCTTCGCGACCAACCCGGAGCGGGGCGTCTACCGCAGCCGCGACGGCGGGGCCAGCTGGGAGAACGTCCTCTTCGTCTCCGACAGCACCGGGGCAGTGGACCTAGAGTTCGCGCCCGACGACCCGTCCACGATCTACGCCAGCATGTGGAGAGGCGAGCGCAAGCCCTGGACGATCATCTCCGGCGCATTGGAGGGCGGCGTCTACCGCTCCGACGACGGCGGCGACAGCTGGCAGCACTCCACCGTCGGGCTCCCCACGGGGCTCAGGGGCAAGTCGGACTTGGCGGTGAGCGCAGCCGATCCGAACCGGGTCTACGTCCTCATGGAGGCCCCAGCCGACAGCGGCGGCGTGTTCCGCTCCGACGACCGGGGCGTCACCTGGCGTCAAGTCACCGACTTCGGCCCAATCCGCACACGCGCCTTCTACTACACCAACCTGGAGGCGCATCCCACCGACCCCGACGTGCTCTGGGGGATGACCGAAGGCCACTGGATGTCCACCGACGGCGGCGAGAGCTGGGCGTCTCGTCCCACGCCCCACGGCGACAACCACGACCTGTGGATCAACCCGGACAACCCGGAGATCATGATCCAGTCCAACGACGGCGGCGCCAACGTGTCGCTGGACGGCGGCGAGACTTGGTCCACCCAGTACAACCAGCCCACCGCCGAACTCTACCAGATCGACATCTCCGACGACTTCCCCTACCGGCTCTACGCGGGCCAGCAGGACAACTCCACGATCTCGGTGCCCAGTCTGCCCGAGCGCTCCGAGCCCGGCGGTCCCCAATCGGCCTGGGAAGCTCACGGGGGATGCGAGACCGGCCCGGTGGTGCCCAAGCCCGGCGACCCGGACGTGGTTTACGCCAACTGCAAGGGACGCTTCGGCCTCTACAACCGGCGGACGGGACAGGAGAAGCAGTACTACGTGGGCTTCGCCAACCTCTACGGCCACAACCCGAGGGACCTGGAGTTCCGCTTCCAGCGGGTCGTGCCGATCCACGTGTCGCCCCACGACCCGGACAAGGTGTACCACGGCTCCCAGTACGTGCACGTGACCACCAACGGGGGACAGCTCTGGGAGACGATCTCGCCGGACCTGACCGCGTTCACCCCCGAGACCCAGGTCGTGTCGGGGACGCCCATCACCCTGGACGTGACCGGCGAAGAGCACTTCTCGGTGCTTTACGACATCCAGGAATCGGTGCTGGAACCGGGCGTGATCTGGGCGGGTGCCAACGACGGCCCGGTGCACCTGACTCGCGACGGCGGCGGGAGCTGGGACGACGTGACGCCGCCCGGGATCGGTCCCTACGGGCGGGTGCAGACGATTGAGGTGTCCCACCACGATCCGGCCAAGGCGTACGTGGCGATCCTCCGCTACCAGCTGGGCGACTTTGCGCCGTACGCCTATCGGACCAACGACTACGGCGCGAGCTGGACACGGATCACCACCGGCGACAACGGCGTGCCGCCCGACCATCCGGTGCGCGTCGTGCGCGAGGACCCGGAGCGGGAGGGCCTGCTTTACCTGGGAACCGAGTTCGGCGCGTTCGTGTCGTTCAACGACGGCGACAGCTGGCAACCCTTCCAGCTCGACCTGCCCGTCACGCCGATCACGGACATGAAGGTGGTGCAGGGCGACTTGGCGCTCTCCACGATGGGCCGAGGCTTCTGGATACTGAACAACCTCACGCCGCTGCATTCCTTGGACGCTCGCTTGGTCGAAGGCGGACCTCACCTCTTCCCTGTCCGCGATCCCTACCGGCTGCGGTACGGCGGCGGTGGCGGGGGGCGTTTCGGAAGGCGGCTGCCGCACCTGCCCGAGTACCCGTCGGCGGGTGCCATGATCGACTACGTGCTGCCCGACGGGGCCACCGCTCCCCTGTCGCTGGAGATCACGAACGGGGACGGCGATGTGGTGCGGTCGTTCTCCAGCGAGGGTCCCGGCGAGTACGAGGCGCCTCCCGCCGAGCCCGGGATGCGGGAGTGGCGGCTGGAGCGCTTCGGCACGCCGCGCCTGCCCACCGGCTCTGGTGCCCACCGGTTCACTTGGGACTTGGCCTACCCTGGACCGTGGGACCCGAACCCGAACCGATCGGGAAGGGGCGGCCCGATGGTCCCGCCGGGCACCTACACGGCGCGCCTCTCGATGGGCGACTGGAGCGCAAGCCAGTCGTTCGAGGTGCAGATGGACCCCCGCGTGGCGGCCGAAGGCGTTAGCAGCGACGTGGTGCGGGGCCAAGTCCACTTGGCGCTGCAAGTTCGGGATGCCCTGAGCGAAGCCCGCTTGGCGGCCCAGCGTATCGAGGATGCCCGGCAGCGCGGCGGCGGCAGTCTCTCCGCCGAGGTGGAGGCCGTGGAGCGGGAGCTGGTCACGGCCCCGATCCGCTACTCCCGCCCCATGCTGGTCGACCAGCTCCAGTACCTCTACGGCAACCTGACCCGCGCCGACCAAGAGCCCGGCCAGGACGCCGTGCGCCGCTACGAGCAGCTCGACACCGCCCTCCAAGAGCACATCCGCACGCTGGAACGGCTGTTGCGGGTCACGGTGTCGGACGGGGCCGGGCGATGACGGTGCGGGACGGCTTCCCGGAATCGAACAAGATGGTGGAGACGTGAGCTGGTTCAACCCGGTCCTGATCCGCTCACGGCAGTCCCCGCGGACAGTGCGACGTTGGCTCTCCGTCCAGTTACCCTACCCTAGCCTGAAGCGCCCGGTACAAGCCGGGTGTCTGCGGCAACGAGGCCGCACTGACGAGGGCCAGTAGCACCTCACCACCCAACACCGCAAGGAGAGTCGCATGAGCACCAACGAGTTGATTTGGAACATCCTGAAATTGGGGCTTCCGCTGCTCTTAGGCGGCTGGGTGATCCGTGGCACACTGGATTTCAACAAGTTGATCGAAAGACGAGACAAGAAACGCGCCGCAAAGGCAAAGAGACTTTGCCCGCATGCAGTTACCACAAGCGATGGCCAAGTCAGACATCTTTGGGAGTCAGATGGATACTTTTTCCCAACATGTCGAGGTTGTGGAAAGCACTCGCCAAGCGGTACTGTAGAGTGGCTACGAGACCCCAAGGAAGTAGACAGACGGAATAAGAAAAGAAACAAGTTGATCAACAAGCTCCCATATTGAACCAATGCAATCAGACTAGCTTCCAGGACCAACACGCCAACAGCTTCAGAGTGTTTCCGCAGATCAACGACCAAGGAGTCTCTCCACCCCCATGAACCTGAACCTTGCAGGAAAAGTCGCCGCCGTGACCGGGGCCAGCCGTGGGCTCGGTTTCGCCATCGCGCGCTCGATGGCGCATGAGGGCGCGAAGCTGGCGATCTGCGCCCGCAACGCCGATGGGCTGGAAGCCGCCGCCGAGAGTCTGCGCGAGGAGGGCACCGAGGTGCTGGCGGTTCCGGCGGACGTGGCCGAGGAGGCCGCCGCCGCGGGCTTCGTCGAGGCCGCCGCAGAGCGCTGGGGTGCGCTGGATGTGCTGGTCAACAACGTGGGCGGCAACCGGCGCGGGCGCTTCGAGCAGACGACCGACCAGGACTGGCTGGAGATCATCCAGCTGAACGTGCTGTCGGCGTTTCGGGCCAGCCGCTCCGCCATACCATGGATGCGGAAGGGGGGCGGCGGCGCAATCGTCTTCGTGTCGTCGGTCTTCGGACGGGAGAAGGGCGGCCCGGGCCTGTCGATCTACAACACGACCAAGTCGGCCCTGATCTCTGCCGCCGGGATCATGGCCCTGGAGCTTGCTCCCGAGGGTATTCGCGTGAACTGCGTCGCCCCCGGCTCGATCCGCTTCAAGGGGGGAAGCTGGGACAAGCGCGTCGTCGCCGACCCGGAGGGCATGAAGAAGTTCGTAGAGGCCAACCTGCCGCTGGGCCGCTTCGGCCGAGCCGACGAAGTAGGGGACGTGGTGGCGTTCCTGGCGTCGGAGCGGGCCAGCTTGATTACAGGCGCGTGCATTCCCGTGGACGGTGCCCAGGGACGGTCGCTGACGTAGAAACGAGCCTGAGCCCACATCCCCCTGCGGCCGTCAGCAGGCGAAGCGGTTCCTAGCCCTCAGGCGAAGCGGTACAGCCTCACGTCCAGGGAGCGAGTGGACCGTTCCGCCGGGCGCCACTGAACCATGATCGGGCTCTGGTAGGTGCCTCTGGGGATCACGCTGTCGCCGTCGCCCTTCACGTCCAGCACGGGGAGGCTGATCTGCCGCTTCATGCGCAGGAAGTGGGAGACGGGAACAGCCAGCGCCCGGTTCACGATCCGCTCCACAACCGACCGGCGCACGCCCATCCGGTCCAGCAGCTTGTTCAGGACCTGCACGGCGTCAAACTGGGCGTAGTTGAGGGTCTTGGCGGGGATCGCCCGAGGGTCCCGCAGGGCGTTCCGGCCTCGTTCGGCCATGAACCGCAGGGGATCGGCCAGCACCTCTCGAAGGTCGTGGGTCATGAGCAGCGTTTCGTACTCGTTGACCGTCAGGCCGGCGTTTCGCTCGTCGGGCGCCAGGGAGACGTCGAGTCGCCCGAAGGACACGCCGTGGGCCTGGGCCAGCTTCCGCAACCGGTCCATCAGGCCGAGCCCAGGGTCGCGCAGATCGGAGGCGTCCAGAGCGTGGGCCGGCGCCTCCACATCCAACGTCATGCGCGCGACTTCGGTCTCGCCGCCGTACGCCACCACCGTGGTGCGCCGGCTTCGCGTCCCAGCGTCGTGGACCCCGTCCAGCTCCACGAACCACACCGGTTCGTCCCCTTGCTCGTACGAGACGCAGTTCTTCAGCCCCGCGCCGATGAAGGTAAGGTGGGAATCCGCGTTCTTTGGCTCGTTGGCCCGCTGCTCCTCCGACAGTTCGGTCCGCAGGTGGAGCTTGTCGTGAACGTAGCCCGCGTCCGGCGGAAAGAGCTTGCGGAAGACCTGAAGGAACTCCTGCACGTTCTCGTCGTCGTGCTCCAGCCGCTCGGCGAGGCGTTGATCGAGGTAGCCCGCCGTGGTGTGGTCCGAGACGTAGAGGGCTTTGGGGAAGCGGGTGAAGCTGGGTCCGAACTCTTGGGCCAGTCGGCCCCGCACGTCGATCAGGTCAACACGCGACGAAGGCTTGATCCGAAGGACGGCGCGAAACGGGCCGTCGCCGGACGATTGCTGGTGCTCCAACTGGATCACGGGGACGCTCCCCTGGAAGGATCGGTACACTCCGGGAATCTGTACGGAAGCGCCGAGAATGGCAAGCCGAGCGGGCGGCTGTGTGCGGTCGCCTGCGGGTCGCGTGCGGTTGTGGGACTTGCCCCGGTTTCTCGGAGGTGGCTATCGTGTGCGTCCCAGGTGCATCCCACGTCCCAGGTGCGTCCCACCAGGACAAGGAGCGAGCGTGTCCCAGGACAAGGAGCCGGGCGTGTCGCGGGCCGAGAGGCTGGTCAAGGAGCTGGAGACGTCCTTGAAGTACTTCAAGGCCACGCTGGCGGTCTTTGAGGAGGAGGACTCGGGGTTCGCGCTCCAGCCCGACCTCTACTCGGTGTCGGGTCACGTCGCCCATACCGCCGACTCGGTGGAGTGGTTCGTGGAGGGAGCCTTCGGCAAGGGCTGGAACATGGACTTCGAGGGGCTGATCGCGGCCGCACGGGCGGTGACTTCCCTCTCGGACGCGGTAGAGTGGCTGGACCGAGCATACGCAGCGGCCGCAGAGGCGGTGGGTTCGGCCAGCGACGAAGCGCTGTCGGCGCCGATCCCCGACCGTCGGATCATGGCGGGCGCGCCAAGGGCGGCGATCGTGAGTGCCATCGCGGACCACTCGGCGCACCATCGGGGCTCGCTGGCGGTGTACGCCCGGCTTCTGGGCAAGACGCCAGCGATGCCCTACCAGTGATCGGGCGTGCGACCGTGACCGACTCGACCGTGCGACCGTGACCGGCACTCCACCAATGACCGGCATACCGCCGATGCCCCAGCTGGCTCCTAGGGCAGCCCAGCCGACACCGAGGGCGCTTAGCTCAGTTGGTCCAGAGCGCCTGCCTTACAAGCAGGAGGTCGCTGGTTCGAATCCAGCAGCGCCCACTTCAGTGATGCTTCGTCGCCGTGCCGTTGCCGTTGGCGCGGTCGCGCTGCTGTTCGCCTGCGGTGGGGGCGGTGACGGCGGCTCGCCAGTGGTCGTCGATCCTCCAGACCCTCCCGAACCGCCCGCGCCCAACCAGCTGCCCACGGCACGGTTCACCACCAGCGTCGCCGAAGGGCGAGCCCCCCTGGCGACGAGCTTCAACGCCAGCGGTTCGTCGGACCCGGACGGCTCCATCGCTTCCTACGCCTGGACGTTCGGCGACGGCACCACGGGGTCGGGCGCCCAGGTGGACCACACCTTCGCCGACGGCGGCGAGTACGAGGTGCGCTTGGTGATCCGCGACGACCGGGGCGGGGAGGACTCGGCGGCGGACACGGTCTTCGTCTCCACTCCGGCGGGCGTCGGTCCCAATGTCGTGGAGGGTGTCGTTTGGTTCGACCAGGACGCCGACAGTGCTCGCGGCGCGACAGAACCTGGGCTGGCGCGGTTCCTGGTCTTCTTGGACGAGGACGAGGACGGCGAGCGGGACGAAGGCGAGCCCTTCGCATTCTCCGACGCCGACGGCGCGTACTCGTTTCCCGGCCTCGACGCCGACCGCAGCTACGTGGTCACCCAGGAGCTCCCCTTCGGCTGGACCAACACGGCGGCAGGCGCCCCGGCGTCGTCCCGCGCCCTTCCCCGCGCTTCAACCTCGTCCGTGGCCGGGATTATCAACGGCGAAGACGCCAGCATCACCGAGTTCCCCTTCCAGGTCGCCCTGCTCGACAAGGGGTCTGCCGGGACGGGCCAGTTCTGCGGGGGGACCTTCCTGAACAGCCGATACGTGCTGACCGCCGCCCACTGCGTCGACGAGGTGGTGTCCGGCGACATTGAAGTCTTGGCGGGAACCGACGACCTTTCGGCAGGCGGCGAACGTCTGGAGGTGACGGCGATCCGCATTCACCCCGACTTCGACGCCACCTTGGACGGCGATGTGGCTCTGTTGCGCCTGAGGCACTCGGTGCTCTACCCCCGCGTCCACCTCCAGGAGCCGGGCCAGGAGTCGTACTCCACGCCCGGAGACACGGCCACGGCGATCGGTTGGGGCCAGACCGAGCGGGGAGGGCCGTCCCTCGTTCTGAAGCGAGCCCAGCTGCCAATCATCACCAACGACGACTGCGGCAAGATCGCCGGCGCGTTCTTCGAGGGGATCGGTGTGCGCACGATCTGCGCAGGAGCCGAGCGACTAGACCGGGGAGTGTGCTTCGGCGACAGCGGAGGGCCGCTTCTAGTCCCCTACCGAGACTCGTGGATGGAGATCGGCATCTCCAGCTTCCTGGTCAACCGGGACCAGTGCGGCAACATCCCGGGTGCCTTTGCCCGAGTGTCGACGCTGTACGACTACATCGTCGCTGTGGCCCGTATCGAGCCGTCCCAATCGGTGACGGTGGAGTGGAGCGACGGCGTCGCCCAAGCCCGGGTGGACTTCGGCAACTTCCACTAGGGGGGCCTCGCCAGGGGCACCTCACGCCCAAGGGCCTTACCCGTCTGCCTCCGCCATGGCCCTCTGGATCGCCTCCACCGTGGCGTCGGTGCGGAACTCGATCAGCCTGCGGCCGTGCTCGATGGTGCGCTCCGGCGGGAGGATGCTGATCCCGTTGATCGACGCCTTCCCCGCCTCGATCCGCTGCTGGAGTCGCACGTGCTCTGGATCGTCGTTCATGATGATCGAGGTGATGTAGTAGTCGTCGTGCAGCCCTTCCAGCCGCGGGTCCTCGTCGATTCCCAGGGTCTCGCGCTGATACGTCAGCACGTCGGCGTAGTTGTAGTACTCGGGGATGTGGGCGATCAGCACGCCGGAGCCCGCCCACGCCTGGGCCAGCTCGGCGGCGACTGCGGCCATTCCTCGCTGGTTCCCCCCACTGTCGCCCAGCAGGAAGATGTGGGTGAAGCCCTGCGCCTTCAGGCTGACCGCCATGTCCCGAAGCACGGCCTGGAAGGTCGCCTGGGAGAACCGGATGCCGCCGGGAACGTCGGCCTGCTCCGGGTCGCCGGGCTCAATCGTCACGATCGGCGCCACCAGCGTGTTGCCGAGCCGTCGCGCAATCGACTCGCCCATGACGCGCAGAACATGGTTGTGTTTGCCGGTGGTGAGGTACGGCCCGTTCTCTTCGATCCCGCCGGTGAGGATCAGCGCCGTCGTGGTTCCGGCCCGGAGCAGGTCGCGCACCTCGGGCATCGTCAGCTCCTCGATCCACACCTTGTCCGCGGCGGCGATGGGGCGGGGGAAGGTCGCCATGTCCACCATCTCGGCTTGCTGGGCGGCGAGCGGTGGAGCAGCCGCGGCTCCGACGAGAAGCAGGGCGGCCAGGATTGGCAGGGCCGCCAGGACGGCTGCGACTGCCGCGTGGACGGTAGACCTGTGCCGGCTACGCATGGGCGTTGGGCGCCAGGTATGCCTTCAGGCGCTGTGTCTCGGCCCGGTCCGCAAGGACGATCACGGCGTCGCCGACCGCTAGCCGCGTGGACGCCACGGGGTTGAAGATGGTCTCCGACGGGCTGGCCTGGTCCGGCTGCACGGCGAGCACGACCAGCCCGGTCTCCTGGGGAATGCGCGACTCCGCCAAAGTGGTGCCGGCCGCCGGCGAGCCCTCGCCCACCGCAACCTGCTCCAGCCGCCGCCGGGGACTGGAACCGGGCGTCGCCACGTCCAGGAACGACGCCACGGCGGGGCGCGCCAGCACCGACGCCACCCAGTGTGCGCCGGTCACGCTGGGGCTGACCACGTAGTCGGCACCCGCCCTCTGCATCTTCGCCGTCACGGCCTCGTGCTCGGCCCGGGCCACCACCACCAAGTCGGGGTGCAGGTCGCGGGCCGAGAGGCAGACGAAGAGGTTGTCAGTGTCCGACGAGAGGCACGAGACCAGGGTCGTCGCTTCTGCGATCCTGGCTTCGCGCAGCACCGAGTCCCGAGTGGCGTCGTCCCGCACCACGAGCAGGTCGGGCCACTTCTTGCGCAGCGCAGCCACCACGTCGCCGTCCCGCTCCACCACCACGCACCGCATCCCGGCCTCGCGGAGCTCTTGGATGACTTGGCGACCCATCTGACCGCCTCCGCAGACGATCACGTGATCCTTCGTTCGGTTCAGTTCCACCATCGCCCTGTGCCTCTTGTACTTGGTGCCGATGTCCATCTCGACCAGAAACGCAGTCACCAAGGCGAACCACATCCCCAGTCCCGTCAAGCCGCCAGCGACCAGCACCATGGTCCAATACTGGCCCCAGCCCCCCGACGCAAGCGGAGCGACTTCGTGGTACCCCACTGCCGTCACGGTGATCACCGTCATGTAGAGGGCGTCTGGGAAGGACCAGCCCTCCAAGATCATGTAGCCGACGACCCCCACCGCGGTCAACACCACGCAGTACCCCAGCACGAAGAGCAGCCGTGGGAGCCTGGTGCGCACGCCGGCGGCGGGCTCGAGGTCGCTCACGGGGTCGCGTCCCTACGCTCGAAGATCAGGTCCCGCACCCGGACGCCCGTGACCGTGAACCCGTTCACCCGACCTGCCGCGTCACGGACGAAGCGTACTTCCGGGAACCACCACTGGTCGCCTGCAAAGACATCCTCTTCCGTCGGCGAGAGCGTAGAGGGCGGGTTGCGCCAGTGGCGGGCGACCAAGCGTCCCGACTCGACCACGACGTCGTAGCTGCTGTCCAGTTCCGGGCTTCGGTACTCGCCGGCGTACTCCGCCAGTTGGGCCGCCGAGAGCGACGGGGGCTCGGCCTCTTCGTCCTCGTCGTCGGGATCGGGCGGCGGCGCGTCCATCAAGTCGCCCAGGTACGCCTCGGCCACCTTGCGGGCACGTCCGCCGGCGTCGCAATCGGAGCGGTTGCAGAAGACGGCCACGGAGAGCCGCTGCTCTGGGAAACGCGCGAAGTAGGTCCGGTAGCCCGCCCACGATCCGCCGTGGCCGACGACGGGAAGCCCCCTGTGTTCGCCCACCGTGAGCCCGTATGCGTAGGCGATTGTGTCGCCGCCCGTCAGCACGCCCCGCTGAACCATCGTGCCCAGCGCCTCCTGGCCCCCGACCTCTCCGGTCTCGTAGTTCCGCATCCAGAGGAGGAAGTCGTCGATGGTGGTGTGGAGGGAGCTGGACGCCAGCGCGGTCAGCTGGTTGGGGAGGCGTCGGAAGGGGCGGCCGCCCTCGTCGTCGCCGGCGGGACGGTACGACTCGGCGCGGCCCGGGACCACCTCCAAGTAGTCGTCGGAGAAGTGGGTGCGGGTCATTCCCAGCGGCGCGAAGATGCGCTCCTGGGTGTACTCGCGGAAGGTGGCGTCCGAGGCGGCTTCGACGACCTGGGCCAGCAGGTTGTAGCCCGTGTTGGAGTAGGCGTACTCGGAGCCCGGCGCGAAGTTGATGGACTGCTGTCGGCCCAGCATCCGCAGGATCTTCTCGAAGGAGATCACGTCGGTCATCTCGACCCCCGCCAGCGCCATGACGTGGGGCCAGTCGCGGATGCCGCTGGTGTGGTGGATCAGGTGCCGGGGCGTGATCGTGGCGTCGAACTCGGGCAGGTCGGGAACGAGGTCGCGCACGTCGGCGTCCAGATCCAACTGGCCGTCTTGCTCCAGGAGAAGGGCGGCCAGCGCCCCGAACTGCTTGGAGATCGACGCGATGTCGAAGACAGTCCCAGGCGTGATTGGAACGCCGTGGTCCAGGTTCGCGACGCCGTAGCCCGCTCGGTGGACGACCTCGCCGTCCAGGAGCACGCCCACCGCGGCGCCAGGACCGTCGCCCGCCAAGTCGGTGAAGATGGCGTCCACCTCTGGGTTCGTGGGTCCGGCGGCAGTAGGACCGCAGGCAGAGGACCAGATCAGTCCGACGGCCAGCAGGGCGAGGCGGCTTGGGCGACTAGGGCTTGGGCAGCCAGGGGGATGGGCGGCAGGCATTTCGGGTCGCAACTCCAGACCTGGAAGGGAGGTGAAGCGGGGGCTTCAGAGAAGCTCCGGGCAACGGCGGAGCCGGGCAAGCGCAAGCCGGTGTTGCGCTGACGTTCCAACCCGAAGGCGTTGACCTTCCAACACGAAAAGGTAGATTGGGAAGACGAGTGCCTGCTCGCGGGTGCTTGGTCAGTCACACTACTTGCCACGAAGCACCACACTCACATCATCAGGAGAACGCAGTAATGGGACGGAAAGCACTCTTCCTCGGCGCACTGGCAGGAATCCTGTCGGTGTCCGCTCCCCAGGCCGCCGTTGCGCAGCAGGGCTCCCTGGAGGGCGCGGTTACCGTCGAGGGCACTGGCGCGGCTCTTGCCGGTGCGCAGGTGTTCATAGAGGCCTTGGGCCTCGGAGGAACCACCACCCCGCAGGGCCGCTATCAGATCAGCGGCATTCCAGCAGGCACGCACAGCGTTCAGGTCCAGCTGATCGGGTACCGGACGGAAACGCGCACCGTCACCGTCATGGCGGGCCAGACCGCCACACTCGACGTGGTGCTGTCCACCGCCGCCATCGCCCTCGAAGGCCTGGTTGCCGTCGGCAGCCGCGCCCAGCCCCGGGCCGTCACTTCGTCTCCGGTGCCGGTGGACGCGATCGCCGCAACGGACTTCGTGAACCAGGGCGACACGGACATGAGCAACCTGCTCCGGAACATCGCTCCGTCGTACAACGTCAGCATGCAGCCGATCAGCGACGCGGCCACGATCTCCCGTCCCGCGAACCTGCGCAACTTGGCGCCCGACCACACGCTGGTGCTGGTCAACGGCAAGCGGCGCCACCGGGGAGCGATCATCACCTGGCTGGGGAACGGCGTGGCCGACGGCGCGCAGGGCGCCGACATCGCGGTCATTCCGGCAATCGCGCTGCGACAGGTCGAGATCCTCCGCGACGGCGCGTCGGCCCAGTACGGCTCCGACGCCATCGCCGGCGTGATGAACTTCCAGTTGCGCGATGACCGGGACGGCAAGGTCCGGATGGAGGCCAAGACCGGCTCGTACCCCTTCTACGGCGACGGCCAGTCCCACTCCTTCGCCGGCAACGTGGGCCTGCCCCTCGGCGAGACCGGGTTCTTGAACGTCAGCGCCGAGTACGGCAACGTGAACCCCACCGACCGCAGCGTCCAGCGCAACGACGCGCTCCTCCTCATCGGCGCGGGCAACAGCAGCGTCCGCCGACCGGCCCAGATCTGGGGCTCGCCCCACGTGGAGGACGACCTGAAGCTGTGGACCAACTACGGCGCGTTCCTGGGCGAGAACGTTCAGCTCTACGGCCACGGGAATTACGCCAGCCGCAAGGTGACGGGCGGCTTCTTCTTCCGGAACCCGAACACCCGGGGCGCCGTGTTCAGCGGCGACGGCGGCAAGACGTTGCTGATCGGCGACATGTTGGACGCCGCAGACGGCGTGCTGGACGGCTCGGCCAACTGCCCGGTGGTGAATATCACCCGAGGCGTGCCCGATCCAGACGCCCTGAAGAAGGTCTTCGACGACCCGAACTGCTTCTCCTTCCAGGAGCTCTTCCCCGGCGGCTTCACGCCCAACTTCGGCGGCGACGCCACCGACGCTTCCTTCGTTGGGGGCCTGAAAGGCCAGTTCGGCGATCTGGGATGGGACGCCAGCGTCGGTTGGGGCAGGAACCACGCCGACTTCTTCATCTACAACACGGTCAACGCTTCGCTGGGGCCGAACCAGCCGAGGGGTCCAGCGGGCAAGGAAGACCAGCCGCTCTTCGATCCCGGCGACTACATCCAGGAGGACTTCAACATCAACCTGGACCTGACCTGGGCCGCCAGCGAAGGCGTGAACATCGCCGCCGGCGCGGAGCGGCGTCAGGAGGGCTTCGAGATCGTCCAGGGCCAGATCGAGTCGTGGACCTTCGGCCCACTGGCGGACCAGGGCTTCAGCGCCGCGTCCAACGGCTTCCCGGGCTTCAGCCCCATCGCAGCCGGCGACTGGACTCGGTCCAACATTGCCGTGTACGGCGACGTGGAGCTCCGCGACCCGGAGGCCGGAAGGTGGACCGTCGGCGGCGCCGTTCGCTACGAGGACTTCTCCGACTTCGGAGCCACCTTCAACTACAAGTTCGCCGCACGAGTCGGCTTCAACGACAACTTTGCCCTACGGGGCAGCGCCAGCACCGGCTTCCGCGCGCCGACGACCGGTCAGCAGAACGCATTCAATGTCTCCACCGTGTTCGACACCGACCTGGGCGACTTGGTCAACCGAGGGACGATTCCTTCGACTTCCGCGGTGGCCGCGACTCGAGGCGGCGTGCAGTTGGAGCCCGAGAAGTCGGTCAACATCGCGTTGGGAGCCGTGGCTGAAGTGGGCGAGCTGGACTTCACAATCGACTACTTCCGCATCTCCCTCAGCGACCGGCTCTCCCAGACCCAGACGTTCCAGCTGTCGGACTCGGAGGTCGAACAGCTGATCCGAGAGGGCGTCACCAGCGCTGGCAACCTGAGGGAGTTCCGCTTCTTCACCAACGACTTCGACACGCGGACCCAGGGCGTGGACATCGTGGCGACCTACGCGCCCGAGTCGCTGGGCGGCAACACGACGCTGACCCTCCTGTACAACTTCACCGACACGGACGTCACCACGCCCAGCTCGGAAACGCTGGGCGAGACCCGCATCCGCCAGTTGGAGGAAGCGCTCCCGCGCAACCGCTGGAACATCACGATGAACCAGTTCGCCGGCGATTGGCGTCTGCTGGGCCGCATCAACTGGTTCGGCGGATGGTTCGACGGCGAGCTCGCCCAGGCGGCCTACGACGGCGCCGCCACGATGGACCTGGAAGCGGCGTACTCGCTAGATGAGAACACTCGCTTCACGATCGGCGGGCAGAACGTGCTCAACCGGTTGCCGCAAGAGATCCCGAACCCGGCAGGCGTCGGCAACCGCTACAGCGAGTCCACGCCTTGGGGCTTCAACGGCGCCTACTTCTACGCCAAGGTCAACTACGCTTGGGGTTGGTAGCGGGCGCAGGCATTCGGTGCATTCGGTGATGGCATCGCCGTAAGCAGTTCGGCAAGCAGTTCGGCGGCAGGGGATTCCGGCCAGGCCGGTTCGGGTCCCCTGCCGCCAGTTGGTATGCGTAGGTAAGGAGGGCAGTTCATTCATGATGCGGAAGCCGGCGGCGGCGGGAGTTGTCGTCGCCCTTACGTTGCTCGGCTGGCTCGCCTCGGGCATCGCCACGCCACGCCAGGCCAGCGCCCAAGGGGTCGTCGAAGGGCGAGTGCGCGCGTCGGGAACCGGGGTCGCCCTGGCCGGAGCGCAGGTGACCTTGACGGAGCTGGGCGTCGGCGCAGCTACGGGACCCCAGGGGCTCTTTCGGATTGCCGACGTGCCGGTTGGAACCCACGGCGTCGCAATCCAGTTCATCGGCTACGGCACCCAGCTTCTGGAGGTGGTCGTCGTAGACGGCGAGACGGTCCGGCTGGAAGTGGAGCTCTTCCAAGCAGCCATTGCCCTGGAGGGCTTGGTGGCGGTGGGCAGCAGAGCAAGACCCCGGGCGGTCACGGCGTCGCCTGTTCCAGTGGACGCCATCGCCTCGACCGACTTTGTGAACCAGGGCGCCACCGACCTGAGCAGCTTGTTGCGCAACATCGCGCCTTCGTACAACGTCAACGTCCAGCCCATTGCAGACGCGGCCACGATCTCCCGCCCGGCCAACCTGCGCAACTTGGCGCCCGACCACACGCTGGTGCTGGTGAACGGCAAGCGACGCCACCGAGCCGCCACCATCGCATGGTTCGGGAACGGCGTGGCCGACGGCGCCCAGGGACCCGACATCGCCGTCATTCCGGCGATCGCCCTGCGCCAAGTCGAGATCCTGCGCGACGGGGCGTCGGCCCAGTACGGCTCCGACGCCATCGCCGGCGTCATGAACTTCCAGCTGCGCGACGACCGCTCGGGCGGCAGCCTGGAAGCCCGCATGGGTGCCTATCCCTTCGCCGGCGACGGGCAAGCGTTCACGGTGGCGGGCAACGTGGGACTGCCTCTGGGCGAGGCGGGCTTCGCCAACTTCAGTGCCGAGTACGGCAACGCCGGACCCACGAGCCGGAGCGTGCAGCGGGACGATGCGCTGGCGCTCATCATGGCAGGCAACAACGCCGTGGCGACCCCGTCCCAGATATGGGGCTCGCCCGATGTGGCCGACGACATGAAGCTCTGGGGCAACTTCGGGACGTTCCTCCGTGACGGCGTTCAGCTCTACGGCCACGGCAACTACGCCGCCAAGACGGTGGTGGGCGGCTTCTTCTTCCGAAACCCCAACGAACGCCAGGCGATCTACAGCAACGACCAGGGGCGCACGCTGCTCGTCGCCGACATGCTGGACGCCCAGGACGGCGTGCTCGACGGGTCGGCCAACTGTCCGGTCGTTAGGATCGTGGACGGCGTGCCGGACCCGGTCGCCTTCGGACAGGTGAAGAACGATCCCAACTGCTTCTCGTTCCAGGAGATATTGCCCGGCGGCTACACACCCCAGTTCGGTGCCGACATGCTGGACGGATCGTTCGTAGGGGGACTGAAAGGCGAAACCGGGTTCGGTCTCCTTTGGGACGCCAGCGCCGGCTTCGGCAGCAACAAGCTGGACTTCTTCATCGACCAGACGACGAACGCCTCGCTGGGGCCGGCCACGCCGCTGTACTTCGAGTTGGGCTCCTATCAGCAGCAAGAAGTCGCCTTCCACGCAGACGTGTCGTACAGGGCCGGCAAAATGGTCAACCTTGCCGGCGGCGGCGAATGGCGCGACGAGCGCTTCGAGATCGGCGGCGGGCAGGAGGAGTCGTGGGTGTTCGGGCCGTTGGCGGCGCAGGGCTTCCGGGCGGCGTCGGACGGCTTCCCCGGCTTCGGCCCCTTGGCCGTCGGCGACTGGAGTCGCTCCAACTACGCCTTCTACGGCGACGTGGAGATGCGGGACCCGGACGACAACCGGTGGACCGTCGGCGGCGCAGTGCGCTTCGAGGACTTCTCCGACTTCGGGGTGACCGTCAACGGCAAGTTCGCGGGGCGGTACGGATTCACGGACGCCTTTGCGGTGCGCGGCAGCGCCAGCACTGGATTTCGCGCGCCGACGCCGGGGCAACAGAACGCCTTCAACGTGACCACCGAGTTCGACCGCGAGATCAACGCGCCCGTCAACAAGGCCACGATCGCGTCCACCTCTCCGGTCGCCCGCTTGCGAGGCGGGGAGCAGCTGCGGCCCGAGGAATCGGTCAACCTGGCGCTGGGCGCCATGGTGGGAGCGGGCACGGTGAACCTGACGGTGGACTACTTTCGGATTGCCGTCACTGGGCGGATATCACTGACCCAGGACTTGCGCCTCACGCCTTCGGAGGTGGAGCAGCTCCTTGCGGAGGGGATCACGGCCGCGGGCAACGTCCGGGACTTCCGCTTCTTCACCAACGACTTCGACACTCGCACGCAGGGAGTGGACGTGGTGGCGTCTTGGGAGCCCGAAGCGTGGGGCGGCGCCACGACCTTCACCTTCCTCTTCAATCACACCGACACGGAAGTCACCAAGTTCAGCCCCAACGTCATCGACGCGCGACGGATCCGGGAGCTCCAGGAGGCGTTGCCCAGGACCCGATGGAACCTGTCGGCCAACCACGCGCCCGGCCCCTGGCGCGTCCTGGCGCGGCTGAACTACTACGGCGGCTGGTACGACTCGGAGGACGCCCAGCTCTACAGCGGCGACGCCACCTTGGACCTGGAGGCGTCCTACTCCCTCGGCGAGTCCGCCAGCTTGGTTCTGGGGGGCCAGAACGTCCTCAACAAGTACCCCGACCTCAACCCGACAGCCGCACTGGTGGGCAACCCCTACAGCCAGTACACGCCCTACGGCTTCAACGGAGCGTTCTTCTACCTTCGGATGAACTACGGGTGGAGTTGGGAGTAGGGGCGGGAGTGGGGCCGGGAGCAACCCGGAGAGTAGGGCGACGGACCGGAGTTGTGCGGCGACGGGCCGGGATTGCGATCTGCGCGTGGTTACTCGCGGTGTTGCTCGCGTGGGTACCTGCCGCCGGAACGCAGGCGCAGGGCACGCTGGAGGGGCTGGTGCGGGCGCAGGGAACAGGCCAACCGCTGGCCGGCGTCCAGGTGTCTCTGATGGCGGTCGGGCTGGGCGGAACGACCGGCCCTGACGGGCGGTACTTGGTGGCGGACGTTCCGGCAGGCACCCATGCGGTGGAGGTCCGATTGATCGGCTACGCCGTGGAGCGGCGGGAGGTCACAGTGGCCGACGGCACCTCGGCGCGGCTGGACGTGCTGTTGGCCCAAGCAGCTATTGCGCTGGAAGGGGTGGTGGCGGTGGGGAGCCGGGCTCGACCCCGAACCGCGACCCAGTCGATGGTGCCGATCGACGCCATCGCCTCCACCGAGTTTGTCGACCAAGGCGACACGGACCTGGGCGACCTCCTGCGTGCGGTCGTGCCGTCGTACAACGTGAACCCCCAAGCCACCGGCGACGCGGCGCGGATCGTCCGACCCGCCAACCTCCGAGGCTTGGCGCCCGACCACACGCTGGTGCTGGTGGACGGCAAGCGACGCCATCGCGGGGCGGTGATCACGTGGATCGGCAACGGCGTCTCGGACGGGGCGCAGGGGGCCGACGTGTCGGCGATTCCGGCTATTGCCCTGCGCCAGGTGGAGGTGCTCCGAGATGGCGCGTCGGCCCAGTACGGCTCCGACGCCATCGCGGGCGTGCTCAACCTTCAGCTGAGGGACGACCGCTCCGGCGGAGCGGTCCATGTGCGGGGCGGGCGCTTCCTGGACGGCGGCGGCGAGAGCTACACCGTGGCGGGGAACGTCGGCCTCCCGCTAGGCGAGAATGGCTTCGCGAATCTGACGGCCGAGTACGGCGCCGCGGAGCCCACCGTCCGGAGCGTACAGCGGAACGACGCCCTGCTGCTGGTCGCCGCCGGCAACGACCATGTTCGCGATCCGGCGCAGATTTGGGGCTCGCCCACCATCAAGGACGACACCAAGCTCTGGGGCAACTTCGGCTACCTGGTCGGCGGCTCCATCCAGCTGTACGGCCACGCCAACTACAACAGCGAGCGCATAGAAGGCGGCTTCTTCTTCCGCAACCCCAACACGCGAGCAGGCGTATTCAGCTTGGACGGCGGCAAGACGTTGCTGATCGGCGACGTTCTGGACGCACAGGACGGAGTGGCGGACGGCTCGGCCCAGTGTCCCGTCGTCCCAGTTGCCAACGGCCTTCCAGACCCAGCCGCCCTGTCGAGGGTCTTCGCGGACCCCAACTGCTTCTCGTTTCAGGAACGTTTTCCCGGCGGCTTCACCCCCCAGTTCGGCGGCGACGCCACCGACGGCTCCGTGGTTGCCGGGATCAAGGGGCAAGCCGGCGACCTGCTGTGGGATGCGGGCGTCAGCTGGGGCTACAATCAGGTCGACTACTACATCTACAACACTGTCAATGCTTCGCTGGGACCGGCAACGCCCACCGAGTTCAAGCCCGGACTGAACCTGCAACGGGAGCGCAACGCATACCTGGACGTGAGCTGGGCCGCCAGCAGCAAGCTCAATGTGGCCGGCGGAGCAGAGTTCCGCGACGAGCACTTCGAGATCGGCCTGGGCGAGCGGGCGTCGTGGGAGATCGGTCCTTACGCCGCGCAGGGGTTCAGCGCCGGCTCAAACGGCTTCCCGGGCTTCAGCCCCATCGCCGAGGGGGGCTGGCACAGGACCAACTACGCGGTGTACGCCGACGCGGAGCTGGCCGACGACGCAGGCGACCGGTGGGCCCTGGGCGCGGCGGTCAGGATTGAGGACTTTCAGGACTTCGGCCTCACTCGGAACGGCAAGCTTGCTGCGCGGATCGGTCTCGGCGGCGGTGCTGCGTTGCGGGCCAGCGCCAGCACTGGCTTTCGGGCGCCCACGCCAGGTCAACAGAACGCCTTCAACGTCTCCACCCAGTTCGACCGAGAGCTCATGGACTTGGTCAACAACGGTACGATCCCGTCGACTTCCGAGGTGGCGAAGCTGAGGGGCGGCGTGCCCCTGGAAGCCGAGAAGTCGGTCAACCTGGGCTTCGGTGTGGTCTTGGAGCGCGACGCGTTCAGCGTCACGGCGGACTACTTCCGAATCACGCTGTCGGACAGGCTGGCGTTGACGCAGGTGTTCGCCCTGACGGAAGCGGAGCAGACGCGGCTGGTGGCGGAGGGGATCACGAGCGCCGGCAACTTGCAGAACTTCCGCTTCTTCACCAACGACTTCCAGAGCCGTACCCAGGGTCTCGACTTGGTGGCTACATGGGCACCCGCGTCCCTCGGCGGCGGCACGGAGTTCAGCTTCGTCTTCAACCACACCCGCACCAAGGTCGTCAAGCACGATCCCGACGTGCTGGACGCGGGGCGAATCCGCCAACTGCAGGAAGGACTTCCCCAAACCCGCTGGAACGTGACGGCCCGGCGCAACTTCCGAGGCGTCGCCCTCCTGGGGCGCGTCAGCAGCTACGCAGGATGGTTCGACGCCAGAGACAACCGACCCTACGGCGGCAAGGTGCTGGTGGACCTGGAGGCGTCGTACGAGATCGGCGAGTCGCTGCGGCTGACCGTCGGTGGCGACAACGCCTTCAACAACTACCCGGACGTCAACCCCGACGCGGGCTTCTCCGGCAACCAATACAGCCCCACCTCGCCGTTCGGCTCCAACGGGGCGTACTACTACGCACGCTTGGCGTGGGGGTGGAACCGGCCGTGATCACCTTCCTGGATCTGGTCGACTTCAAGAACTTCGCCAAAGAGCGTGTGCGCATGGGCCCGTTCACGGTCATCGCTGGTGCCAACGCCAGCGGCAAGAGCAACATCCGCGACGCCTTGCGCTTTCTGCACGGCGTGGGGCGGGGGTACACGCTTGCGGACATCCTGGGCGGCAAGTACGGGCCGGGAGGCGAGGTGCAGTGGGATGGGATACGGGGTGCGCCGAGAGAGGTGGTGCGAGCGGGGGATGTCGACAGGTTCCAACTTTTTCTCGGTACAAGCGAGGGATTGTACGATGTTGCGGAGGAATTGTATGGCATCGGTGTTACGATCGACGGAACGAAGCCTCCTTCCCTGCACGCCGAGATTCTGCTTTCTGTGCATGGGACTCGCTTACAGAAGATGAAACGCACCGATGACGTGGAAGAGACGAGGGAGAAGCTAACGGTCTACTTCAGTCACCCACCAGCACCCGATCCCGTCCGCAGACAAAACGAGCCTGGCCACCTGCTTCTGCGCATGGGCAAGTCGGCGTCGCAGAAGAAGTACGGATACCGGGTTTCTGTAAGGAACAACCAACCGGCGCTCACCCAGATTGAAGAACTTCGTCGCATTCGAAGGTCGCATAAAGACAGTGTCCGTAGTGTGATCCAGACGCTCTCCCGTATGCGGTTCCTCGACCCCTCCCCCGAAAGGATGCGCCAGCCGTCGTTTCCAGGCCAGACCACACTTGGTGACAGAGGCGACAACCTGCCGACAGTGCTGAAAGAGATATGCGAGGACTCGACGCGTCGCCAAGCGTTGATCGAATGGACTCGCGAGCTGACGCCGATGGACGTGAAGGACTTCCAGTTCAACAGCGACCCGGTTACGGGACGGATTCAACTGGCCTTTCTTGAAGCGAACAACCGCACGATCTCCGCCTATTCGGCTTCGGACGGTACCTTGCGATTTCTAGCCATCCTGGCGGCCCTGCTCGGCGAGGACTCGGCCGGGTTCTACGTGTTCGAAGAGATCGACAACGGCATTCATCCGTCTCGGTTGCGACTGTTGCTCGACCTGATTGAGAACCAGACCGCCGATGGCAAGAAGCAGGTGATCACAACCACCCACTCTCCCGAGCTTCTCGCCATGGTGAGCGACCAGGTGTTCGAGAACACCGCCGTAGTCTGTCGCCGGCCCGGCACAGACGATGCAGTGATTCGCCAAGCTGCGGACCTGCCCAACATCGAGAAGCTACGGAAGTCGCAGGGGCTGGGACGGTTGCATGCATCGGGGTGGATGGAGGACGCGATCTTCCTTGGCAGCGACGACGATCAAGCGACACCCGAGTAGCCGGAGGACGGTACAAGTGAGCGTCAGGGTTCTTGTGATTCCAGAGGACTTTCGGAAGGACCAGTATATCCTGAAGCCGATCTTTGGCCGGTTGTTGCGCGACCTGGGAAGGCCGTCTGCAAAGGTGATCGTGTGTCAGGACCCGCTTCTTGGAGGCATCGGGGAAGCACTCAAGCGGGACCGGATGGAAGAGATTGTGGAGCGCTACCGGGGAATGGTGGACCTCTTTGTGCTGTGCGTCGATCGGGACGGCAACAAGAGCCGTCGTGCCCGCCTGGACCGCCTGGAAGAGACGCTTGGCGAGACGCTTCGCGAGACTGGCGGCGGCACGTTTCTGGCCGAGAACGCATGGGAAGAACTGGAGACGTGGGTGCTGGCGGGATTGAAGCTACCGCGTGGCTGGCGGTGGTCGAGGGTCCGCGCCGAGGTGTCGGTCAAGGAACGGTACTTTGACGTGGTGGTGCAGGAGAGAAAGCTGGCGGACCATCCCGGGAGCGGCCGCCAGCCGCTGGCCAAGGAAGCGTCTCAGCAGATCGACACCATTCGGCGGAAGTGCTCCGAGGACTTCGGCGCACTGGCGAAGAGGGTCGAAGACGCACTTCGGGAGTAGCCATTGTCGTGGCACCGGACGATCCGCAGGTCCTGGAGCTGTTTGCATCAAGACCAGTCGTCCAGTACCTTCGTCGTGGCATTCCCGTGCGGCCGGTAACCGTGCGGCCAGCACCGCGTGCGGCCCGGCGACCCGCCACCTTGATCCTGCTGACTCCCCAGGAATAGCAATGACAGGACTAGGTCTCGCGTCTGTTGAGTCGTCGTCGGACTCCGATGTCCGTCCGCACGTCTACGATCGCTTGGCCCGGGATCGGCGCCGAAACGGGATCGCGTGGTGGCCGCTCGACGCCAGCTACCTCGATGATCCCTATCCGTACCTTCATCGGCTGCGCGAGACAGCACCGTGCCACTACTGCTCGCTGGCAGGGGGCGTCCTGGTAACGCGCTACCAAGACGTGGACCGCATTCTGCGCGATTTCAAGGGCTTTCGGAACGGCCACCGCAGCGATCGGCCGCGCAAGATGCTGGCTGGCTACGACCCACCGGAACACACGCGTCTGCGACGCTTGGCCAGGCAGGCGTTCACGCCGGGGCAAATGGAGCAGATGGAGGATCACACCCGCGCAACGGCACACAAGTTGCTGGACCGGGTTGCCGACCAGGGCGTCTTCGACTGCATTACCGCTCTTGCCAAGCCGTTGCCCATCTTGGTCATCGGGCGCATGGTCGGGTTGCCCGAGGACGACATGGAACTCTTCAAGAGATATCTTGGGCACGACCCAATGGAACCCTTTGTACGGCGCCGGCGGTGGCTCCGGGAGCCCACGCCCTCGAAGGAGCACCTCCGTCAAAAGCTCCGCACCAAACTCCTATTCGCTCGCCGTCTCACCCGCCTCGTTGAGGAACGCCGATCCGAGCCCCGGGACGATGTGGTGTCCAGGTTGGTCAAGACGGGAAGCCAAGATGACCGACTCACCCAGGAAGAGGCGGAGCGCATGTTGCACTTCCTTCTCAAGGTCGGCAACCTCTTGACCAAGAGCCTCATCGGCAACGGCTTACTGGCACTGTTGCGCCAGCCAGAGCAGATGCAGCTTCTGCGCGAGCGACCCGAATTCCTTGCGGACGCGGTCGAAGAGTTGTTGCGCTACGATGCGCCGATGCAGCTGACGATCCGCACAGCCACCGAGGATACCGTAATCGCCGGCAGCCCTGTCGCAGCCGAGACCCTTGTCATCCCGCTTCTCGGCGCGGCCAACCGCGATCCAGAACAGTTCGAGCAACCGGACCAGCTTGACTTCACCCGCACCGACAATCGCCATGTGGCGTTTGGGCGCGGCATTCATCACTGCCTGGGCGCTCGGCTTGCCAGACTGGAGGCCCGAGTCGTCTTCGAGGTTCTTCTGGAGCGGTTTGCCGATGTCCAGCTTACAGGCTCTCCGCCGCCGGCGTTCGGGCGCACGGTCTTAGACCGGGGGCTGGAGCATCTGCACATACGGGTACGAAAGCGGCCGGCCTGACCCTCACGCGACCTACCCTTTCCACGTCGAGGGCATCCTTCGCCACACCGTACAGGTACTGCCCGTGCACCGCGAGCAAGTTGAAATGATCGGGCAACACCACCCGCCACACCTTCGGCGAGCCGAAGCTTGCCACTGTCCACTGCTGGCGTGGTCCATCGACGGCCCGACGCACCCATATGACACCGTCCGGGCGCGCTATGACCCTGCTTGCGACAGACCAGTAGTCGGGCATGTCAATAGCAACATCCCGGGGCAGCGTCCCGCGAGACTCCCGTAGTGCGCGTCGCAGGCGGGCAACGTCCTCGGCGGTTGTGGGCACGCCCCTGAGACCGATATCGATCGTGTCTGCGACTACCAGCGCGTCCTCGGCAATCCGAAGGAGGGTGACCACGCCGGCCACACCGTCGGCGACCACGAGCGCAGTGTCGCCCAGGACATCCACGGCCCCCGCCTTGCCAAACGGAACGCTCATGCCGCCGAAGCTCCTGCCCTGGCGCCAGCGAGCGCCGCCGAAGGGATAGCTGAAGATCGTGTCCGTCCTCGGGTCGGTTCCTGCGTGCACGATCAGCACTCTCTCGTACGGGTCGCTATACCTGCCCGAGGCGTACCATCCGCTGGTGACGAACAAAGTCGTGCCGTTGCTCATGGGCTTGGCCAGCAACGGCGGTACGTGAACACCAAGGGCATTTGTGACCTGCGGCGTCGTTCGGGTAGCGATGTGTTCGCCGGCCAAGGTAAAGCGGACGATCCTTCCTTGGCGGGGGTCCAGCACCTCTAGAACGGTATCGACGTCGAGCCTGCTAGGGTTCAGGAACTCGCCCGGCCCGCTGCCGAGTCGGCCGTACTGGACTTGTGGTCGCCCGTCGTGACCAAAGCGCCGTACCTCGCCCTGTCCCGAGTCCAGTACCCAGATCCCATCGTCATTGACGACGATGTCGCCGATGCGATGGAAGAAACCCCCGTTGAAGTGCGGTCCGACGGCCGTCTCCACGGAAGCGTGCGACAGATCAGCTTGCTGCACCTGCGCAGGCTGCGCCGGCAGGGCCGGTGGAATGCAGGCCAGCCAGCCGACTGCGCCGCATACGACCGCTGTTCGACGACTCACTTTGATCTCCCCCCTTACAGCTCGAACAGCCGAGCCAGAATCCGGTAGGTCAGTCCCCACACCACTCGGCCGTCCACCCGGATGCAGGGGAACGAGGCGTCCTCGCCGGCGGCTTGGTAGTGGAGGGTGCTCTGGTTGTCGGGGGCGGTCAAGGACTCCACCGAGAACCAGTGGGCTGACGCGACCTCGGCGCTGGCGGCTCGCGCCTCGGCGTCTGGGGCGGCCCTGAAGACGAACGGCCAGATCGTAACGGTGGGGATGTGGACGCTCACCGGTCGGACGGTGGGGAACCGGCCCAGCAAGTCGCGGTCCGGGACCAGGGTCAGGCCGGTCTCCTCCCAAGTCTCGCGGACGGCCGCCGCCACCAGCGTCAGGTCCGACGGATCCAGGCGCCCGCCGGGGAGTGCCATCTGGCCCGACCAGGGGTCGCGCTTCGACTCCGCACGACGGATGAGCAGCACCTCCGAACTGGCCACGGCAGACGACCGGGCCACGGACTCGGCCGGGGGCCGCAACACCAGGGCCACCGCCGCGTTCCGGCGGTGACGGTCGGGGACGGCGGACTCGGGGGTGCCGAAACGGTTCGCCAGCACGTCCGGCAGGTCGGCAAGGAGCATATCGGTGAGGTCCTGGGATGTTCTGGGAGGTGCCGGGCGGTGCTGGGAGGTGCTGGAACGCCCTAGACGCCGGTCCGGTCCGGTCCCCAGATGTGCTTGTGGAGCTGCGTCTGGAAGCGGAAGGGCAGGCCGCTGGCCAGGAGCGCCTCCGCCAACTCTTCCACCTCCTCCATCCCCCACACGGGCGACACCAGCAGCGCGCCCAGCGAGCCCGTCTCCACCCGCCGGTCGAGACCGTAGCGCCGCACCACATCGCATGCCCACTCCAAGTCCTCCCGATCCGCTACAACGAACTTGATCTCGTCGCGGCCCGTAAGGTGGTCCAGGTTCGCCCACAGGTTGCGGCGCTCCTCGCCGGAGCCGGGGCACTTCAGGTCCATGATCCGGTGCGCACGGGGGTCGAGACCCCCCACGTCGACGGCGCCCGAAGTCTCCACCAGCACCGTGTGCCCCGAATCAAGGAGACGGCTGGCCAGGGCCGTCGCGCCCGGCTGCACCAACGGCTCTCCGCCAGTGATCTCCACCAGCCGACCGCCAAACCCCGCCACCTCCCGCAGCACCTCCGCGATCGTCCGGCGCGTCCCCCCGTGGAAGGCGTAGGCCGTGTCGCACCAGACGCAGCGGAGCGGGCAGCCGGTGAGCCGGACGAAGGTGCAAGGCAGGCCGGCCCAGGAGGATTCGCCCTGGATCGAGTGGAAGACCTCGGTGACCCGGAGGGTCTGGGCATCGTCGTCGTGGACGGTCCGGGCGTCGTCCCGCGCTCGACTCACGACCGCCCCACAATCGCCTCGTTCAGCAGGCACTGGACCTCGTGGAGGCTGATCGCCCCGGCCAGCTCGGTCACGGCCTGCTTCGTCGGCCCACGCCACAGCAGCGGTGTTTCCACATGCCCCACGATCCCAACTCCCGTCTCCGCCCAGCGCGGAAACACCAGATATCCTGCCACCGGTGCCTTCAGGTCCGGCGACCGTTCCGTCTCGATCGACACCGTGTACGGCTGGCCGTCGCAACCCTCGAAGGCAGGGGGGCGGCTGTGAACGGCGAAGTAGCCGCCCAGCGTCCGGTCGTCCTCGTTCCGCCCTTCGAGACCACTTGCGATGTCCACAGGGCGAAAGCTAATCGCCTATCTTATGGACATGCTAGCCGCCGTCTTCCACGAGAACGGGGGACCGGAGGTCGTCGCCGTCGAGAAGGTGGAGACGCCCCGTCCGGGACCCGGCCAGGTGCAGGTGCGCGTCGAGGCGTCGTCGCTGAACCACCTGGACCTGTGGATGCGGAGGGGCCTTCCCATCGAGATTCCCATGCCCCACATCGGTGGATCGGACGTGGCCGGCGTGGTGGCCGAGCTGGGACCGGGCGTGGAGCCTCGGTGGGAAGGGAAGCGGGTGGTGGTGGACCCGTCGATTGCCTACCACTGGTACGACTTGGCGCGCTGGGACGGCTCTCGAGCCCAGCCCTACACCGTCGTCGGGGAGCACACCCAGGGCGGCTTCGCCCAGTATTGCATTGCGCCGGCGGCAAACTTGGTGGAAGTCCCGCAAGGCGTGTCCTTCGACGCGGCGGCAGCGGCGGCGCTGGCGGGAGTCACGGCGTGGCGCGGCCTCTTCTCGCGAGGCGGGCTCACGACCGGGGAGCGGGTCCTGGTCACCGGGGCCAGCGGGGGCGTGTCGAGCTTGGCGATCCAGTACGCGAGGGCGGCGGGGGCGGAGGTGTACGCGCTGACGTCGCCCAACTTCGCCAAGCAGGTGCGCGAGTTGGGAGCGGATCACGTCTTCGACCGGACCGTGTCCAGCTGGAGCCGCGACGTGTACCTAGCGACGGGAAAGCGCGGAGTGGACCTCTGCCTGGACTCGGTGGGGAAGGCGTTGTTCGGGCAGCTGGTGCGCATCCTGGCGGTCGGCGGTCGGCTGGTCTCCTTCGGCGCCACCACCGGTCACGAAGGCGCCTTGGACCTGCGCGTGCTCTTCTGGCGGCAACTCTCGGTCATGGGTTCCACGATGGGCACACCGGCCGAGTTCCGAGCGGCCATGCACCAGGTCTTCACCGGCTCTGTGACGCCGCCGATCCACGCCGTGCTGCCCTTGGCCGAGGCCCGCAAGGCGCACGAGATGCTGGAGGCAGGCCAAGTCTTCGGCAAGATCGTCCTTCGGCCCTGACGGTCCGAGCCCTCGCCCGCCCAGCCGCCACCGCGGCCACACGCAACCGTCAACCCTGTCCCGGAGCAACTCGGTGGAGCTTCAAGAAGCCCAGGCGCGGGTGGACCGCTGGATCGGTCGCTTCGAGGAAGGCTACTGGCCGCCGCTGGCGATCCTGGCCCGACTGGTGGAAGAAGTGGGGGAGCTCTCGCGGGAGATCAACCACGAGTTCGGCTCCAAGCCGAAGCGCGAAGACGAGGCACCGTCGGAGTTGGAGCTGGAGATTGGGGACGTGCTCTTCGTGCTGGTGTCGCTGGCCAACCGACTGGGGATTGACTTGGAGCGGGCCTTCGACCGGGTGATGGAGAAGTACGAGGAGCGGGACGCCGAGCGCTGGACGCCGAAGGCCCCAAAGGGCGCGAAGGCCACGAAGGCAGCGCAAGCAGCGCAGGCAGCGCAAGCAGCGGGGGACTCGTGAAGGCGGTCGTCACTGGCGCCGCCGGCCAGATCGGCACCGAACTCGTGGCCGCGCTGGTGGAGCGTCATGGGGCGGGAGCCGTGCTCGCCACCGACCTCCGCGACCCTGCCGATTGGGCCGGCGGCACCGACTGCGCCAGCGCACGGCTGGACTGCCTCGACACGGCCGCTGTGCGCCGAGCGGCGGACGACTTCGGCGCCACGGCGATCTTCCACTTGGCCGCCGTTCTCTCCGCCGCCGGAGAAGCCAGTCCCGTCACGGCTTACAGGACCAACATGGACGGACTGCTCAACGTCCTGGAGGCGGCAACGGGCGGCGATCGGCAAGTCTTCGTGCCCAGCTCAATCGCGGCGTTCGGCCCCACCAGCCCACGCGACCCCACCCCCCAGTCCACCCTCCAGCGCCCCACCACGATCTACGGCGTCACCAAAGTGGCCGGCGAGCTGCTGTGCGACTACTACCACGCCCGCTTCGACGTGGACGCGCGGGGCCTCCGCTTCCCTGGCCTGATCTCCTACTCGGCACCCCCCGGCGGCGGCACCACCGACTACGCCGTCGATATCTTCCACGCCGCCCTGGAGGGCCGCCCCTACCGCTGCTTCCTGCGCCCCGACACCCGCATGGACATGATGTACATGGCCGACGCGATCCGGGCCGTCGTGGAGCTGATGGACGCGCCGGTGGAGGCCCTCACCCATCGGAACGCCTTCAACGTCACCGCCATGCAGTTCACCCCCGCCGAGCTGGCCGACGCGGTCCGGGTCCACATCCCCGACTTCGAGATCAAGTACAGCCCGGACCCCCTGCGCCAGTCGATCGCCGATTCGTGGCCGGACCGCTTGGACGACTCGGAGGCCCGCCGGCAGTGGGGCTGGCGCCCCCAGTACGATCTGCCGGCCACGGTGGCGGCGATGCTGGACGGCGTGCAGGGCGTGCAGTCCAAGGAGGCTGGCGTGCAATCCATGGACAGCGTGCAACTCAGGGACGGCGTGCAACCCAAGGAGACTTTCGCGTCATGCCCATCGACCGCCTAGCCCACGTATTGGCGCGCCAAGTGGCCGCGCTGGAAGAGCAGGGAACCGCCAAAGGCACCGAGAACGTGGTGCGGCGGGTCCTGCCCCCTGCCGACGGCCTGGGCCCGCGCTTCCTCCTCGAGGGGCAGGGCGACCGCCCCTTCCTCCGCATGAACGCCAACTCGTACCTGGGACTAGGGCTCCACCCGGCGGTGATCGAAGCCGAGGAACGCACCGCCCGAGCGATGGGCGCGGGCCCCGGAGCCGTTCGGTTCATCGCCGGCACCCACTTGCACCACGTGGAGCTGGAGCAGGCGCTGGCAGCGTTCCACGGTCGCCCGGAGGGGATGATCTTCTCGTCGGCATACGCCGCGGTGGTGAGCGCGCTGGTCTCGCTTGCGGACAAGGGCACGTTCGTGCTCTCCGACGAACTCAACCACAACTGCATCATCAACGCCGTCCGGATGGCTCGGCCGGCGGGGAAGGCGATCTACCCGCACCTGGACTTGGGCGCGCTGGACCGGGCACTGCTGGACGCCAGGGGCAAGGCGCAACGGGCCATTGTGGTGACCGACGGCATCTTCTCCATGAGGGGCGACCATGCCCCGGTGGACGAGATCATGGCACTGGCTGCTCGCCACGACCCGCACTTCCCCGAGAACGTGGTGGTGATGGTGGACGACTCCCACGGCGTGGGGGCTTTTGGTCCCACCGGCCGGGGCACGGAGGAACATGTGGACAGCCCCCCGTCCGACGTGCTGATCGGCACGCTGGGCAAGGCGTTCGGGGTCAACGGCGGATATGTGGTGGGCGACGCGACACTGATCCGTTTTCTGCGGGAATCGTCGCCGATGTACATCTACTCCAACCCCATCACCGCCGGCGAGGCCGCCGCCGCCGCCATGTCCCTGGAGATCGTTCAAGGGCCGGAAGGCGAAGCGCGGCTGGCCAAGCTTCGTTCGCTGACTCGGCGCTTCGAGAGGGGGCTGGCAGCGGGCGGCTTCGAGAGCATTCCGGGCGACCATCCCATCGTCCCGGTCATGATCCGCGACACCGGCGAGACCCGATCTCTGGTGGCCGCCCTGTTCGACGCAGGAATCCTGGCCACGGGGTTGGCCTATCCGGTGGTCCCCAAGGGCGACGAGTCGATCCGCTTCCAGATCAACGCCGACCACACCGAGGCCGACATCGACCAGGCACTGGACGCACTGGCGGCGGCCCGACGCACGCCCGGGTAGGCGAACGCGCCCGGATCGCGGACTTACAACCCCCAGGGCGTGGCGCTCATCGAGAAGCTGGCGCCCAGGTTCCTGTAGAAGGCTCCGCTGATGTTGGTCTCGGCCTTCTTCCAGTAGACCCGGAAGGTGGCGTTGATCGGACCCAGGGCGCGGGCCAGCCCAGCGTCGATTCGGGTGAGGTCGTCCACCTCCTCGCCGGGAACTAGGTACTGCCCAGGGGCCAAGTAGGACTTCCTCTTGACGTCCAAGTCCAGCAGCAGTTCGGTCGTCGGCCCCAGGCTCTTGACCAGCTTGCCCTGGAAGCCGATGAGGTTGTACTCGACCCGGCGCGAGTTGGAGCGGTTGAACGTTCCCCCGATGTCGGCCTCGATCCGAAGGCCGTGACTGACCAGCCAGTCCAGTGTCCACGCGATCCCGGCCCGGCCCGCCTTGTCCCGTCGACGGATGCTTAGCCCCTTGCGGGGGTAGCTGTGATACCGGAAGGCGCCGTACGCCCGGAGGGCACTGTACTCCGATCCCAGGAAGCGGGTGAGACGGACCGTCCCCTCGCCGGAGGACCGGTCCAGCAGGTCCAGCTGGGGCAGGACCCTCGGTGCCGCGTAGTCGCGGTTCTCGAACGTGCCCTGGATGTCGAGTTGGTGCAGCCATCCGTCGAGCGGCAGGTCTCGCGTGTACCCCACCGACCCGACGTAGCTGTTGTAGCCCGGCTGCAAGTACAGCGGCATCGGAGGACGGTCGGCCACGCCTCGGGCTGTCGCTTGCCCGGCCACCCGGATCGAGCCGCCCCACAGCCCCTGCTCATAGGTCGCGCCCACGTCGGCACTGTACTCCCGCGGCGCGTAGTTCCGCAGCTCGAAGCCGCCTGTGGCGTATTGCTGGAGACCTCCGTCGAAGTTGATGAAGAGTTGACGACGGGCTCCCCGGAAGCGAACTACGCCCTCGAGCTCGAAGGAGCCCGTACCGGCGAACGCCCTCTCGGTGGGATCGGTCCACACCACCGCCACCGACGAGAAGTTGCCCCAGTACCCCCCAGCCGACAGGCCGGCGCGAACCGTCACATCTTCCAGAGAGACCTGGGTGCCCGCCCCCTCCGCCGCCTCTTGGGCCGCGGCGCCCGCCGACCCTGCTCCCACGACGATCACTGCCACCGTCGCGAGGACAGCCCGACAGAACCCGGCCCGAAAAAACCCGACCCCAGAGAACCCGGCCCCCAAGAACCGGCTCGGCGCTCTCATCGGACGCCTCCCAGCCGGGCCTCGAACTCCTCCACCCTGGCCTCCAGCTCGTCGATTCGCTCCTGCACCTCGCTCCTCAACTGCTCCAGGTTCTCGATCCGCACTTCAATGGGAAGCTCCCGCGCCCTGCCCACTCCCTCCGACACCCGATCCTCCACCGGATCGTTGCGACCAAAGCCCTCCTGTTCCGCACGGTAGGCCGCCAGCCTCCGCTCCCGGGCCTGCTGGTTGGCAAGCACCTCCAGCTCCCCGTCGATGGCCTCCTTCGTGGCGTTCAGTCTGGCCAGCTGCACCCTCAAGTAGTCCGCCCTGCCTCGAATCTGCTCGGGCGAGTCCCCGGGACGGATTCGGACCTCGGGGAAGGGGGGAAGCTCCTGAATTCCGCACGGCCCCGAGTCGGGCAGTATGCCCAGGTCCCGCCCGCGCTTGCCCATCTCCACCTCCACGTCGCTCAGGTGCGCGCTCATGGTCACGTAGTCGCTCGGTATGGTGTCGTGCAGCGCATCCAGCATCCCCAACCGGACGTCGATGAACTGGATCAGGCTGTTGCCGGCCTGGCACCACTGCTCTTTTGCCGCCAGCGCTGTCCGTGTCGCCGTGGAGAGTTCGTCCCAGAGCTCGTTGGCCGCGGCCACCAAGTTCCCTCGCTCCCGGCCGCCCGCGCCTGCCGCCCGCGCCGCCTCCAGGCGGTCCAGCGTCTCGTCCCACCTGCCGTCCAACTCCGTCTTGTAGGCATACGCTTGCACGTAGACGGCCTTGGTCGAGTCGTACTGCTGTCTCTTCTCGTCGTAGAGGTCCTGATAGCGGTCTTGCGGAAATGGGCCCTGCGAAATGCCGCCGGCTTGGCCGCTCGCGAACAACGGCGACCAGGCAATCGCCCCGGCGACCAGCGTCGTCGCAGCAGCCGCCGCCGTCACCGCCAGCGACCTCATTGGATGCCGTACTTCTTCAGCTTGGCGTAGAACGTGCTCTTGTTGAGCCGTAGCAGGCGGGCCGCCTCCGCCTTCACGCCGCCGGTTCGCTCCAGCGCTTGCCGGATCAGCTTCTCTTCCATCCCGTCCACAGCCTTGTCCAGGTCCACGCCTTCGCCGGTCAAACCTCCCGCCACCGCCTTCCCCCCGCTGGCGCCCAAGTTGGGCAGGAACGGCAAGTCGTCTTCCACAAGGGTGCTTCCTTCGGCGAGCACCAGGGCCTGCTCGATCACGTTCTCCAGCTCCCGAACGTTCCCAGGCCAGTCGTACGACACCAAGCGCTTCATCGCCGCCGGCTCCACCTCCTGCGCTTGGGAGCGAGTCCTCGGTTGCAGCTTTTTCACGAAGTGGTCAACCAACAGGGGGATGTCGTCCTTGCGCTGCCGGAGGGGAGGCACCGTCACCGGCACTACGTGCAGGCGGTAGTAGAGGTCGTCGCGGAAGGCGTCGCCGGAGAGGAGCTCGTCGGCGGGAGTGTTCGTGGCAGCGACGATCCGCACGTCCACCGGGATCGTCTTCTCGCCGCCGACCCGTTCCAGCTCCCGCTCCTGGAGCACCCGCAACAGCCGCACCTGGGTGGCCGCGGTGATCGTGGAGATCTCGTCCAGAAAGAGGGTGCCGCCGTTGGCGAGCTCGAAGCGACCGCGACGCTGCCGTTCGGCACCGGTGAACGCGCCCCGCTCGTGGCCGAAGAGCTCCGAGTCCAGAAGGCCCTCCGCCAGCGCCCCGCAGTTCACTCGGATGAACGGTCCGCGGTGACGAGGCGAGCGCGCGTGAATCCCCCGGGCGACCAGTTCCTTCCCGGTCCCGGATTCGCCGTACACCATCACCGTGGAGTCGGACCGGGCCACCCGCTCGACGAACCGCTGGACCCGTCGCATTCCCTGGGACTCGCCGACCATCTCCCCGTAGGGCGTGCCTCCGTCTTCCGCCTCGCTGCGCAGGTAGGTGTTCTCCACCCGCAGCGCCATGTTCTCCTTTTGGAGCCGCAGCCGTTCCTCTCGCTCCCGGAGGATGCGGTCCACCTTGATGGCGAACTCTTCCGACCGGAACGGCTTGGTGATGAAGTCGCAGGCGCCCAGCTTCATCGCTCGCACGGCGGTCTCGATGCTGCCGTGGGCGGTGATCACCAGCACCTCGGTCTCGGGAGAGGTCTTCTTGACCTGCTCGAGGACCTCCATTCCATCGACACGGGCCATCTTCAGGTCGGTGACGACCAGGTCCGCCCCCCGCTCTTCGAGAAGTTCCAGCCCCTCTTGCCCTCCCTCCGCAGACATGGTGGCGTGGCCCCTTCGGCGGATCAGAAGCTCCAGCCCAGCGCGCATCGAATCGTGGTCGTCGATGATCAGGACCTGCTTCAACGCGCTCATCGCTCTCCGCCTCTCTCGCTCATCGCTTTCGGCCTTCTCCAGAGGGACTTGCTCGCCCTTGCGCTGTTGCTGGGCAGGTTCTCCGGACCTCGTAAGTACACGTGGAACTCGGCCCCCGCCCTCTTGTCCCGCCCATCGCCGCTGGCCCGCCTATCGCCGCTGGCCCGCTCGTCTCCGCCATCCTGTCCAGCACCGCCGTCCTGTCCATCGCCACTGTCCTGCGGCTCCTGCGGGCAGATCAGCTCCACGCGGCCCCGACTCGTCTCCGCGATCTCCTTGACGATCGCCAACCCCAGTCCCGCGCCCTTCTCCTTGTCGCTCACGAACGGCTCAAACACCCGGTCCCGAAGGTCGGCGGCTACACCGGGTCCGTCGTCTCGCACCACGATCCGCACCTCGCCGTTGACCATCGCGCCCTCCACCCAGACGGTCTCCCCCGCGTCGGCCGCGTTGCGAACCAGGTTCAGCACCATCCTCTTCACCTGCGCCGGGTCGGCGACTGCGTGGAGAGGGCGCGGCGGAACGTCCAGGTGCAGCCGCCCGCCGTTCTTGACGATCTCCGCCTCAGCCAGCGCTGCCGCTTCCGAAACCGGCCGGCGCACGTCGTGAATCTTGGGCTTGGCTTGAGCCGGCTGCCCAAAGCCCAGGAACTCCTCGATGATCGCGTTGAGTCCCAGCACTTCCTTTCTGATCTGCCCCAGGATCTGCCGACGTTCGCCGGGGTCCTCCGCGTCCTGCGCCGCTGACGCGAAGAGCTCCAGGCCTCCCAGCGGGTTGCGGATCTCGTGGGCGACCCGAGACAGCATCAGTCGCAGCTGCTCGTCCCTGCGACGAATCCCTCCCCTCATCCGCTCCATGGCCCGCGCCAGCCGGCTGATCTCGTCCTCTCCCGAGACGGGCACGGGATCGTTCATCCATCCGCGCTGGATGCGCAGCGCCGCACGGCTCAGGTTCTCCAGTCGGGCCACGATCCACCCCGCGATCTTCCACCCGGCCAGCCCCGCCAGGACGCTCGTAAGCAACGACAGCCCGACGATCCACAGAGAGAGGCGTGTGAGCGGCTCCTCGTAGTTGGCGGGCATTCGCACGGCCAGGAAGATGCCGTCTTCGGCCGCCGGCGGGCCCTCGTTCGCCCCCGGTTGCGACTGCTGCTGTCGGCGTCGAAGCCGTTCGATCGCCCACCGGTAGAACTGGCCGTTGTCGCCGACGGCCCGGGGCGTGCTGGCCCTCCCGTGGTCGTACGCCTGCTGGAGCTCGCTGGGGTAGGCGTTGACCCACTGTAGCGGGTCGCGAGGATGGATGTCGGGCCTGTCGGTGACCAGCGCCTCGGCGGCTGGGGCACCCGGCCTCCACGCAAAGTACTGGGCCGACTGCACGTACCCGTCGTTCTGGAGCTGGTCCAGGTCGCGCTGACGCGCCTGCCACACCCCGACCGCCTCGTAGCCGGGCAGGTAGTCCATGATGTCCTCGGCCTGGGTGCCAAGGGCGATCAGGCTGGTGACCTTCTCGTGCTTGTCGTTGATCTCGTCCTCGAGTATCCGCCGAGCCGTGTTCCAGGTCAGCAACCCCACCAGCACGCTGATCAGCACCGCAAAGGTCACGAACAGAACGGCGAAGCGGTTGCGAAGCGTCAGCACGTCAGACGCCTCCGCAGGGCGACTTCTCGATCTGCAGCTCCGAGAAGAAAACGGGGGCCGGTGCCCGGGGCGCGACGACGATGTGGAAGGGGCGCACCACCTTGTGCACGGGCGCGCAGAAGTCCCCCGGCACGCGCTCCACGATCTTGATCTCGGTGCCGCGCTCGGTTCCCAGGTGCAGCACGCGCCGGATCTCCACCGAGTCGCCCGACTCCTCCCGGACGCCGATTGCGCCCACCAGCACCATCTCTGTGGCCCAGTCCACCTCCGGCGGCTCGCGACCCGTTCCCCGGACATGGGCGGTCCACGCCGACTCCCACTCCGGCGGCGGAGCGTGGCTTCCCTCGCCGTCGGTCGAACGGAAGACGCGGGGGCGGTCCAGCTCCAGGCCGGTCTCGTCGCCCTTGTCCACCGTGGCGAAGGGCCAGCTGCCCGTGTAGGCGTAGGTCTCGTCGGCTTCGCCGATCGTCAGGTTGCGCATGATGATCACCGCTTGGATCACCCGCGCCGCCGTGTTGTCGCGTTCGCCCGACCGCACCCGAAGCGACCGCAGGGTGCCTGCTGCGCAGAGCGACCAGCGCGCCTCGTCGTTCCGGCTGGCGTCCCGGACGACGAAGATCAGCCGACTTTCGGCGACGGCGCACTCGGGTTCTGGATCGGACGCCGACGAGACGGGACCGTCCACATTGAAGAGCCGCCAGCCCACATCCGTGTTGACCCCGTTGATGAAGGACGCGTACGACGAAGCGAAGAGCTCGGCGACCCCTGGGTTCGGCGTCGTCGTCTCGTCTCCCTGCTCCCCCCGATACCCAATCTCCTCGAAGAGCCGCCACGCGCCGCTGGACTCCCACGTCAGATGCTGCCGCTGCCGCCCTACGGCACCGTGCAGGGGTGTGGTGAGGGACACCTCCAGCTCGCCGACTTGCCCGAAGTGGAGCGTCCCTGGGTCCACGCTCCCTGTCCCACAACCCCAAGCAGCCCACAGGACCAGAGCGGTCGCCATCGTCGCACTCCCCGCACTCCCCAAGTATCTTCTCATGTCATGCGCTCCCCATCCTCCGACAGCCCGCCTCTGGATGCTCGCCTCCAGCTCCTTCGCCTCCTCCGCGAACGCAGCCTGAGGATAGGGGACTTCGTCCTCGCCAGCGGTGAACGTTCCACCTACTACATCGACGCCCGCGCCACCACGATGACCGGTCGCGGCCAACTCCTGGTCGGCGAAGTCGGTCACCGAGCGATTGTCGAGGCGGGCTGGGAGCCCGAGTTCGTGGGCGGCATGACGCTGGGTGCCGACCCCGTCGCTTACGCCATCGCCGCCCACGCCACGCGGACCGGCACCTCCCTCGACGCCTTCTCCGTCCGCAAGCGGGCCAAGGGGCACGGTGCCGGCCGGCGCATTGAAGGATGCATCCGTGCAGGTGCCCGGGTGGCGATGGTGGACGACACGATCACGACCGGCGGCAGCGTCTTGGAGGCGGCCGAGGCCGTCGCCGAGAGCGGTGCCCGCATCGTCGGCGTACTGGTCCTGGTGGACCGGGAAGAGGGGGCTCGCGAGCGACTCGCCGACTCGGGCTACGAGCTTCGGGCGGTCTTTCGCGCCAGGGAGCTTCTCGCCAGTTCCTAGGGCCTCGCCAACTCCTAGGACCTCGCCAGTCCCCAGGGCCTCGCTGGTCCGTAGAGCCGCGTTAGTCCCCAGGGCCTCCCGAGTCAGTCGGCGTTCTACTCGATCCGAAGGGGCATGATCAGGCACAGGTAGTCCACGCTTTCGTCCGCAGGCTCGATGACGGCAGCCCGCTCCGCCGTCTTGAAGGAGAACCGCACCTCGCCCTCGGGCATGTTCCCCAGCACTTCCAGCACGTACTTGGCGTTGAACGCGACCTGCTCCGCCGCGTTGTCGTAGTCCATCTCGATCTCGTCGGCGGCCTCGCCCAGGTCCGGTGTCGTCACGTCCAGTCGGAGTCGGTCGGCATCGAACGATAGCTTGGTCCTGTGAGGCGGATCGGCGGCGACGACAGCCATCCGGCGAACCGCGGCGACCATCGGCTGCTGGTCGATCACCGCTACCTTGTCGTTGTCCTTGGGGATCACCTGTTCGTAGTTCGGGTACTTTCCCTCGATCAGCCGAGTGTAGACCTCCGCGTCCGCCGTCCGGAACCCGAGGTGGTTCCCGCTCCTGGCAACCGTCAGGTCGCTGGACTCGTCAAAGAGCTTCTGCACCTCCTGCAGGGCGACCGGAGGCACGATCAGGCTGTCGCCCCCCTCCGTCGGCGGGTCCGACTTCACCGTCATCTTGGCCAGTCGGTGGCCGTTGGTCGCCACCATCACCATCTTGTCTCCCTTGAGCTCCCACAGGATGCCGTTGAGGATCGGTCGGCTCTCCTCCGTGGACACCGCGAACGCCGTCCGCTGGACCAGTTCCATCAGGTCCTTCGCTGTGATCTGCCAAGCGTTCTCGAAGTCCACCTCGGGCAGGGTCGGGAACTCTTCGCTGGGCAGCCCGTTCAGCTTGAAGCGGCTCCGCCCGCACTCCACGTCCAGCTGATGCGCCGTCGCCGACAGAACGACCGGCTGCTCCGGCAGTTCCCGAGCCAGCTCCTGAAGCTTCTTCCCCGGCGCCGTGACCGCCCCCTCCGCCTTGGTCTCGGCCGGGACCCGGGTGCGGATTGTCGTGTCAAGGTCGGTGCCGCTGATCCAGAGCTCTCCGTCGCCAGCTTCCAGGAGGACATTGGAGAGGACCGGGAGGGACGTCTTGGCCGGGATACTTGCCGAGACTGCGGACAAGCCCTTGGTCAGGTTCTCGCGGGTGATGGTCAGGTTCATGGCAGGGCCTCGGGTGCAGGTGGATGGGGAGGTCGTGGTCTAGATAGTCTGTTCAAAGATATACCTTCGTGATAGTAGGCGGGTGTGGAAGTGTGGAAAAGCCCATCTCGGGTCTGTCCCCGGCCGACCGTTGCCTTGCCGATCCAACCCTTCACAGGAATCCACACGGACCACCTGAGACGGTAAGTTTTGCACCGCCCTGGTGGAGACTGCCGGGGGTCCCCCGGTGCAATACCAGCAGTTGTCCACAATTCCACCAGGGTTTTCCACAAAGCATGTTGACAACCCGCCAAGCCGTGGGTCTGGAGGCTGCCCCCCGCCCAGCCAGGCACGCTCCCGCCCACGCAAGCGCACTCCCGCCCAGCCAGGCGAGGAGCTGGCCTGTGGCCTGTTCAAGGGTCATGCGATCCTCCGCAGGTCCTCCGCCAGCGAATCGACCTTCGACCGGAGTTCGCCGTTGGTCTTCAAGCGGTCCCTCACCTTTTGGATGGAGTGCAGCACGGTGGAGTGGTGACGTCCCCCCAGTGTCTCTCCGATGCGCCGGAGGGGTACGTCGAGGACCTCCCTGATGAGGAGCATGGCGACTTGTCGCGGAACGACCACATGGTGGGCCCGGGTCGCAGAAGCGAGTTCTTCGCCGGTGAGCCCCCACGCCTCCGCCACCATATTGCGGATCGTTTCGGGGTCGATGTGGGCCGCGGTGCTGGATCCTGTCCGCTGGGCGCGTTGGGCGGCGAGGTCGTCGCCGTCGCTCGCTGGTCTTCCTGCCGCCAGGGCTTGGCGCGCTAGCGCCAGAGTCAGGTCCTGGTTGGTGAGCGAGGAGAACGCCAGGAGCTTGATGATGGCTCCCTCCAACTCCCGAACCGAGGACCGGCAACGGCGAGCCACGAGGTCCAGGATGTCGGCGGCTAGGCGCACCTCGTCCTCTTCGGCCTTCTTGCGGAGGATCGCCACCCGGGTCTCGTAGCTGGGCCGGCTCACGTCGGCCACCAGTCCCCACTCGAAGCGAGACATGAGCCGATCCTGAAGACCGTCCAGCTCCTTGGGCTTGCGGTCGCTGGTGAGGACGATCTGGCAGCTGCTCTGATGCAGGGCGTTGAAGGTGTGGAAGAACTCTTCCTGGGTGCGCTCCTTCCGCCGGAGAAACTGGATGTCGTCCACCAGAAGGAGTTCATAGGACCGGTAGCGCGAGCGAAACGCCTCCATTGTGCTTTTCTGAATCGCGGTCACCATGTCGTTCATGAACTGCTCCGCCGGGACGTAGCAGACGCGAGGCCGGGAACCACCTTCCGCCTGCAGGATCCGATTGGCGATGGCGTGCATCAGATGCGTCTTCCCAAGTCCGGTCGCGCCGTAGAGGAAGAGGGGGTTGTACGCCCGGGCCGGACGTTCGGCTACCGCGACGCTGGCTGCCTGGGCGAGACGGTTGTTCTCCCCCACGACAAACCGCTCGAAGGTGTAGCGGTCGTTGAGGGGTGCCGAGGAGTTGTTGGATGGGCCCTCTGGGCGCGCCGGAGGGAGCGGCTTGACCGGGTCCAACCTCACTTCTGGGGGCCGGCCCTCGGAAGAGTCGCGGGCGGTGACGCGGAGCTGGACGGAGGTTTCCGCCACCTGCTCCGCGATCTCCCGGAGCAGCTCCCCGTACTTGTCCTCCAGCCACTCGGCGTGGAACTTGGAGGCGGCCTCGGCGTGCAGGACACCGTCGGACCAGGAGACGACCCTCACCTTGGAGAGCCAGGTAGCGTAGGTCTGCCCCGTGACCGACTTGGCGACGAGTCTCAGAGTCCTCTTCCAGAGTTCCGCGGCGTCCAGTTCCAGGCCCTCCCGGCTGGGGGTTCCGAATGGGGCAAAGGGGCTCCAACATTACTCGGCCGGCGGCGGCGGGTCAAACCCTTCGGTGGTCCGCTAGCGACCTCTGCGCCAGGACTGCTGGTCTGCTACTGGATGCCGTCCCTCAGCTCATTGAGCTGGGCCACGAGCCGCTGCTCGGTTGCGCGGTTGGAGTCCCTCAATTCGTCGAGGTCCTCCCCGATCTCGCTCGTCTGCCGAGCCAGCTCGCCGACTTGGCCTCTGATCTCGCCGACCTGCACCTCCAACTCGCCGACGTGCACCTCCAGCCGACCTATCTGTCCCTTCAGCTCATCCTCTAATCGGTTGAGCTGGGTGATGAGCAGAGTCCCCATGGCTATCAGCACGATGGCGACCGAGAGCACGACCCCCACCGGCGCGTTCAGGAACTCCGAGGTGCTGATCCACGCATTACCGGTCCCAAAGCGCCCCGCACGCGCAACAGGCTTGGCTTGGCCGGCCGTTGCAGGCTCCACCGTTGCTCCACTGGACAGTTGATCGCTCGCAGTCCTCACTCTCGCTTCCTCCCTCCGTTCGGTTCAGGGTACTGGCGCGCTCCCTCGACCCTCGCAGGTTCCCCGAGGTGTCAGGGGCACCAAGATGACCTGAAGAATCGCGACGGGTGTCGTACCACAGTAGAAATGTCCGGTCGTACCACAGTAGAAATGTCCTCTTTCGGACCATGTTCGGTGCTCGGTCACGGAACACGGTTCGGGAGAGGAGCAGATGGAGCTGAAGCTCAAGGACAGGGATCGCATCTCGGTGCTCAGGCAGGTAAGCGAAGGCGTGCTCTCGGCGGCGGCCGGGGCGGAGCGGCTCGACGTGACGCCGCGCCAGTTCAGGCGCCTCCGGCGGCGGTACGAGGCGGAGGGCGACGAGAGCGTCGTGCACGGTCTCCGAGGCCGACCGTCGAACAGCGCGCTGCCGGCGGCGGTTCGGGAGCTGGTGCTGGAGGTCGCATCGGATCCGATCTACCGGGGCTTCGGCCCGACGCTGCTGGCCGAGCACCTGGACCGGGGCCACGGCGTGCGCCTGAGCGCCGAGACGGTGCGGCGCTGGATGCGGGACGCGGAGCTGTGGGAGCGGCAGCGGAAGCGCGCGAAGCACCGGAGCCGGCGGCCACGGCGGGCGGCGGTGGGGGAGCTGTGCCAGTGGGACAGCTCGGTGCATCCCTGGCTGGAGGAGCGGGGCGCGGACGACCTGGTGCTGATCGCGATGCACGACGACGCGACGAACCGGTTGCAGACGGCGCGGTTCGTGGAGCGGGACAACGGCGCGGAGAACCGCCGCGCGGTGATCGAGTACCTGCGTCGTCACGGGCGTCCACTGGCGTTCTACGCCGACCACGCGGGGCACTTCGGGCAGTGGATGACGAAGCAGGGGAGGCGGACGGACACGATCATCTCGCGGGGTCTGGACAAGCTGGGGGTGAAGATGATCCTCGCGGGCTCGGTGCAGGCGAAGGGACGGGTGGAGCGGAGCTTCGGGACGGCGCAGGACCGGCTGGTCAAGGAGATGCGAGTGGGGCGGATCGCGAGTCTGGCCGAGGCGAACCGGTTTCTGGCCGAGTGCTGGGTGCCGTTCTGGAACGAGCGGTTCACGGTTGCGCCGGGAGACCCGTGCGACGCCCACCGCCCGCTGCCGGAGGACGTGGACCTGGATGCGCTCTTCGCGGAGACCCACACGCGGGTGGTGGCCAACGACTTCACGGTCCGGTTCCGGAACCGGTACTGGCAGCTGCCGGAGCGGGAGGCAGCCGGAGCGGGTCCGGGCACGAAGGTGGTCGTGGAACGGCGCCTCGACGGCAGCATCCGCTTCCGGGTCGGGGAGCGGTACTTGGCGGTGGAGCCGCTGGGCCGCGAGCGCCCTCGTGCCCAAGACGCCAAGCCAGTGCGCCGCCCCAGGTCCAAGTCGGCGGCGTCCAAGTCGAGGTCGGCGCCGCCGAAGCCGGGGTCGGACCATCCGTGGCGGAAGCGGTTCCACGCCGAGGCGCAGGCTGCGATCGCTCGAAGAGAACGCCTCGCTCGCGAGGCTGCCCGGACGGATGGCGAGGGCGTCGCGCCGTGCGGTCCCGGGCCGGCCGAAGAGCGGCGATGACGGGACGCAAGCGGAGACCGCCCGCTCCGGCCAGCCGCGCGTTGGGGCTCTGCGTACTGATCGAGCACCTGGCCGAGACGGCGGTAAGGCGTGCCGGGCGTTGTGGCCGGGGGACCGGGCCCGCCGTCCCCCCGGCCTCCACATCGGGCTGGGAGCCCGACGCTCCGACCGGGGAGATTGCCCCGCCCCGCTCCCCGTACAGCACCGTCCATGCAGATCCAGTCGGCCACCGCGTCGGCCGGGCCGGGACCTGGGCGACCCGAGAAGACCGACATCCGCGGCCGAGCGTTCAGACGGCCGCCCCCAGCCAACCGACAGGGGGCGGTGAAGACACCAGGGAGAGGACATTTCTATTGTGGCCCACCACCGGACATTTCTATTGTGGCTTGACAGAAGAATCGCGACGGGGCCGCGTCCTGGCAACCGAAGATGGTCCGGGACATTTCTACTGCGGTACGACGACCTGCGCACGCGCCCCGTTGACGCGCCTCTGGCCTTTGGCTAGCCTTCTAGGCTCAGCTTCAGCCCCTTTCGGCCCCCCGGGCGCCTTCAAGCCCGCGGAGAAGGTACGCCCGAGATGAAACCGACCTACAGGCCCCGCAACCGCAAGCGCTTGAACAAGCACGGGTTCCGGGCTCGGATGAGCACACCAGGAGGCCGGAAGACGCTGAACCGTCGGCGTCGCAGGGGCCGCAAGGCGTTGACCGTCCGTACCGGATCCAAGTACGCCCGATAGCTCTCCAAGGGAGCAACCGGGGGGCGAGCAAGGGAGTGACCGGGGCGAGCGTGGGGCCGGCGGCCAAGTGTTCCGGGGGGGAACGTCTCCCTCGCAGTGCCAGGGTCTGCCGGAGCCGAGAGATTGAAGCCGTCTTCAGGCGGGGCAAGAGGATACGGATGCCGTTCGTGGACGTACTGGCACTGGTCTTCGTCCCGGCACGGGCGACGGTTCGAGCGCATGGCAACGGGGAGCAGACGAGGTTCTTCGGGCGAGTCGGGTTCGTCGTGCCCAAGCTGGGGCAGGGTATCGTGGCGAGGAACCGCCTGAAGCGCCGCCTACGGGAGATCGCACGCCGGCGAGTTCTCCCGCGTCTCCAGGAAGCGGGCGTGGACGCCGACGTGCTGATTCGGTCGAAACGAAGAGCCTACCGAGCCACGTACCCTCAACTTGAGGACATGGTGACGGCAGGCGTGGAGGCGATATGCTTCAAAGGGCGGTGACGGGTCTCCTTCGGTTCTACCAAGGATCGATCTCTCCGCTCACGCCTCCGGCCTGCCGGTTCACGCCGACCTGCTCCGAGTACGTGCTACGGGCGGTCGAGGGCCACGGCACGTTGAAGGGAGGCTGGCTGGGTCTGAAGCGGATCGCTCGTTGCCGGCCGTGGGGCGGTTCGGGCTACGACCCGGTGCCACATCCCCCCCTTGTGAAGAAGGACGCGACGCCTCGGTCGCAATGCCCGGCCGCAGAGCAAGAGGCGGCCCAGTGAGCGGTGCCGAGATCCGCCGCTTCGTGCTGGCGGTGGTGCTCATGATGGGCGTGATCATCGGGACGAACATTCTCTTCCCGTCGGCACCCACCGAAGATGTGGAGACCTCCTCGCCGGTGCCGACGAGCGGGAACGAGGCGGAGGAGGAAGGCGGGATCGCCGCAGAACTCATGCGGCCGGAGGGAGACCCGGAGGACCAGGCGGTCGAAGCCGAAGCAGAGGACGACGCCGTTCTCGAAGGACGGGAGCGGCTGGTGCAGGTCGAGACGCCCCTTTACCGGATCACCTTCTCCAACTACGGAGGAACGATCCGCTCGGTGGAACTCCTGCACTACCGCTCCTTCGCCGAGGACGGGCCAGTGCAGCTCGTGTCGCAGGAGGGTCCCGGTCGGGTGCTGGACGGTTCGTGGATCGTCGGCTTGGGCGCGGACACGGTCCCGCTGGCCAGTTACGCCCACGCGCCAACGCCAGCCGACGGGCTTCGGCTCGACGAGGGCAGCGCGCCTGCCACCCTGGTCTTCCGGTACGACCATCCGACGGGCCGGTTCTTCAGCGAGGTCCGGTACACGTTCTCCCCCGACTCCTACCTGGTGGAAGTGGAGGGCGTGTTGCCGGAGCTGGACGCGTCGGATCGCACTACGCTGCTCCTCGGGCTGGGCCCGGAGCTGGCGATCAACGAGCTTCACGAGCCCGACGACCGTGGTTCGATGGCGTATTCCAGCAATCACGTGGAGGACGGCATCCGGTCCCGGCCCGTAGGCCGAGTGAGGGAGCCGGAGGAGAGGGGCGGCCCGCTCCACTGGGTCGGGCTCAAGAGCAAGTTCTTCCTGGAGGCCGTTCTGCCGTCAGGAGAAGGCGAGTACCTGGCTTTGGCGGAGGCCCTTCCGGGCGACGAGGACACACCGCGGTCGGTGCGCGTGGGAGTCCCGGTGGAAGCCTCGGGCCGGTACGGATACCGCGCCTACCTCGGACCGATGGAACGCGAGCGGCTGCTGACCCTGGGCCACTCCATGGAGGAGGTCAACCCATACGGCTGGGCGTTCTTCCGACCGATCATTCGGCCCTTTGTGCGTATCGTCCTGTGGTTGATGAACTTCCTCCACGATCAGCTGCTGCTGAGCTACGGTTGGGTGCTGGTGGCGATCGGCGTGCTGATGCGTCTGCTCATGTGGCCCTTGTACCAGAAGTCGATGCGGACGCAGGTCAAGACAATGGCGTTGCAACCGCTTGTAGAGGAGCTCAAGACCAAGTACGCAGAAGACAAGGAGAAGCTGACTCGGGAGACGATGAAGCTGTACAAGGAACACGGGGCAAGTCCGTTGGGAGGTTGTCTGCCCATGTTGCTTCCTTGGCCCGTGCTCATCGCGCTGTTTTTTGTCTTCCGGAACACCATTCAACTGCGTGGCGAGGCGTTCCTTTGGTTGCCGGACTTGTCGGCCCCGGACCCCCTGTACATACTGCCGCTGTTCATGGGAGCCAGCATGTTCCTGTTGCAGTTCATCAGCCTGAGAACAGCCGGAAACACAAACCCGCAAATGAAGATGATGATGTACTTGATGCCTCTAGTGATGATATTCCTGTTCTACCGCTTTGCATCGGGCCTGAACCTTTACTACTCCGTCGTCAACGTCGCGACGATCCCGCAACAGTTGATCATTGCCAGGCAACGGAAGAAAGCGCAAGCCGGGGTTAAGGCGACTCGTTCCTGAAGCAAGGCGAGCTTTCCAGGCGCGGGGTGGCACCAAGATTATGGCGAAGATCGTGAGGCCGCACAGGAACGCCAGCCACAGGAGCCCGTAGAGGCAACAGGTTTCGGTAGCACTGAGGTCACGCGCACCGGATCCTTTCGATCGCGACTCTGGCTCCGCGCAGGTTCCATGTCTGGGTAGGCACTTGCCACTGGAGGGTTCGTCCGGCCTTGATCATCTTGACCAGCGCACCAGCATTAAAGACTACGAAAAACAGGCCCTCATCCGTTATTTGCGGCGTTGTCATGAAAGTATGAATAGTGCCGTCAACCCGCCTTATTCACCAGAGGTGGTGTGAGGGAGGTGGCGTGCGGCGGCGAGGCCAGTAGGTTCAAGGTGTACCGCCAAGAACCGGCGACCTGCCGCTCGCAACGCCGAGGTGAAGATAGTGAGTTCCCCGTTTCGGTTCAACAAGTCGATCCGCGTCGAGGTCCGCCCGGAGAAGGTGACGGGCGACGCGGGCGTCCTGCTCGCTCGCCAGGTGCTGAGCGCCAGCGGCGTGGACCGCTGGCTGAGCGAGCGCATCGAGGACGCTCGGGACCCGCGCCGGATTCGGCATTCGACCGCCGATCTGGTGCGGACGGCGTGCCTGCTGGCGGCGCAAGGCCGGCGGGACCACGACGACGCGACGGTGCTGCGGGACGATCCGGCGTTCCGGCTGGCGACCAGCGGGCGAGCGGGCACGACGCCGTTGGCCGAGGGGCGCGGCTTGGCGTCGCAGCCCACGCTGTCGCGGCTGACGGCGCGGCTGGCGCAGGGCCGGAACCGGGAGGTGTTGCGGGAGGGCTTGGCGCGGATGGCGGGCTGGCGGCTGCGGGCGCAGAACGGGGGGCGCCGGCTGTCGCAGATGGTGGTGGACCTGGACAGCCTGCCGATCGAGGTGCACGGCGGACAGCCGGGCAGCGAGTGGAACGGCTACTTCCACGCGACGGTGTACCATCCGCTGGTGGCGTCGGCGGCGGAGACGGGCGACTTGCTGGACGCTCGTCTGCGGAAGGGCTCGGTCCACACGGCCGACGGCGGGAAGGAGTTCGTCCTGGCGGTGCTGGACCGCGTGGAGCGGCACTGCTGCCGCAAGGCGATCGTGCGGATGGACGCGGGCTACCCGGCCGAGCCGCTGATGCGGGGGCTCGAAGAGCGGGGCACGCCGTTCGTGGCCCGGATCAAGACGAACGACGTGCTGAAGCGGATGGCCGAGCGGCCCGTGGACGAAGCGACGCTGGCGATGTGGGCCGAGCCGCCGGAGCCGGGTGCCGAGCCGCGGACGTGGGTCCACGAGCCCGAGGGCTACCGGGCCCGGTCGTGGTCGCGGGCGCGGCGCGTGGTGTGCGTGGTCAAGGAGCGGCCCGGCGACTTGTTTCCGGACCGGTTCTGGCTGATCACGTCGATGTCGCCCGACGAGATGCCCGCCGACGCGCTGCTGGACCTCTACCGGAAGCGGGGCAAGGCCGAAGGCCACATGGGCGAGCTGAAGAGCGTGGTGGACCCCGCGCTGTCGTCGTCGCTGCGGCCCAAGCGCTTCTACCGGGGCCGTCCGGTCGCGAAGCGCAGCCCGAGCGTCGACGCCTTCGCCTGCAACGAGGCGCGCCTGCTCGTCGGACTGTTCGGCTACCAGATCATGCACGTGCTGCGCACGCTGCTGGAACGGGCCACCCAGACCGGCTGGAGCCTGCGACGGCTGCTCGAGCGCGTCCTGCGCTCGCCCGCTCGGTTCACCGTCTCGGGACGCCGCGTGACGGCGGTCGTGGGCCGCTCCGCCCGACACTGGGCGCTGGCCGCCCGGCAGCTGGCCCTGCTGCCGGACCCCGGCGGCTAGCCGCACGAGAGAGCCGCCCGGCGCCCGCTCCCTTCTTCGATTCCCGGGGTCGCTCCGACGCACCCGTGCGTTCAGCGTGCCTCCGGCGCACTTCCAGGGCCGCCGGAACACGCCGCACGAGCGTCTCTTGCCCCCTCGCGGCCCTCAAATCGACTCCATTCCTCCACTGCCTGCGCCTCGCTGCCGCCCACACGTCCACAAATCCGACCGAACGACGACTTCATGAATAAGGCGGGGTCAATTGTCAGGTCGTGGGCCTCTGGCCTCAGCAAGTCCCAGGGACTCGGCCAGTTTGCCTGCCGCTACCTTGATCCGGCTGTTGGAACCGGAAGTCACTGTCCATGTTCCATCCACGCACATAACGACCAGCTTCTCAGTGTCATCTTCGTTGCTGATTGCCATCGCCATGCCGCCCGACTCGGTCGGTAGGTAAAGCCACTGCGCAGCCGCCGGGGGTGCGCCGGCGAGGAGAAGCGCGAAGAGGACGAGGGTGTAGCGGGTCATGTTGTCTCCCTTGGGACTCGCCTTTTGGATAGCGTGAGTGGGGTAGCGTGCGACGGCGACGCCAGGAGGTTCAAGGTGCGCCGCCGACAACCGGCGACCTGCCGTAAGGCAACGCCGAGGTGAATGTAGTGAGTTCCCCGTTTCGGTTCAACAAGTCGATCCGCGTCGAGGTCCGCTCGTACGGCGGGCAGTCCAAGGCCCGACGAAGATGACCATCAAAGAACCGTTCCACGTGAAACCAAACTGTGCCGGCGACTTGGCTAACCGGCCCGGGTAGCTCGAAATCTAATCTCCGACGTTCCACGTGGAACACCCCGCACGACAGCAGGGAAGAGGTGCCCGATCGCTCCGCGGGGATATCCTGGTCTCGGCGTGCTCGTTGATCCCTCGCCCGTCTCGTGGTGTTATATTGCAGCGAGTCCCCGAGGCTAAGCATCTGCGCCAGGGTTGACCCCTCTCCGCGTAGCCACCGCCGGCCCTTCGTTAGAGCCACGGAAGCCCATGCCTCGGGGGCCAACAATGGGGAAACGCTCCCCATGCTTGCTTCTCACCCAAATTGACACGGAGTCCGAATGAGTAGAGTCATCGCGCTGGCCAACCAGAAGGGGGGAGTTGGGAAGACGACCACGGCCGTGAACCTTGGGGCCACCCTGGCCAACACCGACGCACGGGTCCTCGTCGTGGACATGGACCCACAGGGCAACGCCTCCAGTGGTTTGGGGCTTGCCAAGACCGGCCTCCCGACGATCTACGATGTGCTGATCCGGGGTCTTCCGGTCTTCCGCGCCGTCCAACGGGGAACCGCTGGACAGAAGAGCCTGCATGTTGTTCCCGCCAATCGGGACTTGGCGGGTGCCGAGATTGAGCTTGTCGGCGTGCGGGACCGGGAGGCGATCCTGACGGAGGCGCTGGCGCCCGTCCTCCCAGAGTACGACTACGTATTGGTCGATTGTCCGCCATCCCTTGGATTGCTTACGGTCAACACCCTCGTGGCGGCAGATTCGGTCCTGATCCCCATTCAGTGCGAGTACTACGCCTTGGAGGGGCTGACACAGCTGCTGAACACGATCCGGCTCATCCAGCGGAACCTCAACCCGCGGCTGGCGATTGAGGGCGTGCTTCTGACGATGTACGACCAGCGCCTCAACCTGTCGCGCCAAGTCGCCGCCGAAGCCTCCAAGTACTTCGGTGACCGGGTGTTCCAGACCGTCATCCCGCGCAACGTGACCGTGGCCGAGGCGCCCAGCTTCGGCGTGCCCGTGACCGCCTACCAGTCTTCGTCGATCGGTGCCCGTCGCTACGCCGCGCTGGCACGGGAGCTCCTGGCCCGCCGGGCGGCAGCCGCAGGAAACGTCACCGTCGCGTCGGATGCCATGGCGGCGGGGGTCGGAGCACGATGACAGGCAAGGAACGACTCGGCCGGGGCCTGGGCGCCCTTCTGGGCGACTTCGCGATCGAAGACAACGACCACCCTGCCGACCAAGCCACCGCCACGCGCCCCTCCACCTTGCCCGTTCGGGCAATCTCACCGAACCCCTTTCAGCCCCGCAGAGAGTTTCGTTCCGGCGAACTGGACGAACTGGCCGCGTCGATTGAGGCGTGCGGCCTGCTGCAGCCTATCCTCGTGCGGCAGAAGCCGGGCGGCCGCACCTACGAGCTCGTGGCCGGCGAGCGGCGGCTGCGGGCGATCAAGCAGCTCGGCTGGAAGGAAGTCCCAGCCTCGGTCCGCGAAGTGGACGACGATACGCTCCTAGTCCTGGCGCTGGTCGAGAACCTGCAACGAGAGGAGCTGAGTCCACTGGAGGAGGCCCAGGGCTACGAGAAACTTCGGGATGCATTCGGTTTCACCCAAGAAAAGATCGCAGAGGCGGTAGGCAAGAACAGGTCCACGGTGGCCAACATGCTTCGCCTCCTGACCCTCCCGCCGTCGGTACGCCGCCTCTTGGAGGAGGGCTCCATCTCCACGGGCCACGCGCGCGCCATTCTGGCGGTCCGGGATCCGGGGCGGGCCGCGGAGATCGCACGGCAAGCGGCGGCGGAGTCATGGTCCGTGCGGGAGACGGAAGCCCGGGTTCGAGACGCGGTCGCCCCAGCCACAGGGCGCAAGACAGGTTCCCGCGTCCAGCCGACGGCCGACAAGCCCCGCGACCCCGCGATAGGAGTGCTGGAACAAGCTCTCGCCGGTCACCTGCAGACCCGAGTTGGGATTCGGTGGAGCGGCAAGGGGCGCGGTGCGATCCGGATCGACTTCCACGGCCCGCGCGACCTGGAGCGCGTCTTTGCAGTGCTCACCGGTAAAGATGCGGAAGAGGTGGTCGGCTGAGATGCCGCAGCCGGGGACGAAGCCGGACCGAGGCTTCCGCGTCATCGTGATGCCCGAAGCGGGCGGGGACCCAAGAACGTTCAAGGTCTCGCCCCGAGCCCTCCGCGTGGTCCTCGTCGGCGCGCTCGCCCTGGTCGTGGCCGGTGCGCTGACGGCAGTCCACTGGAGCCGACGGGCGCAGGCCGCCGGGGAGTTGGCGGAGTTGAACGAGCTCTGGCAAGCGGAGCGGGTGCGCGGGGACCGCCTGCACCGCAGAGTCATGGAGCTGGAGGAGAGTTGGGAGAAGGCGCACCACCTCTTGGTGGGCCGACCGGACACGGTTGGGGTCGGGCTCTGGCTCGCCCAGGCCGATGGGCCGGCGAGCGGACGACCGAACGTCCCGGCCACTAGCCAGCCGGACGCCCAATCTTGGACTTGGCCGCTGGCCGTCTCGGGCTACATGACCCAACCTCTGGTGGAAAACGCCGACCGCAACCATCCAGGGATCGACATCGCGGTGCCGACGGGCTCCTACATCTTGGCGGCAGCGGACGGAACGGTGAAGGAGGCCGCCGAGGACCCGGGCTACGGCCTGTTCGTTCAGATCGACCACGGCAACGGGCTGCACAGCCTGTACGGACACGCATCGGAGCTGTACGTGGCGCGAGGACTGCAAGTTCGCCGCGGCGAGGTTGTCGCCATGTCCGGCTCGACTGGCAACTCCACCGCCCCCCATCTTCACTTCGAGATCGTCCGGCACGGCACGCTCGTCGACCCCCAGTCGATGGTCGTTCCGCCGCCGCAGTAGAGCCCGAAACGCGCAACAGAGACCCCAACGCAAGGAAGCAGACAAGCTCATGGCAAAACCCAACCGCGCCGCCGCAAGCTCCCCGGAACAGGTCATGTCGATCATCGGCCAGGGCCTGAAGGTCGTTGGCGACTGCGTGACGACCGATACGATCCGAATCGAGGGGGTCGTGGAAGGCTCCATCCGGGCCGACAAGGCTGTGGTGATCGGCAAGGAAGGCCGCGTGAGCGGGGACATCCAGACCCAGGACGCCGTGATCGCAGGGGCCGTAAAGGGGGCAGTCCAGGTGCACTCGCGCCTCGAACTGCAATCGACCTGCAGGATCGACGGCGAGATCCAAGCGGCGCGCCTGAAGCTGGACGAAGGCGGCGTGGTGAACGGCACGGTTGCCATCGGCCGACCCCAGCAGACGCCGCCCTCGCCGGAAGGGCAGGAGCGCGCACCGGTGCCGGAGCTCGCCGGAGCGCACCGGAAGCGTGGGCGGCGCTAGCAAGGGCAGTCGGCCGTGGCGGCAACGTCCCTTTCGTCCCTTTCCGAGGTCGTGGCATTCCTGGACGACTACTTGGCCGTCAAGGAGGTGCCCGACTACCCCGGGGCTCTCAATGGGCTCCAAGTCGAGGGACCGGCGGACCCCGTAAGGCGGGTCGCCGTCGCCGTGGACGCCAGCGAGGTGGTCATCGGGAAGGCGACCAAGTGGCGGGCCGACTTGCTTCTGGTCCACCACGGACTCTTCTGGGACGGCCTCCAGCCTCTCGTGGGACGACGCTTCCGCAAGGTGCAAGCGCTAGTTGCGGGCGGCACGGCGCTCTACAGCGCCCACCTGCCGCTAGACGCCCACGCCGAGGTGGGCAACGCGGCCGTCCTGGCCCGAAAGCTGGGACTGTCGGACCTCGTGCCATTCGGCGAGTACAAGGGTTGCGCGGTGGGCTGTGCGGGCACAGTGGAGAACGGTGCGGACACGGAGAACGGTGCCGGCACCCCCATCGCCCAGCTCGAAGCTCGGCTCGCTGCCGTACTGAACGGCCCCATCCGTACCCTGCCCGGCGGACCCCACACGATCGTCCGCGTGGGAGTGGTGACCGGCGGCGGCGCCTCGATGCTGGCCGAGGCGGCGGCGAAGGGGCTGGACGCCCTCGTGACCGGCGAAGCCCAGCACCACCACGCCATCGACGCCGCCGAGCTGGGGGTGACCGTCGTACTCGGCGGCCACTACGCCACCGAGACGTGGGGCGTCAAGGCCACGGCGCATACGTTGCAGGAACGCTTCGGCGTCGAGACGATGTTCGTGGACTCCCCTACCGGGTTATAGGACTCCCCCGGCGCAGGTTCCTCCCTCCACCCCCCGTCGATTCTCCCTCCAACCACACATGGACGAAGCACCAATGAACGCTGCCCGGTCCGCCACCCCTTCCCGTTCCCGTTCCCGACGACTGCCCCTCCTCCTGGTCACCGCTTGGCTCCCGATCGCCCTGGCGTGCGGCGGCCAAGTCCCCCAAGTCCCGTCGCCCGAGGAGCACTTCGGCTTCGAGATGGGAGCGGCGAACAGGCTGGCCAACTGGGACGACCTCACGTCCTACTACGAAGCCCTGTCCAACGCCGGCGACCGGGTCGCGGTGGACACGCTGGGACCCAGCACGAAGGGACGGCCCTTCGTCATGCTCACAATCACCAGCCCCGAAAACCACCGCCGTCTCGACCGCCTTCACGAAGTGCAGCGACGACTGGCCGATCCCCGCACCTTCGCGCACGGCGCCGAGGGCGAAGCGGAGCTGGCGGCCCTGCTGGACGAAGGCCGGGCGGTGGTGATGATCACCCACGCCATCCACTCCACCGAGGTCGGGACCGCCCAGTCGGCGGCGAAGCTGGCCCATCACTTGGCGTCCTCCACCGACGAGAAGGTCGCCGAGGTGCTGGAGAACGTGATCCTGCTCCAGATACCGTCCCTCAACCCCGACGGAACCCAGTGGGTCAACGACTTCTACAACGAGCACGCGGGCGGCCCGTTCGATGGGGAGCCGCCGCCCTGGCTCTACCACTTCTACACGGGCCACGATAACAACCGTGACTGGTACACCTTCTACCAGAAGGAAACCCAGCACACGGTCCGGGCGCAGAACGAGTGGCACCCGCAGATCGTCCACGACATCCACCAGATGGGCGGAGGCGGGGCACGGATGTTCTTCCCGCCCTACATCGACCCGATGGAGCCCAACGTGGACCCGGGGCTGGTGTCAGCGGTCAACCAGCTGGGAACGTGGATGGCGGCGGAGCTGACCTCCCAGGGCAAGAAGGGGGTGGTCGTCAACGCGATCTTCGACGGCTTCCATCCTGGGCGGGCGTACATGCACTACCACGGAGCCGCGCGCATCCTCAGCGAGACGGCGTCGGCGCGCCTGGCCACCTCCGTGAACGTGCCCAGGGAGACGGTGCGGGGCGGGCGAGAGTACGATGCGTCCCAGGCCGCGTGGAACTTCCCGTGGCCGTGGGAAGGCGGCGAGTGGGGGCTGCCCGAGATCGTGGAGTACCAGTTCGCCGGCGCCATGGCGCTCCTCTCCAACGCTGCGCGCAACCGCCGCTACTGGCTGGAGAACTTCTACCGCGTCAACCAGCGGGCGTCGGCAGGATGGGACGAATGGCCAGCCGCGTGGGCGATCCCGGCGGACCAGGAGAACCGGGTCGGGCTAGAGAGCGTGCTGCGCATCCTGGCGATGGGCGACGTGGAGGTGCGCCAAGCGGCGGCGGCGTTCACGGCGGGCGGCGAGTCGTATCCCGCGGGCTCCTACGTCGTTCCCATGCAGCAGCCGTGGGCGTCGTTCGCCCAGACCCTGCTGGTGGAGCAGGAGTACCCGGACCTGCGCCAGTACCCGGGCGGCCCTCCCAAGCGTCCCTACGACGTGACGGCCCACACCCTTCCGCTGCTCATGGGCGTCGAGGCCCGCGCTCTGGAAGCTCTGCCGCAGGTGGCGTTGGGCGACCCGATCTCGGCGCCGCAGGTGTCGTACGAGCTGCCCGCGTCCCTTTCGGGCATGGACGCGCCCCGAGTGGGCTTCTACAAGGGACACCAGGAGACGATGCCGGCGGGGTGGACTCGCTGGATGCTGGACCAGCACGAGTTGCGCTACGACACCCTCCACGACGCCCGGTTGCGGGCCGGAAGTCTGGGGGACGACTACGATGTGCTGCTCTTCCAGAGCCAGTCGGCGTCGTCGACCCGCAACGGTCATGCGCCCGGGACGTTGCCGGAGCAGTACACGGGCGGCTTGGGGGACGCCGGCAGCGACGCGGTGCGCGAGTTCGTGGAGTCCGGCGGGCGGCTGGTGATGGTGGAGGAGGCAGCCCAGTTCGCCGTGGATCTCTTTGGACTAAGGGTCTCCAACCCGGTCGCGAGTCTGTCCAACACCGAGTTCTACGTGCCCGGCTCGCTATTGCGCGTGCAGCTTGCCGCCGATCCGTTGTCGGCAGGCTACAAAGGCTCCACGCCCGTCTGGTACTGGCGCAGCAGCCGCGCCTTCGAGGTGGACGACGCCCGGGTGGAGGTTCTGGGACGGTACGCGGCAGACCCGGTGGTGGCGGGCTGGGTGCTGGGCCCTGAACGGCTGGCGGGCCGGCCTGCGCTCCTGCGGGCTCGTGTGGGCGCGGGCGAGGTGATCCTCTTCGGCTTCCAGCCCAACTACCGAGGCCAGAGCATCGTGACTTGGCCGCTGTTCTTCAACGCCATCGCGGGACGGGAGGCGGGAGCCGACGCGGGGGCGGGGGGGTGAGCCCGGTTGCGTGTCCCCACTGCTCCGCCAGCGTGCCCGCCGAAGCCAACTTCTGTCCGGCGTGCGGCGGCGCGCTCCGGGGTCCTGCGTGCGCCCAGTGCGGCGCGGCGTCGGGGGGCGCCGATCGGTTCTGCACCCAGTGCGGGGCCGCGCTTCCTCTTGACGACGACGGCCCGACACGCGCCCACCGCTGGCGGAGCGTGGGCGGTGTTCCTTCCGGGGCCGCCGGCCCGAGCGTGACGACCGGGTGGAGCAGCACTGCGTTGCGCGCTGTGGCGGGAACCGCGCTGGCGGCGGCCGCCATCCTGGTGTTGGTGCTGGTGCTCCGCCCAAGCGGCGGCGACGACGGCTCGACCGGCGCCGCCTCGCCTTCCGGCCCCGCCTCCGCCGGCCAGCCCGTGCCGCTGGGGCCCACCTCCGCCGTGGACCTCTCCTCCATGAGTCCTCGGGAGGCCGCCCGTCGGCTGTTCAATCGAGTGATGACCGCAGTCGAAGGGGGGAATCAAGCCGAAGCCGCCCAGTTCCTTCCCATGGCCGTGGCCGCCTACGACCGGGTCGGCACGCTCACGCTGGACGACCGCTTCCACATCTCCCTCCTCCACGCCGCCGGCCAGGACGGAGCCCAGGCGCTGGCCGCCGCTGAGGCCTGCCTGGCGATCCGGCCCACGCACCTGCTCTGCCTCTCGGCGGCCGCGGAAGCCGCGCTGCTGCTGGGCGACCAGACTCGGGCCGCCTCCCACTACCGCACCCTCGTGGAATCGTACAACGCCGAACTCCAAACCGGTCTGCCGGACTATACTAGCCCCCAAGAAGGCCACCCCGACCTGCTGCCGACGATGCTGAACGAGGCGCGAGCATTCCTGGACGGCGGCTCGTGATCCAGTCGCCCCTGGCCCTGTGCGCCGTCATTGCCGCCGCCGCGGCACTGGCCTTCTGGCTGGACCGTCGCTTCGCCGCGCTCGGCAAGGTGGGCGCGTCGCTCCTGGCTATTGTCTTCGGCGCCGTGCTGTCGAACACCGGAGCGGTGCCCGTCTCCTCGCCGGTCTACGACGCCGTCCTGGGACCCGTGACCTCGCTGTCGATCGCCTGGCTCCTGCTGTCGGTGAACCTGGGCGACCTCAAGAAGGCCGGGCGGCGAATGGTCGGCGCCTTCGGTCTGGCCGTGGCGGGCACGGTCCTGGGAGCGTTCGTCGCTGCCGCCATCTACCAAGCGCGCTTCGGCGACGACACTTGGCGACTCGCCGCCGCCATGACGGGCACCTACTCCGGCGGCTCCGTCAACTTCATCTCGGTGGGACGAGCCGCCGGCCTTTCCGGCCCCCTCTTCGCCGGAGCCACCGCCGCCGACAACGTGGCCACCGCACTGTGGCTGGCGGTCACCCTCATGATGCCGATCTGGTTGCGACGTTTCTATCCGCCCGCCACGCCGCAGCCTGCCACCGCCACGCCATCGCCCGCCGTCGCACATACGAAGCTCGCCACCGAGCAGGACGCCCCCGCGGCGCAAGACGCTCCCGCCGCCCCTTCCGCCGACCGCTTGGCGCAACATCCCTACTTCGCGCCGGAGGCCATCTCCGCCGCCCAGGTGGCCAGCGTCTTTGCGGCTGGGTTGCTGGTGGTGCTTGCCTCCGAGTGGATGGCGAGCGTCGTGCCGGGCGTCCCCGCCATCCTGTGGCTGACGACCCTGGCCCTGCTGCTGGGCCATTCGCCCCTGTACCGCAAGGCGCCGGGCGCGCTTCAACTCGGCGCGGTGGGCCTCCACTTCTTCTTCGTGCTGATCGGCGTGCTGTCGCGCTTCTCCGAGATCGCCGCCGTGGGCCCGGAAGTCCTGTTCTTCACTCTGACCGTGGTCGGCGTGCATGGCGTCGTCGCCTTCGGGGCCGGCAAGCTCCTTCGCCTGGACATGGGCTCGATCGCGGTGGCGTCCCAAGCGGCGGTGGGCGGGCCGTCCAGCGCACTGGCCGTGGCCGTCTCCCGGGAGTGGCGGCACTTGGTGTTGCCAGGCGTCGTCGTGGGACTGCTGGGCTACGCCGTGGGCACGTACCTGGGACTGGGAGTGGGGTACGTGGTGCGGCAGCTGATCTGACCGTCCGCGGGGCAAGGGCAGATCCCGGCCGTCTTCCGGCAGGGGGCCAAATCCGCTAGAATCCCCTAACGTCGAGACGCACATGAGGTGCGTTCCACGAACCCACGTAAAGTGGAGGCAGGCCGTGACCGCCGGACGCGCCGTCAAGCGTTCCCCAGCGATCCTGACGGGGTCCCGAAGCCGTGCCCGCCCGAAGCCAGCGGCCGGCGGCGAGACGAAGCCGCAAACCCCCGCGCACAGGCTGGCCTCCAACAGGCAACTGACGACGTTCGCCGACATGTTTTGCGGCATCGGCGGTTTTCATGTGGCGGCCGCCAAGCGAGACATGAACGCTGTATTTGCATGCGAGATCGACCTGGTTGCCCGGGAGTGGTACAAGTGCAACTTCGGCCTCGAACCGGCTGGCGACATATCCAAGGTGAACGCCCACGACGTTCCCGATCACGATGTGCTCTTTGCAGGCTTTCCATGCCAGCCGTTCAGCATCATTGGCAACCAGAAGGGCATGGGAGATGCTCGTGGGACGTTGTTTGGCCACGTGGAACGAATTGTCAGTGTCAAGCGACCCCGAGCCCTCGTACTGGAAAACGTCCCACAGTTTGTTACCAACCGCAAAGGCGAAGCGTTCAAGTGGGTGCTCGCGGCGTTGGACCAACTGGGGTACCACGTCTCGTGGAAGATCCTGAACGCCTTGGATTACGGCTTGCCGCAGAGCCGGCGTCGGGTGTTCATTGTAGCCATGGACAAGCCAGTACGGGGAGATTTTCCATGGCCGGCCGACACCCTTCCCATGCGTCCCTTGGCCGAATTGCTTGAATCGGCTCCCGATCCGAAGCACTTTGCATCCAAGGCCATTCGGGAATCGAGACACGCAAAACATCGCGCCGCCACTAGTCCCGCCATCTGGCACGAAAACAAGGGCGGGAATGTATCGAGCCATCCTTTCTCGTGTGCGTTGCGCGCAGGTGCTAGCTACAACTACTTGCTAGTAGACGGCCAGCGACGGCTCACCGAACGCGAAATGTTTCGCCTACAGGGGTTCCCGGATTCGTTTACAATCCCGAGCAAGGTCTCCGTAGCCCGGAAGCTGACCGGCAACGCCGTTGCCGTACCGGTCGTTGAGGCCGTTCTTAAGAGTCTTGAGGCGGCCTATGCGTGAAGGTGTAAGGTTGCGAGGCAACCCAACCGTCCACGAGGGCCCGTGGCCTGTGGGAGCGATCTCGGATAGGGTTGTGCTGGAGACGGGCAGGAGGCTGGTCCATCGTCTGGCAGTTGGCGCAAAGGATATTTCAGGCGACGACTTTGGCGACGTGTTTGCCAAGGCCGCCGGCGGATACCACCATGCTAGTACCGTTGGCTTGGGTGATGTATCGCTGGGCCAGACCGTGTGGTCTGCCAAGACGGTCAAGTCCACTAAACCGCATCAACAAGTATCGGTACGCTTGATTTCCGGCAGAACGTCGCCGGACTACTCGATGGGCATTTCAGACCCAAGAGCCGACGTCGCGACGACTGGTCATGCTGTCTTGTCGATATGGAACGCCAGAATAAAGGAGCTTCGAACCAAGCACCTGGACATACGATTGGTCGTACTGCTTCGAAACATGACGACTCTGGACTTCTGCCTGTTCGAGCAACCTATCACTGAGTTTCCCGAGACCGAGTATTCCTGGCAGCTCAACCAGCGCGACAACTTGGAAGCCCGCGACAAGGTAAGCGGTGTCCACGTGTTCACATGGCAGCCACACGGATCGCAGTTCACCATCATTCGGACGGTTCCCGGATCTGCGCGTCGGTTCCAGATACGGGAACGTCCCGAACTCATTAGTGCCGACCAAGTTCTCGACGCAGTGGGCTTTGAGCACGACTGGATCGTGATCCAAGACAGGGTCGCGCCTTGAGCATTTCAACAACAGGTTGCGCCCGCCCCGCGCCCCCCGGCGGCTACGCTCCAAGCGGCAAGGACACGGGCCAGGTCAAGCCCAAGGGCACGTCCCGGATACGGGCTCACGAGGGGCTGGACACGATCCCCATCACCTCCCGCAAGCCGTCGTGGCTGAAGGTGAGGTCCCCCGGCGGCCCCAACTACCTGCGCCTCAAGCGGCTGATGCGGAGCCGCTCCCTCCACACCGTCTGCGAGGAGGCCGGCTGCCCCAACATCGGCGAGTGCTGGGAGGCGGGCACCGCCACCTTCATGATCCTAGGGGACGTGTGCACCCGGGCCTGCAAGTACTGCGCCGTCGCTCACGGGATGCCCACCGAGCTTGACCTGGACGAGCCCCGTCGCGTGGCCGAGACGATCGCCGCCATGGAGCTGGACCACGTGGTCGTCACGTCCGTCAACCGGGACGAGCTGGCCGACGGCGGGGCGAGCATCTACGCCGCCACGATCCGCCAGGTGCGCCACCGCCTGCCCGAGTGCTCGGTAGAGGTCCTGATCCCCGATTTCAAGGGCGACGAGACGGCGCTGCGAACGGTCATGGAGGCGCGTCCGGCGATCCTCGGCCACAACTTGGAGACGGTGGAGCGGCTTCACCCCGAAGTGCGCCCTGGCGGCCGCTACTGGCGCTCGATCTCGTACCTGGGAGCCGCCAAGCGGATCGACCCGTCGATGCTGACCAAGACGGGAATCATCCTGGGGATGGGGGAACGGGAGGACGAAATCCGGCAGGCGATGGCCGACCTGCGAGAGGCGGCCGTGGACATCCTCACATTGGGCCAGTACTTGAGGCCGTCGCAGCAGCACATCCCGGTGGCGCGGTGGGTGACGCCAAGCGAGTTTCGGGAGTGGAAGAGGGTTGGCGAGGGCGAGTTCGGCTTCCGCCATGTGGAGTCCGGCGCGCTGGTGCGCTCCAGCTACCACGCCAAGGAGCAGGCGCGAGAAGTGGAGGCGGGCGGCCCCGGCGCGATCCAGGACGTGATGGAGGCGGACGTGCCCGCGCCCGCGGAGGTGGCGGCCCCCCTGCCGAAGCTGATACCCCTACGAACCGCACGGACGGCAGCACCGCCACCGACGGCGGCGCAAGGAGGCTGAGGGAACGCAAGATGGCGACAGCAACAACGGAGGCTCCCCCCGCCACGGAGGCGGCCGCGTCGGAGATTGCCGGCTTCTCCCGAGAACGGCTCCACGCACTGCTGAGGGAGATGCTCCTCTACCGCCGCTTCGAGGAGAAGGCGGAGGAAGCGTACTCCATAGGAAAGATTGGCGGGTTCTGCCATATCCACATCGGCCAGGAGGGACTGGCTGTCGGGTCGATCAAGCCATTGCGCGAGGACGACCTGGTGATCACGGCCTACCGAGAGCACACCCAGGCGATCGCCAAGGGGATTTCACCCCGCGCCGTCATGGCCGAGCTCTACGGCAGAGTGGACGGCTGCTGCGGCGGACGAGGCGGCTCCATGCACCTCTTCGACACTCGCGTCGGATTCCTGGGCGGCCACGGCATCGTCGGCGGGCAGATCCCGTTGGGGACGGGCTTGGCGTGGGCGATCAAGTACCGGGACGGCGACCAGGTCTGCATCTGCTTCATGGGCGACGCGGCGGTCAACCAGGGAGCGTTCTTGGAGTCGCTGAACATGGCGTCGATCTGGCGGCTTCCCATCATCTACGTCGTGGAGAACAACGGCTACGGCATGGGTACGGCGTTCAGCCGGGTCTCCGTCACTCGAATGGAGGAGCGCCCCGGAGCGTACGGCATACCGGCCCACACAATAGATGGACAGGACGTGCTGGCCACCCACCGCTTCTTCGCCGAGCTGGCCGCCGAGGTGCGCGGCGGCGCGGGACCCCAGTTCGTCAACGCCCTGACCTGCCGCTTCCGGGGCCACTCCATGTCCGACCCGGTCTCGGGCACCTACCGCTCCAAGGAAGAGGTGGACCGCCAGCTTCGGGAGCAGGACCCCATCGCCCTCCTGCGCGACCGCATGATGGCGGCTGGCCTGCTGGAGCAGGACGAGCTGGAGAAGCTCGACGCCGAGGCCAGGGCAGCGTGCCAGGACGCCGCCGACTTTGCCGACGCCTCGCCCCGCCCGGACCCGTCCACCCTATACGACCACGTCTACGCCGAGATCAACGAGCACGGGCGCCTGTTCTTGGATGGGCGCACCGGAAGCGGAGGTCCCGTCCATGGCTGAGATGACCTACCGGGAGGCCCTGAACGCCGCCATGGTCCAGGAGATGGAGCGGGACGACTCGGTCTTCCTCATGGGCGAGGAAGTGGCCGAGTACGACGGTGCCTACAAGGTCTCTCGGGGAATGCTGGCCCGCTTCGGCGACCGGCGGGTGGTGGATTCGCCGATCAGCGAGCTGGGGTTCGCCGGCTTGTGCGTGGGCGCCGCGATGGCGGGCCTGCGGCCGATCTGCGAGTTCATGACCTTCAACTTCTCGATCCTCGCACTGGACCAGGTGATCAACAGCGCGGCGAAGATGCTGTACATGACCAACGGGCAAGTCAATGTCCCGATGGTCTTCCGGGGACCCACGGGAGCGGCCCTCCAACTGTCGGCGCAGCACTCCCAGGCGTGCGAGACCTACTACGTCCACGCCCCGGGAGTGAAGCTGGCGACCCCCGCCACGCCCGCCGACGCCAAGGGCCTCCTGGCCGCCGCCATCCGCGACGACGACCCGGTGGCGGTCATGGAGGGCGAGCTTCTCTACAACGTGAAGGGCGAGGTGCCCGACGGCGAGCACCTGATCCCGCTGGGGGTGGCGGAGCGCAAGCGCCCCGGCGACGACGTGAGCATCGTAACCCACGGCAAGATGGTCCATGTGGCGTTGCAGGCGGCGGCGAAGCTGGCCCGGGAGGGGATCGAGGCCGACGTGCTGGACCTACGCACGATCCGGCCCCTGGACGTGGACGCGATCCTGGAGACGGTCGCCCGCACCAACCGGGTCGTCTACCTGGAGGAGGGGTGGCCCTTCGCCGGCGTCGGCGCCCAGATCGCCGCGCTCATCCAGGACGAGGCCTTCGACCACCTGGACGCGCCGGTGGTTCGCGTGTCCCAGGCAGACGTTCCCATGCCCTACGCCAAGAACCTGGAGCAGCTGGCGAAGCCGGGCGCGGCCCAGGTGGTGGATGCGTGCAGGAGAGTCTTGTACTCGGCGGCGGAGGCCTGAAGGCGATGGCGACCAAGGTCCATATGGAGGCGCTCTCCCCCACGATGGAGGAGGGTCAGGTCGTCACGTGGCTGAAGGGGGAAGGGGACCCGGTGGCCCAGGGCGACGTGTTGGCGGAGATCGAGACCGACAAGGCCACGATGGAGCTGGTGGCTCGCGGGGACGGGGTGCTGCGCGCCGTCTTCGCCGGAGAAGGGGATGTGGTCCCGGTCGGCGAAGTGATCGCGGTGATCGCCGGTGCCGACGAGGAGATCGCCGCGCTGACGGCGGAGGCGTGGAGCGGGGGTGGGAAGGCGGCCGCCACGGTGCCCGCCCCCTCGCCGGAACCCCCGGTGTCGGTGCCGCCCACGTCGGCCGCGGCGGCGGCGCAACCGCCTGTGCCCCAGGCCACGCCGCCCCAGCCGCCGGCGCCCGAGGTGCCCGCCGAGCCGCCTGCCGTGCCCGCGCCCACGGCCACAGCCCGCGTCAAGGCGTCGCCCGTGGCTCGCCGACTGGCCCGGGAGCTGGAAGTGGAGTTGGGCGCCATCGCCGGATCCGGGCCGGGCGGGCGGGTGGTCAAGCGGGATGTGGAAGCGGCTGCCCAGGCAGCGGCGGAGGCGGGGCCGGCTGCGCCGTCCGTTCAGCCCGTCGCGACCGCTGGCGCTGCCCCCTCTTTCGCAGCGGACGCTCGGCCCGGCGCGCCGGTTCCCGACTTCGAGGATGTTCCCCTTACCCAGATGCGGAAGACCGTGGCCCGCCGCCTCGTGGAGTCGCTGGGTCCAGTCCCCCACTTCTTCCTCACGGTGGATGTGGACATGGGACGTGCGATGGAAGCACGCGCTCGCGTCAACGAGCTGCTGGCCGCGGACGGCGGCAAGGCGTCGCTCAACGATCTGGTGATCAAGGCCGTGGCCGCCGCGCTCGCCCGACACCCCGAGTGCAACGCTTGGTGGCAAGGGGACCGCATCCGCCGCTTCAACCGGGTCCATGTCGGTGTTGCGGTGGCGGTGCCCGACGGGCTGATCACGCCGGTGATTCGGGACGCCCACGCCAAGGGCTTGGCCCAGATCGGCACGGAGGTGCGGGAGCTCGCCGGCCGCGCTCGGGAGAAGCGGCTCCAGCCCCACGAGTACACCGGCTCCACCTTCTCCATCTCCAACCTGGGGATGTTCGGGATCGACGAGTTCACAGCGGTGATCAACCCGCCGGAGGCTGGCATCCTGGCGGTCGGCGCGGTGGAGGAGAAGCCGGTGGTGATCGACGGGCAGGTCGTGCCCCGCCCGAGGATGCGCCTTACCATGAGCTGCGACCATCGAGCCATTGACGGTGCCCAGGGCGCGCGGTTCTTGGCCACCCTCAAGGCGTTTCTGGAAGAGCCGGCGGCGATCTTGCTGTAACAAGGCACGTACGCACAGGCGCAAGGAGTAAAGACCATGACCCAGACCAACAGGGCGAGCACGGTCGCGATCGCCATCCTGGCGGTCGGCCTGGTGGCCTGCCAAGGCCGAGACGAAGCCCGTGCGCCGGGTCAAGGGCTGGAAGGGTCGGATCAGATCGTCGTGCCGACGACCGAGGACGCGTACGCCGTCGGGGCGTTCGACGGGGAAGAGTGGGAGACGTTTGCGGAGGTTGCTGACGTGGCCTTCGACGGTGCCGGCAACCTTTACGTGCTGGATGCGGGCGCCCGGCGGGTGGTCGTGGTGGACCAAGACGGAGCGCTGATCCGGACCGTGGGCCAAGAGGGCGAAGGGCCAGGCGAGTTTCGGAACCCCGGCTCGCTGGCGGTCTTCGACGACGGTAGCTTGGCCGTTCTCGACGCGAGCTGGCTTCACGCGTTCGACGCAGAGGGGCAGTTCGAGAACAGCGTACCCGTGATCACGGCCCAGCTGGGCGGCGCGCTCCTCTCCAACGCGGCCCTGCATCCGTTGCCCGACGGCCGGGTGCTGCTGGTCTCGCCCGCGTCGGTCCGTTCGCTTCCACCGGGAGTGGTGATGCCCGGCGTCGACTTCTCGGAGTTCGAAGAGGGGCTGCCCCTGAACGTGCTGTCGCTGGACGGTGGCGATCTGGAAGTGCTCTACCGAGCCTGGGAGGTCCCGCCAGCGGCCCCGGGCAAGTGGGAGACGATCCAGTCGGACGGCGGGGACGCCGGTGCGGTCTACGTCGGCGGGGAGCGGGCGTTTGAGCCGCGCCTGCACGTTGCGCCCATCTCCAACGGCTGGGTCGCCGTGGCGGACTCGACCGACTACGCCATAAAGATGGTGACGGCAGACGGCACCGTGGCAGGGGTCGTGGAGCGTCCGATCTTCCCGGTCGTCGTCACCGAGGCGGTCCAGCAACGGGAGCGCGAGAGACGGCTGCGGGAGCTGGGCGACGACCAAGGCGGCGGCGGTCCCCGCATGCAGGACGCCATAGGCGAAGCGGCCGCGCGGAACCTTCATGAGCGGAACATCGAGGCGCTTCAGTTCATGGACGAGGTGCAGGTGATCCGGGAGATGGCCGTGGACCGTGCCGACCGCCTCTGGATAGCTCGGACGGGGGCGGACGGGCTCGGAGACGGACCGGTCGACATCGTGGCGATGGACGAAGGCTATGTGGGCACACTGGAGCCCGACGCTTTGCCGATCCCCGACGCCTTCGGGCCCGACGGGCTCATGGCGTACGTCGAGAGGGACGACCTGGGGGTGCAGTCGGTGCGGGTGATTCGGTTGGTGTCGCTGGATCGTTGAAGGCAGCCAAGGCCCCGGCCCAGGTCGGCCGGCCCCGTCTGGTTGCGGCCCGTCGTGCTGTGCCCCTCGCGCCCGGTGCCCGCGTCGTCGTTCGGGATGCCGAGTGGGTGGTGCGGCGAGTGGACCTGGGGCCGGACGGCGGCCAGCAGCTGGTGTGCGACGGCATCTCGGAGCTGGTGCGGGAGCGCGAGGCCGTCTTCCTGACGCGAGCCGAGCCGAAGATCGAGGTGCTGGACCCGGCGCGCACTCGCCTCGTGGCCGACGACTCGCCCCACTTCGCCGACAGCAGGCTGTACATGGAGAGCCTGCTGCGCCAAGCCGTCCCCAGCGACACGCACATCCATGTGGGCCACCTGGGCGCGATGGACCCGGTGGACTACCAGCTGGACCCGGCGCGGCAAGCGCTTCGGCAGCCCCGGCAGCGCATCCTGATCGCGGACGCCGTCGGGCTGGGGAAGACGCTGGAGGCCGGCGTCCTGGTCAGCGAACTGATTGCCCGCGGACGGGGCCGTCGGATTCTGGTGTTGGCGCTCAAGAGCATGTTGACCCAGTTCCAAAGGGAGTTCTGGAACCGTTTCACGATCCCCCTCACGCGGCTGGATTCGATCGGCATCCAGCGCGTTCGCCGACGGATTCCCACCAACCACAACCCGTTCCACTACTACGACAAGTCGATTATCTCCATCGACACCCTCGAGCAGGACGCCGAGTACCGGACGTACCTGGAGCAGGCGTACTGGGACGTGATCGTGATCGACGAGGCGCACAACGTGGCGGACCGGGGGACGGGTTCGCTTCGCAGTCGGCTCGCGCGCCTGCTGGCCCGACGCTCGGACACGCTGATCATGCTGACCGCGACTCCCCACGACGGGAAGGCGCGCAGCTTCGCCAGCCTCATGAACATGCTGGACGCCACCGCCATCACCGACCCCGACGACTTCGCCCCCAAGGACTTTCGCGACAAGGGACTCGTGATCCGGCGCTTCAAGAAGGACATCCACGACCATGTGCGCGACGCCTTCCGAGACCGGACCACGTGTCGGCGCAACTTTCCGGTCTCGGCAATGGAGGAATCGGCCTACGAGGCGCTCTTGGGCGTGCAGGTGGCGAAGGGCCAGGTGGCGAAGCCGCACCTTCGGCGCGACCTGTTCTTGGTGACGTTGGAGAAGGCGCTGTTCTCCAGCCCGGCGGCTTGCCTGGCTACGGTGAAGAAGCGGATTCGACGGCGCGAGCGGGAGATCGAGGAGAGGGTGGCCCGAGCGGGAGATCCGAGCGGGAGATCATGCAGCGGCGAAGCCGGAGCCGGTACGGTGGACGAGGGCGCGCTTGCAGCCGAGGTCGCGTCGCTTCGGATTCTTCGCGACGCGCTGGCCGAGATCGGGCCGGGCGACTACGCCAAGTACCAAGCGTTGCTCGACGCCATCGGGGGCGGAAAGCCATTCCGATGGAAGGCCACGGGCAGGGGTGCCGCGCCGGAAGACCGGTTGGTCGTCTTCACCGAGCGCATCGAGACGCTGCACTGGTTGCGCGGGCGCTTGCAGGAAGATCTGGGGTTGCGCAATAGCCAGATCGCCATCCTGCACGGGACGATGAGCGACGTCGAGCAGCAACAGGTGGTCGAGGACTTCGGCAACGCCAAGCGTCCCATTCGCCTATTGCTCTGCTCGGACGTGGCGTCGGAAGGGATCAACCTGCACTACCACTGCCACCGGCTGATCCACTTCGACATGCCGTGGTCGCTGATGGTCTTCCAGCAGCGCAATGGGCGGGTGGACCGCTACGGGCAGACGCGAAAGCCGAAGATCGTGTACTTGGTTGCCGAGAGCGCCAACGAGACGATCCGCGGCGACACGCGCATCCTCGAAATCCTGGAGGAGAAGGACCGGCAGGCATACAAGAACATCGGCGACCCGTCGGCGTTCATGAACGTCCACGACGTGCAGGCCGAAGAGAAGATCACGGCCAAGGCAATAGCGGAAGGGGAAGCGGCGGACCGTTTCGATGCCCTCCTGCAGCCGAAGTCGAACGAAGGCGAGGATCTGCTGGCGCTCTTTCTCGGGACAAAGACGCTGACGGATGTTGCGCCGCTGGGTCGCCAGCAACAGCCGCCGGACCGTTCCCCGCAGCAACCCGCCGCCGAACCGCCTCCTCTGCCGCTGTCGCTCTTCGCCGACGACCTGACCTACTGCGAGCAGGCACTCTTCCGTCTTGGCGCGTCGCAGCCCGCACTGCGCTTCCGGGTGGACGCGGACTCGGGCGCGCTCGCCCTCGACGCCCCGGACGACCTGCGCCACCGCTTTGCCCAGTTCCCCCGGGAGGTTGTCCCCGAGCACGGGCGCTTCCGCCTCACCACTGATCGCCAAGCGATGGGCGAAGCAATAGCGGAGAGCCGCCGCGACGAGACAGCGTGGCCGAAGGTCCACTACCTCTGGCGCCTGAACCCGGTGGTCGGCTGGCTGAACGACCGGATGCTGGCCGCTTTCGGGCGACACGAGGCGCCGGTAATGGTGGGCATCCCCAGCTTGGCCGACGACGAGGCCGTTTTCGTTCTCTCGGGCGTGGTGCCGAACCGCAAGAGCCATCCCCTGGTGCACGAGTGGGTCGCGGTGACGTTCCGGGGCGCTGACATGTGCGGGATCGAGCGGTTCGAGGAGCTGCTGGAGCGGACGCGCTTGGCCAAAGAGCCAGTCCCGAACCGAGGCATCGCCCCGGAGTTGGCACGGCTGCGGGAGCTCCTGCCCGATGCCGTGGAGTGGGCGAAGACATGGTTGGACGACCACCGACGGGCATTCGAGAAGGAGATCAACGAGAAGCTCAACCACGAACTCGCAGAGCTGGAGGCGTTGAAGCGTCGGCGCGTCGGGCAACTCGAACTCAAGCTGGAACAGTCGCGCCAGTCCGAGGCGTTCAAGGAGCGTCTGCGCTCCACCGGGGAACGGCAGATCGAGCAGGTCTTCGACGACTACTTGGAGTGGGTCCAGGAAACGATGACCCTCGAGCGCCAACCGTACATCAAGGTGGTTAGCGTGCTGACCGGGGGCCCCTCGCCGCGCTAGGCCATGATCTCCACCGCCAGTCCGTGATTCGCCCGCCCTACTCCGTGATCTTCCGCATCGCTTCCAGCGTGAACCGACCCTCCACCGCCTGGTCGAAGGCGCGCAGCCGGCGACGCAGATCGACGCCCGCTTGGTCCCGACGACGCTTCACTCCCTCGATCGCATCGGCAATGCGCGCCTGATCGGCAAGGGATGGCAGGGGCACGAGCAGATCGAGGAAGTCCGATTCCTGGGTTCGCCTCCGGTTGGAGTGACCCGTCGTGACCGCCCGAATCGCCCGTCTGAAGTATCGGCTTCGCAACAGCACCTGCAGGTATCTCCCGTCCGCCAAGCCCGCCCGCTCGGGGCGAACCCGGTACACCGGAAACTCGCCCGTGACGATGGCCCCGTCGAAGGCGGCCGACACGACGCCTATGCATCCCTTCCACAGGTCGATCCGCGACACCACAATGTCTCCCTCGCGCACCGCGAACCACTTCTGCCCAGCCGGAAAGTACGAGCCGTGCCAGCCCGGTGGATTGCGGCCCTTTCCTGCCTCGCGGGGCTTCATTTCACCTTCGAGAGTCAACGTGATCGTCTTGAACTCTCGCTCCGGCCAATCGTTCGGAACCACGCCCTCGCGACGCCGAACCACCAGCTCGCCCAGTCGGTGCACGCCGGAGCGCCGAACGACCTCCTCTGTGCTCTTGAAGGTGAAGTACTTGGCGTCGATCCTGTGGGACGGGTGCCCGGCAAACAGCTCGCTGGCAGCAAGGGACGTGCACGAGGGCTGAATGGACGTCTGATAGACATTGGGCTGGGCCCGGAATAGCCTGTACTGGCCGAGGATCGTGTCTTCTGCATCGTCCACGTCGAAGCCGGCGCCCGAGTAGAGATCGTTGCGCGCCGTCGATACGCCGGTTGGCGTATAACCGATTTCGTCGGCCTCGGCCAGGAAGACAGGGTAGTCCACTTCCTTCAGAGCCGACCCAATCGCTTGGTGAAGGACACTTGCGTCTGCGGGGCTTCCGGCGGCGCGGCTCCCGGCAACGTGACTTCCGGCAACGTGACTTCCGGCGGCAGCTTGGGCGTCTTCCAGATGGCGTGCGACGGCCTCTTCCATCTTGGCTCGTTCGCTCTCGGACCACCGGCGAACAAACAACAGGCTCGTCTTGTTCTGCGCACCGCTCCGACGGAAAGCATGGTCCGGAAGCGACACAATCGCCAGGATTCGAGTGTGGCAAAACAGAAACCGTCGCAGCGCCGGGCACTTGGAGGTCTCGCTTGCGTTGTTGAGCACCCCGTCGGGAACGACCATCCCGAGCCGTCCAGCACCCGGCGTCAGCCACTTGATCGAGCGTTCGAGGATCACGATCTCCGACGTGGCATGGTTGTCTCCGGCCAGCTCGAAAGCCGACAGCCGGTTGCTGCCGAGCTGATCTGCATCGCCCTTCTTGACCTTGTCCCCAAAAGGCGGGTTGCCAACGATCAGCGTAAACGATGGCCGGTCGGGATCGAGAAGCTTGTTGTCGAACACGTTGTCCAAGCAGCTTCGCCCGACTTCGACATTGGTGTGGCCGTCCTTGTGGATCAGCAGGTTAGTCTGGCAGATTCGTCCCAACGTGGAATGAATCTCGATGCCGAACAGGCGCTGCCACGCAAAGTCGTACTTCCGTTGGCGGCCCAGGGGTTGGCCCACGAAGGCGTCGTCGATGTAGCGCCAGACTTGAATCAGCGTCTCCAGCAAGAAGCCGCCACTACCGCATGTGGGGTCCAGTACTCTGTCGCGTTCCGTCGGTTCCAGCAGTGCGCACACAAAGCGGCAGATTTCCCGCCGGGTGAAGTACTGGCCGAGTTCGCCGCGAAAGACCGACCCGAAGAAGCCCTCGAACGCCGTGCCGAGGGTGTCCACGTCGGTCTGGGCGAATGCCACATCCTGAATCGCCCGAACAACCTGTGCGATCTTGTTGTCCGGCAACAGTACGTCGGAGTCGAAGATGGATTCGTCCTCCGCACGGGCTTCGACATACAGCTGACGCACTCGGTTGGCTATGGAGACGTCGCTCTCTCCACGTCCCGCCTGAAACCGCCGGGGCGTGCCGGTTGCGGTGTGCCGTTCGTCGTACATCTTCGCAAACAGCATCTTGCACCATTCCTCAAAGGCCGAGAAGGGGTCCCGCTTTCCGCCAGCCCAGATAAAGCCGTGGACTCGCCGCACCAACGTCTCGACATGCGCGGCCGAGCGCGGCTTGATGTCGTGCTCGGGGTCGCCAGCCACCAAGCGGAAGGTGGAGATGACGCCGTACGACGCTGGCAGATCGTCCCGGCTACCCAACCGGTTGGCCTTGCGCTCGTCGTGCGGATGCCCTGCGATCGCGAAGAGCTGGGACCGGTCGCCAGCGTCGACCAGTGCCAAAGTGGTGTCCCGCAGGGAATTCGCGTTGCCGAACACCTGTTCGACGGCCTGCCGGAATTCGCCGTCGGACTGATTCGGCGCCTTGGTTTCCACGACGAGGTACGGAACGCGACACGTGGAGTCCGTATACACGACGATATCAGCGTAGTCGCTGGGCCTTCGTCGCGGTACACGCACTTCCACCTTGATCGCCTCGGGTGCATACCCTTGCTCGACAACCAGCCAAGCGTAGACACCAGCGCGGACGCGCTCCTCCGGGTTCGCGTAGGAGCATTCGCGGACCTGCGCACAGATGTAGCGAATCCGCGACTCGCTCAACTCCAGATAGCCGCGGCGACTGGCTTCGGCGATTAGGCCGCTCCAATCCTCCGGGAGGCTGCCGCCCCAATTCACAGTACCGAGATCCCGCCCTGCTCCACAGCGGTTTGGAACGGAAAGCCGCGCCTTCTCCGGTCTTCCCACTCTGCTTCCGTGTAGGCGAAGATCGACGGCACGGTGTCGGACACGACAGCCAATCGGTATCCGAGGTCTCGCAGGGACCGCCTCCTCCGGTCGGCCTCGTTCTTGACCACGAGGAGCACGTCGAGGTCGCTGTCGCTACCGGCGTTGCCCCGTGCCTTGGAACCGTAGATCAGCATCCGCAACACCGTCCCTGGGTGGCGCACCTTGATCTCGTGGCGGTACTCGTCCAGCCAAGCCTGTTCCGCTGCTTCGAGACCGAGCATCGTTGCGTCTCCGGGTTGGGGGAGCGTGAGCGTGGAGCAACAATCTAATCGGACTTGCCTGCGACCGGAGTGCCTCCACAGGAAGCCTGGCGAGACGGGACTGTCGAAGATCGACCCCCTGGACATCCCAGCTTGCAAAACGGGACATTCGTCCGGACATTTCAGGTAGCTGAAATCCGGGGACCGCGGCACGAATCGGTTGCCTCGCGGCCCGCCGGACACGCCGCCGCCGCCACCCTCCGCCTGCTCCTCGAGCTCCCAGCCGCCAGTGACAGAGACCCGCCGAGCCTACCAGACCAGTCACCCGTGGATAACCTTCGCGATCAACCTAGAACGGGCGTCGCCCCAGCTGTGGGCCTTGCTGGGACAAGCCGTGGCGCTCTGCGATCAGGTGTCGGGGGCGGTGCTGCCGCCTGCCGCGGCTGGGGAGCTCAACGCGCTGTACCTCGTCAAGGGCGCGACGGCGACCACGGCGATCGAGAACAATACGCTGACCGAAGAGCAGGTCGGCCAGGCGCTCGACGGCACGCTCGACCTGCCGCCGTCGCAAGCCTACTTGAGACAGGAGGTGGTCAACATTCTAAACGCCGTTCGGGACATTGAGGAGCAAATCGAGGACGGATCCCCGCCTCGGCTGACGCCCGAGTGGATTGCCGACGCCAACCGATCCGTCCTGGCGGGACTGGAGGAGCAGCTGGCCGACGGCGTCGTGCCGGGGGAGTTTCCCGCCTTTCCTATCGGCGTGGGCAGGTACCGGGCAGCGCCCAGGGAGGACTGCGGCTACCTGCTGGACCGCCTCTGCCGCTGGCTGGACGAAGACGACGTGCCGGGGCCGGGGGGCGAGCCGCCCGAGGGGCGAACAGGTGCCGGAGGAAATGGGACCCGCACGGCCGCCGAGATTGCCCCCGCCGGGATGGCCCCCGGCAAGACCGCTGCCCATGCCCCTGGCATCTTTCGGGACCCGCGCCTTGACCGTCTTGCCCAGGGCATCCTCAAGGCCACCCTGGCCCATCTGTACATTGCCTGGATCCATCCCTTCGGAGACGGCAACGGACGGACGGCGCGCCTAGTCGAGTTCATGCTGCTGGCACGGGCGGGGGTACCGTTCCCGTCGGCGCAGCTGATGAGCAACCACTTCAATCGGACGCGGGGCCAGTACTACCGCGAGCTGGACAGCTCCAGCCGGGCGGGAGTCGGCCGGGACGACGTGTTCGGGTTCGTGGAGTACGCGGCGAGGGGGTTCGTCGACGGGCTGGTTGAGCAGTGCAGGTACGTCAAAGGCGTCCAGCTGCGTCTGGCGTGGGAGCACTTCGTGTTCCATGAGTTCCGGGAGGAGACGCAGAGCGCGGCGAATCGCCGTCGCAGGGATGTCGTGCTGGCGCTGTCGCAGACGGAAACGCCGGTCAAGAAGCGCGACGTGCCGTCGCTCACGCCGGACCTGGCAGGCGAGTACGCCGAGAAGACCTACAAGACGTTGACTCGCGATCTGAACTGGCTGGTCGCTGCCGATCTAATCGAGAGAGGCCCGGACGGCTACCGGCCGCGGATCGAACAGATGAGAGCGTTCCAGGCCTAGGCGCACGACACCCCCCATGGCCCTCGCCGCCGCCACCTTCGCCGGCATCCACAACGAGAACGAGTTCTACAGCCACCACTACCTGTCCGAGATCTTCACCGGCGACATCAAGGAAACCGTGAAGCAGTGGCAGCAGGAGGCTACGGACGAGAAGCCGGCGCCCCACGCGGCCCTCCGCACCCTGGCCCGCGACTACACTCGCTTCCGCGACGGGTTCGAGCGACGGGCGGAACGTAGCGGGACCGGGGCGTCGCAACTCCGGCAGGCCGCCTCGCCGATCCACCGCCGCCAGATCGACGCGCAACGCCGCTGGTGCCGCCGCTTCCTCCATGCCCTGGGCTACGAGAACGACTGGCACCCGGCCAACCATCTCGTGGACGACGGAGTGGAGCTGCCAGTCCTGTGCGCCACGTCCCAACTGATGGTGCTGGAAGCCTACGACGCGGTCGCGGAGGGCGACGACCCGCTCTCGCTCAAGCCGCATCTGGCCCAGTTCCACGGCGAGGCGCCTCCGCTACCGGCGTTGCTGGACGAGCGCTGGGAGGAGATCGCGACGCGCCGCGTGTTCGGCCAGGAGCATCCGCCGCGCTGGGTCCTGCTACTCTCGTTCGGTCAAGTGCTGCTGCTGGAGCGCGGCAAGTGGACGCACAACCGAGCGTTGCGCTTCGACTTAACCGAGATCCTGGGCCGCCGCGACGACGCCACCCTCAAGGCCACTGCCGTCCTCCTCCATCGCGACAGCCTGCTGCCTCCCGACGGGCAAAGCCATGGCCTCCTGGACCGCCTCGACGAGAACAGCCACAAGCACGCCTTCGCCGTCTCCGAGGACTTGAAATACGCGCTTCGGGAGTCGATTGAGCTCGTGGGCAACGAGGTCGTCCGCTACATGCGCGAAGTGCGTCACGACAAGCTGTTCGACCTGGACGACGCCCTGGCCAGCACATTGGGCCTGGAGTGCCTGCGCTACATGTACCGGCTGCTCTTTCTGTTCTACATCGAGTCGCGCCCGGAGCTGGGCTATGCGCCCCTGCGCTCCGACGCCTACCGCAAGGGCTACGCTCTGGAGCACCTGCGCGACCTGGAGATGGTGCAGCTGACCACCGAGGAATCCCGCAACGGCTACTACCTGCACCACAGCATCGAGCGGCTCTTCCGTCTGGTCCGCGACGGCTTCGACGGCAGCAACTGGGGCGGCAGCGAAGACCTATTTGCACGGGGGGGGGGGGGGGGGGGCGAGAGCGATGGACAGCGCTATGGATTCGGGCGAGACCCGTGCGCTCCGCTTCGGCTTCCGGGTGCGTCCGTTGGACAGCCGGCTTTTCCGCGAGGGCTCGACGCCGCTGATCGACAAAGTGAAGTTGCGGAACGAAGTGTTGCAGAAGATGATTCGACTGATGTCATTGACGCGGCCAGCCCAGGGCGGGCGAGGCAAGGGGAGCGGGCGTGGGACCGGACGCAAGGCAAAGCGTCGAGGACGCATCTCCTACGCTCAGTTAGGCATCAACCAGCTGGGGGCCGTCTACGAGGCGCTGCTGTCGTACCGGGGGTTCTTCGCCGAGCAGGACCTGTACGAAGTCAAGAAGGCCAAGGACTCCCACGACGATCTGGACGCCGCGTTCTTCGTGACCGCCGCCGACCTGGACCAGTACGCGGAAGAAGAGCGCGTCCACGACCGCGACGAAGACGGCCGCCTCAAGCTCCGCGTTCACCCCAAGGGCACCTTCGTCTACCGCTTGGCGGGCCGCGACCGTCAGAAGTCGGCCAGCTACTACACGCCCGAATCGCTCACCCGCTGCGTGGTCAAGTACTCGCTCCGCGAGCTGGTGAACGACGATATGCCCGCCGACGACATCTTGCGCCTCACCGTCTGCGAGCCTGCCATGGGGTCCGCCGCGTTCCTGAACGAAGCCGTCAACCAGCTGTCCGAGAAGTACCTGGACCGCAAGCAGCGCGAGCTGGGCCAGCGCATCCCCCACGACGAGTACGCCCGCGAGCTGAAGAAGGTCCGCCACTTCGTCACCGACCGAAACGTCTATGGCGTGGACCTGAACCCGGTGGCGATCGAGCTGGCCGAAGTGTCGCTCTGGCTGAACTGCATCCGCGAGGACGGACACGTCCCCTGGTTCGGCTACCAGTTGGCGTGCGGCAACTCGCTGGTGGGAGCGCGTCGGCAGGTGTATCCGTCGGCGAAAGTCCGCAAAGCGAAGGGACAGAAGAAGGCGGACCTGTGGTTCAACGAGACGCCGGAACGGGTGGCGCCGGGGCCGAGGGCGCGCCGCCCGGCAGGGACGATCTACCACTTCCTGCTGCCGGACCCTGGCATGGTCGGCTACAAGGACAAGGCGGCGAAGGAGCTGGAGCCGGAGAACTTCGCACGCATTGCCGAGTGGCGTCGATCGTTCGTCAAGGCGTTCTCGGCCGAGGAAGCAGCCGAGCTGGAACGGCTGTCCGACGTGGTGGACGAACTGTGGGCCGTGCACGCCGAGCAGCTGGGACGCGACCACCGAGAGACGGAGGACACGTTGCCGGTCTGGGGCCAGCCCGCCCCGTCTCGCGAGCGTCGCACCACGAACACGTGGAAGGACCGCATCCGCGCACAGGGTATCTTCGGCGACGGCGAGGGTGTCTCAACAGCCAGCCCGTACCGGCGGCTCAAGCTGGTGATGGACTACTGGTGCGCGCTGTGGTTCTGGCCGATCCGCGAGGCGGGCCAGCTGCCCAGCCGCGACGAGTTCCTGACCGAGATCAGCTTGGTGCTGACGGGCAACGTCTACCAGCCCGGCGTCGGCCCCAACCAGATCGCGGACCTCTTCGGCACCGAGTACGCCGAGCACGCCGGCGAAATCGCCAAGCGGATCACGAACGAGATCGGGATGCTGGACCTGGACCGGCTCTTCGAGGCGTTCCCGAGGCTGCGGTTCGTGGACGACCTAGCGCGACGACACCGCTTCCATCACTGGGAGCTGGCCTTCGCGGACCTGTTCGCCGAGCGGGGCGGCTTCGATCTGGTGGTCGGGAATCCGCCCTGGGTGAAGGTGGAGTGGGAGGAGAAGGGCGTGCTGGGGGAGCGGAATCCGACGCTGGTGTTGCGGAAGGTGTCGGCGACGGATGTGACGGAGTTGCGTGGAGCGGCGTTCGAGAAGTACGAGGGGTTGCGTGAGGCGTGGCTAGGGGAGCTGGAAGAGGCGGAGGCGACGCAAGGTTTCTTGAACGGAGTGGGGAACTATCCGCTGCTAAAGGGACAGCAGACCAATCTGTACAAGTGCTTTCTGCCCCAGGCGTGGATGGTTGCCCGGCGGGATGAGGGCGCGGTCGGGCTCCTGCACCCCGATGGCGTCTACGACGATCCGCAGGGGGGACGGTTCCGGGAAGTGCTCTACGCTCGGCTTCGCGCTCACTTCCAATTCCAGAACGAGAAGCGGCTGTTCCCGGAGGTGCACCACCACACCGAGTTCAGCGTCAACGTCTACGGTGCCGCCCGCCCAGAACCGTGTTTCCAACACATCGCGAACCTGTTTGCCCCCGCGACCGTGGACGCCTGCCTTGACCACGACGGGCACGGCCCGGTGCCGGGCATCAAGGACGACAACGGCAAGTGGAACATGGCGGGGCACGCCCAGCGTGTGGTCGACGTGGACTTGGACGCCCTGGGCGACTTCGCCAAACTGTACGACGCGGACGGGACGCCCGCAGTCAGGGCCAGATTGCCAGCGCTTCACGCAAAAACGTTGCTCGGCGTGCTGGCGAAGCTGGCGGCCCATCCGAGGCGGCTGGGGGACTTGGGAGACGATGTCTTCATCACGGGCCATTGGCACGAGACCGGGGCTCAGCGTGACGGCACGATTCGTCGGGAGACCCGGTTCCCGAAGACGGCCAGCGAACTCGTGCTGTCAGGTCCTCACTTCTTCGTCGGCAACCCGCTCAACAAGACACCCCGCCGGAAATGCACGCTCAACAGCCACTACGATGTGCTGGACCTGACGACCCTGCCCGACGATTACCTGCCGAGGACCAACTACGTTCCGGCGTGTGACCGGGAGGAGTACGAGAGGCGAACGCCACATGTAACGTGGCTGGAAGCCGACGGCGCACAGTATGATGAGGTGACTGGCTACTATCGCGTAGCGGCTCGCCGGATGGTTGCCTCCGGTCTTGAGCGCACGCTGTGTACCGCCATCGTTCCGAGGAAATGTGCCGTGATCAATGCAAGTACCGCGACCGCTTTCAGGGACATGGGCCGACTCCTTGACTTCGCCGCCCTGTCTAGGTCCATCGCGCTTGATTTCTTCACCAAAACCACAGGAACCGGCAATCTCTGGCCCCATTGGCTCCGTCGCTTACCTATCCCTGATGACAATATGTCGTCCTCCGCCCGCGCCGCCCTCCGCATCCGTGCCCTTCGCCTATGCTGCCTCTCCACGCACTACGCTGCCCTGTGGCGGGCCGCCTTTTTGGCTGATCCTTCTCCCACCACCGACTTCTTCCGCGCCGATTTCTGGACCACAGCCGACCCCCGCCTGCCGAACGATTGGTCATGCCTCACTTCCGACTGGCGTCGCGACCACGCCCTCCGCACTGACTACGTCCGCCGCCAAGCCCTACTCGAGATCGACGTTCTTGCTGCCATGGCCCTTGGCCTTACGTTGGACGAACTCCTCACCATCTACCGCGTCCAGTTCCCCGTCATGTACCAATACGAGGCAGACACTTGGTACGACGCCACCGGCCGCATCGTGTTTACTGCTTCGAAGGGGCTCCCCGGCATCGGCCTCCCTCGGCGGCCCACGAAGGAAGCAACTGCAACTCTTCGGACACCCGACGGAGTGCGATCCAAGGTTCCGCTCAGTTGGGAAAATGTTCGCCACCTGAAGAGCGGCGTCATCTTCCGGGAAGTCGATGAGGACACGCTACCCGGCGGACCTCGGAAGCGAATGGTGGAATACCGTGCCCCCTTCACCATTCCAAGCCGCGAAGAGGATTATGCGTCTGCCTGGAATGCGTTGCGGTCGCGCTTCGCTCGCAGCTGACCTCTTTGCAACCGATGTCCATGCATTGAATCGATCTTCCGTCTCAATCGAGTGCGCAAATGGACCAACTATGCCCGCGTGCTCTAACCTTCAGTCAAGAATACTTCGCAAAGACGTTTAGAAGCAAGACTTCAACATGTGCAGCCACAATAGCATGGCCAATCGCCAGCGAGTTCGGATGACTACATCTGTTTCGCCGGGCAAGGCAATTGCGAAGTTCTTGCGTTACGGCCTTGCCAATTATTGAGCTTGACTCAAGTACATCCAGGAATGCGCTTTCGGGCATGCGAGACAAATCGTCGGCAGTTCTAACCGCCTGCCATTTCTTGCGTTGTTTACTTGCTTGTGTGTTGAAGTCATCTAGACGTCTTTCCACTACATGGTGTTGCAATATCGACACGGCTCCCACCCAAGACAGCACTACGGCACTGCGATGAAGATCGTTCTCAACGCACCTAATTGCTTCCTCAACGAAACTTCTAGTAGCATCGTTTCGAATGCTCTGGAGATGCTGTCTAAGCGTCGACAAGACATCAAGACGACCGCTCGTGGCCGCCGTGTCCAGTTTCACGGCAACGCTATCGGCCGCGCTGATATCATCGTCAGGTACATATAGCCTAGTCTTCAGTTCATCACGATGTGCAGGAGACAGTTGATACACGCCCCTGGCTACTTCGTATAGCTTCTGTCTCTTGACTAGTCCCTGCAAGTATCTGCTCATATTATTGCTGTACGATTTCCTGTAGTACGACGACATCTTCATCTCGTCAAGGAGACGCTTTCGATCGAATCGCGGCATAGACTCGGCACCGAAGGTCAGAAACGCCGCCGCTGCCACAATCAGGTCTGGGCCAGTCTTGCAGTCGAGCTTCGCGGCAACGTTATTGATCGTGCCAATCATACTCTTAGCTTGTTCTTCAGCTCACGATGAAGTGCAGGAGGCAGTTGATATTCACCTTTTGTCACCTCGTTGAGCTTCTGTCTCTTGACTAGTCCCTGCAAGTATCTGCTCATATTATTGCTGTACGATTTCCTGTAGTACGACGACATCTTCATCTCGTCAAGGAGACGCTTTCGATCGAATCGCGGCATAGACTCGGCACCGAAGGTCAGAAACGCCGCCGCTGCCACAATCAGGTCTGGGCCAGTCTTGCAGTCGAGCTTCGCGGCAACGTTATTGATCGTGCCCACGGCGCCAGCGTCCTCGGTTGCACGAACCGGCTGATCTTCCTCTGTGCCCAATCTGGATTCTTGATCTCGCGACTCGCATTGAACGGCTCTTCGGCCTTCCAGTGCTATCGATATCTCCCGGACGAGGGGCGCAAGGCGCTCCTCGAGCAGATCAGCCGGGCCCTCATACGAGACTGAGACACCGTCTATCTCCACGTGAAGCTTCGCTGTGTTGTCTGCCACCGTATTGCACCTCGTTGTTTGGAGCTCACTGCCGTCCGGCGTTAGCCAGCTTAGCCCTGACGGAGCAAGATAGCGGGAGGTGGCGGTTGCTGTCCACCCCCGTCATGATCCCGAAGGATGAGCTTGCCGTTCGACGGCCGCGGCGAGGCGGGGCATAGCAGGGCGACAGGGCCGACCCCGATTGCCGTCGGAGAAGTGGAAGCTGCGTGCCAACACGCGGCCGGACACCCTTGGGGGCGGTTCAGATGGCGGTCCCCTGCACGAGCGGCCCCTGGGGTTGCGGACAAGGTCGACGAAGGTGGGCGGCGGCCAGACGCCGAGACAGGGCTTCGCCCGGGTAAACGGAATTGCCCAGGCAACCCAGTCTGATCAGCCATTCGGCCCGCTCCACCGGCGACTCGGAATGGGGAGCAACCGCCACGGCGCAGATGTCCAGCGCGTCTCCCCAACGGGCAGCACGCAGGCGTGTTACGGACCGTCGAAAATTGCACACTTCGGACTCCTGATCGAGGGGTGGCGCGAGCCCGATGGGCAGCCACCGGCCTAGCGGTACGGCCCCCCGCCGGCGGGTGCCGTGGAAGCTGGAGCCGTACAGGCGATCATCGACGAGCGACTGGCCACGTACCCGAAGCTCTCGGCGACCCGGCTACCAGGAGGTGCGGGAGTCGGGCTAGGAGGGCAGCTACAGCCCAGTCAAGCGGTACGTGCGCCGAGTGCGTCCGCACCCGGAGCCGGAGCGGCGGTTCGAGACGCCGCCGGGGCGGCAGGGCCAGGTGGACTTCGCCGATTTCGTCCTGCCGTTGGGGCAGGGCGGGCGGCTGCTAGAGAACCGGGAGTTCCTGCGGTTCAGCACCCACCGGGGCTTCCGCATCTGGGCGTGCAGGGCGAGCCGTGTGCAGACGAAGGGGAAGGTGGAGCGACCGGTCTCAGCTACGTGCGCAGCGGCTTCTTCTACGGTCGGGAGTTCGTGTCCGACGACGACCTCAACGCTCGGGCTCGCCGCTGGTTGGACACGGTGGCCAACGTCCGGGTCCACGGCACGCTGATGCAGCGGCCCGTGGCGCGCTTCCGAGGCCGAGCGGCGTCGGCTCCCGCCCTTGGCGCCTTGGCCCTGCCGCTCGGTGGTCGCTGTCGCGGCCCCGCAGGCGGACTTTAAGATGCCGGGCGCGCTGGAAGCACTGGCCGAGGTGCTTGCCCGCGTGGGCCGCGGCGCGACGACGGCGGCCGAAGCGATCGAGGAGCTGCTGGCGGCGCAGATCGCGCTCCGCAACAAGCCGTCGGCCGGCCACGGCGATGCGGCCCAGCCGCCTGCCGGTGCTCAAGACGCTCGAGGTGGCGAAGGCGCGGTCGCTGGACCTTACCCCCGGGGCGGCCGCTACCCAGGAACGACCACGTGCACGACCTGCCGTTCTTCGGCATGAATCGACGTGGCGAACTGACAACTGCTCTTCGGCAGCTGGTTCGCGTAGGCCCGATTTTCGCCGTCGTAGAAGCTTCGCAGGAGGAAGTCCATGAACCGGCATGGAGTCATTGGCGAAGAGACGGGTATCCGGCAGCTCCGATGCTCGCCTAGCGTCAGGTGGCACTTGGGATGAGTCTGTGGGCGGTGGCGTCTCTCGCTGGCGTCGTAGTCGATCCGTAGCGGCACCGGTACGGCGCGGCGGCCGATAACGTCCTCCAGCTGACCATCAGGGGAATCGCCGAACTCGTCATGTGGCTGACGGGCATCGGGCACCGGCAAGTAGGCCAAGCGATGGCCTGCCAAGCTACGTCGTTCGAAACGATACATGAACTGTACGAGAGCGCCATCGAGCATCATGAGGTTGTACGCATGTCGGTCGGCTAGGTGCCTGTAGACGTGCGTGTACGTGTCGAGCTTCATGGCGTCGGCAACATATTGATCATTGTCGAACGACACGGTCGACACCGATCTACTTCGGCGCGTCGTCGGCCAGCGATGGTCCCTAGTGATGGCTGATCCGACCAAGTGGATCGTCAAGCCGCGAATCTCGGCAGCAATGTTCTCAGCCGTCGTCATGCTGTCGGCTTTCTTCTCTGACGGCTAGTAGGTGCCGCAACGCTGGCCGAAACTCCGCGATGTCTTCAACATGTACATGCTTCTTCTCAATATCGTCCATCAGCCGACGAAGATTGGTCTTGTGGCTGTCGATCAACGTGGCTTCGTCGTCGCGGATGTCGCGATGGACAGTTCTCATCACCATCAAGTCTTCCTTAGTTGGATATCGGAACCGAAGTGTGTAGTTGTGGCTTTTCAGCGTGTCATGCTCCCTGGCCAGCTCCTTCATGGGTTCGCCGATGCCGCAGACACGCACCCATGCCTTGCTCCTCGTTATCGCAGAGAAGAGCACATTTCGCCGACGGGGCAAACCATGACGTGTGGAATGGCAATCGTCTGCATTGATGACGTACACCATACCAGCTTCGTGGCCTTTGGCTCTGTGGATCCCGGTGAAGGTCACGGATCCACTCCGGCGAAACTCGTCGGCTCTCCCACCCATGCCTGCCAGGTGATTCGGGACGCCCTTCTTGAGCAGTCGTGCTCTGAGCGAAGCTGTCGCCATGAGCGTCAATGACGGGTCGGGATTGATTACGACGATGTCCTCCGGGCGGAGTTCGTCGCGGTCCAGATTCTTGCAGATCTGCTCGACGAGCCATTCATCTTGTTCGCCGGCATCCGAACACACTTGGAAGATCACAAGGTCATCGACGGGCGAATGATCCTCGAGAAAGCTAGAGCTCGTCGCATCCGTTCGGCGGAGCACCACCTGCGCGCCTTCACGAATCGTTCCACCAGACGCTTCGTAGCCGACGTCCTGCCACATACGAACGTCGTCGAACATCTGGACTAGGCCGTTGCTCTCCCCTTCGCCGGCCTTTCGGTGAATGCCGAAACCGAGGGCATGAGCCGTCGTCAGGATTGGCCGGGAGTTGCGGTAGCATCTCCTCAATACGATGTCGCTCCCGGACGCCTCCTCGTCCCAGCGGACATCGGGACCGAAGATGTCGCGTGGCGCCTGCACGGAGGCGGAACCCAGGTTCTGTAACTCGTCGTATGCGTAGACCAACCGCTTCTCCGCCGTCAGAGAGCGGTAGCAGATCGCAAGGAATTCGGGCGGAAGGTCCTGGGCCTCGTCGACGAGAATGGCGTCGAACGATGCTTCCGGTGCTTCCACTTCTTCGAGGGCTTGACGGCACGCCACTTGGAATGCCTGTGAAGGCCCTGCCAGAGACCTGGCCGTGATGAAGTCGAGGTATGTCGCACCGTTTGTGAGGCAGAAATCTCGGTAGATCCCACTGTCCTTGGGGCTGCCCCGACCACCCCATGCATGGGTGATCCAAAGCTTATCCCAGTTCGGGAGTTCCGTTGTATGGGAAACGTGGAACCTCGCGACAAGATCGCGAAAAAACTCTTTCAAGGACCGGGTGTAGAACGTGACGGCTATGCGCCATTCCGGATGCATGGCGTGAAGATAGGCGGCCTTCCAGGCCAGGACGATGGTTTTGCCCGAGCCTGCCAAGCCCCGCAATCGCTGTACGCCGTCGGCCGTCTCGATCGCGGCCCGTGCCTGCTGAACGTCGAGGGTCGCGACCTCCCGTTCAAGGTGGCGCAACTTCGCACCGCGGGACTGGGGCGCAGCCAGCGGCCTGGGATCGTGGGGTCGGCGGACGGCCGACATGGACTCGAGCAACGACAGGGCGGATGCGAACGCGTCCGGCTCGGAGACGGCTCCCTCGATGCTGTCGAGAAAACCGCCCAATGTGCTCTCGTCGACGACGGGGTAGTCTCGGTCGTCCGGCGGCTTGGACACGGCAGGGGCGAACGAGACAGCATGGACGGGCACCACGAGCTTCCGCTCTCCGTTGCTCCGCCGTACCAGATTCCTCTGCGCCCGGAGCTTGGACTCGATGGCGTTCGCAAAGTCGTCTTGCCGATCTCGGTAGCCCACGCCGTCGTCGTCCTGGACGAGGTCGAACGCGACGAGCCCGTGAGCTTCGGAGGCCAGGAGGGCGTCGATTCGCCGCGTGCCGTCGGGAGTCGGTATCATGGGGTAGCCGACGTACAGCTTGCCGGACGCGGCAGGACGGTCTCGTGCCCACTTCGCCACCGCCGTACACAGCATGTCGCTGGCGGCTGGCTTGCCGCTGGCGCCTCGGATGATGGCGATGCCCACGGGTTCCGTTCCTTGCGTGGTTGGGGTTGCGCGTTCCGGCTGGCGGGTTGCACGTTCCGGCTCGCCGAGCACGGCCCGACATCGGGGAAGTCCAGCGTCGGGGCACTGTTCGGAAGGTGGCCGGGGAACGTAACGTGGTGGTCAAGGGGGTGCCCGGGTCGATCCGCGCGGAGCCGCGACCAGAACTGCCCCAGGCCCCCCGGGTAGCCCACGGGACACTCGGGACGCGGAAATGGGACATCGGAGTGGACATTCTGGAGCTCGAAATCGGACGGCGGACGACGCTGACGCCGGAGAGCCAGGTCCGTTACGTTCAGATTAGTCCGTCAGAGTCGTCACCGATTCCTGAACCGAGGAGAGAGACCGATGAGTAAGGACGCCAAGACTCTGCGTAGGTGCTTCTTGGAGTGCTTCCGCGGAGCAGGACTCCAACACCGAGGTGGGTTCGAGGGGCCGGAGTACGTTCCGCCCCTGAAGCAAGAACAGGTTCCGTTGATCCTGGTGGACGGCGTTCTGGTAAGGCCGAAGATTGTCCCTCCGGACAGTGCTGTAGAGCCTCTGGGCTCCCGGCCGACGGGTCCTGCCATGGGCTCCACCCCGGGGGCGGTGCTGAAATGATCCCAGACACCGAGGCCAGCGGCCCGACCACCTGGCGACCTCTCGATTGGATCAGCGTTGCAGGATTCAAGAGCATCGAATCCGTGCAGAAGCTGCCTTTGAAGAGGACAAACGTCGTGATCGGAGCCAACGGTTCCGGCAAGTCCAATCTCGTCAGCGTGTTCTCCGTTCTTGAGGCTATCCGGGGAGGCAGACTGGACGAGTATGTGGCAAGGGCTGGCGGTGCCGATCGCGTGCTCCACTTCGGTGCCAAGACGACCGACGAACTCGTCATCGGCGTCTCATTTGCAGACAGTCGAAATCAATACGAGATTACGCTCGTACCCGACGAATCCGACCGACTGGTTCCACTGCAAGATATCCCCAGCTGGATACAAAGTCACCTTGATCCCTGGCGCCTGTATCACTTCCATGACACTGGACCGCATTCTCCCTTCAAGAAGACATGTGCACTTCACGACAACGGATTCCTGCGCCCCGACGGGTCGAATCTGCCAGCCCTTCTGTACCTGTTGCGAGACAAGCACCCAGAATCCTATGATCTCATCCGGCGAACAATTCGTCTCGCGATGCCGTTCTTCGACGACTTCGTCCTCAGGCCCATGGCCGCCAACAGAGACGTGATTCGATTGGAATGGCGGCAGGTGGGCACCGATTCGTACTCCGATGCATCATCGCTGTCCGACGGAACGTTGCGCTTCATGGCAATGACGACGTTGCTGCTTCAGCCCAGGCAACTCTTGCCATCCTTGATACTCATGGATGAACCGGAGCTCGGATTGCATCCGTATGCGATCACGTTGCTGTGTTCTCTGCTGAAAACGGCATCCGTCGGCGCCCAGGTGATCATTGCGACTCAGTCCTCCTCGATGCTGGACCACTTCGAACCGGAAGATGTGTTCGTGGCGGAACGACGCGAAGGCGCTTCGACGTTCAGGAGACTGAACACAACGGACCTTGAAGCGTGGCTGGACGACTACAGCCTTAGTCAGTTGTGGGAGAAGAATGAGCTTGGCGGAAGGCCAACGCCCGAAATGCGAAAGACGCGGTGATTATCCAAGGTCGGGCCTGACCGCCGACATCCTGAAGTACAGCCAGGACAGACGGTTCGGGAACCGGTACTCACCCCGAGTCCCAGGGACTGTCTCCAGCACGCCGAGTTCTCTCATTCGGCGCAAGAAGTTGTCGAGCACGGGCCGGTCGTCGTGTCCAATGTGCTGGATGATCTCGGGCCGAGTGAACCGAACCCCTAAGTGTCGCACGATTGAGTACAGTGTTGACCGGTAGCGTGCGCTGCGAGTCGCGGCTAGCATCTGGGGCTCCAAGTACTTGCCGCCCACGGTTGTAGCGGCTAGCACAATGCCTTGCGCGATGTCGGCCCGCGTGATCGCCGGAGTCCGGGCGACGCGCCAAACAGCGTCCCCGATTTCGTGGGCCAGGACGGGAAGTCCGCCCGTGAAGTCCACTAGCAAGTCCAAGTCTCGGGGAGACACCTCGGCACCGGCGGACCTAAACGACTGCTGGTAGAACTCCTCCACTTCCTCGACGGACCACGGGGCGATGTTTATCAACTCGAAGACTCGCGCCAAGGACGGTTGCTCGCCGATCATCTGCCGTCGCCTCTCGTCCATGCCGACCAGCAGCACGCACAATCGGGTTTGATGTCGCGACGTGGCAATCTCGTCTACGGTGCTTTTGAGCCAGTTGGCGAACTGCACGGAACTGGCCAGTCCGTTGATGTCGTCGAGAATCAGGAAGAGAGACTTCTTGCCCGTCTTCGTGAGAAACTCCCGGATCGAGCGGGCGAAGTTGCGCTCGATGACTTGGAGGTCGTCGCGGTCGAGCCGGAGCTCGAGCGTGGCGCCGAATTGGCCGGCCCTGCGAACGCGCTCGCCCAAAGAGTCGCGGATCTGCCGGTGCCATGGCCGTTCAATGCTGTCCTTCAGCAAGCGGTCGAAGACCCGATGTAGCATCCCTTGCAAGTCCTGCACGCCGTCCAAGTAGACGTGACAGCCGACCACTTGGTCATGACGTTCGGCAAGCCAGCGAACAAAGCCCGCCAAGGAGCTCTTGCCGATGCCACGCTCCCCGCTGACGAAGCCCACCCGGGCCCGGCCGTCGTGGGCGGCTCGCACCAAGCTGCGGACATGCTCGATCTCGCCCCGGCGCCCTACGAACAACTCGACGGGAACGGGCGACCCGGGCGCAAACGGGCTTGATTCGGAGATCACGTCGCGGACCTTCTCCAGGGGTGGGACAAGGGCCATTCTCTCGGAGCAACTGGAAGCGTACCACCGTCCCGCAGTGCACCGCAAGCTGGCTCCACGGACCTCCCACCAAGGCGCGGACGGGAGTCAGAACATTAGTCCCATTCGGCCAGTAGGGCTGGGCGACGATGCTGCTGCGCTTGGCGTGGCGACGGTTCGGGGCGGAGACATGGGACGAGACACGAGACGGGACACGAAACAGCCCGTTGATGGGACATCCGACGGGACATTTCAGGTAGTAGAAATCCGTACCTCGCTGTGTGGAGCTCGTCCACCACAGGCTATTTGAACCCGATCTTGCCGAGGATACCGATCCGGTGCTCCGTGGGCTGAACGTCGCTGGCGACCTGCTCGCCGAAGAGGTCGATCGCGAACCGCAGGCCCTGGTGTTGGTCCAGGTGGTTGCCGTTGCCGGGGGTGCCGGCTTCGGTGGGCTCGGTGCCCAGCAGCTCCCAGCGCGTGCCGGCGTTGAGCCGGTAGCCGTCCGCGCCGTGGCGGGTCCATCTGCCGAACGGCGTCACCTGCGCGCCGCCCGGCAGGACCACGCCCCAGCCCAGCTCCAGTGCCACACGGTCCGGCGTCCAGCCGGGCATGTTGCCGCCGAGCGCGGTGCCGGCGGACGGTGCTGTCGGGTCGCCCAGCGGGGCGGCTTGGTGCGGAGCGAACCCGGCCTGGGCCTGCCACAGCGACTGGGCGCCGCTGGCTGCCTCGCCCCACGTCGGCTCGACCGAGAACGACAGCCCGCCCTGATCACGGCCCGGCTGCAACCGCACCGCGAACCCGGCGCCCCACTCTCGGAACGCGCTCGTCTGGTGCGCCACCAGCGCGCGGCCGCGCGCCTCGAAGCTGAACCCGGTGGGCACATGCGCGAACCCCAGCGCCGCGCCAGCCTCCGCGCCCAGACCACTCTCCGCGTCGCCGCCGTCCCAGCGACCGCCGAGATCGAGCCGGCCTTGCAGGGCCGCGCCCTCGCCCACCGCCCACTGGCCGCTCAGCTCCGGTGCAAACCGCACCCGCTGCGCCACGGCCGTGACGCCCGCCAAGTCCACCGCGGCGTCCGACTCGATGCGCACCGCGAAGGCGTCGGCGCGCAGCGCCAACGGTCCGATCAGCTCCTGGCGCGCGCCCACCGCCGCCATGCGCATCCGGATGTCGGTGCTGAACCGCCCGCCCACCGTTTCCGTCAGGTCCGCCGAGCCCCGGCCCGCGCCCACCAAGCCCCACAGCCCCAGCCCCTGGCGGGGCGACCAGTGCAGGTAGGGGTAGGTGCTGGTCAGGCGGGCGTCCACCGTGCCCGTGCCGTTGTGCCTGCTGGTGAACTCGGAGTCGAGTGCGCTGCGCGAGCCCGCCAGCCCCAGCAGCAGCCCCGAGCCGAACCGGTAGTCCAGCCCGGCGTAGATCGAGCGCGTGCCGCCCTCGAGCAGGAGCCCGTCGTTCGGCGCGCTCTCGAACTCGCTGCCGTTCGCCTGGCCCCACAGCGTCCAGCCCGAGCGGGAGGGCGACGCCTGGGGTGCCGCGCTGTCGGGTACGCCCGCCGTTGCGGAGCCGGTGCCAGAGGCGTCGGCATCCGTGGACGAAGCCGGGTCGCCAGAGGCGTTGCCGCCGAACGACAGTTGGAACGAGCTGCCGGTCAGGAGGTCGCGGCTCGACAGCGGGTCGAACTCGATGGCCCCGGTCGATCCGTCCGCGCCTTCCTGCTGGCCTGTGTAGGTGCCGCCAGCGCCGAAGCCGTCCATGGCGTCCATGGCGCCGGGACCGCCCATGGCGCCGTCGCCGCCGAACAACAGCGCCGCCATGTCGAGGTGCGTGCCGCCGGCACCGCCGCCCAAGCCCGCGCCGGCCGCACGGGGGGCCGTGAACTGCATCCCCAGCAGGCTCGACGCGCTCCGCGCCAAGCTCCCGATGCCGCACTGCTGGCTACCGAGTTCACCGCCAAACGAACCGCAGTCCAGCGAGCGGCCGCCCAGACTCACGTGCGAACCGCCCGACGAGGACTCGAGGCCCAGACGGCCGCCGATCACGTCCACCGTCTCGGCGCCCAGCGAGCGGCCGAACGCCGTCAGCGCCATCTGCAACGTGCGCGCCCGCTCCGACCGCGACGGCTCCACCGTCACCTGTACCTGCTGCGTCGCCGTCAGGCCGCCCGGGTCGCTCGCCGTCACCGTCACCATCGCCATCCCCAGCGCCTGCGGCGCGATCGACAGCCGTCCGCCCGCCGTCACCGACGCGATCGCGACGCCCGGCGACGACGACTCGGCCACGTAGCTCAACGCGTCGCCGTCCGGGTCCCGGAAGTACGGCGCCAAGTCCTCCTCCGCAGCAGCACCGTACGCCTCCAGCACCTTCGGCGCCATCGCGCCCAACGCCTCGGGACCCTCGTTCTCGTCCAGCAGTTCCACTGTCGCTCGGACCTCGTCCGACAGTCCGCCCGCGTCCTCCACACGCACCGTCAGCGCGAACGACGCAGGGCCAGCCTCGTAGTCCTCGCCCGGACCCACGTAGCGCACTTCGCCGGTCGCGCCGTCCACCTGGAATCGTCCGGCGTCGCCTTCCGCCAAGCTGTACGTCAGCGCGTCGCCCTCGTCCGGGTCCGTCGCCTCCGTCTGGCCCAGCAGCACGGGTCCGCGAGCGTTCTCCGACAGCTCGAACGCATATGCAGTGTCGGCGAACGCCGGCGCCTCGTTCTCATTCAGCACCGCCACCGTCACGCTTGCCGTGTCCGCCAACCCGCCCGCGTCCGTCGCCTGCACCGCCAGCACGTACTCGGGCGGGCCGGCCTCGTAGTCCTCGCCCGCGCCCACGTAGCGCACCTCGCCCGTCGCGCCGTCCACCTCGAAGCGCCCGGCGTCGCCCTCTGCCAAGCTGTACTCCACGACGTCGCCCTCGTCCTCGTCCGTGGCTTCCACCATCCCCAGCGCCATCGGGCCGGGCGCGTTCTCCGACAGCTCGTACGCGTATGCCGAGTCGGCGAACACGGGCGCCTCGTTCACGTCCAGCAGCGTCACCACCGCCGCCGTCGTCGCCGACAGCCCAGCGCGGTCCACCGCCACCACCGTGAACTCCCAGCTCGTTGGGCCGGTCTCGTAGTCCTCGCCCTCGCCCGCGTAGCGCACCTCGCCCGTCGCGGCGTCCACCTCAAACCGCTCCGAATCCGGGCCCGCCAGCAGGTACCTCACCGTGTCCGCAACGTCGGCGTCCACAGCCGACACCATCCCCAGCGCCACGGGTCCGGCCATCCCCTCGTTGAGCTCCCACTCGTAGCGCTCGGCGCCGAACACGGGGGGCTCGTTCTCGTCCATCACCGTCACCTCGACACGCACGTCCGCCGTCAGGCCGCCGCCGTCCGTCGCCCGCACCACCAGCTCCCAGCGGCCAGGCTCGGCCTCCGCGTCCTCGCCGGCGCCCACGTACCGCACCACGCCGCTCGCAGCCACCACCTCGAACCGCTCCGCGTCGCCCTCCGCCAGCATGTACCGCGCTCGGTCGCCGGCGTCTGGGTCCACAGCCGCAACCTTCCCCAACACCACCGGACCCGCAGCGTTCTCCGCCAGCACGAACGCATACGCCGTGTCCGCGAACGCAGGCGCCTCGTTCTCGTCGCGCAGCAGCACCGCCACGACCACTTCGGCGCGCAGCCCGGCCAGGTCCGTCGCGCTCACCGTCAGCTCCCACGACTTGGTGCCGTCCGCTTCGTAGTCCTCGCCCGCGCCCACGTACGTCACCTCGCCCGTCGCAGCGTCCAGCTCGAAGAGCCCGCCCGCGCCGCCGTCCGACTCCAGCGCATACCGCAGCGTGTCGCTCTCGTCCAGGTCCACCGCCTGAGCCACGCCCACCACCACCGGGCCGACGGCGTTCTCCGGCAGGCCGAACTCGAAGCGCTCCATCACGAACGCCGGCGGGTCGTTCACGTTCACCACCAGCACGCGCACCACCGCGCGGCCCACGCGTCCGTCGCCCGCCACCGCCCGCACCTCCATCACGTAGTTGGACCTAGCCTCCGCGTCGGTGCCCTCGCCCACGTACGTCACCTCGCCGCTCCGGGCGTCCAGCTCGAAGAGCCCCTCGCTGCCGTCGCCCAGTTCGTACGTCACCTCGCCGCCGAACGGGTCCTCCGCAGCCACCGTGCCCACCACCAGCGGGCCGGGCACGTCCTCCACCAGCTCGAACTCGTACTCCGCCGCGCCGAAGTACGGGTCCGTGCCTCCGCCGCCGGTCACGCCCTGTCCCTCCACGTTCTCCAGCGCGTAGCTCCCCAGCGCCACATCCGCCACGGCCGAACCGCCCGCGATCACGATCGCCGCGCCAGCACCCAGCTCCAGCGCATCCTCCGGCACGCTGAAGCCGTCCGGGTCCGTGTCCGCCGGCACCACCCGGTACCGGAACGCCAGCACGTTCGTTCCGCTCCCCGAGGCGTACGCCGCCTGCCGCCGGGCGTTCCCGATCACCAGCGCCAGCCGCGGGACGCCCGTCACCGCCACCACGCGGCTGAACGCCACTCGCACCTCGATCTCCTCGCCCGCTCGGTACGACGCACCGCTCGGCGCGCTCGCCACCCTCGCCCGCGTCACCACCGGCACCGCCTCCACCCTGCCGTCCACCCGGTGGTTCGGGTCGTTGGCGGTGACGTGCGTACCCAGACTCAGCACCGCGTTGCGCACGCCGTCCGCAGCGTTCTTGATCGTCCCGCCGTTCAGCGTCAGCCCGCTCGCCGTCACGACGATCCCGCCCTCGTCGTGCCCACCTGCCCCCGCGCCGCCCGAGCCCGCGCCCTGCACCCAGTACTCGAACGTCAGCGCCGCCGTTCCCGAACCCTGGACGTACCTTGCCTGCCGCGCCACGGCGTCGATGGCCAGCGCCAGTTGCGGGGCGTCCGTCACCACCACCGCCCGGTCGAACTGCACCCGCAACGCGATCTGCTCGCCCAATCCATACGTGGATGCGTCGGGGGTGCTGGCGAAACTCAGCCCGGTCACTGACGCCGGCGCGATCGTGCCGTCCACTTGGTGGCCCGTCTGCGGCGCTGTCAGCGCATGCGTGCCCAGCCCCAGCGACGCCGCCAGTGGCGTGGTACGGCGCACGTCGTTGATCGCGCCCGAGTTCAGTGTCAGCGCGCTCGCGCCCACCTCGATCCCGTCCCCGTCCTTGTCCAAAGCCACCACCACGTACCGGAACGTCAGAACCTTCGTGCCCGTGCCCGAGACGTACACCGCCTGCCGCGTGTTCGCGCCGACCTCCAGCGCCAGCTGCGGCGTCCCGCCCGTCGTCACCACGTTCACCCCACGGGTGAAGGTCACCTCCACCTCGATCGCCTCGTCCCGCCCGTACGTGCTCGCCGCCGGCGGAGTGCTGGAAACCGCCACGCCGCTCACCGCCGCCGCTACAAGGTTGCCGAGCACCTTGTGGTCCGCGCTGTTGGTGATCTCGTGGCCCGCCAAGCTCAGCACCGCGTCCGCCGTGCCGCCGGCCACCTTGATCGTCCCGCCGTTCAGCGCCAGCGCGCTCGCGCCGATGCTGATCCCGTCGTTGTCCAAGTCGACCGCCGCCACCTCGTACTGGAACGTCAGCTCCGTCGTGCCCGTGCCCGACACGTACGGCGCCGTCCGCGGGTTCGTGATGCCCAGCGTCAGCTGCGGCGTGCCGCCCGTCGTGGTCACGTCCACCGCCCTGTTGAACTCCACAACGACCTCGATCGTGTCCCTCAGCTCGTAGGTGTCGCCCACCACCGGATCGTTCAGCGTCAGCCCCGTCACGTACGTCGCCGCGTCCACCAGGTGGTCCCCGTCGTTCGAGATCGCGTGGCTGCCCAGCCCCAGGTTCGCCGCCGTCGTCCCGCCCGAGATCGTGATCGTCCCTCCGTTCAGTGCCAGCGCATTCACGCTCACGCCGTCCGTGTCCTCGTCCATCGCCGCCACGTCGTATCCGAACGTCAGCGTCTCCGTGCCCGTGCCCGAGGCGTAGTCCGCCTGCCGCGTTGCCGTCCCGATCCCGAGCGCCAGCGACGGCGTGCCGTCCGTCGTGGTCACGTCCACCAGCTTGTCGAACGTCACCTCCACCTCGATCTGCTCGTTGAACCCGTACGTGCTCCCGGTTGCCGGCGCGCTCGAGAACGACACGCCGGTCACGTTCGGCGCCACCTCCACCGAACCGTCCACCTTGTGGCCCCCAGCGTCCGAGATCGCATGCGCGCCCAGCGCCAGGCCAGCTGCCGCGCCGCCGGACCGGGCGTCGTTGATCGTGCCGCTGTTCAGCTTCAGAGTGTCCACGCTCAACCCGTCCGCGTCCGCGTCGCCCGACGCCACCACGTGCCGGAACGTCAGCGCCGACGTGCCCGTGCCGCCCGCGTAGTCCGCCTGCACCGTGTCCGTCCCCAGCAGCAAGTCCAGCTGCGGCGTGCCCGTCACCGCCACCGAACGGTTGAACGTCACCCGCGCTTCGATCGCCTCGCTCAACCCGTACGTGTCTCCGCTAGCCGGACTGCTCGTCAGCGCCAAGCCCACCACGCCCATCGCCGCCGAGCCGTCCACCTTGTGGCCGATCTGGTTGCCCAACGCCGCCTCTCGCAACGCCCTCACAACGTTCGTAGGCGACGCCGAAACCGTGTCCGTGATCGTCCCGCCGCTCAGGCCCAAATGGGTGCCGAAAGTGCTCAACCCGTCCGTGTCAGAATCCGCGGCCACCACCACGTACCGGAACAACAAGTCCGTCGTGCCCGTCCCCGACACGTACCGCGCCTGGCGCGTGTTCGCTCCGATCTGCAAACCCAGTTGCGGCGTGCCGCCCGTCGTGTCCACCGCCACCGGCTGCGTGAACTTCACCGTCGCCTGTATGGTGTCGCCCGCAAAGTGCGTGTCGCCCCCCGCCGGCGCGCCCAACGTCACGCTCGTTATCCCCGGCGTGCCCTGGCTCCCGTCCACCTTGCGGTCGCCGTCGTTCACGATCGCCTGGCGGCCCATGTGGCGGGACGTAAAGTGACTGATCACTCCGCCGATCAACGCCCGCCCCTCGATGGTGTACCCGTCGGCGTCCAGGTCGTTCGCCTGCACGGCGTAACGGAAAGCCCAATTCGTCGACTGGTTCCCGCTGTCGTAGTCCATCCGCCGGACCTTGTCGCCGATCTTTATCAGAACCTTAATCTGGTTGCTCCAGTTCTGACCCCGGAAGCCGACGCTCCGGTTGAATACCAACGTGATCCAGATTGTCTCGCCGAGCTTGTAGGTGTCGCCGCTCGCCGGGTCGTTCTGCAGAATGTTGACGACGCCGGCGTTGTTCCCAGTGCTGGCACCGTTGTTTAACGTCTGGACCTGTCGGCTCGCGTCGTCCGTGAACGCGTGCGTCCCCAAGTTCAAGTTTGCCGCTGCGCCGCCGCTGGACGCGGTGATCGTGCCGCTGTTCAGCTGGAGCGCGTCCGCTGCGATGCTGATCCCCGTGGAATCCGTGTCGCCGTACACGACTTCGTATGCGAACAACAGCGTGTCCGTCCCCGTGCCCGAAGCGTATTCCGCAAAGCAGTCCGTGCACGAGTCAATCCCCAGCACGACATGAGGAGTGCCCGTCACGTCCACAGAATCGCTGAACGCCACCTTGACTCGGATCACCTCGGTGTTCCAGAACTCGTCCCTAAAGTGTACTTCCTTCTGGTTCGACGCGCTCGGTGAATTCACCGACAGCCCGGTCACCGTGGGAGTCTGGGCCGCGAGTTGATCCGCGAACCCGCCGAGGCCCGCCAGGACGATGGTTGCGACTCCGACGACTCCGACGACCCGAGCTGCCACGCGACCGAGCGTCATGGCCGGAGCCGCAGGCCACGAGAGAGAAAACGGGGGGGGGGGGGGGGGGCGAAATTCACGTTTACCTACCGTATTCACCAGTGGAGTGAGGGGGCGGTGCGGCGACGAAGCCAATATGGTGAGGGCTCCGTTTCGGGTCAACAAGTCGATCCGCGCCGGGCTGACGGACACCCGGTCTTGCACGAACCGGCGGTCGCGATGTAGCGTCCCATTCCCGTGATTCCTTCCATCGTCGCATCGGAGGTCCTGGTCGCCCTCCGGGACTTCCTGAAGACCGGCTACGGCCCGTCCACCCCCGAGCTGGCTGGCGTCGTGGACGACTTCTTGGCCGACCCGGACAACTTGGCCAAGGGGCCGTACCTGTCCCTCTCGCTTCCCTTCGAGCGAGCACCGGAGGGCGGCGAGCCGTTCCCCCGCATTCCGCTGGGCTTCACACCCTACAAGCACCAGCGCGCGGCGTTCGAGCGGCTGTCGCCCGACACGGGACGGTCCACGGTGATCGCCACGGGCACGGGTTCGGGCAAGACCGAGTGCTTTCTATACCCGGTCCTGGAGTACTGTCGGCGGCAGGCGGGCAGGAAGGGCATCAAGGCGGTTGTCGTCTACCCGATGAACGCGCTGGCGTCGGACCAGGCGCGGCGCATTGCCCAGATCGTGCGCGGCACGCCGGCGTTGCGGGGCAAGGTGACGGCAGGGTTGTTCATCGGACAGACGGCAAAGTCGCTCCACGAGCGGATGGGACCCGACAATGTGATCACCGACCGTGCAGCGATGCGCGACCGACCGCCCGACATCCTGCTCACCAACTACAAGATGCTGGACTACCTGATGATCCGCCCGCGGGACCGGCGGCTCTGGTGCCACAACGAGCCCGACACGCTGCGCTACCTAGTGGTGGACGAGCTACACACCTTCGACGGTGCCCGGGGCACCGACTTGGCCTGTCTGATCCGACGCCTGCGGATGCGGCTGGGCGCGCCGGCGGAGAAGCTGGTGTGCGTCGGCACGTCGGCGACGCTGGGCGGCGACCCCCGCGAGTACGTCTCCCGCATCTTCGACCAGCGGTTCGACCAGGGTTCGATCGTCGGCGAGTCGCGCCAAACGATCGACGACTTCTTGGGCGACGCCCTGATCCGCCGCCACCTGCTGGCTTCGAGCGAATCGGCCGCCGTCGTGGATCATCGGCGCTACGACACGACGGAAGCGTACCTCCGCGCCCAGCACGAGCTCTTCCTGGGGGAGCCGATTGACGGGACGTTCCACTCGGCAGATTGGCGCGTGGGACTGGGCGAGAAGCTCCGGGAGCACATCGTCTTCGTGAACCTGTTGCGTGCGCTGGACGGGCGTCCTACGGCGTTGCCCGAGCTGGCGAAGCGGTTGCGGGGCAGCCTGCCCGTCGCCAACGACTCGGAAGCGCTGGGCGTGCTGAACGGATTGTGCGCGCTGATCTCGGCGGCCCGGGTCCGGGTGCGACCCGGTGGAGAAGGCGGCCGGGGCAGTGACGCGAACGACGACCAGTTGCAGCCGTTTCTTCATGTGGGTGTTCACCTGTGGGTGCGCGAGCTTCGGCGCATGGTGTGCAGCGTTGGGAGCGAGAGGGGTTTGGACCGCGATCCATCGCCGTTCCGCCTTCGCCACTCCGACGACCTGAAGGCCGACGAAGCGTTTGTGCACCTGCCGTTGGTTCAGTGCCGAGAGTGCCGCGCCACGGGATGGCTCACCAAGCCTAGCATGGCTGGCGGGGGCAGCACCAAGGTGTTGTCGGCCCGAACGCAAGACGGCCTAGGAGAGATCTACGGCGCCTTCTTCGGGCGCGACTTGGACACGGCCTTTCTCTTTCCGGGACTCGCGCCCGCCGCGGGCATGGCCGGAGCGGCGACGAAGGGAATGCAGTCGCTCCTTTGCGGATCGTGCGGTGCGCTGACTTCAGCAGGTAGCGGCGACGGTGGCCGTTCTGGCGACAGCGGCCGCTCCAGTGGCGGCGAGCCCGCCTGCCGTTCGTGCGGGAACCGGTCGCTTGTGCACGTCTTCCGGCCCGTTTCGGTGACGAGCGGCGGAAGCGCGTCTGGAGGCGCGTCTGGAAGCACCAAGTCTCGGCTCTCCACCGACTGTCCCTACTGCAACGCTCGCAACGCCATGGTGATCGTGGGTGCTCGGGCGTCCAGTCTCTTGTCCGCGGCGCTGAACCAGACGGTCTCGTCGCGCCACAACGCCGACGCCAAGGTGATTGCTTTTTCCGACAACGTGCAGGACGCCGCCCACCGTGCGGGCTACATGTCGGCCCGGACCTGGCGCACCAACATGCGGGCTGCAATCGCGCAAACGGTGGCGGACTCGGACGCGGATCATCTTTCCCTAGCCGAGCTCATGGAGCAGGTCGTCGCCCGCTGGCGCAACCGCTGGACCGCCGCCCGCGACCAAGTCCCGCAACCCGACCAACTCCCCCAGCCCGACCTAGCCCGCTTCGTTGGCGAGTTCATCGCCCCGGACCGCCGGTGGCTCAACGAGTTCCGAGAACTGGAGAGCACGGGCCGGTTGCCCGCCGACTCGAAGTTGCCCGGCTTGGTGGCAAAGCGGATGCGCTGGGACACGATCGCCGAGTTCGGCCAGCGGTCGGCGATTGGACGCACGTTGGAGAACACCCGAACGGCCGCAGTCGGCGTGCACGGAGCCACGCTGGCCCAAGCCTGCGAGCTTGCACAACGTCGGCTCCGCGAAGAGGTGGAGGGCCTTCGCGACGCCCCGGACCGAGTGGCCCGCGCCCTGGTGCTGGGCGTGGTGCGACGCATGAAGGACCGAGGCGCGATCCTGACCGATCTGGTGAGCAGATACCTAGCACGGGGCGGAGACACCTACGTGTTGCGAAACGACCTTGCCCTGCCGGACTACGGCACCCACCGGTCGGCGGTCCCTGTCTTCCCCGGCGAGCGGGCGCAGGCCAGCAAGCCGGGCATTGAAGCCGTGTTCGGCCCGGGTGGCCGCGACGGCGCAGGTCGCAGCTCGTGGTACCGCAAGTGGACGCAGAAGGTCTTGGACCACGAAGGCTTGGCCATGGCGGCCCGCGACTCCGACGTGGCGCTCCGCATCGTCTTTCGGGCGATGGAGGACGCTGGGCTCGCACGCAAAGTGAACACCGACCAAGGACGACACGCCTGGGGGTTGGCGCTGGACCGCCTCTACGTCACCGCGCAAGTTGCGGAGGTGCCGGTGCGCATTGCCACTGGCCCCGACTCGTCGGCAGGCTCCGAGGCGGCAACAAGCTCCACAACGCCCCCAGTGGGCCGGCCCTTGATCGTCCCTCGGCAGGAAGCGGAACTGTGGCAGGGCGTGCCCAGCCTGGACTTGGCCGTCTCTGGGGCGTACGGCCGCCATCGGACGTGTAGTCCCACCTGGTTCGGAGGCCTGTACCGCAAGATGGACGTGCGCCGGATCGTCGCCGCCGAGCACACGGCGCTCCTTTCGCGGGAAGAGCGCGAACGCGTGCAGGATCGGTTCACGGCCAACGGCTACCGCCCTTGGGACCCCAACGTCCTGTCGGCCACGCCCACCCTCGAGCTGGGAATCGACGTCGGCGACCTCTCCACCGTCATGCTCTGCTCGGTTCCGCCAGCCCCCGCCAACTACGTGCAGAGGGCGGGCCGAGCGGGACGGCGGGACGGCAACGCCTTCAGCTTGGCCGTGGCCGCCGGGCGTCCCCACGACCTGTACTTCTACGCCGAGCCGTCGGACATGCTGGCGGGCAAGGTCGAGCCGCCCGGCGTGTTCCTCAACGCGCGGGCCGTGCTGGAGCGGCAGATGATCGCGTACTGCCTCGACAGCTGGGTGGCCGCGGGCGTGGACGAAGACGCCGTGCCCCGGAAGATGCGCGCGGTGCTGGACAACGTGGAGCGTGAGCGGCTGTCCCGCTTTCCGTACACCTTCTTCGACTTCGTGAGCGTGCGGGCCGGCGTGCTGGCCGACTCGTTCCTGGCGGCGTTTGAGCACGACTTGAGCGACGCGAACAAGCACGAACTGGCCGCCTTTCTGCTGGGCGACGACGTGTTTCTGCCGGGCGACGAAGTTGCCGAAGCGCAGCCGAGCCCCCGCCGTCAGCCGTTGGCGCGTCGCCTTCTGGATCGGTTTGCCGAAGTGGCCAAGGAGCGCAACTCGGTTCGCAAGGAGATCGATGCGTTGCGAAGGCAGGCCGAGGCGATGCGACGAGGGCCGCAAGACGACAGCGTCAGGGCCGAGATCGACCAGGCGTTGCGCGAGCGAGCCGGGCTTCAGGGCGTGTTGCGGAAGATCAACGGCCGCGAAACGTACAACTTTCTGACCGACGAGGGGCTAGTCCCCAACTACGCCTTCCCCGAAAAGGGCGTCATGTTGCGGTCCGTGATCTATCGGAAGCGCAAAGGGGCCAAGCAGGCTGGGGAAGTGGCGGACGCCGAGTTCGACCACGAGGTCTTCGAGTATGAGCGTCCTGCGCCGGCGGCCCTGGCCGAGTTTGCGCCCGACAGCAGCTTCTACGCCGGTGCGCGACGGGTGAGGATCGACCGGGTGGACTTGGAGACGTCCAAGCTGGAGGAGTGGAGGCTTTGCCCGTCGTGCGTCTACTGCGAGCGCATCGACGGAGGCGACCGCCACGCCGAGTGCCCCCGTTGCGGTGACCCCATGTGGGTCGACGGAGGCCAGCGCAGGGAGATGCTTCCTTTGCGCATGGTGCACGCCACCACGTCGGACAAGGAAAGCCGCATCGGCGATGAGAAGGATGTGCGGGAACCGTCGTTCTACACCCGTCACCTCGTGGCCGACTTTGATCCCGAGGCGACCCGAACGGCCTTCGTCGCGGCCTCGGCGCCCTTCGGGTTCGAGTACATCCCGTCGGCCACCTTCCGGGAGATGAACTTCGGCCCGCGTCCAGGCCAGGGGCAGCCGACGCGGGTGGCCGGCGTCAGCCTTCCGCGCAGCGGCTTCCGCGTTTGCCGGCGATGCGGGAAGGTGCAGCCGGGACCGGGCGAGAAGGCGGTCCACACGCGGACCTGTCCGACCACGCGAAGGTCGCGCAAGAACCGCCCGGGCGACGACGATGTTGCCGAGTGCATCTACCTGTACCGGGAGTTTGAGTCGGAGGCGATTCGGATGCTGGTGCCCGGAGTCGGCGGGTCGACAGCGGAGTTGTACATGCGCTCGTTCGTGGCGGCCCTGGAGCTTGGCCTGAGGCGCAAATTCGGCGGCGAGATTGACCACCTGCGCGCCATGGAGTGCGAGTACCCGATTGCAGGCGCAGACGCTTCCAGCACGGGACGCACGCGCAGGTACCTACTTCTGTACGACACCGTGCCGGGCGGAACCGGCTACCTGAAGGACCGCATGACGGACCCGGAGAAGTTGCGGTCGATCTTCCAGGCGGCGCGCACGGCGTTGCGGGAGTGCGCTTGCGCCGCCGACCCGGAGAAAGACGGCTGCTACCGTTGCGTCTTCGCCTACCGCCGGAGCCGCGAAATGCCCAATACGTCGCGCAAGGTGGCCGAGCGGCTGATGGCGACGACCCTCGAGCGCTGGCCGGAGCTCGAAGAGGTGGAGCGGCTGGCGAGCGTTCCCGGCAACGTCCTGGCCGAGAGCGAGTTGGAGGAGCGGTTCGTAGAAGCGTTGCGGCAACGGCAGCGTGGCGCGCACGGTACGACTGACGGCCCTGGACCGGCAGACGCCCCCACCGTGCGGATCCGCCAGGACCAAGTGGGCGGCAAGCCCAGGTACGTTCTCTCAGTGGGCGACCACACGTACTTCGTGGAGCCGCAGGTCAGCTTCGGCATGGGCGACGGCGTGGACCTTCCAAGCCGGCCCGACTTTGTGCTCCAGCCGGCTCGGTCGCCGGGTCAAGGCGTTTCTCTGGCTCCGGGTCGCGGCACTTACCCGGACGCCCCTGCCGTTGCCGTCTTCCTGGACGGCTTCGAGTACCATCGCAACAAGACCGGCGACGACTCGGCGAAACGCATGAGCTTGGTGAGGGCCGGATTCCTGGTCTGGTCGCTGACGTGGGACGACCTGGAAGGCGCATTCGGTGGGACGCCCGACGCACCCGACCTCCTTGGCGACACCGCAACCCCGGTGCAAAAGGCGCTGGACGCCAAGTGGGGCACACAGGAGCTGCGCTCCCGCTTGCGCGCGCCCTCCTTCGACCTGCTCCTTCACTATCTGGCGGACCCGGCTCCGGTGCGGTGGCGCCGAGCCGTCTTTGGCGAGCTGCTGGGGCTATTCGACCCGGACCAGATGAGGGACAGCGCGTTTCGGGTCCGCTTTGTCCACGCGGCCCGCGACGCCTTGCCAAGCCAGGTGCTGGAGTACGTTAGCAACTTGCCCTCGACCCACGTGCCCGGTGGTTTCGGGCCGTGGGACTCGGGAGCGGCCGGCGCCGAACCGACCGTCGCGTCGCAGGTCGTCGCCCTCTTCGCCGTCCTTCGTCTTGGTGCCTTGGAGGACCTGGACCCGGCTGGCCTTCTCACTGCCGTCTACCTGGACGACGCCGAGGCGTCTGCCGATCCCGGCCGCCCAGACTCGGAGTACCGTCGCGCCTGGAACGGCGTGCTCCGGCTCTTCAACCTCGTGCAGTTCCTTCCCCAGGGTTGGTGGACCACTCGCTCCGGCGTTGCCGGCGGCCTCTACCCCGAGTTCGCGCCCCTCGACGCCCGGAGCCCATCCCCCGAGCCCTGGCCCGACGAGTGGGCCGACGCGGCTCGCTACACGGCACCCCAGCTTCGGCCTGCGTTGCGCGAGTTGGCCAGCATTCTGGCAACGGCTCCTGCGAAGCAAACCGGCCAAGGTGGCCTAGCCCACATCCCGTCCCCCGAACCCGGCTTCGAGCTTGCCGACGAGACGGGCCAAGTCGTGGCCGAGGCGGAGCTGGCGTGGCCCAGTCGCCGCACCGCGGTATTGCTCCCGGAACAAGACGTGCACAAGATGCATTTTGAGCGGGCGGGCTGGCGGGTCTTCACGGCGGACGCGGAGGGCCTCGGCGGCACGCTCGTCGAGTCGCTCGTCCAAGTGCTCGCGGCTGCCCCGCCCGTCGCAGACGTCGATTCCCCCGATGATCGAAACTCCCCCGAAGATGGAGGCCCCCGACGATGATCCGTCGTGTCACCGTCCGCAACTTCAAGCGCTTCGAGGAACAGTCGTTCGACCTTGCGGATTCGGTCGTGCTGGCGGGGCCGAACAACTCCGGCAAGTCGAGCTTGTTGCAGGCGATTGCGACTTGGAAGATGGGATTGGACCGCTGGAGGGCCCAGCGCGGGGCCGGTAGCGCGAGCCGGGCGGTCAAGCGATCCGGCGTATCCGTCACTCGGGGCGACCTGACGGCAACTCCGCTTCGAGAGATGAACCTGCTTTGGCGCGACCGCCGGGTCACGGGCAACCTCCAAGAAGGAAAGCCGGGCACGCCCAGGCTGATCGAGATCGTACTGGAAGGTGGCGGGAAAGGTGTGGGCGCCGCTGCCGGGGACCCGTGGGAGTGCGGGATGGAGTTCCAGTACGCCAACCCGGAAATGGTCTACGTGCGACCCCGAGGCGCCAAGACGCTCGACAGCGAGTCCGTCCGCCGCTTTCCGCCGAAACCCGCCGGCGCGCTGGAAGTCGTGCATGTCCCGTCGCTGGTGGGCGTTCACCGTGATGAGCCCCGCATGGAGAAGGGGATGCAGGACCTGCTTGTAGGGCAGGGGCAGGCCGGGGGAATCTTGCGCAACCTGCTGTTGGAGGTCGCGGAACAGCAAAATGGCGATTGGGACGCCCTGGTCGGGCACATCCGCGACCTGTTCGAAATCGAGTTGAAGAAGCCGTCCTACTCGCCCACCCAACCCTACATCGTCTGCGAATACCACGAGTCAGGGCTTTCGCATCGGCCGCTGGACTTGGCCAACGCCGGCAGCGGCACGTTGCAGGTCGTCCTTCTGCTCGCGTTCCTCTTTGCGCGCCCGGCGTCGGTGATCCTGCTGGACGAGCCCGACGCGCATCAACACATCGTCCTGCAAAAGCAAGTGTACGGCCTGGTCCGCAAAGTGGCGCGCGAACGCGGCGGCCAAGTGATTCTGGCAACCCACTCGGAGGTCCTCCTGAACGCCACCGCGCCAGAGCGGGTCATGAGTTTCTTCGGCGACGAGTTTCGCACGCTGGCAACGCCTGTGGAGCGCGCCCAGCTGCGCGAGGCCCTCAAACGTCTGACCACCACCGACCTGCTGCGGGGACGAGAGACCGGTGCGGTCCTATACGTCGAGAACGAGTCGGACGAGCGCATCCTCAAGGAATGGGCCGATCTCCTGGACCACCCGGCCCGGCATTTCCTTGCCCGTCCCTTTGTGCATCACTTGGCCGGCAACAACATCAAGGACGCCAAGGATCACTTCTTCGCACTGCGGGCGGCGTTCCCGCACATCCGAGCGGCGTGTCTTCTGGACGGCGACAACCGGGACAAGCCCGATGCGGAGACGACCGGTGCCGGCATGAAGGTGCTTCGCTGGCGACGATACGAGATCGAGAACTACCTGCTGCAACCGGATGCGGTGAAGCGCTTCGTCGCCCTTCCGCTGTACCACGACTTGGTGCAGGAAGCCTTCGACCGGTACGTGCCTGTCGGGACCGACTACTTCGGCGACCACCCGGCCCTGTCGCGGGTCAAGGCCAGCAACGAGTTTCTCGTACCGCTGTTCGAAGAAGTGCGGGTGCCCGTTCCCAAGCGCGACCTCTACCTGCTGGCGGCCGACATGACGCCTGAAGAGATTCACCCTGAAGTGATCGAGAAGCTTGACCTCATTGCGGCGACGCTGAGTCTGCCGGAGCCCGGATCGTGAGAGGCCGCTTTCGGCTGGCCATGTCGGCCGACTTTCTCGACGCATTCGCTCGGTTGCCCCGGGCGCAGCAGCGAGGCGTACGTGCGCTGATCGATAAGTTCAACCGAGACTCGACCGCGCCGGGACTGCACTACGAGCGGATCGCCAAGGCGCGAAGCCCTCGGATGCGTTCGGTGAGGATCGACCGGGGCTACCGTGCCATCGTCTTCGACACGGGCCAGGGCGGACTTCACCTGTTGTTGTGGGCCGCCAAGCACGACGACGCCTACAGCTGGGCCATGCGCCACGACTGCGGGGTCAATCCAGAGACCGGGGCGGTCCAAGTGTATATGCCGCAACCGGACATAGAGGTGTCGCAGACTCCGAGTGCCTCTTCGACCCCGGACGGCCCTGCCAGCGACGCCGCCTTCGAGGCCCTCCGGGACCGCCAGCTTCTCCGCCTGGGGGTGCCTGCCACCATGCTGGACGAAATCCGCGCACTTCGGGGCGAGCGCGACTTGGACGAGATGCAGGACCGCCTGCCCGTCGAGGCCTACGAATCGCTCTTCCTCTACTTGGCCGGCGAGTCCTACGAGAAGCTGGTGCTGGAACGGGAAGCCCCGAGCGAGCCCGTGGACACCGACGACTTCGAGACAGCGCTGGGCCGCGCCGATTCCCGTGTCCGTTTCTTCGTGGCCGAAGACGAGGTTGCGCTGGAAGAAGTGCTCAGTGCCCCGCTGGAGCGTTGGAGAGTTTTCTTGCATCCGTCGCAGCGCAAGCTGGTGGAGCGGCACTGGAACGGTCCAGTCCGCGTGCTGGGCGGCGCCAGCACCGGCAAGACCGTCGTCGCCATGCACAGGGCCCGATGGCTGGCCCGAAGAGTGCTGGCGGCGGCCGCAGGGGACTCGGAGGCCGAGCGGGGGCGCATCCTCTTCGCCACCTACACCCGCAACTTGGCCGCCGACATCGAGAACAACTTGCGTGCGATCTGCTCGCCCGAGGAGATGGAGCGGATCGAGGTCGTCAACTTGGACCGGTGGGTGAACGGGTTCCTGCGCGGGCAGGGCTATGAGTTTCGAATCGGCTACGGCTACGACCGGGAGTCCTGGGACCGCGCCATGGACCTGCGGGACCCGAGCCTGACGCTGCCGGATGCCTTCTACGGGGAGGAACTGGAGCAGGTCGTCCTCGCTGGTGGCGTCACGACGGAGTACGAGTACTTGCGGGTCCCCAGGGTCGGCCGGGGCACACCTCTGAACCGGCGAGCCCGGGCCAAGGTCTGGCCAGTGTTCGCCGAGTACCGGGTGCAGCTTGCGGAGCGCGGCATCAAGGCGGTGGACGACGCCTACCGAGACGCCGCCGCCCTCCTCCAGGCCGACCGGTCTGGACTGGATTACGTCGCCGTAGTGGTGGACGAGGCGCAGGACTGGGGCGCCCAAGCCTGCAAGCTGATCCGTGCAATCGTACCCGAGGGGCGGGACGACCTCTTTGTCGTCGGCGACGGACATCAGCGCATCTACGGCGTCAACCGCGTAGTACTGGGCCGCTGCGGAATCAACATACGGGGCCGATCCAAGAAGCTGCGGGTCTGCTACCGCACTACGGAGGAGACTCGCGACTGGGCGGCGCGCCTACTGGAAGACCGGACGATCGACGACCTGGACGGCGGCTCCGACGACAACCGCGGCTTCAAGTCCCTGACCCATGGCCCGAGACCCCGGCTGACTCACTTCGACTCGGAGGATGAGCAGGCCGACTACATCGCCGAGTATCTGCAAGAGGTTTCGGGGGCCAGCGATGCGACTGGCGACGACGAGCCAGAGGGCAGGCACGGCCCGTTGCGCAACGTGTGCGTCGTGGCCCGGATCGCCCGAGAGCGCAAGGCCCTGGCCGATGCCCTGGAGGAGCGCGGCATCCCAGTCTTTGTGCTGGACCGCAAGCAGGCCGACCAGGAGCACGACCACTGTGTGCGCGTGGCCACCATGCACCGGGTCAAGGGACTGGAGTTTGACCGAGTGGTGGTGGCCAGCGCCAACCGCAACTTGGTGCCCCTGCCTGCGGCGGTGAAGAACCGGGGCGACGAAGCTTCCCAAGAGATGGCCGAGACCGGCGAGCGCGCCCTCCTGTACGTGGCCGCCACCCGCGCCAAGAAGGAGCTCCTGGTGCTGAGCTACGGCCGCCGAAGCCGATTCCTGCCGGAGGCCGAGTCGGCGTCGCGCCCTGCCGCCTGCTAGGACCAAGCCTGGACGCGGAGCCGCGTTGCTCGTGACTCGCCGCCGTTCGGCCGCCCATCCCATCGACGCCGTCCTGGCCTCGGACGGCCCGTTGCCTCCCGGCCTGGAGATCGGTCGTTCTCGGGAAGGGCGGCCCATCTCGGCCCACAAGATCGGTAGGGGGCCGCTCCGGGTAAGCCTTGTGGGGGGATGTCACGCCGACGAGCCGGTGGGGCCGCGCTTCCTGGTGCAGCTCGCGCGGTACTTGGCCGGCCCGGAGGGCGCGGAGCTACGGTCGGCGGCGACTTGGTGCGTGGTGCCTCACATCAACCCGGACGGCGCCGCGGCCAACGCGCCCTGGCAGCCCCCGGACGCCGAGCGGTACGACTTCGTCGCATACCTGCGCCACTGTCGGCGCGAGCTGCCCGGCGACGATGTGGAGTTCGGCTTTCCTCGCGGACCGGACGACGACGGCGCCCGCCCCGAGAACGTGGGCGCGGCCATGTTCTGGCGGGACGAAGGGCCGTTCCACCTTCACGTCAGCTTCCACGGCATGAGCACGGCGGCGGGACCGTACTTTCTGGTGGAGCGGTCGTGGTGGCCTCGTTTCGAGCAGGCGGCACGGCGGCTGGCAGCGGAGGTCAAGGACGCCGGCTACGCCCTTCACGACGTGGAGCGCCATGGCGAGAAGGGCTTCCATCGCCTGGCTCGGGGCTTCTGCAGCCGTCCGGACTCTCGTGCCATGCGCCGCCACTTCTTGGAGCGGGACCAGCCCGAGGTTGCGGCCCGGTTCCGCCCCAGCTCGATGGAGACCGTTCGCTCCCTGGGCGGCAACACGCTCACCCTGGTGACCGAGATGCCCCTCTTCCTCACCCCGGGCGTGGGGCGCGAACTCGGCCCGCCGGACCCGGTGCTGGCGGCGTGGCGAGAACGCATCGCCGGATGGGAAGCGCGCCTGCGCACCGCCCCCGAAACCGGCGAAGCCGTAGGATCCTCCGATGCCGGCAAAGCCCACGCCGTGGCCCGGGAGGCCGTCCGCGAGGCCGTCGCCCGGGAAGCCCGGGAGGCTGGAGTCGAAGCAATGCCTGTACGGGACCAGATGCGTTTCCAGTGGGCGACCGTCCTCGCCGGGCTCGACGTGGCGTCGAAAGCCCGAGAAGTCGCGGTCCGAGAGTGAGTCGAGACCTCGGAGTTGGCGTCCGCCGTGGCCAGCGGATTACGTTAAACGCATGATCCGCCCCAGCAGCGTGCCCGCCGCCGCCGCCAACGGCCAATCTGAATCCAACGGCCGTCCTGAGCCCAACGGCCAGCCTGGACCCGACGCCCGCCCGCAGTCCTACGGCGACGCCTTTCCCTCCTCCTCCCGCGTCTTCGTTCCCGGCCCCGACGGCACGGGCGTGCCGATGCGGGAGATCGCGCTGTCGGGAGGCGAGCCGCCGTTGCGCGTCTACGACACCAGCGGGCCACGAGGCCGAGACCCTCGCGAGGGCCTGCCGCTCCTGCGCGACGAATGGATACGGGCGCGGGACGTGCGGGTCACGGGGCGGGCGGCCACGGTGGCGCCGAGCAGGACCGACGACCCGCTGGAGCTGCCGCCGGGAATGGCGCGGACCACCCGCCGCGGCAACGGTCCCGTCACCCAGATGCACTACGCCCGACGGGGCGAAGTCACCCCCGAGATGGAGTTCGTGGCCGCCCGGGAGGGGATGGAGGCGTCGTTCGTCCGCGACGAGGTCGCTCGGGGCCGGGCGATCATCCCCGCCAACATCAACCACCCCGAGCTGGAACCGATGATCATCGGGCGCAACTTCAAGGTGAAGGTCAACGCCAACATCGGAAACTCGGTGGTGGCCTCGTCGATCGACGAAGAGGTCGAGAAGCTGCGCTGGGCCACCCTTTGGGGCGCCGACACCGTCATGGACCTCTCCACCGGCAGGAACATCCACGCCACCCGGGAGTGGATCCTGCGCAACTCGCCGGTTCCCATCGGCACCGTGCCGATCTACCAAGCCTTGGAGAAGGTCGGCGGCGTCCCCGAGGAGCTGACCTGGGAGGTGTACAGGGACACCATCGTCGAGCAGTGCGAGCAGGGAGTGGACTACTTCACGGTCCACGCCGGCGTCCTGCTCCGCTACGTGCCGCTGACCGCCGAAAGAACGACGGGAATCGTGAGCCGAGGCGGCTCGATCGTGGCGAAGTGGTGCATGGCGCATCACCGGGAGAACTTCCTTTACACCAACTTCCGCGAACTCTGCGAGATCATGCGGGAGTACGATGTGTCCTTCTCCCTGGGCGACGGGTTGCGGCCCGGCTCCATCGCCGACGCCAACGACGAGGCCCAGTTCGCCGAGTTGCGCACCCAGGGCGAGCTGACCCGGGTCGCTTGGGAGCACGACGTGCAGGTGATGAACGAAGGCCCCGGTCACGTGCCCATGCACATGATCAAGGAGAACATGGAGAAGCAGCTGCAGTGGTGCGACGAAGCCCCATTCTACACGCTGGGCCCGCTCACCACCGACATCGCGCCAGGGTACGACCACATCACCAGCGCGATCGGAGCCGCCATGATCGGCTGGTTCGGCACCGCCATGCTCTGCTATGTGACGCCCAAGGAGCACCTGGGCTTGCCCAACCGCGACGACGTGAAGGACGGCGTGATCGCATACAAGATCGCCGCCCACGCCGCGGACCTGGCCAAGGGGCATCCCGGCGCCCGGGAGTGGGACGACGCAATATCCAAAGCGCGCTTCGAGTTCCGCTGGCGCGACCAGTTCAACCTCTCCCTCGATCCCGTGACCGCCAGGGAGTTCCACGACGAGACCCTCCCCGCCGAGGGCGCCAAGGTCGCCCACTTCTGTTCGATGTGCGGCCCCAAGTTCTGCTCGATGAAGATCAGCGACGACATCCGACGCTTCGCCGAAGAGCGGGGGATCGCCGCTGGAGAGGCGCTGGAAGCTGGGATGGACGAGAAGGCGCGAGAGTTTCGGCAAGCCGGCGGCGAGTTGTACGTGCACACGGACGCGCAACGCCAGGACTCGATATGAACTGCACGCTTCCGCCCTCGCCCTCGACCTCGCCTTCGGCCGCGAGCACACAGCGCGCCGTCGCCCGCCGTTCCCGCTGCTTGGCGTGGGCTTTGCTGGCCGTGGGGCCGATCGTCCTCGGCTGCAGCCAGCGCGACATCCTCTACGACAAGAGGTCCGACCTCTTCGTGTACGGAGCGCGACTGTGGAACGGGACGGCCGCCAACATGGGGTCGCTCCCGTCGCTGGTGCAGTTCGCCGAAGGCCGGATGGTGTCGTACTTCCCCATGCCCGACGAGGCCGAGGTGCTGAGGATCGCCGAGAAGCGGAACGTCCAGGTCGTGGACGCGACGGGTCTGTTCATGATTCCCGGCCTGATCAACGTCCACGGGCACGTGGGGGGCACATGGAGCGCGGACGCGGGCATGGAGTACGCCGACTACGTGACGTCCGAACTGGAGCGGTACGCCCGCTTCGGCGTGACGACGGTGGCCAGCATGGGGGGTGACCGCGCGCCGTCCTTCGCGATCCGAGACGCCAGCTGGGGCGAAACCAGCCCCGAACGCGCCCGCTTGCTGGTTGCCGGCTCGGTGGTGACCGGCGAAACGCCCGAAGAAGCGGTCGCGGCAGTGGACGAAGCCGCCCAGAACGGTCCCGACTGGATCAAGATTCGGGTGGACGACAACCTGGGAACGATCCCCAAGATGCTGCCGGACGTGTACCAGGCGGTCGTCGAGCGGGCCGCGCACCACGAGCTGCGTGTCTCGTCGCACCTCTTCTATGAGGAGGACGCCAAGGGGCTGTTGCGCGCCGGCACCGGACTGGTCGCCCACAGCATCCGCGACCGGGAGGTGGACGACGAGACAATCGAGCTCTTGCTGGAGACCGGCGTCTGCTACGTGCCCACCCTGACCCGCGAGGTGTCGGCGTTCGCCTACGGGGAGCGACCGGAGTTTCTGGACGACCCGTTCCTAGCCGCCGACGTGGACTCGGCGCAGGTGCAAGTCGTCACCGACCCGGACCGCCAGCAGCGCATCCGGCAATCGCCCCAGCCCGCAGCCTACCGGGAAGCGTTGCGGATCGCCCAACACAACTTGAAGCGACTGGCCGACGCCGGCGTCAAGATCGCCTTCGGCACCGACTCGGGTCCCATGGGCCGCTTCCAGGGATACTTCGAGCACATGGAGATGGAGCTGATGGCGGAGGCCGGGCTGACGCCAAAGCAGATCCTCCGCTCGGCAACGGAAAGTGCGGCGAACTGCCTGGGGCGGTACGACGTGGGAGTCCTGGAGCCGGGTCGAGACGCGGGCGTAGACAGGGTGGTGCCTGGGCGATGGGCGGACTTCATCCTGCTGCGGGCCGATCCTCTGGAAGACGTGCGGAACGCCCGTCAGATCGAGTCCGTGTGGGTGGGAGGCAAGCGGATCAGCCGCTGAAGCCGGCGACCCGTCGTAGCCGTCCGTCGTGGGCGGCGCGGAGGTGGTTCACCCCTTCGACAACTCCGCCGGGTCCCGTGGAGCGCCAGTTGACCAGCGCCTCCCCACGGCAGATGCGCGGCTCGCCCGCCGCTTCGATCCGCCATCCGGGCATGAAGCGGTGGCAGTTGGCAATGTGCACGCTCAGGCTCTCCACGCCCCTCGCCACCGCCCACTCGTCGCGGAACTCCAGCTCGTCGAAGCAGCACTCGCGAAGCGCGGCCAAGCGGGCTTCAGCGTCTTCGCCTTCGTTCCACGCATCGAACCAGCGGGGCAGCGTCCGCCCCAAGCCCGCGGCCAAGTCCGTGCGGTTGGCCATGAGGGCAAGTCGGCCCAGGTGGAAGCGCCATCCCCCGTCGTACTCCGCCGCCAGCGCGTCCGACGAGAAGCCGCCGTGACGGACGTCCACCTGACAGCCGTCGGGGGTCTCGCCCACCCGGAACTCGGCCAGCGTGGAGCCTGCGGGCACGCGCTCGGCCTGGGGACCCGACTCGGAGCCCCAAGTGAGGCCCAAGTGCATGGCTTGGGCGTTGATGGCGACGATCTCCCCCGCCACGACCACGCCGTGCTGCGGAAAATCCACCCGGAACTGGCTGCCGCTCTGGGGCTCGAAGGCGGCCTCCCCGTCCATCCAGCGCGAGAACGACTCCGGTTGCGAGAGGATGCCCCACACAGTGGCAGGGCGAGCTTCGACGGCTACGGACCGCTCGACGGTCCTGGGCGTGGCGGTTGCTGCGCTCTCGTCCGGCATTCGGGCTTCTCCTCGACATAAGCAGTGGTGGTGCTGGCGGCGTCGCGGACCGTCCCTCCAACGGCCGCCCTAGCGGCCAACAGTAAGCCGCTACCGGTCCACCGTCCAACCGCCGTGCCGGTTGCCACGCCCGCCGTCCCCCTTACTCTCCCCATCATGCATCGCTCCGCCGCCGCCCCGCCCGCAACCGCCCTCCAGCTCCGCGACGCGACCCTGCGCTTCGGCGGCGTGACCGCGCTGGCCGGGATCAGCCTGGAGGTGGCGCAGGGCGAACTCTTCGCGCTCATCGGTCCCAACGGCGCCGGGAAGACCAGCGTCCTCAACTGCGTCTCCGGGCTCTACCGCCCGTCCACCGGGTCGATTGCAGCAGCGGACAGGCGCGGCGTGCGCCGGTACGTGCACACGCTTCCGCCCCACCGGATCGCGGCCATGGGCGTGGCCCGCACCTTCCAGAACATCGAGCTCTTCAAGCACATGACGGTGCTGGACAACCTCATGCTGGGCCGCCACCTGCACATGACCGGCGGCGTGCTTTCCGGCGGCGTCTACTGGGGCAGGCAACGACGGGTCGAGATCGAGCACCGCAAGCAGGTGGAGCGCGTGGTGGACTTCCTCCGGCTGGAGCCGCTGCGGGACTCGGAGGTGGGAAGCTTGGCCTACGGAGCCCAGAAGCTGGTGGAGCTGGGGCGCGCCCTGGCCATGGAGCCCTCCCTTCTCCTGCTGGACGAGCCCATGGCCGGGATGAACGTCGAAGAGAAGGAGTCGATGGCGCGCTTCGTGCTGGACGTGAATCAGGAGTGGGGCGTCACCGTGGTGCTGGTGGACCACGCCGTCGATGTGGTCCTAGACATCGCCGACCGGGTGGCGGTCATGGACTTCGGCAAGAAGATCGCCGAGGGCGTGCCGCAGCAGGTGCGGGCCGATCCGAAGGTCGTGGCGGCCTACCTGGGACGCCCACAGGGGGCGGCGTGAAGGACGAGCCCAACACCCTGCCGGGCCTAGTGGCGATGCGAGCCGAGCGGAGCCCCCACGGAGTCGCCTTTCGGGAGAAGGAGTTCGGCATCTGGCAGGAGATCACCTGGGCCGAGTATCTGGATCGGGTCCGACGCTTCTCGCTGGGGCTGGAGGCTCTGGGCACGGCCATAGGCGATCGAGTCGCCATCGTCGGCGACAACCGCCCCGAGTGGATGATCGCCGAACTGGCCGCCCAGACCCTGGGCGCGCTCCCCCTGGGGCTCTACCAAGACGCGGTGGCGTCGGAGCTGGGCGAGCTGCTGGCCGTCGCCGCCCCCCGGGTCGTGGTGGCCGAGGACCAGGAGCAGGTGGACAAGGTGCTTGAAGTGCGGGACGGGTTGCCCGGCATCGAGCAGATCGTCTACTACGACAACCGGGGGATGGTCGGCTACGAAGCGCCCGGGCTCCAATCCTTCGCCGAGGTGGAAGCGCTGGGCGCCGCTGCCCACGCCCGCTCGCCCCACGCCTTCAGCCGCAAGCTGGCCGCAATAAAGCCCGGCGACGTGGCGCTGCTGGGCACCACCTCCGGCACCACCAGCCGTCCCAAGCTGGCGATGCTCTCCCACGCCAACGTGCTGGCGATGGCGGACCAGCTGCAGCGAGCCGACCCCATGGCCCCCGAAGACGACTTTGTCTCCTTCCTGCCCCTGGCGTGGGTGGGGGAACAGATGATCTCCGTGTTCGCCGCCCTCAAAGTGGGCTTCGCGGTCAACTTCCCGGAAGAGGCGGAGACGGTGCGCACGGACCTGCGCGAGATCGGGCCCCAAGCGATCATGTCGCCGCCCCGCATCTGGGAGAAGATGGCGTCCGACGTGCAGGTGATGGCCCAAGACGCCACGCCCCTCAAGCGCAGTGCCTACCGATGGGCGATGGCGACTGGCACGAAGTCGGCCGACGCCCGCTTCCAGGGGCGGACCGAGAGCCGTGGTCAGCGGTTGCGCCGACGGGTGGCGGACTGGCTCGTCTTCCGACCGATCCGCGACCACCTGGGACTCGACCGAGTGCGTCGGGCGTACACCGGCGGTGCCGCGCTGGGACCGGACGTCTTCCGCTTCTTCCACGCCATCGGCGTCAACCTGAAGCAGCTCTACGGACAGACGGAGGTGTCGGGGATCTCGGTCGTGCACCGGGACGGCGACGTGCGCTTCCAGACCGTCGGCACGCCCCTGGCCGACACGGAGGTGCGCATCTCCGACGACGGAGAGATCCTTTGCCGCAGCCCGGCCGTCTTCCAAGGCTACTTCCGCAACCCGGAGGCGACGGCCAGCGCGCTGGACGACGGCTGGCTCCGCTCCGGCGACGCTGGCTACTTCGACGACGGCCACCTGGTGGTGATCGACCGCATGAGCGACGTGATGCGACTCCCCAACGGCGACACCTTCTCGCCCCAGTTCGTGGAGAGCAAGCTGAAGTTCAGCCCGTACGTGCGGGAAGCGGTCGTCTTCGGCGGCGGCGACTTCGCCTTCGTCACCGCAATGATCGCCATCGACATGGAGAACGCCGGCCAGTGGGCCGAACGGCGGCAACTCCCCTACACCACCTTCACCGACTTGGCCCGGAAGCCGGGGGTGCGCCAGCTAGTCGGGCGCCATGTGGACCTGGTCAACGGCGAACTCCCTCCGCCGGCGCGCATCCGCCGCTTCCTGCTGCTTCACAAGGAGCTCCACGCCGACGACGCCGAACTCACCCGCACTCGCAAGGTGCGGCGCCAACATGTGGCAACTCGGTTCCGGGAGCTCGTGGAGGCGCTGAACGGGGACCAGGAGTCGGTGCTGGTTGAGACCGAGATCGCCTATCAGGACGGGCGCACCTCCACGGCTAGGCACGAGCTGCGCATCGTGACGACCTGCGCATCGTGACCACGCAGGCAGGCTGATCCCGCGATGGACGTCTTCCTGCAACTCACCGTCTCCGGGCTGAGCAACGGCATGATCTACGCCCTGGCGGCGGCGGGCTTCGTCGTCGTGTACAAGGCCAGCGACGTGATCAACTTCGCCCAGGGCGACCTGCTGCTGCTGGGCACCTACCTGGTCTTCTTCGCCATGGCCCAGGTCGGGTTGCCTTGGAGCGTCGGCGTGCTGGTCACGGTGCTGCTGGCGGTAGCCGCCGGAGTGGCGGTGGAGCAGATCGTGCTGCGCCCCCTGGTGGGCGAACCCGTCATCTCCATGGTGATGGCGACGATCGGCCTCTCCAGCGTGCTGCAGGCGCTGGTGAACGCCGTCTGGGGGCCGAGTCCCCAGTCCTTCGAGCCGTTCCTCCCCCAAGGCGAGGTGACGCTGGGCCCGGCGGTGGTGTCGGCGGGACGGCTGCTCTCGATCCCCATTGCGCTGGCGGTCCTGGCGGCGCTGGGGCTCTTCTTCCGCTACGCACGGGACGGGATCGCCATGCGGGCCGTCGCCGACGACCCCCAAGCGGCGCTGAGCATGGGGATCAGCATCCCCCGTGTCTTCGCCATGGCGTGGGGACTGGCGGCGGCCTCGGCGGCGGTGGGCGGGATCATGCTGGCCAACGTGGTGGGCGTCAGCCCCAGCGTGTCGGCGATCGGGTTGCGCGTCTTCCCCGTGGTGGTCCTGGGCGGACTCGACTCCATCGGCGGAGCGGTGATCGGCGGCGTGGCGATCGGCCTGCTGGAAGTGTACGCAGGCGGGTACCTGGGCCACGGCCTCAGTCTGGTGCTTCCCTATGTGGTTCTGGTGCTGGTGCTGATGGTGCGCCCCTACGGTCTCTTCGGGAAGGAGATCATCGAGCGGACATGAGCCGAGCATGGCGGTGGCTGTCGAGCCGGGAATGCGGCGTCTACCACGTCCGCTACGAGTCGGCGATGGGGTTGCGTCCCCGGCCGGCGCAGCGCTTCCGCCTGGTGCTCTTCGCCGCCGCGTTGCTCGTGTTTCCCTTCGTCGCATCCAGCTATTGGCTCGACCTGGCCAACCAAGTGGCGATCGCCACCGTGGGCGCCATCGGCCTGAACATCCTCGTGGGCTATACCGGGCAGATCTCGCTGGGCCAAGGGGCGTTCATGGCCGTCGGCGCATACGGGGCCGCGCTCATGACCCTGGAGTGGGGGCTGCCGTGGGGACCCAGCATCGTGCTGGCCTGCCTGCTGACGGCGGCGGTGGGGGCCCTCTTCGGGCTGCCGTCGCTTCGGCTGAAGGGACTGTACCTGGCGATCGCCACGCTGGCGGCGCAAGAGATCGCCGAGTGGACGGTCACACACTGGACGGCGGTCACCGGCGGAACCGAGGCCGTGGTGGCGCCCGCGCCCAGTCTCTTCGGCCAGCGGCTCAACGGGGGCTTCGAGTTCTACTGGCTGGGCATCGCCGCCGCGGCGGCCACCGCCCTCTTCGCCGCCAACCTCTTCCGCAGCCGGACCGGACGGGCGTTCGTGGCGATTCGCGACCAGGACGTGGCCGCCGGCGTGATCGGTGTGGACGTCTTCAAGCACAAAGTGCTGGCGTTCGCCGCGTCGTCGTTCTTCGTCGGACTGGCAGGGGCGCTGACGGCCTACTACCGCAACATCGTAGCGTGGGAACGCTTTACTCTAGAGACCAGCGTCGTGTACCTGGCGATGATCATCGTGGGCGGACTGGGGACGGTTCGCGGCTCGTTCTTCGGAGCGGCGCTGATCACCTTGTTGCCGGCCCTGATCGCCAACGCGGGCCGTGCGCTGCGCGATGTAGTGCCCCAGGTCGCGACCCAGCTTCCCTATGTTCAGCAGGCGGTCTTCGGCGTGGTGATCATCCTCTTCCTGGTCTTCGAGCCCAAGGGCCTCTCCAAGCTTTGGGGCAACGTCAAGGACTATGTTCACGTGTGGCCCTTCTCGTACCGCCGAGGCGAGAGCCACGGGTCCTGACTTGCGCATCCCCATCCCAACAAGGAACAAAGAGCATGAAGACGACTAGACGACACCGCCGGCGAGGGCGGCCACTGGTGAGGGGCGCCCGGGGCCTCAAACCCCGCCTTCTGCGGACCGCCGCGACACTCTTTGCCGGGGCCGGGGTGGCAGCGACCGCAAGCTGCGGCGGAGACGGCGACGCGGGGACCAGCGACCCGATCCGGATCGGCGCCATCTTCGATCTGACCGGCCCCACGGCCGACGTGGGCACGGACTACGCCGACGGGATGCGGATGTGGGTTAGGTGGACCAACGAACAGGGCGGAATCGAAGGTCGCCAAGTCGAACTCGACTACGAAGACTACGCCTACGAGGTGACCCGGGCGGAACAGGCGTACAGCCGAATGGTGGGCCGAGGCGTGGTCGCGTTCATGGGCTGGGGCACCGGCGACACGGAAGCACTCCAGGCCCGAGTCGCCGAAGACCAGGTCCCGTTCAGCTCCGCTTCCCTCTCCCACCGCCTGGGCGACCCCACCGAGGCACCGTACAACTTCCTCGTCGCCACCAGTTACAGCGACCAGTTCCGGATCGCGCTGGAGTGGATCGCCCAGCGCCACGAGGAGCACCGCGAGGAAGGCCGCGAGGAGCGCCGCGAGGGCGAAAGAACGGCCCCGACAGTCGCCCTGATGCACAACGCCAGCCCCTTCGGCCTCTCGCCGGCACGGCAGGGCGGCGCCGATTACGCTATTGCGCGCGGAATCGACTTGGCGCTGCACGAGATGCCCCGGGGCGCGGTGGACTTCACCGCCGAGCTGTCGCGGATCCGCCAGAGCGGCGCCCAATACGTGGTGATCCAGAACACGTCGGGTCCCGCGGCGCAGGTCCTCCGAAACGCCGAGAGCCTGGGGATGGACCAGACCTTCCTCTGCCTCAACTGGTGCGCCAACGCCCTCGTCGTCCGGCTGGCGGGTGATGCGGCCGAAGGGCTCATGGGAGCGGTCCCCTACGTGCCCCTGTCCGTGGACGTGCCCGGAACCCGCGTGATTCGGGAGTACATGGAGGCCATGGGAGGCTTCTTGGAGCGCCGGACCAACGCCTTCACCCAAGGGTGGTGGACGATTGCCGTCTTCGGCGAGGCGATGCGCAGGATCGTGGCGTCGGGACGGGAGCTGACGGGCGCCGCCGTCAAGGCGGAACTCGAGACCTTCCGGGAGCTCGACATGGGCGGCGTCACCGTCCCGCTGACCTTCACCGCCGATGACCATCGGGGAGCCAAGGGACTGCGCCTCTTCCGCGTCGAGGCAGGCGCGTGGACGCCCGTCACCGAGTTCTTGCAGGCGCCTGCAATGCCGTGAGCGCGTTGTCTTCCGCCGCTTCTTCCACGCCGCCGTGACGCCCGCCCCCCTTCTCCGCCTCAACAACGTGGAGGTGCGCTACGACGAAGTGATCCTCGTGCTGCGCGGGCTCTCGCTGGAGGTGGCGGAGGGGCAGATCGCAACCCTGCTGGGCGCCAACGGGGCGGGCAAGACCACCACGCTGAAGGCGATCTCGGGGCTGCTCCATGTGGAAGACGGCCAGGTCGCCGACGGCACGATCGTCTTCGCGGGCGAGGAAATCCAGGGCGCCGCCGCGCATCGGATCGTGGAGAAGGGCGTCGTCCAAGTACTGGAAGGGCGACGGGTCTTCGAGCACCTGACCGTCCGCGAGAACCTGATCGCCGGGTCCTACACGCGACGCGACTCCTACACGCGACGGGACCGGGGCGCGGTCGAAGCCGACTTGCAACGGGTGTTCGACTGGTTCCCACGGCTGGCGGAGCGCCGACGCCAGACCGCCGGCCACCTCTCGGGCGGCGAGCAGCAGATGCTGGCGATGGGCCGCGCGCTGATGGCCCGCCCCCGCCTCCTCCTACTGGACGAGCCCTCCCTGGGACTGGCCCCGATCCTGGTCGAGGGCATCTTCGAGATCGTGGAGCGGATCAACCGGGAGGAAGGCACGACGATCCTGCTGGTGGAACAGAACGCCCGGCTCGCGCTCTCCACGGCCAGCTACGGCTACGTGATGGAGGGCGGGCGCGTGGTATTGGAAGGAACCGCTGACGAGCTGCGGAAGAACGAAGACGTCAAGGAGTTCTACTTGGGCCTGGGCGACTCCGGACGGCGCTCCTACCGCGACGTGAAGCACTACCGACGACGAAAGCGATGGCTGTCCTGAGGCGGCGAGGCGTCGCGGTGCCACGGCAGCCGTCGTGACCCGCTGGGAGGCGGCCCAGGACCAGCTGGCGGCAGAGGCGGTGGCCTACGGCGCGGACCGAAGCCGGGAGGTGCGGGGGCGGCTGGAGCGCGCCGGCGTGTCGCCGAGGGACGTGACGGGTGTGGCCGGACTCGCGCCGATCCCCGTGCTGGCGAAGGACGATCTGCCCTCGCTTCAGGCGGCGGACCCGCCGTTCGGCGGTATGCTGGCGGTTCCGGTGGGCGCACTGCGGCGCATCTACCGTTCCCCAGGACCGATCATGGACCCGCAGGGCGACGCACCCGACTTCTGGCGCGTGGCGCCTGCGCTGCGTGCGGCCAGCTTCCGGCAGGGCGACGTGGTGCTCAACGCCTTTTCCTACCACCTAACGCCGGGCGGCCTCATGCTGGACAGCGGACTGCGGGCGGTGGGATGCGTGGTGGTGCCCGGCGGCGTGGGCGGCACGGAGACGCAGATCGAGGCGGCGCGGTCGGCGAACGCGACCGGGTACGTGGGCACGCCCCAGTTCCTCCTCGCCATGCTGGAGCGAGCGGCGAAGGCGGGTGCCCCGTCGCTGTCCTTCCGCCGAGCACTGGTCACCGGTGCGCCGTTGCCGCCCGCCCTCCGCCGCCGCCTCCAAGACGAGTTCGGCGTAGGCGTCTACCAGTCCTACGGCACTGCCGACGCGGGCACGCTCGGCTACGAGTGCGAGGCGAAGGACGGCTGGCACGTTGCGCCCGGTGTGGTGATCGAGCTCCTCTCGCCCCACGACGGCCAGCCCGTGGACGGCGACAGCGTGGCCGGCGAGGTGGTGGTCACCAGCCCGAACCGGGTCTGCCCGCTAGTGCGGTTCGGAACCGGCGACCTCTCGGCGTGGAACCGGGCGCCGTGTTCATGCGGCCGGGAGAGCGCCCGCTTGGTGGGCTTCTTGGGCCGGGTGGGCGAGGGCGTGAAGGTGCGGGGGATGTTCGTGCACCCTCGTGAGCTGACGGCGGCACTGGCGGCCGAGCCAACCGTGGGCCGCTTCGCCGCCACGGTGACCGAGACCGGGGGACGCGACGTGCTCACCGTGCGGGTGGCGCCAGCCCCCGATCGCAACCCGAACCCGACGGCACTGGCGGCGCGCATCCGGAAAGCCGTGAAGGTCCGCGCCGAAGTCGAAGTCGTGGAGCCTGGGTTGATTTCGGACGACGCGCCGCCCCTAGTGGACGAGCGGGGGGACGCCCGAGGTGACAGGCTCGCGCCAAGCTAACGGCACCTTGTGCCCCCCGTTGCTAGTACTGCCTTCACGGTCCGGCCTCCGCGGTCCGTCGTCATGTCAATCCTCCATGATTCGCTGGTAGTGACGGCATATCAGCTCGTTGGGAATGTGTACGTTTCTCATGCCCTCGCTCTTCTTCCACACGATATCCCACGGCGTCCCGGGTGCGTGTGTCATGCCAGAGAGTTGTGTACCGCTGAAGTCGCCGTAGACCTTCCATACCCTTCCAAGGAGCGCGACAGCGTTGATGTCGTCCGTCTCGACACAGGGCGTAACCAGCTTGAACGTGCGTCCCATGAGCTCGAAGTCAGTGGCGTAGTCAAGTATGGGCGACGCGCCGTAGTGCTTGAACTCGTGGTACACGGAAGGGAACACCGGGCCGTACGGCCACGCCTCCACGTATTCGTCCCAGACCAGCGGTTCTCCGCCACTGAGCGCAAGATGCCAGCCGTGAGAAACGTACACGAGCTTCTGAATCTTCAGCGGCGATATCTCGTTCTTGCGGGTTCGTCCGAGGTCCAGGAAGTAATTCGCGACGGCCTTCGCAGTGTAGCCCATTGCTGTCTCCGTCAGGAAGGATGATGACCGAGGGTATACGTAACATCGGAGTCAAGGGGGACTATCTTGATTGACGTCGCCGGGGAGGGACGAGGAGTCCTGCCATTTTGGCAGGTCTTGGCTCCGAAACCTGCCATTTTGGCAGTACGGAGCGGGCAACCTGCCATTTTGGCAGGAGCCAGTGAGCGAGATGAAGCGAGTCGGCGATGTTATCTTCTGTTCAGCTTCGGCAAGTCCGACGACCACAAGGAGGTTGCGTGCTCCGCTTCGATCTTATGCCCCGCTTGATGCCGGACCACTACTGCGACGCGCTCGGCGAAGCCCACGAGGAAGTGGCGCGCCGGAAGGCGTCGCCGGTTGCCCCGGACGCACTCACGCGCATCGGCCGGGGACCCTATCGGGGATACCGCGTCTTCACAATATCCATGACTTTCGCGATGGACGTGTTCGTCGACTCGCCATCCCCAGAAGTCTTCATGATGTCGTCGCGGTCCGGTCGCATCGGGCCAGACGGAGACACACTTATTGATGGATAGCGAGTCCAGGGACCTGTCTGGTCAGGAAGACGCTGACGCCACCAAGCCAGCACTTGAGTCGGAGTGCTCCCCTGTGCGAACTCACGGCGTCTCGTTTCCAGACAAGGACTGGCGCGAGCGTATCGAGCGTGCGAAACAAGCACGGCAGGAAGGCCGGGCCGCTCGACGGGGCAAGCCGCTCACCTTCCGTACCAAGGATCGCATCTGACTGACCTTCCTTCATGCGTGTTCGCCGACAATCCGCTTCTTGTTGGAGATCGTCGGCTCTTGGACGAGCCTGCGGCGCCACTCGGCAAGCTTGGCGGGCTTGATGTCGAGCATCCGGCCGACGACAGCATCCAAGCGCGCTCGCACCGGGCAGCGGTCCATTTGCGTCCAGGGCAGGAGTTCACGGTGCTGTAGTTCGTCGAAGGTCGCCGCGAGGTACCCGGTCCTCACCTTGCCGGGATCTGGGCACGGCAGAGAACGCAGCTGGTCGAGGGAGTAAGCCGAGTAGGTCAGCTTCTTTGAGCGGCGGTTCAAGAACAGGACAGCGCCGGGAGTTGAGTTCAGGAAGGCACACCATGCCTTCTGACTGCGCAATCGTTCATTCGGGTCGCGTTCATTCGGGTCGCCCTGTGCCGAGTTGCCCAAGGGCGTCACAGGAATCCAAACGTTGCCGAGTACCGGTTCGTCAACGAGGACGGAGGCCGTGCGAGCGGCTTGGGGGTTCAGCTTCGCGGCGATCAGCAACCGACTCGCCTTCGGCCACAGATTCCGGGCGTACGCACCCTTTCCAGTCTTCGGCTCGGTGACGTAGTCCGCCGATGCCCTCATTGTCGTGCGCTTGCCCGTCTGGTGGCGCCACATGACCGGATACTCGGGTCTGGGTTCGTTCTTCAGCGGGTTCACGAACGCGCCCCGAATAGCCTGCCCCGCAGGCTCCACCAACGCCATTTCCCCAAGCGGTGTCAGTCCCGGGAGTGCCTCGATTTCTTCGGCGACGTAGGCCAAGGCGCCGTCGAACCACTGGGCGGGCGACCAGTCTCCCGCCGCCATGCGTTCTTCCGGCCACTTGAACAGCGCGTGCCACTCGTGCGGCCACCGCCCGTGCACTGCGGCGAGCCAGTCGGCGAGCTGGCCAATCTCGGAGGGGTGATCCAGCTTGTGGGCGAGCGACACGAACAATGTCGGCGCGTGCGCGTTCTCGCGGTTCTTGCGCCTGCACACCAACAGCGATTCGTGAATATCGGTGTTCTCGGAGAATCTGGGACGCTTCGGATCGTGGGTGGTCACGATCATGTCGACATGGAAGCGACGCGCCAGGAACCGGCGCTCCTCGAGCCCCGATGTGCTGGTGCAGGCGGTGGTTGGAAGGACCTTGCCCAGGACACCGGTGTCCTTCTTGAGCACGGCGTCCGCCAGCGGGGTGAAGAAGGTGCTCACGCTGTTGAAATCAATCAGTGCTCCCGCCTCCGGGTCCGCTTCCGCGATCACTTCCCGTAGAGCCCGCTCCTCTCTCTGCATCCGTTTCAAGTCGGTCCTGCTGTACTTCCGCCCTCGCTTGTCGTTGGCGGTGAACGGCGGGTTCATCAGTACGACGTTCGGTTCCATGAGGTCGTGCACCGGGCGCGGGCGTGAGGGTCGGCCCCGATCCACGACCATGGCCGTCTTCGCATAGCCGAAGAGGTCGGGCTTGCGGCCGTGCACCGTGTCCCTGAGCAGGTCCAGGCCGCCCAGACGGATCGTGCCGTCGGCCTGCGGGCCATGTTGGAGCGTGTGCACCGACATGGCCTCGTAGTTGACGCTCGGAGCGCCCAACGTGAGGTTGGACGCCGCAAGCTGGGTGGCGTGGTAGTTGATGTCCACGCCGTGGATCGAGCGTTCTACAAGGTCTCTGTGCGCCTGTGGAAGCGAGTCGTCGTCAAGGGCGCCGTGCTCCAGCCCCCGGTCCTTGATCGTTTTGAGCGCCGCCATGAGTAGCGTGCCCGTACCGCACGCTGGATCGAAGATGCGGAGGCTGGTGACGGCCTCGTAGTCGGACCAGTCGACCAAGTCGGGCGACAGCGCCAGCCCGGCCAACATGAGCGCCGAGACGTTGTTCGTGTAGAAGGCGCCGTCGCTCGTGGCGCTGTCCAGGATGCGGTGGTACAGCGGCCCCGCGTGGTCGTAACCCAGTTCGTTGAGCGAATCGGCCAGGCTCTCGGCGCGCTCCGCCAGGACCTGCACGGCCTTCTTGGCGCTGTCGCGGCCCGAGGCGTCGTCGTGCCGATCCGGCGACAACCGGCTTCGGGAAACATACGGGGGGGGGGGGGCACACGCACAGCAGCATCAAGCCTATGGAACCGCTCCAACAATGCCAATGCCGGGCGGAAGACGGGCTCGTAGTCCTGTTCGAGGATCACTTCCCAGGCGGCGCGGAGCCGCTCCACCGGGTCCTTGGCGCGAGCGACGCCGTCCAGTCCGGCCAACTCGGCCATGCGGTCCGAGTCGGACTTCAACCGCTTGTGCAACAGGCAGGCGTTGCAGAGGAGCAGGGCGGCGACCGTAGCGATCTCCTTGTCCTCCGCAGCGGGCAGCTCCAGCACCTCTCGGGCGGCACCGAGGATCGCGCCGTCCTCCATGAAGTAGGCCGCCGCAAGCTTCACCGCGTCCTCAATCGTCTCGGCGGTCATCTGGCCTGGCTTCCCCAACCCGGACGCGGCGCCCAGATGCGTGAAGATGCTGGCGGCGTCCACCGGCGTCAGCTCCAGGTCAAGCTCCCTCTGCCGTCCCCGCTCCCTGATCTCGTCGCGGTCTTCCGGGGCCTGCCCCGGCGGAAGCTCGTGCAGGGGCTTGGTTTGGTGCGCCGTCACGAAGTTGCCGGTCGCCTCTGCGAGCCGCTCGTCGTGGGACTGCAACGCCCGAAGGACCTGCCCGATCGCCCGATAGTCGTCGTCGCGCTTCTCCAGCTTGTCGACCACGTCTTCCCCTTCCTCCAGTGCCACAGGAACGACGATGTAGCCGAACCGCTTGCCCTCGGCCTTCCGCATCACGCGCCCGACCGACTGCACGATGTCGATCTGGCTGGTCCGCGGGTCCAGAAACGACACGGCGTCCAACGCCGGCACGTCCACGCCCTCCGTGAAGAGGCGGACGTTGCAGATCATGCGCGACTCGTTGTCGCGTTTCGCGTCGTTCAGCCAGCGAAGCTTGACGCCGCGCTCGATGGCACTGTTGCTCGCGTCCAGGTGCACGGACTGCACGTCCAGTGCCCGGGCGTCGCCCGCCAGCCGACGGGTGATCTGACCCTTCAGCGTCCGGTTGGTGGCGAGCGTGTGGGCGAACCACCGGGAACGGTCGATCCGCGATGCGAACGCCAGCGTGCGAGGCAACCGGTCCGGCACTTCGATGGTGCCGCCGCGCACATAGCCGTTCATCGCCAGCGCGGTTCCATAAAGCCGCAGCAGGTCCGAATCGTCCACCTTGGCCCGGGGGTCCGCGTCCGCCAGCGACCGGCGGATGCCTGGGGTCAGATGGCTTTCGTGGACGCCCAGGACAATCACCCGATAGTCCGACAGCTCGCCAGCCTCCACCGCCTCCTTGAACTTGAGCTTGTGCAACAGCGGTCCGTAGGTGTCCAGGTCGGACATGTCCACCACCTCCAGCCCTTTCTTCTTGGCCGTCCTCTTGGACCGCTCCTTGTAGATGCGCTCCGTGGCCGTCATGTAGATGCGCCGGTCGGCGGACAGCCGGTGGTGGAAATCCTGAAAGTTGACCTTTCGGTCTTCCACGTCGATGCCCGTGGTGCGGTGGGCCTCGTCGGCCACGGCCAAGTCGAAGCGGGGGCCGCCGTGCTCGCGCTGCGCTTCCACGACCACCCGCAGGGAGTGGTAGGTGCAGAACACCACCTTGACGCCGTGATCGGTCGCAAGGTGCTGCGCGACGCGCGACGGGTTGGTCAGCACGGGACACACCAGGTCGTCCGGGCCGGCTTCGTGTCGCTCGCCCTTGCCGCCCGCAGTGTGGTCCGAGCACACCACCAGTGCCGACATGGTGCGCACGGTGTACTTCAGCCACTCCCGCCTAGCTTGCGACACCAGCGAGATCGTCGGGGCCGCGAAGATGATCCGCCCGTCGTCGGGTACCAACCGTTCGGCGATCCGAAGGGCGGTGAACGTCTTCCCCGTGCCGCACGCCATGACCAACTTGCCGCGCTCGTGCCCCTGGACCGCCAGCCCGTCCACGACGGCCTCGATGGCGCGCTCCTGCAACGGCTTCGGCTCCCGCTTCTCGGCAGGCTTGCCCAGCTCCAGGATCGTCCGGTCCAAGTAGTCCAGGAAGTCGATCCGCCGGACTTCCGGCCGCTTGTTCCTGATCGCACTTTCGGCGTTGGCGTTCCACGGGCAGGTGGACACGACCCAGCGAAGGTCGAAGGCGTCGCCGTCGGACGCGCTGATGAAGCTGTCCACGTCCGGCTTGGCGACCCGGTGGTCACGGTCGTAGCACTTGCACTGGACCGCCACCAAGCTGCCGTTGGTCAGCCTTGCGACCAGGTCGATTCCCGTGTCGCGGCCGTCGAGTCCTGTGAGCTCCAGCCGCTGGGGCCACTCCCGCCACGTCCAGATGTCGGCCACCTGGAAGTCGGGCAACTCGCGGGCGACCGCCATGAAGAGGTGCTCGAACCAGCGGCCCTTCTCGGCGTTGCTGGCCGCCTTGGCGAAGATGCGCTCGAAGGGAAGGCGGATCGGCTCGTCGGGGCGGAGGTCGAGGGTGGTCTGGGGCTGGCCGGTCATCGAGGGCAGGGCGGGGGCTGGACCTGGTCTTGAGAGGGAGGCTGGGCGCGACGACTCACGGAGGTTCGCGGGTGGAAGGCACGCTCCAAGGTGGCGGGACGACGGAGGAAGTCAAGTAGGCGACAGAGCCGACGGCCGGCGCAGCCTTGTTGGGAAACCGCAGTAGAAATGTCCCCTATTAGCGCAGTAGAAATGTCCTCTTTCGGGCCATGTTCGGTCCTCCCGTCCTCCAGACTGGGACCAGTTACTTGCCACAGCGACGCAGGTGCGTACTTTGTTGAAGTCGGCAGGCTGCGCTCCTGCGGCCACCATTCCGCCAGAGGAGAGGGTCGTGACCTCGCACTCCGCGCTAACCGAAGAACTCCTGGGGCCGCTAAATCCGGTCGCCCGGAAAGCTGCACCGGAGCGACTGTATTTTCGAGGCCGTCGTGAGTTGCTCGAGACGGGTACCCGCGTCGCCGTTGTCGGCTCCCGAAAGGCCAGCCCCGCCGGACTCTTGCAGACCCGCGAACTCGTAGGGGAACTCGCGGCCAGCGACGTGACAGTCGTCAGCGGCCTGGCTCTTGGAATTGATACGGTTGCTCATCGGACAGCGATTGAGTGCGGTGCTGGCACGATCGCCGTTCTGGGGACCAGCTTGGACCGATACGCAACGCATCAGAACCAAGAGTTGCAGGATCAGATCGGTCGAGACCATCTCTTGCTGTCGCAGTTTCCGAACGGCATCCAGCCGCAACGGCACCATTTTCCGCAGCGCAACAAGGTGATGGCGGTTGTCGCGGACGCTACGATCATCGTAGAAGCCACCGAAAACAGTGGAACCCGTCACCAAGGTTGGCAAGCTGTTCAACTCGGACGCCCTGTGCTATTTCCGCAATCGCTGATGGACAGAGCACCGGAGTGGTCGAGCAAACTTGTCGAATATGGCGCAATCGTGCTTGAGCCCGGAACGCTGCCCGGCGTGCTTGACGAAATTCCTTATAGGATACAAACCGAAGCGCATGAATCTATCGATCTTTTTGCTTGATTCGCTCTGCTTTGCGTCCGTTGTAGCCTATCGCCCTGGACGGACTCGGCCGGGAGACGACCACCTAACCAGGGAGGCGCGCAAAATGATTGACGACGTGAAGGACGGTCGTCGCCTTGATGCGGCGGCGGCATACATTGCTCGGCAAGTGCAGTCTGGGATGTTTCGTGACTTCTTTGGTAAGGATGTAACCATCGTACCCGCTCCAGGATCGGCGCCACGACCCCCCAATGGCATCTGGCCGTCAGGTCTGTTGACCGCCGCGCTCGGCAGCCACTCGTTCCTGGGCACAGAGCACAGACTACTAGAACGCACGAAAAGAGTGCAGAAGGCCGCCTTTGCACGGAGTCTGGCACAACGACCTACGGCACAGACCCACTTCAACACCGTCAACTTGTCATCCAGCTTGACCCCTATCGCATCGGACAGAATAACAATTGTCGACGATGTCGTTACCACCGGCGCGACACTACTCGGATGCGCTTCTCGCCTAAGCCATGCGTTTCCCGCGGCCGAGGTCAAAGGATTCGCGCTCATGCGATCACTCAGTAGAAAGGTTGATGGTAGAGATCGGCAGATTAGCAAGATGCCCGACCCGGTGGACAACGGAAGAATAGCTTTGGCAGCGGATGGTATCACGACACGAAGTCCGTGATCGTGTGTCCGTGCTAGTACGGCTCTACGGCACCCAGTAGCGCACGACCCGGCCGTTCTCGTCCACGACGCCGATGGGAATGCGCAGGATGTCGTTGCCGAGATCGATGTGGCGGCCGGAACGAAGGCTGGTCCGACCGGTGGTCGGAAGCGCGTATTCGTCCGCGATGCTGTCGTACTTCACTTCGTACCCGAGGTCCTCCAAGGACGCCAGGGTGACGATGCTCAGCGGATCGTCGGGGCCGTCGATCAAGCCAGTCATGAGTTCGTGGCGGAAGACGAGTTCGCGCCAGTGGCCGTTTCGGGTGCCCTGGTCGCCCAGATTTTCCACCGGCACCTTGGCGCCGTCGTCATAGCTTGTGCCGCCCACCAAGTCGAACGCCGTAAGCGCAGCTTCACCAGTGAAGTGGGGATCTTCGTTTCCGGTCGTGGACGAGTCCGCTATCAGTCCCTTGCGCGCCCAAATGGTGCCGAAGCCGAGGACATGGGCCATCTCATGGAGCACGGTCCTCTCGAAGGTTCCGTTCGCGTCCAGATCGTTCGCATCGGCTAGGTCGAAGCCCATGATGCCGGCGATGGGAAGCCACGACTTGTCGCGGATGAAGCACGGGCCCGCGAGGGCGAGGGTTTTGCCGGGGCCGTCGATCTCGTAGATCTTGGCGTAGATCAGGAGGTCGTCCACCACCAAGTCGTCGTCCGCGCCGATCTCGAAGTGCCTGCCACCGCACTGATTCAACTCTTCTTGCGACATGTTGGCGTCGGGCAGGTCGCTCTGGATCGCCGATTCCCATATCGCGGCGGCCCGCTCGAAGACGGCCCGGTGGGCGTCGGTGGCCAGGGAGCCTTCTACGTGGCGGATTTCGATGCTGAAGGGAGACGTCGTCGCGTGGTCACCCACGAAGTTCTGGATGGCTGCTTGGTCGTCCGCCAGCTCGATCGTCTTGGTCGTCTCTGCGAACACGTATGCCATCATATCGTACTCGGAGATCGTCACCGTGTAGGTGCCAGCCGCCAAGCCCGAGAAAGCGTACTGCCCTGCGCTGTTCGTCGTGTCCAGCATCGACGTCGGACCCGACAGCAAGACCATGATGCCGGCGATGCCATCGCCTGCCACGCTGACTTGACCGCTGATCCCGGCCGCCCGCAGGCGGGTACCGTCGAAGGGCACGTTGACCGTTTGGCCCGGCGACACCGACCCCGACCAGGAGGTCTGGCTGAACTCGTGCTCCTCGGCGTCGTACCCAGAGATGCTGACCATGTACCCGCCAGTGCGCAGTTCGGTGAAGGCATACTCGCCCGCGGCGTCAGTGGTGTCCGACCTCGACTCTGCGCCGGAAAGGCTCACCGTCACCCCCGCAAGGCCATCACCATCCACCGCCACGCGACCAACAATGCCCCCGGTGCGGAGATAGGTCCCGCTGAAGCTTGCGGTTGCAATCTCGTCCACCCCCACGGTCACGCTCTGGGATGTGCTTGCGAAGTCCACGTCGGCGGCGTAGCCGGAGACCTTGACCTGATACTGGCCGGCGCGCAGTTGCGTGAAGGCGTACTGGCCGGCGGCGTCGGTCCGGGTCGCTTGGTCGGCGACGCCGGAGATGCGAACCGCAACCCCGCCCAGCCCTTCGCCGTCCACCGTCACCAAACCGCTGATCCCCGCGGTGCGGATGTAGGTGCCGCTGAAGTTCACGGTTGCCGTCTGCCCGTCGGTCGTAATCGCGGTGGGCTGGGAGGTGGAAGAGAAGCTGACGTCGGCGGGGAAGTTGCTGATCGTGACCGTGTACGAGCCGGCCCCGAGGTTTGCAAAGGAGAACCGTCCGCCGCCCGCCGTGGAGGTCGACGCGCCATTGCTCAGCGCGACGGTGACGCCGTCGATGCCCTGGCCCTCGACCGACACCTGCCCGCTGATCGCGCCCACGAGGGCCACAGGCGGAGGGGGCGGCGAAGAAGTCCCGCCGTCGCAGGCAGCCAAAGGTGCCAGCAGCATCGCGCCAACCGCACCGCGACGCCACGGAAAACCCACCGAACGATTCAGGGCAGTACGTGCCGTTCCAAGTACTGCAAACCGTACTCGTCCATGTGCACCAAGTACGCCTTTCCGTCGCCGAAGCTGACGACCCGCCGCCCTGGGAGCAGCTCGACGACCATCTCCCGCTCACCGGACGCGCCAAACACATGGTAGACCGGCGGGGTGCCGGCGCGGCCGTGGGTCCTCACCCAGGCTCGTCCGCGAGGGTCGACGGGGATGCGGGACCCGTAAAACGGCGGCAGTTCGTCAGGCCAAGCGTAGCTGTCCAGGTCGTCGTCCTCGGACTGCCCGCCACGGCTCACGGAGAACTGGATGTTCCCGCCGCCATCGGCGAATGCGGAGATGCTCATGCCGCCGCCGCTCTCGGACCGGGAGTCCCGCCACGCTTCCTTCTCGGCAGTCCCGATCGACACGCGCTCGTACTCGACAGGAGGTCCCATCGTCGTGGAGCCGTCGGGCTCGATCCACTCCACATGGTAGTCGCCGACTCGTGCGACCACGATCCGCCCGTCCTCCGCCACGCCCCAAGCGTCCGCGGGCGACAACGGAATCTGGGAGATCGACTCGTTGTTGGCCGTTCCCGTTCTCGTCGTGCCCGGAATCTTCACGCGGGCCACCGAGTCCATCGCTTCGGCCGGCAAGTCGAGCCGCAGCACCGATGCCGAGTCCGATTGCAGGCTCGCTATGCCGCCCATGCTCCGCACGTAGACGCGCCCCTGGCCGTCCACCGCCTGGGGAATCGCCATGACCATGTTGCCTTGCAGTGGGTTGCCCAGCACGTAGGGGCGCGTTTCGCCGAAGTCGAGATCGGGGCTCATCTCCGTGAGGCGCGTGTTGCCCAGGTCCACGAGCAGCGTCTTGCCGTCCGGCAACGGCCACACGGCGTCGGGCTGCTGGTACTCGTCCGGGCCCTCCCCCACCGTGCCCAGGGTATCGGCGGTGCCTGCGTCCAGGTCCACCAGCAGCAGGACTTGGCCCAGCGGATCGGCGACCAGCACGCGCCCGTCGGGCATCTCCCGCACCGTCTGCACCACCGACAGCGCCTGATCGAAGGCGGCCTCGGGCTCGCCAAGACGCACCGACTGGTTCTCCCCGCCACCGCCGCCGGAAGCCATCTCGCACCCGGCGACTGCCGCCAGAAGTCCTGCCAGGCCGGCCCGTCGCACGCACGCCCATCTCCCGCACACCCCCAGGTGGGGACCCACACGTCCCTTCATCGTTCTGGTTGCTCCTTGTTCACGTTGGACCTTCCCCTTTTCGCGTTTGACCTCTATCAGGGGAAGCTAGTGCATCAGCGGCACGTCCCGGAAGGCGTCAGCCGCTGAAGCCGTCAGCCGCTGCCGAGCGCATCCAGCGACAGATCGACGGCGACCTCGCAGGCGGTGCCCGACAGAGTGCCTCGCACCACGGCAGTCGTGTCGGTCGACTCCACTCCGGGCAGCTCGATCTCGCCCACCAGGTCCAGGTCCAGCGCGCACGTACCCTGGCGGGCCGGAGAGCCGGTCTCCCAGTCCACCGCGCCGCCCACGTCGAACTCCATGTCGATCTGCTCGAAGAAGCCGGTGATCGTGACGTCTCCGGTCTGGTGCACTGCGGGCGCCCCGTTGGCCGTAAAGGTCACGCCGTCCACCGCGAACCGGCAGTCCTGGGGCGTCATCACGGTCGTGGAGTGCAGGACCTGCGTGTTCGCCGTGCTGTCGACAGTCACCGTTCCCGTGAAGCCCACGACGCCGCCCAGCGGACACTCCAACGTCGGCTCGCCGGCCCGCGCCGCGTCGGTGTCCGTCAGCCGGCCGACCTGGGCCAGCCCCTTCACCAGTGCCACGGCCTCGGTGTCGGTCAGGGCGTCGTCCCCCGGACGGGAAGCGTCGTCGTCGCAGGCCGCTATGGCCAGCAGCGCGACCAGCGCCAGCCCTACACGGGCGATCAGCACCAGCCCCGTGTCGGCAACGGATCTTGGGGAGGTGATCACTTGACGAAGAGCATGTCCCGGTAGGTGGGCAGCGGCCACAGGTCGTCGGGGACCACGGCTTCCAAGCGGTCGACCACGTCCCGCACCGCGTTCATGGCGGGGATCACGTTGTCGCACATGTGGACCGCCTTGGACCACATCTCGTCGCCCCCCAGCTCGGCGTTCTGGGCGTCCAGCTCTTCCAGCTCGTCGGAGAGTTCGTCCAACAGCCCGGCGACCCGTCGTGCAGTCGCCAGCACGCCCCGGCACCGAACCCCGGCGCCCCCCGCTCCCTCGGAGACCGCCACCAAGTCTTTCAGGTAGCGGACCGCCGCGGGCATGATCATGGTACGCGCCATGCTGGCCGCGGTTTCGGCCTCGATGTTGACCCGGATGAAGTACTGCTCGGTGCGCACCTCCAGGCGGGACTCCAGCTCCCGAGGGCTGAGCACCCCGTACTTGTCGAAGAGCCGCTGGTTCTTGGCCGACCCCATCTCCGGCAGGGCGTCCACCGCCGTGCGCAGGTTGAGCAGGCCGCGGCGCTCGGCCTCCACCACCCAGTCGGCGGAGTAGTTGTCGCCGTTGAAGACGATCTTCTTGAACGCCCGGACCTCCTTGGCCAGTAGCTTCCGCAGGGCGTCGTCCAGCTTCGCGCCGCCGTCCACGGCCTCCTGTAGCTCCGTCGTCATCTCGTCGATCGACTCGGCGACGATCGTGTTGAGGACGGTGGCCGGAAACGAAACGCTGATCGACGACCCCAGCGCCCGAAACTCGAACTTGTTGCCGGTAAAGGCGAAAGGCGACGTGCGGTTCCGGTCTCCCGCGTGCTTCGGCAGCTCCGGCAGAGCGTTCACGCCCAGCCCCAGCAGCCCGCCCTGATTGGACGCGCTGGCCGAACCGGTCCGCTCCAGCTGGTCGAAGACGTCCTGCAGCTGGTCACCCAGGAACACGGAGATGATGGAAGGAGGCGCCTCGTTGGCCCCCAACCGGTGGTCGTTGCCGGCGCTGGCGATGCAGGCCCGCAACAAGTCCTGGTGACGCTCCACCGCGCGCACCACCGCCGTGCAGAAGAAGAGGAAGGTCTCGTTGTCGTGGGGCGTGTCGCCGGGGTCGAGCAGGTTGTGGTCGTCGGTGCCGAACGACCAGTTGAGGTGCTTGCCGCTGCCGTTCAGTCCCGCGAAGGGCTTCTCGTGGAGCAAGCAGACGAAGCCGTACTTGCGGGCGTTCTTCTGGAGGCTCCACATCAGCAGCTGCTGGTGGTCCGACGCCAGGTTGGCGTTCTCGTACACGGGCGCCATCTCGTACTGGTGGGGCGCCACCTCGTTGTGCCTGGTCTTGAGGGGAACGCCCAGCCGGTACATCTCCATCTCGACCGCCTGCATGAACGCCAGCACCCGGTCGTGGATCGCGCCGAAGTAGTGGTCGTCCAGCTCCTGGCCTCGGGGAGGCTTGGCCCCGAAGAGCGTGCGACCCGAAGTCATCATGTCCGGCCGGCGGTAGTAGAACTCCTGGTCGATCAGGAAGAACTCCTGCTCCGGCCCCAGACTCGCCGAGACCCGCTTGGCGTCCCGTCCGAAGAGCCCCAGGGCGCGACGGGCGACCCGATCCAGCGCGTCGATGGAGCGGAGCAGGGGGATCTTCTTGTCGAGGCTGTCGCCGGCCCAGCTGGAGAACGCGGTGGGGATGCACAGGTAGGTGGACGCTTCCCCTTCCAGCAGGAACGCGGGCGACGTGGGGTCCCAGGCGGTGTAGCCACGGGCCTCGAAGGTGGCTCGCAGCCCGCCGGAGGGGAACGACGAGGCGTCGGGCTCGCCCTGCACCAGCTCGTTGCCCCCGAACTCGGTGATGGCGCGGCCGTCCCTCTTCACCTTCAGGAAGGAGTCGTGCTTCTCGGCGGTGCTGCCCGTGAGAGGCTGGAACCAGTGGGTGTAGTGGGTGGCGCCCCGGTCCAGCGCCCACTCCTTCATCGCCTCGGCGACCTGTTCGGCTATGGACGGGTCCAGCGGCTCGCCGTTCTCGATCGTCGAGAGGAGCTGCTTGAAGACGCCGGACTCCAGGGCCGAACGCATCTGGCGGAGGCCGAAGACCTGTCGTCCGAAGTTGCGCTCCAGGAGCTGCGGGTCGGGGCGGTCGTGCTCGGGGCGGTCGCGGGGAGCCCAAGTCTTGGCGGCGACGAGGGAGTCGAAGCGGGTGCGGGAGGCGATCATGGCTGGGGTTCGGGTCCTTGGTCGGAGGGGTGGGTGCGGGGCTGGCTGTTGGACGCTGGAACGCTAGCGCCCGGTCCACCGACCGGGGAAGGGTTTGAGCGTAAGCTTTATTTTGTTAGAATATATTATGCTATTCGACGACATAGTTGCGCGACTTCGGACGGTGCTGGGGCGGTCGGGGCCCGTCGTGGTCTCTGCGGAGGGACGGCTGGGGCTCTCGCCGCTTCCCTTCGTGCTCCATGCGACGAGGGGCCGACGCCGGGTCGTCTTTGCGCCGCCGGGCCTGACCGACGCCGCCAATCGGGACGCGCTGGCCGCCCAGTTGGCGTTGGCGGGCGGTTCGGCCAAGCAGCCGGGCGGGCTTTCCATGGGACGTTCCATGGGACAGGCGGACGGGCGCTCCACGCGACAGGCGGGCGGCTGGGCACCTCTTCTGGAAGCGCTGCCGTCGATGGCGCCGGTCGTCCTGGTGGTGGACGAGCCCCAGGGGATCACCGCCGTGCACCGAGGCTTCTGGCGGGAGCTGGGAGCGGCATGGCGCCTCGTGCGGCGAAGCGGTCAGCGGGTGCACCTGGTGCTGTGCAGCTGCGAACGGGGATTGGGGCGGGAGCTGAACCGTCCCGCTTCGCCATTGCGCCGCCCGGCGGCCCGACTGGTCGCCGAGCCCGACCCGGACCCCGTGACGGTCGTGTCTGTGGAGCCGGGAACCCACTACGACCTGGCGGCCGCCTTTCCCCGCTGGCAGGGTCGCGACCTGCTAATGGGCTGGGCGCTCTTCGGAGGGCTGCCGGAGACGTGGAGAGCTGTGCCGGAACGACTCGACCCCGCAGGTGCTCTGCGCCGCGCTCTCGGCGGGTCCGATGGCGACCGCTGGACGCGCGGACCGTGGGACCTGCTGCGGCAGGGCGTGGGAAAGCCCAACCGCTACGCCTCCGTACTTCGTGCCATGGCGGAGGGTGCCCGCAGCTGGCGGGAAGTCTCGGAGCCGACCTTCCAGGAGTCGGGCAACCGGAGCGGTGTCGGCCCCTACCTGGCTCGGCTTCGGGAGCTGGGGCTGATCGCCGCGGACCGGCCCTTGGGCGCCGGAGCGAAGGGACGCCGGACCCGTTATCGCCTGACCGATCCCCACGAGGCGTTCTGGTGGTCGGTGGTCCACCCGGTGCGCTCCGAACTGCTGATCCGCGGACAAGCAACAACGGTGTGGGAAGACCATGTGGCACCCGCCCTGGACGCCGTTCTGGCACGTGCGCTCCCGACGATCTGCCTCAACTTCCTGCGCTTCGGCTCGGGCCTCGTCCTGGGGGCGACGGCAAGGGAGGCGGCTCCTCTGTGGGGTCGCGGCTTCGACTTCCCCGTAGCTGCGGTGCTGCACAACGGCGCGGTCTGCTATGGACATGTCCATCACGGCCCGGAACCCGCGTCGATGGCGAGCCTCGCCGAGCTGGAGCGCCATGTCCGCAAGACCCGCTACGGCTTCGCCCGCCAGGCCCGGGTTCGTGTCGTGTTCTCGCTGGCCGGCTTCGACCAAGACCTGCGCCGGGAGGCGGCGCGCAACGCGCTGGTGAGGCTAGTGGGGGCAGAGGAGCTGGCTGCCGGCAGTGCGCTCGCGGCTCCCAAGTCGCCCTCGCCCTGACGGTGCCCGCTCCCCGTCCCCCTCTGCTGCGAGCCCCTCTGCTGCGAGCGGCCAGCGCTGGGGACAAGCCGCTGGCCGCTCGCGCAAGGCGAAACGCTACGCCGGGTCGCCCTCCCGCGACTCGTCGTCCTCGGGGTCGTCGTCCTCCTGGCCCTGGGCCGGACACGCCGCGCGCCAGCTGCTCGGCACGTGCGGGTCTGGCCGGTAGACGACGAAGACGCCCCCGCTCCGGCAGACATCGGCCCGAAGCGCGCGGGCCATGCACTGCCGGAAGGCGTCCAGGTCGGCGCGGTTCGTCGCGTCCTCGACGATGCAGACGGCCTGGGTCACGTCCTCTCGGTCCAGCGCAGGTGCCGACCCGGGGTCCAGTGCCCGGACCCTGTAGGACCGGTCGGCGCCCGCGAACGCGACCTTCACCGGCCCGCCGAGCGTCGCGGCGGCGGCGAGGATCTCCGTCCAGGGGTTGATGGCGGTGGTCTCGGGGGGCTCGCTGTTGTTGTCAGCGAGCTTGGTGGGCGTGTCGTCGTCGCAGGCGACGGCCACGAAGGCCAGCGCCATCGCGGCGAAGGCCGCCCGTGCGATGGAGGTGATGCGGATGTTCATGATCGCTCCTGGCGTGTAGGGTTTCCAGCCGCTCGGCTCGCCGCTGATGGCAAGCCCCGCGGCCGGCTGTACTGATCCATACACGGGGGCGCGGAATAGGTTCCCTTGTTCATCCGCACGGTGTGCGTCCGGGGGTCACCAGCCGGTCTTTCGAGGAACCTTCCAGGTCCGCTGGTTACCGCAGCTCTGCCGAAAGCCGTCGCACCACCACCGTCGGAACGTCCAACACATCAAGATCAAGAAACGCGGCTAGACCATCCGGCCCGAAAGCCAGCGGCATCGGAAGTTCGTCCGGGTCGAAGGTGCCGACGTACTCGCCGGTCGCCAGGAGCACATCCACAGGCCCAGGGACATAGACGTCGCCGATGTTGGCGGAAAGAAGGTGAGCGGGGTTCCGACGCTGTACCCATACCGAGCGGTTCCATCCGGTCTTGACGCCCTCGACGACGGGGACTTCGTGGTAGTACTTCGATTCGTCGAGCAAGTCGCCCGCATTCTCCTCCATCCACTGCTGCACGTAGGCCGCCGACGCGCCGCTCTCCTCCACGGTGCGACGGAGCGCGTCGGCACTGGCTTGGCGATGGCGAACCGTGACCGGCGTCGGAAAGAAGGGACGCCGCATGACACGCACGAGACCGCCGTCTGGGGTTGCGACCTTGATCGAATAGGCCGTCGAGTCGGAGTACACGATGGTTCCGTCGGGGAAGACGTCGAAGTTCAGGCTGGGCTCGAAGTCCCGGATCCCTCGCCCGACTGGAACAGGCGACCATGCCTCCAAGACGGTTCGGGTCGAGACCTGGTCGCCGTCGAAGCGAGCTCGCTGAAGTGCCGTGCGACCGGATTCTCCGGCACCAGCGCGGCTCACCGTCGTCCGGTTCAAGGAGTTGACCATGAGCAGGCCGTCGCGTGCACGGTCGGGGCGCACAAACCGGGCCGCGTTGCCGAATCCAGTGCCGTCGCCGCCGGCCCCGACCATGCGCACCATTTCGCCAGCGGACGAAAACACCTGATACGCATTGTGCCGCAAGTCGAATGCGGCAACGTGGCGATCGCCGAGAGGAGCAAAGTGAACGAGGTTGCTGAACTCCCTTGGGCCGCTGCCGGATCTTCCGATTTGGACGACCGTTCCTCCGTCGTCGCGGATTGCCAGCAAGCGAGCGGAGGACGTTGAGTGGCCGTCCAAGAGATAGAGCGTGCCGTCGCCGCCGAACTCCGCCGCGAGCACCCGGCTGAGCAAGACGTGGGGAGCGCCGACGCGGTAGACCTCCTCGAGGTCGGGCACCAGGAGCCGGTCCTGTTCGGGCAGGTCCACGACTTCTTGGGCAACGACAGCCCGTGGAGGACAGACCGCCAGCAACAGCGCGATGGCGGCCGCAGCTGCTTTGAGGAGCCGCACTGTCCGCCGAGCCATATCCATACTGGATTCCTACGATCTGGATGCCGACAGTTCCCGCAGGATCGTCATGGTCACGAACTCAAAGCCGCCGCGTTGCCGGACTACTGACGGTGGCGAGCCAAGTACTCGACGGACGAGGCGGCGGTAGTTGGCATAGTCGGAGAACCCCAAGGCCAGAGCCACCGCACCGGAGGGCTGACCGCTCCAGTCTGCCAACTGCTCCACCGTGAAGATCCGCACCAGGGAATACAGTCGCTTGGGGGACGGAATGCCCAACGTGGCGCATCGGCGGAAGAGTGTCCGCTTGGATAGGAAGAGCTCCGCCGCAAGCGCGGACACGGAGACAGGCCGGACGGAGTTCGCGAGGACTCTGGCGAAGATTCTCGCCACTTCGGTGGGTGCTTGATTCCGCACATCCGCCAGCAGGCGAGTCGCTCGGGGTGCGCTGACCGTTCGCAGGACGGCAGACTCGATCGCGTCGAAGTCGTCGTCGACCCCATGCCGCAACACCGCCTTGAACGGCGAGTCGCTTCCGGCAAGTAGCGGTTCCGGCAGAGACCCCGGCCTCCCGTAGGACACCAGAGCTGTAGAAAGGCCGTGAAGGTGCCGGATCAAGTCACCTTCGGGCAGATTCTGCTTACTCCGATGACTAGGGTCCACCACGGCTGGCGAGCGGGGGTGCGACTCCGCTAACTCGCCAAGGTGTTGCCAATCAGAGGCGAAGATCGTCGGCCCGATGACTTTGGAAGCCAAACCGGAGTCGATGGCGACCCGCAACCGTCCCTGGAGCTTCGGGTTTCCCTGGAGTGCCAGGAGCGGAGGAGTCGGCGTGCGCTTCAAGCGGAAGCTGGAACCAGTCCCGGCAGGGGTCGACGGCGAGCAAGCCAGACACCCGCCGCGGCCCCGACCAGACCAACGGTACCCGCGGCTGCCGCGTTAGGGGACACTCCGCCAACCATGCCCAGAACCACAACCCCGGCAGCGATGCCTCCCCAGGAGACGACCAGTTCGCTTGCCGTGGCCCAGTCAAGCGGTAGCTGCCAGGACAGCGAACGTTTTCTGGCCGGACGCGGTACAGTCGCCGGTGCGGCGGCCAGGGTCTTCCGGACGAGTTCCTCCATCCGCTGGTCGCTGGTCTCCATGCTCGACGTCGCCGCTTCTCGTACGGCGACGAGGAAGCGACCCAGTCTCGCCTCTTCTTCGGTCGTTCCAATACCGGCCCGAAGGCCAGTGGAGGTCGTGGTACGGCCGACCGCCGACAGGAGCTGATCCAGGGTTTCTGGGTCGACAGGAAGCGAGTTGCTGGCGCTCACGGGCAACAGGTCTCGAACAGCAATCCTCCGGAGCCGCAGCAGTGTCCACGTACCGACAAGAGGGAGGGCCAGAGGCCCCGACAAGAAAGCCCATGCCCAGACTGGGCCGTAACGGTCGACGAGAGCGCCGACACCGACCACAGGAAGCCAGAAGCTCACAGTCACGGCCAAGCAAGCCGCCCATCTCCAGAGCAGACGGCGCCACCGGGGTGCCCACTGGATCACCGGCTCGATCATGGCGCCCGCCACTCCCGCCAGCACGACCTGTATGCCGATCGCAAGGGGAACGATCAGCCGCGCGGGTGCTGTCGATGCCGGAGATTCGGGCGCGACAAATCCGGGTGAAGGCGGTGCGAGGACGCCCATAGCCAAGTCGGAGATTGCGGGGCCTAGCATACTGACGGCACTGGCGATCATTCCCATCAGGGCGAGCCACATCCACTGCCGCTTTCGGCCTCCAACCACAGCTTCGTCGACAGGATCGAAGTGCCGACCTGCCGCGACGAGCACCGCCACGGGTACCAATACCGACAGGATCACACCGGCCGATGCGACCGTCAGTGCCATCCTCTCCACCAAGGTGTAGTCGCTCGGAAAATCCTTGAGGGCCTGGACGGCGTAGAGCGCGTAGAGCGTCCCCAGCTTGAGGAGGACCGCTCCGGCTCGGCGAGGGAAGGCGTCAACGGTCATGCTGCCCGTTCTCTGCGTCGGCCAGGGGGATGCTCGCTGGAGCTGCTGCGCGACCACACCCTCGTCCGGCGATGCAGTCGTGAGTCAGCCAGCAGCAGTCGACGCAGCAGTACTGTGCTCCGCCGGCGGTTTCCTGGCAGCAGTCCAGCCACCCGCCGAACGCCCGTCCTGCTGCCCTCCCGATCGAGGGGAACGTAAACGGCAGTAGGGCGACATTGACCGCCACGAGCCCCAGGATCCACTTGGTCGTGGTGTTCATGATCCATGCTCCATTCTGTGAGTGCACATTATTTGAGAGTTACGGGCACCTGGCCCGGCTACCAAGCCAAATGCCTCCGCCTTGGCTGTCGGATAGGTCATTTCCTACCAATCCTTACTGTGCTCGCCTTCATTCGTCGAAGAAGAGCCGTTGCAGGATCTTGGACTTCCGCAGCTTAGCGGTCGCACGGTGGACAGCCCGGCGAGCCGACGCAGGGGTCACTCCGAGTTCCTCCGCGATCTCGGAAGTTGGTCGCCCCTCAACCAGCTTCATGACGAACGCCTCTCGCTCGCGTTCCGACAGGAAGGCCAGTTCCTGCTCCAGGGCGTGCCTGATCTGGCTTCGCCGGAAGTCCTCCTCGGGGCCCGGCCCCTGGTGGGCGAACTCATCGACATCGACATCTACTGCTGTCACCGCGTCCCGCGCACGCTTGTCCCGGCGATACATGGCCTTGCAGTGATTGCAACTGACCACACTCGCCCATCTGCGAAACGACTTGTCCTCCTTGTAGTGGTCAAGTTGCTCAAGGATGCGTATCCAGCACTCCTGAAGAAGGTCTTCCAGGTCAGCGGTGCTGTCCGCATAGCGGCCGATGGACTGGCGGATTCCTGGCGTCGTCTTGTGGATCAGTTTCTTCAGCAGACGAGGGTCGCGAGCCCGTAACAGTTCCAGATCAATCTTGTCGTCGTCGTCTCGCACTGTTACGCTGGCTCGGCTGGCGGTGTGGTCGCTCAATGCTGTTGTCGCGGTATTGGGAACGAGCGTCCGGCGTGGCCGAGTCCGACCCGCCCCAACGCCAAGATGGGGACGAGCCGCTGAGCTCGCAAGCCAAGTGCTACGCCGGTCCAGATCGGCGCGATTCGTCGCGTCCTTACGAATGCAGACGGCCTGGGTCATGTCCTCTGCGGCCAAGCAGGGACCCAAGCCGGAGGCCAGTTCACGGATCCTGTAAGTCCAGCCCGACGGGCCCAAGAGACACGTCAAGCTTGATCGCGTTTCCGTCGTGACTCGCCAAGTAGGAGCCGTCCGGCGCACGGGCCCATACCGTGTAGGCGTTGTCGTGTCGGGTGGATGCCAGGATACGGCCTCCTGGCGCGACAACGGTCCAAAGGCTGTACGGCCGGTCACGACGACTCGAATAGTAATGGGCTACGTTCAGAAGATTACCGTCCTGCATCTCGCACACGAATACTGAGCGGTTCCACCGAACTTGATACGTCGTCTTGGGGTTGTCCGGCGCAAGTGCACGCACAAGCTCACTCGATGCAATTATACTCTCGTCCTCCACGACGATACTCGGCTGGCTGCCGTCAAAGCCTGCGTACTTGGTGATTCGAAACGGCGCAACGTCTGAGACCAGCAACGCTCCCGATGCGTCAACTCCTAGTGCGCCACCCGAGAGACGATGAGTGGCGCGCCAGTCGTCGTGCTCGAACACAGAATGCCAACTGCCTACCAGGGTTGCGTGCCTGTCGAAGCCATGCACCGAGTGACCCCAGTGGGGATCCCCCGGATATGCGCCTCCGCTAATGACAAAGCGGCCGTCAGTAGCACCCACAAATCCCCATGTCCTCATTTGGGGTACCTGCAAGTGACGAACCGTCCCGGCTTCTCCTCGCTTTCCGATGTCTATGGACGCTGCGCCCAGCACGAAGAACAAGCTGTCGCCCGCTATGAATACCCGCTCAATGTCGTCGACAGACACAGCTTCGGCATCGGTCCAGGCCACCGTGGTGGGCCGACTGCCGTCGGCCTGGAGCTCCCAAAGTTCTCGGTTTCTGCCGTCGCCTACCCATATGCTTCCGTCCGGCCACGCCGCTATGCCAGCTACGAAGCCAAACCTGGAGTCGATGTTGGTCCTCCAGACCTCTTGAACAGCGATCGACTCCGGGCCGCGCTCTGCTACAGGCACCTCTAGATCGGCTCCCCGAAGCAGCCTTGGCGACGTGTCGCATCCCGCAGTTGAGGACACCAGCCCTAGCGTCAGAAGCCTGATCACCGCTAGCCTTCTTGCTGATTTCTTCATGGCGTTACGCTCCCCACTTCGTGGTAGAGGTTCGTAGTTCCAGCCTGGGGTACGGCAATGGCCACATGGCCACTTGGTGATCCGAAGCGATAGCGGCAATCAATGGAAGTGGGGCATCGATCACCGCTCCTCGGCCTGTCGTCGCGTCGATCAGGTAGCTCATGGCGGAAACTTCGGCGTTGCCGTCCCGAACGTCTTGCGGGTCTCCTCGATGATACTGAACAAGCACATGGCGAGACCCGATCGCGCGCATGGAGGCCACTACGTCGCGCGTACCAACCGACGAGTAGTGAACAGATGACCGTCCCCTGGGCGTCAGCCGCTCCGTGATCTCCATTTGAGCATATCCTTCGATGCCAACCTCCCACAACAGCCCGTATCCGTCGCCACTGTATGCTCGCACGACAGGCAGCAGCTCGAAGGCGAAGACGACACGAACAGGGTCGTCGAGGCACGCTATTCGACCATCGGACAGCTGACTGCGCACGAGCCAATTGTCCGACTGGTATCCCTCGCCAAAGCTTCTAAAGTCAGGACGAGCGGGTGCCGTAGCCGCCGCGTGCAGAGACGTTGACGCCTCGTGTAGAATCGTGTTGCTGGCGTCGTGGCCAGCAGCGAGGAAGATTCTGTCACGGGTGGAGCACAGGCCCTCGGGCACAAATTCGAGCAGAACCGTACGCTCGTGCTCGTATTGCGACTCGGCCGGCGCGAACACCTTAAGTTGCGCACCGCGATCCGACACCGCCACACGGCCGTTGGCCAACAATTCCAGTCCCGTCGGATCGCGAAACTCGTTCGGCCCAGATCCGGGCTGCCCAAACGCGCCGACAAACTCTCCCTTGAAGTCGAAGATGCGCACTTGTCTCTGCTGCCTGTCAAGCACGTACACTCGTTCGTCGTCACCTACTTCCACATCGGCGATCAGTCCGAACACCTGCGGATCGTCTGCACTGCCAGGATCCGTGCCCAGTCGCCCCAGCCGAGCCACGGGCTTGGCATCCAGCAAGACGGCTCGAGCGCGTCGCCATTCTGACAGGGCACTCGGGGCCATCCCGCTGGGCACCGAATCCGACCGCACGAGAACGGCACTTGGTGGCGGCAGGTTATCGTCGTTCGGGTGACGGATCTCAGCACCTTCCTGGCAGGCACTGGCCCAGCTAGCCAATGGGATCGCAACAACTGCGGCAACCTTGTTCATGGTCCATTTTCCTGTTCTTGGCGCACGTTTCGTTTCCGAGGGCACGGTGCCCTGTCTCCAACCACCGTCAATGCGTTCTTTCCGATCGGGTGATAGGTCAGTTTGCGCCAACCGTCGCTTCGGGTTCAGCGACGGGCTTGATGTGCGCTTGTCCGCGTCCCGTCCCCCCCGCGAGCGGCCAGCGCTGGGGACGAGCCGCTGGCCGCTCGCGCAAGGCGAAACGCTACGCCGGGTCGCCCTCCCGCGACTCGTCGTCCTCGGGGTCGTCGTCCTCCTGTCCCAGGGCGGGACACGCCGCACGCCAGCTGCTCGGCACGTGCGGGTCCGGGCGGTAGACGACGAAGACGCCTCCGCTCCGGCAGACATCGGCCCGAAGCGCGCGGGCCATGCACTGCCGGAAGGCGTCCAGGTCGGCGCGGTTCGTCGCGTCCTCGACGGTGCAGACGGCCTGGGCCGCGTCCTCTCGGTCCAGCGCGGGTGCCGACCCGGGGTCCAGTGCCCGGATCCTGTAGGACCGGTCGGCGCCTGCGAACGCGACCTTCACCGGACCGCCGAGCGTCGCGGCGGCGGCGAGGATCTCCGTCCAGGGGTTGATGGCGGTGGTCTCGGGGGGCTCGCTGTTGTCGTCGGCGAGCTTGGTGGGCGTGTCGTCGTCGCAGGCGACGGCCACGAAGGCCAGCGCCAGCGCGGCGAAGGCCGCCCGCGTAATGGAGGTGATGCGGATGTTCATGATCGCTCCTGGCGTGTAGGGTTTCCAGCCGCTCGGCTCGCCGCTGATGGCAGGCCCCGCGGCCGGCTGTACTGATCCATACACGGGGGAGCGGAATAGGTTCCCTTGCCCCCGGAACGTCAGGCGGGAACCCCGTCGGGAAGCGGCCCCGGAACGCGCCCGCACGGCTCGCGGGTGCGGAGTGCTCGGGCAAGGGAGTCGGTCTCGTTGACCACGGCCCACCGGTCGCTATACTGGGAGGACGACGCCGGCTTCCGCAGCGAGATGAGACGGTGGACAGGCTCGACGACAAGTGATCCTCAAGGAGTACCAAAAGCGGACGCTGGAAGTCGTTCGAGAGTATCTGGAGCGACTGGCGGAGTGGCGCGAGAAGAACGGAGAGGCCGTCGCCGTCGACCCCGACTTCGGCGTCAACTGGGCGGAGCGGGCATGGCAGAAGATGCCCTCGACCGGCCAGTACGTGCCGCGCTGGAACGGCCTGGGCGAGCCGCTGCCGACGTTCTGCCTCAAGATTCCCACTGGCGGCGGCAAGACGCTCCTGGCCACCAAGGTGATCGACTTGGTCCACACCCACTTCCGGCGCCGCCAGTCGGGCTTGGTCCTGTGGATCGTCCCCACGACGCAGATCTACAACCAAACGCTGAGGGCGTTGAAGGACCGGGACCACCCCTACCGGCAGCAGCTGGACGTGCTGTCGGCCGGTCGCACGCTCGTCCTTGAGAAGACCAGCGGCTTCGCGCCCCGAGACGTGGCCGAGAAGCTGTGCGTTCTTCTGCTGATGCTACCCTCCGCCAACCGCCGAACTAAAGAACAGCTCCGCATGTTCCGGGACAGCGGCGGCTTCGATCGCTTCTTCCCGCCCGACGACGACGCGGAGGGCCACAGGAAGCTGCTGGTGGAGCGGCCGAACCTGGACACCTTCGAAGAGCAAAGCGGAGTCTGGGCGCGCCAAGTCAAGACCTCTCTGGGCAACACGTTGCGGCTGCTGCGACCGCTGATCGTCCTCGACGAGGGGCACAAGGCGTACAGTCGCAACGCCAAGACCACGCTGGAGGGCTTCAACCCCTACATGATCGTTGAGCTGTCGGCCACCCCGCCCCAGGGCGCCAACGTGCTGGTGAACATATCGGGCCGCGAACTCGCCGCCGAGGAGATGGTCAAGCTCGATCTGCACATCAAGAACAGCGCCAGCGTCAAGTGGCAGGACACGTTGTTGGCGTCGGTGGAGCACCGCAAGCTTCTGGAAGCGGAAGCGCTTCTGCACGAGGCGGACACGGGGGAGCACATCCGCCCGATCTGCCTGATCCAGGTGGAGCGGACCGGCCGGGAACAGCGCAAGGCCGGCTTCGTGCACGCCGAGGACGTGAGGGAGTACTTGCTGCGCCACCCGGAGGTTCGACCGGAACACGTCGCCGTCAAGACCAGCCAGAAGGACGATCTCAAAGTCGTGGACGAGGTCGGCGGCCTGCTGGCCCGGGACTGCCCGGTTCGGTTCATCATCACAAAGCAGGCGTTGCAAGAAGGCTGGGACTGCTCGTTCGCCTACGTACTGGCGATCCTGACCAACCCGGCTTCGCGGAGCGCGCTCACCCAGCTGGTGGGCCGCATCTTGCGTCAGCCCTACGCCAGGAAGACCGGCGTTGCGTGGCTGGACGAGAGCTACGTGTTCTGCTTCCAGCGAAGGGGAGCGGAGCTGCTTCAGGAGGTGCGCAAGGGGTTCGGGCTGGAAGGACTGCAGGGATTGGAGGGCAAGATCGTGGCCGACGACGACGGCCCTGTTGTGCCCCGCGAACCCGTCTTCGCCCGCCAGCGCGAGCGCTACCGCAACGTAGTGCGCGACTTCGTGCTGCCTGCGTTCATGATCAAGGACGGAACGGACTGGCGGCCCGTGCGCTACGAGACGGACATCTTGTCGAGGATACCATGGGACGAGGTGGACGTAAGCCCGCTGTTCAACCTTGCCTTGATCCCGGAGGGCGGCGTCGGCGGCGACTTCGAGTTGCGCGCTGGACTCGACGAGGCGCTGGTCGGGTCATCCCTTCGAGCCGAGAGTGCAGCCCCAGCCGAACCACAGAACGGGGACGTGATCGACTACTACTTCGCAGCCAGTCACTTGCGGGACGTGATGCCGAACCCGTGGCGGGGCAGCGAGGCCGCCGAGGCGGTGTTCATGGCGCTCCTGGACCGATATCCGCGGCAGCAGGTCGTCGCCAACTACATGTTCGTGCTCGAAGAGCTGGGCAAGCGCCTGGAAGAGGAACGGGACCGACTGTCGCGAGGCGTCTTCTTCGACATGCTGGCGAGCGGCGTCATGCGCTTCCTTGTGGTGGCCGACGACCTGGATTTCAACCGTCCGCGGTCCAGGGTCGAGATCGGGTCGGGGAAGCAAGCGAACCGGACGGACGGAAGCCAGTTCATGCTCAACTTGCACGCCCGCACCGGCGAAGAAGAGATGAACGCGCTGGAAACGAAGGTCGCCACGTATCTGGATCAGCAGGCGCGGCTGTTCTTCTGGTACCGCAACCGCAGCCGCAAGGACTACTACGTGCAAGGCTGGAAGCCCGGACGGATCTATGCCGACTTCGTGTTGGCTCTCAAGGCGGAGGGGCAGGGCTTCGGCGACGTCTTCGTGCTCGAAACCAAGGGACTGCACCTCAAGCAGGCGGAGGACACGGAGTACAAGCGGTGCGTCTTCAGCACGTGTTCCGAGCTAGCCAGCCAGAGAGACTGGGCCGAGTTCGCTCCAGCGATGCGCGACCGGGTCGTGCGCTTCGAGGTGGTAGACGAGGACGAGTGGCAGCAGCGGCTAAACGCCATGCTGGCCTGAGGGCCACTAGGTGAGGGCCACCACTAACCACTAGGTCGGCGCCGTTCACTCCCCCGTGTGAAGGCCGGACTTCGTGCGGAGGCTAGGATTAGCGTCGGCCCTGCGCCGCCGCCGTTCCGTCCGGCGTTCTCCGGCAGATGCGAGCGCGGCCCGCCCCTCTTGAGTCAGCCGGTACCTCTGCAACGGGCTAGTGGGCTTGTTCGGCAGCGTCATCTCCAACAGCCTGCTGGCAACGAGGTGCGCAAGCCGCCGCCTGAAACCCCCGCTCCGCCTGGAATACCTGCCAGCAACCAACAGCTCCTTCCGCGGCGCGGGCCCGGTCTCGGCCGCCCGAAGGATGCCAAGGTCCCGACTCGACAGCGGCGGGTTCACAGCTTGGCCCCGGCTTGGCCCTCGACTTGGCCCGGCTTCGCCCCCAGCATGGCCCAGCATGGCCCGGCTTGGCCCCGGCTTGGCCCGGCTTGAACCTAAGCTTGGCCCCAGGCTTGGCCCCTCCTGGACCTCGGCTTGGTCCCCTTTGCCGTGCGCTTGGTCCTGGCTCGGCTCAGCTTGGCCCAGCTTGGCCCCAGCTTGGCCCCGGCCTAACCCTCCTTGGATGTCGGCTTGGCCCACAGCTTTGCGCCAGAAACCCGGGTCCACCGACCGGCGAATCGTCGCCACGAATCCGTCAGTCACCGCGAACTCCGGTTCTTCTAGCCCGGCCGCCGCGCAACGTCGGATCATGTCCAGGGTCCCCGTACCCATCATTTCGATGTACTCCACCAAGTACATGGCGTGAGCCAGCAACGGGTTGGTCGGCACCGAGCTGTGAGGAATCCGCAACTGATCGAGGGTCAGTCGTGTCGGCAAGGTCCCAGGGTTGCGCACTTCAAGGCGGTCCTTGAACAGCATGACCTGCACGCTTCCGTTGCTGGTGTAGTCGCGGTGGACAACGGCGTTGACGATCGCCTCCACGACCACTTCCTTCGGGATTTCGTAGGCAATGGGTGCCCGCACGCTCTCGGCCCTTGTACCTACGGACAAGTCGATCTTGCCCAACACAAAGTCGGCCGCTTGGTCCACCAGTTCGAAGACCGTGCCTCGGTACACCTGATACGAAGGAATCGGCTTGGCGACCCATGTGCCGTGGAAGCGCGCGCACTTGATCTCCGACGTCCGCAGAAAACGCTGGGGAGACTTTCCGAAGAGCAAGACCGCCGCATTGGTCGGATGCCCGTTGTTGAGCAAGTCGACGTGCTCAAGGAAGGTCTGCGGCGGCACGTCTTCAGCCAACGGAAACTGCCTGACCCGCCGCGCCGTGCGGATGAACTGAACCATGCGCTCGCGGTCCAGGTCGTCCAAAGTCGCATCTTCGCACGGAGCCTCATCGAATCGGCCGCGGTAGACGGCGTTCCGGCTCTCCAGGAACTCCACCAGCGAAGCGTAGACCGCCGCCTTGAGCTCGGTGGTCGTCTCGAACCTCCGTCGGACGAGGGCCGCCTGCACCTTGTTGATCAGCGCCCGCGTCTTCGGGTGGCGTGCTCCATCCTCCTCTCCCTTCACAAACACCAGTCGGTGGACACCACGCTCGGATGCGCGGTTGTACTCCTTCTCCGTGGGCGATACGCCGTCCTCGTCCTCGCTGCCGTAACCCCATCCCAGCAATCCGACGTAGATGTCGGAGCTGTCCACCTTACTCAGGTACACGTCATCGAGACGCCGGTCGGAAGCAGGGACGTCCTCGAAGAGAAAGAGCTTGAAGAAGCGTTGCAGAAGCGGGTCCTCACGGAAGTAGTCTTTCAACGCTTGCCGTTCCGCGGCGAATTCGCTCTGGACGCTGCTGACGAACACGCGGAAGCGATTCATGGGTTCCGAGACTCAGCAAGCTGTCGTTGGAGCAGTCCAGAGTGCCGAGCAGATATCAGTTCGATCCGGCGTATCACGTGTCGGAATCCAAAGCCTTCCATACTGAAATCTGCTTCGTTAGTGAAGGAATCCACAACTCCGCATATCTTACTGGCCGCCTGGTGTTCTGTTGACGCATCGACAGTCTCGAGTCGCTTGCGGTATTCTTGTAACAAAGGTTGCTCGATCCAGTCGTCACCCGGCCTTACGGCCATCTCATGACAGGCCATGATAATTGCCGCTTCGAACTCATGGGGATTGGGCAATGCCGCAATCGACGGATGAGTTCGGAGCTTCCGGTATGCTTTCTCGTCCGAAATCGTCTTGGTAAGGATGCCTCTGTACACTTCTAGATTAGCTGTCTTGATTATCAATGCGACGACTGTTGCCCAGTGGAAGCGCCACACCCGGTTCGGAAGTGTAGCAAGCGTGAGTCCGGCACAATGCGCAAGCTGCGCAACCGATCTAATGCTAATGTCCTGGGAAGAAAGGTAGGATCGCAACCATGCACGAGCAACCTCTGACTGCTTGCCGCTGGTGAAATACGCTGCAAGACCTGTATCGGAGAGTTGGCGATCAATAAAAACCTCGCGATCAGTCGCTGGAAGCAGAAAGTTCAGGTCAAAGAAACGGCGAAGATAGTCAGTCGAATCGAAGCAGGCACCATATATCACACTCACGGAATGCCTCAGTTGTTCCTGGTTTAGACCGAACACGAACACTACGCCATCAACGTTGAATAGGTGTTTAGCGACTTCGAGAAGCTCTATGGCGTATGAGGGCCGGCAACGATCCAACTCGTCAATAAATACCACCAACGGTATGCGGTTTCCTGTAGAGTCCTGCAATCCAACGCTAGCGGCCTGCAGTTTCGTCCTAAACTCGGAGAGCAAACCCTTCAGCTGCTGATACTCAACGAGAGGACCTGGATCGGATGGCTGTGATTCTCCGAGATATTTGGCTAGAAGCGTCATAACCGGACCAAGTCCTACACTGCCGAGGAGGTGTTCTCCAAGTGATCGTACCAGTGCTGTTCCGGTATCCTTGAGGCCTTCCACAAACTGTTCTCTACTATCGGTCAGGTCGCCAATCATTGCGTCGAAGAGCGCGGCGAAGGGATGGCTGGCAAAATCAGTCTCCCATGCATTGTATTCCACTACCGGATACTTCTTGTTGCGAAGGTACTGGGCCCAGAGCCTCAAGAATGTAGTCTTGCCCGCTCCCCACTCGGCATCAACCGCCACGACACATGGTCCCTCAATTGAGCTAATGGCGGCCGTCAGGACCTCAATGGGCTCCTTGCGATCCAGAAGGTCGTTCTGGAAGAGTTCACTGGGTTCGCTTGGTATCTCGACCTCAATAGGTCGGATTCGTATCTTCATCTGCACTCTTCCTTCTAATGTTCCAGTCAAAGGGTGGCGGCCGGGTGGTTAGCCGGTCGCTCAATGGAAGACAACCTAGTCAGCCCACCTAGGTCGGGTCAAGGACTCCCTCTTGGGGATCGCATGTGCCAGGTCGTCAGAGCGGCCCCCGCCGCGCCCCGGCCAAGCGTCCAACGATCTCCTGCAACGTCACCGCCTCGACGCCGTTTCGCAACGGGAAGGTGTCGTCGCCGGCGTGCACGATGTACTTCCGGGTCGGATTGATGTCGTCGCACGCCACCTGGAAACTCCGCGACACCGACGGCGCGGACGTTCGCGTGACATCAACGGCCCACACCTCTCCTGCCCCCAGGTCGAGGACTAGGTCGACTTCGGCACCGCCCTTCGTCCTGTAGTAACCGCACTGGGCGTGGACGGGGGCCGCGCCCAAGATGTTCTCGACGACGAAGCCTTCCCAGCTGCCGCCGACCACGGGGTGGCCGAGAAGGGCGTCGTAGGACTGGATTCCCAGCAGGGCGTGGCACATTCCGCTGTCGCGCAGGTAGGTCCTGGGCGCCTTCACCAGCCTCTTTCCCACGTTGCTGGACCATGAAGCCAGACGGCGCACCAGCAACAGGTCCACCATCAGGTCCAAGTAGCGTCCGACGGTGACGCCCCTGCGGCCGAGGCCGCGCGCCAGTTGTGCAGCGTTGAAGGTGCGCCCCTGGTTGTGAGCGAGCATCGTCCAGAAGCGTCGAAGAGTCTCGCTTGGGATGCGCGGGCCGAGCGCGGGAATGTCTCGCTCCAGGTAAGTCTTCACGAAGTCCGGACGCCACTCGAAGCTGGTGCGGTCGTCGGTGGCGAGAAAGCTGTCGGGCAGGCCGCCACGAAGCCAGAGTTTGTCACGCTGATCGGCCGAGACCTCCGTCACGCCGAAGGGCAGGAGCTCGAAGTGCGCGATGCGCCCTGCCAGAGTCTCCCCCGACTGCTTGAGCAGTTCGATCGACGCCGAGCCAAGGAAGAGGAAGTGGCCGGCGGGACGGCCCTCGCGGCGACGCCGATCGATGATGCCGCGCAATGGCTCGAAGAGACCGGGCATCCTCTGGATCTCGTCGAAGACGACCAGTGTGTCGGCGTGATGGGCGCAGTAGTGCTCGATGTCGGCCAGCTTCGCAACGTCGCTGGGACGCTCAAGGTCGAGGTAGGCGGCACCTCGTTGCTGGGCGATGTCGAGGGCGAGGGTCGTCTTGCCGACTTGGCGAACGCCAGCAAGCACGACGGCCGGCAGGCGGTCGAGGAGACGTTCGACTTCGGCGCGGGCATGGCGTGGGATCATCCTGGCAAATCTAACACGCCGTGTGCGATTTGCGCACTAATCCCGTCGTCCTACCCCTCCCCGTACAGCCACCGATACAGTGCCCGATTCCGGGTCACGTTCTTCACGTAGCTCCGTGTCTCGGCGAAGGGGATGCGCTCGGTGAACCGCAGCGGGTCCTCCGCCTCTGGGAAGCGTCGCCAGCGGTTGGCTCGGGTGGGCCCTGCGTTGTAGGCCGACAGCGCCAGCGGCACGTCGTTGTCGTAGCGGTCCATCAGCCGGGCCAGGTAGCTGGTGCCCAGGTGGACGTTCAGCTCCGGGGTTCGCAGGAACTCGTCGCGGAACGGTCTGGGGCCAATCCGCCGCGCCAGCTCGGCTCCGGTGGCGGGGACGACCTGCATGAGGCCCACCGCGCCCGCGGACGACACCACCGCCGGGGCGAAGGCGCTCTCCTGGCGGATCAGCCCAGCCACCAAGTACGGGTCCAGCCCCATCTCCTCCGCTCGGGCGGTCACCAGCTCTCGGTGGGGAAAGGGGAATACGATCCGCGCTAAGGTCCGGTCCCAGGGACGGCCGCGCCGGCGCAACTCCCAGCCCAGTTCGATTCCCTCGCGGGTGCGTCCCCGCTCGTTCAGCGCGACCGCAAGCTGCAACAGCACGTCGTCCGAACCCTCGGCGGAGCGGACCGTCCGCCCGACCGACGCCAGGTGAGCGGCGGCGCCTTCTTCGAGGCCGGCGTCGTCCAGCAGCGTCAACAGGTCCAGCGATTCGGCCAGCCACCGATCCGGCGCGCCTACCGGCGGTCCCTCCGGCAGGTCGGCAACGAACTCGGCCCCGGTCCCGGCCTCCGCCGCCAAGAGCGCGTAGTAGGACAGGGGACTGTCCCGCTGGAGACGGGCAAGCGCTGCGACGGTCCAGGAAGCCGAGTCGTCCCCGGCGCTGTTCGCCATCACGGACCCCCAAAACGCAGCCTCCTCCCAGCGCCGGCCGTTGGGGAACTCTTCCAGGTATCCGCGGTAGACTTCTGCCGCCGCCCCGGGCTCGCCTCGGGAAAGGTGGATTTGGGCCCAGCGCATCCGCGCCAGCCCCGCCCGGTCGGCCGCCGACGACATGGAGACGACCTGGCGGTAATGGTCCAGGGCCTCGCCCAAGCGGCCCCCGTCGTGGTGGTCGTCGCCAGCGAAGAAGATCACGTCCAGCGCTTCGGGGTGGGCCGGGTACCGTTCGACCAGGCGGTTCTCCAAGGTGCGCATGTCGCCGTGGCGTCCCTGCGTGCGGCGGATGTCGGCCCAGGCGCGCAGCGACCGAGCGGCGGTCTCCGGGTTGGACGACACCGAGAGCTCCCGGTAGAGGGCGACGGCGGCGTTCCGGTCGCGGCTCCCGTTGTAGGCGCGGGCGAGCGCCGTCCGCTCCGACTCGGACAGGGACGCCCCCGCGCCTTGGGCCGCTTCCCACGCCCGCACCGCGGTGCCGTACTCGCGGCCGTTCCCCAGCGCGCGGGCCAGTCGCCGGTAGCGGGCGGGGTCGGGGCCGGCGCGGTCCAGGTGCCACAGAGTGAGGGCTGCCTCCGTCGCGCTGGTGCCGCGGGTGGTGCGGGAGAGCAGCTCCCACATTGTGGCGACGGCCTCCGTGGTGTCGGCGAGCGCAAGCCGGTACCGCCACTCCAGTGCCAGGACGGCGGCTCGGCTTGGCGGGGCGGATGCGCCGGAGGGAGCGTCCTCCGCCGTCGCCACCTCCGTCAGTGCCGCCAGCGCCCGGGCCGTGTCTCCCCGGGCGGCCCAGGCGTCGGAGGTGAGCCGCCACCCTCGGTTCTGGATTGCCGGGTCGCCCGCCAGTGCCAGCAAGCCCCACACGGCTTCGGCCTCGCCGTCCTCCGCCAGTGTGCGAGCCGCATCCAGTGCCGTCCAGCCGGCCACCCCGGGCGAGAGTGCTCGCAGTTCGGCCACAGCCTCCACCGTCGCGGAAGACGGCACGCGGCCCGCCTCCAGTCGCACCAAGCGCGAACGGGCGGCCACCACCTCCCGATCCCCCGACCGTGCCAGCGCCAAGAAGCGGGAGAGTGCGTCGGCCGCGCCTTCGGCGTCCTCCAGGGCGGCCAGCGCCGTGCCCAGCAGCTGCCAGTAGCGGGGCGGCGCCTGGGCGGTGTCGGGGTCGCCCGCCGTGAGCGCCTCCACGGCGCCGCCCCAGTTCCGCCAGCCGGAGTGCGCCTCCGCCAGCAGCACTCGGTCCTCCATGGTGGCCGACGCCAGCGGCGCCAAGTGGTCCTCGAGTGCTCGGCTCGCTCTCCAGTAACGACCGGCCTCCAGGTCTCGCCGGACGGACGCCGGCACGACTGGCGGGGCAGCCGCCTGGGCCTCTTGCACCGTCGCCGGTGCCGCCGCCAGCGCGGGCTCGGCCAGCGCGGGCTCGGACAAGGCGACAAGCGCGACCCCCGCCGAAGCCGCAAAGACCAGCACTCCCCGACGCCTAATGGAGGCCCAATGCCACCGGGGCCCCCAACGCCAAAGGGGGCCGCGCCCTCGAAAGGCGCGACCCCCCTTCACGGCCCAGCGTGCTGGGGCTTGGCGCGGCTTCACTTGGTGCCGCTGCGGCCCGAAGCTCAGTCCGAACCTTCGGTTGCTGAGGCCCCCGGCCAGCCCGCCAGCCTCCAACGGGCGTCGATCAGCCTTGGGCGGCCCCGCCCCTCCTCATGTGGTAGAGGGCGTCGATCATCTTCTGGGCCGACTCCTCCATGTCGACCACCAGATGGTCGATCCGCGACACGAAGTAGTTGTGCCCGATGCTCACGGGGATGGCGATCGCCAGCCCAGCGGCGGTGGTGGTCAATGCGATCTTGATCCCCGAGGCGACCGTCTGGGCGTCCACTTCGCCGGCCAGCTCGATCGCCTGGAATGCCGCGATCATCCCGAGCACCGTCCCCAGGAAGCCCAGGAGCGGCGCCACGTTGGTCAGCGTAGCCAACACCACCAGCCCGCTCTCCAGCTTGCTGAGCTCGATGAGGCCCTGGTTCTCGATCGCCTTCGTCACCCGGTCCGTCCCCTCGTCTTGCCGCTCCAGCCCCGCGTAGAGGATGTTGGCCGCCGGAGAGTTGGACTCACGGGTGACTTCGAGCGCCTCCTTGGTCCGCTGCTGGGACAGGAGCTCGTCCACCTCCCGGAGGATCTTCTTCGTGCTTCCGCTCTTGGAGAGCAGGTCGAAGAACTTCCAGATGATGACGAGGATCCCCACCAGGAGACACAGGCCCAGAGGCCAGCGCATAATCCCAGCGTCGATCCACGCCTGCTGCATCTGCTCGGTGAATGTGAGGTCCGGGCCTTCCACGCCCGGGAGCTGGAGCAGGGCTCCGTAGAGAGTCGTCGTCGCGCTGGTCAAGGGAACCTCCCGCTTTCGGTCCTGTGCATCTGGTTGGAGTTGGCCGCGCTCCCAAGCGCGACGGCGGAGTCTCGGGCCCAAGGGGCCGCACCGCAAGGCTTGCCATAATGAGCCCCAAGCTTGGGGCTGTCAACCTCGCCGCCGACTGGCGGGCGGCAAGTATGGAAAATGGCGGCCCTCGTTCGTCCGGGAAAGCTCCCCGAACCACTCAGCGCCGCCATGTCCACTCCCTGGAACGGTAGCGTCTTTCCAGTCCTTCCGCCAGGACGGCCTCCGCGTCGCTCATGACGCCCGCTTCCCACACGCCCCCCAACGACCGTTCGAAGCCGTCCCGCAACGCGCCGACCATCTCCTCCCACGACGGCAGCACGTCCAGCAGTTCGACCAGGGTGATTGGGCCTTCCCGGTGCTCACCGGGTTCCCGGCGTTCCCGGTGCTCCCCCCCGCCGAGCGCCAGCAACAGACTCTGGTCCGCCGTCAGCAACAACGAACCGTGCTGGAGGACGGTGCTCCCGACCCGCGCCTGGGCGCTGCCCACCAGCTTCCTGCCCGCCACCACCACCTCTCCGTCCACAGGTCCCAGAAAGCAGGGACCCGCGTTGGGCGCCGGCGTCTCGTCCCCGCCCTCGGCACTTCGAGCGTCCACGCCGAGCAGGCGCAACCCGTGGACCAGCCCCTCGTTGATCTTGGCGTACGCCTCCCGTAGCCCGCCCAGCGCACGCGCCGGGAAGACGATGGAGTAGGTGAGCTCCCGGTCGTGAATGACCGCCCGACCCCCGGTGGGGCGACGGACGACCCCCAACTCCCGGCGGCTGCGCAGGATCTCCCGGTAGCCGACCGTCACCGGCTCGTTGCGGCCAAAGGAGAGCGTCGGCGGGTCCCAGCGGTAGAAGCGCAACGTGCCCGTCCCCGGAGCGCACGCCTTGGCCAGCGCATGGTCCCGCGCCATGTTCACGGCACCCGTCGCCGGCGGATCCACCAGAACCCGCCATCGAGTCTTCATCCGTGGTGGGCTCGTCTAGAGGGCCAGAACGTCCCCGGGGCTCATGACGCGAACTTCCGCCCGGTCCCCCACCAACTCGCGGAACTGCTCCGGGTCCTGCTCGATCAGCGGCCAAGTGCCGTAGTGGATCGGCACCACCATCTCCGGCTCGACAAACTCCACGGCCCGTGCCGCGTCCTCTGGTCCCATGGTGAAGTTGTCGCCGATCGGCAGCAGGGCTACGTCCACCTTGCCCTTCAGCAGCTGCATGTCCAGCAGCAGGGCCGTGTCGCCGGCGTGGTAGACGCGCCGCCCGTCCAGGTGGAGGAGGAAGCCGCCGGGAACGGTGGTGAAGCATCCGGTCTCGTCGCCGTGGACTTGCCCGCCGTGGAGTGCCGGCGTCATCTGCGCCCGCCCGAACGAAAACTCCCAGCCGCCGCCGATGTGCATGGGGTGGACGTTCTCCAGGCCCTGGGACTCGGCGAACGCGACGATCTCGAAGGTGGAGACCAGGGTGGCTCCGGTCTCCTTCGCCAGTGGGATGGCGTCGGCGAAGTGGTCGGCGTGGCCGTGCGTGCAGAAAATGAAGTCCAGCGGACCAACGTCGGCGCGCTTGGTGACCGAGGCCGGGTTGTCGTCAAAGAACGGATCGATGGCGATGCGCGTGCCGTCTTCGGTCTCCGCCGTGAAGGTGGCGTGGCCGTGGAAAGTCAGGGTGGCCAAGGGGATGGGCTTCCTGTGCTGGGAGGGCGAGGTGGGCGGGGACCTATTCGTCCTCGGACTCGGTTTGGTAGCTCTCGATCGGCGGGCAGGCGCACACCAGATTGCGGTCGCCCTGGGCGTTGTTCACTCGGCCCACATGGGGCCAGAACTTGTGCTCCAGCAGCCACGGCGCAGGGAAGGCGGCCTGGTGACGGCCGTAGCCGTGGGACCACTCGTCGGCGGTGACGGCGTGGGCGGTGTGGGGCGCGTTCTTGAGGACGTTGTCCTTCCGGTCCTGATCGCCCGCCCCCACCTGCTCAATCTCGGCCTTGATCGACACCAGCGCGTCGCAGAAGCGGTCCAGCTCCGCCTTCGACTCGCTCTCGGTGGGCTCGATCATGATCGTCCCCGGCACCGGGAACGCCATGGTGGGGGCGTGGAAGCCGTAGTCCATGAGACGCTTCGCCACGTCTTCCTCGGTGATCCCCGTGGCCTTCCGGAGCGCGCGCAGGTCCACGATGAACTCGTGCGCCACGCGGCCGCTGCCGTGCCCCCACCAGTAGAGGATGTCGAAGTAGGCGTCCAGCTTCTCCGCCATGTAGTTGGCGGCGAGGACCGCCACCCGGGTCGCCTGCGTCACGCCCTCCTTCCCCAGAAGCGCGATGTACGCCCACGAGATGAGAAGGATGCTGGCGCTGCCCCAGGGGGCCGCCGACACAGGACCCGCGCTCTCCGCGCCGCCGGTAGGCACGACCGGGTGGTTCGGCAGGTAGGGCGCCAGCTCCTCCGTCGCGCAGATCGGACCCATCCCGGGGCCGCCGCCCCCGTGGGGGATCGCGAAGGTCTTGTGCAGGTTGATGTGAATCACGTCGGCGCCGTAGTCGCCGGGGCGGCAGAGTCCCACCTGGGCGTTCAGGTTGGCGCCGTCCAGGTAGACGTAGCCGCCGTGGCGGTGAACGATCTCGCAGATATCCCGGATGCGCGCCTCGAAGATGCCATGGGTGGAGGGGTAGGTGATCATCACGGCGGCGAGACGGTCGGCGTGCTCCCCGGCCTTCGCCTCCAAGTCCTCCACGTCCACGTTGCCTCTCTCGTCGCAGCGCACCACCACCACCTTCATCCCCGCCATGACCGCGCTGGCCGGGTTGGTGCCGTGGGCGGAAGACGGGATCAGGCAGACGTTCCGCTCCGACTGGCCCAGCGCCCGGTGCCGCTCCCGGATCACCAGCAGCCCGGCGTACTCCCCCTGGGCGCCGGAGTTGGGCTGAAGGGAGACCGCCGGCAGACCGCTGATCTCCGCCAGCCACTCCTCCAAGTCGGCCACGATGCGGGCGTATCCCTTGGCCTGCTCCGGCGGCGCGAATGGATGGAGCGAGCCGAACTCGGGCCAGGTGACGGGCGTCATCTGGGTGGTGGCGTTGAGCTTCATGGTGCACGACCCCAAGGGGATCATGCTGGTGTTCAGCGACAGGTCCCGGGACTCCAGACGGTGGATGTAGCGGAGCATCTCGGTCTCGGAGCGGTGGGAGTGGAAGACCGGGTGCTCCAAGTAGCCGCTGCTCCGGGCGAGCGGCGCCGGATACTCGGCGGGCTCGAAGTAGCCGGCCATCTGGGTCGACGAGCCGACGCATCCGAATACGCCGATCAGGTCGTCCAGGTCCGAGGGCGTGACCGTCTCGTCCAGCGCCACGCCGATCGTGCCGTCGCCGAACTCGCGCACGTTGATCCGGGCCTCTCGGGCGGCGTTCAGCACCAGTCCCGGCTTGCACGAGGGCCGAACGCGCAACGTGTCGAAGTACGCGTCGTGGACCAGCTCGTGGCCCTTCCGGTCCAGCGCCAGCGCCAACGTGGCCGTCTGCTTGCGGACCCGCTGGGCGATGCGCCGCAGGCCGTCGGGGCCGTGGTACACCGCGTACATCCCCGCCATGACGGCCAGCAGCACCTGGGCCGTGCAGATGTTGGAGGTGGCCTTCTCGCGGCGGATGTGCTGCTCTCGGGTCTGAAGAGCCATCCGCAACGCCGGCGAGCCGTGGCGGTCGGTGGACACGCCGATGATGCGTCCGGGCAGCCGTCGCTTGAACTCCTCCCGGGCGGCCATGTAGGCGGCGTGAGGGCCGCCGTACCCCATGGGCACGCCGAAGCGCTGGGTGTTGCCCACGGCCACGTCCGCGCCGAACTCGCCGGGGGGCGTCAGCAGGGCCAGTGCCAGGAGGTCGGCCGCCGCAACCACTTTGGTGCCGGCGTCGTGGGCGGCTGCGCACAGCTCGCGGTAGTCGTGGACGCCGCCGTCGGTGGCCGGGTACTGAACCAGTGCGCCGAAGACGTTCTCGTCGAAGGAAAATCTCCCGCTGGGGCCGATCCGCACGTCGATTCCCAGGGGCGCAGCTCGCGTGGCGACGACTCCGATCGTCTGGGGATGACAGTCGTCGGCCACCAGGAAGACGCTCCCTCGCCGGTTGCGACCGCTGCCGTAGAGCATGAACATGGCCTCCGCCGCTGCCGTCGCCTCGTCCAGCAGCGACGCGTTGGCGATGTCCATCCCCGTCAGGTCGATGACGGCGGTCTGGAAGTTCAGCAGTGCCTCCAGCCGTCCCTGGGAGATCTCGGCCTGGTACGGCGTGTACTGGGTGTACCAGCCCGGGTTCTCCAGGATGTTCCGCTGGATCACGCCGGGGGTGATCGTCCCCGAGTACCCCATGCCCAGGTAGCTGCGCCACCGTTCGTTCTCCGATGCGATCCGGCGGAGCCGCTCGATCAGCTCGGCTTCGGGCACGGCGTCGGGAAGGCGAAGAGGTCGTCCCAGGCGAATGGAGGCCGGGACCGTTTCCTGGACGAGACCGTCCAAGCTCTCCAGCCCCACCGCGTCCAGCATCTCCCGCACGTCGTCGGGGCTGGGACCCAGGTGGCGGGCCAGGAAGTCGGGAGGGTGCGCTACGGGCGTGGACATGGTTGGAGGAAGCTCCCGGCTAGTCGCTGATGTGCACCTCGTAGGCGGCTTCGTCCATCAGCTCCTCCACCTCCTCGGGGTGCTCCAGGCGCAGCTTGATCATCCAGCCCTTGCCGTAGGGGTCCGAGTTCACCAGGGCGGGGTCGTCGTCCAGTTCAGCGTTGACGCCCACCACCTCGCCGGCCAGGGGAGCGTACAGGTCGGCGACGGCCTTGACGGCCTCGATCGTCCCGAAGGTCTCCATGGCGGCGAAGGTGTTGCCGGGCTCCGGGAGCTCCACGTACACCACGTCGCCCAGCTCGCCTTGGGCGTAGTCGGTGACCCCGACGAAGTAGACGCCGGCTTCGTCGGCCTCCTTGAGGTACTCGTGCTCCGTGGTGTAACGCAGTCCTTCGGGAATGTGGGGCATCGCCATCTCCGTATGCCGTGTCCGGTGGTGTGCTGCAAGCGGCGGAATATATAAGGGCGCACGGAGGCAATGCGTCAACCCTGCCGCCGAATGCCGACCGACGAGCGGCCAGCGCGGCGGCGGCCAGTGCGCCGGACTTCCACGGCTAGACCACGCACGCGGCCGGACACCAGGCAAGCCCGGCTGCCCGGTTCCCCGTGCGGCCCCCCGGACCGGCGCGTTAGATTGGAGGTCCACCGCGTCAAGTGCGCCGGGCGAGGTCCACTGCGCCGAGCAGTTCGGACCGCGCCGAGCGTGCCGGGCCGCGCCGAACCGCAATCGCAGAGGGAGGAAGCCGTGGCTGCCCTGGCCGAACACCCCGCCCTGACCGTCCTCACCGAAGAGGAGGTCATGTTCCGCGATGCCGTTCGCGAGTTTGCCGAGTCGGAGATTGCCCCTCGGGTCGCACGCATGGACGCGGCCCACGAGATCGATTCCGAGCTGATCTCCATGCTCTTCGAGATGGGGGTCATGGGTGTCGAGATTCCCGAGCAGTACGGCGGTGCCGAGAGTTCGTTCTTCACCGCGGCCCTGGTGGTGGAGGAGATCTCCCGGGTGGACCCCTCCGTTGCGGTGCTGGTGGATGTGCAGAACACGCTGGTGGCGAATGCGCTGCTCACCTGGGCCAGCCCCGACCAGAACAACCGCTACTTGAGGCGCTTGGCGGAGGGGACCGTGGGCGCGTATGCCCTCTCGGAGGCGGGGAGCGGCTCCGACGCCTTTGCGCTGGCTACCCGGGCCGTTCGCGACGGGGGCGAGTGGGTCCTCAGCGGACGCAAGATGTGGATCACCAACGGCGGCGAAGCGGGGCTCTTCATCGTCTTCGCCAACGCTGCGCCGGAGCGGGGCTACAAGGGAATCACCGCCTTTCTGGTGGAGCGCGAAATGCCGGGCTTCGCCGTGGGCAAGCGCGAGGACAAGTTGGGGATCAGGGCCTCGTCCACCACCGAACTGATCCTGGACGATGTGCGCGTGCCCGCCGACAACGTTCTGGGCGAGGTGGGCAGAGGGTACAAGGTTGCAATCGAGACGTTGAACGAAGGGCGGATCGGGATCGGCGCCCAGATGGTGGGGCTGGCCCAGGGTGCCTTCGACCACACCTTGCGCTACGTGCAGGAGCGGGAGCAGTTCGACCACCCCGTGGCGTCGTTCCAAGGGGTCCAGTTCCAGCTGGCGGAGATGGCCGCCAAGATCGAGGCGGCGCGCCTCATGGTGTACAACGCGGCCCGCCTCAAGGACCAGGGCGCACGCTTCCTGCGCGAGGCCGCCATGGCCAAGCTCTTCGCCGCTCGGACCGCCCAGGAGGTGTCGTCGCTCTGCATCGACCTGCACGGCGGCTACGGGTTCACACGGGAGTACCCGGTGGAGAAGCTGTACAGGGACTCGAAGGTCGGCACGATCTACGAGGGGACCGACAACATGCAGCTCCAGACGATCGCGAAGGACCTGCTGCGCGGTTAGCGCGCTCCCCCCCAAGGAACGACGGACAAAGGAGAAACGATGCCTTCGATCGGCGTAGGCGAGATCGTCTTCGTGCTGGCGGTGCTGGTGCTGCTCTTCGGTGCCAGGCGCATCCCCGAGATCGCGCGGGGACTGGGCGCGGGGATCCGCAACTTCAAGGGGTCGATCCAGGCCGGACGCCAGAACCGCGAGAGCGAGTCCGGGGACGTTGAGGACGGGGACGCCTAGCCCTAGCGAAGGCGTGGGCCACACGGCCCCAGCTCCCGGCCCCACCACCGGTCGGGACCGGCGCCTGGGTCTCCTCTTTCTGGCGGTTCTGGTCGATCTGATCGGCTTCGGGATCGTCCTGCCCCTGCTCCCACTCTACGCCGAGAGCTTCGGCGCGAGCGGGTTCCAGGTCGGTCTTCTCGTCGCCGTCTACTCGCTGGTCCAGCTGGTTATGGCGCCGCTGTGGGGACGGCTCTCGGACCGGATCGGACGGCGGCCCGTGGTGGTGCTGGGGCTGCTGGGGAGCAGCGCCGCGTACGTGGTGTTCGCGCAGGCCGACTCCTTGGCCGTGCTCTTCGCGTCCAGGATCGTCGGCGGGATCGGCGGCTCCACAATTCCCGTGGCCCAGGCGTACATCGCCGATGTCACGCCTCCCTCCCGCCGGGCGGGGAACATGGGGCTGATCGGCGCCGCCTTCGGCCTGGGCTTCGTGATCGGCCCGGCCCTGGGTGCCTTCCTGGCCGGCGTGTCGCCGGGTTCGCCCACCGCTCCCGGCTACGTTGCCGCCGCTCTCTGCATAGCCAACGCGCTGGCGGCGCTGGCGTGGCTCCCCGAGTCCCGTTCTCGCGAGGCCGGCGCGGTAGCGACTCCCACGCCCGGCTTCTCCTTGGCCGCCGCTTGGCGAGACGCTGCGTCGTCCAGGCAGATCCGCTTGGTGCTGACTGGCTACCTGTGCATCACGATGGGCTTCTCGGCCCTGCAGCCCACCCTCTCGCTGCTGGCGCTTGAGCGCTTCGGCATGGGGGCGCGGCAGGCCGGCCTGCTCTTCGCGCTTCTGGGGGTGGTCTCGGCGGTCGTGCAGGGCGGGCTCGTGAGGCGCGTGGCGCCGCGCACGGGCGAGCGCCGGCTGCTGCTCGGGAGCGTGCTTCCCTTCGTGCTGGGTTTGCTGGTGGTTGGGTGGTCGCCCACGCCCGCGGCGCTGCTCGCCGGGCTGGCGCTCGTGGGGATCGGTTACGGGGGCGCGATCCCCAGCGTGCTCGGGTTGCTCTCCCGGGCGGCGCACCCGGAGCGCCAGGGCGCGGTGCTGGGAGTTGGGCAGAGCGTCGGGTCGCTGGCGCGGGTACTGGGGCCGCTGCTCGCCGGGTTCCTCTTCGACGTGCGGCTGGCGCTGCCGTACATGGCCGGGGCGGCACTGGTGCTGGTCGGCGCGGCAGTGTCGTCCCGCTTGGTGCAGCCGACCGCGGCACCGAACGCCCAGCCGTGACCCACGCTCCCGACGCCCCAGGTGCTCACGCGACGGGCATCTTCGTCGTGCTCCACCAGCCCCAGGACCTAGTCAATGTGGCCGGCGTGGTCCGAGCGATGGCCAACATGGGGCTGGAGCGGCTCACCCTGGTGGACCCCGCCCACTTCGACCGCTGGCGGATCACCGGGATCGCCCATCGCACCGATGAAGTCGTAGACCAAATCCGGCTGGCGGCCACCCTGGAGGACGCTCTCGCCGACGCCACCTACGTGGTGGGGGCTTCCGCTCGACCCCGGACGGCCCGGCGCAACTACCACCGCCCCCGCGCGCTGGCGCCTCGGATTCTGCGACGGGCTCGCGACGGCAACGTGGCGCTGGTCTTCGGCCGCGAGGACCGGGGGCTGGCCAACGAGGACCTGGACCGCTGCCACGACGTGCTGGTGGCACCCACGGCCCCCGGCTACTCCTCCCTGAACCTGGCCCAGGCGGTGCTTCTCGTCGCCTACGAGCTTCTCCTGGCCCGTGGCGGCGGAAGCGAGGCATTGCCCCCCGGGAAGCGCTCCCTGGGCCCAGCGTCGGTCGCCGAGCTGGAAGAGATGTACGGCGCTCTGGAAGCGGGCTTGGACCGCATCGCCTTCTTCAAGTCCCGCAAGGCCGAGAGCGTGATGCGGGTGCTCCGCACGATCTTCGGGCGCACGACCCTGGATGCCCACGAAGCGCGGCTGGTCCGCTCGGTCGGGTACGAGGTGCGCAACTGCGTGGCAAAGCTGGAAGACGCGACGGCGGCTCGGCCCGCCAAGTAGCTCTCCAACGGTCCGATCCGGCTGTTTTGCCGGTCTTGGGTGCACCGCCCAACCCGGTGCGAGTCCCCCGCAGAGACTATATTGCGACAACTAGACAATAACGCAAGTTTACTGCGATGAGATTCCGCGAGTTGCTGGAGATCGTCGAGGACGAACCCGTCTTCGAGACCGGTCTGCTGACCGCTGGACGCGACCCGGACCCGGGCCTGCCAGCGCAACTGTCCCGCTGGCACCGAGCGGGGCGGCTGCACCAGCTTCGGCGAGGGCTCTACGCGCTGGCGCCGCCCTACCGCAAGACGATCCCCCATCCCTTTCTCGTGGCCAACCGGCTGGCGCCCGGCTCCTACGTCAGCGGATTGTCGGCTTTGGCCTACGCCGGGGCGGTTCCCGAGTTCGTGCCGGAGACGACCAGCGCCGGACCCGTGCGCCCCATCGTCCGCGAGACGCCCCTGGGCCGCTACTCTTTCCGCCATGTGAAGCCGGCCATGCTTCGGGGCTACCGCTTGACCGATCTAGGCGGCGGACAGCAAGCGTTCCTTGCCGGTCCGGAGAAGGCGCTCCTGGACCTGATCTACCTTCAGCCCGGCGGAGACGATCCGGCCGCGATCCGCAGTTTGCGTCTATTCCTGGGCGCGATCTCGGTTCCCGCGTTGGAATCCGCCGCCGAGGCTGTCGGCAGCCCCAAGCTGATGCGCGCCGCGCGCCACGTCCGTGCACTGGCGGACGACCCGATGATGGCGTACGAGGAGCTGTAACGTGACCCCATGCAGGACCGGGCGTGACCCCATGAACGACCAGACGTGACCCCATGAAGGACCACCTGCGCCAACTCGTCCAAGGGCTCGATCCGGTCCGCGGGCGCAACGTCCTCCGGGAGTACCTTCAGGCCCGCATCCTGGAGGCGTTGCAGCGGGAAGGGGCGTTCGCCCACATCGCCTTTCAGGGAGGGACCGCGTTGCGCTTCCTCTACGGCCTGCCGCGCTGGTCGGAAGACCTGGACTTCGCGCTGGAGGGGCCACGAGACGGCTACGACTTGCGCGGCTGGCTCAAGTCTGCCGAGCGCCAGTTCGTCCGCGAAGGCTACTTGATGCGCACCGTGGTGCGAGACCGCACGGCCGTCCATGCGGGATGGGTCCGGTTCTCTGGAATCCTCCACGAGACCGGCCTCTCCCCGCACCCGGACCAGGTCGTCGCCGTCAAGGTCATCGTGGGCTCGAACCCCCCGGCGGGTGCCGGTTTTCGGACGCGCTTGGTCCGCCGTCACGTGTCGCTTCGGCTATGGCACCACGACCGGGGCTCGCTGCTGGCCGGGAAGCTGCACGCGATTCTCCGGCGCCCCTTCGCCAAGGGCCGAGACCTGTACGACTTGGCATGGTACCTGGGCGACCCCAGCTGGCCCGCGCCCAACCTGGAGCTTCTGAACGCGGCGCTCTCGCAAGTGGACTCGGACGCTTCGCAAGGCGGATTGCCCGATTCGCAAGTGGGCTCGGATGCCCTGACCCCCGCGACGTGGCCGGCGGCTGTGGTTCACCGGCTGGAGTCCCTTTCGTGGGATCGACTGGCCGACGACGTCCGCCCCTTCCTCGAGCGCGGAGAACGCTTGGCGACACGAGAAGAGTTGCGGGAACTGTTGGCGGCGCGGGCCAACCTCTCCTAAGCCCCTCCGACCTACCCCGCCGGCTCCAGCCGCACGATCGGCGAGCCTACGCCCTCCGCACGACTCGACATCGCCACGTAGATGTAGCCGTCGGGTCCCTGGCGCACGTCGCGGACGCGCCCGAAGCCCTGCAGCAGCGTCTCCACCGAGGTGATCTGCCCGTTCTCCACCGTGAAGCGCTCCAGGCGCTGGCCCACTAGTCCGCCGGCGAAGAGGTTGCCCCGCCACTCGGGGAACCGGTCGCCCGTGTAGAAGATCAGCCCCGATGTCCCGATCGACGGCACCCACACGTGCTGCGGCTGCTCCATGCCTTCTGCGTGGGTGGACGCGTGAATGGTGGTTCCGCCGCGGTAGTTGACGCCGTAGCCGATCACGGGCCAGCCGTAGTTCTTGCCGGCCTCCGCCACGTTCACCTCGTCGCCGCCCCGAGGACCGTGCTCCGTGATCCAGATCGCGCCCGTTTCGGGGTGGATCGCCAGCCCCTGCGCGTTGCGGTGGCCGTAGCTCCACGTCTCGGGCCGGGCGTCGTCGCGTCCCACGAAGGGGTTGTCTTCGGGCACGGAGCCGTCGTCGTGGAGCCGGACGACAACGCCGTGGTGGTTCGACAGGTCCTGGGCCGGGTGGGCGTGCAGGTCGCCCCGAGGCGGCACCTGGCGGTCGCCCACGGTCAGCCACAAGTAGCCGTCCGCGTCGAAAGCCAGCTTGCATCCGTAGTGGCCCGCCCCCCGGGAGACGGCCTCGAAGACCTCGTCGGTCTGGGTGAAGCGGTCGTTCTCGAAGGTGCCCCGGACGACTGCGGTGGTGGCCTCGTTGCCGTCGCCTACGGGCTTGGAGAAGCTGAGGTAGATGAGGCGGTTGGACTCGAAGTCGGGGTGGGGCAGCACTTCGAGCATTCCGCCCTGGCCTCGCGCCAGCACTTCGGGAACGCCGGGCACGGGCTCGGGGAGCAGCTGGCCGTCCCGCACGACCCGAAGGCGTCCGGGGCGTTCGGTCACCAGCATGTCGCCCCCTGGGAGGAAGGCGAACGACCAGGGCTGAACGAATCCGTCGGCCACGGTGACCACGCGGTAGCTGTGCTCGGCGGAACGCTGTGCCTCGGACTGGGCGTGGGCGGACCGGGGGAGCAGCGGCTGCGCGAGGACGACCGCGACGGCGAGCAGAAGTCGGGCGAAGGCGAGGGGCATCCTGGATGTCATTTTAGAGTCGTCTCGGTTGAAAGGTGTCGAACCGGTTCGGGCGGTCTGGGTCGCCGAGGAAGAATCTACAACCGGCGGCAGGGAATCACGCTGGCGCACGCGGCTGGACCGCTTCCGGGCACAGCTGGACGGCGGTTCCATAGCAGACCATCTCGGCGGCGCCCCGGCTCACCTCGGCGGACTGGAAGCGCACCGCCAGCACGCCGTCCGCGCCCAGGGCCTCCGCCTCCGCCACCATTCGGTCGATCGCCTGCTCCCGCGCCTCCGCCAGCAGCTTGGTGTACTCGTGAAGCTCGCCTCCGGCCAGGTGGCGCAGCCCCGCCATCAAGTCTCGCCCCACGTGACGGGCGCGGATCGAGCTGCCGCGCACCAGCCCCAACGTGCGCTGGACTCGGTGTCCTGCGACGGCCTCGGTCGTGGCCACGATCATCGGTGGACGTGGCGGTACGGGTCGGTGCGGTACTCCTTGCAGCGGTCCCAGATCACGTTGGCCAGGAGGACGAGAATGCCGATCACCACGCCGCCGGTGGCCAGCTTGACGAAGAGGCCCGTTGGCGACGTGAAGGCGACCCAGAGGCCGTAGCCCGTCCAGCCCGCCAGCCCGGACCCTGCCAGCACCCAGCCCACCGGCGTCGAGACGCGCTTCCGTATCTGGTCCCACGCCGACTCTTCGCCCAGCGGAACGAAGGTCATGTCCCGGAAGCCGTCCTTGATCGACTGGAAGACGGCCAGCTCCCGCTGGAGCTCGCTGGACTCCTCCAGGCGGCTCTCGACGGCGGCTCGCTCTTCGGGCGTGGCTTCGCCGTCCAGAAAGCGCATGAGGTCTTCGTGGCTGGTCATGGCGTCTCCCGCAACACGTCGGCCAGGGCGCGTCGGGCGTGGAAGAGGCGGCTGGCCACCGTCCCCTCCGGTATCTTAAGCACGACGGCGATCTCTCCGTAGCGGAGCCCTTCGAGCTCTTTGAGCACGATGATCTCCCTGTGGTCCTCGCTGAGCTTCTCCAAGGCCGCCCACAGCCGCTCCTTGGCGAGCTTGCGTTCCAGAAGCCGTTCCGGCCCCTTCTCCGGGTCCGCGAGCTGGGTTTTGAGTGCCTCGTCGCCCAGCACCTCTCGGCGGAAGCGCGCCTTCCGGCTCCGAAGCGCGTCTCGGCACTGATTCCGCAGGATTCGGAAGAACCATGGGGCGAAGCTCCGGTTCAGGTCGAAGCGGTCCAGGGTACGCCAAGCCTTCACGAAGGCGTCCTGCAACGCTTCCTGCGCGTCCTCCGGGTTTCCCATCATCGCCAGGGCGATCCGAAGCCCCGACGGTTCGTAGGCGCGAACGATCGGCTCGTAGAAGCGAGCGTCCCCGGCCTGGCACTTCCGCAACAACTCTCTCTCCACTTCGGGAAGCAAGCGTCCTCCCTCTGGTGATGGCGGTGGGTTCCACGGAAGGTACGAAGGGGTGGGCTAGGGTCTTCAGTGGGCGACGGGGGGATGGGCGGGTGGGGATGGGTTGGCGGTGCCCGTTCCGCGAGTGGTTGGGTTGGGGGGAGTCTGGAAAGGAGCGAACCCGAATGGCATCCAAGAAGCGAACCCGCTTGGCACGTTGCCGGAGAGTGGGCGGTTCCGCAAGCCTTGGTGAGCAAGCAGGAGAAGCCGCGCTGATCCGCGTCGAAACAGCTTATATTGACGTTGATCGTAGACTTGTGTATCTGTCAGGATCAACATCACGGATGAACAGGGGACTCACTTTGACCGACGAACGACGGATTGCCGCGAACCTGTCCCGGTTGCGGCTGGACCGGGGCCTGACCCAGCAGGAGCTCGCCACCAAGGCCGGGCTCTCGCGGGGCACCGTGGGCAAGATTGAGAGGGCGGCCACGCTTCCCCATGCGGGGACGGTGCGCGCCCTGGCGAGGGCACTGGAGGTTCGGGTCGCCGACTTGGTTGCGGTCGTTCGACAGTTGGAGAACGTCCGATTCCGAGCCCGCGCCAGGGTCCATTCCCGCGGCCAGATTCTGGCAGAGGTTGCCGACTGGCTGGCTGCCTACGACGAACTGGAAGCCTGTCTCGACAAGCGGCTGCCGTTTCGTTTCGGGACTGCGGAGGACCCGGCCCAAGCGCAGACTGCGATGGAGGCCGCCCAACGGGCTCGCCACGCCGTCGGCCTCGGTCCAAGCGAGCCGATCCGAGACATCTGCGGACTTCTGGAGGACAACGGGGTCAAGCTGCTGCTCTTGGACAAGCCAAGAGATTCGTTCTTCGGCCTGAGCGTTGGATGCGGCGGCGGTGGTCCGGCGGTCGTCGTGAACTCGTGGAACCGCATCTCGGTGGAACGGTGGATATTCACGGCGGCTCACGAACTCGGACACCTTCTGCTCCACCCGTCCGACTACGTGCGTGATCTCGCCAAGTCTTCCCAAGAGGCGGAGCGAGAAGCGGACGCCTTCGCCAGCGAATTTCTGATGCCCGAGACGGCGTTCGCCCCCGAGTGGCGTGCGACCCGAGGACAGCCCTTGATCGTTCGGGTTCTAAAGGTCAAGCGGATGTTCAAGGTGAGCTACAAGACGGTGCTGTTCCGGCTGGTGGCCTCTGGACGCGCCTCTAGTTCGATCTGGCCAGAGTTCCAGCACCAGCACAAGACGCGATTCGGCAAGACGCTTCGCAAGGCGGACGAACCGGCGGCCATGGACCGCACCGAATTCGCCTGGGACTGGCGTCGATCTGGCGAACCTGTTAGCGTTTCGCGTCACGACTTCGTCGACGATCGGCTGTCCCGGCTGGTACGGCAGGCCGTCGAGGAGCACCTTGTCTCGCTCAGCCGTGCGGCGGAAGTGCTCAACCTTAGTCTCTTGAAGATGCGAGAGCTTGCCCGCGATTGGGCGAGGTAATCAATTCAGATGGGCGTGAGCCCATCAACCGAAAGGAGTTGCAACATGAACGATGTAACGCTACTTGTAGATGCTTGCGTACTTATCGACTATCAGAAATCTGACCTTTCAGTGTTACGCCACGTATCAAGTACTTTAGGACGGTTGGTCGTGATCAGCGAGGTGCTTGCCGAGGTCGAAGGCCTCACGGATTCAGATTGCCAGCAAATCGGAATAGACGTCATCATGGAGGATATGGACTTGCTATTGCGAGCAGGTGAGTCGCCAGCAGGCAACATCTCGTTTGAGGACAAGCTATGCATTCTCGCATGCAAGAAGTACGGTTATGTCTGTGTGACCAACGACAAGATTCTTCGTAGGCATTGCGAGACAGACGGTGTCCCAACGAAACGTGGCCTCCGGCTCATGGTTGAATTGGTAGCAGCCCGTGTAATCAGTATCGAGGCTGCGATAGCCATAGCACTCAGGATTCAGGAATCCAACCCTGGCTACATCCACGACAAAGTGATGTCTAAATTTCGGCAGGAATTGTCGGCGGTTTACCGAGACTTGACCTTCTGAAGGGTTGAGAACTGCACACATCAGGGGGCCCGAACGTAGGGAGGAGGCAACCGGGAGTCGGGTCCCCCGATGTGTGTTTGCTAGGCGGAGGGGGGGAACGCCTAACTGCCTCCACGGATCGACACCAGAGGCTCGTCCAGGGTCTCCACCCTAGCCGGAATCGCCGCGGCTATGACGTGCATTGGCACTTGCAGCTTGAATCGACGGTGCTTCCGCACTCCTTCGACTTCCTCAAGTACGCCCGCATCAAGCATCTTTGGCAGGACATCGGCGAAGAACTGGCTAGCTTTCCCGCCACACCGTAGCCTAAAGACATCCTCGCCGACGAACGTCGCATTCAAGAACACCCTGAACGCCCGCTCCGCCAGTCGGGTGTCGCTGTTGGGTTCTACCGCCGGCTCGTCTTGGGCACTGGCCGGTTCCTTGACCTTGAAGCCCGCGCCCCGCATTGCCTGCCGGACTGCCGACGGCGCGTAGACGCCGTTGCCGTCGTTGCCAATGCTGACGCTGGCTACGCTACCGCCCTGAACCACGGCGCCTCCCGCCGCAAACCCTTTCGGCCAAGCTAGTCCGTGCATGGTGCACTCGATGAACCGACATCCTCCCAACCGCACGCCTTCCAGCGACGTGCTCTGGAACTGGCAGTCTCGAAACCGGACGTTGCCGAACTGCCGACCCACCAGCCCATCTTGCGGAAAGACAAAGCCTTCGAGTTCGATCGGCGTGCCGTTGCCGACCACCTCCAGCAGGCGCACCGCCAGTGCCCCGGTGTTCTCGGCGATGTACGAAGTCGCGTGCGACCGCGTCACAAACCATTGAAGCATCTCCAGGAAGCCCCGCATGTCCGCCTCCTTCCGCCTAGCGGCGTTGATCGCCGAGTCCATCGCCAGCGGAGAGATGGGTCCTTTGCGAAGGCACTCCTCCACACGATGCTGACCGCCGACTTGGTCTACGCCGCAGCGCAACAGCCTTCGACCGTGGTTGTGGCAAGCAACGACGACGATCTCTGGCCAGCGATTCATACCGCCGTCAATCTGGGAACCACCGTACATCACGTGCATCCCGTCGGCGGCCGAAGTACGCCGGACATCTATGCTTCGACAGTAGGAGAGAACTACTTCCAGTATTCGTTCTGAACCGATGCCCACGTTGATTTCGGGCGTCACAAGGTTGCCGCTTGGCTGGCTACTCTAGGCCGAACTGGAAGCCTGTCTCGACAAGCGGCTGCCGTTCGTTTCGGGAAGAGGCGGGTCGACTCCGTCCTCCAGCATTGACGCGATGAAGAGTCTTGGCTCTTCACTTGATATGGTGGATTGGGTCGGCATCCGTGCCAGGGAGGCTTGCTGGCGACCCGCAGGTTGCTCGGAGCACAACGCCCGTCCAGACTTGGCGAATTCAGTGCGAACTGCGCCCTCGGGGGAGCTTCGGGAAGTTCTCGGGGCTTCTCGCCGATGCAAGCTGAGCTGGGGTCCGTCGAGGGCGCCCGACGCTGTGCGGCGACCTTCGGGCGTCAGGCGCTGCCGCAGCGTCGGCATTCGTGCCAGGGAAGCTTGCCGGCGACCCGCCGCTCGCTCCGAGCACAACGCCCGTCCAGCAATGGCGAGTCCAGTGCGAACTGCGAGCCATCAGGGAGGAGGCGCTTCGCCTTCCCACGCCTGCCCGCAGGTCCGACATCGACCGGACCCAGCCGGGGCGAGGGCCGCCCGGATCGGCAACGGGATGCTCGAGGCAATGAACTCGCTCGTGCAGGCGGCCGAGGTGCGCACCCGCGGATGCCGCACCGCCGAGAACTTCGTCGTCGTCGCCTACCTCTGAGGAGGCGTTCTTGGGTGCACGCAACCAAGTCGACGCCAGACGTTGCCGTGGAGACCGACGGTGCGGCGACCCGGCGACGACGCGCGGGAAGTCGTGTTCGCTTGGGAGCGCCCAGGCTGGCGCTGCTACCCTGCCCGGCGGCCTTCGGCTGGCCGAGGACGGAGGTCGAGGCCGCCGAGGTGGAAGAGGATCGCGGCAGCGAACCGGTCGTGATTGCGGAAGCCCCGGCTCCGGGCCTTGACCATCTGGATCCTGCTGTTGATCCCCTCGGCCGGGCCGTTGGTCGCCCGCAACACGACCGCGTTGACGATCCCCCACAGATGGGCCCGCACCATCTGCGCGACCTTGACGACGGGGGCGAGCCCCGTGCGCGACGCCCATTGCAGCCAGTGAAGCCACGCCGTCTCGGCCCAGCCCCGGCTCCGGTAGCCCCACAGCTTCGAGGCCGCCTCCTTCACCGCCCACGCCCGCGCCGTCCGGTCCACGCTCTTGCGCAACGCCGCGAACGCCAGCTTCTCCGCGTGCGTCATCTTCGCGCGCCCCGCCAGCCACTTGTAGCGCGTCCTCGCCAGCACGGCGTTGCCTTGGGCCAGCAGCTCCCGATGCTCCGCTCGCCGCACCTTGTCCACCGCGTCGCCCAGGTGCTTCGCCACGTGGAAGCGGTCGAACGCCGTCTTCCGCTCCGCTTCGGGAACCCATGCCCGCGTCGCCGCCACGTACGGCCGCCACATGTCCATCGACACGCTCTGAACCGCCGCCAGCCGCTCCTTGCCCATCCGCCGGTAGAACGACTCCAGCGACTCCCGGCTCCGCCCCTCCGCCACATGCAGCACCCGCCCCGTGTCCGGGTCCGACACCACCGTCACGTACCGGTGGCGCCGCTTGAACGACGTCTCGTCCACGCTCAGCCGCCGCACCGGCTCCACGCGCCTGCGCGCCAGCCCTCGGCGCACCGCCCGCTCCATGATCCCGCTCACGGCGTTCCAACTCATCCTCATGCGCGTCGCCACCGCCCGGATGCTGGCCTCCCGCAACCAGCCGACAACCTCCATCTCGAACGCCGCCGTGTACCTCGACCGCCCCTCCGCCCACGGCACCGGCAACGTCGCCACGCCGTGCTCGGGACAGTCGACCCTCGGCACGCCGCACACGAAGAACGTCTTGTAGCCCCAGGCGTCCAGGTTCCGCCACTCCCGCTCCCGCGTGTCGTATCGGCGGCACGAACGCCCGCACTCCGGGCACCGCAACGCCGCGCCCGCCCGCCTCTCCACCCGAACCCGCAGCTCCTTGCGTTCCGCGTCCTCGACAACCTCGGTCGCCAGCCACTCGTGCCCGAGCCCGAGTACGCTGTTCAGCCACTTCGGCTCCTCCATCCGTCCTCCCTAGTTCAGTCACTCGGAGTCGTCCCCTCGTCGAGAACGCCGAACCCCAATCCTATCACGTCCACCATATCAGGGGAAGAGCCAGAGTCTTTTTGCCTCTTCCAGGTGTTGAAGAGCCTGTTCGGGTGTATCGCCGTGGCTCTCGCAACCCGGCAATTCGGAAATTCGAGCCATGTATGTCTTGGATCCGTCAGTACAGGTCTCTGGAGTTACGACGACGCTGTAGCACAGACCGAGATATGCCTCAAGTCTCCCCACGGGTGTCCTCCTCTTCCTCTTCCTTGGCTGTATCGATCAGCTTGACCGCGGTAGCAATGTAGCCAGCTCGGAACGATCTGTGCCTGGTGACCGAGGCTCTCAACATGGGAAAGCGAGCGGACCGGGCTCGCCCACGGCCGTCATGGTCGGCCTTCCTGAGGACGGAATCTGCCCTGCTCCGCGCCACGAAAAAAAATTAGTCCCATCTAGCCATGTCAGCGTCCCAACGACCGCACCCTAATTGGTCCGTATGGACCACGACCTCTCCTACCGGGACCTCTTCGGCTTCCCTCGGATGGTGCGGAGCACACTGGGGCTCCACCTGCCCGAACTGGCCGCCCAGCTGGACCTCTCCTCTCTCGAGCGCGTCGAGAGCGTCTTCGTCACCGAGACCGGACGCCGCCGCGCGACCGACGTGGTGTGGCGCGCCCGCCTGCGGGCGGAACCTTCCACGTGGGTACTGCTCGCCTTCGACTTCCAGTCCACGGTGGACCGCGGGATGCATCTTCGGACGGACACCTACGTTGCGCTGCTGCGGGAGGCGGCGGCCCGGGAGCCGTGGGGCGAGCGGACGAACCCCGTGCTGGTGGCGTCGGTGGTGCTCTTCAACGGCGAGGACCGGTGGCTGGCGACGCCGACGCCGCCACCGGCGTGGATGGGCGAGGAGGTGAAGCGGGGGGTCCGCTACCACCTGGTTGACGTGGGTACCCACGGTCGGTACGATCCAGAGTGGCGAGGAGCGGCTGCGGCGGTGAGCCACTTGCAGCGGGCGCAGACGCCGACGGCGTTCGCCGAGGTGTTCGCAAAGCTGGCGGAAGACTTGCCGTCGCCGGAGGAGGACGGGTTGAAGCGGGCGTTCTACCGGTGGGCGTTGCGGTTGCTGGAACACCGAGGCCTGTCGGTGGAGGCACTGAACAAGGTGGAGGACCTGATGGAGGGACTGCCGATGATCGTGGAGAGGATGAAGCAGTGGGAGGAGGACTGGCACCGCCAGGGCCTGCGGCAGGGCCAGCAGCAGCTGCTGGTGCGCCTAGCGGGCACGAAATTCGGGTCTGCGGTGGCTCGGCGACTCGAGGCGGCACTGGAGGGGATCGCCGACCCGACCCGGACGGCCGCCATCTCGGACCTAGTCCTCGAACACGAGACGGGCGACGAATTCATGGCCGCGGTGCGCGAGACGAGTTAGCAGAGCGCGGGGGGTCGCGGCTCGGTCCCAGATTTCGTACCCCCCAGATGTCCGTCCGAATGTCCCGTTTTTCGGGGCAGGATGTCCCGGCGGATGTCCCTCTGATCTGACGGAGCGTCGGACAGCAACTGGGCTCGTGGCGGACATGCGTTCCCGCCGATCATCAACCTTGCAAATCGATCATCTATCGTTCAATATGCAAGGATGATTCCACGAAGACACTAGGTTCGCGTGGTCCGCAGCCTTGACGAGGCCCCGGCCGTTGTCATCCTGGGACCCCGTCAGATCGGCAAGACGACGTTGGCACGGGAGGTCGCCGCCGGGGCTCCAGAAAGCGTCTACCTGGATCTGGAGGACCCCGGCCACGCCGCTCGGCTGGTGGACCCGGCGCGCTACCTCTCGCAGCACGCCAGTGCCCTCACGATCCTCGACGAAGTGCAGCGGATGCCCGGGCTCTTCAACGTCTTGCGGGGGCAGATCGACCTGCGACGCCGGATGGGGCGGCGGGCCCGCCACTTTCTCCTGCTCGGATCGGCCTCGCGGGCGCTCCTGAACCAGTCCGCAGAGTCGTTGGCCGGACGTGTGGTCTACTACGAGCTGCCCGGCTTGGACGCCCAGGAAGTCGGCGACGACGGCGACGCGGACAGGCTCTGGCTTCGCGGCGGATTCCCGGATTCCTTCACCGCCCGCAGCGACGCCGCTTCGACGCGCTGGAGACTGGCGTTCCTCCGAACGTACTTGGAGCGCGAAGTCCCTCACTTCGGCGTGCGCATTCCCACCGCCACGTTGCGCCGCTTCTGGACGATGCTGGCTCACCGGCAGGGCGGGCTGCTGAACGCCTCGGCGCTGGCCCAGAGCTTGGGCGTGTCCGCCCCGACGGCGTCCCGCTACGTGGACCTGTTGGTGGACCTGCTGCTCGTGCGTCGGCTTCCGCCCTACTTCGCCAACGTGGGAAAGCGCCTCGTCAAAGCGCCCAAGGTCTACATCCGCGACACGGGAATCCTCCACGCCCTGCTCGGCCTGCGCACCTACGACGACCTCTTGTCCCATCCAGTAGCCGGCCCCAGCTGGGAGGGATTCGTAATCGAGAACTTGGTCGCGGTCGCGCCCTTCGGAACCGACGCTTGGTTCTACCGCACTCGCGCTGGCGCAGAGATCGACCTGCTGTTGCTGTTGCCCGACCAGAGGCTTTGGGCCGTCGAGGTCAAGCGAAGTGCGGTGCGCAAGACCAGCAAGGGATTCGAGGTTGCCGCGAACGACCTGGATGTGGCCGAGCGGTTCGTCGTCCATTCGGGCGACGCCGAGTATCCGCTCTCCGAGCACACGACGGCGTTGCCGCTGGATGCGCTCATGGCGCGTCTGGCGACGGCGGAATAGAGGCGGAAGCCGGTCGAAGCTCCTTCGCGCCGCCGGGCGGCGCCATAGCTGAACGGGACGTCTCGGACTGGCGGCGAACGGATTCGCCCCGCACTTTCCTCGGGAAGAACTCAGCCTCGCGCCTCGCGCCTCGCTCCTCACGACGGACACGGACGAAACAAGCTCATGGAACCTGCCTGTACCCCGCCTCTCCGCGCCCCAGCGTCGACTGCCTCGACTCTGGCCCCCGCCCTGGTGCTCGCCCTCCTTGCCGCCCTTGCGGTGCCGACAACCCTCGTCGTCGCCCAGGACACGACTGGGAACGGCAAGCCTTCCGGCCCGGAGTCCGCCAGCGAGCACACCGTTCACCAAGCCGAGTACCCGGCCGGCTTCGACGAGGAGGCCAAGCACTATCTGGAGGCGCTGGGACCCCTCACCCGCCCGATCACCACGTCGTCGCATCGGGCCCAGCAGTTCTTCGACCAGGGTCTCCAGATGATGTACGCCTTCACGCCGTTGCGGGCCGCGCGCTCGTTCCGCCAAGCCCAGAGGGAGGACCCGGGCTGCGCAATGTGCTTCTGGGGCGAAGCGTGGGCGTGGGGACCGTACCTGAACGGCGGCATGGGTCCCGACGACGCGCCCCGGGCGCATGAGAACATTCGGATGGCAGAAGCGCTCGCCGAGAAGGGCGGGGCCAGCGACGTGGAGGCGGCTCTGATCGAGGCGATGGCGGTCCGCTACGTGGAGGAGCAGGACACGGACACGCGCAAGTCGCTGGACTCCACCTACGCCCGGGCGATGGCGGACGTATGGGAGCGCTTCCCCGACGACTTGGACGTGGGCACGCTCTACGGCGAGTCGTTGATGCTGCTGGAGCCCCGCCGGGGCCGGTGGGACAAGGACAAGCCCGCGGTCAAGAAGATCCACGCGATCCTGGAACACGTGCTGGCGCGGAGCATCGAGCATCCTGGGGCGTGCCATCTGTACGTCCACGCGACCGAGCCCACAGTGGAGCCCGGCAAGGCGGAAGCGTGCGCCGACCACTTGGGCGAGTCGATCCCCGGCGCCAGCCACATCCAGCACATGCCGTCCCACACCTACAACCGGGTCGGTCGCTGGGGCGACGCCGTGGAGGCGAACACCGCCGCGTGGCACTCCGACCAGCGGGCGAACGTGGACCGGGCGTGGGCGATCTACCCGTCCCACAACCTGCACATGCTCCTCTTCGCGGCGTCGATGGACGGGCAGGGCGCCGTCGCCGTCCAAGCCGCCAAGGACTACGGCAAGATCGTGCCGGGCGGCGCGTTCTACGAGGCGATGACGCTGTTGCGCTTCGGCCGCTTCGACGAGATCCTGGAGATGGACGATCCGCCCGACGGCGGCATCCAGCGCGGATTCTGGGACTTCAGCCGCGGCTACGCCTACCTGCGCAGCGACGATCCGGGGCGCGCGTTGGTGTACCTGGAGCGAGTGCAGAAGGCCGCGGCCGACACGCCCGAGAGCGAGACCTTCCGGGGGCACTCGGCGGCGGACCTGCTGGGCGTCGTGGCCGGCATCCTCGAAGGCGAGCTCCTTCGCCACGAAGGCAAGACCGACGAGGCTGTCGCGGTGCTGGAGGCGGCGATTGAAACCGAGGACGGCCTGCGCTACGACGAGCCCGAACCCCTCAACTTCTCGGCCCGCCACTGGCTGGGGAACCTCCTGCTGGAAGTCGAGCGCTGGGCGGACGCCGAGGCCGTCTTCACGGCAGCGCTGGAGGACCATCCCAACAACGGTTGGTCGCTCTTCGGACTGGAAGCGGCCCTGCGGGCGCAGGGGAAGGACGACGCGGCGGACAAGGCCAAGGCGCGGTTCGACCAGGCGTGGGCCCGGTCGGATACTTGGATATGGGCGTCGGTGTTCTAGCGGTGTCCAGGTACCTCTCCCGTCGGCTTCCCCCTTCCCCTTCGGCATGAAGCCTGACCCGCCAAGCTCGCAGGCCGTACTTCTAATCCTGCTCAGACGCCATCGGCTTGCTGAGCCGGATGGACGCCCGCTGTACCGATACCGCGCACGCAGGCGGGAGTTGACCGAACTGCGATCTGCGCTGACTGAGGAGCTCGGCCGTCCGCGCCCAGGACGTTGGACCGCAATGGGATTCTGCTTGTGGGCCTCGGAGTGGTGGCGTCGCAACTATGAGGGCGGTCCATGGAAGTGGCAGCCCCTGCTGGCCGAGGTCGGCCACCTGGAGTTTGGGCCCGGCAACGCACGCTATCTCCAGCTCCAAGACCTGGTGTCCCGGGGACTTGATGCATGGAGGCGACCGGTGTTGCGACTTGGCTCTTCGTAAGCAGTACTTGGCCACCTTGGCGTGCGAGGGCGGGCTTCCGGTCAGTCTTCTGCAAAAGGACACCCACCTGCGCAGGTACATGAGGGCCGTGACGGAAGAGTACAAGCTGTTCCGCTCCTCGGGCATTCGGCCTCAAGACTTGGCGGAACAGGCTCGCCACTTCCTTCCAAGGTCATGGCGTCAACACGTGGTCTATGAACTGGCGGGGCAGTTGGTGCGCAAGATATGGCACTTGCAACAGGAACTAGGAGAATCTGACACTCCCGTTATCGACTTGGATCGCATCCGTCCGGGTTGGCGAGACGAGCTTCCCATCAGGATCACCAACGACATCGCACGTACCCTCCTGAACGGCTTGCTGCTGGATGTTGCGGAAGTCACACGGGGAGGCAGAGTCCTAGTGCGCTGGGAAGTCGAAGTGACTCCTGTCGACAGCGACCAATGGAAGGCACGGGGATCCTTCCAGATGCCGGCGACCATGGACTCGGCTATGTTCAACAGGTTGTTTGACCGAGCCACGGACGCCCAGGTTCCAGATCGCTTCGACTTGTGCGTGCAGGTGCATGGAGGGACGGTCCAACCGTTGGCGATCGTCACCCCGCGCCGGATAGCGGCGAACGGCGCATTCGGCGTGGAACTTCTGGACCTAGCCCCAAGGCAGCGCGCTTCTGGCCTTGAGCAGCCCCGGGAGTTGATAGCAAGGTCTCTGACCGACTGTTACCGCACATCTAGTTTCCCAGGAGCAGGCGGCCTTACCCAGCTGCCTTGGGTATTCGCGCCGAAGGACGCGGACGCGGATGCGCGGCAGCCCTGCCGCCTCGTCGGGCAGGGATCGGTCAAGATCAGGGAGCCATGGGGTCTCGTTGCGACACCTCGGGATGTTTCCGTCCAGGCCCTCGAGGGCGGGTCAGCCGAGGTTTCAGGCGACCTCCAAAACGCAGATCGGCGCATGTATCAAGTGACCGGTCGTGTTGCCTTCGAGTCTGTTGACGGCTCCCGGACCGTCGTTGAGACCGGAACAAGGTCGAGCACCGCAGGTGTGGAGTACCGACTTCACGGCAAGCAAGTCTCCTTCGGTCGCAGTGGCTTACGTGCGTATCTTGGTAAGCCCGGGATGCACGAGTGGCATGACGACGCCGTTGAACCGGTGCCGGAGGCGAGCCTTGAGTGGAGGCCCGAAGTTCCGGGGTCGCGCTGGAGGCCATACGCCACCTCCGAGGACGTTTGGGGCAGCGGCGTGCTTCGATACACGAAAGAAGGCGAAGTCTGTCATACGACGCGAATGTGCGTGTTGCCACCAGGGGCCGAGGTCGAAATCCGTCCGTCGTCTGACCCGCAAAGTGGTCAAGTACTGTTGCGGGGCTTCGGCGACATTCGTGCCGCTGTTAGAGAAACAACAGGAGTACATGCAAGTTGCTCCCTTGCCGATCCCGACTATTGTCTTGAGTTGACCGCCGACGGAGAAGTTCCCCTTGAAATAGCCGTCATCGTGGATTGGCACGGGGACGGGCGTACTGAACTGCGACTTCCGTTTCCGACTCGACGTGCGGTGTTTCTCGATAGTTGGGACAAAGAACTGCCCTACGGCTTCACTTTGGCTGCGGACCGCTTGGCAGGAGTTCGTGCGGAGGTCATCATCCCTCCAGATGCCGCGGAATTCCAGTTGCAGGGCCAATATGTCGGCAAAGACGCGGCCCAACTGAAACAGTCCCATGGACTCATCGTCCAACTTATGGAGGAAGTAAGCCGCGGACACCACGCGCTCGACTTGGCCCGTGTCCAATTCGCTACCGATGCTCGACTCTTGCGCAGCGACGACCTGGACGGGCATGTGTTACTACGTATGTTCCGGACGCAGGGGGCGGGATCGCTCCCACCGAACTCAATCAGGGTTGATCGCTTCGATTTGGAACTGCAGACACTCCCCGGTCCACCGGTTGAGTTTCGTCTCGAGGAAGCTAACCAAGCCGGGGTGTCAGAGGAAGAGCTGGCTGAACTCGAGATTGAGGCACTTTCCCTTGCCGATCCGCACATACAGCGCACACCCCTGGTTCGTGCGGGTACTTACGGGTGGTACTTGTCCGAAGGTGCTGTCGATCCTGGGCCGTACTTGATAACCGGTCGACAAGGAGCTTGGCAGCGTGTCAGGCCAGTGTTCTGGTACGCCGGCGAACGCTCTGTTGATTCACTACCTGCAACTTCGTGCGCAAGGGCCTACTCTGAGTGGAGTGGCGACGCCAAGGAACTAGATGCGTTTCAGTCGGTGGTTCACCGATTGACCAGTCAGCCTAGTTGTGTCGACCAGGACTGGCAACTTGTGTTTGGTTATCTGGATGAGAAGATACCAGTTCATGTGTTCCCGCTGTTGCGCGCACTCACTGGGAATTCGGAGGCGTGTGCGATAGCCGCGGTGGTGGCGACCCCCAGCCAGTTCGATGTGCTTTGGGAACGCACGGTGGCTTTCCCCTTCGCTTGGTGGCAGGTGCCGATGCCCGATTGGAGGATTGCCCTTACCAGGTACACAGAGTTCCTACAAGATGAGCTAGAAGCACTTGCCGACCTTGATCAAGCCGAGAGTATCATTACCACGGAAGTCACCTCTAGAATCGATCGGCTGAAGAGAGAGTTGCCCGGGCTCAATCCTGCCTTCGAGTTCTTGGGTGCCAAGTTGCTTGGCGATTGCATACCTGCCGGCTCGGCGCGGATTGCGAATACCCAGATACTGGACCGTTTGCGAAAGGACTACAGCGACCACCGGCGAAGGTGTCCCGTTCTGCAGGCCAACAACCCCTCGGCCATTCCGCGCTTGCCCGGCATCCGCAACTACATTCAAACCGTTCGGAGTAGCAGCCCTTGGGCTGGACGCTTGTTTGTGAGCCGGTTGGGGCTGTTCTCCAAACGCCTGCGTGCTGACTACGCAGATGCACCCGCCGCGGCGGCCGTGTCTGTGTTGTCGGGTCGCGAAATGCCGGACGATCTTGCACGTGCGATCCGAGAAGTTTGGGAATACCGGACAGAGTGGTTCGACGAAGCCCTCCGCCTTGCCTTGCTGATCGGATTTGGTCAAGGACGCGCCGACGAGATTCGGGAGAGCATCGGATGAGCGCGCGCCCTGACGTCGATGCTTCAAGGGCACGCTTCTTCGAGCCTCTCCTGCGGGAACTTGCGGCGAGGTCGGCGAGTTCTGTCGTAGGCATCTATAGCCCCCGAACAAGGGCTCTGCGGAGATACCTAAGGGAGGTTCTCGGGAGCCCTGCCGGTAGCAACGGCAGCTTCCTTGCCGATCCCGTCTTCGAGGCGATCTATGAGTGGCAGCGAGCAGACGAGAGCATGTCCGAGCTAGCTGGGAGGGATTTCCTTAGCCGCGAAGTCGTAAGGGCGATGCATATGCCTGCGGACGACGAGCGGCTAGCCGAGTGCCGCTTTGATCAGGACTGGCGGCCATTCACGCACCAAATGGATGCGTGGAGGTTGCTGAAGTGTGACACACCGCAGTCAGTGCTCATTTCGAGTGGAACGGGATCTGGCAAGACCGAAGGCTTCCTGGTGCCCATCATGGACGACTTGGTACGGGAGAGAGCCGAGTCCGGGCGACTACGGGGCGTTCGCGCACTGTTCTTGTATCCACTCAACGCGCTGATCAACAGTCAGAGGGATCGGCTAAGCGCGTGGTTGCGTCCATTCGGCGGAGACGTCCGATACTGCCTCTACAAGGGCGACACGCTCGAGAAGATGGCGGCCTCGAAACGGCGGACGACCGGTAGCGAGATCGTACCGGACCGAGAGATGCTACGCACGGACCCTCCGCCGGTCCTCGTGACCAACGCGACGATGTTGGAGTACATGCTGATTCGAGCAATCGACCAGCCGATCATCCGCCAATCGAGTGGAATGTTGCGATGGATTGTCCTTGACGAAGCCCACACGTACTTGGGGTCGAGGTCGGCTGAGATCGCGTTGCTCCTGCGACGAGTGTTGCACGCATTTGATGTCGGACCCGAAAAGGTGAGGTTCGTGGCTACCTCTGCGACGATCGGGGACGATAGTCCACGTAGCGAGGAGCGGCTACGCAAGTTTCTCGCCGACCTTGCCGGCGTCCCGCAGGACCGGGTGCACATTGTCCGCGGGAAGCGCGAACCGCCGTCACTCCCAGTGGACTTGGGAGCCCCAAGCTCGGAACCTCCGTCAATGAAGCGGATGCTTCTTCATGATCAGGCCAAGCGAGGCAACGCGCTGGCTACCTCGACCCCGGTCCTTCGGATGCGCAACGCGCTCCTGGAAGAGGGCGGTGCACTTTCCCTATCGCAACTGACGCGGAAGAGACTGGACGCAGGCGGTCGGTGCACCGCTAGCGCACGAAGGAAGACGCTAGAGCTGTTGGACCTGGCCACGGATGCGGTCATGGACGACGGTACACCATTCCTCCGCCTTCGGGGCCACTTCTTCCATAGAACCCAGGGAGGCGTCTGGGCCTGCATATCTCGTGCCTGCCCAGGGCGCATCGGGACGGTGCTCGACGATCCCGAGTGGGCTTACGGAAAGCTGTTCTTTGAGCGGCGGGAGCAGTGCGATTCGTGCCGGTCGGTCGTGCTGGAACTTGTGCTGTGCAACGAATGCGGCAAGGAACTGCTTGCCGGAAGGATGGTCATTGACGAGCGCGACAAGCATGTTCGGCCTCGCGCAGTGGACACAGACAGCGCAGACGACGAGTATGAGAGTCTAGATGACCTTGACAGCGACGAAGAGTCGCGCGGTGAGGAAACGACCGACGTGTACAACGTGTCGGTGGACCGGTACCTGGCCCAGCCAACTGCCGGTAGCAACGATACGATTTGGCTGGACGTCCAGTCGGGCCGTAGGACAGAGAAGGAAGCCGACGGTTCCCATGCGTTTCAGGAGGTCGTACCACGGCCCGGTGTCAGGTGCCCGGAGTGTGGGACGCGTCGGCAAGCGGATCAGCTGTTTCGTCCAGTGCGAGCCGGCGCGTCGCTCATTTTGAGGAGCGTTGTCCCCGTGGTGCTCCAGCATACGTCGCCGTCGCCGGACAGACGCAGCCGGCTACCGTCGGACGGGCGCAGACTGCTAACCTTCACGGACAGCCGACAGGGCACTGCCCGGTTCGCTCTCGGTGCGCAGATCGAAGCTGAGCGAAACTACACCAGGAGCTTCATATACCACTCCCTCGTAGCGGCTCGGACGGATAAGGAAGTTTCTGGGGCAACAATTGATCGTTTGCAAGGTGAAGTCAGTGCACTGGAAGCTGCCGCTTCGGAGGCCACCGCTTCCCCCGTCCTGAAGGGAATACTGGAAGATAAGCGACGGGAGCTAGCCGAGGCACGTGCTCCCAAGCTAGGCCAGCTGTCATGGACGGACGCCGTCAACGCGCTGGCTCAACAGGTTGAGGTGGCCGACTGGATGCACGCCCAGTGGAGCCACCTTCCTCTTTCGGACCTGGGGCGCGTTCAGCGAGCGGAGATCCTGTTACTGCGAGAGTTCTCCCGCCGCCCCAAGCGCAACAACTCGTTGGAGACGCTCGGCTTTGTAGCGGTCGAGTACGAGAGGTTGCCCAAGTCGGTTGATCCACCCGCGGCTTGGCAGTGCAGGAACTTGCCGCGGCACGAATGGCGGAATTTTCTCAAGATCGCCATCGATTTTGGGGTCCGGGGCAGAAGAGCAATCAACGTGGCTCCAGACCTAGTGCCCTGGCTGGGAGTGCCTCATAGACCGACAGTGTTGCGTGGCCCGGACGGGGAACGGTCCAAGGGGATCGTGCGGTGGCCGCGTTCTGCCCCGCTCACACGGCGATCACGTCTCGTACAGTTGCTGGCCCGAGTGTTGGAAGTGGATCCGAGTAACGACCCAGCCGGCGAAGCGGAGGTCAACCAGTGTCTGTTGGCAGCCTGGGGTGCTGTGGAGCGCGTGCTTACGACCGTAGCACAGGGATGGACGCTTGATTTCGGGCGTGGAGTTTCATTGCGAGAGATGGAAACGGGATGGCTCTGCCCTGTGACCCGACGTGCCCTGGACACGTTAGTGGTTGGGTTTACACCCTACCTTACGCCGGGCCTCTGCGACGAGAATGTCAGAGCCGACGAGATTCGGATGCCGCGGATCTCTCTGCCGTTTTGGCGCCACTCAACCGGCGAAGAATGCAAGCTAGCCAAGATTGAAACCTTCGTCCGCACGGACGAGAAGATCAAGGGCCTGCGCGATCGGGGCTTGTGGCAGGGACTCAGCGATCGTATTCTCGACAGGCCCAGCTACTATCGGGTTGCGGAGCACTCGGCTCAGTTAGCGGCGACTCGCCTACAAGAACTTGAGAGACGGTTTCGACGGGGCGACGTCAACGTCTTGAGCTGTTCCACAACAATGGAATTGGGCGTCGATATTGGCGGCCTGTCAGCCGTAGCCATGAACAATGCCCCACCAAGTTCGGCGAACTACCTCCAGCGTGTCGGCCGTGCGGGTAGGCGATCCGAACAACGGGCCTTCGCCTTGACCCTGTGCAACACGTCGCCACACGGCGAGCATGTGTTTCGGGACCCTCTCTGGCTCTTCAGAAGCGCATCGCACGTCACTCAGGTCAGTCTTGATAGCGAGAGGATTGTGCAGAGGCACGTCAACGCCCTGGCCCTCACCCGATTCTTCTCGAAGGAATACGACGGCGCTGAACTCCAGCGGCTGACGGCGGGGTGGTTCTTTGACGCACCGACAGACCATGCGTCGGTAAGTGATCGCTTCCAGTGCTGGCTTCGAAATACCGCGGCCAGTGATCCGTGGATGAGAGACGGCCTTCAGCGTCTCCGTAGACGTTCGATCTTGGAGCCAGTTGGGATCAGGGAAGTCCTACAGACTGTCGTCGAAGAGATTCACGAGGCCACGACGAAGTGGAAGGCCGAAGCCGCGCCTTTGGTCGAAGAGAAAGATGCCCTGGAAGACAGGCTAGGGAACCAGCCCACCCTTCGGGCGATCGAGTTTCAGTTACGACGGCTGCAGGAAGAATATCTGCTCAAGGAGCTGGCCCTGCGGAACTTCCTGCCGGGATATGGATTCCCGACTCAGGTTGTTCCCTTCATAACGACCACCGGCCAAGACATGAGCCGGACGAGACAGCAACGCGAGGGCCGAGAGGACCGAGAGGACAACATATCTCGTGCGCGGCAGTACCCCACCCGCGACTTGTCTCAGGCTCTCCTGGAATACGCCCCGGGCTCGGACATCGTTGTTGACGGCCGTGTGCTTCGGTCTTCTGGTCTGACGTTGAACTGGAAGATACCCGCATCCGACGCGGGCGTTCGGGAGATTCAGGCCCTTCGCTTTGCGTGGCGATGCCAGCGCTGTGGAAAAGTGGGCATGGCTTATCGCCGCCCTGAACAGTGTGACTCGGACTACTGCGAGGCGTCGGTGGAGGCGAAGCCCTATATCGAGCCGGCCGGCTTCGCAGTGGATATTCGACACAGGGCCACCAACGATCTGAGCCGCTTTCGCTACCTTCCTGTCCGACAGCCGTGGATCGCGACATCTGGCGAACAGTGGCAGAGTCTTGCCCGCCCTCAGCTTGGCCGCTTTCGATACAGTGCTCGCGGGCACGTTTTCGCTTACACATCCGGAGAATACGGCAACGGCTTTGCTGTGTGCCTGCAGTGCGGGCGAGCGGCGTCGGAGCTCCAGGATTGTACGGACCTGCCAGAAGCGTTGAAGGATCACAAGCCGATGCGCGGAGGAACGGCAGCCGCACCCGACGGCCGTTGCCGCGGTAACGACAACACCTACTCGATCCGACCAGGACAGTGGCTCGGCGTATCACGGGAGACCGATGTCTTGGAACTGCAGTTGCGTCCCGCTGACGACGGCTCGGTGCTAACAAAGGAAGCAGCCTGTTCCATAGCCGTTGCGCTCCGAACGGCACTGGCGGGACAGATTGGCATCGAGGACCGGGAGATTGGCTGGGCGGTCAACCGAGTGCGACTGACTGAGACAGGTGAGGAGGCACGAACCATCATACTGTACGACACGGCCACCGGAGGTGCAGGGTTCGTCGCGCAGGCGGGCGAACATCTCCATGGGCTCATGCGACGGGCGCGGAAGGAAGTCCTCGAGTGTCCGCGCCGATGCGACAGGGCGTGCCACGCTTGCTTGCTGTCGTACGACACTCATCACTCTGCTGAGTGGTTGGATCGTAATGCCGGTCTGCGCGTTCTTTCCGATGCGTTCCTGGATGGCCTCCAGCTACCGAGTGAGGCACAGGTGTTTGGACCACAGACCCAACTGGAGTTTGAGCCGGTTAGTGCCGCTATCTCCAGGATCGTCCGGCCTACCGACACCGTAAGACTTCACCTCGGAGGGGACTATGATCGTTGGTCATTGGAGGACTGGAAGCTTCGCGACGACATCTTGCGCTGGGTCGCCGGTGGTATCAACGTGGAGGCCGTCTTGCCGCACGACGTCGAGGCCCTGCCATTTGAAGCACGGGCACAGTTGGTAGCTTGGGCGGATTCGTTCTCAATCGCATTGCTTCGTCGTGGGCAACGCCGGGTGAGGGAACGCTCCCAGTGTATTGTCGCAGAACTGCACGGACCTCGACGACGGTTGGCGTATGCGGCACAGTCCGCTGAGGCCCTCATTCCGGGAGAGAGCTGGGGCGTTTCAGGCGAAAGTGCACACGTAGTGCGGGGACACGTGGATTCACCGATTGAAGTGTTGCCCTCTATCCAGCTCCAGGAACTGCGTGGTGCCCCGGCCGGAAGACTGGACGAGGTTGTCTTCAGTGAAGAGCTTCGAGGACCGATCGGCGCTGTGGGCGAGGCATTTTGGAACGAGATACTGGCCGTCGCGCCCGAGCTGGGTCGGCGACTTCAAGCGGGTCCTTCAATTGCGGAAGTGCTGTATCAGGATCGCTACGTTCGCTCGCCCCTTACTGCTCGTCTTGTCGCGGAGATGTTCGCCAGACTCGCCAAACTTGCCGGTGCCGCCGCGGACAACACCGAGTTTCGGATAATCAGTACACGCCCGCTGCGGAGCACGACATACAGGCCGCGGCTTGTCTCGCACGACTGGTCAACAGCCGGTCAGGCCAAGGCGGCAATTGAGGCCCTCTTCACAGCAAGAGGAATGACAGTTGATATTGCCATGCGCGAGATTAGGCGCGTCAAACACCCGCGAGAGTGCCGGATCGTATGGACAGATGGCGCAATCTGGCGTTGTCGTCTTGAGCAGGGGTTCGGATTTGTGCGTACGTCGTCTGCGGTGGCGTACAACTTCGACGATTCCCCGACGAGGCAGGCATCTGCACTAGCGAGAGCCGAGTTTGATGTCGAGCCAAGAGAGTCCGGATATGCGTATGTCTATGGCGTAGGCTAGGCTAAGTCACCGAAGTCCGTCGGGCAACCTGCTAACCACCAGAGTCGGCACGCTGAGGCCGTCGTACTCGGCCGTGGCCACCAGGCCATCGGGGCCGAAAGCCAGGGGCATGGGCATCTCACCCGTGGCAAAGGTTCCTATGTACTCCCCATCCACCGACAGCACATCAACAGGCCCGGAAGGGTACTCATCGGGATCGTTTCGGAAGTTGGCGGGCCGCCACAGCACATCGGGATGCCGACGTTGCACCCATATTGCCTTCGACCAACCAGCTTTTATGTCCTCTACGACAGGGATCTCGTGATAGAAACTGAACATGTCGTTGATCTGGTCTTCCCCAAAGAACTCCAACGCTCCGACCTCAGTAAACTCGCGAATCTGATCGCTCTTGACCCTCTCGCGAATACCGGCCGACACGGGCTCTGCGTCGAACGGCCTGTGGATGACGCGGACGATATCTCCTCTCCGATTGGCAACCTTGATGTCATAGGCCGTGGAGTCAACATAGGCGATGTGGCCGCTGGCCGAAGCGTCGAAGTGAAGTTGCGGCTCAAAGAACGCACCGCCTCGCGTGACGAGCGTCTTGCCTCCGATGTCAATCTTGGATTCATCGTATGGAGGAACCCATGCAACCAGCACGGTGTCGGTTTCGACGTTGCCAGAGTTGATCAAGCGAGTGCGTTCGATGGTCCTGCCTCGGCTGTCGGTCGTCCACTCCTCGCCAGATGTATCCCAGCTGACAGGACTCACCATCAGAAATCCGGTTCCTGCACGATCTGGACGTACCAAGCGAGCCATGTTGCCGAAGGCTGCTGCGGATCCGCCTCCTCCTGCATTGACCATGCGCTCAAGTATGCCGTCCGACGAGAATATGTGATATGCGTTGTGTCCTGGATCGAACAGTGCAATTCTCCCGTCCGACAGCGGCGCAAAATGAGGGATGCCCCTAAACTCGCCGGGTCCGCCTCCAGGTTGGCCAATGTCGCGCACTGACCGACCGTCCTCGCTGACCGCCATGAACCGCACGGTGGACACGGACTGACCGTCCAGGATGTAGAGTGTGCCGTCGCTTCCGAACTCGGCCGCACGAATGGTGCTGAGGAGGACGCCGGGAGCCCCGACACGGTAGACTTCCTCGAAGCCCCCGGTCAGGGGCCGGTCTTGGCCGGGCAGGCTGAGCCGCTCCTGCGCGGGCAAGTGATCAGCCAAGGCGCCGCTCAGAAACATGACCACGGTGGTTGCGGCCGCCGAGTTCATCTTCACCAAGAACCCATTGTTGACGGCAAGGGCGAAGCCCCCTCCCCCACCCCCACCCCCGCCGCCCTATACCCCTCCTCCAAGAAGTACGGCACGGCCCCGAAGTCGAACGTGCCGTATCCCTCCAGGTCGGGCTCGATGTGCACGGTGGGGGTGGCGCCCCACATGGACTCCAAGGTGCGGCGGCGGTTGCGGATCATGATCCCCATGGCGCGCTGGTGGATCGCCACCATCCCCTCCCGCACCACGTCGGCGCCTGACCAGCGTCCCGTTCCCACCACGTCCACGGCCACCACCCCGGTCGCACCCGCCGCCACCGCCTGGTCCACGGGCACCACTTGGTCCAGCCCGCCGTCCACGTAGAAGGAGCCGCCGTGCTCCATGGGCGGGTACAGCACGGGAAGGGCGGCGGAGGCGTACAGCGCGTCCACCAGGGGCACGTCGGTGCGGGCGCCGGGGCCGAACCACACCGTCCGGCCGGTCTCCAAGTCCACCGCGTTCACCTGCAGGGGCACGCGCAGCTCCGACCACTCGCGTGCAGGCACGATCTCCTCCACGTAGCCGCGCAGCGCATCGCCCCGGAAGACGCTCACCGCCTTGATGCCGCTGATCCAGGCGGCGCGGCGGTTCAGCCGGATGATGTCGGAGCGTCGGAGTCCGAGAGCCACCCGGGACATCTCGGCGGTGTCCATTCCAGCGGCAATGCAGGCCCCCACGACGGCCCCGATGGAGCAGCCCACGACCCCGGCGATCTCGACGCCGGCCTCCTCCAGCCGCCGCCACACGCCCACGTGCGCCAGTCCCTTGATCCCTCCGCCGCCCAGGACCAGCCAGGGCCGCGGGCCGAGGGATTCGATTGTCGCTGGCGCCAAGTCCTTGTCCGACATGGAGTTGCCCCGTTCGCGGGAGAAAACGGCGGTCTGGGAGGCGTTGACCTCCCGTCCGGCGCAGGGTTATCTTGCCAGGTCTGTTGGGGCCGCTTCAAGTCCCACAACTCTGGCCCGGCGTCTGGCCCAAGCCGCAAGCCCGCCGTCCGGCCCCCCCATCGTATTCCGATTCGGAGACTGCTTGCAAATGACCGACTTTCCCATCCTCTCCGCGACTGGCCTCAAGGCCAAGGTGGCGGACGAAGAGCTTCATATTCTGAAGGGCGTGGACCTGCGCGTTGGGGCCGGCGAGATCCACGCCGTCATGGGTCCCAACGGCTCCGGCAAGAGCACCTTGGCCAAGGTCGTGGCGGGCCACCCCGGCTACGAGGCCACCGCCGGCTCGCTCCGCTTCCAGGGGGAGGACCTGCTGGAGATGGAGCCCGACGAGCGCGCCCAGGCCGGCGTCTTCATGGCGTTTCAGTACCCGGTCGAGATCCCCGGCGTCTCCATCGCCAACTTCTTGCGCACTGCCCTCCAGGCCCGCGTTGCCGACGGCGAGGAGCTGGACCTCTTCGACTTCCAGGAGCAGCTCATGGAGCGGATGGAGCTGCTGGACATGCAGCCTTCCTTCGCGGAGCGGCCGGTGAACGACGGCTTCAGCGGAGGCGAGAAGAAGCGCAACGAAATCCTCCAGATGGCGGTCCTGAAGCCGACGCTGGCGGTCATGGATGAGACCGACTCGGGACTGGACATCGACGCCCTCAAGATCGTGGCTCGCGGCGTCAACGCGCTGAAGAAGGAGAACCCTGGGATGTCGGTGCTGCTCATCACCCACTACCAGCGCATCCTGGACCACATCCGCCCCGACAAGGTGCACGTCATGATCGACGGACGGATCGTGGAGACGGGCGGCCCGGAGGTGGCGTTGGAGCTGGAGGCCCAAGGCTACGAGGAGTACAAGGCGGCCCACGCTGCCTGACGAGACGCCTGACTAAACGCCTTACGAAAGGAAAGGAACGATGCCGCAGAACGAAGTCATTCACGACCTGGGGCTCGACGACTACAAGTTCGGGTTCGTCACCGACTCCAAGCCCGTGTTCCGCACGCGCCCGGGACTGGACGAGGAGATCGTCCGCCAGATCTCGGCCCGCAAGGACGAGCCGGAGTGGATGCTGGCGCTTCGCCTCAAGGCGCTGCGCACCTACGAGTCCAAGCCGATGCCGGGTTGGGGGGGCGACCTCTCGGAGCTTCAGGAGACGCTGGCCCAGACGTACTTCTACGTGAAGCCGCAGGAGAAGATGGAGCGCTCCTGGGACGACGTGCCGGACAACATCAAGGAGACCTTCGAGCGGCTCGGCATCCCCGAGGCGGAGCGGAAGATCTTGGCCGGCGTGGGCGCCCAGTACGACTCGGAGATGGTCTACCACTCCCTGAAAGAGGAATGGGAGTCCAAGGGCGTCATCTTCGACTCCATCGAGGACGGGCTGAAGAACCACCCGGAGCTCTTCCGCAAGCACTTCGGGAGCGTCATCCCCGCCGCCGACAACAAGTTCGCGGCGCTCAACTCGGCGGTGTGGTCCGGCGGTTCGTTCGTCTACATCCCGCCGGGGGTGCGGCTGGACACGCCGTTGCAGGCGTACTTCCGGGTCAACCAGGAGCGGCTGGGCCAGTTCGAGCGGACGCTGATCATCGCAGGGGAGGGTTCCCGCGCCCACTACATCGAGGGGTGCACGGCGCCGGTCTACTCCACTGACTCCTTCCATTCGGGCGTGATCGAGATCGTGGTGGAGCCCAACGCTCGCTTCCGCTACACGACGATCCAGAACTGGTCCAACAACATGTACAACCTGGTCACGCAGCGGGCGCTGGTGCGCGAGGGGGCGCACATGGAGTGGCTGGACGGCAACCTGGGGTCGAAGCTGACGATGAAGTACCCGTCGTGCTTCTTGGTGGGCGAAGGGGCCCACGGCGAAATCCTCTCGATCGCCTACGCCGGCGACGGACAGCACCAGGACACGGGCGGCAAGGTGATCCACGCGGCACCGAACACGTCGTCCAGCATCGTGTCCAAGTCGATCTCCAAGGGCACCGGGCGCTCCTCCTACCGGGGGCTGTGCAAGGTCTACGACGGCGCCCGCCACGCTCGCTCCAACGTGGAGTGCGACGCGCTCCTCATCAACGAGACTTCGCGCACCGACACCTTCCCCTACATCGAGATCGACGAGAAGAGTGCCACGGTGGGTCACGAGGCCACGGTCTCCAAGGTGGGCGACGAGCAGCTCTTCTACCTCATGAGCCGGGGGATGGACGAGGCGGAGGCGATGGCTCTGATCGTGCGCGGCTTCATCGAGCCGATCGCCAAGGAGCTGCCGCTGGAGTACGCCGTCGAGCTGAACCGGCTGATCGAGCTGGAGATGGAAGGGAGCGTCGGGTAGCCCGATGGCGAGCAAAGCGGCGGCCGCAACGGTGCGGGGGGAGGAGCCCCTGGAGTCGGAACGGTTACCACCCCGGGACGACCTGCCGATCGCGGAGATCGGCTCCGAAGCGGTCCGTGCGGCCGGCGCCGGCGATCCCGACTGGCTGCAGGTGCGCCGGCAGGAAGCCTGGGAGGCGTACCAAGCCACGCCGATGCCCTCTACCCGATCCGAGGAGTGGCGCTACACCGACGTGGACCGGATGCTTCCGCTGGGCGGGCTGGCGCCAGCGGCTTGGGAGGGTCGGTCCACCTTTGGGGGCTCGGCGTCCGCGCTCTGGGACTTTGGGCGAGGCGGGGATCGTCCCGCCGGCCAGGTCGATCCCGCCGGGCAGGGCAGCCTCGCCGGCCAGGTCAGCCTCGTGGACGGATCGGTCGTGGAGTCGCGGCTGGACCCGGAGGCGGCGCAGCGGGGCGTGGTCCTCAAGTCCCTCCGCCAAGCCGCACAAGATGGGGACGAAGGCGTGGAGGCGTTGCTGGCCACCGAGGCTGTGCCCGCTTCCGACGGCAAGTTTCCCGCGCTGAACGCGGCCCTGTGGAGCGACGGCGTCTTCTTGCGCGTGCCTCGGGGCGTGAAGCTGGACCAGCCCGTGCGGCTGCGGCGCTGGACCTCCCGAGCGGGAACGGCGGCGATCACGCGCATCCTCCTCGTGGCCGAAGAGGGGAGCCGGGTCTCGTTCGTGGACGAGGCGCTCTCGCCCGACTTGGAGGAAGGCACGGCGCTGGCGGCCACGGCGGTGGAGGTCTACGCCCGGCAGGGGTCCCAGGTCCAGTACGTGTCGCTGCAACAGATGGGGCGCGGCGGCTTCTACTTGGCCAACCAGCGGACGCTGGCGGAGCGGGACTCGACCCTGGACACCCTCAACGTGGCGCTGGGCGGCTCGGTGGGACGAGTGGACCTCAACGCCCGGCTGCTGGGACCCGGTGCCAACAGCGACATGCTCGGCCTCTACTTCGGCGACGGCGACCAGCACTTCGACTTCAACACGAGCCAGGACCACGTGGCGCCCCACGCCCACAGCGATCTGCTGTACAAAGGGGCGCTGGACGGGCGCGCGCGGGGCGTCTTCCGGGGGATCATCCGGGTTCACAAGGGCGCCCAAGGCACCGACGCCTACCAGACCAACCGCAACTTGGTGCTGTCGGACGAGGCGGTCGCCACCTCGTTGCCCAACTTGGAGATCGGCGCCGACGATGTGCGCTGCTCCCACGGCGCCACGGTGGGCCAGCTGGACGCGGAGGCGATCTTCTACCTGATGAGTCGCGGCCTGCGGAGGGAGCAGGCGGAACGGCTGGTGGTGCTGGGGTTCTTGGGCGAAGTGCTGTCGCGACTGCCGCTGGGAGACGTGGCCCGGAAGGTCACTCGGGCGATCGAGGCGAAGCTGGGGTATGCCTAGGACCGACGGTCCGCCGGGCGACGGTTGGACCCGGGTGGCCTCTGCGGCCGATGTGCCCAAGGGCGGGTTGAGTGCGGTGACGACTGGAAACGCGCGCATCGTGCTGGCCAATGTGGACGGCGAGTTCCATGCGCTGGAGGACCGTTGCTCGCACCAGGACTTCCCTCTCTCGTCGGGCGAGCTGGAGGGCTGCGAGCTCGAATGTCCCTTCCACGGCGCCACCTTCGACGTGCGAAGCGGTCGCGCCACCCGCTTGCCTGCCGTGCGTCCGGTGCGGACCTACGATGCCCAGGTCGTGGATGGCCAGGTATATGTGCGGCTTGACTAGTCCCAGGCCGTGAGCGACGCGACTTCTGCGCCCCGGCCGGTGCTCGACGTGGACGCCGTCCGCCGGGACTTTCCCGTCCTCCATCAGAGCGTGGGCGGGAAGCCCCTGGTCTACTTGGACAACGCGGCGTCGTCCCAAAAACCGCGGCAGGTGGTGGAGGCGATCAGCGGCTACTACTACCGGGACCACGCCAACGTCCATCGGGGCGTCCACGAGCTGGCGCGCCGCGCAACGGAGGCGTACGAGGGAGCGCGGGAGCGGGTCGCACAATGGCTGAACGGGTCGGCGGACGAGGTGGTGTGGACCCGGGGGACCAGCGAGGCGCTGAACCTGTTGGCGTTCTCCCTGGGCCAAGCTCGCGTGGGCGCGGGCGACGAGATCGTCGTATCCGAGATGGAGCACCACTCGAACTTGGTGCCCTGGCAGCTGCTGGCGGCCCGGTCGGGGGCCAAGCTGCGCCACGTGGAGTTGACCGACGACGGACGGCTGGAGCTGGACCAGCTGGCCGCCCTGCTCGGTGCCCGCACCAGGGTGGTGGCGCTCTCCCACGTCTCCAACGCGCTGGGAACGATCAACCCCGTGCGGGAGATCGGCCGGCTGGTGCGGGAGCGTTCCGACGCCGTGTTCGTGCTGGACGGCGCCCAGGGTGCGCCCCACCTCCCGCTGGACGTGCAGGCGCTGGAGTGCGACGCCTACGCCTTCTCCGGCCACAAGATGTGCGGACCCACGGGGGTCGGCGGGCTGTGGGCGCGTCGCGAGCTGTTGGAGGAGATGCCGCCCTATCAAGGCGGCGGCGAGATGATCGAGCGGGTGCACCGGAACCACAGCACGTGGGCCGAGGTGCCGCACAAGTTCGAGGCGGGCACCCCCAACGTGGCCGGCGCCGTGGGGATGGCGGCGGCAGTGGAGTACCTGGAAGGCGTGGGACTGGATGCCGTGCACGACCACGAGGCGGCGCTGGCCGCCGAAGCCGTCTCGGCGCTGTCCGGTGTGGACGGGATGCGGATTCTGGGGCCGGTTCGGGGCGACGAACGGGCTGGGGTCCTGCCTTTCGTGATCGAAGGAACGTCGGCCCAGGATGTGGCCACCATATTGGACGCGGAAGGGATCGCCGTGCGGGCCGGGCACCACTGCGCCCAACTCGTAGTGGACCGCTACGGCCTGACCGCAACGGTCCGTGCATCGTTCTACCTGTACAACACCATCGAAGAGGTGGCTCTACTGGCCGCCGGCGTGGGGCGGGCCTGGGAGCTGCTGCGATAGACCACACAATAGACGGAAAGGACACCGCCTTGCTCGACGCACCTGAAGCCTTCTGCCTTCCTCGCCGAGTGGCGTGCGCCGTGTGCGCCCTCTCGCTCTTGGTCGCGGCGTGCGGCGGGGACGCTCCGGAGCCGATGCCAGAACCCGACCCGTATGTCACGACCCCCAGTCCCATGGAGTCGCTCACCGCAGCGGACTACGGCGGGCTCGACTCGGCCGAGATCGGGCTGAACACGCCCTGGACCCGGAACAAGGTGTCGAGCTCGGCTGTCCCCGACAGCGTGGTCCAGCTGACCAGCGTCTCGATTGAGCAACACGACGGCTTCGACCGGATCATCTTCGCCTTCGACGCCGAAGTGCCCGCCTTCCGGCTGGTCCTCGGAAGCGACGGCGGCGGCGGTGGCGGGTGTGACGGCAGCGGGGCCGAACCCGACACGCCCGCCCACTTGGTGGTGGAGTTCACGGGCGCAACGGCGGGCGACGGCGTGAGCGGCCAGGAGGCGGTGTCGGAGCTGCCGGTGCTGGCGTTGGCCGATCAGACGTGCGACGCCGACGGAACCCTGCGCTGGCTGCTGGGCATGGCCGCCGACACCGATTTCAGGATGCTGGAGATGCGTGGCGAGCCGCGCTTGGTGGTGGACTTTCGGCACCCGGAGGGGTGAGGGGGCGGGGCTCGGTCGCTATGGGCGGCTCACGTCGACTACGACTACGCTGATCATCCGCCGCTGCTCGTCGGTCAGAACTTCTTCTAGGCAACGCTTCAGCTCCGCCGGGTTGCTGGGCTTGGAATGGTGCCCGCAGGGCGGTACCACCCGAGTGTGTTCGGCACCGAACCACAGGACCAGGTAGATGCCGAACCCGCTTGAACCCGGGTCCCGCGTATACTTCGCAATCAGTTGTGTCTCGATCGAGCTCCACAGCTGACGATGGCTGTTCCTCTTGACCTCGATCGGGATCCCGTGGTTTCGGTAGACAACGCGAATATCGGCGCGCTTGTCCTCTGCGCAGTGTCCCTCGGGCTCGGCGTTCACCCCGGCAGGCAATAAGCGCGGCCGCAAATCCGAAAGAAGAGCGTCCCGGCAGGGATCTTCGGGACGAGGTTCAGCGGCCCGGGCCCGACCATATGTGTCCACGTTCCAATACTGTTTCCAGTCGTCGGTGTTGCCGTCGCGAATGTTGCGTGCAAGCTCTTGGAGACGGTCCACGGTTAGGGCGCGGAGATCGGCCGGGCCGGCAGGCTCTGCGTCCCGCAGCACGCCTTGCACTTGGTCTGCGGTGGGGATTCTGTGCTCGTGAGCGCGACGAAGCACGACCTGCTGGTCGAGGGCATCGAGTATCTCGTGTCTCCACGCAGCCAGCTCGGGCGCATCGGCTAGGGACTCGAGTGCGTCGGTGGCCTTGGCTTCAGGCAGCCTCGCCAGACCATCCAGCCAAGCCGAGAGTAAGCGTTGCGCCTTCGTCGATGCTTCGTCGGCTGGCGTCATCAGGCGCGCCTTCATTTCGTTGCCGTCTGGAGGGTGCCAGGGTGTGATCCTCGCGCCGATGCCCCGAATCGCCGCCGCCAAGTGTTCTGTGCTCCACTCCATCGAAAACGACGGCAGTGGTCGCTCGGGGACGACAAAGCCTATCAGGTGTTGCACGCGAGTGGTCTTTCCTTCACGGATGAAGTCCATCGCTGTTGCCAAGTACTGTTCGGGCGACACCAGCATTCCGGTGCCCAGCCACAGCGCCCGCTGGGCCACATCCATCCCTGAACGTGCGAGCTTCGTCGCCACACACGATGCCAGTTCGTCGGGCATGTGGCGGACCGATGCCCACAGCAGGTGGCGAAGCGCCAGAATCTGTGGTCGGGTGCAGCGAGTGGGAAAGACGCGGAGCAGCGACGGTGCCGCCAGTCGCGCCAAATCTTGATACTTGGGATCCCAGGCTAGGGAAGCCAAGTGCTCTTCACAGTGCATTTTGCGCCTGATCTGGGACCGGTGAACGGCCACTAGGCCCTCCGCAACCAGTTGGGGATGAGAGCGCACCAGTTCGTCGTACCAAGCCGGGACGTCCGCCCGACGGTACCACCCTGGGCGCGGGCCCCGAACCGTCGGGCGTGGGCTTAGGTAGTAGAATCCCACTGCTCTCCTGATCCCATCCTCCGTTAGCTTCCGATAGCCGTCGCTTCCGGTCCGGTCCCCCTCGGCCAAGCCGGCCAAGACAGGCAAGGCGAAGTACGAACGCTTCCCGTTCTCGTTCAACCGAACAACCTCTTCAAGATCTGGAAGGTCGTCACGCTCCAGCACCCTTGTGAACCCGGAGAGCGTCGCCGACACCAAGTCCTCGTCGGAGTCCAGAGAGTCGCGCAGTGCGTCAGTGGGATCGGACGCCATATGGCCGGAGTCGAACCCGAAGTATGTCCTGGCAAGCGAATCTAATAGGGCCGGCTTGCACACACCCGCCGCTAAGCCGTCCGCCCGTTCGCGCACATACGCGATGTACTGTTGCTCTTCCTGACGACGACGCTCTAGTATAGCGGTTGCCCCTTGATCCTCCTTTGCCGGCCCGATTTGCGTGTCATCGCCTTCCGAGTCTACAGGCTTTGTAGGGTTGGTCAGACGGTCACGCAGCTCCGGCAGGCCCTGCAGTCTGGCTGTTGCGCAGGTGACCCAATGATCAAAGCCCGACTCCGGCCCCCGAAGGCCAACCGCCCACTCCAGAAGGAGTCGTGCCACCGGAGCATGGGAGCCTGCCAACTCGATGGCATGATCAAGGCACCACCCTGCAAGGCAGGAAGGGGGGGAGTCGCCAATAACTTCACGACGGTACGGCCAAGCATTGAGGTCTAGGCGTTCCTTATGAGCGTTTCTCTTCAGAAACTCCAGCAGGCAGGCTCTGGCGATCGCTGGGTGGGCCGCATACCATGACATAAGGTGCTGACCCTCGATCGGGTTCCCTCTCCTTCTGTCTAGCGGCCGAGTCCGCACCGCGACCTCGATCCACTTCGATAGTTGCGACACAGGTGTTGTTTCTCCGTGTTCGTTCAGTGTTCGCAACAGAACGCGGTTCACAAGCTTCTCAAGCTGAATTCTATCCAGTACTGCAAGTAGCCGAGTGCTGTTGCTATGCAGGCCCTCCATGAAGACGGGCAGATCGGTGCTCGGCGTACTCTCCTCAATTCTCTTGGACCAGAACATTAAGTCATGGCCGACTAGGTTTCGGTTGACCGTCTTCGGGACGTAGTCCCAAACTTGTTCTGGCGAAATGCGACCTGGGTACATTGCAGTCAGCAATCTGCCTCGGAGTTCGTTGTCGGGGTCGTGAACCTCACCTCTCTTGATCTCTTGGAGCAGTTCGCTGACGAGATCGTCGCCCTCGCCACTTTTCTCCACAGCATGGAGCGCGGCCTTGATCCCAGCATGTCTAACGCGCGGCCACCAAGTGGGCTCCCGAACTAGGCGGAGCATCTCCCCGATGAGCGGCCGAGCCGCCGACGGGGAACGCTCGGGTCCTACCCAGGGTGCCAAGACAGCGTGCCGAATGCCACGAAGAAGCATATCTACTGTGGTTTGCTTGGCGTCGGTGCGGTCGTCATCTGTGATGTAGGTACGGAGCATCTTGATCGTCCGTGGCCGGATCATGGAACCAAGTGCCGACGCCGACCAAGCCCACGGCGACCGCTGCCAAGTCCCTCCTTCTAGTGCCCGGATCAAGGCGACGAGGTCGTCGTCGCCGAACCCCGCAACATCTCCATAGACCAGTACGCCGATCGGGTCCGCCCTCACCAGCGTGCTCCTGGACTCCCCACAAAGGGTAGCCAACCACGCGGCCAAGCCCCGAAGTCCAGAGACTATGCCGCCGTCGTGGCCGGTCAGAAGGGCCAGAACACGTGCGCTCGGTACACCCAAGCCTTGGCCACCTATGCGTCCCTCGATGACGTTGCGGAGAAACCGAGCCCCGACATATTCCGCAATCTGTGCGTGGACAGGAACAAAGCGTCCGGGTGCCTGTGCGGTGAAGAGTTTGGTGGCGAGCACCCGACTCAACGCTCTGGGGGCTCCGTCCTTCACTTCATCGAGGGCGAGGTCGTCGTCCCGCTTCTCCATGCCGCTTCTGCATATTGCCCGCGCATCCGTCAGCAGAAACAACGCCGACAGTAGGCCCCCCACATCGAGCAAACAGGTCGTCCGCATACTGAGTGCGGCTTCCTGATGATCGATGTTGTGTTCACGGACCATTGTTTGGCAAGCACCTTCAAGCACGGCAGCCTTGTTGCGACCCGCTTCAGTGTTTGTGTGGTCGGCGATCAGCAACTTCAGTAACAGAGGATTGGTGAGGAAATGATCGTTACCGCCGTCGTGAACGATATCCATGGCGGCGTCGGTGCTGTGGCCGTATGCCTCTATGATTTCCCGCGCGTGAGTCTTGGTCAGAGGATCAAGCCGAAGAATCCGCAGCTTGGAATACTCCGCGGCGAACTCACGGTGATCGGATGAGAGCCAGTCTGCAAAACGGCACGATATGCGGACCCGCGGATAGTCCAACTGTTCCAGGCGTTCGAGAGTATCGTCGAGAGGCTGCCGACGGTTGGACTGGCCTGCACGGACTTCGTCCAGACCGTCGATGAACAGCGTCTTCGTTCTCCATTCTTGATACCGGTCCAAGTTGGCCCGCAGGAATCGGCGGGCGGTGATGTAGTGACACTTGTCTGGGAGTGCCTCTTCCTTGAACGTCGTGGTCTTGCCGGAGCCGGGGTCGCCCAACAGCACGTAAGCACGCTCGGTCCTGAAGTCGGCGACCGGCCTTGACGGACCGTAGCACCACGCTCCGTCTTGCGTTCGTGCGGTCTGGGACGCAGACGGTGGTCTCGACTGTCGCTCCAAGAGCGTCGCAGTTCTGGAAACGATCACCGTTCCTCCAACCAGTGCGATGCGGGCTCGGAAAGGAACTCGTTGAGCGGCACACCAGCCCGCCCGACCAGGAGCGTGCGGGCCTTCCGAAACCGTTGCCGGAAGGACTCCAGGCCGGGTGTGGAGCGGAGTTGCCGTCGGGAGCTGCTCTTGACTTCAATGCCTACGATGTGCGGACCTTGCGAGAGGACGAAGTCGACCTCCAGCCCGGCGCGGTCACGCCAGTAGCCAAGGGCGGCCCCGGGAGGCAACGTGTTCCAAAGATGGGCGCCGACGGTGCTTTCGGTGATCCGGCCCCACATCGTGCGGTCGGCTTCTGCGTCGCCTTGCGAGTAGCCCGACGGAGCCGTCATGAGGGCCGTGTCGAGCACGTTCAGCTTGGGGCTCGACGCCTTTCCCAAGTGAGGCTTGTCCGTATACTGCGGCAACCCGGCAACGAGCCCGGCGTCGGACAAGAGATCCAGGTAGCGGGCGAGCGTGGTGGTGTTCCCTCGTTCCTGCAGCTGGCCTAGCATCTTGTTGTATGAAAGAATCTGGCCGGAATAGCTGGACGCCAGGGCGATCAGGCGGCGCATCAGAGCCGGCTTCGCCACCTTGGTCAACGCCACGATGTCTTGGGAGATGGCGGGCCGAACGATCGTTTCGGCAATGTACTGGCGCCAAGCCGCCCGGTCGTTCTTCCATTGCGCGGCGCCGGGATAGCCGCCGAAGAACAGGTAGTCGTTCAAGGTGTAGCCGAACGTGCTAGCCATCTCGTCGAGGGACCACTGGCGGACCTGGACGGGCATGAAGCGACCCGCAAGGCTTTCGTGGATGCCCGTGAGGAGCGACCAGGGGGCGGAACCCGACACGATCACGCGGAGCGGCAGGCCTTCCGCACGGTCTCGGTCCCAAAGGCCCTTGACGAAGGAAGACCACTTGGGAACGCGCTGGATTTCGTCCAGAGCCAAGACGATGCCGTCCTCGTGTGCCCGCGCTTCGCGGCGAGCGGCTTGCCACACCTCCACTAGGCGGGACGTGTCGGCAAGCATGAGCTCGGGGTGAGCCGGAGCACTGCCGGTCCCACGCCATGGGCTCGTCGTCGCCTCCTCCGCGACCGCGGGTTCGTCGGCGGCAACGTACCAGCCCCGAACCCCATACTCTCGCATAACGTCGCGGACGATCGTCGTCTTGCCGGCCTGGCGAGGGCCGATGACCGCGACGATCGGCGGCTCCTCCAGGTGGAGCAGCCGAAGCACTTTCCGCACGTGTAGTCTCTGGAACTGTCTCATGTCAATGAAGATACGTCACTAGGGCACTTTACTCAATAGCATATTCATTCGCGATCCGAATCGGCCGTGTGTGTGTCGGGACCACGGGGTCTCGTGCGAGCACGGGGAGGGCATATCTCCAAGTGTCCCCGGCCCGAGCCGTCCAATAGCCCGTGTGCGCAAAGGGCGGCGCGGGCTTACCTTGCCGCTTCGTCCGACTCGGTCGGTCGCACACGCGTAGGCTGTCCGCTGGTCCCGATAACTCTACTTGCCCAGACCATTCCCTCCACTCAGGACACCGCCTCCATGCCCCCTCTCTCCACCGTTCGGCCTTGGCTCTCGCTCGCCCTCCTCTGGTTGCTCGCTGGCTGCGCTGGCTCGCCGGAACCGACGGACCTGCTGATCCCGGGCGGTTCCGTGCTGGACGGCTCGGGCGCCGAGGCGGTGGCCGCGGACGTGGCCGTGGCGGACGGGCGCATCGTGTTCGTGGGGAACGCGACGGGCGCGGGAATAGCTGCCCGGGACACGGTGGACGCTGCCGGGCTCGTGGTCGCGCCTGGCTTCATCGACATGCACTCCCATGCGGAGCTGGAGGCGGACCATGGGCGGGACGCTCGGGCGTTCCTCTTCCAGGGGATCACGAGCGTGGCGCTGGGGATGGACGGCGCGGGAACCGCCGACACCGCCGAGCGGCTGGCCGGGTGGGCGGCGAACGGGATCGGCGTGAACGCCTTCCACTATGTGGGCCACAACTGGGTGCGCCGGCGGGTCATGGGAATGGCGGACCGGGCGCCGACCCCCGACGAGCTGGACCAGATGCGTGCGTTGGTGCGCCAAGGGATGGAGGAAGGTGCTTACGGGCTGTCGTCGGGGCTGTTCTACCTGCCGGGCAACTACGCGGAGACGGAGGAGGTGATCGCGCTGAACCGGGTGGCGGCGGAGTACGAAGGCGCGATCTACGACACCCACGACCGGGACCTGGGTGCTGCCTACCCGCCCTTCGGGTACCTGGAATCCATTGCCGAGGGGATCCGCATCGGCGAGGAGGCCGGCACCAAGGTCGTATTCAGCCATTTCAACGCCCAAGGCGCCCACAACTACGGACGGGCGCGCGAGGGGGCGGCGCTGATCGAGGAGGCGCGTGCCCGGGGCGTGGAGGTCGCGGGCGCCCACCACTCCTACACGGCCACCCAGTCGAACCTGCGCTCGTACACCGTGCCCGGATGGGCGGTGGTCGGAGGCGACACTGCGATGGTCCGACGCTTCGACGACCCCGACTCGCTGGCGCTCATCGACGCCCAGACCCGCGAGATGCTGGTGATCCGGGGCGGGGCCGACCGGCTCCTCTTCGCGGACCCCCGTCCCAGCCTCAACGGCAAGACCTTGCAGCAGGTCGCCAACGAGTGGGGGATCGACGCTCCGTCAGCCGCTCGCCGCATCTTGCGGGAGGGCAACGCCGCCGTCATGAACCTGGGCCTCTACGACATCGAGAACATCCGCTACCTGGCCCAACTGGAGTGGATGATGACGTGCACAGACGGCCGGGACCCGGGTCCCACGCGTCCGGTCACGCATCCCCGCGCCTTCGGCTCCTTCACCAAGAAGCTCCGCGACTTGGTGCTGGACGAAGGGCTGATCACGCTGCCCCACGCGATCCGCTCCATGACCGGCTTGGCGGCGGATTTCCTGGGCTGGACCGACCGGGGCTACCTGCGGGAGGGGTACGCAGCGGACATCGTGGTGCTGGACTTGGACGCAGTGCGGGACCTGGCGACCTACGAGAACCCGCACCAGTACTCCCAGGGAACGGTGCATGTGCTGGTCAACGGGACGTTCGCGATCCGGGACGGAGAGGCGACGATGGCGCTGGCGGGGCGGGCGTTGGTGCGGGGCGGCGGGGTTGCAGGACGACCTTAAGGGCCTTGCTGCGTCGGTGGTCGTAGGCGGCCCGGAGGGCGTCTCGGTACTGGGTCAACGGGAAGACGTGGGTGACAAGTCCCGCCAGCGGGCCGGGGTCTGCCGCCATCCGTTCCAGCGTGATCTCGAAGGTGTGGCGCCGCTGGCCGTCCCATTCCTCTATTCCATAGCCCACGAAGCCCTGGACCCGCAGCTCGTGCGCCCACAGGAAGGTCAGGTCGAGCTTCTTGATCTGGCCGGCGCACCCCAGCAGTACGACCTGGCCCCGAGGGGACGCGAAGCGGAGCGACTGGGCCATGCTGGACGCGCCGCCCACGCAGTCGAAGACGAAATCAAAGCCGCCGCCGGCGCACACTTCGTCTCCCACGACGGGCATGTAGGCGCGGGCGCCGGTGTCTACCAGGGCTTGGCGGGCTTCGGCACCGGGAGTCACAGTCTCATCGGCGCCGAGCGCTCGGGCCATGGCGACTTCATGGGGGCGCTTGGCCTGGGCGATCAACCGGCCCTCGTACCCCAGTGCTCGGAGCGACCAGAGCGCGGCGAAGGCGATCGTCCCGCTTCCGATCACCAGAATCGGTCCTCGGGAGTGCGCCGCCCCGCTCCCCAGCACCGCGTGGACACCGATGGCGAGCGGCTCGGTCAGCACCGCCACCCGGTCGTCAAGCCCCTCCGGCACCGGAAACACCTGACGCTGGTGGGCGATCATCTGTTCGCCCCAGCCGCCGGGCAGGTCGCGGTGGTAGCCGATGGTGAGCCCCGGCGCCAGCGGCCGACCGGCCCTCTCCGGCGACTGGCTGGCACTGTCGGCCGACGGGTCCGCCAGCCGTCCTTCCTCCCCCGCCATCTCGCAGGTGGCGTGGAGACCGGATGCGCACGACGGGCACCACTGTTCGCTGGGGTGTCCCCGGGCTTCGCAATGGATCAATGGGTCGATCACCACCCGCTGTCCCGGCGACAGGTGGGGCGCCCCCGATCCGGCCTCCACGACGCGGCCTAGGATCTCGTGGCCTAGCACCGCCGGGAACGATCCAAAAGGCTCCATCGCTGGGCTGGACTGGTAGGCGATGTTGCCCAAGTCGCTGCCGCAGATACCGCACAGCAGGACTTCGATGCGCACCCAGTCGTCCCCCGCCGGGAGTGCCGGAGCCGGACGGTCCACCAGCGACAACTTGGACAGTCGGCCGTGGATGGCGGAGTCGGTGACGCGGCCCAAGCTCTTGGCGAGCAGGTACCCCGGCACGGTCACGTTGAACTCGATGGCAGTCATGAAAGGGCCTCTCCCGGGGCGGATGCGACGGTGAGATGGCGGGAACGGGAGGAGAGATGGCGGGAACGGGACATGGGGCACCACGATGGAAGTGCGCCAGACCGGTCGTCGCGCTAAAGTGGCGACGACCACGACCGACGCAAAGATGCGATGTTCAGGCGCGTCGTGGATGATGTTCAGGCGCGTCATGGATCGAGCGACCCTTGGTGGAGAGAGGAAATCGCAGATGGATCGAACGCGGGTTGCCGTCTTGGCGGGTTGCCGCACCCCCTTCTCCAGGGCCGGCACCGACCTCGCCCAGCTGTCCGCCATTCGGCTGGGGCAGCACGCCGTTCGGGAGCTCCTCGCTCGGGCCGATGTGCCGCCGGAGGAGGTGGACCACCTAGTCTTCGGCACCGTAGTCCACGACCCGCGGGCACCCAACATGGCCAGGGAGGTCGGGTTGGCGACGCTGCCGGCCTCCGTCCCGGCGGTCACAGTGTCCCGCGCCTGCGCCTCGTCCAACCAAGCGATCGCCGACGCGGCGAAACTGATCGAAACGGGGCGTGCGGAAATGGTGGTGGCCGGCGGCGCCGAGTCCCTGTCCAAGGTGCCGATCCTGGTCTCGGACCGGCTCTCGGCGGCGTTGGTGAAGGCGTCCCGAGCGCGTAGCCTCGGAGCCCGGCTTCGTGCGTTCCGCCGGATGCGTCTCCGAGACTTGGTGCCGGTCCCTCCCGCCATTGCGGAGCCCTCCACGGGCGAAACCATGGGAGAGGCGGCCGAACGGATGGCCAAGGAGAACGGCATCCCGCGGGAGGATCAGGACCGCTGGGCCCTCGAGTCCCACAGGAAGGCCCATGCCGGAACGGAGGACGGACGCCTGACGGAGGAGATCGCGCCCGTCTACGTTCCGCCCAAGTACGACGCCACGGTAGCCCGCGACAATGGAGTCCGACCGGACACCTCGTTGGAGGTGCTCTCGGGGCTGCGTCCTGTCTTCGACCGCAAGTTCGGCTCGGTCACTGCCGGCAACTCGTCGCCCCTCACCGACGGCGCCTCGGCCGTCCTTCTGGCGTCCGAAGCACGGGCTCACGCCCTAGGGATCGAACCCCTCGGCTACGTGCGCAGCTTCGCCTTCGCCGCCGTCGATCCGGGCAAGCAGCTATTGCAGGGCCCGGCGTACGCCGCCCCGGTCGCCCTGGATCAAGCCGGGATCGCCATGTCCGATGTGGAGCTGCTGGAGATGCACGAGGCGTTCTCGGCGCAGGTCCTCTCCAACCTGCGGGCGTGGGACTCGGACGACTTCTGCCGGAACGAACTGGGCCGGTCCCGCCGCCTGGGCCACCCAGACCCGGAAACGATCAACGTGATGGGCGGGTCAATAGCCGTAGGGCACCCGTTTGGGGCCACAGGCGGGCGGCTCACGATCACCCTGCTGAACGAAATGCGCCGGCGCGACATCCAGTTGGGCATGGTCACGGTGTGCGCCGCCGGCGGCCTCGGGTTCGCCATGGTGCTGGAGAGGGGGTGAGGGGGCCGATCCCCCTAGTGCCCGTGCGTGCGCCATCCTATTCTGTCAGTCAGTCAGTCCTTCCGAGAACCTAGGCCGAAGAGGATGTCATGAGAGAGAGAGAGTGTGTGTGTAGAGAGATCAAGCAGTTCGCCCGTGCACTAGCGGTCGCCGCGTCGCAGGGATCGTCCGTCGCCGCTGGCTACCTCCGAGTCCTCCTGGTCGGCGTGGTCGCTGTGGGTTCGCTCGGTGCCTGCGTGGACCCTTCGGCAGAGAGGGTAGCGGGCTTTCGGGACCCGGAGATCCATCCGATTATCGAGAACGCGGTGCCCTCGGACGCCACACTGATCAGCGACGACTCTGTACCCGCTGGCCTGGGCATGAACGCACTCGATGCGTGGCGCTCCGCGAGAGATGACCTGCTGGCGGCGCAGACGGTGACGAGACTCGGGTCGGAGGAAGAAGGTCCGCAGTTGTTTGGCAGCATTGGCGATGTTGCCGTGGATGCGGAGGGAAGTGTGTTCGTGTTCGATGTTCTTGCCATGGAGTTGCGGGTGTTCGACTCGACTGGCCGCTACCTAACAGGCGTCGGTGGCTTTGGAGATGGTCCAACAGAGTTGCGCTACAACCTGTTCGGCGTCTTCGAGTTGCTTGGTGAAGGCCGCATACTGGTCGGGAATGGAGCCCGCACGAAGCTCTTCCTAAGGCAAGGGGATCTGTGGCAGCTGGAGAGAACGGTGGAGGCGCCCGGTCTTGTCACTGACCTTTGCGTGATTGGTGACCGGGCCTATTTTGCTGGATGGCGCGCCGATGACAATTCTCTGGTCCAAACGGCCTCCGTTACGACCGGCGCAGCGGACGCGGGATTTGTACAAGGATATCAGCACCCTGACTACCTGGTCAGGTCCAAAATGGCGGAAGGTGTCCGCATCGCGTGCTTCGCGACGGCTCAGCAGGCTGTTGTAGGATGGGGCTATCTTCCGATGGTTGCATCGTACCGCGCTGGCCATCGATCCCCCGATCTGGCCGGCGATCCCCCAATCTGGACATCCCGAGTCAGCGGCCGCCTCCCCTCTCGCATCGTTTATGGCATGTCAAGTGACCAGACCGGTGTGGAGAGACCGGCAATTGAAGACCAAACCGACCCGCACGACTTCTTGACTTCGTTCTTGCCGATGTCATCGGGCCACGTGCTGATCCAGTACTCGCGAGCAGCACGTGGCCAACTCTCCGACCCCTTGATCCGAACGTACCTTGTCGAGACAGCGACTGGTCGGGGCGCCCTGCTTGGGACCGATCTGCCCGTCATATCGACGGTGCTGCCCGACGGATATGTTGCTGTCTTCAGCGATCCGTATCCGCGCCTTGAAGTTCGCAGGCTCCCGGCGCAACCGGCGGGTACTGGGGAATAGCACTCAGCCGATCGGAACTCCGACGCCGACGCGGGCCGCTAGGACTCTGTTCTTGTAGTCGACTTCGTTGTCGTTGACGTACGTGTTGCCGCCATAGAGCGCGGTCAGTCCCAGCGTGTAGCCGGCCTCGGCGGACAGCAGCATCGAGCCTCCGATTCGGCCCTCCACTCCCAAGACTCCGCGCAAGCCGGCCTCGACTGTCTTTATATCGAGTGCGGCGTCTGCCAAGTCGCGGGAGTCGCATGTGATCTCCGCGTCGAACCCGGCAATGCCCGATATGACGCATCCTGTCTGATACCCGAGCACCGGTCCAGCACCCAGATACACGCGCACGGGGTTCCCTTGCGAGGCGACCCTGACCAGGGCGGCAGCCTGTACGTAGCTGTGGCGCGTTTCGTTGCGCTGCGTTCCGATCTGAGCGGACGTGAACTCGGCAGCCCATCCCTGCTGCGAGAACGCTCCGTCGAACTGGAGTCCGACGCGGCCGGAGACGGGTACGGTCACGCCGACGCCGAGACGCAGGCCAGTCAGGCGACCGCGGTCCGGAGCGAGGGTCGACGACGAGGCTTCGCTGACCGACGCCGAGTTCACTCCAGCGCGGAGCCACGCTACCATGTTGTCTTGCGCCAGCGCTGGCAACGCGGGTGCCAGCGAGACGATCGTCGCGGCCATGGCCGCGTTGACGAAGATGCGAGTGGTGCGCATGAGATTCTCCTTGTTGGTTTACTTACGTCGAAGGTTGGAGCGGCCCGCACTGCGGCAGGCCGCCGTCGTCAGGCGCCGTTGTCACGTGTACGGTGCGATGAACGGAGGTGGCGAAGAAGCCCGTGCCGTCGCCGAACACCGATGGAACGCGGACTTGACCCGACGGGTGATACGGACCGCCCCGTGCCCAGTTCGACCAGTTCCGGTCCACGGCCGAGACCGAGACTTCGGCTGTCGCGCCGGCGGGCAGTCCGTCTTGCAGGGAGACAAGAAGCTTGCGCGATTCCTCGCCGTCCAGGTATTCGTCGATCGCGACAAACTCGCTGGGGAAGACCGCCTCGGTCTGCTGGCGACCGTTCAGCAGCCGGCTCAAGTACAGCGAGTCCACGCCGTCAGTGCCGACTCCCACCATCTCCGACTCCAGCAGGTAGCCCCAGGCACGGTCGGCCGGCGTCCAGTCCAGCTTGAAGCGCGCGTCGGGCGGTAGCCGACACTGACCGTCGGCCAGCGCAACGCCCTGCAAGTCGAAGCTCCCAGGCACTCGGCTGGAGGCGGTCAGCGTTCGGTCGTCCGAGGTGCGCACGGTCAGCTCCAGCATTTCGCCCGGAGCGAACACTCCCGCGGACGGAGGTGGCCGATAGCACGATGCACCGGCGTTCCTCTTCAGGTAGAGGCTGCCGAGGGAGTCGCGTGCGAGACACGAGTCCAGACGCCTCTCCTCCACAAAGTCGATCGTTTGCCCGGACGAGCTGGCAATGCGCACAACGGCACCGCTCAGCGGCGCCACCTTGTCGCCGAACAGCCGATGGAGAAGAATGGGCGCGGCCATTTCCACTTGGGGCGGGCCTTCCGCCTGGGGCGGGCCTTCCGCCTGGGAGGGGTCGTCTGGATGCAGGGTCAGCACGATCGTCCCCTGCAGAACCACCACATCGTCGGCTTCGGCGATTGCAACTTCGGTCAGGTCACACGCGGACACGGTCCAAGCCGTCAGCGCGACGGCGAGTCCGGCCGCCAGTCCACGTACATGAGCTGTCGGCTTCATCATCAGAACGACACCTCCACTCCGAGCGTGGGTAGGAACGGAATCATGGACACGCCGGTGCGCTTGGGCGGCGTCTCGTCGTGGTCGAAGAAGTACACAAAGACGTTCTTGCGATTGTAGATATTAAGTATGCTCACGTAGGGCACGAGCCGGCCCCACCCTCGTTCCACATGCTTTCGGAAGCTGATGTCGAGTCGGTGGCGAAGCGGGTAGCGCTCTCCATTTCTCGGACCCAGAAGAACGCCGATCGCAGAGTCGTCCAGGACGCCTGTTGCAGGCTGGCTGTCGTGAATCCAATAGCGGCCAAGCGGGCGGGTGTACGGCAGTCCAGTGCCGAAGTTGAAGCGGACGGATGCGTCGACGCCCCAACGCAGGCGGCGGCGAAGCACCAGGTCGAGGTCAAGTCGCCGGTCAAACACGGGCGGGAAGCTGACGTCCGGTGCCGGGTTCAAGCCCAGCCTTGTATCTGGAAAGGTTCGTTCCGTACGGAGAAGCGATGCCGATATCCACCCCGTCGTCGCCCCTTGGTCGCGCCTTCCGTACAAGTCCAGGCCGTATGCGATCCCGGTTCCTGACAACAGGTCGTCCCCAGGATCTTCGGGATCGTCGATGAAGTTGTGTGTGATCACGCCTCGGAACGTCCTGTAGTAGCTCTCTGCGGCAACGAACCACTCGTCCGAGCTTCCGATGAAGTGCTCGAAACCCAGCTGTACCTGATCCGACACCACGCGGGGCACCTTGCCTCCTGCCACGACCCAAATGTCGATGCCGAGAGGCAAGTCCTCGTTGCGCAAGGAATGCAGAGACTGGGAATACCGTCCGACAGCGAGCCGGACAGCCGCTCTTCGATTCGCCAGGAAATGCTTCGCCGCGGCGCGTGGGGACACCACGGCTTTGCCGCCGCCGTTGTCAGCTTGCCAATGATCGACGCGAAATCCCGTCTCGAACAGCCACCGCGAACTTCTCCGCCACTGAAGTTGCGTGTATCCAGAGATCTCCCGACCGCTTCCTCCCCGCTGTGCGCCTCCGCCCAGCCCTAGTTCGCCCCACACGTGAGGCAGGTGATTGCTGTACTGCGGGCGTACAGCCGCTACCCCCGTCTTCCAGATGATGCGCGGAGTGGGACGGCGCTCCAAGTCGATGCCAACGTTCATCTGCTTCACTTCCGTAGCAAATCGAGGACGGTCGCGGAAGTCCGGGAAGAACATGTTGGACCGAAACTCCGTCCACGAAGCGTGAACATCGAGATGCCCACCGCCTGCCATCGGGTTCGTCCACGACGCGCCGACTGCGGTGTTGCCCCAATCCCAGAGCAAGCGAGGCGGATCGTCGTCCTCACGACCTGCACTAGGCGTACCTGCGCGGAGGGACTCGCCCATGTCCACATCGTCTTTCCCGTGGTACGCGGTAAGGCGAATCCGGCTGCCCCCGCTCGTCCATGCCTCGAACACGCCCTGGTAGTCGACAAGGTGATAGGGAACGTCTGCCCAAGTCCTCAAGACCACGTCGGCATATGATCTGCGAGCGGACATGCGCCACCGAGAGTTGACAAGCCCCATGCTCGCGGCCAGACCAGCGGGCAGTGCGCCTTTGACTGCAATCCGAGACGCCAGCAAGCTGACGCCGAGATCGGCTCCAAGGCGTCCGTCGCCGTGATCCGATTCGACCAGCAGCACCGACGACACGCGACCCCCGTATTCCGGTGAGAAGCCGCCCGACCGAAGTTCGGCCCTGCGCACCATGTCGGCGTTGAAGACGGAGAAGAAGCCGCCCAGATGAAACGGATTGAAGATCGGAACCTTGTCCAGCAGAATCAGGTTCTGGTCTGCCGATCCGCCGCGGACGTTGAATGCAGCCGAGAAGTCGGACACCGTGTTTACGCCGGGCAAGACCTCGACTGCGCGAATCGGGTCGGCCTCGACCAGCGAGGGAACAGCTTTCAGGTCTGTGCCAGCGATCTCGTACGCTGTACGCCCCGCCGCGTCCTCGAAGCGCGCTCGCAGGCGTCCCCGCTCCGCCTCCACGCTGACACCCGGCAACTCCACGGCAACGGTCGGGAGAGTGATGTCCAGCTCGACATCGCTGCTGTCAACGTGCACCGGTCGCACGTGTTTCGCGTAGCCGATCCTCGCAACCTCCAGTGTGTAGGTGCCCGGCACCACATCGCGAAGGGCAAAGTATCCCAGTGCATCAGTGCCGACGGTGCGAACCCGGGCCGTGTCCTCCGACGGGATCAGCCGCACTGTCGCATCCTCAACCGGGGCGCCGTCGCTTCCCCAAGCGCGTCCGCTGACCACCATGCGCGTTTGCGCGACGCCGTCCGCAGGCAGTGCCGCCAGTGCCAAGGCGACCGCGGCAGATACCGCGCTGGCCAACGTCAGGGCCAACCGAGCTCCATCCACCACGTGCGTCGCCGCCATGTTTCCCTCCCCCTCAGCGAATTCGTCGGCCAAGGCGCCACTTGTCGTAAACCACCTGCAATAATCGTGCCAAACCAAAAATGATTCGCCTCAAGCAGGCGTTCAGCCCCTGGGCGGCCCTCTGCTGCTCACGAGAGCCGGTTTTCCACCAGTCCTTCCAGGGCCCGCTTCACGTAGACCCGCACCATCGCCCGTCGCCATTCCGCCTCCACGATCATGTTCTCCAACGGTCGGCACTGCTCCCACGCGCGCTCCGCAAGTTGCTCCACCAACGCAGCTTCCAGACGCCTGCCCGCGGCCAGCTCGTTCCAGCCGGAGAGGATACGGGGACGGGCACCCAGTGCCGAGACGACGCCTATAATGCGCGTTACCACACCGCTCTCGTTGAAGTCGCCGGCGACCGCTACCGAGAGGAGGGGGAAGTCGATGGACTTGCGCTGGCGCAACTTCCGGTAGGCGCTGCGTCGCGTCGGTCCCGAGTTGGGGGGCACGGGTAGCAGGACTTCAACGAGGACTTCGTTGGGGGCGCGACGGGTGTTCTGGATGCCGTCGGGCACGAAGAAGTCGGCTGCGTTGATCTGCCGGGTGCCGCCGGGGCCGGGGCCGACCAGGACCAGCTTGGCGCCCAGCGCGATCAGGTTAGGGGGCGTGTCCGCCGAGTGGGCCGCCACGCACTTCTTGCCGACCTTGGTGACGTGGCAGGTGTCGCCGTCCTTCTTCAGGCACCAGCCCAGTGCTTGGCGCCAGAACTCGGTCTGGTTGTAGTAGGTGCAGCGGGTGTCCAGACAGACGTTGCCGCCGATCGTGCCCATGTTGCGCAGCTGGGGTCCGGCGACGAGGCCGGCGGCGTCGGCCAAGCCGGGGAAGCTACGGCGAACGGCGGGGTGGCGCGAAACCGTCGTCAGCGTTTCCAGGGCGCCAATCCGGAGCCAGCGGTTGGAGCGGGGGGCGTCCACGAAGCCGATCCCGCGCATGGCGGCGATTCCGTTGAGCGACACCACGTGGCCGGGCGTGAAGAGCCGGTGCTTCATGTTGGGCATGAGGTCGGTGCCGCCGGCGATGGGCATGGCGTCCGGGCAGTGGTAATCCAGCAGGGCCACGGCTTCGTCCACCGTGCTCGGGCGGTGGTAGCGGAAGGGGTGCAGGCGCAGCACCGCTCACTCCGGGTCCAGGGGGCGCGCGACCATGATGCCGTCTTGGCCGCCGATCCGTCGGATGCGCTCCGCAATAGTCTCGTGGGACAGCTGGACGTGGGAGCCGACCAGGGGCGCGTGGAGGAGCCGTAGGGAGCCGTCCCGCCACACCGCGATCCCCGTGTGGGCCACGTCCAGTCCTGGAACCGTGCTGGTGGCGGCGATCACGTCGCCGGTGCGTATCAGGCTGGCCTTCGCCTCAATCTGGTCGGCAGGGATGTAGAAGCGTGGGACCTTGGACAGGCGCGCCTCGACGGCGGCGATCCGGGCCAGCGCCGTCGGATTGGCCAGCTGCCGGTAGGCGTCCGGGTGGCGGGACATGAAGTTGATCGGCGAGTCGTCGGCCGTTGCTCCCAGCGCCTGCGAGACCGCCGTGGCCACTCCTTTCGCCTCTGCGTCGGCGATCCACTCGCTGAAGTAGTGGAGCCGGCTGGCGTACCCGTCCAGCGAACCGCCCCGGTAGCGGATGCGGGTCAGCTCGCGACGGTACGCGGCTCGGAAGCGCTCCGGGTTGTTCACGACTTCCGGCGGGGCGGCGCGCACCAGCCGCGAGAGCACCAGCACGGTCTCCACGAACGTCACGCAGTCCAGCGTCTCCAGGTTGATCACCAGCCGCTCGGGGCCGGGGAGCTCCAGCGTGCCCGGCTCGTAGTCGGAGCCCACGAACCGCTCGCCGATGGCGGCGATCGTCGCGCCGAAGTCGGGCGCCGCGTCCAGTCCCTGGTCCAGCGCCCAGGCCACCTGCTCGCGGGCGATCTCCCAGTCCCGGGGCGTGCCGCCGGCGGGGCGGGTTGAACCGTCTTGGATGTGGAGCGACGCCGGAGTGTCTTGAGCGTAGAGCGGTGCCGGTCCGCTTGCGCCGACAGCCGCCAACGCCGGCCCCTCCAAGACCAGTCCCCCCAAGACCAGCGCCCCGGCCGCGACGACCCGGCACGCCTTGGCCTGCAACGCCCGCCACACTCGGGGCGGCGAGAACGGGAGCGAGTTCATCCGCACGCCCGCGGCGTCGTAGATGGCGTTGGCAATAGCTGGAATGGACGGATGGAGCGGTCCCTCGCCGGCCTCCTTGGCGCCGTAGGGTCCCTCGGGGTCGATCGACTCCACGATCAGCGAGCGCAGTGCCGGGGTGTCCAGGCTGGTGGGGATGCGGTAGTCCAGTAGCGACGGGGCGTTGTGGAGGCCGGCACGCCCCTGGTCCGCGCTCTTGAAGACCTGCTCCTCCATGATCGCCTCGGCGAAGCCCATGTACGCCGAGCCTTCCATCTGGCCCTCCACCAGCACCGGGTTCAAGGCCCGTCCGCAGTCGTGGGCGATCCATATCTTGGACACGTCCACGAACCCGGTCTCCGGGTCCACCTCCACTTCGGCCACATGAGCGGTGAAGGAGTAGGCGGGCGATGCGCCTATTGTGGCGCCCCGGTAGCTCCCGTGGACGTCCTTGGGCGTGTCGTAGGACCCGGTGGCTCCCAGGGCGCCGAACGCCGCTTCGGCCAAGTTGAAGGCTTCGCGGATCGGCATCTGGGTTCCGGTGTCGTAGGCCAGCACCGCCAAACCGCCGGCAAGCAAGACCGAGCCCGGCTTCGAGTCCCACTCCTTCGCCACCGCCTGCTGCACCTGCCGCTTGATCCGCCGGGCGGCGTCGATGCAGGCGTTCCCCAGCATGAAGGTGACCCGCGACGAGTAGGCCCCCAGGTCCACGGGCGTGAAATCGGTGTCGCCGGCGAAGACGCGCACGTGCTCCAGCGGCACGCCCAGCTCCTCGGCCACCACATACGCCACCATCGAGTCCACGCCCTGGCCGATCTCCGACGCGCCCGAGAACACCGACACGCGACCCGACCGGTCCACCTGGAGCTGGATGGCGGACTGGGGCATCTCGTTCGGATAGACCGGGTAGTTGGTGCCGGAGATGTAGGTGGAGCCGGCCACGCCCACGCCCCTGCCGTAGGGAAGCTTGCGGAACTTGCGTTTCCAGCCGCTGGCCTCTTCGACCATTGCCAGGCACTCCATGAAGCCGTTGGAGGTGACCCGCAGGTCGTTGACCGTCCGGGTCTCGGGGCCCAGGGCGTTGCGCCGCCGCAGCTCGATGGGGTCGATCTCGAGCGCCTCGGCGATCCGGTCCAGCTGGACCTCAAAGGCGAAGCGGGGCTGCACCGAGCCGTGGCCGCGCTTGGGACCGCACGCCGGCTTGTTGGTGTAGGCGCGGGTGGAGTGGAAGCGGTACGCCGGCATCTGGTACGGGGCCGTGAGGAGTTGGCCCGAGTAGTAGGTCGTCACCAGCCCGAACGATGCGTAGGCGCCCCCGTCCATGACGATCTCGGCGTCCACGGCGGAGAGCATCCCGTCGGCGCGGGCTCCGGTGCGGTAGCGCATGTGGAAGGGGTGGCGGCCCCGGTGGGAGTAGAAGACCTCCTCGCGGGTGTAGAGGATCTTCACCGGGCGGCCGGTGATCATGGAGAGCTTGGCGACGCAGAACTCCAGGTCGAAGGGCTCCGACTTGCCGCCGAATGCGCCGCCCACGGGGGGCTGCACAACCCGCACCATCGCCGGGTCCAGCTCCAGCACGCGAGCCAGCTCCCGGTGCAGGTAGTGGGGGACCTGGGTCGCCGACCACACCGTCAGCTTTCCCGAAGGGTCGGCCAAGCCAATGGCGCAATGGGGCTCGATGGGGGTGTGGGTGGTGCCCTCGAAGAAGTATTCGCCCTCCACCACCACGCCGCCCTCGTTCGACGCCTCGGTCATGCCCGCCTCCACATCCCCAAACGCCAGCTTCACGACCTTGGTGACGTTGCCGTTCCAGCCCTCCTTCCGCGGCTCGTGGATGAAGGGGCCGTCGTCGGCGGCGATCGCCTCGTGGGGGTCCAGGTAGGCGGGCAGCTCCTCGTAGGCGACGTCGATGCGCTCCAGCGCTGCGCTGGCCGTCTCCTCGTCCACCGCGGCCACCGCGGCCACGCCGTCGCCCACGTAGCGGACTCGGTCCAGGCAAAGGGGGTGCTCGTCCAGAGTCCAGGGAATGATCCCGTAGGTCGTGGGCATGTCTCGACCGGTCACGACGGCGTGCACGCCCTCCATCGCTTCGGCTCGGGAGGTGTCGATCGCCAAGATGCGCGCGTGGGGGTAGGGGCTGCGCAGGATCTTGCCGTGGAGCATTCCAGGGAGCGCGATGTCGTCGGTGTAGCGGGCGCGACCGGTGGACTTGGCCAGGCCGTCCACCTTGCGCATCCGGCGGCCGACGACGGACATCATTGGACTTCGCTTGCGGGCCGGGCCAACCGTCGCGCCGCGGCTTCCACTGCGTCGTAGATCTTCTCGTAGCCGGTGCAGCGGCAGAGGTTGCCCGCCAACGCCTCGCGGACCTCTTCCCGAGACGGCGACCGATTCCGCTCCAGCAGCGCCACCGAACTGCAGAGGATCCCCGGCGTGCAGAAGCCGCACTGGGCAGCGCCCGCCAAGTCGAATTCGTCCTGGACGGGGTGGGGGACGGTGCCGGTCGCCAGTCCTTCCACCGTGCGGATTTGCCGTCCCTCGGCTTCACGCACCGGGGTCAGGCACGACAGGACGGCGCGACCGTCCAAGATCACCGTGCACGCGCCGCAGTCGCCCTTGTCGCACCCCTGCTTGGAGCCGGTCAGCCCCAGGCCGTAGCGCAGGGTCTCCAGCAGCGTGTAGTGGGCGGGTACGCCGCACGTCCGCTCGTCCCCGTTCACATGCAGGCGGACGATTTCCATTTGCCCGACACCCTCCATCTGGGCGGCCTCCGATGGCAAAGTCACCTTGGCAACGTAGCCACGCTCCGGTCGTCGAGGCCAGCGGCTTCCGTCGACGGGGCCAGCGCGGGGTGGTCGCGGAGGCCAGCGCGGGGCGTTAGACTGAACGTTCAGTCAACTCGACTTCACGACGACCCATGGAGGACGCTAGATGCCATACCCAGAGATGATGGTTGCGCCGATGCGGCAGGAGCTGGTCCAGATCGGCTTCCAAGAGCTCCGCAGCGCGGACGAGGTGACCCAGGCCGTGGACGCCATGGAGGGCACGGTGCTTCTGGCGGTGAACTCGGTGTGCGGGTGCGCCGCGGGCCTCTTCCGGCCCGCCGTGGCGATGGCCCTGGAAGGCGCCAAGCAGCCGGACCACAAGGTCACCGTCTTCGCGGGACAGGACGTGGCGGCGACCGCCGAGGCGCGCAAGCAGCTGGTGGGCTACCCACCGTCGTCCCCGTCGGTGGGCCTGCTCAAGGACGGCGACCTGGTGTTCATGTTGGAGCGCTTCCAGATCGAAGGCCGCTCCGCGCCCGAGATCGCGGCGGACCTCAAGGCGGCGTTCGACCAGCACTGCTGATCCGACCTACTCGGCCGGGTCGCCGCGCCCGCGAATCATCGCGTCCAGCGAGAACTTGCCGGGGCCGGCGGCGCAGAAGAACAGCCAAACGAAGCTGTAGAGGGCCGCGAGTTCGCCTCGGTTCATGATCGGAAAGAGCCAGTTCCCCTGCGGCCCGGCATGGCCTATGAAGTAGGCCACGGCCATCTGCCCCGACAGGATGAAGGCGACGGGGCGCGTGAAGAGGCCGGCGATGATGAGGATCCCGCCGACGAACTCGATGATCCCGGCGGCGCCCGCCATGCTCATGAAGCTCTCGACCTGATCGCGGCCCAGGACCCCGAAGACCTTCTGGAGGCCGTGCTGGAGGAAGAGGTACCCGGCGACGATCCGCAGGGCGTTGAGGGCAAGTTCGTTGAATGGGCCTCGGTTGGTCTCGCTCATTTTTCGCTCGCTTGAAGTGGGGTTGGGGCTGGGGGGCGGGCTCGGGGCTACCGGCGGCCGCTCGCCAGCTTACGGTGCTGCTTCTTCTCGATGCGCCTCCTGCGCCGAGCCTCCCGCTTGGACTCGCCGGCGTAGCGCACCGTCGCCTCCACGGAGCCCAGCACCGCCAGGCCGTCCAGCCGAAGCACCGTTGCAGTCGCGGCACCGGTCGGTGGGCCGGACGGGTCTGGATCGAGGTGCTCGAAGTTGCCTGCGACCGCCGATCCGGCACAGTGGACCATAACGCCGGGAGGGACGATCACCTCCACGGAGCCCAAGACCGTCCAGGCCGTCAGACAGTACTCGCCGGAGACCATGGTGGCCTCCCGCAGATCGATCACGACGGAGCCGAAGACCGACACGACATTGGTGTTGCGGGCCGGCATCCATCGACCCGTCCGCTTCACTTCGCCGAAGATGGCCAGTGCCCGGTCCGACTCGGGAATGCGGGCGGGGGGAACGGGCTTGGGGGCCGGTTCGAGCGGGCGAGTTGGTGATCCATGGAGGCGGGTTGGCGTCGAGTGGGGACGGGACGGCGGCGACCGCGAGCCGCCAGCGACGGGAACGACGATCAGCGCATCTTCCAGCTCCTGCATGGACTCGGCTTCTTGCACCAAGCCGACTCGCCGCTCGAACTCCTCCATCGTCATCTGGTCCTGGGCGAAGCTCTCGGCGAGGAGGTCCACGGCTCGCCCCTTGGCCGCGTCCAGTCCCTGGTCTGGACTACTCATGCCCAATGTCCACTACCATGCCGCCGCATCGCTTGCAGAAGTGGGCGTCGGGGTCGTGGCCTTCGGCGTCGCAATTAGAGCAGACTCGGGCCCAGATCTCGGACTGGTCGAGGTTCCGCTTCGATTCCCGCTGGCCGATCAGGCTCAGCACGGCGATGCCGATCGACATGGCGATCAGGCTGTACCCCAGCAGCATCACGCCGGCGGCCAGGAGCTGACCGGGGGCCGTCTGGGGCGAGATGTCGCCGTAGCCCACCGTCGTGAGCGTGACCACGGCCCAGTAGACCGACACTGGGATCGAGGTGAAGCCAGCGTCTGGTCCCTCGATGAGGTAGATGAGCGATCCGAGGATCACGACCAGGGTCAGGACGGTCATGAGGAAGACGGTCACGTAGTGGCGGCTGACCGAGAGCGCCCAACCCAGCGTCCGAAACGCCCCCACATACGAGACCAGCTTCAGGACGCGGAAGACGCGGAGCACGCGCACGACCCGGACGATTGCCAGGAAGCGGGTCCCCGGCAACAGGACGCTCAAGTAGGTGGGGATGATCGAGAGGAGGTCCACGATCCCGAAGAAGCTCAGGGCGTACCGGCGCTTCGACTGCACGGCGGCCAGTCGGGCCGCGTACTCGATGGTGAAGCCGATCGTGAAGAACCACTCCAGCCCCTGCAGAAGTCGCCCGTACCGCTCCGCCAGGGACTCGACCGAATCCAGCATGACCACCGCGACGCTGGCCAGGATCGCGGTGATGAGAACAATGTCGAACGCCCTCGCTGCCCGGTCGCCGCCTTCCGGGCTGGGACGCCCGGTGTAGAGCGCGAAGAGGACTTCGTAGAGGCGTCCCCGCCAAGGCGCGCCGTTTAGGGGTCGGTTGCTGGTGTACATCCCGTCCTGGTCGGGAGTCTAGCCGTCGGGGCCGTCGCGGGCTCCACTGGGACATTCCACGCCGGTGCCCCCGAGACCGCAGTACCCGCCCGGGTTCTTGGCCAAGTACTGCTGATGGTCATCTTCAGCATAGTAGAACTCGGGCGCGGCTGCGATTGTCGTGGTGATGGAGCCGAAGCCGACGGCCGACAAGGCCCTCTGGTAACGATCCCGCGACGCCTCCGCCAGATGTTGCTGCCGGTCGTCGGCTGCGAACACGGCGGACCGGTACTGGGTTCCCACGTCTGCCCCCTGCCGCATCCCCTGGGTCGGGTCGTGGCCCTCCCAGAAGGCGGTCAGGAGCGAGGCGTAGTCCACCACGTCCGGATCGAAGACGATCATCACCACCTCCGCGTGGCCCGTCGCTCCCGTGCAGACTTCTGGATAGGTGGGGTTCGGGGTTGCGCCCCCTTGGTAGCCCACCGCCGTGGAGTAGACTCCGGGCACGTCCCAGAACTGGCGTTCGGCGCCCCAGAAGCACCCCATGGCGAAGTAGGCGCACCGGAAGCCGTGGGGGAAGGGCGGCTTGATCCGGTTTCCGCTCACGTAGTGGATGGTCGACACCTCTATCGGTTCGGCCCGGCCCGGCAACGCCTCGCCGGGGCCCGGCATCCGCACTCTTTGATGATCCGCGTACAACTGGCCAACTCCCTTCGATCCGGCGTTGAAGTGTAACATGAAAGACGACCGCCGGTTGCCTTTCGCGGAAAACGGCGAAACGGTTTCGCGGCCAGCCCCCTGCGACGGAATCCGCCAACCCCCGCGACGGATCCGCCAGCCCCTGCGAACGGATCCGAAGGAGAACGCTTCATGAAGTGGACGCTGAACCCTGCCGTCGCGGGGCCGAGCCCATACCCAGAAGGGCTGAAGGAGGTGCTCAGCCTTCGCCGGCACAGGGCGGCCGCCGACGCGATCTCCGCGTGGCCCGACTATGCGCCCACCCCGTTGCGGTCGGCGGAACGGCTGGCGCGGCATCTGGACGTGGCCGAAGTGAGGGTGAAGGATGAGTCGGGCCGCTTCGGGCTGGGCAGCTTTAAGGCGCTGGGCGGGGCGTACGGCGTGCTCGCGGCGGTCGAGGGCGGGGCCAGGGGCAGGGCGGCCAAGGCCGACCGAGGCGGAGCGCAGGTCGTGACATGCGCCTCCGACGGGAACCACGGGCGTGCGGTGGCGTGGGGGGCTCGTCTCTTGGGGCGAAGGGCGGTGGTCTACCTGCCGACCCACGTGACGGAGCCCCGGGCGGAGGCGATCCGGTCGTTGGGGGCGCGGGTGGTCCGGGTGGACGGCGAGTACGACGAGGCCGTGGCGCAGGCCGCTCGGGACGCCGCTGCTCGCGGATGGACGGTGGTCTCCGACACGTCGTGGGAGGGCTACGAGGATACGCCGCGGCTGGTCATGCAGGGCTACACGGTGATGGTGGAGGAGGCGCTGGCGCAGATGGGCGGGTCGCCGCCCAGCCACGTCTTCGTGCAGGGGGGAGTGGGCGGGCTGGCGGCGGCGGTGGTGGCGCACCTCTGGGAGCGGTTCGGCGTGGCGCGCCCCGTCGCGGTGGTGGTGGAGCCGGAGACCGCCGACGGGCTGTTCCAGAGCGCGCTGGCGGGAAGGCCGGCGGCCAGCCGGGGGAGCTTGGCGACGATCATGGCGGGGCTGAGCTGCCGCGAGGTGTCGCCGCTGGCGTGGCGGGTCTTGAGTGTCGGAGTCCATGCGTTCGCAACCGTCGCCGACGACGGGGTCGCCCCGCTGATGCGAGCGGCAGCCCAAGGAGAGCTGGGCGAGCTCTTCGAGGGAGGCGAGTCAGGGGTCGCAGGCCTGCTCGGCTTGGTCGAAACTGCCCAGCGCCCGGAGCGGCGGTCGGCGGTGGGACTGGACGGCGAGTCGCAGGTGCTGATCTTCAACACAGAAGGAGCGACGGACCCGGAACTCTACGAGCGGACTTGCGCCCAACCGAAACGAGGAGGAATCCCATGAGCAAGAGGAACCCCATGAGCAAGAGCGTCTACACCGCCCGCGCCCGGGTCGTCAGGGTCGCTGGAGTCCACCGGCGCGCCACTCTGGCCGACGGCACGCAGGTGGATTTCGGCGTCCACGGTCCCATCAAGGCGCACTACCGACTGGACGCAGAGCCCGACCTGCCGCTGCCCGTGGACTACCTGGTCGCGGCGGCTGCTGGCTGACTCCTCGGGACGCTCATCGGCGCACTGGAGGTGCGCGGGGTTCCCATGGCCGCCGACGCGATCAGCGCGGAGGCCGAAGGCGTGAACGAGGTCGTGGACCGGGTGGTCGTGCTGACCAAGATCCACATCCGCTACACGATCCGGGCGCCTGCGGGCGCGCCTCGGGAGAAGATCGACCGTGCGCTGGCGAGTCACGTCGCCAAGTGTCCGACTGCGCGCAGCCTCGAGGGCGCGGTCGAGGTCGGCTGGTCGGCGGAGGTCGTCGAGGCGTAAGCGGAGCGCAGCCCGGTAGGCGGCAGGTGGAGCGCGTGGGCGGAGCGCAGCCCGGTGCGAGAGCTGTCGTCGGGGGCTAGCTTGAGAGGACGAATCATCCGGTCGGGAAGCAAGCCAAAGGAGTCGTCCATGTCCACTGTCCCTTCGTTCGGCGGGCTGTCGTCCCGCGTCGCCGCAGCAGCCCTCGCCCTGTCTGTGATTGCCGCTTCCACGCTCGACGCCCAGAGCGGGGACGAAGCCGGCCAGACGCTGACCGCCCAAGCGCTGGTGGGCAAGATCGCGGCCAGATCGCTGGGGCCGGCGGTCATGAGCGGGCGGGTCGTGGACATCGCCGTAGCCCATCCGGCCCCGATGCACTGGCCGCCCGGGAACCAGTCGCAGCCTCGCTCCGGGACGGTCATCTACATTGCGGCGGCAACGGGGGGCATCTGGAAGTCCACCAGCGGGGGCGTGACGTGGGAGCCCGTGCTGGACGACGCCGGCGTAGGGTCCATGGGGGACGTGACGGTGGCGCCGTCGAACTCGAGCGTGGTCTGGGCGGGATCGGGCGAGCCGAACAACATGCGCAGCTCGTCGTACGGCGACGGCGTGTACAAGTCCGAGGACGGCGGCACCTCCTTTCGCCACATGGGCCTTCGCGAGAGTCAGCACGTGGGCCGGATCGTGATCCATCCCCATGACGAGCACACCGTCTACGTCGCGGCGGTTGGCCCGCTCTGGGCAGCCGAAGGACAGCGAGGTGTCTACAAGACCACCGACGGGGGCGAGACGTGGGAAGCCGTGCTGACAATAGACCAGCACACCGGCGTCACCGATCTGGTCATGCACCCGCACGAGCCCAACGTCTTGTACGCAGCCGCGTTGCAGCGAGAGCGGAGGGCGTACAGCTACGTGGGAGGCGGCCCAGGGAGCGGCATCTACAAGACCACCGACGGCGGCGAGACGTGGAAGAAGCTGGAGCAGGGGCTGCCGCGCTCCGACATGGGCCGGATCGGCCTGGACATCAGTCTCTCGAATCCGAACACGGTGTACGCGGTGATCGAGGGCTCGGAGGAAGGCGTCTATCGGACCGACAACGGAGGCGCGACCTGGCGCATGACCAACGACATCGCGTCAATTCCATGGTACTTCGGGCAGATCCGCGTCGATCCGTCGGACCCGGAGGTGGTGTACCACTTGGGCGTGCCGCTGCAACGTTCCATGGACGGCGGGAAGACGTGGGAGCGGATCGCGCGCACGGTGCATGTGGATCATCACGCCATGTGGATCAACCCCAACAACCCGCACCACATCATGCTGGGCAACGACGGCGGCTTCTACATGTCGCACGACCGGGGCGAGACGTGGGACTTTTCGCCCAACTTGCCGATCAGCCAGTTCTACGCCGTCGGGGTGGACATGCAAGAGCCCTTCTTCGGCATCTACGGCGGCTTGCAGGACAACTCCACGTGGGGCGGACCCAGCCGAACCCGCAACGCCATGGGGGTCGGCAACGCGGATTGGTATCGGATGGCCGGCGGCGACGGCTTCTTTGCGGCGATCGACCCGAGGGACCACAACGTGGCCTACGTGGAGTCCCAGAACGGCAACCTGGTGCGCTTCAACGGTCGCACGGGCGAACGCAAGTCGATCCGCCCCCGGCCGGCTCCGGGCGAGGACGATTACCGCTTCAACTGGAGCGCGCCGATTCAAATTTCGCCTCACGATCCGTCCACCGTCTACTTTGCCGGCAATCACGTCTTCAAGAGCACGGACCAGGGCAATTCGTGGGAGGTGCTGGGCGAGGACCTGACGCGGGAGATCGACCGAGACAGCTTGCCGATGATGGGCTCGATCCCGGCCGACGACGCCGTGTCGCGTCACCAGGGCACCGCAGTCTTCTCCAACCTCTCCACGATGCACTTGTCGTCGCTGCGCAGGGGCTGGATCGCAACCGGGTCCGACGACGGCACGGTTTCCGTCACCACCGACGACGGCGCCACGTGGAGCAAGCAGACCAGTTTTCCCGGCGTGCCTGACACGACCTACGTGAGCAAGGTCCGCTGGTCGGCCCACGACGAATCCACTTTGTATGCGACTTTTGACGGCCACCGGAGCAACGACTTTCGGCCGTATGTGCTGAAGAGCACGGATCGGGGCGCCAACTGGAGTTCGATTGCCGCCGACCTGCCCAACTTCGGCAATGTGCGGGCGTTTGCCGAGCACCCGGACGATCCGAACTTGTTGTTTGTCGGCACGGAGGTTCGGCCGTTTGTCTCCGTTGACGGTGGGGAGTCGTGGCTGGCGCTGAAGAACGGTTTTCCGCCGTCGCCGGTGCATGATCTGAAGGTGCATCCTCGGGACAACGCCTTGGTAGTGGCGACACACGGGCGGGGCTTCTTTGTGGTGGACGATCTGACGCCGCTCCGGGAGTTGGCGGCTGCCGAGTCGGCGGACGGCCCCTACGTCTTCTCGGTAAGGGATGTGCTGGCGTACGTGGTGAACACGGCGCACACGACGGGCACTCACGCGGACCGCGACTACGCTGCCGAGAACCCGCCCTACGGCGCGACGGTGTCGTACTGGTTGCCTGGGGGCGCGGGGGGCGACGTGACGCTGGAGGTGCTCGACGGCGACGGCGAGGTGGTGAGGACGCTGGATGCGCCTGGGGGCGCCGGGCTGAAGGAGGTGCAGTGGGACTTGCGGCTCGATCCGCCATGGTCCGGGCCGCCCCAGCGCGGAGGCGGCGGTGGGGGACCGGGTGGTGGCGGCTTCGGTGGTGGCGGGCAGAGCGGCCCGCCTGCGTTGCCAGGCGAGTACGTGGCACGGCTGACGGTCGCGCCGGAAGACGGCGAGGCGACGACGGTGGAGCGGTCGTTCACGGTCGTGATGGACGAGCTGATCGGGATGACCAACCCCCAGCTGGCCGAGCTGCAAGCCCTGCGTAAGCGGCACCGGGGGCTGGGAGCCGCGCTGCGGATGGCGGTGCGGCAAGGCGAAGCGACGGAGGCGGAGCTGGAAGGGGTCGGCGCGGCACTGGACCGGGCGGAGGCCGAGGCGGGCGGCGCGGGGGGCCAGGCCGGTGCGGGCGCGGGCGCGACGGCCGGGTTGCGCGCCAGGGCGGACTCGCTGGGCGAAGCGGTGGACGCTGTGTTGCAGGCGTTGCGGGGAAGCGGTGGGGGTGGCGGCTTTGGCGGCGGTGCGGGCGGTGGCGGCGATAACGACGGACCCGTTCCGCTATTGCGCCAGCTGGGCGACGCCAACGGCCTCCACCAAGCCTACGCGCCGGCCACCGAGCAGGAACGCGCAGCGCTGGAGCGGGTCGGCCCCGCTCTGGACGACCAGTTGGCTGCGCTGAACGCCCTCGTGGCGGCGATGGCGGAGTTCCGCACCGCGCTGGACGCGGCCGGCGTTCCGTGGACGCCAGGAAGGCCAGTGGCTCGACCGTCTTCGCCGTGACGTGGCCAGTCGCCGCCGCTGTTGCGGCCAGCTGGCTCGTGTTGCTGGCCCTGATGGTCTCGCGCCTGCGGCGGCCCCGGAAAGTCCCCGACCGGGAGGAGGGCGGCCCGTTCGTGTCGTTCGTGGTGCCCGCGCGCAACGAGGCCGCCAACATCGAGCGGTGCATCAGCTCCATTGTCCAGTCTCGCTGGGACGAGTTCGAGGTGATCGTGGTGGACGACCAGTCCGACGACGGCACGGGCGACATCGTGCGGTCGCTGGATCGAGGCCGCGCCAATGCCCTCCGGGTGATCGACGGACGGCCGCTGCCCGAGGGATGGGTAGGCAAGCCGTGGGCCTGCCAGCAGGGCGCGGAGGCCGCCCGGGGAGAGTGGCTGCTCTTCACCGACGCCGACACTTGGCACGGCCCGGGCGCTCTTGGCCGAACGGCTGCCGCGCTGGTCGAGGACGGCGCCGACGCGATCTCGGTCACGGGCGACCAGGAGGCGCGGAGCTTCTGGGAGCGCCTCGTCCAGCCCCATGTCTTCGTGATGCTGCAACAAGCCTTCCCGCCTCTCGACCGCCCCATCCCCCGGCGCAAGTGGCGTCGCGCCGTCGCGACGGGCCAGTACCTGCTGATCAAGCGCCAAGCCTACGACGGCATCGGGCAGCACGACGCGGTCAAGGACGCGGTGGTGGAGGACTTGCGGCTCGCGCAGCTCCTGATGCGGTCGGGCTACGCCCTGTCCATACGGGACGGAGGCACCCGCCTAACGACGCGGATGTACCAGTCCCTGGGCGCAATCGTCAACGGTTGGTCGAAGAACATGAGCATCGGCGCCAAGCAGGTCTACGGACCCGTGCGTGGCCGCTTGGTGCTGCTGGCCGCCCTCGTGGTCTACCCGCTGCTCTGGCTGGCTCCCGTCGCGCTCTTGGGCGCGGCCGCCGCCGGCTTGGTGGGAACTCCCGTGCTGGCGTGTGCGGCTTTCACCTATGCCTCCAGCGCGGCCCTGTGGGCGGGCGCCTCCAAACAGGTCGCCGGCGGCTCGGCAGTACTGGGGCTCATCTACCCGCTGGGTGCCGCCATCGTCTGGGCGATCGTCGCCAAGAGCACCTTCCAAGGCACCCGCGTCACCTGGAAGGGACGGGAGTTCGCGGGGCCGGTTCCGAGGTAGGGGCGGCAGCTCTCCCTACGGTCGCGCCCTTGTACTAGTGGCTCTCCGCCCGCTCCGTGTACGCCTCGATCCGCTCCCTAATCTCGCCCAGGACCTCCTCTGGCACGTCGGCCGCCCGCATCTGCCTGGCTTCGGGGTCCATCGCTCCCCGCCTCCTCCACCGCCTGCGGGACAAGGGCGTGCGGATCCGCATCTGCCGCAGCAACCGGGCAACTCGGATCTCGTCCCCGGCCTTGCTGGCGACGTGCTCGACGGCTATTCCGGCGAGGATGTTCGCGACCAGTGCTACTGACGCGGGGCCGCCAGCCGCCACGATCAGAGAGACCATGGCCATGGGTGCCACGCCCTTCACGCACTCCGTTACGCACCCCTTGTAGCCCTCGGCGTCACGAGCTTCGACGAGTGCCTTGGCCAAGGCGGCGATGGTCACAACAGCCACGAGCGGGTTTCGTTTAGCGATTGCGGACAGCCCCGTGGTTGTGGCGATGCGCGCAAAGTCCTCGGCTTCCCCGTCCGACCAGCGGAAGACGAGCGTCGCGCTGCTCATCAGGCCGCTGATGATGTCGGTCGCACGGTACGTGTTCAGGTCCGAGAAGACCTTCTTGGGAATGCCGAAGGTATTCTTGAGGTAGCTGCTGGCCCTGTCGTACGTGTCCTTGTCCCATGTAAAGAACGGCAGTCCGGCGGGCGTAGTGACGTCTCGAGAAAGGCCGAGCATCACTCCCATCGCCCGGGCCACGATGCCGCCGTCGATGTCAGCTTTCTTGGCCGCTTGGCACGCACCCAACAGCGTGTGACCCCCGTCAAAGAGCCGATGCAAGCCGCCGCCGATACCATTCTCTAAGTACTTGGCGTCCATGGCCTTGTCGATGAGCGTCGGGGCGCCCTTGACCAGCTTGGCCAGATAGGCGTCCAGGTCGCGCGTCAACCCGGTGGACAGGAGTCGCAAGCCCAGGTCGTGGGCATATGCAACAGCATCCGATGCGGCCCCGCGACGCCACTGCTCTCCCATGACTGGCTGGCTGTTCCACTCGATGTCCCATTGCGTCTCGGGTGCGTGGTCCATGCCAGACAGTGGCGCGCCGCTGAGGTCGCCGTAGACCTTCAGCGGCGATATCTCTTCCTTGCAGGTTCTTCCAAAGTCCAGGAAGTGGTTCGCAGTCGCTTTCACAGTGTAGCCCATTGCTGCCTCCGTCCGTTAGGAAATGAATGATGATTACGGAGGTAACCGTAACACCGGCGGCAAGAGGGTTACCGTGTCGGCCCTTGCAATTTCTCCAGCTCCTGCCGGAACCGCTCCTCCGACGGCAGTAGCGCGATGGCCTGCCGGTACGCTTCCTCGGCTTCGCGCCGGGGCGCACCCAGCCAGTTGAGGGTGCGGGCCAGCTCTCGCCAAGCCCACGCGTGGTGGGCGCGGGAGGCGTCGAGCTGAAGCACGCGCTCCAGCAGAACCCGGGCCTCCATGAGGAACCGCCGGTTGGAGTCGTGCTGGCCGTCTCGGCGCACCTCCACGGCCAGCCCAAGCTTGGTTTGCGCGAACTCCAGAAGCGCGCGAGGGTCGGCGTCCACGGCGTCGCTCGCTTCTTCGAAGAGCCGGTGGGCCAGCTTCGAGTCGCGGGCGTGGCGAGCCACGATGGCGGCGTCGATGGCGTCTTGGCCAGACGGTGCCACATCGTCCTGCTGGAGGATTTTGAGCGCCCGATCAGGGTCGCCGCTCAACACAAGGGCCTCGGCCAGGGCGTTGGTCACCTGTGTGACCGCTCCCGACGTTCCCTGGGCCCTGAACGCCCGGAACACATCTTCGGCTTGGGACGTCTCGCCTGCTCTGGCGTAGGATCGGATCAACTCGACGGCCAGGACCGCGGACTCTTGGTTGCCGCGCCATGCCGACTCTATGCGGTGAAGCGCATCGTCTTCGTCCCCAAGTGCCCGCAGGTAGGCTGCGTCGCGCAGGGTCGTCAGTGCGACGTACTCCGGGTGGGCGCGCAACGTCACTTGGAAGAACGTCCGCGTATCGTCGAAGTCGAATTCGGGCGGCGGCGACCCATTGGCCTCCATGGCTCTGTACATCTTCGGCAACCCGGACAACCGTTGCTCCGCCACCCGGAGCTCCTTGAAGAACTCGCCGATCCGACGGTTTCGTGCAGGGACGCCGCGGAAGACCGCATCCCGCGCCAGGTGCTCCCGCTCGACGCCGGGTACGGGGCCGGGATAGCTGATGATCTCCATCCGGTCCGGGAATACGTACACTTTCGTTGGCTCGGGATACGGCAGGTCGTAGCTGCGATGGTACAGGGCGTTGACCAATGCTTCCCGGATCGCCGCAACTGGATAGTTGGCCCAGCTCCGAGCGTGGCTTCGGTGCTTCTGCTTCTGAAGATGGTTGACCAGTAGGTTGCCAAGGTAGCCCATGCAGTCGTGGTACTGGTCCAACAGGCTCCCTGTGAACACGCGCTCTTCCTGTACGTCCCCTCCCCGGTCGGCAGCGAACTGCACCACTTCGATCTTTGCGCCCCGAAACCACTCCGTCGGTTCCGCCGAGAAGAGCAGCAACCCGACGTTTCTGGGCACCTCGTGGTCGTTCACTTTGGTCGTGAGCCGCATCCCGCGATAGATCATGTTGGGATCGCGCTCGTCCAGCAGACCGCTGTCTACCCTGTGCAGGAACTCCCGCACGATCGTCTCGCGCATGTGCCCGACATGGGCGTCTGGGGTCGCACGGTCGTCCCACGGTACACGGGTAGCTTGCTGAACCAGAGCTTGACGGCCGGGAAGATAGTCCCTGCAGTGCTCGGCAACCTTCATCACATTACGTTGGTTGCGTGTCGCCCGTCGCGGAGCGCATCGGGGTCCCAATCGATTTCGGCGGCTAGAATGTCCAGTGGATTGTCCCGTTTTTCCGGCTTGGATGTCCCGTCCGTTGTCCACTCGGTAGCTGCGTTGCCACCAAAGCTGGCGCGGCCCTTCGGGGCATCCAGCCGTCCGTGCACGGCTCAGTCGAAGATCCCGTTGACGGAGCCCAAGTCCTCGCTGATTTCGTCGGTCATGGGGACGCAAAGTGGGGCGGCGGGCGCACATAGTCCAGAAGCCGGCCAACCCGTGTGGTCGGATCTGGACAGGCCGCATGGCCTCGATTATCGTTGCATATCATGACTCTGCCTCCCGATATACGACGATTTCTACCGCGTCACGGATTGCGGGCCGCCGTCGTTGAAGGTCTCTCCGAAACGCCTGTGGTCGCGCTGCTGGGCGCCCGCCAGACCGGCAAGACCACGCTGGCCCGAGAGATCGCAGCGGCCTGGCCGGAGCCAGTCACCGTCTTCGACCTGGAGACGGCTGCCGACCGCAGGGCTCTCTCCGCCACGCCAGAGATCGTTCTGCGCAGTAGCGACGGATTGGTGGTCGTGGACGAAATCCAGCGGATGCCCGGGCTCTTCGAGGTCCTGCGGCCGATCTGCGACGATCCGGCCCGGAAGGCGGTGTTCCTGTTGACGGGAAGTGCTTCGTGGGAGTTGGTGCGAGGCGTGTCGGAGACGCTGGCCGGGAGAGTCCTGTTCGTGGATGTGGGCGGATTTTCGCTGGACGAGACGGGCGTCGAGCACATGAACCGGCTCTGGATGCGCGGCGGTTTCCCGCGAGCCTATCTGGCCTCTTCCGATGCCGCCTGGGCGCGCTGGATGCGGTCCTTCTCCCGGACCTTCCTGGAGCGCGACGTGCCTGGGCTGGGCTCACGAGTGCCGCCCGCAGCGTTGGGCCGCTTCTGGAGGATGCTGGCGCATGTCCATGGTCAGACGTGGAACGCGACGGCACTTGCGCGCTCGATGGATGTGACGGCCAAGACGGCGAACCGCTACCGCGACCTGCTGGCCGGCACCTTCATGGCGCGCGTCCTGCCGCCCTGGTTCGAGAACGTGGGCAAGCGGCAGGTCAAGTCACCCAAGGTGTATCTGCGCGACAGCGGCATCCTCCACTTCCTGCTCGGGATGGAGACGTGGAGCGACCTTCCCGCCCATCCGCGCTACGGCGCCAGCTGGGAAGGCTTCGCCCTGGAACAGGTCCTGGCCGTCCACGGCGACCACGACGCCTACTTCTACGCGACCCAGCGCGGAGCCGAGCTGGACCTGCTGCTTCTGCGCCGGGGCCGCCGCTGGGGCTTCGAGTTCAAGTGCACCGATGCGCCCCGCACCACACGGTCCATGCACGTCGTTGCCGACGACCTGGGGCTGGAGCACCTCTGGGTCGTCTACCCGGGAGACCGGGAGTTCCCGCTGGCGGAGCGGATTACGGCGTTGCCGTTGCTCAGTATTGGCGCAAGTCGAGCGTTGGTCGGGTGACCCGGCCGGATGCTATCGCCGTGGTCACAGACCGCTCCGGGGGCGACGGTGCTGGAAACTGTCGGTTCTCCATGTAGAAGGCCCGCGCGTCGAGCAGGAATTCGACGACTTCCGGCAAGCCCTCCCGCGGCATTCTCGCGACCAGCAAGATGCTGGCGAGCCGTCGCTTGGCGTCGGGTCCGGTAGCCTGTCGCTGCCACTCGGAGGTCGTGTCGCCCGTGCTGGAGCGTCCCGCCAATTGCGACGTGTCGATGCCAAGGTCATCGGAAAGAGGTGTGACATCAGGCCAGGACGTCGGTCGGTTCGAGCGTGGCGTGTAGTCGATCATCAGAAATCTGCGTCGCGTTTATCCAGCTGCCTCGAGGGTACCTTGCTGTGGCCCATCACCCACTATACGATGGCGGCTCGCCAAGCTCCACCGTCCCTCCCCGCTTTGGAGGCCGAACCATGACGGCGTGGCCCGCGCTCCCCCAATGGCCCGCACCACCCCAGCCCGGCGAGTGCGCCCCGTTCTACCGTCCCTACGTGGCCGCGGCCGTGACCGCAGCGGCGGACCGCACCGGCGGCAAGTCGCTCGGCACGGCGCTGGAGGACGACGCGACCAAGTGGAAGCGGCTGCTGACGGATGTGGCGCCCGAACGGGAACAGCACCGGTACGCCCCGGGGAAGTGGACGCTCGGCCAAGTCGTAGGGCACGTGACCGACGCGGAACGGATGTTTGTTTCCCGCGCACTGGCGTTTGCGCGCAACGACCCCGGTCCCTATCCACCCTTCGACGAGAACAGCTACGCCACGCATTCCCCGGCCGACCGACGGCCACTGGCAGCCCTGGGCGCCGAGTTCCAAGCGGTGCGCCGAGCGACGGTCCTGCTCTTCGAGGGCTTCGAGGACGACACCTGGGATCGGACCGGCGTGGCCAGCAACTGCGACTTCACGGTGCGTGCGCTGGCCTGGATCGTGGCGGGCCATTCCGTTCACCACCGACACGTGCTCATGGAGCGCTACGTCCAACTCCCCGCGTAGCTTCCTTCCTCCCGCCGTAGCCGTCCCTTCGTCCGCCGCTACCCCCTCGGGACGCTTACTCTCCTCCGCTCGCTACCCCTTGGGCAGCGGCACGTCGGGAGGCGGGCGCCCCCCCTCCGAGTCTCCGGCGATGGCGGCCCAGCCCGCTGAGACCAGCGCGATCCCGGCCGCCAGCCCGACGGTGCGCCACACGCTCACGCGGGCGACCTCCAGCGTGCGCACGTCTTGCCACGGGAGGCCGGGCCGGGGGGCAACGTAGAACGCACCCGTCCCACTGGCACTGGCGCTGGCCGCTCCGCCGTCGCCGCCCGTCAGCGCCACCACCGAGTCGTTGGCAAGCACCGGGTTGCGCAGGATCAGGCGCTCGCCGGCGGCGCCTACAACCCTCACCGCCGGCGGACGGTCGTCCCCCGTCAAAGTGGCACGCACCACCGGCGCCGGCTCCCACGTCTTGCAGGCCGACAGCAAGACCGCGAGAGCCAACGCCAGCAGTGGGCGGACGCGCCGCTGGACCAGTAGCCGAATGCGCCGCTGGACCAGTGGCCAAGCGCGTTGCCGGACGAACCCCCTGTTCAGCCTGCCGACCCCGTGAGCGTCGGGTTGTTCTGGAACTCGGTGGCCGGCAGCTCGAAGCATATCTCGTCGCCGTAGGAGCCGCCGAAGCCGTCGTCGGTGCCCGTGGGCGGATACAGGTCGATGCTCAGCCGCTTCAGGTCCTGAAGGTGGTGACCCTCCAGGTACATCTCGGCAGCCCGCTCGTAGACGATCTGGGCCATCAGCTCGGCGGCGTTCATTCCGCCGTCGTACTCGGGAAGGCCGGCGGCTTCGTGGAGCGCGTTGATCACCGACACCGCGGCGTCGAAGTTGCCCGCCTCGACGGCGGCTTCGGCCACGATCAGCTGCGCTTCCTCCCAGCTGGCCAGCTCCAGGGGGGCCGACGCGTCGGGGTACTTGGTGGAAACCCAGATCGGAATCCCGGTCTGCGAGTTGGCCTTCTCCGTGTCCATGACCTCGATCCTCGGGTCAGGCATCCCCATGTACTCGACGGCCCGATAAGGCTCCGCCACCGTGACGTTCTCGTGTCGATGTTGAACTCCCACAGCTTGTTGCGCGTCACCGCCTCGGCGTTGGAGTACTGGAAGACGTAGGAGAACCCATCGGGCACGGTTGCCGCGACTTGGGCCGCCGCGGCCTTCTGTCCCAGGTTGAGCAGGGCCCGCGCCTTTCCCACCCGGGCGGCGTTGAGGATGTCGTCGGTGGCGCCCGCCGCCATCGCCTGGTCGAAGCGCTCGACGGCCAGGTTGAAGGCGTCGGCGGGCATCTGCTCCGGCCCTTCGTCGAACGCCACGGTGCACATGGACTCGCCGAAGAGGACGTAGGTGTAGCCGGCGTACATCGCCGTCTCCGCCGTCAGCGCCGCCTTGCCGGGCACGTCGGCGTCGCTCCACTCGGCGAGGAGCCCCAGCGTGTAATCCGCCAGCCACCGCGTTCTCGACATGGGCTGGTAGAGCGCGGGTTGGCTGCTCCCGCAATCGGCGCTGGCATACTGGGAGCCGTAGCCGCTGGTGTCATGCACGCGCTGGTCCCAGATGTTGAGGACCGAGTTGTTGGAGGCGTCGCGCCACTCGTTGCCCGTCAGGGCGCTGGCGGCGGCGTAGTAGACCAGCGTGCAGCGGAACTCGTTGGCGACGCTGGCCACGAGCAGCCCTGCCGCCGTCGGGTTTGCCAAGTCGGCGGCGACCACCCGCGAGGGCGCGTCCACGCTCAGCAGCTCGTCCAGGGCGTTGCAGGCGCCCGAAAACGCCGTCAGCACCAGAGCCAGGACGATGGTCTTCGTCGGTTGCTTCTTCATCGTTCGAGTCTCCTCTACATGCCTAGGCGGATGGTGAGCGACAGAGACGTCAGAGGCGGTATGCCCGAGTCCTCCTGGGGCTCCCGGTTGCCGCTGAACGTGTTGCTGGGGTCCACGACCTCGGGATCGTGGTGGGGCCACTCCTGCCAGTTGGTCCAGAGCATCCCCAAGTTGCGCGCGGCCAAGCTGAGGCTGCCGCGTCGCGAGCCCAGCTTCTCCGTCAGCTCGACGGGCAGCCGGTACGTGAGCGCCAGCTCCCTGAAGCGGACGAACGACGCTTCGTTCACCCACAGCGCGAACTCGCCGCTGGCGCCCAGCTGGGCTTCGGCGACTTGGTTGATGTCGTGGTCGCGAGGGAAGAGGTTGACCTCGGTCTGCTGGAACGCCGCGTAGCGCCACCATCCCTGCAGGTCGTACTTGGTCTGGCCGATCTTGCCCTGCACCAGCGCGTCGATGGTGAGGTTCTCGCCGATGTGGATCGACGATCCCAGCGACAGCTCCAGGTTCGGGTCGGGGTGGCCCTGGTAGAGCCAAGCGTCGGGTCCGCACTCGACGGGCTGTCCTTGGCCGTTGTCGCAGCGCAAGGTCTCCCGGTTGATCAGGTCCGTGCCCGGCACGTACTCGGCGAAGATCACCTCTGGCGCGAAGAGGGAGCCCACCGGGTAGCCCACGGCGTGGCGGGTCGTCCATCCCAGCTGGAGGAAGCCGTCCAGACCCAGGTCCTCGATTCGGTTTCGGTTGGTGGTCACGTTCAGGTTCAGGTCCCAGTCAAGCTGCGACAGGTCCAGCGCACGGGCGTTCACGCCCAGTTCGACCCCTCGGTTGTTGATCTGGCCGATGTTGACGAACTGCTCGCTGGTGAACCCGGACGACGGCGGCACGTTGCGGGCGACGATCGCGTCCCTGGTCGTCTGGTCGTAGTAGGTGAAGTCCACCGAAAGGCGGTCGTTGAAGAAGCTGGCGTCGAAGCCGGCCTCGATCTCCACGCCGCGTTCGGGACCCAGCTCCGAGTTGCCGGGAGAGAGAGGGCGCACCGTCGCCTGCCCCGAGGGGGACGCCCGGGTCGTGAAGCTGCGGAGCGCGTCGAAGGCGTCGGGCTGCTGTCCCGACTCGCCGTACGCGCCGCGCAACCGGAACGAGTTGAGCCAGCCGCTGGCGCCTTCGTGGACGACCCACGAGCCGCTCACCTTCGGGTAGTACACCAAGTCGAAGTCTTCGCCGAAGGAGCTGTTGTCGTCGGCCCGGAGCGCGGCGGTCAGGAAGAGCCGGTCCCGCCATCCCATGTGCTGTTGCACGTACACGCCCACCGTGTTGTTCTCGATCAGGTTGTCGCCGCCGCTGCGGATGCCCGCGGCGCTGACGCTGGAGAGGCCGGGTGCCGGGAAGCGGTCGCCGTCGGCCGTCACGTCCCGGATCGACTTGGTGTACACCTGGAAGCCCACCGAGGTGGTGGACGACAGCTCGTCGGTGAAGTCGTGCATACCGGAGGCGGCGTAGTCGAAGGTCGTGTAGATGACCGACTCTCGGTTCTGGTAGCGGCCGCCCAGCGCAGTGGCGCTCCCGTAGAACTGCGCCGACTCGGGGGACAAGAAGTTGTCCAGCAGGCTCTCCAGCTGGTCGGTGATGTCCAGCCCGAAAGTGAGGCGGTGCGTGAGCCAGTCGAAGGGGTCGTGGATCGCCGTGAGGCCCGCGGTCATGCGGTTCGCGTTGTGAAGGTCCAGGTCCTTCTCGATGCGGGACTCGGGCGTGGCTCTGCGGTAGCCTCGGCGGGCGTCGTCGGTGCCCAGCCGGGTCGGGTCGGCGTAGACCGCCTCTTCGTAGGGGTAGTCGCTGGGCAGCCGCAGGCGAGTGAGGCTGATGCCGGCGTTTGCCGTGAGCTGCAGCTCGTCGTTGGGCTGCGCCTTGACGTTGATGCGGCCGTTGTACTTGCGGGCCCAGCTGTTCTGGGTCACCCCGTTCTCCGAGCCCGCGGAGCCGGCGACGTAGTACTGGAAGGCGTCGCTCCCGCCCGAGACGTCGAGTCCGTAGTACTGGGTGTGGCCGTAGCGGAACATCAGGTTCCGTTCGGCGTCGTTCTCCAGAATGTTGAGGGACTCGATCTGGCCCGTGTTGGGGTTTACGCCCCAGTTGGTGGGCGTGCGCCCGGCTGGATTCTGGAACCACTGGGCGCCTTGGCGCAGCGTGAAGTTCCACTGGGCGTCGCCGACGCCTCCTCCCTTGGTCTTGATGTTGATGACGCCGTTGGCGGCTTCGGTGCCGTACAGCGTCGCGGCGGCGGGTCCCTTGATCACCTCCATGCTCTCGATCATTGCAGGGTCGATGTCGTCGATCCGCGACACGTCCCGGACGCCGTTCTCCATGCGGTTGCTGACGCGCACGCCGTCGATGTAGATGAGGGGGCCGTCGTTGACGAGGCGCATGGTGGAGCTGCCGCGGATCTTGATCGTCGAGGCGGTGCCGGCGTCGCCCGAGCCCTGTTGCACCACGACGCCCGCCATGCGGCCTCGGAGCAGGTCGGAGACGTTGGCGATCGGCTGGAGTTCGGCGACCTCCGCGTCGATCACCCCCACCGAGTTGCCGATCTCCCGGACCCGGCTTCCCGCGGCGGTCCCGGTGACCACAAGCTCGTCCAGCTGGAGAGCCTGCTGCGTCAGGACGAAGTTGTGCACCGCCGATTCGCCGGCGACGACGGTGACTTCCACCGACTCGGTGCGGTAGCCCAGCGACTGGACGGCGAGAGTGTGGGTGCCGGCGGGGACGTTGGCGATCGAGTAGCTCCCGTCCGCCTGCGTGAGTGCGCCCAGGTCCGAGTCCACGAGGTAGACTTGGGCCGATGCGACCGGGTTCCCGGCTTGGCTCCTCACGACGCCCGAGATCGACTGGGCGCTCGCGGTGCTCGGGAGGGCGGTTGCCAGGACAGCCAGCGTCAGCGACGCCGGCGCGAGGGCGCGCAGGAGCGCTCGACTCGCCGTCGATGGCGTGAAGGATGTAGCGTGTCGTCTCATTTGCAGCCTCCTTGGCTTGATGCAGGTTGGGTGCGAAACCCTGGTCAGGGCCGACCGCCTAGTCAGGGCCGACCGCCATCTTACGACAACCTAGTGTCCTTCATTACATGTCCGCCACGCCCATTACACGTCCGCCACGCCCCTCCAGAGCGCGCTGGCCAAGTGGACGAACTCCACGTTCCGTCCCAAGGCGCGGCTCCGTCCATCCAGCTGGAGGAGGCAGCCGCCGTCGCCCGACACCACCCAGTCCACATCGTCTGGAAGCGTGTCCAGCTTGCGGTCCGCCATCGCGCCGGAGACGGCGGTCATCTTCACCGAGAACAAGCCGCCGAATCCGCAGCACTCCTCTTCGGCCTCCCAAGGCACGACCTCGGCGCCGGCACCTTCGAGGAGGGTGCGCGGCTCGGTCTCAAGGCGAAGCTCCCGCAGGGCGTGGCATCCCTGGTGGAGGGCGACCCGCTTGCCGGCGAGGCCGGAGCCGAGCTGGGCGACCTCCAGCCGGTGGACGAGAAACTCGGCCAGCTCGTAGGTGCGGGCGGCCAGGGCGCCTGCTTCGCCTGTGATCCGTGGGTAGAACTTCTTCACCATCGTCGCGCACGATCCGCTGGGAAGAACTACAGCCTCGGCGTCGTCGCCCTCGAACACGTCCAAGGCGTGACGAGCCATGGCGCGGGCGTCGTCGGTGCGCCCTGCGTTGTAGGCAGGCTGCCCGCAGCAGGTCTGGTCCGCCGGGAAGATCACGTCGCAACCCAGGTGCCGCAGAAGACGCACCGCATCGGCGGCGGCCTCGGCAAAGTAGTGATCGGCCAAGCAGGTGACGAAGAACGCGACCCTCATCGGCCTAATCCCCGAACCCCAAGAGAGCGTCGGTTTCCTTCAGGAAGAAGTCACGGTAGCCGCTGGGTGCTCCCGTCATGTTCCCCGTTTCGTTGAAGCGCAGGCTGTGGACTTTCACGCCGCCACGGGACTTGGGCTCCAAGTACACCAGCGAGACGTCGTCCGGCTTGATCTGCTTTCGTCGAATGGCAATCCTCGCACGGTCGACCATGTAGTCGCTGTGAGTCTCGATCACGAAGTGGTGGGGCGATCTGCCAAGACGGCGCCCGCTGCTCGAGCCCAGGAGGTCAATGAGAGTGGACGACAGGGCGGCCTGTCCACGGGGATGCAGATGCACCTCTGGCTGCTGAACGAGAGCAGTGGCGGCTCGCTCGGCCGGATGCGCAAGGCGCGCCAGGACGGGCAGTACCTGGCTGATGCCGTAGCCTACATCCTTGATGTTGGCCCTGGGGCCGCGCGCTTTGACCTGTAGCTGAAACGGATCGCTGCCGGACTTGCCGAGCTTCCTCACTGCGAGCTCCGAGAACAGGCCGGCGTCTCGGCCGAACTGCTCCAATTGGTCCTTCAGCCGGTCCCACTGCTGACCGCCTTTTCTGGCCATTCTGGCTAGTTCGGCCGGGACCTCCGAGCCCTCGGGATCGGGCGCATCCGCAAAGGGATTGTATGTTCGTTGCGGCCTCGAACGGATGGGCGCGATGCTTCTGGCAGGAAACAAAGCAGTTTGCATCGGATACTTCCCGTCGCCGAGGCGTTCGACTACGGCGGCCCGAAGCGCATCGACGTCGGACCTGGGCCCAGCTACGCTGGCCTCGAACAACTGCGTCATCCAAGGCCTCGCCTGAAGCCGTGCGAACCAGTAGGGCTCAACTTCCAGCACGAACGACAAGCTGTCCTGGCCAGCGTCGACCTTGACCCGATCTCTGCCGAGCCGGGCTAGCCTGCGGGATGGACGCAGCTCAATGCGCAGGTCCCACAGTTGCCACGTCACCTCCTTGACGACGGCTCGCGCGCCTTCTTCTCGCGCGCCGATCTTGATCGTGTACCGTCCGACGTCCCCTCCCCCGTTGTCGCGGAAGCCCACCCCCAACTTGAACGACTGCACTAGCGGTCGGCTCTTGCGGGCGATCTCCTGGAACGATCCCATCTCGTAGGGGTGTCGGTTGAAGTCGATTTCGAGGGTGCCGCCGCCCATATAGTCCGCGACTGCCTGCATGCAACCCAGCACGGTGGACTTGCCGGTGCTGTTCTCGCCCACCAGGAAGGTCAGCGGCCGGATGCGCATCTCCTGCGGCCCTGCAAAGCAGCGCACGTCCTCCAAGCAGAAGGTGTTCAGCTTCCAGAACGTCATCGCCGACACCTCCCTGCATCGCCGGGCTTCTCCAGTTTCCCACGCCGCCAATCAAGATAATGCTGGCCCTAGTGGAAGAACCGTCCCTTCCCCACGAAAGCGGCCTCGGGAACGCGGACGGACCCGTCTGCCTGTCTCGCCCGTCCCACTTCTTCCAGCCATTCGTTCAGCGCCTCGACCTTCTCCGCGATCACGTGGATCACGCCGTCTTCCGCCTGCACTTTGCCGCGGCAAATCATCAGGCGCGCAGTCAGCAGGTCTCGGCGCCACTTCTCCCGCACGGACGGGAAGACCACCAGGTTCGCCGTTCCCGTTTCGTCCTCCAGCGTGACGAACACGACCTCCCGGGCGGTCCCGGGTCTTTGCCGCACCAGCACGAGCCCTGCCACCGCGACCCGGGCGCCGTCGGGCAACCGGGCCAACTCCTCCGCCGGACGCACTCCTCGCTGCGCCAAGCGCTCCCGAAGGAACGCGACCGGATGACGCTTGATCGAGAGGCCGGTCGTCCGGTAGTCCGCCACCACGTGCTCCCCGGCCGACATGACGGGCAGAGCCGGCTCGGACCGGACGGGCTGGGCTTGCCGAACGGGCTGGGCTTGCCGGGGGGACTGGGCTTGTCGAACAGGCTGGGCCGGAGCCGAGTCGAACAGTGGAAGCGCGCCTTCCTTCTCCAGGCCGCCGGCGGCCCATGCGGCTTGGCGGCGATCCAGTCCCATCGACACGAAGGCGTCGGCGTTGGCCAAGCGCACGAGCGTGGATCGGGAAACCCCCGTTCGCCGCCACAGATCCTCCGGCGACAAGTAGCCGTCCTCTCGCGCCGCCACCACCAACGCCGCCTCTTCCTCGCGCAACCCCTTGATCTGCCGCAACCCCAGCCGCAGCGCGAAGGGACGGACGGGGTCGCGACGACGGTCACCCGCTTCCAAGGTGCAGTCCCAGGCCGAGTGGTTGACGTCGACCGGGCGCACCTCCACGCCGTGGTCACGGGCGTCGCGCACGATCTGGGCGGGGGCGTAGAAGCCCATCGGCTGACTGTTCAGCAGCGCGCACGCAAAGACCTCCGGGCAGTGGTGCTTCAACCACGACGACACGTAGGCCAGAAGTGCGAAGCTGGCCGCGTGGCTCTCGGGGAATCCGTAGTCGCCGAAGCCCTCGATCTGGCGGAAGCAGCGCTCGGCGAAGGCTTGATCGTACCCCCGGCTCGTCATCCCCCTCACGAACTTCTCCCGGAAGCGGTGGACCGTCCCGTAGTTGCGGAAGCTGGCCATCGCCCGGCGCAGCTGGTCGGCCTCCGCCGGCGTGAAGCCCGCCGCGACGATCGCCACCTTCATCGCCTGCTCCTGGAAGAGCGGAACGCCCAAGGTCTTCCCCAGCACCTCGCGCAGCTCGTCGGAGGGGTAGCGCACTGGCTCCAAGCCCTTCCGCCTGCGCAAGTAGGGGTGCACCATGTCGCCCTGAATCGGCCCGGGACGCACGATCGCCACCTCAATCACCAAGTCGTAGAAGGTCGCCGGCCTCAGCCGGGGCAACATGGCCATCTGGGCGCGGCTCTCGATCTGAAAGACGCCCACCGTGTCGGCGCGCTGGATCATCTCGTAGACCGCCGGGTCTTCCTGGGGAACGCTGGCCAGCGTGTGGCGGACGCCGTGATGCGCCTCCATCAGATCAAAGGCGCGGCGTATGCACGACAGCATCCCCAGCCCCAGCACGTCGACCTTGACCAAGCCCAGCGCCTCCAGATCGTCCTTGTTCCACTCGATCACCGTGCGGTCCGCCATGGCGGCGTTCTGCACTGGCACGATCTCGCACAGCGGTCCTCGGGAGATGACGAAGCCGCCCGTGTGCTGCGACAGGTGACGGGGGAATCCACGCAGCTCGTCGGCAAGCGCCAGCGTCAGGGCGAGACGGTGCTCGGAGGGGTCGAGTCCTTCCTCTCTGGCCCTTGCTTCGTCCACCGGCCCCGACCAGCTGGACGTCTGGGAAAGGAGCCGGTCGATCACGTCCTTGCTCAGCCCCATCACCTTGCCCACGTCTCGGAGCGCGCTTCGGGTTCGGTAGGTGATCACCGTTGCCGTCAGCCCCGCCCGGTCTCGTCCGTACTTCTGGTAGATGTACTGGATGATTTCTTCTCGGCGCTCGTGCTCGAAGTCCACGTCGATGTCGGGCACCTCGTCGCGCTCCGCCGAGATGAAGCGCTCGAAGAGCAGGTCGATGCGGGTGGGATCGACGGAGGTGATGCCCAGGCAGTAGCACACCGCCGAGTTCGCCGCCGATCCGCGTCCCTGGCAGAGGATGCCCCGTCGGCGGGCGGTGCGGACGATGTCGTCCACGGTCAGGAAGTACGGCGCGTACTCCAGCTGGTCGATGAGCGCCAGTTCGTGCTCGACGGCGGTGCGAACCTTGACCGGAACCCCGTCGGGCCAGCGTTGCGCCGCGCCCTGCCACGCCAGCGCTTCCAGCTTCTCCTGTGGCGACCGACCGTCGTCCGACACTTCGTCGGGGTACTCGTAGCGGAGTTCCCCCAAGGAGAAGCGACACCGCTCGGCGATCTCCACGGCGTTGGCCAGCGCTTGCGGGTGGTTGCGGAAGAGCCGCGCCATCTCCGCCGGCGTCTTCAGGTGACGGTCCGCGTTCGGCGCCAGCCGCCGTCCTGCCGCGTCGATCGTGCAGCGTTCCCGGACGCAGGCCAGCACGTCGTGAAGGCGACGGCGCGCCGGGTCGTGCATCTCCACGTCCCCGGTGGCGACGAGGGGGAGGTCGTGCGCGTCGGCAAGGGCGGCGAGGCGGGCCAGGCGGCGGTCGTCGTCGCCTCGGCGGTAGTGGGTCGCGGCCAAGTACAGCGGCGCCTCCAGCCGCTCCCGGTACCACGCCAGCTGTTCCGGGAAATCCGGTCCTGGCGCCTCCGGCGGCACCACAATGAACACTTGGTCGTCGTCGGCGGCTTTCGCCACGTCCGCCCGCCACAGCCGGCACTCCCCCTTGGGCGCTCGCCGCCGTCCGTCGGTGATCAGACGGGCCAGCCGACCGTAGCCCGCCCGGGTCGTGGGCAGGCAGAGCAGACTCGGCCCGTCCTCCAAGTCGAGGCGGGCGCCGGCGATGAAGCGAAGTCTCGCCTGCTTGGCGGCGTGGTAGGCCCGAACGACTCCCGCCAGTGTGTTCCGGTCGGTCAGCGCAATCGCCCGGTACCCCATTGCGCAGGCCCGTTCCACAAGCTCCTCGGGGTGGGAGGCCCCCCGCAGGAACGAGAAGGCGCTGGTGACCTGAAGCTCGGCGTAGGCGTCGTCGCCGTCGCGGCTCACGCGAAGACTCCGTGCAGGAACCAGCGGGGCGTGTCGCCGGCTTCCCGGAAGAGCCACCAGCGCCGGCCGTCCTCGTCTTCGGCCAAGTAGTAGTCCCGTGGCGGGGCGACGTGCCGCCACCACTCGCACTCGATCCGCTCGGGACCTTCAGCGGCCCGCACCCCGTGCCTCCGTCCCCGCCGACGGAAGCTCGGCGGCGGCTCTGCGGGATCGGGTTCGGGAGACACATCCACCCGTTCCGGGGGCGACAGGAGGCGCACAGGACGGCGACGCCCCTCGGGCCAGCGCGCCGACGCACTCGCCGCTGACGCACTCGCCGCCGACGCAAGGAGCGGACCGGACTCCACCGTCCCTTCCGGCAACCAGCTGTCGCGGGGCGCTGGGCGGGCAATTCGGTCGAAGCCGAAGCGGTTCCCCAGCCGGTCCAGGAGGCCGGACAGCTTGCTGTGCTCCGAGTCCCTGTAGTGGTGGCGCGCACCGCCAGTGCCCACGCGGCCGCCCTCCATCGCGCCGTCGGTCCAGTCGGCCTGCGCTTCCTCCACTGGCTCCGCCACCTCGGCGGACAGTGCCATCTCCTCGATCCCTAAGCCGGGCTCCACCTGGCCTAGCTTCTCGGCGAACAAGGCCGTGAGGGCCTCCGTTCGCCGCAGGGGACGGCTGGTCCCCACGACTAGGCTTTGGGGCTTGCCGTCCACCCGGCAGCAGACGAGCCGCACTCGCCGAGCCCCTTCCCCTGTCCGTCGCAGGAGCCGGCACAGCTCGCCCAGAAGTTGCGCCGTCGCTGCGCGAACGTCTTCCGCCCTGGCAATGGGCTCGGCAAAAGCTCGGCGAACCTCGCGAGGCAAAATGGGCCGCAGAGGCGCAAGAGGCTCGTCCAGCAGGCCCAGGGCTTGGTTCAGCCGTCGGGGAAGGCCGAAACCGAAGCGTTTTCCCAGTCCGACAGATTCTACGTCAAATAGTGCATGGATTTTGTCCAAGCCGAAGGACGACAGAGCCTCTGCCACGCCGGGCTCCAGGCGCAGGGCGGCGACGGGTAGATCGGCCAACGCTTCCTGCAGCTCCTCCGGCCTTGCGGCGACGGGCGCCACGCTCGGGTCCTCCTTGCCGTAGCGTGCCAGCGCCCAGGCGGCTCCTGGCGTGCCGGCCAGCGCCATCCGCGAAGTCAGGCCGAGGCAGTCGAGCCCCTCCCGCAGCGAGTACGCCAGCGTGCGCTCGCCGCCGAAGAGGTGGGCGCAACCGCCAATGTCCAGGAAGAGAGCGTCCGGCCCGGCGACGGCGACGCGGGGGGTGAAGCGAACCGCCCATCGGGCCAGCGACTCCAAGGTGTGGGCGTCGGCGGCAGGGTCGGCGGGATGGGCGACCAAGTCGGGGACGACGGCCTGGGCGGCTGCCAAGGGCATCTCGCCGACCACCCCGGCCTGCCGGGCGCGCTCGTTGACCGCCGCGACTACCATCCGGCCCCGCGCCTCGGCGACGGTGGCGAAGGGCCGTTCCCGCGCCTCCGGGTGGCGGCGAGCCAACCTCTCGGTGGGCCACCACGGCAGCCACGCCGCCAAGATGCGGCGCGGTCCGGCACGCGGTGCGGCGCTGGGGCCGGCACGGACACCGACGCTGGCACCGGAGCTCACCCGTCGCCGCCCCAACTCGTCGTCGCCTCCGCTGGCCGACCGCCCCGGCAACGGAGGAGCTCGATGCGCCACTTCGACGCCACTGCCCTCCCGCCGTCGTCGCTGCCGTCGTCGTCGCCGCCGCCGTCGCTGCCGCTCGGAACGCCCATGCTCGGAACGCCCGTGACTCGCCAGCGGCTGACCGCCGTGGGAACGCCCGGCGAAGCCGACAAGACCAGCCCCAGCACGTCGGAGCCTTCAGCGGCCAACATCAGACGCCGCGAAGCCGCAAGGCCCACCGGCTCGCTGCTCTCCGCCACCACCCCCTTCACTGCCCGGCTGCGCAATGCCTCCTCCATGGCCCACGCCACGTCTTCCGACCGTCGCAACCCGGAGACCACCAGCAACCGTCCCGGAGCGATCCCATAGCGAACCAAGCCCGGCGGATGCAGGTCGCATCCCCGCGCCAGCCACAGCAGTTCCCCTCCGTGAGCGCCCGCCCGAGCCAGCAGAGCGGCGCAGAAGCCAGTAGCGGCCTCGTCGCCGCCCACCTCGTGGACGCAACCCCGCCGCAACCCGCCCCCGGGAAGGATCGCGTCGATCTCCGGGACGCCCAGCGGCAACGTCGGCAGATCGACGGCTTCCCCGCTCTCCAGCCGCCGGACGGCTTGTCGAAGAGCGTCCGGCACGGGCCGAGTCGCCGAATCGGGCACGGACAGAGGCGCGGAAAGCATAGTTCAGTCAAGATACCGAATAAAAACCGTAATCGTCAAGTCAGCCCAATCCATGCCCGTCCTCCCACATTCTATTTCGGGCCGCCTGTGATCCAGCGCGTTCAACCGTCGCCTCGGCAGAGACGCCGATCCGGTCGTCAGGTGCGACGGCTGGGGGCTGGTCCGCTTCCTGCGCGCTACGGTGGCGAAACGACGCCAGCGTCTACGCTGACGAACCGCCAATCGCGATCAAGCCAAGCAGGGCTCCTGTCGCACGGCACAACCCACACTGGACACTTCCACAACGTGTAGGCAGAGGCGAGAAGCCACCCCGCCCAACCACAAGACCAGCACCCTCCGAAGACGTTCAGTATGACGTATCGGCTTGCGGGTCAGCATGTCCGCTCCGCCTTCTGGTTTCTGTAGTCGTTGGCGGTCGCGCGTCGTGCCGTCGACTCATAGTGTCCGTCGATAGCTCGCTTCAAGCGGTCCAGGTCCAGCCATCGGGGCGTGTGCGGTGTCGTCGTCACGATCCACTTGCTCAAGGCCGGCGAGTCCGGCTCCACGTTCAGCAGGTACGGTGGACGCTTGTCGTCTTGTTCCGTGCGCGGCTCGCGCAACGCGAAGCTTCTGACTCCGGTATTCGGGGTGTAGACAAGCTCGTTCCGAACCCTGATGCGACACCGACTGCGCCGCATGTTCGCTTCTGCCCGCCGTTGCGCGGCGGCTTCCACGCTGTCCATCTGCGCGCGCCAAAGGCGACGATGCGCGTCGAACTCCTCGTCGGCCCAGAGCGCGTGCCAGCAGTCCATGGTCGCGACGATGGCGGAATCGGCTCGTGCGAACCGGAGCTTGAAGCGGTCCATGCTCATCGTGAAGTTGCCGAGCGCGATCACCCACGAAAGCATCTCGTCCACCTGTTCGCCTGCCCATTCCGTCGTGTTTTCGCACATGGCGGCCCGTATTCGCGTTGTATCCACCACGAAGATCTGATTGCCGAGCGCGTCGACTCCGCCCTGGTAGGCGTCCACGGCACCTCGGTCCCTCTTCACGATGGCGGCTAGGGATGCCAGTTCCGGGCGCAGTTCTTCGAGGCGTTCCCTTGCCCGTTCCGCCACGATGAACGGATCGTCGGGCAGGGCGGCTTCCGGGTCCTCGTGCACGTCACTGTCGGCGCACGCGGCCAGCGCGACGGCGAGCAGGGCGACGAGCTTGGTGCGGCTCAAGCGCCGGTTGAGCCAGACGGCCACGACGAATACGACGGTGGTGGCGGCGATGGAGCTCACGAACTCCGTGCGGCATGTCGCGTCGAGGACGCAGCGGAGGAAGGTGTCGCTCATGTTGATCGGGTCCATCGGTCTCCTTGGGGATTGGTGGGATGCTCATCTGGCCGGCGCGTACTGGCGTCTACTTGCCTACATCTCGTTCCTCCAGACCTAACTCGCCAGTGAGGTCGGCGGACGGGCCCGTAGCTTGAAGCGCACCTCCAGGGTGCTCGGCCAGTGCCGCTCCAGGCGAACTTGACTCCCGGTGCCGATCTTCTATCTTCCATCCCCCCGAACGGGCCTGTAGCTCAGGTGGTTAGAGCGCACGCCTGATAAGCGTGAGGTCGGTAGTTCAAGTCTACCCAGGCCCATTACCTCGAGTGCGACCGGCTGTTGGAGGACGACGACTCGGTCTTACCTCGCCTTTCGCGAGTAGTTGCCGTGGACGCTCATCCGGTCGATTGTGCCGTCGGCGTCGCGGTGGAAGACGTATGCCTCCCCCAAGTCGCCGTCGTCGCGGAGTCTGCGGAACATGTCGCCGTCTTCGCGACGGAGCGTTCGCAGGGCCTCCAGGGGATCGCCGGTGGGCACGCCGACCGCCGCCAAGCTGCCGTCCCAGCGGAGCACGACCGTCTCGCCCCAGTCGGACTCGTACAGCCCCTCGTACTCGGCCAGCGAGGCCGGTCTGGCCATTGCGCCGCCCGGGTCTTCGCGAATCGCCTCCAGGGCTGGGCCGAAGATGCCGGCCATCCGCGCCCACACTTGGTCGGGGCTGGTCCCCTGGGCGTTGACCATGACGACGCCGGCCAGCTTCTTGTCCGGGATCAGCTGGAGCGTGGAGCGGAAGCCGGGACAGGAGCCGCCATGGCCGACGGTGCGCTCGCCGTCGCGCTGGGAGACGGCGAAGCCCAAGCCCCACATCGTCTCGAAATCGGGGTCCACCCAGTGGACGCGGTGCATCTCGCGCAGGGTGTTGGCGTCCAATACCTCGACGCTCCCGCTCGCTCCGGCGTTCCCGCTCGCCTCGGCGTTCCCGTTCTCCAGAAGCCGGAACTGCCACGACGCGAAGCGCGCCAAGTCCTCCACCGACGACGCGAACCCGGCCGCAGGAGCGATGCCGTGGGCCTGAAAGAACGGTGCCTCCGGCCTCTCGCCTAGCCGGTTGAGACGGGCGTAGCCAGTGGCGAAACGGCCGTCCTGGTGTTCCGCTGGGATGTCCGTGAAGGTGTCGCTCATCCCCAGCGGGTCCAGGATGCGGCTCCGCACGTACTCGTCGTAGGCCGTGCCCGACGCCTGCTCCACCAACTGGCCTGCCAGTGCCATGCCCAGGTTCGAGTATTGGAAGTACTGGTGGGCCGGGTAGAGAGTCGTCTGGTCGCTCAGCCCCTCGACGATCTCGTCGCGAGTCGGGAAGGGGTAGTCGGGACCCGTCCAGTAGGGATGGGCCGACTCCCTAGGCAAGCCGGACGAGTGGGTGAGCACGCCCTCCACCGTGACCGGGCCGCCGGAGTGGGTCTGCTCCACGTCGTACCACGGCAGGATGGCGGACACCGGGTCCCGCAAGCGCAACTTCTCCTCGTCGCGCTGCTGCATGACGCCGATCGACGTGAACAGCTTGGAGATCGAGCAGACCGAGTAGAGGGTGGACGGCGTAGCCGGGACCTGCTCGTCGCGGTGGGCGAATCCATAGCCCTTTGCCCACACCAAGTCCTGGTCGTGAACGAGGCCCACGGAGACGCCGGGGATCTTCTCGTAGGCCATCTTGGCGTCCAGCCACGCCTCGAAGAGGGCTTCGGCCTGCTGGAAGCGGGGGTCCGCGGTGGGGTCTCCGCCGCTGGATTGAGCACAGCCCGTGGACGGCGTGAGGAGAAGGGCGAAGAGGACGACGGCGATGGAGGGGCGGCAGGCGGCGGAAGGACGGTTCATGGCGGTCTCCGGTTCTTCATTCAGGGGGCGCAGGGGTGCGGGGCACAGGGACACTCTACGACGCCGACACGTCTGGCGCGAGAGGCTGCGTCCGGCCCACATTTGCGGGCGTTTCGCTCGGCCCAGCGGTCCCCACCAACCCAGCGGTCCCCAGTCCCCACCAAGGGAGAACTCCTGATCATGCGCTCCATCACAGCCCCTCGCTCTGCGTTCGCCACATCCGCCTCGTTCGCCACACCCGCCACACCCGCCACATCCGCCACATCCGTCGCGTTCGTCGCGTTGGTCGTCGCCGTGCTCGGCTTCTTGTCCCCTTGGACTATGGCCCACGCCCAGGACCTGGACGCCCTCAAGGAGGAAGCGCTGGGAATGGTCGAAGCCCGCTCCAAGCAGGTCCAGGAGATCGTGGACATGCTCTTCTCGTTCAGCGAGCTGGGCATGCAGGAGTTCGAGACCCAGCGCTACCTGACGGAGATGCTGCAGGACGCTGGCTTCGAGGTGGAGCTTGGCGTTGCGGGGATGCCCAGCGCATGGACCGCGCGCTGGTCCCACGGCGACGGTACGCCGGTGATCGCTCTGGGTTCGGACGTGGACGGCATTCCACAGTCGAACCAGAAGCCGGGCGTCGGATACCGGGACCCGCTCCTCGCCATGGCGCCGGGTCACGGCGAAGGGCACAACTCGGGGCAGGCCGTGAACATCGTCGCCGCGCTGGCGGTCAAGGAGCTGATGGAGCGAGACGACATCTCGGGCACCCTGCTGATCTGGCCGGGAGTCGCCGAGGAGCAGCTGGGTTCCAAGGCGTACTTCGTCCGCGACGGCGTCTTTGAAGGCGTGGACGTGAACCTGTTCACCCACGTGAGTAGCAACTTCGGGGTGTCGTGGGGACAGGGCGGCGGCAACGCGCTCATGTCCGTCCAGTACCGCTTCACCGGCGAGACGGCCCACTCTGCGGGGGCGCCGTGGCGAGGGCGGTCGGCACTGGACGCGGTCATGCTCATGGCCCAAGCGGTCGAGTACAAGAGAGAGCACCTGCAGCCAGCGTACCGCATCCACTACATCATCGTGGACGGCGGCGACCAGCCCAACGTGGTGCCCCAGACGGCTACGATCTGGTTCTTCTTCCGGGAGCGCGACTACGAGCACGTCATCGAGATATACGAGGCCGCAAACCGGATGGCGGAGGGTGCCGCGCTCATGACGGACACGCAGATCGACACGATCATGACGGTGGGCTCGGCGTGGAGCCGCCACTTCAGCAAGCCGGTGGCGGAGGCGACGTACGCCAACATCGAGCGCGTCGGCCTGCCCGAGTGGGACGAGGACGACATCGCGCTGGCAAAGGGGATTCAGCGGGAGCTGGGTAGCGAAGAGCAGGGGCTGGCCACCGAGATCCGCGAGCTGCAGGGTCCGGTCGACCTGACCCGGTCCCTGGGCGGCGGATCGGACGACATCGGCGACATCTCGTGGAACATGCCCACGGTCACACTGCGCTTTCCGTCGAACGTGAGCGGCACGCCGGGGCACCACTGGGCCAACGCGATCACCATGGCCACGCCGATCGCCCACAAGGGCGCGGTAGCGGGTGCCAAGGTGCAGGCCCTAACGCTGCTGGACTTGTTGCTCGGGGACGAACTGATCGCGGAGGCGTGGGACTACTTCCGCAACGTGCAGACGGCGGAGACGACCTACACGCCCTTCGTCACGCCCGACGATCAGCCCGCAATCTGGCTCAACGCCGAGATCATGCAACGCTGGAAGCCGGAGCTGGAGAAGTACTACTACGACCCGTCGCGCTTCGACACGTACTTGGAGCAGCTGGGGATTGAGTACCCGACCTTGCGGAGCACGCCGGTGAGCTAGGACGCTCTCTGACCGGTGCTCGCACCTCTGACCGGGGCTCCTACCGGGGCTCGTACCTCCGCAGCCGCCTGGGGCCGACCTCGGCGCCGTACACGTTGCCGTAGCGGTCCACGGCGACGCCCTCCGCCGCGCTGGTGCCCGAGTTGTCGGGGTCGGGCTCGGGGTCCGGGATGAACGCAGTCACCCAGCCGTCCACGACGCTGCCGATGTAGATGCCGCGTCGGTAGCCCCGGTTGCGACGGGCGTTGGACTCGGAGTCGGCGGCGTACAACACGTCGTCGTCGTCGATGAAGAGCCCGCTGGGACGCCCGAACTGGGTCCACGTCTCCAGGTGGGTGCCCTCCTGGTCGAATATCTGGATGCGCGAGTTGCCCCGGTCGCCCACGAAGAGCCGGCCCTGAGAGTCCATCGCCAGGGCGTGCGGGTCCCGGAACTGGCCAACGGCGGTGCCCGTTTCGCCCCACGCCATCACAAAGGAGCCGTCGGGCGCCAGCTTCACGATGCGGTTGTTGCCGCCGGCGTCGTGGCCGTCGGCGATGAAGATGTGACCGTCGGGCGCGACCAGCATGTCCGAGGGCTTGTTGAAGATCTGCTCGCCCTCTCCCGCGATCCCGTGCTCGCCCAGCGTCATGAGCAGCTCGCCTTCGGGGCTGTACTTGAGGATCACATGGCCCACCCCGTCGGGCACCGGCCGGTAGCCCACCGCATCGGCGATCCAGACGTTCCCATCCGAGTCCACGAAGATGCCGTGAGGCCAGACGATCTGCCCCGCCCCGAAGCTTCGCACCAAGTTGCCGTCCTGATCGAACAGCATGACCGGGTCCAGGTCGCTGCCCACGCACAAGTTGGCGCCGCACCGGTCCGCCACCCAGATGTTGCCGTTGCCGTCCGGGTAGACTGCGCTGGTGGCGCCCCACTCTCGATCCAGCTTGGCCCAGCCGTCCACGGCCGTGTACGGGTTGGGAAGGTGTTGCTGCATCCCGGACAGGCTCGCGCGAGCCACGGTGACCGTTGTTGCGGCGGCGGCCAGCACGACGGTAGCGGTGACGATCAGCCCGAGCTTGGTGGTGCCGAGGGTGAGCTTGGCTGGGCCGAGGGCGGTTCGAGATCTGCTGGTCATCGTCGTTTCCTCACGGTTGGGGGACGGGCGCTCACGGTTGGGGGACGGCCTGGGCCGCCCGGGTTGGCGGTGCCCGCAATCCTATGGCTCCGACGGCGCTTCCGCCAGCTTCCCCCCGAACCGACCGTAGACGCCAGCCAGCCGACCGTAGGCTCTGGCCAGCAGCCACGCCGTTGCCGCCACGATCAGCGCCAGCATCGTCCATCGGAGGACCCCCGCCCAGAAAGCCGCGTCCCAGGAGGGCGAAGCGAAGTCGTACGCCGCCAGACGACCCCAGCGCTCGGCGGTCCAGTGCCACGCCGTGTGGGCCACCAGAACCGACGCCGCGATCCCGACAACTCGGGGACGAGGTGCCTTGGCGAAGAGCAGCGCCAGCCCCGGCACCACGACCGCAAGCACGGCCAGCTGCCCGAGCTCCACGCCCACATTGAACGCCAGCAGCGAGGCGTACAGGTGCGAGCCCGCGAACTGCAGCGACTCCCGCAGCTGGAACGAGAAGCCGAAGCCGTGGACCAATCCGAAGACGAAGGCCCAGGCCCATCGCCGGTCCAGCTTTTTCGCCAAGACGTTTTCCAGTGCCATGTAGAGGATCGACGCGGCGATCAGCGTCTCGACCAACGGCGGAAACCAGAGGGCGTTGGGCGCAACCCCCAGCACCGAGGCCGCCAGCGTGATCGAATGGGCGACGGTGAAGGCCGTAACCACCGACACGAGGGGCCAGAAGCGCCGCAGCGGGATCACGAGGCAGAGCAGGAAGAGAAGGTGGTCGAGCCCCTCCAGGATGTGGACGAAGCCGAGGGACACGAAGCGCGCAAAAGCTTGGTGCCAGCGCGGATCGAGGCGGATGCGGCCCGGGTAGCCGTCGTACTGGTACGCCCGCTCTGCGCCGGCGGGAGTCACGTAGCGCAGGACGGTGGTGGTGCGGACGCCCAGGTGGGCCCACGCCGGGTCAATGGAGAAGCGCGACTCATGGGACGCCACGGGGGTGCGGAGGACCACGTCCAGCACGGCCTGCTCCGGCACCAAGTCGGTGGCGGGAGGCAGACGGGGACCGTTCACGTGGGCGAGGGCCAGGCCGTAGCTCTGGAACGACGGGTCCGACGGGAGGGAGACGCGGGCGCCGGCCACCACAGGGTCCGGGAGACGATCCGACTCCTCGTAGAGTGCCACGTAGTCGGCCAGCCAGAGGGACGCTTGGTCGGCGAGGAGGGGTCGGACGGCCTCCAGGTCCAGGTAGCCCACGCCGCTTGTGGGGAAGTCCACGTCGCGCATCGACGCCAGGGGAACCCGGACGATCAGCCAGAGCGCGCCCTGCTCCGCCTTCGCGAAGACGCGCACCACCACGTCCGCCGGGACTTCATGGGCCGTGGGACGCAGGGGGAATGCAAGCGACGCCGCCACCGCCAAGAGCGCCGCGAAGGAGGTCCGCGCCAGTCGCCCACCGCTCCGTCCCATCGCAGGCCGATTGCTCCGCGCCATCGCAGGCCGATCTCTCCGTCCCATGGCAGGCCGGTCGCTTCCACCGTACCTTGCCCCTGCTCGCGATTCTCTTCCGTCCACTTACGGAGTTCCCCCATGAAGCGCAACGTGATCGTCGGCGGCGTTCTGGTCGTCGCCCTGGCTGCCGCCTACTTCGGCCAAGCTCGCCTCCAGGACGCCGCCGCAGCAGCCCCCGACGCCCCGATCTTCGAGGTGGACCCGTTCTGGCCCCAACCCCTTCCCAACCACTGGGTGCTGGGCTCGGTGGTGGGCGTCGGCGTGGACTCCCGGGACCACGTGTTCGTCATCCACCGCCAAGCGCCCCTCAACGAGCGCACGGAGATCGGCGCGGCCACGGATCCACCCACGGGAGAGTGCTGCCTGCCGGCACCCTACGTACTGGAGTTCGATCCCGACGGCAATCTAGTCAACAGCTGGGGCGGACCCGGCGAGGGGTACGACTGGCCCTCGTCCAACCACGGAATCACCGTCGATCCCATGGACAACATATGGATCGGCGGCAACGGACCGGGCGACTCCCAGATCCTCAAGTTCAGCCGCAGCGGCGAGTTCCTCATGCAGATCGGCGAGGCCGGCCTGCCCACCAACAGCAACAGTCGCGAGCACTTCGGCCGCGTGGCCAAGGTGTCCTTCGACGCCTCCGCCAGCGAGGCGTACCTGGCCGACGGCTACGCTAACAAGAGGGTCGCCGTCCTGGACATCGCCACCGGCGAGTTCAAACGCTACTGGGGCGCCTACGGCAACGAGCCCAGCGACGAGGACCTGGGCCGGTACGACCCCGAAGCGCCCCCCGCCCAGCAGTTCCGCAACCCGGTGCACTGCGCCGACCCGTCCAACGACGGGATGGTGTACGTGTGCGACCGCGCCAACAACCGCATCCAGGTCTTCCGCGCCGACGGCACCTTCGTGACGGAGAAGGTCATCGCCCCCATGACCCTGGGCGACGGCGCGATCTGGGACATCGCCTTCTCCCGCGACCCGGAGCAGCAGTACATGTACGTGGCCGACGGCAAGAACATGAAGGTGTACGTGATGGACCGCGAATCGCTGGAGGTCCTCACCAGCTTCGGCGACGGGGGACGCCAGCCCGGCCTCTTCTTCGCGGTGCACAGCATCGCCACGGATTCGCAGGGCAACATCTACACCACCGAAACCTACGAAGGGAAGCGCGTCCAGAAGTTCGTGTACAGGGGCGTGGGACCCGTGACGGTCATGGACCAGGGTGCGCCGTGGCCCCGTGGCCCGGAAAGCTGATCGGGCGACCTCCCGCTATCGGGCGACCCTCGCCGCCATCAGGCGACCCTACACCGCCCGTGAGCGCGCCAAACAACTCCACGAGGGAGAAAACAGCATGAAGAACCGCATCGTCCTGGGGGTCGTCCTGGGGGTCCTTCCGATCCTCGCCGTCGCGATGACCGCGTGCGGCGCCGACTCGGGCGCCGACGTGGACCTGGAGGCCGCCCAGCCCGCCGACCTGCCATCGCTCATGATCGAGGAGATGACCTGGACCGAGGTCCAAGCCGCCCTCGACGAGGGTGTCACCACCGTAATCCTGCCCACCGCGGGGACCGAGCAGAACGGTCCGCACATGGTCACGGGGAAGCACCGCTACATCGTGGAAGAGGCGTCGAAGCGGATCGCTCGCGAGTTGGGGAACGCGCTCGTGGCTCCCGCCGTGACCTATGTGCCCGAGGGAGAGCTGGACCCGCCTTCGGGTCACATGCGCTACGCGGGGACGATCACTCTGCCCAACGAGTACTTCATGAAGCTGCTGGAGTACGCCGCCCGGAGCTTCCGGGCTCACGGCTTCACGGAGATCGTCTTCATCGGCGACAGCGGCGGGAATCAGCGGGGGATGGAAGCGGTGGCGGCGACGCTCAACGAGGAGTGGCAAGGCGACGAGGCTCGGGTCCACTTCGTCGGCGACTACTACGCGGCCAACGGATTCAGGGAGTGGCTGATGGAGCAGGGCGAAACGGAGGAAACGATCGGCAGGCACGCGGGAATTTCCGACACGTCGATCCTCCTCTATGTGGCGGCCCAGCACATTCGGCAGGACCAGCTTGCGCCCGGCGGCGGCTTCGAGGGCAGCGGCGTGTCGGGAGACCCGACCCGGGCGTCGGCGGAGTACGGTCGCGTGGGCATGGAGATGCGCGTGGCGGCGGCGGTGCGCCAGATCCGGGCGTTGGTCGGCGGGCGGTAGCCGTTGGCCTTCTAATAGGGGAACGCTATGTTTGAGGCCCCAACCAACGCTCCACTTGACCGGACTTCCCCGTGAATCCGAACGGCGACGCCCCCGTGAATCCGAACGGCACGGCCCATGCGAATTCGAGCGATACCGCCCACGTCGCCTTCGAGGATGTAGCCAAGAGCTACGACGGCCGGAACATGGTCATCAGCGGCCTGAACTTGGACGTGGGCCGGGGCGAGTTCCTGACCATGCTGGGGCCGTCGGGATCGGGGAAGACTACGTGCCTCATGATGCTGGCCGGCTTCGAGACGCTGACCTCCGGCACGATCCGCATCGGCGGCGAGTCGGTTCACGACCTGCCGCCCCGCAGGCGCGGAATCGGCATGGTCTTCCAGAACTACGCCCTGTTTCCCCATATGACCGTGGGACGCAACTTGGCGTTTCCGCTGGAAGTCCGGGGCATGGACAAGGATCAGCAGCGGGAGAGGGTGGAGCGAGTCCTGCGCTTGGTGAGGCTGGACGGCATGGAAGATCGCCGTCCCGCACAGCTGTCCGGTGGCCAGCAGCAGCGGGTGGCCATTGCCCGAGCGCTGGTGTTCGAGCCGGAGCTGGTGCTCATGGACGAGCCCTTGGGCGCGTTGGACCGCCGGCTGCGCGAAGAGATGCAATACGAGATCCGCCGCATCCATCGGACCCTGGGCGTGACGATGGTGTACGTCACCCACGACCAGCAAGAAGCCATGGTCATGTCGGACCGGATCGCCGTGTTGCGGGGCGGCTCGGTGGAGCAGATCGACGGACCCGAGGCCCTGTACGAAGAGCCGAAGCGCTCCTTCGTGGCCCGCTTCATCGGCGAGAACAACCGGCTTCACGGCCGGGTCACGGAGATCGACGGCGACATCTGCCGGGTCGAAACCGGAGGCCAGGTCGTGGAGGCGCTCCAAGTGGCGCCCTGCAACCCAGGAGACGCGACCACCCTGTCGATCCGGCCCGAGCGAGTTGCCGTGGCGCCCAAGCCCGGACAGTACACCAACGAGCTCGAGGCCGACATTCAGGACATGACCTTCTTGGGCGACCACCTGCGCCTCCGGCTGGCCGTGTGCGGCCGCACCGACTTTATCGCCAAGATCCCCAATGTGGTCGGTCACGGCGCCGTGCTGGAGGGCGACCGCATTCGCATCGGATGGACGCCCACCGACTGTCGTGCGCTCAACGCCGAAGACGAGGACGACTCTTGATCGCTTGGCTCGCGCTGGCCGCATGGTTCGCGCCCGCCCCGGCGATCGCCCAGGAGTCCGTCACGGTGGTGTCCTGGGGCGGTTCGTACGCGCGGGCGTGCGTCCTCGGCTACCACGAGCGGTTCGTGGAAGAGACGGGCATCCGCATCGACTTGGAGGACTACAACGGCGGCTTGGCCCAGATCCGAGCCCAGGTCGAGGTCGGGTCCGTCCACTGGGACGTGGTGGACATGGACATGGACGAAGCGGTTCAAGGGTGCGACGAAGGACTGCTGGAGCCCTTGGACCCCGCCATCTTCGCTCCCGGACCCAACGGCGAGCCGGCCACCGAGGACTTCTTCCCCGGCGCGTGGACCGAGTGCGGCGTGGGAACGACGTCCGGCTCGTCGATCTACGCCTACAACAGGGAACTCTTCTCTGGCGACAAGCCCACGACGATCGACGACTTCTTCGACATGGAGAAGTTCCCCGGACGCCGGGCGATGCGCAGGGTTCCCAACGACAACATGGAGTTCGCCCTCATGGCCGACGGCGTGCCGGTCGAGGAGCTGTACGACCTGCTCGAGACGCCCGAAGGCCGGGACCGAGCGTTCCGCAAGCTGGACACGATCAAGGACCAGGTGATCTGGTGGGAGGCCGGCGCCCAGCCGCCCCAGATGCTGGCCGACGGCGAAGTGGTCATGAGCACCGCGTGGAACGGCCGCATCTTCAACGCGCAAGTGCTGGAGAACCAGCCCATCGAGATCGTCTGGGACGGCCAGATCAAGGGCGTGAATCAGCTCGTGATCGTGGCCGGAACGCCCCGGCTGGAGCTCGCCAAGCGGTTCGTCGCCTTCGCCACCCGCCCCGAGTCGATGGCGGGGATCTCCAGCTACATCGCCTACAGCCCGGCTCGGCGCTCCGGCGTCGCGTTGGTGTCGACCCACAAGGAGACCGGCATCGAAATGGGACCGCACATGCCCACCAACGACCGCCCCGGGCGCAGCATTTCGCGCAACCACCGATGGTGGAGCGACCACAAGGACGAATTCAACGAGCGCTTCGCCGCCTGGCTGGCCCGGTGAGAAGCTTCCCAGCAACCCGAGTCCGCGCCATCTCGGGCCGGTCCCTGTGCGCCATCACGGGCCGGGTCCTGCGCGCCATCTCGGGCCGGGCCCTGCCTTTCGGCTTGGTCGCGTTCCTGGCCGCGTCGACCCCCGTCGCCGCCCTTGCCCAGCTCACCATCGTCTCGTGGGGTGGTTCGTATGGACGCGCTTCCGCCAAGGCGTGGTTCGAGCCGTTCACGGCCGAGACGGGGATCGAGATCAACGTGGAGGACTACAGCGGCGGACTGGCGCAGATCCGCGCGCAAGCCGATATCGGCAACGTCTACTGGGACGTGGTGGACATCGACTTGGCCGACGCGGTGCGGGGGTGCGACGACGGCCTCCTGGAGATTGTCGATCCGGCCACGCTCGAGCCCGCCCCGGACGGCACCCCGGCGGAAGAGGACTTCGCGCCCCAGACGCTCACTGAGTGCGGCGTCGGCACCAACTTCTACTCCACGATCTACGCGTACGACCGGACGCGCTTCCCCGAAGACCCGCCCGCGACGATGGCCGACTTCTTCGACTTGGAGAAGTTCCCAGGCCGTCGAGGCATGAAGCGCTGGCCCAAGGACAACCTTGAACGCGCCCTGATCGCCGACGGCGTGCCGCTTGATCAGGTGTACGCCACGCTGGACACCCGGGAAGGCGTGCGTCGCGCGTTCCGCAAGCTGGACGAGATCAAGCACGAGATCGTCTGGTGGGAGACCAGCGCCCAGGCGCCCCAGCTCTTGGCCGACGGCGAAGCGGTCATGACGGCGGCCTACAACGGCCGCATCTTCAACGCGCAGGTCCTGGAGGACCAGCCCTTCGAGATCGTCTGGGACGGCCAGATCTTGGACGTGGGCCAGTTCGTCGTGGTGGCCGGAACGCAGAACCTGGATGCGGCTCGCCGGTTCGTGGCGTTCGCGTCGTCGACTCGCCACATCGTCGGAATCTCCAGGTACATCTCGTATGGACCGGCCCGACTTTCCGCGATGCCGCTCGTGGACAAGCACCTGGAGACGGGCATCGACATGCGGCCGCACATGCCCACCAACCCTGACAACTTGGCCCGGGGGCTGCAAAGCGACTGGGAGTGGTGGAGCGACAACGGCGACGAGATGAACGAGATCTTCGCCGCTTGGCTGGCTCGGTGAAGGTGCCCGGCTCGGTGAGGGCGGTTCGCGCGGTGAAGGTGCTGGCGCGGTGAAGGTCCCCGGCCGTCTCCGGCTGCGCGCCGGACTGTTGGTGCTGCCGCTGCTGGCTTTCGTGCTGGTCACCTTCATTGCGCCGTTGGGGACGATGCTGGTGCGCAGCGTCCACGATCCGGTGGTGGCGGACGCTCTCCCCGAGACGATGGAAGCGCTGGCCGACTGGGACGGCGAGGGGCTGCCCGACGAAGCCGCCTACGCCGCAGTGGCACGGGAGCTCGTGCGCGCCAACGAAGAACGAACGCTGGGCCAGGTCGCCAGCCGCGTGAACCGCATCCGCTCCGGGCTCCGCAGCGCGGTCACACGCACTGGTCGGCGGATGCCCGAGGACGCGGCGGCGCCGTGGCGCGACGTGCTCACAGGCATCCACGACGCGTGGGGCGAACCCGAGACGTGGCACGCCGTCCAAAGCGCCGGTGACCGCTTCACGTCCCGCCACTACCTGAACGCCGTCGACTTGCAGCAACTGCCCGGCGGCGGCGTCGGCCGTCAGCCCGAGGAGCGTCGCATCTACCTGGCGCTCCTGTGGCGCACGCTGTGGATCAGCCTGGGCATCACCTTCTTGTGCCTGCTGCTCGGGTACCCGGTGGCCCACCTGATCGCCCACGCGCCCCCCCACCGCCAGCACCTCCTGCTGGCGCTGGTGCTCGTCCCCTTCTGGACGTCGCTGCTGGTGCGCACCACCTCGTGGATCGTGCTGTTGCAGACCCAGGGCGTGATCAACGACGTGCTGGTCGCCGTGGGGCTGATCGGCGACGACGGCCGCCTCTCCATGGTGTACAACATGACCGGCACGTTCGTGGCCATGACTCACGTGCTGCTGCCGTTCATGGTGCTGCCGCTCTACTCGGTCATGCGCACGATCCCGCGCCTGCACATGAGCGCCGCCGCGTCGATGGGCGCAGGGCCGCTCCAGGCGTTCCGCAAGGTGTACTGGCCGCAGACGCTGCCCGGCGTCGGTGCCGGCTCGCTTCTGGTGTTCATCCTGGCCATCGGCTTCTACATCACGCCGGCGCTGGTGGGCGGCAGCACTGGCCAGCTCATCTCCAACATGATCGCCTACCACATGCAGACGTCGCTCAACTGGGGCTTGGCCGCGGCCTTGGGCGGCATCCTCCTGGCCGGCGTACTGGTCCTGTACGTGATCTACGACCGCGTGGTGGGAATCGAACGCATGAGCCTGGGCTGACCCTGTGGCCGTCGCGACCACCGCTCCCAGCACCGGCGACCGCATCGCCCGCATCGGCTACCTGGGCTTCTGCGCCTTTGTGTTCTTCTTCTTGCTGGCGCCGATCCTGGTCATCGTACCCCTGAGCTTCAACGCCGAACCCTACTTCACCTTCACGGAGGGGATGCTGCGCTTCGACCCCGAAGCCTACTCCCTGCGGTGGTACCGCGAGATCGTGGAAGGCGAAGCGTGGCGTCGCGGAGTGGCCAACAGCTTCCTCATCGGCTTCTCGGCGACGGCGCTCGCCACGACCCTGGGCACCTTGGCGGCGCTGGGACTGGCCAGCTCGGCGATGCCTGCGCGACGGATGGTCATGGGCCTGCTGATCTCTCCCCTGGTGACGCCGCTGATCATCTCCGCTGCCGGGATGTTCTTCTTCTACTCCAGCATCGGGCTGACCCAAACCCACATCGGGCTGATCTTGGCCCATGCGGCGCTGGGCACGCCGTTCGTGGTGATCACCGTCACCGCCACCCTGACCGGCTTCGACACGAACCTGACTCGCGCTGCCGCCAGCATGGGCGCCGGGCCGATGCGAACGTTCCGGCAGGTGCAGCTGCCGCTCATCGCGCCGGGCGTCTTTTCGGGGGCTCTCTTCGCCTTCGCCACATCGTTCGACGAGGTGGTGGTGGTGCTGTTCATGGGGGGCGTGGAGCAGCGCACGATCCCTCGGCAGATGTGGGCGGGCATCCGAGAGCAGATCAGCCCGGCGATCCTTGCGGTGGCCACCTTCCTCATCGTCTTTGCGGTGACGCTGCTGCTGACCGTGGAGTGGTTGCGACGCAGGCACGAAGGACGGAGGGAGCGGCATTGACGATCTCGGTCGTGACGCCGGTGCTAAACGACCCGCGGGTGGGGCGCGCCATCGAATCGATCTTGGCCCAGGAGTGCGAACCGGCACCGGAGCTGATCGTCGTGGACGGAGGCTCTACCGACGAAACGCCGGACGTCCTCGACCGTTGGAAGGACGACATCCACGTCTTGGTGAGCGAGCCCGACGAAGGGCTGTACGACGCCATGAACAAAGGGATCCGCCGAGCCAGCGGCGACGTGGTCGCGATCCTGAACGCCGACGATCACTACGTGGACTCGCGGGTGCTGCGGGACGTTCAGCACCTCATGCAGGGGGCCGACGCCTGCTACGGCGACATCGTGTACGCCAACCGCAACGGCAGGATCGTGCGCTACTGGAAGGCGGGACGGTGCGCCAGGGCCAAGTGGTACTTGGGGTGGATGCCGCCTCATCCTTCCTTCTTCGTGCGCCGACAGGTGTACGAGCGCCATGGGACATTCGACCTGCGCTACCCCGTCGCGTCGGACTACGAGCTGATGCTGCGCCTCATCCACAAGGCTCGAATCGACGTGCGCTACCTCGACCGAGTGGTCGTCGAGATGGCCGTCGGCGGAAACAGCGCCCGGATCGTCAGGGGAAACCTGGACGTGGCGCAGGCGTGGGCCAGAAACGGCCTTCGGGGCGGCCTTCTAGTCCCCTTCCTCAAGCCCGCTGCAAAGGTGTGGCAGTTGGCCGCCCGGCCTTGATCGACCGCCTTCGCTGCCCGATCACCGGCCAACCCCTGGCGTTCGCCGAAGTCGGCCCCAACTGGGTGGCCGTTCCTCGCAAGGGCGGAGCTCCCCCGCCGATTTGGCGCGGACCGCGCGCTGTCGCGGGGCCGTTGGCAGAAAGGGCCACGCTTCTGGTCACACAAGACGAGTCCCTTGCCTACCCTGTGGTGGACGGCATCCCGGTGCTTCTGGGACCAGAAAGGCTCGTGCCGGTTAGCGTTGCGGACGACCACGAGCCCGTGGATTTGTCGACTCCCCAGTATGCCGAAGCGTACGAGGAGATGGCGCACTACAACAACCCGGCCAACCGGTTCTCCTACGATGTGATCATGGGCGCCCTGGCGAAGCACCGAGATCAGGTGCCGTCCGCTGCGCCCACCTTCCCGCATCCTGCGCACCTGTGGATCGACGCGCCCCACGACTCGCTTGCCCAGCTCGACGCCTACGCTCACCTGGCGCCGGTCGCGGACAAGCAAGCTCTCCAGATCGGCGGCAGTGGTTCCCACGCCGTCAAGATGCTGCTTGCCGGCGCCCGCTCGGCGACCCTGGTGACGCCGATGCTTTACGAGGCCCAGTACGCACGCGGCCTTGCCGTTGAATGGGGCGTGCAGGATAACTTCTTTGCCGTGGTAGGCATCGGCGAGGAGTTGCCGTTGGCCGACGGGTCGATTGACTTGGCGTACTCGGGAGGGTGCTTTCATCACATGCGGTTTGATCACTTGGGAGGCCAGCTCCATCGTGTGCTTGCAAGCAGGGGAAGGTTCGCGGGCGTGGACCCATACGCGACGCTTCTGCACGCGATCGGAACAAGGTTGCTGGGCAAGCGGGAGGCGTCTGTCCATTGCAGGCCCGTTACGTCACAGCGTCTGGCCAAGATCAGGCGGATCTTTCCCGAGGCGAGCACGCAACACCACGGACCCGTCCTTCGCTACTTTTTCTTGGGGCTCGACAAGCTGACGGGAAGCCGCTTGGTGCCAAGCGTGCCAGCGATGATGAACGTGATGCGCGTCGACAACTTCATAGGGCGGGTCGCGGTGCGCCTTGGGGTTCGCGGGGGCTCGGTGACGATCAGCGGGGTCAAGGCACAAACGTCTCCACGACCACAGGTCGCCCACGCGTGAACGTACTGATTGCAGGAGCCGGAGGCTTCATTGGGGGTCACCTTGCCCGGTCGGTCCTGGACGAGGGCCATGCAGTGCGGTGCGTGGACCGCAAGCCGTTGGACGAGTGGTACCAAGTGCACGAGGACGCCGAGAACGTGGTGGCGGACCTCACAGAGATCGACTCGTGCATGGCGGCGTGCGAGGGAGTGGACGAGTGCTACCAGCTGGCCGCCGACATGGGAGGCATCGGCTTCATCGAGAACAACAAGGCGCTGTGCATGCTTTCCGTGCTCATTACCACGCATATGCTGATGGCCGCCAGAGAGCATGGCGTGCAGCGCTTCTTCTATTCATCGTCTGCGTGCGTGTACCGGGCCGACAAGCAGGACAGCGCCGACGTGGCTCCCTTGAAGGAGGAAGATGCCTATCCGGCGATGCCGGAGGACGGGTACGGATGGGAGAAGCTCTTCTCGGAACGGATGTGCAGGCACTTCCGAGAGGACTTTGGCGTGCGCACTCGCGTTGCGCGCTACCACAACGTCTATGGGCCGATGGGCGCATGGGACGACGGACGGGAGAAGGCGCCGGCGGCGATCTGCCGAAAGGTGGTGCAGGCCAAGCGCTCGGGCCGCCACGAGATCGAGATTTGGGGAGACGGCACGCAGACCCGGTCGTTCATGTACATCGACGACTGCCTGCAGGGAACGTTGCTGATCGCCCGGAGCGCCGTCGTCGAGCCCATCAACTTGGGGTCCAGCGAGCTGGTCACGATCAATCAGCTGGTCGACGCGGCCGAAGAGATCGCCGGCGTGAAGCTGAAGCGGCGCTACCTGCTGGATCGCCCCAAGGGGGTGAACGGCCGCAACAGCGACAACCGGCTGATCGCCCAGAAGCTGGGGTGGGAGCCCTCGATACGGCTCAACGCCGGCCTAGAGCAAACCTACCGCTGGATCCACGACCAGTACGTAGAGAAGTACGGCTGACCCGGGAAGCAAGGCCAGCAACGGGGGCGCGCAAAAGCGGGGCCCGGCCGCTGTGGACCGGACCCCGCTTGCGTGGCGTGGCGAGCCGTGGTGAGCGCGCCCGTGGGACCCGTCAGGTCCGGTAGCGAACGCGCCCGTGTGGATCGTCAGGCCCGTTGGCGCACCTCGATCTTCCGGGTCCGCGCCTCCTCGGCCTTGGGGAGCCGCACCGTCAGCAGGCCGTTCTGCAGCTCGGCCGTGATGGCGTCGGCGCGAACGGTGCCCGGGAGCCGGAAGGTCCGGCGGAAGGCACCGAAGCTCCGCTCCAAGACGAGGTACTTGCCCTCCGAGTCGGTCTCCCTCTCTGCGCCCCTCTCTGCGCCCCTCTCTGCGCCCTTCTCGGCGCTCTTCTCGCCGAAGATCGTGAGGACGTTGTTCTCGAGAGCGATCTCGATGGAGTCCTCCGCCACGCCCGGCAGCTCGAGGGCGAGGACGAGCTCGTTGTCGAACTCCTGGATGCTGGCGGCGGGGATCCAGCCGATGCCCCGGACGACGCTCGTGGGCGTCGAGGGGCCGAGGATCCGCTCCAGCAGGGAGTGGGGCTCGGGGACGAAGCGGTTCGTGTACTGAGTCAGCGACATGCGTTCAACCCTCCTTGGGTTTGGTTGGTTTGGTTTGGTCTTGGTGGGTGGTGCTTGGTCCGCGACGAGTCGTACCGCCGCGTGCCAGTCCCTCTTGCTACCGGCTTCCGCTCACCCCGCGCGGCGAGCCCGTTCGAGGAGCTTGAACATGATCACCACGCCCACTTTCAAGGCGAGCGGGCCGAGCGTTCTGATGATGGGGTGGGCGAGGATGGTCATCGGGGTCTCTCCGGTTGGTGTTTGAGGGCGGCTTGTCCGCTCGCCCCTTTCTCTGCACGGGCCATGCCACCGATTTCCTGCCAAAATGGCAGTACCGTGGCCATCGTTGACACCAAGTAGGGACTGGAATCGGCGTTTTCCTGCCAAAATGGCAGGCACAACCGCCAAGACGGCAGGCACAACTGCCAAAATGGCAGGACTGTGGGAGGAGGCGGACTGCTTTGGCGAACTGCTTCGGGGGACTACCGGCGTCCCGACTGGCCCTTCCGTCTTGACCGGCCCAGCTGCAACGCCTTGCTGGCGGCGCCCCGCTCGGGCACCACGGGAGCTGGCTGCACATCGCAGCCCAGGTTGGTGCCGATCGCGGCCAGGGGTTCGTGGAAGGGGCTATCGGCTCGGACGAGTCCGCCCGAGAGCGCAAGGGGAGGGGGGGCACCCCACTCCCCGGTACGTGCGAGGGCCGCTTCCAGTAGCTCCTGCAGGGCATCCAGTGCCTTTCGAACCACCCGAGCGGCGGCGGCGTCGCCTGCATCGGCCGCGCCCACCACTGTCGGCGCCAGCGCGGCCACGTCCCTCTTGGCGGCGGCGGCGGTCCACGCCACCAGCTCCGCCGGCGAAGCTGCGCCCGTCTGCTGGAGGAGCGCGCGGCCCAACGATGTCTCGGGCGCTCGGCCGTCGGTGCTGCGAACCACCGCGCGGAGCCCGTCCAAGCCGATCCGGTAGCCGCTGCCTTCGTCGTCGAGCGCGCTGCCCCACCCGCCCACCGTCACCCGCTCGCCACGGGGGTTCACTGCCAGCACCACCGAGCCGGTGCCCGCCACCAGCAGGATGCCCGGCCCCTCGCCGAACGCGTCGGCTCTCGCCGCTTCTACGTCGGTGCCCACGCCGATGCGGCGCGCCACTCCCGCAGCCTCCAGGGCAGCTTCGACGGCGCGCCGAGGACCTTCCTGCCCCGCGCCCGCCAGCCCCGCCCACAGACCCTCCAGCGGCAGCGGAGTTCCCGCGCTCTGGGCTGCGCTTCGCGCCAACTCCGCCACAACCGCCGCCGTCGCGGACGGCTCTTGAGGGTCCACCAACCCCGGCGGACCTTCGACGGCGGCCAGCTTCCGCCCCTGGGCATCGACGGCCAGGGCGCAGGAGCGGGTTCCGCCGCCGTCCACGCCCAGCCAAGTCACGAGCTGCGGTCCTCGCCCGCGTCGCTGTCGAGCGCGTTGCCGCCGGCGTCGCTGGCGCCGAGCCCGCCGCCGTCGGGTCCGCTGCCGCCGCGCCACGAGTGCGCCTTGGTCCACGCCGATCCCACGGCGGTGGTGACCACCAATCCCACAAGAACAAACCACGGCCAGGCGACACCGCCCCAGGCCCACAGCGCCACCACCGTCGCCACGCCGCTCGTCATTCCCGCGATGGCACCGCCCTGTCCCACCTTCCGGCCGAAGACGCCCAGAGCGAAGGCGCCCAGCAGTCCGCCGTAGACCATGGAGGCCGCGGCCAGCGCCACTTCGACGGCGGCGGCTCGGGTTTGGTCGCCGCTCCCCGCCCCGGCTCCTTCGGCTGGGATGAAGAGGACCGCGCCCAGCACCAGGGCGCCGGCCCAGACCAGCGTGAAGACCCTGCCCGCCGCCAGCATGGCCCGCTCGTCGCTCTGGCGTCCGGTGGCGGGTCCCCAGAAGTCGTAGGCGCTGGCGGACGCCAAGGAGTTGATCGACGAAGACAGCGACGACATGGCGGCGGCGAAGACTCCGGCGATGAGAAGGCCCCGCACTCCGGCGGGCATCTCGGAGATGATGAAGGTGGCGAAGATCTCGTCGGTGCTGTCGAAAGCTCGGCCCTCGTAGAAGGCCCACAGTCCGAGTCCGACGAAGAGGAAGAGGGCAAACTGGCCCACCACCACGAAGCCGCTGCCGATCAGGGCGCGCCGACTCTGGAGCGCGTCGCGGCAGGTCAGGAGCCGCTGGACGATGAGCTGGTCGGTACCGTGGGACGCCATCGACAGAAAGGCGCCGCCGACCAAGCCGGCCCAGAAGGTGTAGGGCACGACCAGGGAGGCGGAGAAGTCCAGCGCCTGAAGCTTGCCCGCCGCTCCGGCGCTATCCAGGATCGCAGGCCAGCCGCCGTCCACGGCGCTGTGGAGCAGGACCAGTGCGACGATGCCGCCGGCGACGTACAACGTCATCTGGAGGGCGTCCACCCACACCACGGCGCGGATGCCGCCGAAGTAGGTGTAGGCCAGGGTGGCCGTGCCGATGACCAAGATGGAGACGGGGTACGACCAGCCGGTGACGATCGCCAGGGGGATCGCGGTGGCGAAGAGTCGCACCGAGTCGGCCAGGACGCGGGCCATCATGAAGCCGCCGGACGCGCAGCGGCGAGTAGCCGTCCCGAAGCGGCGGCCCAGGAACTCGTAGGCGGTGGCAAGGTCGCCTCGGTAGTACGCCGGCAGCAGCACGGTCGCGACGACGATCCGCCCCGCCAGATAGCCCAGCGTCAGCTGCAGGAAAGCGAGGGTTCCCAGGTACGACACGCCGGGCACCGAGAGGAAGGTGAGGGTGCTGGTCTCGGTCGCAACGACGGAGAACATCACCGCCCACCAGGGGAGGTTGCGGTTGCCCAAGAAGTAGCCGGTCCCGCCCGAGGTGCCTCGGCCCAGCCACGCGCCCCAGGCGGTCACGCCCGCCATGTAGAGGAGGACGACCGCCAAGTCCGGTCCGCCGAACCCCGTCATGGCTTGGGGTCCCCTGGACGGTCCGACGGCTCCGAGGGCTCCGACGACTCCGACGGCGGCTCCGGCTCGCGGCGTCTCGGGGGCGTGTCCAGCACGGCCCGAGCCGCAAGGTCGTGGACGCGCCGGCGCAAGGGAATGTGCTTGGCGTTGTCCCGGGTGGGGTTGACGCGGTTGGTCAGCAGGACCACCCCCAGGTCGAGGACCGGGTCGATCCAGATCGAGGTGCCCGTGTAGCCCGTGTGGCCGAAGGACCGGGCCGAGAACCAGTCGCCCGCGGAAGAACGTCCCGAAGGGGTGTCCCATCCCAGGGCGCGGCTCGACGCCGGCGACGCGCGACGGCTGATCTGGTCCACCCACCCCGGCGCGAAGACGGCAACGGGCGAGCGACGAGGACGGTTGCAGGGCGCTCCGGAGAGCGCATCGGCGCGGCAGGGTCCCGCCACGCCCCGGTCCAGCATCATCTGAACGAAGACGGCCAAGTCGCGGGCGGAGCTGAAAAGCCCTGCGTGGCCCGCCACGCCGCCGATGGCATGGGCATTCTCGTCGTGAACCTCGCCGTGGATGTGGTAGCCCCGGTAGACGGTGTCGATCTCCGTGGTGGCGATCCGGTCCCACGAGGACGGAGGCGGGTTGAAGCCGGTGTCGTCCATGCCCAGCGGGTCCCAGAGTTGGTCACGCAGGAAGTCGTCCAAGGGCTGACCCGAGAGCTGCTCCGCCACGAAGCCGACGGTCATGAGACCGATGTCCGAGTAGACGGCCTGTTCGTCCGGAGGGTGGTCCAGGGGCAGGGTGCCGATGGCATCGCGGTAGGCGGGGCGGCCTGCGATCTGCAGGAAGAAGCGGCGGAAGGGCGGCAGCCCGGCTCGGTGGAGGAGAAGCTGGCGTAGCGTGACTTGGGATTTGGCCGGGTCGCCGTCGTCCCACCAGGGGAGGTGGCTCGCGGCGGTGTCGTCCAGCCCCAGGACGCCGCGCTGGGCCAGCAGCACTGCTGCCGATGTCGTGCCGACGACTTTGGTGAGGGAAGCCAGGTCGAAGATGGATGCCGGGGTCGCGGGGGGCGCGTCCGGGTCCCAGTCCAGGCGGCCGTAGCCGCGAAGGCGCACCAGCCGGCCCCGTCGAACGACGGCCAGAGCCGCGCCGGAGGCGGCGGAGTCGGCCAAGGCGGAGAGGATCACGGCGTCCATGACGGCCAGGGAATCGGGGCTCATCCCCACCTGGACCGGATCGGCTTCCCGGAGCGAGACCACCATGCCGCCGGCGGCGGCACAGAAGGAGTCGGACAGGTCTTCGGTTGGAGGGGAGGGCGTCGCAACGGTTGCCAGTGCCTGCACGCCATCGTCGCAGGAGGGGAGCGGCTGGACGGGATGCCAGCGTCCGGGTCCGCCAGTGGTGTCGGGGGTCGCCGCCGGGTCCCCGGCTGGATCGGCAACCGGGGGCACGAAGCCGGCTTCCCGGAGAGGGTCGGGCGCGGATCGCACGTTTCGTTCGGCCCGCCCGCCGGCGGCGCGGTCCAGGCCATCCCCCATTTGGTGTAGCGGAGGGATCGACACGGGAAGGCGCCCGCCGATTGACTCCGCGCCCGCCAGAGCTCGGGCCGCGGCCCTCTGGGAGACCTCCCGCTCGCCCCAGGCCACCATGTAGCTCCCCACCTCGGGGAACGCCGAGAGCACGTAGGGGCCGCCGAAGGAGATCGTCAGCGCGGAGCCGGGGCGGGATCGGTCCACGGCCTCCACGAAGGCCCGCAAGCCGGAAGGCAGCGCCGTCGCCCCGGCTCCGGAGCGCGGCGGGGCGTACACTCCCACCACTACCGCGTCCACATCGTGCACCTGGGCGAGGAGCGAGTCCCACGTCGCCCACGGCGTGTCCGGCCCCACTCGGGTGCGGGCGACGCGTCCGGCGAAGCCTCGCAGGGTGGAGTCGAAGGTGCGACCGGCCAGCAGATCGTCGCGGCGAGCCCACGTCACGCTCATCACCGAGGCGTTGGGCGCCAGCGGCACGGCGCCGTGCCGGTCCCGCACCAGGGTGATCGACTTGGCCGCGGCGCGCTGGGCCACGGCTCGGTTCTCGGCGGTCCCGACGCGGCGCGCCACGGCTTCAGGGTTCACGCGGCGCACCCGGTGGAGTCCCAGCCGAGCCTTCGCCTCCAGCAGCCGGCGCACCGAGAGGTCGATGCGCTCGCGGGAGACGCGCCCCGACTCCACCGCCTCCACGACAGCGTTGATCGTCGGTCCGATCCCGTCGGGCGCCAGCAGCACGTCGGAGCCGGCTTCCAGCGACAGTACGGCCGCCTCGCCCGCGCCCCAGCCAGCGGTGATCGCGCCCATCCGGAGAGCGTCCGTGAAGAGGATGCCGTCGAAGCCCATCTCGCCCCGGAGCACATCGGTCATGAAGTAGGGCGACAGGGTGGCCGGCCGCTCGTCCCCCAGCACCTGGGGCACGGCCACGTGGGCGGTCATCACCGCGTCCACGCCGGCCTCCACGGCCGTCCGGAAGGGGGCCAACTCCACTCGGTCGAGACGCTCCCGGTCGGCGCCGATCACGGGCAGGACGATGTGGGAGTCGGTGCGGGTGTCGCCGTGGCCGGGGAAGTGCTTGGCCGTCGCCAAAGCTCCGCCGCGCCGTGCGCCCCGAACGAAGGCGGCGCCGAGGCGGCCCACGGTCTCCGGGTCCTCGCCGAACGATCGGGTGGCGATCACCGGGTTGGCCGGGTTGCTGTTCACGTCCAGCACCGGCGCGAAGAGCCAGTGCACGCCCACCGCCCGGGCCTCTTCGGCAGTGATGCGACCGTACTCGAAGGCCAGTGCTTCGTCCCCCGCGGCCCCGAACGCCATCGTCGGGGGAAAGCTGGTGCCGCCGCCCTGGGGCAGAAGGGACGGGATCGCGTAGCTGTGGTTGAGCCGCATACCGGGTCCCCCGTTCTCGAAGTCCGAGGTCACCAACAGGGGAATGCGCGCTTGGGATTGGAGGCGGTTGAGCTTGGCCACATATGCGTCGGGCACCCCGATGGAGATGGAGACGCCGCCCAGCCCTTGCTCCACCCAGCCCAGCAGCTCCTGGAAGGCGGGATCGCTCTCGGAGGCGTAGCCGCCGGGGATCCAGGGGACGACCAGCTGGGCGGCGGCCTCCCGGAGGGTCAGGTCGGCCAGGGTCTCGTCCACCCATCTCCGGGCGTCGCGGTCTAGGGCGACGGCTAGCTCCGGGATCGGTGCCGCGAAAGGTGCTCCGGTGCCCCGGGGAGAGCACGCTGCCAGGGCTGCCAGGGCCGCCAGGAGGAGGGTTGCCGTTGGGCGCGACGGTGCTTTACCGATAGGTTGGGCGATCATGGAAGTGGCCTTGGGAAGAGACAGGTGGCTGGGCTGGACATCGCGGCAGGGCCGGGCGTCACGGCCGGGCTGGCGGCTGCGCCGTGCGACGTGGCCGGGCCAAGCGTGGCGTCGCCGGGCCGCCGTCATCGCAGTCGCGACGGCGACGACGACGGCGTGCTCGCCTCTGGCCGACGGGGAAACGGGCACCGGCGGGCAGGGTCCCGTCCGTCCCGGGATCGAAGTGCTGCTGACCGACTCGCTCGACTTGATCGCGGGCCGCCGGATCGGGCTGGTCACCAACCACACGGGCAGGGATCGGGCCGGCGTCTCGACGATCGACCTGCTGGCGGACCATCCGCAGGCCGAACTGGTGGCGCTGTACTCTCCAGAGCACGGCATTCGGGGCAGCGCGGAGGCGGGGGTGAAGGTGGAGAGCGGGACCGACGAGAGAACCGGCCTGCCGGTCCACTCCCTGTACGGTCAGACCCGGAAGCCCACGGCCGAGTCGCTGGAAGGGGTCGATCTCCTTCTGTTCGACATTCAGGACGTGGGCGCCCGCTACTACACCTACCTCTCCACCATGACCCTGGCCATGGAGGCGGCGGGGGAGCGGGGGATCCCCTTCGTGGTGCTGGACCGCCCCAACCCGATCGGCGGCGACGCGGTGCAGGGGAACGTCCTGGACCCGGAGTTCGCTAGCTTCGTGGGACCTTACCCGGTGCCGATGCGCCACGGCCTCACGGCGGGAGAGTTTGCGCGGATGGCCGTGGGCGAGTTCGGGGTCGCGGCGACGATCAGCGTCGTGCCCGCCGATCGGTGGACACGCGCGATGCCCTTCGACGCGACGGGCGTGCCCTGGGTGCCGCCATCGCCCAACATGCCGTCCGTGGAGAGCGCCTGGCACTACCCCGGCACCTGCCTCTTCGAGGGGACCCCCCTCTCGGTGGGCCGGGGCACGGAGCGGGCGTTCCAGCAGGTGGGCGCGCCGTGGCTGGACCCGGACGAGCTGGCGATCCGGTTGGCGGCCCTGGACGTGCCCGACGCTGTCTTCCTGCCCGTGCGCTTCACGCCGACGGAGCCCGGCGACGGCAAGTTCGACGGCGTCGAGTCCGGCGGAGTGCGCCTCGTGGCCGACGGCCCGGAGTACGATCCCACCCTCGCCGCGCTGGCCCTTCTCGTTGAGACGATGGCCATGTCGGGAGAGCGCTGGGCTTGGCGCGAGAGCCACTTCGACCGGCTGGCCGGCACCGACGCACTGCGCTTGGCGCTGGAGGCCGGGGCGTCCTACCCGGAGTTGGCGGCTTCGTGGGGAAGCGACCTGGACGCCTTTCTGGAGCAGCGACGGCCCTACCTGCTCTACCGGTGAGGCCGGCGCTTCGGCTCGCGAGAGCCGTCCCGCAGATTCTGCACATGCCTAGTAATGTTGCTGTCCCGCCGTCCCTTTTCTAGCTTCCCGCCCCCATGTCGTCCTTCTATCTCACGACTCCGATCTACTACGCCTCCGGCGAGCCGCACCTGGGCCACGCCTACACCACGATCCTGGCGGACGTGCTGGCGCGGTACAGGCGGCGGGCGGGGCAGGACGTGCTCCTCCTTACGGGCACCGACGAGCACGGCCAGAAGATACAGGAGGCGGCGTCGCAGCAGGGGATGAGCCCAGAGGAGCTGTGCGACATCATGGCGGGCCGCTTCCAGGCCGCGTGGGCGGAGCTGAACATCTCCCACGACCGCTTCATCCGCACGACAGAGCCCGAGCATGTGGCCGTGGTCTCCGCTTTCTTGGAGCGCCTGCGGGACAACGGGCTCGTCTACGAAGGCGAATACGTCGGATGGTACTCGGTCAGCCAGGAGCGCTACTTCACCGAGAAGGAGGTCGGACCGGAGCGGAAGGACCCGGTGGCCGGCGGCCCCGTCGAGCGAATTCGAGAGAAGAACTACTTCTTTCGCATGGGTCGGTTTCAGGAACGGCTCCGGAAGCATGTGGAAGACGACCCCGAATGGATCGTCCCGGCTGGGCGTCGCAACGAGGTCCTGGGCTTTCTCGCCAAGCCGCTGGCCGACCTGTCGATCTCCCGACCCCGTTCCCGCATCCACTGGGGGATACCCCTGCCGTGGGATTCGGAGCAGACGACGTATGTCTGGGTGGATGCGCTGATCAATTACGTGACGGCCTCCGGCGCGGTGGACCCGGTGGCTCCAAAGGGCGCGCAGGGCTTCGGCGACGCCTCGCTGCCATCCCGCTGGCCCGCAGACCTCCACCTCATGGGCAAAGACATCCTCACCACCCATGCCGTCTACTGGCCGGCGCTGCTCATGGGTGCGGAGCTGCCCCTGCCCCGAAAGATCCTGGCCCACGGCTGGTGGGTCGTGGGCGCGACCAAGATGTCCAAGTCCCTCGGCAACGTGGTGGACCCCCTCGACCTCCGAGACCGGTTCGGAACCGATGCGGTGCGCTGGTACCTCATCCGGGAGATGCCCACCGGCCACGACGCCTCCTACACGCCCGAGCGCTTTCTGGCCCGCTACGACGAGCTTTCCAACACCTTGGGGAACTTGGTCCACCGAGTGGCGGCCATGGTGAAGCGCTACCGTGGCGGAGTCGTTCCATCGGCGCCGGCGGACGGGCTCCGGCGGGAGATCGGGGAAGCGGTGGACCAGTACCGAGAGGGCATGGAGGGGTACCGGCTCCACGAGGGGTTCGGGGCGGCGATGGAGCTTGCGCGGACAGCCAACGGGTTCGTGGAGAAACGCGAGCCGTGGGCGCTGGCCCGCGACCCGGAGGGCACGGAGAAGCTGGACGAGACCCTTGCCTCGCTGGTTCGCGTGCTTGCGGTCCTGGCGTGCTTGTTCGAACCTGTCGCGCCCCAGAAGTCCCACGAACTCGCTCGGCGGCTCGGGCTCCCGAGAGTCCCTCGCTTGACGGAGCTGGCGGAGCTGGCCCCTGTTGGCTGGACCGTTTTGGCGGGACCGCCCCTCTTCCCCCGGATCGAAGGTTGACCTTCCAAGGTCGAAGGACCTCCCAAGGTCGAAGGTTGACCTCCCAGGGTCGAAGGTTGACCCGGACAGCCCCTTCCACATAGACTTGTCGGCCATGATCAGAAACGGCTGGACCATCATCTTCCTGCGCGGAGACGCCGGCGCCCAGGCGCAGTGTACCCTGTCGGCCCGCAAAGCGCGGGTGCTCTTCTGGGGGCTGTGCGTGGCTGGCGTCTTGGTCGTCGTTGCCGCCCCCTTGGTCGTCGTGAGCGGCGGACTTCGCATACGCGCCGCCCAGCTGAGCAGGGAGAACGAGGAGATGAAGGGGCGGCTAGCCCAGGTCCAAGGGCAGGTGGAGGATTTGGATCGGCGCGTCGCCGCATACGATGAGCAGAACGAGCGGTTGCGACGCACGGCGGGACTGGAAGGCATCGACCAAGAGGTCTACGACGTGGGCGTCGGCGGTCCTGGGCCCATTCCGGCGAGCGATGTCGCGCTGTCGCCGTTCGGCAGGCAGGTGACGAGGGGGTACCTGGATTTTCTGCAACGTAAGGTCACACTGCTTGAAGAATCTTCCCGAGAGACGATGACCGCCCTGGAAGCCAGCAGCGAGCGGATCAACTCGGTGCCGTCGATCATGCCGGTTTGGGCAAACCCCAGCAGCGGCTTCGGACCCCGCAGGGCTCCGGTCCACGGTGCCAGCACCTACCACCGGGGCGTGGACATCCCCGGGGTGCCCGGCGAACGGATCGTGGCCACGGCCCACGGTCGAGTCACGTTCACGGGAAGAAAGAAGGGCCTGGGCCTGACGGTGATCATCGACCACGGCCACGGCTTGCAGACCGTGTACGGGCATGCGTCCGAGATCCTCGTGCGAAGGGGACAGCAGGTGGAGCGCCGGGACGTGGTTGCGCTCATGGGCAATACGGGCACGTCGACCGGCTATCACGTGCACTACGAGGTCCACGTCGACGGGGTGGCCGTCGACCCGACGCGCTTCTTCTTCAGCCCCACGCCGTCCTGACCCGTTGGCGCCGTCGGCCGGGTTGCTTCTGGCGGCCGGTGCCGTCGGCTTCCTCCAAGCAGGAGGGAGCGGGTCGACCGCTTGCAGAGCCTGTTCCGACCCGCTGGTTCCTTCCGACCCACTGGTACCGGATTCGGTCGTAACCCTTCCTCGCGGTCCCACTCTCGTTCTGGAGCGGGCGCCGGGCCTCTCTGTGGTGGGAGTTCGCATCTCCGCCCCCGTGGAGCCGGGATCGTTCAGCGCCGCGCGAGCGCTGATCGACGGAGCGCTGAACCGTACGCGCTCCCAGGCGTCCGCCATCGGTGCCGCGCTGAGGGGCGGGATTGAAGACGGAAGGATCGCGTATCAGGTCGTCGGCGACCGTCGCGACATGGACGAACTGGCCTGGATCGTCCGTCGGCTGGCGTCTTCTCCCTCCGACGAGCCCGACGGCGGGGCGCTGCGGCGAGAGGAAGCCCGGTTGGACCGCTTGGCCGAGACACCCCAGGGCTGGCTCACTCTGGAGCTGACACAGCCTCGTTCGCCTACGGACGCCCAACCTCGGTCGCCTAGGGACGCCCAGCGACGTTCGCCTACCGACGCCCAGCGACGGGTGCCTACCGACGCCCAGCGGACGTTGCCGGTGGTGGGAGCGGAAGAGGTGCGGGAGTTGTGGCGGCGGTCCCACGCCCGAGATCGGCTTCGAGTCTTCGTGCTGGGAGATGTGCCCGTGCCTCGCATCTTGGCGGACCTCTCCAGGGTCGGGGCTCCGCCGCTGGGCGCGCTTGGGGTGGACGCGGGCTCGGGTGTTCCCGGCTCGGCGGAGCCCAGCTTCCGCTCCGCGTCGCCACCGAGCACGCCTCTGTACGCCTGGTCGGCGGCGGCGTTCACTCTCGGTCCTGTGCGGGACCCAGTGGCGTTGGCGGCGACGGAGGCTCTGCGGGCCGCGCTGGGAGAGTTGGACCCTCCTGGCGCCGCCGTCTGGATGCACCAAGTCGGGGAAGGTGCCGGCGGCTGGATCGGATTCGCGGCGCGGGCGTCCCGGCGGGCCGACGCCGACGCCGCCGTGGCCGCGGCCCTGGAGTTGGCGACCGTGACCGGCTTGTCGCCTTGGTGGCATCGGGGCGTGGACGAAGCCCGGCGCAAGATCGCGACGGCCGCGGCGGTGCCCGAAGAGTGGCTCGCACTGGCGGACCGGTACTTCTCGCCGGACGCGCGGGATGCCTCCGCTTGGCCTCGGGGAGTGCTGAACCGGCTGGACGCGCTGACGACGGACGACCTTGTCGTGGCGCTGGACCGGCTGCGGCGGTCCCTCTTCCGCCCCCGGATCGACACGTGACGGCGCCGACGGTGTCAGCGTTGGTTGCGCTTCTGGCAACGCCGGTCGCTTTCTCTGGTCCGCTCGGTTCGGACTGGATCGGCCAGCTTCGCGGTCCGTCGCTGGTCGTCGAGCGAGCCTGGTCCCCCGCCGCCGCCGCTGTCCTGGCGCTGCCGGCGCCCCCGGTTGGCAACGCGGCTGCCGACCGTGCGTTGCTGACGGCCCTTCAGGAGGCGACTGGGAGCTTGCCCGCCCAGCTGACCCTGGAGAGGTCCGGATCGGGTCGCTACTTGGTGGCCACGGCCGCGCCCGACGTGCTGGACGACCTTCTTGGCGCCATGCGTCGCACCGTCGCGAGTCCGCTCCCCCCGGGTCACCTGACCGCGGCTTCCGATGCGCTCACCAGGGAGGCGACGTTCCGGGCGAACTCGCCCAGATCGCGCTTCGAGGCGGTCTTCGCTGCCCATCTCGGCGACGCGACCCATCTCGACGACCCGGCTGGCCTCGACGACCCGGCTGGCCTCGACGATTCGGCCGGCCTCGACGAGGCCGCGTGGGTCGTTGTACGGCCCGGCAACCCTGCTCGTGCCCGACGGTCCGCCGGTGCTGCCGCCGCTCCTCTCCGTCTTGCTGGGCGCGCCGCTCCCGTCGAACCCGTGCGCGCCCAACTTTCGGCGGATGTGGTCACCTCGTGGGTGGGCTCGGCCTACCACTTCCCTTCCGGTGCCACTCTGCTGCAAGCCCACTTCGTGCGCTTGGTCCTGGAGGGGTGGATCAAGTCGCTCCGGGAGCCCGCGCTGTACGAGTTCGCCACCGAGATCGACGCTGCCGGGCGCCTGCTCGTTCGTTTCTCCACGCAACGAGGGGACGCCGGCGCGTGGGAGGCTCGCCTGGACCGTGCGCTCGCAGCTATCGGCACCGGCGGTACTGCGGGGCTGCCCGGAGGCGCACCCGACGCCCGGCGGATCCGGGAGCTGATGCGCCAAGCAAGGGGAATCTGGAGCCGCTGGCTGGCAGATCCCGCCACATGCGCGCGGATCGCCGCCGAAGCCATATTGCACGGAGCATCGGCCGAAGAAGCCGGCGCTCTCGTCCGGACACCTGGGGCTCCGCCGTCGCTGGAGAGCGTCGCCGCCGCCGCGAGTGGACTTCGCCTGTCCGCGAGAGTACTCTACGGTACTTGATGCCGGGTGGCCCACTCCATAAATTGACCAGCGGTTCCGAGTTTGCCGGCGGTCGGGGCGTTCGGCGCGGCAATCCGCTGACAGTCAGTCACTAACGGTCAGTCACTAGAGGAAGTCAAGATGAGAAACACGTTCGGCTTGGGCCTCGCGCTCTTCGTCTCCGTCGCCCTCGGGGCCTGCGGACCCGCGCAACTCACGGTCACCGTCGAGATCGACGGCGAAGCAGGCGACGACCTCGAGGTTCGCCTTCTGCCCTACGACCGCGACCAAGTCTTCGACTCGCTGACCCAGGCCGCAGTCGACCCGGAGCCCGAGATCCCCGCTGATCTTCTGGCGGTCCGGGACGAGATCGCGGCTGCCCAGCAGCAGTGGCTGGACAACGAGACCCGCTGGAACACGTTGCGGGACACGCTGGCCAAGCTGAACGACGCCATGGAGGGACTGAACCGGGCCGAGAACCGGTACCGGACGATTTTCAGGGAGTGGTCCGATCTGAACGCCGAGTACCAGCGGGCGGAGCGGCGGGTCGCCACCGACTTCGAGCGCTTCGAGTCGCTTCAGGCTGCCGCCATCGGTCGCATGGACAGCATGAGGGTCGCCCAAGCCAACTGGGCGGACCAGGCGTTCGTCGACGTGGACATGGTGATCGGCGCCAAGATCGAGGAGTCGGGGCTGGAACAGGCCACCGACACGACCGACGTGGAAGGAATGGCGCTGTTCGAGGTGCCGCCGGGCCGCTACTGGGTCTACACGCGCTACGAGCTCCCGTACGACGAACTCTACTGGAACGAAACGGTGGACGTTGCCCGGGGCGAACCCGTGGAGCTTCGTCTAGTCCGAGAGAACGCCGAGGTCAGGCCGATCTTCTGAGCTGGCGGGCGGCTCGCCCGTGAACCCGTGCTTTCGGATCGGAGCCGAGGGCGTGGGCGAGATCGCGTTCGACGATCCGCACCGAAGCCAGAACGTCCTCACCAAAGAGGTCATGGAGCGTCTGGACGGCGCCCTGGCCGAGGCCGAAGCCGCCGTCACCAAGGGTGCGTTGCGAGCGTTGCTGTTCACCTCCGCCAAGCCCCGGTCGTTCATTGCAGGGGCGGATGTGGGCGCCATCGCTGCCGTGACCGACGCCGATGCGGGCGAGCGCGAGGCCCGGGCCGGCCAAGCCATCTTCTCCCGCTTGGCGGCGTTGCCGGTGCCCACGGTGGCGGCCGTGCGCGGGGTCTGCCTTGGCGGCGGAACCGAGTTGGCCCTTGCTTGCGACTGGCGGGTTGCGGCCAGCGGAGACGACACGCGCCTGGGGCTCCCCGAAGTGCAGCTGGGCATCCTTCCGGCGTGGGGCGGCACGACCCGCCTGCCTCGTCTCGTGGGGTTGCGGGCAGCTCTGGGCCTGTTGCTCTCGGGGAAGCCGGCCAGCGTCTCCAAAGCCAAGCGGATCGGGCTGGTGGACCAAGTGTTCCCCGTCGAGCAGTTCGACGACCGGTGCCGGGCGTTCGCAGCCGATCTGCGACCACGGTCGACTCCCAAGCGCAGGGGTCCAGTCGCCTGGTTCTTGGACGGCACCCCGGTAGGCCGCGCAATCGTCATGCGCACTGCGCGCAAGCAGGTCCTCGCTCGCACCGGTGGACACTACCCGGCGCCTCTGAAGGTGCTGGAGGTGGTTCGCGGGAGCAGCGGTCGCTCCGTGGCGGCGGGCCTGGAGATGGAGGCGCGGGCGGCGGCGGAGCTGCTGGTCTCTCCGGCGTGCGGGAACCTCTTGTTCCTCTTCGGGATGCGGGAGCGCGCGCGCAAGGGGCCGTGGACGGAGGGCGGCGAGGCTGCGCGCGTGGAGCGGTTGGCGGTGATCGGTGCCGGAGTCATGGGCGGCGGGATCGCCCAACTGGCGGCCTACCGGGATATTCCCGCCCGCATGAAGGACATCCGTCACGAAGCGGTCTTGGGAGGATTGGCCCACGCCCGGTCGCTGTTCGACGGTGCCGTGCGGCGGCGCAAGCTTCGGCGTCGCGAAGCCGAGCGGAAGATGGCTCTCGTGTCGGGAGGAGTGGAGTACAGCGGCTTCGGACAGGCGGGGTTGGTGGTGGAGGCGGTGGTGGAGCGGATCGATGTGAAGCGGGCGGTGCTTGCCGAGGCGGAAGCGGCGATGGACCCGGAGGCGGTGCTGGCCACCAACACGTCCTCGCTCCTGGTGGACGAGATGGCCGCGCCCCTCTCTCGGCCGGAGAAGTTCGCCGGGATGCACTTCTTCAACCCCGTTCACCGGATGCCCCTGGTGGAGGTGGTGAGAGGAGAGGCAACGCACCCCGACACGGTGGAGACGATCGCCGCCCTGGCCGCTCGACTCGGCAAGGTCCCCGTGGTAACCCGCGACGGGCCGGGCTTTCTGGTGAACCGCATCTTGGGCGCGTGCCTGAACGAGGCCGGCCACATGCTGGGCGAAGGAATGGACGCACGGGCCGTGGATCGAGCCTGGACCCGCTTCGGGATGCCCATGGGACCGTACCGCCTGATCGACGAAGTGGGGATCGACGTCGCGACCCACGCCGGTGCAACCCTGGGCAAGGCGTTCGGCGAGCGGATGGCGCCCGCGCCTGCGCTGGTGTCGCTGGCCGAGTCGGGGCGGCTGGGCCGGAAGGGCGGGCGGGGGTTCTACCACTACAAGCAGGGCAAGCAGCAGAAGCAGGGCAAGCAGCAGGACTTCGACACCAGCGTGTACCGGGAGATGGGGCTGGACGCGCCCCGGTCGGGCGTGCGAGCCGGGGAAGTTGTGGAGCGGTTGGCCTTGGCAATGGTCAACGAGGCCGGTCGAGTCCTGGAAGACCGGATAGTGGCCTCGGCGGCCGACGTGGACCTGGGGATGGTGATGGGCACTGGCTTTCCGCCGTTCCGAGGCGGGCTGCTGAAGTACGCGGACGATCGAGGAACCCGCGAAGTGCTGGCCGCGCTGAACGCGCTTCACCAGCGGTTCGGTGCCCGACTCGAGCCCTGTCGCGTGGTGAAGGAGCTGGGAGAGTCGGGCACGGCGTTTCACGCGGCGTTCCCCGCGGTCTTGGGCAAGGCCGCGGTCTTGGGCAAGGCGTGACGAGCCGTGGAGGTCCCCGGGCAGGCCGTAGCGTCGCCGGCGTGGTGCTCGCCGCCGGGCGCTCCACGCGGATGGGCCGCTCCAAGGCGTTGCTGGACGCAGGCGGCACCGCCTTCGTGAACCGGCTGGCGGCCACGCTGTCCAGTGCCGGCTGCGATCCGGTGCTGGTGGTCGTCCCTTCGGCAGAGGGACCGGTTGCGGCGGCGACGGCCCGGGGCCCAGGCCAACCGGTGGTCAACCCGGGAGGAGCTGGCGGCCAGATCGGGTCCCTGCGCACCGCCCTGGACCACCTTCGGGCCTTGCGCCTGCCTCCCGGCGCCGTAGCGTACACACCCGTGGACAACCCAGCCGTGAAGCCAGAGACGGTGCGACTGCTGATCGAGCGATGGCTTGGTTCCGAAGCGACAATCGCGATGCCCCAGTTCGGCTCCAAGCGAGGACACCCCGTGCTGATCGACATGGAAGTCGCCCCAGAGTTCTACCGGGACGACCTGGTGGAAGGTGCCAGAGGCGTGATCAGACGCGACGCGACGCGAGTGCTCCAGGTCCCGGTCCAGGACCCCGGCGTCGTGGACGATCTGGACACTCCCGACGAGTACGGCGACCGGTTCCCCGCGCCCTCGTCGGCGGGAAGCGGCCGATGACCCCAGCGACCGCCGCCCGGTACAGGCGAGTCGATTACAACAGGGAACGGAAGGTTGTCGGCCGAAAGAGCAAGGAACTGCGGAGAGGGAAGCACTACTATGCAAAGGATCATGCGTTCGTCGATCACGAGAACCCTCTTCCCCGACAGTTCAGGGACCGAATCGTATGCGGCGACAGCGAGACCGTGCTGAAGGACCTTCCCGACAACTGCATCGACCTGGTGTTCACGTCTCCTCCCTACAACTTCGGCTTGGGGTATGCAGACGCGAGTGCAGAATACGGCGACGCTGCCGATTGGCAATCGTACTTCGACAAGCTGTTTTGCGTACTTGACCAATGCGTTCGCGTACTGAAGTACGGGGGCCGGCTCGTAGTCAACGTCCAGCCGTTGTTTTCCGACTACATTCCCAGCCATCATGTCATATCCAGTTATCTGATGAAGCAACGCCTGATCTGGAAGGGCGAGATACTGTGGGAGAAGAACAACTACAACTGCAAGTACACGGCATGGGGCAGCTGGAAAAGCCCCTCAAGCCCGTATCTGAAGTACACATGGGAGTTCCTGGAAGTCTTCTGCAAGGGTAGCTTGCGTAAGTCGGGGGATGGAATCAACGCCGACATCACCGCCGATTCGTTCAAGGAATGGGTAGTAGCCAAATGGTCCATCGCGCCGGAACGTCGGATGCAGGAGTTTGGCCATCCGGCAATGTTTCCAGAGGAGCTTGCACGCCGAGTCCTGCAACTCTTTAGCTTCCGAGACGACGTGGTGCTAGACCCGTTTGTCGGCGTCGGCACAACGTGCGTGGCCGCCCGACGAAACGGCAGGGGTTTTCTCGGGATTGATGTGTCGGAGGAGTACTGCGTTGCGGCCAGAAAGCGGCTGGCCAATACCGAGGAATCCATGCTGTGAGTACATGATGTCGTTTGACCCTTGCCCGTCGGCTGCACAGGTCGCCGAGGCGGTGCTGGCGGCGACAGACGCGGGCCGGCGCATCTATACGGCAGTGGTCACGCGCTCCACAGGCGGCGACGGGATAGCGGGCCGGCGCTGGTGGCTGGCAGTGGGCGCGCACGAGCGCGACTCGGGCGCGGGCGTGAACTCCAACGCAAAACAATACTCCAAAGCAGACCAACAGGATGATGTGAGAGCCTGCATGGGGGGCTCCCTGGGGGATCCGGCCCTCGACCGTGCCGTTGCCGTCGCCGTGCGGGAAGTCTTTCCGGAGCACCAGACGTCGGGCACCGCGAACCGAGAGTTTGAGTACCGCACGTCCGAAGGCGTTCCGGCCACGGCGTCGGTGTACGTGGAGCTTCACGCGCCGCCGGCCAAGATGGTGATTGTGGGAGCAGGGCACATCGCGGCCCCGCTGGCCCGTATCGCCAATATGCTCGGGCTACGTGTGGAAGTGCTGGACGACCGCCCGGAGTTCGCCGATCCGGCCCGCTTCCCAGATGCCGCCGCCGTCCGCGTGATTGACTTTCGCGACCCTTTCGCCGACACCTCCCTCGTCCCGGCCGACCATGTGGTCCTGGTGACGCGGGGACACCGCTTCGACTACGAATGTCTCGTGCGGCTGCTCCGCATGGCCCGTCCGCCCGCCTATGTCGGCATGATCGGCAGCCGCCGCCGAGTCCGAGCCACACACGAACAGCTTGCCCGGGAGGGCTTCACGACCGAGGAAATGAAGCGCGTGCGAGCCCCCGTCGGCCTCGACCTGGGCGGGCAGAGCCCGGCGGAGATCGCCGTGTCGGTAGCGGCCGAGATCGTCATGCATCGCTCCGGGGGCACGGGTGTACCGCTGTCCGACAAGGAGCGGGTTGTGGACCGGTTCTTCGACGGGCGGACGAAATCCAAGTAGAACCCGCGAGAGCTGCTTGGGGTCCAGATTCACACAGCCATCAGTGTCTTGGCAGCAAGAGAGTCGCCGACGAAAAATCCGATCTGGATGCCCTTGTACTCCTCATGCTGGTACGACTGGGCACCCGAATTCACCCTTATGCGGTCCTTGGCCAGTCTTGCGCTCGCCCTTTCTGCAATCACTACGTAGCGTGTGACGATTTCCCAAGATTGTTGCGTCTCGATCTCGCAAAGCGATTTCAAGTACTCAAATACAGGAATCGTTCGAATCAGCTGCTCCTTCGCCCTGTTCTCTTCCGACAGTGTCTTCTTCATTTCAATGAGAATAGAGCACCAACCGTCGCCAGCGGGAATTACCATAAGGTAGTCGCAGTTCCTCTTCCATCGACCATCCCTCATGCCCTTGAGGTGTCCAAGTCGGTCAATCTTGACTGCCGTTGCAGAAGCGGGCACACCCGTGATCCGGAAGCTCATTCGGGCCTTGCGTTCCCGCAAGACGAAGTCGGCCACCGCGTCGTCGTCGTCCGTGGGCGTAAGCCTCGGCAGGTGCGGCTCCCGAACTATGCGGCGCAACTGGGCGGCAAAGCCTACCGCCTCCGACATGCTATTCCTGCTCACGCTGGCGTTGAACTTCGGCGGCGAGCTTCCTCGACACCTGATTGATGCTGTCGATTGTCTCGTCGAACACTGGCATGTCGATGCCGAATTCATCCACGACTGTCGGAACCAAGCGGTGGTCGTCCGCAACGTAGGCGCGCACTGACGACGCCTTCAGCGAGTCGGACTCCGAATACTTCAGCGTGTGACGTATGTTGCCGTTGTCGCCTAGTTCGCCAAGCATGATCAGATTGTTGATTTCCTTGATGACGTAGTCGCTGTGAGTTGTGATCAATACCCGGATACCCGCATGGACGAATCGCGCTAGGATGCGGGCCAACAGGACTTGATTGCCTGTGTCCAGGTGACTTTCGGGCTCGTCGATGATCAACAGATCGCCCGTGGCAGCCGTATGTCGCAGATAGAAATATAGATCGGCGAGTCCGCGTGCGGAAGACGACGCAAGGTGAAGAGGAATGTCGAAACTGCGCCCCCGGGCCTTGGAACGAAAGAAAATTGCATCTTTGGAGGCTCTGTAGTATCCTCCCATGAGGTTCTTGATGTCGTCGAAGAGCTTGTCTTGGAGGAGCGGACTGCGTTCCTTCTGAATGTCGTGGATGTTTCTGGTATAATCGATGTTGTCCTTTATAGGTTGCGCGTATCTGCTCGTGTTCTTGTCGATCAACAGGTAAGGATCTCGGCTGTCCCGGTCGTTTTCAGTGCCCATCTTCTGCAGCAGATCCACCAGCTGGCTCTTTGTGAAGTCCAGTTCCTTGTAGAACAAGGATATTCCAAACCGTTCCGCAGATAGGATGAAGGGTTGTGGAAACTGGGGACAGACGAAGAGAAACAGGAGGTGACTGTACATGTCCCGAACTGTTGTCGAGGGGAAGCCCGTTCGTCCCCGAGATGGAGCGCGATCTCGTTCGATGGAGACGGCGATCTCTTGGTCTCGGCACTCTAGTCGCATTTGACCCTTGCCCGGATAGCCAATTTCCACTTTGGACAGGTGGAATTGGCTTAGTTCGTCCTCGCTCAGGTCAATGGACATTCGAGCATCAGCGAATACTTCCGGCGATGAACTGAACACGCCCGACAGTGCGCTGGCTGAGAAGTCCTCCGCAAGCTGGTCGACCAGATCTTGCCGCACACTGGCTAGCACATCGGGCGCCCCTCGCACGATGACCTGGTCGGACTTTGTAAGAGCGCTTGCAATCCGGGAAGGAGTCATCGCCGCCGCCGCGCGTCCACGCTCGGCCAAGCTCTCGAAGAAGCTGTCCGCCATAGGCCAGCGGTGCCAGCGCATCAGAAAGCCGTACAGCGCGTACACCAAGTAGGTCTTGCCAGTGTTGTTGCGACCGGCGATGACCGTAAGGTCGCCCAACGTGATGTCGGCATGGTCCACGGGACCGATCTTTTCGAAGCGGAACGTCATGTCGGGTGACCTGCCGAGTGGAAGGGCGACGTAGGACTGGACGTTGATGCTTGATTCTGGCGGATGCCCGTGTGCCGGTCAACCCCGAACCGGGGAAGCGAACGCCGTCGCCATGCCTCGGGCCAGCTCTGCCACCATGTCGCGCAGGTCCTGGGGTTCGAGCACCTCCGCGTCGATGCCGTAGCGGAGGACATGAGCCGCGAGCCAATACGGGTCCGCGACGCTGTGGCGAACCGTGATGCTGCCGTCGTCGTGTTCTTCCATCGAGACGCTTCGGTACGACGCGCGCTCCTTGACCCAGGGGGCCAGCGCCCGCGAGTAGCGTACCCGGGCTTCGCGGCTCTTTGGGGCGAGCATCAGCCCGTCGGGGCCTTGCTTCAGGTACGCTTGGGCGTCGAAGTCGTCGGGGATGTCGAACGTTCCTTCGGCGTGCTCGGCCGAGAGAACCCTGTCCACGCGGAAGACCCGCTCTTCGTCGGTGGCCGTGCACATGGCGACCACGTACCAAGTCTCCTCCGAGTACAGGACCAAGTAGGGGTGGATGACCCGGTGGGATGGGTGCTCGGCGCCGGGCTTCAGGTAAGTGACGACGCAGGGCCGACGCTCGTAGACGGCGGTCTTGAGCGTGTCGCGGATGCCCCGGTCGTCGGGAATGCGGTTCGGCACGGCTAAGCTGGGGGCCGCGATCGATCCGGGGTTCTGGCTCAGGTCGCTCTGGGCGCGGTGCAGGAAGTTGTCCAAACCGGCGGCCGAATCCGAGGATGCTTCCGGCTTCGAGGGCCTATCGGCTTCTTCGCGCACCGCGAGTTGCGTTCGGGAGGCGGCAGGGCGGTCGTTGTCGGTCTCGCTCATGACGCCGCGAACCGACAGGGCAAGGCAGAACATCTCCCGATCGGTGAGCTTGAACGGACGCTCCATGAAGCTCGTGTGGTCGACCCGAATGCGGCCGGACTCGACGAGCCAGCTGATGTCGCAGGGCCACCCGCCGGGACGGTACTCGTCGCGGGTCCTCACCTCCTGCAGGTCCTGGAGAATCCGGGCTTCTGTGGTGCCCAGGTCCCTGGCAAGGGCGGCCAAGTCGGCCCCATCCTCTCGGCTGGATCGCGACACCACGTAGGCTAGCCGCTCGAAGCGGTCTCGGGCCGAGCTGCCTTCAGGCATGGACGGGCGCTCCTTCGTGCTTGCGCGCCACCGATCGGGCCATCTGGCGGATGTCGTCGCGCATCTCTGCGGGAGCCTCGATGCGGGCCTCCCCTAGCAGACTCAGTATCCAGCGGAGAAATGAGTTACGGTTGCGGACCTGGAAGCGTCGCAACTGGCCGCCGCAGGGGAGGCTCTCGACGAGTTCGCCCAGGCCGTTGCGCTCTGCCCAGCGCGAGCGAGGCGCCTGGAACAGGACATCTGCTTCCTCGGGTTCGGCGTGTTCGTCGCCCAGCTCCCACGCCTTTTGGTTGGAGCAATCCTGCAGGCGGAAGGTGGATGGGACCTCGAAGTCGGGCGTGCCCGGCGACCGCCTGTTGGCCACCACCTCGCGCATGCGTCCGACGCGAAAGGTGCGAAGGTCGTCACGATCCTCGTCGTGGCCGATCAGGTACCACCGTCCTTGCTCAAAGAGGAGCCCGTAGGGGCGGACACGTCGGTTCGTCTCTTGGGGGCGGTCGTTCTCTTGGGGGCGGCTCATGCTGCGGTACCGGAACGTGACCCGCTTCCTTCGATGCAGGGCTGCGGACAAGCTGTCCAGCAGGTGGACGTTGGCGACGGCTTCTGGATCAGGCGCGTACTGCACAGGTGCGTCGGCGGGCACGGCGGCCTCCAAATCCGAGGACAGCTTGCGGAAGGCCGACCGGGCGTCGGCAGCCCATGGGAACGCCGGCAACGTCGCAAGCTCCTGGAGACCGCGCAGCGCCGCGTCCGCCTCTGGCTTGGAAAGGGCGAAGTGCATGGCGAGACGGGTGCTGTGGCGGTCCTCTGCCAGGGTGCCTTCCCCCGGCCGTTCGGCGTGCAGGAGCTGCAATACGGGTAGCCGATAGCCAGGCGCCAGCCGGTAGGCGACGGCTTCTTCGCCACCGAAGCGCCTTGGGGGCGGCACCGACTCGATCGGCACGCCCAGCGCTCGGAGTTCGTCCTTGTCCCGCTCGAAGGTGCGGCGGACGGTGGCTCTCTCCTGGGCGGTGCCGTCCACCCCCTGGGCGTAGCCGGGCACGCTCTTCCAAATGTCGGCCCTCTCCACCGGGAACCGGTGTTTGGCCAAGTGCGCCAGAAGGTCGATCCAACGCTGGAGCTTCGTGGGCTGCTGGAGCTTGGTGGGCTGCGGAGTGGGAGTCTCGGTCATGTCGGGTTGCAGCTCCTCATCCCTCACGGTGAATGCACGCAAAACCACACAACAATAGCGAGGGGGTGTGACGGTGCCCGGCGAGCGCACTTCCCGGCCCCGGGGCGTGTCATACCCCCTGCCTAGGTTGGCCTCCCGCAACCCCCCGGACCACCACCGCCAAGGCGCATCGGATGAGCCGGGAGCCCACACCAACGAGGGAGAACATCCGCATGACGATCAAGAAGACCGCACTCCTCCTGACGATGACGGTCCTGGCATCCTGCTCCGACCCTATCGGGCCGACCGACGACATCGGTGCGATCACGGGCTACGTCATCATCGGCAGCGTGCCCACCGCCAACGTAGAGGTCACGCTGGACGACGGCACGGTCCGCTCCACCAACAACGCGGGCCAGTACCGGTTCGTGAACCTGAAGGTGGGTGACAGCCATACCGTCACCGTGATGGCGGACGCAGTGCCGAAGGGCGTGGAGATGCACCTGTCAGAGCGCCAAGTCACCGTGCCCGAAACACATGTGGCGTACGCCAACTTCTACGGGAGTCGGGCAGGGGGCTAACTTTGGTTCTCCCCCCTCGAAGACGGAGCGACCTTCCAGTGGACGACAGGGAACTGCTTGCCCTGCTTGCTGACGTGCGGGAGCCCACCGTGCTGGCGACGGTGGTCGCGACCAAAGGGTCCACACCCCGAAAGGCGGGCGCGAAGATGCTGGTCGGGAAGGAGGGTGTGATCGGGGGCACGATCGGCGGCGGTTGCGGCGAAGCCGAGGTGATCGTCGCGGCTCAGGAGCTCTTCGAGGGGGGACCGCCCACCACCGTGCGCGTGGACCTGACCGACGACCTTACGTCGTGGAGTCCGGCCGTCTGCGGCGGGATCATGGACGTGTTCATTGAGCGGGCCGATTCCCGCGGAAGCGCTTCCACTCGGGAAGGGTCGCCAGGAAGATGACGGTGATCACCACGGCCGACGCCACGCAGTAGCGACACCAGGCGCGGATGACCGCCGCCTCCAAGTAGGTGAGCCAAGTGCTGAAGAGGACGCCGAAGAGGGCGCCGCCGAAGAGGAGAAACGCGACCACCCGCGACCCGGCGAAGCGCTCCTGCAAGCCCAGAACCGAGAACGCGAAGAGGGCCAGGTAGCCGGCCAGCCCGATCCCCGACACGGGAATCGGCCCTACCCACGCCCAGCGGGAGGACTGAACGGTTCCGCAGTCGCCGGTGCCGCACTGGATCGCGCCTGCCCAGCCCAAGTTGTGGGCCACCAAGTAGAACGCGAGGAAGGCGCCGGCAAGGGAGAGCACGGCGACGAACATGCGGTTGCGAGGTGCCTCGGGCGGACCGGTGACGGTCGAGCCGGAAGGGGCGGCCATGAAGGCTAGTTGCCGGCAGCCCGCTCCATCGCGCGCTGGATGTCGAGGAACTGTATCCCGCCGAGCCGCTCGGCCGGGTTGACGCCGTCGTGCACGAAGATCGTCGGGGTGCCGCCCACGCGCAGGCGCACGCCGAGCTCCCGGTTGGCGGTCACCACGTCGGCGTGTCGGTCGCTCTCCAGGCAAGCCCGAAACGCACCGGTGTCCAGCCCCAGCTCGCTTGCCAGCTCCCGGAAGTTGCCCGTGGCGTCGCGCCTAGCGGACCAACGCTGCTGCGTACGGAAGATCGCGTCGTGGTAGTCGTGGTAGCGGTCCTGGTCGCCGGCGCACCGGGCCGCCCGCGCCGCCAGGAAGGCGTGGGGGTGTTGCTCCAGCGGGAAGTCGTGGTACACCAGCTTCGCCTGTCCGGTCGTGATGTAGGCCAAGTCGAGCTGTGGCTTGACCTGGAGGGCGAAGTGTTGACAGGCCGGGCACTGGTAGTCGCCGAACTCCATGATCGTGATGGGCGCTTCCGGGTCGCCCCAGACTTCGCCCTGAGCCAGCTCGAGCAGCTGCTGGTCCTCGATCTCGCCGAGATCGACGGGCTCGCTGACAGCATCGCCGCCGCCCATGGCGCGGAAGAGGAACACGGCGCCGAGGACCGCCACCACGCCGAGCGCCAAGTAGAACTTCTTGAGACTGGAAGATCCGGATGCCTTCTTCGTTGCCACGACTCTCACGCTCCCGCGTTGTGGTTGTTGGACGGGTCCGCCCGCCGCCGACTTGGCTAGGCCAGGCTAGGCCAATAGCAAGATGGGCCAGAAGCCACCTTCCAATCAACTGGCGCCAGCGGACGGTTCAGCGGCTCTGGCGTTCCGTCAGCGCGGCAACGGCCCGGTCCACGTCCCCGAACCCCGGCAGGAGAAGGTCTGGTCCCTCCGCTCGTAGTCGGGACATGGCGAAGCGCCCGGTGGCCACCGCCACGGTGGTCGCCCCCACCGCTTTGCCGCAGGCCACGTCTCGGGGCGTGTCGCCGATCACCACGGCATCCGCGCCTTCGAACGGACGGCCCCAGTGGGCGGTGGCGCGGCGGCACGCAACGGCGGGGAGTCGGCTCCGTGCCGCGTGGTCCGATCCGAAGGCGCCGACGGGGAAGTGCTCCCAGAGCCCCACCGACGCAAGCTTCAGGCGGGCGCCTCCCTCCAGGTTGCCAGTGACGAGACCCAGTGCCACGTCGTCGCGGGCCGCCAGCGCCTGGACCAGCCTGCGCACGCCGGGCAGCGGCTGCGGAGGACTCGACGGGATGATCCGGGCCAGTTCAGCGAGGTAGCACCCCCAAAGCTGGGGCAGCCCGGCGTCGATCTCCCGACCGGGCACCCCCGCCGCCTCCAGCAGCTCGCGGGCGATCTGCGGGTCGGTCTTGCCTGCGAAGTCGTGATTCGAGATCGGCCCCGGCGTGCCGAACACGGCGGAGAGTGCATCGCCGAACGCAGACTTGGCCGGGCCGCCGCTGACGAGGGTGCCGTCGATGTCGAAGAGAAGAAGGCGCAATGGTCGAATCGGCTGCTGATGCCTGGGCTACTGGTGGCTGGGCTACTTGGTGCCTGGGGGACTGGTACCCGCTTAGGCCGCCTCGGAGCCTGCCTCGGATCCCACGTCGGCGCCTGTCGCCAGGATATCCCGCAGCAAGGACGGGTCCAGGTTCCCCCCCGACACGACCGCACACACCTTGCGCCCGGCAGCCGAGACCGCGCCCGAGAGGAGGGCGGCCACCGTCGCCGCGCCCGAGTACTCCACCACCAGCTTGCGGCGCTCCAGCAGGTGGGCGGCGGCCCGGCGGATCGCGTCGTCGGGCACCAGGACCACGTCGTCGAGGCAGGAGGCGGCGCAGGCGTAGGTGAGGTTGCCGGCGCGGGTGGGCGCCAAGCCGTCGGCGATGGTGTCGATCCGCTCCAGGGTCACGGGGCCGCCGGCGTCCAGGGCCCGTCGCATGGTGGGCGCGCCTTCGGGCTCCACGCCGACCACCGACGTCTGGGGGCGCAACTGGCGCATCGCCACGCCGCAGCCCGACGCCTGACCGCCGCCGCCGATGGGGGCCAGCAGCAGCTCCACGTCGGGCCACTCCTCCACCACTTCCAGGGCCACGGTTCCCTGACCGGCGACGATCCATGGGTGATCGAAGGGCGGCACCATGAACAGCCCCTCGGCCTCCGCGATCTCTTCGGCCCGGAGCCGCCGCTCCTCGGAGGTGGTCCCCGCGAACTCGACCCGCGCGCCCAGCCTGCGAGCGCCGTCGCTCTTCACCCTCGGGGCTGTGGTCGGCATCACCACGACGGCGCGTGCGCCCAGTCGCCCTGCCGCGAACGCCACCGCTTGGGCGTGGTTGCCGGAGGAGTAGGTGATCACGCCCCGAGCCAGCTCCTCGGGGGAAAGCTGGGCCAGGAAGTTGGTCGCGCCCCGGGCCTTGAAGGAGCCGGCTTTCTGTAGGGACTCGCACTTCAGCCGGACATCGCCGCCCACGGCCTCGGAGAGATCCGCGTCGGGTACCAGGGGCGTCCGCACGACGGCGCCGCGGATCCGTTCCGCCGCCGCCCGAACGTCCGCCAAGGAAACGCTGGCCGGCGCTTCCGTCACGAGGACGCCTCGCCGTCCTCCGTCGCCTCGCCGTCCTCGGTCGCCCCGTCGATCACCCGGGCCACGTCCACCACCATGTCGCCCTGGTCCAGGTTGACCAGTCGCACGCCCTGGGTGGCGCGCCCGATCACCCGGATCCCCGCCACGTTCTGCCGGTTCACGACGCCGTTGCGGGTGATCACCATGAGCTGGTCGTCGTCGGTCACCGACTTCACCGCCACCACCGGTCCCGTCTTGTCGGAGGACTTCACGTTGATGACGCCCTTGCCGCCCCGGAACTGGAAGCGGTAGTCGCCGATCTCGCTCCGCTTCCCCATGCCGTGCTCCGTCGCCACCAGCAAGGTGGCGTTGGGGCGGCGCACCACCACCATGCCCACCACCTCGTCCCCCTCGTCGAGGCGGATCCCCCGAACGCCGAACGCCGTGCGTCCCACGGGACGGGCGTCGGACTCGCGGAAGCGGATCGCCTTCCCGTTGCGGGTCGCCAGCACGACTTCGTTGTCGCCTTCGGTGACCTGCACGTCGATCAGCGCGTCGTCTTCGCGCACGCCCACACCGTAGATGCCCACCGCGCGCACGTTCCGGTAGGCGGAGAGGCGGGTGCGCTTCACGACGCCGTTCCTGGTGCAGAAGAGGAGGAAGCGGTCTGGGGGGAACTCTCGAACCGCCACCACCGACGCCACCGACTCGCCGGGGTTCACATCGGCCAAGTTCACGATCGGCTTCCCCCGGGCCTGCCGGCTCCCCTGGGGGATGCTCCACACCTTGATCCAATGGCAGCGGCCCCGGTCGGTAAAGACCATCAGGTAGTCGTGGGTTGCGGCCACGAAGAGGTGCTCCACCCAGTCCTCCGCTTTGGTGCCCATCCCCCGCAGTCCTCGGCCGCCCCGTCGCTGGGCCCGGTAGGCGTCGATGGGGATGCGCTTGGCGTAACCCTGGCGTGACAGGGTGATTACCATCTCCTCGTCGGCGATCAGGTCCTCCACGTCGAACGACGAGACCGGCGCGATGATCTTCGAGCGGCGCTCGTCGCCGTACTTGTCGGCCAGCTCCCGCAGCTCGTCCTTCACGATCCCCAGGCGGACGGCCAGATCGCCCAGAATCCGCTCCAGCTCGGCGATCCGCTCCCGCACCTGCGCCAGCTCCGCGTCCAGCTTCTCCATCTCCAAGCCGGTCAGGCGGGCCAAGCGCATGTCCAGGATCGCCCGGGCCTGGCGCTCCGACAGCTCGAAGGCCGTGCGCAGGCTCACCGCCGCCTCCGCCGCGTCCCGGGAAGCACGGATGATCCGCACCACTTCGTCGATGTTGTCCACCGCGGTACGGAGCCCTTCCAAGATGTGCTCGCGCTCCTTGGCGGCGGACAGGTCGAACTCGCTGCGCCTCACCACTACGTCGTGGCGGTGGTGGAGGAAGTGGACCAGCATGTTCAGCAGGGGCATCACCCGGGGGACGCCGTCCACTAGCGCCAGCAGGATGACCCCGAAGGTGGACTGCATCTGGGTGTGCTTGTAGAGGCGGTTCAGGACGACGTGGGGCACCGCCTCGCGCTTGAGCTCCACGACGATCCGCATCCCGTCCCGGTCGGATTCGTCCCGCAGGTCGCGGATGTCGGTCACCCGCTTCTCCCGCACCAGCCCCGCGATCTGCTCGATGAGCCGGGACTTGTTCACCATGAAGGGGATCTCTTCGACCACGATCCGGTCCGGTCCGGAGTCGTTCTCCTCCACCCTCGCCTTCGCCCGGAGGACGATCAGGCCCCGCCCCGTCCGGTAGGCTTCGCGAACGCCGCCGATGCCGCATATGTAGCCGCCGGTGGGGAAGTCGGGCGCCGGGATCAGCTCCTCCAGTCGCTCCTTCATGACCTCGACTCGACCGGCCTGGAAAAGGTCCAGGGATCCGTCGTCGTTGCGTGCCGGACGGCCTCGGACGATCGCCTCCACGTCGCTCCACGGCATCTCGTCGATCAGAGCGACCAGTCCATCGACCACCTCCCGCAGGTTGTGGGGCGGGATGTTGGTGGCCATCCCCACGGCGATTCCCGAGGAGCCGTTGATCAGGAGGTTGGGCGCCTTGGAGGGAAGAACCGACGGTTCCTTGAGGCGGCCGTCGAAGTTCTCGTCGAAGCGGACCGTCTCCTTGTCGATGTCCGCCAGCAGCTCCATGGAGAGGCGCTGGAGCCGGGCTTCGGTGTAGCGGTATGCAGCCGCCGAGTCGCCGTCGATCGAGCCGAAGTTGCCCTGGCCGTCCACCAGGGGGTAGCGGAGGGAGAAGTCTTGCACCATCCGCACCAGGGCGTCGTACACCGCCGAGTCGCCGTGGGGGTGATACTTGCCGAGCACCTCTCCCACCACCGTGGCGCACTTCTTGTAGGCCCGGCCGGGGGAGAGGCCCAGCTCCGACATGGCGTAGAGGATGCGACGGTGAACGGGCTTGAGGCCGTCCCGAACGTCGGGGAGGGCGCGCTGCACGTTCACGCTCATGGAGTAGTCGATGAACGACTCGCGCATCTCCTGCTCCAAGATGCGCTCCAGAACCCGTTCGCCGGGCCCGCCTTGTTGGTGGTCAGCCATGCAAGTCGTTGTAGGGGAGCGAAGGACTCGGACAACCGCCGAAACTCATTGAAGAATAACGGTTTTCGTGGACCTCCTCAAGCCATGGAGACGAACTCTCGGCCCTCCTTCAAGCCCGCCTGCGCCGCCGCTTCCCGGACGGCCCGTCGGCCTGCCGAGCGCGCCACCGCGCCCACGTGGAGGACGGCGCTCCAGGAGCGGGCGGAGGCGGCGTCCCGCACCGGCGCGCCATGGATTTGCTGGCCGATCTTCCGGGGGTTCACCTCCACGAACCCGGCCACGGGCACCCCTTGGCGGAGGAACTCCAGGGCGAGGCTCTTGCCGGTGGGACCCGCCCCCCAGACGACCACGCCCTCCCTGCCCACCAGGAGGCTTCGGCGGAGGTGGTGAACCCGGCACGCTCGGAAGGCGTCGAGGGAGTAGGCCGGGTGGGAGCGGCTGAGGCGGTTCGGGCCGTGCCGCCACTCCAACAGCGCCTGGGGAACCGAGGCGAAGCGTCGGCCAGCGCGCCAGAGACGGAGGAGGAGGTCGTACTCCTCGGGCCAGCCCCGGTCCCGGTAGCCGCCCACGGAGGCCAAGGCCTCGGCGCGAAACATGAAGGAGGGATGGGCCAGCGGGCACTCCACGAAGAGGTTGGCCGCCACTGTCGGCCAGTCGGTCATGGCGTTGAGCCAAGCCGCGTACTCGGCGGCACGGGGGGTGACCGCCGACGCGGGGAAGCAGTGGACCTGGGCGCCGCATCCGTCCAGGCCGGTGCGCCGGAGGAACTCCAACTGGGCCGTCAGGCGGGCTGGGTGGCAGAGGTCGTCGGCGTCCATTCGGGCGACGAAGGGGGCGCGGGCCGAGGCCAACCCGCGCTGGAGGGCCGGGACGATCCCCCGGCGGGGGGTGCGGAAGACGCGGAAGCGCGGGTCCCGGTTGGCCCAGCCGCGCAGGATGCGGGGCGTGGAGTCGGCAGAGCCGTCGTCCACGGCCAAGACCTCGAAGTCGCGGAGGCTCTGGGAGGCGAGGGACGCCAGGGCCGCGCCCAAGGTGGCGGCGCCGTCGCGGACGGGAAGGACGACGGAGACGACGGGCGGGCTCACGGGCGCGAACGGCTCGTCGGTGCGGAAGGGTTCGCTGGCGCGGGCTGGCTCACGGTGCGGACCGGCTGGCTGGCGCGGGCCGGCTCACGGGCGCGGGCGGGCTCGCGCGGCGTTCGCCTTGAGCGCCGCGCGCAGGAACTGGCCCGTGACGCTCTCCGGCGCGGCGGCTACCTCCTCCGGGCGGCCCGTAGCCACCACCAAGCCCCCCTTCGCGCCCGCTCCTGGTCCCAGGTCCACCACCCAGTCGGCTGCGGCCACCACGTCCAGGTCGTGCTCCACCACCACCAGCGTGGCGCCCGCGTCCACCAACCGGCGCAGAACGGTGTTCAGCTGGGCCACGTCTTGGCCGGAGAGGCCGGTGGTGGGCTCGTCGAGGATGTAGACCTTGCGCCCCGCGCTCCTGGCGCCGCCGATCAGCTCCCGGGCGATCTTCAGGCGCTGGGCCTCGCCGCCGGAGAGGGTCGTGGCGGGCTGTCCCAGCCGCAGGTACCCGAGGCCGACCTGCTGCAGCTGCCAGAGGGCTTGGCCCAGCTTACGCTCCCTGATGAAGATGCGCATCGCCTGGTCCACCGTGAGGTCCAGCACGGCGTTCACGTCCAGACCCCGCACCTTCACGTCCAGCACTTCGCGCCGGTAGCGCTTCCCCCCGCACAGCTCGCAGGGCACGTGCACGTCTGCCATGAAGACCATCTCCACGGCCACGTGGCCGGCGCCCTTGCACGCCTCGCAGCGTCCCCCTTCCACGTTGAAGGAGAAGGCGCCCGGCGAGAGTCCTGCCGAGACTGCTGCCGGCTGGCTGGCGAAGATGCGCCGCACGTGGTCCCACGCCTTGACGTAGGTCACGGGAACCGAGCGCGGAGTGCGCCCGATCGGGCTCTGGTCCACCAGCACCGCCCCGGCCAAGTGCTCGTGGCCCGACAGGGAGCGGAAGGCGCCCACGGCTTCGCCCATGTGCTTCTTGGCGCTGGTCTCGCCTTGGCCCAGCTCTCGTTCCAGGGCCCGGTAGAGGACGTCGTGCACCAGGGTGGACTTGCCGGAGCCCGACACGCCGGTCACCGCCGTGATCGCGCCGATGGGGAACTCGGCGTCCACCTCCTGCAGGTTGTGCAGCTTGGCGCCCTCCACGCGTAGCCGGGGCAGGTCGATCAGCCTGCGACGGCGCGGCGACGGGGGCTGGTAGCGGCCCGAGAGGTAGCGTCCGGCGCTGGTGTCGGCGGACCGCAGTGCCTCCGGCGGACCTTGGAAGACGACTTCTCCGCCGCCCTCGCCGGAGCCCGGGCCCAGCTCCACCACGTGATCGGCCGTCTCCACTGCGGCGGAGTGGTGCTCCACGACCACGACCGTGTTGCCTGCGTCCCGGAGGCGTTCCAGCACCGCCATCAGGGCGCCCACGTCGCGGGGGTGGAGCCCGATGGAGGGCTCGTCCAGCACATACAGAGCGTCCACCAGGGTGGAGCCCAGGGCGTTGGCCAAGGCGATGCGCTGCGCCTCGCCGCCGGAGACGGTGCGCATCTGCCGGTTCAGGCAGAGGTATCCGAGTCCCACGTCCACAAGAACGCCCACTCGGGCCGAGAGCTCGCGGAGGATCGTGGCGGCCACCTTGGCCTCCATGGGACGCAACTCCAGCCCCGCGAGCCACGAGCGGAGGTCCTCCAGGGGCATCGCCGATGCCGATGCGATCTCGGCGCCGCCCACGCGCACCCGCCTCGCCTCGGGCCGCAGTCTGGTCCCGTGGCACGCCGGACAGCGGCTGGGACGCTGGTAGCGGCGCAGGAAGAGTCGGATGTAGGAGCGGTAGCGCTTGGACTCCTTGGAGGCGAGGAAATCCAGAACGCCGCGGAACGATCCCCTGCCGTAGAGCACGGCGTCCCGGAACGCTTGGGGCAGCGTCCGCCAGGGAGCGACCGTCGAGACCCCTTCCCGAGCCGCGAAGCGGACGAGTGCGCTGCGTTCTCGGGAGTAGCGGGGTTGGGCCCACGGGTCGACGGCTCCCTCTTCCAACGAGCGCTCCTCGTTCGGGACCACGAGCGCGGGGTCGTACTCCAGCGTCTCGCCGAAGCCGGTGCACTTGGGGCAGCTGCCGTATGGGTTGTTGAAGGAGAAAAGGCGCGGGACCGGCTCGACGAAGGTGGCGTCGGGGTGGCGGGGGCAGCGGAAGCGCTGGGTGAAGCGCAGTTCCGGGCCGCCGTCGTCGGCGTTGGCGTCAGGTGCCAGGACGACGGCTTCGCCCTCGCCCTCGCGGAAGCAGGTGGCCAGGGAGTCGGCCAGCCGCTCGCGCCAGTCCTCACGAGCTTGGCGCGGCACCTTGATCCGGTCCACCACCACCAGCGCTTCCTTCGCCGACGCCAAGTCCGCCCCGTCCGCCGGTGTCCCGTCCATCGGTGCCCCGTCCGCCAGTGTCCCGTCCGCCCCGTCCGCCGACGCCTCGCCCGCCAGCGCCCCGTCCGCCAAGTCCACCGGCGTCCCGTCGGCCAGCGCGCGCACGAAGCCCAGCGCCCGCAGGTGGCTAGCCAGCGCGTCGTGGGAGACCTGGCCGCTCCTGCCCAGCGGAAACGCGACCATGAGCCGGCTCCCCGGGGCGAGTGCGGCGACCCGGTCCACCGTGCTGCTCACCGAGTCGGGGCGCACTTCGGCGTCGCACTCCGGGCAGTGGGTGCGACCGACCCGGGCGTAGAGGAGCCGCAGGTAGTCGTAGACCTCGGTGGCGGTGCCCACGGTGGAGCGGCTCCCAGTGGTCCGGTTCCGCTGCTCGATCGCCACCGCCGGCGAGAGCCCCTCGATCCGGTCCACGTCGGGCTTCTCCAGCCGGTCCAGGAACTGCTTCGCGTAGGTGGAGAGCGCCTCCACGTAGCGTCGCTGGCCGGCCGCGAAGAGAGTGTCCAACGCCAGAGAGGACTTGCCCGAGCCCGAAGGCCCCGTGATCACGGTGAGGGCGTTTCTCGGGACGTCCAGGTCGAACCCCTTCAGGTTGTGCTGCCGGGCGCCCCGGATCCGTATTGGTCGGTCCATGGCAGAGACTATAGGCCCATCGTGCCCCGTTGCCACGCCGCGACGGTTCCCCGACTCTCCAAGCTATGGACCGCTACCCCCGACCAGAGTATCGACAGCTGGCCCGCTACCTGCCGGACACCTCCCCGGTAGAGGTGGACCTGAGCGACAACCGCAACCTGTGGGGCGCCCATCCGGATGCGGTCGCGGTGCTCGCGGCCGCCGGCTCCGCCGCCGCCTCCGAGTACCCGGACCCCTATGGGGAAGAGCTGGCGGAGGCCGTGGCGGAGAGCTTGGGCGTGTCGTCCGACCACGTCTGCACCGGCGCCGGCGGGACCGGCGTGCTGGACATGGTGATGCGCGCCGTGGCGCCCACCTCCATGAGGTTCGTGGAGCCGGGCTGGCCCGCGGCCGCCATGCTGGCGCGGATGAACGGCCACGAACCCGTCCCCGTGCCCTGGGAGGAGGCGATCGGCGATCCGGACGGCTTCGCTGGCGACAGGCCCGCCGTGGTGTTCGTGGCCAACCCGGCGAACCCTACGGGCCGCAGCCTTCCCGACGAGTGGGTCGCCGCGGTGCAGGAGCGGACCGAGGCCGTGGGCAGCGTCCTGATCGTGGACGAGGCGTACGGCGAGTACAACCGGGCGTTGGGCGACCGGACGCCCTTCGACCTGGCGCTCTCGGCCGAGCGCACACTCTGCGTCAAGACCTTCTCGAAGGCGTACGGACTGGCGGGGATGCGCGCCGGCTACGGCGTTGGGAACCCGACGCTGGTCCTGGAGGCCGACAAGGCCCGGAGTCCTTTTGCGGTGACAGGCGTGACGAGCGCGTCTGCGGCCGCCGCCTACCGCAGCACGTCGCCCTGGCTGGCCCAGACGGTTGGGGAGACGATCGCCAACCGGGACCGCTTGGCGGAGCGGCTGGCTGCCGGAGGCCACTCGGCGCCCCCGTCGGCGGCCAACTTCGTCTTCGTGCTGACGGCGCCGGAGAAGCTGGACCCCGTGGCGCAGGGGCTGGAGCGGCGAGGCGTGCGGGTGCGCCCCTTTGCAGGCTTGCCGGAGGGCACTGGGCTTCGCGCCACGGTGGGCCCATGGGAGCAGATGGAGCGGCTGGCGGACGCGCTCGACGAGGTGACGGCAGGGGACGAGGCACCGACGGCAGAGGACGAGACACCGACGGCAGGGGACGAGACGCCGCCCCGAGGGCGATGTCCGAACTGACGGGCGGGTACGAAGAAGAAGTACTGGGCAAAGCCTACGACTCCCGGCTCATGGCGCGGCTCCTGCGCTACCTGGGGCCGTACCGGTGGCAGGTCGCGGCGGCGGTGGGGTGCCTCATGCTGGCTTCCGCGCTGGCGATGGTCGGCCCCTACCTGACCAAGGTCGCCCTCGACGACGCGGTTCCCGGCCGCGACATCCGCCTTCTGACGACGCTGGCGACGCTCTACGCCGGCGCGACGGTGCTGGCGTTCGTCTTTCAGTACGGCCAAGCGCTGGTGACCACTTGGCTCGGCCAGCGGGTCATGTACGACATCCGCACACAGGTCTTCAGGAAGCTTCAGCAGCTGGACTTGCGCTTCTACGACAGGAACCCGGTCGGACGGCTCATGACCCGGATCACGTCGGACGTGGAGACGCTGAACGAACTCTTCAGCTCCGGCGTGGTGACGGTGTTCGGCGACTTGTTCATCCTCGTGTTCATCGTGGCGGCGATGCTCTGGATGGACGCGGGACTGGCCCTGGTCACCTTCAGCGTCCTGCCGTTCGTGGTGTGGGCCGCCTTCGTCTTCCGCACTCGCATCCGCCGGGCCTACCGGGAGATCCGCGTCCGCCTAGCGCGCCTGAACGCCTTCCTGCAGGAACGGTTCACCGGGATCGCCGTGGTCCAGCTCTTCAACCGCGAGCACGCCGACCTGCAGCGCTTCAAGTCGCTCAACGACCACTACTTGGCCGCGCACCTGCGTTCGATCACGTACTACGCGCTGTTCTTCCCCGTCGTGCAAGTGTTCACATCGGTGGCGCTGGCGCTGATCGTCTGGTACGGCGGCGGGCGGTACGTGCAGGGAGCCGTGACGATCGGCGTCCTGGCCGCGTTCCTGGACTACGCGCGGCGCTTCTTCCGGCCCATTCAGGACCTGTCCGACAAGTACAACCTCTTGCAGGGTGCCATGGCCTCGTCGGAGCGGGTCTTTCGGCTGCTGGACCGAGAGCCCGAGATCGCCGACCCCCCGGAGCCGCTCGCACTGCCGACCAACGCGCCGGGGGAGATCAGGTTCGAGAACGTCTGGTTCGCCTACGGCCGGAATGCCCACAGCCGGAACGCCCACGACCGGGACGCCGAAAGCCGGGACGCCCACGGACGCGACGCCTCGGAGCCCGACTGGGTGGTCCAGGACCTGTCGTTCACCGTGTCGCCGGGCGAGAAGGTAGCGATCGTGGGGCACACGGGAGCCGGCAAGACCACGGTGATCAACCTGCTCATGCGCTTCTACGACGTCCAGAAGGGCCGGGTGCTGGTGGACGGCGTTCCGGTGAGCCGCCTGCGGCTGGCGGAACTCCGAGATCGGATCGGGCTCGTGCTGCAGGACGTCTTCCTCTTCAGCCGGTCGGTGGAGTACAATGTGGGCCTGGGATCGGAGGAGATCGGAAGCGAAGCCGTGAGCCGCTCCCTGGCCGCGGTGGGGGCCTCGCCTTTCGTCCAGCAGCTGCCGGCGGGGTCGGCCCAGGAGCTGGGAGAGCGGGGGGCCGGCCTCTCGGTAGGCGAGCGGCAGCTCCTCTCCTTCGCCCGAGCGCTGGCCTTCGACCCTGCCATCCTAGTGCTGGACGAAGCGACCAGCTCGGTGGACTCGGAGATCGAAGCGCGCATCCAGGAAGCCACGGACCGGCTGATGGAAGGCCGCACCTGCCTAGTGGTCGCCCACCGACTCTCGACGATCCAGGGCGCCGACCGAATCCTGGTCATGCATCGGGGTCGGCTCGTGGAGGAAGGAACCCACGGCCAGCTTCTGGCGGCAGGGGGACTGTACAGCCGGCTCCACGAGCTGCAGTTCGCGGATGCGGGCTAGGTCGTAAGTTGCACTTCGCCGAAGCGGGCTAGGTCGGTGCCTTGCCGTTGCTCGCGCCGAGTCGGCCTGCCATGTTCATAGGCCCCACACAACACACACAACACATACATACAGTGGCGACTCAAGCTTGGCTCCACGCCATCCGTTACGGAGAGTTGAAGACGTTCGAGCACATGATCGGAGAAGGCGATCGGGTGCTGGAGATCGGCGGCGGAACAGGCTGGCTGGCGAGATCGCTCAGCAAGCAGGGAAGGTCGATTGTCTCCGTCGATGTCGCCGACTCTTTGTACCGTGGCGACCGAATCCACGACATCATCGAGTACGACGGTCGGACCCTGCCGTTCTCGGACGGGGAGTTCGACATGTGCTTTTCGTCTCACGTGTTGGAACACGTCGTGTCGCTGGCGGATCTTCAGAAGGAAATGGCTCGAGTCCTGGGCGATTCCGGGTCCGCGCTTCACGTTGTTCCGACCCCCTGGTGGCTGCTGTTGAACTGGGTCCTGCACTACCCGCACATGGCCCATAAGACACTGATCGAGCCGATCTTCCGGTGGTCGCGCTCGTCCGCCGGCGCTAGTGCCGGCGACGGCAACGGCGAGGGCGGCGGGCAGAACGAGAGGGACGCGGACGGCCTGCCGGACGACCTGGCCGCTCTGGCACGGCGCTTGCCGCGCCCAGAGCCGTGGGTGCGACCCGAGAGCCTTCCAGAAGAAGGCGTGGCCAAGCTGATGCGAATGCTGCGGTCCGGGGTTGCGCCGCGCCGCCATGGCGAAAGGGGCACCGTCCTCACGGAGCCGCTGTACTATCGGCCTGCGTGGTGGCGTCGTCACTTTCGGCGCCACGGCTGGACCGTGCTTGCGGACTTCCCCGTCCGGGTCTTCAACGTCGGCCTGTTCAGAACCAGACTCGGCCTGTCGGCCCGGAGCAAGCTTTCCTACGTGCTCGGCCCTTCTAGCTGGGCGTTTCACGTCGCCCCGCCCTCGGGCCGGAGCGGCTAGCGCAGGACCGCCCGAGTCGGGGCAGGGCTAGGTCAGCGCACGCCTCCGATCGGGCCGCCCTCCTTGGTCTGGCCGGTCACCGCCAAGGCGATCGCCACCGACGCGCCTACGATGACCGCGCCCACGATGACCGATGTTCGGTTGCCGTCGAACTCCCGCACGATCACTTCGTTCACGTCGGCCAGGGGGAACGACACGGTCTCCACCCGGCCGTGCTCCGCCTGCCCGGGGGCGTCCCGCGCGCCCGTGACCGTCAGGGAGGTCTCCGACCAGATCGCGGATTCGACGTCGGAGAAGTGGAAGGTCTGCCGGTCCGCACCGTCGCCCAGCACCACGCCGCGAATCGTCGCGCCCTCCCGCTCTCCCGGCGGCGGAAGTGGGCGGGCCACCACCGAGTGGCAGGCGGACGCCAGGAAAGACGCCGCCACCACAGCGGCCAGGGAGGCTCTGGGCTTTCTCATTGGACGCCTTCGGGTCTAGGTTGATCTGGTGGACTTGGCGCCGCTTGGGTCCGCAACCGGTTCGGCGCGGGCGACCGTCGCTCGGCGGATCGGGGGAAAGTGAAGCTGTCCGCCGGTGTGCCGCAACGCTGGGGTGCCGGGGGAGCCAGAGAGGGGAACCAGCATGAGGAGGCGCACCGCATCGGCCACGGTCGTCGTCGTGGGGCTCGTCGTCGCCGTCGTCTCGTCGTCGTGCGCCTCGTCGGGCGAGTCCGGGGGCGCGAACCGGTCGCGCAACTTGATCACGGCGGAAGAGCTCATGGAGGTGCCCCACAGCTCGGTCTACGAGGCCGTGCGCGCCCTGCGGCCCCGGTGGCTCCAAGCTCGGGCCGGCGCTTCCATGCGCAGCCCCCAGCGCGAGACCCCCCGCGTCTACATGGACGGACAGCTCTTCGGCGGCGTGGACCAGCTGTGGACCCTCCTGCCCGGAGAGGTGGGGACGATACGGTTCCTCAGCGCCAGCGACGCCACCACCCGGTTCGGCACGAACCACTTCGCGGGCGCCATCGTCGTAACCACGCGTCGCCGTTGAGCGGATCCAGGGCTGGGCGCCCCGTCGCCCTCTTTCTGGCTCTAATGAGCGCCCCACTCCTGCTGAGTGCCCCTCTCCTGCTGAGCACCCCTTTTCTGCTCAACGGCCAGGAGGCCAGTCGGGACAGCGGCCGACCGAACGGCGCCGGCGTGAACGGGAGCCGCCCCAGTGTCTTCTTCGACTGCACGGGCTGGCGCTGCAACGCCAACTACTTCCGCACGGAACTCCCTTGGGTCAACTGGGTTCGGCTGCGGGAGGGCTCGGACGTGCATCTCATCGTGACCTCCCAAGCGACGGGGGCCGGCGGACGAGAGTATCAGCTGGACTTCATCGGCACCCGGATCGACGGCTACGAACAGCGGTTGCGCTACCAGACGCTCCCTACGGACACGGAGCGGGAGGTGCTGGACGGGATCGTCCACGCGCTGGGCGTAGGGCTCCTCCACTTCGCCACCGTGGCCGGCTTCGAGCCGCCGGCCGAGATCGCCGCGTCGTCGGGCGGCAGCGTGGACCCGCGAGCCCGGATCGTGGCCGAGGAAGAGGTGGACGACCCCTGGAACTTCTGGGTCTTTCGGTTGGGAGGACAAGCCGAGCTCGACGGCGAGGAAACGCGGCGCACCAAGCGGGTGAACGGGAGCTTCAGCGCTTCCCGGGTCACGCCCACATGGAAGATGAACTTCCGCGGCAACGTGAACTTCAACCGACGCGAGATTGACCTTACCGACGATCCTACCTTCATCGACCAGCGAACCGACTGGGGGTTCCGGCAGCTGGTCGTCTACTCCCTGGCCCAGCACTGGTCGCTGGGCGTCCAGGGCGAGGTCAGCCGCGCCACTCGCTTCAACCAGCACTTCAGAGCCGAGTTCACGCCCGCCCTGGAGTACAGCTTCTTCCCCTACGAGGAGGCGACGCGGCGGGCGTTGACGGCGTTCTACAAGATCGGCCCCGCCCACCGTCGCTACATCGAGCGCACCGTCTACGACCGGAGCCACGAGACCCGCTGGGAGCAGTCGCTGGAGCTCGAGCTGTCGCAGCGGCAGCAGTGGGGCGACGCTTCCATGCGCATCCTAGCGTCCCACTTCCTCCACGACACGGGCCTCTACAACGTGTCGTTGCGAGGCGACATCGACTACCGCGTGACCCGGGGACTGAACTTCAGCGCCGAAGGAAACATTTCCTGGGTCAACGACCAGATATACCTTTCCGGCGAGGGCGTGACCGACGCCGAAGCCCTGCTCAACCTTCAGCAGCGAGGCCAGGACTTCAACTACGGCGTCGAGATCGGCTTCTCGTTCCAGTTCGGATCGATCTACAACAACGTGGTGAACAACCGGTTTGGAGGAGGCGGCGGCTTCCGCTTCTTCTAGGATCGGTGCCCGGTGCTCGGCCGGTCCCGCTGTTCGGGCTCGGCCGGCTCCGCCATTCAGGAGGTGGCACAGTGAAAAGAACCCAATCGTCCCGCACGGCGCCGAGTTTGGCGTGGATCCCGCTGCTTGCCGTGGCGGCCCTTTCCCCTGTCCGCTCTGGCGAGCTGGCGGCCCAGGTGGCCGGTCGGCAGGCCACCTGGCAAGAGGGGCCGCCTCCGGTGGTGGTCAGCGTCTACACTCACGCGGGCATCTCGACCACGCCGGTGGAAGTGAAGCAGCCCGTGGCGGCAACTGCTGGGCTTCGCATCTCCATCGAGCTGTGGACCCACCTCGGCGCCGGCGCGTGGGTGGCCCCGTTCGTCGGCGGCAGGGTCGCCGCACTCGCCGCCAATGAGCAGCGCATCTGCTGGCCCGAAAACTGCGAGGGCACCACCGACCTGAAGATGAGCTACATGGCCACCATGGAGGGAGGACTCGTCTTCGGCTCACCGGGCCGGCCATACGTGTTCGGCTTCTTCGGTCGCGCCACTCCCTTGACGCCGGAGCACTCGTACGATCCTCCCACCAACACGTACGCTGCGAATTCGCCGAACACATGGGGAGCCGGTGGCGGCTTCGCCATCACGTTGGGCCGACTGTCGCTTCAGATGGAGGGGCGCTTCCGCAGGGACAGGCGGTACTTGGGCACCATGGACGACTCGTTCGAGTTCACGCTGGGAATTCCGCTTCGGTCGGGCTAGGTTGCGCCGACCTGCCCTCCTCGGCCCAGGTCCACATCCGGAGGCGTCCGGCTCCAGGTTCCCATCACTCGGCGGTACAGCGCTCCGTTTGCCAGGGCCACCACCCCGAACGCCAGCACCGAGTCGATCAGGTTCCAAGCGTAGAAGCTCTTCGGATGGCTGTAGTGGTTCATGTAGATCGCGCTGACCGCCGCAAAGAAGAGCCATGCGAGTCCGAACGACTTGAGGCTGGCCGTCACGTCGCCGCCCCGAAGAACGGGCCGCAACAGATGAAAGAGCCAGGCGGCCACGGCCCACATGACGAAGTTGTACAGGTAGGAGGTGGGCAGGTCCCACCGCCCCGAGAAGTCGCTGAAGTACTGCCCGTGCGACTCCATCACGCTCATGATCCCCGGCATCGTCAGGTACTGGCCCACCGGGCCGGCGATCAGGTAGCGGACCACGTTGAGAACGACGACCAGTGCCGCGAAGCGGAGGGCGACGACGCAGGCTGCCTTCATCGGACGACTCGCCTCAAGCGAGTGAGACTTGAGCGCGTGGGAGGTGCCTCGCGCCGGTGAGTTGCCTCACACATGGGAGTGATCTCGCTCAGGTGACCAGTCCTCGCTCCCGCATCGCTCGCTTGATCCCCTCCAACTGCTCACGCTGGGTGGCAGTCGGGGGATGGAGCGTGCCTTGGCGCACGCCGCCGCCGTTGATCGCGCCGTAGAGCTGCTGGAGCTGCCGGCGGAAGCGCATCGCGGGACCCGTGGCGCCCTCCAGCTGGGCGGCAAGGTCGAGGAGCTCCAGCAAGAAGGCTTCGCGCTCCTGGTAGTCGGCGACCGAGAGAGGAAGGTCCGGGTCGCCTCGCACATGGAACTTGCGAGCGTGGACCGCGGAGCCGACCGCCAACTCCGCCGTGTACACCCCCGGCGAGACGAAGGGGCCTCGAGTCGCCAGAGTCCGGGGCACCTCCGACGGATCGTGGGCCGCCCAAGCCTCCGAACCGCCGGGCAATCCGTGGCGGAGGTCCCAGTTCACGCGGTGGGTCCCCGGGCCGCCTGGCGCCTCCATGACCCGCACCGTCTGGCCAGCACCGTTGCGGATCGACAGCCGGACGGGCGTCTGGGTTTGCGTCGCATCCGGCCCCAGCCAGTAGGTGACCAGCGTTCCGTCGGCCGGGTTCTGTCCCATGAACACCGCCTGGGCCCGGTACGACGTGTCCTTCCAGTAGTTGCGGACCGTGCCTCGGCGGAGGCCGAAGAGGTGGAGGGTCGCGTTCGCCGCTCCATTCGCCGCCCCGCCCGCCGCTCCGAGCGCCGCGTACTCCGCCAGCGGGGCCACATCGTCCACCACGATGATCGAGCGGCCGTGGGTCCCCAGCACCAAGTCCTTCTCGCGGGGGTGGACGACCAGATCGTCGTACGCGGTGGTGGGCAATCCGGGGAACTTGGCCCACGAAGCGCCGCCGTCGCCGCTAGCGAAGACGTGATGCTCGGTGCCCACGAAGAGCACGTGCGAGTTGTCCGGGTGCTCCGCCACCACGTTCACCGAGCCGCTGGGCAGGCCGCCGTGCAGAGGCGTCCAACGAGCACCGAACTCTTCCACCCGGTACAGGTAGGGCGCAAAGTCGCCGTCCCGGTGGGCGTCGAAGGCGACGTGGGCTGTGCCCGCATCCGCCGCCGAGGCTGCCACTCTGCTCACGTAGGCGCCGCGGGGTGCTCCCTCTGCACCGCTGGGCGCTCCCTCCGCACCGCCGGAGACCTCGTTCCAGCTCCGCCCGCCGTCGCGGGATACTTGCACATTGCCGTCGTCGGTGCCCACCCACAGCACGTCTGGGTCCAGGGGCGACTCGGAGAGCGTCACGATCTCCCCGTAGGACGACGTGCCGTCGTTCCGCGACAGCGCGATCTCGCGGCCCTTGACGCCCATGATCTCCATCTCGTCCCGATCCTGGTCCCGGGTCAGGTCCTCGGTGCGCTCGAAGCTGCTCCCCCGGTCCCGGGAGATGAAGAGTCGGTTGCCGCCCACGTAGACCACGTTGGGGTCGTGGCGCGAGAGCAGGCTGGGCGACACCCAGTCCCAGCGGTAGGGCTCCTCGCCCTCGGGAGCCGTCAGGCGCAAGCTCATCATGTCGCCCGTCGCGTTGTCGAAGCGGGTCCAGGCGCCGTTCTGGGCGTTGATGTAGATCGTTCGGCCGTCGGGCGCGGCCTGCTGGTACATCCCGTCGCCGAAGCCCGTCTGCCGCCAGTCGTCGTCCACGATCCCTTCCCAGGAGCGGGTCGCCGACGGCCCCATCCACGAGTGGTTGTCCTGCATTCCGCCGTAGACCCAGTACGGGTCCCGGTCGTCCACGTCGATCCCGTAGAACTGGCCGATCGGCAGGTTGTTGATCCGCCGGAAGGTCGCGCCGCCGTCGTAGGTCTCGTGTAGGCCGGCGTCGCCCGCCAAGTAGAAGTGCTCCGGGTCGCCGGGGTTGATCCACATCGAGTGGTGGTCGGCGTGGACGCCCACATCGTAGGTGGGGCGGGACGCGATCTCCCGAAAGCTCCGACCCCCGTCCTCGGACCTGTGGGAGGAGGTCGCCAGCGTGTAGACGCGGTTCTCGTCGGTGGGGTCGATGAAGACGTGGGAGTAGTACATGGGACGGATGTTCTGGTCGCTCACCTTCTGCCAGCTCGCGCCCCCGTCTTCGCTCCGATAGCCGCCGGACTCGTCGGCGTGCTGCACCAGGGCGTTCAGGACCTGCGGATTGGTGCGGGCGATGGCAATCCCGATCCGCCCCTTGTCTCCCTCCGGCAGGCCGTCGGTCAGCTCCTGCCAGCTGTCGCCGCCGTCGGTGGTCTTGTAGATGCCGCTCCCCGGCCCGCCGCCGTTGAAGCCCCAGGTGCGACGCTGCCGCTGGTAGGTGGCGGCGTAGAGGACGTTCGGGTCGGTGGGGTCCATGACCAACTCGACGGCCCCCGTGTGCTCGTCCACGTAGAGGACTTTCTCCCAGCGGTTGCCGCCGTCTCGGGAGCGGTAGACGCCCCGCTCGGGCGACGAGCGCCACAGGTTGCCCAACGCCGCCACGTAGACGATCTCCGGGTCGGTGGGATGGACCTGAACGCGGCCCGTGTGGCGAGTCTCTTCCAGTCCCAGGTGGGTCCAGGTGGCGCCCCCGTCGTCGGAGCGGTAGACGCCGTTCCCCCACGACGTGCTCTGTCGGTTCTGCTGCTCGCCCGTGCCGGCGTAGACCACGTTCGGGTCGGACGGCGCGATCGCCACGTCGCCGAAGGTGCTCACCGGCATGTGCTCCCACAGGTTGGTCCAGGTGACGCCGCGGTTCGTGCTCTTCCACAGACCGCCCGAAGCGGTGGCCACGTAGATCGTGGACGGGTCGTCGGGCAGGGCCTCCACGTCGTGGATGCGGCCGCCGGTCAGTGCCGGTCCGATGTGGCGCGCCTCGAAGGCGGCCAAGTCGGCCTCGGTGATGGGACGCTGGGCCGGCGCGGGCGTTGCGGAAGTGGGCAGCGCGAGGGAGAGGAGAAGCAGCGCGGCGGCGAAGCCGAGGGCCAGACGCCGAGCGGCGAGCATGGGGCGAGCGACAAGCATGGGGCCAGGCTGGGGTCGGTGCGGCGAAGTCATATCGATTCCGGTTTCCTCGGTAGGTCGAGCACGGTCTGGTTGGGGTCGTGGCGGCCCAGGGCGGCCCGGATGGCGGCTCGCACCTCCGAGTCCAGGTCGTCCAGGCCCATCATCCACTCCAGGTAGTCCGGGGTGGTCCGGGCCACTTCGTCGAGCAATGTGCCCCGGTGCTTGCCCCGACGGAAGGTGAGTGCCTCGCTGTCGGACTTGGAGAACCAGCGGTCGAACTCGGACTCGAAGGGCGTGTGCTCGTTGCAGTAGAGGTGCAGTTCGTGGATGCTCCGAGGCAGGTCGGGGTACCGCTCCATCTGGGCGGTCATGACGGCGACCGTGGTGCGGATGTCGCCGAGTGCCGAGTGCGCATCCTCGTGATCGCGATCCAAGTAGAACCTGGCCGCCCCCGTCAGGTCTCGGGGCTCCTCCCTGTGGAAGATCACCTGCATGTCCACGATCCGCCGGTCGCCCACCTCGAAGGGCACGCCCGCGCGCCGGAACTCGGCCATGAGCAAGCGCAGGTCGTAGCGTCGGATGTTGAAGCCGGCCAGGTCGCAGTCCCCCAAGAAGCTGGCCAGAGACTTGGCGCGGGCGCGGAACGGCTTAAGGTCCGCCACGTCCTCGTCGGTGATCTTGTGGACCTTGGTGGCCTCGGGCGGGATCGGCATCTCGGGGTTGAAGCGGCGAACCCGCTCCTCCTGCCCGCCGTCGGGATTGATCTTGACCGCGGCCATCTCGACGATGCGGTCGCGGGCCACGCTGAGCCCGGTGGTCTCCAAGTCGAAAAAGACGACGGGCCGGTCGGGCTGGAAGGGAAGGGGGGGAAGCTTCATGGCGGGTAAGCTCGGAGGCTGGACGCCCTGCGTCAACCGTTGGGAGCCGGTCCGAGAGCCGGTTGGGAGCCGGTTGGGAGCCCGCCGTCGGTGCCGCCGTTATGTTGGCGCCATGTCCCACGCAGAGCGCTGCCATCTGGGCGTTGAGATCGACCGCTACGACGCCGCCATTCGCCGGTTCGTGCCCAGTTACGAGACGATGCTGCGGGTCGTCGCCGAGCAGGTCGCAGCCGTTCGGCCAGCGCGGGTGCTCGACTTGGGGGCGGGGACCGGTGCGCTTGCCCAGGCGATCCTCGACCGGGCTGGGAGAGTGGGTGATTGCCCGTCTGTCGTCTTGCTCGACCTCAACGCGGAGATGCTGGAACAGGCGCGGACTCGGCTCGCTGCCTTCGGCGACCTAATCGCGTGCCGCCGACAGTCCTACCACGACCCCCTGCCTCGCTGCGACGCCGTGGCCGCCTCCCTGGCGCTGCATCACGTGCCGGACATGGCCGAGAAGCGTCGTCTCTACGAGCGCATCTACGAGGCGCTTCAGCCCGGCGGGGTTTTCGTCAACGCCGATGCTGTGGTGCCTGCCGACCCCGACGGTCGCGCCACGGCCATGGAAGCTTGGGCCGCGCACCTGGTGGACTGCGGCTTCACCCGGGAGCGTGCGTTTGAGCTCTTTGAGGAGTGGGCGGAGGAGGACACATACCAGCCGCTGGAGGAGGAGCTGGCCGGGGTAGGCGCAGCCGGGTTTGAGGCCGAGTGCGCTTGGCAAGCAGGGCCGATGGCCGTGGTGGTGGGACGGAAGCTAGGCGCCTAGCAGCGCCACCGCCTCCCTGTTGTTCCCGTGGACCGAGGGTTCGGCGCACCAGAGGCGTCGCAACTGGGGCACCACGTCATCAGCCCATTCGGGGAGCGCGATCATCCTCATCACCGCCCGGTCGATCTCCTGGCGCACCGGATCGGCGTGAGCCTGGCACAGCGGTCGCAACGTCTTGGTCTTGAGCTGCTCGAAGGCTTGCGCGGCGGCGTCCAGGGCGGTCTCGTCCAGGCGGTCCAGCAGCGGCACGGGGATCTGGCGGAGCGCCTGTATCTGTGTCGTGGATCGCCCGGCGTGGGTTCTCTGGCCAATGGACCAGTGAACAAGGCTGCCCAAGGTGGAGTTGGCCCACAGCGCGAATGCCTTCAGGACCCGCCGATCGTCGTGGGCCAGTGCCGTCCACGACCGTCCGCCCATGACCGGATCCTCGGTGGTAGCCGCCAGCAGCGCCTGCGACGTCCACCGCATGTTTCGGGCGTAGAACAGGGTGGCGGCACGGCGGCGCATGCGGTCTTGGTCCCTGTCGACCAACACCATGGGGACAACTCCCTTGTGCGTGGGACGCACCTCCATCCGTCGCTGTTCTTTGGATTCGGCTGTCCATAACGCGCGGTCACGGACGAACGACGCGCCCGTCGGCAGCGGATGCATCTCGAAGGCGCCGGGCCCGGTTCCTCCAATCGGGTATCCGATCAAGTGGTGCGTCGGGCCGACCTTGAACAGGTCCTCCATGCGTCCAAACGCCACGCTCGTAGCAACCGTCTCCAGGCCGACGAGATCGCCGAAGCGGTTGCGCACGAGATCGTTTGAGAATGTGGACAAGATCGGCGACAAGGCGCCCAACGGCGTCCACGGCCTGCCCGATCCGTCGACTCGGAAAACAGCTACTGTTCCAATCTCGTCGTCGCCACTGCGAACGGGGAAATGGTCGGCCCCGGTCTTCCTTACAGCGCGGACCACGCTCCGGGCGATCTCGTGGGCTTGTCCGGCGTCCCGCAGCGGCTCGTACAACGTGACGCACCGGACGACGGCGTCCTGCCGTGAGCCCGGTGCGCGCTTGGTGGCCACCAGCATCATCTCCTCCATCCCCGTGTCGGCCGATACCGCTGCGCGTCCCAGCGCACGCCCTGCCGGGAACGCAACGGCGACCACGTCGCTGTACTTGGTCTCCAGGAGTTGGCGCGTCATCGTCCAGCTGTGGGCGAAGGCGGCGGTCAGCGGAAGCACGAAGCCCAGCCTGCCGCCGGGACGCAGCTTCTGGTCGGCCAGCGCCAGGAACGATGCCGCCATTCCCGCTTGGTTGTTGGCCTTGCCCCTTGTCAGCGCCTGCCACCGCTGCTGGCACGCCTTCCGCTCAGCGTCGCTCAGGCCGGCCACATCGAAGGCGCTCTGGCCGCCCCGGGTACGGGAGTACGGTGGGTTCATGAGCACCCAGGCAAGCGATTCGTCGCCGACGTAGACGGAGCTTCGGCGCTCTTCTTCGACGCCCGTCGACTTGTCTCCAGCGGTTCCGAAGAGGTCGTCCATCTCGTCGGCCATGAAGTACTCCAGCGCACCGGTCCTGGCGGGCTCTCCACCTACGCCGACCCACCCGACATGGGTGGCGCCGTAGGGGTTGCTGTCGCCCAGTGCCGCAAGGGAGGAGGCCGTCAGGTGAGCCGCGATCGGACTGATGTCGGTGCCGTAGATTCCCTTCTCCATCGCGATCCTGTGCAGCCGCACCATGGAATCGGCAGTGGCGCCGCCCGAGCGCCGGTGCAGTGCTGCAATCCTTCTGTAGCCCGCTCGCAACAGCGTGCCCGTGCCGCACGCAAGATCGGCGAGCCGCGCATCGTCCCACAGATCGGGGTCGGTCCAAGAAGCGTCGGCCGGCAAAGACTCCTTGGTAACAGTCATCGCCGCCAGGAACTCGGCGGCGGGCGGTTGGGTGTAGTAAGCGGCCGCGGTCTTCCTGTCGTCGCTCAGCTTGGGAAAGAGCTCGGCTCCGACGTTGATGTGGGCTCCCAGCCTGTGCGTCCTGATCTTTTCGACGGCCTTCAGCAAGCAGCGAAGGGCCAAAGACGTCCCACGAACATTGGCCGCGCGCGATTCTGCCATCACCTCCTTGGCGGGCTCGAAGATCGAGCGCCAGTTCTCGGTCAGTATCTCTTGCCATGCGTCGACGAAATCGGTAGGCAAGGGGCGTCGATCGCTGCCGGTGCAGCACTCGGCCAGCGACGGTATGTGCCCGTAGCGTTCGTTGAGCCGGTCCTGGGTTAGGAGCGCGTTGAGCCAGAGCACCATCGTGGTGGAGAAGCCCCTCAGCACGGTGCTCTGACGCATCGCGGCAACAATCCGTTCTCGCTGATAGGGGTTGCTCGTCATGTGGAGTCGGTCGGCCGCCCACTGCACTTGTTGCGCCACGTAGGCGGCTGTCTCTTCGACGATCTCCCTCGGTGACGCCACCAACGGCAGGAGATCGACCAGGGCGTCGACGCCTCCTACGACGAACCCGCTCTCCGGCCACCGCCGCGTCCGGTCGTCGCTGGCACACTGGTGCACTGCGTAGGCGAGCTTGAAGCCCTGCCGCAACTTCCGTTCTATCTGCGATCTCGGCCACTCGCGACAGGAGCCGGGGATGCGAACGGCGATCGCAGTCAGGATCGAAAGTCCTCCGGCCGTTATTTCCAAGCCCAGGCGGCGAATCGCGTCTCGGTCCGCATCCCGACCGTCGAACGACGCCTCGATCGCCACCGGGTACGCGTTCGGGTCGGCGATCAGGATGTCGGGGTGCTTCCCCGGCGCACCGGCGATCGTGCGGGTCTGCTCCACTCGAACGGCGTTCGGCAACTCCCGCCACCCCACGACCGAGTGTCGCAACGCCGCTCCAAGGGCCTCGTTGAAGGAAGGTTCGGTGGTCGATCCAGAGTAGGTCATGGCGCTCTCCGCTCCGTTAGCGACGTTGCTTCCGTTAGCGACGTTGCTCGTGAATGCTGATCCAGCCCTGGCCTTAAGTCTAATCCGCCATCTCGGTCGGGTCGAACCCCTTCAGGGTCGTGCCGCCGGGAAGGCCGCGGCCCTTGTACAGGAAGAAGAAGGTGGGGAAGACAATCAGTACCACAAGGGCCGAGGTGGCTACGCCGCCGAACAACGGCGTCGCGATGCGCTTCATCATGTCGGCGCCGGTACCGTCGCTGAGCATGATCGGCGCCAGGCCGATCACGTCGGTGGCCACGGTCATGACGATCGGGCGCACCCGGGAGATGGCGCCGTTGTAGATCGCCTGCACTAAGTCCCACCGGTCGTTCATCTCGCCTTCGGCCACCGCGTCGGCGTAGGCGATGTCCAGGTACAGCATGAACACGATCGCGGTTTCGGCGTACAGTCCCGCAACGGCGATCAGCCCCACCCACACCGCGACGCTCAAGTTGTAGTCGAGCAGGTACAGCAGCATGAACGAGCCGCTCAGCGCAAACGGCACGCCCAGCAGGATCGCTCCGGTTTTGGCAAACGACTTGGTGTTGAGGCTGATCACGCCGAAGATCACCATCACCGTCAGCGGGATGATGAAGCGCAGGCGTCGCTCGGCCTGCTGCATCGATTCGTACTGGCCGCTCCAGGCAATGGAATAGCCGGACGGGACGTCCACGTTCGCCGCCACGGCCTCCCGGGCCGCCTCCACGTATCCGCCCAGGTCCGACGTGGCGATGTCGATGTACACCCATGCATTGGGACGGGCGTTCTCGCTCTTGATGACGGGCGGGCCGACCACAAACTCCATCGCGGCCAGCTGCCCCAACGGCACCTGCGTTCCAGTCGGGGTCGGCACCAGCACTTCCTGCAACGCTGGCAGGTCGTCGCGGAAGTCGCGCTCGTAGCGAAGGTTGACCGGGTAGCGCTGCAGCCCCTCCACGGTGGTGGTGACGCGCATCCCGCCGATGGCGGTGCCGATCGTCCACTGCACGTCCTCCACCGTCAAGCCGTAGCGCGCTATCGCTTCCCGGTCGATGGTGATGTCCAGGTAGTTGCCGCCCATCACTCGCTCGGCAAAGGCGCTCAGCGTGCCGGGCAGGTCGCGCACGGCCTGCTCCACCTCCTGGCCCAAGCGCTCCAGCACCGCCAGCTCCGGCCCCGCGATCTTCACGCCCACCGGCGTCTTGATGCCTGTGGAGAGCATGTCGATGCGCGTCTTGATGGGCATTGTCCATGCGTTGGTGAGACCAGGAACCTGCACGGCGTGTTCCAGCTCGACGATCAGCTGCTCCCGCGTCATGCCCTCGCGCCACTGGTCCCTGGGCTTGAGGAGGATCGTGGTCTCGATCATCGAGAGCGGTGCCGGGTCGGTGGCGGTCTCGGCGCGTCCCACCTTGCCGAAGACGTGGTCCACCTCGGGGAAGGTCTTGATGATCCGATCCGTGCGCTGCAACAAGTCCCGTGCTTCGGTGATGGAGATGCCGGGCAGAGTGGTGGGCATGTAGAGCAGGTCGCCCTCCCACAACGGCGGCATGAACTCGGAGCCGAGACGCTTGTACGCCAGCGTCGAGCCGAGCAGCAGCACCGCCATCCCGCCCAGCACCAGCACCGGAGTGCGGAAGGCGCGCCGGAGCAACGGAATGTACAGACGGGCCAGCACGTTGCGGGCGGGGTTCAGGTACTCGGAGCGGATCCGGCCCCGCACCAAGTAGCCCGCCAGCACGGGAATGAGGGTGAGGGAGAGCAGCGCGGCGGCCGCCATCGAGGTGGTCTTGGTGATCGCCAGCGGGCGGAAGAGGCGTCCCTGCTGCTCGTCCAGCATGAAGACGGGCAGGAACGACACCGTGATCACCAGCAGCGACGCGAAGAGCGCCGGCCCCACTTCCCGGCAGGCGGCGCCGATGATCTCCCAGTGGGAGCGCCCATCGCTCTTGCGGGCCAGGTGGCGGTGGGCGTTCTCGACCATGACGATGGCCGCGTCCACCATGGTACCGACGGCCACGGCCACGCCGCCCAGGGACATGATGTTGAGCTGCACCCCCGTCCAGTTGGTGAAGATGCAGGCGACAAAGAAGCCCGCTGGGAGCGACGCCACCGCTACCAAGCCGCTGCCCAGGTGAAGGAGGAACACGAGGCAAACGCCGCCGATGATCAGGAACTGCTGGAAGAGCGCATTGCGCAGGTTGCCCACCGCGTCGTCGATCAGCCCGGTGCGGTCGTACCCGACCACGATCTCGACGCCGTCCGGAAGTTGCGGCCTGATCTCCTCGATCCGCGCCTTGACCGCTTGCACCACTTGGCGGGTGTCGGCGCCGTAGCGCACCACCACGATCCCGCCCACGACTTCGCCCTCGCCGTCCCACTCGGCCACGCCCCGCCGGATGTCGGGGCCGATCGCCACCCGAGCCACGTTCTCCAGCAGCAGCGGCGTGCCGTTCGGGTTCACCCCCAGCACGATCTGGCCGATCTCCTCGGGCGACCGGATATAGCCCCGCCCCCGAATCATGAACTCCTTCCCGCCCAGCTCCAGCAGCCGACCGCCCGTGTCGGCGTTGCTGCGACGCACAGCGGCTGCGATCCGCTGCGGTGTCACGCCGTACGCGCGCAGGCGGTTCGGGTCCATCGTGATCTGGTACTGGCGCACAAAGCCGCCCACGCTGGCCACTTCCGCAACCCCAGGCACGGCGCCCAGCTCGTACTTCAGGAACCAGTCCTGCAACGAGCGCAGCTCGCCCAAGTCGTGACGGTCCGACTTGAGGCCGTACATGAACGCCCATCCCACACCGGTGGCGTCGGGTCCCAACGTGGGCGACACCCCCGGCGGAAGGCTGGCCAACGCGGTGCTGAGCGACTCCAGGACCCGGCTGCGCGCCCAGTACAGGTCGGTTCCGTCCTCGAAGATCACATACGCCAGCGAGCGCCCGAAGAAGGAGTAGCCGCGCACGTCGCGGGCGCCGGGAACCGAGAGCAGTTGAGTGGTGAGGGGATAAGTGATCTGGTCCTCGACGATACGCGGCGCCTGGCCCGGATACTCGGTGAGGACCACGACCTGTACGTCCGACATGTCGGGGATGGCGTCGAGCGTATGGCGCGAAAGGGAAACGGCGCCCAGCACCATCAACAGCAACGCCCCCAACAGGACGATGGGCCTGTTGGCAAGCGACCAGTCGACGACTCGGTTCAAGGGTTCAGCAAGGGGTTCAGGACCCGCCGCGGGTTCAGGACCCGCCGCTCCGAGCCTCGGCGGTCAGCCGGGCGATGGCGGCGCGGAGGTTGCTCTCCGAGTCGAAAAGGAACTGGGAGGTGGTGACGATCGTCTCGCCGGCCTCCAGGCCTTCCAGGATCTGTTGCCTGCCGCTGGCCGACAGCCCCAGGCGAACCTCCCGCGGCGTAAAGCGCCCCGACCCTTCGGCCACGATCACCACGGACTGGCCGCCAGTGCGCAAGACGGCGTTCGACGGAACCAGCACGGTGCCGTCGGTCTCGGGTACCAGCGCCACGACGTTGGCGAACATCCTCGGGCGAAGCTGGAGGTCCTGGTTGTCCACCTTGACGAACGCCGTCAGCGTCCGGGTGGCCGAGTTCATGGCGGGGCGGAAGAAGAGGATCGTCCCGTCCCAGCGCCGCTCGGGGAAGGCGTCCACCGTGACCACGACCCGCTGGCCCTCCCGGAGGTGGCGAACGTCGTGCTCGTGAAACTCGACCTCGACCCAGAGGGTGTTGTGGTTGGCGAACTTGAGCACGGTCATGCCCGGCGACAGCCGAAGCCCTTCCAGCGAGTCGCCCGTCTTCTCCACAAGAAACCCGGAGACCGGCGACACGAACTCGACGGTTCGGCTGGGCTCCCGCGTCGTTTCCAGCTCTGCGATCTGGCGCGGCGTAATGTCCCATGAGCGCAGGCGCTCCCGCGCCGCGGCCGTGAGCGACTCGGCCTGGCGCACGGCGTCTTCGTGGGCGCCCCGCTCCCGCAAGCGCTCCGCATACTCGATGGCCGAGATGTACTCCCACTGGGAGGTGACCAGCTCGGGGCTGTAGATCTCGAAGAGCACGTCTCCCTCGGACACCCGCTCGCCGACGGTGGCCACGTGGGCCTCTTCGATCCATCCGCCGAACTTGGTGTTCACCGAGAAGATGGCTTCGTCGTCGTGGGCCAGGTAGCCGACCGTGCGGATCTCCAGGTCGAGCGAGCCCTCTTCGACTTGCGCCGTGCGCACCCCAAAGTTCTGCAGGAACGCCGGGTCCACGTGGACGGGGGTCAGTGCGCCGGTCAAAGTGCCGTGCGGGCCGTCTCCCCCGTGCTCGGCTTCTGCGCCGGCCGCCATCTCCGTGCCCGATTCCATCTCCATGCCGGGGTCCATCTCCCCGCCGTCGAGGGGCGGGTCCGGCTCGACCGGCACAAGGTCCATCTTGCACAGCGGACAGGTGCCAGGACCGTGTTGCAGGACGTGGGGGTGCATGGGGCAGGTGTAGAGCTGGGCCTCGGCTTCGTCGGCTTGGTCGACGGCCCAACCCATCGGGTCCCAGACGACCAGGGCGGTGGCGAGAGCCGCGGCTCCCAAGAGTCCTGCGATCCAACGGGCGCTTCTCATGGCATGTCGTCTCCTGACGGCGCATTGCTCTCGCCGATGGGCGAGCCGACGGCGCGCTCCAGGTCGGCCAGCGCCTTCATGTAGTCGGTTCGGAGGCGGGCGAGCCCCAGCCGCACGTCCAGCAGCCTGCGCTCCCCGTCGAGGAGATCGAGGACGCCCGCCGTGCCCGTCGAGTACGCGGCCTCCGTAGAGTACAGCGCTTGCTCGGTCTGCGGCAGCAGCGCGTCCTCGAAGAGGCCGATCTGACGTTCGGTGGAGCGGATGCTGGACAGGATCGACCGGACGGACCGCTCCATCTCGCTCACCGCATCTTCGTACATGGCGCACGCCTGCGCCACCGACTCGGCGGCTTCGCGGACGCCGGCGTCGTAGCGCTGCCCAAAGACGGGCAGGTTGACGCCCGCAGTGAGGCTGATGACGTCTTGGCCGTTGTCCGGCGGCGGCATGGCCCGGCCGGCAGGGTCGCCCCGGCCCAGCAGCGCGCCCCAGACGACCCCCACGTTGAAGTCGGGCCAGCGCTGACGCCGGGCCAGCGCGACCGCGTGCTCCCGGCTCTCGATCCGCTGCGCCGCGGCTCGGACTTCGGGACGGGCGTGGCGGCCGGTCGCGGCAAGGGCGTCGGCGTCGGCGGGCGCGGGCGGCAGCGGTGCGAGTTCGACGGTCTCGTGAGGCGTTCCGGCGGGACGGGCCAGCAGCGCGTTGAGCGTCGCTTCCACGTCGATGCGCTGCCGCTCCAGATCGTCGCGGCGGCCCAGGGCGCGGGTGTACTCGGCCTGCATCCGAATCACGTCGGCCTGGAGACCAAAGCCCTGGGCGTATCGGGCACGCGCCAAGCCCTCATAGCGCTCCAGCAGCTCCTCGCTCTCCTGGTTGATCGCCAGCATCCGGTCCACGAACGCCAAGTCGTGCCAAGCGCGCTTGATCGAGCGCACGACTTCGCCGCGGCGCGCTTGGTGAAGCTCTTCCTGCTCGACCGACGCCGACGACGCCACCCGGCCCCGCAGGTCAAGCTTGCCGAAGCCCGGAAAGCGCTGGCTGAGCGACAGCATCGCAATCTGGGGGCCGACCCGGGTCTCTGGAGGCCGGACATGCTGGGTGAACATGAGCATGGGGTCTGGACGGGCCGTCGCCTGCGGGACGCGATGGCGCGACGCCTGCCACGCCGACCACGCCGCCTGCACCTGCGGGTTGCTCGCCAAGCCCTCCTCGACCAGCGCCGCCAAGCGCTCGTCTCCGTAGGTGGCGTAGATGGCGTAGGGCACGGACTGGCCGGGCTGGCCGGGCTGGCCGGACTGGTCGGCGTCGGGCTCGCCACCGATCTGCGGCGCCACGCAACGATCGACCCGCAACGGCGCTTGGAGCACCTGGACGACGGCGGCAACGGCGGTCGCCGACGGGGCAAGCGCACCGAGGAGCGCTCCCCCGACAGCGACCGCCGCCCAAGCGACCGCCGTCCAAATGCCCGCCGTCCAGGTGCCCGCCGCCCAAGCAGCGGTGCGACGAGCTTGCTTCGACTTCACCAAGGCTGGCCTCCGCGACTGTGGGCGGGCCTACTCGTCCGTGACCGAGGCTCCCCGGCTGTGCTTCTTGAACCACTCGCGCAGGTAGATCTGCGTGCGCAAGAAGTTGGACGGCGTGGAGCTGGTGCCGTGCCACTCGTTCTTGAAGCGCACCATCGCAGTGGGGACCTTCAGCACGCGCAGCGCCTGGTAGTACTCCTCCGTCTGGGGCATCGGCGTGCGCAGGTCGCCTTCGCCGGTCATGAGCATGGTGGGCGTGGTGACGTTGCCCACGTACATGAGGGGCGAACGACGCAGGTGCTCCGACGGGTCGTCCCAAGGAAACTGCTCGAAGTTGCGGTACCAGGAGGCGCCGTCGGTGGTGCCCACGAACGACAGCCAGTTGGTGACGGGACAGTTGGCCGACGCCGCCGCGAAGCGTTCCGTGTGACCGACGACCCAAGAGGTGAGCACGCCGCCGCCGGAGCAGCCGTAGACGAACAGGTTGTCCTCGTCGATGTAGCCTCGGTCGATCACCAAGTCCACCCCCGCCATCAGGTCGTCGAAGTCCTTTCCGGGGTAAGCGTTCTTGATGGAGTTGCCGAAGGCGCTGCCATAGCCCGACGAGCCTCGCGGGTTGGTGTACAGCACCACGTAACCGTTCGCCGCGTGGTTCTGCCATCCGAAGTTGAAGCCCACGTTGTACATGCCGTGGGGGCCGCCGTGGATCGCCAAGATCATCGGGTACTTGCGCGACGGATCGAACTCCGGAGGCTTGATGATCCAGCCCTGGATGTCGAAGTCCTCCACCGACTTGTACCACACCTCCTCCACGTCGCCCAGCTCCACGCCCGCCAGCACGTCGGCGTTCGCGTCGGTGAGCTGCGCCATCTCGCCCGGGTCGCGCAACGAGAACGCAACCACGTCGCCGGGCTGGTGGTACGCCGAGAGGGTGCCCACGGCCATCTCGCCCTCGATCGACGACACCGACAGCATGTGGTTGCCCTCGGTGACCGGCTCCACGCCACCGTCCACCGAAGCAAAGTAGACGTTGCTCGTCCCCTCGCTCCGAACGGTCATGTACAGTCCGCTGGCGTCGTCGGCCCAGATCAGGCCGCCGGGCTGACGGTCGAACCCCTGGCTGATCATCCGCGAGCCCGAGCCGTCTCGATTCATCACGTACAGCTTGCGCGTGATGTAGGTGTCGGTGGTCAGGTCGTTGCCAGTGTAGGCGATCAGCCGACCGTCGGGAGAGGGCATGGGCGAACCGTCGGGGCCGGAGCGGTCGGTGAGCCGCGTGATCTCACCCGACGCCACCGCCACCGAGTAGATGTCCGACTGGCGCCACTCGTGCTCCGCGTCGTCCACCCGCAGGGAGGTGAAGAGGAGCTCGCGCCCGTCGGGCGTCCAGGCGACGCCGTTGTGGTTCCAGTCCCCGTCGGTGAGCTGCCGGGCGGTGCCGCCGTCGGCCGGAACGACGAAGAGGTGCGTGTACCCTTCGTCCACGTATCCGCGTCGGTCGCGCCTGTACTGGAGGCGGTCCACCACTTTGGGCGCCTCGGTCCACTTGGCGCCTTCGGGCCGGCCGGGCAGGGAGATCGGCCACGGATGGTCCGACGCCACCGACATGGTGAAGGCGATCTGCGTCCCGTCCGGAGACCACTCCACGTTGCCGGGCCCCTTGGTCACGCGGGTGACCTGGGTCACGGCGCCTTCGTCGTCCATCCACCGAACAAAGACCTGACTTCCGCTGGGCTCGCCGGAGGCCGTGTAGGCGATCCGGTCGCCGGAGGGGGACCACTTGGGCGACGAGCCGTCCACCAAGAAGCGCTTCCGGGAGCCATCGGCGTTCATCACGTAGATGGAGGACTCGCGGCGGTCGTTGATCTTGTCGACCCAGGACTTGGTGTAGAGGACCTGACTGCCGTCGGGGGAGAGCTGCGGGCTCGCGACCCACTCCCAGTCCAGGTAGGTCTCCAGCTTGAGGACGCCGTCCGGCTCGTCCTGGGCGTCGGCGGGCGACGGGGGAAGGGCGACAGCAGCGATGGCGACGGCGACCGCTACGGCGAGAGTGGCGGCGGGGAAGGCGGCGGGGAGCGCGAGAGCGGTGCGGAAGTTGGTCATGCGGGTCTCCAGAAGGGTGATGCGGGATTCCAGACGGATGACGAAAGTTGCCTGGGACAAGAATGACGCGGAGGAGCGTCGTTCGGCAAGCGCACGCCGTTCGGCAAGGCGTCCGAGGTTGCCATCTGGCCAGTCATCCTACGACTCTTGCCCTGTGACCGTTCCCTCTGCGACCCAAGACGCCATGGCCTTCGAAGCGCTCCGTCTCTACCCGCCCTTGATCCGCGGCACCGCCCGCACCGCCACCCGCGCAGCCGCCCGCGCAGCCGCCCATGACCTGCTGGCCGGCACCGCTCGTCTCCCGACTGCGGTGGCGACGGCGCTGGTCCTGACGCTCGCCGCCGCTTCGGTGGCCCCGTTGCCCGCCGCCGCCGCCCAGGGGGCCTATCCCGCCAGCGGCCACGGCGGCAACTACATGCACAACTTCTACCTGCCGCCCGCCCCGGCTTCCTCGCCCTGGTATCCGGCTTGGCACCCCAGCGGCGAGCGGATCGCGGTGGCGATGAGCGGCTCGATCTGGGAGGTGGACCCGACCACCGGCACGGCGACGGAGATCGTGCACGGACCCGCCTACTACTCGTCCCCCGACTACTCTCCCGACGGGGACTGGATCGCCTACACCGCCGACGACGGGGGCAATGCAATAGCTCTGGAGGTCATGAACGCAGCCACTGGCGAGCGCTTCTCCCTGACCGCCCCCGACGATGCCCACCACGTTCACGCCGACCCTCGCTTCTCGCCGGACGGCACCCGGATCGCCTACGTGTCCACAGCGCCCAGCGGCTACTTCAACGTGTACGTCCGCCCCTTCGCCGACGGCCGCTGGACCGGCCCGCCAGAGGCCGTCACCAGCGACAACTCCTTCGGCCGCAACCGCCTCTACTTCGGTCCGTGGGACATGCACATCTCGCCGGCGTGGCTGCCTGGCGGCGACGAGCTGCTCATCGTCTCCAACCGGGATGTGGCGCTGGGCAGCGGCAACGTCTATCGGGTGCCGGCGAGGGCGGGCGGCATTGAAGAGCGGCAGGTCGTGCTGGACGAACAGACCCTCTACCGGACCCAGCCCCACGTGGCGTACGACGGCAAGCGCTTCGTGTACTCCTCCACGGCGGGCGCAGCCGACCAGTTCCAGAACCTGTACGTCCAGCCCACCATCGGCGGAGAGCCCTACAAGCTGACCTTCTTCCAGCACGATGCCTTCCATCCCCGCTGGTCGCCCGACGCCGAGTGGATCGCCTTCGTGGCCAACGGGAGCGCCGGTGCCAGGAACTCGGCGGCCAGCGGAAACGTTCCGACCTCGGACACCGGGCTGCCCCAACTGCACCTCCTGGAGGTCAACGGGGGCGCTCTGCGCACGGTGGAGATCACAGAGCGACGCTGGGCTCGGCCCATGGGCGTCCTCTCGGTTACGACGCTGGACGGCGCGGGCGAAGCCATAGCCAGCCGGGTCCACCTGGAAGCCGCCGACGGCAAGTTCTACGCCCCCGCCGACGCCTACGCGCGGGTCAGCCGTGCCGGCGACCGCATCTTCCACCACCCCGGTTCCTTCGCCGTGGAGCTGCCCGTCGGCCCGGTGGAGTTCACCGTCGTTCGCGGGTTCGAGGCCATTCCCGAAACGCGACAGGCGGAAGTGCGCGAGGGCGAAGTCACGGCGGTGGCGATCGTCCTCCAGGAGCTGTCGGACGTGTCAGACGACGGCTGGTTCTCCGGCTCCACCCACGTGCACATGAACTACGCCGGCAACCTGCGCAACTCGCTGCCCAACCTGATGATGATGTCCGACGCCGAGGACCAGGACGTCGTGAACGAGCAGGTTGCCAACAAGGACAACCGCATCTTGGACCATCAGTACTGGCATCCGGGCGGCGGGCCGCATCCGCTGTCGGAGCCGGACCGGGTGCTGGTGGTGGGCCAGGAGTACCGTCCACCGTTCTACGGACACGTGTTCATGTTCGGGCACCGGGACCACCTGATTTCGCCGTACGCCACTGGATACGAGGGCACCGCAATAGAGAGTCTGTACCCCAGCAACACGGACATGCTGCGGAAGGCGAAGGCCCAGGGCGCGACGACGGCATACGTGCACTCCTTCTACACCGGCGACCCCCTGGAGGGGAACCTGGGCGGCGCCAAGGGGTTCATTGTGGACGTGGCGCTGGCGGCGGCCGACGCCGTCGAGTGGTCCACGCCGCAAGACGGCTGGCCGCCCCTCTACGCGGTATGGAGCAACGGCTTTCGGACGGCCGCAGTGGGAGGCGAGGACTCGATCTCCAGCCTCCACGCCACGCCCCTGGTGGGCTCAATGCGCACCTACGTCCAGACTCGGGACGGGAAGCTGTCGATGGACGGCTGGTTTGAGGGGGTGCGAGCGGGCCGGGCGTATGTGAGTTCGGGGCCGCTGCTGGAGTTCGCGGTGGACGGGCGTGGGCCGGGAGGCGACGTGCAGTTGGACGAGCCGGGCCAAGTGTCGGTCCGGGTCCGGGTGTGGAGCGTCGTGGCCCTGGACCGGGCGGAGCTGGTCTTCAGCGGCCAGGTGGTGCGCAGTTGGGAGTTCACCGGCGATCGGCGGGAAATGTCCATAGACGAACGGGTCGCCGTGCCGGGGAGCGGTTGGTTCCACCTGCGGGTCGAAGGGCTGCGGGAGGACCGTTGGCCGATGGACACGTCGTACCCCCAGGCGTTCACGAACCCGGTATGGGTGCGGGTGGCAGGCCAGCCGGTGCGGAGCGCCGAGGCTGCCGACTACGCCCTCCGCTGGATCGACAAGCTGGATGCGATGGCGCGGGAGTGGCCTGGGTGGCGCTCCGACCGGGAGAAGGATCACGTCTTCGCCCAGTTCGAAGAGGCGCGGCGGATCTACCGTCGGCGAGGCGCGGAAGCGGGCAATGGCGCGACGGGCGATGGCGCCGCAGGCGGTCGGGCGGCGCACGGACCCGAACCTACCGTGCAAGAACAGGAGACGGGCGCGGCAATGGTCCTGCAGGCCGTCAGCGCCGTGTCCGAAGAGGTGGTGTGGGCCAGCGGGCATGGCGGAACGATGCTGCGCACCGACGACGGCGGCGCGTCCTGGCAGCACGTACCGACGCCCGGAGGCGACTCGCTGCAGTTCCGGGATGTGCACGCCTTCTCGTGGGAGTCGGCAGCGGCCATGACCTCGGGCAGCGGCCCGTCCTCGCGCATCTACGCGACCGACGACGGCGGCGCGTCGTGGCAGCGCCAGTTTCTCATGGAAGAGCCCGACGGCTTCCTCGACTGCCTAGACTTCTGGGACGCAAGCCGGGGGTTCGTATACGGGGACTCGTTCGACGGCGCGCCGTACATTCTGGTCACCGACGACGGCGGAAGGCGCTGGAGCCGCGTTCCGCCCGACAACCTGCCCGCGGCAGCCGGTTCGGAAGGGGGGTTCGCCGCCAGCGGCACCTGTGCCGTCGCGGGACCGTCGGGCCGGGGATGGATCGGAACCGGTGCGGGCGACGCGGCCCGCCTTCTGGTCACCCGGGACTACGGCTTCACCTGGGCCGCCACCACGCTTCCCCTTCCGGCGGGACCGGCGGCAGGCGCCTTCACGCTGGCTGCCGGGGGCGGGGAACTGGCCATGGCGCTGGGGGGCAACCTCCAAGCCCAGGACCAAGTCGTGGCCAACGCCGCGGCCACCCCCGATGGCGGCAATAGCTGGATCGAAGCGACGCCCGCACCCCTGCCGGGCGCCGTGTACGGGAGTGCGGTCGCCGTGTCGCCTGGAGGCCGGCGGGTGGTGGCGGTGGCCCCGCCCGGGGCGGCCTACACTGCCGACTCGGGACGGAGCTGGCGCTCGATCCCCGGCGTGAGCGCCTGGGCCGTGGCATTCGCTCCCGGCGGTCGCGTGGGGTGGGCGGCGGGAGGAGAAGGACGTATCTGGCGGATCGCATGGTAGTAGCCGGTGTGCGACTGGCAGCAGGGCTCGGAGTCGCCCTCGCCGCGATCGGCTGGACAGCGGACACAAGGCTGGCGGCCCACCAGACGACGCCCCCGCCGCGCATCTCCGGTCGGGTCGTGGACGCAGAGACGGGCCAGGGGATCGAGGGAGCGGCCCTGACCCTGGTGCAGATCGACACGGCGGCGGACCCGAGCGGTGCCGAGCGGCCAACGAGGATCGACGCCGCGACCAACCCTACGGGACTCTTCCAAGTCGACCGCGCCCCCGACGGTGCCTACGAACTCACCGTCACCCACCTGGCCTACGGAAGCTTCAGCGAGCGGCTTGCCCTGACGGACGGAGCCCCCATCTCCCTTCGCATTGCCCTGTCCCAGACGGCCATTGCACTGTCCCCCGTCGTCGTGGAAGCGGTCACCCGGGAGAGCCGCCTGAACCGAGCCCGCGGCAGGGCTCTTCGAAGGGTAACGAGCGAAGAGCTGGCGCCCGTTGCCCGCACGGGCATCCACCTCGCCGGCGCCTTGGCCCAACTGCTGCCTGGAATGCGCGTCGGCAGCGGTCGAAGCCAGCCGGGCACGCTGGTCTGCCTGGAGTTCCGCAACCCGGTCAGCCTCTCCGCAGAGGGATGCCGGGCGCCGGTCGCGATCGTGGACAACGTCCGCCAAGCCAACGCCCTGGTGACGCTCAACACGCTGCCCATCACCGACGTGAGGAGCGTGGAAGCCGTGCCTCCCGGCGAGGCCGGCGTGCGGTACGGCACCGACTCCAGCTTCGGCGTGGTGGTGATCGAGACCTTCTCCGGCGGAACCTTCCGCGACCGCCCCGACGCCCCCATCGGCCGCCGAACCTACGACTGGTCGCTGGAATCGCGTCCCTACGGCTGGGGACGAACCCTGGCCGTCGCGGCGGCAGCCAACGCCGCGGGCCTTCTGCTCGGCTACGCCGTGTCCGGCCAGTGCCTGGAGTTCGACGGACTCACGAACCACTTCTCCAACCCCAAGTGCGGCCCCACGGCCAACGCCGGTGCGCGGCTAGCCCTTTACGCGATCCCCTCCGTCGGGGTGGGCCTAGCTGTTGGCAGGACTGGACGGACCAGCCTGTCGTCGGGCAGCGCGTGGAAGAACGCCGTGGCGAGCGCGACCATGTCGGCACCCGGCATCGTCCTCGCTCTAACGACCGAAGAGGACGGGTTCACGGGCTCCCGTGCGATCGGCGCGTTCATGGCCGTCGTCGTCGCACCCGTGGCCGCCGTGCTGGCCGACCGGCTCTTCCGCCGCCGCGCGCAGGCGGCCACCTCGGATCACGGCCGCGCCCCTCCCGCGACTCTCGGCCTCAGCAGGTGCAGCCAGGGTACCCCCGCCTGCGTCTCCTCGTAGGCCACCACCATGTCCGACCCGTAGACGAAATGGTGAAACGGCAGATCGCTTCTATAGCGTGCAAGGGTCAGTCCCGTCTCGGGGTTGATCAGGTCCAGCACGCCGTCCTCGATGGTCTGCAGAGGCAACTCCCTGTCCCACTTGTCCGACACTTCCGGGTCGTCCGTGCGAACCTTCCACCCAGGATCGGGCGTCGTCCAGAGAAGCCAGAGGCCGTGTTCGTCGAGCCGGGCGCCCCCGTTGTACGCGCTGGGGAACTTGTAGCCCGCCCGTAGTGGCGGCGGCTTCTCCCGTTCAAACTCCTCCACAGAACGGTGGACGATCCTGGACAGCCTCGGCTCGGAGAGCAACACCCACTCCTCCATTTCGCCCGACTGTTCACTGACGAGCCAAGCCACCGAGTCGTTCGCTGCCACGCTGTAGAAACGGCCAGTTCGACCACGGTAGACTGATCCGTCCCCGCCGTACGAACGGAAGTCTCCGTTCGCGTGTAGGAGGTGCAGACGATGCCCAGCGGATTCGGGCGTCTGAAGGTCACCACCGAAGACGACCGCGCCCGACGGCGTGACCGCTGACCAGATGGCATACCCGGGAAACGGGTCCAAACGGACGAATCGATGGTCGGCGTCGAGCAGGGTGCGGCCCCGATGTGGCTCGAATACGTGGATGAACCTCGGCCCGACGTTGACGTGTGCGATGCCGAAGTACTCTCCCGGACCCTGGCCGGAGCCACCGATTTCACGAATGAATGTCCCCGTGGAATCAAAGACCCCGATGATAGGACGGAACGCATGCAGTAGAAGCCGACCGCGCTGGTCCACGGCGATCCTGGTGTCTCGGCTCACCAGATGCAGGCCGGGCCCATCAAGTCCCCCAATGCTCGCCACAGTGTCCATGGTGATCTTGCATTCCGCGCAGACCACCTCGCCCGAGACCTCGACGATTTGCTGGCCAGCAGCAGGCACAACGGTACCCGCTGCCCACCCAGCCAGCACCGTGCCGGCGTAGGCGAGTCCAGTCACCGCGTCCTGCCCTCGACTCTCGGCCTCAGCAGGTGCAGCCAGGGCACGCCCGCCTGCGTCTCCTCGTAAGCCACCACCATGTCCGACCCGTAGACGAAGTGGCGAAACCGCAGATCGCTTCTATAGCGTGCAAGGGTCTGTCCCGTCTCGGGGTTGATCAGGTCAAGCACGCCGTCCTGGATCGCCTGCGAAGTCATCTCCCTATTCCACTTGCCTGCCACTTCCGGGTCGTTCGTGCGAACCTTCCACCCGGTATCGGGCGTCACCCAGAGAAGCCAGAGGCCGTGTTCGTCGAGCCGGGCGCCTCCGTTGAACGCGCCCGGGAACTTGTAGCCCGCCTGTCGTGGCGGCGGCTTCTCCCGCTCAAACTCCTCCACAGCACGGTGGACGATCCTGGCAAGCCTCGGCTCGGGGAGCAACACCCACTCCTCCATCTCGCCCGACTGTTCATGGATGAGCCAAGCCACCGAGTCGTTCGCTGCCACGTTGTAGAGACGGCGAGTGTGACCACGGTAGACTGATCCGTCCCAGCCGTACGAACCAAAGTCTCCGTTCGCGTGCAGGAGGTGCAGACGATGCCCAACGGATTCGGGCGTCTGAAGGTCGCCACCGAAGACGACCGTGCCTGAAGCCGTTACCGCTGACCAGATGACCGACCCGGGAAACGGGTCTAAACGAACGAAGCCATGGTCGGCGTCAAGCACGGTGCGGCCCCGAGTTGGGTCGAATACGTGGATGAACCTCGGCCCGACGTTGACGTGTGAGATGGCGAAGTACTCTCCCGGACCCTGGCCGGAGCCACCTGTTTCGCGAATGAATGTCCCCGTGGAATCAAAGACCCCGATGACAGGACGGATCGCGGTCAGAAGAAGCCGTCCGCGCTGGTCCATGGCGATCCTCGTGTCTCGGCTCACCAGATGCAGGCCGGGCCCATCAAGTCCCCCAATGCTCACCACGGTGTCCATGGTGATCTTGCATTCCGCGCAGACCACCTCGCCCGAGACCTCGACGACCTGCTGGCCAGCAGCAGGCACAACGGTACCAGCTATCCACACCGCCAGCACCGTCGCCGGGGTCTGGCGGCCGCCTCGGATCACGGTCGCGCACCCACGACAACGACCGACACCTCCAACTTGACCGCCCACTCGTCGTAGCTCGCCAAATAATCGCCGGCCTCGGTTCGTCCCCAGAGGTAGTACGCCCGGTCGTGGCGAGAAGACGCGAGCACATCGCCGTTCTGCGACACAAGCGTCCATAAGCTCTCGGGACGTCCCCTGGAGCCGTACATGCGAGCGACGTTCAATATGTGTCCATCGACGGTCTCGCCGACGTACACCGACCGATTCCAGCGTTCCTGGTAGGTAACGTTGGGCCTATCTGGAGCCGTGGCGCGTTCGAGTTCTGAACGTGCGATCACGTTCTCGTCTTCCACGATCAAGAGTGGATTGTCGCCATTGCCTCCAGGATAACGAGTAATCCGAAACGGAGCCAAGTCGGAAACCAGTAGGTCGCCTGATTCGGTGTGCCCCACCGCCCCACCCGACACCCGACGGGTCGCTCGCCAGTCTTGGTGCTCGAACACTGGATGCCAGCTGTACATGTGGTCTCCCGTGTGATCGTACCTGTGGACAGAGTGCCCGTGACCGGGATCTCCCTCGTAGACCCCGCCGCTGACGACGAATCCTCCATTCGACAGCCCCAGCCGACTCCATGTCCAGATGTTCGGGATGCTTGCACGACGAACTATCCCTTCGGTGCGTGTCCCCAAGCGAACCTCCACGCGACCGAAGACTATGAGACCCTCGCTACCGGCCCGCACGATTCCGTGTATCTGCTCCAGCGCGCTCTCCCCTCCACCAAGCCAAGTGCTGGGCCGCGGCCCGCTCCCGTCGGAGTGCACTTCCCAAAGGCCAGCGTGTCGGCCGTCGGCGATCCAGATTGTCCCATCGGGCCAGCTGACCATCCCCGCGACTGTTCCGAATGTAGCATCGACGTCAGTTCGCCAGACTTCACGAACGAAGATGCTCTGCGGCCCTCGATCGTCGCCGGGATTCTGCCAGTCCGCACCTCGAATCAGCACCCCATCGCTCTGGCAACCGAGGCCCCATGCTAACGCAAGAAGGGCAGCGGGCCAGCTCAAGCCTCGTGGGTGTACGGCTCTTTGTCTGATCACCTTCAGAGTGCCATGCCAGACTCGACCCAATCCCGGATTTGGGTGAACCCAACTTTTCGGACCACTACTCGCTCGTTGCCGATCGTGCGCTGGCCTCCATTCACTACAACGTCGCGCCTCACGACGATAATCTGCGGCGTGGCAGCCGGACCTGGCAGTTCGTTGAAGACGTATCGCAGTCTTGACGCACGAGCCCCGGAAGCTCTGGACGATTGGACCAGCGACAACGCGACGATCCAACGAATATCAGCGCCAACTCCTCTCCAGTGTCAGTTCTAGCACTAGGCAAGTAGGACTCGGGAGCCAATGCTGGTACGCTCCATTGGACATCTAGCGTTACGTCTGGCTTGGGCACGAGGCCGACGAGGCCCAAAACAAAGCCTCCCCCCAGACACAACCAGATACGGTGACGTCTCGTCGTCATATCGATTCTCTCCGTCTTGGATTGTGGGTTCGAGTTTCCAACTTAGGATAGGGAAACATCCACAACGCAACCTGACGCTCCAAGTCGCCCGCTATGATCAGTGGCAGTGTATCGCTGATCAACGCCCCATGTCCTGTTGCCGCTTCGATGAGATACGTCCGGACGGTGGGCATGGAACTGCCGTCGCGCACACTGTCTGGTTCGCCCCGCAAGTACTGTAGCAGGACGTGCTGGGGCGATACTCTGCGCAACGAGACCAAGACATCTCGCATGCCAGCAGACGGAAAGAACACGGACGAACTACCCTTGGGGGATATTCGTTCCATGATGCGATTCTGGGCATAACCACCAATTCGCGTTGCCCAGGCAAGGGCTCCCCCGTCTGCCCTGTAGGCCCGAAGAACCGGTAGGTGCTCGAAGGCGAACAATACATGTAGCGGATCGCCCACGCATGCGACGCGCCCATCCGAGAGTTGATCCTGGACCAGCCAACTCGGCGACCTGTATCCGGTGCCGAAGCTGATGTCGTCATGATATGGCCTCGCGGTTACTTCATGCACAATGGTGTTGGTGGCCTGGCTCCACCCTGCAATGAATACGCGAGAGGAATCGGAGCACAATCCCTCTGGAACAAGAGAAAGTTGAACCGTATTCTCGTGCCTGTAGCCGTCCTCGGTGGGTGCAAACACTTTGAGTCGAGCGCCGCGATCCGACACGGCTAGGCGGCCGGCGTCCAGAAGGGCGATTCCAGATGGATCGAGAAACTCGTTCGGTCCAGGGCCAGCGGAACCAAAGCTGTCGACAAAAGCGCCCTCGAAGCTGAATATCCTCACCTGTCGGTATTGTCGGTCGAGGACATAGAGATGCCCGACGTCGTCCATCTCCACATCGGCAATCCGGCCAAAGACGTAAGGTTCGTCCCCTGGCGACTTCGCATCCAGATCGCCGATTGTTGCGACAGACTGAGCAGACTCAAAGGCCGCTCGGGCCAGCTGCCACTCGCCTAGAGCACTGGCCGTCATGACGGGAACCGACTCCGCAAGAACGTTGCGATCGGCGGGAAGGTTCTCTCGAGTTGGGTGCCCTACCTCGCGCCTCTCCGCACAACTGCTGCCAGCGATACCGAGGACCAACGCCGACCACGTGAGCCAGTCGAGTCGCTGTAACAGCCACCACTGCTTGCGGGTCGTCGCCTCACGCATCCTAATGCGAGACCGGCGTCAGTGCGCAGTTGGCCGGGAGAAGTGTCCGAGAGGGAGCCCGGTGCCCGCATTCCTGTCCTGCCGGACAGCTACGGGTGGTTGCACGGGTCGGTCTCGCATCCGCCTCCCGGCGCTTTCGAACACGCGGTGTTGCGCCCGCTGTTGTCCGTACACCACGAGAAGAAGAGGAATTTGTCGCACTCGTCCTGTTCGCAGGGGTGGGCGACGATCGGGGCAGGGGCGACCAGAGCGGACACGGCCGCTCCAGCGATGGCACCCGCCAACACGAGGGCGACTGCGCCCAAGATGGTCTTGACTTTCTGTCGGATGGCGGACATTCGGTTGTTCTCCTTTGCTGTCCATAGCCGGGTCGCCGGCGTGAGTGATTCATACTCCGAACCACTAGTGCAATTTTCGTGCCATTTACCTTCAGGGTTATCCCCAGAGTCCCGTAACATATTGCAGACAAAGGACTTATCAAGACTCTTCGGCTCTCCTCCAGGCTTCGACTTGTGGTTACGTATGTAGCATTATGCATCATCATATGGTGCAATATGCATCATCTTATGATTTTCTCCTTGTGAAGGTATTCCCCGTTGGCGTCGCGCCCGGCTAATGCGTCGATGGAGCGTCGTTCGGTTCACGCCTAGGAGCGCAGCAGCCCGCGTGACGTTCCCGCCTGTCCGAGCCAGTGCCGCTTGAACGAGGCGAGCCTCCGACTCAGCCAACGTCGGGAAGGACTCTACCGACTCCGATCTCGGATCGTCGTCGCGGGCGCAGGCACTCAGCATCGCTAGCCGCTGCTCGACATCAAGGGCGGCTACGACAGCAGCGGCCCCAATCGTGGCCGAGCCTTCCGCCGCCATCAGCATCCGTCCCACCACGTTGAAGAGCTGGCGGATGTTGCCGGGCCAGGAACAGCTCAGCAGAACTCGCCGGGCACCAGACGAGAATCTGGTTCTCCTCGTCGCAGTTTTTCTCCCCGATTGGACTTGTAGCGCGACATCGGCGAGCAAGAGCACATCCAGCTTGGAGTCCCTGATGGGCGGAATCTCGACTAGAAGGCCGGCCAACCGGTCCCGCAGGTCGGGCCTCACCTTGTGCAGAGCACCGGGCTGACTGGACGCGAACACCCGGAACTGCCGATCCCATCCTCGACCGATGGAGACGATCTTGTCGGAACCGACCGGGCGAAACACGCCGTCGTCCAGGCACGTGAGCAGTCGGGCTTGAACCGACTCGGGACACTCGGCTACATCGTCCAGATAGAGTGCGCCCCGCGCATCGCTCGCCGTCTGGATCAGTCCCGCCCGGGTCGTGGTGGCATCGGTGAACGCCCCGCGCACGTGCCCGAAGAGTTCCGAGTCCGCCAGATTCTCCGATACGGCTGCCAAGTTGACCGTCAGCACGGGCGTCGAACCCCGCGCCGCTGCGACGGCTCGCATGAACTGGCCTTTGCCGCTTCCCCTTTCTCCTACGATCAGCACCGATCGCCACGAGCGGGCGTACTTCGCAAGCCGGGCGCGAATGGTCGCGATCTTCCGGGAGCATCCGTCGAATCGCGTGTTGAAGTCACCATCAACGCGGGTTCCAACCGAACCATCCAAGAGCCCGCACAGGTACGCCACGCAGAATCCCTGTGCCTCGTCGAGACCGTCCAAGTCAGGCAGACCCGCCCAAACCCGTTCCGCTAGGTCGGTGCCCAGAAGCTCTTTGGCGGCCTCGGCCACCAGGCAACGATCCCTGTCCGCGTGCCCGCCCTCGTACTCCCGGGCAATCCGGCGCAAACGCTCGTATAGCTCCACGTAACCGCGATTCGACAGACCGCCTGGCGCGACCGACGACGACGGTGCGGGCTCCTTCCTTATCGTGCTTACGATCTTCCTCCTGGCACGTGGTACGACACAACAATGCCGATCCGCGCTTCCGTCTGGCAACCCGCGTGCCTAACTTGTCGATCGTACTCCGAGCGAGACGAGTCGTCCCCCTTCCCCAAGCGAACAAGGAGAAAGCAGATGTCCGCACAGAGCATCCTGGCGGCGCTCGACCAGATCGCGGTCGGCGCCAGAGCGCATCTGGAGGCGGTTCCCGACGACCGCGTGGAGTGGCGTCCCCACGACAAGTCCTGGACCCTGGGCACCTTGGCGAGCCATGTGGCCAACCTTCCCAACTGGGCGGTTCCCACCCTCCAGCAGTCGGAACTGGACATCAGCCCGGCGGACGGCCCGCCGCCGCCCCAGCCCCAGTACGACTCGTCGGCAGCGCTGGTGGAGGCGCTGGACGCCAACGTCGCCGCCGCTCGAAACGTGATCGAGGGCACGCCGGACGAGGAGTTCGGCAAGCCGTGGTCGCTGGTCATCGCCGGCGAGACCAAGTTCACCCTGCCCAAGGGCGTGGTGGTTCGGACCTTCATCCTCGACCACATGATCCACCACCGGGCCCAGCTGGGCGTCTACCTTCGGCTGCTGGACGTGCCCGTGCCCCAGTCGCTGGGACCGACCGCCGACTTCCCCGACATGTAGGAACCAGGGCCGCGCAATGGCGGATCAGGCCAAGACGGACCAAGCCAAGAAGCACCAAGCCGATACGCTTCCTCTCGACCCGGGACGCTTCGAGCTCCTCACCTTCGACTGCTACGGCACTCTGGTGGACTGGGAGGGCGGGATCGTGGCGGCGTTACGTCCCGTGTGCGAGGCTCACGGACGCTCGCCGTCGGACGCTGACCTCTTGGCCGGGTTCGCGCGCTTCGAGCACGTGGTGCAACAGGGCGACCGCTTCCGACGCTACCGCCAGGTGCTGGGCGAAACGCTGGCCCGCATGGGCGAGTCCATGGGCTTTCGAGCCACCGCGGCGGAGCAGGCTGCCTTCGGGGCGTCGCCGGGGGAGTGGCCCGCATTCCCGGACACGGTGGACTCGCTGCGGCGGCTGGCGACGCGCTACAAGCTGGGAATCGTGTCCAACGTGGACGACGACCTCTTCGCTAGGACCCGGCGGGAGCAGCTTCGGATCGGGTTCGACTGGATCGTGACCGCCGAGCAGGTCGCCAGCTACAAGCCCGCCACGGAGCACTTCAGGGAGATGGCCGCCCGCTCCGGCATCCCCCCGGAGCGCACGCTTCACGTCGCCCAGAGCCTCTATCACGACATCGCGCCCGCCACCTCCCTCGGCTACGCGACCTTGTGGGTGAACCGCCAAAGCCGGGTTCCGGGGAGCGGCGCGACGCCTCCGGCCATTGCCCAGCCCAGCGCGGAGGTGCCGGACATGGCCACGGCGGCGGAGCTTCTGACGGGCGCCTCGTAGGCGGTCGCCCATGCGGGGGATCAGGGGTCGGTGGACACCGAGTCGGCGATCCGGTCCAGGAACGCTCGTTCGCTGGCGGTGAGAGCCTTCACGCCGGACTGGTCCACTTTCCGGAGAAGGGCCTCCAACTCCTCCCGGTTGATCTCGTGGAGCCGCTCCTTGGGCACGGCCTTCCATCGCTCCACCGCGTCCACGTCTCGGATGCCCTGCGGCTTTCGGAGGCGCGACGGCTTGCGCGGGGCATCCGGCTGCTGGGCGGCGACGTGGGCCTTGCGGCGCCGCTCCCAAGCCCGAAGGTAGAGCCAGCCCGCAACGCCGCCTCCGAGGTGTGCAAAGTGGGCGATGTTGCCCCCCGCCCCCGTCGCTCCGGCGAAGATGCTCATGGCGATCAGGAGGATCGCCAGCGTCCGGGCACGGATGGGAAGCACGCCCATGAGGTAGATGGAGTCGTCGGGCCAGTAGCGGGCGAAGCCGATGATGACGCCGAACACTGCACCGGACGCGCCGATCATGGCGCCGAACGGGGCAACGGCGAAGAGGATCAGCGACAGCGCGGCGCCGCAGATGCCGCACACCACGTAGAAGCGGATGAAGCGGACGCTGCCGAGGCGCTCCTCCAGTCGGGGACCGAAGAAGAAGAGGCTGATCATGTTCGACGCCAAGTGCATCATGCCGCCGTGGAGGAACATGTACGTGACCACGGTCCACGGGCGTTGAAGGAGCAACGCGGGGACGAGCGCGAACTGGATCGTGTCCAGCCTGAGGAACGACTGGAGCAGAAAGACGATCAGGTTGGCCGCCAAAAGCCTCTGGACCCACGGCGTCATCAGCACGACTTCCCCCTTGCTTGATGCGACGGGTCTCCGCCCGCCTCGTCCCCTCGATGTCCTGTGTCCTGCGGCGCTCGGAAAATCTACTGTCTGGGACGGTTCTCGCGGAAGGAGTGGCGGGCCGCCTGCTCGCTGGGCCGAAGGACGGCGTACACGAACCCGTGAGTCGGTACGGGAACACCGGACTCGGCGGCTAGGCGCACGACGGCGCCGGACCAGTCGTCCAGCTCCGAGGGTCTGCCGTCCACGATGTCCCGGTGAAGCGACGAGGTGCCGTCCGGGGGAACCGAGTCCGCCAGGGCCATTGCTTTGTCCACCGCGTCGTGGGGCAGCGCCACGCCTCGAGCGGTGGCCAGCGCGACGATCTCCTCCATCGCCCGGCGCAACAGCGCGCGGCTCTCGGGCTGGGCGCGGACCGGGCCGGCGGGCTGGCGACAGGCCGCGCAAACGCCGCCCAGCGAGCACACCATGAGGAACTTCTGCCAGATGGCCACGTCGATGTCGTGCGGCACTTCGGCTTGCACGCCCGCCTCGCGCAGAGCGGACACCAGCGCGTTCGCTCGGGGCGACGCCGAACCGTCCCATTCAGCTATTGCGATGTACGGCTCCAGTCCCTCGTGGCTGACCTCACCGGGCGCGGAGACCCGGCTGATGATGCGCGTCAGTCCCTTGCCCACCCACCGCCGACCCAACGCGCCCGCCAGGATTTCGTGGGCGTCCACGCCGTTCAGCAGAGGGACCACCAAGGTGTTCTCGTCCTCGCCGAGCAGCGGCCCCATCCGCTCCGCCGCTCGGGACAAGTCAATGGACTTGACGGCCACGACCACCGCGTTGGCTGGACCGACCTCTGACGGGTCGGCGGTGGCCAGTGCCGGGCGGGTCAGAAAGTCTCCGTCAGGAGAGCCAGGAGAGCCAGGAGAGCGGACTCGGAGGCCATGCGAGCGGATCGCTTGCAGGTGCGCCCCCCGGGCGATTAGGGCGACTTCGTGTCCGGCTCGCGCCAGGGCGGCGCCGTAGTAGCCGCCGACCCCGCCTGCGCCGTAGACCGCGATCTTCATGCGGACTCTGACGCCGTCATCCGCGGGGGAGCCGTCGCCCAGGCGTCCACGGCGCGCCCGCAGCTTCCAGAGCGGCTTCCAGCTCGGCCAACGCGCCGTCCAGCAGTCCGACCAGCTCCGCCGAGAGGGCGGCGAAGGCGTCGGTGGCGATCCGCAAGCTGGCGCGCTGGGTCTCGGTCGGCGCTTGGCGGGTGTTCCAGTGGCTCCCGGCGACTTGGCCCACGCGCCCCGCGATTGAAGGCACGGAGGGTTCGTTGTAGCGGCTGCGGGTCCGGTCTCCCTGCAGCCGGGTTGCCAGCCGATCCAACCGCGCCTCCACGTCCTCCAAGCTGCGGTACAGCTCCGGCCCGGCCCCAGGCGTTTCGTCCAGCGCCGCCCGCATGTGGCGCAGCCGGTCCCTGGCGCGCCCGATCTCGGCCCCGGCGCCCCTCGTCTGGCGCAACAACTCGGCCGTCTGGGCCTGGAACGCCGCTACGGCCCGAAAGTCGGTCCCGGGCACCGTGTTGGGCACGGCCTTGACCACGAACTCCTTCGGCTCCCCCAGTGCCCGGGTTCCGTCCTCCGTCACCACCGCCATCTCCACTTGGTAGCGTCCCGGCGGAGCCAGCGGCCCTTGCGCCGCCCGCGCCCACGGGGGCACGAAGCTCGGCGTGCTCAGGTCCACCGGATCGGACGGCGGACGGCGCAGGTCCCACGCGACCCGGTGGAGCCCCGCAATAGCCGGACCGGTCACCCGGCGCACCGGACGGCCGTCCGAGTCCCGCACCAGCAGGCTTACCTGGGGCTCCTGCTCCAACGCCTCCTCGGCCAGCCTCTCCCAGCCAGGGAAGCGCACGTCCTCGCCCCGCTCCCGGGCCGCATCCTCTTCGGCGCGGCGGTTCTGGCGGGCGGTCTGGACGGTTTCGGCCAAGTAGTAGGTGAACACGGCGCCGAAGTCGGGGTTGGGCGCGGTGTAGTCGGTGGTGCCCAGCGTGGGTTGGCCGGGCGCCTGCATCGGTACACTCGGCACGTACCACCAAGCATCGCGGACGGGAAAGAGGACGGCGCCATCCCCCGAGGCGTCCTCGTCGCCGGACGCGCCCTCGTCGCCCGAAGCACCTGCCTCGCCGGACGCATCCCCCAGCGCCCCGCCTGCGATCTGCCGCAGCGGCGAGTAGTCGTCCAGCACGTAGAAGCCGCGGCCGAACGTCGCTCCCACCAAGTCGCTGTCCCGTCTCTGTATTGCCAAGTCCCGGAAGGCGATTGTCGGAACGCCGGTGCCCAACTGCACCCAACTGCTGCCTCCGTCCAGGCTTGTGAAGACGCCGAACTCGGCGCCAACAAACAACAGGTTGGGCTCCGCATGGTCTTGCTCCACCGACCACACCACGGAGCCGTCGGGCAGGTCGCCCGAGATCCGTCGCCAGCTTCGGCCAAAGTCGCTGCTCTCGAAGAGGTGGGGCGCGTAGTCGCCCTCCTTGTGGGCGTCGGCTGCCACGAACACGACGCCGGCATCGTGCTGGGACGCCTTCACGTCGTTCATGAACGCCTGCTCCGTGACGCCCGGCAGAGGCGCCGCTTGCCGCCACGTCGCACCGCCGTCCTCGCTCACCTGCACCAAGCCGTCGTCGGTGCCGACGTAGAGGACCCCTTCCGCCACAGGCGACTCGGAGACCGCCGTGATCGTGGAGTACCAAGACATCGCCGTGTTGCCGTACAGGGCGTCCACGCTATGGACACGCCCGTCCATCTCCATCTCGTAGCGGTTGAGGTTGCGGGTAAGGTCGCCGCTGACGGCCCGCCACGAATCGCCTCGGTCGTCGCTCCGCCAGAGCCGTTGCGAGGCATAGTAGATGCGCCCCGGCGCGTGCGGACTGGCGATCACCGGCGAGTCCCAGTTCCAGCGCTCCGGCGGGTCGCCCACGGCCGGAAGCGGGCGGATGCCCACAAGCTCTTCGCTCCGCCGGTCCAGCCGTTGAAGGTTGCCCTGCTGCGACTGGATGTACGCAACGGCGGCATCGCCGGGATCGAATGCGGCCGCATAGCCGTCGGCGCCCAGTGGCACGTACCAGTCCCGGTTGCGAACGCCCTCCATGTTCAGTGTGCGCGACGGCCCCAGCAGCGTGCCCAGGTCCTGCGCGCCGCCCATGATGTTGTAGAACGGCTCGGCGTCGTCCAAAGCCAGCTTGTAGAACTGGGAGATCGGCATGTTGGGAAAGTGCCGCCAGGTGACGCCTTCGTCGAAGGTCTCGTACAAGCCTGCGTCGGTTCCGGCCAGGATGTGCTTGCCGTTGGCCGGGTCGATCCAGAAGGCATGGTTGTCGCTGTGCTTCTCCCGACCAGTGCCCAGCACTTGGAAAGTCGCGCCGCCGTCTCGCGTCACGCGCACGAACACGTCCATCTGATAGACCAGGTCCCGATCGTGAGGCGACGCCTCGATCTCCTGATAGTAGTGCGGCCCCGTGCCGCCGGAGATGTACGAGTTGCGACGCTCCCAGCTCTCGCCCCGATCGGTGGAGCGGTAGAAGCCCGCTTCGTCCGGCTTTGCCTCTATCGTTGCGTACACGACGTTTCGGTCGGCGCCGGACACGGCCAATCCGATCTTGCCCATGTCGCCGGTCGGCAGGCCGTTTGTCACTTCCCTCCACGTCTCGCCTCCGTCCACCGACTTGTGTATGCCGGACCCGGGACCGCCGGCCAGCAGCGCCCAAACGCTTCGCCTTCGCTGATAGGTTGCCGCGTACATCACGTCCGGGTTCACTGGATCGAACTCCACATCGGTGACGCCCGTGTCCTCGTCCACCTGCAACACGGCGCGCCACGTCTCGCCCCGGTCGGTGGACTTGTACAGGCCCCGATCGCCTCCTTGCGACCAGAGCGGTCCCTCGGCGGCCGCGAAGACTATTGCGCCGTCCCGGGGGTCTACCAGGACCTTGCCCACGTGCTCGGACTCGGCGAGCCCCACCTGCTTCCACGAGGCGCCTCCATCGAGGCTGCGGTACACGCCGTCGCCCCAGCCCACATGGCGACCGCTGACGTTCTCGCCAGTGCCCACCCAGATGACAGACGGATCGGACGGGTCCACCGCCACCGCGCCGATAGAATACGATGGCTGGTCGTCGAAGACGGGCGTCCAGCTCGTGCCAGCGTTGGTGGTCTTCCACACCCCGCCGGAGCCGACCGCCACGTACCAGGTGTACGGATCGTCGGGGCTGATCGCGATGTCGGCGATCCGACCGCCCATGAGCGCCGGACCGATCCCTCGGAGCGCCAACCCCTGAATGGCGGTGCGGACGGCGGTGCCGACGGGCTCGGGCTGGGGACGCTGGGCGCCGGCAGGGGACCCGAGCAGCGTCCACGCGAGCGCCGCAACCGTGGCGAGCGTCGGGAACGACGTACGCTGGGCGCCTGGGAGGGCGGGATTGTGGCGGTGCTTCGTCATGGTGTTGACACGAGGCATGTGGGTTCTCCCAAGAAGGTGGGGGGGAGTTGGTTGGCGGCGCCCCTAGTTGGAAGCCGCTCGGATCTCCCGGTTCTTTAGTGCCAGCTCCACCAGCAGTTCTTCAAGCTGGTCTTCGTAGCGTTCCAACGGCATCTGGTCCTTGACTGCCCGAAGCGCGTCGATTCGGGCTTCGATCTCGGCCTTCGCTTCGTACAGCGCCCGGAGGACTGGATCCGTCGTGACGAGTTCCGCCATTGCGCCGCCCGCCGCAGAGAGGAAGACGCGCCGCGCCAACGCGCCGTCGCCGCCCGCCCCACCGCTACCGGACCCGCCGCTCCCGGCCTCGTCGAACTCGCGGCTGCCCTCGCCGTCGCCGTTGTCGTCCAGCACGGCGTGCTCGGTGAGCAGCTGGTTGTCGCCCTCGTACTCGCGTTCCACCTCGCGCAACGCATAACCGAACGCCTCCAGCACCGACACCCTGGAGTTCTTGTCCATGTCGGCGTCTTCGCCCGCGAACGCCTCCACGAAGTGCAGGCCGAAGCGCGTCACGTTGCGCTCCCGGCCCGTCCGAGTTGCCGCGATGATCGTCCGGTTCGGTCCCGACAATGCCTCGACGAACGGCCCCGACGCGCTGGCCGTGTTGACGAAGGTGACGCGCCGGTCGCCCAGGCCGTCCAGAAGGAAGCTGAACTCGCCGGGCGTCATGTCGGGGCCGGGGATGTTGAAGCGCGCCTCGTCGTTGCGGAAGGTGCCGTGACCAACCAGCAGCACGATCAACTCGTCCGCTGGCGCCATTGACACGGCCAGCTGCGTGAACGCGGAACGGATGTTCTCGGCGGTGGAGCGGGCCGAGACGAGGGTCGGGTCGAGCTCGGTCCTTTCGCCCAAGTAGACGATGCGGCCACGCTCCACACCGTACTTCTCCGACGCGGCGTCGGCGAAGCGGCTGAGCCACCCGTGGAAGGCTCCGGTGTACTCGGGAGTGCCGCCCAACCCCGCGACGAGGAGCAGATGGGTGTTCTGGGCCCCAAGACCCGCCGACGGCAGCACCGCGACCCCGACCGCTGCGACGCAGGCACCCACCGCCATCAAGAGGCGGCAGCCCAGTGCCAGCCCCCGCCCAGCGCCAGCACCCGCCTCGCGCCAGCCTCGCATCACGCCAACCCCCGCCGACGCCGATACGCCCACTCGCTGGCCAGCAGTCCCGCCAGAAGGAAGAACACGATCGGCATGTCCCACAGATCGCGCTCCTCGCGCACCGTCACGCCTCCGCCGGCGAAGCGCAGGTCCTCGGCGAGCCGGTCCACGGTCTCCATCGTGTAGTAGCGGCCGCCCGTCTCGTCGGCCATGCGCTGCAACAGGCCCCTACGCTGGCGCGGGTCACGGAACTCCTCCGTGCTGGGCGCGGCGCGGACGCTCGTTCTGGCCGACCCGAACACCGTGGAATCGCGCCCGGCGGCGTCCACCGCGACCTCGAAGATGCCGTCCGACTCGGGCACGAACATCGCGGCGTACTGCCCGTCCTCCTCCACCGACCACTCCATGGGCAGCTCCTGGACTTCGCCCGCCGGCGTTGTGATCCGAGCCGTGACCGCCGCGCCGTTGACCTCCACGAACCCCGCATCCGCCACCGTGGCGGTGACCGTCGCAGGCTCGCCGGCCTCCACCGACAGCCGCTCCGCCGACGCCTCCACCGGGTCCGGCACCTCGGCGACGATCCACCGCAACATCTGCCTCCAGAAGGTCTCATGGCTCTGGTCCTCCAGCGGCACCGTGGCGTCCATCTGCCACAGCCATGTGTCCTGAACCGCCAGGACGATCGACCTGCCCCTGCCGTAGCGCTGGAAGGCGCTCACCACCCGGTCGCCGGACGGCCCCGCGCCCGACACGACGGTTCCCGCCAAGAACTCGGTGGCGCCCGGCTTGAGCCCGACGACCAAGTTGGTGGTGGACACCGGGGGCAGCGAGTCCCAGCGAGCCGCCGACGCTTCCACCGTGCCTGCGATCCGCGTGGCCGGGTGAAGCGCCCCCGCCGCCGTCGGCGCGACCTTCACGAACACTTGGCGCTCCGTGGGGGTCGATCCGTCGGGCTCCTCCAAGATCACGGGAAGCACGTCTTCCAGTGGTGTGCCCTTGTAGCCGCCCTCGGAGAAGGCGCGCCGCCCGCCGAGCATCATCAGCGTGCCGCCCCGCTCGCCCACGAACTCGGCGATCATCTCCAACTGGTCGTGGGTGAAGAAGCTGGCCTCGATGGAGCCCAGGATCAGGGCGCGGTAGCCGTACATCTCCTCGCGGGTGGCGGGGAAGCCGCCCAGCAGCTCCAGCGGATCGTCCAAGTTGCGCCGGAGGAACTTGTTCTCCGCCGTGCGCTGGAGGAGGACGACTTGCACGCCCGCGTCGTCTTCGATCGCCCGCAGCAGGAACGCCACCTCGTGGCGTGGCTCGCCCTCGAAGTACAGGATCTTCTCGGTTCGGTCCCGCACCTGCACCACGGTGCGCAGCTCGTTGTTCTCCAGCACCCGCTCGCCCTGCTGCCCGGCCACGCGAAAGGAGAGCTCCCGTGCGCCCTCCGCCTCCAGCACGACGGCCACCGGCGTCACCAGGGGCTGCCCGTCCCGAGGCAAGGTCACCTCCTCCTCGGCCACGATCCGCCCCATGTCCTCCACGACGATCGTCGCGGTTCTTCCGCCGTAGCCCCGAGCCTCCACCAGCACGTTCACGGGCAAGGTCGAGCCCACCAGCGACTTGGCGGGCGCATCGACGCGGCTGACCTGCACGTCGGCGTCCGCCTCCTCGTCGCCCAGCCCCACGGCGAACACGGGCACCGACGCGGCCCGCAGCGGCAGAAGGGCCTTGCCGATCGGTTCGTCGCTGTTGTCGCCTCCGTCGGACACCACGACGATCCCCGACAGCGGCACGCCCTGAAGCTCGTCGCGGGCATAACCCAGGGCGCGTCCGATCCGCGTATTGCTTCCCCCGAAGCTCAGCTCCTCGGGTCCGCTCATTCGGGAGGACGACGAGGCGTACCGGAAGTACCTCAGAGCGAATCGCTCCGAGAGGCGGGCCAGCACGCCGTCCTCCGGCTCCAGAAGCTCGATCGCCTTGTCCGCTCGGGAACTCCCGTCCCGGTCCGCAATCGTCATGCTCTTGGAGTCGTCCACCAGGACCGCCAGGAAGTTCCGCTGGGGGACCACCGAAGTGAGCACCAAGGCCGGCTGCATCAGCGCCGCGAAGAGGACGAGGAAGAACGCGCCGCGCAACACGCCCAGGACCACCCGGTCGGCGACGCCGCTACGCCCTCGCGCCATCGCATAGCTGACGACCGCGGGCACGGCAACGGCGACGGCAACCAACCCGGCCACCGCCGTGGGCCAAGGCGAGAGGAAGGTCAGCTCGCCCTCCTCGAAGAGAACAGCGCGGTACTTGAAGAGGAACTCGAAGACGCCGCTCATTCGCAGGAGGCTCGGGGCTTCAGTGGCTCATGGCGTAGACGATCATGTTCACGCCCATCTGGTAGGCGAAGGTGGAGCGGTCGAGCGGGTAGGTGGGCTGCTCCGCCCACTCCCAGGCGTCGCCCAGGTCGGTGTTCCAGTTGATCACGACCATGAGCCGCCCGTCGTCGTCCGTGATGCCCTTTACGTAGGGAACGAAGCCGTCGCGCTCGCTGTAGTCGCCCCCATAGTAGCCTCGCCGGAACGCCGGCACCTGCAAGACCTCGTCGATCTCATAGAAGGCGGTGAAGAGGGGGTGGTCGATCGCCAGGTCGACAATCGGCCGGCCCGGGAGCACCATGCTCATCTGGTACTCGAACTGCAGCCACTCCCTCGTGCCCCAGAAGTCGTCGATGATCAGTGTTCCGCCCGCCGCGAGGTAGTCGCGCAACCCTTCGATCTCCGGTTGCGAGAGGTCCATGTAGCCCACTTCCAGCGCGTAGAGGAAGGGGTAGCGGCGAAGTCGGGGGTCGTCGAGCAGGACCGCGTTCTCGCACTCGAAGGCGTCCAGGTTGGTGAGGCGCCGCAACACGGTGAGAAACTGGCGGTCGGCCTTGGGGTAGTCGGTGGCCCACGCGCCGCCCCGGCGGCCCCAACCACGCCGGTACGAGGAGTAGGCCGCCCGCGTGAAGTAGAACTCGTGCCATTCGGCGGGCGCGCCGTCCTGCGCGCGGGCCTGCAGATCGCATCGGCCTTGGGGGACTGGTACGGGTGCCACGATTAGCGGCCGGGGGTCGTCGGAGGGAGGGAGCGGCCCGCCCACTAAGGCCGCCACCAGGATTGCCACCGTCGCGGCTCCCAGCAACGACCACGCCACAGCCTTCCCACTTCGCCCTCGAATCGCCACCGGCCTGCCCTTCTAGTCCCGCGTGTTGTGTTCCCGCGACTCTCTGCCGTGCTCGCCAGACTCCCGGCCTTCGTGCTCGCCAGACTCCCGACCCTCGTGCTCGCCGCCTTCGCCCTCTTGCGCGTGTTCTCCTTGCTCGCCGCCTACTTCGGCGTGGGCGCTCCAAGTCTCGAAAGGTTCCTCGGACGCCTCCAAGGACACGGGGCGACTCTCGCCGGGAGCTAGGTCGCCTGGGGTCGTCGGCCCGAGCTCCACGCCGTTCGACAGATGGACCTCCACGCGCACCCGGCTCAGCGGCTCCGCGCTCACGTTCTCCACCGTGCCCGCGAAGGCGTTGGTCTGCTCGTCGTACGCGAGCACCAAGCGCGAGCCCGCCCGCTCCTGGTCGTAGGTCTGGTCCTTGGCCAGCTGTTCGCCCGATTCTTCGCCGAGCTCGGAGGTCGCCGCGGCTGAGACTTCGGCCTCGTCGGCGTTGCTGCCGGGTGCGTCTGCTCCGCCGTCCGACGGGCCGCACGCCACCAGGAGAGTCGCGGCCGCTGGCAGGAATCTCGTGCTGATCCTCATCTCCGTTGGTCCTCTCGTTGCGAGTGGGGCTGCGCCTGGGTCCAAGAAGGTAGCGAAGCCGCGGCGGTCGAACACCCGCGAGCTTGTCCCCGATACGTGCCAAATAACGGGTCAAATAATCCGTCATATTACTTGGTCTTGATTTCGTAACTCCATGTATTATAGTAGATTACATCGCCAAAAATCACGTCAAATAAGGATCCACGGAATGGACTGGAACCGCTTCGCGTTCGAATACAGGATCGACGACGGCGACCGCCGGAAGCTCAACACGCTTCTGGTGCAGATCAAAGGCTACCGGGAAGCCGCACGGAACCTTCTCCTTCCGTCGGAGTGGAAGAATCGGCTCGACCGCCTCAACCGAATCCGGGCGATCCGCGGCACGACCGGCCTGGAGGGCAACCCCCTGGCCGAGGAGCAGGTGGCCCGCGTGCTGGACGACGACGGTGACGCTACTGCCGCCACCACCGACGCCGTTGCCGACACCACCGACGAGCTCGTCGTCCGCAACGCAGGGGCGGCGCAGGAATGGGTCAGGTCCAGGTTCGGCCCCGGTAAGCTCCCGCTGTCCGCTGGCGACATCCTCTATATGCACCGCCTGATGACGACCGGCTCCGACGAGACCCACAACGCGCCGGGACGGTTCCGCACACACGACGTGACCGTAGGCACAGCGGCTCTTGGCGGCATTCACCGGGGCGCCCCGCACTCCCGGGTTCAGCGGCTGACCCACGAGTTCGCGGAGTTCGTCAACTCCCGGAAACTGCGCCACGAGCCCCCCGTCGTGCGAGCTCTCCTCGCCCACTTCTTTCTGGTCACGATTCATCCGTTCGGCGACGGCAACGGTCGGATCTCGCGGCTGGTGGAGGCCGCCGTCCTCTACGAGGGCGAATACAACGTCCACGGCTTCTACGGCCTCTCCAACTTCTTCTACCGCCACGGCGACAGGTACAAGACGCTCCTGCAGAAGTGCCGCCGTCGGTGGCCGTTCCAGGTGGCGCCGTTCGTCGAGTTCGGCCTGGAGGGGTTCGCTGACGAACTGCGCGGCATCAACAACTTCATCCAGACGAAGCTGAACCGCTTGGTCTACCGGGACATGATGTCCAGGGCGATCGGCGTTAGGGTCGGAAAGCGCCGACGGCTCCTAAACCAACGAGAGTACGCCCTGCTCGACTTCCTGTTGGAAGAGACGGAGCCCCGCGACCCCTTCGCCGCCGAGCCGTCGCGGCAACTCCCGCTGACGGAGCTGACCAGGTCCTCGTTCGTGAGGCACGTCTACCGGGATGTGAAACGGCGCACCTTCGTCCGCGAGCTGACCCGCCTCGCCAAGAACGGCTTCATTCACTTTGAGCCCGAGCCGTCGCTGGCGCACGACCTCGTCGTCCAGATCGACTTCGGCGCGATCGAACGCTACTGATCGTTTCGGCGCGGCACGACGGCAGGGATCGTCGACCGCCTGTCTTGAGGCCGGCGGATGTAGTGCCCCGAGCGACTTCATGTCGTCTCTGCGTCTTCGCGTCGGCGGAAGGTGTAGATGCCAACCAGCTTGCCAGAGACCGCTTGCTGTTGTCCGCTAGACAGGAACTTGTCCCGACTCTTGGAGTGCGTTTGCTGGAACACATGGTCGGCGTGGCACATGGTCCATCCTTCCTCTTCGATGACTTCGACGACCGACCATATCTGTCTGTTCTGGTTGTCTACGCCCTTGAGGCCGAGTATGTCGCCGGATACGCCGCCAGAATCGTCCTTGACGATTGCACCAGCCATGCCCACTACATCACCCACCACGGTCGATATGACTTCCATGTAGCGGAAAATCTTGTCGCCGTTGTTGTATGCCGCTCGTGCGTCGGTCCGGGCGTTGTTCATATTGTGGCGGCGAACGGCATTCCTACGACTGGTTCGTGATGGCTTCTTCTTTCCGAACACGTTGAATTCCCCTTGTTGGATTGTGCTTCATCGCTTCGTTCATGGATCGGGCAAGCGACACGCCCTTTGTGAAGTCGATTGTGTCCGCCGACCCAGATCCACCGGCATCGCAACACGACTGTTCGCCAGCGGCTCACCCGGAGCAGATCGCTCCAAGAACGTAATGCTCTCGTAGAAGTCGTCCAGTGCCACGAACTTGCCGTTCGACTCCGCCCACTCACGCATCCGGCGGTTGCAGCTGTGTCGCCACGATAGGACTTCGATGGGCCATCCCCGTCTATGCATCCTCTCCAGGTCAGCGTGGAAGCCGACGCCCGACTCGAACCCCGCTCCGTCTCCTGTCAGCAGCACGGCGGTTCCGGGGTCTCCGTTGTGGTCAAGAGCGTCCCGCAGCATCGCGGTCTGGAGCATCTGGTCCACTCCCTGCTCTCCGCCGTGCATGGTGCGGCGTTCCAGCAGATGCACGGCGACGCCCTCGTTCTCCAAACGGTGCCACACGTGGCGCAGCTCCGGCGGAATCGAGCCGACGGCCACGGCGTGCTCGACCTCCCGCCCGGCCCGCGCCAGCTCCAGCAAGTTGCGGAAGTGCACCCGCACACGGAACTGGGCCGCCTCCCCTTCGCGCTCGGCCGCGACCTGTTTCGCGCCGATGAAGACGTTGGAGTTGTCCCAGTAGACGAACACTCTCTCCATTCTTCGTCGTCCTGTCACGGTTCCGCCGTCCGTCACCCCGGAAACAGCGATCCATCACCCCGGAAACAGCGACCGGTCGATCCCGGGGACGATCTTCAGCGCGTTCTCGTAGTAAACCTTGCGCAGCACGTCGTCGGGCAGTCCCAGGCCGTACATCTGCCAGAAGGCGTGATAGCGGCGGTAGTAGTCGAAGTAGTCGTCGGTCGTCTCGAAGACGCGGAAGTAGGTGTGAAACTCCTCCTTGTTGTAGGAGTCCTTGCCCATGAGGACCCGGTCTTGGTACTGCACGAGCCACTGGCGGGCGAAGCGAGGCTGCCGGCCTAGCTCGTGCACCACGGCGCCCAGCCCTACGTACATGTTGGGAATCTCGTCCAGCAGCCGACCCAGGCGAGCCAGGTCGGAGCCAAGCCAGCCCAGGTGGGCGGAGATGAAGTTGGTGCTGGGGTGGGTGCGGAAGAGATTGTGCTGCTCGCCGATGATCTCCTCGAAGGGCGGATACTCGCCGGGCGGACGGATGCGACGGGGACGCAGCTTCAGCTCCAGCCACCGCTCGTTGAAGCGGTCGTGGGGCTGCCAGAACTCGGCCGGGTCCGCCGAGTGGATGAGGACGGGCAGGCCCAGCTCGCCGGCTTTCTGCCAGAGCAGCGCCAGTCGGGGGTCGTCCACGGCGATGCGCTGGCCGTCCGTGTCCCGATAGGACATTCCCAGGCCCTTGAAGATCTTCAGTCCGACGGCGCCGTTCCTCGCGTCTTCCGCCAGCTGGGCGGCCGCGCGCTCGCCCCAGTCGGGCTCGCCTACGCCCCGAAAGTCGGTGTTGGCGAAGAAGACGAAACGGCCCGGGTGGCGGCCTGCCATTTTCGCCAGCCCCTGCACAAGCGCCGGACCGCTGCGCCCCGACAGGTTCACCATGACGGCCATGTTGAGCTCGTCCATCTCGGCCACGAGCTGGTCCACCGCCTCGGCGGACATCCCCACGCCGCGCTGATGACCGTGGACGTCCACGAACGGAAAGCGCGCACGGGTCAGCAGGTTCTCGGGGACGACCAGCGTGCTGCGGGGCTGGTACTCCTCCACGGTGACGTCCTGGGCGTGAAGGGGGGCGCCGCCGGTCCACGCCAGCGGGACGACCGCCAGACCGCCGGCCAAGATGCACGCGGTTCGCATGTTCATTGGGCGAGTGTTCATCATCCTCTTCGTTGCAGAGTCATGAGAAGGTACCGCTTCCGCCGGGCGAACCCCTCCGGGTCCAGCGCCTCCAGGTTGCGCATCACCTCCTGTTGGGCTCGGTCGGCGACGGGCGCCAAAACGTAGTGCACTCCCGGTCGCTTCGCCCGCAACTTGCCCCGAGCGAACTCCAGCACGGGAAGGCCGAGCCGCTCCGCCAGCAAGCGAGCGAACGCCAGGGTCGGCACCACGTGGGCCGTCATGTCTTCCTCGTGAGCGATGCGGTAGCCGCTCTGGGCGGCTCGCTCCCGGAACGTCTCCAACAGCCAGCCGGAACGCTCGGCGCCGCGCTCCGAACCCCGAGCCGACGCCGCCGCCCGAACCGACGACGCCCGAGCCGCCGGCGACGTCCGAGCCGACGACGGCGTCCGAAAGTAGTCCGCCACGATCCACTGTCCGCCGGGTGCCAGCACTTCGCCCACCACCTGGAAGACTTGCTCCGGCGCCATGTACTGGATCGACTCAGCGTGAACCACGGTCCCGAAGCGGCCTCGATGCCGGTGGGTTGCCATCTCCTCGAACCGGCATCGCAGCACGGCGGCGTCGGGGTAGGCGCGACGGATGTACTCGACTTGGTGCCGGTCCGGGGTTAGCCCCGTCGCCTCGTGTCCGGCCGCCGCCAGCATTCCCAGCAGACCGCCCATCCCCGAGCCCACATCCAGTACCGGCGATCCAGGCACCGGCGGACCGATCGCCGCCATGAGCTTGTGCGCGTATCGGAGCTGGGCTCGGTAGAGACTGTCGAAGCTGATCTGGTCCGGTGGCGTGTCCGGGTCGTCGAAGTAGCCGTAGTGAAGGAAGTCGCCCGACAGCATCCGGCTGTAGAGCAGCAGCTGGGCGTTCTCCTCGGCCGTCGGCGCGCGCTTGTGAGTGCGTCGCAGCCTCCACCGCCGCACCGCGTGGCCAGGCAGAAAGATGCGTCCCAGGATCTGCTTGGCGGCCCATGCTCCAGAAAGTCGGTCCGTCACGCCTCCGCGACCCAGCCGCAGCAATCCTTGTACTTGCGGCCGCTTCCGCATGGACACCACTCGTTGCGTCCGACCCCGACCGAACCCGCGGCGGGCTTGAACGGGTTGGCCGCGATTTCGTGGGCCGCCGTCTGAATCGAGTCCCGGGCGGCGTCCCTGCATCTGGCCCCGAGAGCGGCGTAGCGACGGGCGGCAATCCGAAAGACCATGCACGCCTTCTCGGCGGACTCTTCCACCGGTGCGCCGAACTCCTTCTTGAACTCCTCGGCCAGTTCCGGCGTGGAGAAGAAGCAGAGGGTCCACACCACGAACGCCAGCTCCTGGCCCCTCGTCTCGCAATCCTCCCAGTCCTCTTCCAACCAGCAGTGACCCTGGATGAAGCCCCGACTCCACTCGGCGACCGGAGCGTTGTCCTGCAAGTTGTCCACGGGATCGTCGAAGAAGATGATGTCGGCTGGCAGGACACCGTCACGCTCGGTCACGTCGCCCAGAATCTTGTTGTAGAGCGACAGCACGGCCTTGGTGATGCGTTCGGCCTCCTGCTTCGTGGCGAAGTTGGGCATCTCGCCTCCGAAGACCTCGGGCATCCACTCCGAAGGGGACACCCTGTGTGGCGACGCCGCCACGCTGAAGAGAAACCCCTCGAGCTCCTTGAAGGTGTAGGCCGCCATCTCCTGGACGGAGGGACGCGACAGGTACTCGATCAAGGTGTCGCGCTGGGCCGCGCTGAACCGCCCGATCTTGCTGAAAGTCCGCCCGCCCCGTCTCATCGCCCGCCGCGTCTCATCGTCCCGTCCCGTGTCATCGCCCGTCCCGTCTCATCGCCTGTCCCCCTGTTCGGTTTGAATCGAGGTTGTCGCCCGCCGCTACGGCCCGCACTATACGCTACGGCCCACAGTATAGGTTACCGCCTGCAATGAGAATCGTACAGACTCCCGCCCCGAGAGCGCTGGCTGCGCTGGCCGTCCAGGCCGCCCTCCTGCTTGCGTGCGGCGGCTCCGACAGCCCAGCGGCTCCGGTCGTGGACCCGCCCCCCGAGGAGCCGACGGGCCCGTGCGCCGTCGCCGCCCGTTGCGGAGGACGAGTCGCGCTGGCGCCCGGCGCCTTCCTCCCATACTACGCCACCTACCCGCTGGACGAAGGCGCCTCCGGCAGCCCCGTTCCCGTGGAGCGCGCCGTCGTGGTGGTGCACGGCAACAACCGAGACGCCGACGACTACTTCGAGCGCGTCGTGAGCGCCGCTGAGCAGGCCGGCGCACTTGCTGCCACTGTCGTTGTCGCCCCGCACTTCCAGACCAGCAACGACGCTCCTGCTGCCGGGGAACCCTACTGGACCAGCGCCGGATGGAAGCGCGGCAACCCCTCCGACGGCGGTGCCAACCCGCCGATCAGCTCGTACCAAGCACTCGACACGATCGTCGCCCGGCTCGCCGACCGGACCCTCTTCCCATCACTGGGCAAGGTCGTGATCACGGGCCATTCGGCCGGCGGACAGGTGGCCCATCGCTACGCCGCCGGCAGCCCGGCGGAGGACCGGACCGACCGCGGCCGTCTGACCTTTCGCTACGTGGTCGCCAACCCCTCCACCTACCTCTACCCGACGCCCCTGCGAGAGTGGGCGGGAGAATACGTGGTGCCCGACGCGGAGACGTGCTCCGACTACGACGACTGGCACTACGGGCTCCAGGCATTGAACCCCTACATGACCCGGGAGAGCCCGGACAGCGCCCGCGCCCGCCTTCTGCGCCGAGACGCGATCGTCCTCGTCGGCGACCAGGACACGGGCGCGTCCCTGCTCGACCAGTCGTGCGGCGCCAACTACCAGGGGCTGAACCGCTACCAGCGGGGGCGAGCGTTGGTCCGCACCCTGGACCACGTATTTCCGGAGAGCCACCGCCACCGCCTGGTCGTCGTGCCGGATGTGGGCCACTCCAGCACACGGATGTACCAGTCGTCCCAGGGCCGGGAGGTGCTGTTCGGGTGGTGATGGGGGCGCGCCGCGCCGGGGCCATCGAATGAGCCGACTGGGGGTCGAACCCAGGACCTACGGATTAAAAGTCCGTTGCTCTACCAGCTGAGCTATCGGCTCGCCAGAAAGCTAACGCCAACGCCGACGGTGCGCCGAGACGGACGCGGTAGGACCTCGCGAGGGTCCAGCTCGCTTCCGTTCAGCTTTTCAACAGTGCCGCCAGTGCCGCCAAGCCGGCGGCGTAGCCGATCTGCGGAGGGACGGCCCCGCCGATCATGTTGGAGACGCTGGTTCTTGACAGCGGTTCGCCGCTGACCATCCTGAACTCGAAGCTGTCGGGAAAGCCCTGAATCCTGGCCGCCTCGTGGGGAGTGATGGTGCGCTTCAACTCCGGGTGGATGTACCTCCCTCGCCCAGGCGTATTGAACCCGGTGGTGATCGTGCCTGACGGCCTGTCCCACCGGAGCCGGCCGTAAATCGACGGGTAGGTGTGTCCGTCCTTGTGGCAGTCGGGACGCCAGTCGTTGGGCAAGTCGAACCGCTCGTGCTCGAACAGATACTCTATCCTCTCGCGATTCTCCCTCGACAGCTCGGCGGGCATGTCCATCGGGTCCCGTAGGTCCCGTCCCACAAGGTCGCCTATGGCCCAGCGCAGATCGCGCTTCGGTCGTGTCACCGCCCGGACGGCCTCCGCCAACTCCGGCTTCCCGTCCCGTGACGCAACGAGAATATGGCGTTTTCTCGTCTGCGGCAGCCCAAGCACGGTAGCGTCGATGACGGCTTCGTCCACACGGTAGTCCTCCGACGCGAACAACGCCTTCGCTTCCTCGAGTATCCTCCGGCGGTCATGACGGATGCCCGGGACGTTCTCGATGATTACGGCTCTTGCCCCCAACGCGACTGCCAGAGCGGGCATCGCCACATAGTACATGTTGCGTGCGTCCGAGCGCAGAGTGACGTTGTTGGAGGACGAGTGTCCTTCGCAAGGCGGTCCGCCCAGCAAGATGTCCACACCGCCCGCCGAAGAGCGCATCGGTTCGTCCAGCAGCCGTGGCCTGCCCAGGAACTTGGCCCGTCCGTTGCGGTACGAGTAGTGGGTCGTCACCGAGGTCCAGATGTTGCCCGAGGTGTGGTAGCTCGGGTCGAAGTTCCTCCGGTACACATCGACTGCCACCGGGTTGCTGTCCGCCGCCAAGACGAACTGCGGCACCATGCCGGCTGCCAGCACCGCCTCCCGGACCCCATGGGAAAGGCCGCCCGCCCCACAGAACACATCGGCGATCGAGACGCTCCGACGGTTGCGCCGGAAGGCGTACTCCACTTGGCCCCGCAAGAGAGCTTGGTCGAACTGGGACTGGGCCGACGCGGCGACCGAGTCGTCCGAAGAACTCTGCGTGCGGCACCACGATTCTCCCAACGCCCCGCCCACCTGAAGGGTCCTGACGATCCGGGTGTTGTTGCGGCCGAACAACTCCTGGACGGCGGGAGCGGCAAACTCCAGCGACGCTTGGTACGCCCGGATCATGATTTCTGGTACGCCCGGCTCATGATTTGGCCCGAAGCAGGTCTCGGCTGTTCTTCTCCAGCACGTCCCAAAGCTCCGTCCCCGTCATAAACTCGAAGGCGTAGACGCTGTGGAGGTGGCGGAGTCTCTTGAAGAGCGCACGGATTCCATGCGGATTGGTGCCGCCCCGGAGGCGCGGTTTCCCGTTGTTCCTGTCGGGGTACTGAAACCTCACCAGCGTCCGCGCCAAGTTGCGGCACCAACCGTACCTGGTACGCAGGATACCCGACTCGAAGAAATCTGTGTGCAGGAATCGTTCCGCCAAGTGATACGGGTTGTCGGCAGACACTTCTTCGTAGAGCATGTCCGCTCGCAACCACAGGATCGCCAATCGGTTTTGACTGATGTCCCGACTGCCGATGCCGTAGTTGGCACGTGCTGCATGAAGGCCCTTGGCGGGGTTTCGCATCCGCTTCTCGATGACGTCCCCCGCCTTCTCCACCGCCATCCACCTCCAGAAGCCATCCGACGCGGCCAACTTGGGCGGCAGCCGCAGCTCTCTGTGAAGCAGCGAGCAGGCGACTCGATCGAAGTTGAAGTTGTCCACCTTGGCGCCGTCGGCCGCCAGTGTCTCGATCAGATCACGGAGCCCGTTGCAGGCGTTGTCCACAAACGACACGTCCCACTCGTTTCCGACCTCGATCTTGCCCAGGTCGCCAGCCAGCAGCTTGCGGGGCTTCCCTGCACGGCGGGCGTTGATGGTGTCGCGAGCCGTCTCATCGGAAAGGGTCGGTGCGAAGCCCTTGGCAACGTCAGCCATGCGAGATCGTCGCTCCCGTCCCTACTGCACTACGCCGAGGATCTTGGCAATGTTGGCACGAAGCTCCAGCAACCCACGCTCGCGAACCATCCCAGGGAGCTCACTGTACGCCCTGCCGCTGCTCTTCGCGAGGCGAGTGTAGACTTGCCCTGCCAGCGATTCCTGGTCGGCAGGGTCCGGGTCGGTCTCGGTCCCCTTGAGGACTTCGCTCCAGATCAGCGTCAGGATCTCCGCGGCCAGCATCTTCCACGCGAGGTCTCCCCTGCCGGCCGCCGCATTCATCGCCAAGATACGCTGCTCGGCAGCCTTGTTCATGTACACCGTCAGGACCTCGTCTATGGGACGACTGTATGGGTCCTCGCGATCCACATCCTTCCACCGAACCGTCCACAGCAGCTCCGGCGGATACTCCGAATCGGTGCCGAACTCGCGCCAGCTGAAGGGGAACGTCAAGGCATTGACATGGAGCTTGACCGCAAATTCGCGCCTGCACAGTACCTTACCGAACCCGAGACCCTGCGCCGCGAGTGCGCGGTCGTCGGCGACGACGCGAATCGCGACAATGAAGTCCACGCCGCCGCCTGGCGGTATCGACGCCGACTTTCGCGACGGAGGCGACCACTGTGACGACGGGACTTCGGCGAGGCTCCACTGGCCAAGAGGAAAGTACCGCTTGAGTCGCCTGCTTCGAGCGGAAACGACGAACTCCATCTGGGCTGCGGACAGAGGAAGATAGCTCAGCACCTCGTCGATGCTGTTGACGGCAAAAGAGAACTTGGGGTCGATTGGGCGGTCCACCTCCGGGGGTTCGAGGTAGTATGTCGAACCCTCGGCAAACGAGCCGGCAAAGGGTGCAAAGCGACAGTCCTCGAGCACATTGGCGAGGAGGTTGGAGAGAGAATTCGGGCTGCTGCCGTCGCCGAACGGCGGCAAGAGCCTGCGCTCCGTCCTCCGGTATCCGTAACGTCCGTCGGCAATGTCCTTCGTCAACTTGCCAGCTCCTGGTCTTCTTGGGGCCGAAGTGTCTGGCCGTCGCCCGCCGCCGATCCGTCCCGCTTTGTCTCTACGATGACGTTGAGGTGGGCGTAGTACTCCCGGTTGAACGGCTTGGACCCCACTTCGATGACGATCTCCTCGTCCTTCCGAACTACAATGTTTGCGCGGCCCTCGCTCACAACGGCACCGACGTTCTCACCGTCCACGGTCATGGATGCAAGGGCGATGCGGCCGGACCGCTCGCGACGCATGCTGTCGTCCATCATCACAGCGGCGATGATCGACACGCTGGCCTCGACGGCCTCCATCGGGGCGTCCTCTCGCAGTCCCAGTCGTATCGTGGCCGCCACAGTCGATTCGGTCGCACCGTTCGCTCTCCGTTCCCGGATTCGGACCTCAAAGGGGTCGGAGTGGGCCGGAGGCGGCGGTGGAGGGCTCAACGTTCTGGTGGAGATCACCTGCGCCAGGATCTGTTGCAGCCGCGTGCTTCCCCTGGTCGCGGGAGGCTCCTGTACAGGATTGAGTTCCTTCAGAAACTTCCTGGCGTGGGTCCTGATCCGATCCATGATGCTGGCCACCATGGACTTGAGTAAGTCACGAGTAGCCGGGTCTGCCGGATATGCGTCGCTCAGTCGCTGGGAGTTGGGGTTCCAGCTGTCATGCGACGGTGGCTCCGAGAGATGAAGCGCTTCGTCAGCATCGGAGTGGCCGAGGAAGGCGCCCACGTACTTCCGGTCGCCGGCGCCAGAGATCGACAGGTAGTCCACGACCATCCGGGGACCGGAGCGGATCAACGCGACCGTGTTCTCAAGCGTCTCGTCGATTGCATCCTCCTCGTCTTCTGCCCGATCGTCCAACCCCTTGAGTGCCAAGACGCCCGGTTGCAGCTGGCTTCTAAACTGTTTGAAGATCTGCTTCTTGCTCCGGCTGCCTTCGGGTCGAGCGCCGTGCTCGATCATTGTGTAGCACGCGATATGGTCTTTCAGGTGCGCAACGCCAAGGGGTTGCGGAGGGTCGACCGGATCGTCGTCGACCCACAGCTCCACGGCTAGCTTGTTGGACAAGAGGCGAGGCCACCACCAGTGTTCCACAGCGTCGCGAAGTTGGTTGATGTCGAGCGACGAACCGATGATCATGAGCGACGTGCCATGGTCGTCCTCCAGCCTGGTGAAGCCGATCTTCTTGGCAATCTCGTGCGCCATGTCGTCGACGATGGGTCTGCACTCCGGCTGGCCTCCCTGCCTGTGTTTGTGAACCCCGAAAAGGGCGCGTCCCGTGTACTTGCGGCCTTGCCAACTGTGGCCGTCGAACGTGCCGCAGGCAAACAGGCGAGCGTGGTGACCGTCGGTCTCGGCACTGGCTTCGAACACGGAGTACACCACGAACATGTTGCAGTTCGACGCCTCTTCATAAACCGCCTTGCCCAAGCCGTAAGACCCGCCCTTGCCCGCAGACACGTCGGTGCGATCCTGGCCGAACGACAAGCACAGCTCGTCGAAGCGATCCTTTTGATCGGTTTCATCGTACCCGAGCCCGCATGTGTTTCTGTCTTCAATGACGGTAACGTTTACAGGCTCGCCGGCCTCCAATCGAGTCAGCGTGTTCGGGGCCGCCAAGCCAAGCTTCTCTAGTCGAACCAGCGGGGAATCGTGCTGGTTGAAGCCGATGAGCTTTCGAAACGCGGATGCTTCTTCGGACGTCAACGTCATGTTGCGCACCAGCACCTCGGTCTTCAGGTCCGGCAGTGTCGCGTCCACACTGTTTTGAATTGCTTCGCGCGCAACCCGTGCCACCGTGTCGTGCCCCGACCCTTCAAGCGCATGTCGTCGAGCCGTAGCCCCGATTCGCTCGTTCGGATTCTGCTCGACGAACAGCCAAGCCGGCCCGGAGTCGGGCGGTGCTGTTGCATCGGATTCTGAAATCGGGGGGGGGGGGGGGGGGGGGGCATTTTGGGCGTGAGCGCAGGCGGCAGGGCAGGGGAGCGGAGTGAGTGTAGGCGACGTTAGGTTACCATGCTCGGAGTCTTCTCGCAAGTCGTAGGGAGATCGGTGTGAGCCGTCCGGTCATGGGCCGCCCCTCGGCCCCTGCCCTCCTCGTCCTGGCCGCCGGATCGTCCACCCGGTACGGCCGTCTCAAGCAGTTGGACCCGCTAGGACCTGGTGGCGAGGCACTGCTGGACTACTCGATCTACGACGGTGTGCGGGTCGGGTGCGGCTCCGCCGCGCTGGTGGTACAGGAGGCCAAACGGCAGGACTTCAAGGCTCACTTGGTGCTGGCGGCGGCTACGGGCCTCGATCTCCGCCTGGCCCATCAGCCTATTGACCCGCCCGGTGCATCCCAGGGCCTGCCCTCCGGCCGGGGCCGGACCAAGCCGTGGGGCACCGGCTTCGCAGTGCTGGCGGCTCGGGAATACTTGGACGCCCCCTTTGTGGTCTGCAACGCCGACGACTTCTACGGACGAGAGGCGTTCGCTGCCGTTGTCGGGGCGCTCCGGGGGATGTCCACACCCGACTGCGCCGCCGCCCCAGTCCCTGCCGTCACCGTCGGCTACCGGCTGGCCGCCACCCTGTCGGAGAGCGGCGGAGTCTCCCGAGGCATCTGTGAGATCGGCCACGACGGGACACTTCACGCCCTCACAGAGGGACTGAACCTCCGCCGCGTCGGCAACGGCGTCGGCCGCATTCAAGGCCACGACCCGACCGGTGCCCCGCTGGACGTGAGTCCCGACGCGCTGGTGTGCACGAGCCTGTGGGGCTTCCACCCCGGCATCCTTGACTTGCTGGCCGAGCGGTTCCAGGCGTTTCTGGCGAAGGACCCCGGGCCGGAGCAGGAGTTCTACCTGACGGAGGCAGTCCACGACCTGATCGCTGCTGGCCAAGTGCGGTGCACTGTCCTGCCGACCGACGCGACTTGGCTGGGAGTCACCTTCCCCGGCGACCGGGACGGCGTAGCCGATGCGCTACGCAAGCTGGTAGAATCCGGGGTCTACCCCGAGCGCCTTTGGGCCGCGCCGAAGCCAAGCCTCGCGAACCCAAGTCTCACGAAACCAAGTCTCGGCTGACCGCGCAACCGATCTGGAGAGACCGCCAAAATGCAACTCGCCCCCCTGGACTGGATCGTCGTCGCGCTGTACGGAGTGCTGGCCTTGGCCATCGGGCTGCGGTACGCCCGGAGGGCCGGCGCCGGAACCGGCGAGTTCTTCCTGTCGGGACGGAAGCTGCCCTGGTGGCTGCTGGGCACGTCAATGGTCGCCACGACCTTCTCCACCGACACGCCCAACTTGGTGGCCGACTTCGTGCGGAGCGGGGGCGTGGCACAGAACTGGGCGTGGTGGGCGTTCCTGATCACCGGGATGTGCACCGTCTTCTTCTACGCCAAGCTCTGGCGCCGCTCGGGCGCGCTCACCGATGTGGAGTTCTACGAGCTGCGCTACTCGGGGCGGCCGGCGGCGTTCCTTCGGGGCTTCCGAGCGTTGTACCTGGGCGTCTTCTACAACGTCATGATCATCGCCACGGTCACCCTGGCGGCAACCAAGATCGGCGGCGTGCTTCTGGGACTGAGCCCCCTTACCACCGTTCTCGTCGCAGGGTCCGTGGCAATGGTCTATTCGGCCACTTCGGGGCTCTGGGGCGTGGTCGCAACCGATCTGGTCCTCTTCGTCGTGGCAATGGCGGGATCGGTCGCGGCGGCGTGGTTCGCCCTCCAGCAACCGGAGGTGGGCGGTCTCGCAGGGCTATTGACCAACCCGGACGTGCAGCCCGCCATGAGCTTCCTCCCCGACTTCTCGGATTGGAGCGTGGCGCTGGGCGTCTTCGTCATCCCGGTTGCGGTCCAGTGGTGGAGCGCGTGGTACCCGGGTGCCGAGCCGGGGGGCGGGGGCTACGTGGCCCAGAGGATGCTTGCCGCCAAGAACGAGCGCGAGTCCATGAAGGCCACGCTCTGGTTCAACGTCGCCCACTACGGGCTCCGGCCGTGGCCATGGATCGTGGTGGCGCTCTGCTCGTTGGTCGTCTACCCCGAACTCGCCGACATCCAGGCCCGCTTCCCGAATCTGGACCCGTCGCTGGTGGGCAACGACCTGGCCTATCCGGCCATGCTGGTCTTCCTGCCGGCTGGCCTGTTGGGCCTCGTGGTCGCGTCCCTCGCCGCCGCCTACATGTCCACGGTGAGCACGCAGCTCAACTGGGGCTCGTCCTACGTCGTCAACGACTTCTACCGGCGCTTCGTGAACCCGGAGGCGAGCGACCGCAAGCTGGTGGCAGTGGGCCGGCTCTCCACGGTAGTGCTGATGGTCCTCGGCGCCTTCGTGGCGCTTCAGCTGGACACCGCCGGCCAGGGGTTCCAGATCCTCCTGCAGATCGGCGCGGGCACAGGTCTCGTATTCCTGTTGCGATGGTTCTGGTACAGAGTGAACGTGTGGAGCGAACTCGCCGGAATGACGATCTCGTTCGTGGTTGCGCTCTACTTCGCGTTTGTCCATGGGCGGTTGGGACTTGACCCGCTGACGGGGTGGCAGCAGCTGGTGGTGGGCGTGGCGGCGACGACGCTGGGATGGCTGGCCGTCACCTACGTCACGCCGCCGGTGGACCGCCGCACGCTCCAGCGCTTCTACGACAAGATTCGGCCGCTGGGACGGGGTTGGCGCCGCGTGGTGGACACCAGCGCCGCCGAACCAGACGACGGCTCCGTCACCGCCGCCTTCCTCGCTTGGTTCCTGGGATGCGTTCTCGTCTACGGTGCGCTCTTCGGCACGGGGTACGTGCTTTATGGCCAACCCTTGGCCGCGACTCTGTCGTTGGCCGTGTCGGCGGGCGCGGGCGCGTGGCTCTTCCGGCTATTGCCCCGACTCGGCTTCTCGGGGTGAGCCGCCCGCCGCTCGGGTGAGCCGTTTGCCGCTCGCCAAGTGACCGCCCCCAGCCGTCAAGTAATTGCCCCGGGGCGGGTGAACTTGATCGGCGAGCACATCGACTACAACGGCCTGCCGGTCCTGCCCATGGCGTTGGACCGGGCTGTGCGGATCGACTTCAAGCCAGTGGACGACCCGGTGGTCCGGCTCGGTAGCACGGCCCCTGGATGCGAACCGTTCGAGCTTCGGCTGGACCGTCCAATCGAACGTGCGCGGCAAGGCGACTGGTCCAACTACGTCCGCGTCGCCGCGTGGGGACTGGCAAAGAGGGGAGGGCCGCTGGCCGCAGGTGCCTCAGGTCCAGGTGGCCCGCGCGCACCGTTGCGCGGCTTCGAGGGACAGATCGACAGCAGCGTCCCGATCGCATCGGGGCTGGCTTCGTCGTCGGCTCTTGTTGTGGCGGTCGCACTGGCCTTGCTCGAAGCCAACGACGCGACGATCCCTCCGCTTCGCCTCGCCGAGACGATGGCCAAGGCCGAGCGCCTCACAGGCCCGCGGGGCGGTGGAATGGACCAAGCGGCGTGCCTTTGCGGGGTAGCGGGCCACGCGGTCCGGATCGACTTCGACCCGTTGCGTGCGACTCCCGTGCCCATTCCCGCGGGTTGGCGGTGGATCGTGGCTTCGTCGCTGGCGCGTGCCCAGAAGTCCAGGGAAGCGATGGAGGCGTACAACACCCGAGCGCGGGAGTGCCGCGAAGCACTCAACCAGCTACTCGCAGACCCATCCTTCCGGCGAACGGCTGCGGCTGGTGCTAGTGCTACGGCTGGTGCCAGCCCTCGCGAGGCCGACTGGTCGTACCGGCAGCTGATCCGTGCGTTCGGCACAAGCGAGCTGCTGGACAGGGCTGTCCGAGCCGTCGGCCCCGAGCTGTTCCCTCGCTTCCGTCACGTGGTCACCGAAGGTCGGCGGGTGACCGAGGCGCAACGGGCCATGGCCGAGGGGCGCATGGAAGAGTTCGGGAGCCTCATGATCGCGTCCCACGAGAGCCTCCGGGACGACTACGAGGTCAGCACTCCGGCGTTGGACGAGATCGTCTCCGTCGCGTTGGACGCGGGTGCCGCCGGGGCGCGGCTCACGGGGGCGGGCTTTGGGGGATGCGCCGTCGTTCTGTGCTCGGAACGGACAGTGCCCGCGGTCGCGGAAGCGCTGACGACCCGGTTCCATGCGGAGCGCCGCCGCCAAGGGAGGCTCCACCACCAACAGAGGCTCCACCACCAAGGGCGGCTCCACGACCCCTTACAGGGCGACTGTGCTCTGCAAGACGCTGTCTTCGAGGCGCGGCCTTCGGCTGGCGCAAGGGTCGTGGAAAACGGTCGGTGCTAGCATGATATCACTCCCCGATCCGCGCCTCCGCTGCCCGGGCGTGGGCCTCCAGACCCTCCATGCGGGCCAGGGCGGCGGCGTCCCGGGCGACGGCGTCCAGTTCGGGGCCACCTGCCACGCGCAACCAGGTCGGGCGCCGCATGAACGAGAACACCGAGAGACCGCTGGCGAAGCGCGCCGTTCCGCCAGTGGGGAGGGTGTGGTTCGGGCCGATTCCGTAGTCGCCCAGCACCTCCGCCGCGTCCTGACCCACGAAGACGGCGCCGTAGGCGTTCAGCGATCGGGCCCACGGCTCGGCCCGCCGTCCGTGGATCTCCAGGTGCTCCGGCGCCAGCTCCTGGCAGCAGCGCAGGGCGTCTTCCTCGGGGGCGACGACGGCGAAACCGTTCCGCAGCGCCGCCGCGGCCGTGTCGGCGGTGGGGAGGTCGGGCAGCAGGCGCGCCAACTCTTGGTCGACGCGGACGGCCAGCGGTTCCGAGGTGGTGACGAGAACCGGGAGCGCAGCGGGATCGTGCTCGGCCTGGGCCAAAAGGTCGGCGGCGACCAGAGCCGGGTCCCCGTCCTCGTCGGAGAGCACAACCAGCTCCGAGGGCCCCGCGAGCAGATCGATTCCCACCACCCCCGAGAGCAGCAGCTTGGCGGCGGTGACCCACTGGTTTCCCGGACCCGCCACCACGTCGCATCGGGGCATGGGCGCGACCCCGTAGGCCATGGCAACCACGGCTTGGGCGCCTCCCACCGCCAGCAGCCCGTCCACACCCGCCACCGCTGCTGCCGCCATCGTCTCGCGGGAGGGGTCCGGCGACGCCAGCCACACCCGGCGCACACCCGCCGCACGGGCTGTCACCGCCGTCATCAGAACGGATGACGGAAGGGGGAAGCGTCCCCCGGGGGCGTAGCAACCCGCCACCCGCACCGGCGTCAGCGCATCGCCCGCCCAGCCCCCCGCCACTCGGGCGCGAACAGGCGCAGCCGACGCCAGCTGCGCTTCGGCAAACTCTCGGATCCGGCCCGCGGTCCGCTCCAACACGAGTCGGTCGGCCGTGGGAAGCGAAGCCAGCGCGTCGTCCAGCTCGTGCCGCTGTCGGAGCATCGGCGCGCCCTTGGGTAGACGGTCCCAGCGCTGGGCGCACTCCCGCAGCGCTTCACTGCCGCCGTCCCGCACCTTGGAGACGATCTTCGCGACGCGGGGAAGGATGTCCTCGCCCACTGCCGGCGTCCGGGCGCGCACGGCGTCGGCCGCCGCCACCCGCCGGAGCACGGGACGCGCTGACCGAAGAGAAGGGCTCACTGGCCGGGCAGAAGTGTGCGCCGAACGTCCTTCGCTGCGCCCTTTGGGGCCGTCACCTGCCTGCGGCTGAGCTGCTTTCGACGACGGTCGATCTCTCGTTCCACGTCGGTCCAGGAAGCTCCCTCCCGCCGCATCGCCACCGTCAGGAAGTAGACCAAGTCCGCTGCCTCTTCGGTCACTCGCTGCCGGCCACGGGCCTCGCCCACCTCGCCGGCCTCCTCGATCAGCTTGCCCCGCAAGAAGCGCCCGTCGTCGGCACCCGCCAGCAGTCGGCTGGTCAGGGAGCCCTCCACCGGCGACGCCATCCGTTCGCCCACCAAGTGCTCCAAGGCGCGCAAGCCCTCGGCGGAACCGAAGCAGGTCCAGTCGCCTCGGTGACAGAAGCCGTCGCCGCGCTGGGTCACGGTGAAGCGAAGCGCGTCCCGGTCGCAGTCGGGATCGATCCGCAGGAGGGACTGGGCGGCGCCCGAGGTTTCGCCCTTGCGCCAGAGGCCGCGCGCCCTGGAGTGGTACACGCCCCGGCCCTCGTCAATAGCGGTGCGGACGCTTTCGGTGCTGGACCAAGCCAACCCCAGCGCCACGCCCCGGTCGTCGGTCACGACGGTGGGCCAGAGTCCGTCGGCGCGCTCGGAGCGCAGGGGGGCGGTGAAGGCGTCTGCCAACTCCAGCGTGCCCCGGTAGAGGGCCATGCCGACTTGGGCGTCGGCCCCGGCGCGATCCAGCCACGCCACCTCCTCTGCCGTAGTGATGCCGCCGGCGACGGTCAGGCGGGACCGGCCCGAAGCTTCGACGAGCTCCGCGATCTGGTCCCGGGGGAAGCCCGACTCCTTGCCCTCGCCCTCCACGAAGGTCACCAGGAAGCCGTCCGCCCGTTCCCGAAGCGCCTCCATACCCTGCCGGATCGTGCGACCTGTCCGCTCGGTCCAGCCTTTCACGACCACCTCGCCGTGCCAAGCGTCGAGGGCGGCCACCACCCGGTCCCGCGGCAACCCGTCCAGCACCTCCGGCACGGCCGCCGTGCCCAGCACCACCTTGGCGGCGCCCCGGTCCAGCCATCGGACCGCATCGTCGCGGCTGCGGATGCCGCCGCCGACCCTGCACGGAGCCAGCCGGCACAGCTCCTCGATCACGGCGGCGTTGGAACCCTTTCCCAGCGCCGCATCCAAGTCCACGACCGCCACTTCGCCGACCCGTCCGAAGCGCTTGGCGAGCGGGCGCGGGTCGCCGGCGTCCAGAACCTTCTTGCGGCCCTGCACCAACTGCACCGCCCGACCATCCATGAGGTCGATGGAGGGGACGATCACGGAGCGCTCCCAATGCCGCCTTGGCAAGGAGGCCGAACCCGCACCCCTCTCGCTTGCAGGGCTTCCTTCACGCCCTCGACGGTCCACTGGCCCTGATGGAAGATCGACGCGGCCAGCACGGCGTCCGCTCCCGCGCCCACGGCTTCGGCCATGTGCTCCGGCGATTCGGCCCCGCCGGACGCGACAATGGGGACGGAAACGGCGGCGCGCACAAGGCGCAGGAGTTCCAGGTCGTAGCCGCGCTTGGTGCCGTCGCGGTCGAAGCTGGTGAGGAGCACCTCGCCCACGCCCGCCTCCGCCGCCTGGACGGCCCACGCCGTCGCGTCGATCTCCGTCCGCTCGGCGCCCGACCGCACCACCACTCGGTAGCCGCTGGCGCACTCGGTGTCCCCAGTCGAGGCCGTCGCAGCCGCGTCGATTGCCGCCACGACGCACTGGGCGCCGAAACGGGCCGACAGCTCGGAGAGCAGTACCGGCCGCCGAACCGCTGCCGTGTTGACGGCGATCTTGTCGGCCCCGGCATCGAGGAGACGGCCGGCGTCTTCCACTCGTCCCACGCCACCTCCCACCGTAAGTGGCACCGAGAGCGCGGCGCGAACGGCACGGACCACATCCAGCCGAGTGCGTTGCCCGCTCGGCGTGGCGGACACGTCCAGGAGCACCACCTCGTCGGCGCCCTGTTCCTCGTAGGCGGCGGCGAGGGCGGCCGGGTTGCCTTGGTCCCGAAGTCCCTGGAAGGACACGCCTTTGACCACGCGCCCGTCCTGGACGTCGAGGCAGGGCACGACGCGCACCGGCAGCCGCGTCACGCCGCTCGCCACCCGCAACCGCGTCACGCCGCCAGCCACCGGGAGAGGAGGTCCCGTCCGTAGGCCCCCGAGAGTTCGGGGTGAAACTGGCATCCCACCACGGCGCCGTTCTCGAACGCGGCCAGGAACCGCCCGCCGTACTCGGCCCAGGCGGGGCGCCACTGGCCGCCTTTAGCTCCGATCCACTTCGCCGAGGGGGCCAGGCGATAGGAGTTGGCGAAGTAGGCGAAGCCAGGGGGAACAATCCGGCAGCGATCCGAGGGTATGACCCGGTTCCAGCCCATCTGGGGGACCGGCACGCCGTCCCCGAACCGCTCCGCCACGCCGTCCAGCACGCCCAGTCCGGGCACCCCGGGGGCCTCCTCGCTGCCGCCGGCCATGAGCTGCATCCCGAGACAGATGCCCAGCGTCGGACGGCCGTGCTCGATCCGCTCCCGGAGGGCGTCTTCCAGCTTCCGCCGGACCACCGCCTCTCGCGCTGCCGCAAAGGCCCCGACCCCTGGGAGGACAAGACGGTCGGCGCGGGTCACCCCGGCGGCGTCGGCGACGAACTCCACTTCGCGCCCCAGCCGCCGCAGGGCAGCCGCGACGGAGGCCAAGTTCGCCGTGCCGGTCCGAACCACAGCGACCACCGACGACCGCAAGGTCTTACAGCGCTCCCTTGGTGGAGGGGACCTCATAGCGGGCATCGGCGGCAGAGTCGCTCGGGCCGCGGGCATCCGCAGCCGCCCTGCTGCACGCCGACCGCAGCGCCAGTGCGCACGCCTTGAACGCCGCTTCGATGCGGTGGTGGTCGTTGGCGCCTCGGAGCACATCCACATGGAGCGTGAGCCTGGCGGTCTGGGCGAAGGAGTGGAAGAAGTGGGGGACCATCTCGCACGACAGGTCGCCCACCCGTTCCCTGGCCAAGCGCAGGTCGCCAGCGAAGAACGGACGGCCCGACAGGTCCACGACGACGCGGGCCAGCGCCTCGTCCAGGGGGGCATAGGCGAAGCCGAAGCGACGGATCCCCTTCCGTTCGCCCAAGGCTTGGTCCACCGCTTGACCCAGCGCCAAGCCCACGTCCTCTACCGTGTGGTGATCGTCCACGTGAAGGTCGCCGGTGCAGGTCAGCTCCAAGTTCCAGCCTGCGTGGAACGCCAGCGTGTCAAGCATGTGGTTGAGGAAGCCGATTCCCGTGCTGAGCCGCACTCTCCCAGAGCCGTTCAACGTCAGCCTGACTTCGATGCGGGTCTCGCGGGTCTCTCGGGACACGGTGGCCGTCCGCGACGTGGCCGTCCGCGACCCAGGCGGCACTCCGCTCTCCGCTCCGCTACTCATCGAATATGCCTCCAAGGCTGGGATCGGCGTCCACGACACGGGCGGCGCCCGCGGCGTCCAATGCGTCCCGCATCGCCTGACTCGCGCCTGGGGCGGCCACGCCTACGGGAATCACGCCAGCAGCCCGGGCAGCGCAAACGTCGTCGGGGGTGTCCCCCAGCATCCACGCCGAGGATGCGCCCAGCTGCTCCATGGCGAGTTCGACCGGCGCCGGGTCCGGCTTCAGGGGCGCGTCCTCCCGACATACCACGGCGGCGAAGAGGTTGGCGATCCCGTGCTCCGCCAGGAACCTCTCGGCGTCCTGCCGAGGCCGGCCCGTCACTACTCCCAGCTTGAAGCGCCCGGCCAGCTGGGCCAGAAGCTCCCGGCCGGGAATCAGCGTCTCGTGCTGGCGGAGCCCCGGAGCGGCGTCGGTTCCCTGGTACGCCTCTTCAAACCGCACCGTGGCTTCGTCCAGAGTCGTCTGGACGCCTGCGGCCGCCAGCAACTGGTGCGTGACGGCCCAGTCGTCGTTGGCACCGTCCCGGGCCTTGGCCGCCTCGATCTCTTCCGCGCTCGCATCGACGCCGAACGACGCGCACGCCGACGCGATCGCCGCCCTGTAGGAACGGCGCACGTCGGCCAGCACACCGTCCATGTCGAAGAGCAGCGCGTCGGGCCGCACCAGTGCCCGCATGGCGGCTTCCAGGCGCAGGAACTCGGAGTCGTTGCGGGGAACGGTGATCCGCACGTGCCCGTCCAAGCCCTCGATGCGGCGCACCAAGACGCCCTGGGCCTCCAGTCCCCGGAAGACCCAGCGCGGATCGGGCCAGGCGGCAAGCACGAAGTTGGTGGAAGACGGCTGTGGTTCGCCACCGGTGGCTCGAATCATCCCGGCCAAGTACTTCCGACGGGAACGCACGTAGCCGACAAAGCGCCGCATCCGGGAGCGACCGTTGCGCAGGGCGTCGATCGCCAGGATCAGCGCCGGGCCGCTGAGGGGGTAGGGGCCGCCGAAGCTCCGCAACGCGGCGATCCTGTCTGCTGGTCCCACGGCGAAGCCGGTTCGGAGACCCGCCAGGCTCCAGCACTTGGACATGGTGCGGATCGCTAGGATGTTGGGGCGCTCCAGCAGGGCCCGGATCGGGTCCGCCTCCCCGAACTCGGCATAGGCCATGTCCACCATGAGCGGGACGCCTTCCGGCAAGCGGGCGGCCAAGTCCAGGAGGTCGCTCTCGGGGAACTCCCGTCCCGTGGGGTTGTCGGGGGACACGACCGCGACCAAGCCCGTGGAGTCGTCCACGGCGTCCAGGATCGCTTCCCCGGGGAGCGTCCCCCACTCGTAATGCAGCGGCGTCAGCTGTCCGCGAGTCATGCGGGCGTACGCCGGAATCATGTAGAAGGTGGGAGTCGGGAAGACCATCCGCCGGTCTGGCCCCAAGTAGGCGCGGCACACACGGTCGATGGCGTCGTCGCCGCCGGTGGTGGCCAGCACGCACTCTGGGGCGACGCCCAGGTACTCGGCGTATGCTTCCTCCAGGGGCGCAGGGTCGCCGTACTCGCGGAGGACTCCGGTGCCAGCGCGACGCAGAACCTCGATGCACTCCTCCGGCGGCAGATCGCCCTCGTTCATGGAGAGGTTGAGAACGGACTTCATCGCACGATCTGCCTGGGTTGCGAGACGACCAGATCGGTGGCCCCCAGGGTCTTGACCGCCACGAGCAGCTCGGGCAGCCCTTGACGGGGAACCGCGGCCCGGACGGCGTACCCGTCGCCCCCATGGAGGCGAGATACGGTGGGCTCTCTCATGCAGGGCAGGGCGGGGACCACCTGGTCCAGGTCTTCCGCCGACACGTTGAGCTCCAGCATGACCCGGGCTCGGGCCTCCAGCACCGACGCCACGAGCAGCCGCAGGTCTTGGACGGCGGGGCTACGGGACGGGTCCGCCAGCGCCGCTCGGTTGGCGTACATACGGGTGGAGGAATGCATGAGGGTTGCCACGGGTACTAAGCCGTTCTCTCGCAAGGTGGTGCCGGTGGCCATGTTGTCCACGATCAGGTCGGCGTCCTCTGGCGGGAATACTTCGGTGGCGCCGTAGGAGCGCACGTAGACGGCTTCGAAGGGCTGGGTTGCGATCCACTTTCGAGTCAGGCGCTCGTACTCGGAGGCGACCACCAGCCGGCGGTCAGTCGGGAGCGCGCCGTCCGCGTCGAGAAGGTCGGCCGGGGCCGCTGCCACGACCCGCACCGGGTCCAGTTCCGTGTCCAGCAGCTCCACCAACTCCACGCCGAGCTCGGCTGCCCAGTCGGCGCCGGCGAACCCCACGTCCCGCGAGCCCGCATGGAGCATCTCCACCACGTTGCGGGCGTTGAGGAGCTTGGCGTCGAAGCCGGGAAGGGAAAGGGACGGGCGGTAGCCGCGCTCGCCCATGCGGATGCTCACCCCCGCTTGGCTCAGCACCTCCAGGACGCCCGCCTGCATCCGCCCCTTGGGCAAGGCAACCCGCACCGGGTTGGGCAAGGCAGCCCGCACCGCGTTGGGCAAGGCGGTCCGCGCCGCGTTGGGCGGTAGGCTGGAGCTCGGACCGGGGGTGGTCGATGTCACGGCGACTTCGGGGGTACGGCGCAAAGACGCCGGCGCCTCGGGGGGAAGCGACCGGCGCTTGCGAGTAGACGGGGGTAATCTTCGCCAGAACGCAGGCGGGCGTCAAGGGAACGCAAAGGGTATCCCAAAACGGAGGAGTGGAGGTAAAATGCTACCAAAATGGAGGAACTCGTGACGGGAGGGGGTTGGGGAGAGGGGGGACATTTCTACTGTGGTACGACACGCGCTCGGCGCGGGGGACTTGTTCGCACCTTGGCGCTGGATGTATTGTCCCGCCTGTCGTCCCTTCCCCGTTGCCGGTCCCGCGAATGCACGTACCCCGCTCCCACTATCTCCCCCGCACTCCGGCCGGCTGGATCGCCACGGTGGCGTTCCTGGCAGGCATGGCCCTGGCCCAGCCCCCCGTCGTCCACGGTTGGGCGAACCGGATCGAGCCCTGGTACCTGGGGATGCCCTTCCTCTTCACCTACCTGCTGGTCGTGTACCTCTTCATGATCGGCGTCCTGATCTGGACCGAGAGGAAGGGCGTCTGACGCCGTGGAACCCTGGGTTGTCGCCACCAGCCTGATCTTCGTCTACCTGCTGGCCACCATCGTCATCGGCGTACTGGCCAACAAGAGGCTGACGGTGAACATGGAGGACTTCCTCCTCTACGGGCGCCAGGCCGGCTTCATCGTCCTCTACCTGACGGTCGTCGCCACCTTCCATTCGGCGTTCGCCTTCTTGGGCTCCGGCGGCTTCTTCTACACCCATGGGATCGGTTTTTGGGCCGCTGGCACGTGGACGGTCCTGGTGGGGGCGATCACATACACGGTTGGGACGCGGATATGGGCGCTAGGGAAGAAGTTCGGCTACGTCACGCCGGCCGACATGCTGGCCGACTTCTACGAGAGCGAGACGGTGCGCGTCGTCGTCGCCCTCGTCTCCGTGGTGTTTACAATCTTGTACATACAGGTTCAGGCGGCGGGGCTGGGGTACATCCTCAACGTGGCCACCGGAGAGCGCATTCCCTTCGGACTCGCCACGGCGATCCTGCTGGTGGTGGCCGCGGCGTATCTGATGGCCGGGGGGCTGCGCGCCGTCTACTGGACCGACGTTATACAAGGCGTGTGGATGTACGTAGCCGTGTGGGCCGGCGCTCTCGTGTTGGTGTACAAGCTCTTCGGCGGACCGGTCGCGCTCTGGGAACGCCTGGCCGCCGAGCGGCCGGACCTGCTTTCGCTGCCCGGCCCCGAGGGCTTCTTCACCCCTGGCATGTGGTTCGGAATGACGATTGCCCTCTCGTTCGGCATCGTCTTTCAGCCCCACATGATGATCCGCTACTACACCGCCGCCTCCGCTAAGACGCTGAAGCTGCTGGGCGCGACCACACCGCTGTACCTGTTCACATTGTTCATTCCCGTTGCGATGGTGGGGCTGGGAGGGGCGCTCGTGTTGCCCGACCTTGCGCGGCCGGACCGGATTTTCCCCGAGTTGCTTTTCCGCTACGCCCCGCCTTGGCTGACGGGACTGATCCTGGCCGGCGCCACCGCGGCCGCCATGTCCACGCTGGACTCGATCCTGCACTCCAACATGACCGTCCTCACCAGGGACGTGTACCAGCGCTACGTGGCCAGGGACCGGAGCCAAGCCCACTATGTCGCTTTCGGGCGAGCGGTGGTGGTGGTGCTGCTGGCGGTGGGCTGGTACCTCTCGGTGGCGGAGTTGGGCTTCTTGGTGACGATCGTGGCTCTGTCGGCGGCCGGGGCACTGCAGTTGATGCCGGCGATCTTGGGCGTGTGCTACCCGGGGCGCCGCCTCACGACTCGCGCAGGGGCTGTCTCCGGCATCCTCGTCGGGCTGGCGGCGCTCTTCGTGACCACCAACTTCGTTGATGCTCCTTGGGGAATGCACAACGCGGTCTTCTCGCTGTTGGTGAACTTCGTCGTGACGATCGTCGTCTCGCGCTTCACACGACCGCCGTCGCAGGAAACCGTGGAGCGCATTCACGGCGAGGTGGAACAGTTCGTATACGGAAACCATTCACAAAGGAGAGAAGCATGATCAGGTGCGCACTGGCGAGCGTGGCGGGCGGAGCGGTCTACTTCGTCCTGGGATGGATCATCTACGGGATGATCATCCAGGACCCCGGCGCAGCAGAAGAGCCGATCCTGTGGGCGATCGCGGTGGGGTCCGTGTTCCTGGGCGGGGTCCTGGCCCTGGTGCTGGGATGGCGCGGCACCACCAGCGCCGGCGACGCCTTCAAGGCCAGCGCCGGATTCGGGGTTCTGCTCGGCCTCGCCATCGGATTCTCCCTCATGGGAACGATGGAAGCGTCGGGGCTGGACACGACGACGGTCTTTCGCGACGCGGTGATCGGCGCCTTGATGTACGGCGTGGTGGGGATCGTCGTAGCGAAGGTGCTGGGCGGAGGCGGCGGAGGCGGCGGAGGCGAGGGTATGGCCGACGGCTAGCCGAAGCCGCGACGGGCAAAGCGGCCGCATACTTCACGTCACGTCGCAACGGTATGGGGCTCGGGGGGACGGACGCACCGACGACACGGGAGCGGTTCGAGACGCGGTGGCCGACGCCCGACCGGGCGACACCGTGTCGTTCCCGCCGGACCGGACGTACCTGATCGATTCGGTCGACCTGGGCGAAGTCGCGTCCCCCCGGCTCACTCTCATGTGCCACGGAGCAATCTTGCGCAAGCACCCGGAGGGCCGGTTCGGGAGCGCCAACGTGGAGCACATGTTCGTCGACCGACACGCCACCTGCGACGGTCTGCGGGTGCTGGGCGGACGCTTCGAGCTGAGCCGCCAGGCGGCCACCGTGGGCGACACCGTCAGCGCCTTTCACATCGTGCGCGGCAACGACCTCTTCTTTGCGCTCGTGGAGATCGCGAACGGCATCGAGGAGGGCGCCAAGCTGTACAAATGTCGGAACGTGACGTGGGTCAGCCCGAGAATATCCGGTTGCCGCAACAACGGCATTCAGTGTCACTCGCCGGCCGACGATGGCTACCTGGGCGCCAAGTCCAACCAGGGGTGGCGCCGCTGGCGGATCTACGGCGGATCGGTCCGGGAGATCGACGACGGCTTTCTGGGCACGGTGGACGGCCAGGGAATCACCTTCAACAACTCGGACGTGGCGGTTGCCTGCGGGGACGCCATAGTGGAAGGGGTCGCGGTGGAGGGTTGCAACCGGGGCATCTGGTGCGAGTTCAATCACCCCGAGGGAAGAGCGACCGACATTGTGGTGCGAAACAACTTGGTGCGCGGCTCCAAGTGGCACGGCATCGGCCAAGTCGGCGTGATCGGCGGTCGGATCGAGGGCAATCACGTGGTGGACACGGGCTTTCGCCGCCCTGGGCCCGATTCGTCGTCGGAGGTCGTCGGCGTTGTGGTGAGCGGCACCACCGAAGGGCCGGCCCAGGACGTGGTGGTGGCGGAAAACACTGTGCGCGACGACCGATCGCCCCCCTGGATGGAGTACGGCCTGGTCCTGCGGCAAGCGACGGGCGCGGTCGTGGAGCGCAACGCCGTGTCGGGTGCCGTGGAGACCGACTATCGGATCGAACGGACGGCGAGCGGGTCCTTCGACGTGGGCTGACGCTGACGCGAGCTCCTGCGCATCCGCGGTCAGCCGATCTACAGGTCGTAGCGGTCGTCGATCTGGTAGCCTGCGGCCGCCCAGCCCGAGGGCTCTCCCGCCGAGTTGAAGGCAACGTCGATGCGCCCCAGCCTCATCCCGCCCCAGCCGACCTGGTTGACCAGCGTGAAGCCGGTGCGTCCCTGCTCGAAGAGTTCGGCCTCGTCGAGGAAGGTGTGAGTGTGGCCGCCCAGCACCAAGTCCACCTCTGGGACGGCCTGGGCCACGGTGCGGTCGCTGGGCCGGTTCGGGTTGGAGTAGCGGTAGCCCAGGTGCGACAAGCAGATCACCAGCGCGCATCCCTGCCGCCGCAACAGGTCCGCAGTCTCTCGGGCTGCAGCCACCGGGTCCCGGTACTCGACACCCTCGTGCAGCGATGCAAGGACCAGTCCCTGGAAGCTGATCCCCAAGCCGAAGATGCCCACCTTCACGCCGTCGAACTCGCGAACGACGTAGGGCTGCACGCGCTCCGCAAGGGCTGGATCGGACACGTCGTAGTTGGCCGACACGAAGTCGAAGCCGGCTTCGGGGAGCATGGCAGTCAAGCCGTCCACGCCGTTGTCGAAGTCGTGGTTGCCGAGAGTCGCGACGTCGTACCCCATCTCCGTCATGACGCGAAACTCCAGCTCTCCGCCGAAGAAGTTGAAGTACGGCGTACCCTGGAATATGTCGCCCGAATCCAGCAGCAAGACGTGCTCGTTGGCGTCGCGAACGCGCTGCACCAGAGTCGCGCGCCGCGCCGCGCCTCCCAGTCCCGCGAAGGGGCTGCCGTTGAGGGGGAACGGGTCCATGCGCGAGTGCGTGTCGTTGGTGTGAAGCACGACCAAGCGCACGGCGTCGGAGGTGCGCATCGCCAGCCCCGAGAGGTGGCTCGCGCCTCCCAAGCTCGCGGCGGCGCCGATCCCGCAGGCGCGCACGAAGTCGCGACGGTTCATGGACGTCTTCCTCGTCATCTTCCTGGTCATCTCCCTGGTCTCCCTGGTCCCTCCCGACGGATGCGGCCGTCCAGCTCCGGGTGGATCACGCCGCGCTCGCGAATGTACTCCACGAACACGTCTCGGATCAGCACAGCCAACTCCTCCCGGCCCTCGCCCTCCTCCCGGCCTTCGTCCGACGCCGCCGACGCCGCCTCCCACAGGACGCTCCACGAGCCTCCACCGTTGGCCAAGTAGTCCACCGTGGCCAAGCGGTAGCTCCCTTGGGGGTCGATCGGCGCGTCGCCGACCAGAACCTCCGTCGCGTCGTCGCCGACCAGCACCATGCTCCAGCCAGCCACCGGCTCCCCGCCACTCCGAGCCACTTCGTCCGCCAAGCGCTCCAGCTGCGCGCCCGTCAGCGTGAGCACAACAAGGTAGTTCTCAAACGGCAGAACCTCGTACGTGTGTTCCATCGAGACGGCGCCCTCGGCGATCGGTACGCGAAGGCCGCCGTCGTTGACCATGGCCACATGCACCGTGTCGCGTGAGCGTGCGCGCGCACCGTGGAGAACCGCGTCCGCCACCAAGTTGTCCAGCGCTCCTTCCGGGTCCGCCTTGAGGAAAAGGCCCGTGGCCTGGGCCAGCGGCTCGGCCAGGTGCGCCTCCATCTGGGAGCGGTAGGGCGCGATCATCGCCGCGATGGCGGGGTCAGGTGGGACCGAGTCGGAAACGGAAGCGAAGCCGACGACGGCCTGCACGCCTGGAGGACCACCTTCGACCGCGGCCGAGGGCGACGGCGGCGCACCCCCCGGCCGCCCGGTGCAAGCGGCAATGAGACAGATACCCGCCGCAACCGCCGCCCGCGGCGCTCCAACTCCGGCTTCCAGCCTCGCTCTCCGCTTCCTGCTTCCCATCCGGCGCCTCCTTCTGAATGGTCCGCCAGCCGCCTATCTTTCAAGGGTTGGCAGGCGTAGAACAGAGTAGCCCTCCTCCAGCCTTGGGAACAGGTCATGACCTCTGCACGCCCAATGGACCCGCGTGCACGCCCAATGAGCCCGCGACTGCGCGAACAGCTGGTCAACGGGGGCATTGCAGACCTGCTGGCCGGCATGAACCCGCGCTGGGAAGTCCGTCCCGAAGTGGCCTGTTTTCGCGACAGCCAGAGCTGCGCCGACATCCTGGCAACGAGCCACGGGCGACAGCCGGTGATCCTGGAGAACGAAAGGTTGCCCGCACGCACGGTTGAAGCGGAAGCCGCATCCCGACTGGGGGAGACTCTCGACGCGGCGAAGATCGGACACGCGGGCGCGGTCCACGCGGCCGTAGCGTTGCGGACGCCGCCCGAGCTGGAGCAGTGCCGCACGATCCGCCAAGTCTCCCAGGCGCTGGGCGGACGCGGGGGCAAAGACGGCGTCAAGCTCCAATACGCGCTCCACGCCGGCCCGAGCGCGGCTGAAGCGGCCAGGTTTCCGATCTCCGGGTTCATCTCGGGAACGGTCGCCGACTTGGCGGTGTTCGTGGACCAAGCCAGCGTCTCGGCAGACGCGCTGACCGAGTCCATGGCGGTTCTCCAAGCAGGTGTCTCGGATGTTGTTGCGCTGTTGGCGGGGGCTGCGTCGCAGAGCGAAGACTGGAAGGAACTCGTCGCCAAGACGCTCAAGCAGGACTACGACGAGCGTCGCCTGGACCAGATGCTGGGCACCGCCGCCACGATCATGATCAACGCCATGGTGTTCCAAGAGGGACTGGCGGGGAACCGAGGCGTCCGCAGCTTGGCGCAGATGCGGAACGCGGGCGAGCTCGACCATGCCTCCGTGCTGGCCGAGTGGCAGAGCATACTCGAGATCAACTATTGGTCGATCTTCCACTTGGCGCAGACGCTGCTTGCGGGAGTCAACCCGCCACGCGACGCCGAGCGCGCCCTGGACGTAATGGCCAAGAGTGCGGCAAAGCTGGTCGCGTTGGGCGTTGCCCAGTCCCACGACCTGGCCGGTACCGTCTTTCAGCGCTTCGTCGGAGACCGGAAGTACCTCGCTTCCTACTATACGCGCCCCGAGTCCGCGGCTCTGCTGGCGCACCTTGCCCTGCCCCTGACGGGATGGGAGGCAAGGCGTCGGGTCGAAGATTACCGGGTGGCAGACTACGCTTGCGGAACGGGGACCCTGATTCACGCGGCGTACCACCGCATCAACCAACTGCATGAGATCGGCGGCGGCGACCCCAAGTCCCTCCACGCCCACATGATGGAGGAGGCCCTCACGGCCTGCGACATTGTGCCCTCGGCGGCCCACCTGACGGCTGCAATGCTGTCGTCGGTCCACCCGACCGTCGTCTACGACGCCACCAGGGTGTTGATTGCGGAGTACGGCGAGAGGCCCGACCGAAGCACCGCTCTGGGAACCGTCGATCTTCTGGGCGACACGGAGGTCCTTCCGTCCCTGTTCCCCATGAGCGCGCCGACGACCGTGACGGGCACGGCGGGCAAGCGCGGCGAGTTTGCCGTGGACGCACCGCCGTCGAGCCAGGACTTGGTGATCATGAACCCGCCGTTCACCCGGGCGATGTCGGACTGGGAGCGGGGCGGCGACGGCCAGTGGAAGCAGTACCGAGGGCTGGGCACGAGCCCCAGAGTCCAGGTCCTCATGAAGGAGCGCGAAAAGGAGCTGTGCCGGGGCACGTGCTATCACGGGGCGGCGGGAATCGCGTCGGCGTTCGTTGCCGTCGCCGACCGGATGGTCAAGGATCGGGGGGCCGTCGCGCTCGTGCTTCCGCTCACTGCCGTTCAGGGGGTGAGCTGGACCGGCGTGCGCCAGCTCTTCGGCGCCCACTACGACGAAGTGATCGTCGTCGGCATTGCGGCTGCGCAGGGAATCGACCAATCCTGGTCGGCCGACACGAAGATGGCCGAGGTGCTACTGGTCGCCAGAAAGAACCCGGCCCCAGCACCCGGCAAGAACCCAGCCGCGGCACCTAGCAAAAACCCGGGCGCGGCACCAGGGCGGGGTCTGTTCGCTACTCTGCATCGACGTCCGTTGAGCGCCATGGAGGCTACCGAGTTTGCTCGCGCGCTTCTGGCAACCCGGGCGAGCGGTTCGATCAGGACGTTGGAAGCGGGTCCCTACGGCGGCACTCCTATCCTTGTCGGAGACGAGCGCATCGGAGAGGTCGTCGAGGCGCCGATTGGACCGAGCCCGTGGGCGTGCGTGCCCGTGGACGATCTGTCGGTGTGCCAGTCGGCGTATCAGCTGTCTCGCGGGGTCCTGTGGCTGCCGACCATGAGCCGCGACGATACATTGAGCCTGCCCGTGCGTCCGGTCCAGGAGTTCGGCCGGGTTGGCTGGGCCGACAACAACATCGCCAACAACCAAGTCGCCGCTTTTGACAAGTACCCGATCCACGGCCAGCCTACGTACCCCATGCTGTGGCACAACGACGCCGCCGAGCAGAAGCGAATGTTGGTCGAGCCGGATGCTCACGGCCTCGTGCGCGAAGGTCGTGAAGAGAAGGCAGGCCGCATCTGGAAGACGCGCAGTTGGGTTCACCACAATCGAGAGATGCGGTTTTCGTCCCAAGCTCTTGCAGCCGCGTGCACCAAGGGACGCACGATCGGCGGTGTTGGCTGGCCCAATGTGCAACTGCCCTCCCAAGCCCACGAGAAAGCGTACTGCCTCTGGGGCAACAGTACTTTCGGGCTCGTCCAGTACTGGTACCATGCAAGCAAGCAGCAGGCTGGCAGAGGCCGAATGCCCGTGACGGCGATCCGGCAGATGCCGTTCCTGGACGTAACGGAGCTGGGGTCCGACCAGCTAGAAAGGGCCGTTGCGGTGTTTGGCCGAATGGCGTCCTCGGAGTTGCTCCCCGCCTATCGAGCGGCCGCCGATCGGGTTCGGGAGCAGATTGACCGCCACGTTGTCGAAGACCTTTTGCGACTTGATTGGAAGAGGGTGGCCGAGCCGTTGGCGTTGTTGCGCCAGAAGTGGTGCGCCGAATCGTCTGTACGGGCGGGTAAGGAGACCTGAGGGGACAATATGCGGGTACGCGCCGGCGAGTACGCGACTCGCTCCCGGGAGATCATCCGGGGCGACCCCCAGGTTCGGGAGGCGGTCACAGGCGCCACGCTCGCCTTCGACCAGATGCGGAGGCGCGCCTATGCCCAGGTGGACGCCGACGCTTGGCGTCGCTGGGCCGAGGGCGTGAAGAACCATGTCCTGACCCACCTGGACGACTACCTGGAAGTGGCAGAAGCAGCGCTCGTTGCCAATGGCGCGCAGGTGCACTGGGCCGCCGACGCGGACGAGGCCCGGAAGATCACGGCGAAGCTGGCTCGCGACGCTTCGGTGCGCACCGTCGTGAAGGGCAAGAGCATGCTGACGGAGGAGATTGGCCTGAACGCTGCCTTGGAAGGCGTCGGCGCTCGGGTCTACGAGACGGACTTGGGCGAATACGTGCTGCAACTGCTGGACGAGGCGCCCAGCCATATCCTGGGACCCGCGATCCACAAGTCCCTGGAGCAGGTTCAGCAGCTCTTCGCCGAGCGCCTGGGCACGGAGCACGACGGCGACCCGGACGCGCTGGCCGCTGCCGCCCGACGAGTGTTGCGCGAGGCGTTCACGACCGCCGACATGGGCGTGACGGGCGCCAACTTCGTGGTGGCGGAGACGGGGACGGTCGCGCTGATCGAGAACGAGGGCAACATCCGCTTGGCCACGTCGTTGCCTCGCGTCCACGTGGCGCTGGCGGGGATTGAGAAGCTGTTGCCCCGCATGAGCGACCTGGCCGGCTTCCTGCAGCTCACAGCACGGGCGGCGACGGGCCAGCCGATCGGCTGCTTTGTCACCCTTGTGCAGGGTCCGGCGGCGATGCCTGGGGACGACGGACCGGAAGAGGTCCATGTGATCTTCCTGGACAACGGCCGCACCGACGTGCTGGCTCACGAGCACGCCTGGGAGGCGTTGCGCTGCGTCCGTTGCGGGGCGTGCCTCAACGCCTGTCCCGTCTACCGTCAGACGGGGGGTCACGCCTACGGCTGGGTGTACTCGGGACCGATCGGCAGCGTGCTGGACCCGGGACTTCTGGGGCTGCACGAAGCGATGCCGCTGCCCTTCGCGTCGTCTCTGTGCGGCGCGTGCACCGACGCTTGCCCGGTGCGCATCCCCATTCCCGAACTGCTGCTGCACTGGCGCGAGGAAGCCCAGGCTGCCGGGCTGACTTCCCGGACCGAGCGCATGGCCCTGGCGGGGCTGGCCCGGGTGGCGACGCGGCCGGGGCTGTACAAGGTTGCGGGGAAGGTGGGGTTGAGGCTGGGAGCCGTCGGCGCGGCCAAGGCGCTTCCCATGCTGGGCGGATGGACCCGGGAACGCGCGGCGCCCCAACCCAGTCGTCGGACGTTCCGAGAACTGTGGCGGGAAGGGATCGAGTGAGGAGCTTGCTCCGCCCCCGGAGGCAGATCATGACCGACGCGGACAACGAAAACCACGCGGACAACGAAGCGCGGCCCGAGGAAGCAGCCGGCGGTGCGAGAACCAAGCTGAACCGGATCGCCGTCGAGGGCTTCAAATCGTTCGCAAAGACCGAGATTGAGTTCGGCGACATCACCGTCTTGCTGGGCGCCAACGGATCGGGGAAGAGCAACCTTATCTCCTTCTTCCGGATGCTCGGCTTTGTCAGCACGGGCACCCTCCAAGAACACGTTGGCCGGGAAGGCGGGTCAAAATCGTTGTTGCACTTTGGAGCCAGGACTACGCCGCAGATGCGTGCCAGTGTCGAGTTCGGCGGCTTCGGCGGCGGGTACAGGACAACTACCACGTACAAGGTGTGCCTTATGGATGTCGCTTCCGACACGATACGATTCGCGGAAGAACGAGTCGAATACCATCGAGCTGGCCACCCCGAGCCCCACATCGTGCCGCTGGGTTCCGGCCACGCCGAGAGCCGACTGCATGAAAAGGCCGATGCCGGCGACACGACTTGCAGAGAGTTGCTCTGGTTGCTCCGTTACTGCAGAGGATACCAGTTCCACGACACGTCCTTTCGCGCCAATATCCGCAAGAGCGCCCACATTAAGGACAACACATATCTACGAGATGACGCCGGCAACTTGCCTGCAGTGTTGCATGCCATGAAGAGCAACGATGCGGAGTGCTACCGTCGGATCGAAGACACCGTTCGTCTGGTATTCCCGGCGTTCGGAAGCTTCAGCTTGCGTTCGCCGGACGACGATCCCAACCGGATCGTGCTCAGCTGTCATAAGACGGATCACGAATACCTTCTTGGACCGCATCAGCTCTCCGACGGCACGTTGCGGTTCATAGCCTTGGCTACGTTGCTCCTCCAGCCCCACGCTCCCAACGTGGTCGTGCTGGACGAACCCGAACTCGGCCTTCACCCATCCGCCATCGTCTTGCTTGCGGCCCTGGTGCGGTCCGCGTCCAAGAGAACACAAGTCATACTGGCAACCCAGTCGGCGAGATTGGTGGACGAATTCGAACCCCGGCAAATCGCTGTCCTTGAAGCCGATCCTGTTTTTGGCACCCAATGCCGACGCCCGGACGTATCCAGGCTGTCGCAGTGGCTGGAGGACTATTCGCTGGGCGAATTGTGGGAGAAGAATCTGTTCGGGGGGCGGCCTTGAGTGGGTCGCGGCAACAGGTCCTGACTCGTGTGGCCGAGGCCGTGGCCGGTCAGGCGAAGCAGGCCCACCCCGGACGCCTGAGGACACCGAAGCCAGTGGCGGAGGAGGGGTGCGCAGCCGAGAACTGCCCGACGGATCGTCCACAGCCGTCGGAGGTGTCGGAGATGGCGGCGGTGTTCGGGGAGCGGTTCACGGCCAGTGGCGGGGAGGTGGTTGTCGCGGAGAAGGAAAGGGCGCGGGGAGAGTGGTTGCGGGACTTCATCCTGGGACTGGAAATGGGACCGGGTGAAGCTGGCGAGGCGGGCGGAGGCGGCGCAGCAGCAACCCCGGCCGTCGCAGTGGCCACCGACGTGCCAGCCCGCTGGCGGCCGCAACTTCCCGTCGCGCTGCCGGCAGGGGCCGATGTGGGCGTGGCAATGGCGTGGGGGGCGGCGGCGGAGACGGGAACGTTGGTGTTGACCCCCGACGGAGGGCGGGCAGCACAACTGCTGCCACCGGTACTGGTTGTCTGGGTGCCTGCCGAGCGCGTCTTTGCCAGGCTGGACGATGCGCTGTCAGGGCTGCACAAACCCCTTCCCGCTGTCGTCGGTCTGCACTCGGGGCCCAGCAAGTCGGCCGACATCGGACGCACGGTCGTGACGGGCGTTCACGGACCAGGGCGTTGCATCGCTGTACTGGACTTCGACGACGTGCCTAGTCCCCTCTAGTCGCCCTTCGCCCCAAGCACCTTCGCCACCGCCTCCCGGTCAGGCTTGCCCGTTCCGGTCAGCGGGATTTCGCCCACGATCAAAACGCGCCTGGGGTGGGCGTACGCCGGACCACGCTCCAGCGCGTACGCCTTCAGGGCGTCAGGGGAGACGGTCGAGTCCGAAGCCGCCACGACCATCGCCGCCGGCACTTGGCCCTTCACGGCGTGGGGCACGGGCTGCACCACGGCGGCCAGCACGTCGGGATGCGAGACCAGCAGGTCCTCCACTTCCTTCGGGTAGATGTTCTCGCCGCCGGAGTTGAACATGTCGTCGGTGCGGCCGCGGAAGTAGAAGAAGCCGTCCGCGTCCCGGTGGAAGAGGTCGCCGGTAGCGAGCCAGCCGTCGATCAGGCGCTCGGCGTTGACCTCCGGCAGGTTGTGGTAGCCCGGGGTGACGCCGGGGTTGCGCACCCAGAGCTCCCCGTCGCTGGCGTGCTCGACTCCGTCCTGCACGAGCTTGACTTCGCCTTCCGGCCAACCGGCGCCGCAGCTTCCCTTGGGCACCGGCCTGCCGTCCACCGGCGGCCCCAGCATGACCGGTCCACCTTCCGTGAGGCCGTAGCTTTCTCCCACGGCTGCTCCAAAAGCCTGTTCGATTGCGTCCAGCAACTCGGGCGGCACAGGCGCCGAGCCCACGGTGATCGTCCGGAGGGCGGAGAAGTCCAGCTCTCGGATCAGGTCCCCGTGGTTCAGCGCAATGGCGAAAATGGCCGGGACGCCGCTCACCCGGGTGCACTTGTGCTCGCTCAAGGCGCGCAGGAAGGTCTCGGGCTCGAAGCCGGGCAGGACCACCACCGATCCGCCGGCCTGCAACAGCGGCTTGACCGCCCCCAGCATCGCGTTCTTGTGGTACATCGGGACGGCGACCAGTGCCCGCTCCCAGGGCTCCATCGGCCAATACCTCTGTGCGCACCGAAGCCACCAGAGCTGGCCCTCGTGAGGAAGAACCACCCCCTTCGGCTTCCCCGTGGAGCCCGACGTGTACGGCAGGAACGCCATGTCGTCGGGTTGCACAGCGGGCGGCTCGAAGACCGGAGGGACTTCCGCGAGCGCGGCTTCGTAGTCGCGCCATCCTCCCCGACCGTCGCGGTCCACACCGTCGTCGCAACTCACCTGGTCGTCGCAGCCCAGCCGCCAGCGGACGCCGATCGCCGCGCGCTCCACCACTTCCGCCGCACGTCTCGCGACCGCCATGTCCACAAACGCCGCCTGGCATCCCGAATCCGACACAACATGCGCAAGCGCCTCGGTCCCCAGCTTGAAGTTCATCGGCACGGGCACAGCGCCGGCGCGCATGACGCCGAACATGATCTCCACGAACTCGAAGCGGTTGCCCACGCCCAGCGCCACCCGCTCGCCCCGACCCACCCCCGAGTCCGACAATAGACGTGCGACCCGGTCCATCCGCTGGTCCAGCTCCGCGTACGTGACAACTCGGGGCGCACGCGACGACGGCGACAGGTCGATCAGAGCAGCGCGATCGGGGAACCGACGGCAGGCTTCCTGGCACCAGTAGCCCATGTTGCCATTGCGCCGCCCGCTGGTCGCAGCTCCGTCCGAGGTCAATCCCCCTCCCCCACGCCCTCCCCCACGGGCACGGCCAAGACGGCGATGCACAGTACTGTCACGACTCCGCCGCCGATCGCCATCGGCCAACCCCACGCCGCGTCGCTTCGCAGGAGGAACGAGATTCCGAGCAGCGTGACAAAGTTTGCCGCCAAGTTGACCACGAGTCCCACGGTTCGGCCCCGGAAGCGCAGCCGACCGATCTCCCACTCCCGTTCCAAGAAACGCCTGATCACGTTCACGATCCCCACAACCCCAGTCGGTTGAATACCCACGTGATTGCCACACCGTTCAGCAACGTCACCTGCAAAAGGATCCCCAAGTTCCAGAGGTACGATTTGGCCCTGTCCTCGCCCAGCACCTTTTTGTCGTTCAGCAGCAGGTACATCGACCAGCCCACGACGGTGTTGAAGAGCGACATGGCGGCGGCGACGGCAATGATGAAGAAGATCGGGTTGCTGTCCACCGCCGCCGACAACAGCGCAACCTGCGGCAGGAGGATGCAAACTCGCCAGCGAGCCGACGAGGTATCCGGCTCCCATCCCAAGGCTTCGTGGATCGCCATGGCGCCGGCGACGCTGAGCATCACCGTAGACGTGACCGGAACCGCCAGGAAGCCCACATAGAAAACAACTTGGGACCACGTTTCTCCGAGAAGAGGCACCAGCGCAGACGCAAGCTCCGGCGCGGTATCGGGAACCCCGCCCGGAAAGTCCGTCCTGGCAAAGACCGAGATCACAAGGAAGTTGACCAGCACGAAAGGCACAAAGAGACCGCCTACGATGTCGATCCGAGCCAAGCGTTCGTGCTTCCTTCCCCATCCCCGCACGAGCCCGGCGTAGTTGAAGAGAACCCAGTCCATCACCACGATCGACGCGGCGGTGGTCGCAATGAACATGTCGAGCCCCACGCCGCCGCCCGGCAACCACGGCACGAAGAATCCCTTCGCTGCCGCCCCCCAGTCCACGCCCACCACGAGCAAGACGGCGCCGAAGGCAAAGAACATCACGCCGATGGCGGATTTCATCGCGCCCTCCACCAAGCGGGTCCCCTTGCCGCCCTTCCGGCCGTAGCTGAGTGAAAGCCACGCCGTCGCGATGCCGAACGCGATCCAGTTCCACTCTGCCGGGAAGGAGAAGCCCGCCATCGGCGCCAAGGATTCGATCAGGTGCGTGCCCAGCGCCACTTGGGGAAAGTTGAATGCCACTGCGACGGCACCGCACCCCAGCAACCCGGTGGCAAAGGAACCGATCAGCCATCCGTGGCGTCGGTTCTGCACTTTGATGAGACGGAATCCGCCCCGGCATGTGAAACGCGCGCTGGCCGCCATCAGGAAGAGACCTAGGCCGGCGGAGAGCCAGACCAGCCAAAGAGTGCGGTAACCGTAGCTGGCGCCTGCAATCATGGACGTGGTGAGGGTGCCGGCGCCCAAGGTCAGAGCTGCGGTCATGACGCCGGGTCCCAGCAGCCGTGCGTAGCCGCCGACCTTGCGGTGCACCGGGGCTGTCGCCAGCGATTCCAGCCGTGCCGCTTCGGCGTCCAGTTCCTCCCGCGGAATTCGCCTTGCGATAGGGTAGTCCACCGGGTCTGCGCTGGGACGACCGGCGTTCATGCCGTCAGTGTTCATGCCGTCACGATCGACGTTCATACCGTCAGGATCGACTTTCCGAAGATGCGCCGGTCGACCAGTTCCTCCATTGCTTCGCCCACCTGGTCCAACGGTCGGACGGCGTGTACTGCGGGATCCAGTTCGCCCGCTGCCACCATCTCCAGAAGGCGGGCGATCCCGGCGCGGCTCCATCCGTCGGAGCCGATGATCGTCTGCTCGAAGCTCCAGATGTAGCGGATGTCGGTGGGCGGGTCGTAGCCGGCCGTCGCACCGCAGGTGACCATCCGTCCGTGGTAGCGGAGTGCTTTCAGGCTGGCTGCCCAGCTGTCGCCCCCGATGTAGTTGATCACCGCGTCCACGCCCCCGGCGCCCTTGTCCAAGTAGCGGGGCCTGCCCGCGATCTCCTGGACCGCGCCCAGCCACTCCTCAGTGCGCGACGGGAGCACGTGGTCGGCTCCGAGTTCCTTCAGCTTGTCGCGCTTCCACCCGCCGCTCCCGGTGGCGATCACCGTGGCACCCGCCGCCTTGCACAGTTGCACGCAGCAGACCCCCACGCCGCCCGTGGCTCCCAGCACCAGCACCGTCTCGCCCGGCTGGATGTGCGCCCGCTCCTCCACCACGCGCTGGGCGGTGCCATAGGCGACGGGGACGGCCGCCGCGGCCTCGAACGACACGCCGTCGGGCACCGGCACCAAGTTCTCCACCGGCACGGCCACATACTCCCGAGCCACGCCCCGCGCCTTCTCGCCCAGCATCCCCACGTTCTCCACGACGGGGTCCAGCGCGGCCCGGTCGCCCACGCGCCACCGGCCCGGATCGGTTCCGGGTCCGAACCCCGCCACCTCGCCCGCCGCGTCCCCGCACGGCACCATCGGGAACGGCACCCGGATGCGGGTGGTCCCGTGAAGCATCATCGGGTCGAAGCCGTTGAGCGCCGCAGCGCGCACCCGAAGAAGGGCCTCGCCAGCGGCAGGCTCGGGACGGGGGAGCTGGCCGACGTAGAGCTCGCCCACGCTACCGTGGCGGTCGTACAGGGCGGCGCGCATGGTTGGCATCGGGCGGGACGGGTCCATGGCTAGGGGGGAAGGGGGCGGACGGGCGAGAGACGCTCCTATTCTTACCGACGGCAAGGGGCAATGCGCAAGGGGGACGCCCCACCCAGCCGTGCCAGCCGTTCCACGCAGCCGCGCCAGCCGTTGACCAAGACGTCCAGACGTCTCATCATTCATGGTATGACGGCCAGAAGACCCCCGGGCGAAGCCGAGGCCGAAGCCACACGGAACCCTTGGCCGATGCACACCGTCGGGCGAGCGACGATATTCCGGGCCGAGTGTATCGACTGGCTGACGTCGCAAGAGCCGAATTCCATACACGCCGTCGTCACCGATCCGCCATATGGGCTGGTGGAATACTCCGATAAGGAACAAGAAAAGCTTCGACGGCGGAAAGGGGGAGTGTGGCGGCTTCCGCCCTCCTTCGACGGGGCAAAGAGATCGCCGCTTCCTCGCTTCACTGTGCTTTCGCAAAAGGACCTGGATCGATTGGCCTCGTTCTTTCGGCGCTGGGCGCAAGCACTGAATCCGATCCTGGTTCCCGGAGCGAACGTTGTTGTGGCAGCGAACCCACTGATGTCGTACCTGGTCGCGCTGTCACTTGTTCAAGCAGGGTTGGAACGGAGAGGCGAGATCGTTCGGCTTGTTACTACCATGCGGGGCGGAGATCGCCCCAAGGGCGCTCACACGGAGTTTAGCGACGTCAGCGTAATGCCAAGATCGATGTGGGAGCCATGGCTGGTTTTCCGTAAGCCGCTGGAGGGCAGGGTACAGGACAATCTGCGAAAGTGGGGCACCGGGGGCTTCCGTCGTCCGTCGTCGTCAAAACCCTTTGGAGATGTGATACGCTCGTCCCCGACGCGAAGCGAAGAACGAGCACTGGCTCCACACCCAAGCCTGAAGCCACAGGACTTCTTGCGACAAGTGGTCAGAGGCGTGTTACCGTTAGGCAGAGGCGTCGTACTCGATCCGTTCTGCGGTAGCGGCTCTACGCTAGCTGCGTCCGAGACCGCAGGATACCGGAGCATCGGAGTCGAACAGGACGTTCAGTACTTCGAGCTGGCGTGCGAGGCTGTTCCGAGACTGGCACGCCATCTCTCTACCGACGCCCAACGCTCTACCGACGCCCCACGCTTCGGTAAACGGCCCGCACGAAGCGCTCTGGGTTCGATCCCCACGTGTCGTCCAGATCGGCAGTGGGAAGGTCCGCAACCGTCTGGTCCTCGGTCCGGCCGGCAGCTGCCAGGCTAGCGACTCGGAGGCGGACGGTCTCCAGCATGTCGCGGTATGTGCGCAGGTCCCCAGCCGACGCGACGGGCCCGTGGCCGGGTATAATGCGCGTCTCGTCGTCGGCTCGCTCGAGCACGAAGTTGGCGGCCGCGATCACGCCGTCCACGTCGCCCCCGCTGTCCACGTCCACAAAGGGATAGCGCCCATTGAAGAAGGTGTCGCCCATATGGAAGACGTTGGCGCGTGGGAAGTGGACGACTGCATCGCCGTCCGTGTGCGCGGCGGGGATGTGCACGACCTCGATGTGGCGGCCGTTCCAGTGGAAGCGAATCGACTGGTCGAAGGAGACGACGGGCAGCGCGACGGGCGGCGCTTGGCTGGAACGGCCTGCGAGCTCGGCGAACTCGGCCGGATTCATGCGACGGTAGACGTTCTGGTGCGCGACGATCATCGCGCCCGCTCTGCCCAGGTTCTCGTTGCCGCCCGTGTGGTCGCCGTGCCAGTGCGTGTTCAGCACCCACCGGACGGGCTCATCCGTAACCGCGGCGACGGCGGCCAGGATCTTCTCGGTCAGCGGCGCGTACTGGTCGTCGATCAGAAACGCGCCGTCCTCACCCACCGAGAGGCCGATATTGCCGCCCCGTCCGAAGAGCACGAACAGGTCGGCCTCCAGCTCGACGGTCTCGATCACGACGTCCGACATGTCCTGTTGCGCCTGGGCCGCCGAGACCGCGCCAGCGCCCAAGGCCACCAGAGTGCCGAAGGCCGCCAAGGTACCCACGGTCACCAGGGTACCCACGGCCAACATGGTGCCCACGGCCCCCCGGGCGGCACCGCTGGGCGAGCGACGCGCTAGCGCAGGGCTGTTGATCAAAGACTTCCTGTCCATGTCCACCGACTTCTCCTTCTGCTCGGGTGCGAATCCTGGTCCATCGTCAAAACTATGGGCCGCGATGCAGGCGGTACACCCTCGGGTGCTCAACGCCAAGCGAATCCGTCCATACCCCCATCAGCACGTCCCTCTCCACCCTCATGATCTGGAGGCCGGCCAGAACGTCCACATTGCCGAGCCACGTCCCGTCGGCATCCAGCACCAGCCACGCCTCTGCCCGCCCCAGTTCGCTGCGGCCCAAGAAGGGACGTAGCCAGATCGCCCCCGTTGCGTCCACCACGATCTGCTGGTACGCCGGACGCCGTTCCGGGTCTGGAAGCTGATCCACGATCTCGCGGATGAGCGGATGCGGGTTGTCGCCCAAGCGAACGCTGCGCTCGGCCTCGATGGTGCCGGGCGTCAGGTCCAGGGGGTAGTCCGGCAACCGTAGGATTCGCAACAGCTGCCCCGACGACGACAACTCTTCGACCTGCATCGCGTTCGCGTTGCCGCGATAGATCCTATTGCCACGCGTGGTCACAACGGCGGCTTTGGCAAACAAGGGGAGACCCCATCCACTGCGCCCGCTCTCCGTCAGGAAGCTGTAGTCTTCGTTGCCGTCGGTTTCGCCGATGCTGTCAAGCTGTACGCCAGCCAAGTCGTAGCGCCAAAGTGGAGTGGGTTGTCGCACCAGTCCCGGACCGCCCATGTAGTCCGCGGTCGGACGCAACATCACCACAACTTGGTCGCTGCCCAGCGCGTGCGTCAACCTGCTGTCTGGAATGCGAACGACCCGCACGAAGGAGCCGTCAAGGCCGAGGACCGTCATCCGCTCGCTGTTGTCGAGCACGACCAGCGTGTCCGATGTGGTGAGCGAGATGCCAAGAATGCGTGTGAAGTCACCAGGGCCTTCGCCTCGCCGGCCCGTCGCCCCGCGGTAACGACCTTCGGGCGAGTAGAAGCGCACCTCATGGGACCCGCGGTTCGCGATGGCGTAGGAGCCATCCGAAAGCCGAAGCATCCCGCGCACTTGGTAGAAGTTGTGGGCCGTGTCCGCGACGGACTCTACGAAGTCGAGAAGAGGAGCAGGATCGATACTCCACCGACTCGAATCCCCCCATGCAGGCCGACTCGACTCGACGATGCGAACGCCCGCGCTGTCCCACCGCTCGACGCTGCCGGACGCAGCACGCTCGGTGTCGCCGGAGCAGGTTGCGAGGATCGAGCCAACCAGAAGTGCGCACGAGGCACGTGCAAGCACCTCGTTGAAGGAAGGCTCGGTGGTCAAGCTGGCGTGTCGCACGGCCTACCCGTCGGCAACGATCAGCATACCCCTGGCGCGCAGCATTCGGTTCAGCTCCGCCATGTCGCCCTCCACCAGCTCCTCCAACGCCGACTGGTGCTCTCGCAACATCTCCTGCAGGCGCGACTTGACCTCCATCTCCTGGTCCGTGGGCGGGAAGTCCGCCACGGAGATGCCTCCGGTCAGGTAGCCGATCTTCTGCAGCAGCTTGGCCTCGAAGCGCACGCCGTCCTGTCCCTGGCCGGTGAGCCGGAGGTCCACCATATCCATCTGCAGGGCGACCAGCTTCTCCTCCAGCGCCGAGATCGCGTCGGCCATCGCCTCGTCCTCGGCGAAGCGGGCCAGAGTCGCCAGCTGCACGCGGATCGCCTCGACCCGGTGGACGGCCTCGCCCGCTGCAACCAGGTCTTCCCGAACCTCGTGCAGGAACGCCACCTGGGCGTCGATGTCGGCCTCGCTACCCGCCGAGTGGGGATCCTTGAGGACCGTCAGCGGCTGCTCGTGTACCTGGTCGCCCACATGAAGGCGAACCGTGTAGCGGCCCGGCGGCATCAAGATCGAGATCTCCCGGGAGCCGGGCGCCGGGCGGCCCTCCTCGCCAACCTCGATGTGTTCGGCGTAGATGGGGCTCGTCAATAGCCGCACGGGCTCGTTGGCCTCGTCCCGCAGGTTCCAGTGGATTCGGTTGACCCCCGGCGCGCTCGTGCCCCGCAACGTCCGCACCACATCGCCCGCCTCGTCCACGATCTCGATCTGGGGCGCGGTCTCCGCGGCCGGCGCACCGTCCGCCATCGCCGCGCCTTCGTCGCCCGCCGCCATGGACGCGGCCTCGCCCAGCCAGTAGTTGATCGACGCGCCGTACTCCGGGTCCCGTCCCTCGGTGGGGTCGCTGTAGGGAACCGACGGCGGCGTGATCGGGCGGAAGCGGTAGGCGTCCCTGGGCGCGAACAGGTGGGACGCGGAAGCCGTCACGTCGGCACTGGCCTGCTGCAACGGCGACAAGTCGTCCAGTATCCAGAACCCTCGGCCGTACGTACCCACCACCAGGTCGTTGAAGCGCTCCTGCACGACGACCCCCGACACCGGCGCGGCGGGCAGGTTCTGCTGCAGCGACTGCCAGCGGTCCCCCGCGTCGAACGACACGTAGATGGCGTTCTCGGTGCCGGCGTAGATCAGCCCGGGCCGCTTCGGGTCCTCCACCACGATCTTGGTGTAGCTCAACATGCTCGGCGGAATCCCGTCGGTGATCTTCTCCCAAGAGGCGCCGTAGTCGCGAGTTCGGTAGAGGTGCGGATCGCGGATGTTCACCTGGTGGCCGTCGGCGGCGATGTAGGCGGTGGCCGGGTCGTGTCGCGACGCTGCGATGCTGCGCACGGCGATCCACTCGGGCAGTCCCGTCACGTTGGCCGTCACGTCGGTCCATGTGTCGCCGCCGTCGCGAGTCAGGTGCACCAAGCCGTCGTTGGTGCCCACCCAGATCAGCCCCGGCTCCACGGGCGACTCGCTGATCCCGAAGACGGTGCCCGCGTACTCCACGCCGATGTTGTCGCCGGTCAGCCCGCCGGAGAGGCCCATCCTGCTCTGGTCGTTCAGCGTCAGGTCCGGACTGATCACCTCCCAGCTCTGGCCCCGGTTCCGCGTGCGGTGCACGTGCTGGCTGCCCACGTAGACGGTGTTGTTGTCGTGGGGGGAGATGTGAATCGGCGCGTCCCATATGAAGCGGTAGCGCACTCCCGACGCCGCGCCCCGGCTCTGCTCCGGCCACACCTCCACAGCGCGGTACTGGCGACGGTCCTCCTCGTAGCGCACCACGATGCCGCCCACCATCCCCGATCCCGAAGCCGACGACCACACAATGTTCGGATCGGTCGGGTCGGGCGTCGCCCAGCCGCTCTCGCCGCCGCCCACATGGTGCCACATCCCCCTGGGAATCCCGGTGATCCGCCGCTGCCCCATGATCCGGCTGTTGCTCGGCCCCCGGTACGTGGGCTCGTCCTGCTTGTTGCCAAGCACGTTGTACGGGATCGCGTCGTCCACCGTCACGTGGTACATCTGCGCGTTGGTGAGGCGCTGCCGGAACCACGTCTTGCCCCGGTTGATCGAGATCGACAGCCCCTGGTCGTGGGCGACGATCATCCGGTCGGGGCTGGCCGGGTCGATCCACATGTCGTGATGGTCGCCGCCGGGCGCCTGGGGCCGCGGCACAACGTCCAGCGTCCGTCCGCCGTCAGTGGAGACGTTGAAGGAGGCGGTCAGGAAGTACGCCTCGTTCTCGTCGGAGGGCGAAACCACGACTCGCGAGTAGTAGTGAGGCCTGCCCATGGCGTTGCGGTTGCGGGTGATCAGCGACCACGTGTGCCCGCCGTCCTCGGAGCGCCAGAGCTGGCCGTCTTCCGTCTCGCGTCCCTCCCAGGGGATGCCGTCGCCGGTCTCGAGCAATGCGTAGATGCGACGCGGGTTTGACGGCGCCACCGCCACCGCCACCTTGCCCACAGGCTTCTCGGGCAAGCCGATCCCGTTGTCCGGCCCCGACAGCTTCCGCCATGTGTCCCCCCCGTCGCGGGAGACGTGCAGGCCGCCGCCTGGTCCGCCGCTGGTGCGACCCCAAGTGTGGATCTCCAGCTGCCAGGTGCCAGCGAAGAGCACGCGGGGGTTGGACGGGTCCATGGCGATGTCCGAACAGCCCGTGTCCTCGTCCACGAAGAGCACCTGCTCCCACGTCTCGCCGCCATCGGTGGTGCGGAAAACGCCGCGCTCCGGCTGCGGCCCGTAGGCGTGTCCCATCGCGCACACGTAGGCCACATCCGGGTCGGCGGGGTGCACCACCAGGCGCGGGATCCGCCCCGTCTGTTCCAGCCCCATGAGCCTCCACGTCCGACCCGCGTCCACGGACTTGTAGACGCCCTGGCCTATGGAGACATGGCTGCGGATCTTGCCCTCGCCGGTGCCCGCCCAGACCACGTTGGGGTCCGACGGGGCCACCGCCAGCGCGCCGATCGACTGGACTGGCTGGTCGTCGAAGATCGCGTCCCAGTGCACGCCCCCGTCGGTGGTCTTGTAGATGCCGCCCGACGCCGCGCCCACGTAATAGGTGTGTGGGTCGCCGGAGATCCCCGCCGCCGCGCTGAAGCGGTTCCCCTCCGGGCCGATGTGGCGCCACTGGAGGGCCTCGTACTGGCTGGGCGTGGGAGCGTCCTGCGCCTGGGCGGTGGGGGGCGTCGTCGCGGTTGCTGCCAGCGCAAGGATAGCGGCTGCCAGGGCGGCGACGAGGCGGCGGCGGGTGTTGGCGAGGCGGGAGGAGAGCGTGGCGGGCCCGGAAGGAATGGGGTGCATGAGCGGTCTCGAAGCTGCGGTAACGGAGGGTGGTTGATGGGGTCCTGCTCGCTATTCGATACGGGCCGAACCGCCCGGAGTCAAGCCGGAGCGGCCGTCGCTTGCGGGTTCTACGCTCGGTCCGGGTGGAGGGAAGGCAGATTCATGGCATGTTTCTCGATCTATGGTAGATTCACTGGATTGTACCATAATCCGAAAAACATGCCATATATTGGATAACGTACCATATATTGTATTTCATGGCAGATTCCCGCGATCATGGCAGATTGCGGGATCTGCGGCACCCAAGCGAAGATCCGTCCAGCAGGGCCGTGAACACCACCAGGGCCGCTCGGTTCGGGCAACCCGTTGACGCGACTACCGGGGGAACGTAGACTATGCTTCTTGCGGTAGGGACAGCCGGGCCCATTGCTCGCCAGAGGAGCTGTAGCCATGCATTACGACAAGAACGAACTCCGAGCACTTCTGCGCGGTGGCGAGTCTCACCTCGTGGAGTTCAAGCGTAGCCTGGGAGACCGGCGAGCTGTCCGTCGCAACATTTGCGCGTTTGCCAACGACGCGTCGGGCACTGGGAAGGCGGGCGTCCTGTTTATTGGGATTGACGACGACGGAAGCTGCGCCGGCACACGGATTGACGACGCCTTGCTCAAGACGCTGGCCATGATGCGATCGGACGGCAGCATCCAACCTCTTCCGACCATGCAGGTCGACGGAATCACAATCGACAATTGCCACGTAGCGGTGGTTCAGGTGGAGCCGTCGAAGAGCCCACCGGTGCGGTTCGATGGTCGGGTGTGGGTGAAAGTGGGACCGACGGTGCAACAGGCTACGCTGGAGGACGAACAGCGACTGGTAGAACGGCGAGGAGCGTCGAACGTTTCCTTCGATCGCCAACCGTTTGCCGACGCGACCGTTGATCACTTGGACTTGCAGTACATTGAAGAGATCTACCTGCCGTCGGCGATCGCCGCAGACGTGTTGAAGGAGAACCGTCGGCCGCTCTCCAGCCAGATGGAGTCGCTGGGCCTACTCATAGATGGAAGGCCGACACGGGGTGCCTTGCTTGCCATGGCACATAACCCTCAGATCTGGATTCCCGGGGCCTACATCCAATGCCTGCGCTTCAACGGCACTGAACTAGCCGATCCAGTTAGGAAGCGCTACGAGATTACGGGCAAGCTGGCGTACGTGCTGAAACGTGCCGACGACTTGATCGATGCGACGACGTCGATGAGTGTCGACATCGTGTCGGCAGGCCGAGAGGTGCGACGGTACGATTACCCGCCGGCGGCCCTTATGCAGCTTGTCCGCAACGCGGTCATGCACCGGAGCTACGAGACCAACGCCCCCGTCCGCATTTACTGGTTTGAAGACAGGGTCGACATTGAGAGTCCCGGCGGTCTCTACGGCAGGGTCACGCGGGACAACATCGAGAAGGGCGTCACGGACTACCGCAATCCGATGGTGTCCGAGATCATGTACCACATAGGGTTTGCTCAGCGGTTCGGCGTGGGAATTCCCATCGCAAAAAGAGCGCTTCGGGACAACGGCAACCCTCCTTTGGAGCTTCGAGTGTCACACTCTCGCGTGACGGCGACTGTGCGACCGAGGCCGCTTCGATGAAGACTATAGCGTTCTTCGGCAACAAGGCCGGAATCGGAACATCGCTTGTGGTTCATCACTTGGGATGGATGTATGCCAAGCTGGGACACCACGTTTTGGTGGCCGACTTAGACCCACAGGCTGGCCTTACGGAACACTTCTTGGACGAGAAGAGGCTCGAACAACTGTGGGGCGACGGCGACGGGGGCACGGTACGCGACGCCTTTCTTGACGTATGGTTGCCACAGGCGCGGGCCTACCCCGCTCTTGCGTGCTTCGAGGACATAGCCGATGGACTGGCCCTTCTGCCGGGCGACCTGGCCTTGGCGGGAGTGGAGCATGAACTGGCCGCTCGCTGGCAAGATTGCGGCGAAGGTTGCCCGGAGGCACTTCGGGCGACGGCGGCTTTGTATTTCGCAGTGCATCGCGTCGCGCAGCGGGCGAACGCTAGTATGGTCATTATCGACGCTGGGTCTAACTTGGGAGCAGTGGCCCGTGCTGCAATGCTGGCCGCCGACGACATTGTGGTGACGGTGGCGGCCGGCCCGGCTTCGCTTAGCGGACTGGCCAACTTCGGCCTAGCGCTGCAGCGGTGGCGCCGGGAGTGGCGGGAACGGCTTTCCTGTGCAACCGATTCCGTGGAGTCCACCGACCTGCCCGCCGGAACCTTGAAAGTGGCGGGTTACGTCGTATGGCAGCGCTCTCTTCGCCTCGATCGTCCAATCATGCACCGCCTCCCTTGGTTGCAGCGCATTCCCAGCGTATACCGTCAACACGTCCTCGACGACGATTCCGACCTTGACGTAGGGGTGGACGACGACCCCTATTGCATCGGCAACCTGACCTACTACCTTGGGCTGATGCCCCTCGCTCACGACGCCAGAAAGCCTGTGTTCGACCTCAAGCCCGCGGACGGCTTGGTCGGCAACCACGCTCCCGTCGTCTTCGACCGCTACCGCGAATATCGCGATGTGGCCGAACGGCTCGCGGAACGATGCGGGATGCCCGTGGGGGTCGACTAGGAACGTCCGACCCATGCGACCACCCATCCGCTCCACCCGTCAAGCGGCACTCGCCCTGGCCCTCCTCGCCATTGCGCCGCTCCTTCACGCGCCCGTGGCATCTGCCCATGCCCAGACGACCCCCGTCGTCGAAGATGGCCAGGCGCAGATCGTCCCTGCCTTTGCCGACTCGTCGTCGTGGGTTCGCCACGAGCTCTGGATCGAGACCGAGTTCGACTCCGATGGCGACGGCAGGCCGGACCGGGTTCACGCCGACGTGACGCGACCCGTCCAGACGGACACGGAGGGACTCAAGGTGGCGACGGTGTACGAGAGCAGTCCGTACTACTCCGGGACGGCGGGGATCGACTTCGGCCACTTCTGGGACCTGCGCCAGGAGGTGGGCGGTGCGCCCCCGGAGCGCGATCCGTACCCGCCCACGATCCGTCACCGGGCCAGCCAGCCCGTCATCTCCAACTCGCACGTGCGGACATGGGTACCCCGGGGCTTCGCCGTGGTTCACTCCCAATCGCCGGGGACGGGGCAGTCGCAGGGGTGCCCCACGATCGGCGGGGCCAACGAGTCGCTGGCGCCCAAGGCGGTGATCGACTGGCTGAACGGGCGCGCGCGGGGCTTCGCCACGCTGGACGGCGAGGAGGAGGTGACCGCGTACTGGAGCACGGGGAAGGTCGGCATGACGGGCACGTCCTACAACGGGACGCTGCCGCTGGCCGCGGCGACGACGGGCGTGGAGGGGCTGGAGGCAATCATCCCCGTGGCGCCCAACACGTCGTACTACCACTACTACCGCTCCAACGGGCTGGTGCGGTCGCCGGGGGGCTACCCGGGCGAAGATGTGGACGTGCTCTTCGACTTCGTCTTCAGCGGCTTCCCCGACTCGCGGGAGTATTGCATCGCCCAGGTGCGGGACGGCGAAATGAGGGCCGGCCAAGATCGGGTCACGGGCGACTACAACGACTTCTGGGCCGGGCGGGACTACCTGAACCACGTCGGCGGCGTGAAGGCGGCCACGCTGATGGCCCACGCCTTCAACGACTGGAACGTCATGCCCGAGCACAGCTGGCGGATCGTGGAGGCGCTGGAAGCGAGGGGCGTGCCGGTGCAGGTGTACTACCACCAGGGCGGGCACGGCGGGCCGCCGCCGCTGGAGCTGATGAACCGCTGGTTCACCCGTTACCTGCTGGGCGTGGAGAACGGCGTGGAGAACGACCCCCGCGCCTGGATCGTCCGGGAGGGCGACGACCGGGAGCAGCCCACGGCCTATGCGGCCTACCCCAACCCCGAATCCGAAGGCGTGCCGCTGCACCCAGGCGGCGACGGCGCCTGGACGGGCACACTCTCGCTGGGACCCGCCGCCGAAGCCGGGCACGGGGCCGTCGTGGACAACTTCTCCTTCGCCGGGGGAGAGCTGGCCGCTGCTGAGTGGTCCAGCCACCGTCTGCTGTACGCGACGCCCGAACTGCGCGAGGACGTGCACCTCTCCGGCGTGGCCAAGGTGCGGGTTCGCGTTGCCGCCGATGCACCCGCCGCCAACCTGTCGGTATGGCTGGTGTCGCTCCCGTGGACCGACAGCGAATCGATCAACGACGACGTGATCACCAAGGGCTGGGCGGACCCCACCAACGCCGGGGCAGCCGAGATCGCCGCGCCTCGAACGGGTGCGCCGCTGGCTCCGGGCGAGTTCGTGGAGCTGGAGTTCGCCCTTCAGCCAGACGACCAGATCGTGCCTGCGGGCGCACGCATCGGCCTGATGATCTTCTCCAGCGACAAGAACTTCACGCTACACCCCGATCCGGGCACCACCCTGCAGGTCGACCTGCAGGGTACGACGATCGTGCTACCGGTGGTGGGCGGACGAGCGGCCCTGGCGAGGGCGCTGGCCCCAGTGAGCTGACGCACCCGGAGAGCCGTCCGGCTCCTTCACGCGATCTGCGTGCCCCGCCCCGCCAGCGCCCCCAGCACCGGGTTTTCGACGCGCCCGTCGGCGATCACCACCCGAGCGCCTGGACGCTCACCGAGACGCTTCAGCGCCAGCAACTTGCGCTTCATCCGGCCCGTCGCCTCCGCTTCGCGCTCCGCCACCTGAGCCCACGTCATGCGAGGCACCACCGACCCTGGTGCGCTCGGGTCGGCCAAGTACCCCGCCGCCTCCACGAGCTGGATCACCAAGTTGGGCTTCAGCGCCCCGTCCAGGAGGGCCACGATCTCGTCGGTCTCCGAGTGGATCGCCGAGCCGTGCTCGTCGACGATCGGCACCGTCACCACAGGCGTGTATCCGTTGTCGAGCAGGAGGCCCAGCAACTTGCGGTTGGCCACCACCGGCTGCCCCGTCAGGTCCCGGCGGACCAGCGTCTTGCCGTCCTGCCGCACTCGGACGCCCTCGCTGCGCCGGCCCCGCACCACGGCGCCGTCCAGTCCAGTCAGCCCGACGGCGTTCACGCCCTTTCCCTGGAGCGCCTCCACCAAGCGCTTGTTGCGCAACCCCGCGCAGGTCATGAGGAGGAGATCGATGGCGTCGTCGTCGGACAGGACGCTCTCGTCGCCCGTGACGGAGGTGACCACCTGCTTCTCCACGCCGAGGCGGCGCGCCAGCGAGTCCCGAAGCGGATGGACGCCGTGGACCACGACGTAGGAAGCGTCCTTCATGGACCCCAAGTCGGCGGCGACGGCTTCCAGGTTGACGGACTCGCCGCTCCCGACCTCGACGAGCAGCTTTACCACCGGGACCCCACCTGGCCGGTCAGTTCGTCTTGGATCCCGTGAACGGACCGCCCATGCCACCCATCGCCCACGTCCCTGTGAAGGCACCGTCGGTGACCACGAACTCCAGCATCAGGGGTCCCTGGGGACCCGACCCCTCGATCGTGACTGCTTGGCCCACGACCACGACGGAGGTGATCGGGACGGCTCCCATCTCGCTCTGAAGCGTTCCCGTGTAGGCTCCCTCCGTGCCCTCGATCGCCATCGTCCCGGACATGGTCATCCCTTCCACGCTTGCCGAGTAGGAGTAGGTTCCCACCGGATCGAAGGGAGGCGGGCCGGAGGGTCCGCTGGCGCAGGCCGCGGCCAACACGGGGAAGAGGGCGAACAGCGCGCGTCTGCTCATGACGGATCGTGTCACCTGTCGTGCTCCTTTGGTAGTTGGAGGTGGAAGCAACAATCTTGGGCCACTACGTGCGATGGAGCAACCCGTCACCCCGTCGGCTGGTCGCCTACCGGCCCCGTCAGGCTGACCTCTACCGGCGCCCGTACCGAGTTTCGACCATCAGCACACCGGACCCGCCGGTCGTGCCGTAGCGGATTGCGGCTTCGGGGCCGCTGACGAACCGGACCGCAAAGACCGTCTCGGCGCTCATGTCGTAGACCCACTCGCCGGCGTCGGAGCCCAGCATTACGCCGTCCAGCACCACCCGCGAGCATCCGCCGCCCCTGGCACGGGACGACCTCATGCATCCGCTCCCGCCGGTTCCCCGCACGAACCGGGCTCCAGAGAGGAAGCGGCTGGCCAGAAGGTCGCCCAGGCTGAAGTAGCGCTCCCGTAGCTTGTCCATCTCGATGGGACCGATCACGCTCATGCGGGTCCCCGAGGCGCGCCACTCCAAGTCCTCCCGACTTCGGACCCTCACCTCGATCCCCTCCAGCTCGATGGCGCTCTGGGTCATGAGAACCGCCAGCGACTCGTCGCCGTCCACGATGAACGATCCCTGGAAGGTCTCGTAGCCGATCCGGAGCATCGTGAGCGGATGCACGCCGGGGGGCACGCCTTCGATCCGAAACTGCCCGAGTTCGTCGGTGAAGGTGCTTCGGTCGATGCCGGGAAGGACGACGATCACCGCCGCCAGAGGGTCTGTCGTCGCCTCGTCCAACACCGTTCCTTCGAGGACGTGGAGCACGACGTCACTGGCCGCCGCTTCCTGGGCCGCCGCTTCTTGGGCCGCCGCCGAGTCGGCGTTCGGGGGCAGGCTACTCGCCAGGATCACTGCGCTGGCCAGGGCCAACGCCCCGGTAGAAGTCTTGTTCATGGAGACTCGTACCCCCGTTCCCGTGGAAAGGTTCCCGTGGCGAGGCTCCCGTCGTTCCCGTGGCGAGGTGCCCGTCAGTCGCCGAACGATACGCCCATGGCTCGGGCGGCCTGCACCATGTCCCACTCCGTAGGCACCGTCTTGGGCTGGCGAACCGCCTCTGCCAGGGGCACGGCGCGCATGTGGGGCGGGTCGAAGGCCACCAGATGCCCGAACCGTCTGCGCTCCGCGAAATCGACCGCCGCCGCTCCGAAGCGCAGCGCGAGAATGCGGTCGTAGGCGATCGGTCTGCCGCCCCGCTGGAGGTGTCCGAGCACCAGGTTGCGGGTCTCCCGCCCTGTCAGCGCCTCCAGTCCTCGGGCCACGCGCTGGCCGGCTCCGCCGAGCCTCCGCTTGCCGCCGGCTTGGCTCTCGTCCAGGTACGACGCCTCGCCGCCTCGGGGCACCGCCCCCTCCGCCACGACGACAATGGCGAACTCCCGCCCCCTCTCCCACCGCGACTCGACCTTGGCGGCCACCTTCTCCAGCTCGTAGGGAATCTCGGGGAGCAGGATCGCGTCGGCGGTGGCGGCGAAGCCGGCGAAGAGGGCGATCCATCCGGCGTGGCGGCCCATCAGCTCCACCACCATGATCCGGCGGTGGGCCTCGGCGGTGGAGTGGAGCTTGTCGATGGCGTCGGTGGCGGTCTGGACGGCGGTGTGGAAGCCGAATGTGACGGCGGTCGCGTCCAAGTCGTTGTCGATCGTCTTGGGCACGCCGATCACCTTGAGGCCCTTGGCGGCCAGCTCGCCGGCGATGCGCAAGGACCCGTCGCCCCCCACGGCGATCAGACAGTCGATCCCCAGCCCTTCCATGCGCTCCACAACGTCGTCGGAGCGGTCCACCATCTTGACCTCGCCGTCGGGTCCCTCCACGGGGAACTGGAAGGGGTTGCCCCGGTTGGTGGAGCCGAGGATCGTCCCGCCCCGGTGAGCGATCCCCCTGACCGAAGCCGCGTCCAGTGGAACGACCCCGTCCTCCATGAAGAGGCCGTCGTACCCCTGCCGGATGCCCACCATCTCCCAGCCTCGCCGCTCCGCCGCCAGCACCGCCGCGCGCACCACGGCGTTCAGCCCCGGCGCATCGCCCCCGCCCGTGTTGATCGCTATCCGCATGGTGTGGTCTCGCTATATTCGGGGAAGCGTCCATCCGCCCTAGGAAGCGTCCATCCGCCCTAGACTGGGCTTCCATGAGGAGTCTCGCCACCATGCCCGTCACCCAGAAAGCCGTCCGAGACGCCCTGAAGATGGTGAAGGACCCGGAGCTGAACCTCAACTTGGTGGTTCTGGGGCTGGTGTACGACATCGAGGTCGAGGACGCTGCCGCCAAGGTGACGATCTCCCTGACCACCCCCATGTGTCCGGCGGCGGGCCAGATTCTGGAGGAGGCGCGGGAGGCGGTCGCCGGCGTGGATGGAGTCGAGGACGCCCAGGTGGAGCTGACCTTCGACCCGCCCTGGACGCCGGAGCGGATCAGTCCGCTGATCCGGTCCTCGCTGGGGATCTGACGCCGAACGCCGCCGGGAGCCGATCCGCCGCGGCCAAGACGCCGCCCGCGAAAAGAGGAGGGGCCTGATGCCCGAGCACATCGATATCGACGACGAGATGACGCCGGAGGAGCGCAAGGCCGCGGAGCTGAAGGCCGAGCAGGACCTGAAGGCCAAGGTGCAGGACGGCCACGTGGTCGAGTCGCTGGCGGAGATGACGCCAGGCTACCGGAAGGCGTTGGTCGTGCAGCTGACGGTCCAAGCGGACACGGAGCTGATGAGCGCGCCCGCCTACTGGTTCGCGGCCCGCCACGCGCCTTCGACGAACACGCAAGTCAGCGCCCACGCCATCATTCAGGACGAGCTGGCCCACGCCAACATCGCCTACAGGCTGTTGGAGGACCTGGGAGAGTCCAAGGAGCAGCTCGTCTACGGGCGGGAGCCCCACGAGTTCAAGCACCCGTACGGCTTCGACCAGCCGCTGGACAACTGGGCCGAGCTGGTGGTGGCCAACGGCTTCTTCGACCGAGCCGGGATCACTCTGCTGGGGGACGTGCACCGGAACACGTCCTACGGTCCGCTGAAGCGCGCGCTAGTGAAGGTGGACATGGAGGAGACTTTCCACCTTCGCCACGGCGAGGTCTGGATGCGACGGCTGGCCCGGGCGGGCGGCTCCGCCACCGATCTGCTGCAGCGGTGCGTGGACTGGATGTTTCCCATGACCGTGGAGTGGTTCGGCCTGCCCGACCACATGAAGCGCCACAGCGGACAGCTGGAGTACCGGCTCAAAGGCATGACCAACGACGAGCTGCGGCAGGTCTGGATGTCGTCCACCGTGCCTCTCTGCGAGCGGCTGGGGCTGTCGGTCCCGGCCCGCTACTCCGAGCGGCTCGACGAGTACGTGCTGGACTACCCCTTCCCCTGCGAGTACGACCCGGACGCCAAGCAGTGGCTCTTCTCCGAGGGGGAGATCAGCTGGAACCAGGTCTTCGACCGGTGGAAGGGCCGGGGGCCGATGAACGAGATCTACGTGGAGTCGCTGCGTCGGTCTCGGGGGACGGTGGCGTCGTGGCTGGGCTAGCCACTCTTCGCGCTCGACATCCCGGTGCCTGGCCGAAGGCGTCGGGGGGACGGGACCAGTGGTCGCCGCCGAGCGACCAGCCGCCGGAAGACAGGGCCGCGGGAGTACGGGCGATCCTGGGCGAGGTCTTGGACCCGGAGCTGCCGATCTCGCTGGTGGACTTGGGACTCGTCTACGGCGTGGAGTTCGACCGGGGCACGGCCCGCATCGACCTGACCTTCACCGCCACGGCGTGCCCGTGCATGGAGTTCATCAAGCAGGACGTGCGGGACCGGGTGTCGCAGGAGCCTTGGGTGCGCGCCGTGGAGATCCGCGAGGTGTGGGACCCGCCCTGGACCACGAGCAGGATCACGGAGCGGGGGCGGGAGCAGCTCCGAGGATTCGGGGTGGGCGCGTGAGTGCGAGCGGGTCGTCGCCAGCGGCGGCGGAGCGGCCGGACCGGACCGCCCTGGGAGAGGGCGTGTACGACGTCTTCGCGCGCAAGAAGAGGGGGGAGCCGCTGCGCCACGTGGGGTATGTGGACGCCCCCGGCGACGCGCTGGCCAAGGTGTACGCCTGGAAGACCTACGACGAGGAGAGCTGGTTCGAGATGTGCGTGGTCCCGCGCCGTGCGGTCCTTCCCGTCAACCGGCACGACGGCCCCTGGGGGCAGGGGAGCGACCGGTGAACCCTGACAGCGACTTCACGAAGATCGCCGACACCTGGATCCTCAACGAGGCTGTGAAGCTCGTTCCCCGGCACATCGTCACCTTGGCGGACACCAAGCGAATCCTGGGGATCCGCTACAGCGACTGGCTCTTGGGGAGCCCCTCCATCGAGACGGGAATCGCGGCGTCGTCGATGGCCCAGGACGAGTGGGGCCACGCCCGTCTGCTCTACTCCATGGTGAAGCACTTCGACATGATCCCGTGGGAGCTGGAGTACATGCGTCGCAGCAAGGACTACTGCTCGGCGCCAGCGGTGGACGAGCCCTTCGGGGACTGGGCGGCGTTCGTGGCGGCGTCAGTGGTGGTGGACGGCGCGCTCACGACGGCGCTGGAGGCGTTCGGCGGCGCACGATTCGAGCCCGCGCGCGCTCGAATCCCCAAGATGCTGGCCGAGGAGGAGTACCATTGGCAGTTCGGCGAGGCTTGGTTCCGTCAGCTGGCCGGCGCGGAGGGCGACGGCGCGGATCGGTTGCGGACGGCGGCCCAGGCGATGCTGCCGACCACGCTGGGCTGGCTTCTGCCCGACGACGAGCTCTACCGGCTGCTCGCCCACGACCTGCTGGTGTGGAACCCGGGGCAGGTGCGCGCCCGCTACGAGGGTCGGGTGGGCGAGCTGCTGGGGTTGGTGGAGATCGACATGGACCACGTCATCCCCATGCGGGGGGATTGGGACGCGGAGCGCCGGCGAGGCTCGGGCGCACCCGGTGAAGATGCCGTGGAGCGGGCCCGGGGCGACCGCAACCGGTCGCTGCTGGCCGACGTGGACTAACTTGGCCCGGGTCTAGCCTGGGCGATCGGCACCAGAGCGGAGCCTTGGTTGCGCGGTTCCGCGGCGGATGTGGCAGTCCACGGGGGAACGCGGCAGAAAAATAAAATAGTCCCATCCAGCCATCCAAATGTCCCAGGCGACGCGACATACTGGACCCACGAGGCCGGACGACCACGCCCGGCCGGCTCCGTGGACGGTCCCAGCGCGTCGCCCTCGGAGCGCCTCTTGCATGTCGGCCTTCCCCGCCTGCCACCACACTGGAGACGCCACCTTGGACAGATCGGCCAAGAGCCCCGCCGACTGCTCACCGTCCGCCCCCCAAGACGATGTCCGGGAGTTCGAGCGCGCACCCCGCAAGCACGACGAGACCTACAAGGACCTCTTCTCCGTCGACGCCGCCAAGCGCATTCTGGTCCGCGATTTCGTCGCCAAGGGCTGGGCGCATCTGCTAGACCCGACGATTGAGCCGTTCCCCACCGAGTTCGTGGACCGCGATTTGAAGCGACGCATCTGCGACTGCGCCATGCGGCTCCGGTTCAAGGACGGGAGATCGGTGATCGCGCTGGTCGAGTTCCAGTCCAGCGGCGACCCCGCCATGGCGCTGCGGATGATGGGCTACAGCTGGGCCGCGACCTCTGCGCTGCATGCCAACCAGAGCCTGCGCGACCCGGACGGCTCGATTCCGCTGGTGCTGTCGTTCGTCTTCTACACCGGCAAGCCGCCGTGGCGCGGAGCCTCGAGTCTGGCGGAGCTGGTGCGCAGGGGGGAGCTGCCCCCGGAGGTGGCGAAGGCGGTGCGGGGGCTCGGCGCCGCTCACGCGCACCAAGTGCTTGACTTGCTGCGAGCGCATGCGCGAGACTTCTTTGCAGAGGACAGCGTGCTGGGCTGGCTGGCGGTGCTGGAGGAGGACCCGTGGAAGGGCTTTCCGCGGGTACTCCGGCTGGTTGCGAAGCACTGGGGCGGGCCGGAGCACGTCGAAGCGCGAGCGGCGTTGGCGCGTTGGACGGCCGAGCGTATGAGGGCCGACGGTCTGCCGAAGCGGGTTCGGAACGGAGCCATGCAACTGATCACCACTCCAGAGGAGGGCGAAGCGAAAATGAACCAGAGCTACGCGAAGTGGGCGGAGAGCCACTGGCGGGAAGGCCGAGCAACGCTGGTCGTCCGGCAGGCGTCGCGGCGGTTCGGGCCCGAGACGGGAGCGAAGCTGGCGGAACTGGTGCGGCCGATGGGGGCTGAACAGCTGGCCCGAGTCGGGGATGCGGTCGTGGAGTGCGGCGACGGCGACGAACTGCTGGAGGTTGCGGCCAACGGGACGGCGGAGGGAGCCTAGCCTGGCAGCCCTAGCCCTAGCCTAGCCCAGTCCCAGCCGAATGCGCAGGCCGATTGGGAGAGGCGCAGGGTCTCCAGGATTGTCGCCGGCGTGTCCGTTCTGCGACGGTCGGCAGACCGCGCTCGCGTCCGCGTTCGGCAGCCACGCATCGCTCTCGACGTGGTGGTGTGCCGAGTGTCGGAGTCCCTTTGAGATCGTGCGCTGGCGGGATGAGGACGACCCGGAAGGCACCGGCGACCCCCGGTCCGATCAGCCGTCCACCAAGTCCATGTCGGCGTAGAAGTCGCCCACGGGCGCAGCCACGCCCACGGCCCGGTTCGCCAGCACTTCGGCGTCCTCGCCTCGGACGGTGCGCTCGGCCCCCGTGGCCCTTCGCCCGCCGATCGACCGGAGCGCGACGAAGCCCACCTCTCGGTCGGACGACTGGGCGGCCCGTCGATACTCGGCGTATCGGGCCCATATCCTCTGCTGGAAGATCGGCAGCTCCTCTTTCAGGGAGCCCGCGGCCGTCATGTCCTCGAAGACGGCCCGGTGCAGTTCGTCCAGCGCGGCCAGGGCAAGTCGGGACGCCCTCCCGGCGTACGCCTGCTGAATGCCCCGAGTGTGGGCCCAAAGCATGAAGATCAGAAGCTCTTCCGACGCCCTGGCGGTGGGCGTGCCGTCGGCCTCCAACGCACCGAGACGTTCCAGGACGATCAGGCTGCGGTCGTCCGTAAGGATGTCCGAGAAGCTCTCCCACACCAAGCGCGCGAGGTGCTCTCCCAGCTGAGTGGGCGTCATGGATCGCGATCCTCCCTTCTTTCGGTCTCGCCGACGGGCTTGTCCATAGTCGGTCGACGGGCTTGTCCATGGTTCGGCGGGAACCTGGAAGCCGTCCGAGGGTTAGAATACGTTTCCTCGCCACGGGTTGCTTCCCCAGGGCAACCCGCGCCTCCTTCCAAGGCGTCCCAAGCCAGAGGAAGTAGTCCCGAGCCATAGGGAGCGCTCATGGTCAGCTCAGCCACACACCGGTTCCCTCCGTCCGCACCTCTCATGTGCGCTGGCGTTCTCGCCTGCGTCGCCGCCTTGACCGCCTGTGGTGCCCGAGAGCTGGAGCTCCCGGAGCCGCGACGCCTGGTCGTCCACTCCGGAGAGCGCCTAGCGCCCGCCAAGGAACGCATGGAGGAAGTGGACGCTTGGGTCCGGGAGCAGTGGGACAGCATCCAGATGGACCCCTCCTTCATGATCTACACCGAGGCGGCGGAGGGCCCCGTCTACCCTTGGGAGAGCTTGGTGGTGACCGAATCCGCCGACACCGCCCGCATCAGCGTGCAGGGAAGGTCGGCCGGCAGCCAAGTCTACACCATCTACGCCCACTATCACCTGATGGCGGGACAGGACCGTCTGGACAAGTGGCTTCCCCAGGGCCAGGGGGCCGACGAGTTCGAGCTGGAGAAGGCGATCCTTTCCAAGGTGGCCGACGTCTGGCTCTATCAGCGGTCGATCCTGGACGCCCCGCCGTACGGCCTTCTGGACGAGCTCGCCTATGCCAAGGAGAGCGGCTATCTGGACGAGTTCATCCTAACCGCTCGGCCCAACGCCTTCGTCGAAGCCAGGCGGGAGCGCTTGGCCCGGGAGCCCGAGCGGGCCGAAGCCTACCAGGAATGGTTCCGTCGGACTTTCGAGCGGGACCCCCCCGGGTTGCGGGGAAGCTCCCGGTAGCGGCTGCGGGGAGGCTCCCGGGGCTTGAAGCTCAGGCCGGGAGTGCCACCTCCCATCCCACATCCGCAGGCCCGGCGCTTTCGCCAGTGACGTGCACGTCGATCCGGCCCGTTCTCGCCAGTCGGCGGTCGGAGGGCTTCCCTCCCGCCGCCGAGAAGCCGGACACCGTGAGCTTCCCAGAGTCGCCGGTCGGCGATGTAGCGGTCACGGGGCCGCCCTTCAGTTCGCGCAGGCTCGGCGGCGCGCCCTTTCCGAGGCGCAGGCGCAGGATCCTTCCTCCGTGAGGGTGGTCGTGGGCGTCGATCACGCGGAAGACGGCCTTGAAGGCGGCAGGGTCGGACATCGCGTTCTCTATCAGGGCCGAAGGGGAAGGGACAATGGGCAGAGGCGCACGGCAGGCACTTCCCATGTTAGGCCCTGGCCAGCGGCTCGGTCAATCGACGGGCGGGTTCGGTGACGCCAGCGGGCGGCTCGAAGAGCAGCGTTGATGGCGGCGCGACCGGGGGGCGGGCGAGCCTCGGGCGGCGGCTTTGGTGGCCGGCGATGGGAGCCGGGGCTGCGGGCCTAGCCGTCGCGTTCGCGGTGGGCGGACTGGGCGGCCCGGTCCAGTCGCTGGTGGCGGCGTTGTTCTTGGTCGTCCTGCCGGCTGCCGCGCTGGCCCAGGCGCGGGTGCTCCCGGAAGTGGTTCTTCGGCGGCGGCGCATGGAGGCGTACGTCGGCTCGATTGTCGCTCTGGCCGCAATCGGCCTCCTGGCGCTCTGGCTCGGCCGGGACCTTCCCGGCCGGGACCTTCCCGCCCAGCCGAGGCTCTGGCTCTCGCCTCTGCCCGCCGTCGGCGTGCTCCTTGTCGCGGGCGGCGTCCTCACGGCGGGCGGCCTCGCCCTGGTGTACGCCTTCAAGCGTGCCTCCCCGACGTTCGGGTGGCGGGAGACGGCCGCGGTGCGCGACATCATGCCCAGCGCGCCAAGAGAGAAGGTGCTCTTCGCGCTGCTGTCGGTCGTCGCGGGCGTGTTCGAGGAGATCGCCTTCCGAGGCTTCCTCCCGGCCTTCTTGATGCCGTGGACCGGCTCCTACCTGTTGGCCGCTCTGCCCGCCGCCGTCGCGTTCGGCCTCCTTCACGCCTACCAGGGCCGCCACGGGATCGTCCGCACCGCGCTGCTGGGGCTCTGGCTGGCGGCCGGCGTCGGCTGGACGGGAAGCCTGTGGCCGTCGATCTTTGCCCACGCCGCGCTGGACCTGCTGATCGGGCTGGCGTTGGCTCCCTCCCTGCTCGACGACCGAAGGCCCCCAACATGACTCCCGCAGGGTCCCCCAGTCCGCAACGGTCCCGCCCACGCATCGCACGCCTTCGCGTTCATCCAGTCAAAGGCGCCCACGGCTTCGACGTGGACGAGATGACGTTCGACCGCGCCGGCCCCGTCCTCGACCGGCGGTGGATGGTCGTCCGGCCCAGCGGTCTCTTCGTCACCCAACGGGAGCTTCCCAGACTGGCCACCATACGCCCCCGGCTGGCGAACGGCGAGCTGATCCTGGAGGCTCCGAGCGCTGGCACCCTCGCCGCCCCTGCCGCCTTCGACGGACCCCGCCTCCAGGTCCAGGTGTGGGCATCGGAGGTGACCGCCACCACCGGACCGCCCACGGTCGACCAGTGGGTCTCCGACGTGCTGGGGGGCGACTACCGCTTGGTGCACATGGGAAGCGACGCGGAGCGCGCCACCGACCCGACGTACGCCGCGGGCCATCAAGTCGCCTTCGCGGACGGATACCCGGCGCTGGTGGTAGGGGATGGCTCGGTGGAGGAGCTGGCCAAGCGCGCCGGGCGGACGATCCCGGTGGAGCGCTTCCGGCCCAACGTGGTGGTGGCGGGCGTGCGGCCCCACGAGGAGGACAGGTGGCGGCGCTTCTCGGCGGGCGGCCTGGCCTTCAACGGCGTCAAGCTGTGCGCACGCTGCAAGGTCACCACCCACGACCAGCGGCGCGGGACCCGCGATCCGGACGGTGAACCTCTCCGCACCCTGGCCAAGTACCGGCGGATCGAGGGCTTGCCGTACTTCGGCCTGAACGCGGTCCACCACGGCCCAGGGCGGCTCCGGGTCGGCGACCAAGTGGAGGTCCTGGAGCGGGGGACAGTCCCAGGCGCTTGGCGGTAGATGGTAGCTTCCATGGCGTGATCCCCCGTCGCCCCACGCACGGAGCCCGCATGTCCGTAGCCCAGAAGCGCGAGCGCATCCTTCCCCGCGTCATCGAGAGCGAGATGCGGGACTCGTTCCTCGACTACTCCATGAGCGTCATCGTCCAGCGGGCGCTCCCGGATGTGCGGGACGGCCTGAAGCCCGTGCACCGCCGGATCCTCTTCGCCATGCACGGCCTCGGTCTGCGGCCCGACCGGCCCCACAAGAAGAGCGCGACGGTGGTCGGCGAGGTCCTGGGCAAGTACCACCCCCACGGCGACTCGGCGGTGTACGACGCGCTGGTCCGCATGGTGCAGGAGTTCGCGCTGCGCTACCCCCTGGTGGACGGGCAGGGGAACTTCGGCTCCATCGACGGCGACTCGGCGGCCGCCTACCGGTACACCGAGGCGCGCCTGTCGCCGGTGGCCGGCGAGATGCTGGCGGAGATCGAGAAGGACACGGTCCTCTGGGAGCCCAACTTCGACGACCGGCTCGAAGAGCCCACCGTCCTCCCGTCTCGCATCCCCAACCTGCTGGTGAACGGCAGCGCCGGGATCGCCGTGGGGATGAGCACCAACGTCCCGCCCCACAACCTGCGGGAGGTGGCCGACGCCATCCGCGCACTGGCCGCCGATCCGGAGTGCACCGTCGCCGACCTCATGAAGCACGTGCAGGGCCCCGACTTCCCCACGGGCGGCTACATCCTGGGGCACGACGGCATCCGCAAGATGTACGAGACCGGACGCGGACGCATGACGATGCGAGCCCGGATCGCCACCGAGTCGCTTCGGGGCGGACGCAAGCAGCTGATCGTGACCGAGTTGCCGTACGCCGTCTCCAAACTGCGGGTGATCAACCGCATCGCCGGTCTGGCGCGGACGGGCGCGCTGCCGGACGTGGCGGACCTGCGGGACGAGTCGGACCGGGAGGGGATGCGGCTGGTAGTGGAGCTGAAGCGGGGAGCGGACCCGGGGCGCGTCATGGCGGCCCTCTTCAGGAAGACCGCCCTCCAGTCCACCTTCGGCGCAATCCTCCTGGCGCTGGACGGCGGCAAACAGCCCGGCGAGTTCACCCTGAAGGAGCTGCTGGAGCGCTACCGCGACCATCGCCTGGACGTGATCCGCAGACGGTGCCGCTTCGAGCTGGAGAACGCCGAAGCCGAGCTCCACGTGGTCCGCGGGCTCCTGCTGGCGCTCGACCACATCGACGAGGTGATCGCGACGATCCGGCAGTCGGCGGACCGGGAGGAGGCGTCGGAGCGGCTCCAGCACCGCTTCGGGTTGGACGAGGTACAGGCCGAAGCGATCCTGGCGATGCGGCTGGCCAAGCTCACCGCCTTGGAGGGCGACCAGCTGCGGGCGCGGGAGGCGGCCCTCGTGAAGGCGATCCGCCGGCTACGGGCGGTGCTGGGAGACGAGAAGCTCCAACTTCAAGTCATGCTCGAGGAGCTGGACGAGGTGGTCGAGCGCTTCGGCGACGCGCGGCGGACCCGGATCCTCGACGGCCAGGACACGGCCGACCTCTCCTACGTCCAGTCCAGCGTGGCCGACGAGGACGTGGTGGTCGTGATCTCCCACCTGGGCCACGCCAAGCGCATCCCCATGCGCCTCTACCAGCGGCGGGTGGCGTCCGGCCTGTCCCAGGCGCAGATGGAGAAGTACCCGGACGACTACACGGAGCAGGTCGTGGTGGCCCGCTCCCAAGGCTGGCTCCTCGTCTTCACCCGCCGAGGCCGAGTCCACTTCCTGAAGGTGGAAGGCGTTCCAGAGGGCAGCCGGGCGTCGCGAGGACGTTCCGTCTATGCGCTGCTGGAGGCGGATCGGCGCGATCCCGTGGCCGCGATCCGTCCCGTCGAGGACCTGGGCGACGACCGGTACGTGGCGTTCGCGACGCGGATGGGAGTTGTGAAGCGCACCCGGTTGGCCGAGTTCTCGAACCCGAGGCCCGGCGGCTTGGTCGCCATCACGTTGCAGCCCGGCGACGAGCTGCTGAACGCCGCCCTCACCTCGGGAGACGCCCATTTCCTCATGCTGACTCGCGACGGCCGCGGCATCCGTTTCGCGGAGGACCAGGTGTCGGTGGTGGGCCGGACCGCCCAAGGAGTCAGGGGCGTGAAACTGCGGGAGGGGGACCAGTTGGCCGGACTGCTGGTGCTGGTGCGCGACACCTCGGTGCTCATGGTGACGGAAGGAGGCACCGGCAAGCGCACGCCCCTGGCCGAGTTCTCGCTGCAAAAGAGAGGCGGGCTGGGCATGCGCGCCATGGTTCTGGGCGACGACAGCGGAGGCCTGGTGTCGGCACTGGAAGTGCTGGAGGACGACCAGGTGATGCTGGTGTCGGCGGGCGGCGTCCTCGTGCCCTTTGCTGCCGCCGAGATCGGCCTTCGGGGACGAAACGCCCTGGGGCAGAAGCTGGCGACGCCCGCCCCCGGCGACCGGATCGCCCAAGTCACCCGAGCGTTCGAGGTGGTGGACCCGGGACGGACCCGGGGCGAGGAGGAGAAGCCGGCCCAGGAGCAGCCGGCCCAGGTCAGAGAGGAGAGGCCGGCCCAAGTCCCGGAGGAATCGGGACTCTGGGAGCTGGGCGCGGGCTCGGAGGGCGAGCCGTGAGGTTCCTGGTTCTGGGCGGCGGCACCCAGGGATCGGCGGCGGCCTACGACTTGCTCCAGGATCCCGCCGTGGAGCAGGTGACGATCGCCGACCAGAACGTGGACGCTCCGCGATCCTTCCTGGCGCCCTGGCTGGACGGGCGGCTGGCGCTGCGGCAGCTGGACGCCTCGTCGGAGGGCGATCTGCGACGGGCCATGGAGGGCGCGACCGGCGTGCTCTGCGCGCTCCCCTACCACTTCAACGTGGCGATGGCTCGCTTGGCGGTGGCGGCGGGCGCCCACTACACGGACCTGGGCGGGAACACGAAGATCGTGGAGCGGCAGCGCTCTCTCGACGGCGAGGCGAAGGCCCAGGGCGTGTCGGTCGTCCCCGATACCGGCTTGGCGCCCGGCATGGTGAACATCCTGGCCGAGGACGGCATCCGGCGGATGGATCGCGTGACATCGGTGCGCATCTGGGTCGGCGGGCTGCCCCAGCACCCGCGACCTCCCCTCGACTACCAGATCGTCTACTCGCTGGAAGGCGTGCTGGACTACTACGTGACGCCCGCGCTGGTGCTCCGGGGCGGACGGAAGACCACGGTCGAGGCCCTCTCGGGACTGGAGACGGTCGAGTTCCCGGACCCCCCGGGCGCGCTGGAGGCGTTCTACACCGGCGGAGGCATCTCCACCATGCCCACCCGGTACGAGGGCGAGATCGACACGATGGAGTACAAGACCTTGCGGTATCCGGGTCACGCTCGGATCATGCGAGCCGTGCGGGAACTGGGTCTGATCAGCGACCAGGAGGTGGAGGTGGACGGCGTGCAGGTGGTGCCTCGACGACTCTTCGTGCGGCAGGCCACGCCAGCGCTCTCCAACCCCAGCGGCGAAGACTTGGTCGTGGCCCGGGTCCAAGTCCAGGGCGCCAAAGACGGTACCGCAGTCGAGGCCGGCTACCAGGTGCTAGACTTCTACGACCCCGCCACCGGGATCACCGCCATGGCGCGGACCACCGGCTTCTCGCTTTCGGTCACGGCGCTGATGCAGGCCCGAGGTACGATCGCCGAGCCGGGAGTGGGCACCCCCGACGAAGCCGTCCCCCCGAGCCAGTACGTGGCGGAACTGCGCCGGCGCGGCATCCATATCCACCAAGAACAACGAACACCATGACCCCTCCCAACTCCCCGGCCCGCCTGAAGGCCGACAGCCTCGATACCGGGTATAAGGCGGACACCCCGATCCTGCGGAGCCTGACGCTGGACGTGGCGCCGGGGGAAGTCCTGGCGGTGGTCGGCCCCAACGGCGCTGGCAAGACCACCCTCTTTCGGACCTTGCTCGGCCTCCTCCCGCCCCTGGCCGGAAGCGTGACGATCTCGGGGTCGTCGCCGCAAGCCTACCGCACCTCCCAAGGCGTCGGCTACTTGGCCGAAGACACGGTGATGCCCCCCGGATGGAGCTCCGACGGCATCCTGGCGTTGGCCGCGGCGGCGGTAGGACCCGGTGCGGACCCGGACGGTGCCTGCGAGCTGGCGGGGGTGGACTTCCCCACCAACCGCCTGGCCGAGAAGCTCTCGAAGGGGATGCGTCGCCGGCTCGGGTTGGCGGTCGCCCTCGTCGGCCGTCCAGGGCTTCTCTTCCTCGACGAGCCCGAGGCCGGACTCGACCCGCGACAGCGCGTCCGGTTGCGAGGCAAGGTGGAGGAGCTCGCCGCCACGACCACGGTGCTCGTCGCCAGCCACGACCTGGGCGAGCTCGCCGTCATGAGCCACCGCGTGCTCTTCATCAACGACGGACAGACCCGGATCGTCGAGCCCCCGGCGGGAGGATTCACCCGCGACTTCCTGGAGGACACGTTCCTGGGCCGCGACGGAGGCCCGTCATGACGATGCTCAAGGAGACCTTCCGGTTCGCCCTCCGCACCCGCTGGAAGCTTGCGCTGTTCATCTTCGTGCTGGGCGTCGCGCTGGCGGCTCTCGCCCGGTCGATGGAGGTCAACCCCTTCGTGACCGACATCCAGCAGTGGATGGAGGCGAACGCGCCCGATCCGGGGACTTCCCCCGAAGAAATGCTGTTCGGCAGAACAATGATGCTCCTCGCCCTCGGCGCAGTGCTCCGTCGCGCATTTCTTCTCGGCGCGGCGTTCTTCGGTCTTCAGGTCGTCGGGCGCTTGGTGGCGGGAGAGAGGGCGTCGGGCGCCATCATGCTCTGGGCCCAGCATCCCGGTTCGCTTCCCGGCTTCTACGGCAGGCGATACGTCGCGATGCAGGGCGCAAACGCGGCCGTCCAGGCGGTGTTCGCGCTCACCGTCGCCACTGCCGCATTGGGCGCTGGCGGCGGGGTCGTCATGCGTGCGTTCGTGGAGCCCTTCGTCATCGGACTTCTGACGGCGGCGCTCAGCTTCGGGTTGTCGGCGCTGGGAATCCGGCGAAACGCCTTCATGGGTCTGACCTATGTTTTCGTGTCTCCCGTGGTGGCGTCGCTCTTCGTGGGAGACCTCGCTCCCCTGACAACCGGGGCGTGGGCACCGGTGGCCGCCGTCGCGCCCTATGTATTCTTCCCGTCGGGGGCCATCGAAGACTTCGCCCAGGGCTTCAGCACCGGATGGGACTGGTCGGCGGCTGGACTGGTCCTCTACCACTTCGCCCTCTGGTCGGGGCTGGCATGGCTCGGCCTGCGAAGGGTTGCGCGGCGCCCGTTGAAGCTGTGATCCCCGGCTGGCCCACCGTCTCCGCTGGCCCACCGTTCCCACTTGCCCGCCACCACACACCACATCTGCGAACAAGCCCCGACTTCATGAATACGCCTCTGCGCCCGACGCTCCGCGTCATCCTCCTCGCCGTCGTTGCCGCCGTTCCCCTCGCCGTCGCGCTGGCACTGTTGCGCCCGGCCCCAGCTGGGGCCCAGAGCACGACACCAGGCGCGTCCTCAGGAACCGCCCGCGACTTGGTCGATCCCCGAGAGACCCGATTCGGCGAGATGCGTCAGTTCACCTTCCAGGGGGAGAACGCCGAAGCCTACTGGTCGTTTGACGGCTCACGGCTGATCTACCAGTCCACGCCGACCCCGGGTGAAGGTTGCGACCAGATCTACGTGCTGGACCCGAACACGGGCGAATCGACAAGGGTCAGCACGGGAGAAGGTCGGACCACTTGCGCGTACTTCTATCCGGGCGGCGACCGCATCCTCTACTCGTCCACCCACCACTACGACCGCGCCTGCCCCGTCCGCCCCGACTTCTCCCGGGGCTACGTGTGGGCCGTCTACCCCAGCTTCGACATCTTTACCGCCGACGCGAACGGCGCCGGTCTGCGGCAACTCACCTCTTCGTTCGGCTACGACGCCGAGGCCACCTTCTCGCCAACGGGCCACCGGATCGTCTTCACGTCGCTGCGCAACGGCGACCTGGACCTCTACTCCATGCTCCCCGACGGCTCGGACGTGCGACGCCTCACCAGCCGACTGGGCTACGACGGCGGCGCGTTCTACAGCCCCGACGGCACCAAGATCGTGTGGCGCGCCCACTACCCCGAGACCGACGAAGAGCGGGAGGACTACCTCTCCCTGCTGGCGGACGGGCTGATCCGCCCTTCGGCGCTGGACATCTACGTAGCCGACGCCGACGGTGCCAACCCGCGACAACTCACAGACAACGATGCCGCCAACTTCGCGCCGTACTGGCATCCGTCGGGCGAGCAGGTCATCTTCTCGTCCAACATGGACGACCCCGGCGGGCGCGAGTTCGAGTTGTACGTGATCAACGTGGACGGCACGGGGTTGGAGCGAGTCACATGGTCCGAGGGCTTCGACGGATTCCCTGTCTTCCACCCCGACGGCACCAAGCTGGTCTTCGGCTCCAACCGCAACGAGTCCCACGCAGGCAACACAAACATCTTTCTAGTGGAGTGGAAAGAGAGCGGTTGAGGGTCAGCACCGCCACAAGTTCAACGCCGCAAGCGTGGGTAGAGTTCGCACACTTCCAACAGGGACGGCGGCATGGGCTTGCGAAGCTTCTGTTCGACGTGGCACATCTGGTACAGTTCATCGGCAAGCGGCTTGCACTCGATCTCACGCGACAGCTTCCGATACGTGGCCGTCTCGTCTACATTGACTTCACCCTTCAGGTATGCGAACCACGTCTCGATGTTCCGCCTTGGCACGGCGATGAGCACCTTGTCCTGGTCGGACGGCACGGCAACATCCTGATCTCGACACTCGTTGTAGAGTTGATCCCGGCGATTCTGCGTGGAGCCGGAATCGGCGTCGATCATCACGATCAAGAAGGCACGTTGGCGCCCGCGGACAGCTTTCAGTTCTTTGGGAAAGCGCTGGCGAACCCACTGTTCGCCAGATCCCAAACCGGTCGAGAACGAGGACTCTACGTGACGGCCCCTGATCTTGCGACGGTATAAGAACTGACGTGCAAAGACAGCCATTTGCCTGTCCTCGCACAGTAGAACAACATCGATCAAGACTCGCGATCCCATCCCCGAGCGATCAACTCGGAAACCGTCAGCGCATCGCTTGAAGCCTCAGGTTGGTCCCTCACTCGCACGGGACCCTCGGTGTCCCGATAGAACCACTTTGCGTTGCCGCTGGCCAAATAATCGATTGTGACGGGGTGATGGGAGATGAGAACAACTTGCTCCAGAGTGTCCCCTACGGCCTCCGACGCGCTGACTACCCAAGGCTGTACTTCCCGAAGCGAAAGGTAGTTGTCCGGTTCGTCAATGAACAGCGACACCTTGCGATCTCCGGTAAGGTAGAGAAGCGAGTACATGGCGATCAGATTTCTTTGCCCGTCCGACAGCTGATGGAGTCCGTACCGTCGTTTGCTTTCTCCCGAAGCCCCAGCGTGGAATACCGCTTTGAGAGCACGCGAGTTCTCGCCTGATTCGGAAAGGACGAGGGAATCGAAACCCGGCAGGACTTCAGCAAGCATCTTGAAGAGCTCTGCAACTCCTCCCATGTTTTCCTGCGCAGCGTACCTGTACCATCCGGCGAAGTTGCGCATGGTAAGCTCGAGAAACGCATCTTCCGAACGAGTCTCGGGCTTGAAGAGCACTGGACAGGGACGTACAAGCATGATGCTGGCCAGCTCTCTCTTGAAACGCGACAGCTTCTTGTTATCGTGCCGTTCGTACAGGTGCCCCACACCGGATTGGGACCAGTCAAAGGGGTACGACGGCCCCTTGCTGTGATCGTCCCGAAATAGCTGGGCTTCGCCGGCCTCGAAACGAAACAACGGATCACCGTTGCTAGTCAGGGTCTCCGTGTCGATTCGCATCTTCCCGAGTTCACGCTGGTGACCAATGGTCAAGGAGTAGCGGTACTCGGTGTCGCCGATCGACAGGTCAAGGACGATCGACTGCCGGTCTGACGTCTGGAGGAAGGACAGGTCGTCCCGGGAGAAGACGTGTTCCAGCTTTTCCTTGCCGACCACGAGTTGTTGAACCTTGCGCAGTACATCTAGTACCGTGCTCTTGCCGCTTCCGTTGGCGCCCAGGAAGATCGCAGCTTCCCGCAGTTCGATCTCGAAGTTCGTCAGGCAGCGGAAATTGTCCACGTAAAGCCGGGTGATCACCGTTGTCGTCCTCGCGTGGTGTTCGTGTAGGGTCGTGCGGACCGGATCAAGCTACATCGGCCAGCAGTCGGTGGGCAAGTCTCGGAGCGGGATCAGCACGGAGCGGGAATCAGCTCGCCGGTCGTCTCACCGGTCCCCGGATCCACCGGCCGGGCTTCTCGCCGGTGAGTCCCCCGTCTCGGATCACGGGCACGCCGTTCACCAGCAGGTCGGTGATCCCCACGCTGTACTGGTGGGGGTCGGCGTAGGTGGCGCGGTCCGCAATCACCTCCGGGTCGAAAACGGCCACGTCGGCGCGCATTCCCTCGGCGATCACGCCCAAGTCCTCGCGGCCGAGCCAGCGTGCGGGCATGGAGGTCATCTTTTGGACCGCTTCCTCCAGGGTGATCACGCCCAGCTCCCGGACGTAGCGGGCCAGCACGCGGGGGAACGCGCCATAGCTGCGGGGGTGCGGGTAGCCGATCCCGTAGCCCACCGCGTCGCCGTCGGTCTCGATCATCGCCAAGGGATGCTGCATGATCCGGATCACGTCCCCTTCGTCCATTGCGTGGTAGATGGCGCTGAAACCGCCCTTCAGCTGAAGCTCGATCGCCAGCTGGATGCCAGTCTCCAGGTCGTTGGGAAGCCCCCGGTCGGCGGCGTAGTCGGCCAGCGTCTTGCCGTTGTAGCTCTCGTCGGAGCGCAACACGCGAAACTGGATGCGGGAGATGTCGCCGCCGGTGCGGTCGGTCATGAAGATCGTCCGCATATCGGCTTCCATGCGTTGTCGCGTGTCCGGATCGGCCACACGCCCGGCAAACTCCTCGGGTCCGCCAGCCAACGCCCACTGGGGGAAGAGGATCGACGAGCCGGTGCTGGAAGCAGCGTAGGGGTAGAGGTCGTGGGTGACCGTCAGGCCGGCCGCGTTGGCCGAGTCGATCATTGCCAGCGACTTCTCGCTCCATCCCCACTGGGCCGCGCCCGCTGCCTTGTGATGGTTGATCTGGGCGGGGATGCCAGCTTCGTCGGCGATCCGAATCGTCTCGGCGACCGACTTCAGCAGCCCGCTGGCCTCGTTGCGCATGTGGGTCACGTAGATGCCGCCGTGGCGGGCCGCGACCTTGGCCAGCTCAATCACTTCTTCCGTCTCGGCGAAGTTGGCGGGCACGTAGAGCAGTCCGGTGGAGAGCCCCAGGGCACCCTCGCGCATCGACTGGTCCACGAGAGCCTTCATCTCTTCCATCTCGGCGTCGGTGGGGGCCCGGTTGTCCATTCCCAGGACCTGCTTTCGGGTCCAGGTGTGGCCGGCGAAGAAGCCCACGTTCGGGGCCGTTTCCAGGCTCGACGCGAACGCCTCCATCGGCCACGGCTGGTCGCCCGAGTGCAGCGACGCGATCAGCGTGGTGATCCCTTGGCGCAGGAAGTTCTCGGCCAGCGGGTACTCGGCGATCGTCTGCTGGACGTGGGAGTGGTTGTCGATGAAGCCGGGCGTGACGACTTGGCCTTCGGCGTCGATCACCGTGGCCGCGAGCGACCGATCCACCGGCTCGCGGGACACCAGGACGATGCGCCCATCCGCCACGGCCACATCCGCCCGAAAGCGGTCGGTGCCGGTGCCGTCCACCACTGTGCCGCCTGCGATCAGGACGTCGTACTGCTGCCCGGACGCGGGAGCGAAGGCGATGGCCGCCAAGCCCAGGAAAAGGACAAGGGTCAGCGCCAGCGTCGACGCGGGAGGCAGGGTCGCCGCGGCAGGCAGGCTCGACCCGGGAGGCGCCGAGGGCGGAAGGTTCCTGGAGGTGGTCTTTGCACGGAAAGTCATTGGCCGGCATCTCCTAGAGAGTGAGCGAGGCGAGCGAGGACGGTTTAGCTGGACTGAGAAGACGGTTTCGAGCCGACACCATAGCCTGTCCGGGCGGATCCACGCCAAAGGGGGCCGGAGCGGATGTCCGCCCCGAGAGTTTAAAGGGTAGCCCGAATGGGAGCGCTCCCCCATCTTGCCGCCCATGAGCATGAGAATCGCCACTTGGAACGTGAACTCGGTCAAGGCGCGGGAGGCGAGAGTTGCGGCGTGGATCCGCGAGCACGCGCCGGACGCCCTCTGCCTTCAGGAGCTGAAGACCACAGACGACGCCTACCCCACCGACGCCATGCGCGAGGCTGGCTGCCACTCGGCGGTGTACGGCCAGCGGACCTACAACGGCGTGGCGCTCGTCAGCCCCCATCCGATCTCCCAGGTGGAGCGGGGCTTCGGGGAGGACGGTTTGGAGCCGGACCCCCAAGCTCGGCTGATCCAGGGCGTGGTCCGGGGCGTGACGGTGTTCTCGGCCTACGTGCCCAACGGGCGAACGGTCGGCTCTGAGTCGCACAGCTACAAGCTGACATGGCTGGCGCGCCTACTGGAGCTCTTGGAGACCCGCTGCGACCCCGGCGACCCCGTCGTCCTGGCCGGCGACTTCAACGTGGCCTTCGACGACCTGGACGCGGAGAACCCGGAGCAGTGGGCGTCCAGCGTCCTCTGTGATCCGGCGACGAGGGAGGCGCTGGAGCGGATTCGAGAGTGGGGCTTCGTGGATGTGGTGCGGAAGCACAACCCGGAGGGCAGGCTCTACAGCTGGTGGGACTACCGCAGGCTCGCCTTCCCGAAGAACGACGGCTTGCGGATCGACCACGTTTTCGCCACCGTATCCGTGGCGGAGGCGTCCACCGGGGCGTGGGTGGACCGCAACCAACGGAAGGGGAAGAAGACGGACAAACCGTCGGACCATGCGCCCGTCGTTGCCGACTTCGACCTCTAGGAAGAATCCCGGCGGGAACCTTCCGGGGAACCGGGAGTACCACTCGTGTTCGGTTCCGTCAGCAGCGCAGCCGCAGGAGGCATGAGATGAAAGCTAGGCAGGTCAGGGAGCGCCAGTACCGGCGCATCTTCGTGGCGGGCATCGGGGTCTCGGTGGTCGTCCACGGCGTCGTCTTGGGGGTGTCCACCTTCAGTGTCCCCGCCAGCACAGCCGGCGACGACGCGAACAGGACTGCAACGCCCCAAGAGGCCCGGTTCCGCGCCATCGAGCTGGTGGAGCTGTCGCCGCTGGAAGAACCCGTGGAAGCGCCGGCGCCCAGAGAGGTCGAGGCGGTGCCCGCGTCTTCGGAACCGGCGCCTGCAACGCCCCCGCCGGCAGGGGCAACGCCTGCGCCCGCATCCGGTGCTTCGGCGCCGGCGATCGACGCGGCCACGCTGCTCGCCTCCCTCGCAACCCCGTCGGCACCGACCATGCGCGCCAACTTCGCTGCGCAGCGCAGCCTCCCCTACGGATCGTCGGCGTCCCAAGCGATCCCAGCCTTGGTCGGCGAGGACTCTCACGAGGGTCACGACCACGGAGGCGAGGAGGAGTCCGACGGGACGGGCTGGTGGGGCCGCTTCAAGGTGGCGCTGGGCCAGGGCGCCGGTGGCCACTGCAAGCCGCGAAAGCCTCCGGTCGTGGTGTCGGGGCCAAACCTTCCCCCAGTTCTGGGAGGGACGCAGCCAGAGGACCAGACCACGCCTCCGGACAACCAGTTCCCGCGCCCTAGGGGTCCGCGAGGCCGGGTCTTCTAGCGCCCGCTCCGCCCAAACGGGCTAACGTCGCCCCCGGCGCTTGAGCCCCTCCATCTCCTCCACGGTCCGCGGCCAGTCCTGACGTAGGAGCCGCGACAGGCCCCGGTCGGCCAAGAGCTTGCCGCCCGTCTGGCATGTCGGGCAGTAGTTGGTCTCCCGGGTCGCGTAGACGATCCGCTGGACCGCGGTTCCGCAACGGGGACACGGCTGGCCGTACTTCCCGTGGGTGGCCATGGCCGGATGAAAGGCGGTCACCTTGGCGGGGAACCGGTCCCCAGCCTCCTCGACCAGGCGAGCCGACCACTCCCGGAGCGAGTCTCGTGCAGCCGCGTGCAAGCGCGCCACTTCGTCGTCGTCCAGCCGGCTGGTCAGAGCGACCGGCGACAGCCCAGCTCGCCAAAGAATCTCGTCGGAGTGGGCGTTGCCGATCCCAGACACGATGCGTGGGTCGGAGAGGGCCCGCTTGAGGGTTCGGTTCTCCCGTCGCAGCGCAACGGCAAAGTCCTCCACGGTGGCGTCCAGCGGCTCGATCCCGCCCGGGTCGTGCCAAGCCAGAGCCTCCTCTCCCCGAACCACATGGAGCGACGCCCGCTTGTGGGACGCCGCCTCGGTGACCAGCAGAGTGCCCTTGGGAAAGTCCAGGGCGGCGTGGCCCCGCTTTCGGGGAACCGGCGCACCCGGCGCCTTCCACTGAAAGCGCCCCGAGATCATGAGGTGCACGACCAGAAAGAGATCGTCGTCCAGGCCGAAGACGATCCGCTTGCCCAGGCGACGCAGCTCCCGCACGACCTTGCCGTGGACGGCGGACAGCGGAGGGTCCCAGCTCTTGAGAAGGGACGGCGAGCGGAGGCGGACCCCCTGAAGGCACTCGTCCAGCACCCGGCTTCGGAGCGCGTGCAGGTAGAGGGCCACTTCAGGCAGTTCAGGCATGTGGGCACGGCGTCCTGGTTATCTTCCTGGTCATGATCATCCGCCCGAAAGTTCGCGGCTTCGTCTGCGTCACTAGCCATCCGACGGGGTGCGTCGTCAACGTGGCGGAGCAGGTGCGTCTTGCCCAGTCCGCTCCCCTTCACGACCCTCCGCGCTCCGTCTTGGTCTTGGGCTCCTCCGCCAGCTACGGACTGGGCTCCCGGATCGCCCTGGCCTTCGGCGGAGGCGCGTCCACCTTCGGCGTCTTCTTCGACCGTCCCCCCACGGCTCGCCGCCCCGGCACCGCTGGCTGGTACAACACCGCAGCCTTCGAGCAAGCGGCAGCAGCAGCCGGACTCCAATCGGCCTGCTTCAACGGAGACGCCTTCTCCGCCGAGACCAAAGCCCGCGTCGTGGAGGTCCTCAAGCGCGACTTTCCACCGGTGGACTGCGTGGTCAACTCGGTCGCGGCCCCCCGCCGAACCCACCCCGAGTCGGGGCGAACCTTCACGTCGGTCCTGAAGCCCATCGGCGAGAGCTACCGGTCCAAGACCCTGAACACCGACAAGGCCCTGGTGACAGACGTGGAGCTGCCGCCGGCGACCGCCGAAGAAGTGGAGGCGACGGTGGCGGTCATGGGCGGCGAAGACTGGCGGCTCTGGATCGACGCGCTGGAGGAGGGCGGCGTGCTGGCGCCGGGTTGCCGGACGTTCGCCTACAGCTACGTGGGACCCGAGCTCACGTGGCCGATCTACCGGGACGGCGCAATCGGGGCCGCCAAGGCCGACCTGCACACCACGGCCCGAGAGCTGGACCGTCGGCTGTCGGCATCGGGAGGCAGCGCCCACGTGGCGGTCATGAAGGCGGTGGTGACCCAAGCCAGCGCGGCGATCCCCGTCGTGCCGCTCTACGTCTCGATCCTGTACAAGGTCATGAAGGCGGCAGGCGACCACGAAGGGCCCATGGAGCAAGCGGTGCGCCTCTACGGCTCCAACGTCTACGGACCCGAAGGATTGAAGGCGGACGCGGACGACCTGATCCGGCTGGACGACTTGGAGATGAAGCCCGAGACCCAGGCCGCCGTGCGCCAAGCATGGGACGTGATCTCCAGCGAGAACCTGCGCGAAGAGTCGGACTTCGAAGGCTACCGTACCGACTTTCTGCGCCTCTTCGGCTTCCAGGTTCCGGGAGTGGACTACGACGCGGACGTGGACCCGCTGACGCCGATCGATCTTGCCGGTGAAGGTTAGGCCGACCGCGGAGCAGCTGCGCGAACTGGCCGACCGCGACCCGGTGCTCGGCCGGGCCATGCAGCGCGTCGCGCCCTATCCCGGCTTCCCCCACGGCCCCCTCGCCAAGGGCTCCCACTTCCAGGCGCTGGCCCGCTCCGTCGTGTTCCAGCAGTTGGCCGGTGCCGCCGCCAGGACGATCTACGCCCGAACGTGCGCACTGACTCCAGGACCCCGCTTCCCCACTGCCGACGAGTGCATGGCAGTGCCCGACGGGCGCTTCCGAGAAGCCGGCCTGTCGGCTGCCAAGACTCGGGCGGTCAAGGACTTGGCGGCCAAGTCGGCGGACGGATCGGTGCGCCTGCGAAGCGTCTCGCGGATGGCCGACGACGAGATCGTGGCGATGCTGTCGTCCGTGTGGGGGATCGGCGAGTGGACGGCCCAGATGTTCCTGATCTTTCGCCTGGGCCGGTTGGATGTGATGCCCGCCGGCGATCTGGGCGTGCGGGAGGGCGCGCGCCGGCTGGACGGACTGGCCGAACGCCCGTCGCCGAAGGCCGTGCTGGAGCGTGCGGAGGCGTGGCGGCCGCTGCGGTCCGTCGCCACATGGGTTCTCTACCGTCTGTGCGACGAATGAGCCTCGTCTCGACGCGCATCGACACGCCCCTGGGACCCATGGCGGCGATCGCCTGCGACGACGGCGTGTGCCTGCTGGAGTTCGAGGGCCGACCGATGCTGAAGACCCAGGTCGGACGAGTGGCCCAGTGCTTCGGCAGCGAGCCGGCGCCGGGGCGACACGCCCTGCTGGATGCATTGGAGACCGAGTTGGCCGAGTACTTTCGGAGCGAGCGGCGCACCTTCGACCTGCCCCTGGCGCTCTCCGGCACGGCCTTCCAGGAGAAGGTGTGGCGTCTGCTCTCCGAGATCCCCTACGGCGAGACGATCAGCTACGACGAACTGGCCCGCCGCGCCGAGACGCCAAGCGGCCAGCGCGCGGTCGGACGGGCCAACGGCGACAACCGGATCGCCGTGGTGGTCCCCTGCCACCGAGTGGTCCGAGCCGACGGACAGCTGGGCGGCTACGGCGGAGGACTCGACCGCAAGCGTCGTCTCCTGGCGCTGGAGCGGACGGGCGTCGGCCAGCGGACGCGCCTCGGCCAGCGCACCCGCCTCGGCCAGCACACGCTCTTCGACTAGCACGGAGGAGCGACGGACCCCGCCATGGACGTGCCCCTGCTGGACCTGAAACCCCAGTACGCCGCCGTCAAGGACGAGGTCGACGCGGCGGTCGCGGGCGTGATCACCTCCCAGCGCTTCGTGTTGGGTCCCGTCGTCGAGGCGTGCGAAGAGGCTGTTGCCGCCTACTGCGGCTGCCGCCACGGCGTCGGCGTCTCGTCGGGCACAGACGCGCTCCTCCTCGCCCTCATGGCCGAAGGCATCGGTCCGGGAGACGAGGTCGTCACCACGCCCTTCACCTTCTTCGCCACCGCCGGAGCCGTCGCCCGCGTGGGCGCAACGCCCGTCTTCGTGGAGATCGACCCGTCCACCTTCAACATCGACCCGTCGCTGATCGAGGCGAAGATCACCCCCCGAACCCGTGCCGTCGTGCCCGTCCACCTCTTCGGCCAGATGGCCGAGATGGCGCCGGTCATGGAGGTCGCCGACCGCCACGGCTTGGTCGTGATCGAGGACGCCGCCCAGTCGATCGGGGCAGAGCGCGACGGCCAGCGCGCGGGCTCCGTCGGCCACTACGGCTGCTTCTCGTTCTTCCCCACCAAGAACCTGGGCGCCTTCGGCGACGGGGGGATGATCACAACCCACGACCCTGCTCGGGCGGGCAAGCTCCGAACCCTCCGGGTCCACGGCGAGCACCGCAAGTACCATCACAGGACCGTCGGCGGGAACTTTCGCCTGGACGCCCTGCAGGCGGCGGTGGTCCTGGCCAAGCTGCCCCATCTCGACGGCTGGATCGAAGCCCGGAGCCGCAACGCCGCCCTCTACCGACGCCTGATCGGCGCACTGCCCGACGAGCCCCGCGAACGGATCCGCCTCCCTCCCGAAGCGGCCGGCCGACACGTCTGGAACCAGTTCGTGGTACAGGTGCCCCGTCGCGACCTGGTGAAGGAACGTCTCGCCGCGGCAGGCGTGGGCACGGCCGTCTACTACCCGGTCCCGCTCCACTTGCAGGAGTGCTTCGCGGAGCTGGGCCACGCGCCGGGAGACCTTCCGGTCAGCGAAGAGGCGGCGGCCCGAGTCCTGGCGCTGCCCGTCTTCCCCGAGCTCCCGCCCGCTGCGATCCGCTACGTGACCAGTGCTCTGGGCAAGGCCGTGTGTTGACCGCCTGAGGCCGAGGCCGCGTGTTGACTTCCTGATGGGGCGCGGGACAACTTCCCGACGCGACACCGACAAGCACGAGGACCGAACGCCGACCCGGGAGGGGGAATCAAGTGGAGGGACAGGGCAGAAAGCAGCTCATCGTCGTGGGCGACCGAGTGCTCATCGAGCCGGAAGAGGGAGAGGAACGCACCAAGGTCGGCCTCTACTTGCCGCCGTCGGCGGTGGACAAGCAGTCCGTCCAAGGGGGCAGAGTCTTGGCGACGGGTCCCGGAACGCCGATCGGTGCCCCCGCCGACCTGGACGACGAGCCTTGGAGGATCGGCTCCGGCGAGGCCCGCTACCTGCCAGTGCAAGCCCAGGCGGGCGACTTCGCCATCTTCTTCCGAAAGGCGGCCGTGGAGATCAGCTTCGAGGGCACCAGCTACCTGGTCGTGCCCCAGGCGGCGATCCTGACCTTGGTACGGGACTTGGAGGCCAGCACCGAGCCCCCCTTTTGATCGGTCGAGACCAGCCGGCCTACGTGCGCCTTCGCACACGTATGTGCAGATGCTTCAATTCCCGCACCATGCAGTTGCGTGCGAACTCTGGCGGCGAAGAGCTGGCAAGCTGGACGTCGGCGAACCGCTCCAGAAGAGCCTCGAAGGCGACTCGGGCCTCCAGTCTGGCCAGTCGAGCGAACAGGCAGTGATGAATGCCGCGCCCGAACGTGAAATGGCGCTTGTCGGCGCGGACGAAGTCCAGCTCGTCCGGTCGCTCGAACCGGTCCGGATCCCGATTGGCCGCACCGAAGAGCAGGGTCACATTGGAGTTGGCTGCGACCGGAGTGCCAGCGACTTCCGTGTCCTCGACGCATAAGCGGCTGACCAACTGCACTGGTGCATCGTAGCGCAACAACTCTTCAACCGCGTCCGCAAGAAGTTCGGGTCGCTCCCGCAACAACCGCATATGCTCCGGATGGCGCAACAGCGCCAGCAAGCCGGTGCCGATGGCAGCCCTGGTCAACCCATCGCCGACGCTGAGCACAAGGTGCAACATGGCCATCGCCTCTTCATCGGTGAGCCGGTCGCCTTGGCTGTCCGCTTCGACCAAAGTGGACACCACATCGTCCCGGGGCTCGGATCGGCGTTCCTCCACGAGGCGGACGATGCAGCGTCTCAAGAGCGCATTGGCGCGGAGCCACTGGAGTAGGCGCTCCTTCGAGGGCGTGGGCTCACGGAGCCAGCCCATCCAGTGCGTATAGTGGTCTAAATCGTGGTAGCGACTCTCGATCGCTTCCTTGAACAACTCCATAGTCGTCCTCGGCAACCCGACCATGCGGCCGATGACCAACACGGGCAACGGCTTGGCAAGAACGGACATCCAGTCGAAGACATCCTGGTCGGCCACCCGGTCCAGCAGCTTGTGCGCCGTTGTGCGGACGTAGCTCTCCATCTGCGCCATTCGCCCAGGCGTGAACGCCCGCATGGCAAAGCGCCGCAGACGCGTGTGCTCCGGCGGGTCGGAGCTGAAGATCGCGGCCGGGCGGTTCCGTCGCTGGCGTGCACGATGTGGAGAAAACCCTTCGTAGTCGCGCAGAATGCGGTCGACATCGTGGTAGCGGGTCACCAGGACGCCCCCGGTCAGCGAGCACCGGAGGCACGGCGCGGTCTCGCGCAAGCGACGAAGGTCCGGGTAGGGATCGGCGAGGTAGTTCGCGCCGAGCGGCCACCACGCGATCCCGTTTCGGCGCCGGTCTTGGGCTAGGCGGTCGTAGACGTGAGGAAGGACTTCGCCCTCGTCCATTCAGGGACGTCGGATGCGCCCGGCTCGGCCTACGACCCCGTGTAGTTCGGGGCGCCCGGGCAGAGGTTCTGAGGGCACGGCGCCGTGCAGGGGGATCCGCACAGAGGACCCTTCGAGTCTGGCCCTTGGTTACTGCAGCCGAGGATCATTCCACGGCCCCACGATGCCAGCCGGGGCGCGGCCCACGGCCTGCGTTTGCGGTTGCGGGGTGCATGGAGCTGGCCGTCGCGGAATTCGGGGGGGGGGGGGGGGCATGGTTTCTCCTGTCCTGGTGGGTTGGCGAGTGGTCGCAAGGAGCGTGCGACCGCAACAAGCTAAGCTAGGAACAAGCCAGCGAACGAGCAAGGGCGTGTGTCGTACCGCGTGTCAAGCCACAATAGAAATGTCCGGTGGTGGGCCACAATAGAAATGTCCTCTCCCTGGTGTCTTCACCGCCCCCTGTCGGTTGGCTGGGGGCGGCCGTCTGAACGCTCGGCCGCGGATGTCGGTCTTCTCGGGTCGCCCAGGTCCCGGCCCGGCCGACGCGGTGGCCGACTGGATCTGCATGGACGGTGCTGTACGGGGAGCGGGGCGGGGCAATCTCCCCGGTCGGAGCGTCGGGCTCCCAGCCCGATGTGGAGGCCGGGGGGACGGCGGGCCCGGTCCCCCGGCCACAACGCCCGGCACGCCTTACCGCCGTCTCGGCCAGGTGCTCGATCAGTACGCAGAGCCCCAACGCGCGGCTGGCCGGAGCGGGCGGTCTCCGCTTGCGTCCCGTCATCGCCGCTCTTCGGCCGGCCCGGGACCGCACGGCGCGACGCCCTCGCCATCCGTCCGGGCAGCCTCGCGAGCGAGGCGTTCTCTTCGAGCGATCGCAGCCTGCGCCTCGGCGTGGAACCGCTTCCGCCACGGATGGTCCGACCCCGGCTTCGGCGGCGCCGACCTCGACTTGGACGCCGCCGACTTGGACCTGGGGCGGCGCACTGGCTTGGCGTCTTGGGCACGAGGGCGCTCGCGGCCCAGCGGCTCCACCGCCAAGTACCGCTCCCCGACCCGGAAGCGGATGCTGCCGTCGAGGCGCCGTTCCACGACCACCTTCGTGCCCGGACCCGCTCCGGCTGCCTCCCGCTCCGGCAGCTGCCAGTACCGGTTCCGGAACCGGACCGTGAAGTCGTTGGCCACCACCCGCGTGTGGGTCTCCGCGAAGAGCGCATCCAGGTCCACGTCCTCCGGCAGCGGGCGGTGGGCGTCGCACGGGTCTCCCGGCGCAACCGTGAACCGCTCGTTCCAGAACGGCACCCAGCACTCGGCCAGAAACCGGTTCGCCTCGGCCAGACTCGCGATCCGCCCCACTCGCATCTCCTTGACCAGCCGGTCCTGCGCCGTCCCGAAGCTCCGCTCCACCCGTCCCTTCGCCTGCGCCGAGCCCGCGAGGATCATCTTCACCCCCAGCTTGTCCAGACCCCGCGAGATGATCGTGTCCGTCCGCCTCCCCTGCTTCGTCATCCACTGCCCGAAGTGCCCCGCGTGGTCGGCGTAGAACGCCAGTGGACGCCCGTGACGACGCAGGTACTCGATCACCGCGCGGCGGTTCTCCGCGCCGTTGTCCCGCTCCACGAACCGCGCCGTCTGCAACCGGTTCGTCGCGTCGTCGTGCATCGCGATCAGCACCAGGTCGTCCGCGCCCCGCTCCTCCAGCCAGGGATGCACCGAGCTGTCCCACTGGCACAGCTCCCCCACCGCCGCCCGCCGTGGCCGCCGGCTCCGGTGCTTCGCGCGCTTCCGCTGCCGCTCCCACAGCTCCGCGTCCCGCATCCAGCGCCGCACCGTCTCGGCGCTCAGGCGCACGCCGTGGCCCCGGTCCAGGTGCTCGGCCAGCAGCGTCGGGCCGAAGCCCCGGTAGATCGGATCCGATGCGACCTCCAGCACCAGCTCCCGAACCGCCGCCGGCAGCGCGCTGTTCGACGGTCGGCCTCGGAGACCGTGCACGACGCTCTCGTCGCCCTCCGCCTCGTACCGCCGCCGGAGGCGCCTGAACTGGCGCGGCGTCACGTCGAGCCGCTCCGCCCCGGCCGCCGCCGAGAGCACGCCTTCGCTTACCTGCCTGAGCACCGAGATGCGATCCCTGTCCTTGAGCTTCAGCTCCATCTGCTCCTCTCCCGAACCGTGTTCCGTGACCGAGCACCGAACATGGTCCGAAAGAGGACATTTCTACTGTGGTAAGACCGGACATTTCTACTGTGGTACGACAGCGTGTGTCGTACCGCGTGTCGTAGCGCGGACCGAGCTACTTTGCACTCGTATGTGCAGAGACTCTGGTCCCCGCAGCATGACTGTGCGCACGAACACCGGCGGTCGAGAGTCGTCAGGCTGGACATCGGCGAACCGCTCCAGAAGGACCTCGAAGGCGACCCGGGCTACCAGCCTGGCAAGCCGAGCGAACATGCAGTGATGAATGCCGCGCCCAAACGTGACATGGCGCTTGTCGGCGCGGGCGAAGTCCAGTTCGTCCGGTCGCTCGAACCGCTCCGGATCTCGGTTGGCCGCGCCGAGGAGCAGGGCCACATTGGACTTGGCCGCGACTGGAGTACCGGCGATTTCGGTGTCCTTGGCAGCGGTGCGCTGGACCACCTGAACCGGCGCATCGTAGCGCAACAACTCTTCGACCGCGTCGGCAAGGAGTTCGGGTCGCTCGCGTAGCAACCGCATCTGCTCTGAATGGCGCAACAGTGCCAGCAAGCCGGTGCCGATGAGGTCCTCGGTCGACCCGTCGACGACGCCGAGCACCTGGTGCAACATGACCTCCGTCTCCTCCTGGGTGAGCCGGTCGCCTTGGCTGTCCGCTTCGGCCAACCTGGACACCACATCGTCCCGGGGCTGGGATCGGCGTTCCTCCACGAGGTGGGCGATGCGGCGGATGAAGAGCACGTGCGTACGGAGCCGCTGGCGGAGATGCTCCTTTGATGGCCTGGACTCACGGAGCCAGCCCTGCCGTCTCACGTAGTTCCCCTCCTTGGAGAAACGGCTTTCGATCCACTTCTTATAGAGTCCCATGTCGTCCGCAGACAGCCCGATCATGCGCCCGATGACCAGCACGGGCAACGGCTTGGCAAGGACGGAGACCCAGTCGAAGACATCCTGGTCGGCCACCCGGTCCAGCAGCTTGTGTGCCGTTGCTCGGGTATAGTCCTCCATCTGTGCCATTCGCCCAGGCGTGAACGCCCGCATGGCAAAGCGTCGCAGACGCGTGTGCTCCGGCGGGTCGGATTTGAGGATCGCGGCCGCACGCTTCTGCCCCTGGCGCGCAGGCCCTATTAGAGAAAACGCTCCGTAGTCGCGCAGAATGCGGTCCACGTCGTGATAGCGGGTCACCAGGACGCCCCCGGTCAGCGAGCACCGGAGGCACGGCGCGGTCTCGCGCAGGCGACGAAGGTCCGGGTAGGGGTCGGCGAGGTAGCTGGCACCGAGCGGCCACCACGCAATCCCGTTTCGGCGCCGGTCTTGGGCCAAACGGTCGTAGACGTGCGGGAGGACGTCGCCCTCGTCCATCAGGGACGTCGGATGCGCCCGGCTCGGCCTACGACCCCGTGTAGTTCGGGGCGCCCGGGCAGTTGGTCTGAGGGCACGGCGCCGTGCAGGGGGAGCCGCACAGCGGGCCCTTCGAGTCCGGCCCCTGGTTATCGAGGCCGAGGATCATCCCACGACGCCACGATGCCAGCCGGGGCGCGGCCCACGGCCTGCGTTGCGGCTGAGGGGGCGGAGTGGAGCTGGCGGTCACGGAATTCGGGGGGGGGGGGGGGGGGCATGGTTTCTCCTGTCCTGGTGGGTTGGCGAGTGGCTGCAAGGAGCGCGCGAACGCAACAAGCCAAGCTAGGAACAAGCCGGCAAATGCGCAACGTCACGACCACGGGCGTCTCGCTCGGCAGCAGGTCGAGCATGGCAGCGGGAACGATTCGCCGGCGTCATCTCACCGCACGTCCCGGCCATTCAAGCAACACCACTTCTTCTCTCAGTTGCTCGCCAGTTGCTGTGGACATCCTGGTCCTGAACAGGTCGATACCGTGCACCTTGTAGCCTAACGACGAGGCAATCTCGGCAAGCAGCTGTCCAGTGCGGATCATGACCCGTAGGTAGGACGCCTAGTCGCCCACAACGTAGACCAGCTTGGCACCCGGCACCAGAGCGGGACGAAGAGCGGCCAGATGCCGGGTCATTCCCCCAAAGTACAGCTTCGTCACCCGCGAATACATGCGCTCGAAGCCAGAGGTCTTGCCGAGGGCGATGCGGCGACGCTCGATTGCATCCGCTATGCCCCGAATGCTGGCGTTGTCCTCGACTTCCCGGTCGTCGGTGTCGGCCTTGTATGCTCCTCGTGTGTTCGATCGAATCATGCCTTGCTCGAGCTCTCGCAGTTCGACCTTGTTGCAAATCATTCCGAGCACAACAGATTCAAGTCTAGTGGTCCGCGTATAGTCCTTCTCGTTGGGGTAAGGCGGCGACGTGATCACTGCGTCTACGGAACCGGACTTCAGGACAGCACTCGCCGTCCGTGCGTCCGAATGGGCGACCTCCGCGTGCACGGAAGCGTGCGCGGCCACGCTTTGGAGGTCTTCCGCCATCTTGGTCATGCGGCCGAGCCATGCATCGATCATGGCAACATCCTCCCGGACCCGCCCCACGCCGACCTCGGGGCCGAACTTCAAGTTGCTGGCATCTCGAACCAGGGCCGTGGCCAGGGCCAGTTTGGCACAGGATTGCAAGCGAGGAGGTCCGCGACAATCGATCTCGGCAAGGAGTACCAGTGCCTTGTGAAGAGGCAACGGGCTGATGGAGTTCCTCAAGAGCAAGGACATCCGTTCCTCCGGAAGGCTCATCAGCGTTGGAGAAGCGCGTGGGGTTGTGTCCTTGCCAAACAACGGCAGAACCGTCAAGTCGGAGATGCCTTGTTGCCCGAGGACCGTGGCAGCCGCGGTCGCTACTTCGTCGGCATAGTCGGCGAGATCGTCCCAGCACACCTGCCAGTCCACCTTGACCCAACTGGCGAAGTGAGCCATCGGGCCTCGATGCCGACGCTGCGAATCCCCAGCTTCTTGCACTCGACCAGCGTGGTGCCCGTTCCGCAGAACGGGTCCAGCACCGTGTCCGAGGGGCCAACGCCGAACCGCTCCACATAGTCGCGAACGAGGTGGGGCGGAAACGACAGGACGAAGCGGTACCAATCGTGAACCGCCAAGTCGCCGGGTCGCAACTTGTTCGGATCACCCGATCCTTGCGGGGGCACTGCTGCAGCCACTTGCGGCGTCATCAGTTGAAGTCCGTGCCGCCCTTCCTGACGCGGTAGGCGTCGCTGATCCACTTGGCGATGGGGCGCTCCTCCGGGTCGCCGACGCTCCATGACGAGTCCAGGGGGCGCATGACCACGCCCTCTCGAATGTGCTTGCCTCCCAGAGTAGTGGTGCCGGAGACGTACTGCTCGGCTTGGGGCCAGTCCTCCACGACGCCCAGGACCGGAACGACGCCGGGACCCTCGTGAGCCGTGGCCAGCGTCTCCACCTCGGACCAGGGCAGGTAGCGGGGACCGACCCTGACGTCGAACACGCGGAAGCCGGGGTTGGGGAGGTCGTAGTGCAGGTCCTGGACGCCCCGGCCGAAGACCTCGCCCAGGACGTAGTACGGCGTCTCCGTCTCGCGGTACCGCCCCAGGACCAGCGCGAGCCACTCCTCCCATGCGCGGAAGGCTCGGACGTACAGGTTCCCGGCGTTCTCGTCCGTGAGCCGGAGGGCCATTCCGCGGCCGCTCATCCCCTTGGAGCTCACGATGTCTCCGAACTCCGGGTGCCATCCCAGGCAGCACCACGTGCCATGGAGCTTCTCCGTCACGACCACGGGCGTCTCCCTCGGCAGCAGGTCGGGGTACCGCCGGATGCTGTCGATGTCGTACTTGACCGTCGCGCCCCGGGCTCCGAAGACCTGTCCGCTCATGCTCACGGGGATCGGCGGCTCGTACTTGACCAAGCCCAGCCGCTCGGTCACGTCGTCGCCCTCGGCCAAGTCGGCGCCCTCCAGGCGGCCCACGCCCAGCGGATGCAGCAGCCCGCCAGACACTACCCCCCGTAGCTTGATCGCCTTGACCCGGTTCCTCTGCTTGCCCGACAGCTTGCCGACGAGGCCCAGCAGCTCGAGCACGTCGTCGGGGACGATCGCCGCCTCGGGGATGTAGGCGGCCAAGTCGCCGGTCGTGTACTTCCCCTTGGCCACGATCACCGTCACGTCGTTGACCTTGCCGATCTCCAGGGCGTCGGCGTTGGGGTGCTCTTCGATCCTGACTCGAACCACGTTCGCCGCGAACTCCGCCATGTCGAGTGCTCCTTTCTGGGTTGGGGGGCTATCAATCTGGCGATCTTGCGGGCGAGTTCAACCCCGGCGATGGGGTCTGCCATGATTTCGTTTTCTGCCATCACGGGACGTTTCTGCCATGATTGGGCATTTCTGCCATATTTCGAAAAATGTGCCATGAAATGGAGTTCATGGCATATTCGCAGAAATCTACCACATTCGTCTGGATGTGCCATGGTCGAGGGGGGTTGGCACTCCTAGGCCGCTCGTCAGGCTTCGGCTTTCGACAGCGCGTCCATCCCTTGCCTCTTCAGCACGGCCTTCAGGTAGTCGTGGCTCTTCGTCCCCTTGAGGCGATTGCACATCGGACAGAGCAGCTGAAGGTTTTCCCGGGTGTCGGGGCCGCCGCGGGACTTGGGAACCACATGGTCGACCTCCAGCAGTTGAGGCACGTAGTGATGGCCACAACCATTGCAGTAGCCGCCCTGTTCGCCGTACAGCACCTTCTTGTGCGTGGTGTAGTGGGGCAGTTTGCCCAGATCGGTACGGCTTGGTATGTCCGACCGCCCGATGATCTGGCCGAAGACGCCATGCTGCTCTCTGAGCCTGTAGTCGACCAGCTCCAGTGCCTTATCCGACAAGTCAACCCCCACCCATTCCCGTCCGTGCTTCTCGGCGGCCACCAGTGTCGTCGCGCATCCGCAAAACGGATCGAGCACCACATCGCCTTCTTTGCTCGACGCCAAGACGATTCGCTCCAGCAAAGCCAGAGGCTTCTGGGTCGGATAGCCGACCTTTTCCCTGGCGGCTGCCTCCAACTTGCCGATGTCTGTCCACACGTCGCCCAGGGCCCGCCCCTTTGTGGACGCCAAGTATCGCTTCAGGGACGGCATGGAGCCTCGTTGGGGCCAGGCGACGAAGTTCGCCTTGTCCAGTGCATCCAAGCGCTCGCGGATCGTTGGATACGCGTCCGGCCAGTCGGGAATCCCGTGTTCCCGGATAAACTCGCACATTCCACCGCGAGTCGGGGTTCTCCAGTGATTCCCCACCCTGCCAGGATCGATTCCGCGCCAAGGTTCGCCAGACTCGCCTCCTCTTGTGCCGCTAGCGGTCAGATCAGCCGACCGCCAGCGGCCGCGGGTGTCCTCGTGGCGATAGGCTCGCTTCACATAGACCGGGTCATGCGGCATGTATGCCCCGTTCCAAGTCGCGCCGTCGCCCGCGTAGTAAAGGATGACGTCGTGGATGCGCCCGAACCGCCGGGCGTCGGAGCGGCCCTTTGTGCGTTGCCAAACAATCTCGTTGCGGAAGTTGCCCTTCCCAAAGACGCAGTCCATGAGCATCCTGAGGTACGCACCAGCCGTCGGGTCGCAGTGAAGGTAGATTGAGCCGGTCGGTTTCAGGATCCGTCGCATCTCGACCAGTCGCTGGGCCATCATGGAGAGGTAGGATTGCGTCCCTTTGCCATGAGCCAGTCCGGCGGCGGTGACCACCGTAGCCAGCGGCTTGTTCGCGTCGCCGAGCCCAGCCACCCAAGCCAAATCCACGTCGTCCAGAGTCCACGTGTCCTTGAACTGCGTCCCAGCCGCCTCGCTCCCGATGGGTGCGTTGTACGTGCGTTGACTGTTGAAGGGCGGGTCGAGGTAAATCAGGTCGACGCTCTCGCTGTTCATCTGGCGCATGACGGGCAGGTTGTCTCCGACGAAGACCGTACGGTTGATCCAGTTCGGTGCACTCATGCGTCGTCTCCTTGTGCCTTGATGTTTCGAGTGGCTTCATGGTGTGCCTCAAAGAGGGCGTCGAGCAGCTCGTCGGTGAACGGTCCATGGACCGTATTGTCCTCCTTTATGTTGTGCCCCATCGCCCGCTCCACGGGTACGATGGAGTCTAGCGCGTACATCTCAAACCTGCTCCTCCGTACCCAGATGCGCGGAGGGCCGCCACTATTCCACTTGCCGTACTGCTTCTGTGCAGTCGCCTCATTGAGACCCTCTTCGACACAGGCTTGGATGACCTCATTCTTGGCCGACCCAGCCATTTGGTCGCAGATTTCCCAGACTCTACCCGTGTCGGTACCACCACCAGGACGCTTGTGCCGCACAGGGTTGAAGATCGTGATCAGCCTTCCCCGCTTACCCTTCTTGCCACATCGAAGTAGTGGCTTGAGTCCGTAGCCGTCGCGACGTGCGCTGAACGACGTAACAAAATGCGAGCAAACCCCATCCTGCCTTAGCGTCATTGCCCAGTCGTAGAGCCTCTTGATTTCATCCTGATGTTCTCCTGGCGCGGATCGAATGCTGTGGTAGAACTCGTCGGGTCCCGGGAACTCCTCCGGCTTGGCCCCACGCGTGCGTTGCTCCTTGGCCTTGTCACGAAGTCGAATTTGGTAATCGCCAGCCTGCGGGACGGGAATGACTTGGCTGCTACTCAAGTACAGGTCCTCACCGATTCGATGGAGGTCGAGGCGAACGCACGTGATGTCCAAACCGTTGTCGTTCAGCCACAGCACGTTAGTCGTCAACTCCAATGAGAAGTTGCCAGATGCCAGTAGAATTCGCGGTACCGAGGAGTCGACCTCGTCGTCCCGTTCGCCGAAGTACGCTCGTATTCTCTCCTCCGCGTCCCCTTCTTCACCCCGACGGACCAAATAGTCCTTGTGAGCCTCGACGACTTGGTTGAAGGTCATGTTGGCCACCATGGCGGCGTAGCGCACGGCCTGAAGGTCCATGTGGTCTCCCGTCATCGTGCGCTTGAGCTCGACGACAACCAGTCGGCCCTTGGCGTCCAACGCTAGCAGATCGATGCTTCGCCCGGATTCCTCCCAGTTGCTGTACTCCTCGGCGACAATGAAGAGCTCTTCCTCGAGAACGTCGGGTGCGTCTCGAAGGGCGTGTCGGAGATGCCGCTCTACCCGTTCTTCGGCCTTGAACGTGACCTTGTTTGCGGGCTCCAGGTCATTACCCTTCCATTCGTACAGTGCCATTCATCCTCCAGGGGCAGGGTGCCGTGTCGGCAGGTAGTCGCGGATCGTGGCAGAATCGTTGGACAATGATACCGGAGGCCGCCCTTCCGGGCAATCGTGACCGGAGGGCTCCCTACTTCCAGAGCCGAACCGTGAAGCGACTGTCATCCTCGATGAGGTCTGGCTCGGTTCCGTTGTGCTCCCGCATGGAGCCGATGAGGCGCCTGCGCACGCCCATCCCCAAGTGCTCCACGTACCCGTAGTCGCGCAAGACCTCCTTGATCAGCTCGTTCCTGGCCGCCCGCGCGCCCTCGGCCATCTTCTCGACGGTAATGCCGTTGGGAAGCCTTCCGGGAGACACGATCTCCAACCGGTCGCTGTACAGCGAGAGTTCCACGTCGGTCGTGGACAGGGTGTAGTCCCGATGAGTCACGGCGTTGACTACGGCCTCCCGAATCGTGTCGAGTGGGTACGCCCCCTTCCGGTGTCTTCGGGCGCCTTCGAGCCAGGCGTCCACGCCCATGTTGCGCATGGCGAAGTCGACCGCCCGGTCGATGACCCCCGTATCGACGATGACGCGCTGGCCCAGCAGTCGCTTGGGAGAAAATCCCATGGACCTGATCTGCTGGGGCGAGCGTCGCCTGTCCGACACGGCCGGCACGAGCGGCCCTCGAATCAGCTCCTCGTCCTCCGTGTCGTAGTCCTTCTCGGTGCCCTTGAAGGCCGTCGCGGTGATTCCCGCTTGCGGCAGCCGCCGGTTCGGGCTGTGTCCGAACAGAAGCAGGCCAGCCACCGTCGGCACCGCTCGTCCCTGCGACTCCACAAGGATGTCCAGGTTGAGCAGCACCTGTTCCCAGGCGTCCACGTCGTCCAGGTCCGGCACTTCGGCCAGCCACTGAACTGCGCGCAGGTAGTTGTCGACTCGGTACATGCCGAGGTCGCGAATGCTCGTGCCGAGCACAGGCCTGACGTCGTACCGCATCACGCTAGCCGACTGGTACAGCCGACCTTCCTCTTCTCTGGTGGCCTCCCGCGTCGTGGTTCCGACACGAACGAACGTTCTCCAGGCGCCCTTGACCCGGGCCTTGTAGGGCTTGTCGGGACTGTCCGGCGACAATCCAACGACGCCGACCACCTTGCCGTCGTCCATCGCGACGCAGTGCCATGAGGGAATGATGCTGGGTCGTATGCGGTCGCGAGCAACGTTCATGACCCATTCCTCGGTCTGCTCTCGACTCCTGGTAAGCCCGACGACGGCGGACGCCCGGTCCTCCACGCCCAGGAGGATGGCACCCCCCTCGAAGTTGAGCAGCGCGGAGATCGCGCGAGCCAACTTCTCGGGGCTCACAGCGTCTTCCTTGAACTCCGTGTGAGAGTTCTCGCCGTTCCGTACCCGTTCCAGGATTTCGGCGCGTGTCATGCAGGTCGTCTCCGTAGTCCGAGGGCCGACTGGATGGGATTTCATGGGGATGCAATGTCAAACGCCCCCGAAGGCACAGGCAATGCTGGCCTCCGGGGGCGCTGAACCGGCCGCAACCCGGCGCGATGGCCGCTTACGGCGCGAACGTTCGATCGTGATTCGGCTTAGTTGCCGAAGCGGCGACCGCCTGCCCTTGCCGGGTTGGGCTGGGTACTGGGACTAGACAAGTGATCACCTCCTTTTCTGTGGGTTCGACATCGGGCGGAACGTCGTTGTCCTGCTCGAAGCCGTCAGGGGGCGCAACCGCACCCCGCAACGTGCCCCTAAAGATAGGGCGAGCACCGTCGGCGGGTCAACTGCCGCCGCCGCTCCACCGAGCGGCCACAAAGCGATCCCGTTTCGGTGCCGGTCTTGGACCAAGCGGTCGTAGACGTGCGGGAGGACTTCGCCCTCGTCCATTCAGGGACGTCGGAAGCGCCCCGGCTCGGCCTTACGACCCCACGTAGTTCGGGGCGTCCGGGCAGAGGGTCTGGTTAAACGTCGTGCAGGAGGAGCCGCACAGCGGGCCCTTCGAGTCCGGCCCTTGGCTACTGCTGCCGCGGATCAGCCCACGACCCCACGTCGCCAGCCGGGGCGCGGCCCACGGCCTGCGCTGCGGCTGCGGGGCGGAGCGGTCGGCGTCGCCCATGGAGCTGGCCGTCACGGAATTCGGGGGGGGGGGGGGGGGGGGACCATGGTTTCTCCTTGTGTCCTGTGTGGGCTTGGGCGAGTGGTCGCAAACAGCGTGCGAACGCAACAAGCTAGGAACAAGCTGGCGAACGCGCAACAAAGGCGTGTGTCGGTGCCTGCCGGGACGAGCCCTGTCGCGACGGGGCTTTGCCTTCCCAGCCGTCCGGCCCAGCGGTCAGGCCCAGCCGGTCAGGCCGCCTTGTAGAGCTTCCAGAACGACAGCCAGCTGACGACGACCGCGACGCTGATCCAGGCGATCCCCCAGGTGGTGGTCGAGATTCCCGGCGTCATCTCCGCCAGCATGGCGGCGTCGGATTGGAGGTGCGGGCGGTCGAGCACGTCGCTCTTGATGTCCAGGACCGCGTACAGGCAGCTGGTCAAGCCCAGGGTGGTGAGGACGATTCCGTTGACCTTCGGCCCCAGCAGCCGCCAGGAGAGGATCAGCGCCCCCCCGAAGCCCAGGCCGAAGAAGAGGCCGAAGCCGTTCCGGACGTAGAGGATCGACACGGCGACCACCGCCACGCCCAGGAGCAGCACCACCAGCCGGCTGGAGAGACGGTGCGACTGGGCTGCCGACAGTAGCAGCACGCCCCAGAGCAGGCTCCCCAAGTAGCCCGCCGAAAGGGTGACGAAGGCGTTGCCTCCTGGGCAGAAGCAGGCGCCGCCCTGTTGCGAGTCGAGCACGATCTTTTCGACGGTGCCGCCGGTGGCGACGGAGGCGATGCCGTGGCTGATCTCGTGGAGCATGACCACGAAGACCTTCAGTGGGTAGATCGCCGGCGTCTCCCACAGATACCACAGTGCGCCGAAGTAGAGGGCGAACACCGCCAGGAAGCGGATCTTCTGCCCGGCCCCGCCTCCCTGGGCTTCCCCGCCTCCCCGGGTGCTGGCCTCGGTGGTTCCGTCCGCGTCCTGCATCGGTTCCATGTCGCGCTCTCCCGGTTCGGAGGTGACGAGGTTGCGTGCGCTTCACTACGCGGGGCCAGCGTCGCGGGTTCCGACTTCCCCCAGGCAAGATTGGCCAGCGTGCGGACCTGCGGTAGCTTTATGCCATGAAGAATAACGCCCCATCCCAGAATTCGTTCGCCCCGCGGCCCTCGCTGGATCTCGGAACACGGCCCTCGCTGGGTCTCGCCACACAGCCCGCGCTGGGCCTGGGACTCTTGGCCGCCCTGATCTTGGCAACCTGCGCCCCCGGCGAGATCCGAGCGCCGCAGGCCGGCGATCCAGCGCCGCCGTTCACGGCCCTGACGCTCGACCACAGCTCGGAGTTCAGTTCGGCGGACCTCCTGGGCGCTCCGTACATGCTGAACGTGTGGGCCACATGGTGCGCGCCCTGCCGGTACGAGATGCCGGAGCTTCAGCAGCTCCACGACACCTACTCGGCGCGGGGGTTCCAGGTGGTGGGCGTCAGCGTGGACGGCCGCTCCGAGGGACCGCTGATTGGGGAGTTCGCCGCCGAAGTCGGCGTCTCGTTCCCCCTCTACCACCAGCCCTCCCAGGAGATCATGGACGCCTACTTCCTGAACGGACTGCCGGCGAGCTTCCTGGTGGACGCGGAAGGACGGATCGCCCGCAAGTGGCCGGGGCAGTTCCACCCCATGGCCGACGATGTTCGGTCCGACGTGGAAGCGCTTCTGGAGTCGTGACGGCCCGAACCCCCGCGGCCACGGGCCGGTTGCGGATATTGTCGCGGGCTGACGTTCTGTCCCTGGTCTCCATGAATGACGCCATCGAGGCGATGGCCAGGGCCTTTGGTCAGCTGTCGGCCGGCCAGGTGGAGATGCCGGTTCGCGGTTCGCTGTCGACGGGCGGCGGCGTCAGCCTGTTCATGCCCGCCCGTCTCCGCGCTGCGCGGGAGCGTCACGCTGCGGGGGAGCGTCACGCCGCGGGGGAGAGGGGAGCCAAGGTCGTGTCGCTCTTTCCGGGCAACCGGAAGCGGGGGCTGCCCGCCATCAACGGAATCCTGCTCGTGCTGGACGACGAGACCGGGTTGCCGACAGCGCTCATGGAGGCCGGCGAGCTCACGGCGATCCGGACCGCCGCCGCCGCTGGGCTGGCCGCTCGTTTGCTGAGCCGCCCCGAATCCCGGGTCCTGGCCGTCTTCGGTGCGGGGGCCCAGGCGCCGCGCCAGATCGAGGCGATGCGGGCCGTGCGGCCCATCGAAGAGGTGCGGATCGTGTCGAAGGGCGGCGAGTCGGCGCAACGGCTGGCGGCGTCGCTGGAAGGGGTCGAGGCGCGGGCCGTGGCGGACCCGGCGCAAGCGGTGGACGGCGCCGACGTGATCGTGGCCGCCACCACCTCCCGTACCCCTGTGTTCGACGGCGCGCGCCTCCCCGCCGGGACGCATGTGAGCGGCAGCGGCAGCTTCCAGCCCGATGCGCAGGAGATCGGCCCCGAGGTTGTGGCGCGCGCCAGGATCGTCGTGGAGGACCGAGCGTCGGCGCTGGAGGAAGCCGGCGACCTCCTCGTCCCCATGCGCGAAGGCGTGGTGGCCCCCGACGCGATCGACGCGGAAGTGGGCGAGATCGTGGCCGGCCAAGCGCCCGAGGGGAACGCTGGCCGCGAGCTGACCTTCTTCAAGTCCGTGGGGACGGCGGTCCAAGACGTGGCGATCGGGGCCGAGGTGCTCCGTCGGGCGGAGAGCCAGGGAGCCGGCTGCTTGGCCGACCTCTGATCTGGGCCGCCACGCCCGGGGCTACCGCGCCCGCCACTCCTCCAGGATCTCCCTGTCCCGCTCCAGGTAGAGGTCGAAGCCGTTCCGGCGTTCTTCCGGCAGCGACTTGAACCACTTCAGCGTGTCCAACGCCGTCACTGCCAGGGGCCGGAAGGTGAGCCCGACGGCGACGCCCTTATGGGAACGGACCCGAGACAGGCCCCTGATCCGTCCCTCCGTCGGCGGATACCAGAGGGGGAAGCGCGCCTCCCGCTCGGCCAAGAAGTCCTCCTCCACCCACGTGAACGACAGCGGCGTGCTGGTGACCGCCCGAACCCCGTAGAGGAACTCGGCCATCGAGGTCGGGGCCAGGGCAGGTCCAGCGGCGTTGTAGGTGCCGCCGATCTCGCGTTCCAGCAGCCGCACCGTGAACTCGGCCAAGTCGCGTACGTCGATGAACTGGACGGGCGTGCTCCGGGAGCCGGGCGCGATCAGGTCACCGCCTCGGTCGATCCGCACCGGCCAGAAGGTGAAGCGGTCGGTCGGGTCTCCGGGTCCCGCCACCACATGCAGCCGCAGGACGGTGGCGCTGGGTCCGTAGGCGTCGGTCACGGCGTTCTCACAGAGGATCTTGAGCGGGCCGTAGTAGCGGTTCACGTCCTCGCTCTCCGGGTCCTCCACGGGGAGTAGCCGCGAGTCCTCCGTGAGCTCGTCCTGGTCGAAGTCGTAGACCGACCCGGTGGAGATGAAGAGGTACCGTCCCACCGAGTCCCGCAGCAGCTCGACCGAGTCTCGGACGTGGCGCGGCACGTAGCCGCTGTTGTCCACGACGGCATCCCACTGCCCCCCGCGAAGGGCGTCCAGACCGCCGTCCCGGTCGCCCACCAGCTTCTCCACGCCGGGGAAGAGGTGGACGTTGGTGCGGCCCCGGTTGAAGAGGGTGACTTCGTGTCCCCTGTACATGGCGTACCGGACCATGTGGGGACCGATGAACCCGGTCCCTCCCAGAATGAGGATTCTCATCGTGCTACACCTCCCAGCCGTCCCGGTACTCCCGGGCGAGGTAGCGATTGGCGTCGTCGTCGTTCGTGACCCGCATGGCGTCGGCATCGTAGGCGATCTTGCGCCCCTGGCCCGTCCGCAACGCCACGATCCCCAGCAGCATGATCTCGGTGAGACGCGAGGCGTAGTCGAACGGACAGGAGGCCTTGCCGCCCTCCTTGCACGCCTTCACCCAGTTCATCTGGTGGGACTCTGCAATGCGTGGATAGCGCGCGGGCACGTCGGCGGCCTCGGCGGCCAGGTGTTCGGGGAAGAGCTGCGGGTTCCGGCCGTAGGTCTCGTGGACCAGGACGCCCCGGCTCCCCACGAACATGACTCCGCCTTCGCGCTCCAGCTCCACATGGGCGGGTAAGCCGGCGGGCCGAGGGGGCATGAGTCCGCCGTCGTACCAGTGGAGGTCCACCGGCGGCGCCGAGCCTCGGGCGGGGAACTCGAAGTGGGCGCGCATTGCCAGGGGGAACGAAACCGGGTCGTCCGCCGGGCCGCCCCAAGGCGTGGAAGTGGCCTCGACGCTGGTGGGATAGGTCAGCCCCAGCGCCCATACCGGATGGTCGATCAGGTGTGCGCCCATGTCGCCCAGCGCGCTCACGCCGAAGTCCACCCAGCCCCTCCAGTTGAACGGGTGGTAGACCGGGTGATAGGGCACGTCCCTCGTGGTGGGTCCCAAGTAGAGGTCCCAGTCCATGCCCTCCGGCAAGCCGTAGCCCGCGTCCATCACGTCGGCGGCAAGGGAGAGGATCGCGCCTTGGTGCCACTGCTGGTACCAGCCCGGGTTGAGCCCTTCCTCCCATGGTGCCGGCCGCAGAACGCCCTGGGGCCAGATCGGCCGGTTCGTCCAGATGTGGACTTCGGTCACGGCGCCGATGACCCCGGCTTGCACCCACTCGTTGATCAGCCGTGCGCTGTCCCGCGAGTGGCCCTGGTTGCCCATCTGGGTGACCACCCCCGTCTCGTCCGCAATCCGAGCCAGCTTGCGCGCCTCGTCCACGGTGTACGTCAGCGGCTTCTCCACATACACATGCTTGCCGGCCTGCATCGCGGCCTTGGCGATCGGCGCGTGCAGGTGGTCCGGCGTGGCGACGACGACGGCGTCCAGCTCGGGCTCGTTCTCCAGCATCTCGCGGAAGTCCGTGTACTGGCGGGCCTGCAGGAACTGCTCGCGCCAGCGTCGGCCCTTCTCCCAGGGGTTGCCATCGTAGTCGGTGAGCCGTTCCTGGACTCGTCGATGCACCACGCCGAAGTCCACGTCGCAGATCGCGGCCACGTGCTCCGAGCCCAGCTCCAGCGCATTCTCGGTGCCCTGCCCGCCGACCCCGACGATGCCGATGTTCAGCCGCTCCGACGGCGCCCGTCGCCCCGTTCCTCCGAGCACGGTGCTGGGCACGACCATGGTGCTCCCGGGCACGACCATGGCGGCGGCGGCCAGCTTGGAGCCTCGATCCATGAACTCTCTGCGGCTGGGCTTGTCGCGCATCTACCTACTCCTGCAAGTTGCTGTCGTGTCCGGACGAGAGCGAACCCGAATGGAGGATACGATGACCCGCACCGCCTTCCGCAGGCAACCCCGTTGCAGACAGCCCCGCATCTGCCGAGTCGTGGCAGTGGTCCTGCTCCTGCTGCTGGTTCCGGCGTGGCTCTCGGCCACCTGGTCCGTGATCGCGGTGGACACCCGCACCGGCCAAGTGATCATCGCGTCGGCCACCTGCGTGGCCCAGGCGCGCTTCGCTGGATTCCCGGCCCAGGGGCTCATGGACATCCAGGCGATCGTCGTGCCCGGGGTGGGCGTGGCGGCGGCCCAGGCCGGGGTGGACCGTACCCGGGCCAACCAGGAGCTTGTCTACCGCGAGCTGAAGAATGGGACGGCCCCTGACGCGATCATCGAGATGCTGGCGGCGGACTCCAGCTTCGAGCGTCGCCAGTTCGGGATCGTGGACATGCAGGGCCGTTGCGCGGGGCACTCGGGTAGCGGCAACGGCGAAGCGTCGCTGGCGGTAGCCGACAGCCTGCCGCACGCGGGCATCTACTTCTCGGTTCAGGGCAACATCCTGGCGTCGGACGCCGTGGTTCACGAGGCGGTGGCGGCGTTCAAGGCGGCGGCGGGCGGGACAATGGCCGACCGGGTCATGGCGGCGATGGAGGCCGCCGACGCCCACGGAGGAGACCGCCGCTGCACCTGCGAGTCGCCGCCGGTGCTGGAAGGCGTGGCGTGCGACGGCAAGACGTCCCACGTGGCGTACATCTTGGTGGCGAACCCAGACGACCCGGAGGGCGAGTCATTCAACGACGGCGACTACTCCCTCTACATCGACGTCCACGACCAGAACATCCAGCCGGGCGAGGACGCCAACCCGGTCAAGACGCTGCGGATGCGCTACGACCGCTGGAAGGGGAGTACGTGACGGACTGCCAAGCCCGAGCAAAGAGGTGGAAGTCGGCCAAGCACCGAGAGGTCGAAGTCGGTCGCCACAGCGTTGCCGTCATGTCGATGCCCGGCAAGCTTGCATGCCCAAGGCGTCGGGTCGCGACTCCGACCGCATCGTGCGGATTTCGCGGAGGAGGGCCTCGCAGTCATAGCCCCACGCCGACATAACCGGCCCGTGAGCTTCCAGTACGGCCCGCGCCTGTGTCGCCGTGAGGTGACGCCGCCAATCTCCCACACGGCCCGAGCGAAAGAACCGCTGCGTAACCGGGGGCCGTTCCTTGAAGCCGTGCAGGCTTTCGGCCTCCTGCATCCGGGCAAAGGACGAGAACTCAGCGGTCCGCTGCAACTTGGCAGCGTCGTCGGCACCGTCCAACTTCAGGAACCGCACCAGCCGTGCAAGTGCTCCCACCGAATCGGCGAGCATGTCTTCGTACCTTAGCACAAGCACCGGGAAGGGGGCGCGGGTCCAGCTCTCAACATGGCTGGACCAATCCCCTGCGTGCTGGCGCAAGTGACGTGAACTGCTACCGGCCATTTCAAAGGATGGGTTGTTGATGGAGGCAATGGTCGCGTCCATGCAGCACATTCCGAAGTGGCAATGGAAAGAAACCGCCGCGTCGAGGGGGTTGCGCATCACGTACACCGCACCGGCGGTTACCTCCTTGGGGAAGAACGGCTCTCCAAATTCGGTGTTGCGAAAGACATCATGGGTCTTGAAGAACAACAACTCGTCTTGGCCGGACTCGACTTCGGCGGCAGCTATGGACCGGTAGATGCTTGGAAGCAACGGATCAATCTCGTCGTCCGTGCACAGCGACTGCGAAACGCCGACGATACGGTCGAAGAACTTCCGGCCAGCAGCCGGCTCGCCGAGCAACCCGTTGATCGACACAGGCTCGCTCGACGCCGACATAAAGTTGGAAAGCAGGGAACGCACCCAGGTGTTGCCGGACTTGGGCCACGAGGCTAGCCAAGCGATCCGTCGCAAGCCACCGAGCCGAACGGTGCTCATGCGCCCAATGCGCCGTCCATGTGCGCGACGGCGGCCTCGAACTGCGAGAGCGTCAGGGGGCGCACGAATGCGGGTCTAGCGGCCACTAGGTCGTCCATGGCGACCCTGGCAAGCTTCCCTGCTCAAGGCGCCGGGTCGGGTATCCGGCCGCTTTGCGCGGACTTCGCGGATGAGGGCCTCGCAGTCGTAGCCCCACGCCGACATAACCGGCCCGTGAGCTTCCAGTACGGCCCACGCCTGTGTCGCCGTCAGGTGACGCCGCCAATCTCCCACACGGCCCGAGCGAAAGAACCGCTGCGCAGCCTGGGGCCGCTCCCTGAAGCCGTGCTGGCTTTCGGCCTCCTGCATCCGGGCAAAGGACGAGAAATCAACAGTCCGTTGCAACTTGGCAGCGTCGTCGGCACCGTCCAGATTCAGGAACCGCGCCAGCCGCGCAAGCACCCCCACCGTATCGGCGAGCAGGTCTTCGTACCTTAGTACAAGCACCGGGAAGAGGGCGCGGGTCCAGCTCTCGACATGGCCGGACCAATCCCCTTGGTGCTGGCGCAAAAAACGTGTACCGCTACCGCCCGAGAAAGAGGATGGGTTGTCGAGGGCGGCAACGGCCGCGGGCAAGCAGCACGTTCCGAAGTGGGAATGGTAAGAAACCGCCACGTCGAGGGGGTTGCGCATCACGTACACCGCACCGGCGGTTACCTCCCCGGGGAAGAGCGGCTCTCCAGATTCGGTGTTGCGAAAGACATCATGGGTCTTGAGGAACAAAAACTCGTCTTGGCGGAATTCGATTCGGGCGGCGGCTACGGACCTGTAGATGCTTGGAAGCAACGGCTCAATTTCGTCGTCCGTGCAGTGCGACTGCGAAACGCCGACACTACGGTCGAAGAACTGCCGACTAGCGGCCGATTCGCCGAGCAACCTGTTAATCGACACAGGCTCGCTCGACGCCGACATAAAGTTGGAAAGCAGGCAACGCACCCAAGTGTTGCCGGACTTGGGCCACGAGGCTAGCCAAACGATCGGTCGCAAGCCACCGAGCCGAACGGTGCTCATGCGCCCAATGCTCCGTCCATGTGCGCGACGGAGGACTCGAACTGCGAGAGCGTCCAGGGGCGCCAGAACCGCCACACCCTGCACGAGCCCGCGAGCGCCAGGAGCCACTGAGACAACTGCTGCTGTCCGACGATCGCCTTCGCATAGCGCAACCTGTAGACGGCGTCGGTCAGCTCCGCTATCAACAGCCCTCCGGTGACTCCGTTGATGTCGGCAGGCGTGTCGCCGATGGAGCGGTGGAGCACGTACAGATCCTTGAGCCGCCCCGACACCCGGGGCGACAGGCACGGTGGTGTCGCATACCTCTTGTCGAAACCATCCGCAATCCGAACCCGTTGCCCTGGGGCGGCGGCGGTTATCGCCACAGCATCCGGCCACAGCTTCAGGTCCTTGCAGCCCCAGCATCGCGGGCCGGACGCGAACGACGCAGGGTCCAGGACGAGCACGTCGTCGGCAAAGAACGCCCACCCTCGGGAAGAGAGCCCTGCAGCCAGGGTGGACTTGCCGCTCGCCGGTAGGCCAGTGAAGCCGAAGACGTCTCCGCCGCCGGCCACGGCGCTGGCGTGAAGGGGAAGCAGGCCGCGCTGCAGGACCAGAGCGGCCCAAGCCGAGCCGAGCAGGAACAGCCGAACGTCGCGGTCGTCGACGCCGGGCTCCGTCGCGTACCGTATGGTGTGGCCCCCTTCGACCAGGAAGCGCATGCCTGCGGGCGGCTTGATCAGGACCCGATCGGGAGCGTACTGCCAAAGGACGCCCTGCGCCTCTGGATTGTCCAAGCTCTCGGGCACGTCGCCTGGCCGCACTACGACGTCCGCGCCACACTCCCGCAACCAGGGTTCCGCCGCCTTGCCCAGGTCCAAGGATGCCGAAACGGTGAACGGAACTTGGTTGACCCCAACTGTGTCGGACATCGAATTCCTCTTTGGTCCTTACGGCGACCAGCTAGCCGTTTTCCACAAAGCGAATGAACCGGCCCGTGGTGACGGCACGGTAGAAGCCCGAGGGGAGGAGGTGCCAGTCCGGATGGTCGTGCTGCGAGAGCGGAGTCTCGCTCGGCCACGTGTTCAGCACTCTCAGCAGGCGGTCCAGGTCGAGGCGCTCGGCCACGGCAGGGTCGCCGCGCCATTCCTCGATCTCTTCGCGGAGGCGGGGCAGGTCGCGGGCAAGGCGGAAGTGCCAGTCGGCGGTCTGGAGGCCCCGGCGCGTCGCCCAGAGGATCTCGTGGGGCAGGCGACCGTCCATGAGCAAGCGGACCAGCCGCCGGCGACAGCCGTCGCGGTAGTACAGCTCGTCTGGCAGGCCCAGGCACCAGAGGGCCAGCCGCCGGTTTGCGAGGGGGTCGCGGCCCGTGACGTCGTGAAGCACTTCCGCGGCTAGCCGCACGGATCTGACTTCCCCGTCCTTGAAGGAGAAGAGCATCTTCAGCTGCCCTTCGAGGCGCGACCGCGCACATCGAAAATGCGGAGAGAAGCCGTGCTCGCGCGCCCGCTGGTCGACGCGCATGTCGCGGGCGAAGTCTGGATGCACGGCGCTGTACGCCGGCCAACCCAGACGGCCACTCCAGCGCGCCTGAGCTACATAAAGAGAATGCGGCAGGAAAGGTAGGACCGCGCGGTGCAACAAGAAGGACTTCTTCGACACCCACGGCGGCAGAAGAGCGGCCTCGGCATTCAGTGCCTCCCAGCGACCGTGCCGAAACCAAGTCGCGAACCGCTCGAGGCCCATATAGCTGATGGTCGCGTTGCCAGATGCTCCGTTCATGACGACACGCCGCCCGGCCGCCCGTATGCGGCGCTTGCACTCGTGACCCCAGTAGATGTTGCCCGTGTTGCGTTCCGGCAGCTCGTGCAACTCCATCATCGGCCGCCACAGGTGGTCCCACGGAATGTCCTTGGCGTGGACGAAGCGCGCGTCAAGGGCTGGGTACTTGTCGGCCATCGCGCGCACGAGCGGTCCTTCGTCGCCGAACCGGAGGCTGTGCGTGCGGCCGTCCCATCCCGAGGCAGGGCGGTACGTGAACGAGATCAAGGGCGCGGCGCCGGACGTTTCGGCCAGTTGCTCAAGAGCGCTGGCGGCAACGGTCGTGGAGTCAAGGCCGCTGCTCAGCAACATGGCCGGCGTCTCGCAGGCCCGCATCGACTCGGCAACGGCGGCGCCCAGGACTTCTCGGCCGGCTTCCACGTACTCCTCGGTGCGGCGCATCCGCACGGGCCGCACGTGATCGGCCGTGTTCCAGAACCGTCGGATCCGGTGGGTGCCGGGCTCGGCCTCTACGGTGAGGACTTCGCCGCAGCCCAGTGCCTGCACGCCCTCGAAATAGGTTGAGCGCACGTCGAAGTAGTTGAGGATCAGGCCGCTTGCCAAGTGGGCGTCGTTGAGGCGGCGCGGGATGCCGCTGCCCGCATGGACCCCTCGCGGTGCGCTGGCTACGACAGCTGCCTGCGGCGTGACCGAGAAGTAGAGCGGTGGCGACGAGAGCGGCGAACAGAGCGCCGTGAGGACTCGTCGGGCTCCGTCCCAGACGACGACGGCGAACTCGCCCTCGGCACGGGCGGCCGCCGCCTCGCCCCATCGCTGCCAAGCCCGAGCAAAGAGGTCGGAGTCGGCCAAGCGCCGAGCTCGTTGCGGCGCCACATCCAGTGCACGGGCCAACTCGTCGCGGTGATGCAGCATTCCATGGAACGCCACCACTTGGCCGTCTTCGCACTCGACGATGTATCGGTCGAAGGCGTCTTCTGGAGTGAAAGGCGCGGATACGACTCGCGCCAAGCCTGTCGGCCCCTGTTTTCTGACGACGCTCTTGTCGCCGAAGCGATGCAAGGCAGCCGACATCTCCGCGATCGACTCCGGGGGTCGACCGTCACGCATGAACACGGCCGCGACGGCGGACACCTTACGCCTTGCTAGTCGTCGGTCGTCGGTCGTGCCCGGCTCGGCCTACGACCCTGTGTAGTTCGGGGCGCCCGGGCAGAGGGTCTGAGGGCACGGAGCCGTACAGGGGGATCCGCACAGAGGGCCCTTCGAGTCTGGCCCTTGGTTACCGCTGCCGAGGATCATCCCACGGCACCACGATACTAGCCGGGGCGCGGCCCAAGGCCTGCGCTCCGGCTGCGGGGGGGGGGGGGGGGGCGGGCGGGGACATGGTCTCTCCTGGTCCTTGGTGGGTTGGCGAGTGGTCGCAAGGAACGTGCGAACGCACCAAGTTAGGAACAAACCGGCGAACGAGCAACGAAGGCGTGTGTCGGCTGGATCACGCCCCTTGGCTTCGCGCCGTCCACGCCTCCAGCAGCGTCCGCTCCGCCTCGCGCATCGCCTCCATGGTGGCGGGGCCGCGCTCCATGCTCGGCGTGCGCAGGCCAGCGTGCATCCCGTCGGACCGGTCGGCCAGGGCCTCGTCGTTCCACCAAGCCAGCGTGTCGCGGATCGTCTCGGCGATGGGACGGCTCGTGTAGCCGGCGGCCACCGCGGCGGCGTTGGAGACGATGTGCACGGCGGCGAAGGTTCCCTCGGACGGCGCCCAGATCGGGAAGAACGCGCCCTGCTCCTGCATGAACGCGAAGTTGTCGATCCAGTGGAAGGCGGCGTCGCTTCCGCTGACCTCCCGGCACGCCCCCAGCATCGTCTCCATGTCGACGGACTCCACCGGACCGACGGCGTTGAAGACGCCGCCGGTGCCGTTCTCCATCATGCGCACGACCCACTGCGCCAAGTCGCGGGCGTCGATGAACTGGACCGGGTCGGCGGGAGTGCCCGGCACCGCCATGTCGCCGCCCGCCGCCACGCGCACCGGCCAGTACGTCCAGCGGTCGGTGCCGTCCCGGGGGCCGACGATGTAGCCGGGCCGGACGATGTTGGCCCGGTCGCCGAAGACTTCCTGCACCGCCTCCTCGCAGAGCGCCTTGAACGGCCCGTACGTGGAGCCGTCCCACTCGTCGGCGTCCTCCATGGCGGGGTCTTCCAGCCGGGCCACTTCGTAGTCCTCCGTGATCCCCGGAGTCGCCAGGTCCTTGTAGGCCGAGATCGAGGAAACGAAGGCGTAACGCCCCGAGTCCGCCAGAAGCGCCGACGACGAGCGCACGTGCTTGGGGAGGAAGCCGGAGTTGTCGATCACGGCGTCCCAGCTGCGGCCTTCCAGGGCGGTCAGGTTGTCGGCGCGGTCGCCCACCAGCTTCTCCACCTCGGGGAAGAGGTGCGTGTTGGTGCGGCCCCGGTTGAAGAGGGTGATCTCGTGTCCCCTCTCCAAGGCGTACTCGACCATGTACGGGCCGATGAACCCGGTTCCGCCCAGGATCAGGATCGAGATGGGAGACGGCCCGGTTTCGGGCTCCTCTGGCGCGCACGCCGCGCCGAGACCCATCGCGCCAGCCGCCACCGCCGTCGTCTTGAGGAAGTCCCGCCTGTCCCACAGCGCCATTGCGTCGCCCGCCATCGTGCCTCTCTCCGAAAACGAGGTTGAAGGCTCCCCCTGCGAAGGGGAGGATCGTAGAAGTCCAGGCAACATAGGTACGACCGGACGAGGGCAACAGTGGAGAGGAACGATTACCTTTGTCCGACGATGCATACGCCGCCCCCGACTTAAGGGAACCGCCCCCCGACTCATGCCCATCGTTCGACGCTCCTTTCTGAAAACGCTGGCCGCCGCCGGAGGGGGCGCCCTCCTCACTCCCTCCACTGCCGGGCTGGCGGCCTGTTGCGACGCAGCGGCCCGACGGTCGAGGGGCGGGAAGAGCGGCCGCTTCATCAAGCCCTACGGCGAGCTGGCACCCAGCCCCGAGTGCCCGGAGATCGAGGTCCCGGAGAGCTTTCACTGCGTGCGGATCAGCTCCGGCGGCGTGCCTTCGTCGGTCCGGGACGGCCTGACCGTCCCCAACGCCTTCGACGGCATGGCGGCGTTCCCGCTCCCCAACGGCAACGTCCGCCTGATCCGCAACCACGAGATGGTGGACGAATCCGACACGGCCCGGCCCATCGGCACGCCCTACTACGACGCCAAGGGCAGCGGCGGCACCACTTCGCTGGAGGTGCGCATTTTCGAGGGGGCCGACGGAATCGAGGTGGAGCTGGTGGACGAGTTCGTCTCTCTGGCCGGCACTCGGGTCAACTGCGCGGGCGGTCCCACTCCTTGGGGAAGCTGGCTGTCGTGCGAGGAGATCACGAGCGGTCGCGGCGAGGGGTTCGACGAGCCTCACGGCTACATCTTCGAGGTCCCGGCGTCTGCCGAGGGGCCGGTGGACCCAGTTCCGCTGAAGACGATGGGGCGCTTCATCCACGAGGCCGTGGCCATCGACCCGGACACGGGGATCGTCTACGAAACGGAAGACACGTGGTACGTGCCTGACCGGGAGGACTTGCCCGGGGCCGGCTTCTACCGCTTCATCCCCGCCGAGCCCGGCAGGCTGGCGGCCGGCGGCCGACTCCAGATGATGGCCGTCACGGGGATGCCCCAGTACCTGACCGCCCAGAACCAAACGCCGGGGACGGTCCTTCCCGTGCACTGGGTGGAGATCGACGACCCGGATCCTGCGACGGCCGAGGAGGATCGACTGGCGGTCTTCAAGCAGGGCTTGTCCAAGGGGGCGGCCGCCTTTGCCCGTCTCGAAGGCGCCTTCTACGGCGACGGGGGAATCTACGTCGTCTCCACCAACGGGGGCGCCGCCTGGGCGGGGCAGGTCTTCCACTACCGGCCCACGTCCCCCGACGCGGGCGAGCTCACCCTGGTCTTCGAGTCGCCGTCCAAGGACGTGCTGGACAGCCCCGACAACATCGTGATCAGCCCCAGGGGCGGGCTGGTGATGTGCGAGGACGGGAGCGACGACCAGTTCGTGCGAGGTCTGGACCGGGAAGGCCGGATCGTGGACTTGGTGCGGGCGCCCAAGGTCGGCGACGCGCACCAGCCGGGCGAGTTCGCCGGCTCGTGCTTCAGCCCCGACGGGCGGGTGCTGTTCTTCAATCAGCAAGGCTCGCGCCGGATCGGAGGCGCCACGCCCAGTGCCACCTACGCGCTGTGGGGACCTTGGGAGGACGGCCCGCTGTGACCGCCACACCCAGCCCCGACGGGCGCCGGGCGTTGCAATGGCTGAATGCGCTGGCCGAGCTTCTGGTCCAGTCGAGTTGCCGGCTGCGGGGCGAGGCGGTTGCACTGGAGACGGGTCTGGAAGCCCTGGCTCGACTGTGGTCTCCGCCGAGCGGGATCGACCCGGGCCGCTCTGTCCATTGGATCGGCAACGGAGGGAGCGCGGCCGTCGCGTCCCACATGTCGCAGGACCTTATGAATGCGTGCGGAGTCCGGTCCCACACCTTCAACGACGCCTCGCTGATCACCTGCGTGGCCAACGACTACGGCTACGAGCGCGTCTTCGGCCACCCATTAGCCGTGACGGGTCGCGAAGGAGACGTGCTCGTAGCGATCTCCAGCTCGGGGATGTCCCGCAACGTGGTCGACGCGGCGCAGGCGGGGGTAGAGATGGGGATGGCGTTGGTGACGCTCTCCGCGTTCTCGCCCGGGAACCATCTGAACAGCCTGGACGCGACGATCTCCTTTCACACGCCGACGCAGGTCTACGGTCACGCCGAGCTGGCTCACGAAGCCATGCTGCATTCGGCGATCGACCTGATCTCGCGACCGCGCACATGATCATTAGCCAGACGCGAGCATGATCGTCACGCGGACGCCGTACAGAGTCAGCTTGGCCGGTGGCGGAACCGACTTCCCAGCCTACTTTCGAGAGCATGGCGCCCTCGTGATCAGCGTCGCCATACGGAAGTACTTCTACACCTGCCTGACCACCCGCTTGGACGACAACCTGCGCCTGTCGTACTTCAAGACCGAGTTCGTCTCCCGTGCGGAGGAGCTGAAGCACGAGATCGTCCGCACCGTCCTTAACTCCTATGGACTGTCCTCGGGTTTGGAGATGTCGATGGTGGGCGAGGTGCCCGCCGGCACCGGTCTGGGTTCTAGCGGCACCGTCGCGGCAGGCGTGATCAGGGCCGTGCGCGCCCATCTGGGCCTGGAGCACGACCGGGAGGCCCTGGCGAGGGAGGCCGTCGTCGTGGAAACGGAAGATCTGGGCAAGCCCTCGGGATGGCAGGACCAGTACGGCGTCGTCTACCCTGGCCTGAAGGCGATCTCGTTCGGCCCCGGCGAGAAGGCGCGGGTGGAGCCGTTGTCGCTCTCGCGGGAGAACAGGGCGCTGCTGGAGGAGAACGCCGTGCTGGTGTTCACCGGGCAGCGTCGGGTGGCGGCCTCGGTGCTGGCCAAGCAGGTCGAAAGGCAGGAGGTCAACCTGCCCCGCCTGCGGTCCCTGCACGAGATCGCCGTAGAGACCAAGCGCGTGCTCTGCGCGGAGCGGATCGACCTTCGGCGGCTGGGCGAACTCCTCGATGAAAGCTGGAAGTCCAAGCGCACTCTGGCCGACGGGATCGCCGACTCCGGCATCGACCGCATGTACGAGAAGGCGCGGAACAGCGGTGCGTGGGGTGGGAGGCTGCTGGGTGCCGGTGGGGGCGGGTTCTTCCTCTTTGTTGTGGCCAAAGAGGACCAGCCGGGGCTGCTTGCCAAGTTGGGCGATCCACCCTGGATGCCGCTGACCTTCGATTCGGGCGGATGCTCGATCGCATACGACGCCCGGCAAGCGAGATGAAGAGCGGACGAGGGGCCGTGGAGGCTGTCGTGGCGGGCGGCGTGCTTGTCGTCGCGGTGCTTGGGGTGGCTGGGGCGGCTGGGGCTGGCACGGCTGTGGCGGCCCAGCTTTCGGTGGGAGCGATTGCCGGGCTGAACCGGTCCACGGCCACGGGCAGCGGGTCTCTGGAAGCCGAAGGGCGAACCGGCTTCATGCTCGGCGGAACCGCGACGATCCTCGTCAACGAAACGATCTCCCTTCGGCCCGAGCTCTACGTTTCCGGCAAGGGGTCGCGCTTCCGCACCGGACCCCGCAGCATCGATTTCAGGACGATGGAAGCTTGGTCCGTGCAGCTGCCGCTTCTGGTCCAGCTTCACACGCGGCCTGGAGACTTGGTGAGACCGCACCTCTTTGCGGGCATGTCGTTGGGCTTCTCGGTGGCGTGCCAGCTCGACGCGGGCGACTGCTCCCAGGAAGAGAGCCTGACTCGCGACCGATTGGAGGCCGGCGTCGTGGTGGGGGCCGAGATCGCGGTCGGCGAGGCCGCCCTAGGGGCGCGCTACGAGGCCGGGCTGGGACCGGCGGGGCAGTTCTCTTGGGGAACCGACATCTTCCACGGCGTGCTTTCGCTCACTGCGCGTTATCAGATGTTTTCGCGGGGGCGAGGCTAGCGACGGCTGGGTGGCGGCTCCGCGGAGCTGGACGGCGGCTCCGCGAAGAAGCCGGCTACGAACTGGGTCGCGGGCGATGCCGCCAGCTCTGCTGGACGGCCGTGCTGCACAACCCTCCCCTCTTCCAGCACGTAGACGACCGGCGAACCCAGGGCGCGCACGTCCCGAACGTCGTGGGTGACGACGATGGCGGGGCGCTTCCCCTTGGCCAAGTGGGCGGCCAAGTAGTCGCCGCAGTTGCGACGGGCGGGCGTGTCCATGGCCGAGAGGGGCTCGTCGAGAAGGACGATCTCCGGGTTCGGCAACAGCGCCCGGGCCAGGGCGACTCTCTGCCGCTCGCCGCCGGAGAGGGAGTCTGGCGAGCGGTCCGCCAAGTGAGCGCAACCCATCTCCTCCATCAGGGCGACCGCTGCCTGGTGCCGCTGGGTCCTGGCTGTGCGCCGGGTCAGCCCGAACGCCACATTCTCGGCGGCGGTGAGGTGCGGAAAGAGGCCGCACCCCTGGGGCAGGTAGCCAACCCGCCGGTGCTCGGGTGGCTGGTCGATCCCCTGATCCGAGTCGAAAAGCGTCCGACTGCCAATCCGCACGATGCCGGACGTGGGGCGGCAGGCGCCGCAGATTGCCCGCAGCAAGGTGGTCTTGCCCGCGCCGTTGGGGCCGGCCACCACGACGGGCGCCTCGTCGCCCTCCAGCTCGGCGACGAGTTCGAACGTGCCCGCATTGAGGCGCAGGTGGACTTGCCATGGGGTGGTGCGGTCTCTACGCCGTGTGGTAGGGCGGTCCCTCTGCCGCGTAGCTGGCGCCGTCCCCGTCATCGTGCCGCCAAGCGTAGGGGGAGCAGTGCGAGGCCGCCCGCAGCGGCCAGCACCAGGGCCAGCGCAACCGCCGCTCGGGCGTCGGACTCCAGCGCGGTGTAGATCGCCAGCGGCATCGTCTGGGTCGTCCCGGGGAGATTGCCGGCGAAGAGCAAGGTGGCGCCGAACTCGCCCATCGCCCGCGCCCAGGAGAGCGCCGCTCCCGCCACGACGCCCGGTGCCGCCAGCGGGAGCGCGACGCGGAAGAACGCGCTGAACGGCGAGTGGCCCAAGGTGCGGGCGACGATCAGCAGGTCCTCGTCCACCCGTCGGAAGGCGGCGGCCGCCGCCTGAACGTAGAACGGGGCGGACACGACGATCTGGGCCAGGACCACGGCCGTGGTGGTGAAGGGGATGCGGACGCCAGCGGACGCCAGCGCCGGGCCGAAGAGTCCGACGCGCCCGAAGGTCTCCAGCAGGGCGATTCCCATGACGGCGGGGGGGATCACGATCGGCAGGTCCACCAGCGACTCGGCCCAGCGCACCCGCTGGCGGGGCCGTGTGGCGATCCACCATGCGAGAGGAGTCCCCGCCGCCGTCACCACCACCAAGCTGACCGCCGTTGTGAGGGCGCTGAGCCGAAGGGCGGGGCCGAAGAGAGGGTGACGAACGCCGGCGAGCACGTCCGACGGCGACGATGCGCCAATCAGCGCGATCAGGGGAACCGCCAGCAACGCCAGCATGGGCAACCCGGCCGCGAAGGCGAGCGGCCTCTTCACGGGCTCACGGGCTCACGGGCTCACGGGCTCGCGGGCTCGCGGGCTCGCGGGCTCGCGGCCGGTGCTCTCGCGGTGGTTCTGGGTACCCGGTTGCGCCGCTCCGAAGCCTCGCCGGGCCAAGATCCCCTGGCCCTCGGGGGACCGCACGAAGCTGATCCACGCTTCGGCGTCGGCCCGGTTGGCTGTCTCGGTAGCGGCAGCGATCCCGTACTCCGCCCGGACGCCCAAGGACGAGGGTACGGAAAGCGCTCGCACTGCGGTGCCGCCGGCCAGTGCGTCGGTGCGGTAGACGATCGCGGCGTCGGCATCGCCGATCTCGACCCTGGCCCGTGCCAGCCGTGCGCTCGGCTCGTGGGAGACGACCCGCGCCAGCACCTCCGCCGCGAACGCCTCGCCGTAGTGGACCCCGGCCAGAGCCAGCGCCTTCCGTGCGTAGGTGCCCACCGGCACGGCGGCAGCGCCCACCACCAGTCGCTCCGCGGCGCGCAGGTCGCCAAGGGACTCGATGCGCGCCGGATTGTCCGACGGCACGATCACCGCCAGCTCGTTCGTCGCGAAGACCTGCGGCGAGGTCATCAGCCCCGCGTCTGCCAGTGCCTGCACATGGCCCAAGTCTGCCGACGCGAAGACGTGGGCTCGGGCGCCGTGCTCGATCTGCAGCCGCAGGACTTGGCTGCCCGCGAACGCCAGGACCACATCCACATCTGCTCGGTGCCGCTCAAAGCGCGGAGCCAAGTCCTGAAACGCCTCCATCAGCGAAGACGCGGCGAAGACCGTCAACTCCCGACGGTCGCTGTCGGACGCGGGAGCGCTCTCGCCCCGGCAACTCCAAGCCGCAAGCGCGGGCGCCAGTGCCAGGAAGAGTGCCGCGGCGCGGGTTCGGCAGGTCAAGCCACCTCCACCGTGGCGACTTGGCCGAGCATCGACACGTCGTAGCCGGGCAGGACGGCGGTCTCGGCGCGCAGCCCTGGGTCGTCCAGCACCTGGAGGAGGCGGGACACTGGAGGCCGGTCGGCCAGCTCGGCGGGAACCACCAAGTCGAAGCGCTCCTGCGTGATCGGCACGAAGTCCAGCCCCTCCGCGAGAGCCGCTGCTTCTATGGCGATGCCTGCGTCGGCCAGCCCCCGGCCCACCATCCAGGCGACTTCCTCGTGCCCCGCCGCCATCGGTCCCGTCCTCGCCGATTCGCATGCGTCCGCTCCGGCCCGCAACCGCCGGGTCAGCGCATCGGCCCCCGATCCCCTCTCCCTGCGAGTCAGTCGCACGCCTGGACGGAAGAGGTCTTCCCCGCCAGCGATCGCCAGCGGGTTGCCCGGTGCGACGACGATCCCCTGCCGCCACCGGGTCAGGTTCGCCACGAAGAGCTGGCGGCCAGGCAGCGCGCGCCGCACGCCGCGCAAGTTGGCCGTCTCGCCGCCGATGCCGGAAAGGTGCAGCCCGGCGACATGGACCAGCCCGGCCGCCAGCAGTTCCAGAGCCCGCCGATTGCCTGCGCGCAGCCACCGTACGCGAGCGTCCGAGTAGCGCCGGCTGGTCCAGTGGGCGACGGGTCCCAGCAGGGGGGCGCACCCGGCAACCAGCACGTTGCTCTCGAGCTCCCTGGGGCGCGTCAATGGCCGTACGACCGCGTGCAGGCGGTCCGTGGCGTCTGGCTCCGGCTCGAGCGGGGCCACGCTCGGAAGCACGATCCCGTCGGCGGCCGTCGCAGCGGCCGAAGGAAGCCGGTGGCCGACCCAACGTCCCGCGATCCGTCCCATGGCAACCCGCGTGCCGGGGGCGACCGTGGCAGTTGACTCGCCGGCTCGCGACCTGGGACCCGTCTCCGTACCCGTCTCTTCGGCGGCCCAGCGCACTCGGAGCCCCGGCGGAGCCGCCAGCTGGAAGAGGTCCTCCACGCCGCACCCCAGCGCATGAGCCAGCTGAAGTCCCAGGCGGGCGGAGGGAACGCTCCTCCCCGCCTCAATGGCCGCGACGCTCTGACGAGACACGCCGGCCAGATCGGCCAGCTCCTGCTGCGAGAAACCGAGGGCCTTCCGGTGACGCTTCAAGCGGTTGTCCACGCGGGACTTGGGCATTGCTCCTGCTTCTCCCGTCGGCGAGCGAGACTTTAGTGGCGGGGGGGAACCCGAGGATCGCGCTACGATCGTCGAATGTCAAGTTTACATTACAATACGTCAAGAATTCTGGATATAGCACAGGGCTCGGAGGCGAATCTCCTTGTGTTCTCCCGCCTTCCAGCCCACCATGAACGGTGGGCGAGGCGCATAGCCCCGGCCGGGATCCCGCCACCCACCCCAAGAGATGACGCCCGAATCCAGCCCCTTCGTTCCGGGACGGATCGTTCCCATTGAGTTCTTCGTCGGACGCAGAGACGAGATCGAGCGGCTCCGCGGCATGGTTCGGGGCGCGAGCAAGGGACGGTTGGGAATCGGGTTCGTCACGGGGGAGCGGGGGATCGGCAAGAGTTCCCTCGCCGGGTTCGTCCATTGGCTCGCCGAACAGGATGAAGAGGCCGTCGGATGCCATGTACCGCTGGGGGGAGTTTCCGATCTGGGCGGAATGCTGCGGACGACGTTCGACCGCCTGCTCAAAGACAGCATCGCACGGCCTTGGCACCAGCAGGTCCGGGACTTCCTGGGCGATCGCGTGCGCAAGGTGGGTCTCTTCGGCGCCACCCTCGAGCTCGACCTGCGGGACGGCGAGATCGCCTCGCTGGAGAGGAGCTTTGCGCACTCGATCCGCCAGCTGTTGAACAGCATCGCCGAGGACAGGTCGCTCTTCCTCGTTCTTGACGACATCAACGGGCTGGCCCAATCCAGCCACTTCGCCAACTGGCTGAAGAGCGTGGTGGACGAAATCTCCCTGTCCCACGCGGAGACGCGGCTATGCGTTCTGCTGGTGGGCCTTGAAGAGAGGCGACGACAGCTCATCGAGCACCAACCGTCGCTGGCTCGCGTCTTCGAGCTCATCGACGTGGCTCCCTGGTCGAACGAGGAGGTCCGCGAGTTCTACCATAAGACGTTCCTGGGCGGCGGCGTGCAGGTGTCCGAATACGACTTGAAGCTGTTGACCCTTTGGACTGGCGGTCTGCCGGTGCTGGCCCACGAGATCGGCGACGCGGTCTGGCGAACGGCTCCGGCCAAGACGTTGCAGCGTCAGGACGTCATCGGCGGCATCCGGCTGGCCGCGGAAGTGATCGGACGCAAGTTCCTAGAACCCCAGATCCTGGGCGCCATGAGGAGCGACCGCTACCTGTCGATCCTCCACGCGATCACCACCATGCCCAGCATGGCACGCGTCTCGAAACTGGCTGACCCGGGCGCGCAGTTCACGAGAGCGGAGGCCCGGAAGCGACTCTCCGGGGAGGACCGGGAAGTGTTCGACCACTTTCTGCGTCGCATGAAGAAGCTTGGCGGGCTGGAGTCGGTCTCGTGGGTTCGCGGAGGGTACCGCTTCCCCAGCCTCCTTCACCTGCTGTACTTCAAGATCGTGTCCCAGCGCTTGGCGGGCTCCGGCTCGACGTAGGCCGTCGTCTTCCGGCTGCCGGCGCGACGCCGACCTAGCCGATGTAGGGCTGGGCGGCCCGGGCCAGCGCGACCTCGATGTTGCGGATCGCGGCGGTGACTGCGCGGCCGATCAGGTCCATCTTGCGCACCAGGTCGATGCGGGGCTGGGCCATCTGGACTTCCCGCTTGGAGAGGAGCTCGGGGAAGATTCCGCAGGCGTCGGCGAGGCAGATGATCACCACGTCGCGGGGGTCCGGGATCACGTCGCTGAAGAGCACCTCCATGATCCGCAGCTTCACTTCCCGTTCGGCTTGGCCATCCACCATCGGATAGCGCCGGGACCGGAAGACCCAGAGGAACCGTCCCTCCTCGAGCTCGATGATTCCCCTGTCCACCAGCCGGGCGATTGCGGTCTCGCGTATCTCGTCGGCTCGGCCAGCGACCCGCTCCACCCAGAAGTCGGCGCTTCGGCGTTCGTGGGCTCCGGCGATGTCGGCCAGCGTCGAGTCCAGAAGGTCGTCTCCCGTGGGACTCGAATCGACGAGGATCAGGCTCTCCAGGTCCGTGTCGATCCGGTCCGCCAGCGCCAGGTCCATGAGCACGCCGCCAGCGAGGGCGTACTTGAGCGACCACTCGGGCACTCGGGTGAACTTCCCGTTCTCGTCGTGGAGGAGCAGCAGCATGATCTCTTCGGCAAATCGCAGCTTCATGTCGGTCCTGTCCTTAGAAGATGTTGGCTTCCACCTGGGCGGCGCGGGCGCGGGCCGAGTCGCGGGCGTGGGTCGAGTCGCGGGCTTGGGCCGAACGGTCGCCTCCGTCCTGCGTCGCGGATGCTCCGAATCTAGCGTGATTGAAGGCGGAGATGTCCAGCGTGCGGGACTGGCCGTCGGCCGCCAGCTCCGAGACGGCCAAGCCCGTGGCGGGCGCGTGCATGATCCCATGGCCCGAGAATCCGCAAGCGTCGATCCATCGGTCGGCGCCCGGGTTGACGCCGATGACGGGGCTGTTGTCGGGGGTGACTTCGTAGTAGCCCCACCAGCTTCCCTTCCGGTCCACGCCCAGGTCCTCCCACCAGGGATAGCGCTCGACGCCGGTGAGCAGAACATGCTCCAGCCATCCCCAGTCGATCCCCTCGGTGAAGCCGCCGACCTCGCCAGCACCGTTCTCGTGGGCGTCGTTCTCGTCTGCGTCGTTCTCGTGGGCGTCGAGGCCGAAGAGGATGCGGTCTCCTTCGCTTCGCAGGTAGACGCCCGTGCCCAGGTCCACCGTCAGGGGATAGACCCGTTCGTCGGCGACGGGTGCGCTGAGGAATATCTGGATGCGCTTCGGGCGCACGGGAACGTCCAGCCCCGCCATCCGGCCCACCAAGCCGGACCACGCCCCGGCGGCGTTGACGATCCAGCCGCACGAGTGCGTTTCAATGGGCGAGCGGGCACGGGCGCCGGAGTCGGTTCGCGTTGTGTCCAGCCTCCAGCCGGTCCCCCCGGGTTCGGGGCGGATGCCCGCCACCGCGCTGTCGAAGCGGTACTCCACGCCGGCGGACTTGCCCAGGGCGACCCAGGCGTGGGTAGCCATGTGAGGGTCGATTACTCCGTCCCAAGAACCGTAGGTGGCGCCGCCCAGGCCGTCGGTGGCGATGGGGACGAAGCGTCGGGCGTCCTGCGGGTTCAGGACCTCCACCGGTGCGCCCATGCTCCGCTGCAGGGCGACGGACTCCAAGTGCTGCTCCCACCGCTCGGCGGGTGCCAGAAGGAGGTAGCCGATGTCGCGGTAGCCGATGTCGAAGCCGTGTCGTCGGTGGAACTCCCGGTAGACGGGGAGGGAGTGCATGGAGAGGGCGATGTTGGCTCGGGTCGTGAACTGAACTCGCACGCCGGCGGCGCTCTTGCCCGTGGAGCCCAGGGCCGGCGCAGACTCGCGCTCCAGCACGGTGACCCGGAGCCCTCGGACGGCCAGGTGGTAGGCGCAGGACGCCCCGACGATCCCGGCGCCGACCACCACGATGTCGGGGTTGCGGGTGCTCAACGCTGGCGCGGGAACTCCACGCTGCCTTCGATCTCGGCGTGGAGGACAGCCACTTGGCCGTCGGTGCCGATCTCGAAGCGGAAGAACTCCTGGCTGCCGGAGGCGTCGTCCCAGTGAGCGCGGAAGGTGTCGTAGTGCCAGTGCTCCAGGGTGCCCTCGAAGCCCTCGCCGAAGCGGGCGTGTAGTCCTCCGTCGCGCTCCGAGACGACGATCTCGCCGTACATCTTGTTCGTGTAAGTGCCAGCGTAGGCCGAGAGGGCGAGCGAGGGCGGGGCGTCGGTGACTCGGCTGTCCTCCACTTCCTGGGCGGCGTTCCGTTCCTCCTCCAGCACCTCCTGCCAGCGCGCTAGCATCCGTTCGCTCCAGGGGAGTTGCTCGCCGCCCTCGATCCGGTCGATCAGGCGATGGACTAGGGCGCTGGCGAAGAAGTTGGCGCCGTTCAGGTTGATCAGCAGCACGAAGCCGTAGTTGCGCTCCGGCACCATCGCCACCAGCGCGGTCATGCCGTCGATGTTGCCTCCGTGAGAGACGGTCTTCACGTCCCGGTAGTCGGTCAGGAACCAGCCGAGGCCATAGTTGAGGAAGTCGGACTCGGGCCAGATCCACGCCCAGGGCGCCACCTTGCGCATGACCATCTGCGGCGTGTGGGTCTCCAGCAGCGCCTCCTCCGAGACGACCCGTGCGCCTTCGTACTCGCCAGCGCTTCCCAGGTGCAGTCTGACCCACTGCGCCATCTGCACGACGCTGGAGTTGATGGAGCCGGCCGGGCCTGCGTTGTCGATGTTGCGGTACGGAACCGTCCGGAGATCGCCTTCCGGGCCGAGGAGGTGGGGCTGGGCCACGTTCTCCATCTCCGCCAGCGGACCCAGAAGGGTCGTGCTGCGGGTCATGCCCAGGGGTTCGAAGATGCGCTGGGCCACGAAGTCGTCCCACGTGACCCCCGACAGCACCTCGATCACCTCGCCGGCGGCGATCCACGTCGTGTTGTTGTACTGGAAGGTGGAGCGGAGCGGGAAGGTGATGGGCTGGTGGCGGACTTGATGCAGCACCTCTTCGCGGCTTCGGCCGCTGGCGTACCAGATGCGGTCGCCCCGCAAGAGGCCCGAGTTGTGGCTCATGAGGTCGCGGATGCGCAGGTCGCGGGTGATGTAGGGGTCGCTGAGCCGGAAGTCGGGGAGGTGGTCGATCACCAAGTCGTCCCAGGACGCCTTCCCTTCGTCCACTAGGATCGCCAGGGCGGCTGCTGTGAACGCCTTGGAGCTGGAGCCCGCCGCGAAGATCGTGTGCTCGTCCACCGGGTCGCTGCCGCCTGTCTCGCGCACGCCGAACCCTCGGGCGTAGGTGATCTGGTCGTCCTGCACGACGGCGAGCGCCATCCCCGGAATGCCCCACTCGGCGACCATCGCCTCGATCTCGTCGTCCAGGCCGGCGAGGCCCTGCTGGGCGTGGGCCGGGAGCGCGAGGGCCGCAACGGCGAGCGCGAGGGCCGCGACGGATGCCGGGAGGGCCACGACGGGTGCGACCGTGGCCAGCAGGGACAGGGGGACGGCGCGGCGGGCTCGGGCGGAGGTGGTGCCTTGGGTGGTGCGGGTCGTCTTCACGGTTTCGTCTTCCTGTGTCGCTGTGATCGGTCTTCTGTGGACTGAATGTGGGCTGCTCCACGGTACGAAAAAAAATTAGTCCCATCCAGCTATGTGAGCGCCCCAAATACCGCACCCTAATTGGTCCGTATGGACCACGACCTCTCCTACCGGGACCTTTTCGCCTTCCCTCGGATGGTGCGGAGCACGCTGCGGCTCCACCTGCCCGAGATGGCCGCCGAGCTGGACCTCTCCTCTCTCAAGCGCGTCGAGAGCGTCTTCGTCACCGAGACCGGACACCGCCGCGCGGCGGACGTCGTGTGGCGCGCCCGCCTGAGGGCGGAGCCTTCTACGTGGGTGCTGCTCGACTTCGAGTTCCAGTCCACGGTGGACCGAGAGATGCCCCTTCGGACGGACACCTACGTTGCGCTGTTGCGGGAGGCGGCGGCCCGACAGCCGTGGGGCAAGCGGCCGAACTATGCGCTGGTGGCGTCGGTGGTGCTCTACAACGGCGAGGATCGGTGGCCAGCGATGCCGACGCCGCCGCCGGCGTGGATGGGCGGGGAGGTGAAGCGGGGAGTCCGCTACCACCTGGTTGACGTGGGTCCCCACGGTCGGTACGATCCGGAGTGGCGAGGAGCGGCTGCGGCGATGAGCCACCTGGAGCGAGCGCGGACGCCGGAGGCGTTCGCCGAGGTGTTCGCGAAGCTGGTGGTGGACCTGCCGTCGCCGGAGGACGCCGGGCTGAGGCGAGCGTTCTACCGATGGGCGTTGCGGTTGCTGGAACACCGAAACCTGTCGGTGGAGGAACTGAACAAGGTGGAGGACCTGATGGAGGGAATGCCGAGGATCGTCGATAGGATGAAGCAGTGGGAGAAGGACTGGCACCGCCAGGGCCGTGCGGAAGGTCGTGCGGAAGGCCAGAGGGAGGGCCAGCAGCAGGTGTTGGTGCGCCAAGCGGGCACGAAGTTCGGGTCTGCGGTGGCTCGGCGACTCGAGGCGGCACTGGAGGGGATCGCCGATCCAGACCGGACGGCGGTCATCTCGGACCTGGTCCTCGAACACGAAACGGGCGACGAGTTTATGGCCGCCGTGCGCGGGACGGGCTAGTTAGCGCCGATCGTTGCTTCCGCGACCGTGATCGCCGAGGCGGAGGCCATTTCGCGGTAGTATCGGACGAAGCGACGCGTCTCGAACGCATCGTAGGCGGCTAGATTTTCGGCCCAGCGGTAGCCGATCGGCTGGAAGCGGAGGCGGGCGGTGACGGTGAAGGGTCCGTCCGTGCGCTCCACAGCCACGGAGTAGCGGACCCGGTCGCCGCCAGGGGCGAAGTCGGCGTCGGAGCGGGCCGCGCCGCGAACGGCTGCCCGCTCCCCGGCGATCTCCGCGTCGAAGCCCTCTGGAAGCAGCCGGTTGTCCTTGGCCCAGGCCTCGGCGGACGCCAAGCCCGTGGTCACCACTCCGGCCCGGTCGGTCATCACCGCCTGGTAGACCTGTACTTGGTCCGGCGAGCGGATCTCGGTGTGATGGGGCTCGTAGGCGGAGCCGTCGCGGTCGTGGTCGTCGCCCGTGATGCTGCCGTCGGCGGCGACCGCTCCCGACTCGAAGATCGTCCGGCCGCCTGGGCCGGTCACGACGACATGAAGCCAAGCCCGCCGCGACGGATAGCCAGTAGGGAACTTGTGGCCGGCGTGGTTGCGCACCTCGATGTCGAAGGCAAGCCGTGCGCCCTGGCCTCCGTCGCCGCCCTGCACTCCCTCGCCCACCTGCACTTCCGCGCTGGTCACGCTCACGCTGGCGGTGGAGGTCCTCAAGTGCTCTTCGGTGCGGAGCGCGGACAGCTCCATCTCGGCTGGCAGGGCGACGGTGCCGAGCTCGTCGCGGTAGCGGTCGAGCATCCGTAGCATGAAGAAGTTGCCGCCCCTGAAGACATGGCGGGAGACCCGGGGCCGGGCGCGCCCCAGCACCATCGTCACGGGCAGCTCTTCTGTTGCCTCGGGCATGTGGCAGTCCTGGCAACTCTGCTCTCCGGCGAAGGCGCTCGCCTGCCACTCCAGGTAGGGGACCTGCTCCGGGAACTCGGGGCCCGCTTCGCCGTCCGGACGAAAGGCGTGGGTGAAGAGGGTATGGCACGTCGCGCAAAGCTCCGACGACTGGACATGCTCGGCCTCTTGGGGACGGAACCCGGTGGCCGAGTGCATGATCCCAACACCGCCCGAGTCCGGCTCGAAGGGACCATAGACCGGCCTCCCCTCGGGCGGAGCGGAGCGGTCGATGGCGAAGCCGCCGGAGAAGCTTTGGTCAGTGCCGAAGTTGTCGGGCGTCACACGGTGGCAGACGGTACACGACACTCCGTCGGCCGCCGGCCCGGCCATCTCGCCATCGTTTTCCGCCGGCAGGTGGGCGAAGACTTGGCCCGCACGGCCCTGGTACTCGGCCAGGACGTTTGCCATCGGCATGTGGCAGCGCGAGCACTGGGCTTCGATCTCGGCCGTCGCCTCCGGGTAATCCATGACCTCGCGCCGGACCGCCGCCTGCCAGTAGGGGTCGCGGGCGCTGTTGGCCATCATCGACGCCCGCCAGTCGTGGCCGATCGACACCCCCACGCCCTCGCTGGTGGTCACGCCCTGGTGGCAAGCGATGCACCGGTCGGCGGTTGCGAACGGCTCTGTCTCCGGTGCGAACCGCTCCGTCTCCTGGGCGCGAGCGGCGACGCTGGCGAAGAGGCCGGGCGCTGCCAAGAGGCAACGGCAACCCCAGGCGAGCGCAGGGCTGGCGAATCGGGCATGTGGGGGACGGGTCGCCACTCTACCAGCCCTCCCAGAAGCCGCCGTCGAACCAGTCCAGGAGCACGTAGCTCACCAAGCGCGTCCCGCGCCCCCGCCGTGCTGACACCGGGACCAGCACTCCCACGTTGGCCAGCACGTGTTGGCGCGTGTTCAGGGCGATCTGCATCTGCGGCACCAAGTCGGCGTACACGTCCGCGTCGTCGGAGCCCAGTGCGCGGTTCGCGACGAGTTCCACCATCGGCGTCCAGGACCGACCCCATGCGCCGCTGGAGAAGCCGCGCCCCAGCACCAGTCGACCGTAGGCGCGCAGATCGCCACCGTCGTAGAGCGGTACGCGCGCCCCGGTCTGTCCCTGAAGGAACGAGTCCTCCCCCAGGAGTTGCCCGAAGTGCAGGAAGCCGCCCACCGACGCGCCCCGGGGCTCCGTCGATTCCGGGTCGGAGCTGGCCGGGAAGTGCACGTCGCCCGACAACGAGACGACCGAGCCCGACTCGATGCTGTGGAAGAAGGCGTGCTTGACGGCGACCTCGACCTCGCCCAGCCGCGCCCGTCCGCCTTCGCCGCTCTCTCGCCGCTCCCACTCGTAGGGAATGGCGACCTCCCACTGGCTTCGGGGGCCGAAACGCTGCTCGTAGACGAACTCCGCGCCTCCCTGTCCGCTCCCGTCCACAGGCAAGCTGGCCGCTACCACCCACTCGTCCTCCGGGTACGCCTTCTCCGTGAACAGGGGGCGAGGCAGGTTCAGCTCGCCTCGGGGCCAGGCGTCGTCGGTGCACATCGTCCGAATGTAGTCCATGACCCGCTGGAGCTGCTCCGGCGTGAGCGCGCCCCGGAACGCGGGCATCATCTCGCTGAACCCCCGCACCGGTCCTCCTTCGTGGGCTACGGCGACCCAGTCGGCGTCGGGCTCCCGGGCGGCGAAGTCGCAGTCCGTGAAGTCGGGCACCTCCTCCTCAAAGGCGAGAAGGGCTGGGTCGGTCCCGCGCCCGTCGGCCCCGTGGCAGTTGGCGCACGAGGCTTGGTAGAGGACCTCCCCGGTGGCGGACGACAGGTCGTCGGGCAGCTGGGCGGCAAGAGGCGGCGATGACGGGGCGGCGGCCAGGGCCAGAGCGAGTAGCGTGTGCGCCCAGGGGCTGGGCAGGAGGCGAGGCCGAGGACCGACGGCGGCCGGGGAACGGGGCCTTTGGGCTGGATTCGATCTGGTTGTGGCCACTGCGGGTCGCTTGGTGTGCGTGAGGGACGCTTCGGGGGTTGGGAGGGGGGTGTTTCCGCGCTGGGGCCGCAGCCGTCGTGGTTGGCCTCTTGCCGTGCGGAAGATAGGTGCTGGCCGGCGTGGCGCGAAAGTTGTTGCGGTTCTGTTGCCGCAACTGGTGCGTTCGGGAGCGGACGGTGATCTGGGGTCCTGCGCCGGGCCATGAAGGAGATGATACTGCTGGGCGACGGTTCGTACCTGACGGCGGATCACATCGTGGCCGCGCATCTTTATGAGAAGGCCCTCTTCGCCTTCCCTCGGATGGTACGGAGCACGCTGCGGCTCCACCTGCCCGAGTTGGAGGCCAAGCTGCACCTCTCCTCGTCTCAAGCGCGTGGAGAGCGTCTCGTCACCGAGACTGGCCACCGCCGCGCGGCGGATGTGGTGTGGCGCGCCCGCCTGAGGGCGGAGCCTTCCACCTGGGTGTTGCTCGTCTTCGAGTTCCAGTCCACGGTGGACCGCGGGATGCATGATCGGGTGGACACCTACGCTGCGCTGTTGCGGACGGAGGCGGGCCGGCAGCCGTGGGGCAAGCGACCGAACTATGCGCTGGTGGCGTCGGTGGTGCTCTTCAACGGCGAGGACCGGTGGCTGGCGCCGCCGACACCGCCGCCGACATGGATGGGCGGGGAGGTGAAGCGGGGAGTCCGCTACCACCTGGTTGACGTGGGTCCCCACGGTCGGTACGATCCAGAATGGCGAGGAGCGGCTGCGGCGGTGAGCCACTTGGAGCGAGCGCGGACGCCGGCGGCGTTCGCCGAGGTGTTCGCGAAGCTGGTGGAGGACCTGCCGTCGCCGGAGGATGCCGGGCTGAGGCGAGCGTTCTACCGATGGGCGTTGCGGTTGGTGGAACACCGAAACCTGTCGGTGGAGGAACTGAACAAGGTGGAGGACCTGATGGAAGTGCCGAGGATCGTGGAGAGGATGAAGCAGTGGGAGAAGGACTGGCACCGCCAGGGCCTGCGGCAAGGCCAGCAGCAGGTGCTGGTGCGCCAAGCGGGCACGAAGTTCGGGTCTGCGGTGGCTCGCCGACTCGAGGCGGCACTGGAGGGGACCGCCGATCCGGACCGGACGGCCGCCATCTCGGATCTGGTCCTCGAACACGAGACGGGCGACGAGTTCCTGGCCGCGGTGCGCGGGACGGGCTAGCCGGCTGCCCTTGGCGTGCGCTCGCCGACGAAGCGCGGTCTTGGCTCGGCGGACGCTCTTCTGTCCGGTTGCGGACGGAAACGTTACCTTGAGTTCAATCGTATCGTTCCAGAGAGGACGCGTCTCTCGCCCATCCGCCCTCATCAGCCCGCCTAGACAGCCGCCATGATGGAACCACGGCCCCTACAGCCAACGCACATCCCCGAGGTGCCGCTACCCCAGGCGCCGCTAGCCGCCGTCGTCGCCCAGGTGCGATTTGCTCCGATTCTGGCGATCGGACAGTCTCGTGCCTCCGAAGCCGTAGCCGCCTTCCAAGAGGAGTTGAGATCGACCTATCCGCACCTAACGGCGGAAGATACTCACCAGATCAACATGACAAGCCCTTCGCAGATCGATGTTGGCCATTCCCGGATTTGGCGGCTTGCGGACAGCGCGAATCGTCCTTCGGCATGGAGGGTTTCCCTGGCGCAGGACTTCGTATCGCTCGAAACGCGCCAATACCATAGTCGACGTGACTTCCTCGATCGCCTCCGAGCCGTCATCAATGCAACTGCCACCAACTTCTCCCCGACGGACAGCACGCGCTTTGGACTACGGTACATCGATCAGCTGACCGGCACCGCAGCAAGCAAGGTTGCCGACCTAGTCGTGCCGGAGGTGCTCGGCGTACACGCAAGTGGCAATGGGCTAGCCCAACTGCGATCCTCCATCGTTCATTCAATGATGCTTGCCCAGTTCCTGGCCCCCAATGACGACACCGTGTTGGCCCGGTGGGGAGTCCTGCCCCCCAATACTACGCACGCCCCAGATGTTCTTGACCCTGTTGACGAAAGGAGCTGGGTTTTGGACATGGACATGTCTACGACCCGACCTCACGTGTTTTCCGATTCCTCGTTGGTGCGCACTGCAGAGGCTTTTGCAGAATCTCTATATTGGCTGTTCAGACAAATGGTGAAGGAGAACTTCCTTCGGTACCACGGAGCCAACTTGTGACTGGTATGACGGCCATGAGCACCTCGCTGGCGCACCCGCACGTCAGACCACGTAGCCAGCGATCGCTTCGTTATGACTGGCTATTGCCGGTAGCTCTGGACCTGCAACCTACACTCCCAACGACATTTGAGCACTTCATTGTACAGCAGACCAATACAACCTATGGCGGCATCCGCCCGACCCAGAGCTTGGTAGTTTGTTATGCAGTGGATGTTGCATCCGTCCACGCCGCTAGCGGACATAATCGATCTGTACCGGAACGAGTCGTCCGTGTCTGGGCACTCGAAGAAGATGAGGAGGACCGTCTGATGGACCTTTGCGACAGAGATGCAGCTACGGCTTCCAACTTGGCGACAGCCACCGACATGCTCGTTCATTACTTGAAGCAGGACAGGATCCCTGGCGTAGTCCGTAGACCGATTCCGGCAATCGACGGAACTACGCTGCTCGAGTTGTTGTTGAAGGGAGATTCCGCGGGTGTGATGAAGGTATGCCAGGACATGTTTCGGTTCGACAACATGTACGCTTGAACCATGACTCTCTTGTCGGAAGGACTTGTCAATACACTGAGCTGGTGGCGCGTCGCCAAAGCCAAGTGGCCTAATCCCCTTGATCCGACATTTGCGGCTCGAGACGGTGGACGATGGAATCCACCGGACAGCTTTCCCGTATTGTACCTCAACGAGAACAAGGATGGGGCACGCAGGAATTTCCGCAGATTCGCAAGAGAATGGGCGTACGAACCAGAAGATCTCCGGGAGTCTCGAGGACCGGTATTGATTGAGTGCAACCTTCCAGAACGGCAAACTGTATGTGACATACACACTTCCGCAGGAGTTGAAGCGGCGGGGCTTCCTGCCAGCTATCCGCTGTCCAGGCGTGGCACCATCGTGCCGCACGCTGCATGCCAGGACATCGGTTTGCGGGTGCAGAACATGGGGTTGCACGGAATACATTGCCGTTCGGCGGCCGACCCCTCGGGCAAGCTACGAGAGCTGGCATGGTTTCCCACCGATCCGTCCAGCGTCGCCTATGAAATCAGTCGGCTCACCTTCCCTCAGTGGTACTATCCAGCTCCTGCGACAGGCGCCTGAGTGACCGCAAGAGAACGGAAACGTCGATATGAACGGCGTGCCATACGATGTCGGTCAGGTAGCATCGCCAGTGCCGGGGCGGGGACCTGTGCTCAGACACGGATTACTTCGGCCTCCACGTAGGGGCGGAACTCGGGGCGCAACGCCTTGTCCGTGACGAGGTCCACGCGCCGTCCCAGGAGGTCCTCCAAGTATGCCTGGGTTCCAAAGAACCACCGTGGCGTGGCTGGGGCGTTGAAGCGGACGAGGATGTCGATGTCGCTGTCCGCGTTGGCTTGGTCGCGACCGAACGACCCGAAGAGGGCGAGGTCCTTGACCCGGTAGCGGCGAGCCAATTCGGCCTTGTGGGCGCGCAGGACTTCCAGGACTCGGTCCCGGGTCAGGTTGACCTGGGCCGTCTGCGTGGAACTCACGCTCGGAACACCTTCATGACTTCGTCGCCCAGGTGGTTGATGACCTTGACGGCGATGCGGCCCGACTTGGGACGGTCGAAGGGCCGGGACGTGTCGCTCTTGAGCGTGGCCCACGCTTCGGGGTTGATCTCGGCCTTGAGGGTCGTCTTCAGGGCCTTGTAGGGGTCGCCAGCGCCGAGGAAGTAGGCGTGGCGCACGAAGAAGCTCTCCTCGTCGTAGTCCGTGTCGATGAACCAGCATGCGATCCCGTCGGGACCGTCGCTACGCACTTCGCCGCTGCCGGGGTGGAAGACGTCGACGCCGCGAATCTTGACGCGAATGCGATCGTCGTCTGGGGTGCCGTCGTCGGCCGGCAAGATTTCGATGTCGGGCTCCCCGAAGACCACGAACAGGTTGCCTTTGCCCGTGTTTTTGAGGTCCTCGGCCATGTGGAGGTCGGCGTTCATCCGCGCCTTCAACACGGGCATGCGGCCCAGCTTGTTGAACTCGGTCGCATGTGGTCCGTAGTTGAAGGCGCACGCCACCAGCATGTCGAATCCCGCCTCGGCGGCCTCCCGCGCCGCCGCCGCCAAGTCGGGCCGCACGACGGTCCCGAACTCGGGGCCGACGAAGATCGCCGCTCGCTGCTCGGTCCGCGACCGGCCGCCTTCCTTGACGAACCGCCCCTCCGCGCACACCAGATCGCCCGGCCAAGCCGTCAGCGAGGAGAAGGCGATCTTGTCTTCCTTGTGCGCCTGCTGAACGCCGGCCGTGCGCAGGTTGTCGAGCACGACCGAAGCGAAGTCTTGTTCGCGACCGTAGCCGCGCTTGGGTTCGGCTACTTGGTCCACGAGATCGTCGTTCTCGTCCACGCCCAGCTCCCGGTGCGGCGACAGGCTCTCAACCGTGAACGGGCCGGACACGCGAACCCTGTGCTTGTCCTCATAGGGCTTGTCGTACAGGTACTCGTAGTTGGCCTTGGCGGCGATGGAGGCGTCGATCTCCTTCTGTCGAGCGATACGGCCCTTCCACCACTCGGCATGAAGTGCTTGGTGTTCCTCCTCGGGCCAGGGGTCCGCAGGCCGTTCCGGCAACGACTCCAGCGTGTAGCTTCGTCCTAGGACCGCGTTCAGCTCGTCGAGAAGTCGGCGAACGCTAGAGGTGTTGGGCTTCTTCTTGTGTTGCTCCTTCCTGAGACGAGCGAAGAGCGTGGAAGCCTGCTTGTTCCAGGGCTCTTCTGCGTGATGCGGCACGTCCCATTCCTCCCAATCTGCGTGGCGTGCCTCGTTCAGGCGCGTTCGAAGTCGATCCAACGCGGGCCGATGCGACTTCCATATCTCGTCGATCTCTGCGTTGTTCGCGATGGACTTGAGCGTGATGTGAGGCACGCGCTCGTACACGAAACCCTGGCGAATGTCTCCGTAGGTTGCCGTGTTTTCGTCGGGTTGGGTCCGGGCCAGCTGCGCCTCCTTCTCCACTCCTTCCCTTGAATCCGCGAGCAGGTAGTACGGGTAGCGAGCCCCCATCACCCGGGCACGAGCCAGTGCTAAGGCGACCCGAGATGTGTCGATGGTGATCCAGCGACGGCCCCATTGTTCGGCGACGTAGGCAGTCGTGCCCGAGCCGCAGGTGGGGTCGAGAACGAGGTCGCCGGGATCGGTGGCCATGAGGATACAACGCTGGATGACCTTAGTGTTGGTTTGAACCACATACACCTTACCGAACATGAACCCGCTACCCGTATCTCGCCATGACGCCACCATAGGAAGCACAGGAGAGTCTTCAAGATAGCGTCTATACGCAAGGTTAATTCCATTCGGTAGAAGGCGGTCGGCTTGCCTTAGCCGTAACATACCATGATCGGTTGTTGACCATCCGCGTCCACCCTTGGGAACAAAACGTCGCCCTTGGCACATTACAGGGAAGTGCATCGCAGAACCCTCTCCAGATGCTCTACCTTGTCTCTGGGATGTCACATCACCCTTCATAAACAGCCTGTCCCCTGTATGGATGGTCCCATCAAACGGCCTCTCCAAGAGATCCGTGGTCAACACAAACCTATATCCAGTGCCGCCCTGCTTGCCTGGCTCCTTCGGCAAGTATAACTGATGGAATTTGGTTCTCTCGATGTTCTTGGAGTACCACAACACGAAGTCATTGTTCTGAGCCATAAGTCGAGATGTTTGTCCCGTTGTAGTCTCAAAAGTGATTAAAGAACAGAAATTATCTTCCCCAAACACCTCGTCCATCAATGCCCTCACGCGGTGCACGTTCTCCTCGCCAATCTGCACAAAGATAGATCCGCTCTCGGTCAGCAAGTCGCGGGCGGCCGTCAGCCGGTCCTGCAGGTACGTCAGGTACGAATGAATGCCGTCTCGCCACGTGTCCCGAAATGCCTTCACCTGCTCGGGTTCTCGGGTGATGTGCTCGGGCTTGCCGTCGCGGACGTCTCGGCTGGTCGTGGACCATTGGAAATTGGAGTTGAACTTGATGCCGTAGGGCGGGTCTATGTAGATGCACTGGACCTTGCCACGCAGGCCCTCGCGTTCGGCCAGTGATGCCATGACCTGGAGGCTGTCGCCCAGGATCATCCGGTTGGACCACTTGGCGTCGTGCTGATAGAACTCGGTCTTGGCGTCACCCTCGGGGAGCCCGTTGAAGTCGGCGAAGAGGTCGGGGTGCTCGCCGTTGTAGTCCGTTTCGGATTCACGAGTCCGCCGTACTAGATCATCGATCAGAACTTTCGGATGAACCTTCTCCTGGATGAACAGCGGTGGTGCGGGAACCACCAAGTCGGACCAGTCCTGCACATCCTTCCCGCGCCACACGAGCTGAGGATCGAGGTCGCGGTTGCGACGTGCGTAGGCGACTTGGATGGGCGTGCGGTCGCCCTCGGGCAGGACCGGCTGGTACTCGGCCGTCGGGATGTTCTTGCGAGATGCGTCGTCGTGGGTGAGCGTTCTCACTCGCTTCGGTGGCCGGCGTCGTTTGCTCATCTCACGTTGCCCGTTTGATGGAGTTCGCGGGTCCTCGCGCTGGGAAACCTGCGTCTGACGGAGACTGTAGCGTCAGACCGTAGATCCTCGTCAGTGCCTGGCCGAACACGATGACGGCCTCGGACAACCTATCCGGCGACGTGTCGAGACGAAACGCGGCTCTGTCCCGGCGCAAGCCGCTCTCCGCCATTATGCGCTCCAGGTGCGTGCCGCAGGTGCCTTCCACGAAGAAATCCACATCGTGGTCGTAGCTCATGTGCATCAGAGTGTGACCGCGATCGGACAGCGTGAGATCGCCGGATGGCGAAGTGGCAATGTAGATGGGGTATGTGTCGCCATCGGGGAACCGGAAAGGCGTGTTGACCATCGGTGTCCCGTCAAAGCGTCTCACCACCTCTATGTCGTGGCACAGCGTCTTGCAGAGTAGCTTTTGGATCGCAGTGATGTCGAAGGTCATCTCGTTCACCCGTTCTGGCGGCCCGCCGGCGGTGAGGTGTCTAGCCGTCCAGGCCCGATGGCCGTGGGGTCGGCCTTTTCGGCAATCTCGTGGCCTCGTCGTCTTTTTTGCTGTACAAACACTCCAACAAGGACCGCCAGAGGGGTGAGCATGGCGGCAAGTCCTTCAAGAGACCTATCCAGAATGACCAGCAGTGTGCCGCACAAGATGCCAGTCAAAGCAATCACGAATGCAAGCCACTGTCCTCTCGACTCCACGCGAATTGCAGCGGTGAGGGTCTTCGCTTCCTGCATTTGCCGGTGTTCGGCTTGATGCTCGACCATTGACAGGATTCGGTCGAACGCTCCTGGCAGAACACCCTCGTATGTCGCCACCTCCTCGGCAGGAGGCAAGGGTCCAGAATGGAAACGAGCAACCTTTACCTCCGACGCGTGGCCTGCGACGTCTCTGCTCATGACGCCCGTCGCTGTCGGCGAACGGTTGCCATCGCGGCCTCGATGTCTTGGGACGAACTCGGGCTGGGGCGTGCACCACGCCGGAGTCGGCGAATCGTCGCCATCGCGGCCTCGATGTCTTCGCCGACGGCACGCCAATCGTTGTAGGTTGCCAACGTGTCCAGGTCGCCATCGCCGATCGTGGTCTCGAAATCGTCCAGCGTGCCGAAGAGATCGAGCGTCCTTGCCATTCCAGAGGCGAACGAAGGCATCGGGTAGCGGAACGTGGTTCGGGGGTATGGCTTGGCCAAGTGGGGGACGGCGCTGTTCCGGGCCATGTCGGGGTATTGCCGATAGATGGCCGCCAGCATGGGCTGGAAGGGCGTGGCCACTATCCAGTTGCTGGCCTCCTTCATGTAGCGGGACGCGTTGTCGTGCATCTCTGCGAGGCAGCGGTCGCCTTTTCGAGTACCAGAAGCCGTTAGGGAATACAGCGGGTATCGGGAGGAAGCGTCGGCGGATGCATCGCCGGAGTCTAGCAGGCCGTCTAGCACGTCGTAGACGGCCCTGTCGAACGGGCCGTAGTGGTAGGGGCTGAAGTCGAAGTGGGGGCCGCCGATCAGGCTCGGTATCTCCCGATCGACGAGGAAGAAGAGCTTCTGCAGTTGCACGGCGTTGAACTTGGCGTCCGGCCCGGCGGCGGCCATCCCGGCCAACACGATCTTGTCTCTCGTCATCCGACTCCTCCCGCAATCGCCGCGTCCAGCGCCTCCTCCATCGTCCAGGCGTCCGTGAACTCCGCGAACGCCCAGCGGCCGAAGCCGCCCAGGTTGTTCACCCCGGGGATCCAGTAGGCGTCCATGGTCTGCTTCTTGTCCTTGGCGTCTTCTCGACGGTAGCCCTTGATCTCGACCACGAGGTTCAGAAGATCGCCGTCTCCGCGGCCGTCGTCCACCTTCAAGATGAAGTCTGGGACGTAGGTCCGCGACTCGGAACCCTGACGGTAGGGGACTTCCAATCCCAAGCCTTGGTTCTTCACATAGGCGCGAACGCGGGAGTCGGCCTCGGCGACGCGGCAGAACTGCGTCTCCCAGTCGCTGTCGCAGACGGCCCAGTTGATGTGGCACTGGTCGGCGGCGGTCCTCCACCGGCGAGTCTTGGAGGTGGTGAAGCGCACGGCGGCGGTGGAGCCCTGGGGGTTGTAGGGGTCTAGGATCGCCTTGACGGGGCGATCGCCCTCGTGGCCCGACACGATTCCCCGAGTGATGCGCGCGCAGGCCCGGTCCGCCAGCTCCAGGTACATCAGCTGGGCCGGAAACGTGCCGCCCTGGCACACCAGATGGTCGTCCAGCCATCGGCTTGTGATCTGCTTGAGTTGGCCGAACAAGTACAGCTTCGGCTCTTCGCCCGCGTCGCGCCACTTGGTCTCCAACAGTCGCCATGTGAGGTTGTAGAGCAGTTCGTTGCGGCGAACCTTCTCCAGACCCTCCAGCGTCAGGTCCACGCCTTTGCCGATGATGCCCTGATTGCGGGTGACCGTCGGGCCGACCAGATCGGGTGTCAGCACAAGGGTCGCGTCGTCGTTGAAGTCGGGGCGCAACCGCTCCTTCGGCAGCTCGACGCGGTAGCCCTGTACGCGGGGGAAGCGGATCTCGCAGTCGTCGCGCTCGGGGGTGACGGCCCGCACTTCCACCGTTTCGCGAGGCGGCTGGGGCGGCGCGATCACAGGCTCGGCGGTGAAGTCGAAGGGGATGCCTAGCACGTCGGCGTACTCGACGTTGAAGAGGCCGTCGTCGTTCAGGTCGTAGGACTGGCGCCGGAGGGCGCGGCCCACCACCTGCTCGCACAGCAGCTGGGTTCCGAAGGCGCGCACGCCCAGGACGTGGGTGACGTTGTTGGCGTCCCATCCTTCCGTGAGCATCGACACCGACACGACGCAACGAATGCCTGCGCCCAGGCGACCCGCCTTTCCGACCGTGTTCATGACTTCGCGCAAGATGTCCGCGTCGGACAGGTTCTCGGCTTGGCGGCGGTCGCCGGTGCGCTGGACGATCTCGCGCCGGAACTGGTCGATCTCGGCGGCCGCGGCCTTGCGGAAGCCGGTGTCGAGTGCTTCGCCGGACTCCAGTTGCTCGCTGTCGATCAGCAGCGTGCGGGGGCGGTCTAGTCGGACGCCGTTCTCGTCGAAGTTGCGGAAGAGGGGGAGCCGGCCGTTGTGAAGGCGGCAGCCGCCCTTGTCCGACTGTGGCCAGAGGAAGCCGGAGACGTAGTCGAACACCAGCTTGGAGGTGGACGTGTTGTTGCACACGATGATGAAGCAGGGAGGCACGTCCGTATCGGCATCTTCCCACAGCTTGAAGACCTTCTCGTAGTTGCCGTAGAGGGCGTCCAGGGCGGTTTGCAGCTGGACCGGTAGCTTGAGCGGGTCCAGTGGGGAAGCGTTCTTGCCACGGCCCTTCTTGGGCATCTTCTTGCCGATGTGGTCCCACAAGTTGCGGAACTTGGGCATCTCGCCGCTGGAGATGTTGTCTGCAATGGGGACGCGGGGCAGCTTGACGATCCCGCACTCGATGGCGTCCATGAGTGAGAAGTCGCTCATCGTCCACGGGAAGAGCGTGCCTTCGGCGTAGCCCGAGCCGCGAAGGAAGAACGGCGTCGCCGACAGGTCCAACACGCGCACGATGTCCAGCTTGCGCTGCACGGCCTCCAGCCCCGAAATCCACACGCGGGCGGCCTCCTTGTTCCGGTTGACCTCCTTTCTTTCCTCCATCCGAATGGCGCCCTCTTCGTTGCGCTCCGGCGGCTTCTCGCGGTAGCAATGGTGCCCTTCGTCGTTGAAGACCATGATGCGCTTCATGCCCATCAAGTTCGGGCAGATGCGCTGGAGCATCTGGCCTTCCGTCTCCTTGGTGCGGATCTCCTGTCCCCCGGTGCGCCCTTGCAGCAGCCGCCGGCTTCCCTTTGACAGCTTCATCTTCTCGCGTCGAAGGAAGGCGTGCCAGTTGGTGATCACAATCGCCGCCAGGTTCAGGTCGCGCTGCATGTCGTCCGGCACCAGCTCGCGGGACTTGTAGTAGCTGTTGGGGTCGTTGGGCAGGAGGACGCGAAGGCGGTCCCGGATCGTGATCCCCGGCGCGACCACCAGGAACCCGCGCGTGAACCGAGGGCTTGCCGGGTGACGGACGGCGTTGATCGTTTGCCAGGCGATGAGCATCGCCATGACCGTGGTCTTGCCCGCGCCCGTCGCCAGCTTGAGCGCCAGTCGGGAGAGGTCCGGGTTGGCGTCGCGGGAGGCGTCTTCCAGGTGTTGCAGCAGGTCGCGCCCGGCCTTGGTGCGCTGGGCCACCTCGGTGAACCAGATGACGGTCTCAGCGGCTTCCACCTGGCAGAAGAACGGGCGGATGCCGCTGAACCGGTGCGACCGCCAGTGGCGCAGAATCCGAGCCGTCTCGGGCGTCACCCGCCAGTCCTTCGGGTCGGGGATGGCGCGCCAGCGGGTGACGAGATCGCGCACCCGGTTGATCACATCCTTCAGGTACTGCTGGTCGGCAGTGGATAGTCCCTTCCCCTCGTCGAGTACCATCATGGCCTGCCGCGAGCCGACGACGGTACCCCTGCCGGCCCCGCGAGGCTTCGGAACGGGCGTCACGAAGTCGGCGGGCCGGCGGCTGGGGACGACCTCGTGCGTGGGCTGGCCCGTCTCGTCTAGCATCCAGTGTCGGCTCGGCGCCTCGTAGGGCGAGTTGAGGACGGGTTGCTTGAAGAAGCGTGGGTTCACGGGTGTGGGGGACGAGGGCGAGCGTGCGGGAGCGAGTTCGGCGAATGGGGCCAATGTGCCGCCAGGGGGGTGGAAGGGCGACAGGCGTTCATCCTATTGGGCGGGTGGTTACGGCGTCAACTTGGGGAGGGGGAGCCCCTGGGCCTGTGGGCGCAGTCGGGTCATCGCTCTCGGTGTCAGCAATCTTGCTGTCAGCGATACTGTTGACTTCCAGACGCGGAAGGGTTACCCTTCGTGGTCAATCCGGGAGTCTGGAGCCAGGGATGCTTCCGGTCCCCCGGCAGCTATCGGCCTTCTCAGGAGAGCATCAGCATGAAGTCAGCTACCGGTCGCTGGGTAAGTGGCGACAATTTCTTTGACCGAACGGATGAACTGGACCAGCTCGAGGAACTCGTCAGCGAGGGCAACCATATCCTCCTCACGGGCCAGCGACGGATGGGGAAGACCAGCGTCGCTCGGGAACTGGGAGCTCGGCTCCAGCGTAGCGGGTGGGGTTTGGTGTTCGCCGATATCGAGGGGGCACGGGACGAAGAAGACGCGGTCAGTGCCATCGCTTCGGCGGCTTTTGATCTTGCCTCCATCCGACCAAAGCTGCTAGTGCGAGCGAAGCGCTGGCTGGGCGAGAGAGCAGGGACGGTTGAGGAGCTTAAGGCACACTCCTTCGGCGTGAAGTTTCGGGCGATGCTCACCAAGGACACTTGGCGACCCCGGGGTCGCGAACTGGTGGCCCAGTGCGCAGGCCACTCGGAAGGGGTGCTCATGGTTCTGGACGAGCTGCCGATCTTCTTGGCGAGGCTTCTCAAGAAGGATCGGGGGACTGAGCGCGCCGACGAGTTCCTCAGTTGGTTGCGGGAGGCGTTTCAGTCCGACCATGGAGGCTCGCCCGTCCTACTCGTCTCGGGAAGCATAGGGCTGGCCCCACTGGTCGAACGCCTGGGCATTCCAGACCGAATCAACTACTTCCACTCGGTTCGGCTCGGGCCTTGGCCGCACGAAGTCGCCGTCGAATGCTTGCAGCGCCTCTCAACCGAGTACCGCCTGTCGCTGGATGCGAGAGCGGCGAACGAGGTGTACGACCGGCTGGGGATCGGCATTCCGCAACATATCCAGTCGTTCTTCGCACGGCTGAGGTTCTGCGCTGGCGCAAGAACGGACGCGAGGATCGGCGTCAAGGACGTGAAGGAAGTCTATCGCAACGAGATGCTGGGGCCTGCCGGCCAGAGCGAGCTCTCGCACTACGAGACTCGCCTCCGAGAGGCGCTGGGAGACGCCCGCAGCCACGAGATCGCGTGCACCATCCTTGCCGAAACGGCAACACAGGGAGTGTTCACGGCAGCGGCGCGACGAGCACTTGGCTCCCACTGCTTCGCGGAAGAGGCCGAGGCGGGCGACCAGATCAGCTGGATATTGGGCATTCTGGACCACGACGGCTATCTGGAACGGTCGAATGACGGCTACCGCTTCTTGTCGCGCTGGTTGCAGGATTGGTGGCTCCTGCGGTCGCGAGACCACCATGTCCGGTTGGAAGATCGCCCCATGCCGCCGCAACGACCCGGGATCGGCTACTAGAGATGCCGCCTGCCGAGCGCACGATCCGGAAGTTCAATCCCGGAACGTTTCAGTCCGATGCCGAAGTGTTGGAGCAGTACGTCGTTCGGCGCCACGAACTGGACACCACGCTGGAGGTGCTACGCGACAATATCGGTTCGGAGTCCTGTCAGCATCAGTTGGTGATCGCCCCACGCGGCAGGGGCAAGACGATGCTACTGGCCAGAGTTGCCGCCGAGTTGCGCGCGAACCCGGCGTACTCCGACAAGCTGTTGCCGGTGCGTTTCATGGAAGAGAGCCATGAAGTGCTGGATATCGGCGACTTCTGGCTGGAGGCACTGTACTACCTTGCCAACGAGTGTGCCACGAGCGCGCCCGAGTTGGCACGCGAGCTCCAGGGCGTTCATGCTGATCTGGCCGCACAGTGGCGAGACCCCGGGTTGCGTCATAGGGCCCGAGCAACTGTACTGGATGCAGCCGACCGGCTTGACATGCAGTTGGTTTTGATGATCGAGAATCTGCAGACGTTGTGCGAAGACGCCGATGACGACTTCGGATGGGAGCTGCGCGAGCCCTTGCAGATGGAGCCCACGGTAATGCTCCTTGGCACTGCGACGACCCGTTTCGAGGCTCTGGACGATGCGCAGGATGCCTTCTTCGAACTGTTCCGAATTACCGCGCTGGATCCGCTCGACACGGAAGAATGCGGACGTCTTTGGGAGGCTGTAACCGGCAACGAAGTTGGGCGCGATGAGATACGGCCGATTGAGATACTGACCGGCGGAAGTCCCCGTTTGCTGGTCATCGTCGCAGACTTTGCGCGTCACAATTCGTTTTGGCAGCTGATGGCAGAGATAGTAACCCTCGTTGACGACCACACCGAGTATTTTCGCGGACACCTAGAAGCACTGCCCAAGACCGAACGGCGCGTGTACTTGGCGACGCTTGCCTTGTGGCGTTCATCCTCCACGAGCGAGATCGCGGCTCGTGCTCGGATGGGGGTGCGGATCACTTCCTCCATGGTCCGTCGGCTTGTTGATCGAGGCCTGCTTAAGGCAGAGAAAGGAAAACGGCCAAGGCGGTATCGTGCAGCGGAGGCCCTCCACAGCATCTACTACAAAATCAGGCGCGAGCGCGACGAGGCGGCACTCGTAGAGGATCTCATACGGTTTATGGCACTGTACTACAGGCGGCGTCCCGCAGACGGGGTGCGGCACACACTTGCCAAAGAAGTCGAGGACAGCTCATGGCTGCTGGCTGGCATGATTCGTGCGGTACGGGAAGACCCGGGCGTCGCCACGGTTTTGCCCGAAGCGGCCATTAAGGCGTACGACGCGATGATCGCAGACGATTCGGATCCCGAGAACTCCGGTGTGGTGGCATCGGCCATGTTGAACAAAGCAACAGCACTCTCGGGAATTGAGAGAGAGGCAGAGGCCATAGACGTACTTGAAGAACTGGTCAGGAAGTTCGGCCGGAGCGGGGCACCCGAAACGCTAGGGACGGTGGCCAAGGCGTACTTCAACTTGGGAGTGGCAATGCAGGCCAAAGGCGATCTTACGCGGGCGATCAGTTACTATCAGGAAGTGGTGGCGCAGTATGGAAGCGTGGACGATTCGGATCCCGAGAACTCCGGTGTGGTGGCGTCGGCCATGTTGAACAAAGCAACAGCACTCTCGGGAATTGAGAGAGAGGCAGAGGCCATAGACGTACTTGAAGAACTGGTCAGGAAGTTCGGCCGGAGCGGGGCACCCGAAACGCTAGGGACGGTGGCCAAGGCATACTTCAACTTGGGAGTGGCAATGCTGGTCAAAGACGATCTTTCCCGAGCGATCGATTACTATCAGGAAGCGGTGGCGCAGTATGGAAGGGTGGACGCCACCGACGATCGGTTCGGTGGGCGGACGGGAAAAGATATTCGCCAGGTCGTTGCGCAAGCCTTCAAGGAGAAATGCATGGCCTTGCTTAGATTGGATCGTGTCGGGGATGCTCTTGACGCCTATCGCGAGCTACAGGGGCGGTTCGGTGACGTCGTCGGTTCTGACGGAGTGTCGATGGAATGGACGTCGCTTTCCATGCGCGTGCACATACATTATCAACAACGCAACGTTGAGACAGCGCGACGACTGCTGCGGGCAGCGTACACAGCGACCGACTTGGACAACGACCAGAACATTATTGACATGCATGTTCTGGTGGCCAGTATGGCTGCTGCCGAGGCCGACAGTCCAGAGGAATTGGCCGACGTTCTGGCCAGTGACAAGACGAAGGCGAGTATGTTCTGGCCCCTGGAAGTGGCGTTGAGGACGCTGGCCGGCAGGGTTGTGCGTGCTCCGGTTGAGGTCATGCAAGTGGCTGACGACATCCGAGAAGAAGTGGCGAGCATGAGGAGAGTGCTGAACAACTTGCAGGCGCAACCGGACCCGGTGACGTTGCGTCATTCGCTGAAACAGAAGTTACCGCGTCTCGCCGCCAGTGCGCACCGCCTTGCCCAGCCAACCCGCTCGCCGTAACGTCGCCTCATGAACAAGCCGTCGTCCCAGCCCGCCGGTCCGCTCGTCCAACCGAAAGCCAGCCTCCACATCCTCCCCATCGACGATCAGGATGGATTCGCGGCCTGCGTGGAGCTTCAGCGCAGCACCTGGGGCGGGTCGTACTCGGACGTGGTGCCGGCGAGCATGATGCAGGTCACGACCAAGATGGGGGGCGTGCTGCTGGGCGCCTTCGACTCGGCGGGCGGGCTGGCCGGCTTTGTCTACGGAGTCACGGGGTTTCACCACGGCGCGCCGGCCCACTGGTCGCACATGCTGGCGGTGCGGCCCGAAGCGAGGAACCTGGGCGTGGGCCAGCGCCTCAAACAGCGTCAGAGGAAGGCGCTGCTGGCGATGGGCGTGCCCACGATGTACTGGACGTTCGACCCGCTGGTCTCCCGCAACGCCCACCTCAACCTGAACCGGCTGGGCGCCCGCGTCGCAGAGTACGTCCCGGAGATGTACGGCGCCTCGGACAGCGACCTGCACGACCTGGGGACCGACCGGTTCGTGGTGGAGTGGAGGCTGGACGAGGAGCCGGGAGACTCGGGCCGACCGGAGTGGACCACGGCGAACGCCCAGCAGCGGGAAGCCGACGAGGTGGCGATTCCCGCCGACATCGAGGCCGTGAAGGCGCGTTCCGTCGAAGAGGCGCTACGGTGGCGGGACTCCACTCGGGAGGCGTTTACGCGCCTGCTGGCGGAAGGCCAGGAGGTGGTCGCCTTCGTCCCCGGTCCAGAGCAGTCGAAGTACGTCGTTGCCCCGCGCCAGCCGGCCGTTGCCCCGCGCCAGCCGGCTGGGGAAGGGCGTTCACAAACCGCAACCAAAGGAGTCAAGACGAAATGAAGCCGACCCCGTTCGCCCTGGTAACCGCCCTGGTCTTGGGGACCGCTACGCCCTCGCTAGCGTTTCCCACACCGGCCGCCGCCCGGCCCACCTCGGCCGTCGCTCTGCCCGCACCGGCCGCCGCCCAGCAACAGATGGACGTCCTCACCGCCCACGACGTCTTCGACCTGGAGTACGCGGCCGACCCGCAGCTCTCCCCCGACGGCGCGCGGATCGTCTTCGTTCGCCGGTGGGCCGACGTGAACACGGACCGTCGCTGGGCGAACCTGTGGATCATGGAACGCAACGGCAGCGACCTGCGTCCACTCACCACCGGCAAGCGGCAGGACGCTTGGCCCCGTTGGTCGCCGGACGGCACGCGCCTCCTCTACCTCTCCGACGGCAGCGGCTCCGACGGCGACGCCGAACCGGGCGCAGGGCCCCAGCTCCACGTCCGCTGGATGGACAGTGGGCACACGACCCGGCTGACCGACCTGCCTCACGGCCCACGGGTTCCTTCCTGGTCGCCCGACGGCACGATGATCGCGTTCTCGGCGTTCGTGCCCGATCCCGGACTCCAGCTGATTGCCATGCCGGAGCCGCCGCCTGGGGCCGAGTGGGCCGAACCGGCGCGGGTCATCGACGAACTCGTGCACCGCTTCGACGGGGCGGGGGACTTGGAGCACGGCTACACCCACGTCTTCGTGCTGCCAGCGTCGGGAGGCACGCCCCGGCAGATCACCAGCGGCGACTTCCATCACGGGGGCTACGTGGGACGGGCGGGGAGCGGCAGGCCGGTGTGGTCCGCCGACGGCCAGTCGGTGCTGATTTCGGCCAACCGTCACCCCGACTGGGAGCTGGAGAACCGCAACACGGAGGTGTACGAAGTGGCGCTGGACGGCGGGATCCGCGCCCTAACCGACCGGATGGGACCCGACGGAGGCGTGGCGGCGTCTCCCGACGGGCGTTGGATCGCCTACACGGGATTCGACGACCGCTATCAGGGGTATCAGGTCACCGGGCTGTGGGTGGCGAACCGAGACGGCTCGGAAGCGCGGGCGGTGGCGCCCCAACTGGACCGGAGCGTGGGCGGTCTGGCGTGGTCGTCGGACTCGGAGCGGCTCTACTTCAGCTATGCCGACCATGGCAACACCAAGATCGCCTACGTGGAGCCGGGGGGTTCCGGCGACGGTGCCGACGAAGTGCACTTGGTGGCGAGCAACATGGGCGGCACCGGGTCGGCGTATGGCGGCGGGAGCTTCTCGGTGGGACCGCGAGGGGTCGTCGCGTACACGTACTCCACGCCGTCGGTCTTGAGCGAGATCGCGGTGGCGAGAGGCGGCGCGGGCCGGTCGCGAGTGGGCGAGTCGGGCGAAGGGCGGCCTCGCGTCCTCACGTCGATCAACAACGACGTGATGGCCCACAAGACGCTGGGCGAAGTGGAGGAGCTGCGCTGGCCCTCGTCCCATGACGGAAGGGAGATACAGGGTTGGATCGTCAAGCCGCCGGGGTTCGATCCGTCGCGGCGGTACCCGTTGATCCTGGAGATTCACGGCGGCCCCTTCGCCAACTACGGCGACCGCTTCGACGTGGAGAAGCAGGCGATGGCATCGGCGGGGTACGTGGTTCTCTACACCAACCCTCGGGGCAGCACGTCGTACGGCGAGGAGTTCGGCAATCTGATCCACCACGTCTACCCGGAGAACGACTACTACGACCTGGATTCGGGCGTGGACGCGGCTCTTGATTTGGGCTATGTGGACCCGGATCGGCTCTTCATCACCGGAGGAAGCGGAGGCGGCGTACTGTCGTCGTGGACGATCGGCAAGACTGACCGCTACAAGGCGGCGGCGGTGCTCTATCCCGTGATCAACTGGTATAGCTTCGCTGTCTCGTCGGACATTCCCATCACCGTGGCCAAGTACTGGTTCCGGGCAATGCCCTGGGAGGACCCGGAGCACTACATGTCGCGGTCGCCGATCTCGCTCGTGGGCAACGTGACCACGCCTACCATGGTGATGACCGGCGTGGAGGACTACCGGACGCCCATGTCCGAATCGGACCAGTACTATCAGGCCCTCAAGTTGCAGGGCGTGGAGGCGACGCTGGTGAAGGTGCCGGGCGAGCCCCACGGCATTCGCGTGCGTCCCAGCCACTTCATGCAGAAGATCATGTACATCCTGGGCTGGTTCGAGCGCTACCGGGTGGGGGTTTCCTGAGATGGACCCTCTTGTGTGGTCGCGTCGCGGCCCAGCAGCTCGGCGGCCAGCTGGACGAACGCCTCCGCGCTCTTGACCGCCTTCTGCGCCTGCGACTCGGTGAAGCTCTCGAAGGGGACCCCGCCAGGAAGGCCGCTGGGGTAGCGGGACGGGAAGTAGTAGATGTCCAAGACGCTGGCTGCCGAGCGCAGTCGCGCCAGCTCCCGTGACCGTTCCTGGTACTGGTCCAACAGCACCACGACCGAGTGCCCAAGCACGGTCCGGTCACCCAAGTGGTACCCGACGGCCTTCACGGACTTCTCGGCGACCTGATGGGCGATGAAGCAGACTTGATGGTAGTAGGCTTCGCGCAGCGCGATGCGTGCCAACCCCAGGTCGTTCTCCGCCTGCAGCCACCACTGCCTGGCTTCGGCGGCGTTATCCCACTCCTGGTCCATCACGCCTCCAGTGCCTGCCGGGCGATCCGTTCCTGCTCCTCGGCGTGGTCCTTGATGTTGCCTTCTGCGGGGCTGGCGCGCTCGGGGCGAGTCAGGTGGACGAGCTTCACCGACGTGGGGAGCGCTCGGCGCAGGCGAGGGCCGATGTAGGGCAGGGCGCCCATGTTCTCGGGTTCCTCCTGGGCCCATACCACCGTCTTCAGGTTGGGGTAGCGGTCGTCCAGGGCGCGGACTTCGTCGTCGGGGAAGGGGTAGAGGGCCTCGATGCGGGCAACCGCGGTGTCGCGGGCTTCGGTTCGCGCCTCGGAGCCGATCAGGTCGTAGTAGACCTTGCCGGTGCAGAGGACCAAGCGGTGGATGCGCTGGGCGTCGTCGCTGTCGCCCACCGTCGGGTCGTCGATCACCCGTTGGAATGTGCCGTCCACCAAGTCCCGCACTGGAGACGTGGCTCGGGGGTGCCGCAGCAGGCTCTTGGGCGACATGACGATCAGCGGCCGCTCGGGCTCGCTCATCGCTTGGACTCGGAGGAGGTGGAAGATCTGGGCCGGCGTGGTGGGGTAGACGACCCGCATGTTGTCCTCGCCGCAGAGCTGGAGGAAGCGTTCGAGGCGCGCACTGGAGTGCTCGGGTCCCATCCCCTCGTAGCCGTGGGGCAGGAGAAGGGTCAGTCGCGAGCGCTGGCCCCACTTGGCCCATCCCGCCGACAGGAACTGGTCGATCATCACCTGGGCCACGTTGGCGAAGTCGCCGAACTGGGCCTCCCACAGCACCAAGTCCTGGTCTGCTGCCACCGAAACGCCGTACTCGAAGCCCACGACCGCTGCCTCGGTGAGGGGCGAGTTGTAGACCTCGAAGCGGGTGTCGCTCAGGTGGGCGATGGGGGTGTGCACGGCGCCCGTCTCCGCGTCGTGGAGGACGAAGTGGCGGTGGCTGAACGTCCCTCGCTCGGCGTCCTGTCCAGAGAGCCGCACCGGTATTCCCTCGTCCAGAAGGGTCGCGATGCTCAGGGCTTCGGCGTGTCCCCAGTTCAGCTGGAAGTCCAGGTCGAAGCCTTGGATGCGCTTGACCAGCTGGCGGTGGAGCTTGGGATGGACGGTGAACCCGTCTGGGACTTCCAGCAGCTTGCGGTTCAGCTCCTCCAGGCGGTCTGCCTCCACCGGGGTGTAGGGGTCCAGTCCCTGCTCGACGGCGGCGAAGTCCGGGTGGCTCCACGGCAGGGCGGCGCCGCTTCCCGCCGCGGCCTTGCGACGGTCCAACGTCTCCCGCAGCTGCTCCGCCAGCTCTTCGGCGCTCTTGTCGGCCTCTTCGGGGGTGACGGCGCCTCGCTCGGCCAGAGTCTCCGCCCAGATCGCCCGGGGCGTGGCGTGGCGGCTGATCTTGGCGTACTGCTTGGGCTGGGTGTACGCCGGCTCGTCGCCCTCGTTGTGGCCGTGACGCCGGTAGCCCACCAGGTCGATCACGGTGTCGTCGCCGAAATTCGCCCGGTAGGCCATGACCAGCCGGACGGCTGCCAAGCACTCCTCCGGTGCGTCGCCGTTGGCGTGGACGACGGGGATGTCGTACCCCTTGGCCAAGTCGCTGGAGTAGCGAGTGGAGCGCCCGTCGGTCGGGTCGGTGGTGAAGCCGATCTGGTTGTTGGCGATGATGTGGACGGCGCCGCCGACCTCGTAGCCCTGGAGGCGGGCTAGGTTCAGGGTTTCGGCCACCACGCCCTCGGCTGCGAAGGCGGCGTCGCCGTGGATGAGGATGGGGACGACGCGCCTGGAGTTCCTTCCCGTGTTCCCGTTGTCGTCGTGGTACTGGCGGGTGCGGGCCATTCCCAGCACCACCGGGTTGACGTATTCCAGATGGCTGGGGTTGGGCGCCAGCGTGACCCGGATCGTCCCTCCGTCGCGGAGTACGTAGTCGCCCGTGGCTCCGTGGTGGTACTTGACGTCGCCGGTGCCCGGGTCGCGGATCCAGAGTGCGCCTTGGGGCGTGACCTGTCCCTCGAACGCGCCTAGCAGCTCGTCGTAGGAGACCCCGAGGATGTGGGTGAGGACGTTGAGCCGCCCCCGGTGAGCCATCCCGACCACCACTTCCGTGGCTCCGTCGGCGGCCGCCAGCTCGATCGCCTCGTCCAGCATGGGCACCATCATGTCGGTGCCTTCGATCGAGAAGCGCTTCTGGCCTCGGTAGACTCGGTGCAGAAACTGCTCGAAGCCCTCCACCTGGGTCAGGCGGTCCAGCGTGCGTCGGCGGTCCTCGTCGTCGTAGCCTGCGAAGTGGGCGCCCTTCTCCACTTGGCGCCACAGCCACTCCACCTTTCGCGGGTCTTCCAGGTGCTCGAACTCGTACCCCAGCGCGCCGCTGTACGTGGCCTTGAGCCGGTCGAGGGTGAACGCCAGCGTGGCGTCGCCCTCCTCGGGGAAGAGGACGGAGGCCGGGATTGCCTCCAGCTCCTGCATCGTGGTGCCGAAGTAGGCCGGGTCCAGCTGGGGGTGGCCGGGGGGATCGCTGCCGAGCGGGTCGATGCGCGCTGCTTGGTGGCCGTGCTCGCGAAAGGCCTGGAGGAGGTTTGCGGCGCGGGCGACGAGGGCGAGGAGTCGGGTGTCGGGCTCGGGGGTGGTGGGTTTGACCGTGGCGGGTTCGGCGACGGTGGGCTGGGCTACGGCTGGAGCTGGGTCGGCGGGCGGCGCAGGCTGGGTGGGTGCCCCAGTGCTGGCAGCGGTTGGAGCCGGGGGCGTTGCGACTGCGGCGGCGGCGCCTCCGTTCCATCGACGACGCCGAACGTCCTCCACGAGAAGGCCGGCGTCCAGGAGCTCCTGCTTGCCCCGGCGGAAGAACTCCTTCCAGTCCGGGTGGACGGATTCGGGGTTCCTCGCGAACTCCTCGTACAGTGCCTGCACGTAGGCCGCGTTCTGACTGTCGAAGGGGTGGTCGCTCATGATGAACGCTGTTCCCAACCTTGCGGGGAGGTTGCTTCCCAACCGTGGACGCACTCTATAATTCCACAATCTTCCGGCGTTGTGGCAACCCCTTGGTCGCTAAGAGCGGTCGCCAAGGGCGACGGGAAGGTCCGCTTGATCTACGGGTTCGCTTGATGCAACGGCACTTGATGCACCAGCGGGGTTCGCGCCGGCCGACAGCCCCTTCGTCCTCTGGAACGACGCCAGTGCCCGGGTGGCAGGCGGCGTTCCCCTGGTTGCGGGCTGGGACGACGTTGCGGGCTGAGACCGCGGACTGGCCGTCCTCCGACGCGGCACGACAATGGGCGGGACGACGGATACCGCTGGAGTGCGTTCGCGCATTGGCCGATGGTGGGTCGTGGTGCTCCATCGTGCGCAGTAGGCAGGTCCACGGTGCGGTCGTTCGCGTCCACGCCACCCTCCCCGACGGGTACGTCCTGGCCGGCGATTGCGACGGACACGCCACCCGAACGCCCGGCGTTCTCCTGGCCGTCACTTTGGCAGACTGCGTGCCTGTTTTCGTGGCCGACCCGGTCAACCGTGCGGTGGCGCTGCTCCACGCGGGGTGGCGGGGCATCGCCGAGGGCGTGGTCGAATCCGGGCTGACCGCCATGGCCGACGCCTTCGGGAGCGACCCGGCCGATCTGTGGGTCCACGCGGGACCGTCGATATGCGGACGATGCTACGAGGTGGGCCCAGAAGTCTTCTCGGCCCTGGGCTTGGCCCGGCCTCCCGCCCCGGCCCCTCTCGACCTGCGGGCGGCGGCTCTGCGGCGTGCGACGGCAGCCGGCGTTCCTTCCGCCAACGCGACGAGCAGCGACGAGTGCACCCTGTGCGGCGACGGCCGCTACTTCTCGCACCGAGGCGGCGACCAGGGGCGGCACTTGGCCTTCTTGGGGATCGCGACCGACGAAGGCGGCGACGGCACCGTGGGCGATCCCTCCGCTGGTCCGACAGGCGATCCTTCCGATGGTGCTGGGCTGTGCGGCCAGTGCGCATGGTCGCGAGAGGTCGAGACGCGGCGGGGTTCGGTCTTTCGGTTGTGCGTGCGCCATCGCACCGACCCCACCTTCTTCAAGTATCCGTCCCTGCCCGTGTTGCGCTGCCGGGGGTTCGAGGTCCAGCCGTGACGGAGGGGCTGTGGGAGGTGCTGGCGGTGGTCGCGGTCGCACTGCACGGCGTCGTGCTGCTCCTGCTGCTGCCGTTCGCCGGTCACCGGACGTTGCTGCTCCTTCTCTCCAGGAGAGAGCCGCCGAAGCGGAGGGAGCCACTGCCAACGACGGACGGCGAGCGGTTGCCGCCCAGAGTGACGGTTCAGCTTCCTGTCTACAACGAGGAGCACGTCGTTGAGCGGCTGATCGACGCGGCGTGCCGGCTGTCGCACCCTCGGGACCGCCTTCAGGTCCAGCTCCTCGACGACTCCACCGACGAGACGACCACGCTGGCGGAGCGTCGCGTCGCGCTCTGGCGAGGGAGGGGAGTGGACGTGGCCGTGCTCCGTCGCTCCAACCGCGAGGGCTTCAAGGCCGGTGCGCTGGCCGCGGGGCTGGAGGAGGCGACGGGCGAGTTCCTGCTGATTCTGGACGCCGACTTCGTGCCTGAGCCGGACCTGCTCCTGCGCCTCCTTCCCGTCATGGCGGACCCGGGAGTGGGGATGGTGCAGGCGCGCTGGGACCACCTGAACGAGGGCGATTCGTGGCTGACCCGAGCCCAGGCGCTGCTGCTGGACGGCCACTTCTTCTTCGAGCAGGCCGGGCGGTACAAGGGGCGCCGCTTCTTCAACTTCAACGGGACCGCCGGACTGTGGCGGCGGCGGGCGCTGGAGGACGCTGGGGGCTGGCAGTTCGACACCCTTACGGAGGACCTGGACGCGAGCTACCGGGCCCAGATGGCCGGGTGGCGCTTTGTCTTCCTGGAAGAGGTGGGGGTGGCGGCGGAGCTCCCCGGGGACGCGGCTGCTTTCCTGGTCCAGCAGCGGCGATGGGCGCAGGGCGGCGTGCAGACCGCCCGAAAGGTGCTCCCTCGCCTGTTGCGGGGACCGTTTCCCCCGACCGTGAAGATGGAGGCGTTCGTCCACCTCTGCGGGCACTTCGCCCATCCCCTGGCGCTGGCCCTCTCGCTACTCATCGTTCCGGCGGCGTTCGGGAGGCGCGCGCTGGGGCTGGACCGACTGTGGTGGTTGGACGCGGCGGTTTTCGCGGCGGCGGCGGGGCCGTTTGTGGCGTTCTACCTGGCAGCGGCTCGCAAGCGTGGGCGCGAGTGGGGCGCGTCGATCCGCGCCGTGGCGAGTACTCTGGCGCTGGGCGCGGGGATGTCGCTCCTGCTGTGCCGATCCGTCGTACGCGGGCTGACGCGCCGGCGGGACCCCTTCGAGCGCACCCCGAAGCTGGGGGGGCGCCGGTGCTTGGCCAGCGCCGAGCCGGCCTCGCACGACTTCCCCGGCAGGCGTGCGGCTCGTGTTGCCGGGGCGGTCATGGTGGGGGCGGGGGCCACGGCGGCGGTGGCCGGGTTCTGGGCGTCACTGCCCTTTCTGGCGGTCTTCGCCGCGGGCCACTTGGCTCTGGGCGGCCATGGTGCCTTCGGCCAGCAGGAGCGTCCACACGGGCAGCCAGAGGGCGACCAGGGTCCACGTCGGTTGCGGCCAGCCCTGGCCGGCTTGATGCGACGCGAGGCCCCAGTAGCCGAGAAATGCGAGCCCGCTTAGCAGAAGGAAGGGCCGCGAGTTGCGAAGGGCCGCTGCCGGAAGCGCCCACAGTACGTACCAGGGATGGACCGTAGGCGAGAGGAGGAGCCCGGCGCCCACGATCCACAGCATGGCGCGCTCCAGGGAGAACCGACGCAGCGCGACGTAGAGGGCGACCCCCAGAGTGGCGGCGAGGGCGATGGCGCGGGCGGTCGAGGGAGCGCCCACTGCGGCCTGGATCAAGGCGAAGGCGCCGGGGTTGGCGGACCAGTGGGCGGCGTAGGTGCGAAGGCCTGCCGTGACGGCGTCGATGCCTGGGCCGGGCAGAGCCGCGCCGATGCCGGTGAACGGCAGGTAGAGCGCCGCGCACAACGTAGCGAAGGCGACCGCGACCCAGGTGGCGTGACGCCAGCCGCCGCGCTGGTGGCCGCCGGCGCGGCGCAACAGGGGCGGAAGCAGTGCCGCGGGCGCCAGCTTGACCAGCGTGGCGAGGGCGAGAACGCCGCCCAGGATCGGGGCACGCGCCTGTGGGCGAGTGGCTCCCGTGGCGACCCAGAGCAGGGCGGCCATCAGAAAGAGGCCGGCGGCGTCGAAGTGGGCGCTCCACGCGGTCTCCACGATGAGAAGGGGCGACCACAGGTACCACGTCAGCACTTGGGCGGGCCGGCGGCCGGTGCGAGCCGCCACGCGGTGCAGAAGAAGGCCGCACCCCAGGTCCAGGCCGAGCCACAGCAGCTTCGCCGCCAGGACCGTGCCGCCGAGGCCAGCGACGGTCGCGAAGAGGAGCTGAGCGAATGGGGGATAGATCGTCGGCACGTCCGGATGGTTGATTCGGGGGTGCCAAGAGGTGCGCAGCGCGGTCAGGGCCTCGTGGGAAGGCGCGTGCGCGTAGGGGTTGGTCCCCTCCAAGAGGAGATGGCCGTCCCAGAGGTAGCGGTACACGTCGTCGGAGAGCTCCGGCGCGACCGGGAGCAGCGCAACCCGAGCCAAGATGGCGGTCCCCCACACCACGGCGACGGCACCACGGCCGCCCAGCACCGAGCCACGGCCGCCCGGGTCGCGTCCCATGGTCCAGCCCGCGATGCCGTAGCATAGAAAGGCCCCGGCGGGCAGCAGCAGGCGCGGCAGGGGCAGCGGAACGCCGTCCAGCCAGCCGAACGCGGCCAGGAACGCGACTTCGGCGAGCCCCAGCGCCAGGAGGACGATCATCCCAGCAGGCGACGACGCTCTAGCAGCGCTTCTGGCGCGCACGGCGGTTCTGATCCCGGCCCTGAACGAGGAGGAGGCGCTGCCAAGGGTCCTTCACGCGCTGCCCAAGGGTCGCTTGCAGGTCGTGGTGGTGGCGGACAACGGCTCCACCGACCGAACCGCTGCGATTGCCCGCGCCGCAGGAGCCGTCGTGGTGCGCGAGGCCGAACGGGGGTACGGGGCGGCGTGCCTGGCCGGGATCGCCCGACTTTCGGCCATGGAGAACCCTCCCGTCGCCGTCGTCTTCGTGGACGCGGACCACCCGGAGAACGCGGCCCGCATCCCGCTGCTCCTCGACCCGCTCTCTCGCGGCACCGACTTGGTGCTGGGCGTCCGCGCGGGGCCGAAGAGCAGGACCGGCAACCTGCGTCTTCACGCTCGGTGGGGGAACCGGGTCGTGCTGGGGCTCGCACGCCTGCTCTTCGGCTGTCGCCATCGAGACTTGGCGCCGTTTCGCGCCGTCCGCTTCTCGGCCATGGAGCGCCTCGCCATGGACGACCGCAACTGGGGGTGGACCCTTCAGATGCAGCTGCGCGCCGTCCGGCTGGGGCTCTCGGTGGCGGAAGTGGAGGCGCCCCACCGTCCCCGCGCCAAGGGCCAGTCCAAGATCTCCGGTCGGCTGGGGATGTCGGTGCGGGTGGGCGCCAAGATGGTCGCCACGCTGGTTCGCGAGCGGGTCAAGCGTCTAGAGGCAGGATCGCGCCGCCCCGATCTTCCAGCTCCGCCGCCATCTGCGGGTGGCAGGTGAAGAAGAAGATTTGGCGCGTCTGCGAGACCCGCTCCAGCAGGTCCAGGGCTTGGTCGCGTCGGGCGGCATCCCAGTTGACCAGCACTTCGTCCATGAAGAGGGGCAGGGTCTCCTGGCCGTCGTCCAGGCGGTCCACGATCGCCAGTCGAAGCGCCAAGTAGACTTGCTCTTTGGTGCCCTGGGAGAGGCTGCCCCCCACGGTTCTCGGGGTCGGTTCGGATGGTCCGCGAAGGAGGAGCGTGCGGTCGCCGCTTTCGTGGACTTCGATGCGGTCGTAGCGGCCCCGAGTGACGGCGCGGAGGTGCCTGCCTGCGTGGCGCAGCAGTTCGGGCTGGTTCTCGTCGCGGAACCGCCGGTCCGCCTCCTCCACCAAGCGGGCCAAGAGGAACGCGCGATCCCGTTGGCGCTTCACGTCCCGGATCCGGTCGTCCACTTGGGCGATCCGGCTCGTGGCGCGGTCCGCCGTCTCCCTTTTCTGCATGTGACGAAGTTCCGTGCGAAGGCTGGCCAGCTCGGCCTGCCGCGCCTCGACCTCCCTTGCCAGCTCCTGCTGCTTGGCGATGCTGGCGTCCAGTGCCTTCTCCGCCTCGGCTGGGTTGGGCGACGGCTGCCGCTCCTTAAGGTCGGGGTGGTCGCGGAGGTCACCGTGGTCGCGGAGGTCGGGGTGGTCGCGGCGAAGCTCCTCCTCGAGGCTGTCGGCGCGGTCTCGGTCCCGGAGCATCTTCGCCGCCGCTGCGGCTCCCTGGTCCGGGTCGCCGTCTCCCAGCGGGCCTAGCCGCGACTCCAGCTGTCCGAGGGCCTTTGCGGCCTCGTCGTCCGACCGGGTTGCCAGTGACTGTTCCGCCTCGGCCTGGACCTGCTCGTTGCTGGCGGCCTTGGCATCCGTGCGCGCCCGCAGCACCGTGTCCAAGACGCTCAGGATCGCGTCGGCGTCCTCGCGTGGGGTCTCATCCCCCAGTCCGCTGACCTCCAGCAGTTGGACGATCTCCGACCGAGCCGCCTCCAACCGCCGCCGCCGCCCCTCCGCCGCCCTCCACCGATCGATCAGCGCGTCGGCCGTCTCCGCCGCCCGTTCCAGCCCCTCCGCCAGCCCCGATTCCGGTCTGGCCAGCCGCTCGGGCAGAACGGGGATCCCGTCCACCAACTCGGCCACCTCCGCCTGCGCGGTCCTCCGCTGCGCCTCCACCTCGTTGATCCGGGCCGCCCCCTGGCGCACGGCGGCTTCCGCCTGCTTGTCGCGCTTCCCGGCTCGCCGATGGTCGTGGAGCCATGTGAAGACCATGGCGATCCCCGCGAGTGCGAGCAGCACGGCCAACCCCAGCACCCAGAGCGGGTCCAGGCTCGACGGCAACGCCGCCCACGACGACGCCCACCCCGGGAACGCCCCCAGCCCGATCGCGATCGCCGCCGCCGCGCCGACGACCAGCAGCACCCCGCCCACCAGCCGCCACTGCCTCGGCCGAGGGGCGTCTCGGAGACCTGCCAACTTCCTGGCCCGCTCGTCTTCCACGCGCTGGCGCCTCTGGGCCAGATCGCGGCACACCTGCACTCGCGAACCCAGCTCCGCCGCCGGGACGGCCTGCAAGGCACTTTTCGCCGCCTCGTCCCACTCGTCCCACGGTCCCGAGAAGAAGCCCCGCGCTCGCTCGTCCCACTGCTCCTCCGCTTCCGCCGCCTCGCTCTCCGCCTTCTCCGCCTCCTGCTCAAGCTTCGGGAGCTCCCCGATCCGCTGCGCCGCCTTCCGCACCTGGGCTTCCGCCTCCGCCGTCGGCTCATGACGCTCGCGATAGGCTCGGATCCGCTCTTCCGCCGCCTTGATGCGCTCCTCGCAGTTGGCGATCCGCTCCTGGGCTCGCCGCCGCCGCTCTCGCAGTTCGGTCAGCTCGGCCGCTGGGTCGGCGGGCAGACCCTCCAAGGCGGCGCCGTCGCCCACCTGCTCCCGGAGCTCCTGTATCCTGGCCAGGGTGCGGGCCACGTGGCGCAATCGGTTCAGCTCTTCCTCCAGCGCCTTCCCCCGTTGCGCTTCCTCTTCCCGTGCTCGGCGAGCGGCGGCCAACTGCTGCTCCACGGTGTCGCGCCGCTCCGTCTGCGCTCGCAGCTCCCGATCCCACTTCTCCGCCTGCTGCCGGCGCGTCACCAGCTTCTGTCGCTCGGCCTGCAGCGCTCGGACTTGGGGGCGGCCACGTTTGTCGGGGCGCCAAAGCGCGTTGGCGTCACGGTGGAACTCCTCGGCCACCACCTGGGCCGACCGCAAGTCGCTTGCCCCCATGGCGCCCGTGAGCCGCTCCTGCACCCGCTCCCAACTCTCGCGCTCCAGCACCGACAGGTCCGGCAGGGAGATCGCGTACACTTGACGGAAGACCTCCCGCGACACGTGCTGGACGAAGGGCAACGGCCGGTTGCGCACATCCTCGGTGTGACCGTCCCTAGTCGTCCTTCCCCATCCCCCGGAGGCCAGCAACCGCCGGTGAACATCCACCGACTCGCCGACATCCAAGAGGATGCGCGCCCGTCCTTCGGAGACGTCGCCTGTCCAGGGTGCGTAGGGATGGTTGTCGAGAGTGGCGGGGCGGAAGCCGTACAGCAGTTCGGTCAGGAACGAGAAGAAGGTGGACTTGCCGCTCTCGTTGGGTCCCAGCACCACCACTAGGGAGGGCAGCGCCGCGCTGGGCTGCCGGGCGGCCCCTGGACCGGGGTCCCGAGCGTCGTCCCGACCGCAGCGCAGCCCGGAAATGCGGCCGTAGCGCTCGATCTCCACCGATTCCAGCTTCACGCGGCGCCTCCTTCCGCATTCAGCATCCGAGCCGTGACCTCCTCGGCTCCGCCCTTCATGAACTCGGCCAAGTAGCTTCCCAGCTTGCCGTCCCGCTCCCAGTCGTAGCCAGCCAGCTCCTCCTCCGAGATCCCCAGGTCCTCCTCGCCGTCGGCCACGGCGCCGGCCAGCTGAAGGATCGTGCCCAGCACGTCGCGCCGCTCCGCGTGATCGGCCAGCCGCACTGGCGGGTGCAGCCGTTCCGCCCTCGCCTCCACGCCCAGGAACCCCATCCGCCGGGCGATCTCGTCCTCCAGCATCTCCACCTCGACGCGTTCGCGCAGCTTCGCCCACAGCGGCGACGGCCCTTCCAGCTCCACCGCCACCATCCACTCCACGTCGTCGTCCGGGTCCGCCTCCCTCGCCGCTTCCCAGCTCCGCGCCGTGGCGGCCACCAGCTGCTCCAGCGTTGAGGCGCCTTCCAGCCCGGACACGGTCAGCTTCTCCCAGCGCACGGCGGCCATCTCCCGGAACTCCACCAGCGGATGCTCCGGGTCGCTCAGGTCCACCAGCAGTCCGCCCTTGGGGCCTGTCTCCGCCGGGTTCCGGCCCTGGATGTTCCCCGAGTACCAGACCGGGGGCTCCGCCGACAGCTCTTGCCGGACGTGGACGTGTCCCAGCGCCCAGTAGTGGAAGCCAGCGGCCCGCAGATCGGCGACCCGCGAGGGCGCATAGGGCCGGTGGACTCGGCCGCCTCCCGAGGCGCCTCCCCCGCCTCTCGTGCCTCCCGCCACGCCCGCCGAGGTGCCCGCACCTCCCGACCCCCCCGCCGACGCCAGGGTGTGAAGCAACCCCACCTGGGGCAGTGGCGTCTTCGTTCGGGGCCGCATCCGCCGCGACAGGTCATCCGTCTCGTGGGCGGTGGCGTGGCCGGCCGCCGTCACCCAGCCGGCGACTTCGCCGCTCCGCCTGCGCACCTCCACCGTCCGGGGCTCGCCGCCGCCGATCACGGTCGCGTTCGACGGCCACTCCAAGGCCCCGTCGGGCACTGCCGCTCCCGGGTCGTGGTTGCCCGTCGCGTACACGAACTGGATCCCCGCCCGGTCCAGGCGACTCACCTCCTCCAGCAGGAAGCACTCCGTCTCGAACGACAGTCGGCCCCCGTCGAAGAGGTCGCCCGCCACAAGCACGGCGTCCACCTCTTCGTCCTCGGCAACGTCCACGCATCGGCTGAAGGCGTCGCGCAGCGCCTGGCGCAACCGGTCACGCACGGACTCGGAGCGGCTGGCGAAGGGCGTGTCCAGGTGAACGTCGGCGATGTGAAGGAAGCGCAAGTGGGACTCCGGCGGCGAAGGCGGCGAAGGCAAGGGGCGAAGGCAAGGGGAGCGGGCAACTTGGAAATACTAACGATCGTCGGTAGACTTTCCGACAGCGTTCCAAGGATCGGACGGCTTTCCTTCCGCGGAGTTCCTTTCGGATGAACTCGCCCGACCGCCTCCAAGAAGTTCTCATCGGCCTTCGGACCTCGCTGGAAGCCGAACGCTTCCAATTGGCCGAGAAGTTCGTCCCCATCTTCCTCGGCAAAGCCCCTGTGGACTTGCTGGACGAGCGAACCGCCGAGGACCTGGGGCGCATGTCGGTGGACTCGCTTCGCTTCCTGGAGCGGAGCCGGCCCGACCGTGTGGACGTGGAGGTCGTCAACCCGGACGAGGACCGAACCGGCTGGTACGCCCCCGTCACGGTGGTGCGGACCAACATCTCCGAGCGGCCGTTCATCGTGGACACGATCCGCGAGTACATCTCCTCCCTGGACCTGCGCATCCGCCACTTCGTCTACCCCCTCATGACGGTGGAGCGGGACGACGACGGCCAAGTGGTGGACGTGAGCCCCGCAGACCCGGCTCGCCGCTCCGAGTCCGTCGTCTACGCCGAAGTCGGGCGGGTCACCAACCCGGAGACGCTGGACACCCTTCGCCGGGAGATCGCTCGCCGCCTGGGCGATGTGGTGCGAGCCACCGACGACTTCGAGTTCATGGTGGACAAGATCAACGACGTGGTGGCGGAGTTGCGCTTCCGAGCCCGCGAGGTGCGAGAGCGCCAAGACGAGTTCCGGGAGATCAAGGCGTTCCTCCGATGGCTGCGCGACGACGGCTTCGTCTTCCTGGGCTACCGCGAATACGCCTTCAAGGAGGTGGAGGACGAGGCCACCGGCGAGCGCGAGACCGCTGTCTGCGTGGAGCCCGGCTCCGGGCTGGGGATATTGCAGGACGAGGAGAGCTCGACCTTCGCGCGCCCGGTTCCCTTCAGCCGCCTTCCCGAGGAGATGCGCCAGCGAGCGCTCTTCGGCCCCACGCTCATCATCAGCAAGACCAACGCCGAGTCCACGATTCACCGCAAGGCGCGCATGGACTACATCGGCGTGAAGAAGCTGCGCTCCGACGGCTCGGTGGCCGGCGAACACCGCTTCCTGGGACTCTTCACCTCCAAGGCGTACTCGGAGCCGGCCCGAGACATCCCCATCCTTCGCGAGAAGCTCAAGACGATCCTGAGCCGCTCCGGCGTGGCGGAACGCTCCCACGACTACAAGGAGATCATCACGATCTTCGACTCCCTGCCCAAGGAAGAGCTCTTCCTGGCGTCGGAGGAGGAGATCGAGACCGACATCCGCACGATCCTCACCCGCTACAACACCAAGGGCGTGATCGTGTCGGTGCGCCGAGACGCGCTGGGCCGAGGCGTTTCGATCATGGTGGTGCTGCCGCGGAACCGCTTCTCGGGGGATTTTAGGCGGGAGCTGGAGGAGCGGCTGACCACGCGCTACGACGCCCAGATCCTCAACTACCACTTGGCGATGAGCACCGGCGACCAGGCCCGCCTCCACTTCTACCTGGGCGGACCCGACGCTCGCCTGGACGAGGTGGCTGCCGGCGAGCTGGAGGAGACGGTCGCCAAGCTGGCTCGGTCGTGGCGGGACGAGGTTCGGGAGCTGCTGGGCGTCAACCGTCCTCCCGACGACGCCCACAGACTGGCGAGCCGCTACGCCTCCGCCTTCGCCCCCGAGTACAAGGCGGCCACCGACCCGGCTGCCGCGGTCCGGGACATCCTGGAGCTGGAGGCGATGCGGGCGGCGGGCACGAAGGAGTCGGCCCGCTTCTACGACGACTCGGGCGGCGAAGGCGAGCGCGAACTGAAGATCTACATTCGGGGCCGGCGGATCGTGCTGTCGGACTTCATGCCCGTGCTGGAGAACTGCGGCCTGCGGGTGGTCGGCGTCTCGCCCTTCGAGCTTCGCGAGAACGGCGGCGACGAGGGCTCCGTCATCTACAGCTTCGCCGTGCGGGCGTCGGCTGGGAACGGGCTGGAGGTGAGGGGACGCGGACGAGCGCTCTCCGACGCGATCCTGGCCGTTCGGGCCGGCGACGCCAGCAACGACCCCTTCAACCGGCTGGTGCAGAGCGCCGGCCTTGCGTGGCGAGAGGCGGACGTGCTCCGGGCGTACGCTAGCTACGCCTTCCAGATCGGGTCGGTCCCCAGCCGCCAGGTCTTGGTGTCGGCGCTGGACGCCCATCCCGAGGTGGGGCTCCTCCTCTTCCGGCTCTTCGAGGCGCTCTTCGACCCGGCTCTGGGCGGGAAGGACGAGCGGGACGCCCAGGTGGCCGCCGCTCGGGCCCGGGTTCCCGACGCGCTGCACGCCGTGGACTCCCTGGCGTTCGACCGGGCGTTGCGAGCACTCCTGACGGTGGTGGAGTCCACGGTCCGCACCAACTACTACCGGACGGGAGGCCGGAAGGCGACGGCCAGGTCGGGGGGCGTGCCCTACGTCTCCTTCAAGTTCGACTGCGCCCGGCTCCAAGAGGTCTCCAAGAACCGGCTGGAGCACGAGGTGTGGGTTCGCTCGTCGCGGATGGAGGGCATTCACCTGCGGGGCGCTCCCGTGGCGCGGGGCGGGATCCGCTACTCGGACCGCCCCGACGACTTCCGCACCGAGGTCCTGGGGCTGGTCTACACGCAGGTGGTCAAGAACGCGGTCATCGTCCCCAGCGGGTCCAAGGGCGGCTTCGTGTGCCTTCGCGCGCTCGGGGGCGACGCCATGGCCGAAGAGGTCAAGGAGCAGTACCGCACCCTGGTCCGGGGGATGCTGGACGTGACCGACAACCTGAACGGCGACGCTGCCCTGCCGAAGGAGGTGGTCTGCTACGACGACTTCGACCCCTACTTGGTGGTGGCGGCGGACAAGGGGACCGCCCGCTTCTCCGACGTGGCCAACGCCGTGGCGGCGGACTACGGCTTCTGGCTGGGCGACGCCTTCGCTTCCGGCGGCTCCAACGGATACGACCACAAGGAAGTGGGGATCACGGCCGGCGGCGCCTGGGAATCGGTCAAGCGCCACTTCAGGGAGATGGGGAAGGACATTGCGGCCGAGCCCTTCACGGTGGCCGGCATCGGCGATATGAGCGGCGACGTCTTCGGAAACGGCATGTTGCTCTCCAAGAAGATCCGGCTGATCGCGGCGTTCGACCACCGCCACGTCTTCATCGACCCGGACCCGGACCCGAAGAGCTCGTGGCAGGAGCGGCTCCGCCTCTTCGAGATGGGACCCTCGTCGTGGGACGACTACGACCGGAGCAAGCTGTCGAAGGGAGGCATGATCGTCTCCCGCAGGCTGAAGTCGGTGGAGCTGACCCCGGAAGCCGCCACGGCGCTGGGACTGGGACCCGCCACCGCCGCCCTGGACGGCGAGAGCCTCATCCGCGCCGTGCTGGCTTCGCCCGTGGAGCTGCTGTGGAACGGCGGAATCGGCACCTACGTGAAGGGCGTCCAGGAGACCCACGCCGACGCAGGCGACCCGGCCAACGACGCGGTGCGGATCAACGCCGGCCAGCTGCGAGCCAAGGTGGTCGGCGAGGGCGGCAACTTGGGGCTAACCCAGGCCGCCCGGGTGGAGTACGCGCTGGAAGGGGGGCGGATCAACACCGACGCGCTGGACAACTCCGGCGGCGTGAACCTGTCGGACCGGGAGGTCAACCTGAAGATCCTCCTCAACGACCCCGTGCGAACCGGCGAGGCGACGCTGGAGGAGCGCAACCAGCTGTTGCGCGCGGTCAAGGCCACGGTGGCGGCCCAAGTGGTCCACGACAACGAGTCCAACAGCCGGGCCGTGTCGCTGGACGAGTACCGGGCGCGCCGGGACGCGGACCACTTCTGGGCGTTGATGGGCGATCTGATCCGCTCCGGCCTGCTGGACCGGGACGCCGAGGGTCTCCCGTCGTGGGACGTGCTCGCGGCCCGGCGAAAGGCCAACCAGTCCCTGACGCGACCGGAGCTGGCCGTGCTGCTCTCCTACGCCAAGCTGCACCTCCGGTCGGCGCTGCTGACTTCCGAGCTGCCCGACGACCCCGCCGCCGCGGCGTACTTCTTCGACTACTTCCCGCCGGAAGCCGTGGAGTTCGCCGGACGGGAGCGGGCCGCCAAGCACAGGTTGCGCCGAGAGATCGTGGCCAGCCAGCTCACCAACGACCTAGTGGACATCATGGGCGCGGCGTTCCTGACCCGGGTGGCGCGGGAGACGGGGCGCGAGCCCGCGGAGGTGGCGCGAGCGTGGCTGGTGGCGGCTCGTCTGACGGGGCACCGCGCGCTGCTGGAGGAGATCAGCGCTCGCGAAGGCGCCGTCTCCGCCGGAGTGGCCTACCGATGGACCCGGGGGCTGGCCCGCGTTCTGAACCGCACGACCCGGTGGGTGCTTTCGAGCGGGGAGCCGGACGCCTCCACCACCGAGCTGGTGGAGCGGAACCTGGAGGGGCTGGAGGCGTTGCGGGGCCGGTTCGACGAGATCGTGGCCGGGGAGGACCGGCGCGTCTACCTCTCCTTGGTCGCGGAGACCAAGAAGCAGGGCGTGGACCAGAAGTTCGCGCGCCGCTTCCTCACGCTCCGGTTCCTGGAGCACCTCTTGGAGATCCTCCGGATCGCTCGCACCGCATCCGCCGATCCCGTGAGGGCGGCTCGGCTCTACTACTGGGTCACCGAGGAGCTGCGCTTCCCGTGGCTGACGACCTGCATCGAGAGAGCAGGTGCGCAGGGGAAGTGGGAGCGGCGCTGGGGATTGGGACTGGCCCACGACCTGGGCGCCGTCCGCCGCCGCCTGACGGAGGACGCCCTGGCCGGTCGGGGCACGCTGGCCGACAGCCTCGGGTTCGCCAGCCACGACGGCCGCCTAGACCGCTTTCACGACCTCCTGGAGGAGATGCAGGGCGACGAGGCGGTCTCGCTGGCGAGCCTCTCAGTGGCGGTCCAGGAGATCCGGCACCTGGGGAAGAGATAGGCTCGGGGCCAGCGGCCCTTGCTGTGCAACGTGTGGCCACGGAACTTCCTCCATTTTGGTAGCATTTTACCTCCATTCCTCCGTTTTACTACCAAAATGGAGGCAAATTGCCGGGAGACCCCCCCACCGTACGACCCCCAAACGTGCGACTGGCGACGCCCCCATGTGCGCCGGCCCTCCTCAAAGGCTTCTCGGTGCGCCGCTTCGCCCCGGTCCTCGGCGGACGACGGCCCGCGCGCCCCGCCCCGTCGCAACCTCCAGCAGCACTCCGTCCTTGACGCCCACGGAGGGCACCGCGATCTGGTCCACGCCGGCGAGTCCCGCGAAGTGGCGGTAGACCAGTGCTGCAGGGAGGATCACGTCCGCCCGATCGGGGCGCAGGCCCAGGTTGCGAACCCGCTCGGCCACGGACATCGACGAAAGCATGTGAACCACCGCGTCCAAGCGTCGTAGGGAGAGCACGGAGAGCTTCAGCGGCTCCACATAGGCGAGCGCCAGTCGAGCGATCGACTCGATGTTTCCTCCGGTGGCCGCCAGCCCTATGGGAGCCTGGGCGCTTGGACAGGCATCTCTTGGACCCGGAGCGCTTGGCCCCCGATCTCTTGGACCCCGACCGCTTGTCGAGACCGGGACCGCGAGGTGCTCGAGCTGCTGGCCGACCCACTGCTGGAGGGTGTCGTGGCAGCCCTCCGCCGCCTCGAGCGTCTCCAGCAGACGGACGGTCCCGATGCGGTGGGACTGGCTCCACACGAGGTCCTCGCCGTCCACCAGCGACACCTCCACACTGCCGCCCCCCAAGTCCACCAGCATCCAGCGACCCCGAGAGAGGTCGATCCGGCGGCTCACGGCCAAGTGGACTAGGCGCACCTCCTCCTCCCCGGTGATCGGCTCCAGCACCATGTCAGATTCTACCTGGATTTTGTCCAAGAATCTGTCACGGTTGCCAGCTTCCCGCGTGGCGCTGGTCGCCACCGCCCGATAGCGCTCCACGCCCAGGGCGTCCATCTCCTCCCGAAAGTCCCGGAGCGCGGCTACGCCTTCGGCCAACGTCTCCTCGTCCAGCTCACCTTCCGTGAAGACCCGGTGCCCAAGTCGCACCGGCACCCGCCTTCGGACCACGACCTCGTAGCGAGCCGGACCGGCGAAGTCGGCCACCACCAGCCGAATCGCATTGGACCCGGCGTCGATGGCGGCGACCCGGACCGGGAAGGAAGCGTTCAATCGGGAAGGTTGGTGTCGCCGGCGGACTCAGCTCGCTGGTCGCCGTCGTTGCGCCGCTCCGTAGTGGATGCCGTTGAAGAGCAGCGTGAACGTCCCGTGAGGCTGGGCGCGGAAGGTGACCTTGGGGCCGAAGAGGAAGAGCTTCCCGTCGCCCACGTTGGCTTCGACCATGCTGGTGCCGCCTTCCAGGTGTTCTTGGCCCCAGGCCCATCCGCTCACCAGCGGCGTGGCGGAATCGTACCACGCGAGGCGGCGCACTCCGTCGGCGTTGCCGGCGATCCGGAAGACCGGGCTGTGGCTGTGCAGGACGTGAACTCGCTCGCCCATGCCATGAGTGACGGGGCTACCGTGCTCCACCCGGATGTCGTGGATCGACCCCGGGGTGAAGTAGTCGTCGCGGCTCAGGGGCCGGCCCTCGTCGTCCACCAGGTAGTTCTCCAGCGGCAGGTCCAGTGCGCTCCCCAAGGAGGTGGAGCTGCCGATCGCCACCACCGCACCCCCGTTCTCCATGAACTCTCGGAGCGCCGGCACGCTGGTCTCCGCCGACAAGGCGCCCAGCCGGCTTCGCAGGGAATCCGGGAGCGTGGACGCGAAGTCGTCGCCCGCCCCGCCGCGCCCGCCGCCGAAGCCGAAGCCGCCTCCGCCCCGGCCGGCCGCCGGCAACGCGCCGTCGGGCAGCACGATCACGTCGAAGCGGTCGTTCAGCCGGCCCGCGTCGATCTCGCCAGGGTAGACGACCTCGAAGTCGAACTCGAACTCTTCCAGCACGTATCGGGTCCATCCGGACGGCATCGAGCCCCCGTAGCGGTCCCACAGGCCGACCCGAGCGCGAGACAGCTCCAACGCGGCCCCCCCGGGCGCCTCGGCAACGCCGTGAAACGAGACGCCGCCCTCCTGCGCCCACGTCTCCAGCGTCGCACGGTCCACGGCATCGGCTGGGAAGTAGAACGCACCGGCGGGGAGTGCGCCGCCCTCGGCCTCCGTCGCGCCGGGCGCGTCCTGGGGCGTCTCCAGCCACAGCACTTGGCCGCCTTCCGCCAGCGTCCGGTTGACCGCCACGAAGGCGTTGTTCACGTGGTCGGCCAAGTAGCCTGCGGGCGACTCGGGACCGGTCACGGCGCCGGCGATCGTTTCCGCCGTCCACGCGATCGGCTCGAAGGGGCCGTCGAAGCCGTCCAGTATCCGGTCGAACTCGAAGCCCATCTGGAGCGCCAGCGTCCATCCGGCGTTGTCGTAGGGCGCGATCGGCGGGCCGCCGGGGTACTGGAAGTCGTTGGGATGGTTCTGCGGCTCGAACATGTCGATCACGTGGGGCCGGAACGCCTGGGCCGTCTTCACCACGTAGGAGCCCGCGGGGTAGCGCCTGCCGCCGGCTTCGAACGCCCCCGTCGCTTGGTGTACCGTCACCCCGTTCTTCAGGAGCGCGTTGACGAACTTGGTGGCGGTGGGGAAGTCCCGCTGATCCGACGGCAGGACGTAGCCCCTCGCGTCCCGCTTCTCCGGGTCCTGCAGGTACGCCTCGTAGTCCTCCAGCGCGCCACGCGCTCCCAGCTCGTCGGTCGCCTGGTCGATCCACCTGGGCAGCACGGTCCACGAGTCGCGGCTTCCCCGCTCGATGGAGTTCGTGCCCATGCGCCAGATGTTGAAGAGCAGGTGCTCCCGGTTGCGGGCGGCGTAGTCCAGCACTGCCCGGTTGGCCGTCTGGGAGTAGTCCACCGACTGGCGGAAGTGCCACGGCCCCGGCTGTACCGGAAGGGGCAGGTCGCCGTGTGTGATCTGGCGGTTGGGCAGGAAGGGAATCTCGATCGGCGTAGGGTGGCCAATCGTCTCGGTCAGCAGGCCGATCATGTTGTGGAAGTACGGCGTGGTGCGAAGTCCGCCGTTCCACCAGGTGGAGTAGCTGGCGCCTCGACGCATCGTGGTGCCGCCCTTGCCCTCGATGACCATCCGGTGGTGCATCGCCGAGCCCACTTGGTCCAGGCTGGTGATGATGAGCGGGTCCAGGTTGTGGTTGGGAGGATCGCGGAAGGGAGGCGCGAACATGACCGTTCCCTGGGGTCCGGTCTGGTGATGGTTGTACACGATCTGCGGGAACCACTCCCGGTAGACCACGCGGTTCATGTTCTCGGTCTCGATCAGCGCCGACATGTAGAAGTCCCGGTTGTTGTCGTGCCCGGCGTACTTCTGGTAGAGGACGGGGACGCCTCGCGTGGTGCGCTCCATGGGGTCGTCGTGGCGCATGTACCAGTCGGAGACGAGGTCGTGACCGTCCGGGTTCGCGTGGGCGACGAGCAGGATCACCTCGTCGAGGAAGCGCATCGTCTCGGCGTCGTCGCGGCTGACCATCTGCCACACCAGCTCCATCAGCTGCTGCGCGCCCAGCACCTCGGTGGCGTGGAGTCCGCCGTCGATCCAGACGACCGCCTTCCCCTCCGCCGCCATCGTGCGCGCCTCTTCCTCGGTCACGCCCTCCGCCAGCGCCAGACGCCGCGCGATCTGCTGGTAGCGGTCCAAGTCAGGCCGGTTGGCGGGGGAGGTGATCGTGGCCATCCACTGCTCGCGTCCTTCCGAGCTCCTGCCGATCGACGCCACCGTCATGCGGTCGGACTGCTCCGCCAGGAGGTGCCAGTACTCGGTGAGGTGCTGGTAGTTCAACAGCACGTAGTCTGCGCCGAATTCGTGGCCGAACTGCTCCTCCGGGGACGTGAGCTGGGCCGCGGCCCGCTGGGGATGGGCAACGCCGAGCCCGACCTGTGCGGCGAGCGCGACGAGAAGCAGGACGAGGCCGGAGGCTGGGGTCCGGGGCGAGGGCGTGTGCGGGCACTGGGTCGTGCGCCGGAACGAGGGGAATCGGGTCATCTGATCCTCTAGGTGGGAGGCGAAATCGGGCGGGGGCGAGTCAGGCGGGTGGCGAATCGAGGTTGCGGAGGGCGTCTTCAAGCGCGTCGAAGGGCAGGACGGCGCATCGAACCCGACTGGGGAAGCGGCCGACCCCAGAGAGCGCCCGCAGGTCGCCGAGCGCCTTCGGGAGTGCCGGGCCTTCGGGTGCCAGCCCATCGACGAACGCCTGGCGGAGCTCGCCGACGCTTGAGGTGGGCAGGCCGTGGACCACTACGGTAAGCATTGACGCGGCGGCCAGCGAGATTGAGCAACCGCGCCCGTCGAACGTCACCTCGTCAAGCGTACCGTCCTCGACGCGAGCCCACATGTGGACCGTGTCGCCGCAGAACGGGTTGTGCGCCCGGCCGCACACGGCATCGCCCCCGAGGATGCCTCGGTTGCGGGGCCGCCGGAAGTGGTCGCGGATCAACGCCTGGTGGAGTTCGCCCGAACGGCTTACTGCCAAGGTTGCGCACCCTCCCGGAGACGAGTCACTGTCGAGTCCATGGACCTGTCGAGTCTAGCAGTGTACAGGAACGCCGACCCCGTTCTGGCGCAAGCCGTCCGATGGGCGGACCAAGGGCGCCGGGTCGCGCTGGCCACGGTGGTGCGCACGTGGGGATCGGCCCCGAGGCGCGCAGGCAGTCACATGGCCGTGACATGCAGCGGGGAGTTCGTCGGCTCGGTCTCTGGCGGCTGCATCGAGGGCGCGGTGGTCCACGCCTCCATGGAGGTGATCGAGTCGGGCGCCCCGCGAGCGATGGAGTTCGGCGTCACCAACGAGATGGCTTGGGAAGTGGGGCTGGCGTGCGGCGGGCGGGTGGAGCTCTTCGTGGAGCGGGTGTCGGCTGGGGGCGGTGAGTCGGAGGGGGCGGCCGACCCTGGGCTCGCGCTCCTCCGACAGGTCCGAGACGCGCAGGAGGAGGGCAGGGACGTGCTGCTGGCCACGCGCCTCCGCGACGGTCGCCGAGTGCTGGCGGAGGGCGCGGGCGCGGAGGGCGCGGGCGCGGATGGCGTGAGCGCGGCTGGACTGAGCACGACTGGCGTGAGCGCCGACGAAGGAGGGGTGCTGGGCGTTCCCGCCGCCCAAGTGCGGGCCGCTCTCCGCTCGGCCGAGTCCCGGGTGGCCGAGGCGCCGGACGGCCCCGTCTTCCTGCGCCCCTACGCCCGACCTCCCCACCTCGTGGTCGTGGGGGCGGTGCACATCGCCCAGGCGCTGGCCCCGCTGGCGACCGTCGCCGGCTTCCGGGTCACGGTGGTGGACCCTCGGGAAGGCTTCGCCACGGACCGCAGGTTCCCGGGCTCCACGATGGTGCGGGAGTGGCCCGACCAGGCCCTGCCGCGCCTGGGGCTCGACCACCGCTCGGCCGTCGCCGCCCTCACCCACGATCCCAAGCTCGACGACCCGGCCCTGCTGTCGGCCCTGGCCAGCGACGCCTTCTACGTGGGCGCGCTGGGAAGCCGCACGACGCAGGAGGCGCGCCGGGAGCGGTTGGCCGCGGCCGGGTGCTCGCCGGCGGCGCTGGACCGCATCCGGGGACCGATCGGGTTGCCGATCGGCGCCAAGACGCCGGAAGAGATTGCGCTGGCCACGTTGGCGGAGGTGGTGGCGGTGCTGCGTCTGGAAGGGAAGCTTGGCGTCACGCTCAACCCTGATCAATGATTGATTGATCCCAAAGGAGACTCGACTATGGAGCTGGTCACGCAGGCAAATCGCACCGTCATGGCGGCGGTGCTGGCGATCGTCGTCGCAGCCGCGGCATGCGCGGAACAGGAGCCTCCCGGTCCCGACCCAGTCGTTCCAGCGGGGCTCGAAGACGTCTTTCGCATCGAAGCGGTCGTAGAGATCGAAGAGGACCCCGCCGACTCGATCGCGGAACCGGGCTACTTCGTCGAGCGCGGCGACGGCGGCTTCATCCTGGGCGACCGGTTGGTCCCAAGAGTGCGCGCCTACGACGACAGTGGGAGGCTGACGGGGGTGTTCGGCAGGTTAGGCGACGGTCCGGGAGAGTTCGAGGGAGTCTCGGCCATCGCCGAGGTCTCGACGGGGCACATCCTCGTGCTCGACGGTGTGCAGCGCCGGCTCTCCTACCTGACAGGCGACCTAGTCTTCGACACGCTCATCGGCCTGCCGGGGTACGCATCGAACGTTCTGGCGTTCGGGTCGGATATCGTGGTCGTCATGGAGCCACTAGCCGAAGGTCCTGCACGGCTCGGCAGCAGCCCTCCGCGCGTCCACCGGCTGGCGGACTTCGGTCGCGGCAGCATCCTGTGGAGCAGCTATTCGGCTCCGTTCACGGCTGTGGAGAGGCCGTACTGGCCGTCCTTTGCACGCACTCCGCTGGCAACTTTCGGCGATTCGATCATTGTCATGACGTCGCTCGTGTACCCGGCCACGATCCTCAACTCCGAGGGAACGGCCGTGGGCACTCTCGGCACGCCGTCCGGGTCATTCCAAAGCGTCCCCGTGTTCGATCGGGGTGCGTTCGGCCCCAGCGCCTACCAGGAGGACTTTGAGGACGGGGGCTTCGACCAGATTGATCGCATCGACGTTGTGGCCGGGTCCCACATCGTCATGACGCGAGGCCGGACGAGGGGCCTGGCGCCCGGGTCGAGGATGTCTCACCAGTTCCTGGACGTCTACGACCGCTCTACCGGCGTCAAGCTCCACGAGGATGTGCCCTTGCCGGAAGGGTCGAGTGTGATGGGCGGCGGACGGTTCCTCTACCTGCTTCTGAACAAGGACTTTCCGCCGTGGAGAGTTGCCAAGCTGACGGTCAGGACGAGCTGACTACGTCCCGCCCGCACCGGTTTCGATCGCACGACTGCGGTGCAGGTACGAGCCCACGACCCCGTAGCCTCCGACTACATTCTGCACCGGATGGACTTCGTGCAGATTGCCGCCGTCTCCCGTCGTGAGGAAGGCGTGGAAGTGACGGTCCACTGCAAGCATGTCCAGCATGGGAACCTTGCCTGCGACGTCCACGGCGTTTTGCGGAACCTGTCCCTGGAAGCTGGTGCCCTCGACTTCGGCGTACCAAGCTTGATCGCAGTTATAGCAGTTCCCGAATCGGCGTCGCACTCCCACGAAGTAGCGGTGCGCAGCTTCGCTCTCCGACCATGTTGCGGCCAGCGAGTGGGAGCCGGCGGTGCCCGACATGGTGGCGCGCTCGATTTCGAAGCCCCCGACAACCCGAGTCTCGCCGACCACCGGAGTGCGCCCGGCCGCCGTGGCCTCAATGCGATACGTAGCTCCGGGCTCCAGCACAAGCTCGGGCCGCAGGCAGTACCTTCCCACGCGATGGTACGAGCTGACTACTGAAGGCCCCAAAGCAACTGGCCACTCGGGAACGAAGGAGTTGCACTCTTCGCCATGGAACAGCCCGCCTGCAGCGGCAGCGCGTGCGCTGTCCCATTCGGCGACCAGCGTCCACCCTCCAGTTGTTGGGTCCTTCCTGTGGATGGTTGCCTTGACCTCTGTGAGACGGAGGGTGGTATTGACGTCCACGGGCGCCACATCCACGAGGTGACGGGTCGAGTCGGGGTTCAGGAGGGCGTAGAGCACCAGTTGGTCACTGATCTCCGTCGGCTGCACCGGGAGTTGGTCGCAGGCCCACAGGAACGCGATCAGTGCGCCGAGACCGGCGAGTTGCCTTCTTCTGCTTCTGGTCGTCATGGCACATTCTCCTCTTGCTTGGATCAGAACTTGAAGTCGATGCCGATCGTTGGAAGGAACGGCAGCTGCTGCTCGTACGTGAAAATGTAGGGATCGTCCGGATCGAGGCCCGCGAGGCCAGCGGACTGGTAGAACAGAACGTTGGTGCGGCCAGTGACGTTCACGACGGACAGGTAGGGCGCGAGTTCCCACGTGTCCCAACGAAAGCCGTACTTTGCCGACACGTCGAAGCGGGCATAGGTGGGCAGGCGGCCCTGTGCGTCCGACCAAACCGTGAACACATCCGACTCGTTCAGCACCATCCCCGGCCAGGGCGGATCGACACCCTGGTGCGGGTCAAAGCGCAGGTTTCTGTAGCTGCCAGCCGGATGCCAGAACGGGCCGCCTGAGCCCACCGTGGCTCTGAGCGAGACGCCAAACCCGCGCGGCAAGTCGGCCGCCACCAGCGCTTCCACCTCGTGGCGGCGGTCCCAGTCCGGCCGGTACGTTTTGCCTGCACCGTTGTCGAGAGAAGCGTTTGCCCATTGGTACGACACCCATCCGCGCACGGGACCCGTGTGTCTCTGCACCATCACGTCGATCCCGTAGGCGCGTCCGTCGTGATGCTCGATCTCGCTCGGGTCGCGGGCAACGCCGGCCCGCCAGTATGGCAAGCCGTCGAGGCGGCGGATCCATCCGGTAGTGGCGAACGTCCAGTCTTCTCCTCGCCAAGCGTCCAAAGCGAGACTGGCGCCGTGGGCTCGAGATGCCGGCTGGTCCTCGCCGTGGACGAACCACATCGGGGCTCCCGGCTCTCGGGAGAATGCGTCGCGGAGGGTCGACATGAACTGGTAGCTGCGGTCCACGCTCGCGCTGACGGCAAAGGCCCCCGTGCGATAGCGAACCGAAAACCGGGGCTCGACAAAGTTGCGCCCGGATTCGGTCTCCATGCTTGCCCGCACTCCCGGTGCGAAGCGAAGCGGTCCCAGCCACGCCTCCATCTCGGCAAACGCCGACAGGTGACGGTAGGACCGAGAAAGGTCTCCCTCGAAGGCCGCTCCCGCCCCGGAACTCCAGAGCCGCACCGGTCCTCCTTCGACAGATATCCCAGTTCGCGCGCCGATCCGTTCGCCCCGCAACGTGAGCCCAGCTCGTAGTCCCGCCACGGCGATTCGGTTGGTGGTCGAAGGATCCATGGGCGTCCCGCCGTGGGACTGTCCGGCCCGGTACCGGCTGTAGTACGCCGTCACATCGGCGGTCGTGCGGTTGTCGCGCACCCACGACCACGACAGTGCCGACGCCAAGTTGGCCCACTCCGAATGGAACGAGGGCTGGCCCCATGCGGACTGAAAATCCCATGCAAAGTCGTCGTCCGATGCGAACAACGACCAACGTAGCCGATGCTTATCGGCGGGGTGCGCCTCCACACCGAAGTTGAAATCGGTGAACGAATACGGAACGTTGATGCGCGCCAGGCTGACAAACGCCTTGCGACCACCGGCTAGCCATCGAACGTCGCCCCAGGGGAGGGTACCGTCGGCGGCCAGCCTTCCGCCGAGCAGGCTGAGCCCGCCGGCCAAGTTGACTCCGCCGTCGCCGCCGGAGCGCTGCCGCACGGACACGACCCCGGAGAGAGAACCGCCGTAGCGGGCAGGGATCGAGCCCCGGTAGAACTCGGTGGACTCGACCACGTCGGTGTTGAAGGTGCCGAAGTAGCCGTACATGTGATACGGCGCGAAGACGGGGGCGCCGTCCAAGAGCACCGCCACTTGGTCGCCCCCGCCGCCGCGCACGAAGAGTTCGCCGGTGTAGTCGTTGACGCTGGTAACGCCGGCCATGGCTTGGAGGCTGCGGAAGACGTCGGGCTCGGCGAGTGCGGGGACGGCCTTGATCTCGGCTTGGGTCACGCCGACCGCACCGACCGCGATCTCGCGTTCGAAGATGAGGCGGTGCAGTTCCCGGGAGGTCATCTGCCGGTCGACTTGGACGGTCAGGGCAGGTAGGGAGATCGCGGTGCGCTCCAGCGCGAGCTGGACGACTGCGCCGGCCGCTGGCACGACAAGTACTGTGTCCAGGTCGGCGTATCCCAGCCGCCTTGCCAGGACCCGAATGCGCCCCGTGCCGCCCACGCCGCTCGCCAGCCCATCGTCGTCGGTGAACTCCGTCGTGGAGTGTTCTGGGAAGGCGACCAGAACGTCGCCCAGCGGCTCGCCCGAGGTGCGGTCCACGGCGCGGACGGCCCAGGCCCCCACGGGGGGGACCTGAGCCAGACTCGCCGCGGCCATGATGGCCAGGCACGTTGCCGTGCTGGCCAGTCCGAAAAGTGCTGCGAGGTGGTTCATCATTCGCTCCTTCATCCGGCGAGTACGTACTGGTGGATACCAGCCGGTCAGAAGAAGGTTCCCGCGCCGCCCGTCCTACCGACGACGGGGCTACTCGCGCAGCACAACCTCCCCGGTGCAGTTCTCCGGGTCCACCAGGAACCTCCTGACGGTCGTTCGGAGCCGATTCGCGCTGTCCTCGATTATCCTCTGGTCCAGCACGAACAGCTCTCTGTCCCGGAACGCCATGGCAGCCCTGCCCACATCGGAGGTCGGCAGGTAGGTGTCCAGACACTGCCTGCCGTCCAGGGCGATGCTGCTGACGTAGTACTTGGCTTCGAATCGGCGCCCTTCGATATCGATGTCCTGGTGTACGGTGAAGGTGTTGCCGTCCTGGTCACGCGACAGATGCCCCAAGATCGACACGAGCTTGGCCAGTTCGTTCATGGGCGTCTTCCTCGGGTCCATCACCTCGACCAACTCCGTCTCGCTGGGAACGCCGCGTCGTGCACGAGCGGCAATGGGAATCGTGTCGGCGGTTTGCCCCATAAGGTCCGTCCGCACCAGAAACGGACTCACAGCGAACCCAACAAGGAGACCGTCATCGGCCGCGTGGACACTGACGTGCCCCATTACGCCTCTGATCATCGGGTTGGCGGTGTACGGCATCGGGAGCGAAATCCGATCAGCTGATACGGGTACCCCGCTTCCTCCTTGGGACGCCAGCGTGAGCAACTCGTCAACGGTCCGAAACGCCAGGGCCTTGTCCGATCCAAGGTTGGCCCCAGCAAACCACAACCCACGAGAATCCGCCACGACCGTCGTAGGAGTTCCGGCGAGCCTCACCATTCCCCTGTGATCACCGGAGCGAAGGTCGAACAGCTCGAACTCCCTCGCGCGAGCGTCAACGACCCCCAGCAAAGTGTCGCCCACGACGACGGCGGGGCCCGCGTACTCGATCTCGCCCGGTCCACGTCCCTGCTGGCCATACACGCGCACCGGTTCGCCGGTCCACGCAAACTTCGTGACCGTGTTGGCAAAGCCGTCGGTGATGTACAGCGAGCTGTCCGAACCCACAAGCAGGCTTATGGGACTGCCGACATGCAGGCTGTCGCTCTCGACCAAGACAACACTGTCTTGGAGGATCATCGCAGGGCCCGAGGGCTGCACGAGTTCGCTGTCTACGAGTGTGCCAACCTGATGGGCACTATCGGTCGCGTTCCGCACGGCCGTACTGTACGACCTGTAGCCGTCCATGTCCTCTTGCGCGCACGCACAGACGACGGCGAGCATCGCAATCAAGACGGTTCGCACGGCGTAGCTGATCGGCATCGTCGTCATGGAAACACCTCTTTCTTTGCGTTGTGGTTGTCATCAGTCCCCACAGGGGTCAGATGTGTGGAGTAGCGAAGGTGATCCAGCAAGCTTATTTGAGATTGCACACCGCTTGCAACATGCACCTGCCTAGATCCCATGAATATGAAAGCTGTCGGAGGTACTGTATCTCTCAGCTTGTTCGCCAATACTCCTGCCGGCTGTATTCGGAGAAATTCAAGCTCTGCCGCATCTCTGCGAGTAGGATCACCGGTCAATACTAACTTGATATCTGCATCAACTTTTTTGCCAAGATCAAGCCATTCATACAATACGCTTGTACAGGAGAAGCACTGGGAAGGAGAATAGATCAGCAATACTGTTGTATCTGATGACAGGCTGATGATGTCACCAATCTCTCGACCGTCTGCAAGTTGCAATGACGTGACATCTTCATACGGTGCCGGGATCGAGCAGGCCGCAACTGCTACAGCGGCAATAGCCAGCCACAACCTACACGAAATCCAGCTGCAATTGCGCCCCAGGTGGGCCGGAGCAATTCGGGTACGCCGCATCGTTCTGGTGGTCGTCACCGGTGGGGACTCGCTCTTGTTCGAGTAGTTTCGCTGTCTTGACGACAGCTCCAATGCTTCCAAGCTAGTCCATTCGTCGGCAAGTGCAAGTGGACCGCCCTGAGGTCGGCCAAGCCGGCGGTCCAGCTTCGGCTCCAGCGGTGTCTTCGGCCCAAGGTCGCGCCGGCTTGACGTTCGCGCTACTCCGGCGTCTCTCGTCGTCGGTTCGAGTCCGACGACGGCAGGGTCCAGATGTGTGTTGCCCGGAAGTCTCTGCCTGCGTCCCGTCATGGTCGCCCCTTCGGCCGTCCCGGGACCGCAAACCCCGGCACTCTCGCCATCCTTCCGGACAACGTCGCGAACGAAGCGGCGGTCTCTCCAGGCGAATCGCAGCGTGCGCCTCGGCGTCTTGGGCAGGAGGTCGCTCGCGGCCCAACGGCTCCGCCGCCAAGTACCGCTCCTCGACCCGGAAGCAGACACTGCCGTCGAGGTGCCGTTCTACCACGAGCTTCGTTCCCGGATCCACTCCGACCGCCGCCCGCTCCAGCAACTGCCAGTATCGGTTCCAGAACCGGACCGTGAAGTCGCTGGCCACCACCCCGCGTGTCTGTCTCCGCGAAGAGCGCATCGAGGTTCATGTCGGCTGGCAACGGGCGGTGAGCGTCGCACGGGTCTCCACGCGCAACCGTAAACCGCTCCGCGCCGTTGTCCCGCTCCACGAACCGCGCCGTCTGCAACCCGCTCGTCGCGTCGTCGTGAATCGCGATCAGCACCAGGTCGTCCGCGCCGCGCTCCTCCAGCCAAGGGTGCACCGAGCTGTCCCACTGGCACAGCTCCCCCACCACCGCCCGTCGTGGCGGCCGGCTCCGTGCTCGCGCGCTTCCGCTGCCGCTCCACAGCTCCGCGTCCCGCATCCAGCGCCGCACCGTGCCCTCCGTACCGCCGCCGGAGGCCGGGGCGGCGGCGGATCACACACCTGGAGTTGCGCTTACGGCCCAACGTGCTATCTTCTGCCATGTTCCGTGAGGCGGGCTGACGGTACGTTGCCGTCACAGTGCCTCCAATTTACGCATCGAGTGGCATGGAGGTGAGGCATGAACAAGAAGGTCCTGATGCTGGCAGGGCTGGCAGTGGTGATGGTCGCCGCCATCATCTTCCAGACAACCGTATCCGCTCCCGTGGCGGAGGCCCAGTGGCCATGGCCCCAGTGCTACGATACCTGGGTGGACTGGTTCTGGAACCGGTGCTGGGACCCGTGCCCGTTCGGGAGCTGGTGCAACTGCATAACCTGCGAGTTCTAGCGGGGACTGCGGATGTATTGAGCCGGTCCGGCCCGTAGCCGTCGTCGGCTAGTGGCATGTTTTCCGGCGCATCGCCACTGGCCAACCCCGTCGTCTGCGCCAGAGGATTCTACATTGCCGCAACCCCCGCGCCAAGCCCCCGGCCCCGGCCCCGACCGCCGAACCGTCCTGAAGTCGGCCGCGGCCGGTGCGCTCGCGGTCGGCGCCTCCCTGGCGGCACCGTTCGTCAACCTGCGCCGCTACCGCCTCTTCGCCGGTTCGGACCAGGAGTACTCGGCCCGGTGCGTCGACTTGGTGACCGGTTCGCTGGTGATCGACATGCTGGCGCCCTTGGTGATCTCCCGGTCGGTCCGGGATCGCTGGGGTCCCGATCTGGATGGAATGACCGCCCAGGAGGAGCAGGAGTTTCGGGACTCGGAGATCGACGTTCTCCACATCGCCGTCGGGGTTGGGGGCAGCGACTTCGACGACCAGTACCGCAACACCCTGATGTTCGTGTCCCAGTTCAACTCCATCGTCGCTCAGCGGCCCGACCTATTCGTGCGGATCGACTCGGCGGCGGACTTGGCGTCGGTCCACGGCTCCGGGCGAGTCGGCATCCTCATCGGCACCCAGACGTCGTTCCACTTCCACAGCCCCGACGACGTGGACGCTTTCTACGGCCTGGGCCAGCGCGTCTCCCAGCTCACCTACAACTCCCGCAACCTGATCGGCAACGGAGCAACGGAGCGGGTCGACGGCGGCATCTCCGACTTCGGCGTTGCCATCGTGGAGCGGATGAACCAGGTGGGCATGGCGGTGGACGTGTCCCACTGCGGCGACCGGACCACGCTGGACGCCTGCGAACTGTCGTCGCGCCCGGTGCTCTTCACCCACTCCAACAGTCGGGTCCTCTCCGGCGGGCACCCTCGAACGAAGACCGACGAGGCGATCCTGGCAATGGCCCAAACCGGCGGCGTCATGGGGATCACCGGCGTCCGCATGTTCGTGCGCGACCGGGAGCCGACGACGATTGAGCACTACGTGGACCACTTCGACCATGTGCGGGACTTGGTGGGCGTGGAGCACCTGGGGGTCGGCAGCGACGTGGACCTGCACGGCTACGACGACATGCCGCCCGACGAGTACGCGGCCCTCAAGGCGGCCTACAAGGACTCCTACGCCTTCCGCGACAAGCTGGACATCGAGGGCGTGGACCACCCAAAGCGCATGTTCGACCTGACGGAGGCGCTGATCCGCAGGGGCTACGCCGACGACCACATTCGGGGGATTCTCGGCGGCAACTTTCAACGAGTACTGGGCGAGATATGGGAAGCGTGAAGCGAGAGAGGCGGACGACAGGCGGGCGGCCTTGGAGAGCGTGGCTGCTGGGGATCGGGACGCCGAGCGTCGGGCTCGTTGGGCTTGGGATGCTGGGCGGCGGAGCAGGGGGCGAGGGAGCCGGCCGGGTCCAGCCCCCCATGGACGCTGTGATCGCCAACGGTCGAGTCGTGGACGGAACGGGCAGCGCCTGGTTCTACGGCGATGTTGGCATACGGGACGGACGGATCGTCGCCGTCGCGCCGGCCCACAGCCTCGCCGACGCAGACGCCCCGGTGCGCATCGACGCCACAGGCAAGGTCGTGTCGCCCGGCTTCATCGACATCTTGTCCCATGCGCGTGCGCCCTTGCTCAACGGCGACGGACGGCTGATCGGGAAGATCACGCAGGGGATCACCACCGAGATCATGGGCGAGAGCACGACCAACGCCCCGGCCAACGCCAACACTTGGCGGTCCCAAGGGGTGGACCCAGCTCAGCTTCCGGAGCGGCTCGACTTTTCGGGTGCTCGGGGGTTCGACCGCTGGCTCCGCGCCATGCTGGAGAACGGCGCGTCTCCCAACTTCGGCTCCTTCATCGGAGCCACCACGGTGCGCATCTACGGGAAGGGCGAAGTGGAGGGACCGGCTACGGCCGCCGAACTCGACACGATGCGCGCCGCTGTGGACAGGGCAATGGCCGACGGGGCCTTCGGAGTGGCGAGCGCCCTCGTCTACCCGCCCGCCGCCTTCGCATCCACCGACGAGCTGGTAGAAGTGGCGGCGGCCACCGCGCCCTACGGAGGGGTGTACATCACCCACCTGCGCTCTGAGGGCGACCGTCTGCTGGAAGCGATGGACGAGGCACTGGAGATCGGCCAGCGTGCCGGCGTCCCGGTGGAGATTTACCACCTGAAGGCCGCTGGAGTACGCAATCACCACAAAGCGGCCCTGGCGATTGCCAAGATCGACTCGGCTCGGGCCGCAGGTCAGGACGTGCAGGCCAACATGTACCCCTACATCGCTGGGGGGACGGGGTTGGCGGCCCTTCTGCCCCCTTGGGCGTCGGCCGGCGGCAGGCTGATCCGGCGGCTGCGAGACCCCGAGACCCGCCAGCGCATCCACGACGATGTCATGTCGTCGGAGGGGGAGTGGGAGAACTTCGGCGCGCTCTCCACGCCGGAGGGCGTGCTGATCACGGCGGTCTCCGCAACCGGTCCCGGGGGCGAGCCCAGCAACGCCGAGCGCTACGTGGGGATGCGGCTCTCGGAGGTGGCGGAGGAGATGGGCGTGGACTGGGTGGACGCCGCCATCGAGCTGACCCTCATGACCGGCGCCGGTGCCGGGATGGTCGTCTACATGATGTCCGAGGAGAACGTGGCACTCCAGCTGCAGCAACCGTGGATCAAGATCGGAACCGACGCTTCGGGCTTCAATCCGCGCACGGCCCGGGGGATGACCCATCCGAGGGCCTACGGGACGTATCCGCGCATTCTTGGCAAGTACGTCCGGGAGGAGGGCGTGATCACCCTGGAGGACGCGGTGCGCAAGATGACCTCCGCCGTCGCGACCCGCCTGTCGATCCCCGACCGCGGCCTGCTCAAGCCCGGAATGCGCGCGGACGTGGTGGTGTTCGACCCGGCGGTCGTCGCCGACCGGGCCACCTTCGAGAGGCCGCACCAGCTCTCGGTGGGCATCGAGGACGTGTTCGTGAACGGCGTACAGGTCCTGCGCCAGGGCCAGCACACCGGTGCCAAGCCGGGGCAGATCGTCCGCGGACCGGGATACCGGCCGACAGGGTGACGCCGTCTTCGGGCGGCGCAATGCGCGTAGGGGTCGTGGGCGGCGGCGTGATCGGCTTGGCCACGGCTTGGCAGCTGAAGCGCATGGGGGCCGATCCGTTCATTGTGGAGTCCCGGACCGTCGGCAGCGGATGCTCGTGGGGGAACGGCGGCTGGGTGTGCCCCGCGATCTCTACGCCCTTGCCGACCCCCGCGCTGACCTGGGGTGCGTTGCTGCGGACGATGCGGCGCGACGGCCCTCTCTACATCAAGCCCTCCGCTCTGCCGGGGCTCGCCTCCTGGCTCGTCCGGTTTCGGGCCCGGTGCGCCGCCGCCGCCTACCGTCGCGGCCTTCGCGCACTGGCATCGCTGAACGCGGTCACCGAGGAGCGCCTCGGCGAGATCGCCGCCGACGGGGTGGAGTTCGAGTGCGCTCGCGCTGGCATCCTCTTCGCCTTTCGCGATCCCGCCAAGGCCGCCGCGGTCCGGGCCGAGATGGCGGATGTGGCCCAGGCGGCGGCCGAGGTTGCGGACGTTGCCGACGTTGCGGGCGGCTCCGACGGGACGGGCGGTGCCGACGGGGCGGACGGAGTGGCGTACCGGCACCGGGCGCTGGACCGCGCCGAGACCTACGAGCAAGAGCCGCTGCTGCGCCCCGGCTTCCGGTGCGGCATCCTGGTGGAGTCGGAGCGTCACCTCCGTCCCGAGAGCCTGACGGCGGGGCTGGCCCGTGCGCTGCGAGCCGCCGGCGCGGACGTTCACGAAGGCGTGTCGGTCACGGGCTTCGAGGGCGACGACGGGACGAGCGTTCGCGCGCTGGCCACGACCGCCGGTCCCATGGACGCCGACGCCGTGGTGCTGGCGGCCGGCGCCGAGACGGGCCTGCTTGCCGCAAAGGCCGGTTGCGCTATTCCCCTGACCGCCGGGAAGGGCTACTCCGTGACGGTGGACGGCCCTCGCCGCCAGCTGCGCCAGCCCCTCTTCCTGGGCGACGACAAGGTCGGCGCGACGCCGTTCGACGGCGCCCTCCGCTTCTTCGGCACGATGGAGCTGTCGGGGATCAACCGGCGGCTGGACTCCAAGCGCGTCCGCGCGATCCGGCGGGCTGTCGTGCGCGGCGTGAAGATCCCGGAGGCGGAGAGCGGCGGGAAGGAGTGGGTCGGGATGCGTCCAATGGTGCCCGACACCCTTCCCGTCGTGGGAAAGCTGCCGAGCCGCAACAACGTCTACGTCAACACGGGCCACCAGATGCTGGGCGTGACCCTTTCAGCCAGCACAGGTTGGGCCATGGCCCAACTGGTTGTGGAGGGCGGCTGCGAACTCGATCTTGCGCCGTTCGCACCGGGCCGATTCGGACCCCGACGCCAACTTGGACCAGCGGCCGACTCGGCGGAACAAGGAACCTAGTCCTCAATCATAACAGGAAACCAGCTTTATGTCAACTCCCTGGATCAAGGCAATCTCCCGATCGCTCGTCGGCCTGACCCTTGCGACGGCGTCGGCCGTCCTGGCGTCCTGCCGCGACGGCCAACCGTCGGGCGCCGCCATGGACGAACGGGTCTCCGAGTTCGGAGCCTACGAGGGCTATTCGGAGGCTCGCTTCGATTCCTGGGTGCGCAGTTCCCAGTACGTGACCGTGCGGGACGGCACGAGGCTCGCCGTGGACGTGGTTCGACCGGCCGAGAACGGAGTCCCCACCGGCGAAGCGCTGCCCGTGGTCTGGACCCATTCACGCTACCATCGAACGCCGGCCAACATCGCTCGGGCGTTCCGGAGCCCCGACGCGCCCGACGAGTCCGCCCAGTCCGGCGATGAAGCCGACACCGAGGCCGGCGGACTCGGCCCGGTGCGCTCCATGGTGGACGGCAACCCGGGACTGGAGCGGCTGGTCCGCCACGGGTATGTGGTGGTCGCCGTGGGTGTGCGGGGCAGTGGCGCGTCCTTCGGTCGCTACGAGGGGCTGTTCTCGCCGGCCGAGACCCGGGACGCCTTCGACGTAATCGACTGGATCGCGTCCCAGCAATGGTCGGATGGGAACGTGGGCATGTTCGGCGGATCGTACCTGGGGATCACCCAGTACATGGCCGCTAGCACGGGGCACCCGGCGCTGAAGGCGATCTTCCCCACCGTCGCCTTGTTCGACATGTACGACGCACTGTATCCGGGCGGGGTGTACAGGGAGGACATGATCGGCCACTGGGGGTTGCTGACTCGCAGGCTGGATGCGGAAGTGCAGGCTCCTCCGGTGGACGACGACCCTGACGGCGCCCTACTGGCCATGGCCGTGGCCCAGCACGCGGACAACTGGGACGTGGAGGAGCACTTCCGCGCCGCCCGCTTCCGGAACCACGACGAGCCCCAGTTCGCATGGAGCCGTCACAACCCGTCGTCGTATCTGGACGAGATGAACGCCTCCGGCGTGGCGGCGTACCACTGGGGCGGCTGGTACGACACCTTCGCCATGGACGAAGCCCTCTGGTACCGCAACTGGACTGGCCCCGACCTGATGGGCATGGGGCCCTGGTCCCACGCATTCCAGCCGCCCGAAATGGCGGTGGAGCGGGCGCAGCTGGAGGCGGTGGAGCAGCACCGCTTCTTCGACCACTTCCTGAAGGGGGTGGATAACGGGATCATGGACGAGCCGGGTGTGCGCTACGCCCTGATCGACGACTGGGAGCAGTGGCGCTGGATGTTCGCCGACGAATGGCCGCCGCCGGAAGTGCGCCCATCCCGCTATGTCTTTGCCCCTGGACCCTCGGGCAGCGTCGCCTCCGTAAACGACGGTGCGCTGGTCTTGGAGGACGCCAGCGGAAACGGGAGCGCCGACGCCGACGCATCGGCCTACGACGAGTACCAAGTCGACCCCACGACGACCACCGGAACCGCCAGTCGGTGGGACAACGCCGTGGGACAGGGACCGATGGTCTACCCCGATCTGGCGCCCAACGACGCCAAGTCCCTCACCTACACGACGACGCCCCTGGAAGCGGACGTGGTCGTGGTGGGGCACCCGGTAGCCACCGTGTATGTGAGTGCTGACGCCCAGGACGCCGACCTGTACGTCCTCCTGGAGGAAGTCTCTCCCGACGGCCAGTCCCGCTACGTGTCCGAAGGAACCATGCGTTTGTCCCACAGGAACCCCGCTCCCGCCCCCTGGGACAACCTGGGCTTGCCGTACCAGACCTCCGTCCAGTCCGACCTGTCGCCGCTGGTCCCCGGCGAAGTCGCCCGCGTGTCCATGGACTTGCAGCCCACTGCGACGCTCTTCAACGCCGGCAACCGAATCCGCATCACCGTCATGGGAGCGGACGCCGACAACACGGAGCCGCCGCACTTCACGCCGCGCATCCGGCTCCATCGCTCCCGGGAGCATCCGTCGGGGGTGACGTTGCCGGTGTTGCCGTCGTGACCGTGCCGTGACGCGACCGAGAGCCGTGACGCAACTGTGGGCCGTGACGCAACTGCGCCGAGTCTCGGTTCTGGGGGCGGTCGCGCTGGCCGTCTGCGAGGTCCCATCCCCTGAAGCCGTTCCGCTGGCGACGGCGCGGCAGATGGGACCGGTGGGCTACCGAGACCCCGCCGGGGCCGTGTCGCCCGACGGCCGACGGCTGGCCTTCTCGCAAGGTCGGCATGTGGTCGTGCAGGAGCTCCTTGAAGACGGTCGGCCAAGCCGGACTCTGGGTCCCGCGCCCAGCCAGGTCCGCTACCTGGCGTGGATGCCCGACAGCCGGGGCGTGCTGGTTCACGAGAGGTCGTTCGACCGACGTCGCCAGGACTGGTTCGTCTACGACGCCGACACCGGGGAGAAGGCGGCGCTGTGGGGAGGCGGCCCCTTCCCAGCCGATGTGCCGAGGAGGGCGGAGCTACTGGAGCTGAGCTGGGCTCCTGACGGGAGCGGGCTCGTGGGCGTGCACCGGCGCGGCGGCCGTTCGCAAGTCTGGTGGCTGGCGGCCGACGGCCACTCCGGCGAGATGCTGGCGGAGGGCGACCGGCTCTCCCTTCCGGTGGTCTCGCCCGATGGAACGGTGGCGTGCATCGAGCGAAGCGCCGGGGCGCAGCGGCTCCGGATGCCCTGCCGGGACGGCGTCGTGGCGTGGATGGAGGACCATCAGCCATACAACGGAGTCGCGTTCTCGCCCGACGGCGGGGCAATCTACTACGCTGCTCCTCGCGGCGACGGCGCGCTGGAGCTATGGACTCGCCCGGTCGGTGGCAGCCCAGCGACACGGCTTGCGTGGGGGGATCGGGACGCCTACGGCCCCTCCGTGGCCCGCGACGGCACCGTCGTCTACCGCACACAGCACTACATGGTGTCGATCGACGCCGTGGCGGCCGCTGGCGGCGAGCCGCAACCAATCACCGCCTTTCAGTCCGAAACCCCTACGTGGAACCCATCGGGCACGGAGATCTCCTTCACCTTCGGCGGCTGGCGGCTGGCCACCGACGACGTGAACTACCCGGACATCGACCAGCAGATCGGCATCGTGGACGCGACGACGGGCCTGCCCAAGTCGGCGCCGGATCGGGTAGTGCGCAACTCGTACTCCGAGGACCAGGGGATGCACTGGTCACCCAACGGCCGCTGGATCGCCTACCACAGCCACATCGACGGAACCGACGACATCTACTTGGTGGCGTCCGCGGATTCGGGAGCGGTTCCCCGGATGATCTCCTCCGGCGGCTACGAAACCGGCTGGCCCCGCTGGTCGCCCGACGGCCGCTGGATCGCCGTAACCAGCTATGTTCACGACCCCTCCGGCGCCCGTCGCAGCGTGTTGTGGGTGATCGCCGTGGACCAGGAGACGGGTGTGGTCGGGTCCCAACGACAGGTGGAGATGGGAGAGTTCCCTCACGATGCGTTGCACGCCGAGTGGATGCCGGATTCGCGGCGCCTCGTTTTCGAAGCGGCGGAGGGGGCGGGCAGGAAGGCGCTCTACTGGGTTTCGAGAGAGGGCGGACCGCCGACGCGCTTCCACGAGTGGCAGTCCGACCAGCTCTACTCGGGGATTGCCGTGTCGCCCGACGGCGCCTGGGTCGCCTATGTGGGTCCGGGGCGGGACGGCTTCTTCCAGGTCCATCGGGTCCCCTTCGGCGGCGGTCCGGCCGAAGAGCTGACCTTCGATCCCTCCCAGAAGACCCAGCCGGCCTACGACCCCACTGGCGCCCGCTTGGCCTACACCGTCTTCGTGTACGACGCGCGCTTCTGGAAGCTCACCAGCGACGGATCGGCCCCGTGACCTCCACCACCACGGGGTAGCCCGCCTCGGAGCGGGGCACTCGCGAGCGCAGCCGTGGGTCGTCGCTCTCCAAGTAGACCGAGATGCAGGGCTTGCCATTGAGCAGCCCCAACGCCGTGCCTGCCACGCCCTTCAGCCCGATCACCTTCCGCGTGACTCGCGCCTGGGCCTCCTCGACCGCCCCCGCGGGTGCCGCTTCCTTGGCCACGGGATCAGTTCCCGTCGATCTCGACGTCGAAGTGGTCCAGCACCAGGTCGATGGGGTTCGCCAGGGTGCTCGTTTCGCTGCCCGCGAAAAGCAGCGCCACCGGGCGGCGCGCCTCGTTTTCCGAACCCGCCGTGACGATCAGCGAGCCCGAGTCTCCAGGACCCGAGAACCCTACTTGGTTGATCACGACCTGTCCCGTGAAGCGCGCGGTCCCGTCCCGGAAGCCTACGTTCACGCTGGCGTTGAGCCCGCCGATCTTGCCGATCGTATGACCCGTGGTGCGACCGTACTTCTGGACCGCCATCCCGAGCTTGGCCGTCGCCGTCGTGCGGCGGGGCGTGCCGTAGCCGTTGGAGGGCGTCCCGTTGCCCAGCCTGCCCACATCGGTGGCGGCGATCGCCGCGTCGATCTCGTTGGTCGGGCACATGGGGAAGGGGGAACAGAAGCGGATCGGCTTGAAGGCGTGGAGCGTGCCGATCACGTCGGTCGGGTCTCGTCCGCCATCCACCCGACCTGGTTGAAGGATGGCGTCTCCCACCTGGGCCGCGTTCTTGTTGGCGTACACGTGGTTGTTGCTGAGGGCGAAGACGTCGCCGCCCCGGACGACCCGGGCGCCAATCGTGCCCGCCGTCACGTCCACCTGTCCCGTGGACACGCCGATGGGGACAGGGCGGGAGAAGGGCGCGCGAGGGTTCGTGCCGTCGTCCTCGTTCAGCGCGCGAAACTCGCCCGTGACTTCGGTGACCAGCGCGTGGCCGTCCAGCCGGAGGGGGAGCCCCGTCACTCCCGCGCCTGTGACGTAGACCTTGACCACGGGCCGGCCGTCCACGCCGATCGCCACCGCCGTTCCGGCGACCCCGGGCATCGCCAGCAGGTCGTCGTCGTAGCGCTCCTGGACCGCCATCGCGGCTGCGAAGTCCCCGTAGCCGAAGAGCACGGGGTCTAGCTCTAGCGCGCCGTCAGGGCCGCCGATCCCGCCCGGTCGGCCCCCAGGCCGGAAGAAAAAGAGGTCGAACGCCACGGCGGCGGCCAGCGAGACCGCACGAACCCAAGCCCTACCCGACATGCAGCTCCTCCTTCCGCGGCGCACTCCCGAGCTTCCGTAGCGCACTCCCGAGATTGGACGCCTCCGCTGCGAGACTGGCCACCTCCGCTGGTAGTGATACGCCCCGTGGGGCGCCAAGGTTCCAGCGCGTTCTCATTGCCTCATGCCAAGCGCACTCGCCGCACCATAGCACCGATTACGCGCTCATGGGCCGAGTCTTCCACGAATAGCGACACCTCATGCATCAAAGTCGCCTCTCATGATCCGCTTCGCGGGAGACAGGCCAGTGCCTTCGTCAGAAAGTGCGTTGTCTACGGCCTGTCGATGACTCAGGGGTCCCCAAGTCGTAAACGGATCGATCCGCGTTCGCCCATTCGCCCGCCGGACCGCGAAGAGGGTCTCCTCAGGTAGAAGATCGGCCAGGATCGGTGAGTGGGTCGTGACGATGTACTGGCCCAGGCCCAGGTACTGGCGCGTCCGAAACAGCTCCGCGACGAGCTCGATCCGGCGCGGGTGAACGCTGTTCTCAGGTTCCTCGAATCCGACGAGAGCCGGTGGCTTGCCGACACCTGCCAGCGCCAGCAACCCGAGCATCCGTAAGGTGCCCTCGGACAGCACCCTGGCGGACATGGAAACGCCGTTTTCGCGTAGCCGAAGTTCCACCTCGCCCAGGTCGCTCACCTCCACGTCGATACCGTCGATGTTCGGAACCAGAAGGCCCAACGCCCGCTCGATCCCCTGGAACTGCTTGGCATCCGCGACCTTCAGTGTGTTTAGGAACGCTGCCAAGTCCTCGCCCATCAGCCCCATGTGCCGCGCTTCCTTGACAGGGTTGGCGGCGCGCATCCGCTGGCGAGGTTCGAGGTAGAAGAAGAGCCAGCTGGCCAATTCGCGCTGGGCGGCTACCACATGGGGGTAATGAGGCGTGTAGTGGGGCGTCGACAGCAGGCTGTGGTCCAGCAGGCGGTCGTAGTAACGAGGGTGAGACTGCCGTTCGGTCCGAAGGCGGAGCTTGTCTCCCTGGCGTTCCAGGAACGGCGTCCGGCTTCGGCTGGGCTCGCCTCTGGGCGTCAAGGCGGCCAAGTATTCATCTGCGACACGGAGCACCCCAGATTTGGGAAGCATCTCCACTTCGATCCGGTAACGCAGGTACCGCTCCCGCACCTTCGTCTGGCCGTTTTTAGCTGGCACCGACGGGTCGCCGGTCGGTCGCCGCATCTCGCGGATCTCACGCTCCACGCTCTCGACCACCGCGTCCGACAGGTGCAGATCGGCCTCGATCGAGAAGCGCAGGCGGTCTCGCGAAACAAGCCCCTTGAGCCCCTTGTCGCCGAAGCTGAACGACTCCAACGGCTTGCCCCGGTACGGCGGGTCGAAGGCTTCCTTGACCGTCCGGCTCGTCGCCAGCCGGGAAAGGAGCTGAAGAGCGTCGAGGAAGTTGCTCTTCCCCGAGGCATTGGGGCCGAACAGCACCGTCAGAGGCTCCAGCGTGACCTCGGCGTCGGCGAGGGACTTGTAGCCCTTGATGCGAATGCGCTTCAGCACGGTGCCTTCTCCCGTTGGCTTCGGACCCAGTTCTGCCAAGTTTGCAGGGCCGAAGTTGCCGCTTCTTCGCCGGCGGGGCCAGTGGCCCGAGCAGCCTCACAGCCGGCCTGGACCGCCGCCCCCACCTCTTGGGCCGAGGCGCCCGTCTCCATGGCGCCGCGCAAGTGGGCTCGCAGTTGGGCCTCCGCACGCCATGCCGCCAGCATCGCCACAAGGCAGAGTTCCCGGGTGGGGAGTGGCAGTCCTGGGCGGCTCATCATCGCCCCGTATCCGTACTCGACCACGAGTTCCGGCAGGTCCGGGTGCAGCCCCGCCAAGTGGCCCAGAAGAGCCTCGTAGCGCGACCCGTACACGGCACGGCAAGCTTGTTCGCCCCGCTCGGGGTCCCTGACGGCGCGTCTGTGCTCGGTGCCGCCTCCGTCCCGGTCGTCGTCAAGGCTCGGCGCACCCACCCGCTCGCGGCTCGGTGCGCCCGGCGGTCGCAACTCGGCCCATGCGGCGAACGCGGCCAGTCCCGCTGGGAAGCCAGTCACGAAGCACGACATGAGGAGCAGCTCGTCCACCTCGTGCGGATCGCAACGGGATGCCGCATCGGCCAGCGAGGCCCGCACCAAGCGCGGGTCCCGGGTCCCTAGAGCCGCCGCCACGGCCAGCAGCGGCGGCACTGCGCCGACCTTGGCCGCACCCTCCTTTCCTTCGTGGGCGGGCCAGCCGCCCGCGTTCCACTTCCCATCGTGAGCGGGCCAGCCGCCATTGCCCTCCAGCACCTCGTTCTGGTGCTCGCCGAGGGCAGGCGGGAAGCGGCGCAGGGCGGCCCTCCGTCCGTTCCAGCGAAGCGGAGTGGGCACATCCACGTAGCCGTCGATCCGGGGATGGCCGGTCCGGGGATGGTCGGCTCGGCGCAACATGCCGGAGGCCACCGCCTGCGGGTCTCGCGCCGCCGACGCCACGCTGTGAATCGGAGCGGCGGGCACCCCGTGCTCGCGCAACCGCGCCAGCAGGTCGTCGGCTGAGAACTGGCGTGTGCGCTCTGCAATCGCCTCGGCCAAACGGTCCCGGTTCGCCACCCTTCCGGCGTTCTCGGCGTACTCGGCCTGCGCGCCGAGGTCGTCCAGCGTCAGCGCCCGGCAGAGACGGCCGAACACGCCGTCGTTGCCGCCGGCGATCATCACCGACCTGCCGTCGGCGCACGGAAACGCTTGGTACGGCGCGATCATCCCGATGGCCGTGCCCATGCGCTCTGGTTCCTCGCCCGTCGCCAAGCAGCCAGTGAGGTGGTAGGACATGAGCGCCAACGCCGTGTCCAGAAGCGCGGCGGTCACCCGGGTCCCTTGGCCCGTGCGCTGCCGTTCCATCAGCGCGCCCAGGACGCCGGCCGCCACCCATGCGCCCGTCCCCAAGTCCACCACCGAACCTCCGACCCGAACCGGGCCGCCGCCGGGCTCCCCCGTCACGGACATGAGGCCCGAGCGCGCCTGAAAGAGAGGATCGTACCCCGGATCGTCCGCGAGTGGGCCCGTCAGCCCATGGGCGGTGACCGACACGTACACAACCTTCGGGTTGAGGGTGCGCAGATTGTCGTAGCCGATGCCCAGCCGCTCCGCGACGCCTCGCCGGTACGCCTCCACCACCACGTCGGCCTCGGCAGCCAGCTGCTGCGCCCGCTTCCGGTCGCCCTCAACCTTCAGGTTCAGGGTCACACCCCGCTTGTTCCGGTTGGCGATCTGAAAGAGGGGACTTTCGCCCCCCACCCAAGGCGGTCCCCAGGCTCGGGCCGCGTCGCCCGTCGGCGGTTCGACCTTGATCACGTCCGCGCCCAGGTCGCCCAGTATTTGAGTCGCGTAGGGGCCGGCGAGGTTCTGGCAGAAGTCCAGCACGCGCACCCCGGCGAGCGGGGCGAAGCTGGGGCCTCCGGGGCCTGTGCCCACGTCCTGCGACGGCTGGTCTCGCTCCACCTGCGACGGTTGGTCTCGCAACGGCTGGTCTCGCTGCAACGGGGATCCTCGACACTTGCTTGGGGACAGATCACGTACCTTCTATGAGTACGCGTCCGGTGCGCGAGCCCACAGACAGAGACAGGCAGAGGGACGAGGCCCAATGGATACGATCCGCATCCCCAACAGCGCAACCTACTCTCCGGTCGCTCTGGCCGACCTGATCTTCGCGGCTCCGCTGGCTTCCCGCCTGCTGCTGGGAGCCACGCTGCCCGGCCGCCTGATCCAAGCCGCCGCCTTCGGGGCCTACGCGGGCAGTGCCTTGGGCGACTGGGCAAGCCGAAGGGGCGTGAGGAAGATCGACTTCATGAAGGTCTATTCGGCGGATGTGCGCCACATGGAGGAGATGCCCGAGTCGCAGCGGCTGGCTGACGCCAAGCGGTACTCGGAGGAGCTGATGGCGACCCCGGCCTCCGGCGACGACAAGCGGACCCGGGAGGTGCTGGCCGTCGACGTGAACGAGCGACTGACCTCCTACATCGCCGGAGTCACGGGCCAGCGCGTGGAAACCAGCAGCTCGGTACGGGAGATGACGTTGGCCCGCTTTCTCATGCCCTTCGCCGTGGGCAGCTGCGACATCCTCTCCGGCGATGTGGCCGTCTTCCGGGACACGGGCGTCTTCGAGCCGCATGTGCTGGCCCACGAGTTCTGCCACCGCAAGGGGTACCTGAAGGAGCTGGAAGCCCAGGCCCTGGCCTACTTGGCGCTGTCCGGCTCCCAGGACCCGCGGCTCCGGCGAGCGGCGTTGGCGGAACGGGTCTACCGCAACCTTCGGGTGCTGGACGGCGACGACCCTGTCCGCTACGGCGAGCTGCTGGACGAGACTGGGCTTGACGGCAGCGTGCGGGAGGACTTTCGGCGGCTCCGTCCCCCGGACCGTCGCAACGGAGTCGTCTCCAACGCCATGCGCGAGATGTACGACGCCCGCATGAAGCTCACCGGGCAGAACGGCCTCTCCGACTACGACCGCGGCTTCACCAACTTCCTCTACACCTACGAGAAGTCGGCGGCGCAGGGGCGCGTCGCGTGACCCGCACGGTCGCCGTCCACGGCAAGGCCGCCAGCGACCTGGCCTACATCCGGGACACGATGGACCGCTCCAGCCGCTTCACCGCCGTGTCGGGTTGGGGAGGGGTGGCGACGGCGGCTGTGGGCTTTGCCGCTGCGCCGCTGGCCCACGGCCAAGCGAGCGCTGGCGGGTGGCTGGTCGCGTGGGTGACGGCGGCGCTGCTCGGGTTCGGTGTGGGGGCCGCGGCGATCTTTCTGAAGGCGCGGAGGTCGGGAGAGCCGCTGGCCCGGGGCGCTGGCCGCCGCTTCGCCCTGGGGCTGGGTCCGCCCGCCTTCGTCGGCGGGCTGCTGACCGTGGCGCTTCACTCTGCCGGTGCCACCGACCTCCTCCCCGCCACCTGGCTGCTGGTGTTCGGGGCCGGGCTGGTGACCGCCGGCGCGTGGTCGGTTCCTGCGGTTCCGGCGATGGGGCTCGCCTTCCTGGTGGTGGGCGCGGCCGCCGTCTTTGCCGGCCCGGCCTGGGGCGACCACTTCATGGCTACGGGGTTCGGCGGCATCAACCTCGCCGGCGGCGCCTACGTCGTTCGGAAGTACGGTGGCTGACGGGAGACAAGCCGTGGTGCCGGGTCCGCCGCCGCGCCCGCCGGGGCTCTCGAAGGCCGGGGTCAAGACGCCGGGGCCCCGTGCGGAGCGGGCGGCGAGCCGCCTGGACAACGTCATCCACCAAAGGGTTCGCCTGGGAATAGCGGCGGCTCTCGCGGCCGAGGAGCCCCTGGCCTTCACCGACCTGAAGCGGCTTCTGGACGTGACCGACGGGAACCTGTCGGTGCACCTGCGCAAGCTAGAGGATGCCGGCTACGTGTCGTGCAGCAAGAGCTTCCAGCGGCGGCGACCCCTGACCCGCTACCGCCTGACGCCCGAGGGCCGCGGCGCACTCGAGAGATACCTCTCCCACATGGAGTTCCTGATCAACGCCGCCCGAGCGCCTGGGGACGCCTAGCCCAGCGCCTCACACCGAGCCCCCTACAAATACGGTCGGAGCCAGGGGGCCGCGGACACCACCACCTCAAAGCGACCGTCGGGGAAGCCCCACGCGCCGTCGATCCGCGCCAGTTCGTGCAGGGTGGAGACCCCGAAGCCGATGTAGCCCAAGACGACTTCGCTCGATCTTGAACCCCACTGTTGGAGGGATTCGTCCGTCGCGATTCCCACCGCGCCGGCGCCGGCAACTCCGCGAAGCGCCAGCCACCCCGGAATCAGGACTTTCGAGGCTTGGCCCCGCGCCAGGACGAACCCCAACCCTTCGTACGCCCGGAAGGGGTAGCCGGGCATGGTGTTCCGTCCCCCGAGGTAGAAGAGGCGATGGCGCGGCACGGCCCCCCAGGAGCGTCCCGCCTCCACCGATGCCGACGCCCAGTGAGACCGGTCGGCCGACGCCCTTCGCCCCTCGATGCGCACGGTCAGCGAGCCGGTTCCGTCGCCCTCCCACCGCCCGGCGACCCCGTGCGCGGCGAGCTGCACGCCCCACGGACCGGATCCGCCCCACTGGTGCGAGTACTCTGCCGCCGCGCCCCACATCACGCCGGGGACAGCCCAACTCCCCAGGTAGCGCTCTCCGAAGCCCGTCAGCGACGCTGCGTTCCCGTCGGTTCCCCTCCACGACAGCGATGCCCGTCCGCCGGAGGCGAAGTACGGGTCCGCATAGTCACGGTCCCACGTCAGATGGGCGAAGGTCTTGACAACCCCCGAAGCGCCTGGCCGGGGACCCCAGTCCCGCAGCTCTCGCTCGAACGCCTCCACCGCCGCCAAGACCGTACCACCGGCCAGCGACCAGCCGGGCCGCCACTTGGCGCGGAGCAGGCCGCTGACCTTCCGGCTCCTCGTCCCATATCCTCCCAGTGCTTCCAGCCGTGTGCCGCCGGAGGGCGCGAAGGAGGCCCCCAGACCGATGTGTACGCCCTCCGCGGCGTTGGCACGCAGCACCGACGACACACCCTCCGCGTAGAGGCGGAGCCGGGGCAGCCCGCTGGTCAACCGCGCCCGCGCCAAGCTCCGAGCTTCGGCCTCCAGCGCCGACATGCTCACGGGCGACAGACCCTCTTCCGCCATCCGATCCGCCAACCCGGTTCGGAACGCAGCCGAGTCCGCCGTCCCGTAGGGAATCCGCACGACCGCGGGGCCGCGAAAGAAGTCGGCCTCCGGGACCGCCTGGAAGTCGTACTCGCGCACCTCCAGCTTGGCCCGGATCACCGATCCCACGGGCAGGTCCAGCCCGGGCGTCTCGCGCCTCACCTCCACAGTCTGGCGGTAGGGGAGCCAATGCCGCCCCTCCCACAGTGAGTGCTCCAACCTCACCGTCACCCAATCGTTGCGCGGGTCCACGTAGGAGGCTCGGGTGAAGGTGAAGTCCATCCGCACCAACCCGCCCGAGCGCGCTTCCAGGAAGACGCTGCCCACGAACCCCGGCTGGCGTGCATCGCGAGGGCGCACCTCCACTTCGTAAACGCGCACTGGGGCCGCTAGAGTCGGCACCTGCACCTGCAGCGAGTCCACGATCCGGTAGCGGTACTGCTCGCTGCCGCCCGCGCCGAGAGGGTGAGGCACGCCCCGCACGTCCCGCCCTTCGCCCACGACGATCTGGTCGCCGAAGCCGTCCTGCACTACCGTCAGCCGGTCGATGTAGTAGTCGAAGTCGCGCACCGGCAGGAACTCCCGCCGTCGCAACGCACGCATCACCTGGCGCGTGCGGCCGGAATCGCTCCGGTAGAGGTCCAGCGCGACCTGGTCGGTCCGCAGGGGCACGGGCGCGCCGCCGTCCTCCCGGTCCAGAAAGAAGTAGACGTGGCCCTCCGCCGACGCTCGGTAGGCCGCTCCCAACGCGCCGCCGATCCGAGCGGTCCGGGCCACCTGCACGAGACGCGCCGCCGCCGCCGAATCGGCCCGGTCGTCCGCTTGGCCGCGGACCGTCGCCGGAGCCCAGAAAAGAAGGCCGCCGACGCCCAGGAGAACCGCTGCGGTCAGCGCACCGCGGCTCGCTACGTAACGTCCGCGGCTTCCTACGTAACGTCCTTGAGCGTCAGTCCGTTCTTCCGCAGGAACGCGTGGAGGCCCAGCTTGTCGATCGACCGCAGCGCCGAGGTGGACACCTTGATCCGCACCCACTTGCTCGCCTCGGGGTCGAAGATCCGCTTCTTCTGAAGGTTCGGCAGCTGCCGCTTCTTCGTCTTGTTGTGGGCGTGGGAGACGTTGTACCCCGTCAAGGGCCGCTTCCCCGTGATGGCGCACTTCCGAGACATCTACTTCTCTTCCTTGAAGAGGACGTGGCGACGGACGACAGGATCGTACCGCTTCAGCTGGAGCCGCTGGGGGTTGTTCCGCTTGTTCTTCGAGGTGGTGAACCGGTACGGGCTCTCCGAGCTCGACATCTTGATCGTGACCCGCGGGCCCTTGCCCGACTTCTTCGCCATGAGTTCCTCCGTGAGTGTCGATTGCAGGACCGAAAAGATAGCCAATTGGACAACTCCCCGCCGATCCGGTGGTCTGCCGGGACCGCCCGGGCAGACCGACCCTATTGCTACGACTCCACGCCCAAGTCCAGCGAGGTTGGGCCCCGCTCCACCACCAGCACTTCGATCTCCGAGACCGCGATGATCCGGTCCGGGAGAACGATGGCATCCAGTAGCACCTTCGCGTAGAGATCTCCGGGCAGGACCATCTCCACCCGGTCTCCCTCCGCCTGGGGCACCGAGAAGGCCAGCAGGTCCCTGCCCGCGCCAGCGGTCGTCACCCAGATCGTTTCGCCGACGACATGGACGCCCGTCAACGGTCGGTACTTCACGTCGGGCGGCAACTTCGGGTCCACCCCGGCCGCGATCGCCTCGGCCGCCAGGTCGGGCACCTCCACGCTGGACAGCTCCGTGACCTGTCGGGTCATTGCGTCGAAAGACAGCTTCCACAGTTGCAGGCGGCCGGAGTTGCGCGCCGCGAAGACCTCGCCCGGTCCGGTCTGGGCCAGCTCAAGTCCGAAGAGGCGGTCCTGGCGATCGTCGGCCGGGACCAGTTCCAGGTCCACTCCGGGGGCCGCCCCCACGACCGACGTTCCTCCGTCCCACCGGTATACGAACGGGCCGCTGGAAGGGGAGCTGGCAGAGGAGCCAGCAGAGGAGCCGGAAGGGGAGAACGGCGACGCCGAAGCGATCAGCAGCCCTTCGCCCACGGGCGTGAACAGGTACCCCGACCCGCCATCGCCCAGGCGCCAGCTCTTGACCACGGAGGCAGCCGCCCCCCAGAGGATCGCACGACCAGCCTCGGGGTCGAGCACCCAAACGCCTTCGGGCGCTGGCCTCAATGCACTGGGAAACTCCATCTCCTCCGGCCCCTGTCCACGCCGCCCCATTTCGCCCAGTAGCCCACCGTCCAGGTCGAAGTGGTAGACCTTGGCGGCCATCCCGTCGAGCACGTAGAAGCTCTGCTGGTCGTGGGACAGGGACAGATCGACCAGCCCCTCGAAGGCGGGCTCGATCTCCCCGGCACTGGGCACGGTGGCGAGGACCGTTCCCGCTTTGGAGGCGTCGTATGTGACGCTCGACCGCCCCGAGTTGGCCACTGGCGAGTTGGCCACTGGCGAGTCGGCTACTGGCGCCTTGTCTGCCGCCCACAGCACCCCCAGAAGCGCTGCCGCTGCGCCCCCCGGCAGGACCGGCCACCAACGCCATGCTGCTTTCATCTCAACCTCCACGCTGTGATGAAGGACCCCCACGCATCCCCCCCAACTACTTACTTCGTCCAGTAGATGGGACGAGGCGACGATTCGGTTTACGACGCCCGCCAGCCGACTCCGAGGAGCCGTCGGCCGACTCCCGAGGGAACCGTCGGACGTCCGTGGTGTAGCAGTGGCATGGCAAGGCGAATTGCACCTTGCCAGCACGATCCAGGCTTGCCAGCACGACCCAGGCAGGAGAAGGAAGCCATGACCAAGCCATTCGTCGCCCGAGAGTGCGACGCCGGCTGCGACCCGGCATGGCGGGCCATCGCTAAGGTGGTCCGAAAGAGCCACCAAGCCCTGATCGCCGCCGCAGCTCCCTTCGCGGGTCCCGGAACCTGTGCCCACGACATCGTCCAGGAGGCCCTGATCACGGCCCACGACTGCTTCTCGGAGCTCAAGGACCCGAACAAGCCGCTTCCCTGGCTGTGGAGCATCGTGGTCAATACGGGCCGCGAGGTTGCCAGAAAGCGGACACGAAGACGAGAGAAGCTCATCCTCTGGGCGCTGAAACAGGAACCCGCCCAGACGGGGAAGAGCCCCGCAGTCGGCGACGAGCTTGCCAGGCTGGCGCTGGAGCGCGCAGTGGAGGAGCTGCCCGAACTTCAGAGGAAGGCACTGAAGCTCCGGGTCTTCGAGGACATGACGATCAAGCAGATCGCCGGCGAGATCAGTCGTGCGCCAGGGACGGTCAAGGCCACCCTCTACCGCGCCAGGGTCGCGTTGCGGAAGACGATGGACGCGGAGTAGCCAGGGTTGACCTGCCCATTCCAGCAGGACTAGACTTCTTCTCCTCGCATTGCCCCGTGCGCCGTCGCGCAGCCGCGCCGTCGCGCCACAGCCCGCTGGAAGCCCACCGTGAAGAAAGACATCCATCCCAAATACAGGCCCGTCGTCTTCCAGGACGTCTCGACGGACTACAAGTTCCTCACGCGATCCACCGTGCAGACCAAGCGGACGATCAAGTGGGAGGACGGCAAGGAATACCCCCTCGTCACCCTCGAGATCTCCTCGTCGTCGCACCCGTTCTACACTGGAACCCAGCGCCTGCTCGACACCGCGGGCCGGGTCGAGCGCTACCAGAGGCGGTACGCGGGAGGCAAGTGATCGGTCCGTGACGGCTCCGATCGGTCTGTGACAGGTCCCCTGGTCGACCACCTGGTCTTCGCCGTCCCGGACGTACCGGCAGGGGTGGCGGAGATGGAAGCGCGGCTTGGGGTCTCCTTCTCGCCCGGCGGCAGTCACCCGGGCATGGGAACCCGCAATGCTCTCATGGGACTGGGCGAGGGCGCCTACATGGAGGTGGTGGGACCCGATCCGCAACAGCCTCCACCGCCAGAAGGGCTCTGGCTAGCCGACGGAGGACCGACGTTGCCGGCTCTCGTCACCTGGGCCTCCCGTTCCCCCGACCTGAAGAGCCTGACCTCGGGACCCGCGGGTCACCTGCTGGGTCCGGTGCGCTCCATGTCGCGGCGGAACGAAGACGGCAGCGCGCTCTCCTGGACATTGACGATGCCGGTCCGTCCTCTTCCCAGAGGCGGCGTCGTCCCCTTCTTCATCGACTGGGGCGACTCGGTCCACCCCTCGTCGGCCCTTCCCGACGCCGGCGTCCGGTTGGTGGGACTCGAAGCTCGGCACCCGGAGCCGAACGCGGTCGCCCGGGAGCTGATGGCCCTGGGCGTGGCGATGAAGGTGAAGCCCGGCAAGCCGGCGCTCCTGGCGACGTTGGAACGGAGCGACGGGACCAGGCTTGCGGTGTAGCGGACAGGCTGCCGCCCGCTCGCACCCCTAAGCACGCCCCCCTAGAGCACGGCACTTGACTCGGGGCACTTCATGCACAGTGTGTGGGCACGGTCATATGCAGTGTGTGCCCGGGGATCTTCCTCCATTTTGGTAGCATTTCTCCTCCATTTTGGTAGCATTTCTCCTCCATTTTGGTAGCATTTCTCCTCCGTTTTACTACCAAAATGGAGGCAAACTGCCGGGAGACCCCTACATACGGACCCCCCTCGTTTCGTTTCGGGGCGGCGGCCTTCGCTCCTCCACCTGGGCGTAGGCGTCGTGCTCGTGGATCGACTCGAAGTTGACCACATGGACGTTGAACCACGTCACCCGCTCCATGGCACGCAGGTGAACGGTGACCTCTCGCACCAGGTCCTCCACGAAGCGGGGGTTGTCGTAAGCGCGCTCCGTGACCCACTTCTCGTCGGCCCGCTTGAGCACCGGGTAGAGTCCGCACGACGCCGATTCTTCCACCAGCTCGACCAGCTCCTCGATCCACAGTTCGCCCTTGAAGCGCGCCTGGAGCGAGACGAGGCCCCGCTGGTTGTGGGCGCCTCGGGCGCTGATCTCGCGGGAACAGGGGCACAGCGTGGTGACGGGCACCTTCACGGTGAGCACGAAGTCCTCTTCGGGTCCGTCGGAGGCGTCGAACGCGCAGTCGTACGACAGGAGGCCGGCCACGCCCGTCACTGGCGCGCGCTTCTCCATGAAGTAGGGGAACGACACGCGCAGGTGAGCAGTCTCGGCGGCGAGGCGACGCCGCATGGTGCGGAGGATCCCCGGAATCGAGTCCACGGAGATCTCGCCGGAGTAGGAGTTGAGGATCTCCATGAACCGGCTCATGTGGGTGCCCTTGAACTGCTGGGGCAGCCCCACCGACATCTCGACCGTCCCCACCGTGTGCTGCGCTGTCTGCCGACGGTCCCGAACCGCGATGGGGAAACGGATGTTCTTGACCCCGACTCGGGCGATGGGGACTTGGCGCTCGTCCGGGTTGGCCTGCACATCCACGAGCGGCGGGCGACCGGCGGGGGCCGCGCCGTCGGAGGCGTCGGAGGTGCTCACGAACCTTCCTCGGGGCACGCCGGTTCAGGGTCCGAGCGCTGTCGCTGGTCGACGCGCCGCATCTTGGCCTCCACGGCGGCGGCCAGATCGATCCGCCGGCTGTTGGCGAAGTTGAGCAGGGCGATGCACACGTCGGCAGCCTCGTCGGCTAGGTCCGCGCTGTCCACGCGCCGACCCTTCCACGCCTTCTTCTCCAAGTTGGCCAGCTCGCCGGTCTCGCCGGCCAGCTCCAACGCGAAGAACTGGGGCGGGCGGATGGGAAACGCCGCCTCCTGGTAGCGCCGGAACTCGGCCTGGAGCGCACGCAACCCGCCGTAGCTCTCGGGCAACCGAGCGTTCGAGGCGGTCGCGGCGGTGGTCAATGGGTCGGTGGGCGAGGAGGCCGGGACGGGGGGCGAGGCGGCCGGCTCGGCGGCGATTCGGCGCGCAGGGGCGTCTTCGGTCATAGGCGTTGTGGAGCCTTCCAAGAGGTCGTCGCTGGGGGCAAGTCGTGAAAAACTCTAACGACGGGACCATATTGTCGAACATGGCTTCTCGCGCTGACTCCCTAGATCGCCTTCTGCGGGCCACCAGCCGCACCTTCGCCCTGGGCATCGTGCTATTGCGCCCGCCCCTCCGGGCCCAGGTTCGGGTGGCGTACTTGGTGCTTCGAGTGTCGGACTACTTGGAGGACAACCGGGTCATGTCTCCAGAGGAGAAGGTCCGGCTTCTGCGGCTGTGGCACCGGGTGCTGCACCGTCGCGCCCCGGTGGACGAGCTGGTTGCCAGCTTGCAGCGTCAGCCGGGCCAGGACCCCATCCCCGATCTGCAGGCCGCACGCCATGCGGGTGCGATTGTCGCCGCGCTGGACGAGTTGCCCGACAACGCCAGGGACGTGATCGCCACCCACGCCGGCGAGTCCACCTTGGGAATGGCCCGTTGGGTCCAGCGAGGTCCCCGCTTCGAAGACGAGGGCGATCTGGACGACTACATGCACGAGGTCGCCGGCCGGGTTGGACACCTGCTGACCGACCTCTTCGCCCAGCGGTCGTTGCGCGTCCGGCGCCGGCGGCGCGAAATGATGGGGCTGGGCCGGGAGTTCGGCTTGGCGCTCCAGACGGTCAACGTGGTGCGGGGGCTCAGTGCTGACCGGCGGCGCGGGTGGATCTTCGTGCCCAAGTCGTTCCTGCCCCCCGGGATGGTCCCGGCGGCACTCTTCAGTTCGGACAACAGAAGCGCCGCGATGGACGTGCTGGCCCGGCTTTCCGACAAGGCCGCGCGCCACTTCGAGGCTGCGGTGCAGTACGTGACGCTGCTGCCGCGCACTCACGGCCGCGTCCGCCTTTTCTGCCAGCTTCCGCTCTTCTTCGGCGCGAGGACGCTGGCCGCGAGCCGGGGCCGTCCTGAGGTGCTCACCGGCGAAGTGAAGATCACGCGGCGCGAGGTCAGGACGATCGCCCGAAGCGCCCGTGCGTTCGGTGCCTCCAACGCCTGGGTGCGATGGTACGCCCGACGGCTGGGCGGGCTGCGCAATGGCTGAACGGGACGCCGCGGCCCGCATCGGCATCCTCACCGTGTCGGACCGAGCGTTCCGCGGCGTGTACGCCGATCGGGGCGGACCGGCTGTGCGCACCTACCTGGACCGGGTGCTGGCCAGCCCCTGGGAGGCGGTGGCCCGGATTGTGCCCGACGAGGAGCCGGTGGTCCGGGCCGCGCTGGCCGCGCTGGCGGACCAAGACCAGTGCTGCCTAGTCGTGACCACGGGCGGGACCGGCCCGGCCCCCCGCGACGTGACCCCCGAGGCCACCCAGGCCGTGATCGAGAAGGAGCTGCCCGGCTTCGGCGAGGCGATGCGGGCCGCGTCCCTGCGCGCCGTCCCCACCGCCGTGCTCTCTCGGCAGACCGCTGGTATCCGGGGGCGTACGCTGATCGTCAACCTCCCCGGCTCGCCCAACGCCGTGCGGGAGTGCCTGGACGCGGTCTTCGCCGCCGTGCCGGACTGCGTGGACCTGATCGGCGGCCCTCGCCTGGAGACCGACCCCTCCCACGTGGTGGCTTGGCGGCCCCACGGATGAGTCGGCGCGACACGACGTTATATTGGAAGGACGGCCTGGAAGCAGCCGCCAAAATCGAGTGGCCGGAGTTCCTCCAAAAGGAGTAGCGAGTGGCGTCCAAAAGGAGCAGCGAGTGGCGAACGAGGCCACGACGCCTGTTGTTCTGAGCGGGGCCAGAACCCCCGTCGGCCGGTTTCTTGGCGGGTTGAGCCCCATGTCGGCTCCCGAGCTGGGCGCCGTCGCCTTGCGAGAGGCGGTCTCCCGGGCCGACGTGCCCGCCGCCGAGATCGACGAAGTGATCATGGGGAACGTGGTGAGCGCCGGCGTTGGACAGGCGCCGGCCCGCCAAGCCGCGGTGAACGGCGGCGTCCCGGCCCATGTGCCCGCGACGACCGTCAACAAGGTGTGCGGCTCGGGGCTGAAGGCGGTCATGCTGGCCGCCCAAGCAATCCGCGCCGGCGACGCCCGGCTGGTGGCGGCGGGCGGCTTCGAGTCCATGTCCAACGTCCCCCACTACCTGCGGGGAATGCGCGGCGGCGTGAAGTTCGGGCATCAGACAGTGCAGGACGGCCTGATCCATGACGGGCTCTGGTGCTCCTTCGGGATGTGCCACATGGGTGGGCACGCCGAGTACACCGCTGACGCGGCGGGCGTCACCCGCGAGGACGCCGATGCCTTCGCGCTGGCCTCGCACCAGAGGGCGGTCGCGGCCATCGACGGCGGGCGATTCGCCTCCGAGGTCGTTCCCGTGGCGGTGCCGACTCGGCGGGGCGTGCGGCAGGTGGACGCCGACGAGTGCCCGCGCCGGGACACGACAATGGAAGCACTGGCCAAGCTTCGTCCGGCGTTCCGCAAGACGCGCCCGACGGGCTGGACGAACTGGTGGTGACGGCCGGCAACGCGCCCGGCCTGAACGACGGCGCCGCCGCGCTGGTGGTGGCGAGCCGCGAGTACGCCGAGGCCCACGGACTGGCTTGGCAAGCCGTGATCACCGGCTACGCGGCGTCCGGGACCGAGCCCCGCGACCTCTTCTTCGCCCCCGTGCGGGCCGTTCGCTCCCTCATGGAGCGGGAGGGCACTGCAATCGGCGACTACGGACTCGCCGAGGTGAACGAGGCCTTCGCCGTGCAGGCGCTGGCCGACATGCGCGAGCTGGAGATGGACCCGGAGCGGGTGAACGTCCACGGCGGCGCGGTTGCCCTGGGGCACCCCATCGGCGCATCGGGCGCAAGGATACTGGTGACGCTCCTCGCCGCCATGGCGCAGCGGGACGTCGAGAAAGGAATGGCCACCCTGTGCCTGGGCGGAGGCTCCGCCGTGGCGCTGGCCGTAGAGCGGGAGTAGCGCGGATGGACACGACAGCCAAGACCAGCACACCCCTCGCCATCGGCGGCGTCCGACAGGCGGCCCTCTCTGCAGCTTCCGCCGTTCCGCGGCCTGTCGCCGTCGCCGCGACGGTCCTGCTCTTCGCGGCGGCCACGGCGGTGGGCGCTCGGATCGCCGTGCCCCTTGGGTTCACGCCGGTCCCCATGACCCTCCAGACCTTCGTCGTGCTTTTGGCGGGCGCGCTTCTTGGCCCCCGGGCGGGTGCCGCGTCCCAGCTGACCTACCTGGCCGTGGGCGCGGCGGGCGTTCCCGTCTTCGCGGCGGGCGGCGCAGGCCTTCCGTGGCTTCTGGGACCGACGGGAGGCTACCTGCTGGCGTTCCCTCTCGCCGCCGCCGCCGTCGGCTGGATCGCCGGACCCGGCCGCGCACCGCTGCGGGTCGCCGCAGGATTGGCCGTGGGTACGGGGGCGATCTTCGCCCTGGGCGCCGCCTGGCTCGCGAGCATGACGGGCGCCGGCCCCCAAGAGGCGTTCGCGCTGGCGGTTCAGCCCTTCGTCGCGGGCGCGGCGATCAAGGCCGCCGCGGCGTTCGTCGTCGTCCGCGGCCTGACCGCTGGCCGGCGACTCCCGGCCGTCAGCGAGCACACGGCTGTTGGCGAGCACACGAGCGTCGGCGAGCGCACGGCCGGAGGGCCGGACTCCTGATCCCGTCCCAGGATTCGGAGGCGGGCCACCGGGAGTCCCGCGTCGCCGTGGTGGGCGCCGGCGTCATGGGCAACGGAATCGCCCACGTGTGTGCACTCTCCGGCTTTCCCACCACCCTGGTGGAGATCGACGGTAGCGCGCTGGAGCGGGCAGTGGCGACGATCGCCAAGAACCTGGGACGCCAGGTCGCCAAGGGCTTGATCAGCGACGAACAGAGACAGGCCGCTCTGGCTCGGATCGAGCCCGTCACAGCACTGGAGGCCGTGGCGACGGCCGGCGTGGTGGTCGAGGCCGTCCCGGAACGCCCGTCCCTCAAGTACGAGGTGTTTCAGGAGCTGGACCGGCTCGCAGCAGCCGATGCAATCCTCGCGTCCAACACGTCGTCGATCTCCATCACGGCGATCGGCGCACGCACCCAGCGCCCGGAGCAGGTCGTGGGGATGCACTTCATGAACCCGGTCCCGGTCATGAAGCTGGTGGAGGTGATCCGAGGGCTCGCAACCAGCGACGCCACCGTCGGCGCGGTTCTGGAGCTCTGCCGCGCGCTGGGCAAGAGTCCCGTGGAGGCGAGGGACTTCCCCGGCTTCGTCTCCAACCGGATCCTGGCGCCGATGATCAACGAGGCCGTCTTTGCCCTCATGGAGGGGGTCGCGGAGGCCGACGCCATCGACGCCGTCATGACCCTGGGGATGAACCACCCCATGGGACCGCTGGCCCTGGCGGACCTGATCGGCCTGGACACCTGTCTGAACATCCTGGAGGTGCTCCACGCCGAGCTGGGCGACGACCGCTACCGTCCCTGTCCGCTATTGCGCCAGTACGTGGCCGCGGGATGGCTGGGACGGAAGAGCGGTCGCGGCTTCCACCGCTACGACGGCGGCTCGGACCGGTGACTCCCCTTGCCGCCGACCAGCGCGAGATCCAGGCGCTGGCTCGGGAGTTCGCCGAGGCGGAGATCGCGCCCCATGCCGCCGAGTGGGACCGCGCCGGCGGCTACGGGCGACCGCTTCTGGACCAGCTGGGCGAACTCGGCTTCTTGGGAATGCTCGTACCCGAGGAGTACGGCGGCCTGGGAATGAACACCGGCGCCTACCTTGTGGCTCTGGAGGAGCTGGCTAGGGGGGATGCCTCCGTGGCGCTGGCGGTCTCGATCCACAACGGGCCTGTCGTCCGGCTCCTGACGGCCCACGGCAACGACGCCCAGAAGGAGCGCTGGCTTCCCGACTTGGCCTCGGGCAAGAAGATCGGCGGCTTCGCCCTCACCGAGCCCCAAGCGGGGAGCGACCCGGCGGCCCTGACCACCCAGGCCCGGGAGACCGACGGCGGGTGGACGCTGGACGGGAGCAAGCGCTGGGTCACCAACGGAAGACTCGCCGATGTGGTGTGCGTCTTCGCGAGGACGGGTCCCAGCGCTGCAGGGACGGACACCGCAGGGACGGACCCCAGCGCCGCGCCCTCGGACGTCGCCCCAGAGATCGGGACCTTCCTCGTGGAGACCGACGCCGAGGGCTACCGGCCCGGACGTCGAGAGAAGACGATGGGACTCCGAGCCTCCGAGACGGTGGAAGTGGCGCTGGAGGGCGTGCGCCTGGGGGCCGACCGCTTGGTGGGAGACCGGGCGCGGGGACTGGGCCATGCCCTGGACGCCATCGACCTGGGGCGCCTGGGTGTGGCCGCCCAAGCGCTGGGGGTCGCGCAGTCGGCGATGGAGCACGCGGCCTCACACGCTGTGGAGCGGCGCCAGTTCGGCCGGCCGATCGCTCGCTTCGGCGCGATTCGGAGCAAGCTGGCGGGGATGGCCACCCGGATCGCCGCGTCCCGGGCGCTGGTGATGGAGGCGGCGCAGGCATGGGAGGCGTCCCCCTCGGGCCGTGCCGCCGCGACCTGGCCCGCTATGGCCAAGCTCCACGCCAGCGAGACGGCGGCGTGGGTCACCGACCAAGCCGTCAACGTGCTGGGCGGCTGCGGCTTCATGCGGGAGTTTCCCGTGGAGCGGCTCATGAGGGACGCGAAGGCCACCGAGATATACGAAGGGACCAGCGAGATACTCCGAATGGTGATCGGCCGGTCCGTCACGCATAGAGAAGGGGAAGCATGGCAGTCATGACGGTTGCATCGAGCTCGGACGTGCCCGAAGCGTCGGGAGCGTCGAAGGCCACCACGGACAAGGGACGTCGCCGGCGGGCGGGCGTGTTCGACATGATGTCGCGCCGCAGGCACGAGCAGATCGCCTTCTGGTGCGAACCCGAGTCGGGGTACAGGGGCATCATCGCCATCCACGACACCACCTTGGGGCCGGCGCTGGGAGGCACTCGCTTCTGGCACTACGGAAGCGAGGAAGAGGCCCTGGTAGACGCCCTGCGCCTCTCCCGGGGCATGACCTTCAAGGCCGCCATAACGGGAGTGGAGCTGGGCGGCGGCAAGTCCGTCATCATCGGCGACAACCGAACGCCGAACCGAGAGGCGATCTTCCGCGCCCACGGACGCGCAGTCGATGCCTTGGGGGGTCGCTACATCACCGCCGAGGATGTGGGCACGTCGGTGCACGACATGGAGTACGTCCGCAGGGAGACGGACCACGTGGTGGGACTGCTGGGCCGCTCCGGCGACCCGTCGCCCGTCACCGCCTACGGCGTCTACATGGGCATGAAGGCTTGCGCCGAGGTGCGTTGGGGGGACGACTCCCTGGCCGGCAAGCGGGTGGCGGTGCAAGGGTTGGGCAACGTGGGCTTCAACCTTTGCAGGTTCCTGGCCGAGGAAGGCGCCCGCCTTGCCGTCACGGACATCCGGTCCGACCGAGTGTCCGCGGCGCTGGCCGAGCTGCCCGGCACGGAAGCCGTGGAGCCCGCCCACATCTACGGGACCGACGCCGACGTGTTCGCCCCGTGCGCGCTGGGCGCCGTGATCAACGACGACACCCTGAAGGTCCTGAAGGCTGGGATCATCGCCGGAGCCGCCAACAACCAGCTGGCCGAAGGCCGACACGGCGCGGAAGTGCACAGTCGCGGGATCGTCTACGCCCCCGACTACGTGATCAACGCCGGCGGACTGGTCAACGTCTACGGCGAACTGAAGGGATGGGACGTGGAGCGGGGCAAGCGCCAAGCCGCCGGCATCTACGACACCCTCCTGCGCATCTTCCGGCGGTCGAAGGACGAGAACACGCCCGCCAACGTGGCCGCCGACCGAGTCGCCTTGGAGCGCCTGCGCGAGGCCCGAGCGGCCCGGAGCGTCGGCGTCCGGGGCAACGGAGCCTAGGGGCGCCGCGCCATGGAAGACCTTCGGCGGTGCGATCCGCCCGTCTACCGCGCCGTCGCCGGCGAGACCGACCGCCAACGGTCTCACCTGGAGATGATCGCCAGCGAGAACTTCGTGTCGCTTGCAGTCCGAGAGGCCACCGGCAGCGTCTTCACCAACAAGTACGCCGAGGGACTCCCGGGCCGGCGCTACTACGGAGGCTGCGAGTTCGCCGACCAAGTCGAGGAGCTGGCCCGCAACCGCGCCACCGCGCTCTTCGGGGCCGACCACGCCAACGTGCAGCCCCACTCCGGCGCCCAGGCCAACATGGCCGGCTACTTCGCGTTCCTGCGTCCCGGCGACCGCATCTTGGGGATGAACCTGAGCCACGGCGGCCACCTGACGCACGGCTCGCCGGTCAACTTCAGCGGCCGCTACTTCGAGGTGACCTCCTATGGGGTCCGCGAGTCCGACGGCCGGATCGACTACGACGCCGTCCGAGACGCCGCCCTCCGCGCACGGCCCGAGATGATCGTGGCGGGCGCGTCGGCGTACCCCCGGATCATCGACTTCGCGGCCTTCGGGGAGATCGCCCGGGAGGCCGGGGCCGTACTGATGGTGGACATGGCCCACGTGGCCGGGCTGGTGGCGGGGGGGTGCCACCCCAGTCCGGTGCCTCACGCTGACGTGGTGACCACCACGACCCACAAAACCCTCCGGGGTCCACGGGGCGGCATGGTCCTCTGCCGGGACGAGCACGCCGCCAAGATCGACAAGATGGTCTTCCCATGCATTCAGGGGGGGCCGCTGGTCCACGTGATCGCCGCCAAGGCCGTGGCGCTGGGCGAGGCGCTCTCTTTGGGCTTCGCCGAGTACGGGCGACGGGTCGTGGAGAACGCGCGTGTCCTGGCCGAGGTCCTGCTGGATCGCGGCGTGCGGCTGGTCTCGGGCGGCACCGACACCCATCTCCTGCTGGTGGACTTCACCGGAAGCGAGCTGACGGGCAAGCAGGTTGAGGAGGCATTGGGCCGGGCCGGGATCGCCGTCAACAAGAACACCGTGCCAGGCGAGACCCGGTCTCCCTTCGTGACTTCGGGCCTGCGGATCGGCACGCCCGCCCTCACCACGCGGGGGATGGGACCCGACGAGATGCGCCGGATCGGCGGATGGATCGCCGACGTGGTCGACGATGTGGAGAACGAAGACCTGGCGGCCCGAATCCGCCGGGAGGTGGAAGAGCTCTCCCGTGCGTTCCCCCTGTTTCCTGCCGACGCGCCCAGCGGTCTGCCCGACGCTCGTGCCCGAGCCGGTACCGACGGCCAGCCCGACGCCAGCGACCAAGTCGGTGTCAGTGCTCGCGACCATTCCGACTTGGCGGAGGCGTAGCAGAAGTGCAAGATTGGCTTCCATGAGCGCTCCCGACTCGCGCAACGAGACCCTGGCCAAGCTGCGGCGGCGGAACCCCCGCTTCCACGGCAAGGCGTACGCCTTCGTGCTCGAGGCGCTTCACGGGGTGATCGACGGACTTGAGGAGCGGCGTCACATCTCCGGCGAAGAGCTGGCGGAGGGCGTGCGGGGCTTGGCGATGAAGCGCTTTGGTCCCATGGCGCGCCTGGTTCTGGAGCACTGGGGCGTGCACTCCACCGACGACCTAGGAGAGATCGTCTTCGCGTTGGTGGAGATCGGCATTCTCGTCAAGCAGGACGACGACTCGCCCGAGGATTTCCAGGGGATATTCGACTTCGAAGAGGCGTTCGAGCGCAACTACCCTTGGACGGTTTCGCCGTAGACGGTGGCACCACTGGCCCTAGACGGTGGCGCCACTGATAGGATACTGATAGGTTGCCAGACTGAACCAACTGGCCCGAAGCGCCAACGGGCCAAATCGCAGCCTGCCGAGACAAGGGACGTGCTCTACGGCCCTTCCGGTCGACCATTGGCGAGAGGTTGAACAAGACGGTGGAGGAGATCGGTTTTCCAGCGTGCCGAAAGTGCGACCAAGGGGTTCTGCTTCCCATGTCGGACTACGGGAGGGCGGGGAGTTCCATTCGCTTCAAGGCGTGGGTCTGCTCGAATCCGGAGTGCGGGTTCAACATCCGCATAGACAACGGCGAGATCACCTACGGCCGGTCGATCGGACAGAGCTACAAGTAGCCGTGTTTCCAGCCGGGCTGCCGTGAGTTCGGCCAGCCCGGAGGCGGGCGTTGCGGAGAGGCCCTTCGGGAAGCCGTGTGTCGAGGCGCCCACCTCCGCCCAAGCTGCTTGGTGGGATCGGATCGCGATCCAGGAGCGCGGCGTGCCTGAACCCGCCCTCATGGAGAACGCGGGACGGCAGGCGGCGCTGATTGTGCAGCGTCTCTTTCCCGACGGTCGGGTCATGGGGCTCGTGGGGTCGGGCAACAACGGGGGCGACGCTCTCGTATGCCTCCGAGCCCTGGCGGCGTGGGGTCGTCCCGTGTCGGCGGTGCTGGTCGGGGAGCGTCCCGTGCCCGATCCTGTGCTGCACGGCTGGGAGCTGCCGGTTGCGGGCGACGTGGAGGGCGCGCTGGTCGGGGATGTGGAGGGTGCTCTGGCCGGAGGCGTGGAGGGTGCGCTGGTCGGGGCCTCGGTCGTGGTGGATGGGTTGCTGGGCACAGGGATACGGGGCGCTCCACGGGCTCGGTACGCCGAGGCGATCGAGGCGGCGAACCGCGCTTCGGTGCCGGTGGTGGCTCTGGACGCGCCCTCCGGCGTGGACGGTGGCAGCGGTCGGGTGCCTGGGCAGGCGGTGCGCGCCGAAGTCACGGTGGCGTTCGGCTGGCCCAAGCTGGGCACACTGCTGTACCCGGGCCGGGAGCTGTGCGGCCGGATTGTGGCGGTGGAGATCGGCTTCCCGCCCCGGGGCCAGGGTGGCGCCGATGGAGGCAGGGGTGCCTCCGACCGAGGCCAGGGTGCCTTGGACCGAGGCCGGGACACCTCCGACCGAGGCCGGGGCGCCTCCGAGGCCGACGAGCCGTGGGCCGAGCTGCTGACTCCCGGATGGGCCGTGCGTGCGCTGCCGCGCCGACCTGCCGTCACCCACAAGAACGCCGTCGGGGCTCTGACGGTGGTGGCGGGCTCGGCGATGCCGGGCGCGGCGGTGCTGGCCGCGCGCTCCGCCTTCCGGTGCGGCGCCGGCGTGGTACGGGCGTGCGGTACGTCGCTGCTGGGGGAGCTGATCCCGGCCGTGCCCGAGGCCCTGTGGGTGAACGCCGGCGACGAGGGGGCTCTCGGCGGTGCCGTGAAGGCGGGCCGCGCACTGGTCGTTGGACCTGGGCTGGGGACCGGGCCGGCGGCCCGCCAGCAGATGGGCGCGGCGCTGGCGGCACGGGGCGAGCGGCCCGTCGTGCTGGACGCCGACGCGCTGACTCTGCTGGCCCAAGGCGCGGCAGGGGGGCTGGCCGGGCTGACGCCGGGCCGCAGCGGGCCAGGGCTGGGCCGCAGTGGACCGGTCGTGGTCACGCCCCACCCCGGCGAGATGGCCCGGCTGCTGGACTGCTCGACGGCGGAGGTGCAGAGCGACCGCCCCGCCGCGGCCAGGCGCTTGGCCCAGCAGCACGGGGTGGTGGCCGTGCTCAAGGGAGCGCCGTCGCTGGTGGCAGCGCCGGACGGCCGGCTGCTGGTCGCCACCGTGCAGGAGACCTCGGCGCTGGCCGTGGCCGGGATGGGCGATGTGCTCGCCGGTGCCGTCGGGGCCTTCCTGGCGCAGGGCGTCCCGCCCGTGGAAGCGGCGGGAGTGGCGCTGACGGTCACGGGGCAGGCCGCCTCGCGGTGCGGGCTGGGAGCCGGGCTGGCTCCGTCGGACGTGGTGGAGGCGCTTCCCGCCGCGCTCGCCCGGCGCGGGAGCGGATCGACGGACCTGCCCTTTCCCTTTGTCACCTTCGACCAGGACGCGCCGCGCTGACCGTGCACGAGGATCGGCTGGTTGGTCGCTTGGTGCAGGCCGGGTGGAGGGGCAGCCGCGATGTGACGTTGGGCCCGGGCGACGACGCGGCCGTGTTGCGGGGCGGGCTGGTGGCCAGCACCGACATGATGGTGGAGGGCGTCCACTTCCGCTTCGACTGGGTGACGGCGCAGGAGGCTGGCTTCCGAGCAGGCGCGGCAGCGTTGAGCGACATGGCGGCGATGGGCGCGAGGCCGGTGGCGCTGCTGGTCTCGATGGCGCTGTCCCGCGACCCGGCCGTCGGCGTGGAGCTGCAGCGAGGCGTGCGGCGCGCGGGAGACCGGGTGGGCGTGGCGGTGGCGGGCGGGGACGTCAGCCGTTCGAGCGGCCCGGTGGTGGTGGACGTGGTGGCACTGGGCCGTGCGCGACAGGTCGTCCCTCGAAGCGCCGCCGCCCCCGGTCACGAGCTGTGGGTGTCGGGCGCGCTGGGCGGGGCGGCCGCGGCGGTGGCAGCTTGGTCCACAGGTGCCGACCCCATCCCAGGTGCCCGCGAGCGCTTCGTCACGCCGCCGAACCGCGTTCCCCTTGGCCGTGCGCTGGCTCGCGAAGGACTCGCCCGCTCGATGATCGACGTCTCCGACGGCCTCCTGGCCGACGCACACCGACTCACCGCAGCATCCGGCACCAAGATCGTGGTCTGGGAGGACGCCGTGCCGCTGGACTCCGCCCTGGCCGCGCCTCGCCCCCCCTCGGGCGCGCCTCACCAAGGGGACTTGAACCCGGCCCTAGTTGGAGGCGAAGATTATGAACTGTTGTTTACGGCGGAGACGGGCTCCGCAGACCGCATACGGGCTCTTGCGCAGGAGTTGGCGTTGTCGATCACGTGCGTGGGGACGGTGGAGGCTGGCGGCGGCCTCGTCCTGGAAGGGGTAAACGGACGGCGCAACGTTGCCGGCGATCACGGCTGGGACCACTTCGCCCCGCCGACCTCAACCTCGCCAGCGCAACAGCCGTGACTCCGGGACCGGGCCTCATCCTGCGCAATGCCTGGCTGTACTTAGTGGGCTTCCTGGCGACGACCTACTTCTGCGTCGGCATCAACGTCCGCTACGCCCTGGGGACCCGGTCCAAGGAGCGCTTCGCGGAGCGAGTCCCCCCCCGATGGGGCAAGCTGCTCCTGCGACTGGCCAAAGTCCGAGCGGAGTGGCAAAACCCGGAACGCCTGGGCCAAGGCCAAGCCCAGATTCTGGTCGCCAACCATCAAAGCTGGTTCGACGTGTTCGCGCTGTCGGGCACGCTGCCGGTCAAGTTCAGCTTCGTGGGGAAGAAGGAGCTGTCCAACCTCCCCGTCTTCGGACCCGCCTGGGCCCGGGTCGGCCACTACGGTATCGACCGCTCCCACTCCCAGGCCGCTATGGCGTCGCTTCGCCAAGTCGGCCAGCGCGTCCGCTCCGACGCCACCACCGTCGTCATGTTCCCCGAAGGGACCCGTTCGGCCACCGGCGAACTCGCTCGCTTCAAGAAGGGCGCCTTCATGCTGGCGATCGACGCCCAGGTGCCCGTTGTCCCGGTGGCGGTTCTCGGAACGAGGCGGATCATGGCGAAGGGGCGGTGGCTGATTCGACCCGGTCTCGTCACGATCCGCGTCGCGCCCCCCATCTCCACCAAGGGGATGACGATGGCGGACCGGGGCGCGCTGGCTCGTCGGGCGCACAAAGCGGTGTCGGTGCTGATGGAGCAGGGGGCGTCGGCGATGATGGAGCACCGGTGATGATCGAGCGGAGGACCCCGTGTCGGCGATCGTAGACGTGCTGGCAAGGCAGGTCTTGGACTCCCGAGGCAACCCCACCGTTGAGGCTGAAGTCGTCCTGGAGACGGGAGGCCGAGGCAGGGCGGCCGTTCCCAGCGGGGCGTCCACAGGGGCGCACGAGGTGGTGGAGCTTCGGGACGGCGACCCGAACCGGTACATGGGACGCGGCACGCTGAACGCGGTCGGGAACGTCCGCAGGGAGATACGGGGCGCGGTCTGCGGCTTGGAGGCGCAAGACCAGCAGCAGGTGGACCGGACGATGATCGACCTGGACGGCACGCCAGGGAAGGCGCGACTGGGCGCCAACGCGGTCCTGGCGGTCTCCATGGCGGTGGCCCGGGCCGCCGCGTCGGAGCTGGAGGTGCCGCTCTTCCGGTACCTGGGGGGCGAGGAAGCCTGCACCCTGCCGGTGCCGATGATGAACATCCTGAACGGCGGCGTCCACGCTTCCAACAACCTGGACATCCAGGAGTTCATGGTCGTCCCCATCGGCGCGGCCACCTTCTCCGAGGGTCTGCGCATGGGCACCGAAGTCTTCCACGCGCTCAAAGGGCTCCTGACCCGCGAAGGCAGAAGCACCAACGTGGGGGACGAAGGCGGGTTCGCGCCGGACTTGGCGTCCGATGTGGAGGCGGCGGAAACCGTTCTGCGGGCCGTGGAGGCGGCCGGCTACCGCCCTGGTGAAGATGCGGTGCTGGCGTTCGACGCCGCGGCCTCCGAGCTCTACGAGGACGGATCGTACCGCTTTGCCAGCTCCTCCGACCGCTCCCTGTCCCCCGGTCAGATGATCGCTTTCTGGGAGGAGACGACTGCGCGCTTCCCCGTGGGCAGCGTGGAGGACCCGCTGGACGAGGACGACTGGGAGGGATGGGCGCGGCTCACGGCCCGGATCGGTACCGGTCAGGCCCGGATCGGCGCCGGATGTCAGGTGGTGGGGGACGACCTCTTCGCCACCAACCCGGCCCGACTCCAGCGCGGAATCGACAACAGCACGGCCAACGCGGTGCTGGTGAAGGTGAACCAGATCGGCACCCTCACCGAAGCCCTGGAAGCAGCCCGGACGGCCCAAGAGGCTGGGTGGGGCGTGGTGGTGTCCCATCGCTCCGGCGAGACCGAGGACCCGATCATCGCCGATTTGGCGGTGGCCGTGGGCGCCGGGCAGATCAAGACGGGAGCGCCCTGCCGCTCGGACCGAGTGGCCAAGTACAACCAGCTGCTTAGAATTGAAGAGGCGCTGGCCGACCGGGCCCGTTACCCCGGACGGAGCGTCTGGTCGTGACGAGCGTGACGAGCATGAAGCGGAGGCAGCGAGCATGAAGCGACTGGTGTTTCCCGGTGTGATCGGGGTGGCGCTCTACTTCGTCGTCGCCGGAGGAGAGTACTCGTTCCTGGACCTGCGCCGGGCCGAGAGCGAGCTGGAGGTGCGCCGGAACGAGCTGCCCGCCGTCCGTCGCCAGATCGACTCCCTCCGGGCGCGCATCGACTCGCTCCAACACAACGACGAAGCCCTGGAGCGCCTGGCCCGGGAGCGATACGGCTTCATCCGCGACGGGGAGCTGCTCTACCGGCTCACCGAAACGGAAGCTCCGCCCGAGCCTGCGGAGGCGCCCCGCCGGTCAGTCTTCGACCGCATGATGGAGAGCCTGGGGCTGAGGGACGGCAACCTGGACCCGAGGGACGGCAACACCAACGAGAGCAACACCAACGAGGGCGAAGCCGGCGGTACCGACTAGGCTGGCGGTACCGACTAGAGCAAAGCCCGCTGTACCGCCTAGGCGGATTCCTCGCTGGACTCGGGAGCGTCGGCGGCGACGGTGGCGGTGTCGTCCGCGGGCGCTCCACCGGCCGACAGTGCCTTTCTGGCCCCTTCCAGCAGCAGGCCCTGGGCGTTGCCGGACTGAAGGGCCTTGGCGACCTTCGCGCCGTCCAAGCCGAGCCGAGAGGCCAGCGCCGCCAGCTCCCGGGTGCCCGCGCCGGCGTCGTCCGTGGCCGACTTCTCGTCCCCCGCGCCCCCCAGCCCTTCCCCCGCGCGCCCCGACTTCTCCACGAAGGGGGCGAAGAGGTCCACGGGCACCGGGAAGAGGGTGGTGGAGTTGTTCTCGGCCGCCACCTCCACGACGGTCTGCAGGAAGCGCAGCTGCAACGCCGTGGGATGCTCCGAGATCGTCTCGGCGGCCAACGCCAGCTTCTTCGACGCCTGGAACTCGCCCTCGGCGGCGATGACCTTCCCCCGCCGCTCCCGCTCGGCCTCGGCCTGCTTGGCCATTGCCCGCTTCATCTCCTTCGGCAGGTCGATGTCCTTGATCTCGACGCTGGTGACCTCGATTCCCCACGGGTCGGTCTCCAGGTCGATGATCCGCCGCACGATCTCGTTGATCCGCTCGCGCTGCGCCAGCAGCTCGTCGAGCTCCGACTGGCCCACCACGCTGCGGAGGGTCGTCTGGGCGATCTGGCTGGTGGCGAAGTAGTAGTCCTCCACTTCGACGACGGCCTTGGCCGGGTCCACCACCCGGAAGTACACCACCGCGTTGACGGTGCAGCTCACGTTGTCCTTGGTGATCGTGTCCTGGGGCGCGATGTCGAGGGCGATGATGCGCAGGTCCATCTTCCGCATCCGCTCCACGCCGTAGGGCACGAGGAACACGAGGCCGGGTCCCTTCGCACGGGTCAGCTTGCCCAGGCGGAAGACCACGCCCCGCTCGTACTCCCAGAGTATGCGGAGCGAGCTCAAGACGCCGACGAGGGTGAACGCGCCGGCCCCGATCAAGAAACCGAGTTCCATTTGGGGGTCCTCCTAGGACGGAAGGCGACCAACACACGATACCTACCAATAGGCGAACGGAACCGGCGGTTGACAAGTTCCGGGCGCGGCGGGAGCTTTCCTGTCCCTCGCCGGAGTAGCTCAGCTGGTTAGAGCAGCGGAATCATAATCCGCGTGTCGGGGGTTCGAGTCCCTCCTCCGGCATTCGGCGTACTGTTGGCCTTTCTCGACCGCGCAGGTTGCAATGGCATCGACGTCAAGCGCGACGGGCGACGGACGAGGCGCGACGCACGACGGACGACCTGAGGGGCGCGAGCACCTGGCCCGCCACATTCGTGTCGAGACCCCCGAGCACGTGCGGCTTGGTTGGGAGCTGGCCGACCTGGGTTCGCGCTTCACGGCGATGTTCGTCGATGTCGCCATCATGGTCGGCGTGCTGGGGGCGTTCTTCCTCGCGGCAGTGCTGGTCGCCCGTCATGTGGCCGGCGCCTTGCTCCCGGGCTGGGGGCCCTCGACCCTGTTGGCCGTGGCCGGGATCATCCTGTTCGTCGTGCAGTGGGGGTACTTCCTGCTCTTCGAGGGGTACCGGGAGGGTCGCACGCCGGGCAAGCGTCTGATGGGCCTCCGGGTGCTTCACTCCGGCGGGCAGCCCCTGTCCCTTCGGGGCGCGGTAGTGCGCAACCTTTTGCGCGCCGTGGACCTGCAACCCGCCCTAACCGGGGTGGTGGGCGGCGCCTGCATGATGCTGGGCCGCCGAACCCAGCGACTGGGCGACTTGGCGGCCGACACCATCGTAGTGCGGGACCGAGGCGATGCGGAGATCCCCTGGCCGGAGACGCCGGAAGCTCGACCCCGAGGACGTGCGATCCTGTCGGAGGAAGAGTTTGCCCTCCTGGCCAGCTTCGTCCAGCGGCGGGCGGGGCTCTCGGCCGAGGCCAGGAGGCGCGTGGAGCGTTCGGTGATCGACGCGCTCCGACCCGCGCTAAAGAGGCATCCGCACCTCGACAGTCCGCGCCTTGACAGTCCGCGCCTTGACAGGGTTCCCGACCGCGAGTTCCTAGCGGCCCTGCACGACGACGAGGCGGCGCGGCGGGGCGGCGCGGCCGAGGGCTGGGAGATGCAGGCCGCTGCTCTGGTGCGTGGCCGCAAGAGGGAGTGGGACGCCTACCGAGAGCTGGTCGCCCAGGCTCGCAAGCGGGGCCTGCAGCGCCTCTCGGAGAGCCGCGCGCGCAGCTTCGGACGACTTTACCGAGCCCTCGCGGCGGACTTGGCTCGGGCCCGCACCTACGGGGCGCCGGCGGCGGTGGTGGCGGCCCTGGAGAAGTGGGCGGGAGCGGGACACACCCTTCTGTACGGGCAAGAGCGAAGAACCCTCGGCAACCCCAAGAGGATCGCACGCTGGCTGGCGGCGGGACTCCCGCGAGCCGTGCGGCGCGCTTGGCGGACCGTGGCCCTGGTCGCGCTCCTGCTCTTTGGCCCCATGGTCGCCACCTACCAAGCCGTCCGGGCCGATCCCGCGCTGGCCCGGTCGATCATGCCGGCCGAGATGCTGGCGCGCGCCGAGAACACGCCGCAGGGCGACATCGACGCGGCGTACCTGGACGTTCCTAGCGGCGCGATGCCCATGCTGGCCTCCGGCGTCATGACCAACAACTTGGGTGTCGCGTTCACCTTGTTCGCATCGGGGATTCTCGCCGGGGCGGGTTCCGCGGCCGTGCTGGTCCTGAACGGCGTCTTCCTCGGCGCGGCCTTCGGGCTGTACGCCAACCAGCAGGTGCTGGCCGTGATCCTCGCCTTCGTGGCGCCCCACGGCGTCATGGAGCTGACGGCGATCTGCCTGGCCGGCGCCGCTGGGCTGATGCTGGGGTCGGCGGTCCTGGCGCCCGGCCGCCGAACCCGTCGCGCGGCGCTGGTGGAGCGGGGCGGGGCAGCCCTCTCGGTGCTGGGCGGCTCGGCGGCGCTCTTGGTGGTGGCGGGCGTGGTGGAGGGTTTCTACTCGCCCTCGTCGCTGCCCGCCGCGGCCAAGTTCGCGTTCGGCGCGGCCAGCGCGGCACTGTTGGCGCTCTACTTTGCGGTCGCGGGCCGACAGTCCCCTACAGCAGCCCCCGCTCCTTGACCTCCACGTACTTCTCAATCGTTGCGGCCATGGCGTCGCCCGGGTCCGCGTCCACGACCAGGATGCCCGACCGGCGCATCGTCTGAAGGGCGGCGGCCCGTGCCTGCACCAGCTCCTCCGCCGCGGCTCGCTCGAAGGCGCCGGCCTCGTGGGAAGGGGTCCGGGCGGCGACCCGCTCCAGCTCCGGGTTGCGGATTGCCACGGCCATCGGCAGGTGCGTGCGCGTGATCCGGGTCAGCGACGCCACCAGCGCTCGCGACACGTCGCCGTCGATCACGTCGCAGAAGAGGACCACCAGCGAGCGCTTGCGGATCGTTCGGGCGAGGGACGCCACGGCCAGGGGGTAGTTGGGCTCCACCAGCCGGGTCTCCACGCCGGCCAGCATCTCCGCCATCGCGCCCATGTCCACCCGTCGGGGCGGCGAGAGGTGCCGGACCTGGTCGTCGAAGACGAGCGTGGCCACCCGGTCGCCGTATGCTCGGGCTCGGCCCGCCACAAGCATGGCGGCCGCCAGGGCGAAGTCGGCGCGCTCCCGGTCCAGCGTCTGCTCCCGCATGTGACGCCCGGCATCGATCGCCAGCACCACGTTCTGGTTCCGCTCCGCCTGCCAGTTCCGCACCACATGGCGGTTCCGACGGGCCGTCGCCTTCCAGTCGATCGCCCTCGGGTCGTCGCCCCGAACGTACTCGCGCAGGCTCTCGAACTCGCTGCCCTCGCCCGCCCGTCGTATGCGCCGCGGCCCCGGCTCGCGCAGCGGCCGCCGCACGGCCAAGTCCTTCCGGCGCAAGAAGCCCGACAGCCCCGGCTGGACGCGCACCACCTGCTCCGCCGGCTCCACGCTTCGCCACCACGCCAGCCCCAGCGGACCCAAGGTGCGGACGTGGATCGCGCCCAGCCGCAGGAAGCCCCTGGTGCGCGGACGCACCCGGTAGGCGAGGCGCACCTGTGAGGCCGGCGCCACCGTGGCCAGGACCCCGTCCTCCCAGGGGTCGGTCTGCGCGGGGTCGGTCCGCCCGGGGCCGGTCTGCGCGAGCCGCTCTATCCGTTCGTCCAGATCGTCGGTCACCCGGACGAGCGTCCGGCACGGCCCCTCGTTGGCCGCCACGACCGTCACCTCCATTGCCTCGCCCAGTGCCCAGGTCCGGGGCGCCCGTCGCGACACCGTCGGCGCCCGCGCCCGCTTCCCATCCCAGTAGACCAGCGCCAGCAGCAGCACATCCACGGCCAAGCCGGCGGTGGCGGACGCAAGGAACAGCCCAGACGCCGCAGCCAGCAGCCACAGCGCGCGCCGACTCGGCACCACGGGTAATGCCACGCCCAAGCTCCGACTACCGCGGCGCTTCCAGCGTCTCCAGAAGGGCGCGGAGCTCGTCGTCGGAGGTGCGGCCCTCCACCTCCGCCTCCGGCGTGAGGACGACCCGGTGGCGCAGCACGGGGAACGCCAGCGACTTCACGTCGTCGGGAACCACGAACTCCCGCCCGCTCAGGTGCGCCTCCGCCCGCGCCGCCTGGAAGAGTGCCACCCCGGCCCGGGGGCTGGCCCCCAACGCGAACGCCGAGTCCCGCCGCGTGGCCCGCACGATCTCGGTGATGTAGCGCCGGATCCGTTCGTCCACGTGGAGCCGGGCCACCGCCGCCCGCTCCGCAAGCACCTGGTCCCGAGTCATGGAGTCGCCCACAGGGTAGGTGTCCTCGTCGTCGGCTCGAAACCCGTCGTCGTAGCGCGCCAAGATCGCCTGCTCCGCCTCCTCGTCGGGGTAGCCCACCACGATCTTCATGAGGAAGCGGTCCACCTGGGCTTCGGGCAGAGGGTAGGTCCCCTCGTGCTCGACCGGGTTCTGGGTGGCGAAGACGGTGAAGGCGTCCGGCAGCGTGCGCGTCCGACCGTCCACCGTGACCTGCCGCTCCTCCATCGACTCCAGCAGGGCGGCCTGGGTTTTGGGCGGCGCGCGGTTGATCTCGTCGGCCAGGAGGAGGTCCGCGAACACCGGTCCCGGTCTGTAGACGAACTCCCGCGAGCGTTCGTCCAGCACGTTCACGCCCACCAAGTCGGTGGGCATCAGGTCGGGGGTGAACTGAACCCGCCCGAAGTCGAGCCCCAGCCCTCGCGCCAGCGCCCGCACGGCCAAGGTCTTGGCAGTGCCGGGAACGCCTTCCAGCAGCGCATGGCCGCCGGCGAGCAACGCCACCAGCATCTGGCGGACGACGACGGGCTGGCCCAGCACAGTTTGCTCCATGCCGCGCGCGAGTCGGGCGACGGCGGGTTGCACAGCTTGGTCGGCGGCGGGCGGCGCAACCTGGTCGGTGGCGGGCTGCGCAGTTTGGTCGGTGGTGGGCGGCACAGATCCGTCGGTGGCAGTTGGGGACTTCATGTGCGGCTCCTTCTCTGGTGGCGGTTCGGCCGGGAACTCCCGGTCAGATCGTCGATTCCGGCGGCGATTGCGGTCAGCTCCGGCGGGGTTGCGCCCAAGGCGTCGCGGATGCGCCGGAGCGGGTGCCTTGCGGCGTCGCTGGAGCCGTCGTCGTCGCCGGACCCGGCACCTCGGTGCGCCAACCCGTCCAGCAACGTCTCGGCTTCTTCCAAGTTGCGAGGCGGAGGCATGTGCGCCCAGCGGGCGAGGCGCGAGAGCAGCAGCAAGGCGGCGGTCTCCCGCGCCTCGGCCCTGCGGTAGAGGGCGCCCAACGCGGAGACGTGTTCCAGGGGCGACCTTCGCTCGTCGCGAGGCGGGTCCGCCGGCGCGCCAAAGCGCACTCCCGCCACCGCCACCGCCAGGAACGCCACGACTCCCAGGTGGAAGAGCGCGTGGCCCCTGGGACTACCGAGGAAGAAGCCGGCCACCGCGTCCGCCGGAGACCCCAGGCCGCGCACGCCATGGTGGAACTCGTCGAAGAACACCGTGTCGCCGGGGGCGGTGTAGGCAATCGCGGCGCGCACCGCGAGGGCGGCCAAGGGGTCGTCGCCGGCCTGCGCGTTGGAAAGCGGTCTGGCGTCGGCAAAGATCACGATACGGCCCTCGCCCAGCGCGACCTCGACCGCCCCAGCACCCTCCAGAGGACGTGGTGCCGGCTCAGCCGCTGGTGCGACCTCCCCGCCCTGTGCCAACTCCGTGCCCAGCATCGCCAAATCGGTACCCAGCAGGGTCGTCGTTGTCACCGGCTCGATCGGCGGTCGTCCGGTCTCCTCGATCTCTTCGCCCTCGTCGCCCTCTTCGTTCTCCTCGTCCTCGTCGTCCGTCGCAGCGCCTCCGTCGTCTCCCTCCATAGCGTCGAACTGGGACGCCGCCTCGTCGTGCAGGACGACTCGCGCTGGTGCAAGCGGCTCCGGCAGGCCAGCCGTCAGCGGGTGGGTGCCCCAGCGAACATCATGGTCCCCGCGGGCGTCACCCGGCTGGTCCTCGGAGAGAGGCGGGAGCTTGCGCAACGCCAATCCCAGGGAGTCCAGAATCGGTGGTGGTGTCCTGGGCCGTCGGGCGGTGGAGGGAGACAAGATGGGCGCAACGAAGCGAGGTGCGTAGAGGAGGACGCCGCCGTCGCGCACCCACGTCAACAGGGCGCCGACTTCCCGTGGGCTTGGAGCGTCGGTGGGTTCGAGCACCACCAGCGCACCCCGAAGGGGGTCGGCGTCCACCAACGGGGTCGTGCGGGGCGCAACGGGACGGCCCAGCCGCTGGATTCCTCGGTACAGTGCCGCCACCCCGTCGGGGCTTGTGCGAAACGAACTCCGCATCACGTCGTAGGCGATCTGTCCCCGCTCCGGCATCAGCAGAAAGACCACCACCGCGAGCGCCAGCAGGAAGCCAGCCGCCCACAACGCGCTCCGCAGCCGCTTGCTCACGTTCGCTCGCCCGATTCCGGCACCGCCGGTTCCTTCCTGCCGAAGAGGAGGAAGTGGGCTTGGTCGCCGAGTTCGCGGTAGGCCGCCGACGTAGGCGTCGCCTCGCCGAACCGGAACCGCTGAAAGGAACGGATAAAGGCCGTCGCCTCGGGCGCCTGGGATGCGGCGGAAGCCTCGGCCACGTACTCGCCGGGCGTCTTTGACGGATGGAAGCGCACAACGCCCTTCTCGTCGAGAGCTCCAAGGACGCCTTGGTAGAGGGCGGTGGCCGCGCCCCGCAAGTTGCCGTCGGAGGCGCGGGCGGCAGCCAAGCCCAACCACTCGCCGGGCGTCCTGGGCCGGTCGCCGTCTCCACTCCCGCTCCCGCGCGCAGCCTTTCCACGCCGCCCCAACCTGTGCGCCAGACGCCCCATCCGCCGCCCAATCACAGCCGTCAACAAAGCCAGCGTCGCGCCAGCCAGCAGCCATGCCACCATTGCGCCCGCGCCTCGGGGGACCTCGAGGACGACCGGCGGCAGCAGCTCCAGGAACGCCCTCCACGCCTCGCCCAACCAACGTCCCAAGGGGGATGGCTCCACCTGCCGGAACTCGGAGCTCGCCAGGACTTCCTCCAGCGCGCTGGCCACCTCTCGGTACGCCAGCACGCCGTCGCTTGAGGACGCCAGCACGCCATCGCCTGAGGAAGAGGCTTGTTCCTGCGCCTCCATCCGCTGCACGTACTGCCGAGCCTAGCCGGTCGTCGGTGTGCCGCCGCCCATCGACGCGGCTGCGGACTCCAAGTCGTACCCTTCGGCCCGAACGCGGCGGTCGTAGTACAGCAGCATCGTGCAAGCCACGAAGAGGGGCGTGGTGACGGACCCGATCGCCAGCGAACCGGCGTTCACGAGCCAAAACCTGCCCGCGCTCGTGGTCCCCGCCGGTTCGCTCGCCACAAGCTCCCCGATACCGAAAGCCACGAGTTCGAAGGCGACCCCGGGGAGCACCAGCATGATCCACGCCACGCAGAGGATTCCGAGGATGCGCAGCCTGGCGCCCCGCGCTAGCCGAAAGGAGCGCCGAAGAGCGCCGATCGGACCCTGCTGCTCCACCACGATCGCTGGCAGCACGCCAAAGGCGGAGACCATGAACCAAGCCCCTATCAGTCCCATGATGACGAACGACGCCACGGTTCCGCCAACCGCGACGGCAGTGCTCTCTGTCGCCGCGAAGCCCAAGGCTGCAAGGAAGGCGACCAAGGCAACCAGGAGGCCGATCACGGTCGCTACGGCCACCGCAATCAGGGCGACGAGGGCGCCGGCGACCAGTACGGCGGGCACGCGCCTGAACGCTTCCCGGTAGCTGGGAGCAAACGCCAGTGGGCGGTCCCGAGCGCGTGCGGCGATGCCCGCGGCCAGTGCAGTCCAGGCCAGAGCGGTGCCCACCAACCCCACCGCAACCCATCCCGCTACGGAGAACAGCGCCGAAATCGCTTCCGCTGGCACCGCAACGTTCTCTTCGAACAAGCCGGACGAGATCCCGTTCAGCTCCGCGATTCCCAACGCAATGTAGGCCGGCGCCAGCCCCACGATCGCGATGATCGTGTAGTCGAAGAAGTCTCGGCGGTAGAGCTGGAACGCGGCGTCCAGGATCTCGCCGAAGTCGAGGGGTTTCCGGGGGACGACGGACAAGAGGGGGGCTCCATTGCAGGTGCGATGATGCCTGGCGGACGCTGGCGAACGCCGATCGGGGGCACCAAGACGTGGCGCCGAAGGACACCGGCCACGATGAGCGGAGGGAACGCCTCCGTCAACTCCGGCTCCGGTCAGTTGCAGTGGGGTGGGCCGCCGTTGGCGTTACGAGATCGCCCCGTGGCGTTGCAAGAGCCACCAGCGTGAAGGTAAGTTCTCGCGATGACTCCCTCGCTCCGCAGGTCCGTCCTGCCCCGTGCCCCCCGGGTGACCACCGTCGCAGGAGCAACCCTCCTGACGGTCCTCCTTGCCGTCCTGGCGGTTGCACCGGTCGCCCCGCTCGCGCCGCTGGCCGCCCAGGAACGCTCCGCCGAGTCGTGGCCCCCGGTCGCCACCTTCTCCATCGTGGGCTTTGACCCGGCCACCGGGGAAGTGGGCGCGGCGGTTCAGTCCCGGGTGTTCTCGGTGGGCAACGGGGTCATCTGGGGCGAGGCGGGCGTGGGGGTGGTCGCCACCCAGGCAATCGTGGACGTCAGCTACGGCCCCCAGGCGCTTGCTCTGCTGCGACAGGGCCTCTCGCCGGAGGAGGTGGTTCGAGAGGTGCTGGCGCGCGACCCGGACCCTGACCCCGAGCGATGGACCAAGCTGGGCCGCCAGTTCTCGGTCATGAACGCCGCGGGCGAGGTGGCGACGCACACCGGTCCTCGCGCCAGCGACTGGGCGGGCCACCGAATCGGAGAGCACTGCTCGGCCCAGGGCAACATCCTGGCCGGCCCCGCTGTGGTGGAGGAGATGGTGGCCGCCTTCGAGTCCACCGAAGGACACATCTCCCTGCGACTCCAAGCCGCCCTAGAAGCGGGCCAAGCCGCCGGCGGCGACACCCGCGGAATGCAGTCGGCGGCGATGCTGGTGGTCAAGGAAGACGGCGGCGTGTGGCTCAACAACGATGTGGTCCTACGCCTCCAAGTGGACGACCACGCGCAACCGATTGCCGAGCTGCGGCGGCTGGTGGAGAAAGCGGCGGCCCAGCGGGAACGGCGGAGGGGACGCTGACCGATGTACCAGACCGGAGGCACCATCAAGGACACGCTGGACGACATCACACGCCACAACTTGGTGTTGCCGGCGATCCAAAGGGAGTTTGAGTGGGATCACAAGCAAGTCTGCAAGCTGTTCGACAGCCTTATGCAGGGATACCCGTTCGGCACCTTCCTTTATTGGCAGGTCAGGCCGGAGAACAGCGGCAAGTTCACCTACTACGACTTCGTCCGTGACTACCACCAGCGCGACAGTCCATACTGCCCTCCGTTGCGTCCATCTCCCGGATCAGCCCTTACGGCAGTCCTTGACGGTCAGCAGCGGCTGACCGCACTGAACATCGGGTTTCGAGGGAGCATGGCATGGAAGTTGCCGCGAAAGTGGTGGGATAATCCCGATGCTTTCCCAGAGCGCCAGCTCTACCTGGACTTGCTCTGGAGATCCGACAGCGCCGAGCACGGCAGGAAATATCAATTCAGGTTTCTGACCGACGAGCAGGCCAAGGGAAACGCGAACGGCGAGTGGTGGTTCTTGGTGAAGGATATCTTGCGGATGGGCGACTCCGGTCCTTCCATGAATAAGTGGTTGACCGATCGTTTACCTAAAGAACTCCTGCCAGATGGAGCCTCTGCGCAAGACGTTGCGCTTGCTGCGACTCAACTTGTGAACGATGCGTACGAAGTAATGTGGCGGCTGCATCAGGTTGCTCATACCGAAAGGCTGATCGCATACTACGACGAGAAGAGCCAGGAGCTGGATAGAGTTCTCCAGATATTCATTCGGATGAACAGCGGCGGAACAACGTTGTCGTACTCCGACTTGCTGTTGTCGGTTGCTGTGGCGCAGTTTGAGTATCACGATGCACGGAAAGAGATTCGTACCTTGGTACGCGACCTAAACCACGTGGGACAAAGATTCTCCTTCTCCAAGGACCAAGTGCTCAAGGCCGGTCTCATGCTGAGCGACATTGGCAGTGTCGGGTTCAAGGTCGACAACTTCAACAAAGAGAACATGGCTGTCCTCGAGAAAAACTGGGGCGACGTCAAGCAGGCGCTCATGACGGCAGTGCAACTGCTCTCGCAATTGGGCTTCAATGGCCAGACGTTGCAAGCGACGAGCGCACTTCTCCCGATAGCATACTACATCCACAACAGGGGATACGATGCCAGTTACGTGACAAGCGGCCACTTTAGGGAAGATCGGAGCGCGATTCGGGAATGGTTGATACGGAGCATCCTCAAGGCATCGGGAATCTGGGGAAGTGGCCTAGATACCCTCCTTACGGGCCTGCGCCGCGTCATCAGGGACAGCAGGGACAGCAGTGAGCTGTTTCCTGCGGCAGCGATTGGAAAGGAGATGGCTCGTCGGGGGCGATCGCTCTCCTTTCAGCCGGAGGAGATAGACGATCTGGTGGACATGAAGTACGGCGATTCTAGTACATTCGCATTGCTGTCGCTCCTGTTCCCCGAAATCGATGTCGAGAAACTTCACTTCCACATCGACCATGTATTTCCCCGGACGAGGTTTACCACGGCCCAGCTCCGAAGGGCCGAAATACCGGAAGACGATCACGAGTGCTTCCAGGACCGCCGAGACAGGCTGGCCAACTTGCAGCTGCTTCCGGGTGCCGAAAACCATGCGAAGAGTGCGGCCATGCCCGCATGCTGGCTGGAGGAGACCATGAATGCCAACGACCGCGTACGTCACGTCGAACTCCACCTATTGGGGGACATTGTGGGACATGGCCAATCGATGGATGGATTCCTCTCCTTCTACGACGCTCGGCGGTGTGCGTTGCGGAAAAAGATCGCGGAGCTTCTGGGCACTCAACTGGACCAAGACTCCGAAGCCTCCGGGCCGACGGACTGAGGGGCGATATCATTCGGGGTGACCCAGGACTCCCGACAGTGGCGAGCAGGGACGTGGTGATCCCGCATCCATTCCCCTACCAGGGAAGCAAGCGGGGAATTGCCAAGTTCATCCTCCCCTACTTCCCTGCCGGCCTGGACCGCTTGGTGGAACCCTGTTGCGGCTCGGCCGCCGTGTCCATTGCGGCCGCGGCCCAGGGGCTGGCAAGGCGCTTTTGGCTCAACGACCTCAACGCTCCCCTGATGGCTCTGTGGCGAGAGATCGTGGCGAGGCCTGAGGAGCTCGTTGCCGACTACGCTCGCCTGTGGCACGACCAGCAATCCGACATGAAGGAGTTCTTCTTCGGCGTACGCAGGGAGTTCAACGAGTCCCCTCAGCCAGGCCACCTTCTCTACTTGCTGGCTCGAATCGTGAAGGGGTCCGTCCGGTACAACGCCGACGGAGCGTTCAATCAGAGCCCCGACAACCGCCGATCCGGAATGCGACCCTCTGTGATGCGACGGCAGTTGCTGGGCGTGCATCGGTTGCTGGCGGGCAAGACGAGCTTGTCGGCCAATGACTTCCGGCGAGTTGCGCTGGAATCCACGCCGCAGGACTTGGTGTACATTGATCCACCGTACCAAGGCACGTCGCGGGCGCGAGACAAGAGGTATTGCGACGGCGTGGACTACGACGAGTTCGTTGACATGTTGTGTACGATGAACGGGAGAGACATATCCTACGTCGTCAGCTACGACGGCAGGACCGGCGACAAGACCCACGGCAGATTGTTGCCGCCAGCTCTGAATCTCCATCACCTCTACGTGCCCGCCGGCAGGTCCACTCAAGCCACATTGCTGGGCCAAGCCTGCGAGACCGTCGAATCCCTGCATCTGTCGCCAGCACTGGTTGGGCGGCTGGGCGAGAGATCGACAAACTGATCTCTGGCTCGCCACCCAAATCGCCACCTTCCGTGCAGCAGTCAAAGTTGCCGGCTGCTGGGACTGAGCTTGCGGGTTGCTGGGACTGAGCTTCGCCGGCGAGGAGATGTGGTGATCGCGGCGACCGTCACCGCCACGGCGGGACCGGAATGCTGGTGCCCCGCGCAGAAATTTAAATTAGTCCCATCCAGCCATGGGAGCGTCCCAACCGACATCACATACTGGAGGACAGAGGGCCGGGAACCCGTCCCGGCCAGCTTCGGAGGCCCGGTCCGCACCGCCCTCCGATGCGTCGCCCCAGCCGCTGCCGAAAGGCCGTCCTCCATGAGCCGAACCCCCAAGAAGGCACCCGCTCCCCAACCCGCGCCGAGGCGCCACCGCAGGCACGACCAGTCCTACAAGAAGCTCTTCAGCCAACCCCGGGCCGCCGCCGCCCTCATCCGCGACTTCGCCGCCAAGGACTGGGCCCACGAACTCGACATGACGACCCTTCAGCCCTTCCCGACCGAGACCGTCGGCCCGGACCTGAAGCGTCGGGCCGACGACTGCGCCTGGCACGTCCGCTGCAAGAACGGACGCTCCGTGGTCTTCCTCTTCGAGTTCCAGTCGTCGGTGGACCGCGACATGGCGCTGCGGATGCTACGCTACACCGAGCGAGTGCTTTCTGTGCTGCGTAGCAACAAGACGCTGCTGGACCCCGACGGCGCGCTCCCGCTCGTGCTGGCGTTCGTCCTGTACAACGGCCCGCATCCGTGGAACGCAGCCACGACTATATCGGAGTGGGCGGAGTGGCACGAGCTGTCGCCGGCCATGGCGCAGGCGATCGACGGCTTGGATGTCCGCCACGGCTACCAGGTGCTTGACTTGCTGCGGGCGTTCCCGCAAGACTTGTTGCCGGGGGACAGCTTGCTGCACTGGCTGGCCGCCTTGGAGCGGGACCCGTGGCCGAACTTCCCGCACGTGCACCGGGCGATGGCGGCGCGGTGGGCCGGGGAGGATTGTCTGGCGGCGCGGCAGGCGTTCGCGAAGTGGACGGCCGAGCGGATGGAGGCACCTGACGTGCCGGACGAGGTTCTGGACGAGATCAAGGAGCGGATCGAACAACCGACGGAGGCAGAGGAGATGGGCCAGACGTACACGGAGTGGGTAGAGAGCCACCGACAGCAGGGTCGCACGGAGGGAGGGGCGACGATGCTGGTGCGCCTGGCGTCGCGACGGTTCGGGGCCGAGACGGCAGAGAAGTTGGCCGGGCTGGTGCGGGCCATGGGCGCGGAGCAGCTAGCCAGTGTCGGGGACGCGGTGGTGGACTGCGACACGGGGGACGAGCTGCTGGAAGCCGCAAGCAACGGGGCGACCGAAGGCGGCTAGCCGACTAACATGGGACACGGGACGGGACACGATACGGCCCGCTGATGGGACATCCGACGGGACATTTCAGGTAGTAGAAATCCGTGGACGTTGGTGGGCAAGGCTCGTTCAGGCCGGTCCCTCGTCCACCCGGTGACCCAATTTCCGCAACTTCTCCACAACTTGTGCCGCGTGCTGCTGGCCCCGGGTTTCGGCGCGGATGTCGATGGCGACTTCGCCGACCGTCACGTCGCCGAACGCCCGCACGTGATGGATGTCCAGCACGTTGGCGCCCTCGTCGGCCACCACCGTCGTGAGCTGCTTCAGCGAGCCGGGACGGTCTCGGACCACGACCCTCAACCGAGCGAGCCGCCCGTCGTCTCGCAGCCCCCGGTCGATGATCCGCGAGATGATGTTCACGTCGATGTTGCCGCCCGACAGCACGCACACGACCGTCTTCCCTGGGGCCGCCTCGACCTTTTTCTCCAGAAGCGCCGCCGCGGCCGCAGCCCCAGCCCCCTCCACCACCACCTTCTCTCGCTCCAGCAGGTAGAACACGGCGTCGGCGATCTCCTGCTCCGAGACTAGCGCCCACTCGTCCACCAGCGACTCCAGGAGCGGGTAGGCCAGCGCTCCGACCCGCTTCACCGCGATCCCGTCGGCCAGAGTGTCGGCACTCTCCACAGCGACGGGCGCGCCGGCCTCCAGCGACCTTGCGGCCCCCGGCGACGCGGCCGCCTCCACGCCCACCACCCGCACGTCGGGCCGCAGCGCCTTTGCCGCCACAGCAATCCCCGAGATCATCCCCCCGCCCCCCACCGGCACCACGATCGTGGACGCTTGCGGCACTTGCTCGACGATCTCGAGTCCGATCGTCCCCTGGCCCGCCATCACGGCCAAGTCGTCGAAGGCGTGGACCGGCACCGCCCCCTCCCGAGCGACGATCCGCTCCACCTCCGCCAGCCCGTCGGAGAGCGTCTGGCCGGTCTGGAACACCCTGGCTCCGTGGCCCTTGGTATTCGCCACCTTGATTAGCGGAGCCGCCTCGGGCATGACGATCGTGCAGGGGACTTGAAGACGAGCCGCGTGGAACGCCAGCGCTTGGGCGTGGTTGCCGGCGCTCGCCGCCACGACTCCCCGGCGACGGGCCTCGTCTCCCATCGTCAGCAGCTTGTTGAGCGCGCCTCGGTCCTTGAACGAACCCGTCCGCTGACGGAACTCGGGCTTGATGCGCACCCGCGCGCCGGTTCGCGCCTCCAAGCCGAACGCCCGCGGGCACCCGGTCGCCACGACTCCGCCCTCGATCCGCTTCCGAGCCTCCTGCACGTCGGCCAGCGAGAGGGTCGGGGCCGTCGTCCGCCCCGATGCCACCGTCCGGGTCCGTCTACCCCCGCCGTCGGCGGTAGACCGCCACCTTCAGCGCAGGCTCGACCCACCAGTGGAAGTGGAAGCGGTTGTCCAGCGCCTCCGCCACCACCTCCTTGCGCTCCCGTGTCTTGGGCCAGTCGTCCCGTCCGCTCTCCACCACCAGCGCCTCGCCCTCCGCCAGCTTCGACAGCTTTTCGCGCAACGCCTCTTCCAGTCGGCGCAGCAGCAGTCGCTCCGCCTCCCGCTGGACGGTCTCGTCCGCTTCGGCGCTCACCTCGCTCCCGTCGATCCGCTCCCATTCGGCCTCGAAGTCGGCAACAGGGATGGACAAGCGCCGGTCACGCTGGAACCCGATCTCGGTGATGGCGGTGGGGTTGAAGTTGGGCTCCACGCTGTGGTATGCGTTGCCGTATCGTCGAAGGATCATTCGCTGATTCCGCTTGGTGCCGCCGCTGGCACTAGCGCTAGCACTCGCGCTAGCCGTGGGCCAGGAGGGCGGCCAGTTCTTCCGGGTCCAGCGGCTCGCCGGCCTTGCTGCCCATCCCCCGCCCGGAACGAGTGCGAGGCGGATCAGCCAGCGGCCGTTCCTGCACGACGCCCCCGGCAAAGTCGAAGTCGGGGTGGTGGACCTTCTCCAGCCGCCGCTCAAGCTGGTACTCCAGCGTGCGGAACGCGCCCAGGTCCGACGCCGTAACGAAGGTCACCGCCACGCCCGTCGCCCCGGCCCTTCCCGTGCGCCCGATCCTGTGGACGTAGTCGGCCGGGTCCATGGGGACGTCGTAGTTGACCACGTGGGATATCCCCTCGATGTCCAGCCCCCGCTGGGCGATGTCGGTGGCGACCAGGACCCGCACCTGGCCTTCGGTGAAGCGGTCCAGCGCGCGACCGCGCTCCCGCATCTGGCGGTCGCCGTGGATCACGTCGCACGACACCCGGGCTTGGTCCAGCCGCGACTTCAGGGCGTCGGCCCCTCGCTTAGTGCGGGTGAAGACCAGCACCTGCTCCCAACCCGGCTGCTCCATGAGGTGGACCAGCAGCTCCGGCTTCCTCTCGGGCCGCACCGAGTACGCGACTTCGGAGATGCCCTGGGCCATCGTGCCCGACGGGCTGACCTCCACCCATACCGGGTCCTTGGTCATGCGCAGCGCCAAGTCGTGGACGCCGTTGGGCATCGTCGCCGAGAAGAGCAGCGTCTGGGGCCGTGCGCCGAGCCCTCGCACCACATCCTCGATCTGCGGGCGGAAGCCCATGTCCAGCATCCGGTCGGCCTCGTCGAGAACCAGGATGCGGACGCCCTTGAGCTTGGCCTTTCCGCGCTTCTGGAGGTCGATGAGCCGCCCCGGCGTCGCCACCACGATCTCGTCGCCTCGGGCCAGAGCGTCCAGTTGGGGCTGGTAGCCGACCCCGCCGCAGATCACCGTCGCCCGCAGGCTGGACCCCCTCGCGAAGGCCACCGTGTCTTCCTGCACCTGCTGGGCCAGCTCCCGCGTGGGACAGAGCACCAGCGCCTGCAACCCGCCGCCGGCGCGCACCATGTCCAGCGCAGGCAGCATGAATGCGCCCGTCTTGCCGGTTCCCGTGCGGGCGATGCCCACCAAGTCCCGCCGCTCCAGCAGGTGGGGGACCGCCTGCCGCTGAACGGGGGTGGGCTCGGTCCAGCCCAGGGCCTCGACGGCGGCCAGCCGCAGCTCGGAAAGCCCGAGCGCGGCGAAGGACATGGATTCGGTCATGGAATGGAAGCTAACACGATGGTGGCAGCAGAGTCGGCGTTCCGCTACGTTGTTGCCCGTGCCGCCAGTTCCGCCGTTCCGCCCGGTGCGAGCGATTCCCGTTCACTGGCTCCTGTCGAACCGCGAAGAGGCACCCGCTAGCATGGACTTTTCGGGCTATCGAGGTTCCAGGCCGCAAGGGACCGCACTTCAATCGCTAGCGAAGGAGCGAAAGCGGGAGATCGCTGCCCGTATGCAGGAGGCAGTCGTCGTCCACTTCGGACCCACAGAGAGCACGGTGCGCTGGTGTGCCCTGGACGATGCCGACAGCTTGGAGACCGACGAGCTCGTGATTCAGGTCGACGCGGGCAATTTGAGCGTAGAGGACCTCGCCAAGCGCGAAATGGCGCTGTACGAGCGCTTCGTCGACTGCATCTCCGTTGCGGAAGGCCAATCGATAGGGTTGTCCGTCCACCCCCTCAAGCGTTTGCCCAAGGTCAAGCGTTTGCCCAGCGTCGGGACCCGGTGTTAGGTTTGTCATTCGACGGCCCACGAGACCACGAAAGGAAGCCCGTATTGGCAGCAACCAAGCAGGCTTCGGCACCGTACACCGCGAGTCACGTCGCGAACTACTTCCTCCGGCGGGCGAAGGCAGAGCGACGGAAAATCACGCACCTTAAGCTTCAGAAGCTGGTGTACATCGCCTACGGATGGTGCTGGGAGATTTTGGGCCACCAACTGTTCCGAGATAGGATCGAGGCCTGGAAGTACGGCCCCGTGGTACCCAACCTTTACCACGAGTTCAAGCACTGCGGCTGGAAGCCGATCCGACAATGGTCTGCTCACTACGACTTTGACGAACGTCACTTTCTCATCATGGAGGTCCAACCTGACGGTCGGGTTGCAGGCGTCCTGCATCGAGTATGGGAGGCTTACAAGGAGTTCTCGGGAAGACAACTGCGGGACATGACACACAACCCGGGCACGCCCTGGTGTCAAACCTACGAGTCCGGCAGAAACATCCCTATACCGGACGACCTGATTATACCGGACGACCTGATCCGCCAGCACTTTGCACAAAAACACCGGCGGTACAAGGAAATTGCGAGACAGCACCGTGCGAGACAGTGACGACGACGACGGCGCGATGACGTCCCCACGCCCCTCCGAGCCCACGCGGGTCCTTTTCGTCTGCCTCGGGAACATTTGCCGGTCGCCGCTGGCGGAGGGGGTATTCGCCACCATGGCTGAAGCGCGCGGGTTGGGCGACCGGTTCCGCGTCGATTCCGCAGGGACGGCCGGCTATCACGTGGGCGAGCAGGCTGACCACCGCTCCATCGCCGTGGCGTCCGACCATGGGGTGCGACTGACGGGAAGGGCGCGACAGGTCTCCCGCCGGGATATGGAGGAGCCGGGCGTGGTCGTCGCCATGGACAGGAGCAACAAGCGGTCGCTTGAGAGGACGCGAGGACGGCGGGGCAAGGCGGAGATCGTTCTCATGCGCGACTACGACTCGGAGGCGGACAGCCCCGACGTGCCCGACCCGTACTACGGCGGACCCGACGGCTTCGAGGAGGTGTACGGCATTCTCGAGCGGTCGTGCGCGAGTCTGCTGGACGAGCTGGCCGGACGGGGCGACTGATCGGAGCCAGCGGCATCGGATGATGAGCCGCGCCCTCGCCGCTGCCGCCTGCCGGGTTGCCGGGCTGCCCGACTCCCACGTCTTGGATGTGCGCCCCGTTGGTGGCGGCTGCATCAACCAGTGCGCCGTCGTGCGCACCAGGACCGGCCAGTACTTTCTCAAGGCGAACCCCCGCCAGGACCACGCCTTCTTTCGGGCCGAAGCCGACGGCTTGGCGGCCCTGGCCGAGGCCGGGGCCGTGCGAACGCCTCGCGTGCTGGGAAGGTCCGGTATGGTGGGAACGTCCAGCAGAGACGAGAGCCCGGGCGGCGCGACCCCCAGCAGAGACGAGGGCCCGGGCAACGCGACCCCATGGCTGCTGCTGGAGTGGATCGAGGAAGGCGGCGGGTCGAGCCGCAACGACTGGGATCGCCTGGGCCGGGAGTTGGCGGCCCTTCACCGCCATCCCGTGGCCGATCAGGGGTGGGGTTGGCGCGCCGACAACGTAATCGGCTCGCTCCCCCAGCCCAATGGCCGTCTTGACGATTGGCCCGCCTTCTGGTCCCGTCGGCGGATCCTGCCGTTAGCGCGAGAGCTTGGTGCCGCGGGAGCCCTGTCGGCTCGCCAGCTTGCGACGGTGGAGGAGGCTGTGCACCGCGTCGGCGATCTGATCGGCCCAGCAGCCGAAGCCGACGGCCCGTCCCTCCTGCACGGTGACCTCTGGTCCGGCAACGTGATCTTCGACCGGGAAGGCGCGCCCGTACTGGTGGACCCGGCGGTGTACGTGGGCCACCGTGAGGTCGACTTGGCGATGACCCGGCTCTTTGGCGGCTTCCCGCCGGCCTTCTACCGTGCCTACGACAAAGCCTGGCCGCCGGCCCCAGGGCGCGACGCCAGGCTGTGCGCCTACCAACTCTACCCGTTGCTGGTGCACGCCCGGCTCTTCGGCGGTGGGTATGTGGGTTCGGCGGTCCGCGCAGCAGAGGCGGCGGTTCGCGCAGCGGAGGCCGTCGCGGAGTAAGTGGGCCGTTGCCAGTCCTGCTAGTGGGGGGTCTCCCGGCAGTTTGCCTCCATTTTGGTGGAAAAACGGAGGAATGGAGGCAAAATGCTACCAAAATGGAGGAAGTCTCGTGGCCACAGGGTGCACATCAGGGGCCCCGAGCCAAGCCCAAGCGGCCTAACGCCTGACCGCGGCCGCCAGCCCGTCGCCCACCGGCAAGATCGTCGCGTCGAAGCGCGGGTCTGCCGCCAAGCACTGGTTGAAGTCGTGGATCATAGCGGCCCGCTCGTCCGTGCTGCTCTCCGGCGCCAGCACGAGTCCCTTCCAGAAGGCGTTGTCGGCGAGGAGGAGGCCGCCGGGTCGGAGCAGCCGGGCCGCTTCCTCCAAGTAGGCTGCGTAGCGTTCCTTGTCGGCGTCCAGGAAGACGGCGTCGCGGGAGCCGTCCGGTCCCATCGCCGCCAGCGTTTCGGCTGCGTCGCCTACCCGCACCTCCACGCGCTCCGCCAGCCCTGCGGCCGCAACCGAACGGCGCGCCACTTCCGCGTGCGCTGGGTCGATCTCCAGGGTGGTCAGCCGACCATCGGCGGGCAGCGCACGGGCGATCCACACCGCCGAGTAGCCGGCCAGCGTGCCCACCTCCACCACGCGCCGGGCACCAGTCGCCCGCAACAGCAACTGCACCGCGCGGGCCGTGGCGGGGGGCAGCTGAATGGGCGGCAGGCCAGCCTCGTCGGCCCAGCGGCGAACCTCGCGCAGGCAATCGTCCTCCTGGGCGAAGAGCCGCCGGACATACTCGTCCAGCCCGTCGTGGTCCAGCTCGAAGGGCTGGTGGGGATTGTCCGCGTCAGCCACCCAGCACCTTGGCGATCCGCCGCACGCCCTCCTCGATCTCTTCGTCCGACGACGCGGTGCTCATGCGCGCGTAGCGGTCGTCGCCGAACGCCACGCCGGGCACAATCGCGACGCCGACCTCTTCCAGGATGCGCGTGCACACGTCGCTGGAGGTCTTGACTTGGTCGTCGAACACGCCGTCCACCCGGAAGTACAGGTAGAACGCGCCTTGGGGCGTCACGTACGAGCACCCTGGGAGCAGCTCGTCGAAGAGCCGCGCCACCAAGTCCCGCCGCCGCCGGAACGCCTCCAGCATCGTCGCCTTGTCGGCCGCTCCGGCGTCGCCTCGGGTGAGCCCCTCCAGTGCTGCCACCTGCGACGGCGTGGCGGCGTTCAGCGACACGTGGCTCTGGAACGCCGACATCTTGCCTGCCAGCGCGGTGCTGGTGTACGAGAAGCCGACGCGCCATCCGGTCATGGCGAACGCTTTGGACATGCCGTTGGTGACCACCAAGTCGCCCACTGCATCCGGATCCAGGTCCAGCGCGCCAGGAGCCCGGTCGCCTTCGTCGCCGTAGTAGATCTCCCGGTAGATCTCGTCGCAGATAAGGGTCACGCCTCGCGACTTGCACCACGCTGCCACGGCCGCCAGCTCGGCCTTGGAGTAGACGGCCCCCGTCGGGTTGGACGGTGTGGAGATGATCAGCCCCTTGGACGCGGGCGTGGCCACGGCGTCCAGATCCGCCGGCGTCAGGAGGAAGTCCTTGGCCTCGCTTCCCCACGCCAGGACGGGCTCGGCTCGGGCCAGGGTCACCATCTCGGTGTAGGAGGTCCAGTAAGGCGCGCCGATCAGCACCTGGTCGCCGGGGCCGAAGAGGCAGAAGCACGCGTTGAAGAGGGACTGCTTCGCACCGGCGGAGACCACGACCCGCGTCGGGTCCGCAGGGTAGGAGGTGCCGTCGGTCATGTACTCGGCGGCGGCCTTGCGGAGGTCGGGCGTGCCCCCGGTGGGCGTGTAGCGCGTCTTGCCCTGGCGGATTCCTGCGACGGCGGCGTCGCATATCCCCGGCGGCGTCGGAAAGTCCGGCTCGCCCGCGCTGAGGTTGACGATGTCGCGACCTTCGGCGGCCAGCTTCTTGGCCAGGGTGCTGACGGCGATCGTGGCCGAAGGCTGGAGCTTGGCTATGTTGTCGGACCAGTTCATTTCGGGAGCGTCCTCCGAGGGCGTGCAGTTATGGTTGGTTCCGGTACCGCCGGAGACTGTCACCGAACCACGGCCTTCGCAACCGGGAGACCCACATTCTGCTCTCGCGCGGTCCTGCTTTCCTGCTCTCGCGCGGCCCTGCCTTCTTCTTCGACTTCGTGGACCCGGCGTCGTACTTGATCGGCCGGATTCTGGACGACTTGGGGGTTGCGGACGACGTGGAGTGGCGCGGCTTGGAGGTGCAGCCGCCTCCCGCTCCGCTGATCGACCCTGGCGGCAGCGAGTGGGCAAGCTACCAGTCCAGGGTCGGCGAGTCGGCGGAGGCGATGGGCGTTCCCATGGTCGCGCCCGCCTTCGTGCCGTGGAGCCGCAAGGCCCACGAGCTGATGGAGTTTGCCAGGGAGAAGGGGCGGCACCACATGGTGCGACGGGCCGTCTTCCGCGGGCACTTCGTCGACGGGATCGACATCGGGCGCGTAGACTTGCTGGCTGGAATCGCGGCGGAGGCGGGACTGGACGGGGCCGAGGCTCGGGCTGCGTTGGGCGTGGACCGCTTGGCAGCGGTGGTGCTGGCGACCCGGGCGCTGGCCGAGGAGATCGACGTGGCCGGGGCGCCGGTCCTGGTCTGCGGCTCCCGTCGCTTGAACGGGCTACGTTCTCCAAGCGAAGTTGCAAGTTGGCTGGACGGCGGTGCGCCGGACCGGGACACCAGCGATCACCCACAGGAGTAGAATCGACAACGATGGCAGGATACCAGCGAAAGACGGCTTTCGGGCCTCGGGAAGTGCTGGACCAGGCGGAGACTCACCTTCCCGAGTTCATCGGCCTCAAGAAGTCGCGGCAGACCACCCATGGCGCGACCTATTCGGGCCAGGAGGGAACCGTCGTGCTCTCGGTCCATCGCCACGGTCCGTACACGGAGGTGGTTGCCGAGACCGACCGGCTGCGAACGTCGCGGATCGACTACGAGATCCAGCGCTTCCTCAACGCCTTGCCCTACGAGCCCGGCGACGCGGGCGGCCCCGGGTCCGGCGATCCTGCGTAGGGATGGGGACTTGGCGGGAGACCGCAGCCCGCGCCTGGATGCTGCGGAGCGCCGTCGGAGCCTGCCGGTCGTGAGCGTGGAGACCACATCGTTCGCGGAGCTTCCGCTGGGCCCCGAGACGGTGGCTGCGCTTGCGGCCGAGGGGATCGAGCGGCCCACGCCCTTCCAAGCAGCGGCGATTCCGGTGATCGCCCGTGGGCGCGACCTGATCGGCAGGGCGGGACCCGGAAGCGGGGCGATGGTGGCCTACGGCGCCCCCCTGGTGGACGGCCTGGAGGGCGGCGCCGGCACTCCCGTGTGCCTGGTCCTGTGCACCGGCGCGAGGCAGGCCACCGAGCTGGCCCGGTCGTTCGCGCGCCTCTGCGAGGCCGCCGGTCACCGCGCGGCTGCCCTGGCGGAGTGCTGGAAGGCGCCCGAGACCGCCGACTTTCTCTTCGTGCCGGCGGAGCGCTTCAAGGCGCTGTACGACGGCTCCGTGGAGACCTCGGGGCTCAAGGCGGTTGTGCTTCACGACGGCGACGGGGTGGTCGGAGCGGTGCCCGCCGACCGCCTCGAACTCTTCCTGACCGGGCTGCCCAAGGAGTGCCAGCGGATCTTCTGCGGGTTGCCCCTCGGCAAGGAGTTGGCCTCGCTGGCGCGCCGCTTCGCCCGACGCGCCGTGACCGTGCCGCCGGCGCCGCCCACTGGCCCCGCGACGGCCTACCGGGAGCTGCATCTGGTGGTGGTGGAAGGCGACCGACAGGAGGCGGCACTGAGGACCACGGCCCGGCTGCTGGAGGAGGGTCCGGTGCGTCACGTGCTGGTGTTTGCCGAATCGGCGGACCAGGCGGCGGACCTGGGCGACTTCCTGGCGCTGCACGGCTACGGCGCCGGCGCTCCCGGCGACGAGACGGCTCCCGTGTGGCTCTCTCCCGGCGAAGACGTGGAGGCTGGGGCCGCCCTGGAGGCCGCGCCCGACCGTCACGCCGTCGCCACGCTCTCGGTGGCGGCACCGCCGTCCCTCTCCGCGGCGACGGCGCGTCACCTGGAAGGCGGCCCGGCGTGGGTGCTGGCCGCGGTGCGGGAGCTGGGTCACCTCAAGGAGGTCGCCGCCGGCGCGGGGCTGCGGCTGCGGCGCGAGCGCCCCGCCCGTCCGCCCAGAGTCTCCGCCGCCCTTGACCAGCTGGCGGACGCCATCCACGAAGCCGCTCGGGCGCCGGAGGCAGCCCCGTACTACCTGCTGGTCGAGTCCCTGCTGGACCGCTTCAGCGCGGCCGAGGTGGCGGCGGCGGCCCTGCTGCTGGCCGACCGGGAGCGGTCGCAACGCCCGTCGGCGCTGTCACGAAAGGCCGGGGAAGCCTCGCCGCCGCCCAGCTGGGTGCGCCTCTTCGTCTCGGCAGGCGAGCGGGACGGACTGGGTCCTGGCGATATCCTGGGCGCCGTGGCGAGCGAGTCGGGCGTAGACGGGAAGCGCGTCGGGCGGATCGACGTGCGCGAGAGCCACACCCTAGTGGAAGTGCGGGAAGAGGACGCCAAGAAGGTGATCGCGGCCCTCAACGGCACCACCCTGGGCGGCCGCGCCGTGCGCGTGGACTACGACCGGGGGAAGGAACACCGGCGAGGTGGACCCGGTGCACGCGGAGGACCCGGGCGCAGCGCAGGACCGGGGCAAGGCCGAGGACCGGGGCAAAGCGGACCGGGGCGAAGGGGAGGACCTGGTGCACGCGGAGGACCTGGACGAAGCCGAGGACCGGGGCCGAAGGGCCGAAGGGACGCGGAACGCCCTGCGGGACCGCCGCGGAGCAGATCTGGAGGGAAGGCATCCCCCGGATCCCGTCGAGGCGCTCCCCGCCAGGGCCGGGGAGGGCCGCCGGGTCCGAGGCCGGGCCAGCGGTCCCCGGAGGGCAATACGGGCCGATGAAGACCACCATCGACATTCAGGACCACCTTCTGGCCGAGGCCAAGCGTCACGCCAGGAAGACGGGCCGCCCTCTGCAAGCCGTGGTCGAGGACGGGTTGCGCATGGTCTTGGACGCCTCGCGAGTGCCGCCCCCTGCCTGCCGGCCGACCCGCGCCTACCGCCTGCTGGACATGAGCGTCGGCGACCCGCAAGGCGAAGACCCCCTCGATGCGTATTCGTGGCAGGACCTACGCGAAGTCGCCTATGGATATCCGCACTAGCCGCCGCCACGAGACCCGTAGCTGCCGACGGGACCCGTTCAGAGGGCCGGGCTCGGCGAGGTCCTAGCTTGCCGCTTCCCGTCGCCGCTTGATGAAGCGGTAGACGAAGAACCCCACCGCCAGGAAGAGGCCGACCTTGAAGGCCAGGGCCATGAAGCCGAGTGCGGCGCCGAAGAGGGGCAGCACCACGGCGGCCAGCACCTTCAGGACGATGATCGTTGCGACGCCTCCGAGGGCGACCGCTCCGAAAGACTTTGCGAACTGCATGACCTGTTACCTCCTGAACCTGTAGGACATCTTCACGAACAGCCCGTCGGCCTCGGGGCGCATATCCCGGAACCGCAGTCGGGCCACATCTTCCATCTGTCGAGTGTAGCCCACGAAGAAGACCGTGCCTGGGGTCGGCTCGTAGCTGACGAGCGTCTCCACCGAGAAGTCGTGGGCTTCGGACCCCTCCAGCGCGCTGCAGGAATCCGAGGAGCAGTAAGAGAGCTGCCGTCCCTCCGACGGAGTGAGGAGCGCGCCCCGTCGCTGGCTGGCGTACTCGGCGATCGCCCGCACGAAGAACGATCGGGTGAACTGGTACTGGAGCCGGGCTCGGGGGATCGTCGCCTGCGAGTAGAGCGAACCGTCGCGCTGCCGCTTCAGCACCGTGTGGCGCACCCCCAGCTCCGCCCGAAGGTGGGTGGTGGGAAAGAGGTTCAAGCTGGCGTCGCCCGACCAGGAGTTGGCCACGTCCACCGGCGTTCCCGTGCGGAAGTCGAAGAGCGGAGTCTCCGAGCGCGTGACTCGGATGTTGCCCCGAGCTTGGTCGAAGGCGTTGAGCCAGAGGAAGAGGGTGCCCGATTGCAGCCCGTGGAAGCGGGACTGGCTGGGGTAGAACGCTTCCCGGGCGCCGTCCTGGCCCGCGTAGGTCAGCCCGTCGTAGTCGGCCCGAGCGAAGTCGAACCAGGACAGACTGTAGTTCCCCCATAGGGTGATGTTGCCTCGAAAGGAGACGCTCCCGCCTGCTCGCACCGTCGCTTCCTCCACGCCCCTGCGGGCCCAGAAGTCGTCGTGATCCCAGAAGCCGTCGAACTCCAGGCCCGGACCCCAGCGCTCGATCAGCTCCCCCGGGCGGCCACGGAAGTCATAGGACACGCGGGATTGGACCTGGGCAGCGCCGTTGCGGCGGATGAAGCCGCTGCCTGCCTGGAAGTCGTTGCTCACGTCGTTGACGGTTGCGCTGACCTGAAAGTTTCGCCCCGACCGGTTGAACTGGGCGGAGAGCAGTCCGCCGTGGATTGCAGTCGGGGCGACGTCGGAGGCGGTTCGGCTGCCCGCGGCCAGCAGCGTGAGAGTGTAACGCTGGCTGAACTGGAAGCGGCCGTCCAGCCCGGCCACTCGGTTGTACCGGCTCTGGTCGTAGGTCCGGTCCGTGTAGACCATGCCCACGTTGGAGGTGCTGCCGATGTCGCGTCGCAATCGGAAGAGGTTGACGACCGGGTTGGCGGTTCCGTCGGGCGCGTTGGTGTCGTCCACCACGTCCACGGCCCCCAGGTACCCTGCGTTGAAGCCGCCCAGCTTGCCGGTGAGCTTGGCCCCCGCCACTGGGTTGACGATGGATCGGGTGTAGACGAGCTGCCGCGGCAAGCGGAAGATCTCGGTGCCCTCCAGGAAGAACGGCCGCTTCTCTTGGAGGAAGAGGGCGAAGCGCTCGTTGACGGCGATCTGCCCCGCGTCGGCTTCGACCTGGGAGAAGTCCGGGTTGTAGGTGCCGTCCAGCGTCAGGTTGGAGGTGATCCCGTACGTCATGTTGAGACCGAAGTCGCCCGCGGTCCCGCTCCGCTGCAAGCCGCCCGTCGCCTCGTCGTAGCGGCCCTGCTTGGTGATCGTCTGGACCGGGTTGATCTCCAGGAAGAGGCCCGGGTCCAGGTCGCGCAGGCCCGTCAGGCTGCCGAACTGCTCCATCTTGTTGGCCACGTTGGCGGTGACGGGCGCCCACGACTCGGAGTAGCCGTTGCGTGCGATCCGCCGCTCCACTTGCAGTCCCCAGTCCTGGAGGGCGACCTCTCGGAAGCGGATGCTCTTGAAGGGCAGCTTCACTTCCACCGAGTAGCCCCACTCCTGCATTCGTCCGCCCGAGTCCCACACGAAGTCCGGGTTCCAGTCGATCGGCGGGCCGAAGCGACGCCCGCGTCCGCCCCCGCCTCCGACCACCCACAGGCCGTCCTGCTGAACGCCGTAGGGGTTGACCATCACCACGTAGCCCCGCCGCCGGTCGTCGAAGGTGTCCAAGACGAGCCTCACGTAGTCGTCGGAGCGGCCGAAGGAGTCTCGCTCGCTCAGGGTTGCGCGGGGGCCGCCGGGGAGGTCGTCGTACGCCTTGACGCCGAAGTAGAGCGCGTCGTCGGTGACCAGGATGCGGGCCTCGGTGCGTTGCGTGGCTGGGACGCCCTCCACCGGGTCGAACTGGGTGAAGCCCGTGAGGACTGGCGCGTCGGCCCAGGCCGCTTCGTCCAGCTCGCCGTCCACGTTGATCTGCGGGTCCGCCGTCCAGGGGCTGGGAACCTCGAGCGCCCCGGCGCTGCCGTCGTACACGGTCGCTTCCGGTGGGTCGCGGCGGTCGCCCGGGACGAGTCCGCCTGTGGGCGTCTGCGCGACCGGTGCGGCGGCCGCGACCGCTGTCACCGTGGCGAGTAGAGCTATCATTCGTCAGTCCAGCCTGCTATTTCGTTGAGCAGGTCGCCGTCGCGACGACGACCCGTATTGTCGGTTGCCAGCTTGTCGGTTGCCAACTCCCAAGGACACCCCGAAGATCGGCCTCGTTGAGCGGGGGATCGACCTCGTTGAGCAAGGGGCCGTCGCCGACGATCCTTTCCGCTACCCTCCAAAGATGGCCCAACACGCCGCCCAGCACTACACCGCGCAGGAGAAGCAGGCGCTCTGGAGGCAGGTCGCCCAGGGCCGCGACGCGCTCTCGTGTCCCCGTTGCGGGGCGACGTGCGCGGTGGTGCGGGGCGAGCCGCGGCGGGACGTGTCGTACGTGCGCGATCGGGTGGTGGTGCGGTGCGCGTCGTGCGGCGGCAGCGCCTCCGTGGAGTCGGCGGGGCGGCAGGGCCGGGGGGTGGGGGCGGATTCGCTGCTGCGGGCGGGGCAGTCGCTGGCGCAGGCGACTTGGCTGGTGCTCGGGACTTGGCTGACGCAGGCGACTTGGCTGGCGCTGGCGCTGACGGTCGGGTCCACGCCGGTGGGCGCCTGGGCGCAGAGTGTTGCTGCCACCGAGCCGTGCATCGAGGGCGAGCCGTGTGGCGGCGCCCCCGACCCGGGACCGCTGGTGCTGGAGCTGCCGGTGGGTGCCAGGGCTGTCGCGCTCGGCGGCGCATTCTGGACGGCCGGCGACGAGGCCGGGGCGATCTTCCACCATCCGTCGCTCATCGCCGGCAATGGCTTCGGCATGAGCTGGCAGCGCTTCCACGATCCGTCGCTGATTGTCGACGGCGTCGGCTTCCTGACGATGAGCGGAAGTGCGGAGTGGATGGGTGGTGCCGTCGGCGGCGGGCTGGCGCTCATGGAGTACAACACGAACGGCGAGGAGCCCTGGGCTTGGCCCCGGAGTGTGGTCGACCTGGGTGGGAACGGAAACGAGGCCGCCTCCGCGTATGTGGCCGCCGGAGGGTACTCCCGCGAGATCGGCGGCTTCACGGTGGGCGGAGCGGTGAAGGCCGTCGGCTTGCGGGTCGGCACGACGAGCGGGGTCGCGGGGGCGGTCGACGTGGGAGCCAGCACGGAGTTGGGGCCGGCCACCGTGGCGCTGACGGTGCAGAACCTGGGCCCGGACCTGCGGATGGAGTTCGGGGGCCCGACGGTGCCGCTCGCCCGGCGAGTGACCCTGGGCGCTGGGGCGGGACGGGTCCCCTTTGGGCCTCTAGACGTGGGGGGTGCCGCACGCGTGACTCGAACCGGGCGCGGCGAGTTCGTGGCCGGCGGCGGCGTGGAGGTGGCGTGGTGGCCGATCCTGCGCCGGGTGTTCATCGCTCGGGCCGGCCTTGTGCGGATGCCCGACGACATAGACGGCAGCTTCTACGAACTCACCTTCGGCGGAGGATTCGCCGGAGACCGCATTCGTCTCGACTACGCGTATCAGCGTCACGGGCGTCGGCAGAGCGAGTATCCGCCCCTGACGGTCTCGCACACCTTTGGACTCTCGTTCCGCTAGGGGCTCGTTCCGCTAGGAGGGCGGTCCGCCCCGCGCCTACTGCCCGCCCGACGCCTCCCGACGCGCTAATGCCACGACGCTGGAGAACACTTCCCAGTTGGCAACGGTGAAGACCTTGTCGCCGCCCACGACCGCCTCGTCGGCGTGGTGCGGCAGAATGTCGGTTGCCAAGTAGGCCCCCGATCGCACGTCGAACTTGTCCAGCACGCGCCGGTCAAGGTCCTTGACCCCCCCAGCGAACAGGACGTACAGCGTATCCCGGACGACGGATAACGACATCCCGGTCCTAGTCGGATAGCCGCCTACCAAGCCTTCGGACCTTCGACGTCCTTTGCGCACTTGGCGTACCAACGGAAAGTCTACGTGTTCGACGTAGGGGAAATAGCCCCCCAGCTCGGTGCCCTGGAACCGCATCCACCCATTGCCGTAGAAGAACCCGAACACCCACCCGTCGTCGCCCCACCTGACAACGCGCCCGTAGACCTGCACTGAAGCCGCATCGGCGAGAACAGGCGGCAGCTCCGCCGCCGTTTCGTGACCGTCCTCCCAGAAGGCGAGTCGCGGATTGCGCCCATTGGTCACCATCCTCCCGTCCGACAACGCAGCCATGGACAACGCGATGGTCGCGCCCCGAATCGGAACCTCTTGGAGCAGCTTGCCATCGGCACTCAGGCGCACCACGCGCCTGTTCCTGTTGTCGAAGAGAACCACCGACCCGTCCGGCCCCACATCCAGCGCCCGCACGTCACTCAGCTCTCCCGGCCCCTCGCCCGGCGAGCCCCAGGACCACAGCAGGTCGCCGTCCGCCCCGACCCGATAGACGGCCCTATTGTGGAAATCGAAGAAAACGACCCCTCGTGCCCCATCGGGACGAAGCAAGTGCGGATGCGCCAGCAACGTGTCCGCCGGCCCCCCGAACACCCACAGCGTGTCGAAGACCACGTTCGATCGGACACGCTCCACGTCGTCGGAAGACGTGAACAAAGACGGAGCCACGACCACCCTCTCGCTCTCGGTATAGCACGCCAGCAACAACACCGCCGCCAAGCCCAGGCGCCCCTTCACGGCGCATCCGAACCGTCCTCGGCTAGGCGTTACCACGCCCGACGCCCGTCGTCGGCGGGCAACCTGGCCGACAGGAACCCCGGGTGCATCCGCGACAGCCCTACGTCGTCCACCACCACCGTCCCTGCCGCGGTCCGGTCGAACACCAAGCGCACTGAACGTAGAGTGCCGGGGTCGAACGACGGGTTGTCGGCGACGAAGTCGGACAGCGGGATCGAGAAGTGTTGCAGAATCAGCTCCCAGAGGTTGGCGAAGCGGTCGTCCTCCAGGTCCCGCCGGCGCAGGATGCGCGTCGTCAGCGGCCTCCGAAGGGTGCCGTACGCTCCGACCCTCGCCCGCGCAACGTCACCATCTGCGTCCACGACCTCCAATGTGAAGTCCAGCGGCGGCTTCTCGGCGTCGTCGGTCCCTCGCTCGCGGTCGCTGGCTTCGTCCGAGCGTTCGCCGTCGCCGTGGTCGGGTCGCTCCCTGGGCTTGGGCTCGTCGTCCAGTCCCCCTACATGGAGTTCCAGGGTTGCGCCCTGCGCTGTCGCGCCCATGCCCGCGGCCAGCCCGGGAGGCAGTGAGATCGTGAACACGGCCGGCTCGGGCGGCGGGTCGTCGCCAGCCTCCGCGCCTGCGTTCGCGTCCCCCTGCCAGCGGTTGTTCCAGCCCAGCCAGACCGCCTGATCAAGCTGGGACGACGACGTGTTCGACCGGTTGCTGGAGCGGAGATCAAGCCGGCCTTCCCGCCACGTGCCGAAGCCCTCGCCATGGAGCCGGACGCCGTCCGCCGAGCCCGTCGTCACGTCGATGTCCTCCTCGAAGTTGGCGATGGGCAGGAAGGTGTCGTCGATGAAGCGGGTCGTGTACATCGTCTTGGGCAGCCAGTCGCCGGCGACGCGGTGGTCCCGAAAGAGGGGCCGGTAGCGGTGGTTTCCCTTCAGCACGATGTCCAGGAACGCCGACACGAACACCCGTCCGAACTCGCGCTGGTCTTCTGCGGGCAACAGCCCTCGCAGGTCCAGGATGCGCGGGCTGCGCGGTCCGTTGTCGTGAGCGCCCCACACCGTGTTCCACTGTCCGTGGTTGGCCCGGTAGACGTACACGGCGGACTTGAAGCGACCCTGGCCCCGGTCGTCGTCGGGGCGAGCCTCGGTCTCGTTGGAGCGTGCTCGACCCTCGTTGGAGCGCACTGGATTCTCGTTGAAGCGCACTCGATTGAACTGGCGGAGGCCGTGGAAGCTGGTCACGTCGCCGTCGTGGGAGCCGTGGAAGACCAGGTAGCTGACGCCGTCCACGGGAACGCGCTGATCCGCGGGCAAGTACTGCCCGTCCACGGGGGCGATCGCCACGATTCCACGAATGGCGAAGCCGAAGTCGAACTCCAGCGACGCGTCGTCCGGGTAGCGCTGAAGCCGGTTGAACGCCGCGGCGTGGCCCACGGCCTCGCCCCCTCGGGAGTGGCCGATCAACGCGATTGCGTCCAGGTCCACCTTGTCGTGGAATGGTCCGTCCGGGTCCTCGGCGAACCGTCTCCAGGCCTGGAGGTGCTTGAGGAGGAGCCAGCCGCGAGCGTCGTTCTCTCCGCGGATGCCGCCGTTGACGAAGTTCATGTCGATCGAGGCCAGGATGTAGCCGCGACTGGCCAGGAGTTCGCCCAACCAGTCGTACCCCGGGTCCGAGAACTCCTTCATGTTGTGGTTGCCGTGGACCACCAGCACCAGCGGATGCGGTCCCGGCGCGTCGGGATACCACACTCGCGCGTTGAGGGGGAAGCTGTCCGGCGGGAAGCCCCAGTACTCGTTGCGGGAGTCGGCCGACTCGCCCAAGCTCACCAGCTTGGAGGCGTCTACCGGTTCGGTGACGATGGAGACCGAGTCCCGGTACTCGATGCGGTTCTTGTCGGCGCCGCTGCCGTAGTAGAGGGTCAGGACTCGGTGGGGGCCGGGCACCGCCGGGTTCTCTTCGTGCAGGACGTGCCTGGCCAGCACCGACGATGCGTCGGAGGGATTGAGCTCGATCGTGCCGGCGCAGGCCGACGCGCCCGCCCACGCCAGTGCCAGCGCCAGCACTCGGCCCGCCGTCCTCGTGGTTGGGCTCCGCCCCGCCCGTCCTGCCCGTTCCGCCATGGACATGCCCGTCGTCGCACCTCGCTGTCTGCGTGCCATGGGAGACACAATACAGCCCGGTGTGCTGTCGAAACAGCGGTCCGCTGGCCTATCTTCCTTCCGCCATGGCCAAGCTGAAGAAGGAACTCGGGCTCCTCGACGTGTTCGCCGTCGCCACCGGAGCCACGCTGAGCTCGGGGTTCTTCCTGCTTCCCGGGATCGCCGCGGCGCAGGCCGGAGGGATGCTGCCGGCCTCCTACCTGCTGGCCGGCGTCTGCCTGATCCCCGGGCTGCTCAGCATGGCAGAGCTCTCCACGGCGATGCCCCGCGCCGGCGGCATCTACTACTTCCTGGACCGGAGCATGGGACCGCTGGTGGGCACCGTGGGCGGCTTCGGCACCTGGAGCACGCTGACGCTGAAGGTGGCCTTCGCGCTGGTGGGGCTGGGTGCCTACCTGCGCATCTACTTCCCGGAGGCGCCGGAGGGTCTCGTGGCGGTGGCGTTCGCCGTGGCGTTCGCCCTGGTGAACCTGGTGGGCGCCAAGAAGATGACGTCCCTCCAGCTCGTCATGACGCTGGCCACGGTGGGGGTGCTGGCGTGGTTCATCGGCCACGGGCTGCTGGCCGCCGACCCAGGGGCGTTCCGGGGCGCTCTCGACGTGGAGGCCAGTTCGTTCGTCTCGTCGGTCGGCCTCGTGATCGTGTCGTACATGGGTCTCACGCAGGTGGCCTCGATCTCGGAAGAGGTGAAGGACCCGGAGCGCAACCTGCCGGCCGGGATGCTCCTGGCGTTCGTCACCGTGCTGGTGGTCTACGTGGTGGGGACCTGGGTGATGGTGGGCGTCGTGGGGCTCCCCAGCCTGCAAGCGGACGGGGGAGACCTTACGCCTGCCGCGTCGCTGGCGGAGGGATTGGCCGGATCGGTCGGCGGCACGGTGATGGCGGTCGCCGCCATCCTGGCGTTCCTCTCCGTGGGCAACGCTGGCGTCCTTGCGGCCAGCCGCTACCCGCTGGCGATGAGCCGCGACCAGATCCTGCCGGCCAGGCTGAGCCGGATCAGCCGCCTGGGCACGCCCCACTGGGCCATTGCCGTGACCGCCGCCCTGATCGTGACGTGGGTAGTCGCTTTCGACGCCGCCCACATCGCCGAGCTGGCGGGCGCCTTCCTCCTGATCATGTTCGCGCTCAGTGCGCTGGCCGTGATCGTCATGCGGGAGAGCGGTCTGGAGTCGTACGATCCAGGCTTCCGGTCGCCGTTCTACCCCTGGGTGCAGGTCGCGGGACTGGTCATGCCCTTTCCTCTCATCATCGAGATGGGCTGGCTGGCAACTCTGACCAGCTTCGGCTTTGTTCTCTTCGGCGTGGCGTGGTTCCGCGTCTTTGCCCGTCGCCAGGTGTCGCGGGAGGGCGCAGTCTACCATGTCTTCGCCCGACTGGGAGAGCAGCGGGACGCGGGGCTGGAGCAGGAGCTGCGGGAGATCCTCAAGGAGAAGGGCGTGCGGTCGGCGGACCCGTTCGAGGCACTGGTGGCGGCCTCCCCGGTGCTGGACAAGGAGGGCGCCGCCCGCTTCTCGAAGCTGGTGGAAGAGGCGTCGGCGGTTCTGTCGGAGGATCTGGACGTTCCCGCCGAGCAGCTGGTCGAGGGCTTCACGGCGGAGACGGCTACGGCGCGCGGCACGGTCTCCCACGGCGTCGTGCTGCCCCACCTTCGGCTCGCCTCGATTCAGGAGCCGCGCATGGTGCTGGCTCGGGCGCACGACGGGATCGAGATCGACCTCGATGCCAAGACGCCGCCGCAGCCTGCCGACCCGCCGGTCCAAGCAGCGTTCTTCCTGGCGAGCCCCGAGGAGCGCCCCGGGCAGCACCTCCGCATCCTCGCCCAGATCGCGGGGCGGGTGGACGACGACGGCTTTCTGGCCGAGTGGTTGGCGGCCGGCGACGCCCAAGCCCTGCGCGAGGTCATGCTCCGCGACGAGCACATGTTGGCGCTGAAAGTGCTGCCGTACGGCCCGACCAAGGACCTGGCCGGAAAGAGCATCATCGAGCTGGCCTTCCCTCGGGACCTGCTGGTGGCGATGATTCGCCGTCGGGGCGTGCTGGTGGTGCCCAAGGGAGACACGGTGCTCAAGGTGGGCGACCGGATCACCATCCTTGGCGATCCGCGGGCGATCACAGCACTGCGGAAGCGGTACTAGGCGTTGCAGCGACGGTGCCAGCCGGGGCCCGCTCCCCCCTTCCCCTGCCTCGCCGGGCGCGGTAGAATGCTGTTGGACTTGACCGACCGACGACCTCTCCCGCCGTGGACGGAAGGAGGCCAGCACCCATGATCATGACCGCAGACGATGCCCACACGCGACTGCTGGACTATCTGGACACTCCTCGCGTGGAACCGTTGTTCGTCCTCGGCGACGCGGCTGCAGTCTTGAAGATCTTCCCGCCGAACGTGTTCGACTGCTGCATGACAAGCCCGCCGTACTGGGGCAAGCGCGAGTACGCCGAAGCTGGAATCGGCATGGAGGCTCACTACCGGGACTTCATTGACAACTTGGTAGCGGTGTGCGCCGAAATCAAGCGAGTGCTACGACCGACCGGTTCACTCTGGCTCAATATCGGGGATTCGTACTATCGCAAGAGGTTGGTTGGGATACCTTGGCGGGTAGCCCTCGAGTTGACGGACAAGCAAGACTGGACATTGCGCAACAGCATTGTGTGGAACAAGATAAAGGGGGGTCCTGACAATACCAAGGATCGGCTTCGGAATGTGCATGAGCACATCTTTCACTTTGTCGCAAAGCCCCGGGGATACTATTACGACGCCGACGCTATTCGCAGCACCCCAAAGACGACCAAGGTCGTGAACGGGAGCGTGGTTTCGGCGAGCGGTGTTCGCGGGGTGCGCTACAAGCGACAGATTCAGTTGTCCACCGAGCTTAACGATGGCGAAAAGGAGAAGGCGTTTCGGGCGCTGGACAGTATGTTGGATCGTGTACGAACCAACGACATAGCCGACTTCCGCATGATTATCCGCGGCTGTCAAAGAACGACGCATTCGAATTCGGAAAAAGTATCCGGTCGTGCTCGGGAGCTTCGCGACAAGGGCTACTATTTTCTTCGCTACCACCCAAAGGGAAGCAAGCCGTCCGATGTATGGGATATACTCCCCGAAGACAGCCAGAACAGAAAAGGCCATTTCGCTCCCTACCCCAAAGACCTTTGCAGGATACCGATCATGGCCACATGTCCCGAAGGCGGGTTGGTGCTGGACCCGTTCTGCGGAACCGGTACTACGATGGCCGTAGCCAGCGACCTAGGCAGGAAATCAGTAGGCGTGGACCTGTCCAGCGAGTATCTGGACATTGCAGAAGGAAGGAGTGCGACGCTCCTGTGAACGATGTCGTCGAACTGTTTGGCCGTCCCACCTCTGGTGTCGCGGGTGTGCAGTGGACTGCTGTTGTTCAAGATCAGCAATGTCCGTTCGTGGATCGAGTGTGCATCAAGATACGGAAGAGCAATCCTGATGTATCGATCGGGACCTGTGCAGTGCTGCAAGGAAGAGAGAATCGTCCAGTGGTGATATGTCCGTTGCGGCTACTACAACGAGGAAGAGTGTTTAGTGACTGCCTCCATCTTCTGGCGCGGCACGAGCCCGGCAACGAGATCCACGTCATCCCAGAGATTGCCGTGCCCGGAGGCAGTATCGATTATGTCTTGGTCTCGGTGCGAGATGAGCGAGTAATGGATCTTGTAGGCATTGAGCTCCAGGCACTGGATACTACGGGCACGGTGTGGCCTGCTCGGCAGCGCTTTCTTGCCAGTGTCGGTGCTCGTGCTGTTCGAGAAGGAGGTGATCGACACCGAGGCTACGGGATGAACTGGAAAATGACGGCCAAAACGATACTGATGCAACTTCATCACAAGATTCGGACGTTCGAAGCCATTGACAAAAAGCTCGTGCTTGTAGTTCAAGATCACTTGTTGAGCTACTTCTATAGAGAGTTCAGTTTTGCGCACATTTCAGATGCGCACCAGAGCGATTCCATGCATTTCCATGCATACAAGATGAAGTCCGAGCCCGACGGAACCCATATGTTGCAGTTGGAGCTGCGGCGAAGCACGAATTCGGCAGGCGTTGCAGTGTGCCTTGGACTTAAGGCAGAACCAGATGTGGGGCTGAAAGAGATTGTTGGACAGCTCGAGAGTAAGCTGTCGAACCGGACGTTGCTCCATCTCGACCCACAAACGCAACCATGTCGATAGAGACTGCACCAGGAGGAAACGCATGAGACTTCGGACCGGAACCAGCGGCTTCTCGTACAAGGAGTGGAAGGGGAGCTTCTACCCCGAGAAGCTGCCCGCGACACGGATGCTGGAGCACTACTCCCGCCGGCTGGATGCGGTGGAGATCAACAACACCTTCTACCGGCTGCCCCGGGCCGAGTTGTTGGAGAAGTGGAGGGCCCAGGTGCCCGAGGACTTTGCCTTCGTCCTCAAGGCGAACCGGCGGATCACCCACTTTCGTCGGCTGAAGAATGCGGGCGAGCCGCTGGAGTACCTGGCCAGCACCGCGATCGAGGCGCTGGGACCCGCCTTGGGGCCGATCCTCTTTCAGCTACCGCCCAACTTCCGCAAGGATGTGGGACGGCTGGCCGAGTTCTTGGCAACGATCCCCGACGGCGTGCGTGCCGCCTTTGAGTTCCGCCACGAGAGCTGGTTCGGGGACGATACTTGGCAAGCACTGGCGGACGGCGGGGCTGCGCTGGTGGTGGCGGACACGGGCGACGGCGAGGTGCCTGTGGTGGCCACGGCCGGGTTCGGCTACGCTCGTCTGCGGCGACCGGCCTATGATGACGGGGACTTGGCAGGGTGGGTGGATGCGTTCCGGGAGCAGGGGCAGGACTGGGACGAGCTGTTTGCCTTCTTCAAGCACGAAGACGCCGGGGCCGGCCCGGCACTGGCCAAGCACTTCCGAGAGAGGTGGGACCAGGGATGACCGCCGACACGCTGCTGGCGCAACTGATTCCCAGGGTCACGGCACCGGAGCCGGCCGCCACGCTGGCACTGGAGTGCATTCTGTCGGCGTTGCCGGAGGGTGCCCAAGGGCTGGTGGACGCCGTGGCGGGGAGGGCCGGGGTGAAGTCGTTCGCAGTGGGCCGCATCGTTGCGGAATCGAGCGAGGGGGACGCTCGCCCCGACCTGACGGTTCACGATGCGGACGGCCAAGTTCGTCTGCTAATCGAGAACAAGTTCTGGGCGGGACTCACCGAGGCTCAGCCCGTGCGCTACCTCGAGCTGCTTTCCGATGACTTGCCCTCGATGCTTCTCTTCGTGGTGCCCAGCCCGCGCGTGCCTAGCGTATGGCGGGAGCTGAAGCACAGGTGTCGCCAACATGGGAACGGGATCGAATGGACGGACGAAAGCGCCGACGACTCGTTCCCCCGAGCCCAGGCGGGTGGCCGAGTGCTAGCGGTCACAAGCTGGCGCTACGTGCTGGAGACGCTGGAGGAGATCGCCCGCCGAGGCGACCACAAGGCGGCCGAAGCCGATGTGGCGCAGCTGCGCGGCCTGACCGACCGGATGAGCAGCCAGAACGTGTTCCTGCCGTTGCAGGAGGGAGAGGCGGAAGACACTCGCGTGGCGCAGCGCATGACCAACTACATCGACTTGATCGGCCTCGTCGTCGATCGCCTGGTTTCTCACCACGACTTCAAGGTTACGGGGAGGCCAATCCACTCATGGTACTATTCGGCCTGCCGTGTTGTTGCACACGAACGCTTCACAGCGGTACTTGGCATATCGCTTGGTAGCTGGCTAGCCTGCGGATCGTCGCCGCTTTGGTGGTGGTCGGAAACGGACTGGGAAAAGTGCGGCTTCCAAGGCCAACTCGCCCGCGCCAAGGTGCTGTTTGACGACGCCGTCGCGTGGGGAAGCCATCTGAACATCCCCGTTCCGCTGACTGCCGGAGTCGAACGGGACCGCGTCATTCGCGATGCCGCCGCCCATGTTGCAGAGATTGCGGATCGGCTGAACGCGGAGTTCCCTTGCCCTGCAACCTCAACAGGTGCATCATGACCCCATGATCGACCGTCGCCGCTTCATCGGAGCGTCCGCCAGCGTTGGCGCCGCCACAGCCCTCGGGATCCAAGGATGCGCGCCCGACGCGGCCAGGAGCGGCAGCGAGCCCGCTGAAGTCGCCGCTGGCCCGCCGCCCGCCTTCGAGCTCGACGAGGCCACCGTCGCGGAGCTTCAAGCCGCCATGGAGTCGGGCGAGCGCACTTCCCGCTCTATCGTGCAGCTCTACTTGGAGCGGATCGAGTCGCTGGACCGTGGAGGTCTGGGGTTGCGGTCCGTCATCGAGGTCAACCCCGAGGCGCTGGAGATCGCCGATCGGCTGGACGAGGAACGGCGTACCCGCGGTCCCCGGGGGCACCTCCACGGCATTCCCGTCGCCCTGAAGGACAACATCGACACCCACGACGGCATGACCACCACTGCCGGCTCGCTGGCCCTGGAGGGCTCGGTCCCGTCGCAGGATTCGTTCCTGGTCCAGCGGCTACGCGAGGTCGGCGCCGTCGTCTTGGCGAAGCTCAACATGAGCGAGTGGGCCTACTTTCGGGGCGAGCGGGCCACCAGCGGTTGGAGCGCGCGGGGCGGCCAGTGCCGCAACCCCTATGCGCTGGACCGCAACCCGTGCGGTTCCAGCTCCGGCTCCGGCGTGGCGGCGGCCGCCAACTTGGCCGCCCTGACGATCGGAACCGAGACCGGCGGCTCGATCATGTGCCCATCGTCGATCAACGGGATCGTGGGGATCAAGCCCACCGTAGGGTTGTGGAGCCGGTCGGGCGTCATCCCCATCTCCCACTCCCAGGACACGGCGGGACCCATGTGCCGCACGTTGCGCGACGCCGCCGTCCTGCTGGGACCGCTCACCGGCGTGGACCCGCGAGACCCGGCCACCGAGGCCAGCCAGGGCCAAGCCCACGAGGACTACACGACGTTCCTGGACCCCCAGGGACTGGAAGGCGCGCGGATCGGTGCGGCCCGCAGCTTCGGAGGCTTCTCGCCGGAGGAGTGGGCGCTCTTCGACGAGGCGTTGGCGGCGATGCGGGCCGGAGGCGCGGAAGTGGTGGACCCGGCGAACCTGCCGACGCCCGCGTGGAACGACGAAGAGCCGCTGCTGGTGCTGGAGTACGAGTTCAAGGCCGGGATCAACGCGTACCTGGCCGGCCTGGGAGCCGACGCGCCGGTTCGGACGCTGGCCGAGATCATCGACTTCAACGAGCGCAACGCGGAGCGGGAGATGCCTCACTTCGGCCAGGAGCGGCTCATTGCGTCGCAGGCCCGGGGACCGCTCACCGACCCCGAGTACGTGAACGCAGTCCGCGCAATCCAGCGGGGCGCCCGAGAAGACGGGATCGACGCCCTCATGGACCGTCACGACCTGGACGCCATCGTCGCGCCCACACGCAGCGTGGCGTGGAAGACGGACCACATCGTAGGCGACCGTCTGACCGGAGGCTCCAGCGCCGGAGTGGCGGCGATCGCCGGCTACCCTGACATCACCGTGCCCATGGGGTTCGTTTCGGGACTGCCGGTGGGCGTGTCGTTCTTCGGACGCCGATGGAGCGAGCCGACGCTGCTTCGAGTCGCCTACGGCTACGAGCAGAGTACCAGACACCGAACGCCCCCGACCTTCGTCGCCACGCTGGGATAGGGAGCTCGCGACGACGCCGGAGGCCCAGCCAGAAGGAGATCGAATATGAGTGCCTTGAAGAACGTCGGAGCCGCAGTGCTGGGATGGGTGACCATGGTGGTGGTCACCTTCGTCGGCTTGGGCATCGCCTGGGCGGTCCTGGGTACCGAAGGCGCCCTTCAGCCGGAGAGCTGGTCGCCGTCGTCCGTCTTTATCGTCGTCATGATCGTGATGGGGCTCGTGGCGGCCACGCTCGGGGGCGCTGTGTGCGCGAAGACGGCCCCGGACCGCTGGGCGGTGTGGGTCCTCGTGGGCATCGTGGTGGTGCTCGGCCTCGCGGTGGCGGTGCCGGAAGCGCCAGCGGCCGCGGGTCCGAGGCCGGTCGACGTGGGCATGCTCGATGCGATGATGAACGCCCAGCCGCCCCGATGGCTCCCCTGGCTGGACCCGGTGCTCGGCGTTGTCGGCGCACTCTTGGGCGCGAGGTTGGTGCGCGGGCGCAAAGCGCTGTGAAGCTGGGCGCATGGGCGCTGATCGCGGCAAGCGCGTTGCCGGCCGTCCCAGCCGCCAGCGCCCAGTCGCCGCGCCCCGTCGAGCTGGAGGACTACTACCGCCTCAAAACCGCTGGCAGCCCGGCCCTCTCGCCCGACGGTTCGCTCGTCGCCTTCGTGGTGACCTCTGTCGTGGAGGACGAGAACCGCCGTCGCACCGAGATATGGCTGGCCCCCGCCGACGGCAGTGGCGAGCCGGTGCGCCTGACCGACCCCGAGGCCAGCGCCTCGTCGCCGCGCTGGAGCCCCGACGGGCGCCTGCTGTCGTACTCCGCCGACGGCGGTCCCTGGTTCCTGACCGTGCCCCAAGCCGCTGCCGAGCCCGGCGGTAGCTCCGACCCCGACGGTCGCTCTGAGCCCTTCCGGATCGAAGGAGTGGACGGAACGCCCGTCTTCAGTCCCGACGGCGGTTGGATCGCCTTCGTGTCGGCCGTGCCCCCTCCACCCGCTCCCGAGCCCGAGTACGCTTCCGACTTTGAGCGACGCACCGTCGAGCGCTTCGACGGGCGCATCTACGACTGGATGAACTACCGCTTCGACCGGCGCGGCTACCTGCCCGACCCTCGGGACCCGGCCGCCACGCCGCCTCGGGAGGTTCATGTGGTGCCTGCTGAGGGGGGCGACCCCCGCCAGCTCACCGACCTGGGCGTGAACGCCAGCGGACTGGCCTGGAGCCCCGACGCCCGCCGGATCGCATTCGCCGCTGACGCCCACCAGCGCGACGAGCACAGCTACGAGCGGGCCGACCTCTGGGTCGCCGAGATCGACGCCGAGATTGACGGTGAGATCGACACCGAGATCGACGGCGCCACCACCCGTCTCACCGACGACGAGTTCAACTACTCCTCCCCGGCGTGGTCGCCGGCAGGGGACCAGATCGTGGCGAGGGGCGCGGAGGGGCTGGACGTGATCATTCGGGAGGCGCGGGACCGCGGCGCACCCACCGACCTCTTCGTCTTTGACGCCTCCAACGGCGAACGGCTTCGCAACCTGACCGCCGAGTGGGACCTGATCCCGAGCGCACCGGTGTGGAGTCCCGACGGCCACGTCTACTTCTCCGCGGGGACCGGCGGCAACGCGCACCTCTTCCGCGTGCCGGCCACTGGAGGAACCGTCCAGCAGATCACCCACGGCGACCGCCGCCTTTCGTCGTTCTCCTTCTCCGCCGACTTCGGCCGGGTCGCCTTCCGGGCCACCGATCCGCTGCGCCCCGGCGACGTGCAGGTCGCAACCCTTGTCCCGCCCAGCGACCCGCCCAGCGACGTTGCCGGATCACCCCCGGCACCCCAGGAGGTTGCCGTCAGCGACGTGAACGGCCAGCTGCTCGCCCAGCTGGAGTTGGCGTCGCCGGAGCGCCTGCTCTTCTCCAGCCCCGACGGCACGCAGATCGAAGGCTGGATGCTCCCAGCCCGAGGGTACCGACACGGCAACGCCGCTGCCGACGACGGCGGCTTCCCCCTAATCCTCCAGATCCACGGCGGCCCTCACGGCGCCTACGGCAACGACTTCTCCTTCGACCGGCAGCTGCTGTCCGCGAACGGCTACATGGTGCTCTACGTCAACCCACGCGCCTCCACTGGCTACGGCGAGGACTTCCGGTGGGCGACATGGGGCGGCTGGGGGTTCAAGGACTACGAGGACGTGATGGCGGGGGTGGACCACGCGATCGCCCAGTACGCGGTCGACACGGATCGGATGGGGGTGACCGGCTACTCCTACGGCGGCTTCCTGACCAACTGGATCATCACCCAGACCGACCGCTTCGCCGCGGCGGCGGCAGGCGCGTCGATCTCCAACTGGGTGAGCGACTACGGCGTCGCCGACATCCCCCGGACCAAGGAGAGCGAGTTCTTCGGCCCGCCTTGGGAGGAGCAGGGGCTGGCGAACCTGCTGCGCTCGTCGCCGATCATCCACGCCAAGGGGGTGACCACGCCGACCCTCTTCGTGCACGGCGAGTCGGACCACCGCGTGCCGATCGAGGAGGCCGAGCAGATGTACGTGGCCCTCAAGAAGCAAGGCGTGCCAGCGCGGTTCGTCCGCTACCCCGACTCCTACCACGGCGGCTGGACGCCCTGGCGGACCGTGCACCGGGCCTGGGTTCAGCTGGAGTGGTGGAAGCAGTGGCTGACGAGGCCGGCTCTCTAGACGAGGCCGGCTCTCTAGAGAGCTCAAATGGGGCCCGTTCCGCCGGCTACATTCCCCCTCCGCCTCCCCCCAGCAGGTCGTGCACCCGCTGTGCCTGGTACGCCTGGCCGACCCAACGGCTCACGCTGGCCCGCGACGTGGGCTCCACTTCGGCGGCGAGGGCGGCCAAGCTGCTCCACAGGAGAGTGGCGACCCGATTGCGGTCGGGGGCGTCGGAGGCCGCTGTGAGGACGACCCAGCTGTCCAGCGGCTCCACGGTCCCGGAATCGTCGATGGCGTCGGGCTTCAGCTCCAGCAGCAGCAACCGGTCCCCCGCCGCGCTCAGCTGGGACCGAAGCTTGGCCCGGGAGAAGCGCATGGAGGGTCTCCGGCGGCGCATCTCCTCCAGCAGCCGCGATTCGGGAAGGGCGCCTGGGCCGCAACGGCGCAGGATGTCCACGATGCTCTCGGTTGTTCTGACCACAGCAACCTCCAGGGGAACGAGGGGGGACGACGAGACGAGGGGAACGACGGGGACGGGGTGGCGCGAAAGGCGGAGTGGACCCTAACCAACGATCCTGTCCGATCAAAGACCCGCGGGCGGCCGGAGGCGGTGCTTTGGGACTAACTTCCAAGCCCCCCAGGGATAAGGAGGAGCAGTGAGCGAGTCGTCGCTGAAAGATCGGCTCCGGTCGGACCTGAACGGAGCGCGGCGGAGCCGGGACAAGGCCCGAACGCTAGTCCTCACCACCATGCTTGCGGAGGTGCGGAACCGGGAGATCGACACGGGCGCCCCCCTGGACGACGACGGGGTGCGGGGCGTCCTGGCGAAGGCGATCAAGCAGCGCAGGGACGCGGCGGACCAGATGCGGGAGGGAGGCCGGCCGGAGCTGGCGGAGACCGAGGAAGCCCAGGCGCGGCTCCTCCAAGAGTACTTGCCGCCGGAGCTGACGGAGGACGATGTGCGCGGGATCGTGCGCGAGATCGTGAAGGGAGGTGCGGCCCACATCGGCGCGGTAATGTCCCAGTTGATGCCCCGCGTCCGGGGCCGCTTCGACGGCAAGGCGGCCTCCCGGATCGCCCGGGAGGAGCTGGGGTAGGGTGTTGCGGCGCGCCCTCCGGGTCCTGGAGTTCGACCAGGTTCTGGAGCACGTCGCCGGCTTCGCCTCCACGGACGGAGGCAGGGAAGCGGTGCGGGGGATGGAGCCCGCCGCCGACACGGAGGTCGTTCGCGCTCGCCTGGCCGCCGTGGCGGAGGTGGTGGAGTTCCTGGCCGCCCAGCCCGAGTGGTCCTTCCCCGATCTGCCGGACCCGGCGTCCGCGCTGGCTCGCCTGGCGGTGGAGGGGTCGGTCCTCGACGCGGGGGAGCTGCATCGACTCGCGACGCTCCTGGCCGCCGGGAGCGCGCTGGCCAGCTCCCTGACCGCCGAGCCCGAGGGACGCTTCTCCGCCCTGGACGGCTTGGCGGCCGACTTGGCGGAGGAGCCAGCCCTGCGCGCCTCCCTGGAGCGGTCGGTGGATCGGGAGGGCCGGGTGCTGGACTCCGCCAGCCGCGAGTTGGGGCGGATTAGGGCCCAGCTGACGGGTGCCCACAGCCGGGTCGTGGCCCACGTGGAGTCGATCCTGGCGGAGGTGAGCGAGCCCCACCGGGTTCCCGGCGCGTCGATCACGATCCGCGAAGGGCGCTATGTGATCCCGATCCGGCGAGAGGGAAAGCGCGCGCTGGGCGGATACGTGCACGACGAGTCGGCCACCGGCGCCACCGTGTACGTGGAGCCGCCGACGGCGGTCTCGATGATGAACCGGATCCGGGAGCTGCAGCGCGCCGAGGCGCGGGAAGTGCAGCGGGTCCTCCGGGAGCTCACCGAGCGTTGCCGCGTCGGCGCTCGGCCCCTGGCCCGCTCCTTCCGCGCTCTGGTGGAAATGGACCGGCGAGTGGCCCTGGCCCGTGCGGCCCACAGCTGGGACGGCGCCGTCCCAGAGGTGGCCGACTGGGCGGTGGCCGACTGGCGAGCGGCCGGCTGGCGGGAAGCTGGCCGACGGGAAGCCGGCCGACGGGAAGCCAAACGCGCCCCAGCTCCCCCGCTGCTGACGATCCGCCGTGGACGCCACCCCCTTCTTGTGGCGGCGGGGGCGGACCCGGTGCCGTTCGACATGGCGCTCGACCCAGACGAAGGGGTCGTGGTGGTGACGGGTCCCAACGCCGGCGGCAAGACCGTCTTCCTCAAGTCGGTTGGACTGACGGCGGCGCTGGCCCAGTCGGGGGTGATCCCGCCGGTGGGGCCGGGCACCCGTCTCCCCGTCTTCGACTCCTTCTTCGCCGACGTGGGCGACCAGCAATCGATCGCCGACAGCCTCTCCACCTTCTCCGCTCACCTGCGCAACCTCAAGGACACGGTGGAGGGTGCTGGCCCCCGGTCCCTCGTGTTGGTGGACGAGCCGGGCACCGGCACCGATCCCAAGGAGGGCGAGGCGCTGGGACGGGCGCTGGTGGAGACGCTGGCCGAGCGGGGGTGCACGGCGGTGGTCACCTCGCACCTGGGCGCTCTAAAGCGGCTGGCGGCGCCGGGCAGTCGTATCGTGAACGCTTCGCTGGAGTTCGACGCCGATCGGCTGATGCCCACGTACCGCTTCGTCAAGGGAAGGCCGGGCCGCAGCTACGGCCTCTCCATAGCAAGGGGACTGGGCTTCCCTGCCTCCGTCCTCGACCGAGCCGAACGGTACCGGGATCGAGCCGAAGCGCGGGTCGACGAGCTCTTGGCCAGTCTGGAGCAGAAGGAGCGGCAGGCCGCCCAGCGGGCGGGAGATGCGAAGCGGGAGCAGGAGCGGGTCAGGGCGCTCCGCACCGATCTGGAGAGCGCGACGGCCAAACTCCGAAGCCGGGAGCGGGCACACGCCGAGCAGTCCAAGGGCGACGCCCGGAGGATGCTGCTGGACGCGAGAAAGGAGGTGGAGCAGGCGATCGCCCGGCTGGAGGAGGAGGTGCGACGCGGCGCCGCGTTGGAGGAGGCCGCCCGAGCCGCCCGCCGGAGAGTGGAGGAGGCCGCCCGCCGTTTGGTTACCTCCAACGGCAACAGCTCCCAGCCGCTTGGTCGGGGCTCGACGCCGCTTGGCCAGGGATCGCCTGCCGACCCGCTCCATCGCCCGAACGCGGCAGCGGCGCTGGGTCTCGGCACCCAGGTCCGCTTGGCGGGGTCCGGCGCCACGGGCGTCCTGGTGGCGATGGAGAACGGGCGGGCCGTGGTGGAGGTGGGCGGCGTCCGAATGCGGGTCGCGCCCGAGCTGCTGTCGGCGGTGGCGGAATGATCCCCGACAACGTGGTGGAGGAGGTGCGCGCACGCGCCGACATCGTCGGGATCATCGGCGAGTTCGTGCAGCTCAAGAAGTCGGGCAGGGAGTTCAAGGGCCTCAGCCCCTTCAAGAACGAGCGCACGCCGTCGTTCTGCGTCGTGCCGTCCAAGGGCTTCTTCAAGGACTTTTCGTCGGGCGAGTCGGGAGACGTCTTCCGCTTCCTCATGAAGCACCAGGGAATGAGCTTCACCGACGCCGTCAAGTACGTGGGCGCCCGCAGCGGCGTGGACGTGCGCGAGGTCAGCGGGCAGAGGCCCGGCGACGACCCTTGGCGCCCCTACCGGGAGGTCGTGGCCTACGCCAACGCGTTCTTCCAGGAGCGTCTCTGGGAGTGGGAGGGCGGCGCCGTCGCACGCGAGTACCTGACGGGACGGGGGATCGCCCGCGAGACCGCCGAGGAGTTCGGCCTGGGCTACGCTCCCGACGAGTGGCAGGCGTTCTGCGACGCGTCGGCGGTCCACGGCTTCGACGAGAACATCATCGTGGAAGTCGGGCTCGCCAAGAAGAAGGAAGGCCGCGACCTGCCCTACGACGCCTTCCGAGACCGGATCACCTTCCCGATTGAGTCGGAAACGGGACGGGTTCTGGGCTTCGGCGGACGGATCGTGGGGTCCCACGACGAGAAAGCGCCCAAGTACCTGAACTCCCCCGAGAGCCCCGTCTTCCGAAAGGGCGAGGTCCTCTACGGCATGAGCCGCGCCAAAAACCATGTGCGGCGCGACGGAACCGCCCTGCTGGTGGAGGGCTACATGGACGTGGTGTCCCTGGCCGCGGCGGGGGTCCGCAACGCCGTTGCGACTCTCGGGACTGCGTTCACCGAGCAGCAGGCCGATGTGCTGAGTCGATACGCCAAGGAAGTCCGGCTGCTCTTCGACAGCGACGAAGCAGGGCTGCGAGCCACCTTCCGGGCCGCGGACGTCTTGCTGAGTTGCGGGCTGCACCCGTCGGTGGTCACTCTTCCCGACGGCGAGGACCCGGACTCGGTGGCTCGCTCCGGGGGCGCGGACGCCGTGCAGGAGTTCGTTCGCCAGTCCGTGGATGTGCTGGACCGCAAGATCGGCATTCTGGAGGAGCGGGACTGGTTCTCGTCGATTGAGAAGACCCGGAAGGCGCTGGACCGGCTGCTGCCCACTTTGCGGGCCGTCAAGGACCCCCAGCTCCGCGACCTTTACTTGGCGCGGGTGGCGGAGCGCACCGACGTCCGCCGAGAGACGCTGGAGACCGAGTTGCGCCAGCCCGTCGCCGTCGGCCCGCCCCGAGCTCCTGCGTCCGCCGGGCATCGCAGCCGTCCCGCTCCGAAGGTCCACGGACGGGGAGCGGAGCGGTCGCTGCTCCTCCTCTTGCTGCACGACCGAAGCTGGATCGAACCGGCGTCCGAACGGATTGGGCCGGCGGACTTGGACGATCGCGCTTCGCGTGCCATCTTCGAAATGCTCTTGGACGATCCGGAGCTGCGGTCGCCGCCGGAGGACGCCGATCCGGCAGTGGTACGACGGTTCGAGGAGCTCATGGCCGACAAGGAGAAAATCGATCCGCCCAACCGATTCTTCGAGGATGCGGTGACGAGCATCCTGACCTCGGAAATGGACCGTCGTCTCGATGCCCTCGACCGGGAGATCGGATTCGCTCGCGACGAAGGGCGGAAGCAGGAGCTGATGGCGGAGAAGAACCGGCTGGCCCAGGAAAAACGGGACCTTGGAATAGACTGGCGCAGGGCGGCGGGGCGGAGAGGAAGCCCCATCAACACCTCGAAGAAGGGAGAAGCTACATCGTGACGGCGGACGCCGATCCGATCTCAGGACGGTTGCAGGACCTGCAGAATATCGACAACCAAATCCGCCAAGCCCGGGAGCGCATCGCATCGTTCGATTCGCCCCTGAAGGAGGTGGAGGAATCGGCGGAGGGGAAGGCGGCGGAGGCGGAGGCAACCGCCAAGAGGGTCAAGGAGCTTCACCTGGAGGAGAGGCGCCTGCGACGGTCGGCCGAAGAGAAGCGGGTCAGGATGAGTCGCCTGGAAGAACGCCTCGACAACGTCCGAACAACCCAGCAGCAAGAGGCCGTGCAGACCGAACTGGACATGGTCCAGCGCGCCGTGGACTCGGAAGAGCAGGACGTGATCAACCTGCTGGACCAGATCGGGCGCCTGGAGGAGCGGATGGAGACCCAGCAGTCGGCGTCGGAGGAGGCGCAGGCGGCTGTGGAGCCCCGCATGCAGGAGCTCCTCGGCCAGCGGGCCGCGGTCGAGTCCGAACTGGATGCGCTGACCCGCCAGCGGGAGGAAGCGGCTTCGGCGATCGAACCTCGTGTCCGCCGCATCTACGAGAACTTGGCCCGTGGAGGCCGGCGCTCGGCGGTGGCACCGATGACGGAGGACGGGGCCTGCGGCGTGTGCTTCTCCGTGATCCCCCTCCAGCTGCAGAACGAGATTCGCACCACCGCGCCGCTGGTGCTCTGCGAAGCGTGCGGCATCATCGTGACGGCGCCGCCGTCGGCCGACCAGGACGCTGCGCAGGGCGACTCTGCGCAGGGCTCCGCGCAAGACGCCGAGCCGACATGACTTCGGGGCGGCTCCGGCCCCACTGGCGCCTGCGGCCGCCCCCGCCTCTTGACACGGTCCGGGAGCTGGAGCGCGCGCTCAAGCTCTCTCCGGCGTTCTGCCGCCTGCTGGCCGTGCGCAACCACGACACCCCCGGCGGCGCCAAGTCCTTCCTCCGGCCCCTGGTTGCCGACCTGCACGACCCGGCCGAGCTGTTGGGCGCGGAGGAGGCGGCCGAGCGGCTGGTGCGGGCGGTGCGGAGCGGGGAGAAGGTGCTGGTCCACGGCGACTACGATGTGGACGGGATCGCGGGAGCCGCCTTGCTGACCGAGTGGCTCCGGGCGATGGGGACGCGGGCCGACGCCTTCGTGCCGAACCGGCTGCGGGACGGCTACGACCTGGGGGAAGCGGGGGTGGCGCGGGCCGTGAAGCTGGGCGCGACGCTGCTGGTCACCGTGGACTGCGGGACCACGGCGGTGGAGTGGGTACGGCGCGCCGGAGCGGCGGGCGTGGATGTCGTCGTCACCGACCACCACCGTCCCGGTGCCGTGCTTCCGCCCGCGCTGGCGCTGGTCAACCCGTCCCAGCCCGGTTGTGCCTACCCCAACAAGGACCTCTGCGGTGCCGCCGTCGCCTTCAAGGTCGCCCAGCTGGCGGCTCGGATGCTGGGCAGACCGGCGGAAGAGGCGTGGGAGCGGCTGGACCTGGTCGCCCTGGCCACGGTCGCCGACCAGGTCGGCGTTTCGGGGGAGAACCGGATCCTGGTCCGCTACGGCCTCAAGGCCGCCTCGCAGGGCGACCCGTCGGCCCGGCCCGGCCTGTCGGCCCTTCTGGCGCGGTGCGGCCCCGCTGTCCAAGGCCGGCCCTTGGAGTCGGGCACGGTGGCGTTCCAGCTCGCGCCCCGGATCAACGCCGCCGGGCGGATCGGCGATCCGGAGGATGGGTTGCGGCTCCTGCTCACCCGCGACCCGAACGAGGCCGCCGCCCTGGCCGCCAAGCTGGACGCGGCCAACGAGCAGCGACGGAGCACCGAGCGCCGCATTGTGGAGGAGGCCACGGAGGTACTGCACGGAGAGTACGAGCCGGCCCGGGACCGGGCGGTCGTGGTGGCTGGCGACCGCTGGCACCCAGGGGTGATCGGGATCGTGGCCTCCCGGCTGGCGGAGCGGCTCCACCGCCCGGTGGTGGTGGTCGCCCTGGACGGGGATCGAGGCCGGGGCAGCGCGCGGTCGATTCCGCGCTTCGACATCCACGACGCCCTGGGCGAGTGCCGCGAGCACATGGAGCGCTTCGGCGGCCACCCGCAAGCGGCGGGGATGGACCTGCGCCGGGCGAAGGTGCCCGCGCTCCGAGAGGCGTTCCTGGCGGCGGCCCGGAAGCGCCTGGGCGACGAGGAGCCCCGGCCCGTCCTGAACGCCGACATCGAGGTTGGCCTGGACGAGATCGACCGTGACTTCCACCGCTACCTGCACTACTTCGGGCCCCTGGGCCGGGGGAACCCCAAGCCCCTGTTCGTGGCCCGACGGGTGCGCTTGGACGGGCCTCCCGCGGTGATGGGCGGACGCCACCTGCGCTTCCGCATGATGCAGGGCCGGGCCGGGCTCGCCGCGTTCGGCCCCGGGTTGGCGGAGCAGCATCCGGCGGGGACCCTGGAGACCCGCCCAGTGGACGTAGCGTTCAGCCTGACCGACAATACCTATCAGGGCCGTACCACGGTGGAGGCCAGGGTTCGGGACATCCGCCCGAGCCAGTGAGTCCGCCGACCCGGCGAGTGCGCCCACCGGGCGAGCCCCCGGCACGGAAGGCGGTTGCGATGCGGATCATCGGCGGGCAGTGGAGAGGCCGCAGGTTGACGCCGGTCCCGGGCCGGCGGGTCCGGCCCACCGCCGACCGGGTGCGGGAGGCGTGGATGTCGATCCTCCAGCTCCGCCTGCCCGGCGCAACCGTGCTGGACCTCTTCGCCGGGTCGGGCGCCGTCGGGTTGGAGGCGCTGAGCCGGGGCGCCGCCCATGTGGTGTTCGTGGAGCGGAGCCGGAGCGCGGCGCGAGCGCTGGAGAAGAACGTCGGCGCGCTGCGAGCCTCCGAGGCCTGCACCCTCGTGGTCGCCGACGCACTGGCCTACGTGCGCAATCAGCCCACGCTCTCCTGCGACCTTGCCCTAGCCGATCCGCCGTACGGCCGAGGCTTGGCCGATCGGCTCCTGTCCAGCTACCTGCAAGCCCCCTTCTCCCGGGAGCTGTGGGTGGAGCACCGGCACGACGAGGCGCTGCCCGCGGGGCTGGGAGCGACACAGCGTCGGTACGGCGACACGATGCTCACCGGCGTGACGGCCTCGCTCACTGGCGTCACGGCCTCGGCCCGCGTCCCTTGCACGACCGGCTCCCCCCTTGCAGGAGGCCAATCATGACCAGCTTCCGACCGATCGTCGCCGTCTATCCTGGCTCCTTCGACCCCATCACCACCGGCCACGAAGACGTAGCTCGGCGCACCCTCCGCTTCTCCGACCGTCTCCTGATCGCCGTCGCCGAGTCCCCCACCCACTCCAAGCGCCCGTTCTTCTCGGTGGAGGAGCGGCTGGAGTTGGCCGAACAGGTTTTCGCCAGCGAGCCCCGAGTCCAGTGCGTGTCGTTCTCCGGACTGCTGGTCGAGTTCGCCAAGAGCGTGGGCGCCCGCTTCATCATCCGAGGGCTCCGGGCCGTGTCCGACTTCGAGTACGAGTTCCAGATGGCCCAGATGAACCGGGAACTCTGGGAGGATGTGGAGACGATCTTCCTGACGCCGGACGTGGAGCACGCCTTCATCTCGGCCACTCTGGTGCGGCAGGTGGCGTCCCTGGGGGGCGACGTGAGCCGGTTCGTATCGCCTCCGGTGCTGAAACGGATGCAGGCCCGGTTCGCAATGGACGAGGGCGACGGCCAGCGTCCCAGGTGACCAAGCGTCCCACGTGACCTTCACGCGACTGCTGGCGGATCGGGCTCGACGGTTGAAGCGCACCGTCGCCTTGCCCGAGGCGCGAGACCCCCGAGTATCGGCAGCGGCGGCCCTCCTCTCCCGCCGAGCGATCGCCACGCCCGTGCTGGGAGACTCGCTGGACGACGCCGTGGCCATGCTCAATCACGGCAGGGTGGACGCCGTGGTGGCGGGAGCCGTCCACACCACCGCCGAGGTCGTCAGGGCGGCACTGAATGGGGTCGGGATCAGGACCGGCGTCCGCACCTTGTCGTCGTCGTTCTTCATGGAGGTGCGGGAGTTCCGGGGCCGGGGACCCGAAGTGCTCACCTTCGCGGACCCCGCTGTCGTGCCGTCGCCAGGACCGGTCCGACTGGCCGAGATCGCCGCAGAGGCGGTTCGCACGCGGCGGCTGGTGGTGGGCGACGAGCCCCGGGTGGCCTTCCTTTCGTACGCCACGCTGGGGAGTGCCGACGGGCGGACGGTGGAGAAGGTGCGCCAGGGTCTACGTCTGTTCCGGGACGCCTGCCCGGAGGTGGCCGCAGACGGGGAGTTGCAGGCCGACGCCGCCCTGGTGCCCGAAGTCGCCCGCGCCAAGGCTCCCGGGTCGCCGGTGGCGGGACGAGCCAACGTCCTGGTCTTCCCCGACCTGAACGCCGCCAACATCTCCTACAAGCTGGTGGAGCGGCTGGCGGGTGCCACGGCGCTGGGACCCATCCTTCAGGGGCTGTCGGCACCGATGGTCGATCTCTCCCGTGGCGCGTCGGTGGACGACATCGTCCACGTGGCCGCCATCGCCGTCCTCCTTGCTGGTGCCTCGGGCTCCGGTGCCTCGGGCCCTGGCGCCTCGGGCCTCGAAGTTCCCACCAACTCCGGCGCTCCCGCCCGCCCCAGTTGATCGGCAGGGACTGGCGGGCGTACGTTCAATGCTGGGCTTATTCGTCCATCTCCAACTCTACCCGGGAAGGAACATGTCCTTCAGCGTGCGCAACGTCGGCGACGCAACGGTCGTCCAGGTCGACGGGCAGCTCATCGTCGGGAACCGCCAGGAACTCAAGGATCTGGTTCTGGCCCGGCTGGGGGAGGGCGCCCGCGACTTCGTGATCGACTTCTCCCGGACCGGCTACATCGATTCCTCGGGCCTGGGGGTTCTCGTGAGCGTTTCCAAGAAGATCCGCGAAGTGCGCGGCGAGCTTGTGCTGGCCAGCCTGAACGAGGACCTCCAGACTCTCTTCGAGCTCACCAAGCTCGACACCCTCTTCCAGATACGGAACGACCTGGAGGAGGCGCTGGCGGCGCTCTGAGGACCGGGAACCGTTCCGTCGTGTGCTCGGCAGAAGGCGGTTCGGCCCACTCGTCCTCCGACGCTCCGCCGGCGGTCGCACGGACGTTCGTCAACGAGATCGGCGCGATCGAGGACGCCGTGGAGCAGATGGTTCGTCGGTGCGCTCCCATATGCGCCGACACCCACCGGCTCTACTTCAACTTCCGGGTCGGGCTTACCGAGGCCATCGCCAACGGAGTGCTCTACGGCAACGGCCGGGATCCGGCCAAGAAGGTGCGGGTGGAGCTGCACTTCGAGGATGTGGGCATCCGGGTTCGGGTCACCGACGAGGGCAGGGGCTTCGACCCCAGCACCGTACCCGATCCCACGCTCCCGGAGAACATCTCCAAGCCCACGGGACGGGGCATCTTCCTCATGCGGGCGCTGATGGACGAAGTGCACTTCAACTCTTCGGGGAACTCGGTCACCCTCCTGTTGCGCCTAGCCCAAGAGGCCGAGCAAGGCGACGCGGCCTGCCGATGCTGTTGACCAGCGAGGTCGGCCGTTGACCAGCGAGGTCGGTGCCCGGCCGCTCCTGCCCGAGTCGGTGGCGTGCATTTTGGAGGACTTTCAGCGGTGCATGGAAGTGACGATCCGGGCCTGGAGTCTCGTGGACGGCAAGCGGGTTTCGGCCTTCCCGGCGGACGACCCTGGGCCGCCGTCGCCCCGAGAGCGCCGCTTCGTGGTGGACACCGCCGGAGGGCCGCCCCTGGAAGTGGAGGTGGAGGGCCACGAACCCGAGAGTCCGGTGGTGCAGCTGCTGGCGGCGGTGCTGGGCCGCGCCTTCGACATGTCCAGCAAGGTGGCTTCCTGCAACTTGGCGTTGTCGGAGCGCCACGAAGAGATCGAGCTGCTCTACCGCATCAGCGAGACGCTGGGCTCGATCCTCCACCTGGAAGAAGCGGCGCGCCTCATCTTAGAGGAAGTCTCCCGGGTGCTGGGCGCCAAGCGGGGCTCGCTGTGGGTCTACCGTCCCGACGAACAGCGCCTCCGGCTGGCCGCCGAATCCGGGGGCGGACAGTTCCGCGAGTCGATTCCCCTGGACGACATGTCGTCCGTGACCGTTCGAGCCTTTCGCAAGGGCAGCCCCGTCCTCGCCACAGGCTCCGAGGTCGCCGGGGCCGACCAGGACGGACAACCGCCAGGCAAGGAAGACACGTGGCTCGCGGTTCCAGTCCGCTACGCGCCCCAGTCGGGGGAGCACCGCACCGTGGGCGTGGTCAACCTGATCGGACGACGGCGCCGGGGGAGCTTCACCGCCGCCGATCAGCGGCTCCTGACCGCCATCGCCAACCAGATCGGCGCCGCGCTGGAGAACAACCGCCTCATCCGTGAGAGCATGGCTCGCGAGCGCGTCTCTCGTGAGATGGAGCTGGCGCACGACCTGCAGATGAAGCTGCTTCCGCCGGTGACGCCGGCGAAGGGAGTGGACGCGGTGGCTCGGGTGCTGCCGTCGGTGTCGGTGGGGGGCGACTTCTACCAAGTCCTGCGGCTGTCGGGCGGGCGGCTGGGCGTCATGATCGGTGACGTCTCGGGCCACGGCTTTCCGGCGGCCCTGATCATGGCGCTGGTGATGAGCGCCGCCGCTATCTCCGCCAAGCGGGAGGCGTCGCCTTCGGCCGTGCTGGAGGCGGTGGACCAGGCGATCGGCGCGGAGCTGGAATCGACGGAGATGTACCTCTCTCTCTGCTACTGCGTGCTGGCGGCCCACGAACGAGAGATACGGTACTCCAACGCCGGTCACCCTCACGCCTTCGTAGTCGGTCCCGACGGGGAGTCGAGTCGGCTCTTCGCCACCGATCCGCCCATGGGAATCGCCGGCCCGCCCTACGCCGAATCCTCCGTGACGTGGACTCCGGGCCAGGACCTGCTGCTCCTTTTCACCGACGGGCTCTCGGACACGGTGGCCCAGCGACACCGTCGCAGCGGGGAGGAGTTGGTGCTGCAGACGGTAGCGGCGCACCACCCGAAGCCGATGGCGGAGATATTGAACCGGCTCTTCGAGGTGGCGGAGCGTGCGATCCCGTCGATGCCGGCCGACGACCGAACAGCGGTGCTGCTTCGCACCCTTTGATACGCGCGTCGGTGGCTTGATGCGTGTTGGCGGTGGCGGCGGCGGGGGACCGAAGCGCTCGCTGGGCCAGAACTTCCTCGTCGATCCCAACCTCCAGCGCAAGATCGCGGCGGCGGTGGGAGGCGAAGCGGGCGACCGGGTGCTGGAGATCGGACCGGGCCGCGGCGCTCTCACCGGCCACTTGGCGCGGCGCGGCGGACGGCTTTGGGTCGTGGAGCTCGACGATCAGCTGGCGGCGGCGCTCACCGCCCAGTACGCTCGCGACCCGAACGTCACCGTCGTGCACGGCGATGTGTTGCGCGTGGACTTGGCGGCTCTCACCGGCGACTGGGCTGCCACCCGGGTGGTGGGGAACATCCCCTACAACATCACCACGCCGATCGTGTTTCGGCTCCTGACGCCTCCCTGCCCGGCGGAGATCGTGCTTACGATGCAGGCCGAGGTGGCGGCCCGGATGCTTGCGGCTCCCGGCTCCCGGAGCTACGGCGCCCTGTCGGTGGGAGTGGGGCTGCACGCCCGGGCGACGCGGCTCTTCAAGGTGCCCCGCCATGCCTTCAGGCCAGTCCCGAAGGTGGAGTCGGCGGTGGTGCGGCTCACTCCCTACGCGCCGCCGCGCTTCACGCCTCCGGTGGCGGCCAATATCAGGCGGCTGGTGCGGGCGGCGTTCTCATGGCGTCGCAAGCAGATGAAGACGATCCTGGCGCGTCACCCGGAGTTGCGGCCGGCCGAGTTGCGCCCGGCCAGTGGGTCCCCTGTGGATGTGGCGCTGGACGTGGCGCTGGACGTGTTGAAGGCCCGGGGCTTGTCGCCTGCGGCCCGACCCGAGCAGTTGTCGCCGGAGGACTTCGCGGCGCTGGCCGAGGCGCTGCTCCCGCCCGGCGGATGATTCCCACGACGCCACGAGAGGGCCCGCCGCCACGCGAGGGCAACCCCGGTCCACACCAGGCACACCGCGCCCAGCGACGCCAGTGCCGCAGCGGCTTGGCCGACCCACCCCCAGTACTCGCCCGTGTGGGCGTACCGCACGAACTGCTGGCCTCTCCGCCCGGGCCCGGCGTCGGCGAACGCCTCCCACCGGGTGACGGCCCCGGTGCGCCCGTCCACCGTCATGACGGCCGAGCGCTGGGGCTGGCCTTCGCCGCCGGTCCGCACCTCCGCCCGCAACTCCGCCTCCTCGTCCCGGGGGATGTGCACCACGATGCTGCGCCAGCGCGGCACTGCCGACTGGGCCGCCGCCAAGGCCGCGTCCAGGCCTTGCTCTCCGCCGCCTCGCTCTCCGCCGCCTCGCTCTCCGCCGCCCGGGAGAGGCTGGCCGTCCTCCGCCTGGGAGAGGCTGCCCAGCGGCAAGATCGTTCCTGCAGCGGGGTAGAGCCGGTCGCCCAGCGACGGGTACGACAAGAGGAGGGCAGACGCGGCGATCACCAGCAGCGGCCCCAGCGACCAGAACCCGGCCACCTTGTGCCAGTTGAACGCCCTCGCCTGTCCCCGTGCGCCCCGCGACGTCGTGATCGAGGCCAGGAGCGTCCTGCGATTGAAGGGCCGGGGAATCCAGAGCAGTGCTCCCGTCAGCAAGAGCAGAAGGAACGCCGCGTTGGCGGCCCCGGTCACGGAACGCCCGCTCCGCGTAAAGGCGTCGGGGACAGCCAGCCAGCGATGCAACTGGCGAACGCCCTCGAAGAATGCTTCGACCCTGGGTGCCCCGTGGACCAGTGCCGCGCCGGTGTAGGGGTCCAGGTCGACGCGCTCGCCTCGGCGCGAGACGACCCGCACGGGTGCCCGAGGATCGGCGTCAAAGCGGATTGAAGCGGCGTCGAAGGGCGCGCCAGCCGGGACCGCTCGCCGCGCCGACTCCACGAGGGCCGACGCCGTCATCCGCTGGACGCGTTCCGGCTGTTCGGCAAGGCGCCGCCGCTCGGCGAACCCGACCGCAAAGTCCTCCAGCGAGAGCACAACGCCCGTGACCGCCATGATCAAGATCACCGCGCCGGCAACGATCGCCGTCGCTAGGTGAACAGTGCGCAGAACTGTGCGGAGGGCCGGAGCGGGGACACCCGGCTCCCTGCCGTTCGGCGAACGGCGGGGCCCCGGGCGCGGCACTACTTGATCGTCACGTAGCGCTCCAGACGGGCCACCTCGTCGTCGTCCACGTACTTGCCGATCTCCCGCCGGAACTGGTCGATGTCCACATAGGGGCGGTACTCCTCGAACTCGTGGGCCATCCGTTCGCTCATCTCCGGGATCAGCATGATCTCGTCTCGGCTGGCATCGTTCAGGTCCATCGGCACCCAGACCGTCTCGTATGCTTGGCGAGCCTCCTCATCTCCCACGACGGCGGAGATGGCCGCGTGGAGTTCCGACGGGCGCGCGTAGGGCCGTCCTGCGAGGATCGCTTCGACCGCGCCGGCACTCAGCGTCAGAGCCTGGCCCAGCTCGTCGGCAGAGGCGTCGTTGGCGTCGACCAGTGCGGTCGGAGTAGCGTTCTCCGGCGTGGCCTCGACCTCGGCGGCGGCGTTCGAGGCTTCGGACTCCGCGTCGGGCGCATCGGCGCCGGTGCACGCCGCGACCAGGCAGGCGACGAGGAGTGAGGCGAATGCGAGCAGGGGGGTTCGGGCGTGAAGCATATGGATCACTCTCTTTGTGTCAGGGGTGTCTAGAAAAGGATGTCAGGGGTGTTCTAGAAGGACAGCATGACGATTATTGCGTCGAGAGCGGTTGGGGTCAAGCTCCACCAACAAAGGCGACGGTCCAGGTGTCTTTTCTTTCGCAAGGGCACTCGAGGCCGACACTTGAATCCAGGGACCAGCACTTGAATCCAGGGACGAGGACAGGGGCGAGAATGAGAGGGAGCAGCAACAGCAAAGGAAGGCTTGCCGGACGGCGAAGGCTTGCCGGACGGCGGCTGGCGATAGCAGCGGCGGTTGGAGTCGTCCTCGCCGCCCCCCAGGCCGCGTGGGCTCAGGATTCGGCCAAGTCCAACGGCGGCGGCGGCGGGTCCTTGCCGGTACTGGAAGCCGTCCTCCTCTCGGAGGCCGCCGAGATCGAACTGGACGGCCTCTTGGACGAGGACGCTTGGCAGAGCGCAGCGGCGATCGCCGACTTCACCCAACAGGAGCCCGTCGAAGGCGGACGCCCGTCGGAGCAGACCGAGATTCGGATCGTCTTCGACGAGGACGACCTGTACATCGGCGCCGTTCTCTACGACGACCCGGAGGGCGTGCTTGCCTACCAGCGCCAGCGGGACGCCAGCCTAGGCACCGACGACCGCTTCATGTGGATCCTGGACACCTTCCTGGACGGCCGCACGGGCTACTTCTTCGAGATCAACCCCGCGGGACTCATGGGCGACGGCATCCTCACCGGCGGTGGCGGCGGTGGTGGTGGCGGCTTCCGGGGAGGCGGCGGCAAGGCGTGGGACGGCATCTGGGAGGCGCGGACCGCCATGCGCCCCGACGGCTGGTCGGCCGAGATCCGCATCCCCTTCAGGACCCTCAACTTCAACCCGGAGCTTGAGAGCTGGGGGATCAACTTCCAGCGCACGATCCGCCGAAGGAACGAGGAGATCCTGTGGCGGGGGTACCGTCGCAATGAAGGGCTCTTCCGCCCGGTCTACGCGGGACGGCTGACGGGCTTGCGGAACCTCTCGCAGGGACTGGGGTTGGAGGCCCGGCCGTCGGCGGTCGCCAACTGGAGGAACGTGCCCGACAACACCGATCCCACCACCTTCCCGAGGGATTTGAGCCTGGACGTCAATTACAGCGTCACCTCCAGCCTGCGGGCGTCGGCCAGCATCAACACCGATTTCGCCGAGCTGGAGAGCGACCAACGGCGGGTCAACCTCACCCGTTTCCCCCAGCGCTTCCCGGAGCGGCGCGACTTCTTCCTGGAGGGATCGGGCGTCTTCACCTTCGCGCCCCGGAGCGGTCCGTCGCCGTTCTTCTCCCGTCGGATCGGACTTCGGTCCGGTCAGCAGATTCCCATCCAGTACGGCACCCGGCTCACCGGACAGGCCGGAAAGTTCGAGCTGGGCTTCTACCAGATCGGCACCGGCGCCCACAGCTGGTTCGACGAGAGCGACGGTGCCAACATCGGCGTCCCACGGGAGAGCTTCACCGTGGCCCGAGCCAAGCGGCGGATTCTGGAGCAGTCGGCGGTAGGGTTCATATACACGCGCCGCGCCGCGTCCAGGGACTCCACGGGCTACGCGCCGGAGACCGGGCACACCGCTGGGCTCGACTTCGAGTTCGCCACCCGCCACTTCATGGGCGACAACCGCTTCGAGATGGAAGCCTTCATGGTGTGGAACTCGAACCCGGACCCGACGGTGGAACGCTCCTTCGGAGACCTGTCGGCCCGGGGGTTCCGCTTCAACTTCCCCAACGATGTGTGGTCGGGACACCTCTCCTACCGGGAGTTCGGGGACGACTACCGCCCCACCTTGGGATTCGTGACGCGCAACGGCTTCCGCCGCGTCGAGCCTCGGATCGGATGGTCGCCCCGCCCCGAGAGCATCGACTGGCTTCGCCAGATGGAGTTCGGCGTCCAGTTCCGGAACCTCACCCAGCTGGGAACCGGCGTTCTCGAGGAGCGCCAGTGGCAACTGGACGTATTCGGCATGGAGTTCGAGAGCGGCGACGACATCAGCTTGGAAGCGAGCCGCACCACCGAGTACCTGGACTACTCCTTCGAGGTCAGCGATGGCGTGGCTATCTTGCCCGGTCAGTACTCCAACTGGGAGTGGGAGGTGCGGGGCCGGACCACGGGCCGCCGCCGCGTGTCGCTCTTCGGCAGCATGAGCTGGGGCGGCTTCTGGGACGGCAACCGAACGCGGATGAACGGTCGCGTCACATTTCGCCCCAACCCCGGCATCAGCGTGTCGACCAGCTTTGAGCACAACGACGTGTCGCTGCCCCGGGGCGACTTCTCCGCCGACGTGTACGAGGTGGAGGGCCAGTGGAACGCCAACCAATGGATCGGCGCCACCACCCAGCTTCAGTACGACAACGACAGCGGCGTCGTGGGCCTCTTCGCCCGTCTCCGCTGGATCGTCCAGCCCGGCAACGACATCTTCCTCGTCTACACGCACAACTGGCGCAACCTGGGGATGGGCATCCTGGACAACCGGGACCTGATCACGCTCTCCAAGGGCGCTTCCGTGAAGGTCAACTACACGTACCGCTTCTAGGGGGGGAGCGGGCGCCGGGTGCGCTTGGCGGACGCGGAGGGCGGCACCGACGACTTGACAGAGCTGGCGGCGCGGGCTACTGTTCCTGGTGTCCAATGGTCTGGGTTTCGGCCCAGATCTGATTCCACCGCCACTCCCACCACCACAGGTCTTCCGAAGCGTCGCACGTACCGACATGCAGATCCAGAAAGTCACCGTCCAGGCCCTGTTTTCCCGTGCCCATTACGTAGTCCCTAGCTTCCAGCGGCGATACGTCTGGGGGAAGGACAGACAGTGGGGTCCCCTCTGGCAGGACGTGACCGACAAGGCAGCGGAGGCGTTGGAACACGGCAAGGGAGATGACGTTCTTCCGCACTTCCTGGGAGCACTTGTGCTGAAACAGCAAAACACAGGCTTGGGGCAACCCATGAAGCGGATGGTGGTTGATGGACAGCAGCGACTGACGACGCTTCAGGTGATGATCATAGCGATTAGGGACGCGTTTCGGTGCGTTTCCCGAGAGACGGACGAAGAGCTACGGGAGCAGATACGGAACACCGAGCGCGCTCTTGAGCCCATGATCGTCAGCCCACCTCCAGTCGAGAAGGACAATCGCTACATGATACGGCCCTTTGCCACCAGGGACTTCGAGGTGTTCAAACAGCTAGTCGCTGGCGAGGAAGTAGCGCCAGATCATGTCCTGAAGAAGTGTCACGATTACTTTCGGTCCGAAGCAGTCAAATGGTTGCGAGCCGATCCTGATCTGGTTGCCGACCGGGCAAGGACCCTAGCCGAGGTCCTTGTCGGCAGATTCGAGGTCGTCGGATTGAATCTCGACCCGAAGGAAGACGAGTACGAGATATTCGAAGCATTGAACGCACGCGGGACACCGCTGACGGAATGGGAGAAGTCCAAGAATCACGCTCTGTCCAAGTCTCGCCAGACACGAATGGGGCATGAGGATTTCTATGACAAATATGTTCGCCAGTTCGATGAGAACGAGTGGTGGCACCACACCATATCTGCGCCACGCTTCCACGGCAGTCACGTCGAGTTGCTTTTGAATTACTGGCTTACGATCAAGCTGTGTCGAGGAATACAAGCCAATCGTGCGTACTACGATTTTTGCCAAGTTGTCAAGAACGAAGGAGATCTTGTCCAAATGGCACAGGAATATCTCGACTACGCCGGAATATACCGCCAGTTGACGGAGCAACCGATGGATCACACGATCCAGGGTTTGTTTCGGTACCGACTAGACGTCTTGCGAATCGCCGTCGTCATGCCACTGATGATGGAGTTGTACCGTATACTCGGCTCGACTGACCGGTTTGGTCAATGTTGCAGAGTAATTGAGAGCTACCTTGTGAGAAGACAGGTAACACAATGGACCACTAAGGGTTACCGCGACCTATTCATCAACCTGCTAAAACGAGTTATCCGTAGAACCGAGGGAGACGGCCCACTGCAGGTGGTGTTTGACGGGTTGGTGTCGGCGCCTTACGGTTGGCCGTCTGACGACGCAGTGCGTCATGCCGTGCTGTCCTATCGCGCTTCTCCGGGAGTGGCTTCCAGCCGCCTGCGTATGGTTCTCGAAGCCGTGGAAGACCATAGGATATCCCAGTCGATGGCTGCGTACCCGCATGCCCCTCGGAGGCTGTGGATCGAGCACATTATGCCACAGAAGTGGCAGACGCACTGGCCTTTGCCGCAAGATGCACCCGAAGAGGACCATAGGAAGCGCGATCATGCACTCACCACGTTGGGCAACCTGACGTTGACCACATCGGCTTTGGACATCTCACTCACGAATTCCCCGTGGGAGAAGAAACGAGAGAGCCTGAAAACAAGCGACAACCTATTCCTCAACAAGGACTTGCTTGATCGGTTCTGGGATAGATGGGACGAAGGCACAATCGAGAAGCGCGGGATGTACTTGGCCGACATTATCTGCAAGGTGTGGCCGAGCGCAGAGGAGTTTAGGGCAGAGTTTGGGGGCAGAATAGGATAGGATACTGTTGGGGGACCAAGCGCAGTGGACCCCTCACGAGATGTCTAAGCCCGGACTACTTCGTACGATGTCTCGGGCTCTCTCGCCGGTGGGACTTGACCTATCTCCGCCGGCGGGTACTGTTCAGCATGAGCACCGTCGTACCTGCGAACCCCGTCGTGCGAAAGGAGAGGCGATGACCCAGTACATTCTCGGCAACGAGCTTGCCGCTGTTCCAGAGATGGACCTTCCCGTCAATATCGAGTGCGCCGACAACCTTGAGTTCGTTGCGACGTTGGCCGACGAGTCGATGCAGCTTGTCGTCACGTCTCCGCCATACAACATCGGTAAATCCTATGAGGCCCGTGTCAGCCTCGAACGATACCTGGACGAGCAAACCGCGGTCATTGCTGAGTGCGTGCGCGTCCTCCACCCCCGAGGATCGATCTGCTGGCAGGTCGGCAATCATGTGCGGGGCGGCGAGGTGTTTCCCCTCGACATCGTTCTGTACGACGTGTTCAGAGCCCTCCAGCTCAAGCTGCGCAACCGAATCGTGTGGCGCTTCGGCCACGGGCTCCACTGCACGAAGCGCTTTTCCGGGCGGTACGAAACGATCATGTGGTTCACGAAGTCGGACGACTACTACTTCGACGTCGATCCTGTGCGCGTTCCTGCGAGGTACCCCGGCAAGAAGTACTTCAAGGGGCCCAATCGAGGCAAACGGTCCGGTAATCCTCTGGGGAAGAACCCGTCGGACGTATGGGACATCCCGAACGTCAAGGCCAATCACGTGGAGAAGACGGTGCACCCGTGCCAGTTTCCAGTCGAACTCGTGGAGCGGCTCGTGCTGTCCATGACGGAGTCTGGTGACTCGGTTCTGGATCCCTACATGGGCGTGGGTTCGTCAGTGGTCGCCGCTCGCAAGCATGGACGTGCGGGCTTCGGCTGCGACATCGTGCCGGAGTACGTGGAGATCGCCCGGAGGCGTGTGCGCGACCTGGATGCAGGCGTCTTGCGAACCCGCCCCATGCACAAGCCGATATACGACCCTTCCGTGCCGCGTGGCGGTCATTGAGTCTTATGCCGCCTGTCCACTGGTCGGCCGGACCGGGTCCAGGTGGATCTCGACGCGCACCAACTTGTTGAACCGGAACGGCCAACTCCCTATCTTTACCTTGACGTTGCGGGTGGCAGGTCATCGGTTCTCAGCGGCGGGAGGACATCTATGAGCAAGCAAGATCGGACCGGCGGGAGTGTCCCGCCTCCCCAGGAGCCGATCAAGCCAGGTGGCGGTCTCATTCAATCGAAGCAGATGGGCACGTTGCCAGAGCCCGAGACCGAGGCGGCCTGGGGCCCGGTGAACGCCTTGTCCCCGGAGGAAGCGGCTGCGAAGCGGAAGCGGTTGCAGGAGCGATGGGACGCTGCACAGCCCCAGCCCCAGCCCGAGGTCGAACCCAGGCACGATCCGAAGGTCAAGCTGGAGCGCAAGAAGCAGCCCGAGACGTTCGGGCTCGATGCGAAAGAGCTGAAAAGGGGACCGAACCTGCCTCGCGACTTCGGCATCGGGACCGCCCCCAGACTGAGGACTCATCTCGAAAGCGTCAAGCTAACTGTTGGCGGCGAGGGGTCCGTAAACATGATGACAGCTGCCGAACTGCCCCAAGTGACTCTGTCATTTGCGAATGCGGTGGACCGTGCTGTGTTCGGGATGATACTGGGACCAGAGAAGTACCGTGGGCAGTTTGCTGACGTCCTGAAGAAGCACGTGTCTGCCGACATAGAACTGCTAGGCGATATCATGGAGGCTGTTGTCGTCCCCATGGTGATCGATAGGCTGGAAGCAGATCAGAACAAGACCATTGCTGATGGCGACGTGTTCACGATACCTACGGTGTTCACGGTGCACTGGACGGCTTGGGGGTGGATGCGGCTGTTCTGGACAAGGTGCAAGCGTCGCTGGACAGTAGCGAGGACCTAACTTACCTGAACCAGAGCTTCGGACCTACTTGGTGCACGACGTCGTGAAGGCGAGAGTAGGGAATAAACGAAGTCGGCGTGGCACCGCGGTTGCCGCTGGCTAGCGTCCCCCGTCAGCCCTCCACCCTGAACTGCATCATCATGCCGGCGTGCAGGTGCTCGGCAATGTGACAGTGCAGCATCCAGTCCCCCGGGTTGGACATCTCGATCAGGATGTCCATGGTGGAGCCAACGGGGACGATCGCCGTGTCCTTCCACACCAGGTTGTCGTTGGGCACGTCGTCGCGGGCCAGCACGACGAAGCGCTGACCGTGGACGTGGATCGGATGGTTCATGGGATGGAACGAGTCGGGCGAGTTGAAGATGCGCACCTTGACCAAGTCGCCCAAGTCGAAGCGCCAGCGGATATCCTCGTTCTCGCGGCCGGTCGCGACTTCCCGCAGAATCCACGTGACCTGGGTTCCGGTGGAGAGCCAGTTCATCATGGGCATGGCGTCGTTCCACTCCATCGGCGGCACGTAGAGAGTGTCGGCCTCCATGGAGCGGACGATGGGCAGGGGAAGGCCCTGGACGCGCACGGTGGCCTCCAGCACATGGTCGGGGGGACGGTCCAGGTGTGCGCGCAACGGCTCGGTCTCGGCGGCGACTTCGGCGTACTCGCGCAGGGTCGCAAACGCCTCGGCGATCTCGTCGCGAACCGGGGGACCCGAGACGCGCACGGTGGCCAGCGTGTCCACATGGGGATAGAACTCGCCCCGGAAGTGGTTGATCGCCTGGATAGTGTTGGCGATCGCCGCTTGGCCGGCTTCGGGGAACGACACGTCCACCACGTATCGCTCCGCGGGTGCCACCACCACGCTTGACACCCAAGTTTCCCGCTCGAACCGACCCACATCCGATGCCACCAGCTTCACACGCGCCGGCCCGAAGGTCACGTTGAAGGTCCGTGTGTTGGCCACGTTGGTGATGAAGAAGCGGACGACTTCGCCGGGCACCGCCTCGACCGAATGTTCCGTCGCGCCGTTTACCAGCATGACGTTGCCGAACCGTCCCATGAGCGCGTGAGTGGGCGCCTCTTCGCCCCAGGGGATCAGCCCGTCGCCGTCCATGAGGATGTCGTCCAGAACCAGCATCTCCTCCCGGTGGGCGGGGCCATAGTGGTCTGGGTCGGGGGACGACACCAACAGGTTGCCGTAGAGGCCCAGGTCCTGCTGCACGTCTTCGCGCATGTGGGGGTGGTACCAGAACATGCCGGCGTCGGGGACCTTGAGTTCGTAGACGAAGGACTCGCCCGGCGCGATCGGCGGCTGGGTGAGGCCGGGCGCGCCGTCGAAGCGGTTGTCTAGCCGCAGCCCGTGCCAGTGGACGGTGGTCTCGGCCTCGATCCGGTTCGTGACGCGCACCATCACCGTGGAGCCCTGCGGCGCCTGGATGAAGGGGCCGGGGTACTGGCCGTTGTAGCCGTACATGGCGGCGGTGTGGCCGTTCAGTGTTCGCCGCACCAGCGTCACGTCCACGTTGAGCGTGTCGCCGTCGGCCAGCCGTGCGACCTCGCTGGGCCGGGCTTCCGGCAGGGTCACTAGGTCAATTCCCGCCCCCGCCAGGAACGCGCCGACCGGCGGAAGCGCCCCTTCCAGCCCTGGAAGCATGGGCATGTTCGAGTCCATCGGCGGCATCCGCCAGCCCGTGCCCATGTCGTGCATGGCGTGGGCGGCATGGTCCATCTGTTGGGCAGCGGCGGCGGGGGCTGGAGCCACCAGCGCTGCCACTGGGAAGGCGAATATGGCGACGGCTGCGACCGGCCTGCGCCTGCGCCAAGCCGCCAAGGCGGTTCTGCTTCTATGCGCAAGCACGCCGCTTCGCGTCCACATCAAGTACATCGAGTCCCCATGTGCACCACCCCGACGCGCGGCTTCTGGCAAAGAGTTCAATGCGCTTCTGCTCCGGGAACATGCGTTCGATCCGACGGCGCACAGCTTCTGGCTTTGTCGAGTGGGCACCGCGTTCCTGGCGCACGTATTGCCGCACGTTGCGTGCACCCCGGGGCTGGGGGATGCGTCCGCGCTTGAAGACGAAGCACAACTCGCACTGGCTCATCGTGTAGAAGCCGGGGTTTAGGCGCACCTTGTCCCACACGAACGCCACTGTGGCCCAGGCGAATCCCCACGCCTTGCCGAGTTCCACGGCTTGGTCCAGATGGGGACTTGTCGCCCACATGAACAACAAGCAGTCCTCTGCGGCAATGCTCTTTATGTCGAGGCGCTTCAAGTCGGCCAACGTCGTTGTGGGGTAGTGCCGCACAGCTCCGCCGGTGTCTCCCGAGTTGGGGCCCGCATGTTGCAGCTGGCCTTTGTAGTCCCACGGCGGGTCGGCGTACACGATCTCGAAGCGTTCCTGCGGCAGCGGAGGAAAGTGCACTGGCTCATCTACTGGCGCGCCTGCACAAGCCACACCTTCTGGCCGCTTGCTCATCGAGAGTTGGTCGCGGCTACCGGTTGTCACCAGTCGTCGCGGGCTATTCGTAGCCGTAGGCGGCGCACTTTTCTTCCTCGAAGGCGCCGTGGCCGGCCATCGTGTGCATCATCCCGGAGCGGGACATGCCGCGGATGACGACGGGACCGCTCCACATCGTAGCGTCGGGGTCGAAGGCGGGCTCCAGCGTCACCACGACCAAGAACTTGTTCCACTCCACCTGGCCCTTGAAGCTGGTGACCTCCGACAGCTCGCCTGCCAAAGCCACTTCGTCCAGCTCCGGGGTTGTCGTCCAGACCACGTAGGTGCCTGTCCGGGCGGGGGCAAGGTGCTGGAAGCGGACCGTGAAGTCGTAGCGGTAGCTTCCGTCGGTCGCCAGCGCGACCCCGTAGGGAGACGATGGGAACGTGACTTCGCCCAGCCCCGTGGCGCGGCCAGTGCCAGGGACCCGGCCAGTGGAGACGAGGGGAAAGCGATAGTACTCGGGGCCAGCGGCGATTAAGGCTGCTGGGCAGGTGGCGTCCGCCAAGCTGATGACCGAGGGCTGCAAGACGTCCGCCGATGGGGAACGGTCCGCCGATGGCAAAGCGTCCGCCGACGGAAAGACGCCCAGACCAGCAAGGCCGACGGTGATGGCCAGCATCCAGGTGCTCACTGGTCGTCCTCGTCGGGCGAGGCGCGGTCGCGGGTGCCGATGCCGTGTTGGCACGCAGTCGTCGAGCCGGCCAGGGCCAGAGCCAGGGCGACCTTACAGCGCTTCATGGCCACCGCCGCGGACAAGTTGTCGGAGGCACCGCTACCTCGCCCGGGATGGTCGTGTAGCGAAAGTCCAGCTCGCCGGCGGGCGCCACCACGTCCAAGTACGACGCCGGGGCAACAGTGGTGCCCGTGGCTGGCACGGCCCGCACGGCCTCAATTGTGTCGCCTGCCCCAAGCTTGCCGCCGATGTTGTGGAAGAGCTCCCATCCTCCCTCCAGGGCTGTGCGCACGCACATCCCGTTGACGTACACGGGCCACTGGGGTTGCGCCTTCCCATCCAGGGTCACATGTCCCCAGATCGTCGGCGGCCGGGCCTCGGACGGTAGAAGCACGTCGCAACCGGCTGCCAAGAGCGCAAGCGCGAGCACGCCGACGGCCCCGGTCCGCATCGTCGTCGTCGCGCCCCGCATCAAGTCCCCCTCCGTCAGCTAGCTAACCGGCCGCTTGACCGGGCCGTTGTCCCAATCCTGGGCCGACGAGATGTTGGGCACGCCCCAGTCTTCACCGTTCCAGCCAGCGAAGCCCTCCATCTTGAAGGTCCAGAAGCCGGTGGTCATGTCGCTGATCACGATGAGCCCGTCGGCGTTGCGGATGTCCACGCCGAAGGCGCCGTTGAACATGGGGTAGCGGTCCTTGTTCGGCGGGCCGACGTAGGTGTCGTAGTAGCCCACGGTCACCGGGTTCTCCGGGTCCATGAGCGAGAAGATCTGCAACCCGTCCAGGTAGCCCGACGCAAAGACGTAGGGCCAGCGGACCTCGTGGTTGTGCACCAAGTTCTCCCAATCGGCGGTCCATGCGGAGATCGGCGAGCGGATGTTGGTGACTTCCCCGTCGAGCGCGGGCTGCAAGTCGAAGATGCGGATGGGGGCGTACTGGTACTCGGTCTCGGCGATCACGTAGCGGCCGTCGGGGCTGGGCGTGAACGTGTGTCCGTAGCGCACGCCGCTTACGCCGGCCAGCGAGATGCGCAGCTGCGGGTCGTCCAAGTTGGACACGTCGTAGATGTAGTAGCCGCCGGTGCCGCCGCCGTAGAAGCGGTCTTCGCCGGTGTCGGGGTGGTAGCCCACGTAGAAGTCGTGGTAGCCCCGTCCAGAGCCGCGGCCTTCGGCCGACTCGGGGACCGGCACGCGGCCTACCCGCGCGTTCTCCAAGTCGCCCGACACGACCCTGGCCATGTCGTACACGTGGGCGAACGGCCCGCTCACGGTGGCAAAGAGGAGGACCCGGCTGTCGGAGTGCTTGTAGACGAAGATGTTGTGGAAGCCGCCGGGAAGCTCGGGCTCGCGGATGCGGGCGACCTCGCGGACGGTGGAGGGGTCGGGCAAGCCGGTCACGTCCAGCACCACCGCGCCCATGTCCGTGTTGGGACCGCCCTGGCCGAACTGGAGCGACTGCACCACGTAGTAGCGGCCGTCCAGCTTGAAGTGCTTCACGTCCATGCCGCCGGTGCGCATGTGCAGGTCCTGGTTCTCGATCCGCCACTCGTAGAGAACCTCCGGGTGCTCGGGGTCGGCGATGGAGACGATGTCCAGTCCCTTGGGACCCACATCGCCGTAGACCATCCTGCCTACGTAGGCGTAGGGGCGGTCCAGCTCCTGCTCCAGGTCCACGTCCGACACCGAGAGGCGCGGCCCCAGCGGCGTGTGGCCCAGCACGTCCATGTTGTCGCTGCCGGGTGCCGAGGGGGTCCACTGCTGGGCGTGGGCGGAGGGCGGGGAGACCAAGCCGGCGAGAAGGGCGGCCGTCGCGACGAGCAGTGCGCCGGACAGTGCGCCGGACAGGATGGTGGACGCCACGGATCGGGCGAACCGATTGGCGACGAGCGGATTGGCGACGAGACGGGGGCGGCGAGACTGGGACGACATAGGCGGCTCTCTCGTGTCAGGTCGGGTGTCAGGTCGGGGCGCTTGGGGAGGACCTTGGGGACGCTCCCTGCACTATAGGGGTTGATGGGATTGACGTCCAGCGGCCCGGCGAACGGTCGGGGGACGGTGGAGCGCTTCACTCTGCGAACAGTCGCGACGCCGCCAGCACCAGAGCCCACGCGCCTCCGATCACGGACACGGCAGCGTTCCAGGCGCGGGGCGGCGTCCGCAAGAACTTCGTGGCCACGAGCGTCAAGGCCAAGAGCACGCCGACCGCCGCAATCTGGGCCAACTCCAGGCCGACGTTGAACGACAGCAGTGGCAGGAACAGGCTTCGCTCGGTGCCCAGGGCCAGCCGGAGAAAGGTGGAGAAGCCCAGGCCGTGGACGACGCCGAAGACGGCGGCTGCTAGGTAGCGGGAGCGAGACGCAGGGCCTCCGGGCGGCGCAGAGCCCCCCCGCGCAGCCATCGCCAAGTTTCCTGCCGCCGTGGCGGCGATCGTGGCCAGGATGAGGTACTCCACCAAGTCGCTGTCCAGGCGGACCCAGCCCAGGGTGGCGAGGGCCAGGGACGCCGAGTGGCCGGCCGTGAACGCCGTGACCAACACCAAGAGTTGGCGCCATCGCGCTGGCGGATAGGGAGCGCACAGAACGGCCAGGAAAAGCAAATGGTCGTACGCCCGCAAGTCCAGCAAGTGCTCGAAGCCCAGGCGCAGGTAGATGCCGAACACGGATCAGGGGCCGGGAGGCTCGAACGTGTGGGCGGCCTCGGCTCGGCGTTCCGGCTCGGACGGTCGTTCGCGGCGACGGACGACCCGAGCGACCCAAGCGGCCAACGCGGCCCACGCCAGCCACGAGATGCGCTCCGGCCACGCCAGCATTCGGAAGTGCTCCCAGAGCAGCCAGGGAACGGTGGCCGCCAGCCGGAGGCGCGAGCCGTCGTGGTAGGGCATTCGCCGTTCGACCACCGTCGTCGCGGTGCGCCGGTGTCGGTGCAGCGTGGTCTCGATGGCATCGCCCAGCCGGGCTGGGGACAAGTCGCGCCAGCCGGGCATGTCCATGACGCTCCAGGCGACGGCCGTGCGACCCCATCCGTGCAGGTTGGACCCGGCGACCACGGCCAAGTCCAGGGAGTCGGCCAGCGCCAGAATCGCCAAGCGCTCCGCGCGGACCTGCTCCAGCCCCCGGGGTGCGCCGTCGTTCAACTCCACGCCGACGACGCCGGCGGGCGAACCGGGTCCCAGCGCCACGATGGCGTCCAGGGGGCCGGGGAGGGTGTACAGCATGGTGGGCGTAGGGGCGCCCCGTGCTTGCGCCGCCGCCAGCGAGTCCGGGTCCAGGTGGTGCCAAGTGCTGTCCAGGGCGAAGACATAGCGCTCCCGGTCGCCCAGGACGTTGGTGTGTCGGTCCCGAAGGCGGAGTTCGGCGCCGCTGAGCAGCACCGTTCGGTCGCCTGCGCGTTCCGGGTTGGCGGGCAGCGCGTCGTCCACGCCGGCCCACGTGTAGTGGTCGGTCACGTAGGCTGCGTCGAAGCCGGCTCCCTCGTGCCACGCCCGGTTCCTGGAGGCGGTGAAGAGGCGCCAGCCGTCGTGGGAGTGGTTGGTGTGGGAGTGGAAGTCCACCGACAGCAGGTCGGGGTTGTCCAGCCCGATCCCGGTCATGGGGCGCGGCAGCAGCGTGGCGCTGGCGTAGAAGGCCAGCAGCAGGGCCAAGGCCAGCAGGGCGCGAGCGATCTCCGCCACGGCTTGGCGCAACCACCCGCCTCGACCCCCAGAGCCCAGGAGGCGACGCAGCAGCCGACACAGCACGTACAAGACCACCAGCGACGCCAGGAGCGCGTAGTGCTGGCTCAGTGCCAGCACCGACATGCTGTCCCACAACCCGAAGAGGGGTGCGCCCATCAGATACGTCCAGGGAAGCTCCAAGTGGGCGAATGGAACGGGGGCATGGCTGGCGGCGTCCCAGAGGGCGGGCACGTGGAACAGGCCGGAGACCAGCACGAGCGCCGCGACGGCCAGGGGCCCCACGAGTCCTCGCCTCGGCGAGCGGACGCTGGTCATATGGAACGCTCCAGCATGGCGGATCGCCGACGGATCAGGTCCGCGAAGTGGAGCAACGCGGAGTAATCCAGGCCGGGTATCACCAGCTCTCGGGCCACCGCGTCGGAGTACAGGACGGCCCTGTCGCAGAGTTCGGCGATCCGCCGACTGATGACGACCGAGTCCACCCCGCATCTCTCCGCAAATCGGGTCCAGTCCTTCGGGCGCAGTTCCTCGAGGGTGGCGCGTTCCCCGATCTTCATGGCCAGCTTGGGCGAGAGATCGGGATACGCCACGGTGCACAGTACGTCGTAGAGCGGCGCGACCTCGAGGGTGCCGAACCCTGGGCCGGCACCGAACCCTGGGCTGCGCCGGAGCAGGCTGTAGTTCTTGCCGTGAGCGTCGGCGTTGCCGACAAGAACGTGAAAGATGGCGGCGTCGAGCAGCTTGTGAAGCTGGGCGTCGGGACCGGTGCAGGCGCGGCGGACCAAGTCGTAGCACTGGGGAAAGCCGGGGCCGCCGTCGGCAGCGTACTTGAGTCGCGGTACGACCCCCAACGCCTGACAGAAATCCTCTTGGTGAAGGCGTCGCAACGAGCCGTCGGGCATTCGGTCGCGGTCGTAGCGCTCCACGAGCAGGAACGGTCGCCCCCTGACCACCCGCGGCTCCACCGGTGCCACGGGCAACTTCAGCTTGACGGCCAACCGCATGGCGAACGCCTCGTTCTCCGTGATGACGGGGAAGCGCTCGTCCGCCGGCTTGAGGATGTGCGTGGTGGGACCGCCCGGCGGCGGCAACGCGATCCGGCCGTCCGCCACCACAACCGGCAGCTTCGACTGGGCGCCGGCCAGGGAGAGGCGCAACCCTTCTTCGCCGTTCGCCAGCAGGGGGCGCGTCCTGATCTTGTCCAGCAGGCGGACTAGGTGGGCATCCGACAGGGGGCGGGCAGGCGTTGCCGCGCGGTTCCCCGGAGGCGCTCGCCCTTCCGGCCACAGCGAAACGGCACCCGCCACCTCGCCGCCGACCCCAGCCAAGATGCCGAAGGTGTGGTCGGGCGACACGCCCAAGGCGCGGGCCACGGCGTCCCTCTCGGAGCCCTCGGGGAGCAGTCCATCGAAGAACGGAGCGCAGCGTCGGTGGGAGAACGAGCCGGGACGCTTGGGCAGGGAGAGGGACAGGGGAGGCGCAGCGTCGCCGGAGAGCCAGTCGTCGTCGTAGGCGAAGCGCATGGCGCCGTGACGGTCGAGCGCCAGGACGCCCACGATGTGCTGCTCCCACCACGCGACCAGCGTGCGGACGGCGGCAGCGCTCATCTCACGAATGCGTGGGAGTACTTGACCAGGAGCGTGCGCCCGGTGGAGCGGATGCGGCTCGCCAACCTGGCGCTTTCGCCAAAACTCTGGTCCGTGGCGTGATCCAGTCCTTCGTTGTACACAATCCACAGGTCGGTGCCCTCGCGAAAGTGATAGCGGAAGCGCGCGTTCACGCCAGTGTGCCGGTTCACGCTGTTGTACTGGGCGAAGGCGGTCATGGACAGGCGAGGGTTCAGGGCGGCCTGCACCTTCAAGCGGCCCAAGTGCGCGACGGTGCCAACGTCCCGTTCGGAGAAATCCAGTTGGTTGACTTCGTATCCCCCGCTCAGCTCCAGGTACTTGGACACGCTCCACGTCGGGCCCAAGGAGACCCCGAGGCGCCGCCCTCCGTAGAAGCTGCCGGCGGAAGCGTTGAACTCGCCCCGGAAGATGTCGCTTCGGGCCAACCTCAGCATTGCGTTGCCCTGATGGAACCAGTAGTCGCCCGGCGTCACGACCGCATCCGATATCACGAAAGAGCTGGCAACGCTCTCGAAGCTGGAGGTGACGCCCGTGGTCAGTCTGGCGCCGCCCTTGAACTCGAACTCGGCCTCGGTGGTGATCTCCCGGGACTCGGCGCCGCCGTCGGCGTTGCGGAAGTAGTGCTCGGTCCGAAGGTTGGCGGCCCGCGACCGAAGGGGCGACTGGGCGTCCGCAAAGCGTCGGTACCGAAGCTGCCCGCCCCCTGAAGTGAAGTCTTTGCGCAGCTGGAAACCCAGCCCAGGCAGGTAGTCGCGGCCGGCGCGCACAAACTCGCCGTGGTAAGAGAAACCGTCGTCCCGGCGCCGTTCCCATCTGGCCCGCAACAGGCCCGCTTCCAGACCCCCCGCCTGATCCGTCGCCTGGTCGAAGGTGTGCGCCCACTGCATCAGCAAGTACTCGTCCCCAGTCAAGCGCAAGATGGCGTCCAGGCCCAACGCCACATTGTCTTGGCCGTGGGAGCCCAGCCGCGTCGTGACCATGGCACCCACGGTCGAATACGGGTTGAGGACCTGCTGGCGCACCCGCAGCACGCCCATGTTCTCCGAAGACCCGTCCCCGTGAGCGGCCGTCTGCATGTTCAGCAAGCCGAAGTCGGTGCCGCCGGCGCGTCCCACGGCCCGAGCCCCGCCGTAGATGCGCACGACCTGGCCTTGGTGCAGCCCGATCTGGCGACTGTGGAAGAGGCGGTTGAAGAAGCCGCCCGTGTTGAAGTCGAAAGTGGAAGCGCGCTCCTGGAAGAACTGGCGTTTCTCGGGGAAGAAGAGGGCAAAGCGCGTCAGGTTGATCTGCTGATCGTCGGCCTCCACCTGTGCAAAGTCGGTGTTGACGGTCAGGTCCAGCGCCAAGTTGGAGGTGGGCGAGTACTTCAGGTCGAGGCCCGCTTCAGCGGTCGCGTCGTACTCGGGCGGCGCGCTCCGTTCGGCGGCCGGAGTCCGGTCGAAGCCGCCGAGGGAGTACGGCGTCACGTATACGGGCGTGGACTGGCGCACATCCCGCAGCACGATCCGTTGCGCTTGCGAAGGCTTGGCGAACCCCAGGCCGCCCCACTTGGGGTCGATTGCGGGATACACCTGCCGCTCGTTCTTGCGGGCAACCAAGCGATAGACGATGAGCCCCATCGTGACCTCGCCTCCGTCGGCCTGGAAGCCCAACGTCGAGAACGGGATTCTGAACTCGGCAAACCATCCTTCGTCGCTGGTGGTTGTGGCAACGTCCCAGTGGGAGTTCCAATCCGAGTTCATGGGCCTGCCCGACGTGAACTGGGCGTCGTTGGACACGGTGCGGTCCTGTCGCACGCCGGCAGGGTTGGTGACGAACCAGACGGCCGTCTCGTAGTCGTTGTAGCTGTCGATGACGACGGCCACAATGTCGTCGCCGCTGTACTGGTCGCGGTAGAAGGTGTTGGTGCGGATCTGGTCCGGGTCCGAGTCGTACATGCGGCCCGACACATAGAGGAACCGATCGTCGTGACCAAGGCGGACTTCCGTGGCCTCGGTGATCTCGCCCTGGAAGACGGGCGTGTACATGGTCATGGTAAGGGGTTCGATCTCGCTCCACGCGGACTCGTCCACGACTCCGTCCAACTCGATCTCGCCAGCGATCCTGGGCACGAGCACGAGCGAGCCGGCGGCCGGCGCGGCCCCGGACGGCTGTTGGACCAACTGGACGGTCCCGGCGACGCTCGGTGGTGGCAAGGCAAAGGCCGCGACTGCCGCAACCACAATGCCCGCGAGGCCGGTTGCCGCCCGCCCCGCTCCCCTCCTGTCGGCCTCTTGCGTCAACTTGGATGCTCCCTTGCGCACTGTCGTCTCTTCCGCGTCACTTTGGCATTTCGATTGGCAACCACGCATCCGACAACCTAATGGAAGCGCCGTGCCCGTCCTCCACCATCAAGTCGTGGCCCATCTGGACATGGCGCACGCCGGTGCGACGCCGCGGAAGCGAATGCTGCTTCTCCATGGGATGTACGGTTCCGGGCGCAACTGGGGATCGGTAGCCCGGCGACTGGTTGCCGCGCGCCCCGAGTGGAGCGTGGTCCTGGTGGACATGCGGTGCCATGGGAGATCGACCGGCTTTCCGCCGCCCCATACCGTGGAGGCGTGCGCCGCCGACCTTCTGGCCCTGGAAGAGCGGCTGGGCTTCCGCGCCGACGCCGTGCTGGGTCACTCCTACGGGGGCAAGGTGGCCTTGGCACATGCTCGGGTGGCCCTGGCACATGTCCAGATGGGATCGACGGCGACGAGAAGGGCGGCTCCGAGGCAGATCTGGCTGATCGACTCTTCGCCGAGCACCGGTCGGCCAAGAGGGGCGGCGTGGCGGATGCTGGACGTGCTTCGGCGGCGTCCTGGGCCGTTCGACAGCCGGAAGGCGGCGCAGGCGACCGTGGAGGACGAAGGCTTCACGCCGACGGTGGCCGCCTGGATGGCCGTCAACGCGGTCCGTGGTGGGGTGGGGCGCGGTGCGGGCGAGGGGCGCGGTGCGGCGGAGCGGTGGAGATGGAGGCTCGACCCGGACCAGATGGAGGCTCTCCTGCGCGACTACTTTCGCACGGACGCCTGGGAGATGGTGGACGGCGTCCGAGAAGGCGTCGGCGCTCCCGAGATTCATGTGGTCAAGGCCAGGGAGTCGGGCGTTGTGGACGAGGCTGACGTGGCACGGGTGCAGGCGGCGTCGCAGGCGGGTCGGCCGGTTCGATTCCACGAGGTTGCCGGCGGCCACTGGCTGAACGCCGAAAACCCGCGGGCGGTCGAGGCGCTGCTGATCGCGAATCTGCGTTGAGTCGGCGGTCAGTCGGTCAGATCAGCTTGGCGCCTCCCTGCAGCTTCTTCACCACCGTCCAGCCGAGCGCTTCGGTCACGCTGGCGGCGACCCCGGCCCGCACCACGTTGCCGTAGACCGGGATCCAGCGGAGCAGGAGGCTCGCGCTGCTCTGGCCCACGATCTTGCCCAGGGCGGCGTAGAGAGTCGAGCGCACCGCCGAATCGGTATACGGAACGCCGAACTCGTCGGCCAAGGCGATGATCATTGCGACCTGGACCGGCGCGATCGCCACGTAGTCCGATCCGGGGATGACCGATGCCGCTGCCGCCGCGCCCGCAGCCGCCGCCGCCGAGTGGATGACGACGGCGCAGCGCCGCTCTTGCTCCGGCACGTACTTCCTGAATTCGTCCTTGAATCCCACCGTTCCCTCCCTTCAGTCAGCTCACCGCCGTTTCAGGTTCCCACCGTTCAGCTCACCACGGGCGACCGCCTAGGCACCACGACCGCAGGCAGGCCGAGTTGCTCCACCGCTTGGTTGAAGCGCACAAGCTCGTTCGCCAGCAGGTCCAGGTAGCGGGTTCGCACGGCCTCCCAGTCGTCCAGCAGCACCTGAAGGCGCTCCATGGTCCCCTCGTGAGGCGCACCGTCGGCACCGCCCGAAATGTAACCATCCGTACCGGTGATTCGCCCGTAAAGTTCCAGCCACTGGTTGTCGAGCCGGGGCTCGAAGCGGATCGGGTCCTGGGGCGACTGGTTCTTGGTCTGCATGAGGTCTTCCGTGACGCCGGTGGACTTCTCTTGGAGCGTGTCGGCCAGGGCTTGCAGTTCGCCGTCCAGCTCTGCCGCCCGCGCCCGCTCCATGACGCTTTCGACTTGCTCCCGCACGGCGGCCAGCGCGTCGATTGCCGACGTAATGGAGTTCACCGAGTCCCGCGCCTGCATGGCGACCCGGAACTGTTCCTGGTAGCTGTCCGCCGAGATGTCGGGGACTCGGGGGTCGGGCAGCAACTGGAACGCCCGTTCGACCATTGACTCGCCCCCCACCGTCAAGCGGGCGACATAGCGGCCCGGCGGCGCGACGACGCCACCCGTGTACCCCCACTGAACCGCGCCCTCCGGCAGCTCCGGCCCGGGGTAGGTGAACGTCCAGGCGATCCGGTTCAGCCCGGCCTTCTTCTCGATCCGCTCAACGTCATGATGGGCCTCCGCAATGGCCGAATCGGACGAGAAGGCCCGCACCATGTCTCCCTGGGCGTCCGCCACATCCACCCGCACCTCCCCTTCCGGCTCGTCCGCCAGATAGAAGTGAATCAGCACGCCGGCGGGGCGCTGTTCCGGGTTGAGTTCGGAGAGCCCCGCCGCGCCCACGTTGGTCAGCCGGTGGGCGTCTCTCGGCGTGAAGAGGTGCGCGTCCGCCGCCACCGCTTCCTCGATCTCGCGCAACGGGCTGATGTCGTCGAGAACCCAGAACGACCGCCCCTGCGTGGAGACGATCAGGTCGTCGTGGGCAACGCGCATTCCCGTGATGGGGGTGACGGGAAGGTTGCGCTGGAAGCTTTGCCACGCTCCTCCTCCGTCGAAGGAGACAAAGACTCCGAACTCGGTGCCGGCAAAGAGCAGTCCGTCGTGCTCCGGGTCCTCCCGGACGGTGCGAACCGGATAGTCGCCCGGGATGCCGTCCACGGCCAACGCCCACGACTCGCCGTAGTCGTCGGTGCGAAAGACGTACGGTGCAAAGTCGTCCATGCGGTAGCGCTGCACCGCCAGGTAGGCGCGCCCGGGGGCGTGGCGCGAAAGCTCAATCTCGTCCACCGTACCCAGCGGCGGCATCTCCTGGGGCGTGACGTCGGTCCAGTTGACGCCACCGTCCCGGGTGACGTGCACGCGGCCGTCGTCGCTGCCCGCCCAAAGTTCGTTCGGGTCCATTGCAGACTCGGCCAGCGAGAAGACGACGTTGTACACCTCGACTCCGGTCACGTCGGCGTTGATCGGCCCGCCGGCCTGTTCCTGGTGCTCCGGCGTGTTCGTGGTCAGGTCGGGGCTGATCGTCTCCCACGTTGCGCCTTCGTCCCGGGAGCGGTTCACGTACTGGGAGGCGTGGTACAGAGTGCGGTGGTCGTGAGCGCTCACCAGCATCGGCGACACCCACTGGAAGCGATGCCGCAAGTCCTTTGCCGCCATGCCCAACTGCAACTGTGGGTAAAGCATGATGTTGCGTCGCTGCCCGGTCGAGAAATCGTACCGGTCCATGACTCCGCCATAGCATCCCGCGTAGACGACGTGGGGCCGATCCGGATCGAGTGCCACCGGTCCGGTCTCGCATCCGCCTGCGTTCTGCCAATGCTGCTTCGGATACAGGGTGTTCACGTCGGACCAGGCCGGAACGGATATCGTGGTGTTGTCCTGCTGGGCGCCGTACAGGCGGTACGGAAAGCCGTTGTCCACAATGACGTCGTACAGCTCGGCAGTGGCTTGGTTGAAGTAGGTGGTCCAAGTCTCGCCGTTGTTGACCGTGACCTGCGCGCCGCCGTCGTTGGCAACAACCATGCGGGTCGGATCGGAAGGATGAATCCACAGGTCGTGCACATCGCCGTGGGGCACCGCAATGGACTCAAAGGTCGTTCCGCCGTCCACCGACCGATAGAGCCCCGTGTTCAGCGCGTACACGGTGTTCGGGTCGACCGGGTCGGCCTGCACGTGGGTGTAGTACCAAGCACGTTGCCGAAGCTTGTTCTCCGAGTTGGTGCGGGTCCACGTCTCGCCCGCGTCGTCGGAGCGGTAGACGCCCCCGTCGGGTTCCGCTTCCACTATTGCCCAGACGCGATCTGGGTCGGCAGGCGACGCGCTCACGCCCACCTTGCCCACGAGCCCTGCTGGAAGTCCGCCGCCCAGCTTAGTCCAGCTGTCGCCTCCGTCGGCGGACTTGTACACGCCGCCCTCCTCGCTGCCGGAGATCAGCGCCCACGGCTTGCGCTCCCCGCGCCACGCTCCGGCGTAGAGGATGCGGGGGTTGGTCGGGTCCATGGTCAGATCGGATGCCCCGGTGGAGTCGCTCAGCGCCAGCACGTGCTCCCACGTCGCGCCGCCATCCCCTGACCGAAAGACGCCTCGCTCCAGGTTCTTGCCGAAGGGGTGCCCGAGCGCCGCCACGTACACCAAGTCGTGGTCCTTCGGGTGCACCTCGATCCGTCCGATCTGCCCCGCTTCGGGCAGGCCGATGAACGTCCAGCTCCGCCCCCTGTCCATGGACTTCCACGCCCCGCGACCCGTAGATGTGTTGCCGCGGATGTCCATGGATCCCTCCCCCACGTAGATCACGTTCGGGTCCGACGGCGCCACGGCCACGGCGCCGATGGAGCCGCCGAACCAACCGTCGGAGATGTTGGTCCACGTCGCGCCGTTGTCGTCCGACTCCCACACGCCGCCGCCGGTGGTCCCCATGAGCCAGCGGTCCGGGTCGCCGAGAAAGCCCGTCGCGGCGGTCGAGCGGCCGCCTCGGTAGGGCCCCACCATCCGGTAGCGAAGGTCCCTGAAGGCCAGCGTGTCGATTGCCTGAGGCAGAAACACGGGTCCGGCAGAGGCGCCGGAGAAGCTGGCGGAGGTGCTGGGGAAGAGCGTGGGGGTGCTGGCGGAGGCGTCGCCGGGAACGCTCGTGGCCAGCCCGGTGAGCAAGGTGGCACAGATAGGAAGTACAGAGGCCCAACGTGTCAATGGCTGCATGGGACTTGTCCTGGGGTGAATGGGTGAAGGCGTAGTTTGGGTACGGGGGCTCGTCATGGGCAACCTGATTGCATTGCCTTGATCCGCACGCGATCTGTCTGCGATGGCAGAGCCTCCAACACTAATCGTATTGTCTCTGTGCGCAAGTGCCGTGTTGCCCACGCCGCGGGAATGCTTGGGATCGCGTCCGTTGTCCATCGGCCTTGATGCCGCGCCGACGACGGACTACCGTTCGTGCTCGTTCGCGGCGAGGGGTACCGTGCGATCGATCTCGCCACCTCAAGTGCGCATGAACTTCAGCACAGGGAGAGAGTGGAATGGACTGGAGCGCGGCGGGACAGGCTCTTGCGGCAGGGTTGGGAGCGGCGTTGCCCGTAGCTGGAGCGATAGTCTGGGTGATCCGCAAAGTGTTCAGTCTCGGGAAGTGGCAGGAGACCCTGGCCACCAAGGAGCACATGGCCTCCATTCAGAAGGCCACCAAGGAGGATATCGACGCCCTGCGCGTGGCCACAGACGAGACCCGTACGGAGGTAGCGAGCTCAAGGCCAGCGTAGCGGTTCTGGCATCCAGCGTGGAAGCCACACGCACCGATGTCGGCCGCATTCTTGATCACCTTCTGGGCTCCAAGGACGGATAGCCGCTCGAGAGGTCGCCGCCCGAGAGGTCATCCTGCCAGCGCCTTCTGCATGTCCTTGATTTGCTGCTGCTCGCTGTCGGAGCACTCGACGATCTTGTCGGCTACGTAGTCGATGTTGTCCAGCGAGGCTTCCCCCGCCAGCACTTTGTACTGGGTGCCGGCGGTATCGCCCAGCGCACGGGCAATCTTTTGCGCCTCCTCTACGAAGGAACGTCCCAAAGCTTGGATCGCGCCTTCTGCCTGCGCGATGACAACGTCCGTTCTATTGGATAGCGCCTCGACCTTCCGAGCCTCCTCGATGTCCCGATTGCAGCGGTCCATGACTGCCAGCTTCGCTTCGCATTCATTGTAAAACCGCAAGAGCAGGTCGGCTCGTTCGTCCACCTTGGCCAAGGCATTGCGCAACTTGTCTTCCAGTTCCTTCACGACCTTGTACTGTTGTTGCCCGACCTCGTTGTCCGGGTCGATCTTGAGTCGCTCCTGCCAATACGCAACCGACTTGTTGGCGTCGTCCAGTGCTTCCGCCAACGGGGCGCGGGCGCGGGCCCATTCGGATTCGGGCCCCAAAGTGCGAGCGCGGTGTTCTTCAATTAGCTCATGGAAGTGGGCCATGGCGTAGTTGTGGACCTGTTGCAGTGTTTCCGCGTCGCCGTCGTGATAGGCCTTGAGTTTGTTGTGTACGTGTCTCGATTGTCTGCGCAACGCGCGTCGACGCCAAATCCAGTAGGTGACGACAGGCCAGCCGAACATCCACATCATTGCCACATCATCTAAGAATTCAAAGAGCGCTCCCGCTCCAAACGCCGCGCCAAAGAAACCGATCAGTGCGTAGGCCGAACAGCCCGAACAACCCGCGTTCTCGGCATACTCTTCCTTGAAGTACTTCCTCGCCAACGACTCAATGTCGTTCACCGCCCCACCTCCGCCACAAACTTCTGCACGCGCCGTCCTGTGGATGCTTCACCGACGTAGATGTTGCCTTGCGAGTCCACGTCCATGCCGTGGGGGCGGATGAACTGGCCAGCCTGCCGTCCGCCACGCCCGAACTCGCCCACGACCTCCAGGTCGGAACGGCGCAGAATCCACACCTTGTGGTTGGTGCCGTCGGCCAAGTAGAGCCAACGCTGGTCCTCGTCGGCCGACAGAGCCACCACGAACGCCGAACCCGAGGCGCGGGTGAGCGGTGCCACCGTCTTCTCGGTCACGTAGCTGCCGTCCTGGCGGAAGACCTGAATGCGGTTGCCGCGCCGGTCCGCCACATAGATCAGCCCGTCCGACGAGCCCACCAGCCCGTGCACGGTGGAGAACTGGGGCGGCGGGGCAGCGTCCGCAGTGCGAGCGCCGTAGTCGTACTCCGCATCGTCGTCGGGAGGCTCGCCGTACGCGCCCCAGTGGCGGCGGTACTCGCCGGTCTCGCCGTCGAAGACGACCACGCGCCGGTTCCGGTAGCCGTCTGCCAAGAAGACTTCGTTGGTCGTCGGGTCTACCCAGATGCCAGCTGGTCCGCCCAGCAAAGTGGGGTGGTCGCTGCCGCCGTTCACGTCGTATTCGCCTAGCGTCAGAAGGTGCTCGCCTGAGCGGGTGAACTTCATGACCCGATGGTGCCGGTACGTGCCGATCCACACGAAGTCGTTGTGGTCGACAAAGAGGCCATGGGAGTTGCGGGGGAACTCGGAGACGTCCTGGGTCGCAGGGTCGCCCCACGCCTGGACGACGGAGCCGGACGGGTCCAGCTCGATCACCACGGGCGCGGGAACGCAACACTCCCCAATGGGCGGTTCCTGGACGGCCGCGGCCTCCTCTGGGGTCAGCGTCTCGGGCAGATGAGTGATCCAGACGTGGTCCTGCGCGTCCACGAACACGGACGTGATCGACCCCAGGATCCAGTCGTTGGGCAGCTCCGGGGGCCAGGACGCATCCACGCGGAAGACGGGAGGAGCGTCGAGGGAGGCGGAAGCGTCCGGAGATGCGCCGCTCTCCGGGTCGGACGCGCCGGAGCCGCCACCGGGCGTACCGCCATCGGCAACGCACGCGCCGGCCGCCATCAACCAAGCCACGCAGGAAAGCAATCGAACGGCAGAACGGTGCATCGGCTTCTCCAGAGCCTGGGAGTCCAGGGAATGATCGGGGAACAGAGGTCGAAACGGGGCAACCCAGCTTGGAGGCGGGGCAGCACACCAAAGCCGGGCAGGCGAACCAACGTAGTCAGGCGGCCGAGAGCCAGGCAACAGACGGCAGCTTCGCTTCCGGGAAAGTTGCCCGTTCCGACTCGATGGCCTTACCGTGGGACGGGCTGACCAAGGTCCAAGCATCACATCCCACTCAGTCAAACTCGCATATGCCGCCAGACATGACCGATTCCAAGCCAACCGTCGCCACCTCGCTCTTCACCGGCCTGCTCGCCACCACCGCCGCGCTTGCCTCGCCGAACCCGTCCCACGCCCAGTCCGTGGAGGAGGGCAAGGAGTCGGCACTGGCCCACGCCGTCGCCCTCGACGACATGGTCGCGGACATGTCCATGCGTCTCTGGGACTTCGCGGAGACGGCCCTGCACGAGACCCGCTCCGCCGAACACCTGGCCAGCGTGCTGGAGCAGGAAGGCTTCGCACTGGAGCGGGGAGTGGCCGGGATGCCCACCGCCTTCGTCGCCTCCTGGGGTTCGGGCTCGCCGGTGCTGGGCGTGCTGGCCGAGTACGACGCCCTTCCCAACATCGGGAACGCCGCCGTGCCCCGCCGCGAGCCCCGTGAGGACGGCCACACACACGGCCAAGGGTGCGGCCACAACCTCTTCGGCGCCGCCTCCGTGGCCGCCGCGGTCGCGGTCAAGCGCATGATGGCCGATCACGGCGTCCCAGGCACCGTCCGCCTCTACGGAACGCCCGCCGAGGAGACCCTGGTGGGCAAGGTGTACATGGCCCGGGACGGCCTCTTCGACGACCTGGACGCTGCCATCGTCTGGCACCCCGGCCAGAGGACCGGCGTCAAGAACAACCGGGCCCGGGCGCTCAACAACTTTGAGGTGACCTTCCGGGGGCAAGCGGCCCACGGCGCGGCTGACCCATGGAACGGCCGCAGCGCGCTGGACGCCGTCGAGCTTATGAACCACGGCGTGAACATGATGCGCGAGCACGTGGAACCCAGCGCCCGCATTCACTATGTGATGCCCAACGCCGGCGAGGTCCCGAACGTCGTTCCCGAGTACGCCAAGGCGTGGTACTACGTCAGGGACACGACGCGGACCGCCGTCGACGAGAACTACGCGTGGATCCTCGACATCGCGGAGGGCGCGGCCCGCATGACTCGCACCGAGCACGAAGTCTTCCTCGTCGCTGGCGTCCACCCCTACACCCTTGTTCGACCCTTGCAAGAAGCAATGCAGGCCAACCTGGAGCGGGTGGGACCGCCCTCGTTCACTGAAGAGGATCAGGCGTTCGCCAAGGAGCTGCAACGGTTCTTGGAGGTGGAGACCACGGGACTGAACGACACGATCAATCACCTGGCGCCCGCCCCGTCAATGGCGGACGGAGGGTCGTCGGACGTGGCGGAGGTCAGCTACATCGCGCCGACGGTGGAGTTCAGCGTGACCACGGCCGCCGAGAACGTCCCCTGGCACTCGTGGGCCACCACCGCCTCCCACGGCACGCCGGGTGCGATCAAAGGCGCGCAGGTTGCGGCGCGGGCTCTGGCCCTGATGGGCGCCGACCTAGTGCTGGACGGGGAGTTGCTCGCCCGCGCCAAAGCCGCCCATGCGGCGGAGACCAGCGGCAAGCCCTACACGTCGCCCATTCCCGCAGGTCAGCCGCCGCCTCTGCCGAAGGACTGACCGCCCGCTGCCCGGTCCTCCGACAGCCGCCCGACGATCTCCCGCAGCCGCAACCACTGCTGGTAGAACAGGGGCAGCATGGCGACGGACTCCATGAACTCGAACACGTACATGACCACGGCCACCACGCCGCCGTACTCGACGGTGTCCCTGGCCGTCGCGTGCACCGAGTACGCCAAGAGGGCGGCCATGAGCACCCAGAGGACGCCGAAGTTGGCCGCCTCCAAGTCCGACAGCTTGATGTTCCACCGCATCATCCGACGGATGTGACGGGCCACCCGTGCCGGGCTGCCGCTGGCCACCACCTCGACTCGGCGCTCGTACTCGTTGTTGTACCCTTCGTTGAAGCGGGTTGTGAACTTCCCCGTCCAGCCGTACACGGCCACCGTGGCGACAACCACGATCATGCATCCGGCGAAGATCGGCAGGCTGAGTGCCGACAGGATCGCGACTGTGCCGACGAGCCCCAGAACGCTGCTCACCAGCGTGGGCAGGGAGTTCTCGAAGAACTCGACGACCTCGCCGAGCATCCCCAGGCGTGCGGTTTGCGCCGATGTGCCGGCGCCGGACTGACGAGCGGCCAGCTCCTCGCTCATCTGCACGTACACCTTGGCGTACGCTCTGGAGTCGTAGACCCGTCGGACGACATCCACGCCCACGGTCGCAACGCTGAGCACGACAAGCTCCACGATCCCGCGCAAGGAACCCACGATGGCACTGTCGATCGCCCGACCGATGACCAGCGGGAAGAGAAGCCAGCCCACGGACTCGACCACGACAAGGGAGACCGTGAAGGCCAGGGGCCCCCGAAAGGGCCTCAGTCCGGCGTTCATGGAGCGTCGGGAAGCGGAGCGTCGGGAAGCGTCCCCCTATACAGCGTCGGGAAGCGTCTCCCTAGAGCCTCCGGCGATCGGCTCTGGTCCCCTTGGAGTTCCGGTCCTTGGAGTTCCGATCCTTGGGCTGGGTCGCGTTGATGGCGGGCTCCGGCTCCCCGTCCGGCTCCGCGGGACGGGCCGTCGCCGGGGACTCGGCGGCCGGCTCGTTGCCGTCGTCGGGACCGGCAACCGCAATCGCCACGCCCGCTCCCGCGATCAGCAAGAGGGACAGGAACAGCCCCACGCCCGCGCCGGTCCTCTTGGGCTTCTGTCTCAGGTGCACCATCTCTCGTCTCCTTCCGACTCCGTGTGGGTCTCTGCTCTCCATGTGGGTTCGTTACCGGCCCGGACCAATCCTTGGCCGGCCTTGCCCAAGACTTACTGCATGAATCGTGCCAAAGTTTCAGATTCGATCCCAGGCGGACCGTCTTGCCTTTATTTGTTAGGCTTTCGAGGGAGTGGCTCTGGAGCGGAGGGTCGTCCGAAGTGCCGGGGGTGACCACTTTCTTGGACGGCGAGTGTATCGACTTTGGACAGCAAGCGTATCGACCTTGGGACAGCTAGGTTGAACCCATGAGGAACTGGGACGCCCGCAGAGCCGTCTTCGCCGCGCTGCTCGGTGCCGCGCTGGCGGTCGCGGGGCTGGGCGCGGACGATGCGGCGGCAGCCCAGGCCGCGTCCCGAGTAGAGTCCCGAGCGATGTCCACCGGGATCACCGCCGTGCCGGGCATCCGCGCCGGCCACTTCACCTATGGGAACGCCCCCACGGGCTGCACCGTCGTGATCGCCGACGGGGGCGCGGTGGGCGGAGTGGACGTGCGGGGAGGCGCACCGGGCAGCGTCGAGACCGACTTGCTGGACCCGGTCGCCACGGTCCAGACCGTGAACGCCGTGCTGCTCGCTGGGGGCAGTGCTTTCGGCCTAGCCGCTCGCAGCGGCGTGCTCCGCTACTTGGAGGAACAGGGCGAGGGCTTTGCCGTCGGTGACGACCTGGTGGTGCCGATCGTGCCGGGCGCCGTGATCTTCGACCTGCGCGTCGCGGAAGTTAGGCCGGGCCCGGAGTGCGGCTACCGGGCGGCGACGGGTGCAGGCGGCGGCGCGAACCGGCTGGCGGAGGGGAGCGTGGGCGCCGGAGCCGGCGCGTCGGTCGGCAAGCTCCGGGGGATGGCGTGGGCGATGAAGGGCGGGGCCGGAACCGCCTCGGTCGCGCTGGAGAGCGGACTCGTGGTGGGTGCAGTGGTGGTGGTCAACGCCGTGGGCGACGTGATCGACCCGGGCACGGGCGAGGTGGTGGCGGGAGCCAGGGCGGAGGGCGGCGGCTTCGCCGACGCGCGACGGATCATCCGGCAGGGGTCGCCCAGCGCGCCTCCGGGGCAGAACACCACGATCGGCGTGGTCGCCACCAATGCGCGGCTCACCCAGTCGCAAGCGACCAAGGTGGCGCAGATGGCTCAAGACGGACTCGCCCGCGCCATCGTGCCCAGCCACACCCCCGGCGACGGCGACACGATCTTCACCCTGGCCACCGGAGGGATCGAGTCGGGGTTCGACACCGGACAGGTGGGCGCCCTGGCCGCCGAGGTCGTCACGGAAGCGATCCTGCGAGCCGTGCGGACCGCCACCGGTCTTCCGGGCCTTCCCGCCGCGAACGACCTGCCAGGCCCGCGCCCTTGAACGGAACCCTCGCGGCGCTGCTGCTCTACGTACTCCTGATCACCGCAGTAGGGCTGGCCATCGGCAGGCGCGTCGCGGGCACCTCCGACTTCTTCGTCGCGGGACGTGCGCTGGGCCCTGGGCTGCTCCTGGCCACTCTGCTGGCGGCTAACATCGGAGCGGGTTCCACCGTACACGCCGCCGGCCTGGGGTACCGGGACGGAATCGCAGCATGGTGGTGGGTCGGCTCGGCGGGCCTGGGCACCCTGGTGCTGGCGCTGTGGATCGGCCCCAAGGTGTGGCGAACGGCCAAGGCGCACTCGCTCCTCACTCTGGGCGACTACTTGGAGCACCGCTACGGCCCCTCCGTACGAGCGGCAACGGCGGCGCTCCTCTGGCTCGGCACGCTGGCGATCCTGGCGGCGCAGCTCATCGCCATGGCGTGGATCCTCCAAGTCGTGACGGGCGCGCCGCGGTGGCTGGGGGCGGCCGCCGGGGGCGTGGTGATGACCGTCTACTTCGTGGCGGGCGGCCTCATGAGTTCGGCGTGGGTCAACTTGGTCCAGCTCGGCGTGCTCATGGCAGGGTTCGCGCTCGCGGTCCCCCTGGCGGCGGCCGGAGCCGGTGGACTCGAGGCCGTCCTGGCGGACGTCAAGACCCGTCCCGGCCACCTGAACTTCCTTGCCAGTGGGGGCCTCCTCGCCAGCGGGCGCTCCGGCTGGTGGAGCTACCTGGTGCTCTTGGCACCGGCGTTCATCGTGTCGCCCGGCATCCTGCAGAAGGTATTCGGCGCCCGCGACGAGAGAGCGGTACGGCTGGGGGTGGGAGCGTGCGCGGCGGCGCTGATGCTCTTCGCGTGCCTGCCCGTCGCGCTGGGGATCATCGCCCGATCCGTATCACCGGGGCTGGAGAGTCCGGAGGCAGCGCTGCCGGCGGTCCTGATCGAAGGCCTGCCCATGTGGGTGGGACTGCTGGGACTAGCGGCCGTCCTCTCGGCCGAGATCAGCTCGGCGGACGCGATCCTCTTCATGCTGGCCACATCGCTCTCCCGCGACCTCTACAAGCGCTTCGCGAACCCAAAGGCGACCGACCGGCAGGTGCTGCGGGTCGCTCGGGGGGCTGCGGTTGCAGGCGGTGCTGCGGGCATCCTGCTGGCCGTGGCGCTTCCCGACTTGGCCTCGGCGCTGACGATCTTCTACTCGCTGCTGGGCGTCAGCCTCTTCGTGCCCGTGGTCGCCGGGCTGTACTCCCGCCGTCCCGGCTCGGCGGAGGCGCTGATCGCCGCGGGCGCAGGCGTGGCGGGACTTCTCGTGGCCCGAGCGGTCGGGGACCAAGGCCCATGGGACCTGATGCCACCGACGGCGTGGGGACTGGCGTGGGCCGCCGTCGGATTCGGCGCGGCGTTCGCGCTACGGCGCGGCCGGCAAGACTGGCGTGCGCGGCAAGACCGGCGTGCGCGGCAACGCTGAAACGGCGTAGCTTCCCTCCATGCCTGCGTTCCCAGCCGAAATCCGCACATGCGAGATGCACACCGGCGGCGAGCCCGTGCGGATCGTCACGACGGGCTACCCCGACCTCCCCGGTGCCACGATCCTCGACAAGCGGCGCTACGCCCGCGAACACCTGGACCACCTGCGACGCTTCCTCATGCTGGAGCCTCGGGGACACAACGACATGTACGGCGTGATCCCGGTGGAGCCGGACCACCCGGAAGCGCACTTGGGCGTCCTCTTCTGCCACAACGAAGGCTACTCGACGATGTGCGGACACGCCGTCATCGCCGTGGCACGCTGGATGGTGGACCAGGGGATGGTCGAGGCCGAGGAACCCAGCACGGCGGTGCGGCTCCAGTGTCCGTGCGGACTGGTGGTCGCCCATGTGGAGGTTCGGGGCGACGAGACGGGCGGCGTGCGCTTCGAGAGCGTCGGCGCCTTCGCCCCGCTACTGGACGCAACGGTGGAGGTGGACGGCCACGGCCCCGTCCAGCTGGACGTCGGCTACGGAGGCGCATTCTACGCGCTGGCGCCGGCCTCCCGCTTCGGCTTGGACGTGCGCACCTCGCCGGTCCGCTCGCTGGTGGACGCGGCGTGGGCGGTCACCTGCGCAGCCAAGACCCAGCTCGATCTCTCGCACCCCGAACACCCGGAGCTGGGTTTCCTGTACGGCACGATCCTCACCGACGGAACCGCGGGAGCGGACCGGCCCAGCGCCAACGTCTGCGTCTTCGCCGACCGCCAGGTGGACCGGAGCCCCACGGGCAGCGGCGTGACGGCCCGCATGGCAATCCAGAAGGCACGGGGCCAAGTCGCCGTCGGTGACGAACGTCTCTTCTCCAGCCTGACGGGCTCGGTGTTCAGCGGCAGCGTCGTGGACGAGGGCCGTGTGGGCCGACACGACGCCGTCACCGTGCTCGTGGGAGGACGCGCCCACTACACCGGCACCGCCGTCTTCGTAGCCGAGGAGGATGACCCGCTGGCCGGGGGCTTCTCCGTGCGCTGACCTCGGGCTCGGTGCTGACCCCTCGTGCTTGGGGCGCGCGGACCCGTGGACCCCCCTCATGCTCGGTGCGTTGCCCCCCGAGTGTATCTTTACCCTATCGGCCTGCCGGCCAGCCCCCGGGGCAGGCTCCTCCGCCGGAGCCGTCCCGCTTCCAGCCGAAGCCGTCCCACTTCCACAGCAAGGTGCACGCCCATGAACCGCTTCCAGTTCGCCGCTCGACTCGTCCCGTCCGCTGTTGCCGTCGCGGTCGCGACCGGGTGCGCTACTGCGCCCGTCTCCTACATGGGCGTCACGTCACCTGGCAAGGACACGGCCTACGAGTGCGCCGTCGCCCAGCTCAACCTGATGGGCTACAACATCGAGGACGGAAACGCCGGCGTGGGCTTCGTCCGGGCCCGAAAGCAGACGTCGGGTCTCGCCCAGGAGATTCTGCTGGGCAACGCCTACGCCGACCTTCTCACGGTCACCGCCTTCGACAACCCGCAGACGGGCACCACGCACCTGCGAGCCGTGGCGTCGCAGATCGCCGACAAGGACATCGGCGTGTTGGGCGCCATCTCCGGCGATGACGAGGACCCCCAGGAGGGCGAAAGGCAGATCGCACCCTCGGAGACCGGCAAGGCGGACGCCCAAGCCCTGCTCGCCAACTGCGGCGTCAGTCAGGTGACCGGACCGCCCCCCGACGCCGGCCCTCGTCCGTAGTCCCCCAGGACAAGGCCTACCGGGCATGGAATTGCACCGACGGGATTTCTTGGCCACCGTCGCCTCGGGAGCCGGCGCACTTCTCCTGGCAGGGTGCACGGAAGAGAGGCGCGTCGCGGCCACTCGGTCCAGCACCGGCTTGGCCGAATCCGCGCCGGATCGGATCGGCATCCAGCTCTACACCGTCCGCTCCCTCATGGCCGACGACCCGGCGGCAACCCTCGACGCACTGGCCGCCGTCGGCTACCACGAAGTCGAGTTCGCAGGCTACTTCGGCCACCCGCCAGCGGTGCTCCGGGGATGGCTGGATGGAGCGGGCCTGGCGGCCCCGGCAGCCCACGTCGGCATGGAGGAGCTTGTTGGAGATGGCCTGGCCTCGTCGCTGGAGGCGGCAACCGTGCTGGGTCACCGTTGGCTGGTGCTGCCGTGGATCCCAGACGCACAGCGAACCGAGGATGGCTACCGAGCCGTGGCCGACGCTCTGAACCGAGCCGGCGCCGCGGCGCAGGAGGCGCAAGTTCGGGTCGCCTACCACAACCACGCCTTCGAGTTCAAGCACCTCGCCGAAGCCGGAGGGCCGACCGGCTACGACCTGCTCCTGGAACAGCTGGACCCGTCGCTGGTGGACATGGAGATCGACCTGCACTGGTCGACGGTCGGCGGCGCCGACTTCGATCGCCTTGTTGCCAACCACCCCGGTCGCTTCGCACTCTGTCACCTGAAGGATGTGGACGCCCAGGGCGGGATGGCGGACGTGGGCTCGGGCACGATCGATTGGCCGGCCGTCTTCGCCCTTTCCGAGGAGGCGGGCTTCCGCCACTTCTTCGTCGAGCACGACAACCCTGCCGACCCCCTGGCCTCGGCTCGCGCCAGCTACCGCTACCTGTCCCCCGACACGCCGTGAACCCAAAGGTCTCCGCCGGCACCCCCGGCCCGTCCCCAGCTCACCCCGACGCGACCGTCGGCGACGCCCGCCGGCTCTTCCTCGGCAGCTGCGTGGCCCTCGTCGCCACCTCGGTGGCCTTTGCCACAGTGGGCGCGGTCATGTTCGACCTCAAAAGGGAGTTTGTCCTCTCCAACGCCCAGGTCGGGTGGATCGCTGGTGTGGGACTGGGCGGATTCGCCATCTCCCAACTCGTCTTCTCCCCGCTCTGCGACACGCTGGGGATGCGCTTTCTGCTCCGACTGGCGTTCGTCGGCCACCTGGCCGGCTCCCTGATCATGATCCTGGCGGGCGGCTTCGGCGCCCTCTACGCCGGCGCGCTGATCCTGGCAATGGCCAACGGCTTGGTGGAAGCGGCCTGCAACCCGCTGGTGGCGACGCTCTACCCCCGCGACAAGACGGTGAAGCTCAACCAGTTCCACGTCTGGTTTCCAGGCGGGATCGTCCTAGGGGGACTGGCGGCCTATGCGCTGGACTCGGCGGGGCTGGGCGGCTGGCAGCTCAAGATCGGGCTGATCCTGATTCCCACGGCGGCGTACGGCGTGCTGCTGCTCCGGCAACGCTTTCCCCCGACGGAGGGCGTGCGCGCCGGCGTCTCCATGGGCGAGATGTCCAAGACCACCCTCGCCACGCCTCTCATGCTGCTCATGCTAGCGTGCATGGCCCTCACGGCGTCCATCGAGCTCGGTCCCAACCGCTGGATCCCGGCGGTCCTGGAGGCGGGCGGACTGCCTGGGATTCTCGTCCTGGTCTACATCAGCGGACTGATGGCGGTCCTTCGCTACAAGGCCGGACCGGTGGTTCATCGCTTGTCGCCCACGGGGATTCTGCTGGCGTCGGCGGTGGTGTCGGGCGCTGGGCTGCTGTGGATGAGCGCGGGCGGCTCGACCGGCTCGGTGCTGGCCGCCGCCACCGTGTTCGCAGTCGGCGTGTGCTACCTGTGGCCGACGATGCTGGGGTTCGTCTCGGAGCGCGTGCCCCGCAGCGGCGCCTTGGGCCTTGGGCTGATGGGCGCGGTGGGCATGGCGGCCGTGGGATGGGGAACGTCGCCGATCATGGGGCGCATCGCGGACCGCCACGCCCACGAGGGTCTTCCCCAGGACGCGGTGATCCTCACGTTGCAAGAGGCCCGCGGCGCACTGGAGTCCCAGTCTCTGCGCACGCCTGGAGCACGGGGCGAGGACTTGCGGTTCGCCCTGGCCGCCGTGACTGGAGTCCTGGCCTCGGTCGACGAGAGCGATTCCCTGCCGCCCGTGGAGACTGCAAACGCCCTGCGCGCCGTGATCTCGTCGGGCTCCACCTCCCCAGCGGTGGACCGGGCCGGTGCCTTGCTGGGACCCGCCGAGAACCGCGGCGGACTTGTCTCGTTCCGCTACATGGTTCCGCTGTGCGGGGTCCTGGCGTTGGTGTTCGGCGTACTTCACTTCCGGGACCGGGCTCGCCTCAAGGACCGGACTCGCCACCGGTCGTGAACCCCCACGTGGGCCAGTCGTGAACCCCCACATGGGCCGGGCGTGAACCCCCACCTGGGCCGGAAGCTTCGGTACGGGATGGTCGGGGGCGGGCCGGACGCCTTCATCGGCCGAGTCCACCGAATGGCGGCGGCGCTGGACGGGGAGTGGGAGCTGGTGGCGGGTGCCTTCTCTTCCTCGGCGGAGCGCTCCCGGGAGCAGGGCGCGCTGCTGGGGCTGGATTCGTCCCGAGTCTACGACGACTACCGGACAATGGCGGACGCGGAGGCGGCGTTGCCAGCGGACTCCCGCATCGACGCCGTGTCGATCACAACGCCGAACCACCTGCACCACCCCGTCGCGCTGGCGTTCCTGGACGCAGGCGTGCACGTGATCTGCGACAAGCCCATGACCACGACCTTGGCCGACGCGGAAGACCTGCGGAAGGCGGTCGAGCACACGGGCCTCGTCTTCGCGACGACGTACAACTACACAGGCTATCCCATGGTCAAGGAGGCCCGCCGTCAGCTCCTCTCCGGGCGACTCGGGACGCTGCGCAAGGTCGTGGTCGAGTACTACCAGGGATGGCTGGCCACGCGCTTGGAGGAAGCGGGTCACAAGCAGGCGGCCTGGCGGCTGGACCCGACGCAGGCTGGACCGTCGTCTGCGGTGGCCGACATCGGCTCCCACGCCCACAACTTGTTCCGCTACGTGACGGGCGCGGAGATCGAGGCCGTCTTTGCCGACTTGGCCAGCTTGGCGCCCGGGCGAACGATGGAGGACGACGCCAGCGTCTTGTTGCGGTTCGCCGGCGGCGCCAGAGGCGTCTTGTGCGTGAGCCAGGTGTGCGCCGGCGAGGAGAACGGACTTCGGCTGCGAGTCTACGGCGACGCCGGCGGCCTGACATGGCGCCAGGAACGGCCCGACGAACTTTGGCTGCACTTCACGGACGGCCCCGCGCAGCGCCTAACCCGGGGCAGCCCCTGGCTGTCGGAAGAGGCCCAGCAGGCCACGCGGTTGCCGTCCGGCCACCCCGAAGGCTTCGTTGAGGCGTTCGCCAACATCTATCGTAACGCTGGACGCGCCATCGGCGCCAAGCTGGCGGGCGCAGATGTCACCGGCCAAGCTGCCACCGGCGAAGCTGCCACGGACGCAGCTGCCACCCCCTTCGAGAGAGACTTCCCGGATCACGTTGACGGCCTCCATGGCGTTCGCTTCGTGGAGAACGTGCTGCGGTCGGCGCGGGAGGGTCGCTGGGTTTCACCGCTCTAGGCGGTCGCACGCGGGACGCCATATCCTAGCCGCCCCAGCCTAGCGCCGTCGCACTCGTATGTGCAGATGCTTCAATTCCCGCAACATGGCCTTGCGCACGAACGCTGGCGGCGTAGAGCTGGCAAGCTGGACATCGGCGAACCGCTCCAGAAGAACCTCGAAGGCGACTCGGGCCTCCATCCTGGCCAGCCGAGCAAACAGGCAGTGATGAATGCCGCGCCCAAACGTGAAATGACGCTTGTCGGCGCGGGCGAAGTCCAGCTCGTCCGGTCGCTCGAACCGGTCCGGATCCCGGTTGGCCGCGCCGAAGAGCAGGGTCACATGGGAGTTGGCTGCGACCGGAGTGCCAGCGATTTCCGTGTCCTCAACGGAAAAGCGGCTGACCAATTGCACGGGCGCATCGTAGCGCAACAACTCTTCAACCGCGTCCGCAAGAAGTTCGGGTCGCTCCCGCAACAACCGCATATGCTCTGGATGGCGCAACAGTGCCAGCAAGCCGGTGCCGATGAGATCCCTGGTCGACCCATTGCCGACGTTGAGCACAAGGTGCAACATAGCCGTCGCCTCTTCACCGGTGAGCCGGTCGCCTTGGCTGTCCGCTTCGACCAAAGTGGACACCACATCGTCCCGGGGCTCGGATCGGTGTTCCTCCACGAAGTAGGCGAGGCGGCGGGTGACGAGCACTTTGGTACGGAGCCACTGGCGGAGGCGCTCCTTCGAGGGCGTGGGCTCACGGAGCCAGCCCATCCTTTGCGAGTAGTTGTCTGAATGCTGGTAGCGACTCTCGATCGCTTCCTTGAAGAGCTCCATAGTCGTCTTCGGCAACCCGACCATGCGGCCGATGACCAACACGGGCAGCGGCTGGGCAAGAACGGACATCCAGTCGAAGACATCCTGGTCGGCCACCCGATCCAGCAGCTTGTGCGCCGTTGCGCGGACGTAGCTCTCCATCTGCACCATTCGCTGAGGCGTGAACGCCCGTCTGGCAAAGCTTCGCAGACGCGTGTGCTCCGGCGGGTCGGAGTCGAAGATCCCGGCCGCGATCTCCCATCGCTGGCGCGCAGGCTTTAGAGAAAACCCTTCGTAGTCGCGCAGAATGCGGTCCACGTCTCGGTAGCGGGTCACCAGGACGCCCCCGGTCAGCGAGCAAGGGAGGCACGGCGCGGTCTCGCGCAGGCGACGAAGGTCCGGGTAGGGATCGGCGAGGTAGCTGGCACCGAGCGGCCACCACGCGATCCCGTTTCGGCGCCGGTCTTGGGCCAAACGGTCGTAGACGTGCGGGAGGACTTCGCCCGCGTCCATCAGGATCGTCGGATGTGGCCGGCTCGGCCTACGACCCCGTGTAGTTCGGGGCGCCCGGGCAGTTGGTCTGAGGGCACGGCGCCGTGCAGGGGGAGCCGCACAGCGGGCCCTTCGAGTCCGGCCCTTGGTTATTGGTACCGAGGATCATCCCACGGCACCACGATACCAGCCGGGGCGCGGCCCACGGCCTGCGCTCCGGTTGCGGGGCGGAGGGGTCGGCGTCGCCCATGGAGCCGGCCGTCACGGAGATTCGGGGGGGGGGGGGGCATGGTTTCTCCTGTGTCCTGGTGGGTTGGCTGTGCCCCGGTGGGTTGGGGCGAGTGGTCGCGAGCAAACGTGCGAACACAGCAAGCTAGGAACAAGCCAGCGAACGCGCAACCAAGGTCGCAAGTCCCGAATTGGGTCACGGCGTTGACCACGGCTTCCCGAATCGTCTCGAGCCGCCGCAGCAGGCTCCAGCCGGTCTGGATGGCCCGCTCCAGCAGCGTGCGCAGCACGTGCATGATCTGGTAGCCGAACAGTCCGACGAGCAGGCGCGCCTCGTTGCAGGCGAAGGCGTCGACGCTCGGGCTCCGCTTCGCGACCGGGCGGCCCCGGCTAGAAGCGCTTGGGCCGCGGCGACGACAGCGCAGGGTCCACCACGCTCTTCATCTCGCCCATGTGGCCTTCGGCCTTGCCCCGCCTCCGGTAGAGGTCCAGCAGCGCGTCGACGGGCATCTCGTCGTCTTCGATGCGCTTGCTCAGCCAGCGGTCCACGCCGCTGGCGCTCAGCACATGGCGACAGCAGGACGCCCGCGTTGCCCGTCACCTTATCCGGTGACCTCGACGCGGATCGACTTGAACCGAAACGGAGAACTCACTATCTTCACCTCGGCGTTGCGTGCGGCAGGTCGCCGGTTCTTGGCGGTACACCTTGAACCTACTGGCCTCGCCGCCGCACGCCACCCCCCTCACACCACCTCTGGTGAATAAGGCGGGCAAAGATGTGGACGCCCAAGGAGGGATGGCGGACGTGGGCGCGGGCACGATCGACTGGCCGGCCGTCTCGCCCTTTCCGAGGAGGCGGGCTTCCGCCACTTCTTCGTCGAGCACGACAACCCCACCGAACCCATGGCCTCGGCTCGCGCCAGCCACCGCTAACTGTCCCCCGACACGCCGTGAATCCAACCGACGCCCGCCGGCGGTCCTCCGCTATAAGGCCGGACCGGCGGTTCACCGCTTGTCGCCCACGGGGATTCTGCTGGCGTCGGCGGTGGCGTCGGGCGCCGGGCTACTGTGGATGCGGGGGGCTCGACCGGCTCGGTGTTGGCCGCCGCCACCGTGTTCGCCGTCGGCGTGTGCTACCTGTGGCCGACGATGCCGGAGTTCGTCTCGGAGCGCGTGCCCCGCAGCGGTGCCTTGGGCCCTGGGCACGGGGCGAGGACTTGCGGTCCGCCCTGGCCGCCCTGACTGGGGTCCTGGCCTCCGTCGACGAGAGCGGTTTCCTGCCGCCCGTGGAGACGGCAAACGCCCTGCGCACCGTGATCTCGTCGGGCTCCACCTCACCAGCGGTGAACCGGGCCGACGCCTTGCTGGTTGGATGACGCGCTTCCGCCACGACCAGAGAAGCTGTCGATGTCCGTGATCGCAACGGCCTACAACGACCTTCGCGTCGCTGTCCGAAAGGGGGTTTGGACAAGTCAAGTCCGAGACGCGGTCGCCGCCACTGTTCACGTCAGCATGGATTTTCTGGATTCCTTCGACCAGGTACCGGAACCCAGTCGCGTGCCGAACAAGTCGTACGCCGCCTTTCGACGCAATGCCGATACTACTTCTCGAGTCTTCAATACTGCACTCTACGACGCAGACCTCTGTCGCCAGGTGTTGGATAGCCTGCTGGCGACGGGACTTGGCGGCCGCAGTCCCCGGGAAATCATGAAAACACTGTATACCGCCGCCATGTCGTTTTGTTGTGCAAACGACATCGAATCAAACAACAAGGCGCGAGGCCGAAGCGGCAAGTATTTTGAGTACCTAGTCGGCAACATCGTAGCTACCGCACTCGGCGTACGAGGAACAGCCCAGATTGAAGCCCTGAATCCCGAACTCGCTCGCGGACTCAACCCTGATCATCTGTTCAACTTGGGTAAGGGAAAAGCACTGATCCATTTGGCCGTAAAGACATCCACGCGGGAACGAATCGTGCAGCCTTGGGCGCATCAGCGAATACTGGATGGAGCCTACGGCACCGACCGGATCAAGGGTGTGATGGTGTTCTTGACCGAGACGAATCGACTAAAGGCGGGGATCCAAGAAACATGTACGCCGGAGAGGCTACGTCAGTATCAGATGTTCGTCGCTAGAATTCACGCGATGTATTACTTCGATCCGCCTCAACCCTACTTGGAGCTTGCCAATACTTATCCATTTGTGCCCGTGCGGCCGATTTCCGACCTCATGGACGATGCCGTTGCGTTGCGGGACCCCTCGCCATGGAGGCAGGTTCAATAGGCGTCGGGTCTGCGCACGATTAGACCGCTAGCATCATTTGACCCTCGGCGGTTTCGAAGGAACTGAACGCATCCGATGCCACGCCGTTTTCGATCGCAAGCGACCGCTTGATAGAGCGGCCGATGGCTTCAGCCAGTGGGGGCGGGACGGCGTTGCCGATTTGAGTGCGAACGTCATGACGGGTGCCAGCGAACTCGAAATCATCTGGAAAACCCTGCAATCGTGCAGCCTCCCTAGGCGTGAGGGGCCGGTTGGAGTAGGGATGCCCATACCGACCTCGACTGAAGCTGTCGAACCCACCAGTAATCGTGGGAGCTTGGCCGTCAGGATCCAAACGTCCGTACACATCGGGCCAACCACCGCGCCGTGTGTCCACGTTCCTGTGACACTTAAGGCGAAGATCCTCTGGAATGTGTTGCCATCCGCCTCCTGGGGGCACGTGGGAGAAACGACGTACGTTGATCTCGGTCACACGAGCCCGCTGATGATTGGGGAAAGACGGATGCACCGAGTAGTCGAGAGGAGGTTCGGGAAGTCCGTGCAGCACTTGGGCGACGGTTCGCCACACTCGGCATGTTGGCGGTGGAACACGGAAGGGCACCGTCAGATCGTTCCGCTGACCGACGATGATAAAACGCTGACGGGTCTGCGCAAGCCCATAGTCGGCACTGTTGTAGAAATGCGGAAAGAGACGGTAGTGCGCCAGCATCTCTCTGATCTCACGGACGAACTGCCGACCCCGCTTCTGACCGAACATCGCCACGTTCTCGAGAAGAAAGAAACGCGGCGACAACTCGGCCACAAGCCTGGCGAACTCGAGTACCAAGCGGTTGCGAGCGTCGCCCCGGTGAGCTCCGCGCTTCTGCTTCGAGAAGCCTTGGCAGGGCGGACCGCCGGCAAAGAGATCGACCCTGGACCCGCCGACGTGGTTCGTGACCGCTTCGCCTGTGAGGTCCTCGACTCGAGCCTGTTGAACTGCGTCGCCCACGCCTCCGCGGTAGCTCTCCACGGCCGGGGCATCGGAGTCGAAGGCGTAGCCGACTCCAAGCCCGGCTCGCTTCAGGCCGAGGCTCAGTCCGCCGGCACCACAGAATCCGTCCACCGAAACGAAGCTCATCCGAGATGCCTCCCCATCGTGGCACGTCATCGGAATCGTACTGCCACCGATCAGCTCCTGAAGCTAGTGTCGCACGCACGCGCCGGAAAGCGGCCCGTCCTTGCCACATACGTCACGAATGCGGAGAATCCAGGACGACGCCTGCCGGGTTCCTTGGACGAGGAGAGCGAACTGACGCCGAAGACAGATCGGGAGACGAGCGCGGGTCGCCCCCGACGAGCCGTCCAGTCACGATGAACCGCCCCATCACCCTCTTCACGGGCCAGTGGGCCGACATGCCGCTGGACGAGCTGGCCAGCAAGGCGGCGGCCTGGGGCTACGACGGGCTGGAGCTTGCCTGTTGGGGAGACCACTTCGACGTGCGGCGCGCGCTGACCGAGCCGACGTACTGCGACGACGTGCGCGCCCGCCTGACGCGCCACGGGCTCCGTGTATGGGCAATCAGCGCCCACTTGGTGGGACAGGCGGTGTGCGACCGGATCGACGAGCGCCACAAGGCCGTGCTGCCGCCGCGGGTCTGGGGCGACGGCGAGCCCGAGGGCGTGCGCCGCCGTGCCGCCCAGGAGATGATCGACACGGCTCGGGCCGCCGCCCGGCTGGGAGTTTCGGTGGTGAACGGCTTCACCGGAAGTCCGATCTGGCACCTCCTGTACTCCTTTCCGCCGGTTCCGTCGAAGTGGATCGACGACGGCTACCATGCATTCGCTGAAGCGTGGACCCCGATCCTGGACGTCTTCGCCCAGGAAGACGTGCGCTTCGCACTGGAGGTCCACCCGACAGAGATCGCCTTCGACCTGGCCACCGCTGAACGAACGCTGGACGCCGTGGACGGTCACCCGGCCTTCGGCTTCAACTTCGATCCCAGCCACTTGGCCTACCAGGGCGTGGACTACGAGCGCTTCGTCTCCCGCTTCGGCGACCGCATCTTCCACGTTCACGTGAAGGATGCTTGGTGGTCCGACCAACCGACCGAGGTCGGCGTCTTCGGCGGCCACACCGAGTTTGGCGACCCTCGCCGCCACTGGGACTTTCGCTCTCCGGGTCGCGGTCAAGTAGAGTGGGAGACCGTTGTTCGCGCGCTCAACCGAGTCGGCTACGACGGCCCCCTGTCGGTGGAGTGGGAAGACCCGGGCATGGAGAGGGAGCACGGGGCGGCGGAAGCCCGGCGTTTCGTGAGCCGGCTGGACTTTCGGCCGTCCCAAGCCGCATTCGACGCCGCATTCGACCAGGGACCCGACCGACCGCACAGAGAGCCACGCCCACAGCAGAAAGGCAGGTGAAGTCCATGCGTTCGACGATTGCCAAGTACTTCCCCGTCCGTCGCCGATGCTGGTCGGCCTCGCGGGCGGCTTGCCTCTTCGTCGCGCTGGCGTGCGGCGGAGTCGCGGGCCAGGAGCCAGCGCCCAATCGCCTAACCCCCGAAGAGGAGGCGGAGGGCTGGCGGCTGCTCTTCGACGGCACGTCCCTGGCCGAGTGGCGGGGCTACAGGCAGGAAGGCGTCCCGGCGGGCTGGTCGGCAGAGGATGGCATCCTGACGTTCACGCCTGGAGCGACGGGCGACGGCGGACAGGACCTGATCACCAAGGAGCAGTTCGCCGACTTCGAGCTGTCGCTGGAGTGGAAGATCGGTCCGGGGGGCAACAGCGGCATCTTCTACCGGCTCACCGAGGAAGAGCGGGCACCCTACTGGACCGGCCCCGAGATGCAGATCCTCGACGACGACGGCCACGCCGACGGCAGAAACCCCAAGACATCGGCGGGGTCCAACTACGCCCTCCATGAGCCCTCGGCCAAGGCGACGCGCCCGGTGGGCGAGTGGAACCACGCCCGCATCGTCGTGAACCGCGGTCGGGTGGAGCACTGGCTGAACGGCACCAAAGTGGTCGCCTACGAGCTGTGGAGCCCGGAGTGGGAAGCAGCCGTGGCCGAGACCAAGTTTGCCGACTGGCCGCGTTACGGCAGGGCGCGTCAGGGGCATGTGGGCCTGCAGGACCACGGCGACCCCATATGGTTCCGCAACATCAAGCTCCGGGAACTCTAGTGGCAAGCGTCGGGGACTCCAGCACTCGCGCCGACTGGCCTTGCGCACTACTCTTGATCAAATGAAGAAGATGCCTTGGAAGACGGTCGCAACGCCCTGGAAGGCGGCAACGCCCTGGAAGACAGCCGCGACGGCAGTCGCGGTGAGCGCCATCGCCTGCGCCGACCTGGCTATGGAGGCGGAGCGGATCCCGTCGGCCCTCTCTCTGGCTCCGTTCGACAGCTTGGTCACCTCTGGGGACGTGGTGCGCATCCGCGTCGAGGTGGAAGACCAGGACGGCAACGTCATGAAGGGGCCGCCGTCTTGGGCGCAGCCCGTGTGGAGCCTCTCGGACTCGGGGGCGGTCTCGGTGGAGCGGGACGGCAGCGCCACGGCCGAGCGCGGCGGCTACGTCAGCGTGACGGCGAAGCTCGCGGGGCTGGAGGCGTGGACCCGACTGCGCATCAACCCCGCCAGCGTGGCTCTGTCGGCACCGGCGGTCTACCTGACGCAGGCCGCGCAGAACGAAGAGGGCAGCGTGCCCTTGGTGGCCGGCCGCCAAGCCCTGTTGCGGGTGTTCATGACCGGCCACGAGATCAGCTTCTACAGGCCCACGGCGCAGGCGACCTTCTACCAGGACGACCGGGAAGTCCACACGGTGGAGATGCAGCCGTCGGGCGTCCTTCTTCCCATGGAGGTGGAGGAGCACCGCCTCGACCGCTCCTTCAACGCCGTGGTTCCGGGCTGGGTCCTGCAGCCGGGCGCGGAGATGGTCGTGGAGCTGGACCCCGACGGCGTCGTCCCCACGGCACCGGGCAGCCAGCTTCGGGTTCCGGCCGAGGGTCGAATGCGTCTGGACGTTCGAACGGTGCCGCTGCTGGAGCAGACGATCGTTCCCGTGTTGCTGGCTGCAGCTCCGAACCGCCAGATCTTCAACTGGACCCGGGGCATGACCGCCGACAGCCGCCACTTGGCGCTCGCCCGCTCCGTCCTGCCGATCGGCGACATGCAGGTGAGGGTGCACGACGCCTACACCACCTCGTCGGACCTGACGACCGAAGGCGGATGGCTTTCGTTTCTCCGCGAGATCGCCGCCATGTGGCAGTTGGAGGGCGAGCGCGGGTACTACTACGGTGCTGTCGTCCTGCCAGCGGGCTCGGCGTGGGGCGGGTTGGGATACATCGGCTACCCCCCCGTCAGCGTGGGACGGCCCACAGAAGGCACGTTCGCCCACGAGCTGGGCCACAACATGGGGCTGCTCCACGCGCCCTGCGGCGGCGCGGGAGGGGCCGACGCCGACTACCCCCACGACGGCGGCGGCATCGGCATATGGGGCTACAACTTCAACGGCGCCAAGCTGGTGGACCCGTCCCAGTACAAGGACTTCATGGGCTACTGCCGCCCGGACTGGGTCAGCGACTACCACTTCAACCGCGCCATTGACCACCGGCTGACGGGAGAGGGTTCGTGGTCGCGCACGGAGGCCGTCCCGGAGAGCACGCTCATGGTGTGGGGAGGCGCCAGCAACGGCGAGTTGACGCTGGAGCCCGCGTTCCTGATCCACTCCAAACCCAACGTGCCCGAGGCGGGCGGCCCCTACCGTCTCGAGGGCATCGCCTCCGACGGGCGGCGTCCGTTCTCGTTCACCTTCGAGCCGAGCGCCGTCGAGCACGGGGGACGCCAGTTCGTCTTTGCGGTCCCCTACGACCCGGACCGGGACGGAGTGCTGGAGCGGGTCGTGCTGTCGGGTCCCGAAGGGCAGGTGACGCTCGAGGCGTCGGGGGCGAACGAGGCGTCGGGGGCGAACCCCATGGCGATTCTCCGCAACCGGAGTGACGGGCAGGTGCGCGCAATCGTCAGGAACTGGACCGACGAGTCGGCCCTGCTCGCCCAGGATGTGGAACTCCTGGTCAGCTACGGCCTGCCCAGAGGTGGCCGATGACCCGTCCGACCAGGGCGTGCGCCACCTTCGCGGGCACGGCCCTGCTGTCGATCGTCGCCGCACTGCCGTCTTCCGACGCCGACGCCCAGATCCAGACCGAACTCCGGACCGGGCTCACCGTAGGCAGCCATTCGGGGTCGGCGGCGGCCCTCGACTTCGCCCCGTCGTGGTCCTTCGATCTGGTCGTTCGAAAGCAGATGTGGGAGCGGGTCGCGCTCTTCGGGGGGTACTACCGAACTGCCTTCGGTTGCGAGGAGGGGTACTGCACGGACCAGGACGTCACCGTGGTCGGGAACCACGGAGCCGTGGGCGCCGAGTGGGGCAGCGGCGGGCCGTGGCTGCGCATGGGCATCCTCTTCGGTGCCACCAACGCCGGCTCGGAGGGCGCGTCGCCCGACTTGGGCATCGGGTTGCTGGGCGCTGCCGGACTTGTGGTCGGTGGGGGCCGGGTGAGCTTCATGCCCGGCATTTCCTACCGCTGGATGACTGCCAACTCGGACCGAGACTCTGACCGGGCGATCGCACTGGCACTGGACGTGGGGGTGGCCGTGCGCTTGGGCAGCAGCTGACGCGAACAGCGCGAGCCGAACCCCCCGATGACGCCACCCGTTCGATCTGCACCGAGACCCAGGGGCCCGCTCCGGCCACTGTCGCTGGTCCCGTTCCGGCCGCGGTCGCTGGTCCCCCTCCGACCGCTGTCGCTGGTCGTTGCGCTCCTCGCCGCGACCACGGGCGGTTGCGCCGACTTGGCGTTCGTTCCCGACCAAGTGCCAGCATCTCTGATCTTGACGCCGAGCGACACGCTGGTCGTTGTCGGCGAGGCCGTCTCCTACCGCTTGGTCGTGCTGGACCAGAACGGCGACTCGATCCGACCCCCGCCCCTCTGGGCGCGCCCACAGTGGACCACGTCCAACGAGGCGGCGGCCCGGGCGTCGCCGGACGGGGTCGTGGCGGCTCGTCGCGGGGCCGACGCCACCGTGTCCGTGTCCGTGGCGGGCCTCTCCGCCAGTGCCCGCCTCCGGATCAACCCGTCCGAGTTGGTTCTCGATGCGCCTGTCTTGCACCTGACCCAGGGCATCCAGCGGAGGAACGGCCTCGTCCCACTGATCGCCGGCCGCCAAGCGCTGCTCCGCGTCTTCGTGACCGGCGACCAAATCAGCTTCTACCAGCCCCAGGTCCACGCCTTCTTCTGGCAGGCCAACCGGCTGGTCCACAGCATAGTCATGCGCTCCGCGTCGGACGTTCTGCCCAACTTCGTTGAGGAAGGGAGACTCGACTGGTCGCACAACGCCATCATTCCCGGCGACGTGGTGCAGCCTGGGACGACGATGGTCGTGGAGCTCAATCGAGACCGCTCCGTGCCCATGGCTGCCCAGAGCACGATCCGCCTGCCGGCCAAGGGTCGGATGAGACTGGATGTGCGCACCGTTCCCAAGCTGGACCTGACGGTGGTGCCGGTTCTGGTTGCATCCGATTCCAGCAAAGTGGCGCTCGCCTGGGCCCAGGGGATCAGGGCCGACAGCGAGCACATGCACCTGACCCGATCCGCCTTGCCCGTCGCCGACCTGGCAGTGGCGGTTCGGGAGCCCTTCACAACGTCGGTGGACCTAACTTCCGCCGCGGGATGGGGAGAGCTGCTGGGTGACCTGACCTTCCTCCACCGGCGAGAGGGCGAGCGGGGGTACTACTACGGCGCCGTCGCCCTTCCTGCGGGTTCCAACTGGACCGGACTCGGCTACATCGGCGGATTCAGGGTGAGCGTGGGCGCCCCCAACGGCGCAACTCTGGCCCACGAGCTCGGTCACAACTTCGGGCTTCGCCATGCGCCGTGCGGAGGTGCGAGCGGCCCCGATCTGGGCTTTCCCTACGACAACGGCAGCATCGGCGCGTGGGGCTACGACTTCCGCAACCGGCAGCTCGTCAACCCTTCCCTCTACAAGGACGTGATGGGGTACTGCTACCCCAGCTGGGTGAGCGACTACCACTTCACCAAGGCGATGACGTACCGGCTCGCCACGGAAGCGTCGTCGTCGCCGGGCCGAGACGGATCGGCGGGGAGCCAGCATGGGGACGCAACGACGGGGCGAGCCAAGAGCCTTGTGCTGCGCGGGACGGTCGGCGACGCAGGGCACCGCTTGGAACCGGCGTTCCTGGTGGATATGGCACCGGCGTGGCCCACGGAGGGCGGCCCCTACACGCTGGAGGGCTACGGGCCCCGGGGCGAGCCGCGCTTCTCGTTCAGCTTCGCGCCCACGCCACTGGAGTTCGGCGGCGGCGCCTTCTTCTTCGCTATTCCCTACGACCCGGTCCAGGACGGGGCGCTAACCCAGGTGGCGCTCTCGGGCCCCGACGGCCACTTGGTGCTGGAAGAGTCGGGCGCCGAGCCCGTGGCCGTCCTGACGGATCGCGCCACCGGTCGCATGCGCGCAGTTCTTCGCGGCTGGACCGGAGAGTCTACGGACTTGACCAGCGTGGTGGCCAGTGTTGTAGACGGCGCGGTGGACGGCGTTGTGGACGTGATGGTCAGCGACGGGTTGCCAGCGGAGGTTGCGACGCCGAGGCGTAGGTGAGCCGGCGGCACGACGGGCACCCGTCAATCAAAGTCGGGACGGCCGGATTCGAACCGGCGACCCCCTGAACCCCATTCAGGTGCGCTACCGGACTGCGCCACGTCCCGATGCAACGTTCCCAAGGTACCGCCGGAGGGCCCGCGTGGGAAGTGAGGCTGGTTAGCTCGAGGCTGGCTAGCTCCCCCCGTCGTCCGGCTGGTCCGTGGCGTCGTCCGTCCGGCCGGTGGCGTCGTCCGGCTGGCCCGTGGCGGGCGCCCGGTACCACTCCTCCCTCAGCCAGCCCACGAGCAGTCCGATCTCTTCGGGAGACAGGATCTCGTCGCGTCCGAAAGACGGCATTCGGTCGTTGCGCTCTCCGTAGAACGCGGGGTGCTCGGGGTCGGCGACGACGGCGGTCAGCCACTCCCGTGACCCGTAGCCCGTCAGCACCGGGCCTCGGGGCGTCTCCACCGTCCCCCGAAACTCGTGACACTCGGTGCACCCCATCGACTCCGACGAGATCAGGGCGGCGCCCTCGACGATCTCGGCGTGATCGGCCAAGTCGGCCTCGGCTTGGTAGGCAAGGGCGGCCTCGGCCGACAGCGCCTTCACGACCTTGCCTAGTTCGGCGGCCTGGGCGTCGTCGAATCTGGCGATCCGGCTCTGCACCATCCGCACCATTCGGCCCCGCGCAAATGCGGTTCCGCCGAAGTACTCGGTAGTGGCGACGCGCTCCGGGTCCAGCAGGCCCGCTAGCCATTCCCGGCTGGCGAAGCGCTTCAGGTCTGGAGCGGTCGGAGGATCGACCGGCTCTCTGCCCAGACCGTTGGTGCCGCCGTAGGTATGGCAGCTGGCGCACCGATCGGCGAAGAGGCGCGGCCCCTGGGTCAGCGGGTCCGACCGGAGCAGGGTCAACGCGCCCGAGGGAGGGATGCCCTCCGGCCCGCCCGCCAGCTCCGCGACACGCTCCGCGTCCGCCTTGGCGCGCATCTGGGCGAACCGGAAGTCGGGGTCGCTCCCATCCTCGGCGTAGGCCCGCCAAGTCAGCAGCCCCGCCACGGCCAGCGCGGTAATCGCCAGCCCGACGTTGAAGCCGTGGCCCAGGCGCCAGCGTCCCAGCAGCGGCATGGCGGCCGCAAGCGCCACGACCGCGCCCGGAATGACGATCGCGCCCAGGACCTCGGTGCCGGCGGGGAAGTACTTCAGCCACTGGAAGAGGAACATGAAGTACCATTCGGGCCGGGCGGCAGCGTAGGGCTCGCTGGAGTCGGCGGGAGCGCCCAGCGGCGCGCCTCCTGTGCGGGCAACGAGGAAGAGCACGGCGACCATGACCGCAAGGCAGGCGACCGCGTCCCGGAGAAGCTGGTCGGGCCAGAAGACGCCGTCTCGCCGGCTGGGCTCGTCTCGGCGCTCGGGCGTCGTCACGCCGTGGCGTCGGAACAGATAGACGTGGGCGACGACCAGGACGACCAGGAGGGCGGGCAGGACGCCGGCGTGCAGGGCGAAGAAGCGCGTCAGGGTGAGGTGGCCGTAGTCGGTGCCGCCCACCAGGACGTCTTGGAGGCCGGGGCCGATCACGGGCGCCAGCGATGCGATGCTGGTGGCCACCTTGGTCGCCCAGTACCCCTTCTGGTCCCACGGCAGGAGGTAGCCGGTGAGCAGGAGCCCCATCACGATGTGCAGGAGCGCCAGCCCGAACCAGAAGTTGACTTCTCGAGGGGCCTTGTACGCGCCGTGGACCACCACCTGCATGAGGTGGAGAACCAACAGCACGACGGTCGCGTGGGCCATGTAGTGGTGGATGCCTCGGAGCAGGTTTCCGCCGGCCATCACGTTCTGGACGTAGTACACGCTCTCCCAGGCGCCCTGCGCATTCGGACTGTAGGCCGCCCAGAGCACGATCCCGGTTACGAACTGGACCGCGATCGCAAAGGTCAGGGTGCTGCCCCATACATAGCGCCACCGAGCACCGCCGGGGATCGGCTCGATCAGCAACTTGCGCAACGCTCCGCGCAATCCGGTGCGGTCGTCGAGCCAGGCGAGAACGGTCTTCCGCCACGACGCCGACGTTGCGCCGGTGCCGGGCTTCGGTCGCGGGCGGCTCACGCGACGGGCGTCTTCTCCACCGTGCCCGGCCGAAACTTCTGGAAGCGCACCCAGACCTCGTCGCCGTTGCGGATTTCAACCTCCAGCGCGTCCATGGCCCGAGGGCTGGGGCTGGAGGGATCGTTCACGGTGCCGTCCAGGTCGAAGCTGCTCTTGTGGCAGGGACAGACGAAGCTGGAGCGGTCGGAAGCCACGTTCACGAAGCATCCGGCGTGGGGGCACGCGACGTTGAGGGCGGCGATCGAGCGGCCGGATCGGCGCAGGTAGACGGCGCCTACGGGAGCATTTGGATGGGTGGTCCATGCGTCCGTTCGGGCAGCCGCTATCTGGAACTTCCGGGGCACGCCGTCGTCGGGCAGGCCCGCGAGCTTGGTCGCGAACACCATGTCCGCGTTCGGTCGGCCGCGACGCAAGGGATCGAACAAGACGCGCACGCTGGACCACGCAGGCGCGAGCAGGGACAGCGCACCCGCCGCCACGGTGCCGATGCTCGCCAGAAATCCGCGCCGGGCGGGGGATGGATGGGAAGGGCCCATGGGGCTGAAGATCAGGGCTGAAGGCCGGTGGAGGCAAGCAAGAAGCAAGCTGGGCTAGGTGCTTCGCTGCAGTCCTACTTTACTTTAGCGATCAGGTTCACCATCGCTGGCTGCCTTGGTGATCAGCTCGTCGCCCGTCTCGCACTCCACCACCAGCCGGCCCAGCCGCACCAGCCGTGAGCGGTCCGTCACGCCGGCAAGCACATCGGCCAGCCGCCCCGCCGCATCGGTGCCGAACTTCCACCTCGCCGTCTCGACATACGCCCGACGCAACCCCCGCGCCTCGCCGAGCTTCTTGCCACGGGCTTCGCCTCGGGCTTCCCCCCGGGCTTCCCCGAGCCTTTGGCCGCGGGCCTCGCCGAGCCTTTGGCCGCGGGCCTCGCCCCGAGCCTCCCCACGCGCTAGGGCGTGCTTCTCCAATGCCGCGAAACGGTTCCCGTACACCTTGCCCACCTCCATCAGCGTGTCCAACTGTTCGATGATCTCCGCCGGCACCCCCCAATCTATCATCTGACGCCGAAGCCACGCGAGCCACGCTTCCCGCAACTCCGGCGTGTCCAGCTGCTCGTCCAGCACCGTCAGCGCCTGAGCGATCCGCTCCGGGTCCAGTTCGAAGCACAGCACCAGGCCCGCCCGCACGCGTCCCGCCTTCCGCAGGTCGAGAGACGCCGCCCTCTTCGCCTCCGCCTCCTCGTCCAGCAGCACTACCCGCTGGCCGTAGATGAACGGCCTCAACTCCTCCGGCACGAGCTTCTCCAGCTCGCACGCCTTGCTCAACGCCGCCTTCCACCGGCCCTCGAAGCTCTTCACCACCACGAACAGCACCGCGCTCTCCTCCCCCTCGGCCCCGGCGCCCTTGCCCTCCGTCAGGCTCTGGTAGCACAGCGCCGTCTCGAGCAGTGCGCGGGTCGCCATCCCCTTGTCCTCCGTCGACTGGAACTCGAAGAGGACGACCAGCCAGAGCGGACGGCTGCGGAACCGCACCCTCCACGCCATGTCCACCAGGCGGACGGTCTCGCTCTCGGCGTCGACGAACTCGGTGGGCATCTGTTCGAGGGTGTCGAAGTCGAGGTCGTCGGTCCAGGTACCGCCGACGGACGGGCCGACGAACTCGACGACGACCTCCTCGACGATTTCCGCGAACGAGTAGAACTGCTTGTACACACGATCCTTCTCGCCGTGCTTGGGCTGGTGGTCGGGCTGCTTGGGCTGGTGGGACATGGGCGGCCTCCATTCCTTTCCCGAGTGGGGTTCGTTGCTGCGTCCGAGGTGGACGCTGGAGGCCCCGTCCGAGAAAAATCCAGTGCGGCGGGCGGGGCGGGTCCCTGACAAGGTGGAGTCGCAGAATGGGCGTTTGGCTAGCAGGAAGGCCCGCTTCATGTCCCGGCGCAACGCAGGCCCTAGCCCTCCATCGCCTCCCGCATCCGACGGATCGCGGCGGGCCCCACACGGCAGCAGCCTCCGACAGCGTGGGCGCCCGAGGCCAGCCATTCGAGGCAGGCCGACGCCCAGCCCGAGGCGCATCCGTTGCCGCGGCAGGGCCCGCCGGGGGCGTCCGAGCGCGAGGGGGCGTCCGATCCGGGTCCCGTCGGAGCGTTCCAGTGCTTGGCCTTGGCGTCCCAGGTGCCCCCGGCATTGGGGTACGCGACCACCGCCTTGCGGGTGCCGGCGGCCAGGGCGGCCACGAGGCCGGGCACCCACTCCGGGGCGCAGCAGTTGACCCCGACCGCGAACACTCCGGGCGCGGAGTCCGCCACCGCCACCGCATCGGCCAGGGGGGCACCGTCGGCGAGCCGAACCCCGTCGGGGCAGCTGAAGCTGATCCATGTCGGCTTCCCGAACTGGTCGGCGAGCCGTGCCAGAGCCCGGGTCTCGGGCAAGCTGGGAATCGTCTCGCAGGCGATCAGCTCCGCCGAACTGTTGGCCAGCGCCCGCCACCGTCCTCGGTGGAACGCCTCCAGCGCATCCGTGCCGATCCCGTAGTCGCCCCGATACTCGCTTCCGTCGGCCAAATAGGCGCCATAGGGTCCCACGCCCGCCGCCACCAACGGTCGCAACCGCCGCGTCACCGGCTGCAACCGACCCGTCGCCGGCCGCAGCCGCTCCTTCGAGCGCGCAGGTTGCCGCGAGTGCCGAGCTTGGCGGCCGGCCTCTCCCTCCCAGAACTCGTCGCGAGCGCCGACGGCCAGCTCCACGGCGCGCAGGAGCGCCGCTTCCGCCTCGGCGTCTCCGATCCCCCGGTCGGCAAACCCCTGGAAGGTGGCTTGGTAGGTGGCGGTGACGATGCAGTCCGCCCCCGCCTCCAGAAACGCCCGGTGCACGGCCCGCACGGCGCCCGGATCGTCCAGAAGGACCTTGGCGGACCAGAGGGGGTCGTTCAGGTCCCAGCCGCTGTGTTCGAGCTCGCTGGCCAGCCCGCCGTCCAGCGCCACGAAGCCTTGGGCGGCCAGGAAGCGGTCGAAGGGCGAGTGCATGATCGGCTGGGCGGCCTTCCGTCTCCGTCTTCCGTCTCCGTCTTCCGTCTTCTGCCTTCCGTCGGGGCAGCTACTGATCCTCGATCTGATCCCCGATCAGCGCTTCCTCCCCGATCAGCGCTTCCTCACCAAGGGAGTATTCGTCCACCCAGGCGTCCAGCGCATCGCCGCCGTGCCGGTGGAAGCTGCTGGCCCCGTTCCGTCGCTCGACGACCAGAACGTCTTCCGGCTCGAAGGAGTCCAGGAAGGTGGCCGACTGGGTAGCCGCGACGATCTGGGTGTGCGTGCGAGCGTTGCGGAAGAGCGACGCCACCGTGTCCAGCGCCAGAGGGTGAAGTCCCATCTCGGGTTCGTCCACCACCGTCACCAGCGGCATCGACTCGTGAGGCTGGAGAAGGAGGCAGACCAAGCAGATCGCCCGCAGCGTGCCGTCGGAGAACTGCTGGGGACCGAAGACGGTGTCGCTGTCGCGGTGCCGCCAGTTCAGGTAGAGGTTGCGGGACTCGTGAGGCGTCAGCTCGAAGTCCTGGAAGAAAGGAGCCAGTCGGCGCACATGCTCCACCATGCGTTGGTAGACGGCGGGCCGCTCCTGCTTCAGCCTGTACAGGACGGCCGGCAGGTTGGCACCGTCGGGCATGATCCAGCGGTTGTCGCCCACGAAGCAGCGCTGCCGGACCCGGGCCCCCGGCGACATGTCGTGGAGGTTGAAGACCCTGCACCGGTTCAGCAGGTACCGGATCGTCTTGGCGGTGATGTCGCCTTCGTCGGCCTTCCGCCCGATCCGCGTCTCGGGGTGACCGGCCCCCAGGTGCACCACCTTCGGGCTGGGATAGCCCACTTGGTGGAAGACCAGAGTCTCCTCCGAGAACATCATGGTGTCCCCCGCGACCCGGGCCAGCTTCATCACGTAGGTGTCGGTGCCGTTCTCCACCTCGAACTGAAGCTCGATTTCCATGTGGGAAGCCTGCTCCGCGCCGTGGTGGAGGTTGGCGCCGGCTCGGCCCGTGACGTGCAGGTGCTGCTGCAGGCGTCGGCCCATCATCTCGTTGACGAGGCGGAAGCAGGCCACGACGTTGCTCTTGCCGGCACCGTTGGGGCCGATCATGACGTTGAGGTCGCGAAGGTCCAGCGTGGCGTCGCGAATGGAGCGGAAGCCGCGGATCGAAAGCCGTCTCAACTTAGGTTGCATGGAGCTGATCTCCTATCAGTGTCAGCAGGGCAAGTGAACAGTGGAACCCTGAACACTAAGGAACAGCGAGCCGCCGGACAACCTTCCCTATTCGACGGTAGCGCCTTACTCTACCTTTCCCTGGGCGCAGGGATTTGCGCCGGACTCGCGTTACGGAAGAGGGGCAAGCCCAAGAGCATGGAAGCATGACGAATAAACGACGGCACACGGCCTCCAAGGAGGCGGAGCGGATGCTGGCCGACGTCCCCCTCGAGGAAGAGGTGGTGCTGGTGCGGATCGACATGGCTGGCGACGAGCTGGAGCCGCTGCTGGAGCGGGGCATCGTGCCGGGGTGCAAGCTCTGTCCGGTTCGCCATGCCCCGGCGGGCAGCCCCACGGTCTACTCGGTGGATGGTGCGCTCGTCGCCCTCCGTCGGGAGACGGCGTCGTGTCTCTGCGTGCGGAGTGCCTTGGAGGCGGCGGGAGTCCTTGATCCGAATTGAGCACCGGAGCAGGGTCGGCGGTGCTGGAGGCGGCAGGGTCGGCGGTGCCGGAGGCGGTTGCCGCTAGCGAGGGACCGAAGGCTGGCGACAAGGCCCGCGGCTTGCCCCGGGTGGCTCTGGTGGGTCCCCCGAACTCGGGCAAGTCCACCCTCTTCAACAGTCTGACTGGACTTCGCCAGCGGGTTGCCAACTACCCGGGCGTCACCGTCGAGCGCAAGCTGGGCATCGCTTCGGTGGCGACGGGGCCCGTGGAAGTCGTTGACCTCCCCGGGGTTCATGGGCTGTCGCCCCGCAGCCTCGACCAGATGATCACCCGGGATGTGCTCTTAGGGAAGCTGGACGGGTCCGAGTCGCCCGATGCGGTGATCTTGGTGCTGGACGCCACCCGCCTCGAGTCCCACCTGATGTTGGCGGAGCCGGTCCTCGGCCTGGGGCTCCCCACCTTGGTCGTCCTCACCATGGCCGACGAGCTGGAACGCAGGGACGGCGCCCTGCGAGCTTCGGCCCTCTCGGGAGAGCTGGGTGTCCCGATCGCGCTGGTGAACGCCCGGAGCGACGAATCGCTGGGACCCGTCCGCCGGTTCATGGAGGCTGTGCGCGCAGGAGGCGACGAAGCGCGCTCGTGCCCGGCCGGCGTACTGGCGGCCCTCTCGTCGGGCACCAGCGCCCATGGCCGTCCCCTGCCGGTGGTGGACCTCTTCGCCGAACGACGCAAGCGGGCTCGCAAGATCGGTCGCTCCGCGGGCTTCCAGCCGCCTCGGCAGTCGCGCCTCACCCGTCGACTGGATGCGGTGCTGCTCCACCGGGTCTGGGGTCTGCTGGCGTTTCTGGCCGTGGTGGTGGTGGTCTTCCAGTCGATCTTTGCGGGGGCGATTCCCCTGATGGACGGCGTGGAGGCACTGGTCGCCGGTTCGGGAGAGTACTTGGCGGCCGTGCTTCCCAGCGGATGGTTCCGCTCTCTGCTGGTGGACGGCGTTTGGGCGGGCGTGGGTTCGGTGGTGGTGTTCCTGCCGCAGATTCTGGTCCTCTTCTTCTTCATCGCCGTGATGGAGGAATCGGGCTACATGGCCCGGGCCGCAGTGATCACCGACCGGCTCATGCACCGGGTGGGGCTCCAGGGCGCGTCCTTCCTTCCCCTGCTCTCGGCCTACGCCTGCGCGATCCCGGCGATCATGTCGGCGCGTACCGTGGAGAGCGAGCGGGACCGGATCGCCACCATCTTCGTGGCGCCCTTCATGACGTGCTCGGCGCGCCTGCCGGTGTACGCCCTGCTGATCGCCGCGTTCGTGCCCGAAGGGCCGTTCCTGGGACCGATTCTGGGCCAGCGGGCGGCGGTCCTGCTGGGGCTGTACGCCTTGGGACTCGTGGCGGCGGTGGGGACCGCGGCGCTCCTCAAGAGCACGATCTTGCGCGGCGCGCCAGCCCCCTTCGTCATGGAGCTGCCGCCGTACCGCTGGCCCACTGTCCGCTCCATCGCGACCCGCCTCCTGGGGCGCACGAAGGTCTTCCTCCGACGCGCTGGCAAGATCATCCTGTCGGCGACGGTCGTGCTGTGGGTTCTGACCCAGGTCCCCCGCACCCCCGAAGGCGAAGCCCCGACGACCGACGACAGCGCAATCGGCCGGATCGGCCAGACGATCGAGCCCGTGATTGAGCCGCTGGGGTTCGACTGGCGGATCGGCGTCGGGATCGTGACCTCGCTGGCGGCTCGGGAGGTGATCGTCGGCACGCTGGGGACAATCTACGGCGTGGAGGACCCGGACGAGACCACGATCAACCTTCAGGACGCCCTGCGCCGGGACCTGGACCTGGGGTCCGCGGTCGCGCTCCTGGTGTTCTTCGTCTTCGCGCTGCAGTGCATGTCCACCGTGGCGGTGATGCGCAGGGAGACGGGGGGGTGGCGCTGGCCGGCGCTCCAGTTCGCCTACATGCTGGCTCTGGCCTACGCCGGGGCCTGGACCGCCAACGCGGTGCTGTGAGGGGGAGGCGGGGCCGAGCGACGGCTGGTGCGGCGGTCCGCGTCCGTTGGGGCGGTGGCCAGCTCGTCCTGGGTTGCCGCCCGGTTGTCCTAGGCGGTTGCCGACTCGTCTTGGGCTGCTGCTGGGTCCTCCTGGGTTGCGCACCGGGCGAGGGCCCCGAAGCCGTCGGCGTCGATACCGTGGCCGACGACCTGGGGCGCCGTCACCCCGTCTCGCCGCCTCGTTCGCGGATCGCCTCTCTCGTACCCTCGGCGACGGAGACGCTGATCGCCATCGGGGCTGGGGACCGCCTGATCGCCCGCACTCGGTACGACGTGCAGCCCGAGTTGGCGTCGCTTCCCTCCCTGGGCGACCCGCTGTCTCCCAGCATCGAGGCGCTGGTGGAGTTGGCGCCCGACTTGGTGATCCTTTGGCCGGTCGCGAGTCGCGGCGCGTCCGTGGGCGAGCGGCTGGACGCGGCGGGGGTTCCCTGGTACGCGACCGTGGTGCACAGCGTGGGCGATTTTCGGCGATTGACCGAGAGTCTGGGGCGGCTCGTGGCGTTGGAGCGACGCGCCGATTCGCTGTTGGCGGCCGTGGGGGACGAGATGCGGGCGGCGGCCCAGTTGTGGGCGGGACGGGAGCCGGCGACGGTGGTGTACGTGGTCCAGCAGGACCCGCCGATGACAGTGGGGCCGGGAACGTTCGTGGACTCGATCCTGGCCACCGCCGGCGCGGTCAACGTCTTCCGGGATGCTCGCGGCGAGTGGCCGCAGGTCAGCATGGAAGAGGTGGTGTGGCGGGACCCGGAGTGGGTGATCGTGCCGGTGCAGGACTACGGCACCCCGTCGGTCGCGTCCGAGGAGCGCGATCCGTCGGCAGGTGCTCTGCGCGATCTGTCGGCGGCCGCCCTGGCGGCGGCCCCAGGCTGGCGGGCCGTCCCGGCCGTGGCAGCCGGCCGGGTGATCTCGGTGGACGCGTCGCTCTTCGGGCGCCCCGGTCCCCACATGGGAGAGGCGGCGGCGTACTTGGCGAAGCGGCTTCACCGCGGCTCGGCCACCAGCAGCCTGCCCCTCGGCCCCGGCCAATGAGCCGCCTCCGCCTGTTCCTGCCGCTGGCCCTGCTCTTTGCGGCGGCGGTGCTGGTGGGACTGAACACCGGCGCCGCGCCCCTGACCCCGGCGGAGGTGCTGGACGTGCTCCTGGGCGGAGGGGACGAGCGCCAGCGGACGGTGATCCTGGAAGTTCGTCTGCCCCGGGTCCTGCTGGGGCTCCTGGTCGGCGGCGCCCTGGCAGTGGCGGGGGCGGTCTACCAGGCGCTGCTCCGCAACCCCTTGGCGGACCCGTACGTGCTGGGCGTGTCGGGAGGCGCGGCGCTCGGCGCGGTGGGCGTCATGCTGCTGGGCTCCGCCGTCTCTCACTGGGGGGTCGCAGGGGGCGCCCTCGTCGGCGCGTTGATCGCGATCGTCGTGGTCCTGCGGCTGGCGACGGCGAGCGGGCCCACCCTGGACTCTCGGGTCCTTCTGCTGGCGGGGGTGGTCGCCGGCGCCTTCTTCAATGCGGTGATCATGTTGCTCCTGGCCGCTGCGGACGCCCAGTCCTTCCGCTCCGCCGTCTTCTGGATGATGGGCAGCCTCTCCCGCGCCGGACCGCTGGAGGCGGGCGTGCTGGCGTTGCTCCTGGCGCCGTGCTTGGTCGCCGCTTGGGCGTTGGCGCGTCCTCTCGACCTCTTCGCCACCGGAGAGGAGATGGCGACGTACTTGGGCGTGCCGGTGGAGCGGGTCAAGCAGGCGGGCTACCTGGCGGCGTCGCTGGCGGTGGCCGCGTCGGTCGCGGCCGTGGGGATCGTCGGCTTTGTGGGGCTGATCGTCCCCCACGCGCTGCGGATGGTGGGAGGCGGCGAGCACCGGGTCCTCGTGCCGGCGTGCTTCTTGGGCGGCGGTGCCTTCCTGGTGTTCACCGACACGCTGGCGCGGACGGTGGTGGCGCCCCAGGAGCTGCCCACGGGCGTGGTGACGGCCCTGATCGGCGTGCCCCTCTTCGCCATCCTGTTGGTCAGGAGCGGAAGGTGAGCGAGTCCCCGCCCGCCTCAGCAGCCGTGCACGCCCCGCCCGCCTCGCCCGCCGTGCCCGCCCATGCAGCCGTGCCCGCCCTGGAAGGGAAATCCCTGTGCTACCGCTACCGAGGTGTCTCCCGCGACGCCGTTCGGGATGTGTCCCTGCGGGCCGAGCCCGGCGCCGTGTCGACGGTTCTGGGGCCCAACGGCTCCGGAAAGTCCACCCTGCTGCGCCTCTTGGCCGGAGGCGTGCCACCCCGCTCTGGAAGCGCCGTCTACGGCGGGCGATCTCTCGACCAGTGGCCCAGGCGCCGCTTGGCCCGGGAGCTGGCGGTGGTGACGCAGCACGAGCACGTGCCGTTTCCCGTCACGGTCGGGAGCTTGGCGGCGATGGGCCGCTACCCCCACCTGGGGCCGTGGCGAAGGGAGGGGGCGCAGGATCGGACCGCGGTGGCGGCGGCTCTGGAGCGCTGCGGCGTTGCGGGACTGGAAGAGCGCGACTTCCGCACCCTCTCCGGCGGCGAGAGGCAGCGCGTTCGGATCGCCCGGGCGCTGGCGCAGGAGCCCCGGGTCCTCCTGCTGGACGAGCCCACCGCGGCGCTGGACATGCGCTACGAGATGTCGATCTTCCGGCTCCTGCGCGAGCTGGCGGCAGACGGCAAGACGGCGGTCGTGCTGGTGACCCACAACCTGAACTTGGCCGCCCGCTTCGGCGACCGGCACCTGCTGCTGCGGGAAGGGACGGCGGCGGCGGAAGGCGACGCGGCCCAGGTGATCACCGGCCAGAACATCTCCCGCGTGTACGGTTGGCCAGTGACCGTGGTCTCCCAACGCTTCCAGGAGCGCGAGGCACCTCAGGTCCTGCCGGCGTAGGGCGGCCCCGGGCCTAGCGGTTCCCCGGCCTACGCGCTCCCGCCTGGCCTACGCGCTCCCGCCTGGCCTACGAGACTTCCCCCGGCCTACGGGGCTTCCCGGCCTACGAGATCGGCGGCGGCTTCTTCCTGAGGACGAACAGCCCCTCGCGGATGCTGGAGAGGACGATCACACCGCTCTCGAAGTACGGGTAAACGCTCCAGGCGCCCGCGAACCCAGGCACGTCCGCGCCGACGGGCACCGTGTCGAAGAAGCCGACCTCCTCGGGCTCCTCCGGGTTGGAGATGTCGAGGATACGCAGTCCGCTCACGTAGTTGGCTTGGTACATCAGGTCGCCGTGGACGTACAGGTTGTGGTCCGACGAGCCGGTGACGCCGAAGTGCTCCTTGACCAGGATCGGCTCCTCCAAGTCCGAGATGTCCCAGACCAGCGTCCGGGTCCTGGAGACGTTGCCGGACAGCTCGTCCAGCTCGTCGTTCATGAAGAAGTAGCGGTGGTCGTCGGTGACCCAGCCCTGGTGCAGGTAGGCGGTGTTGGGGTAGGACGCCGACGCCAGCACGACCGTCGCGTCCTTGTCGGTCACGTCGGCAATCGAAAGGGCGTTCTCGTTGGCGCCCAGGCAGATCTCCCGATCCTGGTAGTCCGGGTCCGGCCCATGGTAGCGGATGCACTGGGCGTCGTGGCTGTAGCCGGTGCCCGCGTGACCGGTCTCCGGGTCCGAGAAGCAGCCTGCGAATGTGGGGTTCTTGGGTTCGCGCACGTCGATCATGTGGAGGCCGCCGCCGCAAGTCTCGCCGCCCCCAGACGCGCCGACGGCGTAGGCGAAGCCGGTTCCCTCGTTGAGGACGATGTTGTGGGCCGAGGCGATCCCGTCGTAGTGGGCGTCGGCGTCGAAGGTGGCGGGGGGCGACGGCACATCGCGCAGCCGGGTTAGGTCGAACACCTGCATTCCGTGGGGACCCGCGTTGTCGGCCACGATGAAGGCGTGGTTCGCGAACACCTTCACGTCGCGCCACATGTTCGGCATGGCGCCTTCCGTCAGGGGCAGGTCGCCCAGGAAGACGGGGTTGGCCGGGTCCGAGATGTCCACGAACGCCGTGCCGTTGTTCCGGCCGAGGACGACGTACTCGCGACCCGTCTCCGGGTCCGTCCATCCCCACAGGTCGTTGGCGATGACCCCCCGACCGCCTCCCAGCGCGTTCACCGGCAGGTACGAGACCAAGTCCACCTCGTTGCAGTCGAAGCCTGCGACCGAGCCCTCGTCGCACTCCCGTTCCCCGCCGGTCACGGGCGACGGCCCCTCGGTCTCGTCGATGACCGACCCGTCGGGCTCCCAGCCGTCGGCCGTGCGGCGGAAGAGGAATCCCGCGCCTTCCAATAGATCGGTGCCGGGCGCGCCCATGACCGCCACGTCGCCGCCGACGGCCGCCGCCAAGCCGTAGAAGCTGAACGAGCTTCCGGGCCCGAAGGCGGCGACCTGGCTCCAATCACCCGACGCGCTCTGCCGGAAGGCGAAGCCCGCCCCGATGCCGCCGGCCAGCGGCGCGCCCACGACCAGGTCGTTGCCGGAAGCGCCCAGCGCCATCCCGAACGCCGACCCGGGCCCGGGCCGGTCGGTGGTGATCGTGTGCTCCAGCGTCCACTCGCCGTCGGCCTCCACGAAGTGGTAGACGGCCCCTGTGGCGCCGGCGGCCCACGGTGCGCCTGCAAAGACCGTCCCTTGGGACACGGCCACGGCGCGGCCCAGCGCGGCAGGAAGCTCCTGCGGCGGCTCGAGCGTCCCGACGCTGACCCAGCCCGTGCCCTCCTTCCGCAAGACGTCGACGTAACCCCGCACCATCTGAGGCGGGCCCATGCCGGGCAGGAGCGGCGGATCGTCCCCGGGAGCCCCGACCGCCAACAGGTCGCCCTCCATGTCCAGAGCGGTTCCGTACGCGGGGAGCTCATCCAGCCCATCCGGGCCGCTGGCAAACGATCCCGATTGGTCCCAGCCCGTGTCGCTGTGAACGAAGTGGACCACGATGCCGCCCCCTGGGGCACCCGGCGCGCCGACCACGATGTCCTGGCCGTTGGTGGCCACTGCGGCGCCGAAGCGATCCCCCGCTGCCACCCCTTCGTCCCAGGCGAGGCGCTGCTCCGTGACCCACGCTCCGTCCACGCGACGGTAGACGTACGCGGCGCCCTGGCCTTCCCTGGGCGCCCCGACGACCATAACCTGGCCGGCCACGTCCACGCTCTCGCCGTAACCCGTACCCACATCGTCGGCGTCGGGGGCCACCATGGCCCTCTCCGACCACGACGCCCCTTCCCGTCCGAAGACGTGGACGCCGCCTGGGCGGTTGGCTGGCATCGGGAAGACGGCCACGTCCCCCGGCCGGCCCACGAAGACCTCGCCGTCGACCACGGTCACGCTGGCCGCGAAGGCCGAAAGCGTTGGGCTGGTCGCGACGCCCGTAGCCGCTGGGAAGCCCGTAGCCGCCGGGCTGGCTGCGACGGCCGCAGGCCCGGGGCGAGCCGTGCTCTGGGCCTCGGCCTCGGGTGCGAGCGAGATGGCTGCGACGGCCGCTGTCAGGGTCGTCGCGAGAAGGGAGAGCATTGGGCGTCTCTGGAACATGGCCAACTTGTCCTTTGTCAAGGTGTGCTGCGTGTGCTGCGCGAAGCGAGTTTGCCTGCGGACGGCCCGACAGGCAGTGTAACCCCTACGGAATCAGGTTGCGTCGAGCGTTGCGCAAGACGAAGACGCCTTCCTTGCCCGAGGTCACCACGATGATGCCGCTAGCGAAGAACGGGTAGTTGCTCCAGGAGCCGTCGAAGCCTGGGGCGTCGTCGGTCCACGGCACCGTGTCGAAGAAGGCCACTTCCCGAGGGTTCTCCCGGTCGGAGATGTCGAGGATGCGCAGGCCGCTCACGTAGTTGGATTGGTACATCAGGTCGCCCCGGATGTACAAGTTGTGGTCGGACGAAGTCACGTCCGAGAAGTGCTCCTTGACCAGGATCGGTTCGTCCAGGTCCTTCACGTCCCACACCATCGTCCGCGTGCTGGCTGCCCTTCCCTGCAGCTCGTCGAGTTCGTCGTTCATGTAGAAGTACTCGTGGGCCTCGTCGAGCCAGCCTTGGTGGGAGTAGCTGGCGTTGGCGTATCCTGCCATCGCCAGAGCGACCGGTGCTTCCTTGTCGGTCACGTCGGAGATGCTCAACGCCGTTTCGTTGGAGCCGAAGCAGATCTCCTTGCCTCTGTGCTCGTCGTCTGGTCCCTCGTAGACGACGCACTGGGCGTCGTGGCTGTACCCTGTGCCCCTGCGACCGGTGCTCGAGTCGGCGAAGCACCCGGCGAAGGTAGGGTTCACGGGGTCGCGGATGTCGATCATGTGCAGCCCGCCGCCGCAAGTGTCGCCACCGCCGCTGCTGCCTACAGCGTAGGCGAAGCCCGTTCCTTCGTTGATCACGATGTTGTGGGCGCTGTGGATGCGGTCGTAGTGCGCCGTCGCCTCGAACGTCTCCGGGCCGTCCCGGGGCTCGCGCAAGCGGGTCAGGTCGAACACCTGCATTCCGTGCTCGCCGGCGCCATCCGATACGATGAAGGCGTGGTCGTTGTACACCTTGACGTCGCGCCAGACGTTGGGGTTCGCGCCCTCGGTCAGAGGCAAGTTGCCGGCGTAGACCGGGTTGCTGGGGTCGCTCAGGTCGATGAAGGAGGTGCCGTCGTAACGGCCGACCAGCGCCCACTCGGTTCCTGTTTCAGGGTCGGTCCATCCCCAAAGGTCGTTGACCTCCACGCCGCGGCCGCCGCCGATCTCCTGTACGGGCAAGAACGAGACGATGTCCACGTCGGTGCAGGCGAACTCGCCCGCTTGGCCGTCCTGGCACGCCACGTCGTCGCCGGTGATGGCGTCGAGGGCGAGCGCCTCGCCGGCCACCCGGGCCGCAGTCGCCCACGCGCCGTCCACGTCTTCCAGGATCGCCGCCGTGCCCAAGCCGAAGTCGTCCCGCTCCAGTCCCGCTACCCCGATCCCCTCGCCCAGGGCGACGATGGTACCGAAGCCGTCGCTGTCCTCCAGGTCGTCCACGGCAAACTTGGTCAGCGCGGCCGGCTCCTCGGCCTCGTCGTCCCACGACAGGACGTAGAAGCGACCTCCGGCCGGCGCGCCCGGCGCACCGATCCACACGTCGGCGCCGCCACGGGATATGGCGCTTCCGAACCCAGTGCCGGGGCGTCCGTCGAAGGGACGGTGAACGGCGACGGGGCGCCAGTCGGACGAGGCGTCGTCCAGCCTGAAGGAGAAGACGGCGCCGTCGAGTAGCTCCCCGCCTCGCGGCGCGCCCACGAAGGCCAGGCCGTTGGCGATGCCGACGGCGGTTCCGAAGGCGGGGGGAAAGCCGGGCTGCCCCAGCTCCTCGTCGCCCACTTGCGCGGCGATCTCGTCCATCTCCGCCAGGCGCATGTTCAGCTTGGCCGACTGGGCCCACTCGCCGTCCTGCCGACGGAAGGCGTAAGCGACGCCGTTGCTCTCGTCGGCGTTGGGCGCGCCCACCACTGCCCAATCCCCGTCCACGGCCGTGGCGACGCCGAAGAAGTCGCCGCTGGCGGCGTCGGCGGCGGTGAGCTTGGCTTCCTCGGCCCACTCTCCGGCCTCGCTCCGAGCCAGCACGTACACCGCTCCTCGACCGTCGTCGTGGGCCAAGGCGGACACCAACACTCGCTGCCCGTCCGTGGCCATGGCCCTTCCGAAGGCGTCCCCGGCGACCCCGTCGGAAGCGGTGAGCTTGGCCGCCTCCTGCCACGCTCCCGAACCGTCCTTCCGGAAGACGTAGACGGCACCCATGGTCTCGTCGGCGACTGTGGCTCCGACCAGCAGGTCTCCCTCCACGACCGCGAGCGCCCGTCCAAAGTGATCGCCGTCGGATGCGTCGGATGCGGCCAGGCGCTGGACCTCGCTCCATCCCTCCGCGCCCTTGCGGTAGACGTAGACGTAGCCCGGCGAGCGTTCGTTGAGGGACTCGCCCACCAGCACTTCGCCCTCGCCCACGGCGACGGAAGTGCCGTAGCCCTGGGCGGACGCGGCGGTGGACGCGCTCGGCAGGACCGGCAGCGCGAACAGGAGCCCAAGCGCGAGCAGGAGCCCGAGCGCGGGAGAAGGGGCAGGCGCTGGCTCTGGGAGCAGGCGGAAGCCAAGTCCAGGAATGTTCTTCGTCACGGTTTTGCGCACCTCGTTGGATGGTCTAACGAATCTCGATCTGGTCGATGTCGAACTGGAAGGGTCCCTGGCCAGGGCCGCCCGCCCACAGCACGCCCATCAGACCTGACGGGTCCAAGCCGGGGAAGGCTTCAAAATCAAGGGAGATTTCCTGCCACTCGGGACCCACCTCGAAGGTCTGCAACGTCGGCTGGGGACCTAGGCTCTGGCAGAAGAGCATCACCCGGTAGGTACCCGGATCGCCCCGCGCCCAGAAGACCAACTCCGTACCCGAGGAGAGGTCCACTGGCACCAGGGGAGCCGCTCCAGGGTGGAACATCGCGCCCGCCCAGGGGAACGCGAACCCGTCGCCGATCTCGCCGGAGACGGCCAAGTAGTGCGGGCTGCCTTCCGCTCCGCCCTCGCCGACCTCCGTCGTCACGGTGGAGTTGCCCCCCACGAAGTCGTCGATGGAGTCCATCCATCCGAATCCAAAGGCCGTAGTCGCCTCGCCGTCGTCGAAGTCGGCCACCGGTCCGAGCTGGGCAGGGGCACTTGCCACCTCCTCGGGCTTGGTACGGTCGATGGCGACGCCCCGCTTCCACACGCCGACGATCTGTCGAGCCAGCGTCGCGTCCTCCGTAGGGTCGCCCTCCACCAGCACCAGGTCGGCGCGCTTGTCAGGGGCGATCCGTCCCCTGTCGTCGAGCCCGAAGGCGTCGGCCGGAAGGGAAGTGGCGGCGGCAAGTGCCTCGATCGGCGAAAGTCCGGCGGCGGCGAGCAGCTCAAACTCCCGGTGCATGCTGATCCCGGAAGTGGTGCCCGGGTTGGGGAAGTCGGTGCCGGCCAGCACCGGGACGCCGGCTTCGTGAAGGGCCGTCACGGCGTCGATGGCGTGTTGGAGCGCGTAGCCTTCGGTCGCGTTCCGGGGGTAGGTGGAGGTGACTTGGGACCGTTCCTGGGCGGTCATGAGAGGGCCGATGTGGGGATCGTCGGCGAGGGGCGCTCCCGACGCGCCGCTGGTCAGGCTCTCCAGCACGGTCAGCGTGGGCACCACGAAGATGCCCGCCTCGGCGGCCGCGGAGGCGAAATCCTCCGGCGGCGGAGCGTCGCCGAAGATGTGCACCAATCCGTCCACGTCGGCGGCCAAGGCTTGCCAAGCCCCTTCCACGGTGGTGACATGGGCCACGGCCAGCTTCCCCCGGCTCCGGGTGGCCTCCACCAGCGCCGCGACCGTCGGCAGGTCCAGGTGGGGCGTATCCAGGTCGATGACCGTCCCGTCCTCGATGACGATCTTGATGTAGTCGGAGCCCTCGGCGAGGCGGGCGGCGACCCACTCGTCGGCCTCTCCGGGCGTCGTGAGAGTGGGGATCGGCAGGCCGTACTGGGTGCCGTGGCCGCCCGGAGGGGTGGCCAGCGTGCCGGCCGAGAAGAGGTCCGCACGGTCGTCGGCCTCGCCTGCCGCCTGCTGGCTCCGCTGTTCCGCTGCCCAGCTGGTCTCGGTGAACATGTCCAGCACGGTGGTGGTGCCGAACACGGCGGCCCGGCGGAGGGCGTCGCCCTGGGAGTGGCCGTGCCCGTCGATGAAGCCCGGGAGGAGCGTGCGCCCCGCGCCGTCGATCGTCTCGACGCCAGCCGGGACCGTCACGTCGGCCCCCACCGCGACGATCACGCCGTCCTCGACCAGCACGGTGGCTCGCTCGATCACGTTGTCCCCGTCGAAGACCCGCGCGTCCACAATCGCCAAGGACTGGGCGCGGGCTTCGGTGGGGAGAGCGACCGGCGCCAGGGCCGACAGGAGCGCCGTCGCCAGCGGCAACAGCAGCGCGAACGTCGCGGCGGCGAATCGCGGGGCGCAAGGAGAGTCGTGCGGGGCAAGTCGGGAAAGCGGCTTCATCTGGCGTGGTCCTCGGTATGTCTCGTGGCTCTTTGCCCACGGGGCCTGCCCATTCTATCATGATGCCCCGCCAAGGCTGGTGAATGCACGTTAGCCACGGATTGAGCAATGGACAATGCAACGGACAATGAAGCGTGGCTGTGGGAGCACCGCAGCTGAAGGCGATCTGCTGGCTCAACGACCACTCGATCCCGGGCGCCCATGCCTGAGTTCCGCCACGAAGCGCGTCTCCCGTTTCCGGTCCGCCAGGTCTTCGACTGGCACATGCGGCCTGGCGCCCTGGAGCGCCTCTTGCCGCCATGGGAGAAGGTCCGCGTGGTGGCTCGCGAGGGGGGGATCGACGACGGGGGGCTCGTCCATGTGAAGGTGCGCCGGGGTCCGGTCGGAAGCGACTGGAAGCTGCGCCACACCGCCTTCGAGGACGGAAGGCTCTTCCGCGACGAACAGGAATCCGGCCCGCTCGTCCGCTGGTCCCACACCCACGAATTCGAGGCCGGCGACGACGGCAACGCCCTGCTCCGAGACCGCATCGAGTGGGAGCCTCCGCTGGGCGCGGCTGCGGCACCGTTCGCCCAACCCGTCGTGGAGGAGCAGTTGCGTCGACTCTTCGCCTTCCGGCAGAAGCGCCTGGTGCACGACCTGTCGCGCCACGCCGAGCATCGGGGCCGACCGTTGACCGTGGCGATCACCGGCGCCGGCGGTCTTGTCGGCTCGGCCCTTCGCCACTTTCTGACGACGGGCGGCCACCGCGTTCGTCCCATGGTGCGTCGCAAGCCCGACCGCTCCAAGGGCGAAATCCACTGGGACCCCATGGAGAACCGGATCGAGGGCGAGCGGCTGGAGGGGGTGGACGCCGTGGTCCACTTGGCCGGGGAGAGCATCTCGGGCGGGCGATGGACTCCCGCCAAGAAGAAGGCGATCTGGAAGAGCAGGATCGTGGGCACGCGGACGTTGGTGGAGGCGATCAACCGGATGCGCCAGCCGCCCCGGGTGCTGGTCTCGGCGTCGGCGATCGGCTTCTACGGGAACCGGGGCAACGAGCGGGTCACCGAGGAGAGCGACCCCGGAGGAGGGTTCCTGGCCAAGCTGTGCCAGGAGTGGGAAGCGGAGGCGGGCAAGGCACGGCGGTCGGGGGTCCGCGTGGTCGTGCTGCGCACCGGACTTGTGCTGAGCCCGGCCGGTGGCGCGCTGGGGACTATGCTGCTGCCGTTCAAGCTGGGCGCCGGCGGGCGACTGGGGGCCGGACGACAGTACGTGAGCTGGATCGACCACGACGACATGGTGGCTCTGATCTTCCACGCCATCGCGACGGACTCGGTGCGGGGACCCGTGAACGCCACTGCGCCGCATCCCGTCTCCAACGCCACCTTCACCACCGTTCTGGGCCGGGTGCTGAAGCGGCCCACCGTCTTGCCGGTGCCGTCGCTTGCGATCGAGGCCCTCTTCGGCGAGATGGGCAGGGCGTTGCTGCTGGACGGCGCGCGGGTCCTGCCGGAGGTGGCGGACCGGGAGGGCTTTCGCTTCGCGTTCCCAGGGCTGGAAGAGTCGCTGGCGTTTCAGTTGGGGCGACTTGGGCGGACGAGGCGGGCGAGGCGGACGAGCGCGGCCGATGGCGGCGGGTCGTAGCGTGGAGGCGGGTCATCGCAGGGAGGGCGGACGGGTGGCGGGGGACGCATGGAGAGCACTGTCGGCGGCGGAGCTGGCGTCCGATCCCGTGGAGCAGTTTCGGCGCTGGTTCGCCGAGGCGGCCGGCGACCCGGGCGTGGTGCTGGCGGAAGCGGCGTGTCTCTCTACGCTGGGTCCGAACCAGACGCCCGAGGGCCGCATGGTGCTGATGAAGGGCTTCGACGCCCGAGGCTTCGTCTTCTATACCAACTTGGAGTCTGCGAAGGCTTGCGCCCTGCGCCGGCACGCCCGGGCGGGAATGACCTTTCACTGGCAGCCGCCGTCGGGCCGGGGCCGGCAGGTCAGGTTGCGGGGGGCAGTGGAGCCCGTGTCGGCGACCGAGGCCGACGCCTACTTCGCCGGGCGGCCTCGGGGGAGCCGAATCGGCGCGTGGGCGTCAGAGCAGAGCCGGGAGATCGAGAGCCGGGGGGCGTTGGAGGCGCAGGTGGCGGCGTGCGAGCGGCGGTTCCCCGAGGGCGGCCCCGTTCCGCGACCGCCCCACTGGTCCGGCTTCCGGATCGTTCCCGACGCTGTGGAGTTCTGGCAGGAAGGCCCCTTCCGCCTCCACGACCGCTTCGTGTACGAGCGCGGTCCCGGCCCGGACGACTGGGCGCGACGACGCCTGAGCCCGTGAGGAAGGGGCCAGCTTCGCTCGCGCTGGCGTCGGTTCTGGCTGGGTGTGGTGGCGGCGACGCGCCTACGCCGCCTCCCGTCCCGACCACCGTGACGATCTCGCCTGCCGAAGCCACGATGGCGGCGATCGACGAGACTGTGCAGTTCACGGCCCAGGTCGCGGACCAGAACGGCGCCTCCCTGACCGGGGTGTCGGTGGCGTGGACCAGCAGCGCCCCCGGCGTGGTCTCCGTCGACCGAGCGACCGGCCTTGCCGTGGCGACGGGGCAGGGAACGGCCGTGATCTCGGCCAGAGCCGGTTCCGCCGTCGGTGCGGCCACGGCAAGCGTGCGGCAAGAGGCCCGAGCAATGGAGAAGGCCGAGGGCGACGGACAGAGCGGCTTCGCAGGCGAAGTGCTGCCGATCTCGCCCTCCGTCTTGGTCCTGGACGCCAACGGCCACCCGGCGCAAGGCGTCGGCGTGCAGTTCGTGGTCGCTTCCGGGGGAGGCTCGGTGTCCCCTGTTGCCGCACTCACGGGCGCCGACGGCCTTGCGCGCACCACCTGGACCCTGGGCGACGACCCGGCGCAGTCGCTGTCGGCCTCCACGGGCGGCCTCGCCACGACGTTTCTAGCCACCGCGGCGCCCCGTCGCCTGACGATTGCCACCGACTCCTTGAAGGAGGGCCGCCTCACTGTCTCCTACGCCGAGACGCTGATCGCCACGGGCGGGAACCGGAATGGCTATGCGTGGAGCCTCGAAACGGGAAGCGCGCTGCCCCCTGGACTGGTGCTCCACGACGACGGCGGAATCGTCGGCGTTCCCACCGAGACCGGCGTCTCCGAGTTCGCAGTGCAGGTCGTGGATTCCGAAGGCAACGCTGCGTCCCAAGCGCTTTCGTTGCGCGTGTGCGACGGACCCCTGGGACTGGAAACCGGCGATGTGCGGGTGACGGCCGCGCCCGACATGCAACCTTGCGGCGCATTCGTCCGCGCCCCGGAAGCCGGTGCCTACTACCGAGTCGTGATCGCCGGAACGTCGTCTGGGGAGGACAGAGTCTTGCCCGTGGAGCTGTCGGTGGAGGTGGTGTCGACCGGGCGGACGGCGCCCACCGCTTCGACGGGATCGCATCGTGCGCCTCCCTCGCGCCCTTCGGTTGGTCCACGCCCCTCGGTTCGCTCGCGCCCTTCCGCTCGCTGGCACCCTTCCGCGCCCGAGTTGCAGGAGGTGCTGGAAGTCGAGCGGGCCAACGACGCCCTCCACCGGCGGATCCGGCAGCAGGAGGCGGAGATGTACCGGCAGTTGGCCGACGAAGGCCGGCTCCGGGCCGTGCTCGATCGTGGGCCGGCGGCCCGGTGGGAGGGGCAGCGCTCTTCAGCGCAGGGGACCAGGAGCCAGAACCAGAGCAGCCCGGCACGGCGCATCTTCTACCTGTCCCAGGTGGCCAGCGAGGACGGATGGAACTGGGGCCGTTGCGTTGTGGACCGGACGGTCACGGCCAGGCTGGTTGCCGAAAACGAGTACTTGGCGGTCTACGAAGACGAGGCTTCCGCCGCACCGGTGTCGCTGGCCAACGTCACCCGCATCCTCGACTACTACGCCGACCATGGCGCCGAGGTGATCGAACGCTGGTTCGGCGGCGTCAGCGATGTGAACGGCGACGGCAGGGTGGTCGTCATCGTCGACCCGTTGCTCGACGGGATCCTGGCCTATGTCATCTCCAACGACATGATGGTGTCTCGCTCCGACTGCGCCTCGTCCAACGAGATGGAGCTGGTGCACATGAGCGCGGGCGCATTCGCCCAGTTCGACGACAACGGATTCTGGGCGCTGGCGGGAATGGTGCACGAGGTCAAGCACGTGAGCTCGCTCTACAAGCGTGCGCGGGGCTGGTACTATCGGGGGAACTTCAGCGAACCGACCTGGCATCCCGTTTGGGTCGAGGAGGGAACCGCCGAGATCGCCACGGAAATGAGCTCGCGACTGGCTTGGGAGAGCGTGGGCGGTCCCCCGGCCGACGCTCGGCTGACCGGCGAGATGCTCTGGGCCGGACGAGAGGAAGCGTGGCCCGAGTTCTACGGCGTCTTCGGCCTCATGGCCCGGACGGTGTGGGCGTTCGCGGCCGACCCCAACGCCGTCACCTTCGGGCCCTGGGACGATGGAGACGTGTACGGGAGCGGTTGGCATCTCCATCGCTTCCTGCGGGACTGGTACGCCGGTGCCGGATCGCCCTCCTCCACCGACGCGGCGTTCGTGACGGCCCTCAACGATTCCACGGCCCAGCCCGGCGCGGCGGGAATCTCAAGTGCAGTGGGCCAGCCGTTCTCGGAGATCCTCACGGCCCACGCCGTGGCCATGGCGGTGGCAGGGGCCGAGTCGTCCCTGACGAGCGACCAGACCCCGCGCTTCGCGTCGTTCGACTTCCCCACGGCGGCAGAGATATTCTACACGTCGCCCGATCCTCCGGGCGTCTACCCCTGGCCCATAACCACGACGGGCGAAGACGACGATTCCGCCGTGCTGGCGGCTCCCCTGGCCGAGTCGGCGACCTTCCGCGGGCGCATCGGCGAGAGCGGCGGCCGGGTCCACGACTTCCGGGCCAGGGCCGCAGGCGCCGCTACCGTGTTTCGCGTGGACGCGCCGCCGGAGGTGCGGGTGGTGATTGCGCGGATACCGGAGCCGTTCCAGCCTGCCGAGCATAGGTGAGCCGCCAGATATTGACGACTTCTCGTCCAACGTCATCATAAGCAGCTTCCGACATCATGCCCTCTTCCGTAAACGTCATCAATACGCCGTCATGCCATCGACTTGCCAGAGTAGTGCAGGTCTGCAAGTCAACAACATCAATGCGACTGTGATAGTACGAAGACAACCTACCGTCCGCGGGCGCCAGCAGCACTTGCCCTGGAGGTCCTGGCAGTTCAACCATGCCGTCCCGCCAGTCGGGGCGTCTGTACCGGAATACGATCCAGAGGCGGTTACTGGCATCGACCATGATGTCGTAGATTTCATTCCAAGGCGGATTCTCCCAGGTCCAAGGACCGGGAGTACGCGGCCCGTCGTGGAGTACAGGTCCGTTGAGTCTTCCAAGTCGCAAGCCGTCCTCCGACCACGCCTCCACGATGTAGTCGTAGTAATGGGAGCTGAAGATGTCGCCACGTGGACCGGTCGTGAGTCGGCGTTGTGCCGTGAAGGAGTTGAGCTCCTCCACATCCCCTTCGGACTCCACGCCGGCTCCAAAGGAATTGACGACCTCTCCGCCATCCACGATGTGGATCGGGAGACCGATGCGCTCCGGATCCGGAAGCCAAGCCTGAATGGCATAGCGATTGCCGTCGGCAACGGGCGTCATCGCCGGCACAGCGGTGGCTGGCAGTCGCTTCTCTTCGTGCAAGGTTAGGTCAGGTGTGATTACGGACACCCTCGCGTTGCCGATGTCAAAGATGTGCACTCGTCCAATAGAATCAGTGTGCATAGGCTGGGCAAAGTCGAACTCCATCGGACCCTGACCGGCACGGCCGACTGCCGCAAGGAAGGCACCCGTCGAGTCGAAGAGCTTGACCTGATCTCGTTGACCCACCCAGTAGCCGCCACTGCCGTCACGGACGATGTCGCCCAGCGTACCCCTGTCCGTCAGGAAGCCTGCTCCGTCTGTCGCCCCAAGCGTCGTAGCCAGATCAAGCTGGATGCACGATGCGCACGGCTCGGCAACAGGACGATCGAGCTGGCATTCTCCAGAGAAGAAGGAGCTGGCATCTGGTGTTTCTGGACCGCAACTGACGACTCCGGCCAACAGCCATGTGGCCCATCCCGTTGCCATCCGCCGGTTTGGTGCGGTGCCACCCGGCAGGGCTACGCTCGAATCTGCGCGCTTCACGGCCATTCCATCCTCTCTTGGGCAGTGCCAGTACGGCCCACCATCAACTCCATGGTAGGCACTCTCGGCGCGGGAGTGCAATGCTTCATACGTCCCAGCACTCCGAACATGGTCCCCCTCGGCCACTGCATCGGCCGGACAACTCTGCCTCTATCCCCTTGGAGGAAAGGACTTCGCCCGCCTAGTGCGCACTCGTGGGTCCCGCTTTCCGCCCTGCCAGCCGGAACGGATCCGCCCTCCGGTCGCTCTTGAGGATGGTGCCCGCTTCCGCCCCTGCCCGCCAACTTTCGAGAATGTCCCGGAAGGAAGCGGACGGACGGCGAGCCCCCGAGCAGGGAACCCGCACTCCGTCCCTCAACCCTTGGAGGGTGCTAGGGCGGAAGCGGACGCTAGGGCGGAAGCGGACTATCTGGCCAGCCACACGTTCGAGGTTGACGCGCTGGTTCCAGAAGCGGACCGCCCATCGGTCCAGAAACTCAGCTCGGCTACAGCGGTGGACATGGACCCTGGTCGTCGGGGTTCTCGAGGCACCAGTACGGCCCCGGCTCCGTCGGGTGGTAGCGGGTCACGTCGTAGCAGAACTTGAAGAACCGGAAGATATCAAGGCAGAAACCGTCGTAGCCGCTGTCCTCGGACGAACTGCATACCTCCTCTCCCGCGCCGCACGACGTCGCCACTGCGATGGGCGAGAAGACGGATTGAACCCCGGTCGCCAAGAAGGCCACCAGCATGGCAAACGCGACCCCGCGCGCCAGCTTCCCGATTGCTGTGGTGGAACGTGCGTCTGACCTGTCGGTCGCCGACTCCCCACGAACTGCGGGCGCGACGCCCAGGCTCTGGACGACTGTGCGGACGTACCGCACGGCCGCAGCGAACAACTGGATCATTGTAAATCTCCTTGAGTGGTGGTTGAGAGTGTTTCTATGGCTTCGTCCGGCGCCCGACGCACCAGTGCCACGATGGACGGGTACAGCGCCGAATTATTGACGGTGAAGATTCTCCCGCTCCCTCCTACGACCGCACGATTGGCATAGTGAGGAAGCACATCGGTCTCGATGTATTCGCCTGTCCGCAGGTTGTACCTGTCGAGTATCCGCCCGCGCCTCGGACCTGGACCGCCAAACAGCACGAACAGTGTGTCGCCGAGTACCGACACGGACCGGCCCGACGACGGCGGGCGGCGCGGCATGTGCCAGAAAGTCGTAAACCCCTGACGGACGAAACGGACCTCCGGGAATTCGGTGTGAAAGACATAAGGATGGGCGGCCATCAACTCGTCGCCGTCGAACACCAACCACCCGTTGCCGTACCCGAACCCAAACACCCACCGGTCGTCCTGCCACCTTGCCGCCCGACCTTGGTGCTGGATCAGCCTCGGTTCTCCCAAGCCGGTCGGAGGGGGTATGTCCACGACCCCGCCTTGAGCGGACCAAGTCGCGAACAGTGGACGATTGGTGTGCAGCGCTACCGCGCCCCGCGACAGCGCAACGACAGAATGGACGGTGCCAGTGCCAGTCAGGGGCACCTCGTCAAGTTGTGTGCCGTCCCTGTTCAGTGTCACCAGACGGCGATTGCCCGAGTCCACTAGGACCACAGTGCCGTCGGGACGCACGTCCAGCGCCCGCACGTTCTGAATTTCGCTTGGGCCTTCGCCCGACTTTCCCCACGACCACAGCACATTGCCATCTGCTCCGATCCGGTACGCCTTCGCGTTCGTATGGTCGAAGAACACGAGGCCGAGAGAACCGTCGTGGTGGGGAAGCGACGGCAGCGCCAAGAGCGTGTCTACCGGCCCGCCGACGACCCATAGCGTGTCGAAGACCACATCGGACCGAACCCTCTCGACATTGTCGGCCTCCGTAAACAGTGGCGGTGCCAGGCGGACGCCGTCGCTGCACGCCATGCACCCTAGACCGACGGCTAAGACCACCATGATCCGGAACCCGCTCATGTCTCGGCCAAGCTCAATTCCAGCGACTTGACGACGTGCGTGACAGGCTGGCCGTCCACTGCGATTACCTTCACGACTTTCCCGTTGGGGTCGACTACCAGTGCCAACGGCGTTCGAGTGTGGCCCAGCACCACCAACGGCGTGGTTGCGTGAGGCGAGATCGGTTCGTGCGGAAAAGAGCGGCTCGCGATCTCGACGGCGGCGTCCACTGGACCGCGACGCAAGACCACGCCCTGCACCGCGACACCCTTGGCCATGAGGCGGGCCGCCACGAACTCCACCGGACCAGCAGTCACGGCGCAGTCCTCTGCGTTGCGCACGAAGACCACGCCGCCCCCGCTGCTCGCTAGCCTCTCCCGGAGAGCTTGCAGTTCGCCCGCACCGTTTGCCGTCAGTAAGTTCGCAACAGCCAAAAGGCCGCCTCCGACGACCAGCGTGCCAATCGCCCCCCAGCGGAGAAGCCGCACGGTGCCGTCAGTCCCAGACCGAGCCGCCGCCGCACGGGAGACCATAACGATCCGTGCCGCTGCACCCAGGATCGGGCTCCTCATCTCCCTCGCCAGGCCAGAACGTCTCGAAGTCCCAGCAGACGAAGAAGAGGCAGAACTCCCCCTCCATGCAGGTGTTTCCTGAGTTTCCCGAGCTGCAGTCATCCAGCGGAGACTGTGCGCGGACTGATTGGGCAGCTACTACGGTCATGGTCATCCCCAGAGCCAGGACGATGGCCAGCGCGGCGACTCTGGGGATATCGGCCGAGCGCGACGCGGCGGCGGCGATGATGCGGCGGATGAACTGGAACAGCAGGCGGAACGTCGTCATGGTGCGTCTCCGTGTGGAGATGATCTGTGTCCGAGGGGCGTTCCCTCGGGGGCACTATGAGCATACGCTCCCTCCGCCAGGGCCTGAAATGTCGTCTGGCTCTTGTAGTTGTCGTTTCGCCCCATTGTCTTGCGGGCCAGCGGGGCCGTTGTGCCAGCGAATGCCGAGATACACGTCTTCGATCGCGATTCGGGTCCAGAACTCGAGGGGAACGATGGGCAGCTTGCTAGGGCTCCTGCCGAGCAGCCGGCGGACGAAGTGGCTCCAAGCGGCGATATCGTCGAACCCCGCTCTTGCCACTGCCGAGAGGATGCGGACTTCTTCGTCGAGCAAAGCCGTAACGTGAAAGAAGCGGATCCAGCGCAACGCTCGGGAATAGTGATAGCCTCGGTCCAGCGCGGCCCTCGAGAGGTACTTGGGGCGGCAGTGCAGCCTCTTGGCTACCGCCTCTACCGTGCAGATGTACTTCGTGCGCGCTCGAAGATGCTCCCCCCCCCCTGCTCCGGCGGATCTTCGACCCACAGCCCTGGAATGCCCCGCACCCTCTGGAGCGCCGCGATCGTGAGCCCGCGTCTCGCGAGCGCGGGGCCGGGACATGCGTCCACGAAGAACCCTACCGTCTTGATGAAGGACTGTCGGTCGGTCATTGCGTAGCTGATCCTATCTTGGTTGGGTTGTCTGCCGGAGAAGTCGGAGCCTGTTGATCTGACTGGCGATTCAGCGGTTTGGAAGATGCCGAAGACTGAGTGGAAGATTCGTCACTTGTCAACCCATTGCCGTCTCCCCCAGCACGCCGTCCAGCACCTCCACTAGCCGGTCCGCCTCCGCGTCGCCGAAGACCAGCGGCGGCTTGATCTTGAGCACATTGTGGTCGGGGCCGTCGGCACTGGTCAGCACGCCCATCTCGCAGGTTCGGTCAACCACGTAGGCGCACGCCTCGGGGAAGGGCTCGCGGGTCGAGGGGTCGCGAACGAACTCGACGCCCAGGAAGAGCCCCCGGCCTCGCACGTCGCCGATCACTGACCAACGGGCCGCCAGCCGACGCAGTTCGCCCAGGAGGCGGGCACCGGTTCTGCGGGCGTGCTCCTGCAGGCTCCGGTCACGCACCTCGGCCAGGACGGCTCGGGCGGCAGCGCACGACACCGGGTTGCCGCCGAAGGTGTTGAAGTACTCCATGCCGTTGGCGAAGGAATCGGCGATCTCCCGAGTGGTGACCACGGCAGCCACCGGGTGGCCGTTCCCCATCGGCTTGCCCAGGGTGACGATGTCCGGTACGACCCCTTGCAGCTCGAAGGCCCAGAAGGCGTCGCCGACGCGGCCGAACCCGGTCTGCACTTCGTCGGCCACGCAGACGCCCCCCGCCTGGCGGACATGCTGGTAGGCGGCGGCCAGGTAGCCCGGCGGAGGCTCGATCTGGCCCGCGCAACTCAAGATCGGCTCGGCGACGAACGCCGCGACACCGCCGGGCCCCAGCCGCTGGACCGCCTTGCCCACGTCCGCGCCGTACCGTGCGCCGAGTTGCCGATCCGCGACGCCGCCTCGCCGGTACCGCCCCCTATACGGATCGGGCATCGGCGCCACCGCGACCCGGTCGCTTCGCCCGTCTCCGCCAGGACCGTCGAACTTGTACGGACTGATCTCAATCAGCCCGCCCGTGTTCCCGTGGTACCCGCCTTCGAGAACCACCACGCCGTCGGCGCGGGTGTGGCGACGCGCCAGCCGCAGGGCCAGTTCGTTGGCCTCGCTGCCGGAACACACCAGGAAGACCACCTCCAGAGGAGCGGGAAAGTGCGCCAGAAGCTCCTCCGCCAGCGCGACGATCTCCCGGTGCAGGTACCGAGTGTTGGTCGCCAGCACACGAACCTGGCGGGCGACGGCCTCCGTCACCCGTCGATTGCAGTGGCCCACATGGGGGACATTGTTGACGGTGTCCAGGAACCGGCGACCATCGGCGTCAAAGAGGTACGCACCCTGCCCGCGAACGACGTGGATCGGCTTCCTGTACGACAGACTGAGCGAGGGCGGCAGGTGCTTTCGGCGAAGCTGGCCGATTCGCTCCACATCCCGGCCAGGGCTCGACCCATCCTGCCCAGGGCCTAACCCATCTCGGCCAGCTCTCGACTCGGCAAGCCCCGCCAGGGGGGAAGGATCGGGAGCAATGGATTCCCAGAGCCGGCGGAGGCGTGGCAGGGCCACCCCCGGGAAGTTCCCAGGCTCGCCACCGGGCGGACCTCCGAGACCACCCCGCTGGTCTCCGCGGCCACCGCCAACTCCCTGATCAACCCCATCGGCAAGGGGGTCCAGCGCGATCGCCTGTAGGTGAAGGTGGGGCGGCCACCCGCCGTTCACCCGCTCGTCGCCCAGCCAGCCGATCACCTCTCCCGCGGCCACCTGGTCCCCTGCCGCCAAGTGGTCCAGCGTCGCCCGGTCCAGATGGCCGTACAGCGTGTGGAAGCCGTCGTCGCCTGCGCTGCTCGCGTCGCCGCTTCCCCCTTCGCTGGACGAACGGCGAGCCACTGGTGGATGCCGAAGAATCACCGTGGGACCGTAGTCCAGCGGCAGTGCGTTGTCGGCCACCGAGACGACCGTTCCCGACAGCGGCGCGTGGACCGGCGAGCCAGCAGGGGCGAAGAGGTCCACTCCCAGGTGGATCGTTCTGGACTCGGGGCCGTCGTTGCCCTCCGAAGCGAAGCCGGGCGCGTCGTAGAGCGTGCGGGCCTCGCAGTAGCGGCCCACGCCCACGGTGGCGCCAGCCCCGGCCAACTGCCGTTCGACCCACTCCCCGAAGGTGCCGGGGGCGGCCAAGTCGTCGGGGTGGGGAAGCTCCAGGCTCTCCACCGAGAGGTCCAGGACGTGGGGCCGCTCCAACACGGCGGGCGGCAGCACGGGCGTCGGGGAACGAGCACCGATCCGTTCCAGGCGCGCCGCCACCGCCGTGCGTTTGGGGTTGGGCTCGAAGCCGCAGGCGTGGCGAACCCTGAACTCGGCCAGCCGCCAGTCGGTTGCCGCCAGGACCTCCAGCAGTCGCCAGGCTGGCTTCTGGCTGACGGCCAAGTAGTCGTTGTCGGGCTGCTCCCTCATCTGGCGCGCCTGAATGCACACCGAGAGGCACAGCCGAACGGCGGCCATGGGGACCAGCGCTCCGCACTCGTCCTCCGTGAGAGGCGCAACGGACGAATAGCCTCGGGCCAGCGCCCAAGCCGCCTCCACCGGGTCCGGCAGCTCCATCATGGCGTAGGCGGCAGCAACCGCCGGGTCCGTGACTCTCCACCCCCGCGCCACGTCGCCGAAGTCGATCAGCCCGGCCAGCCGGACGCCCGCCAGCGACGGCTCCACGAGGACGTTGTAGTCGTTGGCGTCGTTGTGGATCACGCCGGTGGGAAGGCTGGCGGCCAGCGGATCGAGGCGGCGAAGAGCGCGGTCCAGCGTCGCCGTCACCAGCGTCGCCCTCTCCGGCGCCAACTCGTCCACATGAGCCCGCACCATGTCGCGGGCCGTCTCCATCCGCCAGGGGAACGCTCGGTCCAGCCCGGGGTGGTCGAAATTGGCCAGCCCTCGTCCCACCTCGGCCAGAAGCGCGCCCAGCCCTTCCAGCACGGCCATGCTCTTGGGCCGAACCGTGGCCAGCGGCACGCCCTCGACAAATGAGACCGCGCACGCCACATGCGGAGCGCCGTCGAACTCCACGTCGAGAACGAGCGCGCTGGGCGACGCCGCCGAGGCAGGGCCGAACGCAGAGCCCCGCACATCCGCCAAGTGCGGCACCTCTGCCAAGCGCGGCGCCTCTGCTGAGAGCCGCGTTCCGGCCAGGTGGTTCAGGCACGCCGCCGCCAGCTCCAGCACTGGTCGCCGCGACGCCGGGCTCAGCTTCAGGACGACGGTCGTGCCGTCCCGCCCGTCGACTCGGAAGTTCCGGTCCAGCTCCCCCGGAAGGGCTCGCGCCTCCCCTTCGATCCCAAAGAGGTCGCGAGCCATGGCGGCGGCCCGAGCGGCCACCTCTGGCGTCAGCCCGTCAGACGGCGAAGATCTTCCTGAACGTCTCGGTGAAGCGGTCCATCTCGTCCTCGGTCCCAACCGAGACCCGGAGCCAGTCCAGCATCGGCGGGAAGGGCCGGCCCACGGCCACCATCTCCTCGCGGAACGCGGCGCGAACCTCCTGCACGGGCCGCCCGGTGCGCACCATGAAGAAGTTGGTCTCGGAAGGGATCACTTCGAACCCCCATCCCGCCAGCTGCTCGGTGCTGCGCTTTCGCAGCCGCAACGTCTCCTTGCGAACCTTGGCCTCGCCTTCCGTGTCCTTGATCGAGGCGGCGCCGCCCCACTTCGCCAGGGCGTTGATCGTGCCCGTGGCGTATGTGCGCAGCCGTTGGAGCATCGCTGGCGACGCCACCGCGTAGCCCAGCCGCAGCCCCGCCATGCCGTAGATCTTGGAGAAGGTGCGGGCCACGATCACGTTCCGCCCTTCCTTCACGTAGGGCATCGCGCTCTCGTAGCGGGGGTCCTCGACGAAGTGATGGTAGGCTTCGTCCACCAGCACGGGCACGTCGTCGGGGATCGCGTCCAGCAGCTCCCGCACCTCCGTGGCCGGCATCACGTTGCCCGTGGGGTTGTTGGGGTTGCAGAGGTACACGAAGCCGATCTCCCGGTGGTGCCGCTTGGTCGCCTTGATCATCGCCGGGATGTTCTGGGAGTGGTCGTCCATCAGCGGAAGCTTGATCGCGTCGGCGTGGATTCCCGTCGCGTACCTGTAGACGGACCCGTAGGACGGCTCCACGCCCACCACCTTCTTGTCCGTGCCCAGCAGGCCGATCCCAACCGCCTTGAGGACCTCCTCCGATCCGGCGGTCAGGAGCACGTGATCGCGGGGCACGCCCAGGTGGTCGGCGATCACCTCCTGCACGTCGCCGTCCGGGTACCCGTAGCGGTTGGCGTACTTCCACGCCGCGTTCATCGCGGCCATGGCGGCCGGCGACGGTCCGTAGGGGTTCTCGTTGGAGGACAGCTTGGCCAGCGCGTCGTAGCCGCCGTCCTGTCTGGCGATCCGGGACTCGGGAGCGTAGCGCGCCATCGCGCCTCGCAGTCCCCCGGGGGCGAGTCCCAAAGCTCCGAGCGCGGTGGCCGCCCCGCCCATGAACGTCCGCCGAGATACTCTGTGCTGGTTCGTCTTCAACTTCCGCTTCCTTCCTTTGATGGACCCCGGCTTCGCAAACCGGGGAAGTGTCGGGTCCGGCTCAGCCCACTCTTCAATAGGCGGCGAAGCCGACGCTGGCGCAACCGGCGGCGATCACCGGCGCCCGTCCGGCTATCCAAACGCCCATTCTGCGGGCACATCCTGTCGGGGACGCGCCCCGCCGCTCGGGGACGCGCCCGCCCGCCGCACTGGATTTTTCGCGGACGGGGCCTCCAGCGTCACCTCGGACGCAGCAACGAACCCCACTCGGGAAAGAAATGGAGGCCGCCCATGTCCGACCAGCCGAAGCAGTCCAATCAGCCCAAGCCGTCCGACCACCAGCCCAAGCCGTCCGACCAGCCGAAGCACGGCGAGAAGGACCGCGTGTACAAGCAGTTCTACTCGTTCGCCGAAGTCGTGGAGGAGGTCGTCGTCGAGTTCGTCGGCCCGTCCGTCGGCGGCACCTGGACCGACGACCTCGACTTCGACACCCTCGAACAGATGCCCACCGAGTTCGTCGACGCCGAGAGCGAGACCGTCCGCCTCGTGGACATGGCCTGGAGGGTTCGCTTCCGCAGCCGTCCGCTCTGGCTGGTCGTCCTCTTCGAGTTCCAGTCGACGGAGGACAAGACGATGGCGACGCGCGCACTGCTCGAGACGGCGCTGTGCTACCAGAGCCTGACGGAGGGCCGGGGCGCCGGGGCCGAGGGGGAGGAGAGCGCGGTGCTGTTCGTGGTGGTGAAGAGCTTCGAGGGCCGGTGGAAGGCGGCGTTGAGCAAGGCGTGCGAGTTGGAGAAGCTCGTGCCGGAGGAGCTGAGGCCGTTCATCTACGGCCAGCGGGTGGTGCTGCTGGACGAGGAGGCGGAGGCGGCGAAGGGGGCGTCTCTCGACCTGCGGAAGGTGGGGCGCGTGCGTGCGGGTCTAGTGTTGCGCGCCGAGCCGGACCCGGAGCGGGTCGCACAGGCGCTGGCGGTGCTGGACAAGCTGCTGGACACGCCGGAGTTGCGGGCGGCGTGGGTCGCGTGGCTTCGGCTTCAGCTGATAGATTGGGGGGCGCCGGCGGAGATCATCGGACAGTTGGACACGCTGAAGGAGGCGGGCAAGGTGTACGGGAACCATATCTCGGCAGTGGAGAAGCACGCCCTAGCGCGGGGCCAGGAGCTCGGGGAGGCCCGGGGCAAGAAGCTCGGGGAGGCGCTCGGCGAAGCCCAGGGGCTCCGTCAGGCGTACGTCGACACGGCCAGGTGGAAGTTCGGTGCGGACGCGGCGGAGCGGCTGGCGGATGTGCTTGCCGGCGTGACGGACCGCTCACGGCTGGCGCGGCTGGGCCGGCTGGTGGTGGAGTGCGAGACGGGCGACGAGCTGATCTCCAAGGCGACGGGCGACTAGCGTGCTCCGTGACGCCCGCAGGTACGACAGCCCTCGGCGGTGTCGGCCTCGGCGGTGTCGGCCTCGGCGCTTGACGACGCTCCTGCTGGCGGCGATGGCCGTCGGGCAGATGGCGGCAACTCCGGCCCGCGCGACCGTCGCATCCCAGTGGCGCTTGGCGGACGCTCCGGTCTTCGAGATCGGCAGGGACGACGGCGTGCTGCTCCACCTTGTTCAGGACGCTGTCTTCGCGCCCGACGGCAGCCTGCTGGTGGCAGACAACTCCGGCCCCCGAATCCTGCGTGTTTCCTCGGCCGGGGAGGTCGTCGAGTCGAGAGGCGGGGAGGGCGATGGTCCCGGCGAGGTCGAGCGGATCGTGCGCGTGTTCGCGTTGGGCGACACGGTGCTGGCCTTCGACCCCTTCCTCAGCCGCGTCACGACTTGGGCCGGAGATGCCGACCCGGAAGTGGTGACCTTGCCGAAGCCGGGCGGTGTCGGAACAAACGTGGCCGGGGTCGTGTCGGCCCGGGTGTGGGTCCTTTCCACTTGGGGCAACCGGTCTGCCGACAGGTCGTCAACGGCGTTGCGCGAGGCTTGGGAAGAGATCCTCCTGTTCCGAGCCGACACGCGAGAGGTGGCCAAGCTGGATCGGCGCCTCGTCAAGTACGACTACCATGTCGTCGAGAAGAACTCGTTCACGACCTACAACATGGCCTTTCTGGGCCAGGCTCAGATTTCGGCCACCCACTCCCAGTGGTTGTTCGTTCCCATCGACGAAGCCGTCCTTCTGCGGGGAGGCTTGGCAGGGGACGCAACTTCCGCCGTGCCATTGCCTGTGCGGCCCCAGTCCTACGAGACGGGGTTGCTACGCCGGGAGAGGGAAGACTGGCTGTCGCGAGCCCGAGACGCCGGCAGCTCCACCGCCAGAGTCCGCTTGGTCTTCGACAACTTGTCTGGCGAACTGCCCGCCCAGGCGCCGGCGGTTCGGCAACTGGTGCACGTTGGCACCGACGTGTGGCTTCGGAAGTTCGGCAACGAGAGTGAAGCCGGGGCCAGCGAGTGGATGGTAGTCGACCCGTCGGCCGGCAACGTCCGGTCCACCGCCTTGATCGGTGCGGAGGTCGAGCTGCTCGGCGGCAACGACACGTTGGCCGTCGTGCTGGTCAAGACCGAGCTCGGCGAGGAGGTCGTCCAGGTGCGCCAGATACTCCGCTAGCCGTCACGCTCCTCCCTGCGTGCTGACGGCCTTCACCTCCCGTGGTGACGAAGCGGCACGACGGCGTTCCCACACGCTCACGAGCGTATCGGCCGTGAACATGTAGCGATCTCCCAACACGGCGATTCCGGTGGCATCCTGAGCACGAAGGCTCGGGTGCCGTCCACATGGAGGCCGAACGAAGCGGCCACACGGTCCTCTGGCGCGACCATTACGGCACCGTCCGGGGTTCTCACGGGCGTCGGAAACGAGCGCTTGACCACCGTGGGTCGGATGTGGCGGGTGCTGCCGTCCAACGCCGACCAACTTGCGAGCACGCCGCCGTAGGTTCCCGCGTAGACCACCCAATCGCCGACCACGGCAAACTCACCGGTAATGGCAATGGCGTTCGCCCGCTGTTCCTCCTCCAGAAGCTCGCCAAAGTCGAGAACCGTACTGCCGTCGGCGCTGAACCTGCGGAAGAGGAGGCTGTCCATCGCGGCCACAACCAAGTCGCCGTTCGCCAGGCGCCCGAAGCGATAAGCGGGAACTGGGATCATGATCGTCTCGACCAAGCCGCCCGTCGCGTCGAACACCACAACCCGAGACAGCAGAGGATCGAGGCCGGCAACCCGACCCCTCTCGTCGACCTCCACATCCACCAGCGCCTGAAACTCGCCTGGTCCCTCGCCCTGTCCCGCGCCGTAGTCCCGGACGAAGCCGCCGCTGGGACCGAACTGTCGCACCACTAGATTCCCGAAATCGGCCACATAGATGTCCCCCCGGTCGGTCAATGCCGCCGCCACCGGGTTGCCGAGGCCGTGGGGCGGTTGCCCCAGCAACATGACGAGCGAGTCCGGCGGGTCCACGAAGGTTCGGTTCTCGTTGCCCTCCGTGGTGGTGAAGGCGACGCGCAGGGGAGGGCGGTCGTGTTCGCAACTGGAAAGCAGTGTGGCGCAGAGGCCCAGCAGTGTGGCGCACGGGCCAGCCAGGGGCGCTCGCAGGACGCGCCCGGCCACCGACGGAAGGATGCACGGTGCTCTCAATTGCGGTACGGTGCTCTCACTTGGTTGGAGTGCGTGAGCATACCGGGCGGCGGCTCTTCTCCCTTGCACAGTGCGGTTGCTCGTTGCTACTGTCAATCCAGTTGGCAACCCCCTGGCAGGGGCGTCTTCATGAAACAGTTCGTCGTACCCGTAGCGGCGCTGGGCGCGCTTCTGGTCGTGACGGGCCAGAACCCGGTCGCGGAGCCCGTGCGCCCTGGTCTCGCACGGGGCTGGTCCCCCGCGCTCCTGGACCCCGGCCCCGGCAACACCGTCGTCGATCCAACCAACACCGTCGTCGACCCAACCAACACCCCCGCAGACCTGGCCAACACCCCCGCCGACCCGGCCGCCGAGGGCACCGAAGTCGTCCAGCGGGTATGCGCTCGCTGCCACAACGACCGGCGGCTGGTGGGCAATCTGTCGTTGGAGAACTTCGACGTGGCCGCCGCCGACCGGGCGCCGGATGTCGCCGAGCGGATGGTGCGCAAGCTCCAGGCCGGGATGATGCCGCCGCCGGGCGTCCGTCGGCCCGCCGGGGACACGCTGCTGAGCTTGGTCGAGACCCTGGAAGGGGTGCTGGACGATGCCGCCGCCAAGCGTCCCAACCCGGGAGCCCGCACCTTTCAGCGGCTCAACCGGCCCGAGTACGAAGCGGCGGTCCGCGACCTGCTGGGACTCGCCGTCGACGCGGGCGAGTGGCTCCCCCTGGACCAGATGAGCGCGAACTTCGACAACATCGCCGACGCCCAGGCGCTATCGCCCACCCTGGTGGAGTCCTACCTGAACGCCGCCGCCGAGATCAGCCGATGGGCCGTCGGCAACCGGTCGGCCCCTTCGGTGGACCGAGCGTACCGGACCTCGGACTACACCTCCCAGCACCCATGGGACCGAGTCGAGGGCGCTCCCTTCGGCACCCGGGGCGGCCTTGTGGTGGACCACGTCTTCCCGGCGGACGGCGAGTACGTCTTCCGGTTGGGGTTCTCCTCCGGCGCCAACTCCCGCTTCGAGGATGTGGACGTGTCGGTCAACGGCGAGCGGGTGGCGCTGCTGCACTATGCGCGAACGGGCGGAGGCGCGGACGGACGGGGCGCGGCGCCGATCAGCACCGAGCCGGTCTTTGTGCGCGCCGGCCAGAAGCGGGTTTCGGCGGCGTTCGTGCGCCGCTCCGACGGCCCCTATGAGGACCTGATCCGCCCGCACGACTGGTCCGGTGCCGGCGGCGGCTCCGGAGGCAGCGGAATCACCACCTTGCCTCACCTGCGCGAGCTGGTCGTGGCCGGTCCGCTGGCGGTGACGGGCGTGTCCGACTCCCCGAGCCGGAAGCGCATCTTCGTATGCCGGCCGACGAGCCCGGAAGAGGAGCGGCCCTGCGCCCGGCGGATCCTCCGGGAGCTGGCCGGCCGGGCCTACCGCCGTCCCGCCGCGCCCAAGGATGTGGACGGCCTCATGACGTTCTACGACACCGGTGCCCGCGCCCACGGCTTCGAGGAGGGGGTACGGACCGCCCTGGAGGCGTTGCTGGCGAGCCCCCGCTTCGTCTTCCGCTTGGAAGGCCAGCCCGCCGACGCGGCGCCGGGAGCGGACTACCTCCTCTCCGGGGAAGACTTGGCCTCTCGCCTGTCCTTCTTCCTGTGGGGCGCGCCTCCCGACGCGACGCTGCTGGAGGTCGCGGCCGAGGACGGCCTTCACGACGAGACGGAGCTGGCCCGTCAGGCCGTCCGCATGATGCGCGACTCCCGGGCCGACGCTCTGGGCAGCCGCTTCGCAGGCCAGTGGTTGCGCCTGCAGGACCTGTACAAGGTCCACCCGGACCCCAACTTCTACCCCAACTTCGACGACAACCTGGCCGACGACATGCGCCGGGAGACGGAGCTGTTCTTCAACAGCCTGGTGCGCGAGGACCGGAGCGTGCTGGACTTGTTCCGGGCCCGCCACACCTTCGTCAACGAGCGACTGGCCGCTCACTACGGCTTCCCGGCGGCCCCAGGCGCCCACTTCCGCAAGGTCGACTACCCGCACGACTCGCCCCGCGCTGGCGTGCTGGGACATGGGAGCATCCTGGTGCTCACGTCGCTGGCCAACCGCACCTCTCCCGTGCTGCGCGGCAAGTGGGTCATGGAAGCGCTACTGGGCACGCCGCCGCCTCCGCCGCCGCCGGGCATCCCGGACCTGGAGGAGACCGTCGCCGCCGAGGGGGGCAGGATGCTCACGACCCGGGAGCGGATGGAGCTTCACCGGGAGAACCCGGCGTGCAACTCCTGCCACCGCTTCATGGACCCCATCGGCTTGGCCCTGGACAACTTCGACGTCACCGGCAAGTGGCGCTCCCTGGAGCACGGTGTGCCCTTGGACACCCGTGGCGACTTTTACGACGGCACTTCCGTCTCCACTCCGGCCGAACTGGCCGACGCGCTGCTGAAGCGGCCGCTCCCCTTGGTGCGCACCTTCACCGAGAACCTGATGGCCTACGCTCTGGGGCGGCGCGTGGAGCACTACGACCAGCCCACGGTCCGGGCGATCGCGCACGGTGCCGAGGCCGACGGGTACAAGGTGTCTTCCCTCGTTCTGGGCGTGGTCAAGAGCGACGCCTTCCGCATGAAGAGGGCGCCCGACTAGCGCACTAGCGCACTCCCCCACCCCACTCCCACCGCACTCGACAGGCCCGCCCAGCGTTCCAGCATCAGGAGGTTCCAGGACCATGCACTTCATCACCGGCAAGCACATCCCTCGCCGCACCTTCCTCCGGGGCATGGGCGCATCGGCCGCGCTTCCCTTCCTCGACGCCATGGTCCCTGCGGGCCTGCGCGGGTCCACCGCCGGCGCCCCAGCGGCGCCCACCCGTCTCGTCTGCATCGAGGAGGTGCACGGCTTGGCCGGCTGCAACGAGTGGGGCGCCTCCCAGCACCTCTTCGCGCCGGCCACCGCCGGGAAGGACTTCGAGATCCTCCCGGAGAGCGCGCTGAGCTCCCTCCGGCCCTTCCAGGACCACCTGACGATCGTCAGCAACACGGACGCGCGGATGGCGGAAGCGTTCTCGGCCCCGGAGATCGGCGGCGACCACTTCCGCTCCAGCGCCGTGTTCCTCACACAGGCCCATCCGAAGCAGACCCAAGGCTCCGACATCTTCGTGGGCACGTCGCTGGACCAGCTCTACGCCCAGCGCTTCGGTCAGGACACGCCGCTGCCGTCCATGCAGTTCTGCATCGAGAACCTGGACCAAGCCGGGGGCTGCACCTACAACTACTCGTGCGCCTACACGGACACGATCAGCTGGGCCTCTCCCAACGAGCCCCTGCCCATGATCCGGGACCCCAGGGTCGCCTTCGACATGCTCTTCGGGGCCGGTGGCACTCCCGAGGCGAGGGCGGCGCGTCGAGCGTCCCGGCGCAGCATTCTGGACTGGATCGCCGGCGAAGTCGCGAGTCTGCGACGGGAGCTGGGCGCCGTGGACCAGGCAAGGATGGACCGCTACCTGGAGAACGTGCGTGAGATCGAACGGCGGATCGCGGCGATCGAGTCCCGCAACACCGGCGGCGAAGAGCGCGAGTTGCCCGAGGCCCCGGCCGGCGTCCCAGACTCGTTCTCGGAGCACATGCAGACGATCTTCGACCTGCAGGTGCTGGCCCTGGAGACGAACATGACCCGGGTGATCTCCTTCAAGACGGGACGCGACGCCGACAACCGGGTCTTCCCGGAGAGCGGCTCGGACCGGCCGTTCCACCCCGCGTCGCACCACGGCGGCAGGGAAGACGCGATCCTGGAGTTCAACAAGATCTGCCAGTACCGCGTGGGGCAGCTGCCCTACTTCCTGAAGAAGCTCCAGGAGACGATGGAGGGCGACGCGAGCCTGCTGGACAAGACGATGATCATGTGGGGCTCGCCGATGGCCGACGCCAACCTCCACAACCACCGACGCTGCCCGCTGGTCTTCCTGGGAGGCGCCGACGGCAAGCTGGAAGGCAACCAGCACCTGAAGGCGCCCGACGGCACGCCGATGGCCAACGCGATGCTCGCGGCCCTCAACGACCTGGGGATGGAGATGGAGAGCTTCGGCGACAGCAGCGGCGAGTTCTCCCTGCGCCCCCCCTCGTCCGCCGCCTTCGAGGGGTAGTGGCGACGGGCCGCTGGGCCGCCCTCTGGGTGGCGTGCGCGTCGTGCTTGGCCGCCGCGGGAGCGGCGAACTCCCCCGTGGCCGACGCTCCCGTAGCCGACGCAACGAACTCCCCCGTAGCCGACGCCGCGATGCGCGGGGACCGGCAGGCCGTGCGGGAACTTCTGGCCGACGGCTCCGACGTGAACGCGCCCCAAGGAGACGGCATGACCGCGCTCCACTGGGCAAGCGAACGCGGCGACGTGGATTTGGCGCGGATGCTCCTCGCCGCGGGCGCGGCCGTGGAGTCCACCACACGCATCGGCGGCTACGCGCCCCTGCACTTGGCGGCGCGGAGCGGTAGCAAGGAGGTGGCGGAGCTGCTGCTGGAGGCCGCCGCCGATCCCCTGGCCGCCGCCCAGGGCACGGGAGCCACCCCGCTCCACTTGGCGGCGGCGTCCGGTGACCCGGAGCTGGTCGCTCTCCTCCTGGAGCGTGGCGCCGACCCCAACGCGCGGGACAGCGGCTGGGGGCAGACGCCCCTCGTCTTCGCGGCCGCGCTGAACCGCGCCGACGCCGTCCGGGCGCTGGTCGCCGGCGGAGCGGACCCCAACATCGCCAGCAACGTAGAGGACCTGCAGGCCATGGACGTGCTGGACCGCTTGGCGGGAGCGCGCCGGGCCGAGGTAGTCGAGGCGATCACCGGCGGCGCCCGAGCTCCCACGCCGGTCGAGTTCCAGACCGCGATCCGCGCCTCGCGGAGCATCTACGAAGATGGCCTCCGCGAAGACGAAGAGGACGAGGAGGAGGAGAACCCCTTCCGGCCGCGGCGGATCCGCGCCAAGGGCGGCCTCACCCCCTTACTTCACGCGGTCCGCCAGGGCCATCGGGAGGCGGCGACGGCGCTGGTGACCGCAGGCGCCGACATCGACCAACCCAGCGCGGCCGACGGCACGAGCCCGCTGCTCATGGCCGTCATCAACGGCCAGTTCGACGTGGCGCTCATGCTGGTGGAGTGGGGCGCGGACCCCAACATCGCATCCTCGCTCAACGGCGCCGCGCCCCTGTGGGCGGCGGTGAACACCCGCTGGCAGCCCCGCACTCGCTACCCGCAGCCCCAGGAGACGAACCTCCAGTCGGCCACCTACATCGACGTGATGAAGGCGCTTCTGGAGGCCGGCGCCCACCCCGACGCCCGCCTGACCCTGCACCCCTGGTACATGGAGTACAGCGGATGCGGGAACCGGAACTGCGGTCTTGTGGACACCAACGGAGCCACCGCCTTCTGGCGCGCCGCCTACGCCACCGATGTGGCGGCGATGCGGCTGCTGGTCGCCTACGGCGCCGACCCGGAAGTCCCGACCAAAGCCCCTCCCCGCCGCAACCGCCTGTCTCCCGACGAGTTCCTCCGCCAACAGAACCGCACCCGGCTCGCCTCCGATAGTGCCTACGCGGCCCTCGACGACTCTGCCCAAGCGGCCCTGTTGCGCTCCGTGCGCAACGACCTTCCCCAGGAGATGCGCACCGACTTCCCAGACGACCTCTTGAACGCCCCCGACAACGACCTACGGGCAGACTTGGTCGAAGCGTCGGAGCTGGCGGACTCGCTCCGGGCGTTGGAGCCGGACCCCTCGGGCCTGCCTCCGGCGAAGGTGGGTGGGCCCGGCGTCTGGCCGATCCATGCGGCTTCGGGGGTCGGCTACGGCGAAGGCTTCGCCGGCAACGCGCACCGCCACGCCCCCGACGGATGGCTCCCGACGGTGCGCTACTTGGTCGAGGAGCTCGGCGTCGACGTGAACGCGCGAGATCACAACGGCTACAACGCCCTGCACCACGCCGCGGCCCGGGGCGACCACCACCTGATCATCTACTTAGTGGAGAAGGGAATCGACGTGAACGCCGTCAGCCGTCGAGGGCAGACGGTCGCCGACTTGGCCAATGGTCCCGTCCAGAGGGTCTCGCCGCTCCCGGCTACCGTCGCGCTCCTGGAGAAGCTGGGGTCGCGCAACAGCCATCGCTGCTTGACCTGCTAGCGGAAGATCGCCTTGGGGATGTGCATGCTCACCAGCATGTGAGGCACGTCCACCGTCTCGGAGATCTTCAGGTCGCCCGCCAGTGAGCAGAGCACGTACGCCTCCTCGGGGGTCAGGTCGTGCTCGGCCACCAAGTAGTCGATCATGTAGCGCGTGGCCTTGCGGGCCGCCTCGTCGATCGTCGGCGCGAATCCGGTGACCGCGTAGTACTCGTCGGTCTCGTACTGGGGTTCGACGATCCCCCGCGTGTTCGGGAGGACCTGGACCTGGTACACGATGCGCATCGGCGCCTCGATGGCGGTGCCCGACACCTCGCCGTCGCCCTGGGCCGCATGGGTGTCGCCGATGGAGAAGAGCGCTCCCTCCACCTGCACGGGGAAGTAGACGGTGGTCCCCGCGGTCATGTGGCGGTTGTCCATGTTGCCGCCGTTGGCGCGGGGCGGGATCGTGACCAGCATGGAGTCGGTGGCGGGCGCGATGCCCATCACCCCGGCGAAGGGGGCCAGCGGGATCGTGATCCGCTCGTTGAAGGCGACTTCGGTCGCTCCCGGAGCGATCTCGAACCCCCGTATCCACGGCTCGGTGAACTCGTCGGCCAGGAAGCCGAACCCCGGGATGATCGTGGCCCACCCCCAGCCCTCCACCTCGATCTCGTGGAGTGTGACCGCCAGCACGTCGCCGGGCCGGGCGCCTTCGACGTAGACCGGCCCCGTCAGCGGATGGATGAGGCCGAAGTCCAGCTGGGCCAAATCCGAGGCTTCGGTGGACTCGGTCACCTGCCCGTCCGACGCTTCCTTCGTCCACACCTCGACCACGGCCCCGGACGGCACGGTAAGCGCGGGCGGGATCGTCGCGCTCCAGCGGGCGTGAGTGTTCTCGGTGCCCAAGGTGAACTCGGCCTCGGGAACGGTCGGCACTGACGCGCCGGCCTCTGTTGGAGCGGCGCCTTCGATGCCGGCTCCGTCGGTCGCCTTGGGCTCGAGTCGGCAGGCCGTCGCGCCGAGCAGCAGGACCAGGGCAACGTCAACCGTCTGCCGGTGGCGAGCCGGCGTTCCGCGCTTCGTTCGTCTCACAGTTCCTCCAGTGTGAATCCGGGTCCCCTTCGCTCCGGGAAGGCTCCGTCCCGCAGTGTCCCAAGCGGATTGACTTCCGCGGGCGGCCCGGGTTTCGTTCAACGTGACCCGCTCTCCGCGCCTTCGGCAACCCGCCTTCCGCAAATGATGCTACCTCCCGTCGTTCACCTCGTTGCCCAGCTCGTCGCTCACCGCTCCGCTCCCTCGTCTCCCGCGTCCGTCTGGTGAAGGTCGGACTCGTCGGCTTCGCCGGCTCCGGCAAGACCACCCTCTTCAACGCCATGACCGGCCTGGACGTGCCGGTGGGCTACGGGGGCGAAGTCCGCATGGGCACCGTCCGCGTGCCCGATCCGCGCATCGACCACCTCTCCCGCGTCTTCCGCCCCAAGAAGACCACGTACGCCACGATCAACTTCCGGGACGTCCCAGGCGAGCGCGGCGCCGGCGCCCAGGTTCTGTCGTCTGCCGCCCTGCAGCGGATCCGCGATCAGGACGCCCTCTGCCTCGTGCTCCGCGACTTCGCCAACCCGGCTCTGGAGGGCGACGCCGACCCCCTGAGCGACTTGCAGGCCTTCCACGCCGAGTGCGTGCTGGCCGACCTGGGGATCGTGGAGCGCCGTCTGGATCGCGCCCGGAAGGAGCGCGCCGACTCTCGCGAGATCGCCGCCTTCGAGACGATGACCGAGACCTTGGAGGACGGACGCCCGCTGCGCATCCTTTCGGCCGCCGAACTCCACCGGAAGTTCCTGCAGGGCTACGGCCTCGTCACCGATCTGCCGTTGCTGGCGGCGATCAACCGGGCCGAGTCCCGCGTTGCGGATCCGCTGGACCCTTCCTTGGCCGCCGAGGTTGCGGCCGAGGGCGCTGCGGCGTTGGTGCTGTCGGCCCAGGTGGAGGCGGAGATTGCGAGCCTGGACCCGGACGACCAAGTCGACTTTCTGGAGGAGATGGGGCTGGCGGAACCGACTTTGGACCGTTTCGTCCGAACCGCGTACGAGCTGATGGACCTCGTGTCCTTCTTCACCACGGGGGAGGACGAGGTACGGGCGTGGACGATCCCCAGAGGGACCAGCGCACGCACCGCGGCCGGTCGCATCCACACGGACATGGAGCGAGGCTTCATTCGGGCGGAGGTGATCCCCTACCCGCTCTTCACGGAGCACGGCTCGGAGCAGGCGGTGAAGGATGCGGGCCTCTTCCGCGTGGAGGGCAGGGAGTACGTCGTGCAGGACGGAGACATCATGCATGTTCGCTTCAACGTCTAACGCTTCAACGTCTAATGGAGTCCACTGCGCCATGACCCAAGCGCTCGGCCAAGCACTCGGCGAAGTCCTCGACGAGCGGGCCCAGCCGAACCTCCGCGCCCGCTTCGGCCTACTTGCCCTCAAGAGCACGGAGATCGCGTTCGCGGCCCGGCACATCCGCTTGGCCGGAGTGGACTTGGGGGCCGAGGAGGCCCAAGGGCTGGCCCGCATTCGGGTGATCCTGGCGGAGCTGAGTGCCGAGACCTTCCGCACCGATGCCGAGTGCGTGATGGCGGACCCGGAGCGCCGACCCGTGGCCGAGCGACTCTCGCGGCTGCTGGCCAGCGGCGGGTTGTTGGTGCGGGTGGCCCCCATGGCGGTGTGGACGCCGGACTTCTCCGTCTTCCACCGAGACGACCGCGCGATCGCGGCGATCTTCGGCTTCCACTGGTTCCAGCGGCCCTTTCCAGAGTCGGGACCGGCCTTCGCCACCGTGTGCGGTGCCGACGGGGCCGAACTGGCCGCCGCCCGCTTCCACGACCTGTGGGCCGGCGCCTACGACGCAACGGAGGCAGTCCGGGGCATGTTGGACGAAGCTCTTGCGGTTCGCCCTCGGCCAGCGGTAACTTGAGGGCCAGATCATCACAGCATGCGCGTTCGCGCAGGGAGACATCAAGTTGGAAGTCGTCGTTCAAGACAACGAGAGCCTGGAGCGCGCCCTCCGCCGTTTCAAGCGGAAGGTCCAGCGGTCGGGCCTCTATTCGGAGCTCCGGAAGCGCCGGTTCTACGAGAAGCCCAGCGCCCGACGGAAGCGGCGGCGCGAGGCGGCCGTTCGGCGGGAGCGACGGAGGCAGCGCCGGGGACGTAGGTAGGTTCTGGACGGCTACACCGGGTCCTGGGCGGGCTACACCTTGAGCGCCACCGGACCTTCGGGGGTCCAGTCGTAGAACCCCTTCCCCGTCTTGCGACCGAAGCGTCCCATGGAGACCAGGCGCTTGAGGAGCGGAGGAGGCGCGTACCGTTCTTCCCGGTACTCGTCGAACATGATCTCCGAGATCAGGTGCAGGGTGTCGATCCCCACGAAGTCGCATAGGGTGAACGGCCCCATCGGGTAGCCGCAGCCCAGGGTCATCCCCCTGTCGATGTCTTCGATGGTGGCAACGCCGCGCTCCAGCTGCCGGATCGCGTCCAGCATGTAGGGCACCAGCAGCAGGTTCACCACGAAGCCGGAGTTGTCTTTCGCCGCGATCGGCGTCTTCCCGATCCGCTTGGCGAAGGCGAAGGCGGCGTCGAACGTCTCCTGGCTGGTGGCGATCGTCCGCACCACCTCCACCAGCTTCATGATCGGCACCGGGTTGAAGAAGTGCAGGCCGACGAAGCGGTCCGGGCGCGCCGTGGCGGCCGCCATGTCGGTGACCGTCAGGGAGCTGGTGTTGGACGCGAAGATCGTCTCTTCCCCGCACGCGGCGTCGAGTTGGCCGAAGAGCTCGTTCTTGGCATCGAGAGACTCGACGATCGCCTCGATCACCAGCTCCGCGCCGGCCAGATCGTCCAGCGAAGTGGTGAAGCGGATGCGCCCCAGAAGTTCGTCGCGAGCCGCGGCATCCAGCTTGCCTTTCGCCACAGCCCGCCCAAGGGACTTCTGGACGCGACCGCGCCCGGTCTCCAGCGCGGCCTCCGAGACCTCCCGGACCACCACGTCGCAGCGTGCTCGGGCCGCCACCTCGGCGATCCCGCTTCCCATGAGGCCGCATCCGGCCACGCCCACCTTTCGGATCTCCAATGTCCGCCTCCTTGTGTCTGTAGCGTTGCGCGCGCCCCTCGGACGCGCCGGTTGTCATTCGCGGCCCATCATCTCCCGAGCCACGCCGTGAAAGTGGCGTCGAACCCAGCGGCGCCAAGCCGGCGGCGGGGGCTCCAGGTCGCCGCCGCTCTCCAGGGCGTCCAGGATGCCCTCGACCTCCGATCCCACCTCTGCTAGACGCCGCCGGAACCCTCGTCCGCACGCCGTAGCCACGGCCAGCGCTGCCGCCGTGCCCACCAATGCGCCAGCGACCACACCCACGGCCGGGTGAAAGAGGAGAGCCGCCACGCCCCAGCCGGCGGCGACGCCCACCACGGCGCCGACGACGCCCCCGCCGAAGACCGCGCCCAGCTGGTAGTTGGTCGCCACGCCGGGGTCCACGTGCAGCTCCACGTGGGTGGACTCGGGGTCTACCGCCTCCAGCCGCACCTCCACCAGTCGGGCGGCGGCCACGTAGTGCTGCCGCGAGGTGGAGCTGGCGGCCCGTGCGACCCTGGACGCCCAGTCGATTGCGGGTCGGTACTGGAGAAGATCGTTCTTGCGGCGGACTCTTTGCAGCAGCTGTCCAGCCACCATGAACTCGTCCAGCTCGTGCACGATCCGCCGTCGGGGTCGCGCCACGGTGCGGCTCGCGCGGATCGTGCCTGGCCCCACGAGAGCTTGCAGTCCTCGCTGCTTGGCGTGGGGCACTGTCGCCCCCCGACCGGCGGCGCGGACCTCCGCCACCGCTTGGCGCACATGGGCCTCCGGCAAGCCCACCTCGGCGCCGATCCGCACGGCCTCGGCGTCGGTGAGGTCCGCATCCTCGCCGTCGGGTCCTTCGGCGGCCAGCTCGGCGGCCCGGCGCATGACCTCCTCGAACTGGCGCCGCGACAGCGGCCCTCCGCCGCTCACCTCCCTCCTGCCCCCGTCCGTCAGTACGCTTCGACTACGACGGCGGCGCCCTGTCCGCCCCCGATGCAGGCCGCGCCCAGTCCGTACCGCGCGTTCCTCCGCCGAAGCTCGTGGAGGAGGTGGAGGGTGATCCTGGCTCCCGACGCGGCCAGCGGGTGAGTGATGGCGATGGCGCCGCCGTTCACGTTGGTGCGCGCCGGGTCCAGTCCCAGCTCCTTCTCCACGGCCTTGTACTGGGGCGCGAACGCCTCGTTGATCTCGACCAAGTCGATCTCGTCCAGCTGCAGCTCCGCCTTGGCCAGAGCCGCCCGGGCCGCCGGGGCAGGGCCGATCCCCATGATCTCCGGGTCCACGCCGGCGAAGCCCCAGGACACCAAGCGGCCGATCGGAGTGGCGCCGTTCGCGTCGGCCCACGCTCGATCCGCTAGAACCAGCGACGCCGCGCCGTCTCCAATCCCGCTGGCGTTTCCGGCGGTCACCAGTCCGTCGACCTTGAAGTAGGGGCGGAGGCGGGACAGTCCCTCCAAGGTGGTGTCGGCCCGGATGTGCTCGTCGGCGCCGAAGAGCCGCTCTCCCTTGCGCGTGCGGACGGTCACCGGGGCCACCTCGGCCTCGTAGCGGCCCTCGTCCCACGCCGCTTGCGCCCGTTGCTGGCTGTTCACGGCCACCTGGTCCGCTTCCTCCCGGGTGACGCCGTACCGCTCCGCCAGCTTCTCCGCCGTCTGGGCCATCGTCAGGCCGCAGTTGGAGTCGGTCAGCGCCTCCCAGAGCGAGTCTTGGAACTGCTGGCCGGAAGGGCCCAGCCGCAACCGTCCCCAGCGTGCGCCGCGCACCACGTGAGGGGCTTGGCTCATCGACTCGGTTCCGCCGCAGAGGGCCACGTCGGTTCCGCCCAAGAGGACCTCCTGCGCCCCCGACACGACGGCCTGGAAGCCGGAGCCGCACAGCCGGTTCACCGTGAGGGCGCCCGTCTCCTGGGGCACGCCGGCGCGAAGGCCCACATGGCGAGCCAAGTAGATCGCGTCGGCCGAAGTCTGGAGGGCGTTGCCGTAGAAGACGTGGCCGACCTGGGCCGGCTCGATCCCCGCCGCCTCCACCGCCGCCTTCGCCGAGATCGCGCCCAAGTCGGTGGCCGTGAAGTCCTTGAGTGATCCCCCGAACGTGCCGAAGGGGGTCCGTTTACCAGAAAGAAAGACGACTTCCTTGTCGAAGCCCTGTGTCCTCATCTCGACACTCTGTGTTCCCATCTCGATTGCTCCCGTCTGCTCTTGTCGGTTCGTCGCGCAACCCCTCCCAAGTTACACCCGCACCGCAATAGTTACACCCGCGCCGCGATCCAGTCGCCCACCTCCCGGGTCGCGGAGCCGCCCCCCAGGTCGGGTGTGGTCACGCCGGCCTTGATCGAAGCCACCACTGCGGCCTCCACATCGTCTCCTGCTTTGCCGCATCCCAACCAGTCCAGAAGGAGCGCCACGCAGAGCACCGTCGCCAGTGGGTTCGCCGTACCGGTGCCCGCAATGTCGGGCGCGGAGCCGTGCGTCGGCTCAAAGAGGGCCCACGAACCGGGGTGCAGGTTTCCCGACGGCGCCAGCCCCAGCCCGCCGGTGATCTGGGCGCCCAGGTCGCTCAGGATGTCGCCGAAGAGGTTGGAGGCGACCACGACCTGGTACCGCTCCGGGCGGCGGACCAAGTCCATGGCCATGGCGTCCACGTACACGGCGTCGCGCTCGATCTCCGGCCACTCGGTGCCCACTTCGTCGAACACCCGCCGCCAGAGGGCTCCCTCGTGCTCCAGGGCGTTGGCCTTGTCCACCAGCGTGACTCGCTCCCGTCCGGTCCGAGCCGCGTGCTCGAAGGCCGCCCGCACGATCCGCTCCACTCCCTTCCACGTGTTCACGCTCTCCTGGACGGCGATCTCGTCGCGGGTTCCCGCCTTGAACCGACCGCCCACGCCAGCGTACAGCCCCTCCGTGTTCTCCCGGAAGAAGGCCACGTCGATCCCGCTGGCGGGGACGTCTTTCAGCGGGCAGAGGGACGGTGCCAGCAGTCTGCACGGCCGGTAGTTGACGTACAGGTCGGCGTGGAAGCGCAGGCCCAGCAGGATATCGCGAGCGTGGACGTTGCTGGGGACCCGCGGGTCGCCGACTGCTCCCAGCAGCGCGGCGTCGTAGTCGCCCACCAAGCGGTCCCGCTCCTGGGTCGGCAGGGTGGTCCCGTCCCGAAGGTAGCGTTCGGCGCCCAAGTCCCAGTCGTCCAGGATGAGTGGAAGGCCGTGCTTTGCCGCAGCCGCCTTCAGCACGGGGACCGCGGCGGCAACTACCTCCGGACCGATTCCGTCGCCGCCGATCAACGCCACTCGCTTCACGGCGTCGCGAGCTCCGCCTTTGCGAGCCGGAGCCCGCCCCTTACGGCACTCTCCCGAGCATCAAGTTGCAACGGGGGCAGTACCAGTCCCGGCCGCGTCGTTCGAGCGCAGGTCCCAGCTCCGCCCGGGGGCACATGGGGTCGAGTCCCTCGTCGGCTTGGGTCCGCACCTTCCTCCGTTCCCGCCACGTGCTTCGCCGCAACGGCAGTTGGAAGCGCAGGGTGGAGATCTTGCACTCGAAGAGGATCGTGCTGGTCCCGTTGGGCTCGCTTCTGGTCCCCAAGCTCTCCAGGAAGCCCCCCATCGGCGACGGAACCTGCCGTCCGCTGCAGTGGAGACGCTCCGCCTTGTCCACATCCGGCAGCTCGGTGGCACCGAAGCCGATCGGCTTGCGGTCTCGCTTGGGGATGAAGGGCGGCGGACTCGCCTTGCTCTTGCGTTGCGCCCCGCGTGTCCTGTCCTTCGCCGATGCGCCGCCGCTCAAGCCGACCTCTCGAACAGGTAGGCGGAGTCTTCCCGGCGCGCTTCCTGGCCCTCCACGCACAGCGCGAAGCGGGCACCCGACCAGATCGCCGCGCCCCCGTGCTCGCCGTTCTTGTTCACGGCGTAGTAGTTGACGTTGAAGTTCGGCCGACCGTCTTCCCTCTGGAGCCGCGGCTCCACGGTGAAAGCGACGATCCGCCGGAGGGCTTCCAGGCACGCGTCGGTGGGCGACATGCCGGAGCGCATCAGCTCCACGACGGAGTGGGAGCCGCACGTCTTGATGACGGCCTCGCCCCGCCCCGTGGAGCCGCACGCTCCCACGTCGTTGTCCACGTACAGCCCCGCCCCCACGATCGGCGAGTCGCCCACACGCCCAGGGACTTTGTACGCCAGCCCCGACGTGGTGGTGACGCCCGAGATGTCGCCGTCTTGGTTGACCACGTTGCAGTTGATCGTGCCTTGGGGGCGCACACCGTCGTGGGAGTCAAGGAGGCCGTCGCCGTAGTCCTCGTCGTCCTCGAAGGGCTCGCCCGGGTATCCGGACTCTGCGGGCGTGATGTAGTCGTCGGTGGCGCTCATCTTCGCCCGCCATTCGATCCAGTCCCTGCGAGCCCGCTCCGTCAGGAGGTTCTCCAGCCGATGGCCCATGGAGACGGCGAAGCGCTGGGCGCCCTTCCCCACGAGGAGGACGTGGTCCGTGTGGCGCATCACGTCCACCGCCACCAGCGAGGGCGTCTTGATCCCCTCCAGGCACGCGACGGCGCCCGCGCCTCGGCTCGGTCCGTGCATGACCGACGAGTCCAGCTGCACCACCCCGTCCAGGTTGGGCCGGCCGCCGAAGCCGACGGAGGTGTCGTCGGGATCGCGCTCCACGATGTTGACCCCCTGAACGACGCCGTCGAGGGTGTCGCCGCCTGCCGCCACGGTGTTCACGGCGACGGCCACCGACTCGACGCCGTTGCCGCTGGCCACGGAGACGGGGACCACGGCGCTTCGACGGACGAAGGGGGCTCCGGCCAGCGGCTGCGACGGGTCTCGCCTACTCGCGGACGCGGGGCCCGCAACGCCCAGGCCCGCTGCTGCCGTAATGCCCGCGCCTGCGGACGTTCTAATGAAGTCCCGACGACTCTTCATGCGTTCCTCCGTGGTGGTTAGGGGCGACCGGTGCCTTACGCTTCCCGGGGCTCTCCCAGGATCTCCTCCGTGGACACGATCTCCTCCGTGGACACCAGAACCTCATCCACGGCGGCTTCCGCCTCCGCCTCCTCCTTGGGCTCCTCGATCTTCAGCCGAGAGATGACCGGCTTGCAGAACTGGAGTCCCACGGACTTGAGGTGAAAGAGTTCCTTCTCGCCCAGGTCTGGGTAGCGTTCCGCCAGATACTCCATGGTCTCGGTCATCCACGAGTCCTGGTCGGCTGGGGCGGCCTTCAGAACCCCGCAACGATGGATGTGACTGAACAACTCGTCCCGCGCTCGCTCGATCGGCTGTTGCTTTGCCACTGCTCCTCCTAGTTATTTGGTCGCATCGGGTCCGAACGCCGGGCGACGGCAGGCCGCCAACTTTCGGACGAAACCCCTAAAATACGTCTAGACCTTCGGATGGCAAGCAAGCACGGGCAAGTCAATGGCCCAAGAGGACGAGAGAGGCTGACAGCCGACCCCGTTGTGCTGGAGGTTTTTCGCCACCTCTTTACTGCGCTGGCGGAGGAGATGGGCGCGGCGCTGAAGCGGGCCTCGTTCTCGCCCAACATCAAGGAGCGGCGGGACTACTCCTGCGCCCTCTTCGACAAGGACGGCACGGCCGTGGCGCTGGGGGACCACATGCCCGTGCATCTGGGCGCCATGCCCATGAGCGTGACGGCGGCGCTGGACGCCCTGGGTCGGCTGGCCCCTGGCGACGTGGCTTGCCTGAACGACCCCTTCGAGGGCGGCACGCACCTGCCCGACGTGACCCTGCTGGCGCCGGTGTACGCGGCTGGCGGCGCGGAGGACCTGGACGGCTTGGCCAAGTCTGGCGGCGACGGCGGCGGTGCCGCCGACCGCAGAGCCGAGCCCATCGCCTTCGTGGCTTCCCGCGCCCATCACTCCGACGTGGGCGGGATGTCTCCCGGCTCCATGCCCCTGGCTCGCGAGATCTACCAGGAGGGGCTGCGCATTCCTCCAGTGCGGCTCTACCGGCGAGGCGTTCGCGATGAGGACCTGTGGCGGACGATCCTGGCCAACGTGCGGACGCCCGAGGAGCGGGCCGGCGATCTGGACGCACAGCTGGCCGCGCTCCACGCCGGCTCCACCCGCCTGCTGGAGATCGTGGCCTCTCGCGGCCTTGCGCTGACCCAGGGCGCGATGAAGGCGCTGGTCGAGTACGCCGACCGCTTGGTGGAAGCAGGGCTGGAGCGCATCCCCGACGGGAGCTACCGAGCCGCCGACTGCCTGGACGACGACGGCTTCGGTTCGGGACCCCAGTGGATCAGGGTCTTGCTGGGGGTGCGGGGTCGCCGCTTGGTGGTGGACTTCGACGGCACGGCGCCCCAGGCCGAGGGCGGGATCAACGCCGTGGCCGCCATCACCGCTTCGGCGACGCGCTACGTGGTCCGCTGCGTGGTCGAGTCCTTGCTGGGCGAGAGCCTGCCCGCCGGGGGCGGGTCGATGGGGCCGGTGGAGCTCCGGCTACCGCCCGGGTCGCTGGTGAACGCCCAGCCGCCCGCTTCCGTGGCCGCCGGCAATGTGGAGACGAGCCAGCGGATCACCGACGTCCTGATGCTGGCGTTCGCCGAGGCTCTCCCCGACGTGATGCCTGCGCTCTCCCAGGGGACGATGAACAACACCGCGATGGGCGGCGTTGACCCCCGGACCGGCAGCGCGTTCGCCTACTACGAAACCGTGGGCGGCGGAATGGGCGGAGGGGCGAAAGGCCCGGGGCTCTCGGGAGTCCACTGCCACATGTCCAACTCCCTCAACACCCCTGTGGAGGCGCTGGAGCACGCCTACCCCTTCCGAGTGACTCGCTACGCCTTTCGGCGGGGAAGCGGCGGGGCGGGACTCGCCCCCGGCGGCGACGGTCTGCGCCGGGACGTCATGCTCCTCGCCGACGCCTCCGTGACGCTGCTCTCGGATCGGCGGCTGCGGGGGCCGGCAGGGGCTCGGGGAGGCAAAGCGGGCGCGCCCGGCGTCAACGTCCTGATCCGCGACGGCGTAGAGTCGCCCATGGGAGGAAAGGACACCGCCCGCGTGAAGGCGGGAGACGTGGTGAGCGTGCAGTCTCCCGGTGGAGGCGGCTGGGGAACGCCGGAGGAAGCCCCTTGAGGCTCCTGGCCTCGGCTCTGTGCGACCACGCGGTTGCCGGCGCCGACGGCAAGCTGGAGCTGCGCGGCGTCTTCCACGATCTGTACGCTCCCGGCTTTCCCGCTCGTCAGGAACAAATGTTTCTGGTCCTGGCCGTGGAATGGGATCGGACGGACGAGGGCCGCTACGCCTTTCGGATCGACGTGACCGGGCCCGGCGGACGGCCCACGCTCACGGTGGAAGGCGAGTCGCAGGTGACCACTCGCCCGGCGGATCGACCTCCGCCCCGAACGCGGCTGGTCATGCCCTTGGAGAAGGTCGTGTTCCCGGTGCCCGGACGGTACGACTTCCAGGTCATGCTGAAGGGCCGGACGCTTCAGGGGCCGACCTTGTACGTGATGCAGACCGCGGAGGACGACAGCCCTCCGACCGAGCGGGAGTAGGGGCGGCGTCGCAGGCGGATCGGGAGCCGGATCAGCCCCACCAGCCGGCGGCCTTGGACGCCAGGAGAGCGAAGCCCCCCACCGCGCCCATCGCCGCTTCGTACTCCCGGTTGCGGGCGTAGCGCCTCATGGAGAAGGACGCGGGCTCACTGGCCACGGGCTCGGCCTCGGCGCGGGCGTGGTAGGGGATCGGCCGGGGAAAGAAGATCGGCACCGACCGACGGTAGCGGGCGTAGCCGTCGCCGAAGCGCGCCTGCAGCTCCCGGGCTTCCTGCTTCATCGTCACGCCGTAGACCCATGCGAAGAAGATCGCCACCAGCGGGATGAACCACATGACGCCACCGGCGACTGCGGCCCCTGCCCCCACGACGAAGCTGCCGAAGTACAGGGGGTTGCGGGTGAAGGCGTAGGGACCCGACACCGTCAGCTTCCGGTCCTTCTCTAGAACGCCCGCCGCCCAGGCTCGGACCCCCAGCCCCGCAACCACGATGGCGCCGCCGACCAGGAGCGAGGTGGCGTCGGGACGAGCCAGCCAGAAGAAGCAGATCGCCAGCAGCCAGGCAACTGGCAGCCGTAGCCGCCGCACTCCGGTGCGCCGGGTCAGGGCGCTCTCTCGAGGGGTCCTTCGGGGGGTCCTTCGGGCGGGCCCTCGGGCGATCCCTCGGGGGAAGGAGCGACGATCTCCTCCAGGTGCAGGGACAGGGTTCCCACCAGCGGCAGGTTGCTCTTCATGTAGACGATCAACCGCCGGTCGTCGTCGGAGAGGTGAATTTCCGCCTCGCCGCCTTCGGAGAAGAGGCCGCGGGTCCGGATCACGGGCCGAATCACGATCGTGTTGAACTCGCCGGCGCCCACCTTGCGGCGGTCCTTGCGCACCACGTGGAGAACGACCGGGTTGCCGTCGTCCTTGAAGTAGCGGTTGAAGGTGTAGGTCTTGCCCACCTCCAGCGGCAGCGTGCGCGCGAAGTAGACGAAGGAGACGTCGTCCAGAGGAAGCGATGTGGGCAGCGATCCGACGCTGTCGTAGTCCAGGCGATGCCACCGCCGCTCCTCGGGGAAGAAGTCGTACTCTCGGTAGCGTTTCCGGCCCCCTTCGTGCTGGTCCTTGAGGAAGCGGCGGGACACCAGCGTCTCCGTGTCCATCCACGAATAGAACTTGGAGTCGATCTTGTAGCCTAGGGCGCCTCCTTGGATGTGCCACTCGGCGGCGTAGGCGGGTGCGCCGTGCACGGTGTCGATGCGAGGCACGCTCATCCGACCCTCGCCGACCGAGAACGCGAACACCTTGACCTTGTACCGGAGGTGCTCGCCGAGCTCGAACGGGATTCGCGTGACGGAGCGAGCGGGGGCCGACAGCGAGTCCATCAGAAGCGTGCCGGCCTGGGCCTGCGCGGGCCTTGGTGCCGCCGAGAAGGCGACGGAGATCGCCGCCAGCAGGAGCGCCGCCGGGAACGAGGTCCTGCGCAGGCGCAGAAGCTCGAAGACGGTCGGCAGCACTCGAACGCGGCTTCGGCGCCGGCGGATGTCGTAGCGGAGCCCTACCGGGACCTGGGCCACGCGGCGAGCGAAAGGCGCCAGCGCCGCCAGGAGCTGGGCGTTGGCTGCCCACCCCGTCCGGGTCACGAGGGGCCGGCCGGCGGCGGCGTTCAACGCCTTCTGGACCACCACGGCCCGGTAGGCGCGGAAGCCGCACAGCGGGTCCGTTCCCAGCCGGCCCAGCGCAACGGCTCCGATCCGGCGCGCCAGTCTGACCGACCACGGCGGCTTGGGTTCGCCGTCGCCTGTGCTGCCGGCCACGATGTCGGCACCGCCCTCGAAGGTCTTGACGATGGACCGCAGGTCGTCCGGGTGCTCGGTGAAGTCGCCCTGCATGACCACCACGGCGTCCCGCTTGGGGTACTCGGTGGAGGCGGCCACTGTGCGCAGCAGCTTCTCGACTGCCGGGCCGTACCCGATCGGCCGCGCTTCCCGGAGCACCGTGAGCGGAAGCACCCGCCGGTACCGGTCCAGGAGAGTCCGGGTCTCGTCGGTGGAGCCGTCGTCCAGGACGCAGATGCGGTAGTCCCGGCCCAGGTCCAGCATGACCTCGCGGATCTTCCACAGAAGGACGCCGATCGTTCTGTCCTCGTCTCGGGTGGGAATGCAGATGTGGATCATCGCCTAATATACCCGACGACCTGCGACAGGTTCCGAGTTGTCCGCCTGGTGCTCGCCGACGCTCGTTGCGGGCGGCTTCGGCTGGGCCGGGGTCTCGCCCGGTGGCGGAGTCTTCCACCGGCGGTGATGCCAGAAGTACTGCTCGGGGCGCTCCCGCACCAACTCTTCCAACCGGTGGGTGAACGACTGGGTGACGGTGATCACGTCGGCCGCCATCCCGCCGTGCCGCCCGTCGGCGCCGGTGCGCCTGCTGCCGGAGGGCACCTCCACCGCCTCGATCCGCACCTCGTAGCGGGGCGGGCGGCCCGGGATCCGCAGCGAGAAGCAGGTGACCATCGCCGCCCCGGTGCGGATCGCCAGCACGGCCGGGCCCCTGGCCGTCGCCGCCGGCCTGCCGAAGAAGTCCACGAAGACGCCGGCGCGACGAGCGTCCTGGTCGCCCATGAGGCCCACGATCCGTCCGGCGCGAAACGAGGCCAGCACCCGGGGCCGCGCCTCGCCCCGAGGGATCACGGTCAGGCCGAGTCCCTGCCGCGCTTCGGTGAGCCGCGCGTCGAAGAGCGGGTTGCGCTGGCGCGCCACCACCACGTCGACCGGCAGACCCCGGGCGGCGATCGCCGCCGCGCCCACCTCCCAGTTCCCCACGTGACCGCTGACCAGCGCCACGCCGCGGCCTTCGCCCGTAGCCTGCTCGAGGAGCTCCAGCCCGACCACCTGCGTGCGCTCGCGGATCTTGCGGGCACCCATGCGAGCCAGGCGGAACATAGCCACGGACTCGGCGCCCAGGTGGGCGTAGCACCGCCGGGCGGTGTCGCGCCGCCACGACTCGTCGGCCTCGGGGAAGGCGGCGGCGATCTGGGCGGTCACGACCTCCCAGCGGGGGCGGCCAAAGCGAGCGGCCAGCCACCCTAGAGATCCCCCCGCCCGGTCCGCCAGTCCTTCCGGGGCTGCGTTGCACGCTCCCGAGATCAGCCGAAAACCGGCGTACTCCAGCTGGTGGCGGAGGCGGATCCGGCCGCTCATCGGATCCAGTCGCTCATCGGAACTGGAGGTCGCGGAGGCGCCGGTAGAGGCCGCCTTCGCCGGCCAGGGAGTCGTGGTCGCCTCGCTGCACGACCCGTCCCTGCTCCACCACCAGGATCAGGTCGGCCTGGCGGATCGTGGAGAGGCGGTGGGCGATGACGAACACCGTCCGCCCGACCAGCAATCGCTTCACGGCCTTCTGCACCAGTCGCTCCGACTCGGCGTCCAAGGCGCTGGTGGCCTCGTCCAGCACCAGCACGGGAGGATCGCGGAGAACTGCTCGGGCGATGGCGATGCGCTGCCGCTGGCCGCCCGACAGCGCGGTCCCCCGTTCGCCCACCAAGGTGTCGTACCCGCTGGGCAGTTGGGCGATGAAGTCGTGGGCGTGGGCCGCCCGAGCCGCCTCGCGGACTTGTTCGTCCCCGGCCCCTTCGGTTCCGTAGGCGATGTTGGCGCGTACTGTGTCGTGGAAGAGCACTGTCTCCTGGGACACGATCCCCAGGCCGCGCCGGAGGGACGCCAGGCTGTACTCTCGCACGTCGACGCCGTCGATCTCCACCGCGCCCGAGGTCGGGTCGTAGAAGCGGCCCAGCAGGTCCACGATGCTGGTCTTGCCCCCACCGCTGGGTCCCACGAACGCCACGGTTGTTCCCGGCGGCACGTGAAAGCTCACTTCGCGGAGCACGGGTTCGCCCTGGCGGTACTCCAGACACACGCGCCGGTAGCGGATCCCCTCGCCCACGCTGGCGAAGGGGCGAACGCCGTTGCGGTTCGCTGGCTCCGCCGGTGCGCCCGTGCCCGTCGGGGCGGCAGTCTCCGTTGCTGCGTCCGCCTCCGCCGCCGCGTCCGTTTCCGTCGGTGCGTCCAGGAACTCGAACACCCGTTCCGCCGCCACCAAGCCCGGCTGAATCAGCACGGGCAGCTTGCTCAGGTACTTGACCGGCGCGTACAGCCGGGAGCTCAGCGCAATAAACCCCACGAACGCCGCGCCCGTCAGCACCTCCTCCGACACGACCATCCGGGCTCCGTACCAGAGGAGGACGGCGGTTCCGACGGTGACCAGGAACTCGGTGAGAGGGGCAGCCAGCGCGCGCAGGCGAACCGTCCTCATGAAGGTGGAGAAGTAGTCGCCCGTCAGTCCCTGGAAGCGCTTCCGCTCCGCCGCCTCTGCCGTCGCGGTCTTTACCAGCCGGATCCCCGACACCGTCTCCTGCACGTGGGCACCGACCTCGCCGGCCGTCTCCAGCACGCGGCGGTCGTCTCGCTTCAGCCGGCGGACCAGCGGCCCCCAGATCACCATCGTGAGGGGAACGACCACAAAGGCGGCGACGGTCAGCCGGGCCGAGATCTGGATCATCCAGTAGAGCGCGGCGACGAACATCCACACCGCCGACACGGTCGCCACCAGCTCCTTGGTGACCAGGGTGCGGAGCTGCTCCACGTCGTGGGTCAGGCGAGAGACGATCTGCCCGGTCTTGGTGCGTCCAAAGAAGGACAGGTTCAGCTCCAGCAGGTGGCCGTAGACCCGGTTGCGCAGGTCGCGGGTCACCCCTTGCTCCACCTTTGCCGTCAGGTAGGCGCGGAGGAAGTCCACCACGTTCTTGCACGCCACCACGGCGACGATGAAGACGATGATCCCCGTCACCGCCGCCAGCGGGTCGCCGCCGTCCAAGTCGACAAAGCGTCCCACGGTGGCGTCCATCGCTCGGCGGATGGCGTCGGGCTCGCCCGCCAGCGAACCGCCCCCGGCAGTGCTCTCTGAGCCGCCCCCGGCAACGCTCTCCGGGCCAGCTTCCGGACTCGCCGAGCCAGCTTCCGGGCTCCCCGGGCCGGCTTCTGGGCCCCCCGAGCCAGCCTCCGGGATGCTGCCGAAAACCGTCCCCAGAAATGGAATCAGCAGCACGAAGGAGAAGGCGTCCAGCGCCGCGAAGGCCGTGCTCGCCAACGCCGCCGCCAAGAACGTTCCCCTGTGCGGCTTCAGGCACGAGAGGACCCTTCGGACCAGCGCGACGCTCACCGGGGACGGGGCTTCAGGGTGGCGACGGGGACGATCATCTCCTCCGGCGAGATGCCGCCGTGGAGGAAGGAGTTGCGGTAGCGGCCGATGTACTCGCGGAGCTTGGTGGGGTAGACGAAGAAGTAGTCTTCAAGGGCCACCAAGTAGGTGGTGTCCGGCGGTCCGGGCGGAAGACGCAGGTCCGAGGAGCGGGTGGTGGTCAGCGCCCCGTCCCGCTTCTTCGTCCGCAACCTGGTGCCGAACTTGTACCGCAGGTTCGGCGTGGCGTCCCGGCGGGCGTACACGGTGGCGGGGCGGCGACAGTGGATCGAGCCGTGGTCGGTGGTGAGGACGACCTTGTGGCCTCGGGCCGCCGCCTCCTTGAGCACCGAGAAGGCCGTGGAGCGCTCGAACCAGGATCGGGTGAGTTCCCGGAGAGCCGTGGCGTCCTTGGCCACCTCCATGAGGATCGGCGACTCGGAGCGGCCGTGGGTCATCAGGTCCACGAAGTTGAACACGAGCGCCACGACGGACCCCGGCCTCCCGGCGGCGGCCCGAACGCGCCTCCCCACCTGGTCCGCCTTTCGATCGGTGAACACCTTCTCGTAGTGAACCGGCACGTCGCGTCCCGCCAGTCGCCGGAGCTGGTCCCGCAACAGCTCTTGCTCAAAGGCGTTGAGAGAGCCTTCGTCCCCTGAAGCGTCCCACCACTGGGGTCGGCGCTCGGCGATCTGGTCTGGATAGAGCCCGGAGAAGAGGGCGTTGCGGGCGTAGGGCGTCGCCGTGGGCAGGATCGAGTAGTGGTACCCCTCCTCGATCTCGAAGAGGCTGGCCAGAAGGGGAGCGATCGCCCGCCACTGGTCGAGCCTCATGCAGTCCAGAACCACGAAGAAGACGGTGTCCGCTCCCAGCAGAGGCGCCAGGCGACGGGTCACCACGTCCACCGACAGCTCGGGCGGGTCGTCGGCGCCTCGAACCCAGCGGGGGTAGGTGCGCGCGATCCAGCGGCCGAAGTCTTGGCGCAGGTCGTCCTGAAGGGAGTCCACCGTGTCCAGCAGTCCGGTCTCGCCGTCGCTCTCCAGCCGAAGGCGCCACTCGACCAGCTCTTGGTACACGCGGGCGAAGCCGGCGGCGGACGGGGAGCGCGCGCGTTGCCGGACCAGGTCGGGCCAGCGGCTTGCGAAGTCCTGTGCGGTGCGCTGCTGGCGGATCGACGATCCTTCCAGAATGCGGGTGACCACCGACAGCACTTGCCGGGGACTGGTGGGCTTGACCAGGTAGTCCTCCACATGGCGGCCGATCGCCTCGGTCATGGTGCGGTCCTCTTCGGACTTGGTGACCATGACCACCCGAGCGTGGGGGGCCTCCCGATGCAGCGCCTTCAGGACTTGGAGTCCGGGCGTGCCGGGCATCTGCTCGTCGAGCAGGATCAGGTCGTAGGGGCGCTCCCGCAGGAGGGCCAGGGCGTCGTCGCCGTTGGTGATGGCGTCGACGTGGTATCCTCGCTGTTGGAGGAAGAGGAGATGGGGCCTAAGGAGGTCGATCTCGTCGTCCACCCAAAGGATTCTCTTGGCGGCGCGTCGCAGGGCTTCGCTTAGAGCTTTCGCCGCAGCCAGGCGAGAAGCAAGATGAGGGCGTGTCGGAGCAGCTTGGCCAACATCAGAGTTCTCCGGGGAGGGGTCCAAAGTCGCCGAGGGGGTCCACAAAAAGTCGCTGGGGGTCCAAAAGTCGCCAGAGCCGGCTTTTGACGGCTCCGTTGCGAGTAATCTTCCTACGACGCGGCCGGAGTCAAGGGTTCACGGCTGGCGTCGAGGGTTCACGGCTGGCGTCGAGGGGGTTCGGGATCGGATGACGCGCTGGGAAGTTTGCCGAGGCGGCCTCCGTCCACTACCTACAACTACCCGACCTGCAACCACAGGAGTCCACTCTACGAGCCGGCCCGACCAAGCCGGCTGACGGAGGCTGCCCGACCCCATGTCGAACCGCTCCACCGGGCCCACCTCGCCCCAGGCCGTCCTGGCCAGCTTCGGCCGCCCCGGCGCCGCGGGCCAGGCGAAGCAGCGGAGCGGCCACGGATTCGGCACCGCGCCCGTCTTCCTGGCGTCGGTCAGCACGATCCTGGGCGCGATCCTCTTCCTGCGCTTCGGCTACGCGGTGGGGCACGTGGGCTTGGCGGGGACGATGCTGATCATCGCCATCGGCCACCTGGTGACGATCCCCACGGTGCTGGCCGTCTCCGAGATCGCGACCAACCGGCGGGTGGCCGGCGGCGGCGCCTACTTCATCATCAGCCGCTCCTTCGGCACCACGATCGGCGGCTCCATCGGCATCGCGCTCTACCTGTCGGAGGCGATCTCGGTGGCGTTCTACCTGGTCGCCTTCGGAGAGGCGTTCGAGCCGCTCATGCAGTGGGCGGCGGCCAAGTGGAACGTCCAGCCGATGGTGCAGTGGGTCAGCCTGCCCGGTCTCGTGATCTTGTGCGCGCTCATGCTCACCCGAGGCGCCGACTTGGGTGTCCGTGCGCTCTGGGTCGTCTCCGGCATCCTGGCGCTTGTGATCGGCTCCTTCCTGCTGGGATCGGGTCCCGCGGAGATCCGGCCCCAGGGACTAGACGTGACCGCAACGGTGGCCGAACCGGACGGCTTCGGGAAGGTCTTCGCCACCGTCTTCCCCGCCTTCACCGGCATGATCGCGGGCCTGAGCCTCTCGGGGGACCTGAAAGAGCCCAAGCGCTCGATTCCGTTGGGCAGCATCGGCGCCACCGTCACGGGGATGGTCGTCTACATCTTCGTGGCGGTGAAGCTGGCCAACCACGCGACGCCCGAGGCCCTTGCCGGAGACCAGTTCGTCATGTCCCAGATCGCGCTCTGGGGTCCGGCGGTCTTCGTGGGATTGGCGGCGGCGGCGCTCTCGTCGTCGCTGGGCTCGATTCTGGGCGCCCCGCGTACGTTGCAGGCGTTGGCCCGAGACAAGGTCTTCCCCGTCCGCCGGGTCAACCGCGTGCTGGCGCAGGGCCACGGCGAGGCCGACGAGCCCCGCAACGCGATCTGGGTGTCGTCGTCGCTGGCGCTGATCTTCGTGCTGATGGGCGACCTGAACTTCATCGCCCAGATCCTCAGCATGTTCTTCATGGTGACCTACGGCGCGCTGTGCCTGGTCTCGTTCTTGGAGTACTTCGCCGGCAACCCGTCGTACCGGCCCACCTTCCGCTCCCGCTGGTACGTCTCGTTGGTCGGGGCGCTGATGTGCGGCCTCATGATGATCCAGATGAACGCCGCCTACGCGCTGCTCTCGGTGGCGATCATGGTGGCGATCTACTTCGGCCTCAGCCGCACTCGACGCGGCGAGCGGGACTTTGCGGTGATCCTGCAGAGCGCCATGTACCAGACCGTGCGCAGGCTTCAGATCGCCCTCCAGAAGAACCAGCGCATCCACCAGGACGGCTGGCGGCCGTCGTTCATCGCGTTGACCCGCCATGGCCAGCGTCGGGTCGCCCAGTTCGACCTGCTTCGTTGGATTTGCCACCGGCACGGCTTCGGCCACTTCATCCAGTACATTGAGGGCGATTACAGCTTGGAGACGGAGATCGAGGCGCGGGCCCAGCTCGGCAAGCTGGTCCGTCGCTCCGACCTGAGCCGGGCGGGCACCTTCGTGGACACCCTCATCGCCCCGTCGTTCGAGTCGGCGGTGACACAAGCGTTGCAGTTCCCCGGCGTGTCGGGCTTCCCCAACAACAGCGTTCTGCTGGAGTTCGACCAGGACCATCCCGAGGAGATCGGCGATGTGGAGAAGGCGATAGGACTGGCCGCTTCCGCCAACTTCAACGTCACCGTCCTGCGCTCCGCCACCTTCCGCTTCGGCTACCGCGCGTCGATCCACATCTGGATCACCCGAGAGACGTTGCCCAACGTCGCCATGATGCTGATGCTCGCCTACATCATCGTGGGCCACCGGGAGTGGCGAACGGCCGAGATACGGGTCTTCGCCTGCGTGGATCCGGGCCATCGCGAGAACAGCGCCGACGAGCTGTCCACCTTGATCCAGCAGGGCCGGCTCCCCATATCCCGCAACAACATCGAGACCCGGTCGGTCCGCTCGGCCAGCGACATGGAAGCCGCCGTCGCCGCCAACTCGTCCGCAGCCGACCTGGTGCTCGCCGGCATCTCGGCGTCCCAGATCGCCGGCGACGACCTGGCCAGCGTCCTGGCGAGCTGCAAGGCCGCCAACGACGTGCTGTTCGTCTACGCGGCCGAGCGGATCACGATTGAGTAGCGGATGGGTTGGTCCGCGACCGGACTCGCGACCCGCGCCGACTTGTTGAACCGAAACGGGAAACTTAAACTACAGCGGTATCGCAGTCCTGCATCGGCCAACAAGGAGGAACCATGGCCAACCTGAAGAAGAACTCCAACGTACTCGCCACCGCGCTGGTCGCGCTTCTGGCGGCGGTGCTCGTCCAGCCCGCGTCCGCCCAGAGCGCCGCCCACCGGCACGTGGGTCACGTGGCGGAGAGCTGGAACGACACCCCAGACAACATGGGCCTGCTGGCGGCGGCCCAGGCCGAGGCCGAAATCGCGGTTCAGCACGCCAAGCTGGCAGCGGAGGCGGCGGACCTGGACGGCATCAAGCGGCACGTCATGCATGTCGTCCACGCCGTGGACGCCAGTGCCGAGCGGGGTCCTGGGAAGGGCTACGGGATCGTCAAAGCGGCGCAGAGCGTGGCCCGCCACATCGGCATGGCCGGCGAGTCCGACGACGCTTCGGACGCGGTCAAGACCCATGCGGCCCACGTGAAGGCGGCTGCCGAGAACGTAGCGATGTGGGCGCAGGGCATCCTGGAGAAGGCGGAGCAGGTCGCTGCCGCTTCCGATGTGGATGCAGCGCGCGCGCTGGCGGAGGAGATCGCCGCCATGGCCGACGCCATCGTGTCGGGCACGGACGCCGACGAGAACGGTCGCATCTCCTGGGGCGAGGGCGAAGGCGGCCTGGCCCAGGCGGCCCAGCACCTGGAACTCTTGATGAAGGCCGAAGGGATCGGGTGACCGAATCACCCCGCCGCGGACCTGGGGCGGTTGCTCTGCACACCAGCCCCAGGTCCGACGGGGGCCGCGCTCGCCGGTTCGCCGGCAGGTGGGTCCTCCCCGTCTTCGCTGCCCTCGCCGTGGTCCTGGTCGGGGCCGACTTCCGCTCGGGTTCTCCAGACGCCGCGGCCTTGGTGTCCGTGGACTTTGCGAAGCTCGGTGCCGCTGTGGACTTGGCGGGCCCAGGTACCGCCATGGACACCGTGAGCTTCGCCGCCGACGTGCTGCCGATCTTCAGGAACCGGTGCGCCCAGTGCCATGGAGGCGTGGGCGAGGACGGCGAGACGCGCACCGAAGTCAGCCTGAACCTCTTGGAGTACGAGCGGGTGATGATGGGCTCCGAGTTCGGCCCCGTCGTGGAGGCAGGGAGCGCCGAGAACAGCTTCCTGCTGGAGATGATCGTCGAAGGCGACATGCCCGAGCAGGGGGACCCGGTGCCGGAGGACGAGATTCAGATCATCCGCGCCTGGATCGAGGCGGGGGCGCCGAACAACTAGCGTTGGGGCCGGCACCCGCCCCCCTTACTCCCAGTGCACGAAGTCTTCCCCTGGGTACGCCCCCGTCCGCACCTCGTCGGCGTACCGCCCCACTGCGCTCCGGACCTCGGCGCCCAGCTCTGCGAAGCGCTTCAGGAAGCGGGGGTTGAAGTCCTCGTTCAGGCCCAGCATGTCGTGGAGGATGAGGAGCTGACCGTCGCAGTGGGGTCCAGCGCCGATGCCGACGGTGGGCACGTGAAGGGCCTCGGTCACCTGCTCGGCGACGGGACCCACCAGTAGTTCCAGCAGGATCGAGAACGCGCCGGCTTCCTCAATCGCCTTGGCGTCGCGAACCAGCCGCTCCACCGCACCTTCCGCACGCCCCTGGACGCGGGCGCCGCCGATCTGGTGCACCGACTGGGGCGTGAAGCCCAGGTGACCCATGACCGGGATTCCCGCCGACGTCATGGCCCGCACTGCGGGCGCCGCCTCCGCGCCGCCTTCCAACTTCACGGCGCCGGCTCCCGTCTCCTTGAGGATGCGCCCCGCGTTCCGAACCGCATCTTCGGGCGACACCTGGTAGCTCATGAAGGGCATGTCCACCACCACCAGCGCTCGTCCCGCGCCCCGACAGACGAGGCGTCCGTGGTAGATCATCTGCTCCACCGTGGCCGAGAGGGTGGTCTCCTCGCCGCAAAGGACGGTGGCCAGGGAGTCGCCCACCAGGATTGCGTCCACGCCCGACTCGTCCAGCAGCGACGCGAAGAGGGCGTCGTACGCGGTGAGCATGACGATCGGCTCGCCCGCCTCCTTGCGGCGTGCGAAGTCGAGGGTCCTGACGCGACGTTGGGAAGCGGCGTTGGCACTCATAGGTACTGCTCCTTCTTGTGCGGCGTAGGGTTCGGAGGGGCGCCGAGAGCGAGCCCCAGGTCCTTCCATTTACGCCGATCCCGCCATTCATTACACAATCGGTGGGTCCCCGGGTCCAGTCGGTGGGTCCCGCGTCCCTCAGGTGCTAGTCGGGGCTGCAACGACGGCCCCCGTGGAGCTGGTGGCTGCGGCCGCAGCGGCGGAGACGGCTTGCCGAACCGCAACGCCGATCATGTTGTTCCTGGCGATCTCCTTGATGCGCTTCTTGTGGGGCTTGATCCGCTTGCCGCCGAAGACCGGCCGGAGCAGATGCACGCTGTCGGCGATGGCAACCAAGACGGCAGTGCGCGGTTCGATCTCGTTGCGGTCGCTGATCGCGCTCCATGTCCGTTCCACGATCTCGCGACGGCATCCCGGGTCCATCAGCGGGTACAGCCGGCGACGAAAGATGAAAAGGAACTGGGCGTCCTTGGGCCGGACGGCGCCCCGGGCGCAAAGAGGTTGCGCCACCTCGTGCTTGAGCTTGCGGGTGCGTGCAAAGGCCGTCACCCACGCGGAGAGACGGCGAGGCCGCCTGGAGTTCCGCACCTTGTCCAGGCACTGATCCAGCAGCTTGGAGCGGGTGGCGGAGGGGTCGAGGACGGTGACCCGCGCCTTGCGTCCGGAACCAGAGATGCCGAGCCGGCCCTGCATCATCAGCTCGGCCAGGATCGCTCCGCCGAATGCGTAGGCCAAGTAGTGGGCCGAAACCGTTCCGTTGTCGCGTAGCGCGAGCAGGAAGAGCTCTTCGGGCAGGGTTGGACGGCGTCTCATCTCGGTCGGAGGTTCATGTGGTCGTCGACGGCAACCGGGCCGCGGCTTCCACCGACACGTAACCGTTTCGGATGTCCCGTTCAACCATTGCCGGGTCGCGGTGCTGGGGGTCGCCGAGTCCGCCGCCGCCTGGCGTGACCATGACGAGCCGGTGTCCTCGGGGCACCACCTCCTTGCCCTTGCCTCGCAGCTCGCCGCCTTCTGGACCGACGATGTGGACGCGGCCTGGGGCTCCCGGCCCGCCCCCGTCGCGGCCCCGTGCCGGGTTGCGGATCCGGTCGAACATCTTGGAGACGGCGAACGGTGCGCCGGCGGCGTGGGCGACCTCCATGACCTGGCCTAGTCCGCCCCGGTACCGTCCGACGCCCCCGGAGTCGGCCACGTACTCCTTCCGCCAGAAGAGCAGCGGCGCCACCGTCTCGGTGATCTCGACGGGTGTGCTGCGAACCCCCGACGGGAAGGCGGTGGCCGAGAGGCCGTCCTTGCCTGGGCGCGCCCCCGTGCCCCCGGTGTGGAAGGGGTTGACCACGAACGGCTCCGATTCGCCGCCGTCGTCGCTGCTGGTGCCGCCGAGTCCCCGCCCGCCCATGAGCACTGGGTTCCAAAGGCACGACGCACCCTCCGCCGGGACCGCTTCGTCCATTGCTTGGCCCAAGCATCCCAGCACCACGTCGGGGAGCATCTGGCCTACCGCATGGCGCGCCGAGACCGCCGACGGGAAGGGCGCGTTGAGAAGCGACCCTGGGGGTGCCGACACCTCGATTGCGCTCAGCGAGCCGGCGTTGTTGGGCACGTCCGCCCCGACGATGCAGCGCACGCCGAAGGAGGCGTACGCCCGCGTGTACGTCAGCGGCACGTTGATCCCGAACGCCGACGCAGGCGCGGAGCCGTCGAAGTCGATCTGGATGCCGGCGGGCGAGACGGTCAGAGCGCACGCTAGCTCCAGGTCCCGGTCGTAGCCGTCGATCGTCATGCGGTTGCGGTAGGTACCCGGGCGCAACTTGGCGATCTGGTCGAGCATGGAGCGACGGGACGTGTCAATGATCGAGTCGGCCAGTGCCGTGATGGAGGTGATCCCGAACTCGCTCATCATCGCCGACAGCCGTCGGCATCCCGTTCGGTTGCACGCCACCAGCGAGTGAAGATCGCCCTCGGCCACGTCGGGCTCGCGGACGTTGGCACGCACGAGGCGCATCAGTGTGGAGTCAAGGCGCCCGGCACGGACGAGGTAGCCGATGGGGATGCGGATGCCCTCCTCGTACACTTGGCCTGCGTCGGCCCCGAAGCCCCGGCCGCCCACATCGGCGATGTGGCTGGTGGCCGCGAAGAGGGCAACCATCCGCCCTTCGTGGAAGGCGGGGGTCACCACCGTGAAGTCGTTGAGGTGGCCCGTGCCCTTCCAGGGGTCGTTGGTGACGAGCGCGTCGCCCTCCACCATGTCGTGTGCCGGGAACTCGGCCAGGAACGCGCCGACCGATTCGGCCATTGCATTGACGTGACCCGGCGTTCCCGTGACCGCCTGCGCCAGCATCCTTCCCGAGAGGTCGAAGACGCCCGCCGAGAGGTCGCCCGCTTCCCGCACCGGCGTCGAGAAGGCGGTGCGCACCAGCGTCTGCGCCTGCTCCTCGACCACCGAGAGCAGCCGGTTCCACATGATCTGCTGGTCGAGGAGCCCAGGACGGTGCTCGGTGCTGGGTTGGGGTGCCGTGCCGGCGAAGTGTTGGCCCTCGTCGCCGGTAATGCACCGCTCCGCCACGCCACCATCGCGCGCCCGCATCAGTTCGCCGCTGGGCACGCGCACCAGCATCAGATCGCCGCTGGGCAGCGCCTGCGCCTTGAAGCCCGTCGGAACGACGGTGGTGGTCTGCGCCTCGGTCAGAAGGGCCGGTCCTGGGACGCTGGTGCCCGGCACCAGGTCGTGGCGACGGTGAACCGCAGCGAGAACGGCCTGCCCGTCGGGACCGTCCACCAGCGTCGCCGTTGCAGCCGCAGTGCCCGTAGCGGGGTGGACGGCCCAGGCAGCCGTCGTTGCGGTGGCGCCACCGCCTGCGGGAGCATCCCTCGCGCCGAACCACGCGCTGGACCCTCGCTCCGCAGTCAGCGCCAGGGTCCAGCTCAGGACTTCCACGTCGAGGCCAGGGATGGTGCGCCCGAACATCGTCTCGTAGGCGCGGTCGAACACCTTCCGCAGCCGCGCTCCGCCGTCTTCGCCGTCGATTCCGTGAGGCAGATCGACGCCGATTTCGTGTCCCTGGCCGGCGTAACGCATATAGGCCCGGGCCTGCTCGACGACGGCTGCGCCCGGTGCCCCTTGGGACACGACCTCTCGGGCTTCGGCCCGCATCTCGGCCAGCGTTCGGGACACCTCCCGGGGATCGAAGCGCGACAGCCTCGTGTACCGGCTGCGCACGACTTCGTAGGAGATCGGGGCCAGCAGAAAGCCCACGGCGGAGCCGACGCCGGCGTTGCGAGGGACCACCACCCGGTCCAGCCCCAGCTTCTCCGCCAGGCGTGCCGCGTGGACTGGCGCCGAGCCGCCGAACGCTACCAGGGTCCGATCGGCCATGGACTTGCCCCACTCGACGGCGTGGGTCCGTGCGGCGTTGGCCATGTTCTCGTCCACCACCTCGACGACGGCCTGGGCAGCGGCGGCGGCCTCGAGGCCCAGCTTGACGCCCACATGGCGGCCGATGGCGGCGGCGGCCCCGTCGGCGTCCAGGGGGATCGCGCCCCCCGCGAAGAGTTCCGGGTCCAGGCGTCCCAGCGACAGGTCCGCGTCGGTCACGGTGGGACGCGTGCCGCCGAGCCCGTACGAGACCGGTCCCGGGTCCGATCCGGCGCTGGCAGGCCCCACTCGGATCCGGTCCAGCGAGTCCACCTCGGCGATCGAGCCTCCTCCGGCGCCGATCTCCACCATCTCGATCACGGGAACCCGCACGGGCAGCCCGCTTCCCTTCCGAAAGCGGTAGCTGCGGGCCACCTCGAAGGTGCGGGAGGTCAGCGGCTTGCCGTCGTCCACGATGCACAGCTTGGCCGTCGTCCCTCCCATGTCGAAGGAGAGCACGTCCCCCAGTCCCAAGCTTCGAGCTAGGTGGCCAGCCAGGATCGCGCCGCCGGCTGGCCCCGACTCCACCAGCCGGACCGGTGCCGCCACAGCCGTCTCCAGCGTGGTCAGGCCGCCGCTGGACGTCATCAGCAGAAGCGGACATGAGAAACCCGCCTTCCGGAGCGACTCAGCGAGGCCGTTCAGGTAGCGCGACATGAGGGGCTGCACGTAGGCGTTGGCGCAGGCCGTGGAGAGCCGCTCGTACTCTCGCACCTCCGGGCACACATCCGACGCCAGGGTCACGGCGAGCCCGGGGCGTTCGTGGGCCAAGATCACCCGCACCCGCCGCTCGTGAGCAGGGTTCGCGTAGCCGTGGATGAACCCCACCGCCACCGCCTCCACCTCTGCCGCGTCGAGCGTCGGCAGCAGTGCCCGCACCGAGTTCTCGTCCAGCGGAACCAACGTGCGTCCGTTCTTGTCGATTCGCTCCGTGACGGGAAGGCGCAGGCGGCGGGGCACCAGGGGCGGGGGCCGGTCCACCCCGATGTCGTACTGCTCGAAGCGGTTCTCGTGCGCCATCTCCAGCGCGTCCCGGTGCCCGGCTGTGGTCAGGAGGGCCGTCCGCGCGCCCTTCCGCTCGATGATGGCGTTGGTGGCAAGGGTCGTGCCGTGGACGACCAAGCTCACATCCCGGGGCTGGACGGGCTGGACGGGGGGCGCCGCGTCCGATCCGTCGTCGCCCGACGCGGACGCCTCCAGCACCTTGCGCACACCGGTCAGCACCGCTCGCTCCGGCGCATCGGGGGTGGTCAGCGCCTTGGCGGTGAAGAGCCGTCCTCCCGCCTCCAGCGCCACGTCGGTGAAGGTGCCTCCGATGTCGACGGCCAAGCGCGGGCGACCGAGCGGCTCCACGCTCATCCGAGGCCGCGGGGACCGCAGATCATCCGAGGCCGCTGGAACCGCACTTGCCTAGCTCCCCTCGCGTAGCGGAACCGTGTAGTTGAGGGACAGGCGGCCGCCGTCTGGGTAGATCGTGTCGCCGGTGATGTAGGAGGCGTAGTCGCTGGCCAGGAAGACGGCCACCTTCGCCACCTCCGACGGGTCTCCGAAGCGTCCCAGCGGGGTTCGGGAGAGAACGGTGCGGCGGGCCTCGTCGTCCTCGATCACGGCGTCGACGATGTCGGTGGCGATCGTCCCCGGGCCGATGGCGTTGACCCGGATGTCGTGGGGGGCCAGCGCGATTGCCATGACCTTGGTGAGCTGGGCGATTCCGCCTTTGGAGACGGCGTAGGCCAGCTGGTTGGGGATCGTCACCACGGCGTTGGTGGACGACATGTTGATGATCGCGCCCTGAACGCCGCGCTCCACCATGTGGCGGGCCACCAGTCGTCCAAGGAGGAAGGCGCCCCGGAGGTTCACCGCCAGCACCCGGTCGAAGTCTGCCGGTTCGGCATCCAGGATCGAGCCGGAGATGATGATCCCGGCGTTGTTGAGGAGGATGTCGCAACCTCCGAAGCGCTCCACGCATCCGTCGAGGACGCGGGCGCAGTCGCCCTCGTCGCTCACGTCGGCCTGGATCGCCATCGTGCCCCGGCCCGTGTCGGCGGCGATGCTCTCGGCGGTCTGGACGCAGCGTTCGCCCAGGACGTCCGCCAGCACCACATTGGCTCCGTGCTCGGCGAAGGCCCGAGCGCACGCGGCCCCGATGCCCTTCGCCGCTCCCGTGACGACGGCGGTCTTGCCTGCGAGAGAGATCATGATCGCCCAATATAGGCGTGTCGCCGTCACAGCGTCGCCTGGAAGCCAGCCCATGAGCCACCCGCCAGAGCCTGTCCGCCCCCCGTCTGCGGCCCGCTTCGTGCTGCCGTCGGTGCTAGGCGTCCTCTTCTTCCTGGCGCCCCTTCCCACCGGCGACGGGTTGAACATCGGGATCGGGGTTCTGGTGGACTGGACCAAAGCGGCGCTGGGAGGCGCATTGCCGTGGATCGTCGGGGCCACGGTCTGTCTCTCGGCGGCGGCAGCGGTGACCGGACTCGCCCTTCGACCCGCATGGTGGCGCCGACCGTCTGGGCTCGCCCGGGCACTTGTGGCCTCGCCGGCGGGCGTCGTGGTGCGGGTTGCGGCCGCGGTGGGCGCCTGCCTGGTGCTGTTCGACACGGGTCCGGCATGGATCGCCTCCGCCGACACGGGCGGCACGATCCTTCGGGAGCTGATGACCGTGATCTTCGCGGTGTTCCTCTTCGCGTCGGTACTGATGCCGTTCCTGACCGACTTCGGCCTCATGGAGTTCGTCGGCACGCTGGCTCGTCCCCTGTTCAGGCCCCTGCTGACCCTGCCGGGACGCTCCGCCGTGGATTGCGCCGCATCGTGGTTCGGCTCGTCGACGGTGGGGGTGGTCATCACCACGAAGCAGTTCGACGCCGGCTACTACACGGAGCGCGAGGCGTCTGTGATCGCGCTGAACTTCTCGGTGGTCTCGGTGGCGTTCGCCAAGGTGGTGGCGGACTTTGCGGGCGTGGGCCAGCACTTCTTCGCCGTCTACGCGGCCCTGGTCGTCAGCGGCATGGCAGCGGCGGTGGTCATGCCGCGCATTCCGCCATTGTCCCGAATGCGCGACCGCTATTCCCCCGCCGGACCTCCTTCCCCGGACGAGGCGACCTCCGAGCGCGGGGCGTTCTCCCAGGGCTTGTTTTCCCTAGGCTTGGCCAAGGCGACCGACCGGGCGGCCCGCGCGCCCTCGGCCGGCACACTGGCCCGCAACAGCGTCGCGACCACCCTCGACATCTGGTTCGGGCTCATGCCACTGGTGATGGTGGTGGGCACGCTGGCGCTGGCCGTCGCGCACCACACCCCGGTCTTCACCTGGCTTTCATACCCGCTGATCCCCTTCGCCGAACTGCTACGCCTCCCCGAAGCCGCCGCGGCCGCGCCAGCGTTGCTCGTGGGGTTCGCCGACCAGTTCCTTCCCGTCGTCCTGGCCCAGGGGATCGACAGCGAGCTGACCCGCTTCGTCATTGCCTGCGCCTCGGCCACCCAGCTCGTCTACATGTCGGAAGTGGGTGCCTTCCTTCTCAAGTCGAAGCTGCCGTTGGGCGTCGGCCAGCTGTTCGCCGTCTTCCTTCTGCGCACGGCGATCACTGTTCCGATCTGCGCCCTGATCGGGCACTGGGTGTTGTAGCGGAGCTACCTCGCCTCGATTCCCTCCAGCGCCGCCAGTACATCCTCGTTGGAGGGCCGCACCCGGTAGTTCACCTCCACGAACCCCCAGCGGACGATCCCCTCCTTGTCGATCACGTAGGTGGCCGGATGGGGCACCGGGCGGTTGGGGGGCGCGTCGGGGTTGAGGAGGCCGTAGCGGTCGATCACCCGGTGGTCCGGGTCCGAGAGCATGGTGAAGTCAGGCGTGGGACCTCCGTCCGCCACGATCCTGTCGATCATCATCTGCTGCTTCTCTCGGTCGTCCACCGACACCGACACGATCTCGGTCTCCGCCGCCAGGGCGGGGGGCAGCAACTCTCTCAGCTCGCCGAGCTGACGGGCGCACCACGGTCACCAGTGCCCCCTGTAGAAGACGAGGACGACGTTCTTCTCGCCCCGGTAGTCCGCAAGGGCGACGGTCTCGCCGCCGAAGGACTCCAAGGCGAAGAGCGGGGCTTCCGTGCCCGCCGCCACGCGCTCCAGGTCGGTCGCTGGCAGGTCGTGGCCGTCGGCGGGGCCAAGGGCGGGTGCTTGGGCGGAGGCGGCCGGCGCGAAGGCGAGGGCGAAGGCGGCCAGTGGGACGGCGACCAGTGCGGCGGTGGCCGGCAGGGCGAAGGCGACCGGCAGTGCGACGGTGCGCCGACGTGCTCGAATCCAAGACTTCATGGAGGTTGCTCCTCTTGGGGGATTGCTGGCTGCTCCCCTGGGGTTCTTGGTGCTTCCGGGGATAGGGGGGCGGGTGATGGGCCTGCTGGAGGATAACATGCACTTCGTCGCGGAACTCGGCCGCCGGGCAGCGTGGGGCTTGGAGCCGGCCGCCCGGAGCCGCGGGGGCTCACGGCGGGCCGACAGGCGCGTAGTCGAACACGCTGGAGGCGCCGACCACCTCCCGGAACCACACCGTGACCGTGCTCCCGAAGGCGTCGGTGAGCTTGACGGGTTCGTCCAGCTGGAAGTGGACGGGCTGCTGGGCGCCGTCGTTCACAGCCACGTTGTCGGCGTACACGTAGAGGCGGTCGAGGTTGTCTCGGATGGGGTTCAGCCTGCCGCGGATGCCGGGCGCGTGGCCGGTTCGGCTTGGGATGATCACGGAGCCGCCGGTGGGGAGGGGACGCATGCGTACATCCACGGTGCTCTCGGCCTCGCTGGTGGGCCGGCAGTCGGACACGACCTGGGCAGCGAAGCCGGGCGCAGCGCAGAACACGGTCATGGGCAGCTCCGCGTAGAGGTTGAAGTCGGCGTGCCCGAAAGCGTCGGTGTGCGCTTGGCGGCAGGTCTTGTTGGGATAGACCATGAGGACATCGATGTCGGGAAGGGGCTGACCCGTGTCGTCGTGGACGACTGCAACACGAGCCGCAACGCCTTCTGGCATGGGAGGACTCGCCACCGGGAGAACCAGCCGCAGTTCGCGTTCGCCCAAGAGTTCGAAGAGGGGCTTGCGGCCTGCCAGCGCGAACGTCTCGTCGTGGATCACGCCGACGCCTTCCCCACGACGCTCGATGAAGTACCTTCGGTCGCCAGCGCCCGCGACCTCTCCCACCGGACATTGACCGAGGCGCGACGCCAGCAGTTCGTTGCGAGTGAACTGGCTGGTCGTCAGGTCTTCCACGGTCATGGAGTTGCCCAGACCACCGGGCGAGTAGAGTTCCAGCCGGTCGTCGAACATGAACAGGCGTATCTTGGAACCGGAGACAGCGTAATCTCGGTGGACCACGGCGTTGACCAACGCCTCGAACACGGCGCGCTCGCTGTACTGAGGCACGTCGCGACGGGCCGGTTCCTTTCGAGCTGCCACCCGGCGGTTGCGCACGACGAACCGCACTGCGTCTCGAATCTGCTGGTCGAGCGGCCCTGTGATGTCTTGGGCATCCAACTGCTGGTTGCCGTCCATCCGGACGCCGGAGTAGCACACGGCCTGGATGAAGGCGTTCGGCAACCATTCGCGAGGGTCCCGACTGGCCAGCAGTACGCCTCCGACCGTCGCCCGCAACACCTGCGCGGCATCCTCCTTTACAAAGTTGAGCTTGGCCAGCGCAGTCTCTGCCGGGTCGCCAGCCCGCGAACTGGCGTACCGACGCCAAAGCTCCGTGCTGAGGCTGCCCAGGCCGGTACCGGCCACGATTTGCGTGTCGGTGGATCCGCCAGGCGAACGGTGCACCACATCCTTCCCTGGGACGTTCACCAGCAAGACGCCACGACCGGGCTGGTCGGGCACCGGCACTCGATGCAGACTGAAGTCGAGCGGCGGGTCCACGCTGTCGGAGCAGAGTTCGGTCACGAAGTCGGTGACCGCGTCCAGCTCGTCCGGGCTCAGGGGCTGTGCCTTGCGCTGGTCGGTGACCCCAAAGACGAGGCGCCCGCCCAGCGAGTTGGCGAACGCAGACAGTTCGTCGGCGATGGCTGTCCTCTTCGGCGACGAGACGCGACGCCCACTGAACCGGACCTCCTTGAACTCGATCTCCGAGTCCTCGCCAAGCTCGACGTGACGCCAGAATCGGGACTCGTCAATGGGCATTGGGCCGTCCTCGGTAGCTTGGAGGGTCTCGGCGGGCTGGTTGCGGCTGGACTCAGCGTCCGGCCAAGTCCGTCGGGACGGAGGTGCTAGCAAGTTTCATGGACGCGCCGAGGCGTGACAACCTTGACGTGGAATCAGGAGGCGATGGGTTGGTCGTTCTTCGTACTCGGGTCCGGTGTTCCGCGTCTTTCCGCCGGAGGACGGCGGGGGCGTCCGGCTGCGGGCGACCCTACGAAACGGCGCTTGGGAGGGCGAGATGACGCTCTACCATTCGACAGGCCGCATTCGGCAGCAAGGCGAGACGGCTGGCGGCACCAAGTGCGGTGGCTGGATCGAGAACGACCAGCCGGTTGCGCCGGCCAGCTTGTACGAAGAGATCAAGGCCGATTTGGAGTCGCTGGTCATGTACGCACCATGTCCCGGCCGCTGACCGCGCCCAGATGGAGCCCAGCCGACTCGACCTGGGCAATTCGGTGATTCTGCAACTGGTGCTCGACGACATACGCGGAGACGCCAAACTCTTCGGCAAGCTCTTCGATGTCGTCGTCGTCCACGACAGGCGACTTGACTCGGCTGCGTAGCGCTCGGGAAGGGGCCAGAAACTCCGCCGCGAAGGCACGGTTGCGCTTCTGTCGCGGAGACTCGGCTTGCGTGACAAGCGAATCTGCTACGCCATCAATCAGAATCTCCGCGACGGCGCGACATAGGTGAAAGCGCCTTCCAGGCTCGCCCAGCCTTCGCAGACCCAACACCGGTACACCGTTGTCGTTCCGAGTGACGACTCCATCGACCATGGGAATGTCGTCGACGCACGAGACTGGCGACGAAACGTCGTCGAGAACCGAGTGCTTTTCGCCGAGAAAACCGGCCAGCTCCGCCATCCTGGGCAGCGGAGCCTCCTCGTCGCCCAGACCGTTACGAAGTTGGCGAGCCCAGTCGTACCCGACCTGCCATGGCGAAGCGTTGCTTGCATGTTCCATAGCACCTACCGCCGAACAACGACTCCGAACCCTATTGAAGTCGCAACCGCGACTTCCCTTGACCGCTTGAAGCGCGTCCTTGATGGCGAGCCAGCCGTCCTGCGCAGCCGAGGGACTCAACACTGCCATGGCTTCTGTAAGCAGTTCGTCGGTATGGTCGGACAAGGCGACGAGCCAACTGCGCCTGTCTTTTTCCAGCGCGTACGGATCCCAGCCAAGGCCAGCTGCCGTTCGACAGTACCTGGCCTCTTCTTCGCCTGCCGACTGAACGGCGACCCACTCCTCCTGCAAGTAGGTGTCTTGGATGCCGAGCAACTCGAGCCGACAAGTCACCTGGTTGATGAAGTCGGCGCAGTCTTCACCGAAGGTTTCCGTATCGACCCAGCCTTCACCGTCACTGAGGTACTCCACGCTGCTCCACTCATCCCGGTGTGCTCTCCACAACAGGTGGGTGACAGGTCCTAGGGGAGCAACTTCCAGGTCGGGATACGCGTAGCCCTCACGATTGGCTATCAAGGCATGACGGCTTCGATAGCCAGAATCGGATGCTCTCGACTTGTTCCTCAATTCGTGTCCCAGAAACCACCAGTTGGTCGCCAGCCACTCGGCAATCGGATACAGCGGCACGTGCACGGTGTTGCGTACTGTCTGTGCAGTCCGGTCAAGAACCCGGGTCATGCACGTCTTGCCCACGTGAATCCGCAGCGAAGCCCATGTCGCCGCAAGCTCTGGACTTGGCACGCCGGAGGCGCCCTCCCAGTCGAAGTCGAAGCTAATGCGCGGCACCGCCCCCCTACTCCAACGCCTTGAACACGGCGTCGGGGCCGTCTCGGTAGAACTCGATGTTGAGCCGCGTCCACACGTCGTCGGGCAGGTTGGCCAGCTCGCGACGGGCGCCGACGGGCATCAACAGCACCGACGCCTGCTTGTCGGCGGCCAGCTCGGCGATCGCCACCGGGTCGGAGATCCGCTCCAACGAACCGCCCAGGTTCAGCGCGCCGGCCACGACGGCCCCGCCCCGGGTCCTGCGCTCCAGCAGCGCGCCGGTCATGGCGGCGAGCACGGCCAAGCCCAATCCCGCGCCTGACCGATCGGCGTCGAAGGGACGGAGCTGGATCGCGTATTCATGGCTGCGCGGGTCCCGGTCCCCCACCAGCTCCTTGGCGCCCGCGTACAGGTTCTGCTCGCCGATCCGCGCGCTCTGCCGGAACGCCGGTGGCACCGGATGGTTCAGGGTCTTGGCGCCGCTTCCTGGTCCCGTGGCGATCTCGATCCTGTAAAGCCCCGGCCCCGACTCCTCCGCACCGGGACCAATCGCCCACACTTGGCCCGCGGGCAGCGGGTCCGCGCTGATCGCCTCCTCGCTCCGCAACTCCGGCGTTGCCACGAACTGCTCGGCCCCGTCCACGCCCAACGTGAACGAGAAGTGGGTGTCGCGGAACTCGGCCTTCAGGCAACGCTTCTGCTGCTCCTTGACGCGGCGCCTCGACTCCAAAGCCAGCCGCACCATCCACTCCATGTCGCTGTCGTCCACCGCCATCTCGGGATCGGGGAACAAGAGCTTGGCCAGCCCGGACACGGTCTTGTGCACGGCCTCGATGTCTCGTCCCGACAAGGCCCCGCCCCAGAAGACCCGGTTCTGCAGGAGCGGCACCCGCGTCGTCTCCCGAAGCCGCGTCCAGCACGCGCTCAAGAAGTCGTTTACAAGACCGAAGTGGTCGGTCAGGTGCCGGCGGGGGTCCAGCTTGGGAAAGTCCCAACCCGGCGCATAAGCGTGAATGCGGTCGTGAAACGCCGTGTCGTTGCGCATCTGCACCGGTAGCGGGCTCAGCAGGTGGCCGATGCGCTGCTGCTGCTCCACCGACACGTCGAAGTTGCCCACCATGACCAGCGACCCTTCGGCGCGGATGCTCTCCTTGCCCCGGCTGAACTCTCCCGACGCCATGTAGCCCTTCATGATGTTCACGCCGTCCTTCTGGTCGAAGGAGATGCCCGCGACCTCGTCGAAGCACACCACGTCGTACTGGCACACCAGTCCCCGCTGACCGCTGGCCATGTTCACGAACATCTTGGCGACCGTGGCCTTGCCTCCCGACAACAGGTGCGAGTAGGGCGACAGCTGCTGGTACATGTGACTTTTGCCGGTGCCGCGGGGACCGAGTTCGACCAAGTTGTAGTTGCGTTCGACGAAGGGGATCATCCGCAGCAGGGCTACGCGCTTGCCGTCCTTCTCCATTGCGGAGGGCTCCAGGCCGGCGGAGCGCAGCAGGAAGTCCAGCCATTCGTCGGTGGCGAAGGCGCGACGGCCCTGGGCCAACACGTCCAGCACGTTGGGGTCCGACATCTGCACGGGGCGAAGGGAGGCGATCCCGAAAGGCTGCCCCTTCTCCTCCAGCGCCACCACGGGGTCGTACTCCAGCACGACCTCGGCGTAGAAGCCGTCCGAAAGGAGCCGCTGGTTGCACTTGACCAGCTCGTCGCCGATGCGCGCGTCCTTCAGCAGCAGACTGGGCAGCTCGGCCACGTAGCAGTCGTTGCGGGCGTCCAGCCGAGCGCGCACCACGTCGATCAGCCGCACCGAGCCGTCTTCTCGCGCACGGGAGCGGAAGAGCTCGCGGTCGCCGGGGCGGACGGTGCGGCCTTCCAACTGCTTTTCGACGATCCCCAGTCCTTCCGCGATCTCGTCGTCGTCCACGCTGGCGCAGTAGCGGCCCAGCAGAAACTCCACCACGTAGGTGGGCACCGGGTACTGGCGGGCGTAGCGCCGCACCAAGTCCTTGCGCACCAAGTAGCCGGGGAAGGCGTCGGCGGCCAGGCGATCCAGGGCGTCCATGCGGGGGCGGGCGTTGCGGCCGTCGTCGGCGTTGTTGGAGGTCGTGTCGGCGGCGTTGTCGGGGGTCGTGTCGGTCACGAGTCGGTTCCAGGGCGGGTGGAGCGATGGGCGAGCACGCGGCCGTCCGCGTCAGTCACCACCAGCGCGAGCGTCGCTTCTTCGTGCTCGTCGCCGGCAAGAACCAAGCTCACCGAACCGTCGTCGGCAACCGGCTTGGGCGCGGCGACCACGGAGGGACCCGAAGCCGTTCCCAGGCGAAGGTCGGCGGTCACGGGCGGTCCGCCGCTGGTGCCGCTGGCTTTCACCTCGACGAAGCAACGCAGACGACGCCAAGTGATCGACTGGACGACGGCGGTGGGACCGGCTTGCGCTCGGCCGTCGCCGCGTTTCACAACGATGTCGGGGATCAGGCACTCCTGCAGGCTGACTCCACCGTGGGCGTAGGCGTCCCGCTTGCTGAAACAGGCGATCCCCGGCGGCGTGGCGAACCACTGGGCGGCGTTCCATCGCCACGGGAAGCGGAGGGCGTCGCCCGTCTTTGAGTCGCCGGAGACGGCGGCGCACCGGGCCCACTTGGAGGCGGTCAGGTGCTTCGGCAGGCTGACCATGGGCAGTCCACCGGGCAGCCACAGCCATCCGTGGTCGGTGACGACGCGAACCGAGTGCCAACCAAGGTCCAGAAGGCCGGCGATCCGTTGAGAGAGGCGAATGATCTCGGCCTCGACCGCCTGGGCGAAGGTGGCGGACTTGGTGGGGGCGGAGTCGACGTGGTCGTGGCCCACCTTGTCGATCTCGCCGGTCTCCATCCATCCGCGAGCGTCGGCTTCGCCGGGCATCTCCAGGCTGTTGCCAGCGAAGACCTGATAGCCGCGCTGGGCAACAGCCTTGCGAAGATGTGCGGCGTCGGCGGGAAGAGGCTGGTCGTCGGCTTGCGCGCTGCCGTCTCGGCGGGGGGCACCCGGGCGGGGGACACCCGCTAGCACGGGCCGGAAGTTGGGTCCCAGCGCACCTCCCGAGACTTGGTCGGCCACCGGCGCGACGGCGGGCTTGGCGGTGGCGGTTACAGTGGGAAGCGCGGCCCAGCGACGGCTGACCCGGGCCGTGCAGCCGTTCGCTTCCAGCCGCTCCGCCAGCCGTCGGCCCGCTTCGTAGCGTAGTCCGTCCACGAAGACGATGCATTCGTCAGCGGCCGCCTCGACGGTGGAGTCCACGACCGGGGACCGTTCCCACGCCGATTGGAATGCGGTGGCCGCGGACTCCATCCACGGCTCCAGCAGGTGGCGGACGACCTGGGCGACCAGCGTGACCAGCGGTTCGTCCAGGGATGCGGCCCGCGCCAACGCTTCCTGGGCAGCGGCGTCGGCTTGCCAGCCCCCGTTCGCGTAGTGGTCGGCGGCCTCCGAGGGGGTGCTTCCGCCTACGGGGGCGGTCGTGGCCTCGGCCAAGCGGGCCAGGGGCTCCAGAAGCTGGGCGACTGGGGAATGGCCTAGCGACGCCCACAGCCAATCGCGTCTGAACCCGTGTGCTTTCTCCAGCGCGAGGACGGCTTGGCGAGCATCGTTGGGCGGGTGCTTGGGGACGCTCGAGAGTGCTGTGCGCGCCTCGGTCTCCGCGTCGTCGTTCAGGTCGGGCCAGCGGTCCGGCTCCAGGGCGAATTCGTCTGGCGGACGGCTGCGTCGCAAGACCTCCACGACCCCCGCATGAATGCTCGGCGCCTCTGCGAATCGTTGCCACACGGCCATCCAGCGGTCCGTACTCCTTGCCAACTTGACGCCGGCCACCACGTCCACATCGTGCTCCGGGTCGAGCTCCAGTTCATTTCGGCAACGGCTGCAGAAGGCACTCCACGTGGCGCCCATTCGGCGGCGGGCGTCGTCGGCGTCGGCGATCCAGCGCAAAACGTCGCGTTCGAGGTCGCCGGCCAGCAGCCGATTGAAGTCGTCGGCGTCCAAGCGATGTCCCTCGAGTTGGGCGACTGGGAGCCGGGCCACTTCGGGCAACGCGCTTGTCAGTGCCTCCCCAGTCTCCGAGTCGCGTGCGACGTCCAGCCCCAGCCCCTTGTCGGTGTGCCGCATGAAGGCCCCTGGCGTCCACGGGCGTCCGTTGGGGTGGTGCCAAAGCGCCCCGCGGTACATGAGCTCGACCAGCGGCTTCACGTGATCGGGGCAGTCGGTGCCTGCTCGCAACTCCTCGCGCCTGACGCCTGGCAGGTAGAGGATGGGGACGGTTGGCGCGGAGGCGGTGGTTGCCGGGGAGGCGGTGCTTGGGCTCGTCGGCGCTGGCAGGGTGCCGTCCACCACGCATCGAAGCCATATCGCCGGGCCGGTGCCGGTGTCCGGGTCGTAGTCTCCCAGCACGAGCAGCTCCGGGGCCGCGTCGCGGAGGATGGACAGGAGGCCCCGCCATTCCTCCTTGGGGTCGGGCCACAGGATGGCGGCTGGAGGGGTCTGGCCGTCCGGCACGGCGCTGCGAGCGCGAAGGCTCTTGACGAGCCGGTCGGCGACGGTGGGGGTCATGAGTTCATCGCAAGGCTGATCTGATCCGTGGTCGGCTTTGTGACGCGAAGCCCGTACACTGCTTTGCGGCCCGATAGCCCCAGCAACTGGCTATCGTAGGTCTGTAGGCTGTCGCACTTGTGGACCAACGCCGTCGCAACAAATACCGCGTCGGTGGCGGTGAGTTTAGTCTTCCCTCGGAGTGTCTGTCTAATCTCGCCCGCACGTCTCGCGATGGCAGCAGTGACCGGCTGCTGCAGCACATTGGGCCGGTCAAGAACATTGTGAAAGCGACGGGACACGGACGAGTCCTGGATCGCGTCCAACACTTCTGCTTGCACAAGAGTGCTGGTGATCATGTTGACGTGGCCTCCGTCAACCGCCTTCATCACATCACGTAGGGCAGTATGCTCTTCACCGGGCCGCTTCTCGGCAGCAAGGATGGCAATGAACACGCATGAGTCCCAGCAATACCTAGTCTTCCGCATCTCGTATTGCGCGAATATAGGCCGCGCTCTCCATGCCGCCGGTAAGGTTCGGCACCGCGCCGAAGAGGTCCCTCAAGCGCGGTTGTTCGCCTTCGTGAGCCTCGATCTTACCGACCGCCACAAGGGCAGGAAAGGTTCCGGTGTCGTCATAGTCGATCTCACCGTGCACGGTCACGTAGCGGCCGATTGCTTCTTGGACTTGGTCGAACATGTTCTCGGGGAAACGACAGGCTACCCGAGTGGGGCCCGACACAGGATACACGTAGAACTCCCTCTTCTCATGGATGTTTAGGGCTTTCACATGGCCGGACACGGACCCGAGGGACCTGATCTCGCGCTTCCTCGCCTTCGCCGTTCGGCGCAACGTGTCGTGGCCGAGCCGATACGTCGCGCGTCCCTCGAACTCGATTGCTCGGTTTCCACGCCTCAGCGGCTTCTGGATACTGACAAAGGATCGTTGCGTCTTGGTGCTGAAGGGTGTATCGGCGATCCTGGATTCCTCCAGTGCCTGGATTCCGTGCTCGAAGTTCGCAGCGACCTCCTTTGCAGTCGAGTGGCCGTCGTCCTTCGATTCTGGCTGTATCTTCACGACGGCGCTGCCAAGCTCCAAGCCCACGAGACGATGGACGACGGCGACGGTGGAGCCGCTTTCTTCCTCCAGGCATCGCAGACAGTCCAACGTAGCCGACACCAAGTCGACGAAGTCTCGGGCGTCCACGGCATGGCCCGATCCCCGAGAGTCCACTAGGCGAAGCGAAAAAGCTCGCTCGGTCACGTCACCTGCACCGTCCTTCCGTCACGTCAGCGTTCTCCGACATCCCCGACCGGGCTTCCATGGGCAAGCTGGATATCTCCACTTCATCCAAGAGGTGAGAATCCCGAAGCCGGGTCGCAGGACGTCCACGGCCCGGTATGATGGGCTCAGCGGAATCGTGCGTCAAGGATGCCCGCGGTGAGCATTTCGCGGGCCTTCTGGCCGGAAATGCGCGGAAGGATCGGAAACCGCGAGTAATACCGGGGAACGGCGAGCCTTTTGGCGCAGAATTGCAAGTCGTTGATCTGCAACGATTTGCAGCAACACCGAAGGCCGCCGAAATCCCTCGCTCACCCCGAAATGCGCAGAATGCGCCCGTCGTCCGAGCATTTCGGGCAGATTCCGGCAGATTCCAGGGGGAATTGCGCTGAAATGCGCAGATGGCTCTTCCCCTGATATGGTGGACGTGATAGGATTGGGGCTCGACGTCTCGACGAGGGGACGACTCCGAGTGACTGAACCAGGGGAGGACGGATGGAGGAGCCGAAGTGGCTGAACAGCGTACTCGGGCTCGGGCACGAGTGGCTGGCGACCGAGGTTGTCGAGGACGCGGAACGCAAGGAGCTGCGGGTTCGGGTGGAGAGGCGGGCGGGCGCGGCGTTGCGGTGCCCGGAGTGCGGGCGTTCGTGCCGCCGATACGACACGCGGGAGCGGGAGTGGCGGAACCTGGACGCCTGGGGCTACAAGACGTTCTTCGTGTGCGGCGTGCCGAGGGTCGACTGTCCCGAGCACGGCGTGGCGACGTTGCCGGTGCCGTGGGCGGAGGGGCGGTCGAGGTACACGGCGGCGTTCGAGATGGAGGTCGTCGGCTGGTTGCGGGAGGCCAGCATCCGGGCGGTGGCGACGCGCATGAGGATGAGTTGGAACGCCGTGAGCGGGATCATGGAGCGGGCGGTGCGCCGAGGGCTGGCGCGCAGGCGCATGGAGCCGGTGCGGCGGCTGAGCGTGGACGAGACGTCGTTCAAGCGGCGCCACCGGTACGTGACGGTGGTGTCGGACCCGGACACGGGGCGGGTGCTGCACGTGGCGGAGGGGCGGAGCCGGGAGTCGCTGGAGTCGTTCTACCGGCGGATGGGCAAGGAGCGGCTGGCGACGGTTCAGAGCGTGTCGATGGACATGTGGCGGCCGTACGTGGCGGCGACGCGGGCATGGGTTCCCGAAGCGGAGCGGAAGACGGCGTTCGACCGCTTCCACGTGGCGAAGCACCTGGGCGACGCGGTGGACAAGGTGCGGCGAGCGGAGCATCGGGAGTTGCTGGCCGAAGGCAACGCCGTGCTGGCGAGGACGCGCTACAAGTGGCTGGCGGGGCGCGCGAAGATGACGCACGCGGAGAAGCTGGCGTTCGCGGCGTTGCGCAAGAGCGTGGACCGGACGGCGCGGGCGTGGGCGGTGAAGGAGGCGGCCTCGAAGCTGTGGGGCTACCGGAGCCGGGGCTGGGCCGAGACGGCGTGGCTTCACTGGCTGCAATGGGCGTCGCGCACGGGGCTCGCCCCCGTCGTCAAGGTCGCGCAGATGGTGCGGGCCCACCTGTGGGGGATCGTCAACGCGGTCGTGTTGCGGGCGACCAATGGCCCGGCCGAGGGGATCAACAGCAGGATCCAGATGGTCAAGGCCCGGAGCCGGGGCTTCCGCAATCACGACCGGTTCGCTGCCGCGATCCTCTTCCACCTCGGCGGCCTCGACCTCCGTCCTCGGCCAGCCGAAGGCCGCCGGGCAGGGTAGCAGCGCCAGCCTGGGCGCTCCCAAGCGAACACGACTTCCCGCGCGTCGTCGCCGGGTCGCCGCACCGTCGGTCTCCACGGCAACGTCTGGCGTCGACTTGGTTGCGTGCACCCAAGAACGCCTCCTCAGAGGTAGGCGACGACGACGAAGTTCTCGGCGGTGCGGCATCCGCGGGTGCGCACCTCGGCCGCCTGCACGAGCGAGTTCATTGCCTCGAGCATCCCGTTGCCGATCCGGGCGGCCCTCGCCCCGGCTGGGTCCGGTCGATGTCGGACCTGCGGGCAGGCGTGGGAAGGCGAAGCGCCTCCTCCCTGATGGCTCGCAGTTCGCACTGGACTCGCCATTGCTGGACGGGCGTTGTGCTCGGAGCGAGCGGCGGGTCGCCGGCAAGCTTCCCTGGCACGAATGCCGACGCTGCGGCAGCGCCTGACGCCCGAAGGTCGCCGCACAGCGTCGGGCGCCCTCGACGGACCCCAGCTCATCTTGCATCGGCGAGAAGCCCCGAGAACTTCCCGAAGCTCCCCCGAGGGCGCAGTTCGCACTGAATTCGCCAAGTCTGGACGGGCGTTGTGCTCCGAGCAACCTGCGGGTCGCCAGCAAGCCTCCCTGGCACGGATGCCGACCCAATCCACCATATCAAGTGAAGAGCCGCGCAGATTGGAGGAATGTTGCCGCTGGCCGTTTCATGGGCGGTTCTCCAAGCCGCCGCAGTACATGTACTCGGCTGCCCTCCCGTGTCCGTTGATCTGGACCTGCCCTTCAGCAACGAGTTCACGGATGAGGCGATAGACTTGGTGTCGGTCGAACCCCGTGATGCTACGGACATCACGGTTCACCAAGGGGTCGCCTCTGGCGGTGCGGAATCGAATCGCGCTCAGTACCCTCGCTTTCGCGATCTTCCACTCCGACCGCGTGTTCTCTGTCGCGCCCGCGGGGGCTGCGGAGTAGTCGGTGTCGCTGGCTTCGACGCCCGGTTGGAAGAAGACATGTCCCCGCACAGTGCCGGTCAGCGGCCTGCAATCCTTGCCAACGCGAATCAGCCCCTTGCCCGACGTATCCGTGTACGGCGGCATGCCGGGATGGACATGCATCGCGACGACCCGCCCAGTCCCCTCGGGCACTTCAAGTTCGTCGAACACTGGCGTCAGCTTGGGATCCGTTCGGTCGTATATCGCCTGCCGAAGCCGATTCACGTCGACGCTTGGCGGCACGCCGACCACGGCGTTGGCACGTCCGATCAAGTCGTCGGCGACGCCGAACACGATCGTGCCTCCTCCGCCGTTGGCCATGCATACCGCCCATTCGACGGCCTTGGTCAGAGCGGCCCGGTCGTCCCGGCCCCACTCCTTGAAGTCGACGTCCTGTCCTTCCAGTTCGTCTGCGGAACAGTCATCCAGGCGGTCGAGAAGCTCCCCCACCTCGGCTCGAGTCTTCGGCATTACTGCTCGGCCTCCTCGCTTGCCTCCTCCCCGCTCGCCGCGAAGATCGTCAGGCGGAGCTCGTCGCCGAAGAGTTCGTAGACGGGTTGCTTGCCGGAGAGGCGGCGGCTGCGGGTCAGGATGGCGGGGACGCCTTCGCCTCGGCGGTCCATGAGGGTGAGGCGCGGCGTCTCGATCTCGTCGGGGATGGGACAGCGGTCCAGGAGGTTGGTGAGGGCCAGGTTGCGCGTGCTCTGCTTGTAGGGCAGGTCGTCAATCGTCATGGCGTTGACTAGCGCGCCGGGCGAATAGAGCTCGATGCGGTCGGTGAACATCTTGAGGCGGACCTTGGAGCCCCGGATGGCGTAGTCCCGGTGGGCGACGGCGTTGACGACGGCCTCGAAGACGGCGGTCAGGTCGTACTGGGGAAAGTCCTCGCGGCCCAGCGTCTTGGTCGCCTCCAGGCGCTGGTTGCGGGCGACGAAACGGCAGGCGTAGGCGATCTGCTCGTCCAGCGGTCCGTCGTTGTCCTTGGCGTCGAGCTGGTAGCGACGGGAGCTCAGCGCGTCGCCCACATCGACGCCCCGGTACGCTACGGACTGAATGAACGCTTGGGGAAGCCACTGCTGCGGCATCCGCGTGCCCATGAGCACGCCCGCCACTGTGGGCCGAAGCTGGCCGGACTCGTCTTCGCGCACCATGTCCAGCTTGCGCAGCATGGTTGTGCGGTCCTCGTCGGCGACGGAGCCTCGGAAACGGTCCACCAGGCGAGGGTCGAAGTCGTCCAACGAGGCGTCGGCGACCACCTGTCGATCGAAGCGGCCTTGATGCGGGGGCGTGCGTTGCTCGAAGAGGCGGCCCAGGTAGGCGGTGGACATCTGGCGCTTCGAGCTTCCGACACGCAGCAGGAACCCGCCCGGGCTTTGGTGCACGAAGAAGCTCTTGGGGACTTCGACCTTGAGGACCAGTCCGCCTTGCTCCTGCCCCTCGTCGGGAAGCTCGACTCTCTCGATGATCGGCAGCACCGAAGGCTCGATGGAGTCGTGTGCGACCTCGGACACGTACGCCTCCACTGCGTCGAGCAGGCCCAGCGGAATGCCTGTGACTTGGCGGGTCTTGTCGGAGACGCCCAGCACCAGAACGCCTCCGTCGGCGTTGGCGAAGGCGGCGAGTTCGTCGGCCAGCTGCTTGCGGTCGGGTCCCTTGACGCGCTTCCCGGCGAAGACGGCTTCCTTGAGCTCCAGGTAGCTGTCCTCGCCCAGGCGAATCTTGCGGAGCAGTTCGGCTGGGGAGTCAAGCATGGGTGGCTGGGTTGATTGCTACGTCAGTGGTAGTGCGAGCCGTTGCCGTGCGAGCGGCTTCCTTGGCGGCGCGGGTGTAGTGGAGATCGTTCCAGCGGTTGCCGTCGAACTCCGGGCCGCCTTGGAAGTCGGTGCGTTGTTGCTCGGTGCCGCGACCGGGGCAGCTCCAGAACCAAGGGAAGTCGTGGCGAGGCCGGATGTGCTCGTCGGCTTCTTTGTGGCACTCCGGCTCCTTGCCCCGGTCCTTGCGCCACTTGATGTTGGGCTTGTGCCGGAGGATGCCCGCGTCCTTCCGGCCGCCAGTCCTCAGCTCGGCGCGCATGAACGGGCGGATGTTGAGTCGCACGCCGTCGTCGATGTGGGGCTCCCAGCCAATGGGTTGGCGGTGCAGGGGCCGCCAGCGCACGAAGATGTCGAGGGGTGGTTCCCCGGTCGCGATGTGTTCGAGTTGGTGCCGCAAGTTCTGCGCGGCGGCCAGTCGGGCGTCGGCGCCGGCCCTGCCTTCCTGCTGCTCGCTCCGTTGCCGCTCGATCCAGTCTCCCAGGTAGCGGTAGGCAAGCGATTCCAGAATGCGCCGGCCCTGGCCGTCGGGTCCGGCTAGGCGATGGTAGTTGACCAGGGCGTGGAAGCCGTCCGACCGCCCGTCCCAGATGTGCCAGATGAAGGGGCGGTTGTGGAAGAGTCGGCAGTGTTGCTTGAAGAAGCCTTCGCGGAGCCAGTCGTCGATCGACGCGGGGGCGCGGCCCTTGTCGTGGGTGGACGCGAGTAGCGTGCGCTCGGTGGCGACGGACCACTCCTGTCCGTAGGCGGTCGCCAGTAGCTCGTGCAGCCGGTCTTGCGCGGATCGTTCGCCTCCGACGGGCGGGATGCACACGATGCCGTCGCTGTCGGCGAAGCTGGCGAGTTCGGCGGAGCGGTCGGTCCAAGCGCGGGACTCGGCCGACAGACGTGTTTGGAGCTTGAGATCGTGTTCCGCTGGCCAGCGGTAGCCGAGTAGCCGAGCGACGGCGACTTGAAGGACTGTGGCGTCGGTGCGGAGCGGGCCGTGGGTCAGCCGTTTGGTGTGTTCGTCCCAAACGACGCTGCCGCAAGGGTGGCCGTGGAAGAGCCACTGGGCGGGGTCGTCGGAGTAGGGATCGGGGAGGCCGTGAGGGTACTGTTCTTGGGCGACCCTCTTCCAGTGGTCGAGGTCGAAGGGGACTTTGACGAGGGTGGCGTTGGTGACCTTGAGTGCGTGATCAATCTCGCGGACGGCCCTGTTGTACTCCGGCGAAGAGCAGAAAGCCCAGACTGCGGGCAGGGTGTCGTTGTCCAGTGGGCCAATGCCGCTGACGTTGTTGTCGAACAGGTTCCCCGAGTACAGGGTGACCGGGAGGGTCCCGATCTGGGATACGGCTATTCCATGCTCATTCCAAATCCCCCCCCCCTGTATACGTACGCCTTGGCCGTGTTGAAGGCTGCCTTTTCCGTTTTCCCAGTGCAGGACATGCTCGCGCCCTCCGTAGTGGATGGTTTCTTTGACTGTGCTCTGCTGAAGCTCCCAGCTGTCTGGACCGATCGTCGCCTCCGACATCTCCCAGAACTTCCTCCCGAAGCTCGGCTGGTCGCCACTGGCAATTCCCTGGTGTCCAGCGGCAATCGTCCGCAACAGAATTCGGTCGCCGATGGGATGCAACAGGATCACCACGTCGGGGTTCTGGAGTTGCTCGGCTTGCCTGACTAGGTGGACGGGAGCGTTTCCCGCTAGCAGTGTTGCCTTCTCGGCAGCGCGGATCGGCGCCTGGTCGCGTGTGGTGGAGACGTCGAGTCCGGCCATCTGCCAGTCGTGGGATGGAACGTCGGCAGACAGAATACTCAGCGATGCTTGAACCACATGGCCGCTGATTGTCTCGAAGGCACCTGGACCGAGCCAGCTCACGACGTGGACCGTCCGTCGCTTCAGCAACCCCTCCCGTAGCTTCCGATAGCTCTTCAAGAATAGCCAGTTCTGCGGAGCGACCACTGCCTGTGTGCCCGACTCGCCAAGCCATCGCATGACTCGAGCGACGAACATCGTGGCCAAGTCGCCCTTGGCCTCCGAGTGGTTGCTTTCCGCAAACCGGCGAAGTGTGGGCGACTGCTTGCCTCGAGCCAGGAACGGCACGTTGGTAACCACCAGCGTATAGGTGTCCGTCAGCAACTCGACCGCACGGGCCATTCCCTGTGCCGCCACCGCCCGCTCGAAGTCGTTGCCCCCTGTCGCCCTCTCCCGATCCACGAGGGCGGGAAGTGCTTGACGTACCATCGCCAGGTCCGCCGGAAACAGGCCGCCACCAAGCAGGGCGTCCGGCTCAATCAGCGAACCTAGTTCGGGTGCTTGCCGGAAGACTTGGTGAAGGGCTGCCATGCCCGCCTGCAGAGGCCCGGTCGCCACCGCCCACTCCGCTCCGAAGCGATCGTGTTTCCTCTCCAACCCCGTGGCCCCCTCCATGCGTCCCGCTATCCTCTCCCATTCGGCCTTCGTGGCGTTTGGTCCAAGGCCGCAGCACGCGATGTTCAGACGCGGTAGCTTGAATGGCCGTCCGACCAGCCGCCAAGCCGTGAACGCCACATTGAATGCGGCGATCTGCGCGCAGCGGGGATCGATCTCAAGGCCGTGCAGGTTGTCGCGCAGGACCGCGCACACCGCATCCTGGATGGCCAAGTCCTCTTCCTCCATGCGCAACCGGACCAGCAGCTCCAGTGCCTCGATCAGGAAGTGGCCGCTCCCGCAACACGGGTCAAGCACTCGGAGTTCGGCGGCCGTCCAGGGCCACTTCTCAAACCAGCGGGCGGCCGGACGCCATGCATCGTCCCCGTCGCGCACAAAGCGCAGGTACGTGAAGTTGTAGCCGCCGTGCGCCTTGATCCGCACTGCTCGCCGCAGGTCGTCCTCGGTCTTGTCCCCGTCCCCGCTGTCGTTCTGGTCGTTGGCCCTGTCGAGCACTTTCCCTGCTCGCCACGCCCCAATCGTGTTGTGGAACAGGAACTGGACCATGTACCGCTCGGTGAACAGCTGGGTCACCGCCGGAAGTTCGTCGGCCCCGATCTTAACGCCGCTCCGGTTCACTTGGTCCTTCCGCTCTGCCTGCCAGAACTGGTACGTCCAGCCCAGCGAGTCGTTGGCTAGGAAGACCGCCCGCGGGAGCGACTCCAGCAGCTCTTCAAGCCTCAGCCGTGCCTCGGGCGGCAACGGTACTTCAAGGACGGGATCATCCGGCCGGAAGATGCCCGGCAACATCTCCTGCGCGAACCGCCCGGCCAGTGTCCATCGGTCGCTACCCTGCTCACGTGCCAAGTCGTCGCACTCGTCCAGCGACACCGGCACGCCTGATACCGGCTCCACCAGCAGCTCGTTCTCGGCCAGGAATCGAGCAAAGAGCATCCGGTGCCACTGCTCGTAGGCGACCTCGTGGACGAGTCGGCCGATCTCCTGCGTGCGAGTGGCTTGGTCGCGCCGGTCTCCAAGCTGGCGTCCTCGCGCCCGCAGTCGGCTTCGAAGCACCTTCTCGGCCTGGGGCATCAAATCGTGGGCCTCGGGGCGGTCCACGGCGAGGGCTTCCAGGCTCTGCTGGCTAGCGACTTCAGCCGTGCGTCGGGCCTCTAGGGCTGTCTTCGCCAGGGGCTTGCGGATGTCGGCGGCCAGGGTGGCGTGTGGTGGGAGCATGTAGAAAGCGTACCACGTACCCACGGGGCATCGCAACCTACAACCGGCCTCGGCGGTATCTCGGACTTGGGGACCGTTCTAGCCAGAGAAGGCGTCGGAAGTCAGCCAACGTCATCCCGGAACCGCCACATGCATCACGAGCCGCTCGCCGGCGTCAATGGTATCCCCGAAGCTAGACCTGCTTCGCGGCAGTGCGCTGGAGTACGACTTGGCTGGCGTGTCGTAGAAGTTGCGCAGGACGAAGTCCATGAAGCGGTATGGGCTCAAAGGTGCCGACACTGGTATCCTGCACCCTTCGTACCGCCCCAGGGTAAGGTGCGACTTGGGGTGGACCACGGACCGGTGCCGCCTCTTGTCGGCATCGTAGTCGAACCGGATCAGCGCGGGGGCCGTGGCCGTCCCCACCACATCCACGAACCGGTCGTCGCGTCGGTACCACTCCGGTGCATTCTGGAACTCCCCCAGGTCGGGCGCAGCGAAGAAGGCCAGTCGATGGCCCACCAGATCGGAGCCTCTGAACCGATACATGATCTGCACCACGGCGTGGTCGAGCATGACGGCAGTGTACGCCCGACACTCCACCAGATGACGGTAGATCTGGCGGTAGTCGCGACTCTTCAGCGCAGCAGAGATGTGTTCTGCGCCTGGGAAGGACACGGTTGTATACGGCCTTCTCCAACGGCATACGGTCTGCTGCTGGTCACGGGAAACGCCGGCCTCGGACACGTAGTGGAGTATTCCCCTGATCCGTGCGGCGATCCCTTCAGGACCCGCCACGGCTCGGCCTTCCCTCTCTCACTGCGAGCAGCTCCTGAAGCCTCGGCGCGATCTCTCTGAAGTCCTCCGGGTACACATGCCCAGCCTCGAAGTCTTTGATCAAGCTTGACATGTTGCTCCTGTATTGTTCCACGCGCCTTGCGCCCTCGTCCGACAGTTCTCGATGAGCCATCCGCAACTCTCGCCGCTGGCGTTTCGTGGGATACACGAAGCGCATCGTGTAGTCGGCATCCATGAGCTTGGAATGCTCGGCGGCAAGACGCTCCATGTCCTCTCCTACTCCGCATACCCGGACCCACGCCTTGCTCCGCGTGATTGCCGCAAAGAGTCGACTCCGCATCACGGCGAGGTTGTGGTCGGATGCATAGCAGTCGTGTGCGTTGATCACGTAGACCACTCCAAATTCGGTACCCATGGCTCGATACACTCCAGTGAACGTCACGGAGGCGGGATGACGAAACAAGCCGGCCCCGGTGTCGACGCCGGTCAGGTGATTCTGGATGTCCTTGTCGAGCAGCAGCGCTCGAATGGGGCCGAGGCTCTCTGCCGGCGAAAGCGGGTCGGGACTGATCACGCCGATGTCCTCCGGGACGAGCTCGTCGGCCCGAATGTTACGCTCGATTTGCTCGGCTACCCACCTCGCTTGCTCCTCTTCGCTGTCGAATGCGATGCACTGAACGAGGTCGTCTGTCTCGGAGTGGCTCTCAATAAAGCGCGGACTGGCGTCGTCCGACCGCGCAAGGGTTGCCGGCTCGCCTTCGCGAATGGAACCGTCAACCGTCCGGTAGCCCACGTCGCGCCACATTTGGGGATCGTCGAAGATCTGCACGATGCCCGTGGACTTGCCCGGAGTCGTCTCTCGGTAGATGCCGAATCCGAGGGCGTGAGCCGTGGTCAGGACGGGTCGAGAGTGGCGATAGCACTTCTTCAAGACGATGTCGTTGACTGCCGTGTGGTCGGAAGGGTCAGCCTCCTCGTTGCCGAAGATCAGGTCTGGGTCAGGCATTGATTCGCGGCCCAGGTTCTGCAGCTCGTCGTATGCGTACACGAGCCTCTTCTGCTGCGTCAGCATCCGGCAACAGATGCGAAGGAACTCGGGAGGCAGGTCCTGCGCTTCGTCGACAAGAATGGCGTCGTAAAGGTGCTCGGCATGATCGGCTTCTGCCAACGCGAGGCTGCAAGCGTCCCTGAACGGGTTCGCCGGCCCGAGTTTCAGCCTTGCTTGACCGTAGTCGAGGTACGTCGCATCGGTCGCTTGGCAGAACTGGTGGTAGATGCCGTCTCGTTCCTGGCTCCCAGGCGCACCCCATGCGTGGACGATCTGCAACTTCTTCCAGTCGGGCATTTCCTTCGTCTGAGACACGAACGACTTCGTGATCAAGTCACGGAAGAACATCCTCAAGGAGCGTGTCTGGAACGTGACGGCGATGCGCCAGTCGGGGTGCCGAGCGTGCAGGTACGCCGCCTTGAGGGCGAGCACGACCGTCTTGCCGGAGCCCGCAAGGCCCCGAATTCGCTGGATACCGGGCACCGTCTCGATCACTGCCCTGGCTTGCTGGGTATCCAGCGTTGCCAGCGAGTGCTCCAACCGCGTCAGCTTGGCGCCACGGGAGTCGGGCCGACTGCACGACCTTGCATGACTTGGCCGCCGGATTGCTACCATGTTCTGGATGGCCGCGAGCGCGGCACGGAACTCGGCCTCGGTGCCATCCGCCGTCCACTGGAGTTCGGCCAGAACCCGAGCGAGGGAGTCGGCGTTGGCAACGGGGTAGTTCGGGTCGCGACCTGCTGGCAGTTGCGAAACGCCAGGCGCGAACGTTGTGGTGTGCACGGGGACCAGAAGATCGCGCCGCTTGCCGGACCGCCTGACCAAGTTGCGATGCGACCGCAATGCCGACTCGATGGTGTTGGCCGAGTCCTCTTGTCGCTCTCTGTACCCGGACGGGTCGGCTCCCTCCACCAAGTCGAATGCGACGAAGCCGGTGTCGTCCGACGCCCAGAGAGCATCGAGCTGGAGGCGTCCGGCGTGGGTCGCGATCATTGGGTATCCGATGAAGAGCTTGCCGGACAGGTGCTCGCAGCACCCCACGATCTCCGCCAGTGCTTGGCTGGCCCCGGGCTTGTCGTTGGTTCCGAAGATGATCGAAACGGCCACGGGGCCTCCCTGGCTTACAAGGATGGCGACGGCGAGCAGTGACGGACGGGCGAACAGTATAGCCCTGCCGTCATCGTTCAATCAACGGGTTGGGCGGACGGGCGGGCGGACGGGTTTGCCGTCGGGTCGATCTACGGGGCGGCCGCCCGAGCCCGAGCGGCTTCCTTGGCGGCGCGGGTGTAGTGGAGGTCGTTCCAACGGTTGCCGTCGAACGCGGGGCCACCCTGGAAGTCGGTGCGCTGCTGCTCGGTGCCGCCGCCGGGGCAGCTCCAGAACCAGGGGAAGTCGTCGCGAGGTCGGATGTCCTCGTCGGTCTCTTTGTGGCGCTCCGGTTCCTTGCCCCGGTCCTTGCCCCACTTGATGTTGGGCTTGTGCCGGAGGATGCCCGCGCCCTTCCGCCCGCCAGTCCTCAGCTCAGCGCGCATGAACGGGCGGATGTTCAGTCGCACACCGTCGTCGATGTGGGGTTCCCAGCCGATGGGTTGGCGGTGCAGGGGCCGCCAGCGCACGAAGATGTCGAGGGGCGGTTCGCCGGTTGCTATGCGTTCGAGCTGGCGTTGCAGGTCAATGGCGGCGGCCAGCCGGGCGTCGGCGCCGGCCTTGCCTTCCTGTTGCTCGCCCCGTTGTTGCTCGATCCAGTCTCCCAGGTAGCGGTAGGCGAGCGATTCCAGCGTGCGCCTGCCCTCGCCGTCGGGTCCAGCGAGGCGATGGTAGTTGACCAGGGCGTGGAAGCCGTCCCGCTGCCCGTCCCAAACGTGCCAGATGAAAGGGCGGTTGTGGAAGAGTCGGCAGTGTTCTCTAAAGAAATGGTCGCGAAGCCATTCGTCAAGGGGGGGGGGGGGGCTGGTAGCAGTATTCGCAAGCAAGGTGCGCTCGACGGTAGCGGACCACTCTTGTCCGTACGCGGCTGCCAGCAGTTCGCGCACACGGTCTTGGGCGGAGCGTTCGCCTGCGACAGCCGAGAGGCAGGCGATACCGTCTCTGTCGGCGAAGTTGCGGAGTGCGGCGGAGTGCTCGACCCAGTGCTTCGATTCGACCGAGAGACTCATTGCGGAGTCGTACTCCGCTGGCCAGCGGTAACCGAGCAGGCGGGCGACGGCGACTTGCAGGACGGTGGGGTCGGTGCGGAGCGGGCCGTGGGTCAGCCGTTTGGTGTGCTCGTCCCAGACGACGCTGCCGCAGGGGTGGCCGTGGAAGAGCCACTGGGTGGGGTCGTCCGAGTAGGGGTCGGGGAGGCCGTGAGGGTATTGCTCTTGGGCGACCTTCTTCCAGTGGTCGAGGTCGAAGGGGACCTTGACGAGGGTGGCGTTGGTGACCTTGAGCCCGTGATCAATCTCACGGACGGCCCTGTTGTACTCCGGCGAGGAGCAGAAGGCCCAAACGGCGGGGAGTGTATCGTTGTCCAACGGACCGAGACCGCTGACGTTGTTATCGAACAGATCTCCTGTGTACAGGCTGACCGGGAGGGCTCCGATCTGCGATACAGCGATGCCTGACTTGTTCCAAAGCCCCCTACCGTTGTACGCTGCCGCCTTTGCCGAATTGAAAGTCCTGGCGGTCTCGTCTCCATGCTGTGGATGTACGACATGCTCTCGCCCGCCATAATGCGCTGTACGGGAGACCGTGCTCTGCTGGAGAGCCCAGGACAGTTCACGATCATGGCCGTCGGATACTTCCCAGTGCAGTCGGCCAAAGCAAGAGTAGTCGAACGTAATGACACCGACATAAGCATCGGCATGTTCAGACAACAAAGAGCGGTCACCGACCGGGTGCAACAGAACCGTCTCATCGGGGTTCTTGAGCTGCTCGGCTTGCTTGGCCATGTGAACCTTCGCGTCGTTCGCCAGCAGTATCGCCTTCTCAGCGGCCCGGATCGGAGTCTGGTCGCCCGTCGCGGAGACATCGAGCCCAACCATCTGCCAGTCGTGGGACGGGATGTCGGCGGACAGGATGTTCAGTGATACGTTGACCACATGGCCGCTGATTGTCTCGAACGCCCCTGAACCAAGCCGGCTCACGACATTGAACGTCCGTCGCTTCAGCAACCTCTCCCGTAGCTTGCGATAGCTCCTCAGAAACAGCCAGTTCTGCGGGGCGACTACGGCTAGCGTGCCCGACTCATCAAGCCATCCCATGATTCGAGCGACGAACATCGTGGCCAAGTCGCCCTTGGCCTCCGAGTGGTGCGCTTCCGCAAACTGGCGAAGTGTAGCCGACTGCTTGCCTCGAGCCAGGAAAGGCACGTTCGTGACGACCAGCGTGTAGGTGCCAGTTAGCAGCTCGACGATGCGGGCCATACCCTGTGCCGCCACCGCCCGTTCGAAGTCATCGCCTCCTGCGGCCCCCTCCCTGTCCACGATGGCGGGAAGTGCTTGACGTACCGCCTCCAGGTCCGCCCGGAACAGGTCACCGCCGAGCGCGGTGTCTGGGTCAATCAGCGAACCCAGTTCGGGCGCCTGCCGGAAGACCTGATGGAGGGCCGCCATGCCCGCTTGCAGAGGTCCGGTCGCCAACGATGGCTCCGATCCGAAGAGGTCGCGCTTCCCTTCGAAGCTCGTGGTGCCCTCCATGCGTGCGGCTACCATCTCCCATTCGGCCTTCGCGGCATTCGGCCCCAAGCCGCAGCACGCGATGTTGAGACGTGGTAGCTTGAATGGACGTCCGACCAGCCGCCAAGCCGTGAACGCCACGTTGAAGGCGGCGATCTGCGCACAGCGGGGATCGATCTCGAGGCCGTGCAGGTTGTCACGCAGGACCGCGCAGACCGCGTCCTGAACCGCGAGGTCCTCTTCCTCCATGCGCAATCGGACCAGCAGCTCCAGTGCTTCGACCAGGAAGTGCCCGCTCCCGCAACACGGGTCGAGCACTCGGAGTTCAGCAGCGGTCCGGGGCCACTTCTCGAACCAACCAGCTGCCGGGCGCCACGATTCGCCCTCGTCGCGCACGAACCGCAAGTGCGAGAAGTCGTAGCCGTTCTCAGCCTGGATCCGCACTGCCCGCCGCAGGCCGTCCTCGGTTTGGCCGTCGCTGTCGTTCGGGCGGTCAGTCCTGTCCAGCATCTTCCCTACTCGCCACGCGCCGATCGTGTTGTGGACCAGGAACTGGACCATGTACTGCTCGGTGAACAGTTGCGTGACCGCCGGTAGTTCGTCTGCCCCAATCTTGACGCCACTCCGGTTCACTTGGTCTTTGCGCTCTGCCTGCCAGAACTGGTACGTCCAGCCGAGCGAGTCGTTGGCAAGGAAGACCGCCCTCGGAATCGATTCCAGCAGTTCCTCGAGCTTCAGCCGGGCCTCGGGCGGCAGCACGACTTCAAGGACAGGGTCGCCCGGCCGGAAGATGCCCGGCAACATCTCCTGCGCAAACCTCCCTGCCAGTGCCCATGGGTCCTCGCATTTCTCACGAGCCAGATCCTCGCACTCGTCCAGCGACACCGTCACTCCGCTCCCGGGCTCCACCAGCAACTCGTTTTCGGCCAGAAACCGGGCGAAGAGCATCCGGTGCCACTGCTCGTAGGCGACCTCGTGGACGAGCTTGCCGACCTCCTGCCTGCGAGTGGTCCGGTCGCACTGGTCGCCGAGCTGGCGGCCCCGCGCCCGCAGTCGGTTCCGAAGTGCGCCTTGGGCCAGCGACATCGAGTCGTGAGGCCGCGGGCGGTCCACGGCCAAGGTTTCCAGGCTCTGCCGGCCGGCGGCCTCCGTTGTGCGACGGGCATCCAGGACCACTCGGGCCAAGCGGCCACGAAGGCTAGAAGAAAGCTGGGGGTATCGTGTGACACCCGTAGCACGATCCAACAAGGTTCTAGCCTCTATGCCCCTGTACCCTTGCTCGAACGCCCAGCAGTTTCCGCACTTCTTGATAGATCGGCACGCCAACTGCCTCAGTGACTTCCAGTGTCACTGCCAAGCCGTAGCGTATAGTAGTCGGTATGTCGGCCGCGTCCTTGCGACAGTTGACCGCAATGTCAACAACCTCCTCTGCGTCAGTGGGCGGAAGTACGCCAGTGCCTACGAATACCTCGTGCTGCACCGTTCCTCGTTGAACAGCATGCCGGTCGGCGAACATCCTTTCGTCCACTATACGACCGTCCGCCCTGAACCAGAGGTGTGCTACTCGATACTGCGAACGCGTACATACGACCGGAGTAATCCACGCCAACGTGACCGTCAGCCTCCTGCGAGCACTCGTTGTGGTGAGATCAAGTGGAATGGGCAAAGCAAACTGATCGGCTTGCCCGTCATCCAATTCTCCAAATCCAAGCACGGTGACGCGCCGCTCGGTACACGACCGTGCTCGTCCAAAATCCACCTTGCCATACCCTAGGAACCTCCCTATGCGCTCCCTCACAACGTACCCGCCGTGTCGAGGTCTTAGGACGGAATCATATACGCTCTCCGCATGGCCCCATGAAGCACTGTGTACAATGAGTGCCTTGGTCAGGACAACGTCGTAGCGACTAGGTGGCAAACCGTTCGATGTTGCTCGTATGTCCTGTAGCAACTGCTGCAATTGCACCGCACTCCTTGTAGTCAGTGCCGCGGCATTGCTGGTTCCCCGGGTGTACGCGACTTCACTGAGGTCGCCTGTGCGGCCCGGCACGCTGACCGCCTGTCCCGGAGCATGCATTGAGGATGGAAGCGAGAAGGTGCGATTGGTCCGCATAGGCACCTTGCTTCGTATAACCTGCTTGCCGCCAGAAACCAAGATCTCCGGCTTCAGCCCTCTGCGGTAGCCAGGTCCGTGCCGACTGACCAGGCTTGGCATGTCGGAAGACGAGAACGGATCCGCATACGGTTTCCCTGCGGGACCCGATTGGTCCTCGTGAGCGGCCCCTACAGTAATCACGTTGATGGCTTCAGCTGGCGACAGAATTGAGCGATTACGGGTATCGCTCGTGATCGCCGATACTACCTTACGTTCAATGTCGTCTTGCGACCGGGCAAGTAGGGCTTCGGTCGAAACGTCGAGATCGATGTCATCCATGCAGTTGCCAGCACTGACCACAAACAGCACCGTGTACTTCCACGACAGCCAATCCAACAGCCGTGCCCAGGGACTCATTTCACGGAGAAATGGCCGCCCTCGATCCCCTATCGAGAGATTAACAATGCGTACGGTCGGTGCAGCCGGTGCCTTGTCGCCTTCTTGCTCGTACATGCGCCGCATTGCACGGTGAAGCAAATCCACCGGTAATACGTCATCCGGGATTCGTTCAACGCTACCCTCAGGTGTCCGTGCGGGCTTCATAATCGGCCTAACGTACAGTGGCGTGGCAAGAGAAGTGCCCTGTTTGCCCAAGTCTCCATGGCAAATAAGCGAGGCCATGGTTGTTCCGTGAAAGCGATCTGTGGCCTCATACGTCTCTTCGTAGCCGTCGGGATCATCTACCAACACGCGGCCATCAAGCACGTCATGACGAGTCAATGGCAGTCCGTCGAACAGTGCGGCCACTGGCGAAACCGCGGGAGGCGGCACCGGCCTCTCCTGCTCCAGAGCTGGCAAGGAGTGTACTGGCTCAAACACCCTGACGGCGCACTGCCCGACGGGCCGGACATACATGATCTCGTCGCACGCCAACAGACGGATGTTTGATGTTCCCTCCCGTTGCCTATCGATCATCCGCTGGATTTGGACTGGTGGAAGACGTCCGAGCATCCCGTGATACGCGATGTCGGGAATTGCGCACTGCTGCACGACCGAACCACCCAACGACTCGATTTCGGACCGAATACGACGCTCGGCCGCCTGCCGCTGGTTGCGAGTGCTCCTGTGCCAAAGTTCGATTTCGAACGGTATGAACTCCGGTTCGTACTCGAGTCGAAATGCCCAGTCCTCGACAATGCCAGTGTCCTGAAGACGATCCTGCACGTCCCAAGGACGGATACTTCTCAGGCACTCGAAAGCGGCCTTGAACGGGGCGAGGCCTCTGCGAAACTCCACGCTGGGATCGTCCTTCCACGTGTCAAACAGGCTCTGCAGCTCTTGCAAGGCTCTCATGTCGGTCATGACGAGGAACAGCTGTCCCGACAAGCTTTTGCCTGGCCTGCCTTCAACAGAGAAGCCGTGTTCAGGCTTGATGTCAGGCAGATCGTAATCGGCCAGCCATTCAAGCCCTGGTATCCTGCGGACTGCATTGATGAATCTGTCAACGGGACCGATGGTTTCTAGAACCAGTACCTGTTCCGGCATGATTCCAAGGGTGCTGTCTTGCAGTGCGAGCCGCTTGCTATTGAGCGCATCTTGCAGACGCCGAAACTGTGGTACTAGGCGGGTAGCTTGGTCCGAAGGAGATGGACGCGTGATCCGAGGAAAGCCAGACTGCCGTTTGGCACGGTCAGCTTGTGTGGGCCGTGGAAAGACAAGAAGAGGGTAGCGCGACTCGGCCATAGCTTGATCTATCCTTGAACGGTGTCCACAGAGGGCGGTGGCGAGTACCGCTTTTTCCATTGTCGGAGCTTCCGTTCGACAACCGTCTTGATGTTGCCGTTCGGTTGCTCCAGAACCGTGCGTCGCAGCACATCAGTCCCGAAGTCCTCCACTTCCGCGAAACTGGCCCCGCGTAGGCGTTGGGCGAGACTGCGCGGGGTGAAGCCGAGCGAACGGCCGGTCCGGCTTTCGAACCTGCGGAACCATTCTTCGATCTGGCCTTGAGTGGGGTACGACAACTCCAGGCGGATCTGGAAACGACGCCAGACGGCACGGTCGAGCAGCTCCGGGTGATTGCTGGCGGTGACCACCACGACATAGCTCGGGAGGGCGTCGATCTGAAGAAGAAGAGAACTGACTACTCGCTTGATCTCGCCGGTTTCGTGCACATCGCCGCGCTCCTTTCCGATCGCATCGAATTCATCGAGAAACAACACGCACTGGCGCGACCTGGCGTACTCGAACACTTGGTGGATGCGCTGGGCGGTCTCCCCAAGGTAGCTGCCGATCACCGCCTCGTAGCGGACGACGACGAACGACACGCTCAGCTCGTGCGCCACCGCTTCGGCAAGGGTGGTCTTTCCGTTGCCTGGTGGCCCGGCGAGCAGCACCCGATTGCGGGGTTCGAGGTTGTAGGAGCGAAGCAGGTCGGCGCGATGCTGCTCGGACACGAGTTCCCGGATGGACTCCTCCGAGTCTCTGGTCAAGATCACGTCTCCAAGACGCCGTGCCGGAGTCCGTTCGGCGACCAGGGGGCCAGCCGATGAGCGGATCGGTACGGGCGCGGGCGCACGACCCCGTCCGTTGCCCATCTGGAGGACTGCCAGCAGTCGGTCCGCCAAGATCGTGTGGTTCTTGGCGCGTTCGTCGGCGGCGAGGGCCTCCACGGCTCGCCGAACCTGGGCATCGTCGCCGGTCCGGCTGGCCTTCACGAGGCCCAAGATCAGGTCCGCTCGGGCCATTCCTCGTTAGCTCCTGCTATTGAGGGTCCGGTGTCTCGCGTGGTTGGTGGTTTCGTCCCACTCCCTCCGCTGGAGAAGGTATGGTGTGCGGTGGTCGCTGGCAACGACGGAGACGCTGGACGGGGCCGCGAGGTGGATGGCATCCTGCGCAGCGTCGGTCGCCGACACCCGGACGGCCGAGGGGGTCAGTGTGGGGCTATATTGGAGGTGCATCGGGCCGCACCGGTCTCCAGCGAAGACCCGTCGCGACCACAACATCGAGTCCCGTCACCGACCGGTCACAGCACCCCCCGCTCAAGGAAGGAAGCACTGTGCTCTTCCTGCTCATCGCCGAAACAGTCCTGCTGGTGATTGTCCTGCTGGGCTATCCGATCGTGTCCAAATTCCGCACGCCCGCGGATTCGGCCCCCCTGCGCGGTCTCAACCTTCCGAAGGGGTCCGTCCGCAGTATGTTGGCACTCATGAGCGTTGGTAGCTTGGTGGTCGTTGCGACCTTCGGCGTGGGAGCCCTGGACGCGGACCAGTACGAACGGGTCGTAACGATGCTTGCCACGCTCGCCGGCCCAATCCTCGGATTCTACTTCGGCAGTCGCGGGGCCGAATCCCGACATGGCCACCATCAACCTGGACCTGCCAGCGAACCGCAGTGACGATGCCTGCTACGCCGTCAGCGCGTTGACGACGGCCGTCATCACCGGCGGACAGACTCCATTACCCAGGAGCCGAATCTGGTCGCGTCGCGTGCCGGTGGGCAGGACGAAGTCGGCGGGCATCCCCATGGCGCGTGCCAGTTCGGGGACCTGGAGCATTCGCATTCGCGGCGCCTGACCGTCGTGGGCGACGAGGGCGAATCGATCCACTGTCGTGACCGTGCGTAGGGGACGATCCAGTTTCTGCCATCCGCCGCATCCGTCGGTGCTGTAGTAGACGAGCAGGAAGCTGGCCGTCGGACCGAGCTTGGCGAACGCCCGGTCGGCTCGCTGGAGGGTGGCCCGGGCCCTCCGGCGGTGCCGTAGCGGCGAAGTCTTCCACGTGCCCGTCGGATCAAGAATGGAGGCGGCCGTTGGCGCGGCACCGTCGTGCGGAGCGATGTGGCGTGGAGGCGGCCGGCCGCGGTCGCCCACCAGGATGAGGCGTCGGCGGGATTGCGGAACGCCGAAGCGAGAGGCGTCCAGGACATGTTCGCGGAGGTGATAACCGAGGCTCTGAAGGCAACGCAGCAGCTCCTCGTAGCGACGCCACGATCGCATGTGGACGACATTCTCCACCACTAGCCACCTCGGTCGGAAGTGCCGGACGTAGTCGACCACCAGGAAGGCTGTGGCTCGATTCGCCTCATCTCGCGGGGCAGCACCCTTCGCGCAGGTATGGTTCCTGCATTCTGGTGAAGCCAGCACCAAGTCGACTGCGCCTATTGTCCGGCGGAGTGCCGGGAGGTCCACGTTCTCGGCCCTGTCGGCAACTATGTGGGCGTGCGGAAAGTTGGCGGAGTAAGTCGCGGTGGCTACGGGGTCGAGATCGACTCCCGCTACGATGTCAACTCCCGCAGCTTGCGCACCGACGCTGCTCCCGCCAGCACCGCAGAAGAGGTCGAGGGCCCGCATCAGCCAGCCTCGAAGACAACCGACTCGGCACTCCGGCAGGGCATCTCGTTGATGACCCGATCCAGTGTTCCCTCTTCCAGCACTGTGGCACCGTACTTGATCATGTCAAGGACCCACGCAGGAGGCGATGCGTTCGCGAACGAGCTGGGGAACAGCACCGGGCGGCCAAGTCGGATCGCTTCCCAGCCGTGGTGCATGGTTCCGCTGGCCTCCGTCGCCTCTACGATGACGGTCGCGTCCGCCAGCAAGGCCATCACCCTATTTCGGCGGGGAAAGTTGCCCGGCCGGGGAGGGATGGCGGGCGGAAACTGGGTAACCAGCAGGTGCTCGGTGCCGATCAGGTCCTGCAAAGCTCGGTTCCGCTCGGTGGCGTAGCGATCCACGCCCGTTCCCAGCACCGCAATGGTACTGCCGCCGTTCTTGATCGCGGTTCGATGCGCGACCGCGTCGATGCCGAGCGCAAGGCCGCTGACCACGGTTACGTCCCGCTCGACGAGCCTGCTGGTGACGGCCTTCGCCTCGGCTAGTCCCTTGGCCGTGGCGCGGCGCGACCCGACCACCGCCATCCGCGGCCCGGCATCCAACAGCGCACGCCGACCTCGGCAGTAGAGGCGGTTGGGCGCAGTCCTGCGCTCGTGGCGATTCAGGTAGCCCAGAAGCTCATGTGGCGAACCGGACCAGGAAGTCACGCTTGAGCGACGCCCGGGCCAATGTTGTTGTCAATGACGAACTTCATGCTACTCGTTCGCTCAGTGCTCGTTCAAAGCGAACGGCCGCGTCCACTTCTGCCGCACCGATGCCCCACCATTCCATCACAGCGCTACGGTTGTCCTGTTCTGCAACGAACAAGTCGTAGATGATGGCGGTCGAGATTCCACGACCGGCCAACGAGGGGCTGCCAAACCGCACTGCCGGATCAACGACTACCCTCCTGCCATATCCGGGCGGGTACCAACGACGAGCGTACTGGTTGGGAGGGTCGGAGAAGTCGATCTGCTTGGCCAGCTCTTCGATGATCGGCGCGATCGCCCACTGGCCTCCGCTTAGCAGGTGCAGGATGGCGTTCCCCCTGTCTCGAAGTCGAAGAAACACTTCGGTGCCGTCGGCAAAGAAGACGTGATGCGCGGCATGGACTGTGCCGAGAATTTCCCTTGCCTCGTCGAGAGCCCTCCTAATGTGTTGGAGGGAGATGCCGTGATCGACAAACTGCTTTATGAACAGCAGCTCGATCAGTTGGAGGAAGGATAGGTGAGTAGCATCCGAATTGTCTGTTGTGCCTAGGACGGGACGCTGATGGCGGACGCCCTCGCCGTGGCGATAGCTGTACCCCGCGTGCCAGCGACGCACGCGCCGGGGATGCAGGCCCACTAGCCGACCGGCCTGCGCGGCCGGGTAAGCCGGGGCCGTCCGCCATTCCATGTCGAGGTCGCTCACTTCACCACCACCGTCCCCTTCCTCACGGCCTCTAACAGCTTCTGTTCGTGCTCGGCGAGCCATGCCCGCACGGCGTCTTCATCGGTCAGCGTGCCGCGCCGGACTTGGACGGCCACGGGCGCACCCCCACTCGCCGGCGCCAGCCGCTTGGCCGCCTCTTCCAGCGCGGCCGCCTCCCTCGCCGGCACGGCCTCCACCTCGGCCCGCCACGCCGCCAAGTTCCGCGCGTCCAGCTCCTCTCGCACGGCCTCGTCGGTCTCGACGGCAAGCGGTCGGGGCTCCGCCAACCCGGCCCCCAACAGTATCTCCGAACGGGCGCCATCGTCCAGGCGCTGCCAGGTCTCGTCGGCCCCGAGCCGCTCCACCGCGTCGCCGACGGCCTGGGCCAGCGCGGCCCGCAACCGGACCAGCTCCCCCCTGAGCGCCCCCGCCAGCTTGGCCGTGCACGGCGCCACCGGGTCGATCTCGTCGAGTAGCGACCGACGCTCGGCCACCGCGTCCAGTTCGGCCCCCACGTCGTCGCCCACGGGCAACCCGGCGGCGTGCTTCCGCAACGCCCCCGCCAGCCTCCACGCCGGCTCCCGCGCCTCCGCCAGCTTCCCCAGCGACTGCCAGTCCTTGATCGCCTCCGCCAGCTGCTCACGCGCATCGTGAATCGCCTTCAGCTGCTCGTTCCCGGTGAGCCGCCCCAAGTCGCCCAACAGCCCGTCCCCCGACGTTGCGGGCAACGGTGCCTCGCCCCCGGACCGCTCGGCCAAGTCGCGCAGCGCATTCAGGAACGGCACCGCCTGTGCCCCCTCCTCGCCCGGCTTTGCGGTCACGCCGGCCTGCAGGAACAGACCCCGTAGCGCGATCCGCTGGTGAGTCGTCAGAACCACCGTCTCCGGGCGGAACACGGTCGTGCGGATCGCCGTTTGATCCAGCCTGCCGGCCCGCACCTCGGTACCGTTGCGAGTGGCCCGTAGATGCCCGCGACCGTGGAGGGCCACCAGCGCCGCGTCCACAGCGTCCTGCGGCCAGCCGAACGGCGGGTCGCCCAGCGTCTTGCGCACATCCGAACCGCGCTGGCCGTTGCCGACGGTCGCCATCACCTCCTTGGCCACCGGGTGGTCCGGCAGGGGGCCGTCCCAGCCGACGACCTGGAATGGCGTGTCCGACCCTTGCCTCGCTCGCTTGAACGCAACGGCCCAAGACGGATGATCGGCCTCGGGAAAGCGGGGGAACAGGCGAGCCAAGGAGTTCGTGGCCGCCATCTCCAGCTTGCCCCGCAAGTCGTTGCCCGTGAAGACCTCGGTGCCGCCGCCCTGCAACACTCGGCTCGCTGCGAGCGTCTCCCCCACGATGCGGTTGCGGGCCGCCTCTGCCGAGTCCCGCCGGCTCGCCATGCTGGCCGCCGCCTCCTGTCCTGCTGGGGACGACTGCCGCCCCTTCTCGTCCAGCACTTGGCGCGCCGCCTCCGCCGACACCACATGGCCGCGCAACTCGTCGGCGTTGCGCTTGGGCAGGAAGATGTGGAGCACCGGGTCCTCCATGCCCCGCTGCCGAGCCTCGTTCTCGGCCACCGACGGCCTGCACGACCACTCGTCCCGCAACCACACGCGGACGGCGCCGCCCTGCGACGGTTCCGGGAGAGTGTCCACGTGCAGTGCCAGCTTCCGTCGGGTCTTGGACCGGCCGTGGAGCAGCCGAATCTGCGACACGATCTTCTCCACGGCGCCCGCCAGAAGTTGTTGCCGGTAGTGGGAGACTTGCACTTCGTCCTGCCCCAGGGCCGTGCGCCGCTCCCGGAACGCCCGTTCCCACTCTGCGCCTTCGGTGGTCTGAATGCGGTACTCGTCCGCCACCTTCATCAGGACGCCCTGGGACGCCATCTCCTCCAGCGCGTCCTGCACGCGCTTGCGGTAGAGACCCGAGTCGGCCGACACGTCAGCCACCAGCAGGTCCGCCAGCGTCCTTGCGTCCGCCCGAACGCCCAGGTCCGTGGTGCCCTGCCGGGGCAGCCTGCCGATCAGGAAAGCCAAGCCGCACAGGTCGCGCCGCAGCAAGCCCGCCTCCGAGCCGTCGTTCAGCTTGGCAATGCGCGTGTCGATCTCGGGGAGCAGCACGTCGGAGTTGACCAAGTCCGGCGCCAACGCCTCGAACAAGTCGCTGGCCGGAATCACGGCGCCCACGTCCCGTTCGGCGACCCGCCCCAGCGAATCGTGAAGGATGCGCAGCTGCGACCGAAGCTGGCCGTGTGTCCCGACCATCACCGTCTGGAAGCACTGCTCCCAGAAGCGTCTGCGCGTGCGGAGCAGCGGGTAGTCGGCGGCTTGGTGCTGCCGGTCCTCGCCTCGGTGGGCCAGCTTCGTGCCCGAGAGATGTCGCGACACCTCGCCAGCGCAGCTCTCGAACATGCGGTCCAGCGGAGCGGCGGCGCTGGCCTTCTTCCGCAACAGCACCTCGCGGGTCACGTCCTCGACCTCGGCGTCGGTGAGCTGAACCGAGACGCGAAAGCGGTCGCTGAGCCACTGGAGCGACTTGGTGCCTGCCGACAGGGCCGACTGTCCGGCGGCCACCAGCAGCACGCGGCTCTCGAAGTGGGTCTGGATCGCCTCGGCAACCTCGGTAACGGTGGCGGAACGGTCGCTCGCGTCGCCGATGTACTGCTGCACTTCGTCGAGCACCAGGATCGTGAGCGGAAGTCGTCCGTCGTCGTCCGCCAGCGCCTCCTTTGCAACGTCCACGAACTCGGGCGTCCGAATGTCGCCGTCAGGACGGGGAAACTGCTTGGCCAGAAGCTGACGAGCGGCCTTGGCGTCGGCGGCGAACTCGGGGTACGCCTTCAGCAGCGCGCCGGCGATCAACGGGCTCACGTAGAGGTTGGCAAGCTCGCGACGCCACTCCTTGCCGGCTTGCTCCACATGGCGCTGCACCGAGGCCAGCAGCCCTTGCTCGCGCAACCAGAAGCAGAACCGTGCCTGGGCGTAGTCCGCCGGCCAACCCCGTGCTTGGAGAACCACCTCCAGGATCGACAGCCGGACCCGGTCCACATTGCCGGCGAGCAGCGTTCCGGCGGCGTGGAGGGGAGGCGTGCCCGTGCGTTTCGCCTGCACGTCCAGCTCTCGCAGGTGGGTTGAAATGGCCGATGGCAGGCCGCCCGGCACCAGGGCTCGGGCCGTGGCTCCGTCGTCGAAGCCCGTGTTGGCCCAGAGGTGGGCGAACATCTTCAGAAGATGGGACTTGCCGCTGCCGAAGAAGCCGCTCACCCACACCGAGTCCTGCCGCGAGGCGCCCAGGTTCGCCAAGTAGTTGCCCAGCACGCGCTCCATGGCGTCGGCGAACTTGCCCCTGCACACGAAAGACTCCAGCTCGCCCCGCAGTTCGCGTTGCGCCTGGCTGCTCCGGGGGTCGCCGATCCGCGCTTGGCCGCTGTTGGCCAACTTCTCGGTGCGCGGGTCGCGCTCTAGCAGCTCGAATACCTTGGGAGTGGTCATGACGGTCTCCGAGGCGACGTGTTGCGACGGGTCATGGCACCCATGCCTCGCCGAGAGTAATCGGCTGCGCCAAGTAGTTCCAGCCGTCCCGGGCGTCCATGAGACGGTAGTTGTTGTCGTTCTTCGTGCCGGGAAAGAATATGGCCAGCCGGCCTTGCACGGACCGCTCCACGTCGTGGATCAGCGTCGAGACTCGAAGAAATCCGTAGAGAGACGCAACGCCGAGCACGCCCACGACGGTGCTCTCGCCGGCTTCCTTGAGGGCGCTCGTCAGGCGGCCTGCAACGACCTGCCGGAACTCCTCGTCCAGCTGGGCGTCCAGGAACTCGGGGTCTTCGAAGTAGGAGTCGCGGTACTCTTGGTCCGCCATCCATTCGGCGAACCACGTTGTGCAGTCCACCAATCGCCACTCGTGCCCCGCCTGGACCGTGGCCTGTTCGAACTCTCCCACGTGCGCCCGAAGCGCCCGCTCGCGCTCTTTGGGGTACACGATCATCATGACCCGTTGGGCGCCCGCCAGGGTACGCTGCCACGGTGCGCTCACGCGGCGTCGGTAGACCGCGGCCAGTTCGCGGACCTGACTCACGGCCCGGGGGTGCCGCCGCCGAGCGTGCGGCCCTTGGCATCGTCCAGTCTGTCGGTGTCGATCTCCACCACGTCTCCCGCCGCTTGAACGCGAATCAGGCCCTGCCGTCCAGCCTCCACCGCCCATACAAGCATAGCCTCGCCCCGGACATCCAGCACTGCGGCCCATCGAGAGTCCAGGAGCGAGAGGCCCGCTAGGCCCTCGGCCCGACCGAGCCAGAGCGCGAACGCCGCGGTGCCGGGCGTGGGTTGAACCCGTCGTCTGGCGTAGCGTCCCCCGCGTCCGGCCAAGTGTCCGGAGAGCCGCCACGAGCTGGCCGCGTTCGTCGCGACCTTGGCCAGCACGGCGTCGTTGAAGCGCGATCCGGTGGCGTCGCGGATCGTGTTCGTGAAGGCCGGCCGGTCGAGAGGCTCCCGGTCGGCCAGCCCCAGAACCGTCGGCGCGGTGCAGCGCAGAAGAGGGTCGCGGGCCAGGGCGCACAGGATGGCCAGCAACGGACGACCCGGCGGGTCCTCGTCCCAGAGGCGGCGCAACACGCGGAAGACGGCCAGCCGCCGATCCAAGCCGTAGAGTTCCGTCAGGTGCTGGCGGGCGATGCGTCGCGCCACATCGGTGGGCTTGCCCAGCACGTTGTCGTCGATGACGGCGTGGGCGTATTCCTCGCGTGTCGCGGCGAGCGGAAGGGCGTCGAGGAGGTCGGACAGCTCGCCCAGCATGATGTTGCGGCTTGATTGCGTGCCGCGAGGTCCGAAGCGGAACCCGGTCCGCAACAGCGCGCGGCTCTCCGCCGGACCCTGGAAGTCGGCGGCGCCCGCAATCGCGGTGCCCGCAATCCCGGTGAGCATGGTGGCGGCATCCTGTCTGGTATGGGGAAGTGGCGCGGGACGACGGCCCTGGAACCGGGCTCCAGCCAACGGTAATGTGGGGTCGCGCCCCAAGGTCGGGCGAGGGGCCGTCGGCGCGGCCCTCGACAGTGCCCCCCGCTTTGACGAAACCCGCTCGCGGGAGTTACCGTACCGAAGTTCCCAGCGCAGTCCCAGCGATCTTTGCTCACGAAACTGATCTTTGCCCACGAACCGACGGAGGCCCACGACCATGACCGAACGAAAGAACGCACTGGCAGCGACTCGCGGCACGCTCTTGGCGGGGGCCGCCGTGGCAGTGCTCTCGTCCTGCGGGGCGCCCGTCTCCAGCGACGACGCCGACGCGACGGAGGCTGTGGGGACAGCAGTGGTGACGATGGAGGCGACAACCGCGGCGGAAGCTGCCGACGCCTCCGCTCGTCCCACGACGAGGATCCGGATCCGCGGCAGCGGTGCCGTCGTCGCCGAGGGTGCCGTCGACCTCCAACCGCTGGTCTACGTGGACGGCGTGCGGGTGGACCGGGGGACCGCCGGCACCGACGATGTGATGGCCGCACTGGACCCCTCCACGATCGCCCGGGTCGAGGTGCTCAAGGGACCGGCGGCCGAGAGGCTCTACGGAGAGGAAGGCTCCAACGGCGTCATCCAGATCTTCCTCAACGAAGAGGAGGACGCGGAAGGGATCCGGGAAGCCCTGGGCGCCGTCTTGAGCGGAATCGGCGAGGGGATCAGCAGGACCGGCGAAGGGATCAAGAAGGCCGGCGAGCGAATCCGCAAGAAGTAGCTGGCTCGGCCTGGGCGTGGGCGCCCAGCTACCGTGCAGGCGTCCAGCGACTGGCTGGCGCCCAGCCCAGCTACCGGCCGACCGCCCCCCGCTCCAGCGCCGTAGCCACCATCGTCCTGCCGTCGTCGGATTCGGGCCGGAAGCCCAGCAGTCGCATCGCGCCCAGCGCGCCCCAACGCGCCACGCGCCGGTCCACCACCACCGTGCCCGGTCGGTCCGCGACCCGGCGCACGCCCGGCAACCAGTGGACCAGCCTCCCCACCCCGGTGCTCCGCAGGGCTAGGGAGAGCCACAGCCACACCTGCGAGAACTCGCGCACCACGAAGAAGCCGTCCTCGCCCTGCTCCTGATACAGCGGCATGAGGATGCGGCCCGACTCGGGAGCGGTCACCGGGCCTCGTCGGTCGTCTCCTACGACGGCGCCGGCGCGCACGAGCCCGAAGTTGAGTAGGCCGGGGCGGCTCATGTAGCGGTCCTCGTCGGTCACCGGGTGGCGGTGCTTCACCTCCAGGACGCGAGGGAGCCGGCGGTACGCCTTCCGCAGCGCCTTCCAGCCCCGCCGGGCTTCCGGCGAGTCGGCCTCCTCCAAGAGCCCGGCGGCGCGCACCGCCAGCCAGACTCCCCAAGCCGCCCGCTCCACCGCCGCGGCCTCGGCGTGCTGTCCGCACTCGAAGACGGCGGTAGTGTAGTCGAACTCGTCCAGGTAGCCGATCAGAGTGCCCTCGATCGCCTCGTCCAGCCCCAGGACCAGCGGCGCAGGGATCTCCATGGCGAAGCGGCGGTTGCACAGGTAGTCGGAGGTGGTCGTGAACGCGCCTCCGCCCCCCGAAGTCGTGTGGAGGTCCAGCACGTACACCGGTCCCCGCCGCCGCTCCTCCACCTGGGCCAGCACATCCAGCAGTCGCCGCACCTCCCGGTCTTCCGGCACCTCCCGGTCCTCCGGCGGCTCCGTCCCGTTCGATGAAGACGACCCGAGCCGCCCCAGGTCCCTGCCGCCGCCCAGCTCTCCGCTGCTAGCCAGCTCTCCGCCGCTGCCCAGCTTCCCGACCCGCTCCGCCGTCCACGCTCGGTTCAGGTCATAAGCCACGAAGCGGCGCCCCGCCGCCAGTGCTCCCAGGTTGCCCGCCACGGCCACGAAGTCGCCCCGCATCCGGTCTCGACGCGCCTCCAAGCCGTCCACCACATCCGCCAGCGCGCGCACCCCCGCGGGCTCGTTCCCGTGGAGCCCGCCGACGCACAGCAACAGCGGACCGTCGGACCTGCCGGCCAGCCACGAGACTTCGCCCGCCTCCAGTCCCTCCGCTCCCTTCACTCTCTGCGCTCCCCTTGCCACCGGTCCCCGGCTACTCCTCCTGGAGCCGGTCTTCCAGCAGCTGGTACGCCATCGGCATGAAGTCGGTCTCGCTGACCAGACCCACCAGCTGCCCGCCCCGCACCACCGGAAGCGCCGACACTTGGTGCTCCCTCATCTTGCGGATCGCCTCCAGGGTGGGCGTTTCGGGCGCGACCGTCAGCGGGTCCCGCTCCATCACGTCGCTCACGGGCGTGCTCTCGGCTTCGGCCTGGGTGCGCCCCTCGGCCATGAGGCGCAGCACCGACCGATACGACACGATCCCCACCAGCCGGTGGTCCTTGTCCTCGATCAGGACGTGGCGGACTTGGCGCAGGTCCATCAGGTACGCCACCAACTCCACCAGCTCGTCCTGGTTGACCGTGGTCAGCGACGTGGTCATGTACTGCTCGACCCGCAGGTAGTTGTACTTCCAGCCGCCGGCCTCGTGCAGCTCTGCCGGTCCCCACTCGGACACGGGCGTCCCCTCGGCCTGTTGTCGGACCGTGGCCGCGGTCAGCGCCGCCAGCTGCTCCCCCTTGGTGCCGGCCCCCTTCAGCTTGCTCATGGAGCGCAACGCCCAGCTGGCGCCGGTCACGCCCGCCTCGACCCGCCGTCGCACCACGTCCAGGTACTTGGCCGCCTCCTCCGGGTCCACCGGGTACGCCGCCAGCCCCTCTTCCGCCGCCGGCAGCAGCTTCTCCAGGATGATCCGGTCCGCCGGGCCGCTCTCGCCGTCGAGCCACGACATGCCGGCGTGCAGGCCGACCCGAGACGCGGCCAGGAAGTTGGCCTTGGCGTCGTCGAACTCCATCCGCTCGGCGAAGTCGGGGGTGGACTTGGCGATCCCCAGGACCGCGCCGATCCACAACACCGCGTTGGCCATCTCGTCCAGCGTGGTGGGGCCGGCAGGCAGGGCGCGGCACTCGATCCGCAGGTGGGGCTTGCCGCCGCCGACGCCGTAGCAGGGCCGGTTCCAGCGGTAGACCGTGCTGTTGTACAGCTGAAGCGCCTGAAGCTCGGGCACGTCGCCCCGGTCCAGCGCCGCCAAGGGGTCCTCGTCCACCTTGCGCGCCAGGAGGACCCGGAAGGTGGCGATGTCGTCCTGGTACAGCTCGGTGACCGACGACTTGAGCCAGCTGCCGCCGAAGCGGACCCGAGGGCTCATCTCCCGCATGTGAAGGTCGGCGCCCCGGGTGTCCAGGGACTGCTGGAAGAGCGCGATCCGCGTCTCCGCCCACAGCCGCCGGCCGAAGAGCAGCGGCGAGTTGACCGACGCCGCCAGCACCGGGCCCGTCACCGCCTGGGCCACGTTGTAGAAGTGGGCGAACTCGTCGGCCGTCACCTGGAGGTGCACTTGGCAGCTGGTGTTGCACGACTCCAGCATCACCGAGTCGTGCTCGATCATGAGCTCGTCGGTGCCTCGGATGCGGAGCCGGAAAGCGCCGCCCCCTGCCGCCAGCATCGTCTCGTTGAGCGCGTAGTAGCGCGCCCGAGGGGTGATGTTTTCCAGCGACAGGTCCGACTTGCCCAGCGTGGGCAGGATGCCCGTCAGCACCACCTCAGCGTTCTGTCGCCGGGCCGCCTGCCGGACCCGCTCCACGTAGGCGTCCAGCTCGGCGTGCATCTCCGAGAAGCAGGTGCCCTCCAGCACCCGGGGCGAGAGGTTGGCCTCTAGGTTGAAACGCGCCAGCTCGGTGGTGAAGGGCTCGTCGTCCAGGTCGTCCAGAACTTCCACGGCCACGGGGGCGGGCCGCCACGCCTGATTGACCAGGAACATCTCCTGCTCGGCGCCGAAGCGCCTCACGCCGGACTCGATCAGCCCGTCGGCGAGGATGCGCTCCAGCGCCTGAAGGTCCCGCAGGAGGGCGCGCGTGAAGATGCGGATCGCTTCCGGCGACCGCTCCGGCACCAAGTCGACGCCCATTATCGTTGCTCCGGTTTGAGGCGTGGTGATGAACTACACAAAGCTAGCGATCGACTCCAGGGACTTCTTGCGGATATCGGGCACGCGCGCGCCCTCCGCCGGATAGCCGACCACCAACAGCAGAAAAGGCCGCTCGTTTGCCGGGCGGTCAAGGATGTGGTTCAGAAAGCTCATGGGCGAAGGCGTGTGGGTCAGGGTTGCGAGCCCCGCGTGGTGGAGCGCCGTGATGAGGATGCCGGTGGCGATGCCAACGCTCTCCTGCACGTAGTAGTTCTTCACCTTGGTGCCGTTGGCGCGCACCTCGAAGCGCTCGGCAAAGATGGCGATCAGACACGGTGCCGTCTCCAGGAAGGGCTTGTGCTCGTCGGTGCCCAGGGCCGCCAGCGCGTCCAGCCACTCCTTCGGCGCACCGCCGTTATAGAAGGCGCGCTCCTCTTCTTCGGCGGCGATCCGAATGCGGGACTTGACCTCCGCATCGGTGACGACCACAAAGCGCCACGGCTGGTGGTTCGCGCCGCTGGGAGCGGTCCCGGCCGCGAGGATGCACTCCTCCAGCACTCGGCGCGGAACGGGCCGGCTGCTGTACTCCCGCACCGTCCGCCGTCTTGCGGCCTCGGCGCGGAAACGGGCGGCCCGTCGCTCCATGTCGGCGACGGGGTACTCGGCATACGACGACAGGGGGACGAAGCGGGGGCGCGTGGTGCCGGTCGGCAACGCCGTGGCGCCGGTCGGCAACGCCGTGCCCGGCGGCTCCTCGGTCAACGCTGGCCGTCCCGAAGCCGACGATAGCCTTCCACCACATCTCCGCCGTCCAGCTCCCGAGCCGCCCGCTCTGGGGGTACGCCCAGATGCCGCGAAAGGAAGCGCACGTTCACCAGCCCCACCACCTCGGCGTCGGAGAGCGGCACGGTGCTCCACTGCGACGCCTCCACGGCCTCGAAGCGCTCGTACGCTTGGGCCAGGAACCTTGGGGCGTCGCCCAGCGGCACGTGGAAGCTGCCGGCGTGAATCGCGTAGCTGGTCGCCACCTCCATCCAGGCGCCGCCCCGGCGATGTTGCGCCACCACCACGTCCGGCGACACGTCGGCTTCTCGGGCCAAGAAGAGGACCACCGGGATCTCGCCGTCGGAGAGCCCCCACCGGGCCAGCACCGCGACCTCTTGGGACCCGAAGCGAAAGTGCTCGGCTGCGGCCCGCAGGTAGTCCTCCCTGGCGTCCGGTTGCTGGGCGGCCAGCGCGTCGGGCGCACGCACTGCCGCTCCCACCGCCAGGAAAGCGGCCAGAGCCACCGGAACGATCCGGACGCCGGCCGCTACCGCCGCTCCCTCAAGCAGAGGCGTGGCGGACCGGGCCGCCCGCGTCTGTGTCGGGGTTCTCGCAAGCTTTTCCACGGCGTCCTCCTTGTCGCTGCTGAATGTGGCCGTCCGACGGCTGGGACGCCATCCCGTCCAGGGCTGGCCGGCTGGCTTGGTTTGTGGGTGCCCACCCCCTATCCGCCCCTGTCCGCCTTCCTGTAGACGAAGCGCAGCCCGGACCAGTCCTGGTCCACGGCGCACACCTTGTTGTCCACCAGCCCCGCCGCCAGCCCGGTCCGCCGGACGTCGGCGGCGCGAAGCTCTCCGGCGAGGGGACTGGCCAGCTTCGGCCAGGCCAGCCACAGACCTCCGTTCCACTTGAGCTTCCCGGGGAAGCGTTCCAGGGCCTGCTCCAGGGCGTCGAAGTCGGCGACGAAGGCGACGATCACGTCGTAGCTCCGCACGTGGTCGAACCCAAGATCGACGACCACCGACGGCGGGAGTTCCAGCAGGCCCGCGAAGCCCGCCGGCGCCCCGTGCCACCCGACCTGATGCCCGCTCCGAATCCCCAGCTTCCGTGCCAAGGGCGTACCCGAGTACCCGACCATTGTTCCTCCTTGTGGATGTCGTCGTCTCAACCATGGGCTACGTTCCCGGCAGCCGCCTCTCCAATCCCTCTGCAAGGACTTGCCTCCCCAATGGAATGGATCGCGAGCCCCGAAGCCTGGATCGCCCTGACCACTCTGGCCGTGCTGGAGATCGTGCTGGGCATCGACAACATCGTCTTCATCTCGATCCTCGCCGACAAACTCCCGAAAAGCCAGCAAGCTGGTGCCCGGCGCGTGGGTCTGCTCCTGGCCATGGCGACCCGGATCGCCCTCCTGGGGACGATCTCCCTGATCATGCGGCTGAGCGAGCCCTGGTTCGACCTCTTCGGCCGTCCCCTGTCCGGGAGGGACCTGATCCTCGTCGGAGGCGGCCTCTTCCTTCTGACCAAATCGACCCGGGAAATCCACCACCGACTGGAAGGCGACGACGGGCACGGAGCGGCGACCAAGCGAGCCTCCTACGGCGCGGTCCTCGTGCAGATCGCGATCATGGACATGGTGTTCTCGCTGGACTCGGTGATCACTGCGGTCGGGCTGGCGGAGGACTTCATGGTGATGGTGATCGCCATTGTGCTGGCGGTGATCGTGATGATGGCGGCGGCGACGCCGGTTTCCCGCTTCGTGAACGACCATCCGACGGTGAAGATGCTGGCTCTGTCGTTCCTGCTGCTTCTGGGGATGATCCTGGTCGCCGAGGGTTTCGGACAGCACATCCCCAAGGGCTACATCTACTTCGCCATGGGGTTCTCGATCTTCGTGGAGGCCCTCAACCTTCGGGCCAAGGCGGCGACGCCAGTGCGCCTACGACGGCCGCGAGCGCACCCCGGCGCAGAACCAAGGCGCCCCAGCGCAGAACCAAGCACGGGAGCCGAGCAGGAGTACGCCCGAGAGGATTCGAACCTCTGACCTCTGCCTCCGGAGGGCAGCGCTCTATCCAGCTGAGCTACGGGCGCATGGGACTAGAATGATCCACGGGGAGCCGGCTCCGGTCAAGGGGGAGTGGTGGTCGCGCCCGCCTGGGACGGCGAGGTGCCGGGAAGCCGGGCGTCGGGAGGACGGGCGTCGTAAGCCGAGTTCTGTGACCCGGTCCCGCGAGGGGAAGCCGGGCGGGATCATTCATCTGGGATCCGAATCGCTTCGGACCTCGAGCGGCCTACCCGGGACTCGGACGGGGCAGGCGGCCCCTCGTCCCCTATTTGGCCTTGCTCCGGATGGGGTTTGCCATGCGACCCCTGTTGCCAGCGGCCCGGTGCGCTCTTACCGCACCCTTTCACCCTTGCCTGTGTCCCCTGTTTGGGGGGACCATCGGCGGTCTGCTCTCTGCGGCACTTTCCGTCGCCTCGCGACGCCCGGGCGTTACCCGGCATCCTGCCTTGCGGAGCTCGGACTTTCCTCCGCCGGCAAGCCCGCTGGGGACTTCCGACGGCGATCCCTCGGCCCGTCCTCCCGACTCCCTAACGATGTCGCCGAACGGGCCGCTGGGCCAGCCCCCTGATGGCGGTCAGCCGCCGCCGGCTGCCACATGGGATGTCGATCCAGTTCCTACGGGGAGTGTTCGGCCCGGAAGAAAGTCCTTGCGTTCGGGAAACATGTGTTCCATAGTGTCGTTCCCCTCACGGTACCTGCGTGCGGCCGGCTGGATGCCGCCAGCGGCTGTGACGCCATGACCACCAACCCGCCCCGCTCGCCGGAAACATCCGCTTCCCGAAACAGCCCCCTACGATGACGCTGCCCCTCGTCCGAGCCCTTTCGCTCGCCTTCCGGATCGCCTGCTGCTCCACCGCCGTCCTGATCGTCGCGGTTTCCCTCTTCCTCGCCACGGTGCCCGCCTCCGCCGCGATGGCGGCGCCTCCCCAGGCTCAGGACTTGGCGCAGTCCCAGGACGCAGCCCGGCCACAGGACTCGGCCCAGTCCCAAGACTCGGCCCAGCCCCAGGACTCGGCAGTGGTCGTCTACTTGGTCCGCCACGCCGAGAAGGCCGACGACGGAACCGACGACCCGCCGCTGGCGGTAGCGGGGCAGATACGGGTGTGGGTTCTGCGGGCGCTTCTCGCCGACGCCGACCTTACTCACGTCCACACGACCGATTGGAAGCGTACTCGGGAGACCGCGGTGCCGATCGCCGACGCCGCCGGACTCGAGCCTGTGCTGTACGACCCTCAGGAGCTCGAGGATGTGGCCGCCGAGATCGAGGCGATGCCCGGGCGACACTTGGTGGTGGGCCACAGCAACACGACGCCCCAGCTGGCGGCGGCCCTGGGTGGCGACCCGTCGGGTCCGATCCAGGAGCTGGAGTACGACCGGCTCTACATTGTGACGATTGTGCCGGGCCGCTCTCCCCTCACCACCCTGTTGCGCTTTGGCGAACCCTTCGTGGCGGGCGAGGACTTCGGCCTGCGGGCCTCCCGACAGCTGGCCCGTCCGAGGGCGGCCACCGCGGGTCGGGAAGGGAACTGACGGGGCGCGTTACAGAGTCACCACCAGCGCCAGGGTCGCCACGCGGTCCAGCTTCCGTCGGGCGACGAACACGGTCCCGGCGGACTCGCCGGCCGACGACACCAGCGGCACGCCGGCCAACGACGGGCGGTTGTCGAAGAGCAGGCGGACGGTGGTCTTGAGTCCCAGGTTGTCGTTCATGGCGATGCTCAGCGCGTTGGTCCAGTCGGCTCGCATGTCGGAGAGCTCCAGCCCGTTGCCGTCCAGCACCAGGGCGCTGGTCCACTCGGAGTTGTCGGTCAGCTGCAACGAGTGGTCCGCCGAGAGCTGCAGCCCCACGAAGTCGTCCCGGGTCTCCGGGTTGGCCACCACATCCTCCTGGAAAGTGTAGGTGGCCGCGTAGCCCGTGCGAAGCCGCCAGGCGTCCCCCTGAATCCAACGGGTCGAGAGACCTGTGGCGGCCACGTACCGGGCGGCCACGCCGGAGAAGGTGTTGCGGGTCCAGTCGGACTTGGCGAAGATCGCCGACCGGCGGGAGAGTGCGAAGTCGAGCCGTAGCCGCACGTAGTAGTTCTCCGCCGACACCCGGCTTTCGGAGCGTTCCTCGATCCGGTAGGCGTCGGCGGTGCCTCGGGCCGTTCGGTCGACCTGCGTCGTGCGCGTGCGGATCCCGCCTGCCTCGATCTTCAGCTCCGCCGGCTCCCAGCTGCGGCCCAGTGTGGTGGCCAACCCCAGCGTGGACGACTGGGCGTTGCCCCCGGTCTGGACGAAGCTGAGCTCGCCGGAGATGCTCCAGCCGGGGTCGTCGGCCTGTTGGGCGTCGCCTGGCGTCTGCTGGGCGTCACCTTGCTGGGCGTGGGCCGAAAGGGCCGGGGCGAGGACCGCGGCCCCCAGCAGGGCCGTCGCGAGGACCGTCGCGGCCGGCGGGCGGGTCGCCGAGCCCGGTCGACGCACGGCTAGCCGCCCCGAAAGAGGTCGTTGACCGCGCTGACCTCGAACCCCTGGCGTTCCAGGAAAGATGCGGCGGCCGACGCCCGGGCGCCGCTCAGGCAGTGGACCAGCAGGCGCCGGTCGCGGGGGAGCTCATCCAAGCGCCCGGCCAAGCGGGTGTGGGCGATGTTGGTGGCGCCTTCCAGGGAACGAGCGGCGTGCTCCGCGGCCGTCCTCACGTCCACCACTTGGAAGCGGGGGTCCGCCCGGCGGTCGCGGAGCTGGGAGAAGCGGAGTGCCTCCGTGGCGGCCAGCGGTCCTCCGGCCTTCGCGTACTCGTCCAGCGCCTGGGGGGGAGCCCACGCCGCAACCCGGTCGAGGCCGATCCGAACCAAGTTGCGGACCGCCTCCTCCACCTGGGCTTCGCGGCAGAGCAGGACGATCTCGTCGCTGGGGTCCACATAGCAGCCCGTCACCGTCGGGAACGCCTTGTCGAGGGGCGCGTAGACCGAGCCGGGAACGTGGGCCGCGTAGTAGGCCATGCGATCCGGGCGCGTGTCCACCACCACGGGACTGCCGGACAGCGGCCCGGGCGCGGCGGCGGGGCCGACGAGCCGCGCCAACTCCGATCCGGTCAAGCGTCGTGGACGAGGCAGGTCGCCTAGCAGCCGAGGACCTTGCCGGTTCTCCACCTTCATCCGGCCGAAGTAGAGGGGCGGCTCGGGCTGGCCGTCCAGGATGTACTCCACGAAGGCGTCTTCGCCCTTGCGGACCGCTGCCAGCGCGGGGCTGTGGCGGAGTTCGTAGCCAACGGTGGTGTCGGGGACCGCTCCCAGTGCCTTCCCGCAAGCGCTCCCGGCCCCGTGGCCGGGCCATATCCGGAGGTACTCGGGGAGCTCGAGCACGCCCGTGGCCGACGCGTACAGCCGACGCGCCGACGGCTCCATGGCCCCGGCCTGCCCGACGGCCGACTCCAGCAGGTCGGGCCGTCCCAAGTCGCCCACGAACACGAAATCGCCGGACACCATCCCCATGGGTTCGGTCGCCCCGCTGCCTTGGTCGGTGACCAGGAAGCTCATGTGCTCGGGCGTGTGCCCTGGCGTGTGCACGGCCCGCACCGCCACCCCCCCGACGGTGAAGCGGTCGCCGTCGCGCAGGACCGTGACGTTCTCGCTGCCGTTCGCCCACTCGTACTCCCAGCCCTTCCCCCCTTCGCCGGAGAGGTAGGCCCTGCAGCCGAGGCGCTCGGCGAACTCGCGGCAACCGGAGAGGAAGTCGGCGTGGATGTGGGTCTCGGCCGTTGCGACGATCCGCAACCCAGCGCGGCGGGCCGTCTCCACGTAGCGGTCCACGTCGCGCTGCGGGTCCACCACCATTGCCTCTCCGGTGCCCTGGCACCCCACGACGTAGGCGTACTGGGAGAGCTTCTCGTCGGCGACCTGCCTGAAGAACATGAGCGGCTCTCCTGGTGCGGGTGGGGCGAGGGGGGCGTGGAGGGGGTGCGGGCGGGGACAGAAGGGGAAGCGGCGAGCAGCAAGCGGCAAGCGGTTCCCTTTGGAGGCGAATAGTGTATAATGTGGGCTCCGTTTTCGGAAACGGTGCCGCCCTGCTAGCTCAACTGGTAGAGCATCCGACTCTTAATCGGCAGGTTCGGGGTTCGAGTCCCTGGCGGGGCACTGACTAGAGGTGGTGGAAGGCCCAGATGTGGTGGAGGGCCCAGAGGGTAGCGGGCAGCGGAGGGGCCTCCAGAAGCGGCGGCGGGCCTAGAGGGCGGTGGCGGGCAGGTAGGTGCGGAGGGCGACGGCGGGCGCCTCGGACGCCGTCACCCGGAAGGTGCCCATCGTTGCCGGGAGCAGGGCGAAGCGGACCGCATCCAGGCGGCGAGACGGGTACGAGGGGACGGTCGGCGGGTACGAGGGGACGGCCGGTGCGTTCGTGGGGGCGGCCGGCGCGATCTGGGCCGAGCCCGCCACGACCCCCCACGCCTCGAACGTCTCGCCGTTCAACTCGCTTTCGAACGCCGCGCCGGGGGCCAGGGTCACCCGCTCCACCACGAACTTGTCGCACACGGCAAGCGCCTCGCGCCGGACGCCGTTGCGGTCCTCCATCACGACCGGGCTTTGCACGCCCGGCGGCTGTAACAGCGGCGACGCGGAGGCCGGCTCGGGGTTGTGTCCAACGCCGGCTGCTGCCAGCGCCTGCTCCACATGAAGCTCTCTGCCGCCGTCCTCGGGGCCGGGCCGTCCCCAGTCGTACAAGCGGTAGGTGATGTCGGAACTCTGCTGGATCTCCGCCAGCACAACCCCCGGCAGGATGGCGTGGACCGTGCCGGCGGGAACCAGCACCGCGTCTCCGGGGCGGACGGCCACTCGGTTCAGGAGCTGCTCGATCCGTCGATCCGAAGCCGCGTTGCGGAGGGTTGCGGGGTCGACGCCAGCGGCCAAGCCCAGGATCACCTCGGCGCTGGGCTCGGCGTGGAGGATGTACCACATCTCGGTCTTGCCGGTCTTGCCGGTCTCGCCGGGACGGGTTCGGGCAGCGTGGGCGTCGCTGGGATGGACCTGCACGGAGAGCGGTTGGTTGGCGTCCAGCAGCTTGAAGAGGAGGGGGAAGGCGATCCGGTCCGACGCCCTTGGTGCGCGACGCCCGACCAGCCGGGTACCGTAGCGGGCCGCTAGGTCCGGCAGGCTGATCCCCGCGAGGGGTCCGCTGTCCACCAGGGTGGGCGCGGAGCGGTGGGCGGAGATCTCCCAGCTCTCGGCGGTGACGCCCTCGGGGAGACGCCGGCCGAAGAGGCGCTCCAGGTTGCGGCCGCCCCAGACATAGTCCTTCAGCCGGGGATGGAAGGTGAGGGGGGCGCGGAGCGGGTCGGAGGGGGTGGGCATGAAGGACTGGGGGTGAGCCGGGCGGTGAGCCGGGTGCTACTGGGAGAACGTGATGGGAAGCCGGATCCACGCGGGCACCGTCTCCTCTCGGTTCTTGGCCGGGGAGAAGTTGAACGACTCCGCTGCTCGCAGCGCGGCTTCGTCCAGGGCGGCGTGCCCCGAACTGCGGTCCAGCAGGACGTTCACGGGGTTTCCGGTCACGTCGACGTAGAGATGGACCAAGACGGTGCCTCCGATCCCCGCATCCCGGAGGAGCGGCGGGTACTCTTGCGCCAGGACTTTCTGCACTTCGGCCGCGTTGACGATGCGCGGTGCCGACGTGTACGGTGTGAAGGTGGGCTCGGCGGGCACCGGCCCGACCTGTTCTGCGGGCACCGGCTCGACGGATGTCGGCTCCGCCGAGTCGCGGCTGACCCCCGGGGCGATCATGGCGAGGCCGGCCACGAAGACGGCGGCGAACGCCAGCAGCGCCGCTTGGGCCAACCGGACCTGGGGCGACCGGCGCAACAAGCCCCGAATGCGGCGCTCCACGAACGAGCGTGGCTCGGAGATCGCCGCGCCGGCGGCCAGCGTGCCCAAGCCGCTGGGACGAGCCCCCATGTCCAGCAGGAGCTTCCCGTACATGCGGCGGCGGTGGGGCATCCGGGCCAGCACGCGGCGGTCGCAGTCCATCTCCAGGGCCAGCCCCAGGCGGCGGCACTGGAACCAGAGGGCCGGGTTCCAGGGGAACGCCGTCAGCGCCAGGAGGGCCAGGAAGCGGAGCTCCACATCGTGGGCGCGCAGGTGCTCCTCCTCGTGGACGAGAACGAGTTCCTGACGGGCGGGCGCGGCCTCGCGCATCCACTCCGGCAGCACGATGCGGGGAGCGACCAGCCCCAGCACGGCGGGACCGACCTCCCGGGACCAGAGCACGTCGCGTCCCCGCAACGTTCCCCGACGCCACGACCGTCGCCGACGGAGCAGGCGCGCACCCGCCGCCAGCGCGCCCACCGCGACGCAACACGAGAGAACGGCCCATCCCGCCAGCAGCGCGCCGTCCAGCGAGTGAAGGACCGAGTCGCCCGCAACGGTGACCGCCAGCGGTTCGAGGGCGATTGGGGGCGAGGCGGGCGGGGTGCCGGCGGAGCCTCCACCCGCGCCAGCCAGGAATCGGGTCACGGGAACCACGACCGTCCCGGCTGCCGCGGCGGCCCATGCCCAGCGGCGTCCCCGGTTCAGGAGTCGTTCGGCGGCCAGCGCGGCCACCACGAACAGCAGGCCCGCTCCGACGGACCAGAGCATCCATGCGGCGATCATTCTTCTTCTCCCTCCTCTTCGAGGCGCTGATCGAGCAGCTTGCGGAGTCGCTTCACGGCGTCCAACGAGAGCTGCTCTTCTGATACCAGATGAGTCATCAAAAGTTCCGCGGAGCCGAAGAACGCCTTATCCCGGAGCCGTCCCAGGATCGACCGGCTGGCCGTCGCAAACCCATCGGTTTTCCGCCAGCCATTCAACGAGGGCTTCCGCGGCCCACTGGTGGCCCAACGGACTCCAGTGCTCGTCGTTGGGGAAGTGGGCGTCGGCGAGCGAGCCTCCCTGTCGCCGGATGTAGTCCGCTTGGTCGACCAAGGGGATGCGCCGGTCGGCAGCCAGCTTCGATAGGGCGAGCGAAAGAGGGCGACCCATGCTATGGGACGACATCACCACAAGCTCGGAGCCGGCCTGCCGGGTGCGCTCCGTCCACTGATCAAGCGCGAAGCCAGTGAGCTCGACGGAGAGCAACGGGGGCGGGCGGCGGGGGGGGATGTGGATTGCCAACCCCCGCCAAGCCGCACGCTTCCTCCCCAGCCACAGCATGGACCATGCGCCCAGGATTGGCGGGTGAACCTCCCACGGCCCCTCTCCAGGAAGCCATCTTCGCCAACCGCGGATCGGCGCAAGGGACGGCTTGTCGGGGGGTAGCACAAGCGTCGTGCCGTGCTCGGTTCGCTCTGCCGTGGCTACGTCGGGCCTAGTCTCCGCGTTGTCGCCGAAGTCGTTGTACGCGAAGACGAGCACGACCAAGCGCGGCGGTCGGTGGCGGATCCACTCGTCCCAGAACGCTAGCTGCTGGAGTTGGCCGGTGCCGCGCCAACCGTACGCTGCCGTGGTGACGTCAAGCTGGGGCAGCTGCTGGGCGGCCAGCCGCTCCATCTCCACCTGGACCTTGTCGGCGACCCGCACCTCCTTGGCCTCAATGTAGGAATCGCCCACGACGGCCACATGGCAGCTTGACCGGGTGCGCTGGGGCGTGGGCGGCTCCCGATCAAGGAAACCGAGGCTGTTGGCGCGAGAGGTGGTCCAGTAGTCCAGCCAGTTGGTCCAACGCACCTCCGAATGCGGCTTCAGGAGGTAGCCCACGCCGGACACGTACTCGAACTCGAGGGCGGGATGCGCAAAGGGCCAAGTCAGCCGCAGGTACGCTTCGCCGGTCCCCGCGACGGCCGCCATGCCCACGACGACGAGCAGCACGTTCCACAGCACGACTCGGCCCACGGCACCGAGTTCCGCACGCGGCGAACGCACCCGTCAGGACACCGGTCGGGTGATCTCGTACTCCACAGGCGGCTCGGCCCCCAGGAGGTGGCGGACGAAGTAGTCCCAGCGGCGCCGGACGAAGTAGGGCTCGTTGAGGCCGTGAGCCCGGTCTGGAGCCCACACCAGGTCGTAGTCCTTGTTGGCTTTGGTGAGTTCGTCGATCAGCTGGACGGTCATCGCCGGATGCACGTTGTCGTCCATGTCGCCGTGCATGAGCAGGAGCTTGCCCTGGAGGTTGGCCACATGGGTCTTGTTGGCTTCGTCGGTGAAGTTGGTCGTGCCCGACGCCGAGTCGGCCGTCAGGAGTCCCTGGTACTTCTCGGCCCAGTAGATGTTGTAGCTGGCGTTGTCGTGGTTCCCGGCGCCCGACACGGCGACCTTGTAGAACTCCGGGTACTGGAACATGGCGTCGGTGGAGGCAAAGCCGCCGCCGGAGTGGCCGTATATCCCCACCCGCTCCAAGTCCATGAATGGATAGCGGGCTGCCAACTGCTTGATGGCGGTCACGTGGTCGGGCAGTCCGTTGTCGTTGAAGTCGCCGTAGTAGATGTCGTGGAACGCCTTGGAGCGATGGGGCGTCCCCATGTGGTCCAGCTGGATCACGACGAAGCCCAGCTTGGCCAGGGAGAAGTCCTCGCCGCCGGACTTGAAGGTCCAGGAGCCCACGCTGCCCACCTGCGGCCCGGGGTAGATGTGGTCGATCACCGGATACAAGCGGGACGGGTCCAGGTAGTCGGGAAAGTAGATCAGGCCGTAGATGTCGGTAACGCCGTCTCGGGCCTTCACCTTGAACACCTCGGGCGGCCGCCAGCCCACCTCCTCCAACTTCGACACGTCGGCCTCTTCCAGGGTGCGGATCGCCCCGCCGTCGTCCAGGCGCTTGAGCACGCTGACGGGCGGATCGCCGATCGTCGACCAGCTGTCCACGAAGAAGCGACCCGACGGCGACACGGCGATCTGGTGGTTGCCGACTTCGCCCGCCACGGTTCGCAAGCCGCCGCCGTCGTAGCCGACGCTGTACAGCCGCCCGTAGTAGGGCACCCCTTCCTCCCGACCGTAGGCCGTGAACCAGATGCGCCGGGCGGCCTCGTCCACATGCCAGATCGCGCCCACCGCCCACGGCCCGCTGGTGACCTGGTTCTTCACGGTTCCGTCCTTGGAGAAGCGCCAGATGTGCGCCCAGCCGTCGCGCTCGGACCACCAGAAGGCGTCGTCGGTGGACTCGGAGACGTACCAGGAGACGGGGTTCCGTTGCGAGAACTCCACGAAGGTGCGGGTGCGGTCGCCGGCGACGATGCGGTACTCGCCCGTCGCCGCGTCCACTTCGGCCAGGTGGTTGCTCTTGGACGCCCGCGTCTCCCAGTTGACGTAGACGAAGCGCGAGTCCGCCGACCACAGCGAATCGACCTGGGAGCCGTTCAGGTACAGCCGGTTGGGGCGGGGCTCCAACACGACGCGCACGTTGGCGGGGGCCGGGGACGCGGCGTTGTCCGAACCCTCCTGCTCGCGCTCGACCGCGGCCAACGTCTCGGCCAGGTCCAGGATGTGGAACGCCGGCAGTGGGACGATGGAGTCGCCGGGAAGTGCGTAGGGCTGGGAGTAGTGCACCGTGCGCTGGGGCGTGTACGACACGTAGTGGTGGTGCTCCACGCCCCGCTGGTCGAGCCGCTGGACGACGATCTTGCGCGAATCGGGGGACCAGCGGACCACGGGCTGTCGCGTCCGCTCGTTCTTTATGTCGTTCGGGCGCGGGTAGGCCAGGCCGTAGCCGTTGAACTCCTCGCCGTCGGTGGTCAGTCGGATCGTGTCGCCGCCGTCCACGGGCCGGATGTGGAGGTCGTGATCCATGACGAATGCTTCCCAGCGCTCGTCGGGCGACTTCACGAAGGGCTCCGGGTCCGGCAGGGTGTCGCCGGCTTCGCACATGTACGCCCGGATGTCGCAGGTGAAGCGCCTCTCGCCGGTCTCGAAGGCGATCCGCTCCTCGTCCCGCTCCACAAAGTCGAACTCCTCGAAGGGCAGCTTCTCCGGGACGTAGCTGGTGTCCGCCGCCAGCGAGAGGGCCGCTGCCAGCCGGTAGTGGTCGAAGAGGGGCCGCTTCTCGTTGGCCGCAGGGTCTACGAAGGTGAACTCGTGCCCCGCGCCCGTGTTGTTGCGGTACCAGAAACGGTCCGTGTCGTGGATCCAGTTGGGCACGACCCGACCGCCGGCGACCAGCGGCGAGGTGTGCCACCCCAGCAGAAGCTCCGCCCGGTGGTAGTCCACTTCCTGGGACCGGGCCGGGAGCGCGGTTGCGAGAACGGCGGCGAACGCCGCGAAAGCGACGGCGACACGTGCTGTCGTCGCACACTCTACGAATCCGATCTTGCGGGGGTGCTGATCCACTCTCGTCATGTCAGTCATGTTTGCTCCGTTGCGGCTCCATCGAAGAACCCCTGCCTCCACAGGTAGCCCATCTTGTCGCCGTCGTTCATGTACGCCGCCACTTGTTCATTGTCTCGTGCACGGGTGATGCTGGTGTAGCCGGCAGTCTTGGTCAGCCAGAAGACCTCATTGAGCCGAGCTGCGTTTAGGAAGTCGGGAGAATGCGTTGACACAAAGACTTGCCCGCCTCTTCGCGTGTAGGAGCGGAAGTCCTCTGCCAGCTCTTCCAGGAGCGTGGGATACAGATGATTCTCCGGCCTCTCAATGCAAAGCAGCGAATGTGGATCGGGGTCGTGAAGCAATGTCAGGTAGGCAAGCATCTTGATTGTACCGTCGGAGACGTGCCTCGCCAGAAACGGCAAGCCCGCTTCCTGCTCACGCCGAGCGCGATCAATGTGAAAGTCCGAGATGTGCCAGCGCACAATCAAGTTGCCCAGCGCGACTACGGCCGGAAAGCGCTTGAACTGGGCCAAGCCCTTGATCGCCAGAAGGTCGGGCGACTTGAGTTCCTGCTCGTCTCGGTCCAGCTCTCTGACGTTGTCGATCTCTTCGGCCTCGTTGGTGACCGCATAGCCCTTTCCGCGCTTGAAGTCCAGGAAATGCCATGGACGCCCCGAACTGAAGCGCCGGTAGGCAAGGATCTCCCGCTCGACGACAGGCCGTCCACGTCGCTCGCCGATGGACATGGAGTAGGTCACCAACGACTGGTTCTGCTCAGGGCGGTACTTGATCTCGATGGTGATTGGACCTTCCGAGTCTCGACTGCGAACTTCACGAATACCGCGACTCCCGCCCAGCTTGGACAGTGCCACCCGCACGTTGGTGGTCATCGCGTCCCGCAGGAAGCCGAAGACGGAGAGCAGTGTGGACTTGCCGGTACCGTTGGCTCCAACGAAGATCGCCAAGCGCGGGATACCCCGCACCGTCACGTCCTTGAACGCCCGGAAGTTCCGTACCCGAATCTGCTCGATCTGCATTCGTCCAGCCGTTGGGAGTTCGTGCGTGTGGCCGTTGGGAGCCCACGGGCGACGCCTCGGCTGCAATCATGAAGCGACGACTAGCCGCAATCATGAAGCGGCTTCTGGCCCTACGTCAAGGGTGGGGCGTGCAACCCGGAGCGGTTACATTGAGGGACGGTTGCGCGGACCGCGAGTTGCCAGCGATCGAGTCACTCAAGCGATCGAGCCACCCGACGGGGAGAGAAGCCACATGAGGGCGGAGTTTCGGATCAGGACCATGCTGGCGACCGCCGTCGTTGCCGGTTGCTTGGCGATGGCGCCAGCGGCGGCTAGGAGCCAGCCGGTCGGCTTCGGGCTGGGCGCCAGGGCGGGCACCGTGGGGATCGGCCCGGAGGCGTCGATGCGCCTCGGTCCGCTGGGAGTGCGCGGAGGCTACGGGCTGCTTCCGTTGGAGCTCGACGCGGCCCGCTTCTACGACATCAACGGCGTGGTGACGGCGGCGCTGAAGCTGCCCAGAGACTGGTACACCATCGGCGCAGACTTGCATCTGGGCCAGTTCATGCGCCTGGGCGGCGGCATTCTGTACAAGCCCGGCAATGTGGTGGCGGAAGTGGCGCTGGAGCCCGACGCCACCGTGCGGCTCGGCGACGAACGCTACGGAGGCAGCGACGTCACCGGCTTTACGGGAACGCATATTTCCCGCTCCACGGCGCCCTTTGCAGTGATCGGCATCGGAGCGAACACTCCCGTGGGATTCGGCGTCTCCGTCGACCTGGGCGTGGCGTTCCTGGGCGATGCGGAGGTGGGTTTGGAGGCGACCGGAGCCGCCGACGTCGTCGGAACCGCCGAGTTTCGAGCGAACCTCGCGGCGGAGGAGGATCGGATCGCCGACGAGGCTGCCACGTACCTGAAGTACTGGCCCATCCTCAACGTCTCGCTCCGCTTCGGCTTTGGCGGATAGGATGCGCCGCCTCATGGCGGGCAAGGTGTGGCACTTCGGCCTGTGGGCGCTCGCGGTGGGAGCGGCCGGGCCGGCCTTCGCTCACGCACCGTCCGCGGCAGCCCAGAGCCCTTCCCCTGAATACGTCCGCGAGATCGAAGCTCTCGCCGCGCGACCCGGAGTCGCCGCCGCTCTCCGGCTGGCCGAGGAGATGAACGGCTGGGCGCTGGACCGCGTGATCGAGCTCACCGAGATCCCCGCACCGCCCTTCATGGAAGAGGCCCGGGCCCGTCGCTTCGCCGAGCTTCTGCGCGAGTACGGCGCCGACTCGGTGTGGATCGACGCCGAGGGGAACGCGATCGGCCTGCGCCGGGGGCGCGGGGGCGAACGCACCGTCGGGTTCGGCGGCCATCTGGACACGGTGTTCCCAGAGGGCACCGACGTGAGCGTGACCCAGCGGGGCGACACCCTCTTCGCACCGGGTGTGGGCGACGACGCGCGGGGACTGGTGGTCGTGCTCTCGGTGCTCCGGGCGATGGAGGAGGCCGGGGTGGAAACCGACGACGACGTGATCTTCGTGGGCGTGGTGGGCGAGGAAGGGCTGGGCGACCTGAGGGGCATGAAGTACCTGTTTCGCGACCCGGACGCCGCGCCCGCCGCGTGGATCGAGGTGGACGGCAGCGGGTTGGAGGGGATCGTGAGCATGGGACTGGGGTCGGTTCGGTACCGGGTGATCTTCGCCGGGCCCGGAGGCCACTCGTGGGGCGAATTCGGCCTCGCCAACCCCGCCCATGCGCTGGCCCGGGCCGTCCGCCGCTTCCAGGACGTTGCCGATTCCCTAACGCGATCCGGTCCTCGCACCAGCTACAACGTGGGGCGCATGGGAGGCGGCACCTCCGTCAACTCGATCCCCTTCGACAGCTGGATCGAGGTGGACATGCGCTCCGTCAGCCCCGAGAGCCTGCGTCGGATCGAAGTGGCGTTCCTGGCCGCCATGGAGTGGGGGCTGGCCGGCGAGAACGCGCTGCGGCGCGAGGGACCCCCGCTGACGGTGGACAAGCTCAAGATCGGCGACCGGCCTTCGGGAGAGGTCGATCCAAACGCGCCGTTGGTGCAACGAGCGCTGGTCGCCACCAGCTACTTCGGCTCGGAGGGGCGGCTGCGACGTTCGTCCACCGACTCCAACGTGCCGATCGCCCTGGGCATACCGGCGGTGACGATCGGCGGAGGGGGCGTGGGCTTCGGTGCCCACTCGCTTCACGAATACTGGATCAACCGAGACGCGCACCTGGGGGTCCAACGGGCGTTGCTGCTACTGGCGGCGGAGGCGGGAACAGCCGAACCCGTGCCGTAGAGGGACGGCGCCTTACAGGTAGCTCTCCGCCCGCAAGCAGGCCTCGCCTTACAGGTAGGTCTCCGGCGGCATCCCGAAGACGTTCTCCACGATCTCCTTGGATTGAGGCGGCACGTCTTCCAGGGAGGACGGGACTCCCAGCGCCCGGATCTCCTCGACCACCCGCTTCAGAACCAGTGCGCCCGTAAGGTCGATCCGTCCCAAGCCGTCCAGGTGGATGACGACCGCGGACACGCTGCCCGCCTCGGCCAGCCGTCCCATGACCGCCTCCTCCAATCGGGGCGCCGAGGCGAACCAGAGGATCCCCTTCGCCTCCAGGTGAAGGACGTCGCCTTCCATCCAGCTGGCGAAGCCGGCGCGGCGCTCCCGCCAGACGTGGATCGCCAGGGACAGGAGGACGCCCAGCAGCAGCGCCTGTTCGATCCGAGGCGCCAGCAGAAGGCACATGACCAGCGTGAACCACACCACGACCGCCTGCACATGGGACAGCCTCCACACCTTCACCACGAGCACCGGACGCACGAGCCCGACGACGGCGGCGATGACGACTCCGGCCAACACTGCTTTCGGGAGTTGCGACAGGACGCCTGCGAAGGGCAGGAAGAGGAACACTGCGGTGCCGGTGACGATGCCCGACCAGCGCGACACGGCGCCGCAAAGGTGGTTCAGGTTGCTGCGCGAGAACGAGCCGTCCACGGACATGCCGCCGAAAACGCCCGACACCACGTTGGCCGTTCCCTGGGCCAGGAACTCCCGGTCGGGAAGCCATCGCACCCGGTCCTGACTGGCGAAGCTGCGAGCAATGGCGGTGGATTCGGCAAAGCCCACGAGGGCGATGACCATCCCCGGGAAGACCAGTTGGGGGAGTCGACGCCAAGGCAGCGCCAGGGAGGGGATGGGAATGGTGCCGGGCACGTCGCCGACGACCGGACCCGCGTAGCCGAGCCACAGGGACACGGCAATGCCTGCAACGACTGCGATGAGGGCGCCGGGCAGGTGGACGTAGATGCGCCGGGCCGCCAGGGTGATCGCCGCCGTGCCGGCCGTGAGTGCGACGGCCGCCCAGTTCCACGAGCTGGCGGCGCCGAGGACGGTCAGCGCGTCGGCGACGGGACCGCTCTCGGAGCGCGAGACCAGTCCCACCGCAGAGGGGAGCTGGGAGAGGAGGATGAGAACCGCGGCGCCGGAGGTGAAGCCCCGGAGCACCGGCTGGGACATGAGGTAGGTGACCTTGCCGGCTTGGACGAAGCCGATGGCGATGCGCGTGACGCCCACCACCAGTGCCAGGATCGCTGCCGATCCCGCGTACTCGGAGCTGCCGGGCGGGGCGATCGTCACCAAGGCGCCGTGGGTGAGGAGCGCCGTGAGCGCCACGGGACCGGTCTGGATGTAGGGGCAGGAGGCGAAGAGCCCGGCCGCCACCAGGGGCAACGCCGAGGCGTAGAGGCCGTGGAAGCCCGGCAAGCCCGCAAGCTCCGCGTAGGCCATGCTTTGGGGGATCACGAGCATGGCGACGCTCAGGCCCGCAATCAGGTCGCTCTTGGAGGCTCGGCGCCGGCGCCAAGCGTCGCCCGCCAGGACCGGTCCCTGCGCCGGCGTGTGGCTCACCAAGCGGCGGACCCGCTTCACCGCCCTCGGCAGCGGCCACCTCATGGGCCGACTTCTGTGCTGGTGGCTTCCCGCGCCAGACGCGACAGCAGCAGCGCGGTCCCTCCGGCGCGGGCGGACCACCACTCGGCGATCCGGGCGGGCCCGCGTCCGGCCAGCCGATCCCGCCACTCCTCGGCGCGGCGTGCGAGCCGGAGCAGCGTCGCGCCCGGATCCTGGGCCAGCAGCCCGGCCAGCGCGTAGCGGCGCTCACCGGCGCGGCAGGCCAGCCCGGCGTCGTGGGCCAGCCGCGTCAGGTCGTCCCGCACCAGCACCATGCCGCAGCGGACCGGTGCCAGCAGCCCGGCCACGAACGCATCACCGCTGGCGCGGCGGGGATCGGGAAGGCCGGGAGCGGCTCGCAAGGCCGCTGGCAGGACGGCCGACGGCGTGGCTGGTGGCGCGACTGGCAACGCGGCCGGCAGGTGCTCTGCCAACTCGGGCCGCTGGGGCCGCGCGGGCCGCTCCTCCATGTCGGCTTCGACGGCATCGAGCACCCGGCCCAAGAGCGCCGCCCACGCCTCGTAGAACGCAGAGCCGCAACCGTCGAACGACGCCAAGTAGGGGCGAAGCCAGGGCGTCAGATGTTCCTGCACCAGGGCGGACGTGGCATGGGCGAGAAGGGCGCGGTGCGAGGCATCCGGCGCGGAATCACGGCTCCGGGAGTGGCCAGGGCTAGAACCAGGACTAGTAGGACCAGGACCAGGACTAGGCCGAGTAGCCAGTGGGCGGCCATCCCCGCGCCACCGATCGAGCGACGCGAGCAGGTCGAGCAGCGCGGGCAGGTGGTCGACCTCCGTCGCACCATCGGCGTTGCCGCCATCGGTGCTGCCGTCCTCTGCCGCCGCGGGGGTTCGGTTGCGGTCCGACCCCAAGGTGCGGTCCAACCCCAACGCACGGTGGAACCCGGCGATCCGTGCCCGAGCTTCGCCCCCCATCATCCCCTCCGCCCCCAAGTACACCGAGGCGTACGGCCAGCGCTGGGAAGCCACCACCCGCTGGTGCTCCCAAGGCGACGGCGGCTCCGGGAGACCCAGGGCGGCGGCAACGCCTGCGTGCTGCGGCGACGGCGGCTCGATCAGCGAGCCGAGAGCGCGCAGCAGCTCCATTCAGCGTTCGTGGCCGGTCCCGCGGTCGGTTCCGTGGCCGGTTCCGTGGATGGCCCCGTGGTCGGTCCCTTCGGCGGTTCCGTCCACGCCCACGCCCACGCCTTCTGACGCCTCTTCCGCTGGCAACCGGAACGCCGGCCGCTCGGGCCGGACGGGCCGCATCAGCCAGTAGGGCCGTCTCGTGCCGTCGGGGGAGTGGTTGCGGGCGGGCCGGGTCCGCCCCAGCCACTCGCGGAATACGCGCCGGGACTTGGCCGTGTCCACCACGATGTCGCCGTAGCGGTCGTCGGGAGCCGCGCGGGTGATCCGCACGGCCTGGTGCCAGCAGTGGGCGCCCGACACCGGGTCCGGCTGCACAGGGAAGGTCATGTTCTGATGCACGCCCACATCCGTCCACCAGATCCGGGCGGTATCCGGATCGTCGGAAGCGAACGGCCCGGCTCCGTTCCGACGACGCATCGCCCAGGTGTCGTCCCCGCGGTCCATCTTCACGGTGGCCGTAGCCTGGCGGGAGCCCTCGCCCGCCGGCCCGTCTCCGGCCGTCCTCCCGTCCCCGAGCTTCCAGCGCCCCATGTGATGGGAGCACGCGGCAACGCCAGGGTGGATGCCCTCCGTCACCCACGCCTTCGCCACAAAGTGCCCGATCCGGGTCTCGACCCGCACCAAGTCGCCCGTGGACACCCCGATCCGGGCCGCGTCCCGGGGATGGAGCCACACGGGGTTGGTATGGGCGATCTCGTTGAGCCACTTGGCGTTGGCGCTGCGAGTGTGGATCTGCACTGGCAGGCGGAACGTCGAGATCAGGCACATCTGGTCCCGGTCCATCTTCTGGGGATGGATGTGGCTCCGCGCGTATGACGGGACCGCCATCTCCGGCCAGCCCCACTCCGCCAGCGTGGACGACCAGAACTCCAGCCGTCCGGACGGGGTGGGAAAGCCCTTGCGCACCTTGCCGTCCACCTCCACGCCCACCCGACGCCTGCCCTCGCCGTCGCCGTCGAGGACCGGGAGGGGAACCACATTGTCGGAGTGGGGCGCCGGCGTCCCAGCGAAGGCCCTTCCCGCTCGGTCCACAGACAGGTCGTGGAGTTCGGCCTCCGGCACGGGCGCCTCGTGGAGCGCGCCCACCTTCCGGTCGATCTCGAACGCCCCGTAGCGCCGCATGTACTCCAGCGGCGACATCCCCTCCCGCGCCGCCCGCTTCGGCAGGCCCGGCACCGAGTTCTCGAAGATCCAGCCGTAGTACTCGTCCACGGTCATCTTCTCTCCCGGCCGCCGGCGAGACTCGAAGAAGCGGCGGATCCCCAGCGAGCCGTCGGGGTCAATCCGCCAAGTAAGCTCGATCCAGAACTCGTTCTCTTCCCACACCTCGCCGGGGTTGGCGTCGCGGGTCGTCGCCGCCTCCTCGCCCAGCCGCTCCATGGCCGTCCGCAGAACCGGCTGCCGGAAGCCGATCCAACGCCCGTCGTACTGCTCGTAGGAAGTCAGGTCGTGACGCTCCGACGAGTGTCCCATGGGCAGCACGTAGTCGGCGAAGAAGGCGGTCTCGTTCCAAGTGGGCGTCAGCGCCGCATGCAGTCCGATCCGCTTCGGGTCCGTCAGCATCTCGATCCACGAGAAGCCGTCGGGGTTGGTCCAGACCGGGTTGTACACGCGGGTGAAGTAGACGTCTAGTCGTCCGTCACGCTCCGCCGTCAGGTGGGGCAGCAGGAACGACATCTCCATGAGGCTCAGGGGGTAGTCGCCCGGCCAGGTCAGGTCGTTCCACCCCTTGGGGTGCCGGCTAGGCATCCGGATCGGCCGCGGGACGTACTTGTTCCACGAGTTGGGGTAGGTGCCGCCAGGGACGGCCACGGCACCCATGAGCGCGTTCAGCAGGAAGAGGCAGCGGGCGACTTGCCACCCGCCCAAGTTGCCTGCGGCGGCGCTCCGCCAGTTGTGAGTCGAGAGTCGGCTGCCGGCTTCGGCGACGGTTTCTGCCACCGCCCGGATCGTCGCTTCCGGGACGCCGCTCTCCGATGCCGCGAACTCGAAGGTGAAGTCCTCGTAGAGTTCGCCCAGCACCCGCTGGAAGGTCCCGAACTTGGCGGGCTCGTCGGGGTGCGCCGCCTCCAGGTACTCCCGCCAGTTCCACCATCGCTCGACGAACGCAGCGTCGTAGCTGCCGCTTCGGATCAGGTGGGACGCCACCGCCAGAAGCACCGCCGCTTCGGAGCCCGGGTAGGTGGAGAGCCAGTGATCGGCGTGGGTGGCGGTGTTGGAGAGGCGCGTGTCGAAGACGATCAGCTTGGCCCCGTTCTGCTTCCCCTCCATGACCCGCTGCGCATGAGGGTTGAAGTAGTGGCCGGCCTCCAGGTGGCTGCTCACCAACACGATGACCCGTGCGTTGGCGTGGTCGGGGCTGGGCCGGTCCATCCCCATCCAGAAGTGGTAGCCGGCGCGCGCGCCCGACGAGCAGATGTTCGTGTGGGAGTTGTGGCCGTCCACCCCCCAAGCCGCCAGCATCCGCTCGGTGAAGCCGTCCTCGCCCGGCCGCCCCACATGATACATCACCTGCTCGTGGCGGTCCTCGTCGATTGCGGCGCGGATGCGCGACGCGATGTCGTCCAGGGCTTCGTCCCAGCCGACCCGCTCCCACTTCCCTTCCCCCCGTTCGCCGACGCGCTTCAACGGATGGAGGATCCTGTCCGGGTCCACCAGTTGGGTGACGGTGGCCGGCCCTTTGGCGCAGTTCCGCCCCCGGGAGCCCGGGTGCTCCGGGTTGCCCTCGAACTTGCGCACTTCGAGAGTCTCCCGATCCACGTAGGCCAGGAGTCCGCACGCCGATTCGCAGTTGAAGCATGTGGTCGGCACCAGCATGAAGCGTCGCTCGACCCGTTCCGGCCACGCCGTCGAGTCCAGCTCCACCCAGTCGGCCCATCGCTCCCTGGGGGGGTACGCCGCCAAGTGGACGCGGCTGGCCCCGGGGTAGAAGGTCTCGCCCCTGGCCTCGGCCTCGGCCTTGGCGGCGGAGACGCGGGCCTCCAGCTCCCGGAGCGTCATGGGCGGACGGGGCCGGCGCACAGTGCAGGTCACGCCAGCGGGACCGACTGGCCAGCCTGGACGTAGGCGTGCTCGTACGCCAGCAGGCCCCCCAGGGCGACGAGAGCCGCCGGCCACGCGAGCGCCGAGGGGAGCCAGAACGCCGCCACGCCCGCCAGCGCACCCGCCACGCCCAGCCGGAACCACAGCCGGTAACGCCCGTGGACCATCTCTCGTTCCGCCAGCTTCGCGTGGGCGGTGGGCGCGGGCATGAGGACCTCGCCGGCGATCATCAGAAGGTGGGTTGCGCTCGCCAGGGCCAGCAGCCGCAGCGCCGCGTCGGCGACAGGCGCGGCCGCGACGACCTGGGCCGCAAGAAAGACTGCTCCGCCCCCGGCCACCAGCGCCTGCGCCAGGAAGTGGACGGGCAGCAGCGGGTTCTGCCACATGTCCCGAGCCTTGGCTTGGCCGAAGAGGAAGGCGGTGTACACGGCCGCCAGGACGGCGAGGGAGGCGGCGAGCCAGCCGAGCCACGAGGGCGGGGGCGTCCCGGGTCCGACCGCCAGCCCGGGCCCGATCGCCATGAAGAAGTGGGCCGCCAGCGCCGCTCCGTAGGCGCCGATCACGAAGCCGCCCCGCACGAGCCAGCTTCGCCACTGGGGCCGCGTGAAGATCAGCAGGAAGCGCTTCGGATGCTCCAGGTCCCAGATCAGGAGGCCGCCGGTCAGCGCCAGGAAGACCGCCGCCAGAACCGGGGTGGTCGTGCGCCAGAGAGAGTCGGTGGCCTCCACCGCGCCGATTGCGACCAGAAGGAAGGGGACGAGGTAGGCTCCCGCGGCGACCGATTTGGTCCAGGTGTACAGCGAGACGCGAAAGTCCCACGGGGCTTTCCGGGGCACGTCGTAGCTGACTACGGCGGCGGCGGAAGAGTTCCAGGGGCCGCGCTCGGTTTCACGCGCCGGCGCACCACCTGTCGAACCTCCGTTTCGCCGCTCGCGCCCCGCTTTCGCCCGCGTGCGCCCAGCCTTCCCTGCTCGCTCCACATGAAGATCCCGCCGCCGGGGCGTCGCGCAGCCAGAGGGTCCAACGTGGTGTGGTCGGCGCCCTTGTAGAAGAGCTTGGGCTTGGTCCGCTTCTCGGGGCGTCGCACGGTCACCGGGTCCCGGTGCGCGATCTTGGCCACTTCCGACGACGGATCGTTCAGATCGCCCACCAGAAGCGCCTCCGTGGGACAGACCACCACGCACGCCGGCTCCAGGCCGATCTCCAGCCGGTGGGCGCAGAAGTTGCACTTCTCGGCAGAGTGGTCCGCCGGGTTGATGAAGATCGCGTCGTACGGGCACGCGGCGATGCACGCCTTGCAGCCAATGCAGACGCTCTTGTCGAAGTCCACGATCCCGTCGGGCCGCCTGAACATCGCCGCGGTGGGACAGGCGTCCACGCACGGCGGCTCGTCGCACTGGTTGCAGCGCGTCACCTGGAAGGACCGGCGCGCCTCTGGAAAGACGCCCGCGTCCACATACTTGACGAAGGTGCGCGTGACCGAAAGCGGAACCTGGTTCTCCGACTTGCACGCCGTGGTGCACGCATGGCATCCGATGCAGCGGCTTTGGTCCACCACCTTGGCCCAGAGGGGGGCTGGGGCCTCTCCGGGGATGGTTTTCCCGGGCCCAAGGCCACTGGAGGCGGAGCCATCGTCGCGAGCACCGTTGCCGGCGGCGACGGGGACCGGAACCCGGCCAGAGTGGGGAGGCACGTGAGGAAAGGGAGTCAGGAAGAGGAGACTGACCCCGCGCCGGCACTGATGCCGTCCGCGAGCTCGGCGGAGTCTTCATCGGACTCGTCGGGGCTGGCAGCTTCCCGGCCGGCCGCACCGACCGATTCGCCTGTGTGCCCGCTGGCCGCCGCATACTCCTCCGAGGGACGAGGTTCGGCTACGCGCTCGACGGGTCTGCCCTGGTCTTGGGACTTCTTCTGGAAGTAGGGAGCCTCCAGTCTGGCGATCCGGGTCTCCACGGCGTCGAACCGCCGATTCATCTCGTTCTTGATCTCCCGTCGCTCCTCCTTCGCGTCCGCGAAGCCCTTCTCCATCGCCTTCTCGAGGGCGGCGAAGCCTTTCTCCCTGGCCTCCTTCTCTGCCGTGAAGCCTTTCTCCCTGGCCTCCTTCTCCTCCGCGAAGCCCTTCTCCCTCGCCTCCTTGGCCTCCGCGAAGCCCTTCTCCCTCGCCTTCTTGGCCGCGGCGAAGCCCTTCTCCCGCTCTTCCTTCGCCTTCGCGAAGCCGGCGTTCATCTCCGCCCGGAGCTTATCTACCGCCTCCCTCGCTTCCTTCCGTCCCTCCCTCGCTTCTCTCCTCGCCTCTGCGAAACCCTTGTTCATGGTGGCAATGATTCTCCAGAAGCCGCCACCAATCGCCAGCAGGACGGTCACGATGATCGCCACGAACTGCAGGTCCCATTCCATCTCGCGCTTCCTTTCGCAGGCTCGGCTGCGGTTGGGGGCCACCTAGCCGGAAGTCTAACCGCCGGTGGTGCCGAAGGGAACGACCAAGAGAAGGAGAGGCGGGCGTCTCGATTCCAGACACAGGAGCGGCCCACGACTGCGCTGTGGGGGCCGCAGGTGGCCAGCGTCATCGCAACAGCCAGACCCCAAATGGCGGACCCGGCGATTCATGGCATGTTTGCGGGTTTATGGCATATCCGATATTTCGTGGCACATTTTCTGATTCCTGGCTACTTTGCGGATTCATGGCATGAAATCTGATTCATGGCAGATATCAGGATTCATGGCATTTTCGCTGCTTTGTGGAAGCCAGCAGTTCGCGCTGATCCGCGCCACTCCAGTTGCCGCCGAACACACGCCTTCGTCCACCTGCAGAGGTCCTACCATTCGCTGGCCTTGACTCCCGGGTCGACCGAGATAGCTTCTCGTATGGCGCACCGTCGCTCGTCGCTTGCGAGGGCGTGTGCATCCTGCCGCCACGATGCGACCACGGATAGGGCGACCCGCCCGGGAGCTGCGCACGATGTTCAGCAGGCTGTGGGTAGACAACTACAAGTGTCTGGTCAACTTCGAACTCCGCCTGCGCGAGATGTCCCTCCTGGTGGGTGCGAACGGCTCGGGCAAGACATCGGTTCTCGATGTAATGCTCGCGTTGCGGCAACTCCTTTCGGGAAAGGTGCGAGTCACGGATCCCGGCGTGTTTCCCACTGGCACCTTGACCCGCTGGGACAGTCGCGATCTGCAGGTGGTCGAGGTGGATGTGGCACTGGCGGACGATGTATTGCGATATCGCGTGGAGATCGAGCACGAGCGTGCGACAAAGCGAGCCCGAGTCCGTCTCGAAGAGCTGGTTGGCACAGGCGGCGACCCCCTCTTCCGGTGTGAGATGGGCACTGTGCAGCTGTACCGCGACGACGGTTCCTCGGGTCCGCAATACCACGTGGACTGGAGAGAATCCGCGCTGGCCCGCGTGGCGCCCAGGCCCGACAACCTGAAGTTGACGGCTTTCTTGGAGTTCTTCCGGCGAGTCTTCGTGTGCAGACTGAGCCCGCCCACATACCGCGCCGAGTCCGTGCGGGAGTCCGAGTACCTGGCGGCGGACGGCCATGATTTTGCCGACTGGTATCGGCATGCGGTCCAGGAACACCCCGATCGCGTGCAGACCTTCGTCTCCGATCTACAGGACGCGATTGGCGGCTTCAGGGGGATCCGCTTGGAGAAAGTCGGCGACGAGGCACGTTCCGTCATGATCATGCAGGAGAACAACGGTACGCGCTACGAGGTGCGACTCGACGAGGCTTCGGACGGCGAGCGGGCGCTTGCTACGCTGTATGCCTTGTTGCATTTGGGGCAGGGGAGCACGCTCTTCCTTGACGAACCGGACAACTACGTGGGTCTGCCCGAGATTCAGCCTTGGCTAACCGCTCTTTCCGAGGCCTGCGGCGACACCGTGTCCCAGGCAGTTCTGTGCTCGCATCACCCCGAGGCGATCGACTACCTGGGCAGCCACAGCGGCATCTTTCTTCGCCGAGAGAGTTCGGGCGTCGCGACGGCCCACTACGGACCGCGCCGGGAAGCCGCGAAGCCGGGCCTCAAGTTGTCGGAGTTGATTGCCCGGGGATGGGATGAATGAGCCCTCGGAGATTGGGCAACCGGAGACGTGCAGACGTGGTGGTGCTCTGCGAAGACCAGCAGCAGCAAGTGTTTGCGCAGAGATTTCTTCGGGAGATGGACAGCAAATGGCAAGTGAGACCAGTACCCGCACCGCCCGGCAAGGGGTCGGCAGAACAGTTTGTTCGAGAACAGTTCGTCAAGGAACTTAGCGAGCACAGGAGTCGCCGTGTCTCAACCACGCTTGTGGTGATGATCGACGGGGACCACCGGGGTCTCGCAAGACGCAAAGCCGAGCTGGAGGCGGCATGCAAAGAGCAAGAAGACTACCGGAGGATCATGACCCCGAACCGGTCCTGAGGCCCGGCACGACCTCCTCCAGTCGCTCGTCCACCGCAGTGCGCACATCCGCTGGAGCGTCGGCGTCCAAGGAGACGCCCACATGGAAGCGGAGGTCATGGCCCGCGCCGGCCTCCAGCAGCTTGGGGGCGGCTTCGGCCAAGTCCATCAGCTGGGCGAGTTCCAGGGCCGCCGTCGGCGCCGGAGACTCTTGGTGCTCCGGCCCGGGAGTTGGCAACCCGGCCTTCGGTCGCCTGAGCCGCCAATCCCCCGCCGTCGCGTAGCCGCCTGCCGCGCCCCCACTGACGACCTCGATCCATCGGCGGTTGATCGCCTGCGAGATGCTCTCGCGCACCAAGCCCCAGGGCATGCGCTCGCCCCGCTGGTGCGAAAGCGCCCGCTCGATGTGGGCGGCGTTGGTCTCGCCGTCCGCCCAAGCGTCGGGCAACGCGTCTTCGGTCAACTCCTGCACGGCGGGGAGGGCAGGGGGCGGCCGCAACTCGGCGCGCTCGTCCAGCACGCCGCGAGGCATCTCCTCCTTCCAGCAGGAACTGGGGCCGTTGACCAGCCAGAGCGTACCCGACTCCACAGCTTCCCGGACGGCTTCGTACACGGCCTCGCGAGAGCAGGCGGGAACTGCCAGCGACTCGTCGTAGCCCTGCCCGAGCACCGTCGTCACTACATGGTTGCCGGAGAAGTAGTCGAGCAGGCCGCGCACGGGAAGACGGCTGGTGTCGGGCTTGCCGTCGTCGGGCCACAGGCCGGGCAGGTTCCCCGGTGCAAGCAGCGGCGCATGCAAGCTTTCCAGCTCGGCGTTCTCCGGCAGGATGACCTCCAGCGCCGGGTCCCTGGACGACGACGAATCCACGGGACGGCGCCACCAACTGCGCACCGTGCCGTCGGGGCGAGCCAAGCGCGCCACCATCAACGCCCGTTCGACCCCTTGCAGGACCGTGCTCAGCAGGATGCGCGTGTTGAGAAGCTTGGGCAGTCGCGGGTCGCGGGCGAAGGGAGTTGCCAAGTCCTTCACGAAGCGGGCCTCCTCGTCTTCGCGCCAGAGGTCGTAAGGTCCTCCCGGCAGCAGCGCCTCCGCATCCACCGCCGTCTCCTTCAGCCGGGACCGCTCGTCGTTCTTGATCTGCACGAACAACGGCTCCCCGCTCGGCCGCAGCTTGAAGGCGTGGACCACGTTGCTCTCGTTCACGGTCACGACCACGCCGTACGCTTGGCGCACCACATCCGGTACCCGTTTCCGCGCCTCGCGAAGGTTGCGGCGCAGCCGCTCGGCGCGCGCCGGGTCCACGTTCTTGTTGCGAAGCTGGGTGTCCACGTGCTCCCAACCCAGCAGCGAACGCACCTGGATGCGGGCCGCCTCCAGTCCGTTGCGCGACGGCACCGCCAGTAGGACGGCGTTGCGGGCGACCCTGGGTTCGCCTCGGTCGGACTTCACGTCGAGGTAGCGCTTGGCCAGCGCACTGGGTTGCCCCGAGTCGGAGACGGCGTCGGGACCCAGAATCACGTAGTGGAAGTAGGCGTCGTCCTCCACGTCCCTGGGCGAAGCGGGAAGCAGGTGGGACTTGGCGCCCGCCGCCGAGGCTCCCCCGTCCAGCTCGGACCGGCACTTGCGCACGGTCTCGACCAAGCGTTCGGTCACGTCCGCGTTGGTGACCCGCCTGTCGCACGCCTCGTCGTGCATGTTGCGCAGGTTGGGGCGGACCCCCAGCCGCCACTCCTTGGGCAGACCCTGGCCGTCGTCGTCGTGCGAGTCCTCATCGTCCAGGAACCACGAGACGTCCCGCCAGCGGCGAAGCCCCTTCTCGAACTCGATGGCGTCTGGCCCAGAGGTCCCCGCCAGCCGCTCAAGCTCGAACGTCGTGACCTTGCCTCCTCGCGGCGAGTGCAGGAACACGGAGACGACCGCCTGCTCCACCTCTCGGTTCGGCGCCAAGTCGGCGTGGTCGCTCTGCACCTGTCGCGCCTTGTCGAACTCGGCGTCCAGCAGCTTGCCCCAGTCCGAGGTCGAGCCTGCGGTGGCCGAATCGGCAATGTTGGCCAGCTCCCGAAGGGCCGACGAGACATCGTTCTCGGCAGGCGCGGCCAGCAACGCCGACGGCCCCACCACTGGGCTCTCGTCCCACTTCTCGGCGTCCCGAAGCGCCGTGGCCAGCGTGCGGAGGATGCCGCGGGTGCGCTGGAAGTCGTTCAACTGGGTCCAGCGGCTGTAGAAGACGTCGGTCATGTCGGGGTGGAAGGGGAAGCTCTGCTTGAAGCGGTCTTCGACTGCTTTTCTGTCCTTCGAGATCGTCTCGTCGAGCTTGACCAATCCCCGCACCACCGCGATGGCCTGGTTGTGCCTTGCGTCTTCATCGGGCATTCCCTCGAAGAAGCGTCGTCGCAGCACTTCCGCCACATCTTCCTTGCGGACCGGCTGGACTCCTTCCTCGCGCTGCCGCCGGAAGACGGCGAAGAGGTCGGCCTTGAGGAGACCGCCCAGGTCGCCCTGTTCCTTCGACGGATCGGTGGCAAGTAGCGACGCCACGATCGCCGCCCGGTCCACCTTCGCGACGGCTTGGTTCAGGTACTGAAAGAAGTGCCGGATGCGGTCGCGCCAAGCCGGATCGAGGGCGGCCTTCTCGCGGGCGTACATCAGCACTTCGTCCACCAGCACAAGAGTCGCCAGTCCCTGGCGGCCGGGCGCCTCCAGCAGCTTGACGAGCAACGGTTCGGCGGGCGGCGTCTCACGCTCCTCGTCCCTGTCGTCGGCGTGGATCGCGCGGAGCCCGTCCGCGCCGGCCAACTGAAAAGCCAGCACGCTCCACGGATGCTTGAGGGTCCTACGCTCCCCATTCGGCGCGCGCACCCCCTCGATGCCTTTCTCGACGTCGATCTTGTCAAAGCACAGGGCAGCGACCAACGCCTTGGGCAGTGCGTGGCCGACATGTTCCTGGAACGCCTTCACAGTGGGCGATCCCGGCAGGCCCGCCGGATCGCGGAAGAGGTGGTACAGGGTGATCAGAGTGTGCGTCTTGCCGCCCCCGTAGGTCAGTTCCAGCTGCCGAATCGCCCGGTCGCTCTTCCCGGCGAGGCGCAACGCCACGTCCCTGACCAGCTCCCGCAGCGGCAGGGTCGGAAAGGTGAGGTCGAAGAACTTGGCCGGCTCTTCATAGATCGGACGCTTGCCTCGCGCCAGCGTGACCTCGTGCAGGTCGGCCGCGAACTGGGCCAAGGTGAGTTCGCCGCTGCGGAGTTCGTCCTTGAGGCGGACCAGTTGGGTCCAGGGCTTGGGCTTCATGGGGGTGTTCCTCGGGCGTCTTCTGGTGGGAACCAACGGCGCAGGGTCGCGACCAGTTCCTGGAAGGCGGGGTCTTGGCAGCGGTCGAGGTTGGCCGACCATGCGATATCGAAGAAGAGGCGTCCTGTCAGCCGGGGACGAGACCGACTCGGAATCTGGTCGAACGACCGCAGCGGCTCCCGAAGGTATGCGAGCGGTCGCGTTCGACAACCGCTGTCGCGTTCACGGTGGCGGACGATCCTAACCCCAAACTGCCGTGTGCCCAAATCGCGGTGCCGTTGACACAGTGCCTTCATGACCTGTTCCATGTCCAGGTCGGCAACCAGTGCGAACAAGTCCTTCTTGACGTTCACCGGCATCATTCGACTACCATGCTGGCAAAAAGAACGTCCAAATCGGCCGACGTCTGCCAATCTGCAAGGACCGGGTGGTGGTCGCCTCGCATGATGTCGGTTCCCCCTTCGCTCGTCGTCGCGAAGCACAAGACGTCCTTGGGCTCCGCCATGGCCAGGAACGCCGGCGAATGCGTCGATACCAGCACCTGGATGTCGAACGCCGAGGACAAGAGTTGGTAGACCGCCTCCAGCGCCAGCGGGTGTACGCCGTTCTCGGCCTCTTCTAGAAGGATTATCTGGCCGTCTTCGGCCATGTATGCGGCCAACATCATCGCCAGCAGGCGCAGAGTCCCGTCGGACGTGACCCAAGAAGGGACCGTTACTCCACCATTGTATTCCAGCACCAAGTAGCATGCAAGGTGTTGTGGCTGGTCTTCCACTCGTACGCCATTCAGATCCGGCAACACGAGCTGAACATCTTTCAGCCACTCGGCGTATAGGTCCGGGTGTGTTTCCTGCATATGCTTGATCGCCCATGGCAACTTGGAGCCGTCCGAGGCCAGAAAGTCGTTGCTTGCACGTGCCGTGCTGGGCCTGCGCATCTTGGTACTTTCCAAGAACATGGCATTGATGCCGGTAGATAGAAGGGACTGAACGTGCAGCGACAGGGGGAACCGGTTCTTGTCGAGGAAGCGGAGGTGCGACACAAGTGGATCGATCAGATTTGTGCCCCATAACGCACGAACCGGTACTTCCCCGATCATGTCGCCTGACTGGTCCTCGGCTACAAGGCTGAACCGCTCCAGTGTGCGATTGAGGATCATTAGCGAGCCAGAATCGTCCTTCTCGGCCAAGATCGTGTCTGGGGCTTGCCGAACTTGGGGAAACGGTGCTCTTGAAGACGTGCGTCCGCGACGTCGCATCGACGGACCGGCAATCACCGTGGCGCGCTCGCACGACACATGCGGGACAGCGGCATCTTCCCTAACCGCAATCTCGTAGCGATAGGTGTGATGACCTTCGCCATCGGACGACCCGCTTCGCATCTCCTCGGGCACCTTGACTTCCAGCGCGATCTCGAAGCCAAGGTCACCATTCGGCCTACCCCAGACGAGATCCCGAAAGTTGTACACCCGTCGCGAAACCGCCTTCTCCAACCCGTCCCGCACAAAGTCGCCCACGAACGACACGGCGTCGAAGAGCGTGCTCTTGCCGCTGGCGTTGGCCCCGACCAGGACATGGAAGCGGTCCAGGGCCACGTCCACGTAGCGGAGGCAGCGGTAGTTGAGGGCTTGGATGCGGGTGATCATGGCGGTGGGTGGGCGGCCTACAGAAGGGAAGGCTGGCGCACGCCGGGGACGCGGCCCCGGCCGGCGAGGTGGTTCTGGATGTACTCCAGGGTCGCGCGCTCTTCGGAGTCGGCGGGAGCGAGTTCGATGAGGGCCTGCACGACTCGGGCGAAGAGGTCGTTGCGCCACAGGCCGCGGCGGTCCAGGTAGGCGTCCACGCGGGACTGCTCGCCGGTCTTCCAAGTCTGCATGAGCTTGTGGACACAGTCAACGAGCGGCGGCGGCGTGCCTGTGGACGAGGGCTCCCCCAGCGTCTTGGCGCGACGCTGGTTCCAGGGCTTCAGGCGAGCTTCGCTGCGCCGGCGGAGCAGGATGTCGTGGCGTCCGGCCAGGTCGGCGTCGGAGAGGTTGCAGGACACGGCGTACAGGATGCACGCGCCCGCCGGTGCCGGTTCCAGCCCGAAGTCGGCCCGGTGCAGCAGGTAGTACGTGGTCGGGTCGTCCAGGTCCTGCACCGCGGCAGCCTCTTCGCCGAACATCCGGCTGACCACAAAGTTGACTACCATGCGACGGACTTGGCGCAGGAAGTCGGCGACGGTCAGGAATGCGTTGGGCTCGTCGGTCTGCTTGACGACCGGGTGCTTGCTGAACGCTTCCAGGGCCGGGCCGGTGGCGGCCCACACGAAGTCGGGACCGCGAATGCCCGCGTCCCAGAAGTCGCGGAGGCGCGCCGTGATCTTCTGCTTCATCTCTTGGAGCACGGTGCCGTCCCAGCCGGGGCGAGCGGTCCGCTTGCGCTTTCGGCAGACCAGCCAGATCGACGACGACAGTGCCGCCGACGAGAGCGACCGCTGGCGGGTCTGCATCTCGGTCTGGATCGGCCACGAGCCCACGACCACGAAACCGGCGCGGATGAGCGCCGACACCAGCGTCTCCCAGGCGTCGGGCTGCTTGTTGGCGAAGACGATCACCAGCCTGCCGTCGTCTCGAAGTGCTTCCCAGAACCGCGCGAAGGCGCGGGCCATGCCGTCCTCGTAGTTCTGCTTGGACACCTTGCGGTCGCCGTTGAAGCGGGCCGCGTCGTCAATCAGCTCCCCGTCTTGCGCGTCCGCGTCCCACTTCGGGCCGAGCGGCTCGGCGAACACGGCGTCGATCTCGGGCGAGAGTCCGTGCAGCGTCCGCCGGAGCCACACGTAGAAGAAGTCCATCAGGTCCGAGTACGGGATGGCGTCGTAGTACGGCGGATCGGTGCAGATGACGTCGAAGGGGCCGGGGAGAGGTTCCATGGCGGACTGCCGCAGCACTGTCGGCATCGGGACGCCAGCGGTGGCGTCGTCCAGGTGCTCGGCGACGCGGGCCAGCCACTCGACGGACGAGTGGAAGCCGCCAGTACGCCGTGACAGAGGATTGACTTCGCAGTGGTCCCAGACCATGGGCAACGCGAAGCGGGCGAAGGTCTGGCGGTTCTTTTCCCCACTGTTGTGCCAAGTACAGAGACCGCTGCTGTTGTCCGACAGCTTGCTGAGTGCGCAGGCCAAGTAGGCGGCCAGAGCTTCGCGCCACTCCGGCGGGTAGCGTTCTGCCAACTCGTCCGAACAGCGGCGAATCTCCTGGACGAGGACTCCAAGTGCCAGCAACTGGCGGTTGGTGAAGAGCTTGCGCCAAGTGTCGAAGCCGTATCGGGTTGTCCGTATGCCCAGACTTCCCGCGCTTGGCGTCGGCTCGTCCGGCAGGCCAAAGGGAACGCCCGCAAACGCGGACTCCAGCAACGCCTCGTCCACCTGCGCGGCTCGCAATTCCTCGTCAGTCGGAGCCCGGTACTCCTTGCCCTGCTGGCCGTTCACCACGACGGCGGTCAGTCGCTCGCCCAGTCGTCCCGACCGACCGCCGACCCGCAGGTCGGCCATGGTGGCAATGACGCCACAAAGCGGGCACTGAGTGCCGCTGGCCGACATGGTGCCGGCTCCGAGTTCCTGGTCGTGTACGCGCTTCTGCGCCGGGGTGCCCGACCCGACGGGCACGTCGTCCTCGACGCCGAAGGCCACGCCGTCGTCGCACGGCGTCATCGTCAGACGAACGCGCTTCTTGCCCTTCTTGCACAGCCAGCGCGTCTTGAGCAGCGGCACCTCGCCCCGGCACGACGAGCAGCGCGTCGTGCGCGCCCACAAGTACGCCACCGTAGGCTTGACGACCCAGCGGGGATTCCTCTCGTCCTCCAAGTAGAACGAGTCGAACTCGGCGTTGAGTGCGCCGACCGACACCTGGCCGCTCTCGTCGGGTTCCAGCAACTGTCGCGGCCTGGGCTTGTACGCCTTCTCGATGCCGGAGCCACGCCCCCGCCGGCCCTTACGTCGAACCGGCTCGAACTCCGCGTAGGTTGGGTACCTGTCCGCCAGCTGCTGCCGTGTGCGGGCCAGCACCCGGTCGCCCCACGCCCGCACGTGCCACGCGAAGCCGGCCCTCATGTCCCGCGAGACGTCCGTCACGGTCGAAGGCAACCACTGCGTTGAGTCATCGCCGCTGCCGCTGTGCCCCAGCGCGGCCAGCCCATCCCGGAGGGCAGTGGGGCTCTTGAGTCCCCTCGCCTTCAGGAACTTCTCCGCGAAGTCCCGATCTCGAAGCGCGAACGCTGGCAACGACCGCTCCCGCCCAGCCACCAACCGCGGATAGTGAAGCGTGCACCGCAAGATGAACCACGCTACCGGATTGAGGTCAGACGCCACCGCCTCACACCCTAGCCGCATCGCCTCCAGCGGAATCGCCCCGCCCCCGGCGAACGGGTCAAGAATCCTGGGCGTCCGGTCCACAAACGTCTCCCGCACATCCTCCCGGTACGCCTCAATGCGCCCCAGCGTCTTGCCGTCCGTCTCGATCCGCCCCTCCCGCCCCCAACGAAAGATGCCGTCCCGCGTCTCCTCCCGTGTCACGTCCCCCGACGTGTTCGTGACCTCGACCACCGTCCCCGCCATATGGCGAAGCAGCTCGTATCGTGCCTCCCGCCCCCTCGGGTCCGGCAACAGCGTCGCCAGCAACGCCGCCCGGCTAGCCGCCAACGGCCTCCGCGCCGGCCAGATGTGAAGCGTCGAGATGTGCCCGTGACGGACGTTCTTCTCGTGCACGGAGTCGATGGAGACCTGCTGGATAGGGAAGGCGGCCTCGATCAGGCGGCGATAAGGCGACATCTCCCGTCCTTCTCTTCCGTGGCTACTACGGTTGCTCCTACCCAAAGCCCTGTATCGCTTCCGTGCCGCCTTCCCGGGGCTCAATCATCTGAGTTCCCCTTGGAGCTGAAGTCATTCGTGGTTGGAGGCAGAACAATGCGTAGCGTATAGCCTAACGATCGGTGGCCCCATGGATAGCTGTAACTACCACGATGGAACTCAGCTGACAACTGAAGTTCATCTCCCACCGTCTTGCAGTGGACGTCCCAAATGGTGTTCATCGAGTTGGTCACTACATACAAGCCCTCTGGAGTTGAGGACAGAATGACGCTTGGCAGGCGTTTCGCGAATAGAATGGCTCTTGGTGCACTGAGCATGATGCCCGATACGTTGATGGGTTCACGCTCTCCCCCAACCAGGGTGGTACTCGCCGCTCCCAGCGTGCAGCGCAGGTTCGGCAGCAACTTGAAGTGTGGGGCATTAACACTGATATTGCGATAGAGCCGTTGCAGCTCGCGGGCCTTCTCCGTGCCCGCGCCTGTTAGCTGGTAGCGTTCTCCAGACCATTTTCCCAGGTCAGGTCTGTTGATTCCGGGAACGTGTCTAATCAGACCTGTCTCCAGCAATTCGTCGACCAGTTGCCTACGTGTTGGTGACTTGTCTGGCCATAGTTCGCCTCGGTATGTCAACTCGAGCAACTCGAGCGTTTCGATGGTCCTCGGCTCAAAATCGTGTGCAGCTTCGATCAGTGTTGTCTTCATGGTATCTCCTCGGGATTCAGTGGGCCTCTGCAACAGACATTCCGCGTTCTACACACTTGTGCCGGATTCATCATGAACCCAGCGGAGATAGTATAGGCGAACTCGCCGACGAGCAGCTTGGCGCGGCCGAGTTCATTTCGCCGGTAACAGGCCGTCCGACCGGCTGCACCGGCAAAGCGCGTCCTGCCGTCTCGGCCCGCCCCTCGCAGGTCAGGCGGCATTCCTATGCTCCACACCGCCTCGGTTCCGCTGTAATGCTTCGTAGCACTGCCCCGCCACGACCTCCGCGAAGTCGCACGGCAACGCATTGCCAATAATGTTGCAGACATGCTCCATGTACGGCGTGTCGAACATGTAGTCCTCTGGAAAGCTCTGCAACAGTGCCGCCTCACGAACCGAAATCGTCCGATCCTCCTCTGGATGCCCGAACCTTCCCTTGCTCAAGGTCGTGCACCCCCCCGTAATCGTCGGCGAGGGCTTGTCCCATTCCATGCGACCGTACACGTTCGTGAATCCCTTGTAGTCTCCCTGGTGACACGTCGGCCGCAAGGACTCTGGCAAGTGCGGCCAGGTTCTGCCTGGTCGGGCCGCTCGAATTCTGGCGGCATTCGCCTTCGACAGAGAACGCACTACATGCCAGTTCTCGTTGTGCACGCTACCGCATTTCCTAGCCTCCGCTAGCGTCGGTGGGTTAGGACGCATGTGACCTATCGCGTCCCTAACAGTCCGCCAACGCGCCAATCCACCCTCGCCATCCTTCCCGTGGGTTGGTTCGGGCATCTCGATCCGAAATCCGAGGCCAGCTAACAAGACCAATCGCCGCCGATTTTGGGGCACGCCGTAGTCCGCTACTTGCAACACGCCATCAACAAGTTGATAGCCTGCTTTCTGGAGCTGCTGGCGCAACGTGCCGTAAATCTGGGTCCCGGCGAGCCCCGGGACGTTCTCCATCATGATCGCCCGAGGTCGGAGTGCTCTTGCGAGCCGGGACATCTCTAGCACCAGTTGGTTCCGAGGATCGTCCCGCTTGTATCTGGCACTGAGGCTGGTGAATCCCTGACACGGGGGACACCCGCCCAGAAGATGGATGTCGCTCCCATTGACGCAACCACTGAGCTCTGGTTCTCCGAAGGTCCTAATGTCGCCGCAGAACGTGGCGACACCACGGCTGTTCACGGAATAGGTCTTACACGCGCTAGGGTCCACGTCCACTGCCGCGACCACATCAAACCCTGCGCGTACCATCCCGAGCGTAAGTCCCCCTCCGCCGGAAAACAGGTCCACCGCCGTCATCGTCATGTCGTCCCCTCGCCGGTTCCGGCGAGACGCTGCTGGCGCCCCGCCTCCTCGAGGAAGTCGCGGTGCAGGCTCTCGGTCCTCAGCAAGAAGCCCGTCCAGTCCAAGTGCGTCAACCGCCTGTCGCCCAGAAACTTCGCGAACGCGACTTCGTGGACATCTCTCAACCCGAGCTTGTCGCATATCACTGTAATGTGGAAGTCGTCGAACTGTCCTCGAAACCCTCGGTTGCCCGGTTCGTCGAGGAAGCTCTCCATACAGCGATAGTAAGACACAATCCGATCCATCTCACCGTTGGTAAGAGTGTGTCCCGGTCGCTTGATTTCCACGATTTGAACGATCTTGTTCTGTCCGAACAACACAAAGTCCGGTCGTCTGCCGGGCTCAGGGAAGTCAACCAACGTGATGTTGGCCTTCTCGGACTCGTTGTAATACCGCTCAAACTCTTTCCTAAGGCGTCCAAGTGTCTGATTGGCCGTCACGGGTGCCCAGTCAGGATTGATAAGCCACGGCGCGTCTTCGATGAGTCGTTGCAACGCCGACTCGTGCTCATCATAATCCTTCCTAGTCGTGTCCAGTTGCCGAATCACCTTGATTCTGTTTTCGGCGATTCGGCCAAAAGACGAGAGCTCAGCAATGCGAGCAGTTCGCAGGAATCCGTTGAGCACTTCTACTGGTGTGTCTGCCATGGCCGCGGCCTCCCGCATCATGCGATCCAACGTGATGTGGGGAGCGAGCATCAGGCTGATCGCTACCAAGTCGTCAACCACATCCAGGTCTTCAGCATCACCTCGATTGAGTGAGCGGCCCAAACTCCTCGCGACCTCAATGGCATTAGCCCTAATCTCCTTCTGTTGGTCACCCGGAAAATGCTTGTTGATGTTCGCCTCTACTCGACCCGTGGTCCAAAACAGTTCGAGCGTCGCCTTCCTGGCTGGATCTCGGGCGATCTGCCCGATCTGGCGAATAACCTGTTGGCCCCAAGTCTGGAGTGCTTCGCCGAGGCGATCCGACCACAGAATGTCACGACGATCGGTTTGAATGAGGTCGTCCTCCTCGTCTAGCCAATTGGCGTGAATCTCGCCCACCAAATAGGAGCGGACGTTGTGTTCACCGGTAAACCCCGCCGGCTTATTGAATACGGCCGTCTGGGCCGCGATCTTGCCACGGCAGTATATTCGTACGCCCGCCATCAAGTCGTCCCTGTACGGATCCTCGGAATAGGCGATCCAGCCACGGATAGGATAGAAGTCGCCGTCAAGGTTGAAGCCAGCCTGAAGGTTGGAAAACTCGTTGCCGTCCGGGCCGATCGCACGACGTGCCTCCGGGTCGAAAGTCAACTTCGTGCCCGGCATGACCTTCACGTCAAACGCATCGATCGTCTTGCGTGACTCGGGAGCGTCCGGGGCTGTGTCGTGGATCGCGACCTGCCAATCGTCGCGCCGGATTCCAAACCGTTGCGCCAACTGGCGCGCCAGGACGTCGATGCGCGGGACTCGGCGAAAACTGAAGTTCCGAAGTCGCACGGTGGTGCCGGGACGTTCCCTGAGTGTCCTGTCCAGCTCACCAGGTGCTGGTTCGTATGTTCGTTGTGGGTCTACGCCCAGTGCCTTTATCTCGTCGTAGTCCAGGACTACATGCGAAGCCAGGTAGCCTGTGCTTGTCGTTCCATCGGGAAGTTCCTGCGTGCACTCTTCGCCACCGGCGCTGATCACCTCTATGATCTTGCATATTCCAAAGGGTGCTAGCTTGCCTACGCCCTTGCGACCCATAACCTTTCTCTTCAGGAGCGGGGAAGTGGAGCCGCGGCGGGAGTCATCTCGACGCTCTGTGCCGACAGGAAGGAAGTAGGCTTGCATTTCGTCGGGCGTCATTCCCGTGCCATCGTCCTGGACCTCGATGCTGAATCCTTTGTCGGTAAGGACGCCACCGGCCCGTGACGCCAAGTACTGACCCATCGGTGCGCGTACGACGACCGAACGAGCGTCGGCGTCGTAAGAGTTGGAGATCAGCTCGGCGATCACCGCAGAAGCCTTGTCGTACAGCTTCACGCCAAGCTTGTCCACAGTGAGCGCGGAGATGGGCATGGTGTAGGGGGCGGGCATCTGACTCATCCTTCCGACCGATCCGCCGGATTCCGAATCGTCGCGTCCACATGAAAGGCTCCCATCGCGTTCTCCTTCCGATTCAGGTTGGCTCCGCCGCGTCCAACAGGGACTTGGGGGAGATGGTGAAGGTGGTGGAGGTGCGCTCGTCGGCGAACAGCTTGGCCAACGGGTCTTGGACACGGACCAGCGTCGGATTGGCCGTCGCACAGTTCCAAACTACGTACAGCCAGTAGCGAGTGCCTAGATGGAGAGCCTGGATCCATTCGTTGCGGCCCAGCTGGACGGCACCTCGGTCCGCACGACCCTTCACCTCGATCCGCCGCGTGTCGCCGTTGGGCTGCTCGGCCAGCAGGTCGAAGCCGGGCCAGTTGGCGAGGCCAGCAGCGCGGGCGAGGGCGGGCTTGCTCACGTCCTCCACGACGGCTCCCCGCTCCTCTTCCCAGGCAACGGCGATCCGCACGGCGATCTCCTCCACGCGCTCGTCGTACTGGTCGATCTCGTCGCGGCTGGTGGGGGGCACGGCCACCCCGTGCACCACGAACCGGACGTCCCCGGCCACGATCCGGCTCGGCGCGGCCTCCACCTCCGCCAGCGCCTCCGTCTTCTCGGCCAGAAGCTCCCGCTGGGCGAGCTTGACCGCCGCCACTTCCTCGTCGGTGCCATCCTTGGCCGCCAGTCGAATGCGGCGGGAGGCCAGATCGGCAGCGCGGAGATCGAACCCCGCCCGCACCCGGCGCCGACGCTCGGGCAGCTCCCCCTCCACCGCCTTCCGCCGGTCGCCGGCCAAGCGTTCCCGGGCCAGCCGGTCCAGATGGTTCGCCGCATCGGCCCGCATTCTGATTCCGCGAGCGGCCAGCGGCACCGAACCCGGCGGCACGTGCGGGGCGCTCTGCAGCAGCAGGAGCCGTTCGACATCGCTCCCCGAGGGTGGGCTGTCCGCCACTTGCCGCACCGCCAGCAGGCGACGTTCGAGCACCGGCGACTCGGACGCGGCACCGTTGCCGTTCCCGTCTGATTCCAGCCGCGCTGGCGCAACGGCCAAGTGCACCGGCGCGACAGCCAAGTGGAACAGGTAAGGCTCCTGCGCACGAGGGTCGATGAAGACTCCCCCACGCAGGGCGTCGGTTGCGAAGGCGCGCACGACATGCTCGCGCAAGGCGTCGAAGACGGGTTCGCCGGGATGGAGCCAGATGCACTCTCCCTCCGTCGGCCTCTCCCCCGGCACCGGGCGACGCACGCACAGCCTCGCCCGCATCTCCGCCGGGTAGCCTTCCAGCGCAGGGAGCAGAAAGTCGAGGGCGCCGGGCCGCTTGGGCGCGAGACTGAACCGGTCGTCCAAGTCGCCCAGTAGCTCCAAGTCCAGCAGGGCCGCGCTCCTCTCCACGAAGCGGCGAACGTAGCCGGGGAGCAGCCGCAGGTACCGCTCCCGCTCCATGTCGTCCCGAAGACCGTCCAGCCGACCGGCCACGTCTCCCGGCGGACCGTACACCCCCTCGTCCGCCTCCGCGACCGTGCGAACCCGGCCTCCGTCCAGGGCGTCGCCCACCTGCCGGATCGCCCGCCGCTCGCCCTCGTCGCCGGCCAGCGCCTCCATCATGTAGTCCTTCAGCGAAGCGCCCTCGAACAGTCGTCCGATCACGTCGAACACCTTGTCCGAGTCCAGCTCCCGTCGCACGGCTTCCAGCTTGTCGAGCAGGACTTGCAGGACGCGCCCCTCCCGCGTGCTGCCGGCCACCAAGTTGACGATGCGCACGTCGCGCTTCTGCCTGTAGCGGTGGATGCGCCCCATGCGCTGCTCCAGCCGCGCCGGGTTCCATGGGATGTCGTAGTTCGCCATGAACGCGCAGAACTGGAGGTTGATCCCCTCGCCGGCCGCGTCGGTGGCGACCAAGTAGCGCGCGCCGCCGGGGTCGCGGAAGTGCTCGACTTGGCGTTCGCGCTCGGGCCAGTTCATGCCGCCGTGAATGTGCGCGACTTGCCCCGCGTGCCCGAGCCCTTCCAATCGGCGCACCAAGTAGTCCATCGTGTCCCGGTGTTCGGTGAAGACGAGCCACTTCTCGGCGGCGTGGCCCGGATCCTCCAGCACCTCGCGTAGCTTGTCGAACTTGGACTCGCGCCCGGATTCGACGACGGCCTTGGCCTGCGCCGCCAGCTTCTCGACGACGGCGATCTCGTCCTCCAGGTCCTCCACGTCGGCGGCGAGGACGGTACCCAGCACCTCCATCTCGAAGCGCTCGTTGGCCTCGGCCGAACTGCCCTCCGCCGCGTCCTCGTCGGCTCCGTAGTCGTCGAAGAAGTCGTTCGGGTACCGGTGCTCGATCTGCGCCCTCCGCCGGTTCAGCTCCGCGATAGTCAGACGACCGGAGCGCAGTGCTTCGGCGGTCTCGGCCAGCTTGGCCGCCCGTCGCTGGAAGGAGCGCAGCAGTGCCCACGACGAACTGGCCAGCCGTCGCTGGAAGACGGCCGTCGCCAGGTGCGCCGCTCCACGGCCGCCCAGCGCCCGGTCGTAGGTGTTGCGGAGGTAGTGGGTGGTAGCGTCGTAGAGGGCCTGTTCGCCGTCGGGGCCGCCGGTGAGTTCGTAGCGGAAGGTGTCGCAGGAGCGCGGGCGGTAGAGCGGACGGCCTTCCAGGTCCAGCATCTCCTCCTTGGTGCGCCGGATGAAGTGGCGGCTGCGGGCGTGCTGGGGGAAACGACGAAACGCCTCGCCGGTGGCGAACACGTGAGGGTCTAGGAGCCGCCAGAGGTGGTGGTAGGGCGAGTCCTTCCCCATGTGGGGCGTCGCCGTCAGGAGAAGGAAGTGCCGGGCGGCCCAGCCGAGACTGGCGTACTGCGGATCGGGCGACGGACAGCCGGCCAGTGCCTCCGCCAGCTTGTAGCGGCGGGTCTTGCGAGTCCGATGGCTGTCGGTGTAGGCGGACAGCTTGTGGGCCTCGTCGAAGACGACCAGGTCGTAGGGCGGGACTTCGGGGGTGCTCAATGCGCCGAAGGTCCCCTCGCTCGCCAGCGTGTCCATCGAGACGATCACCAGGTCCCCGGCACCGGAGCGGAAGGGGTTGTCGGCGCCGGCTTGGGCGTCCTGCCGAGTGCTCTCGTCCGCCCTCGCCCACGCCCTGGCGTCCGCGCCAACGACGATCTGGAGGTGCAGCTTGAACAGCGTGCGCAGCTCCCGCTCCCAGTTGCCCACCAGCCCAGCCGGCGGCGCGATCAAGACCCGCCGGATGCGTCCGCGCAGCAGCATGTCGCGCACCACGAGCCCGGTCATGATCGTCTTCCCCGCGCCCGCGTCGTCGGCCAGCAGGAAGCGGAGCGGGTCCTGCGGCAACATGTGCTCGTAGACCGCGATCCGCTGGTGTGGCAGTGGGTCGATGCGCGATATCTCGCTGGCGAACTTGGAGTTGAACTGGTGTCCGTGAGCCAGCCGATACGCCTCCGCCACCGCGGACACCCGATCGGGGTCGCCGGCGAAGTCCAGGGGCGGGCCGGCTGGCCGTGACGCCCGGGCGATCGACTCTTCCTCCTCCAAGCGGTGGAGCCTGGCGAGGGCCAGCGGCCGCGGGCTGGACTGGCCCGACTCCCAGCGGTGCACCGTCAGCGGGCTGACCAGCATCCTTTCGGCGAAGCGTTCCTGGGTCGCGCCCATCTCGCGCCGGAGCCGCCGCACGCGAGCGGCCGGGTCGCTCGGGACGGCCGTGGACGACGGCTTGGAGGAATCGAACGCGCACATATCAAATGATAATACGAAACTCGGAGCCCCGTCCCCGAAGCCCTACTTCTCCAGCCGGTACATCCTCACGCGCTGCACATCCAAGGCGTCCTTCCACACGCCCAGCACGTAGTCGGTGCCCAGCTCCAAGGGGGGCGCGTAGTCGGCAACCCATCCTCGGTCGTGGCCGGTGGGAAGGGCGACTTCGCCCAGCCACGTCCCGTCGGGCGCGAACACTTGGTAGGGCGGGAGTCCGGAGCCCAGAAGGTGGAAGGGCTCGACCCACAGGTTGCCCGCGTCGTCGAAGTGCATGGAGCGCAGCATGGGCAGCGTCTCCGCAGTGGGCCGCAGCCGCCAGTTCTCCTCCAGACGCGCCATGTCCTCGGGGGAGTGGTCTCTGCCCTCTGGAAAGACGGTTGCGAGGACCGCGGCCACCGTTGCGTCCACATGGGATTGGGTGGCGCGCTCGACGGCTAGGTCGCGCCTAATGGAGAGGGGCAAGGAGCCGTCGAGCCCCGCAATCCGGATCGCGTACTCTTCGCTCTGCGCCAGGGCGAAGCGGTCCCCGAACGCGGCGAACACAGGTCCCTTCCCGAAGAGGTAGGCCCCGTGAGCGTAGCCGCCGTTGGCGCGAAACTCCACGTCAGCCTCGTGGCCCGGCACGTCGGCGATTGCCTGCGCCGATCCGTCTTCCAAGCTCACCAAAGTCACCACCTCGCCGGGCCAGCGGACGATCCCCGACTCCGCCTCCACATCGTAGTCCAGAAAGCGCAACAGCAAGCCGTCCGCTGCGAGTCCCACGGGAATGCTGGGCTGCGTCATCGGCCTGGGCCGTTCGATCTTCAAGGTCCGAGACAGGACGCCGTCGGGACCGAAGACGTGAAGCCTCTCCAGCCACTCGTCGTAGGCGACCACCGAGTCCCCCGGCAGGACGTCCATGAACGTCAGGCCGCTGAACTCGCCGGGCCCCTCCCCCTCGCGGCCCGCGCGCCGGAGGAACGTCCCGTCCTCGCTGAACCAGCGCAGCTCCTTCGACCCTTGGACGGCAACGACGATGCCGCCGCCTTCCAGCTTGGCCGCGCCTGTGACGTCGGCCAGCTGGTAGTCCGGGTCGCCAGCGGTGCTCCCGATCTCCAGCAGGGGCGGCTCCACGACCGTCCAGCGTTCGCCTGCGCCCCACAGCGGCGCGACCGCTTCCGCCACAGCGACGCCTGCCGAGTCGCGGTGCACGGTGCCTCCGCCGGCCCACGCACCCGTTTGTCCACTGTCCGGCACGCAGGTGGCCAGCGTCATCGCCACAACTAGACCGTATGGCAGATGCGCCGATTCATGGCATGTTCGCCGGTTCATGGCATGTTCGCCGGTTCATGGCATGTTCGCGGATTCATGGCATGTTCGCAGATTCATGGCATATCCGATGGTTCGTGGCACACATGATGATTCATGGCATGCGCCACGAGCCGTTCCGTGCGGCTGCCTCTACCGCTGCCTCGCTCCCCGAGGCGACCTCGGTTCGGCGAAGCCCTTCTCCCACGCCTCCTTGGCCTCCGCGAAGCCCTTCTCCCACGCCTTCTCGGCCGCGGCGAAACTCTTCTCCCGTTCTTCCTTCGCCTCGGCGAAGCCAGCGTTCATCTCCGTCTGGAGCTGGTCTACCGCATCCCTCACTTCCTTCCTCACCTCCGCGAAGCCGGCGTTCATCTCTGTCCGAAGCTTGTCTACTGCCTCCCTCGATTCCTTCCTCACCTCGTCGAAGAGCCTGTTCATGGTGGCCATGATTCGCCAGAAGGCACCACCAACAGCCAGCAAGACGGTCACGATAATCGCCACGAACTGCAGGTCCCATTCCATCTTGCACTTCCTTTCGCAGGCTTGGCTGCATTTGGAGTGTCCCTGGCCGGAAGTCTAACCGCCAGTGGAGCCGAAGGGAACGATCACGAGCAGGGGAGCCCGGCGTCTCGATGAAGCGGATACTCCGACGCCAGCAGTGCGCCGATCTTCTGCTGCGCCACGGGAAGCACTACTCCGGCCAAGTCATCCATGCCCACGACCATGCTCGACTCCGGTGCTCCGACTGCTGACGCTGCACGGTCCAGAGCCTCGGCCGCGCACTGCACGACCACAGGATGGTAGACGGCCTGCATGTGCGTGAACGTGTGTCGGACCGGCGGCAGGCGATAGCAAGCCAGGATCCGCGCAACCCCCAGTGCCGCGAGCCGTTCCCGAGCGGCCGCTTCCACATCCGCCTCGACCTCTGCCGCGCTCCCCGAGGCGACCTTCACGGAGGGGAACTCCCACATCCCCGCCAGCAGTCCGCTCTCGGGACGTCGGACAACGACGGTGCGGCCATCTTCGTCCAGCGCGACGGCAACAGCGTACGCGACATGGCGGAGGGGCCGCTTGGGACGCGGCGCTGGGCGTTCGGCCGCCGTGCCCGCCGCGTGCGAACGGCAGAACTCGGCCACGGGACAGCGGTCGCACCGGGGCGCTCTCGGCACGCACACCGTGGCGCCCAGCTCCATCAGCGCCTCATTGAAGTCGCCAGGACGCTCCGGGTCCAGCAGGCGTCCCGCCTCTGCTCGGAGCTGGGAAGCGGACGGGCGCGGGGCGTCCAGCAGGCGCGCCAGCACACGTCGCACATTGCCGTCCACCGCGGGCACGCGCGCCCCGAAGGCGATGCTGGCCACGGTGCCTGCCGTGTACTCGCCTACGCCGGGCAGCGTCCGTAGCGCGTCCGGGTCGTTGGGGAGGCGGCCGCCGTGACGCTCCCGCACCAGGACCGCCGTCCGGTGCAGGTTGGTTGCCCGGGCGTAGTAGCCCAGCCCCTTCCACGCCAGCAGGACCTCGTCTCGGGAGGCATCGGCCAGCGAATCCCATCCCGGGAAGCGTTGTATCCAGCGGGTGTAGTAGGGCGCCGCCGTCTGGGCGCGGGTCTGTTGCAGCATCACTTCCGACACCAGCACTCGATAGGGCGTGCGGTCGGTGCGCCAGGGCAGGTCGCGACGGGTCCGGTCGAAATGGCGCAGGAGAGCGCGACGAAAGGATCGAGGTTCGCCGACCGCTTCTCGGCAGTCCCAGGCGTCCGGTGCGCCCTGGGCCGTCGCGCTGGGTCCTCGGCCCACCCCGCTTCCTTGCCCGTGCGGCTTCCCCGCTCCACTATTTCCCATCTTGGTCCTGCTTCCCATCCGGGTTCGGTGCTCTTCGCCGTCCGACCGCCGTCCGACCTTCGTCGTCGCCAAATCGACTTCAAGAGGTACCCCGCCCATGTCCACGACGCACCCCCGCCGCCCACTCCGCGCTTCCCTCGCCCACTCCGCCCTAGCCCTGGCCGCCGCCCTCCTGGTCGCCTCTCTGCTGGTCGCCTCTCTCCTGGTCGCCGCGCTGCTCGGCGCACCCGCACCCCTGGCCGCCCAGGACGCTCTCCCCTCCATCGCCGAGAAGACCCAGGGCGCCGACGCCATGGACGGCTTCTTCAACCTGTACTGGAACGACGCCGAGGGCGCTCTCTACTGGGAGATCGACCCCGACGGCGGCGAGTTTCTCTACCAGGTGTCGATGGGATCGGGGCTGGGGTCCAACCCGGTGGGCATCGACCGTGGACAGCTCCGAGGCACTCACGTGCTGGAGGCCAAGCGAGTGGGGCCGCGCCTGCTGCTCATGGAGCCCAACTACCGCTTCCAGGCCCGCAGCGACAACCCCACCGAGGTGCAGGCCGTGCGCGACGCCTTTGCGCCTTCGGTGTACTGGGGCTTCGACGTGGTGGCCGAGACCGACGGACGGACGCTCGTGGACGCCACGCCGTTCTTCATCCGAGACGCCCGGGGAGCAGCAGCCCAGATCGCCCAACGCGGTCAGGGCTCCTTCCAGCTGGACAAGTCCCGTTCGGCGATTCACCTGCCTGCCACCCGGTCGTTCCCCGAGAACACGGAAGTCGAAGCGCTGCTCACTCTGACCAGCAACAACCCGGGCGGCTTGGTGCGTGGAGTCGCGGTGAACCCCCAGGCGGTGACCCTGCGCCAGCACCACTCGTTCATTCGCCTCCCCGACGACGGCTACAGGCCGCGAGTCGCCGACCCCCGCATCGGCGTCAACGGTCCCACGATCTACGACTACGCGACGCCGATCGACCAGGACTTGCGCATCCGCTTGGTGGCGCGCCATCGGCTCCAGAAGCGCAACCCGGACATGGACCCGTCGGAGCCCGTGGAGCCCATCGTCTACTACGTGGACCCAGGGACGCCCGAGCCGGTGCGAAGCGCGCTAGTCGAGGGAGCGCAGTGGTGGGAAGAGGCATTCGAGGCCGCAGGGTTCGTGAACGCCTATCGGGTCGAGGTCCTACCGGAGGGCGTGGACCCACAGGACATCCGCTACAACATGATCCACTGGACCCACCGCCGGACGCGGGGCTACTCCTACGGCAACACGGTCACCGACCCGCGCACTGGCGAAATCATCCGTGGCGTGGTGAACCTGGGCAGCTTGCGGCTTCGGCAGGACTACCTGCTGGCCCAGGGGATGACCAGCCCCTTCCCGGCGGGCAGCGCGTCGACCGACGGCTCCGACTTCCACGGCTACGGCGACGGCAACGACTACGGCTTCCGCGGCTACGGCTTCCACGACGACCACTCCGGCGTCCACGACGAGGCGTGCATGGCCGCGGCGCCCGTTTTCGAGTACTTGGCCCACGCGGCGAGCAACGCCGATGCCGTGGAGATGGCGCTGGACCGAGTCCGCCAGCTCTCGGCCCACGAGGTCGGCCACACGCTGGGCTTCCCCCACAACTACATGGCCAGCACCTACGGGCGCGAGAGCGTGATGGACTACCCCGCTCCTTTGGTGGAGATCACCGACGGCGAGCTGGACCTGTCCAACGCCTACGTGCAGCGGATCGGCGAGTACGACAAGCTGTCTGTGAACTGGCTGTACCGTGAGTTCCCCGCAGGCACCGACGAGAGCGCGGCGCTGAACGAGATCGTCATGCAGGGGATACGGGACGGCCTCGAGTTCATGGCTCACAACAACAACAACTTCATCGGCGCAGCGCATCCGTACGCCGGCGTGTGGGACAACGGCGCCAATCTGGTGGACCACCTGGAGCACGAACTGCGGGTGCGGGAGATCGGCATGGAGCGCTTCGGCAACGAGATGATCCGGCCGGGGCGGCCTCTCTCCGACCTTGAATACGTCCTCTTGCCGCTGTACATGCATCACCGCTTCCAGCTGCGTGCCGCGGCCCAGAGTCTGGGGGGCGCCAACTACCGCTACGCGCTACGCGGCGACGGCCAGTACGCCGTGGAGATCGTGCCCGGCGACGAGCAGAGACGCGCCCTGGAAACGATCCTCTCCACCCTGTCCGTGGATTTCCTGGCGCTGCCCAAGGAGCTGTCGGTCAGCATTCCGCCCGCTGCGTTCCGTCATCAGGAAGGGGAGACCTTCCCCGGTCGCACGGGCCTTCTCTTCGACCCCATATCGGCGGCGGCGGCCTCGGCGGACTTCTCCGTCGGCGAGATCTTGCACCCCACCCGCATGGCGCGGCTAGTGGCGTACGGCTCCATGCACCAGGACTACCCGAACCTGGAAGAGGTGACGGATCGGCTGATCGAGGCGACGTGGGGCGCGGACAAGCCCGAGGACGAGTACGAGCTGCAGGTGCTGCACGCGGTCCAGCGCGCCGTGGTGGACAGGATGATGCAACGCGCGAGCAGCGACGTCTCGGCGCCGGAGGTGCGCGCCGTGCTGGCCGATCGGCTCGACCGACTGGCCGGCCAGCTGGAGGGGCTCACCGAGGGGATGGGCTCGGGGCTGGGCCGCTTGGCCGGACGCCTGGGGGGACGAGTTGCCGGCGACCGACTGGAGAAATCGCCCCACGAGCGGTTGGTGCACGCCGACATCCGCCGCTGGCAGGCCCGGATCGAGAACACGGTGCCGGAACAGGCTCTGCCCTTGCCGTCGGGCGATCCGATTGGAGGGAACTAGAGTCCAGTGAACGGCCTGCCAGCCCCCCGAGAGCGGCGGTCGTCGCGCATTCGGCTCCCGTTGCCGCTCGCGATGGTTGTCGCTCTCGGGACGAGCGCCTCGACAGGCGCAGCTCAAGAGTCGATTGGCGCGGTTGATCTGGAGCCGTGCCAAGGGCCTTGTGGCCTTGCACTGGTCCTCGAGCGCGAGTACGGCGACGACTCGGGCGATGGGATGATCGAGGGCGATGCGGCTGCCGCATGGCTGGACGCCTCCGGTCGGGCGTACCTGTTGGGCTCAGGGGCCCCTCACGTCTGGGTGTTCGGCGTGGACGGCAGCTTCCTGACGCGGATCGGGCGTCGCGGCTCCGGCCCTGGGGAGTTCCGGGACGTCAGCTCGCTCGTGGTCACCGGAGACGGGGTGTTTTCTGCTCTGGACAGGGGACGAGGGACGATCGCGACCTTCGACTGGACCGGACAGCTCTTGCGGGAGGTTCGCACCGAGGGTTGGTTGCCGGTGGGGTTGCACACGTTGCCGTTCGACGGCTCGCTGGCGCTTCATGCGGCCAACATCCCGACGGCCGCACTAGTCGGGTACCCGGTTCACGTGGTTGATCTCGAGACCGGTGCGATCCGAGAGTCGTTCGGGTCTCTGACCGGAGAGTACTCGTCGGACGCCAGCTTGGGCGACCGCGTGATAGCTCGCGGTCCCGGCCGCTCCGTCTGGATGGCCGGGTCCGAGAGCTACACGATTGAGCTGTGGGAGTCGAACACTGTCGTTCGCGCGCTGCGACGCGACGTGGAGTGGTTTCTCGAGCCTCCGCCGAGACCAGATGTCCGAGAATGGGAAATGCAGCCCCATGGATGGGAAGCGCAGCCGATGCCTTCGCTTGTGCACATGGCGGCCGACGATTCCCTTGTTTGGGTCTCTCTGTACGTGGCCGACGACCGATGGGCCGAGGCGGCTGCGACCCGCGACTTCGACCTGTACTACGACACCATGATCGAGGTGATCGACTGGCGGCGTGGGAGAGTGCTGGCCAGCCAGCGCTTCGACGAGACCTTCGACAACTGGATTGAGCCTGGGCTGGTTGGCAGGCTAGCCGTGACGCCGACGGGTTCCGTGCAGTACCAGAGCTATCGCGTCGAAACGGACAGCGGCGTTCGTCCTACCCCCTGAAGCCGCACTCCTTGTGACTTCCGTCGCAGAACGGCTTGGCGGACGACTCGCCGCAGCGGCAGAGTGCGCCCTTGCGTCCCCTTGACGTGCCGCCGTCGGCGGCGACCACCGTCAGCGGCCCCCGCACGAGCAGCGGCCCGTTGGCGGCGCAGACGATCGTCACGGGGTCGTCCGCAGCGGCGTCGCCTCCCCCGCCGGCGTCGCCTCCCTCGCCAGGCGCCAGCTGTCCGCCCTGGATGACGCCGGCGTCGGCAAACCCGGCCGAGTGGTGGGCGTCGTCGCAGTACGGCTTCGTTTGCGACGCGCCGCACCGACACAGGAACGCCTCGCTGGTGTCTTCCACCTTGCCGGCGGGCAGTTCGATCCGGATCCGCCCCGTCAGGTGAAGCGGTCCATCCGCGTTGATCGTGCACAGGTTGCCGCCGTGGTCGCTCGCGTTCTCGTTCATGTTCGTCTTTCCTCCGTGAGTCGAGGTCACATCCGCCAGTAGCTGGTCACATCCGCCGGTAGCGCGGTCCGCTTCCGCCTTCTCGGGGCGCCCAACGTGGGCCGAGCACGTCGGTGGCTTTGCAGTCTACGCAGTTGGGCGCATTCACCACCAAGCGGTCGCCGTCGCGCTCGTAGACGCCCGCTGGGCAAAGGTGAACGTACATCTCGGCCACCTCGGGAGGCACGTCCTGGCCGACCGCCAAGTGGGACGGAATGTCGTCGCGGGTCCGGTTCCCGCTCTTGAACACGGCGTCGGTTTTGGACACGGCCAGGGGCCCGGAGCCGTCCACGGCCTTGCCTAGCCGCTTGGGCTCGGAGGCGTCGGCCGCCGTGGGAATCCTCCGCGCCGGCAGCCGTCCCCGAGTCAGGGTCGCCAGTCCCGCCTTGGCACTGCCTGCCACGAAGCCGCTCTTGAAGGCGAGCCGCATGTTGCGGTTGCGTCGCAAGTCATCAGCGATGAACGACCGGTCCGCGGCTTCGGTGCACGGCGCCAGCGCTTCCGCCGAGACGTCGCCGCGACAGAGGGCTCGGTAGATCGTGCGGGCCGCCAACATCCCCGAGTGCATGGCGTAGTGGACGCCCTTCAAGGTGGCTACGTCCACATAGCCGGCCGCGTCGCCCACGATGCACAGGCCGGCGCCGTGACGACGGACGGGAAGGGAATGAAAGCCGCCTTCGGGGATCGTCTTCGCGCCCCACTCCAGGAGCTCGCCGCCGTCGAGGAGTTGCCGGAACAGGGGGTGATGCTTGAGCCGCTGGAGCAGCGCGTGCACATCGAGGCGTGCGTTCTCGTAGTCGAGGCTCGCTACCAGCCCCAGCGCCACCAGGTCGTCGTCCAGGGGATAGGCGAACGAGCCGCCGAAGCCGTCCTTCAGCAGGGGCCATCCCATGGTGTGGACGACCCGGTCCAGGGGCTTGCGTACCTGCCACAGTTCCTTGACGCCCAAGGAGTAGATCTGGGGGTTGGGGGACTTGATCCCCTCCCACTCCATGTACGCCTGCGACAGAGCGCCCCGGGTGCCTTCCGACAGCACCGTCACACGGGAAGTCACGTCCACCGGCGGCATGAAGGCGCTGCTCTTGCGGCCGTCCCGGTCCAGCCCCGAAGGCGTGGTGCGTGCGCCGACCACTTGGTCGCCGTCCACCAGCAGGCTCTCCACGGGAAAGCCGGGCAGGACGTTCACGCCGGCCTCTTCCGCCCGCTCGCCTAGCCAGCGCACGATCTCGCAGATCGACGCCACGTAGTTGCCGTGGTTGCGCATCGTCGGGGGAGTGGGAATGCGCGTGGCGCTGCCTTCTCGAAGGAAGTACACGGCCTCGCGCTCCACGCGCCTGCGGAAGGGGAACTCGGAGTCGGGGGTCCCGGGGAAGAGTTCGCGAAACGCCCTCGGATCGACTACGGCGCCCGACAGGTTGTGCTCGCCCAGCCCCTCGGCCTTCTCCAGCACCGCCACTTCGATCTCGCTCGGCCCGGTCCCCGCTTCCGCGCCCTCTGCCGCCAAGCGCGCCAGCTCGATCGCCCCCGCCAACCCCGCCGGACCCGCGCCCACGAACACCACGTCCATGGGCACCGCCTCGGCGTCGGGCGCGTCGCTTACGATGAAGCGGTCCTGGCGCAGCGCGGGCTGGTGGCGGGACGGACGAACGTCGGCTCCGGCGGGCAGGAGGGCGGCCACCGCTTACGCCCCCTCCAGTGCGCGGGCGCTCACTGTCTCCGCCGCGCGCCGCGCCTTTTCCGCCGTGCGCCGCGCCTTGAGTTCCGGCACGACCAAGCTCCGACAGCGCCGCACCAGGAACGCCCCCTCCACCATGAGGCCGGCCACCGCCAGCCCCACGCCCAGCCCCGCGCCCCACGTTGCTTGGGTGCCGGCCCCCGCCAGCAGAAGCACCGTGGCCGCCGTCACGATGCTCGCCATGCGCAGCACCGCCCCCATGCCCACGACGCCCGTGCGGCCGGCGCCCACGAAGAGCCCCTGGTAGTACTGGCGAACCGCGTACAGGATGGGGTACGCCGCCGCCAGGGGGAGCGCGGTGCCCGCGAGGGCCAGCAGCTCGGGCTCCGATTCCAGGGCCAGGAGACCCCCGAGAAGCGGACCACGCACGCCGGGAAGGGAGAGAAGCAGGAGCACTCCCGTCATGGCCAGCGCCAAGACCCCACCCCACGCCCGAACTCGCCTGTACGCCTCGGAGCAGTGCACCAGCGCGATGCTGGCGTGCTGGAGCTGCCCGACCGGTGCCGCCACGAACCACCCGACCGCCTCCACGATCCCGAAGGCGGCGATCGCCCGGTCCGGGTCCGCCGTCCGGGCCAGCACCACGTTGATGATCAGAGGCGTGGCCCACCACATGAGGACGTTGAGCATCAGCGGGGCGGAGAAGCGCGCCACCTTCTGGTTGTCGGGCCCGTCGTCGCTCCCCTCCAGCTCCAAGTCGGGTGTGGACGACCACAGAACCACCAGCGTCTCCACCATCAGCCCGACCGTGAACGCGGCCGCTCCCAGCCATGCCCCGCCGCCCGTGGCGAGCATCCCGAACGCCACCACGGCCAGCACTGCCGTTCGCCCGGAGGTGGCGAAGGCGATCGGCCCGGTGCGACGCCCGGCCACCAATCGCCCCTGGTGACAGGAGCGCACCGCGGTGAGGAGCGGGACGGGCCAGAGGAAGCGCATGGCGTCGACCGCCTCCGTCAGCACTTGAGGGCTCACGCCGCCTGCCGAACCGCCGCCCTCCGAGCCGCCGCCCAGGAGCAGACCGAAGACCCAAGGGCCAGCACCCGTGAAGGCGATCAGCGCGCCCAGAAGGGAGAAGAGGGCGCCGATCAGGTAGGCGAACCGCTTGACCGCCGCGAACGACCCTTGGACCAGAAGCCGCGCCGCGGCCACCTGCTGGACGACGAAGAGGGGCGCGTAGAGGACGCCGCACACCGAGAAGGCCACGCCGTAGCCCGCCAAGGCCGCAACGGGGTCGGTGGAGCGCCCCAGCGCCGCCGCCAGGATGGGGTTGGTGCTGGTCAGCAAGACGCTCGTGGCGGCCAGCGGGGCGTAGAAGCGGGCGAAGCCGGCCGGGGTGACTGGGCCGCCGACCTGCGACCCGCCATGGAGACCTTCCAAATCGGACGGGATCGTGGAGCTTTTCAGATGTCCTTTGCGCAACGCCCGTCCTTCCTCGGAACCCGCGGCGCCCATCCCGGAGCGAGACGATGACCAGAAGTGGGATACCATTCTACACCGTGGACGCATTCACGGACAAACCGTTCGGAGGCAACCCCGCCGCCGTGTGCCTGGATGCCGACGACATCTCCGATGTGGGACGGCAGCGGATCGCGGCGGAGATGAACCTCTCCGAGACGGCCTTCGTCTACCGGCCGGCGGCCGACGGCGTTCGCAGGCTTCGTTGGTTCACGCCGGTGGCCGAAGTGCCCCTCTGCGGCCACGCGACCCTGGCCAGCGCCCACGTGCTGATCCGCGAGGAGGGGATGCCGGCGCCCGTGACGTTCGACTCGGCGTCGGGTCCGCTGATCGTCCACGAAGACGGGGACCGCCTGCTCATGGACTTCCCCGCCGCCCCGGCCGTGCAGGGGGCGATGCCGGCGGGCCTGCTGGACGCGCTGGGGCTGGCCTCCACAGCACCGGACGGTCCCGTCGGACGGCCGATCTTCGCTGCGTCCGGCAAGGTGGCGCTGGTGGCCCTTCTGTCCGAGGACGCCGTGCGCTCCGCTCGTCCCGACTTCGGGGCTCTGGCCCGGGTCGCTCTGCCCGGCGCGCTGATGGGGATCGCGGTCACGGCTCCGGGAGACGACCCGGAGGTGGACTTCGTGTCGCGCTTCTTCGCGCCCTTGCTGGGAGTGGATGAGGACCCGGTCACGGGCGTCGCCCACACCACCTTGGCGCCGTGGTGGGCGGCGGTCTTGGGCAAGACGGAGATGTCCGCCCGTCAGCGGTCGGCGCGGGGCGGTGCGCTGGTGGTGCGGGCCAAGGGCGCCCGAGTGGAGCTGGTGGGCCAAGCGGTGACGGTGGCGACGGGAACGATGGTGCGCCCGGAATGACCCTGCTGGCCGCGCCTAGGGGATTAGAGGTCCGACACGTCGATCGACTCGTCGATCAGCATGACGGGAATCCCCTGGCGGATCGGGTACAGGATGCGGCCGTCCTCCCGCAACAGCCCCTCGGCGACGGGTTCGGCGACGGGTTCGCCGCCCAGCGTCTTCGCCCGGCCCTCGGCGACGGCCGCGTTCAGCCGCTCCAGGACGGCGGCGTCTGCCATGGCCACGGGCGCCTTGGTGTCCGGGCAGACTAGAATGTCGAGAAGCTCCTTGTCCAAGGGCACGGCCACTCCTTTTGCGTCGAGCTTTGCGTCCAGCGTGCGAGGTCCACGGATCATGACGATGACGGCGAACCGCAATCTACGGTACTTCCTCTTGGCGGCGCTTGCCCTCTTGGCGGTGCTTGCCGCCACGGCCGCGGCCCAAGCTCCGAGTCGCGATGCGCGCGCTCAGGACGCTCGGCAATCCCAGTCTCTCCCCGCGCCCGGCAAGGCTTGGGTGGTCTTCGGCGCCGACACCGTGGTGGCCGAGGTGGCGAGCGAGCCGGCGCAGCGGGAGCAGGGCCTCATGAACCGCGCCACCGTCCCCGACGGCACCGGGATGCTCTTCGTCTTTCCCGAGAGCGAGTACCGCTCCTTCTGGATGAAGGACACCCGGGTCCCGCTGGACATCGCCTTCTTCGACGACGGCTACCGAATCGCCGGCATCAAGCAGATGGAGCCAATGGACGAGAGCCTCACCGACTCGGATGCGCCCACGGCCTTGGTTCTGGAGGTTCGCAGGGGATGGTTCGCCGAGCAGGGGATTGGTCCCGGCGACGAAGCCACGGTCGTCTTCGGTCCCGGCTTGGTGGTGCGCTGAAGGGCGTCAGCCCAGCGCTTCCTCCAACGCCGACGCAAGCGCCTCCACGTCTCCCTCGTCGTTGTAGACGTTGGGCGAGACCCGGACGCTGGCGCCTCTGAACGACACACCAACCCGGTGGCGTTCCAGGCACGCCTTCACCCTCTCCGCGTCGGTCCCCGTCGGCAGCCCCAGCCCGAAGAGGTGGGTGCTGCGCCACCGCTCGTCTTCCACGCGCACGCCCAGCGCACGCAACCGGGGGAAGAGCTCCCGCGTGAGGGCGGCGCAGTAGGCGGAGACCCGCTCCGGTCCCCATTCCAACACCCAACCTAGCGACGCCGAGAGGGCTGGGATCAGGGCAAAGTTGCTGCGCTGGCCCACATCGAACCTGGCGGCTCCCGGCTGGTACTCGTCCACGTAGTCGACCAAGCCGGCGAAGTTCTCCGAACCGCGACGGCCGATCCAGGTCTCTTCCAGCGGCACTCCGTCCAGGTACCGCTCGCCGAACCACGCCAATGAAAGGGAGTACGGCCCCAGAAGCCACTTGTAGCCCGCTACCACCAGCGCGTCCGGGGCCACTTCCGACACGTCCACCGGCACTGCCCCCACCGACTGGGTGCCGTCGAGGACCAAGGCCGCTCCCACCTCCCGGCTCCGCTCCCGCACCGCCTTCAGATCGAACCGGGTGCCGTCGGTCCAGTGGACGGTTCCCATGGCGACCGCCGCCGTGCCGGAGTCGATCCGGTCCACGATGCGCTCGGTCCATCCGGCGCCTCGCCTGCCGTCGCCCGGCGGTTCCACGACCCGCACTTCGCCGCCCTGGTCGGCGGCCAGGCGGCGCCACGGGTAGACGTTGCCTGGGAACTGCTCGTGGAGGACGACCACGTTCCTGCCCGGCCCCAACGGCGTGTTGCGGGCGATCGTCGAGACTGCGTACGAGACCGACGGTACCGTCGCCACGTCACGAGGCCGGGGCGCGCCCACCAGCCGGGCGAAGCGCGCTCGAAGCTCGTCGGCGGGCCGGAAGAAATCCTCGGGCGAGATCGCCTGGGGGAAGCGCTTGGCCCGCAGCCCCTCGATCCCCGCCGCCTCGGCGGCTCGGGGGAGCGGCCCCATGTAGGCGCAGTTCAGGTAGTGGAAGTCGCGGGGGAGGGAGAAGTGCTCCCGCTGGCAGGCGAGGTCCTGCCTCCTCACGAACCTGCGCCGGGCAGGTGCGCCGTCATCCACTCCTGCGTCGTCGGGTGGACGTCGATCGGAGCCACCAGCAGCGACTCCATGCGGATCTGGTTCACCATCTCGTGAACCTGGCCCAGATCGTTCTGCTCTTCGGCCAGCAGGTGCAGCACATGGCTCACCACGTCGGAGGGCACGTCCTCCATCGCCACCACCCAGTTGAGGACCGCCGCCGTGGTCACCTCCCCGTCCATCGCCGGGTAGACGCCTTGGGGGATCGTGCCCCGGGAGTAGTAGGGGTAACGGCTCTGGAGCAGATCGATCTTCTCCGTTTCCATCGCCAGGAGGCGAGCGCCGCCCGTGGTGGTGGCCTCCAGCACCGCGGCAGCAGGGTACCCGACCGAGATGATCGCCGCGTCCAGCGCACCGTCCTTCAGCGCTGTGGCCGATTCGGTGAAGCTCAGGTAGCGGGGCGTCACGTCGTCGTAGGTCAGGTCGTAGGCCGCCAGGACCTGTCGCGCCATCTGCTCCGTGCCGCTCCCCGCTGCGCCCACCGACACGGTCTGGCCGCGAAGGTCCGCCACCGAGGTAGCCGCCGATCCTCGCGACACCAGGACGTGGGTCACGTTGGGGTAGAGAGGCGCCAGTATGCGGAGCCCTTCCACCGCCTCGTCGTAGTCCTGTCCGCCAGTCGCCGCCTCGTAGATCGTGTTGCCGGTGGCGAACGCCAAGTCGGTCTGGCGTTCCCGAAGACGGTTGACGTTCTCCACCGAGCCGCCGCTTACCTCTGCGGTGTACTGGCGCACCGTGTCCATGACCGAGAGGCGCGCCGCCAGCGCTCCGCCCAGCGGGTAGTAGATGCCGCCGGTGCCAGCGGTCCCCAAGCTCATGAACGCCCGGGTGCCCGAGTCGGAGCAAGCGGCCCCGGCCACGACGGCTGCCGCCGACAGCGCCATGTGAAGGATGGGCTTGGCGGCCCGCCACCGGGGAAGCTGCGACCGGGTTGCGGCCCGAGTCTGGGACGTTCGGTTGGTTCGGCAACGAGTACTCATTCCACAACGTCTCCTTGGGAGTTGGAGGAAGAAGAAGGGCTTGCGAGAGCGGAAGATGGGTTCGGAACGCCGACGAAGCCCGCGACCAGGAAGAGGCCCAAGCCGATTCCGTCCCACAGGACTCCGGGCAGGACCAGAGCCAGCGCGGCGGCCAGCAGGACCGCACGCCGCCACCCAGCCAGCGGACCCCGCACGTAGCCGATCACGGCCCCCGCGAGTGCCACCACCCCGACCAGCGCCGAGAGGGAGGTGACGGCGATCTCCGTCGCCGGCCCGTCAAGGATGAGCGAGGGAGCGTACACGAACATGAACGGTACGAGGAAGCCGGCGGAAGCCAAGCCCATGGCGGTCCAGGCGGTCTTGAGGGGCGGCGACCCGGCGATTCCCGCCGCAGCGTAGGCCGCCAGCGAGACCGGAGGCGTCACGTTGGAGATGCAGCCGAAGTAGAAGATGAAGAGGTGCGCCGCCAGCAGTGGGACGCCCATCTCCACCAGTGCCGGAGCGCCGAGCGCCGCCAGCACCACATAGGCCGCCGTGGTCGGCAGTCCCATCCCCAGCACGATGGAGCCCAGCGCAGTGAGTCCCAGCGCGATCAGCACGTTGCCCTGGGAGGCGACGACGATCAGCTCCGACATGCGCAGCCCGATCCCCGTCAGAGAGGCCACGCCCACCACGATCCCTGCCGCCGCGCACGCCGCCGCCACCTGCACGGCGCCCCTGGCTCCCGCGCGCAACGCCCCGGCGATCTGCTGCGGGCCGGGCCGGGTGCGCTTCACCGCCGACGCTGCCGCCAGCGAGGCCACCACCCCCCAGAAGGCCGCCCTCATCGGCGACCGCCCCATCGCCAGCAGTGCCACGATGACCCCAATCGGAAGCAGCAGGTGCGCCCGGTCCGCGATCTTCTCCTTGGCGGCGGTCGCGGCGCCGACCAGCCCCACCTTCCCGGCCCGAAAGTGAATCGCCCACAGCAGGGCGGTGTAGTACAGCACGGCGGGGATCGCCGCGGCCAGCGCCACCTGCCCGTAGGGAATGTTGGTCCATGTGGCGAGGATGAAGGCGCCCGCCCCCATCACGGGAGGCATGAGCTGTCCGCCCGTGCTGGCGGCCGCCTCGATCGCCCCGGCGAAGAACGGCTTGAAGCCGGAGCGGCGCATGAGGGGGATGGTGAAGGTCCCGGTAGTGACCACGTTGGCCACCGCGCTCCCCGACAGCGATCCCATGAAGGCGCTGGACACGGCAGCGGTCTTGGCCGGTCCGCCCCGGGTCCGTCCGGCGACCCGATTGGCCAGGGCGATCAGCAGCGCGCCGCCCCCGGCCACGTCCAGGAAGGCGCCGAAGAGGACGAAGAGGTACACGAAGTCCGCCGACACGCCCAGCGGCACGCCCCAGATCCCCTCTGTGGAGAGGAAGAGCTGCTCCACCAGACGCCCCGGTCCGTAGCCGCGATGGGCCAGGATCCCCGGCAGCCAGGGACCCGCCATGGCGTAGGCCAGTGCCGCCAGGGCCACCGTCACCAAGCCCCAGCCCGTTGCGCGGCGGGCCAAGAGGAGAACCCCGGCCACCACCACGACCCCTGCCGTCAGGTCCAGCCCCGTCGGGCTCCCGGAGCGCGCCACCAGGGCCTCGTTCTGGGAGACCAGGTAGAGGCAGCACAGAACCAGCAGTCCCCCGAAGGCGGCGTTGAAGCCCCAGCCCGGCCGGGAGCGCGGTAGCGACCGCACGCCGACACCCATGAACGCCAGCGACGCCATGAGGGCCAAGTGGACGGGACGCTGCACCAGTGCCGTGAAGGGCGAGACCCCCGCGCCGAAGAGGTGGAAGAGCGCGGCCAGCGCGGCGACGGCCAGTGCCGCCCTTCCCAACCGCCCGCCAGCGGCGGGAGTGGTGCTCACCCTAGCCGAATAACGTCGGAATCAGTCCGAACCCCAAGGCCGGGATCACCACCAGCAGCACCATCGCGACTACCGCCGTGGACCCCCAGCGCCGCCGCTCGTCCAGCAGCGAAATACCCAGCGCGGCCACCGCCACCGACCACAGCCCGAAGAGGTCCATCATGTTGAGGACGTTGGTCAGGTAGCCTCCCTCGGGCAGGAACGGCACGAAAGTGCCCACCGAGAAAGTCAGGTTGACCTCCTGCCCTCGAATCCGGAACGGGAGGTAGACGTATGCCGCCAAGGCGGTGAAGATCGCCGTGTGGGAGAATATCGAGAGGTGCTGCTTGAACTTGGCCTCGTCCCCCCGGATGAAGACGAACGCCACATAGGAGACGGCGGTGGCGACCAGCGTGAGCCCGAAAGTCCCCGCCATGGTGCCGAAGACGCCCATGATCTTCATGAAGACTGCGCCGAGTTCGCCCATCGCCTCCCTGGCCTCCGGCGGCACGTCGCCCATCGTCCCCAGCCAAGCTTCGCTCGGGATGAAGGCCATCGACGCACCGGTCGCCACGGCGGCGAACGCCAGCATGGGGAACCAGACGGGACGGACGGCCAATGCCTGGAAGAGTTCGGCGGGCTGGAAGACGACCATCGCTACGCGACGGAAGAAGCTCGGGATTGGGGGAGCCTCCTCCTGCGCCTGGTACTCGTTCATCGCGGTTCTCCGTTCGGTGATCGGCGAAAGCTACGCCGCGCCCGACGGGTGGGCAAACCGGACCGCTGGACGCCCTCCCGACCCGGCGCGTCTGGCCCCGGCGTGTCTAGCCCCAGGATACGGCAAGGCGTTATCGTTTCGCCGTGGGCATGACGGGCAGCCGCTCCATGTGGAGCGCGACGCTCCCATCGCCAAATTCGCAGAGGCGCAATGAGCAGCTACAGGACCGACACGGACAGGATCCTCGACAGCATCGACAGAGCCCGAAACCGGGACATGGAACGGGCCCTCTCCCTTCACGACCGGCAGGCTCGGGGCCGGGACATGGACACCGAGGTGCCCGACGGGGACGCCACCACCCCGGAGCGCATGAAGCGCATCTTCGGCTTGGTGGAGTCGGGGTACCGCAAGGCGGCGAACGGCGCCGAGCTGGGCCCGCTGGCGGCGCGCTTCCGGTCGATCGGCGACATCTCGCATCACGACGCCAGGGGAGACGTGAGCGTGTCTGTGCAGTACTTGGACTCGGGTCGTCACGACGACGTGGGCGTGGTGCCGTTCGACATCAAGTCCGTGGACTTGGACGAGGCCAAGAAGGAGACCCGCACATCCCGCGCCGACGTGAACGCCATGAAGGTCCTCCGGCTCCGGCTCCGGGACAATGTGCTGGCGGCCTACCAGAAGATCGAGCCCCGCCTGCGAGCTGCCCTCAAGGAGCGGGCCGACATCGGCCACATTGCCGTGGAGGTGACGCTGGACCTGCGACCCGCAGCCCAGCTGTTGGAGTAGCCGCCGCCGCTACACGGCCCCGATCCGTACAAATTAGGGGCGTGGGGAGCGGTTGGCCGTAAGATTGTCCCATCCAGCCATGGAAACGCCCGTTTTCCGGCGCAACCCTTCCTCCATGGCAATGCGCAGCAAGCTCCTCGGACAGCTCCTGATCGACGCCGGCGCCCTCACCTCCGGCGCGCTGAAGGACGCTCTGGCGGAGCAGTCCCGCTCCGGCCGTCGCCTGGGGGAGGTTCTCCAGCGCAGGGGAGTTGTCGACGAGGCGGACGTGGCGAAGGCCCTGAGCGTGCAGCTGAACTTGGCGTACGTGGCTGGCCCGCTCCGACCCAACCCCGACGCGCTGGCGAAGGTCCAGCCCAAGCTGGCTCGCGCGAAGGGGGTGTTGCCGCTCTCGCTGGACGGACGGCGGCTGACCGTGGCAATGGCGGACCCGCTGGACGGCGACGCGGTGGACGACCTGCGCTTCCAGTCAGGCTGTCACGTGGATGCGGTGGCCGCGCCGCCGTCGGCAGTAGCCCAGGGAGTGCTGAAGGCCTACGGCGGCGAGCTCCCGGAGCTGCTGAGCCGGCTGGACAGCGGCTCCGCGCCCGGAGGGAAGAGCGAGACGCGGGTGCTCGAGCAGGAAGCCAGCGCCGCCCCCATCGTGCAGATCGTGGACCACATTCTGGCCACAGCGGTGGACGCGCGAGCCAGCGACATCCACATCGAAACGATGGGTGACGGCTCCCGGGTGCGCCTTCGGGTGGACGGCCTCCTCTCCACGGCGACCGAGCTGCCGCCCGGTAGCCACCACGCGGCGATCTCTCGGGTCAAGATCATGGCCGGCCTCGACATCTCGGTGCGCCGACGCCCCCAGGACGGGGGCTTCACCGTCCGGCGTGGCGACTCCAAGCTCACCGTCCGGGTCTCCACCATCCCCACCACCGGCGGCGAGAAAGCAGTGCTGCGCCTCCTGGATCCGGGCGATGCGCCCCGCGACCTCTCCTCCTTGGGGCTCTCCGACCACGACCTGCAGCGACTCCGGCAGATCCTGGATCGACGACAGGGCGTGCTCCTGGCGGCCGGCCCCACCGGAAGCGGCAAGACCACGACCCTATCCGGGGCCGTGTCGGAGCTCGCGGCCGAGAAGATCAACATCGTCACACTGGAAGACCCCATCGAGTACCGCTTCCCAGGCGTGGCCCAGATGGAGATCGACCGGAAGGCGGGTGTGGACTTCCCCTCGGGGTTGCGGGCGATCCTGCGGCAGGACCCGGACGTGATCCTGGTGGGAGAGGTGCGGGACCGGGAGACGGCGGAGATCGCCATGTCGGCGGCGGTCACCGGCCACTTGGTCCTCACCACGATCCACACTGTGGACGCCCCGAGCGCCGTGGTGCGCCTCCTGGAGATGGGCGTGCCGCCGTTCCTGGTGGCGGGGGGACTCGCCGGCGTCGTGGCCCAGCGCTTGGTGCGGAAGCTGTGCGCCCGCTGCGCCGGGAGGGGCGGGGATCGGTGCCCCGTGTGTACGGACGGCTACCATGGACGCCACGGCGTCTTCGAGGTGCTGGTCGTGGACGACGAGATGCGGACCGCCGTGTCCTCGGGCGCCTCGATCTCCTCCCTACGGGCGCTGGCCCGCGACAACGGGATGGGTTCCATGGGCCAGGACGCGAGGCGGAAGGTCTCGGAAGGGACGACTTCGCCTCACGAAGCCGGCAGGATCATCGCCCTTTCGGCGAGCGCGGCGGCCCAGTGCAGCGCCTGCGGCGAGTCGCTCCTTCCGGGCGCCGCCGGCTGCCCTGGATGCGGACGGCCCCGGGGGAGCATCTGTCCGTGCGGCGAGCCCCTCCTCGCCAAATGGAGGTTCTGTCCAGCGTGCCTCCGGCCGGCGCCGTCGCTGGCGTGAGCCCTCAGGCCGTAAAGACCTCCTTGCGGACCGTCAGCGCCTCGATGCGCTCCACACGTGGTCTCACGCCGATTCCCGGTCCATCCGGCACGGGCATGAGCCCGTCCTTCATCTCGAACTCTGGCGACACCACATCCTCCGTCCAGTAGCGCCTGGAGTTTGAGATGTCGCCCGGCAAGGTGAAGCCGGGCAGCGTCGCCAGCGCGACGTTGTGCGCCCTGCCAATCCCCGACTCCAGCATCCCGCCGCACCAGACGGGCCAACCTGCGTCCAGGCACAGGTCGTGTATCGCCAGTGACGAAGCGAGGCCGCCGACCCTTCCCGGCTTGATGTTGACGATCCGGCCCGCCTTCAGGTGCAGGGCCAAGCGCGCATCGCCCGGCGAGCGGATTGATTCGTCCAGGCAAAGAGGCGTCTCGACCCGGCGCTGAAGCTCCGCGTGGTCCAACACATCTTCGTGCGCGAGGGGCTGTTCGATCATCATGAGGCCGAAGTCGTCCATCTCGCGAAGCCGCGACAGGTCTTCGGGCAATCGGTAGGCCGAGTTCGCATCGGCCATGATCGGAGCGTCGGGGAAGCGGTCGCGCACGACCCGCAACATCTCCACGTCCCGACCCGGCTTGATCTTGATCTTGATCTTCCGATACCCCTCGTCCAGGTAGCCGTCCACCTTCCGCAAGAGCGCATCGTCGGACGCTTGTATGCCGATGGAGACGCCCACCGCCACGTCTACGGCTCCGCCTCCCAACAACGTTGCCAGCGACATCCCTCTGCGCTTCGCCTCCAAATCCCAGCACGCCATCTCCACGGTTGCCCGGGCCATGGGGTGGCCGCGGACCCATGGCACCGGACGCAGGTCTCTGGCATCGTCGGCCTCTGCTCCAACCAACGCGGGCAGTATCCACCGGGCGAGCACCTGCCAAGCCGTGTCGGTGGTCTCGTATGAATAGCTGGGCGTTTCTCCGGCTACGCACTCCGACCAACCTTCGACGCCTTCGCCCTCCAGCGTCAGAAGGAGCACGCGCCTAGACTTCGTGCCGCCGCTGCTGATCTCGAAGTATTCTCGAAGCTCGAGCGGAACCTCTCGGAGCACGGCACGACGGATGTGCATCTTTTTCGGCTCGCTAGATTGGCTCGGGATACGTTCTAGATTGGCTCGGAATAGGTTGGATTCAAGTTTCGGCAGGGCACGGCGCGTAGCGGGAAAACTCGAAACGACGCACCGCTCACCCGAGTTGGACCTTGGGTGACGGTGCGCAGTCTCAAGCGTGGGGCTACTTCTTCAGCGTGGGCTACTTCTTCGCCGCCTTGTCCCCCGATGCCGCTGGTGCCTTTGCCTTCGCCGCCGGCTTCTTTGTCGACTTCCTGGCCGCCTTGGCCGGCGCGAGCCCGCGACGCCGACGGACCGAGTAGATGCCCGTGGACAGCGAAGTGCGCGAAGTGGACTTGACGCCGCCCATGATGAGTGTTTCCCGGATCTGCGGGACCGTGTAGCTGTCGCCGAACTCCTTGACGAACTTGTCGTACGCCAGCGTCGGCCCTAGGCCCGCGTAGTGGCCCGACGCGACTTGCGGGTGTTCAGCGGTGGCGCGGCTGGCGCGCTTCCGCGCCTTGCGCATGACGGTGGCCTTCGCCTTGGGCTTGGCGGCTGCCTTGGGCTTGCGAGCCTTGGGCTTGGCGGGCTTGCGCTTGGCGGGCTTGCGACGGACAGGCGTGCGGCGGGTGGGGGCGGGCGCGGAGGCCAGCAGCTCCCTCAGGGCGTCGACAGCGGCCTGCAAGGTGCTGCCTCGCTTCTGGTGGCTCGCCAGTTCGGCTTCCGCCTGCTTGAGGGCGACTTCGTACTGTTTGCGGGATGTTGCCATTGATCAGCTTTCTCCTTGGACCTGATCAGGTGATGATGGGATTGCCCATTCCGATGGCCGAATGCTGACCAAAGGACTCTCGATGAACGAACGATAGTACCCTAGGCAACTTCGCACAAGACAGCAAGTGGCGAGCAAGAGCCGAGAAGGGGTAGCAAGTGGCGAAGGGAGTAGCAAGTGGTGCCAAGAAGGGGCGGCATGTGGCGACGGGCAAGAAGGGGTAGCAAGCGGCGACGGGAGTTGGCGTCAAAGCGTGGCAAAGAGGGCGGCGACAAAGGCGATGCGTCGAGGAACGTCCTCCAGCCGGAGATGTTCGTGCAGTGTGTGGGCGCCGCCGCCGTCGGGTCCCAAGCCGTCCAGGGTGGGACATCCGGCGGCCGCGGTGAAGTTGCCGTCGCTGCCGCCCCCAGTCTCGCCTTCCTCCAGGTTGAAACCAAGTTCCTGCGCCAGCGAGCGCGCCCTATTGAACAGCCGGATCGACGCGGGAGTCTTCTCCAGCGCTCCCCGGTTGACGCCTCCCTCCAAGCGCAGTGTGCACCGCTCGTCCACAGGCTTGAGGGAGCGCAGCCCCGCATCGACCCGCATCCCCTCCGCGGTGCTCCAGTAGCGGACGTCGATGCTGCACTGGGCTTGGGCGGCGACGACGTTCCCCCTGGTTCCGCCGGAGATCACCCCTACGTTGACGGTGGTTCCCCGTTCGGGGTCGGCCAATCGGTATATGCGAGCGATCTGATGGGCCGCCTCGTGCACGGCGCTGGCGCCTTTGTCCGGTTCGATGCCGGCGTGGGCCGCCCTGCCCGAGACTAGAAGCATGTAGTCGCCCACCCCTTTGCGTCGCGTCTTGGCTGCCCCTCCCGGCACGCACGGCTCCATCACCAGCGCCGCACGCGCCCCACGCGCCTCCTTTTCAACCAGGGGACGCGAGGACGGCGACCCGATCTCCTCGTCGCAGGTCACCAGAAACGAGAGGCCGCCCTTCGGTGCCGTCCCGGCTTCGGCGAGGATGCGAAGCGCCGTGATCGACACCGCCAAGCCCGCCTTCATGTCGTACACGCCTGGCCCTTGGACTTTGCCGCCGTCCACAGAAAACGGGTAGCGGGCCAGCGTCCCCACGGGATGAACCGTGTCCATGTGTCCGACCACCAGCAGCGGGGCGCCCGCGTCGCGGGACGACGGGCCCGGAAAGCGGCCCACAAGGTGCGTCCCCAGGCCCGGTGCGGCTACGCGCTCCACGATGCCTCCGGCTTGAACGAGTGCGCTCTCCAGCACCTCGGCAACTCGCAGGTTGGCCTTTTCGTCGCGGGTTGGCGACTCGATCTCGGTTAGCGTGCGAAGAAGTGCCAGGCACTCGTCGGCGTGGTGTTCGCCCGCGTCTCGATAGGTGGCCGCGTTGGTCATGACCGGTCGTACAGCCCTGCCCGGCGGTAGCTCTCGTCCAGCAGCTCCACGGGGTGAAGGACGGCGAGCGGGCGTCCAGCCAGACGCAGGCCCGCCCCGATCTGCATCATGCATCCCGGGTTGCCGGTGACGACGGCGTCGGCCCCAGTTGCCAGTACGCTCTTCACCTTGTCTCCTCCGATTCTGCTTCCCAGCTCTCTCTGCGTGATCCCGTAGAGGCCAGCGCCTCCGCAACACTCGGCGGCGTTGGGCAGCGGCAGGACCTGCAGGCCGGGCACCTTGGCCAGCACCGCGCTGGGCGGGCCGTCCACGCCCTGGGCGTGAAGGAGGTGACAAGGGGCGTCCAGCGTGGCGGAGAGATGCACGGGCGCCCCCGGGGCAGGTCCCTGGTCCGCCAGCAGCTGGGAGATGTCGCGGCTTCGGGCGGCGATCTTGGCGGCTCTGGCGGCGTAGGCGGGGTCGCCGGCGAGGAGGGTGCCGTACTCGGCTACGGCGGCGCCGCATCCGGATGCGTTCATGGCCAGGAAGTCGATGCCAGCGGCATCGAAGGCGTCCACGTTGTTGCGCGCCATCCTGCGGGCGGCCTCCAAGTCGCCGGCGTGGGCATGGAGGGCGCCGCAGCATCCCTGGCCGGGCACGGCAGTAACGGTGTAGCCGTTGGCCTCCAGGACCCGGACCGTGGCGCGGTTCACACGGGAGAAGAGGCCGGCCTGCACGCACCCCAGCAGGACGCCCACGGTGGGACGGGTGTCGGGTTGGGGGTGCGGTGGGGGCTCGGGGGCGCGCCTAGGCCGGCTTCGTCCAGGGAGGCGCGAGGGCGCCGAAGCGGCCAGCATCGCCATGCCGAGTCGCAACGGTCCGGGCGGGCCGCTCCGGGGTCCCAGGCGGGCGACCACGGCGGCCAGCTTCAAGGCGCGAAGGAGGCGCGCCGCAAGCAACGCCGGGCGGGCCAGCCACGGTGTGCCCAGGACCCGCAGCGCCAAGCGGGCGATCAGGGGCGGGGACCGAACCTCGCGTCCCACTCGGCGCGCCAGCTCCAGCAGGTGGCCGTACGCGACCCCCGAGGGGCACACGGGCTCGCACGCCCTGCACCCCAGGCAGCGCTCGATGTGGGTGTGGAACGCGTCTGCGGCCGGGTTCATCCGGCCCTCCACGACGGCCTGCATGAGGTAGAGTCGGCCGCGAGGCGAGTCGGCTTCGTCGCCGAGACGGCGGTAGGTGGGGCAGGCGGGCAGGCAGAATCCGCAGTGCACGCACGCCAGGAGCCCTTCCTCTTGCTCCTTGACGGCCTGTGACAGGGCGGCGGTGGCTTGCGAGGGCGCGGCGGCCAAGCCCGCGGGCGCAGGCGAGTCGGCGTTCACGGCCGCGGGAGAGTCGGCGTTCACGGGCATCGAGCCGCAAGGGTCGAGATCGGGTCGAAGTGGGCCTTGAGACGCCGGGCCACGTGCTGACCCCGGTTCGGCGGCGGCGTGGGCGAAGCGGATGCGGGTGAGGCGGTCTGTTCCGGTGCGACGGCCCACCCTGCCTTGAACGCCAAGGACTCCGGCGCCTGGCTGAAGGTCAGGGTCCCGCCCAGTGCTTCCACTTGGCCGCGAATGCGTGCCGCTCGTTCGGCGAAGAGGGCCGCTTCCGCAGGGGCGTCCGATCTCGTGCCGGCGAGGGGCGCGCCGCACGATCCCTTTACCCGTGCGACCCCGGCTACCGCGTCGGCGCAGACTTGCCCGCCGTCCAGATCGGCGGCCAGCTGTCCGGCCCACTTCACTGTGCGGTCCAGGTGCGACGGCAGCGCCGCTAGCCGGACCACGATCTGGGTGCCGTCCTCCCAGCGGGTTCGGTCGTCGTGGAAGGCGCGGCTGTCGGCGTCCCGCAGCTGTTGGCTGGGCGGGCGCCCAGCCAACTCCTCGACCTGGGCGCAGAGAGCGTCTACCTCCGCCGGGCCGCCGCCGAGCCGCACCGCGACCGTCGCCTCGGCGTCGACTCCATGCGCTCGGCCGTCGCCTCCAGGTGCCCGGCCGTCACCTAGCCCCGGACCGGCTCCCACCAGAAGCTCCACCGCGCACGGCGGCAAGGTGCTAGTGCACACGGCGCGGGCTGTGGCCAGCGCGCCGGGCAGGTCCCCCTGGAAGAGCAGGGTCGCGTCGGTGGCGGGGCGCGGGAAGAGCCGCATCGACAGCCGGGTGACGATCCCCAAGCTGCCGCGGCTTCCCGTCGCCAGTCTAACCAAGTCGTAGCCGGCCACGTTCTTGACCACGCGACCGCCCAGCTTCAGGCGGCGTCCGTCGCCGGTCACCACCTCTACGCCCAGCACGTTGTCCCGCACGGCGCCGTACCGGGCTTGAAGCGGTCCCGACACGCCGCACGCCACCACGCCGCCCAGCGTTCCCGCGCCGACCCCCGGCGGGTCCAACGGCAGCCACTGGCCGTTCGACGCCAGCATGGCGGTCAACTCCTCCCATCCGATTCCCGCCCCGGCGGTCAACGTCAGGTCGGCGGGCTCGTAGTCGCACACCGAGTTCAGGCGCGCCGTGGACACCACCACCGGTGCCTCTCGCGTCCATCCCCCGGCTCGGAGCCAGCTCCCGCACCCCGCCGGAACCACCTGAACACCGGATCGGCCCGCCGTCCGAACCGTCTCCTGCACTTCTTCCACCGTTTCGGGGAAGACGACGGCCTCGGCCGGAAACCCTCGAGCCCACTCCCGGGCCGCTTCGCCCTCCAGTACCCGGTCGGCAGGGTACGGGCGCAACAGGTCGGCCACCTGGGCCGGGCCGCCAGACGCCGACGGCTCGCCGCCCCCGTGCGCTCTGGGGCTGCCAGCCGCCGACCGCTCGCCGGCGGAGTACTCCACGGCATCCGGCCCGGGCTCCGATTCGTCGGGGAGGACCTTGCCGGGGTTCATCGCGCCGTCGGGGTCGAAGGCCCGGCGTGCGCCCCACATTGCCGCCAGCTCGTCGGGGCCGCACACCAGCGACATGTGGTGCTTCTTGTCCAGCCCCACGCCGTGCTCGCCGGTGATCGTCCCCCCGGCGTCGATGCACAGCCGCATGATCTCCTTCGACGCCGCCTCGACTCGCTCCAGCTGGTCAGCGTCCCGGCGGTCGAAGAGGATGTTGGGGTGCAGGTTGCCGTCGCCTGCGTGGAAGACGTTGGCCACCACCAGGTCGAAACGCCGTGCGGTCTCGCCGATCCCCTTCAGCACTTCGGGAAGGCGGGTGCGGGGCACGGTGGCGTCCTGCACCAGCAGGTCGGGCGCGATCCTCCCCATGGCGCCGAACGCCTTCTTGCGCCCCTTCCAGAGGGCGGTTCGCTCCGCTTCGCTGCGCGCTTGGCGCACCTCCCGCGCGCCCGCCCCCTCGCACAGTGCCGCCGCCTGGGCTGCGTCCACGTCGAGTCCCGCTTCCACCCCGTCGAACTCCACCACCAGCGCGGCCTCGGCGTCGGTGGGGTACCCCGCGGCGAACACGCTGTCCTCCACGGCACGGATCGTGGGTCCGTCGATGATCTCCATCGCCGCCGGCAGCAGTCCCGCCCCGACCACCGCGGACACGGCGCGCCCGGCATCCTCGATCCGGTCGAAGATCGCCAGCAGGGTGCGCACGCCTTCCGGCAAGGGCAGAAGCGCGGCCTCGATCTCCACCGCGATGCCGAAGCAGCCCTCGGAGCCCACGAACAGTCCCGTCAGGTCGTAGCCGGCCGCCTCGCCCTCGCCGGCCAGCCCGCCGAAGCGCGCCGTGGATCCGTCGGGGAGCACCACGGTCAGCCCCGTCACCCAGCGGGAGGTGGTGCCCCACTTGAGGCAGTGCGGGCCGCCCGAGTTCTCGGCCACGTTGCCGCCGATCGTGCAGGCGGTCTGGGACGACGGGTCCGGCGCATAGCAGAGTCCGTGGGGAGCGGCGGCGACGGAAAGCTCGGCGTTGATCACGCCCGGCTGGAGGACGGCCCGGCGGTTCTCCGGGTCGATCTCCAGGATGCGGTTCATGCGAGCGGTACCCACCACCACCGCGCCGTTCAGTGCCGCCGCGCCGCCTGACAGTCCCGTTCCCGCACCCCGGGGGACGATCGGCAGCCCGTGCTTCGCGATCGCCCTTACGCTCCGGCTCACCTGGTCGGCGGTGCGAGGCAGCACGACGGCGCTGGGTCGGTGGCGGTAGGCGGTCAGGCCGTCGGATTCGTAGACCAGCAGTCGGTCGCGCTCCAGCACGACGCCGTCTCGCCCGCAGATTTCGACGAGGGTTTCCGCGAGGCTGGTGGGAATCATTCGGCCCAATCTATTCGACGGTCTCGGTGGCGGATTCGACGGCGGATTCGACGGTCTCGATGGTGGACTCGACGGTCTCTGGGGCGGATTCGACGGTCTGGGTGGCGGAAAGGTACTCCAGCATCCCTTCGACGCCAGCGACGGCCATCTCGAACACCCACGGAGGAAGGGCGCCGTAGATGTGGCGGACGATCGCTCCCGCGTCCTGGGCCACCCCGTCGGCCAGCGCCAGCCGAACTTGGGCGATGCGTTCCAGCCGGTGGCGGCGGAAGCGGGAGACGGCTTCGGCCGGGTCGGCCAGCGGTTTGCCGTGGCCGGGGTAGAGGACGCGAGCTCCCAGGGAGTCGAGCCGGTCCAACGAAGCCAAGTAGTCGGCCACCCCGCCTGCGTACTCGCCAATCCAGGTCGTGTCTCCGTGGCCAAGAATCAAGTCGCCGGTGAACACTGCGTCGTGCCTCGGGAGGTGGTAGCAGTGGTGGTGTCTGGCGTGGCCCGGGGTGAACACGGCGACCAAGGGTCCCGCGCTCGTGTCGAAGGCTTCGCCGTCGTCGATTGGTCGCGGGCCGCCGAGATCGTCGCCGGTGCCCGGCGCAGGCCCAGGTCCTGCCACCTCGGCGCTGATCCGCTGCGCCAGCTCCGCCGCGCCCGCCGAGTGGTCGTCGTGAGCGTGGGTCAGCAGGATCGTGACTCGCCGGGCGCCCTGCACGGCCTCCGCGAGCGTGGCCAGATGGCCGGGGTCGGCGGGACCTGGGTCGATCACGGCCACCGGGTCGCGGCCGACCACATAACTGCGGGTGCCGTCGAAGGTGAAGGGACCCGGGTTCGGCGCCAGGAAGGAACGGGCCGGTCCGCCCCCCTTATCGGCGCTCGTGGGCGATCTGTTCCGCAAGCTTGTCGGCGATCATCTGGACCGCCACTTCGTCCTGACCCTCGAACGCCGCCGGCTGGTAGGAGTCGATGTCGATCTGGCCGAAGATGCGGTTCCCTGCCCGAATGAGGATGACCATCTCGGACCTCACGTCGTCGTTGCACGACAGGTAGCCCTCGAAGGCGGTCACGTCGGGCACGACCTGGTTGGCACCGTGGGCCACCGCGGTGCCGCACACGCCTTGCCCCACCGGAATCCTGGCGTGCTCGGTCTGGGCGCCGACGTAGTTGTGCAGCCACAGCTCGGCGCCGTCGTCGTCCAGGAGGTAGACGCCGACCCAGTTGTTTCGGGGGTCGGCCTTGTAGAGGGTCTTGACGGCATGGCGGAGGAGGGCGTCCGAGAGGTAGCCCTCGTCCCTCATTTCCTGGATCTCGTTGATGACGGTGCGGGCGTCGATCATGGCGTGCTCGGGTTCTTCTAGGTGATCGGGGGCTGGTGGGTGTTGCGGGAGCGGCGCCAATTATAGCCAACTTCCGATCCAAGAGCAGGCGTCGCCGCGAATTCCTCGCCGCTGAGCCGTCGTCGCCAAATCCCTCGTCGCTAATCCCTCGTGAAGTCGACCCCGCCGCCAAGCCGTCGGACGAACTCGGCCAACAGCCGGGCCGTGTCGAAGACGTCGGAGATCGCGACCACCTCGCAAGGCGAGTGCATGTAGCGGTTGGGCACCGACACGAGCCCCGTCGGGATGCCCCCGCGAGCCAGGTGAATCGCGTCGGCGTCGGTGGATGTGCGCAGGGGCGCGGCCTGGATCGTGTAGCCGATGCCGGCTGCGTCTCCCGCCTCGGCCAAGCGCTCGAAGACGGCGGGATGGGCTGCCGATCCGCGAGTGAGCACCGGCCCGCCCCCCACTTTGTGCTCGCCAACCCTGGCCTTGTCCACGCCGGGAACGTCGGTCGCGTGGGTCACGTCCACGACCAGCGCCACGTCGGGAGCGAGACCAAACGCGCTCGCCCGGGCGCCGCCGCCCGAATAGCCGATCTCCTCTTGTGCGGTGGCGACCGCCACGGCGCTGGCTTCGCAAGGCTCCTCGGCCAGCATCCGCAACGCCTCCAGCACCACAAAGGCGCCGACTCGGTTGTCGATTGCACGGCTTGCCACCTTGCCGTCGGCCAGCCGCACCATGCCCTGGTCCAGCACCGCCGGGTCGCCCACGCGCACCCCCAGCTCGGCCAGCTCGTCTCGTCTGGACGCGCCCACATCGATCCACAGCTTCTTGATCTCCGCCGCCTTCTTGCGCTCCTCGTCGTCCATGAGATGGATCGCCTTGCGGCCCACCACCCCGATCACGTCCCCCTCCCGGCCTAGGATCCGCACCCGCTGGCCCACCAGCACCTGCGGGTCCCATCCGCCAATCGCAGCGAACCGGAGGAGCCCCGACTTGTGGACATGGGTGACCTGAAGGCCGATCTCGTCGATGTGGCCCGCCATGAGGACCAGTGGGCGCCTTCCCCTGCCGACCGTGGCCCAGCTGTTTCCCACCACGTCGCTGCGGACCTCGGCGAAGGAAGACGCCTCCTTGCGCCACACGCGAGCAGGGCGGGATTCGAAGCCCGACGGGCCATGGGCGTCCAGCAACCGCTGCAAGAAGGAGATGTCGGGCGTCGGAGGCGGGTCGGGAGAGGTCATCGTCGGCTGGGCGGGCGAAGGGGGTTTCTGCCGGGGGGATGGGTGCCCAGCTCCTGCCTGGGCGAGCCTTCGCCCTTTGGTTCGTCGGGGCTGCTCGCGTCGCCGAAACCGCTGGCGCTGGTGGAGCCGCCGGAGCCGCTGGCCCCGCCGGAGCCGCCGAAGCCCCCGAAGCCGCCCTCCATCCCGAAGACCGTCAAGCGGACGGCGCCTTCCTGTATCCGCCGCTCCAGCCGCCGTCGGACGATGCCCTGCAGCCAACGCCGAGAAGGGGGAACGATCAGGCTGAAGCCCAGCACGTCGGTGAGGATGCCCGGCGTGAGCAGAAGGGCGCCCCCGACCAGGATCGAGAGACCATCCAGCAGGGACCGCCCCGGCAAGCCGCCCGCCGCCAGCTCCTGCTGCACCGCCAGAAACGCCCGCAGCCCCTGCTGCCGCGCCAGGGCCGCCCCGGCGAACCCGGTCGCCACCACCAGCGCGACGGTGGACCCCAGGCCGATCCACTGTCCCACTTGAAGGAGGAGCGCCAGCTCCAGCAGGGGAACGGTCACGAAGAGCAGGATCAACCGACTCAGCAACGGCTTGTACCTTTGGGAGACCTAGGGGGAGAACTCGGAGCGCCGAACGCACGCCACCTCAAACGTATATCTTTCAAGTCCACCGGGGGCAGACCCCCCCCGTCCCCTGCATAGGGGCCGTCCCCCCATGGGGCTCCCGAGCTACGCGAGGGCTCCCGAGCTACGCGCCATGACCCAGACCTACTTCCGCAAGGGCTTCGGGCTCAAGGCCCAAGTCAAGCCCGCGATCGACGCGGAGTACCAGTCCGCCGTGGTGGAGCGCATCCGGTCGCGGGGGTACGTGGACCGCTTCGGCGACGTGAAGGTGCGCCTGGCGAAGGACTTCGGCTTCTGCTACGGGGTGGACCGAGCCGTGGACTACGCCTACGAGACCCGCCACAAGTTCCCCGACAAGCGCGTCTACTTGGTGGGCGAGATCATCCACAACCCCCACGTGAACCACCGCCTGCAGGAGATGGGGATCGAGTTCATCTACCCCAAGGACGGCGTCTTCGACTTCGGCCATCTGACGCCGGAAGACGTGGTGATCATCCCCGCCTTCGGCGTGACGGTGAAGGACATGAAGGCGCTCCAGGCGCTGGGCTGCATTTTGGTCGACACGACTTGCGGCTCGGTGTTGCTTGTGTGGAAGCGGGTGAAGAGCTACGCCCGAGACGGCTTCACTGCGGTGATCCACGGGAAGCACCTCCACGAGGAATCCCGGGCCACGGCCAGCCAGGTGGAGAAGCACGAAGGCGGCAAGTACCTGGTGATCCGCGACATGTCGGAGGCCGAGATCGTCGGCGCGTACATGACGGACCGGCCCGAGTGTTTGTCCCGCGAAGCCTTCATGAGACGCTTCGCAGATCGCGTCTCCGACGGTTTCGACCCCGACGTGGACCTGGCCAAGATCGGCGTGGCCAACCAGACCACGATGCTCGCCACCGAGTCGCTGGCGATCGGCGCCCGCCTCCGGGAGATGATGGCCGAGTCCTTGGGCGAAGAGCACGCGGCGACCCACTTCCGGTCCTTCGGCACGATCTGCTCGGCGACCCAAGAGCGACAGGACGCGGTGATGGAGATGATGCAGGACCCGCCCGACGTGATGATCGTGCTGGGCGGCTACAACTCTTCCAACACCAACCACCTGGCCCACCTCTGCCGCCAGTACGCGACCACCTACCACATCGAAGACGCCAAGTGCATCGACGTGGAAGACGGCAGCATCCGCCACAAGCCCGAGATCGACGTGGAAGCCGCCGAAGCCGTCGCCATGGAGTGGCTGCCGCAGGTGCCCTTCGAGCTGGGGATCACCGCCGGCGCCTCCACGCCCAACAACAAGATCGGCGAGGCGCTGCTGCGGATTCTGGAGATTCGGGGAATCGAAGCCGAACTGTAACGAGGAGCGATCGAGGGCTGCCGCCGCCGGCAAGCCAGAGGAGGTCTTGTGGTGCAAGAGTCGAGAACACGCGAATGGTGGGCCGAGGGACTGGCCTTCGAGAACTGCAACTGCACCGCCGTGTGCCCTGGACACATCCACTTCAGCCAGAAGTGCACCCACGACGTGTGCCACGGCTTCTGGGCGATGCGGTTCCGGCGCGGAGAGTGCGACGGCGTCGATCTGTCGGATGTGGACGTGGTCATGGCCTTCGAGTGCCCTCCCGTCATGATCGAGGGCGGATGGAAGGGCCGGATCATCGTGTCGGACCGTGCGTCGGAGGAGCAGGCGCAGGCCGTGGAGGCGATCCTGAGGGGGAAGCGCGGCGGACCCTGGGAAGTGCTGGCCCGGTTCGTGTCCGACTGGCTGGAGACCCGAACCGCGCCAATCCGGATCGAGGATGAGCCTACCCAGAAGACGATCGCCGTGGCGGGCATCCTGAAGGGGACCGTGAACGCGATTCGGGGCCGCGACCGCAGCCAGCCCGTGACCTTCCGCAACATCTACAACCAGATTCACGACTCGGAGCAGGTCGTCGCCATGGGCTCCACCGAGTACGACGACGGCGAGATCGCGATCCGCACCGATGGCACCCACGGACTCTGGTCCCACTTCCGCTGGGCGCCCGAGAGCTGACGCCGCAGGTCGGGGCCGGAGCCGCCAGCAGCGGTCCAACGGAGTACTTCGCCGTCCTCGTCATGTGGTTGGCGATGACGGCCGTCATGATGGCGCCCGTGGTCTACCCCTGGTTGCGAGCGCTGCATTCTTCCGTTCCGGCCGACGGTTCTTCGCCGCTCGTCGTTGTCCCCTTCGCCGCCGGGTACGCGGTGGCGTGGGCCGGCTTCAGTGCCGCAGCTGCGACGCTCCATGTGGCCCTGGGCGCCGCCGGTCTTCCCGTTCCCTTGTGGGTTCACGCGCCCGTCGCCGCCGCAACGGTCCTGATCGTCGCGGGCGCCTTTCAGTTCACCGGACTCAAGGAGTCGTGCCTGGTCCACTGCCGCTCGCCGGCCGGCTACCTGCTCGCGCACTGGCGTGGCGGCGCGGCGGGCTGGGCGCGGCTGGGCGTTCGCCACGGCCTCTACTGCGTAGGATGCTGCTGGGCCCTCATGGCGTTGGCGTTGGTCGTGGGGATGGCCAGCTTGGCGTGGATGGGGGCCATGGCCGCGTTCATGGCAGCGGAGACGGCTCTTCCCTTCGGCCACCGGCTGGCCCGCCCCGCCGGCGCGATTCTGCTGGCTGCTGGTACGGCGCTGCTCCTGGCCTGACTGCCTACCCCTCCAGATCGACCGCCGCGGCGTTGCGGTTCAGCTGCAGCACCAGCACGTCGGGGTCCACCACCACCCGCTCCGGCCTGAACGGCACCCTGATCTCGAACATCGCCGACTCGCCGCCGCCCAGCTCGACCACGGTGCGCGCGTCGCGATATCCCGGTGCCTCGTCGCGATACTCCGGCGCCTCGGCAGCGCCGCTCTGGTCGGTTCCCGCGCCCCCGCCATCGTCCGGCCAGCGCTCGCCGGCCGTGGCCGCCACCTCCACCGCCATGCGCCCACTCCCGACGTTCTCCAGAACTCCCCGCACCACCCACTCGCCGGACTCGCCCTCGGCGCCCACCGCCTCGTGGACCACATCCTCCAGCTTGTACTCGGGCGCCACCACGTCGAAGAACCACTGCTCCGCGAAGGCGTCGAAGGCGGCGCTGTCCGGCGCGAACTCTCGCAGCACGGCCAGCATGTCCTGGATCACCGGAAAGTCCGGGTCCGGGTTGTACTTGCCGATGAACGCGCGCAAGCCCGCCAGCAGCTCCTCCCGGCCCATCTCCTGCTGGAGCATCCACATCACCCAGCCGCCCTTGTCGTAGGTGACGGTTCCGTCGCCCGGTCGGCTGCCGTCGACCCGCACCAGGGGGCGCTCCGAGTCCACGAACCGGTTGTCGCCGTACCGCTCCTCGATCCGCTTTGCGAACTCGGCCCGGTAGCGGTCTCCCAGCTCCTCTTCGTGCAGGAGCATCGTCGCGTAGTGCGCCATCCCTTCCGACAAGACGTTGCCGCCAGGCCCCTGACCGGGCGTCAGCAGGTTCCCCCACCACTGATGCGCCGCTTCGTGGGCCACCACCATGAACGCGATGTGCGATCGGGGGTCGCTCTTTGCCAGGAAGCCGATCCCCTCGCTGAAGGTGATGTTGGTCGGGAAGCCCTGGGCATAGGTGGCGAACCCTGGAAACTCGGAGAGCTTCAGGGTCTCCCACGGGAAGGGGTAGAACCACTCGGAGTAGTGCTCCCGCGCAGCGTCCAACGCGGCGGACATCTCCTCGACGTTGTAGTCGTGCTCCGGGTGGTAGTAGATCGCCGTGCCCTCCCCTTCCTTCACCGCGTACCGCCCCGCCACCACGTTGAACAGCCCCACGGGATGGTCGCTTTCCCAGACGACGGTTCGCCGACCCTCCGCCACCTCGTCGCTGGTCCGCCGTCCCACGCTGTTGGCGGTGTATTCCTCCGGCGTCGTGATCCGCACCCGAGTCGTGAACGGCTTGCCTCCCCAGCCGAAGAGCGGTTCGGTCTCGCCCTCGAAGAAGTCGTCGGCGTACTCCTTGGAGTCGGGCGTCTCCGGCCTGCCCCGGCCCTCGCCGTAGCCGGGGACGGGCGCGAAAGAAGGCGTGAAGGCGCCCAGGACGACTCCCGACGAGAGGACGAATTGGCCTGCGCCGCTGGCGTTCCTGCTGGTCCCTTCCAACAGCTGCAGCTCGTAGCTGAAGCCGATCGCCAGGGAGTCGCCGGGGTTCAGGGGCGACGCCGGCTTGAAGACGAACAGCCCGGCCCGGTCGTCCGGCTCGTACTCTTCGCCGTCCAGCGTCCACTCGATGGGGTCCCAATCGCCTGCGGTGACGGGAATCCGGTCGTAGGCGTAGTCCCGGTGATTGAAGAAGGTGTAGGCGCCCGACACTCGCACGGAACGCTGGCGCGGCTCCAACTCCAGCTCCATCTCCACATGGGACACCGACGGCATCCGGAAGTCGGCCCATGTCGCCGCATTGCGTCTCCAGTAGTCCTCCAGCGCGTCCTCGGCACCGGGTCCCTGGTAGCCCGCGCGCCCGCCAAAGTGGAGCGTCGCGCCCAAAACGACGGGCAGCGCCAGGAACGGTGCCAGGCGCAGGAAGCCCATGAAGAGCGGCTTCGGGCGGAAGCGGTGGAAGAGCTGGGCGGCGTCGAAGTCCCTTCGTCCGAAGCAGACGACCGACACTCCCACCAAGAGCGGCACCAGGCTCAGGAAGAGGAAGCGGTTGAGGGCCAACGCCCGGCCGTGCAGGGAGAACGCCCCCATGTCGCTCCACGAGAGCGCGTCCCAAGCGATCCAGTTGACCGTCCACGGGAGGGGGCCCACGAAGGTTGCCCGGTAGACCGTGTACACGATCGCCGCCAGACCGGCCCCGTACGCGGCGTAGCGGCTTCGGAAGACGGAGAAGAGAGCGGTGACGAACGCGGTCCAGAAGACGAAGGTGGGGACCAGCACGGCGCCCCACGCCGCAACGAACGGAACGACGCTGAAGCCGACGGGGCTGTCCTCGAAGAGCCGCTGGTAGCCCATGAGGCCGGCGGTGGCCGCGAAGGCGGCGGTCAGGATCAGTGCGGCGACCACGCTGTTGCCCAGCGTCTTGCCCAAGAGCATGGCGCCGGTGCCGATCGGCGTGGCGTTGAAGATCTCGGCCAGGCGCCGGGCCCGCTCCTTGTGCAGCGACTCCACCGTGTAGAAGAGGAGCAGGAAGCACACCAGCAAGGCGAGAGTGTTGATTTGCCGCGTGGCGGCGGCGCCCGACGTGAGAAGGATGCGCGAGTCGAAGGGGCCGAGGGAGACTGTGAGGGTGAAGACCGACTGGTAGATGATCAGGGGCACGAAGAGGTACATGCCCGGGCGGACCAGCAGGTCCCGCACTTCCGAGCCGCCCACCACGCCCACGGTGCGCCAGAAACCGGGGAGCCTGGACGACATGGCCAGCTCCGCCAGTCCGCGCCCCGCCAGTCCGCGCCCCACCAACGCCGCGCTGGGAGTCCCGCCGGCTGCAGACGTTGGCCGGCCACCGGCATCTGCCCGTGTCCTGGCCCGGCCCGATCGACGCCACAGCCGGATCGACGGTGCCGAAGCCCGCCCGCGCATCTGACGAGCCACGCTGCGCTGGGCCGCGGCCACGGCCAGGAGGCCCGCCACGACAAACGCCAGGCGACTGACCAGGAATCCGGCGTCGGGCCGCAACGGCGCCGTGTTGTAGAACTCGACGCCGCGATCAACCTTGAGGAAGGTCTCGTTGATCCAGCGGTACCCCGACGGATCGGCCAGCATCAGCGCCCGGTTCACCGCCGGGTCGAGCCAGCTGGGGGACCAGAACGCCAAGAGCGTCATGGTGAGCAGGAGCACCACCACGGGGAATGCGAACACCAGGATGGGGCGCCGCGTCCACGCCCCGAGGAAGAACGGAGCGCCGGCGAAGAAGAGGACCTGCGGCACCACGAAGAGCAGTGTGGGGAAGAGGTAGTTCCACGCCGCGAAGGGACCGATCACCTCCGCATCGCCCCCCGGCGCGATCAGGTGGTTGAAGCCGACCGACACGCCAAGGAAGAGGAGCCAGCCGGCCAGGAAGACGCCCAGCGCTCCGGCGAACTTCCCCCACACGTACTCCCCCGGCGTCAGCGGCGTAGCGTTCAGCACCTCTTCCACCTGCAGCTCGGCCTCGCGGGGCAAGATCATCCCGGCGGCGATCGTCAGGAACCACGCGCCGATTCCCAGGACCGCGACCACCTGGATCATGCTCTGGTTGAACACGGAGGTGATGTGGGGGCGCACTCCCCCTGCGATCGCCTCGCCGGTGGAGATCGTGACGTTGCCGTTGGAGAAGCCCCAGGCCATCAGCGCCAGGACGCCGAAGAGGATCCAGTAGGCCGGCTTTCGCAGGCCCGAAAGGAACTCCTGCTGGGCGACGTGTCGCCAGCGCCGCCAGGTGGTCACGCCTCCGCGCCGTCCCGAGCCAGCAGCAGGTAGGCGTCTTCCAGCGTCGGTTCCACAGGCGCGAAGCCCTCCGGGGGCGGCCCCTCGGGCACATGCACCCGCACACGGTTGTTTCCCTCCACCAGCACCGCCTGCGTCACCCGGAATCGCCGACTCGTCTCTGCCAGCCCGTCGGCGTCCACCGCGCCTTCGAAGATCGTGCCTGCCAGCCGGCCCCGCGCCTCCGCCGGGGTCGTGTCGGCGACGAAGCGCCCGTCGTGCAGGATCGCCACGCGCGGGCACAGCACCGAGATGTCCTCCACGATGTGCGTGGACAGCAGCACCGTCCGGTCTTCGGCCAGCTCCGCCAGCAGCCGGTAGAAGCGGATGCGCTCCTCCGGGTCCAGCCCGGCCGTGGGCTCGTCCACGATGACGAGGCGTGGGTTCCCCGCCAGCGCCTGGGCGATTCCCAGCCGTTGCTTCATGCCCCCCGAGTAGCCCTTGACCTTGCGCTTCGCGGCGTGGGCCAAGTTGACCCGCTCCAGCAGCTCATCCACCAAGTGGTCCAGACCTTGGGGCGCATCCACCCCTTTGAGGCGCAGGAGGAAGCGCAGCATCGCCTGGCCCGTCAGGTGGGGGTAGAAGCCGAAGTCCTGGGGCAGGTACCCCAACACGCGATGAATGCGCCGAGGTTTCTCCACCACGTCCTCGCCGTCGAAGCGCACGGTGCCCGACGTGGGCTCCAGCAGACCAGCGACGATCCGCATGAGCGTGGTCTTGCCGGCTCCGTTGGGACCCAGCAGCCCGAACATCCCCTTGGAGACGTTGATCGACACGCCCTGGAGCGCAGCCACGGGACCGGGGTAGACCTTCACGAGGTTGTGGACTTCGAGCATGGAGAGCACTTGGCGGGAGGTGGAGCCGCCGGTCGGAGGCCAGCGGCATGACGCCTACGCGCCGGCAACCTATGGCGACGCCCGGTTCAGCGACAACGGGGCGGTCTGGCGCGTACGCCCCTACGGAGCGACCTTGGCAACGCACCGCCAAGCGAACAACGCAAATCCAAGGGCAAGGAGAACAGGAAGATGGTGCGTCGGATCATGGGAATCGCAGCCGCCACGGGGCTGTCGGTCGCCACGCTGGCCGCGGCGGCGTGCGCAGGAGGAGACGCGGGAGACCCGCCCGCCGAGGAAGCGCCGCCAAGCCAAGCCGCCGAAGAGCAGGAAGCGGCCACGGAGCCGGCCACCGTGTCGATCGTGTCCCCCGAAGACGGAGCCGTGGTGGAGCAAGGCCCTCTCCTGGTGGTCATGGAGGTCACGGGCCTGACGGTTGCGCCCGCCGGCACCATGGACCCCGGCACCGGCCACCACCACCTGATCGTGGACGCCGACGTGGATTGGACGCTGCCGATCCCCAACGACCCCGGCGTGCACTACCACATGGGACTCGCGCAGACCGAGTTCACCCTGGAGGACCTGACCCCGGGCGAGCACCAGATCGTCGCCGTGGTGGCCGACGGGGTGCACATCCCCCTGGACCCACCCGTGGCCGACACGATAACGGTGATCGTTCGCTGATTCGGACCCGCCGCCAGGCGCCCCCAGTGCTGGCAGCCCTGCTGGGCGTCGCCCTGCTGACCCTGACGGCGTGCGACGACTTGGCGCGCCGGGGGCTGGTGGCGCGCACCGGCGACTGGACGCTCTCCGAGGACCGGTTGGCCGAGCTCTTGGTGCTGGCCCAGCCCTTTCCCCTGGATTCGGTGCCCGCCGTCCAGCTGGTCCGTCACTGGCAGGGAGCCGCGGCGCTGGCGTTGCGATCGGCCGCCGGCGACTCTCTGTTGGGCGCCGAAGCGCTGGAGGCCGCCAGCTGGCTGGACCGTCGGGAAGCTCTCCTCGCCGCCGACCGGGAGGCGCGCCTGGGCGCGTCGGCCGCACCTTCTCCCGAAGCCGTCGTCGGCGCGTTCCAGGGGGGGTCCCTGCGTCTGGTCGCCCATGTGCTGAGGCGGGTCGGCCCCGAGACCTCGTCTGCCGAGCGGGTGCTTCAGCAGCGCACCGCAGAGCGCATCCTGGGGTCGATCGTGGAGGGTGCCTCCTGGAACGACGTGGTGGCCGAAAGCGAGGACGCCGCCACCCGCGACGCCGCAGGACTGATGGGACTGTTCTCCCGAGGGGAGCTTCCGTCGAACCTGGACAGGGCGGCCTTCCGACTGGAGCCGGGGCAGGTGTCAGGAGTAGTCCAGACGCGACAGGGCTTCCACATCCTCTACCGGCCGCGCTTCGAGGAGGTCAGCCTAGTCTTCGCCGCCCGGCTTCGGGAGCACCGCCTCGCCGAAGCCGACGCCGCTGCCGCAGAGGAGGCCCGTGCAGCGTCCGGGATGGAGCTGTCCCCGGTCGCGACGCACCTGATCGGCTTGGTGGCGCAGGACCCGGACGGCTGGCTGGACTCCGCCGCCCCTCTGGCCACCTGGGAGGGAGGGATCCTCGACGCTTCGGCTGCCGCCCGCTGGCTGATCTTCCTTCCGGCCACGTCGAGAGCCGAGCTGGCCGCAGCGGACGAGGAGGCGAAGACCGACTTGGTGCGCGAGCTGGCCACCCGCGAGCTTCGCTTGGCCGGTCTCCAACAGCGGGAAGCCTCGCCAGGACAACGGGAAGCCTCGCCAGACATGGACCTCGACCTCGAGCTAGACTCGGCAGTCCTTGCCGGCTTCGCCACGGCCCACGCCGACGAGATCGAGTACTGGACCGGAGAGCTGACGCTGGACGCTCCCGATGCGCCGTCCCGGTCCGCCCTGGCGCGCCACATTGAAACGGTGGTGTCGAGGCAGGGCCAAGCGCGTTCGCTCTCGCCACTCCTGGAGGCATGGCTCCTCGACCGAGCCGGGACGGAGGTGCGCGCCACGGGCGTGCTGGCGGCGCTCGTCAAGGCGCGGGCGATGTTGGCGGGAGCGGGGGCGAGCGCCGCTCCGGGTTCGTGACGAGGAACCGGCGTGCTTGGCTGCTGATTCCCGCTGGTGCTGGCGCACTGGCCTGCGCCGGCTGCGACGCGCCCCAACCCCGGCCTTCCGAGCTTCCGCCCACCGCGCCCGGAGAACCCGTCCCCGGCCTGGACCCTGCCGCCCGTGGCCGCTTTCTGCTGGGTCGCGCCCTCTTCGAGCGCCTCGCCACAGCTGACGAAGGGCTGGGCCCACTCTACAACGCCGAACGGTGTAGCGCGTGCCACGATGAACCTGTCACGGGCGGCGGCAACGCCCGAGTCCCGGTCCTCAAGGCCACCCGCTTCGACGACGGACGATGCGACCTCCTGGAATCCCACGGAGGCGACAACATCCAGCGCCGCGCCACCGACCTGCTTGCCGCTCACGGGATGGGTCCCGAGCGCGTGCCCGACGGCGCCACGGCCACGGCCCGCATGATCGCGCCTCCGCTCCTGGGGCTAGGGCTGGTCGAGGCCGTGCCGGAGGATGTGCTGGCGGAGCGCGCCGACCCCGACGATCGGGACGGCGACGGCATCTCCGGCCGACTCCCCCGGCTTCCCGACGGCCGCGCCGCCCGCTTCGGACGAAAGGGAGATGCGGCCACGGTGGAGGAGTTCGTGGACACGGCCCTCCGCTTCGAACTGGGCTTCACCACCCCGGCGCACCCTGCCGAAGAGACCCGCAACGGAGTCCCCGTGCCCCCGGAAGCGGACCCCATGCCCGACCCGGAGATTGACCAGGAGACCCTCGGCATCCTGACCGACTACGTGCGCTTCCTGGCGCCTCCGGCCCCTGTCGCCGAGTCCATCGCCCAAGGCGCCGCCCTCTTCCGCCAGATCGGCTGCGAGTCCTGCCACCGAGAGCAACTCCGCACCGCCACCCGCCAACCCGCATCGCCTTCCTTGCACCCGGCGCTGGCCGGCCGAACGATCCGCCCCTACTCGGACTTCCTCCTCCACGATCTAGGCCCAGCCCTGACTGACGTGTGCGGGCGCGACGCCGCCCCGAGCGAACTCCGCACCGCACCCCTCTGGGGGCTTCGCCACCGCCGTCGCTTCCTCCACGATGGCCGCGCCACCGACCTTGCCTCCGCCGTTGCCGCCCACGGAGGCGAAGCGACGGCCGCCCGCGACGCCTTCGCCTCCCTGCCCACCGACGCACGGAGCGCGCTGGTCCGCTTCCTCGAATCCCGGTGAACGGAAACGTGCCGAACGACGAATCTTCCCGAGACCCGCTCCAAGAGGACGCGGTTCGCCAAGAGACGATCCACCAAGAAGCCGACAAGGTCTACAAGGCCGTCTACTCCGACGCCGACGTCGTCGAGTGGGCCCTGCGCAAGCGGATCAATGCCGAGTGGCTCGCGGACATGGACTTCGCCACCCTCGAAAAGGCCCAAACCGAGTACGTGGACCCCAAGCTCCGCCTCGTCCGCCACGCCGACATGGTCTGGAGGCTCCGGTTCCGCGATTCCTGGATGTATGTGGTCTTCGTGTTCGAGTTTCAGTCCACCGTGGATCCGTACATGCCCGTGCGGATCCTACTGGAGACCGCCTTGGCGTACGATCGGATCGTGAAGGACAACAAGACGGGTCCCGACGGCGAGCTGCCGATCGTCGTACCGTTCCTCGTCTTCAGCGGTCCAGGTCCTTGGGACGCCCCCACCGACCTTCAAGCCCTCCTGGGTCCGGCCCATCCGGCGCTGATCCCCTACGCCTTGGGGCAGAAGTTCTTCCTGTTCGGGGAGGCCGAAGAGGCGAAGACGGCGACGGGCAACAACGCGATGTCAGCGGGGCTGAAGTTGCGTCAGGCGCGCACACCTGCAGAGTTCATGGAGGTGATTGAGAAGCTGGGCGAGCTGCTGCCGCCGGACTCGCCGAAGCGGAAGGCATTGACGAAGTGGATGCAAGTTTCGATCATTTCTGGAGGAGCAAAGGAGGAAGACGTGGCACACCTGAAGACGTTGGAAGACATGGCCAACCCATTCGTGCAGCACTGGGCGGCCATTCGTCGCGACATGCGCGAAGAGCTCATTCAGGAGCTGCGAGACGAGGTCCGTCGCGAGGTCCATCGCGAGGTCCGTCGCGAAGAGAGGCAGGCTGGACGGGAGCGAGGCCGCCAAGAGGGCCGCCAAGAGGGCCGCCAGGAGGGCCGCCAAGAGGGCATGCGCCAGGCGCACGTGGAGACCGCCAGGCGCAAGTTCGGCCCAGAGACGGCGGAGCGACTGGAAGCCGTCCTGGCCCACATCTCCGACCCCGACCGGCTCGCCCAGATCGGCGTCGCGATCATCGAATGCGCCACCGGCGACGAACTGCTGGCCCGGGCGGCCCAAGCTTGAGAGCCCTCTAGCCGGCCCCACTGACGACCGTTCACCGCATGGTCCACCTGGAAGCCGTCACCAAGTACTACGGCCCGAAGCGGGCGCTGGGCCCCGTGTCGTTCGAGATCGAGAAGGGTGACACCGTGGGCTTCCTGGGACTCAACGGCGTGGGCAAGACCACGTTGCTGCGCATCTTGGCGTGCGGCCTCCGCCCGTCGTCGGGAACGGTCCGGATCGACGGACTGGATGTGCTCCGGGAGCCCCACGAAGTCCGCAAGCGAGTGGGCTACCTGCCCGAAACGCCTCCGGTGTACGGTGACATGACCGTGGGCGACTACTTGGCGTTCGCGGGGCGGATCAAGGGAATGTCGCCGGAAGCAGTCACCCGTCGCGTGCCCGAGGTGGAAGAGTACGCGCGGGTCTCCGAGGTCCACGGCGTCTTGGCCCGCCACCTGTCCCAAGGGTACCGCCAGCGGGTCGGCGTGGCCCAGGCAATCATCCACGACCCGGAGCTTCTCATCCTCGACGAGCCGACCCACGACCTGGACCCGGTCCAGATCATGGAGATGCGGGGGATGATCCGGGAGCTCAAAGACTCTCACACGATCCTCATCTCCAGCCACATCCTGCCGGAGATCAGCGAGACCTGCGACCGTCTCCTAGTCCTGAACGACGGCAAGATCGTGGCGTCCGGCACCGAAGCCGAGCTGGGCGAAGGACTCCTCCGCTCCCGCCGCCTCTCGATCACCGTGCGACAAGCCGCCCGTCCCGCAGCAACCCGTACCCCCGAAGAGGTCATCCGCGCCGTCCCTGGCGTGACCCGCGTCGAGCCCGCGCCCACCACCCGCCGCCGACCGGAGCCCCGCGCCGCCACCTACCATGTGGAGGGCGACGCCGACCTGCGCGCCGCCGTCTGCCGCGCCCTGGTGGAGGCCGGCCACGATGTGCTGGCCCTGGCGCGGGCCGAACGGGAGCTGGAGCGCGTCTTCGTCGGCCTAGTCGGGCGCAGCGGAGCAGCCGAAGCATGACCCGCACGGGAGCCCAGCCGTGACCGCCGGCGCAACAGGCGTCGTCTTCCGACGCGAGCTGGCCGCCTACCTCCGCTCTCCCATGGGCTACATCGTGGCGGCGGCGGTGCTGCTCCTGGACGGCCTTCTCTTCTACGCCCAGGCGCTGGGACCGTCGGCCGGCGAGCGCCTTTCGGGGCAGGTCCTGGCGGGCTTCTTCTACAACGCCAGCGGCCTGACCGCCATCGCCGCCGTGGCGCTCTCGATCCGACTGCTCGCCGAGGAGCGCCAGACCGGCACCCAACTCCTCCTGGACACCTCGCCCGTGCGCGATTGGGAGATCGTGCTGGGCAAGTTCCTCTCCGCGCTGGCGTTCCTCACCGCCATCAACTTGGCGACCCTCTACATGCCCTTGCTGATCCTCGTGAACGGCAAAGTCTCCCTCGCTCAGGTCCTCACGGGGTACTTCGGGCTCACCCTCCTCGGCGGCGCCGTTCTGGCCGTGGGCCTCTTCGCCTCCGCCCTCACCCGTCACCAGCTGGTGGCCGCCGCCACGGCGTCGGCAGTCACGGGGACGCTCTTCCTCCTCTGGCCCCTATCGAGGATCGTCGGCCCACCGGTGAACTGGGTGTTCGCCGCCCTGGCGATCCACGGCCGCCACTTCGCCGGCTTCCAGGCCGGCCTCCTCCACCTCCGCGACGTGGTGTACTACGCGGCGCTGACCTACTTCTTCCTCTACGCGGCCACCAAGGTCATGGAGGCGAAGCGATGGGAGTGAAGCGGTCCTGGACCACCTGGCTCCTCTTCGGCGGCGTGGTGGCAGTCTTCGCCGGCGCCCGCATCTTCGACGGGACCCCGGCCCTCCGCCTTCCCCTGATCCTGATCGGCGCCGCCGCCGCCCTCGCCGCCGCCGTCCTCCGCGTCGTCGCCTGGCGCACTGGCGACCGGGCCACCGAAGCCGTCTTCGCCCTCTCGTGCATCGGCTGCGTCCTGGCCCTCGCCGGGTTCCTGCCCGGCACCCAAGACGGCATCGAGTGGCTGGGGCTGGACTGGGGCAGCGCCCAGGACGAACGGCGTGCGCGACGGTTCTTCCTCGCGGCCTCGTCGATCCTCATGGTCTGCTCGGCCCTCCCGGCGCTGGCGGCCCACTGGGCGGCCAAGAAGGGAGGCGCGCACGCCAGCCGGGTGGACGCCCTCCGCATCCGCGAGAGCGCCGCCAACGCCTTCAGCCTAGCGCTGGCCGGAAGCGCCCTGATGCTGCTGGGCTACATCGCCGCCGAGCGCAACCGGACGCTGGACTTCAGCTACTTCAAGACCGCCACCCCAGGCGACGCCACCCGGGAGATCGTCCGCAACCTGGACGGACAGCTTGAAGTCGCCCTCTTCTTTCCCCCTCTGAACCCGGTGGGAGAGCAGGTCCGCACCTACGTCCAGGCGCTGGCCGCCACCACCGGCAACGTCGCCATGGAGGAGCACGACCGCTTCGCCAACCCCGCCGCCGCCGCCGACTGGAACGCGCGCAACGACGGCCAAGTCTTCTTCCGCGTGGGCGACCGCACCGAGCTGGTGGCCCTGTCGGCGGAGCTGGACGACGCCCGCGCCCGCCTCCGCGTCCTCGACGGCTTGGTCCAGCAGGCGCTCCTCCTCCTGGCCCGCGGCCGCCGCGTCGCTTACCTGACCACCGGCCACGGCGAGATCAGCGACCCGCTCGCCCAAGACTCCCTGGCCCCCCGCAACGAGCCCCGCGAGCCGTGGATGCCCCGCGACGCTCCGCCGGGACCCCGCCAGCCGCCCCTCCCGGCGTTGCGCCGGATGCTGGAGCTCCTCAACTACGACGCCCGCGACCTGGGAGCGCGCGAAGGGCTGGGCGATGCAATACCCGAAGACGCCGCCCTCGTCATGGTCTTGGGACCCCAACGTCCGTTCTTCGACTCGGAGGCCGACGCGATCCGCGAGTACCTGGACCGGGGCGGCTCGCTGCTGGTGGCGCTGGAGTCCGGCTCCGACTTCCGGATCGAGCAGTTCAGGCAGCGCCTGGGCGTCGAGCACGATCCGGCGACCGTCGTGGACGACCAGAACCACATGCGCGAGACGGGGACGCCCGCCGACCGCCGCCTCATCGTCGCTAACCGATTCTCCGCCCACCCTTCCGTGACCACCGCCAGTCGGCGCGGCGGAGGAGGAGGCGTGCTGATGCTGGGCGCCGAGTCGCTCGCTCCCTCCGAGGACGCGCAAGGTCTCCGCCACTCGCTGGTGGTCCGCACCATGCGCTCTAGCTTCGCCGACCGAAACGGGGACTTCCGCTTCGACGAGGGCGACGAGACCCGGGAAAGCTTGGCGGTGGCGGTCGCCGTGGAGACGGAGGCGCCGACGGAGACACCAGCGGAGACGCGGACGGAGACGCCAGCAGCTTCGCCCCCCGGAATGCGCGCCCTGATCTACGGCGACTCGGAGATATTCGCCGACCGAGTGCTGGTCAGCCTCCAGCTCAACGCCGCGCTGGTGGCCGACGGCATCCGCTGGCTCGGCAGGGAGGAGGCGTTCGCCGGCGAAGTCGTCTCGGAGGAAGACGTGCCGGTGCTCCACACCCGTTCGGAGGATGTGGCGTGGTTCTACGCAATCATCTTCGGCGCGCCGGCCCTGGTGCTGGCAGGCGGCGGAGTCGCGCTCTACGGCCGACGGGCCAGGCGGGGGACGCCGGCGTGAGGGGGGCGCGGGCGCACGGCATCTTGCTGGCGGTGGCCGCCGTGTGGGCGTTCCAGACCTGGACCCGGGACCAACTCCGCGAGGAGGACCGAAACCGCCCACTGGCGTGGGAGCAGGACACGACGGAGGTGATGTCGGTCCGCTACCGTTCGCCGGAGAAGGAAGTGCGGATCGAGCGACGGGAGGACGACGGCGGCGCCTTCCTCTGGGGACGCCAGGTCGAAAACGAGGGACGCGACACCCTGGAGTTCCCCGTAGGCGCCACGGGCCATGTGGCGGTGGCGCGGCTGGCCGCTCTCCGCGTGGTCCGCGATCTGGGGCCGCTCTCGCCGGAACAGGAGACCCGGTTCGGCCTCGCCGATGCCGCCGAGCGGATCGCGGTGGCGTTCGACGACGACGAGCGGCAGCTGATCCTGGGGGACACGACGATCGGCGGCTCCCACCGGTACGCCACGGAGCCCGCCGCCGACAGGGGCTACGTCGTCCCCGGAGAAGTGGTGCGGCCGCTGGAGATCGGCGAAGGCTCGCTCCGGGAACGCTGGCTCCACCACTACCCGGCCAACGAGGTGGCCAGCGTTCGCGTGACGACCGGCGACGGCGACCAGGCACAGACGCGCACCATGACCCGCCTCGCCTCGGGCGAGTGGACCGACCCCAGCGGAGCTGACGGAGAAGTTCCCGACGCTGGGTTCGGCAACTTCATGCAGCGAGTAGACCAACTGGCCATAGCTGGATACGACGTTCCCCCGGACCCGGAAGCCCTCCGTCGGCTGCTCCGGGCGGAGTACTTGGACGAGGATGGAGACGCCCTAGGCTTCGTGGAGCTCTTCCACCACGCCGCCGCCGAACGAGACCCCTACTACGTCAGGAGCGAGCGCACGCGCGTCCTGGCGGGAGCGGTCACCGCCCTGGCGGAGCGGGTGGCGGAGGGGTTGGGGGAAGTGTTCTGACCCCCCGGGATGGCGTGCCGCGCATTGCCGTGTTACTATGATCCGCCTATGTAGCGAGGTGACGGGTGGCGCAAGGCCGTCCGTCCTGCCCTCATGGCCCCAACCGAAGGAGAACGTGGCATGACCCAACGCTACAGCACACCAGGGAGGCTCTCCTCCCTCCTCGCCGCGGCGACCGCCCTGGCCCTCATCCTGCCGGTCGGCGTGGCCGCCCAGGACGGGACGGTCACGGGAACGATCACCGCGGCGACGACCGGGCAGCCGATCAACGGCGCCCAGATCACCATCATGGACACTCCATTCGGTGGGCTGTCCAACGTCAATGGCCGCTTCCTCATCACGCGCGTGCCGCCCGGAACCTACTCCGTCCAGGCAGTTCACGTGGGCTACGGCACCGAGACGCAGGAGGTGACCATCGCCGCAGGCGGCGCGGCCACGGTGGAGTTCTCGATGGACGTCTCCGCCGTCGACCTGGACGAGATCATCGTCACGGGCACGGCCGGGGCCGTCGAGCGTCGCAAGCTGGGAGTGTCTGCTGCCTCCTTGAACCTGAGCGACGTTCAGGAAACGATCCCCCTGGACGGCTTCAGCCAAGCGCTTGAGGGCCGGATCCCCGGCGTGCGTTCGATCGGCTCTGTTGGAGGCGTTGGCGCGTCCCGGGTATTGACCGTGCGCGGCATGGACTCCTTCTCGCTGGGTCAACGGCCCGTCATCTACATCGACGGCATCCGGGTCGACGCACGGGGCTCCGAGTGGGGAAGCAGCACGGGCGGCCAGACGACGTGCTGTGCGTTCAGCGGCGGTGCTGGCGAGGACCGACTCTCGGACTTGAGCCCGGACGAAATCGAGCGAGTGGAGGTGCTCAAGGGACCTGCAGCCGCAACGCTCTACGGGTCTGAAGCCTCCGGCGGCGTGATTCAGGTCTTCACGAAGCGGGGCCGCAACAACAGTCCAGCGAACTTCACCTTCGAGGTCAGTGCTGGCGTCAACCGACACCGGAAGAACTTCCCGACGAAGTTGCGCCCCAACTTCCGTGGGTCAGACGGGACGGTGGCCCTCGATCCCAACGAGTCGCTGATCGAAAACGGGTTGATCAACACCTACAGCATGACCGTGGACGGCGGCGGCGAGAACGTCACCTACTTCGTGTCCGGCGGCTTCTCGTACGAGGAGGGCTCGATCAAGCCCAACGACCAGAAGCGGGCCAACCTGCGAGTCAACTTGAACTGGACCGCCTCGGACAACCTCACGGTGGGCGTGACCTCCAGCTACGTCAGAAACCGCATCTACGCCTTGCAGTCGGGGAACAACTGGCTCGGCATCTACACCAACGCGCTGCTGGCCAATCCGAACAACACCACCGCCGAAGAGCCTTACGGCGGCGGCTTGGACGTAAACGTGGCAGACGCGCGGGCGATCCAAACGTACTCGGACGCAGACCGCTTCCAAGGCTCGGTGCAGCTCAACTACACGCCGCGGCCATGGTTCAGCCACAGAGCGACGTTGGGTCTCGACGCCGTGAACGACCAGAAGACCCGAAACCTGCCCTTCGGGCGCCACTACACGTACATTGGCACCCTCGGCGAGCGGAACATCGGGTACCGTAGCGTCCGCAACTTCACCCTCGACTATGCAGGCAACTTGGACTACTCCCTGCCGTTCGGCGACAACATCGCCGGCAGCTTTGCTTTCGGCACGCAAGGCTACTGGGAGATCGGCTCCTTGTCGATGGCCACGGGTAAGGACTTTGCGGGCGAGGGCGTGACGACAGTGAGCGGCGCCGCTCGCAACTTCGGCGGCGAGAGTTTCTCCGAGGAGATCAACATCGGCTTCTTCGGCCAGAACCGCTTCGACATCGGAGACAACCTCTTCATTACGGCGGCTGTCCGGATGGACGGAAACAGCGCCTTCGGGCAGAACTACGGCTTCCAGATTTACCCCAAGGCCGATGTGGCCTACAACTTGACCGAGAGCATGCTGCCTGGTTTCATCAGCAGTGCGAAGCTCCGAGCGGCCGTTGGGATGGGCGGCAAGGCGCCTGGCGCGTTCGACCAGTTCCAGACCTATGTGCCGTCTACGGTTCTGGAGGACTTGGCGGGAGTACGCCCGAGCAACCCCGGGAACGACCTGCTTGAGCCCGAGATCAAAATCGAGTACGAGGCGGGCCTAGACCTGGGCTTCATGGACGACAAGGTCGGCGTAGACGCCACCTACTGGCACGCTAACACGAACAACGCGCTTCTCGGCATCGCTCTCCCTCCCAGCGAGGGCTTCTCGTCGTCCCAATTGCGCAACGCGGGCTCAATTCTGAACAAGGGCGTAGAGCTGGCGGTCAACGCAACCGTGATCGACCGCGCCGACTTCAGTTGGTCCACCGGTGTCAATTACGAGTGGATTCACAACGAAGTCGTTGACTTGGGAGAGACGGCAATCCAGGATTCCTTGCCTGTCTACGAGGGCACGGAGTTGACGGGTTGGACCTACCACACCCGCTTGGGAGGACTCTGGGAAGGGTTCCCGATCAGCGAGATCATCACACGCGGAATCTTGGGATGGGATCCCAACGAGAGGTCGCACATCAGATCCGTTTACAGCTTCTATCAGGGCCAGAGGTTCCCCGATCACCTGGCGTCCCTCAACAGCCACTTCTCAATTGGCCAGTCGCTCAGGGTCGCTGTCCAGTTCCGGGGAGAATGGGGTGCGTCCATGACCAATTCGGACCGCGGGTACGGGGTCCGGCAACTGGCGTATGACGAGTACCTCATGCACCTTGACGCAGCAGGCGAATCCACGCTCGCCAGCGACTCGGTCCTGAACTGGTTCCGGCTGGTCACCCCTGTCGATTCCCGAGACAACATCCGCCTGCAGGAGGTGTCCATCTCGTACACGTTGCCCGAGTCTCTCACCGAGCTAGTCAGCCTGCAACGTTCGACGCTGACGCTTTCGGGGTACAATCTGCACTGGTGGGACAACTGCAACTGCCCCGATCCCAATCAGCTCTACCAGGGAGGCCGGGACTACGCGTCGTCGCCGTTCCTGGGACTTCCGCAACCAAGGCAGTTCAAGCTGACCTTCAAGACCAGGTTCTAGGAGGGAGGACGACCGATGATACGAGCTAACACGAGAACGTGGACGCTGTTCCTGGTCGCTGCCATGGCTTTGGGAGCCTGCGACTCCCTGCTGACGGTCCAGGACCCGCAACGCTACACGGCAGAGGACCTGGACACAGCCTTGCCAGCGGTGGCCAACGGCGTGGAAGGGTCTGTGCACACCGTCATGGACAACTTCGTGGTCTACCAGGCCCTCTTGGCCGACGAGTACCAGCACACGGGAACGTGGGGCGGGTACGACGAGGTGGACCACGGGAGGTTCCAGTACGGAACTAGCGCCATGGACGGCACCCACAACGCGTGGCTTCGAGCCCAGTGGTTCGCCACGGACGCCGAGAGACGCTTCAAGGAGACGATGGGGGAAAGTGAAGCAGCCTCCAGCGAGCTTACGGCTCAGGCTCGCCTTGGCGGAGCCTTTGCCGACCTGTACATGGGCATGTCGTTCTGCGAGTCGGTAGGCGAGCACAGCGGTCCTGCGATCACGGACATGCAGGCGTTGCAACAGGCGGTCGGGAAGTTCACGAACGCCATGCAGACGGCGCAGGCGGCCGGCCGCAACGACTACGCTACGGCCGCCCAGGCCGGCAGAGCCCAAGCCAATCTGTTGCTCGGCGACATGCAGGCCGCTGCTGCTGACGCCGCGGCGATCCCAGACGGCTTCTCGTACGAAGCCGTGTTCAACCAGACGGTGAACAACTGGGTCGTTTTGGTGACCACCAAGACCTTCAACGAGGCCGCCGGTCTCATGCACAAGTGGTGGGACCAGATTGACCTAAGCGAAGACCCTGGATACATGCGCGATCCGTGGACCAACGAGTACGACATGCGTATACCGGTGTTCTTCGACGGCGAGGTGGCCACAGACAACGAGACGCCCCATTACAGCCAGTGGAAGTACAACGGCCTGACGGACAACATTCCGATGGTGCACTCGGACTTGATGCGCCTCATCCAGGCCGAAGTGCTTGTGAACTCTGGCGACTACGCGGGAGCAACGGCGATTCTCAATGGCCTGCGCGATGCCGTTGGATTGGCACCGCTCGATATGCCGACCGACCAGGACATGATGATGGACTATCTGCTGTCTGAGCGGTTCGCCGAACTGTTCATGGAAGGTCAGCGAGCAGTGGATCTCCACCGGTTTGGTCTCACTCGGCAGATCTTTGACGCGCTGAACGACGAAGAACGCGAGGGTGCGGGACGGCCGACCAAGTTCACCATGACCGACACGGAGCCGCTGTACAATCCCAACATCGCCGACGACCTGACCCAGCGATGCGCGCCGAAGGCGTGACGCTGCGCTGACCACCTGAGCCGGCCGACGGCTTCAGGTCGGGTCGCTGGACAAGGACTGGGGCGTCACCTCATCTGCAGGTGATGCCCCAGTTGCTTTGATGGGGGTCGCACGGAAGAAGAGGGGAGAGTCGCTCGAAGAAAGTTGTCGTACCACAGTAGAAATGTCCGGTCTTACCACAGTAGAAATGTCCTCTTTCGGACCATGTTCGGTGCTCGGTCACGGAACACGGTTCGGGAGAGGAGCAGATGGAGCTGAAGCTCAAGGACAGGGATCGCATCTCGGTGCTCAGGCAGGTAAGCGAAGGCGTGCTCTCGGCGGCGGCCGGGGCGGAGCGGCTCGACGTGACGCCGCGCCAGTTCAGGCGCCTCCGGCGGCGGTACGAGGCGGAGGGCGACGAGAGCGTCGTGCACGGTCTCCGAGGCCGACCGTCGAACAGCGCGCTGCCGGCGGCGGTTCGGGAGCTGGTGCTGGAGGTCGCATCGGATCCGATCTACCGGGGCTTCGGCCCGACGCTGCTGGCCGAGCACCTGGACCGGGGCCACGGCGTGCGCCTGAGCGCCGAGACGGTGCGGCGCTGGATGCGGGACGCGGAGCTGTGGGAGCGGCAGCGGAAGCGCGCGAAGCACCGGAGCCGGCGGCCACGGCGGGCGGCGGTGGGGGAGCTGTGCCAGTGGGACAGCTCGGTGCATCCCTGGCTGGAGGAGCGGGGCGCGGACGACCTGGTGCTGATCGCGATGCACGACGACGCGACGAACCGGTTGCAGACGGCGCGGTTCGTGGAGCGGGACAACGGCGCGGAGAACCGCCGCGCGGTGATCGAGTACCTGCGTCGTCACGGGCGTCCACTGGCGTTCTACGCCGACCACGCGGGGCACTTCGGGCAGTGGATGACGAAGCAGGGGAGGCGGACGGACACGATCATCTCGCGGGGTCTGGACAAGCTGGGGGTGAAGATGATCCTCGCGGGCTCGGCGCAGGCGAAGGGACGGGTGGAGCGGAGCTTCGGGACGGCGCAGGACCGGCTGGTCAAGGAGATGCGAGTGGGGCGGATCGCGAGTCTGGCCGAGGCGAACCGGTTTCTGGCCGAGTGCTGGGTGCCGTTCTGGAACGAGCGGTTCACGGTTGCGCCGGGAGACCCGTGCGACGCCCACCGCCCGCTGCCGGCGGACGTGGACCTGGATGCGCTCTTCGCGGAGACCCACACGCGGGTGGTGGCCAACGACTTCACGGTCCGGTTCCGGAACCGGTACTGGCAGCTGCCGGAGCGGGAGGCAGCCGGAGCGGGTCCGGGCACGAAGGTGGTCGTGGAACGGCGCCTCGACGGCAGCATCCGCTTCCGGGTCGGGGAGCGGTACTTGGCGGTGGAGCCGCTGGGCCGCGAGCGCCCTCGTGCCCAAGACGCCAAGCCAGTGCGCCGCCCCAGGTCCAAGTCGGCGGCGTCCAAGTCGAGGTCGGCGCCGCCGAAGCCGGGGTCGGACCATCCGTGGCGGAAGCGGTTCCACGCCGAGGCGCAGGCTGCGATCGCTCGGAGAGAACGCCTTGCTCGCGAGGCTGCCCGGACGGATGGCGAGGGCGTCGCGCCGTGCGGTCCCGGGCCGGCCGAAGAGCGGCGATGACGGGACGCAAGCGGAGACCGCCCGCTCCGGCCAGCCGCGCGTTGGGGCTCTGCGTACTGATCGAGCACCTGGCCGAGACGGCGGTAAGGCGTGCCGGGCGTTGTGGCCGGGGGACCGGGCCCGCCGTCCCCCCGGCCTCCACATCGGGCTGGGAGCCCGACGCTCCGACCGGGGAGATTGCCCCGCCCCGCTCCCCGTACAGCACCGTCCATGCAGATCCAGTCGGCCACCGCGTCGGCCGGGCCGGGACCTGGGCGACCCGAGAAGACCGACATCCGCGGCCGAGCGTTCAGACGGCCGCCCCCAGCCAACCGACAGGGGGCGGTGAAGACACCAGGGAGAGGACATTTCTATTGTGGCCCACCACCGGACATTTCTATTGTGGCTTGACAAGTCGCTCGAAGAAAGTCCTTGCAATCGTCGGTAGTATCGCTTAAGCTGTCGGGGATAACGTACTTCCCATCCCAGAGAACCGACGGAGGCAAGAGAGCAATGAGTTCAATCACTCGGCTCAAGGCCCTGATCGGGCTTGGAATCGGCGGGTTTGTGGTGGGCGTGGTGGCCTTTCTGGTGCTGTGGGTGCTACCCGTCATGATCGACCAAGTCGTTACGCCGAAGTTCACAGCCATGGAGCAGCACATGGTCCGTCTTCAGCAGGATATGGCCCACATCAGAGAAGATGTGGCCGAGGTGAAAGAAGACGTGGCCGAGGTGAAGGAAGACTTGGCCGGTGTGAGAGTGGACTTAGCGTACGTCAAGAGCCAAGTCGACTTGCTCATCCGGTGGTCAGCACCCGGCGGGGCCAATTGACTCGCAGGAAGCAAGTGCGGCACCCAGGGACAAGCCAGGGGGAAGGTCGTTCCAGCGACGTCTTTACAGCGACTGCAGGAATCGCAGCACCTGCCGCCGGGCTTCGCTGGTGAGCCGCCGGAACGTGGCGCGGCTGTCGGCGGCCTCTCCGCCGTGGAGCAGGATCGCGTCCGCTATGCTTCCGGCTCGACCGTCGTGCAGAAAGTCGAAACGGTGGCCTAGGCCCACCAGCCGGGCGGTCTTCCACTCGGAAGGGCTCGTGCCCGGCGTGCACGGGCCGGCGAGGTCGGGTCCCATGTCGTGGAGGAGCAGGTCCGAGTAGAGCCGGAACCGCTTGCGGTCGAAGGCGGGCGAGTCGGAGGAGGCGGTCGTGAACTCGGGGACATGGCAGGTTGCGCACCCCATGAACTCGAAAATCCGCGCCCCCTCTTCCAGCTCGGCAACTCGCTCGGTGGCCTCAGCGGCGTCGGCACTCCCGCCACCCGGGACCGCTAGGGCCTTGGGGGGGGCCAGGAAGCGCAAGTAATCGGTCAAGAGCGCAAGCGTCGCCTGGTCGGTTTCCGGGTCGGGCGCGGGATCAGCCTCTTCCGGCAGCGGCACCCCATTGGGCAGTTCCTCGGCGGGGCGGCTGGGCGTGGTGATTCCCATCTCGGCGCGGATCGCCTCTTCGACGAAGCCACGAAGAGTCGCGTGTTGGGCCCTTCGCCCGAAGCGGCCAGCGCGTCCCTGAGCGTCGAAGTTGGCGCGTCCAGAAACGCCGTCGCCGTCCAAGTCGTCGGGGTCTGCTCGGCGTAGCAGCTCCGCTTCGGGCACCGCCGCCACCAAGCCGAGTCCGTAGACAGCCGTGGGGAGGATGTGCGCGGTAGCGGTGGCGCCTTCGGGGATATGCTCCGGCTGCACCCCGAGCCTGCGAGCGGGCTCGGTCACGATCTGTTGGAGGAGGTCGCCGCCCCGTTCGGGCAGAGTGGAGCAGCCTTCCACCGGGTCGAAGCGGGCCGCCTTGTCCACCGGCTCGGCCCCATGGCCGCCACTGGTGGGAAGGTCGTGGCAGGAACCGCACCGGTCCTGGTTGAAGATCGGGCCTAGACCCTCGGCCACGGTGAAGGGGCGGTTGAAGAGCGCCTGTCCTTCGGCAAAGCGACGCAACTGCGCCTCGTCCAACTCGGGAAGTGGCGCGCCGGGCTCCGCCTCGGTGAACGGCTGGGGAGAGCAAGAAACAGAGCAGGAAGCGAGGAAGACGCTAGCCGCAACCGCCCGGTGAGCCAAAGCAGCCAGTGGCGCCGGCCAGTGGCAAAGGGGTGTTCTGTCCGTCAGGGCAGCCTAGCCCGATTGTACTGGTATACGAAGCGCAAGGTCTCGGGCATGCCGTCGTCGTCCTCCGGCTGCAGGACCCGAGAACCGTTGTACCACTCCCGATCGTCCACATGCGCCGTCATGGAGAGCGTGATCGGAACCTCGGCCGACGGATAGGCTTCGGCGAAGAACTGGAGCCGGGAGTTCAGCGGGTACGTCCTCTCGAAGGGCAGCCTGACCTGGGACGTGTCGCCCTCGATGATCTGAATCGTCGTTGGACAGGTCGCGCATTCCTCGTCTACCAACTCCACGAAGAACAGCGAGGTGATCAGCGTGACTTCGGAGACGTCGTTGCTGTCGATCCGGATGCGGGCGGTCTCGGGGTCGCCGCCCAGGGTCAGCGCGTCGCACGCCCCCAGGAGGAGAGCACCCGCCAGCAGAGTGGCGGGTAGCATCCGCTGCCAGCCGAACGATCCACCCACGGGCTTCCTGCCCTGTGGCTCCATGGTTCCCGCTCCTTCCATGGTTCCCGCTCCCTTTGGTCGTGGCCGATAGGGGACGCGGCCGACGGGCCAAGAAGCTAAGCCGTCCGGGGAAGCGGGTCAAATCGTCCCGTTGTCAAATCGTCCCGTCGGACAGCATCACCTCCAGATGGCGGTCCACCGACGCGTCCAGGTCGAACGACTTGGCCCGTTCCACGAGGGCCGCAGAGTCCGCCGGTTCGTCCAGCGTCTGCACAATCGCCTCCGCCATCGCCTGCTGATCTCCCACAGGCACCAGCCGGCCCCACTTCCCGTCGTCCAGGATCTCCCGGGGGCCTGTCAAGCAGTTGGTGCTGACGACGGGAGTGCCGCAAGAGATCGCCTCGATCAGCACCGCCGGGAGTCCCTCGAAGAGCGAGGACATGACGAACACCCGCGCACGCTTCATGTACGCGAACGGGTTGTGGGTGAACCCGGGAAGGTCCACCGAATCGGCAATGCCCAGCTCTTCGATCCGTGCAGTCAGCATGGGCCGGTCCGGGCCCTCTCCCACGATCACGAGCCGAGCCCGCCGGGAGTTGAGCACTAGCGCGAAGGCGTCGAGCAACGTGCCGTAGTCCTTCTGCAGCCCCAGCCGCCCCACCGATAGTATGACGGGCACCTCCGGATCGTTGAGCCAGCGATGGGAGACCGGTTCCTGTGAGAGCTCCACCAGTCGCTTCCCGTAGACGGGGTTCCAGATCGTCAGCACCTTCGGGGCCGCCTTGGGGACGACTTCGACCAGCTCCGCCGCCGCGTCCTTGGAGACGGAGACCACCGCGTCGGCGGACGGCAGGAGCCAGGACTGCAGGCGAAGCAGCAACCGGCCCAGCGCGTCCGACAGGTGAACCAAGCCCGCATAGGAGCACTCGTGACGAACCACCGTGCGCGGCGGTCTCGAAAGGGCTTTTCTCGCGAGGAGCGCGACGATACCCGCCCGCATCGTGGCGAGCACCACGTCCGGTCGCTCGCGCCTCAAGTACCACCAGAAGCGCGGAAGGCTCGTCATGCAGTGCAAAGAGCCGAGAACGACCAGCCGCACGTTGTCGGCCACCATATGCTTGAAGGGACCCGAGCCGTCCGCGACCACCAGGTCCACGGAATGCCCGCGCTTGGCGAACTCGTTGGCCAGGGCCGTGTTGGTCCGCTCGGCGCCCCCGCCTTCCAGCGACGGGACGAAGACGGCCAGCCGCTTGGCGCTCAACTCGGCGCTCAACGCTCGCCTCCGGAGGGGAAGAATGCCTTCACGTACTCGGGTGCGATCGCGCTTGCGGAGAAGCGTCGCGCCCGTGCGACAAGGGCGCTGGGGTCCGCGGGCTCGTCCAGCGCGCTCAGCACGGCGTCGGCCATGGCTTGGGCGTCTCCCACGGGAACCAGCCGTCCCCACTTGCCGTCTCCCAGCACTTCGCGAGGGCCGCTGGGGCAACGAGTGCTGACCACAGGAGTGCCGCACGCCAGCGCTTCCACCAGCACGAGCGGCAGCCCTTCGTGAATCGACGACAGAACGAACACCTGGGCGTTCCTCATGAAGGCGTACGGGTTGGACTGGAAGCCGGGAAGATCGACGAACTCGGCAACGCCCAGCTCCTCGGCCCGCGCCGCAAGGGCTGCCCGGTCGGGCCCTTCGCCCACGATCACGAGCCGCGCCTTGCGCACCTTCAGGACCTGGGCGAAGGCGGCGAGGAGGGTTCCGTAGTCTTTCTGCGGCGCCAGTCGGCCGACCGACACGACCACGGGGACCTGCGGGTCGCCGAACCAGGGATGGGCGAGAGGTTCCTCTGCAAGCTCCAAGATACCCGGCTCGAACACGGGGTTGTAGATCGACACGACGTTGCCGGACGTCTTGGGGAACATGCGGACCAAGTCCTCCGCCGCCTCCTTGGAGACAGCCACCACCGCGTCCGCGGAGGGCAGCAGGAAGCCGAGCAAGCGCAACCAGAGTCGACTAACCGGACGGGCGTTGGTGTACTCGACGGAGGTCGTGTTCTGGTTCTGCACTAAGAAACGAGTCTGCCCGCCCACGAGCTTCTTGGCGAGCAAGGCGAAGACGCCGGGGTGCGTCATCGACGCCATCAACGCCTTCGGGCGCTCGCGCACTATGTAGCGGCACAAGCGGAGGAAGCTTGTCTCGAATCTGCGGCCGCCGAGCGTCACCAGCCGCACATTGTCGGCGAGCTGCGCGGCGAAAGGCCCGTCGGCGTTGTGAACCACGTAGTCCACGGCGAGCCCTTGCTTGGCGAGTTCGTTGGCCAAGTTCACGTTGACCCGTTGGGCGCCGCCGCCGGCGAAGTCGGGGATGAAAATTGCAACCTTGTTCGAGGTGACTTTGCTCGCGGTCATGAGTTGCTCGTCGCTTCCGGTCGACGATTCTGGCGCAACACGGAGACTGCGAACGGCACGGCAACCACGGCCAAAGCAACGTAGAAAAGCGACCGGGAGAGCGCTGCGCCGTCGGCTCCGAACTCGGGCACCAAGAGAAATATGGCGCCGACCTGCACGAGTAGGGCGACGCTCTGCCAGATGAACGAGGGCCACACCTTCCCGACGGCGGCAGGCAGCGCCAGCACGGTGGTTGCAGCCAAGCAGGCGAAGGCGCCAGGAAGCAGGTAAGCCAGCGTCGTCGTGCCGCCGGTGAACTCCTCGCCCAGGAGTGTGGTCGCCAAGTCGCGGAACAGGAAGATGCCGCCGCAGATCGCCAGGGCAGATACCGTCAGCACGGCGGTGGAGCGCTTCCACAGCGGGCGGACGCCGGTGCCGGAGGACGCGAACCACCGTCTGCTGTACTCGGTCTGGATCACTTGGCCGACGGCGCGTGCGAGGACTTCGAGCAGATCGACCACTCGCCGTGCGGCGTAGTACAGCCCCGTCTGGGCTTCGGTTCCCAGCTTGGCGACCAAGATCGGGTCGAGATGCCAGCCCGCGGCCCCCGTCTTCGTCTGCCAGAACGAGGCTCGCAGGAACTTGGCCACGTCGGTGGGCATCGCTCGAAGCGATGCGCCGGAGGGCGGCCGCGGAAGCCCCATCTTGCGGGTGGAGAGGGCGGCCGCCGCGAACATGCCGCCGCCGTTGACCGCGGCTGCGCCCGTCGCGATCAGTACGACCAGCCACAGCGAGCCGCCGACAATCCAGATCGTTGCCAAGGCACCGAGCTGAAGGACCCCCGTCACGAGGGCGACGACGAAGCTGTAGTGGTAGCGGTCCGCCAGCCTGAGGATCGCCAAGGAATCCTTGTGGTTGGCCGTGAAGATGGCGGTCAGGCCGAAGATGAGCAGCAGGTCGCGGTGTCCAGCGTCGACGCTGATCAGGTCGGATGCCGCAAACGCTAGAACCGCCACGCCGAGGTAGGCGGCCAACCCCAGACAGAACGACAGCTTGATGTTGGACCATAGGATCAAAGAGGCTTCCTTGGGCCGTCCGTCGGCCAAGGACCGGGCGGCGAAGGTGGTGATCGCCTGGTCGCTCAGCACCGAAAGCCCCGCTTGCATCAGCATCGTGACGGAGTAGATCGGCGCCAGCACGCCGTAGTCTTCACTGCCGAGCACTCTGAAGACGATTACGATCTGTGCGATTCCGCGCGCCAGATCGAAGGCCGTCACGGACACCGACCACTTGCTCTGACGCTCCACCCGGCCGGACGCGGCCCACCTGGAGAGCAAGAACCGCAGCGGCATGGGTGGGGTCCGAGTTCCTCGGCTTTGGAAGGAAGGAGGCTGCGCTGAATTTGAAGGAGGTTGCGCTGAATTTAGCTACGGCCAGCGAAGCCAGGAAGCTTAGAACCGTGCCCCTACCGCTCCACACAGCCACCGCTGAAACGGCGTCGCGGCTCGGCAGAGCGTTGCGAAATCGTCCAGAAAGCCGTCGGCGGTCACCGCCGCGTCCGACAGTGGCGCGGTGGCGATGAAGTCCTTGCGCTTCAAGTCGTCGAGCAGGGGATGGTTCGGGTCGAAGCCTCTCGGCGCGCGCACCAGGGAGTCTCCCGAGAGGGCGAAGGTCCGCCGGAAGCGCTCGTCGCCAGTGACTTGCTTCCAGGCTGCCGGGTCGTCCACCAATGCCTCGCGAACCTTGCGCAGGGCTGGCCCGCCGGGGCGCCACATGCCGCACGCCGCGAAGCAGCGGCTCGGCTCGAGGTGCAGGTAGAAGCCGGGCGCATGGGCGTCCTTGCCGGTATCGTGGCGGAAGTGGATGCCAGTGTGGGTCTTGTAGGGGCGCTTGTCCTTCGAGAAGCGCACATCTCGGTAGATGCGGAACAGGGACCCGCCGTTGGGCCGGGGATCGGCTCGGAAGTGTGGGCTGACCTCCCTGAGACGAGGGGCGAAGTCGGCGACAAACCGGAGAGCGGGGTCCCGCACGTCGGCTTCGTAGCGGGGCTTGTTGACGAGGAACCACCCCCGGTTGTTGTTGGCGGCCAAATCCTCAAGGAAGGAGAAGACGGCCGGGGTGAAGTGGCGGCTGGGCATGGCGGGCGTCCTGTCTGGAGCTGTGAGGGGTGAGAGGCGGTTCGGCAGGGGCGAATGGGGTCGGCAGGGGCGGACTGTTCGCCGCCGCCGACAAACGATACCTTGTCCAGTCCATTCTGGGCGAGTGCTGCAGGTCCTGGGGCGAACACCGCAGGTCCTGGACGAATGCTGCAGGTCAACATGGGGAGGCCAAGGTGAGCGATGCGACAGGCCCATGCGACACGACAGGCGCACGTGACACGCGAGGCCCACGTGACACCACAAGCTCACGTGACACGACGCCCGGCTCTGCGCGCACCTGCTTTGTCTGCGGCCCCGACAATCCGATCGGCCTCCATCTGGTCTTTCGCCTGGAGGGCGATGCTTGCGTGTCCGACTTCACGCCGGGCGAGCACCATGTCGGCTACCCTGGCGTGGTCCACGGCGGGATGATCTACAGCGCGCTGGACGACGTGATGGCCAACTGGCTGTACCTGCGGGGCGCCCGGGCGTACACCGCAAGCTGCCGGATCCGTTACAGGACACCAGCGACCGTCGACGAGCCCTTGCGACTGGTGGGCCGGCAAGTGGAGCGCCGCCGCAAGCTGGTGAAGATGGAGGGCACGGCGGTCCGGGCGTCGGACGGCAAGGTCGTCGCCACCGCGACGGCGACCTTCGTGATCCTCGACGAAAACGAGTTCAGGGATGTGCGGGTTCGGCCTGTCGAACCAGTTGCAGAGCCGGTCGGCCAGCCGTGAGCCTCGTTGCAGGCTCCTCCCTAAAGAATCCCTGCCTCCAAAGCGCACCTGGCAGATCGCCCTCTTGTACGAGCCTGCCAAGCAAGTCGTCCTCCGATGCTCGACGGGCCGTTGAAAAGCCGTCTTTCTTGACCAGCCAGAATATCTCGTCTAGGCTTAGTCCATTCAGGAACTCAGGCGAATGCGTCGAGACAAAAACCTGGCCGCCTCGCTCCGCATAGTCGCGAAGCTCTTCCGACAGCTCCCGCAACAGATCAGGGAAGAGTTGATTCTCCGGTTCTTCGATGGCTAGCAGAGGATGCGGCTTGGGGTCGTTCAACAAGACCAAGTACGCAAACATCTTGATGGTGCCGTCGGAAACATATCGGGCAATAAACGGGTCCTTGAAGGTCTTGTCGTGAAACCGCAATGCCAACCGACCGTCCTCCGTCAGCTTGGCTTCGACATTGGTAACGCCCGGTACTCGTTCCCGCATCGCTTGCAACACTCTCTCGAAGCGCTCGCGATGCTGGTGGTACAGGTACTGGGCAACCTGAGCAACATTGTCGCCACGTGTTGAGAGGTGCTCAGCGAAGCCAGCATCGGAGCTGGGCCGAGCTTCGGATATGTGGAAATCCGAAACATGCCAGTTCTCAATCAAGCTCCGGAACTCGGCAACCACGCGAAACTTCTCGAACTGGCCGAGCCCTTTGATCGCCAGCACGTCGGGACTCTCAAGCTTGTATTCCTCCCGCTCGGCTCCCACTCGCTCTTGACCGTACGCGGACTCGTTTGTGATTGCCGACCCGGCGCCTCGGCTAAAATCCACAAAATGCCACGGCTTGCCATGCTGACCACGGCGGTAGCGCAGGACTTCTCGTTCAACCACCGTGCGGTTGCGATTGTCCGCGCCCACTTCCAATATGTACGTCGCCAAGCGTCCACCACTTTCTCGAAACTTGATCGTCAGGCCGATGGGGCCTCGGGAGTCCCGGCTGGCAAGCTCGCGCAGGCCTCCACGACGGGCTACGGCCGCGCCTACGTTGTGGACGAGGGCGTCTTTCAGGAAAGAAAAGACGTCGAAGAGCGTGCTCTTGCCCGACCCGTTGGCACCGACGAGCACCACTAGACGGGGAAGGTCGGAGATCGTCATCCTCTGGAACAGTCGGTAGTTCCGAATGTCGATTCTTTCGATCTGCACTGGATGGAATCTCCGTCGCGAGAGTCGGCGGGCGACCGGCGGAGCTTGCCGGACCACGGAAACGAAAACATAACGCACTAGGTCGCCCGGCCGCCAGTCTCCTCGCTAGCCCCGAGCACCGCCGACGACGCCGAAGTCGGTTGGGGGTCGAGGGTCGGCCCAGGAGTCGGCCCAGGATTTCGAGGCCCAGAATGTCCGCGTTCATGTCCCGTTTCTCGGCCTGGAATGTCCCGTTGTTGGGCCTTGGATGTCCCGCTTTTCGGCCTGGAATGTCCCGTCTAACGGCCTGGAATGTCCGCGGTTGCGTCGCTCGCCCCGTCAGTCCTTCTTGCGCCAGTCATTGACGGCGTCCGTCAGGTCTCGAATCAGAGGATGGACGGTGCTGTCGGGCCGCTTCACCTCGACACCAATGAAGACGCGGCAGAGATCGGAGACGCTGCGGTCGAGGCGTTCGGCCAGCGTTGCCATCTTGTGCTTGGCGATCTCGGAGGAGCGCCCCGAAGTGTGGTTGTGGATCGCGTCGATGCGCCTCATTCGTTGCGCCAAGTCGTTGGCGTCGATGCCGAGCGCAGCAGCACTCTCGTCTCCCAATTGCCGCAGTTGCTCCCATACCCATGCTTCCGGCCCTTTGCGACCCGGCAGAAAGTAGACTGGAACGCGGCGACCTGCGGCATCCTGTATCTTCCGTGCGTCGTCCGAGTTGCGTCTGTCGCCGTCCAAGACAAATACGACGTTGTCGATCTGGCCGAACTTCCTGAAAGCCCTTGCGTGCGTGGGGAACTCGCTGGCGCTCGTATCGCGTCCGACCTTGATCGAGTCCCGTTTGATACCCTCCCGCGGCGCAAAGTAGTCGAAGATGCCCAGCAACATCGCCTCTGCGACTTTGTCTTCGCACAGCACGTTGAGCGTGTGGGCAGGGCGGCCATAGAGCGCGTTCTGCACGATGTCGCGGTATGCAGATACGACTGAGACTGTGCCGGCCTCGTCCCGTTCCAGGAATATGCGCCCCGTTTCGGGCACCGCGTTCAGCACGATCGGGCTGTGAGAAGTCACGATGACCTGGAGGTTGTTCTGCAGCGCCAACTTTTGCAGCTGCAGCATCAGCAGTTGCTGAACCCATGGATGAAGGCCCGCTTCCACTTCGTCTATGAGGACCAGTCCGTCCTCGAGGTGGGCAATTTCCTTCGCCAAACGAAGGATCGCCCTCTCGCCCGCGGCCATGTGCAGCTCGGAGTACTGCACGCCGCCTTCCTGGACGGCGAAGAGGAGGCTCTTGCGGTCGCTGGAAAGGTCCACGACCTCCGAATACCGGAACGGGAACATTCTCTGTGCAAACTCGCTCTCCCATGGCGTCAGCGCAGTCTCCTGGGGTGGGGACGCTAGGTGCGACATGGCCAGGGCTCCGCGCACTTCGGACGGGTTGGTCAAGTTGGCCAGCGTCCGCAAGTACACCCGTCTCTCCGGTTGCTGGGCGCCCTTTCGGCCAAAGAAGCTGCGGCTCCAGCTCTTGGACCGTCGCCACCGCATCGAGCGCCGCCCATCCGGCGTAGAGTACTCGAAGTCCAAGACGACTTCGCTCCGGTCGTCACGACGGGTTCCCGCCTTGGCGCGGTAGTCGGGGAAGAGCGTCGATGGAACAAAGTCTCGGACGCCGGCACCCGGCACTTTGTAGGCGCAGGCGGCCGCAAACAGGACGGTCGACTTTCCACTGGCGTTGCCGCCGGCGACGACGCTCACTGGGTAGTCGAAGGTCACCCGAAGGTCGTCGAGCCCCCGAAGTCCTGTGAGGCGGATATCCGACAAGAAGTGGGGCATCTGACGCTTTTTGGCCTGTAGGCCGGGCCAGACGCCTTCGAACTGTCTCTCGATCACGGGGCCTCCTCAGGGAGCGACGCGCTTTGGGGTTGCATCATGATGGCGGATGACACTGGGGAGGGCAACGCGGCGGCGTGCCCAGCCGCTGGGGGCCGGTCCCCAGGATTCGCTCCGCGGCGACCGACCGGAGCAGCAGCGCCGGGTCGGTGCCCGTGCGCCCGACCAGCTGAAGGCCGACGGGCATCCCGGCGTTGTCAAGTCCGGCGGGAAGGCTGACCGCGCACATGTCCAGCATCCCGGCGGGACCCGTCGCCGAGAGCATCTGCCGGTTGACTTGGCGGTACCGGTCGAGGTGCGCCAACTCGGCCAGGGTTGGAGGCGTGACGGGCACGGTTGGCATGGCCAGGAGCTCCACCCCCTCCGAGTCCATCCGTGCGTGGATGCTTGCGGAAAGCCGTCGCCGAAGCCGCAAGATGCGCACGTACTCCACCGCTGGCGTGTCGCGGGCCGCCTCCAGCCGCTTGCCGACCGTTGGGTCCAGCGCGTCGCGCCACTCGGGCAGCTCCCGCTCCATGAACTCGATGCACTCCGGCGGCACGAGTCCCCCGGAGAGGTATGCAAGGCCAGCCTCGTCCCACTCGGGCATTGCGACTTCCCTGAGCACCGCTCCCGCCGCCTCCAGTTCGGCCAAAGCCTCGCGCACCACTTGGGCCACATCGGGCTGAGCGCCGTCCCACGTGTAGGAGTCGACGAGGACGCCGATCCGCATGTCCGTCACGCCGTTCCCAGGATCGAGTTCGCGGATGGTCGGGGGCCGCCGAGTCGCAGAACCGGCGGCCTGTTCCGCATTGGTGCCCGGCCGCACTAGCGCGTCGATGGCTGCGAAGGCGCACAGCGAGTCTTCCGCCGTGCACGTCAGCAGTCCCACCGTGTCCATCGTGCTGCTCAGCGGGAAGACGCCGGTGGTCGGCCATCTGCCCGTCGTCTGGCGGTGGCCCACGACCCCGGTCGCCGAAGCCGGAATACGCACCGAGCCGCCCGTGTCGCTGCCCACCGCGATCTGCGCCGATCCCTCCCACAGGCTCACGCCAGCACCGGCAGACGATCCGCCGGGCACCCGGTGCGCATCGCCGTCCCACGGGTTGATCGGCGTGCCCGTGTTGGGGTTCAGTCCCACGCCTCCGAACGCCAACTCCACGGTGTGGGTCTTGCCGACGATCACCGCCCCCAGCGACCGCAGCGAGCGCACTAGAAACCCTTCCCGCTGCCACTTGGAAGGTAGTTCCCGCTTGGTGCCAGCCCGGATCGGGAGCCCCTCCACTCCGTACAGGTCCTTCACCGATACGGTGACTCCGGCCAGGGGTCCCGGGTCCTCGCCCGTTGCCACCGCCGCGTCGATCCGGGCGGCCTGCGCCAGCGCACCCTCGGCGTCGAAGCAGATGTACGCCCCCAAGCTGCTGGCCTGGTGACAACGAATCGCGTGCTCGGCGTGCCTCGTCGCGCTGTCCTCGCCCCGCCGAACTGCGGCGGCGATCTCCTGTACGGTGCGTTCGCGCATTGGGTGTGTGCGGGCGGCTACGTCAAGAGGCACTGTCGACCAGGGACGCACGGCCAGCGGCGCACCCTCGCCGCTTCCCCAGCAGGCACACTCTTTCGCAGAAGCTGGCGAAGTCGATTGCGGCTGCGCGGGCCGCCTTGGGCACCAAGCTGTTCCGAGTAAGGCCGGGGAGGGCATTGGCTTCCAGGCACCAGATCGTCCCGTCGGCGTCCACCATGAAGTCGGTGCGCGAGAAGTGTTCCAGGCGCAACAACCGGTGCACGACCAGGGCGGCAGATTGGAGAGCGGCCGCCTGAGTCTCGGGGATGGGGGCCGGCACCGTCTCCCGAGCCATGCCCTCCACGTACTTGCAGTCGAAGTCGAAGAGTTCGTTGCGCGGCTCGATCTCGATCACCGGCAACGCTTCTTCCTCCAGCACGCCGACGGTGTACTCCCGCCCCTTCACGTACGCTTCGTACATGACTGCGTCGCCGCCTCCGCCCGCCACCTCGGTCGCCTCCGCGACCTCCTCGACGGACTTGGCCAACGTCAGCCTCATCGACGATCCTCCCGCGACCGGCTTGACGATCAGCGGCAGCCCCAGCCGATCGACAACCGACGCCGTGCTCGGTTGCCCGGTGGATTCTGGCGCTGCGCCCACCACCCAGTCGGGCGTGGCAATTCCCTCGTCCCGCAGCAGCCGCTTGGTGAGGTCCTTGTCCATGGCCAGTGCGCAGCCGACCGGCCCGCTCCCGGCGTAGGGTGCGCCGGCGGCCTGGAGGAGCGTCTGGATCGTACCGTCCTCGCCTGCTCCGCCGTGGAGCGCTAGGAAGACGGCGTCGGCCTCCTTCAGCGCGGGTTCGGAGCCAATGACTTTGGCGTCGGGAAGCACGGTGCCGCCGGCGGGGAGTGGCTGGGCGTCGGAACCAGCTAGGGTGCCACCACCGGCCGGCGTGCGCGCCGCGTCCTCGGCCTGCCCGATCCCCGATGCCAGGATCCGCCGCTCCTGCTCTGGCGAGATCGTGCCGGTCACCGAATCGATCGCCGTCACGTGATGTCCGGCCGAGCGCAGTGCCGCCGCCACCTCGCAGCCGCTCGCCAGCGACACGCCGCGTTCCTCCGAGCTGCCGCCCATCAGCACTGCGACGCGCATCGGGTGGGCGGCGTGCATCGGGCCGGCGTCGGCGCCCTCGGCAGTGCTCACGGCGACGCAGCCAGTGCTCGCACCAGGTCGTGCCGGGTCAGGATGCCGCTGATCGCTCCACGCGATCGAATCAGCACGGCCTGGGCACCGCCCGTCAGCAACCGCACCGCCGCGTCCGAGTCGGCGTGCTCGTCCACCACTGGATAGGGCGCCTCCATGACCGACTCCACCGTGGCATCCAGCACCTCCCGGTCCTCCAGCACGCGGGTCATGAGCTCCCGCTCGGCCACGCTGCCGACGCACTCCCCGGCGGCCGTCACCGGGAGCTGGGAGACGTTGTGGGAGGACAGGGTGGAGATCGCCATCCGGACCGGCGTGTCAGGGGCGGCGGTCACCAAGCCGGGCAGGCGGTCCGCCTTGGAGGCCGCCATCTGCGCCACGGTGGAGCGGCTGCGCGCCAGGAAGCCGTTGTTGCGCATCCACTCGTCGTCGAACTGTTTGGTTAGGTAGCGCTCCCCCCAGTCGCAGAGCACCGCCACCACGCACGCCTCCGGATCGTCAATCCGCCGAGCCTCCTCCAGGGCGGCGTGCACGATCAGCCCGCTGGACCCCCCCACGAAGAGCCCCTCCTCGGCGACAAGGCGGCGGGAGGTGCGGAAGGCGTCGCCGTCGCTCACCACGACGTACTGGTCCACGTACTCCAGGTCCAGCGTGCCGGGGATCTTGTCGTTCCCCAGTCCCTCGACCTTGTACGGCGCACCGTCCCCCACCTTCCCGTCGGCGAAGAAGCCAGCGATGACTGATCCCGCCGGATCCACGCCCACCACTTGCACCGACGGGTTCCGCTCCTTCAGGTACTTGCCCGTGCCGGAGATCGTGCCCCCGGTGCCGGCTCCGGCGAAGAAGTGGGTGACGGCGCCCTCGGTCTGCTCCCACACTTCGGGTCCCGTCGTGCGGTAGTGGGCCTCCGGGTTGGCCCGGTTGTAGAACTGGTCGGCCAGAAAGGCACCGGGGGTTGCCGCAGCGATCGACTTGGCCCGGTTGACGTAGTGGTCCGGGTGGTCCGGTGGAACCGCCGTCGGCGTGATCACCACTTCGGTGCCGAACGCCCGCAGCAGCTTCACCTTCTCCAGGCTCATCTTGTCGGGCATGGTGAAGACGCATCGGTAGCCTCGGGAGGTGGCCGCGATCGCCAGTGCCAAGCCCGTGTTGCCGCTGGTCCCCTCCACGATTGTGCCCCCCGGGGCCAGCAGGCCCGCCTCCTCGGCGGCCTCGATCATCGCCAGCCCGATCCGATCCTTGACCGACCCCCCCGGGTTCATGAACTCGGCCTTGCCGAAGACGGGCGTGCGGATGCCCGCGGTCACTCGGTTCAACCGGACCAGCGGCGTCCACCCCACCAGCTCCATCACGTCCCCGTAGGGCCGCCGGTGCCGGGGTTCGGCCGCTCCCTCCGGCGCCAGCGTCAAGTCGAGTCCCCGGCCGCCGAGCGAGAGGACATGGTGCCCGGCGAATCGGAGTGCTCCGGCTTCGGTTCCTTGAAGAAGTCGATGGGGACCTCCGCCCACGCCTTGGTCGCCCGTCCGTTCACAAGGGCGGGCTCGAACTCCATCGCCAACGCGCCCTCCACGGCTGCCGAGTCCAAAGCCGGGTGCCCGCTGCTCTCGGCGACGACCACGCTGTCCACCTCTCCGGCCTCGTTGACCAGCACCCGCACCAGCGTGCTCCCCTCCACGTCCTGTTCCCACAGCTCCAGGGGGTACTCCACGGGGCTGTCCACGAAGAGCGGCAGGGGCTTGTCCATGTTCCTGCTCCCGTCGCAGGCGGTCGCAAGGAGGACGGCGGACAACACCAAGGCTCCGCCCCGACGCCGACGCCGAACGGATGTCGCGTTCACTTCGTCATCTCCCGCAGCGAGTGGAGGGCGGACAACGCCTCCAGCGGCGTCATGCGGTCCAGGTCCATCGAGCGAAGGTGCTCCACCACTGGGTGCTCCGCCACCTCGGGCTCGGCCATCGGGTGCTCCGCCACCGGATGCTCCGTGCTGGGGTGCTCCGTGCTGGGGTGCTCCGCGCCGAAGAGGGAATACTGGTCGTGGCCGGAGGTCTTCGGCGCGCCGCCCCCGCGTCCCAAGCCGGCGCCTCCCCCCGAGCGAACTCCCTCCAGCTCGGCCAGGAGCTCCCGCGCCCGTGCGATCAGCCCCGTGGGGAAGCCCGCCAGACGCGCCACCTGGATGCCGTAGGAGCGGTCGGCACCGCCCTCCTCCAGCCGCCGCAGAAAGACGATCTCGTCGCCCGACTCGCGGACCGCCACGTTCAGATTCTTCACGCATGGAAGAAGATCGCCCAACTGGGCGAGTTCGTGGTAATGGGTGGCGAAGACGGTCTTGGCGCCCACGCGCTCGTGCAGGTGCTCGGTGACCGCCCAGGCGATTGACACGCCGTCGTAGGTGGAGGTTCCGCGCCCGATCTCGTCCAGCAGCACCAAGCTCCGCTCCGTGGCACCGTGGATGATCGACGCCGTCTCGTTCATCTCCACCATGAAGGTGGACTGGCCTCGCGCCAAGCTGTCCGATGCTCCCACCCGCGTGAACACCCTGTCGCAGACGGCCAGCCGCGCCCGGTCCGCCGGAACGAACGACCCCATCTGGGCCATGATCTGAACCAAGCCCGTCTGCCGCAGCACCGTGCTCTTGCCGGCCATGTTGGGACCGGTGAGGATCGCCACCCTTCCGTCCTGGTCGAGGCGCAGATCGTTGGGGATGAAGTCCTCCCGGGGCATCATCGTCTCCACGACCGGGTGCCGGCAGGCGGTCACGTCGAACGCGAACTCGGTGGTGACTTCGGGTCGCACATAGCCCTGCGCTTCGGCGACCTCGGCCAGCGTTGCGGTCACGTCCAGCTCCGCCACCCGGCGGGCGGTCTCCTGCATTCGCGGAACGGCTCGGGCCAGCTCCTTCCGCACCCCCTCGAAGAGCGACTGCTCCAGCTGGGCAATGCGGTCCTCGGCTCCGAAGACCTTCTCCTCCCACTCCTTGAGCTCGGGCGTGAAGAAGCGCTCGGCGCCTGTGAGGGTCTGCTTGCGGATGAAGTACTGGGGAACCCGGTGCAGGTTCGGCTTCGTGACCTCCAGATAGTAGCCGAAGAGCTTGTTGAAGCCGACCCGGAGCGACGCGATCCCGGTGTTCTCCCGTTCCCGGGTCTGAAGGCCGGCAATGAACTCCTGGGCGCCGTCGCGGGCGGCTCGAAGCTCGTCCACCTCTGGGTTGAAGCCCGAGCGGATCACGCCTCCGTCTGTCATCGTCGCCGGTGCGTCTTCGGAGATGGCGTTCGCCACCAGCGCCTCCACGCCCGTCAGCGCATCCAGCCCGTCCAGGAGGCCCCGCAGGGCTTCGCTCTCCAGCTCCTCGCCGGCCTGAGCCAAGCGCGGCAGCTGCCGGGCCGAGAGCCCCAGCGCCAGTACGTCCCTGGGCGAGCCCCGGCCGGCTCCGATGCGCGTGGCCAGTCGCTCCACGTCGCGGATCCGCCCCAGGGCGTCGCGCAGGTCGGCCCGAACCGCAGGCTGTTCGACCAGTTCGCCGACGCCCGCCAGCCGCCGACGGATCGCGCCGGCCTCCACCAGCGGCGCCAGCAGTTGCGAACGGAGGAGGCGAGCGCCCATCGGCGTCTTGGTGGCGTCCAGGACCGAGAGGAGAGAGGCGTCGCCTTCGCCGGGCCGGAGGGGCTCCACCAGCTCCAAGTTGCGGCGGGTCATGGAGTCCAGGGTCATCGTCGAGCCGCGGCGCAGCACTCGGGGCGTCCAGAGGTGCTTGGACATCCCCGGACGGATCTCCTCCACGTAGGCGACCAGTGCGCCGGCGGCCTGGACCAGGAGGCCGTCCCCAGGCTCGAAGCCGAAGCCGTCGAGGGACTGGACGCGGTAGCGGCGCACCAGTTCGTCCCGGGCCGTCTCAGGCGCGAAGAGCCAGTCGGGACGGACGGTGGCGGGGAGCGCCGAGGGGGGCAGCGACCGGCCGGACTCGGAGACCAGGACTTCCCTGGGCTCGAAGCGCGCCAGCACCTCGTCCAGCTCGCCCAAGGTGCTCGCCAGCACAGTCATCTCCCCGGTGGACACGTCGATGGCCGCCACGCCCACGGGCTCCGCTTCGCTGGAGGGCGACGCATCTCGGGAGGGCGACGCATCTCGGGAAGACGACGCTTCTCGGGACGGCGACGCTTCTCTCGTGAGCGACGCATCGGCCGCGGCCAGCGCGGCCACGTAGTTGTTGCGCTTGGCCTCCAGAAGCCGCTTGGAGAGGACGGTTCCCGGGGTGACGGTCTCCACCACCTTGCGCGGAACGATCTTCTTGCCGGACGACGCCTCCTCCATCTGCTCGCAGATGGCGACGCGGCGGCCCAGCTTGACGAGCCGCGCCAAGTATTCGTCCAGCGCCTTGACCGGGATTCCGGCCAGGGGGACGCGGCCGGCGGCGCCGTTGTTCCGAGTGGTGAGAGTAAGCCCCAGAAGGCGGGACCCCTCTTCGGCGTCGTCGCAGAACATCTCGTAGAAGTCGCCCACGCGAAAGAACACCAGGGAATCCCGGTGCTGAGACTTGATCTCGCGCCACTGACGCATGAGCGGCGTTTCGGAGCCGCGGAGTCGGGACTTCGCCATCGCACTGCAAGACCTGATCGGGTTGCTGCAACGTTAGAATCTAGAATGCGCCCGTGCCAGGCGAAAGTGCGCCCCGGCGCCCTGACCGCCCTGACCGCCCGCTTCCCCGCCGTAGACCGGCCTCACGGCTCGAAGAGGCGCAAGCGGTTGGCGTTGGCGACCACGGTCACCGAGCTGAACGCCATCGCCGCGCCGGCGATCATCGGCGAAAGAAGGACCCCCAGCGACGGGTAGAGGGCGCCGGCCGCCACGGGGATGGCCAGGACGTTGTACGCGAACGCGCCCACCAAGTTCTGGGCGATGTTGCGCTGGGCCGCCCGGGAGAGCGCCAGCAGGGTCTCAATCCCCCGCAGCGAGTCGCCCAGCAGCGCCACGTCGCCAGTCCGCAACGCCACTTCCGTGCCGCCCCCCATCGCCACGCCCACATCGGCGGCGGCCAGGGCGGGGGCGTCGTTGATCCCGTCGCCGACCATCGCCACGATCCGCCCCCGCTCTTGCAGCGCCCTCACTTCCCGCGCCTTCTCCTCCGGCGAGACTCGGGCCAGCACCCGGCCGATCCCCGTGGCTTCCGCCACCCGCTGGGCGGCCTCCGGCGCGTCGCCGGTGAGCATGACCACCTCCGCGCCCGAAGCTCGGAGGCGCGCCACGGCCCCCGCCGCGTCCGGCCGCACCGCGTCGATCACCCCGAACACGCCCGCTGCTACTCCGTTCACCGCCACCGCCACCGGCGTCTCGCCATCGCGGGCCACCCGCTCCAGCGCCTCTTGCAGGGGAGCGCACTCCACGCCCGTCTCCTCCAGAAACGCCGGCGAGCCCACCAGCACGCGCTTGCCCGCCACCACGGCCGAAGCGCCGCGCCCCGGGTGGGCTGCGAAGCGCTCCGACTCGCCGGGCGCCACCCCCTCTCGTTCGGCGTAGCGGACCACGGCCTTGCCCGCCGGGTGCTCCGACGCAACCTCCACTCCCGCCGCGGCCGCCAGCAGTTCCTCCGTGCCGAACCCAGCCAAGGGCGCGGCCGCCGTCACCTCCGGCTCCCCCTTCGTCAGGGTGCCGGTCTTGTCCAACACGACCGTGTCCACCCGTCGCGCCCGCTGGAGCGCCTCGCCGCTGCGGATCAGCACGCCGTGGCCGGCGGCTTTCCCGATGGCGATCATCACCGAGATCGGCGTGGCCAGCCCCAAGGCGCACGGACATGCGATCACCAGCACCGCCACGGCGGTGGTCATGGCCAGTGGCAGGCTGGGCTCGGGACCCGTCGCCATCCAGAAGAGGAAAGTGGCCACGGCGGCTGCGATCACGGCGGGTACGAACCAGCCCGCCACCTGGTCCACGGCTCTCTGGACGGGCGGCTTGGTGGCCTGGGCCGACCGCACCATCTCGACGATGCGCGCCAGAACCGTGTCCGAGCCGACTCTGGTCGCCTCCATGGTAAGAGAGCCGTTGCCGTTCACAGTGCCTCCCGTCACCGGATCGCCGGGGGACTTGAGCGCGGGGACGGACTCGCCGGTCAGCATCGACTCGTCCACCTCGCTCGTTCCCGTGATCACCCGTCCGTCCAGCGGAACGCGCCCGCCTGGCCGCACGAGCAGCACATCCCCCGGCTGCACCTGGGCCACGGGGACGGTCTCGGGCTTGTCGTCGCGGCCGATCCGCTCCGCCGTCTCCGGCACCAGCTTGAAGAGGCTGCGCAGGGCGCGTGCCGTCTTTCCCTTGGCCCCGGCTTCGAGAGCTTGGCCCAGCACGACCAGGGTGATCACGACGGCGACGGCCCCGAAGAACGATCCGCCCGCCCCGTCGGGGAAGAGCCGGGGAGCCACGACGGCGGCCGTGGAGTAGAGCCACGCCGACCCGGTTCCCAGCGCGATCAAGGTGTCCATGGTGGCGGCGCGACGCTTGAGGGCCGCCCACGCCCCGACGAAGAACTGGCTGCCGACGAAGAAGAAGAACGGCAACGTGAGTAGGACGAACGCCTGGGCCAGCCGGCGTGCTACCTCCGCATCTATTGGAGGCGCGCCGGGAATCAGGTGCCAGTGGCCGACGAGAACGATCGGCGCTCCCAGGCACGCCCCCCAACGCACCTTCTTCGCCAGAAGCTTGCGGTCGGCGTCCTGCTCCGCCTCCCTGGCCCGGGCATCCTCGATGGCGTCTTCGATCCCCGCGAAGACCCGAGCCTGATAGCCAGCGTCCTCCACCGCCTGCACCAGAGATTTGGGGTCGGGTCGGCTCGGACCGCGGTTGCCGTCTCCGGTCGCTTCGCCAGTGGTTGGCCGCACCAGTGCCGAACCGTCCACCAAGTTCACGCTGGCCTCCGCAACACCGTCCACCGAGACCAGGGCACGCTCCACCGAGGCTACGCACGACGCGCAGTGCATCCCCCGAACCGACATCTCGACCGGCTTCACGGGTCGAGGCTTCACGGGTCGAGCCCCGGTGCCAAGCTTCGGTCGAGCCCCGGTGCCAAGCTCCACAGCCACTCCTCCACCAGGACGCCGCCGCCGAGCGAGCTCGCCTTCAACAGCTGGTCCAGCCGCCGGAGCCCTCGCACCGCTCGCGCCACGTCGGCCGACTTCCAACGCCGGGCCTGGCCCATGATGCGACGGGCGAGGAACCGCTGGTACGGGGGCAACGCTCGGTTCAGCGCCGACGCGCCCCCTTCGACCGCCACTCCGATCCGCAGCAGCATGGAGGAGAGGCCGATCACCAGCCCCACAGGCGTCTCGCCGTGCTCCAAAAGGATCGACAACCCCCGCGCGGCCTCGGGGATCCGACGCTCGGCCACCAAGTCGAACCATCCCCAGCGGTCCTGGCGGGGGATGCGAACACCGCCCTTTGCGACCGCTGCACGGTCCACGGGCGACCCGTCGCCCACCATCGCCGCCAGCTTCCGCACCTCGTGGGTCAGGACGCCCAGGTCGGTTCCCGTTGCGGCTGCCAGCGCCCGAGCGGCGTCCAGCTCCACCGTCGTCCCGAGCTCCTCTTGGGCCCACGCCACCAGCCAAGCCGGCGCTTCATGGGCGGGGACGACCTTGAACTCGACCGCCTGGGGCAGCTTGGCCAAGTCCTTGTAGAAGCGGGCCCGGGAGCGGGCGGGCACGGTCGCCTGCAAGATCAGCACCAGTCCGGGCGGCGGGCTCTTGGCCACGTCGAGGATCACCGTGCGAGACTTGGGGCTGGCGGCGAACGCCTCCGTCTCCTTGACGTGGACGACTCGCCAATCGGCCATCATCGGCGGCGTCGCCATCACCGACGCCAAGCGCTCCAACGTCGTCTCCGATCCCTCCAGCCGATCGAAGTTGAAGTCGCGGGTTCCCGGGTCCAGGTAGCGCTCCACCAGCACCCGGGCCGCCTCCAGCTTCCTGTACTCGTCCTCGCCGTGGAGGTAGAAGACGCCGCCGTCCTTGGCGGTGGCCAGGGATTTGGGCAACAAGGGAGGGAGGCGCTCGTTGGGCTAGGCTAGAGGTCGGGCCAGTTCGGCTCGGCGGCGCACCTCCGCGACCTCCAGCGGCTTCCGCGGCTTCAACTGGGGCGCGTCGCGCAACGCCTCCACCCCAGTGCGGATCACCCGGTCGTACCGTCGGCACGAGGGGCAAGACGCCATATGGGACGTCATGGCCGCACGGTCCTCCGGCGTCATCCGGTCGTCCCGGTAAGCCGAGTACTCCTCGATGAACTCTTGGCAGCAGAGCTGGCGGGGGAGGCGACGGTCCACGGCAGTGCTGGGGCGACGGTCCACGGCAGGGTCTTGGTTCAAGGGGGAACGGAAGCCTTCTGATCGTTGAACCCCGATGCGGCCAATAGGTTCCACTACGGCATTACAGTAGCCCAGAAGACGGCGCGGAGGTAGTGGGGGGAGCGCGGAGGTGCACCGAGTCGCGGCTTTCGCTACACTCTCCAGGATGACTGCTTCCCGGTAACGCCTCCACGGTACCCTTTCAGCGCTGTCGTGGTGTTCGGCGGTGGCGCGATCGCCTTGGCCGCTCTCGGCTGGAGCTTGTTCTCCGTTGTGCGGACTCATGCAGACGGCTTGCTGGACGTGTCCGCCGAAGCCGATTCCGCGCCGACCGGGCCGCCCCCGAACGCCGTGCTCTTCGATTCCGTGGCTTCGGCCACCGACGCTGACATGCACGACGGCGTTTGGTTCTTGCTGGACAAGCGCATCTCGCGAGTGCACCGCCTAATCGACGGCAACAGTCAGTGGAGTGCGTTCGGGCGTCCAGGAGACGGGCCGGGCGAGCTCCGGCGGCCCGCGGCGCTAGCGGTTCACGGCGACACGATCGTCGTGGCCACGCCGAGTCGCCTTCAGCTCTACTGGCCTGACGGGTCCTACATCGGCGGAAGAGAGGTCGAGCCTCCCAGGATCTGCCGCCACGCTCAACTTGGCGAGATGGCAGCTAGGCTGAACGACGTCGCGTCCTCGCCGGAAGGACTTCTGTTGCTCTTCACGTGCACGACTGGCCGTGCGAGAGGCGGAGTATTCCTCGAGATCGGCGAAGCAAGCTACCGTCCAGTGGTCCAAGGCCCGACTGATGCGAGCGACTACCTGTGGGACCCCTGGCACGACATGTCGGTGCTCGCTGCGCATCCTAGGGGATTGGTGTTCGGACACCCCGAGGACGACTGCCTGGGTGTGTTCGGCCTCGGAGGCGCACGGCTTGATTCATCTTGCCACGCACGGCTTGACCGGGTGCCCGTTTCCACGGCGTTGGCGGAGCAGGTTCGAACCGAATTCGAGGGTGCGAGCGCACAGATCAGAGTCCCCCAACGATATCCTCCGTTCGATCGCGTGTTTGTCCGATCCGACCGTGTGTTGTTCTACCGGATGCCGGTGCCAGCGGTTCCCTCGGGCGCGGCGGAAATCCAGATGACGTATCGTCTAGCCAAGTACGACGGGTGGGAGTGGGCGATCCCGGCGATTCCCGCGGCCGACAACGTGTTCGTATCGGACGAGGGGCCGTCTTGGCGGCTTGGGACGACGTGCACGGCACGTTGATTGCCTTCTATTCCGTGGACGAGTACGAAAGGTGACCGACCGAATACGAACGGTGACCGACGAGGAGGGGGCGAGGGACAACCGGCCGTTGGTGTTCGCCGATGATCTGTCCGTGTCCTACGGCGGCGTTGGCAGCATCCTCCGGAGACGGCGACGGCCTGCGCTCCGCGAGGCTTCGATCAGGGTGCAGGCAGGCGAGGTTGTAGGGTTGGTCGGACCCAACGGCGCCGGCAAGACCACATTCTTCAAGACGTTGCTGGGCTTCATGCGCGCTCAGTCGGGCAAGTGTCTCGTCGGTGGCGAAGACGCAGGCCGGTATCGTCGTCGTCGCGGCGTGGGCTACGTGCCCGAGGCCGTCGTCCTTCCCCGCGGGTGGAGGGCTCGGGACCTCCTTTGTCGCGCTGTGGACCTGTCGGTTCCGCTTGATGAACGAGAAGAGGCGTACGCGCAGGCCGTGGCCCGAGCAGGGTTGGAGTTGGACGCTGCCGCCCTGTCGCGAAAGGCGACCAAGTGCTCCAACGGCGTGCAGAGACGAATCTGGATGGCGTGCGCCCTGGCCGGCGACCCCGAGGTCGTGCTGTTGGACGAGCCGTTTGCAGGGCTGGATCCTCCGGCGCGCCGAGGGCTTCGCTCGAGCGTGCGTTCAGCGCGGGCGAGGGGCGCGGCCGTGCTCGTGGCCAGCCACGAACTCGCGGAAGTCGCGCGCATTGCCGAAAAGGTCGTCCTCTTGAGGGAGGGAGTCACCGAAACGGTGCAAACGATCGATCGGGGCGACACAGACGCGGTTGCGGCAATCGAGGCAGCGATCTTCCAGGCGGACGCCTAATGCGTCGGCTGGCGCCCGTCGAAAAGCGGATCGCCTTGCTGGTGGCGTCCAGAAAGTGGGGAATGGCGTGGCTCCTGGCGGTCACGACACTCATAGCGCTGATGACACCTGTGAGCCCGAGCTTCGTCGAAGTGGTCGTCGCAATCATCGTGATCGTCATCGCGGTTCCGCTGATCCTCGCCCCCCGCCATAACGAAATGAGCGGGCCAGGAGCCGCTCTGTGGCTGCAGAAGCCTGTTCACGAACTGCGCTACGTCTTCGCGCGTCTCGCCGAGTCGATGGCCGCGACGGTCGCTTTAGTCGTGTTGCTCAGCTCGGTCGCGATGGCGTACGGCGCCATGCTCGAATGGGATCCGCCCGCACCCTTGCACTTCGTCCTGCCTGTCGGCGCCTTGACGTCCCTCGTCACAGCCTCCATGGCGTTCGGAACGGCTGCGTGGCTGCCCCGGGGAAGCAGGGCGACGGTCGTGGCGCTGATTCTTCTTTCTTTTTACGCGAATCAGCCGGCGATGAGCGACCCCGAACTCGTACGAGGTGGGATCGCAGGGGCTGTTCGACTCGTGCTGTTCCCGGCGCCCGACCTGCTGCGGGTCGTCCTGGGCTTGACCGGGGAAGTGTCATGGAGCAGCCAACCGTTGCTGGCCTGCCTGGCGCATGTGGTCGGCTGGATCGTGGTGGGGGCACTGGGCGTTCGATGGTCCGTGACGGCTGGAAGACTCGCCAGCGGGCCCCACAGCTCCGGTTAGCGGACCATCGGCGCGATGATCTGGGCGAAGCGGTTCCGGGCCCGGTTCAGCCTGCTCTTCACGGTGCCCATGCTGCAGTCCATGATCTCCGCGATCTCCTCGTAGGTCTTCCCTTCGAGTTCCCGGAGGACGAAGACGGCCCGGTGGTTGGCGGGCAGGCGCTCGACCGCTTCCTCGACCTTCTCCCGCAGAAAGCGCTTCCGGTAGAGGTCGTCGGGCCGGGTCTTGGGGTCCTCCCACTCCACGTCCACCTGGTCGCCCTCCCAGCTCTGGGTCAGCGTCGTGAAGGAGACCATCGGGTTTCGGGAGCGGTGCCGGAGTTCGTTCCTGGCCAGGTTCCCGGCGATGGTGTACACCCACGTCGAGAACTTCCTGGACTGGTCGAAGCGGTGGATGTGCCGGAAGACCCTCACGAACGCTTCCTGCACCACATCTTCCGCCTGCTCCCTGTCGCCGATCATCCGGGTGACGAAGTTCAGCAGGCGCGTCTGGTAGCGGCGGACCAGCTCCGTGAAGGCCCGCTCGTCGCCGTCGAGGAACTGCTGTACGACCTGGCTGTCGCCAAGCTCGCCGATCTTCTGCCGAAGCCTCGCCGCCGATCCCCGGCGGGGGCTCCCGTGCTCCACTGTGAGCGCCGTCGCGTGTGCCATCTCTTCCCTCCGTTGCTTGCCGGGACCACTTGGCCGCCCCGGCATTGCTCTGGCTGTCTCGTGCGGATGGGTTAGTGCAATATCCGTGCCATTCTCCGAGAACATGGGGAATTCGCTGGTTCTGGCGTGGGTCCAGCCAGCGGCGTGGTCCGGCGTGCCAGGCATTCGCCGCCACTCGCCGTGGTTCCAGCGTGCCAAGCGTCGGCCGCGACGCCGCCGTGTCCACTCTTTGATACACTCCGCTGTCCACTAAATGGGACAGGGGGGACGACGGGCGGCCGAACTACTCTGCCGGCGGCCCTCCCAGCAGGAACCGCGCCGCGTAGAGGAGCGCCACAAGACTCTTGGCGTCGGTGATCTCGCCGGACTTGGCCATCTGGACGGCTTGGGAGAGGGGCATCCGAACGGTCTCCAGGAACTCGTCGTCGTCCTTGGCCGTCGGTGCCGGCGTCAGGTCGAACGCTGCATACAGGCGGATGCGCTCGTTGGTGAAGCCGGGCGTAGTGTGAATCGTGGTCAGGTGGACCAGGCGTCCGGCCCGCACTCCCGCCTCTTCCCGAAGCTCCCGGCGGGCGCACGCCTCCCAGCTTTCCCCGGCCTCGCCGATCCCGGCGGGCACCTCGTAGATGTCGCCGCCGGCGGCGTAGCGGTACTGGCGGATCAGGAGCACATCGGGGTCCGGCTCGTCCTCGCCTCCCAGCACTGGCAGCACGGCGGATGCGCCTCGATGGCGGACCAGCTCCAACTTGCCTAGCGAGCCGTCGGGGAAGCGTACCGTGTCCACGCTTAGATGGACGACCCGCCCGTCGTGAACCAGGGTCGACTCGACCAGCGCGCTCCGGTCCTCGCTCACGGGCGTGAGCCAGGGGCCGCCGGCGCTCGCGGCTCGCCTTCCTCGTGCACGACCACGTCGCCCGCCGCCAGCCCCTCCAGCTGGGGTGCCACCGCATCCGCGTCGCCCACCACCACCGTGCACAGTTCGCCCGGCCGGATGTGGCGCCGCGCCGCCTCCACGACATCTTCCAGCGAGACCCGACGCACCCGATCTCGGTAGCTCCGGTAGTAGTCCTCGGGCAGGTCGTGGACGATCATCTCGGCGATCCGCGACGCGAGTTGACCTGTGGTCTCCAGGCGGAGGGGGAATACACCGGCCAAGTAGCCGGCGGCGGAGCGAACCTCTTCGTCTGTGGGGCCGTCGGCAGCCATCGCCTCGATCTCGCGGATGATCTCGCCGGTCGCGGCTCCCGTCACCTCGGTCTCGACGGCGGTGGCGACGTAGAACGGACCCGGCCCCCGGCGGGCGGCGAAGCCGGAGCGGACGCCGTAGGTGAACCCGTGGCGCTCCCGCAGGTTGAGGTTGAGGCGGGAGGAGAACGATCCGCCCAGCGTCAGGTTCATGGTCTGGACGGCCAGGTAGTCCGACACCGACCTGGAGACGCCGGGATGGCCCGTGCGGATCTCGGATTGGACCGCGCCGGGCCGGTGCACCACGTGAACCACCCGCTCCCGCTGGCGGGGGGCGACTTGGGGATCGACCACCGGAGCACTCTCGGCTTCCCAGCTTCCGAAGGCTTGCTCGGCGGCGGCCTTGGCCTCCGACGGCTCCACATCGCCCACCACCACGACCTCCGCGACGGCCGGTCCGTAGCGGCTGCCGACGAACGAGCGGGCGTGGACCTCCGACAACCGATCCAGCGACTCTTCCGTGCCGACCAGGGGGCGTGCGTAGACGTCGCCGTCGCGGTACATGAAGCGGGCGTGGGCGTCCCTGGCCTGGGTGGCCGGATCCATCCGACGCTGGCGGACGCCGGCCAGCCGCTGGGCCTTGTAGCGAGCGAACTCGTCGGGGTCGAAGGCGGGCAAGCGCACCATCTCCGCCAGCAGCGTCATGGCGAGGGGTAGGTGCTCGGCCAGGCACGAGACGGCGGCGGTGGTGGAGTCCCATCCGGCGGCGGCGCCGAAGGTAGCGCCGAGTTCCTCCAACGCTTGGGCCAGCTCCTTGCCGGAACGCTCGGTGGTGCCGCCTTCGAGCGCGGCGCTGGTCAGGAACGCGAGGCCGCTCTGGTCCGCCGGCGAAGCCGTCTCCCCCACCTTGAGCACGACCATTGCCGTGACCAGCGGGAAGGGCGACTTGGAGATGGTGTGCAGCGCGACTCCGTTGGGAAAGCGCGTGGTGGAGAGGGCGGGGAACTCGAAAGGGCGGATCGGTCCAGGGGATGGCGGCTCGGCCCGGTCGCGGCCATGCGCGGGCCCGGTCATCCTCGCGCCTCCCGTCCTCGCGCTTCCGGCACGTAGCGGACGAACACTCGGTTCTCCTCGTGGAGGTAGTCGCGGGCCCAGCTCCGGGCCTCCTCGGCGGACACCCGGCGGATGCGAGCCAGGTCGTCGTTCAGGCGGGCGGCGGAGCCGAAGAGGGTCGCGTACATGGAGAGGTAGTTGGCGCGGGTCTCCACCCGCTGGAGGCTGCGCAGGGTGCGCGTCTCCCAGCCGGCCACGGCGCGGGCGAATTCGTCCGCATCGACCGTCGTCGCGTCGTCCAGCTCGCGAGCCAGCGCGGCCTCCAAGTCGTCCACATCGGCCCCCGGATAGCCCGTCGCGACCACCAGGAAGATCGCCGCTCCCGTCACCAGCGGCAGCGCGTGGCAGCTGACGGACTTGGCGAGGCGGGTGCGGACCAGCCGGTCGTACAGCCTCGACGAGCGGCCCATCCCCAAGCAGCACGACACGGCCTCTCCCGCCAAGAAGGCGTCGCTGGTGAAGGGCGGAACCCGCGATGCGGCGTAGATGCGAGGTAGCGGCACGGCGGCCGCCACCGTGGTCCGCAACGTGTCACCGGTGGCGAGGGGAAGCTCCGGGTTGCCGGGCAGCGGCGGGGGCGACGGCCCAGAGGGGATGTCGCCGAACCAGTGCCGGACTCGGGTCATGGCGTGGCTCGGCTCGAAGTCACCGCAGACCGTCAGGACGGCGTTGTTGGGCCGGTACCACGTCGCAAAGAAGTCGTGGACGTCCTCCATGCTCGCGGACTCGATGTCCTCCATCGAGCCGATCACCACGTGATGATACGGATGGTCCGCTGGGAAGAGGATCGATTGCAGCCGCTCGTCCCAATCCCCGTAAGGCTGGTTGTCGTAGCGCTCCCGACGTTCGTTCATGACGACCTGACGCTGGTTCTCCAGCTTCTCCTCGGTCATCGCGGGAAGCATCCATCCCATCCGGTCGGACTCCAGCCAGAGCGCCAGGTCCAGGTAGTGGGACGGGACCGTCTCGAAATAGTTGGTGCGGTCGAACCAAGTGGTGGCGTTGGCGGAGCCCCCTGCCCGCTCGACGTGGCGGAAGTGGCCGTTCTTGGGGATGTGGGCCGAGCCCTGGAACATCATGTGCTCGAAGAGGTGGGCGAAGCCGGTGCGCCCTGGGGGCTCGTTCCGGGAGCCGACGGCGTACCAGAGGTTGACGCCGACTACGGGCGCGCTCCGGTCCGGCGCCAGCACGACCTTGAGCCCGTTGGCCAGCACATGCTCCTCGAGGGGCGCGACCATAGCTGAACGGGTCACCATGGGAGGGCCTGCAGCCGGGTGCGCAGGATCATCGGTGCCACCGAGTTGGCCAAGTGGCTCGCAGCGGACTCGGGACCGTCGTCGATGGCGTCCTCGGCATCCTCCACCGCCTCCGCGTCGCCGGCCTCGGCGACCAAGCGGGCGCCCTCCAGCAGCGGGTACGCTCTCTCCTCCCAGCCGGCAGCCCCCGCCGCCAGGGCGGCCAGAAGGATCGCCTCGAAGTCGGTAGGGTCGATCTCGGCGGCGGCGGTCAGGTCCGTGGCGGCGGCCTCCACGTCGTCGTCTTCCAGCTCGACCAGGCCCAGCAGGGTGCGGCTCCACGGGTTGTCGGGGTCGAGCTGCACGGCCCGGGCAATGGCGGAACGGGCGTGCTCGAAGCGCCGGGCAAGCGCGTATGCGATCCCCAGCTCCAGGGCCACCACCGGATCGTCCTCGTCGAGAGTCGCGGCGGCCAGCAGCTGGGCGATCCCGTCATCCACCATGCCCTCCCGAGCCAAGTGCACGCCATAGGCCATTCGGACATAGGGCTCTTCGGGCGCCATGAGCGCGGCGGTGCGCAGGGCCGCCTCGCCCGCCGGGTCGCCCGTGTGCCAGAGTGCCGAACCCGCCGCCGACAGCACGCGGGGGTCCTCCGGCTCGCGCTCCAAGACCGATTTTGCTATGGCGTGGGCGCGCTCCCCCTCGCCAACCTCCCGGCAGAGGAGGGCCAGGACGCAGAGTCCGCCTAGGTCGGCGTGGTGGTCGTGGACGGCTTGGTCCAGGGTCCGCCGCATCTCCGCCCAGTCGCCGCTGGCCTCCTGCTCGCGCACCTGCTCCGAGACAGTGTCGATCTCGCTCAAACTTGGTCGTCCCTTTCCGCAGGTTTCGCTTCGGCGTCGGTGGCGTCATCTTCCCGCAACGCGAAGTCCTCGCCGAGGACACCCTAGAAGCCTCGCCAAGAACACTCTAGAAGGCCGTCGCCAGACACAAGGAGAAGCACCGTGGGGTTCATCCCGTTCAAGATGGAGCGCTGGCAGTCCACCTACGAGCACCGGGTCGAGTACAACCTGTCGGAGAGCGGCGTCCACCCGCTGACGGTGGGCGAGCTCCTTGCGTACACCGACGAGCCCGTGGACCTGGCGGCGGTGCGGCTGGGCTACATCCAGTCCAACGGCTCCGACGAACTCCGAGCCGCGATCGCCGCCCTCTACCCCGGCGCTACGGACCGCTCGGTGGTGGTCACCACAGGGGGCGCCGAGGCCAACTTCGTGGCGTTCTGGGAGCTGGCGAAGGCGGGCAGGCCCGTGGCCGCGATGTGGCCCAACTATATGCAGGTGCCGGGGCTGGCCGACAACTTCGAGGGCGGCGTCCTGCCGTTCCGCCTGCGTGAGGACGCGGGCTGGCGACCCGATCTGGACCAGTTGGAGTCGGCGCTGAAGGCGGGGGCCGGGTTCGTGGCGATCACCCATCCCAACAACCCCACGGGGGTGGCGCTGACGCTGGCGGAGATCGACGAGATCGTCTCCCTTGCGGACCGTCACGGCGCGTGGGTCTTGTCGGACGAGGTCTACCAGGGCGCCGAAGCCGTGGCGGATGCCGAGGCCGTTGCGGACGCCGAGCCCGTCCCCAGCTTCTGGGGGCGCTACGACAAGGTGGTGGTGACCAACTCCCTGTCGAAGGCGTACGGCATTCCCGGCGCTCGGCTGGGATGGTGCTTGGCGCCCGACGAGATGGCAGAGCGACTCTGGGCCCGGAGCGACTACACGACGATCGCGCCCGCCGCCGTATCCGACGTGCTGGCCCGGGTCGCGCTGTCGCCGACCGTGCGGCCCAAGGTGCTGGCGCGCACCCGGAGGATCGTGCGGCGCAACTTCGCCGTGCTGTCCGAGTGGATGGCCTCCCGCAACGGCCTCTTCCACTGCACACCCCCCGACGCGGGCGCGATCTGCGTCGTGCGCTACGACGCCCCGATCGGCTCGGAGGAGTTGGCCGAGCGGCTGCGGGTCGAGCAGAGCCTGCTGATCGTGCCCGGCACCCAGGTCGGCGTCGAGTCCGCGATGCGCATCGGGTTCGGCCCGCCGGAGGACGAACTGCGCCGTGCGCTGGACCGGCTGGGGAAGGGGTTCGAGGGGGTGGGGTAGGCCAAGCGCACCGTGCCGGAGTTTGGTCAGGCGGCGAGGATGGGCGACTGGCCGTCCGTGGATAAGCCAGCCAGTAGCGTCGGAGATGGCTTGGAGTTAGGATTGCAGGAATGGGATGGATTCCCTCGACGGAGGACGGCGATGGCGAGAACGGTTTGGACGAATTTGCCGAGGAGGTGTGCGGCGAGTTCTACGCGGCAACATCGGCTGGCTTATTCGACGACATGCAGAACCTTCACGCCTTCTGGAACTGGAAGGAGGGCGACCGAATGAGAGACGCCGCGCACGGGCTGTTCATCGGTTGCTTCGTCGGCTGGTCCCTCGGTCTGCTGATCGTGGGGATGCGCGTAGAGGAAAGCCTGCTCGGCATGATGGTAGTTCCGTTCGCGCCGGACACCATGCTCTTCACTGTCGTCGGAGGCTGGATCGGCCTTGTCGTGGGGTTCGTCAGGCAGCGAGCAGAGCGTCCGGCGGCGAGCAGAGAAGAGCGACTACAGGCACGTGAGGCCGCTGTCGGATCAGCCGCCGCCACCCGGATCGAAAAGGCCCAGGCGGCCCGCGACCGACAAGCCGCCGCCGCTCAGGCAGCTCTCGCGGCCCATGAAGAGGCTCGGGCGGCCCGCGACCCGACAGGCAGCTCTCGCGGCCAAGACGAGGCTCGATAACCGTACCGGACTTCTGGATGGTCGGGTGATGAGGCTCAGGTGCGCACGGACGCGAGCCCCAGTTGTTAAGACACAGCGCATCTGTGCATCTTGCTAGCTTCGGCGGCTTTTTTGGCTCTCTCGGCTTGGCGAGCCATCTCGCACACTTGACAGGCCAAGTCCCGCACACGGTTTAGTAGCTCTTGGCGCGAGACCGATAAATTGAAGGCGAATGCCTCCAGCCGCTTCCCGATGTGGCGGATTTCGACTGGCTGCGGTACTGACCCTTCGGCGTCGGCGTAGACGAGGAGACCACGGGGCAGGTCTAGCGCGATGGTGTATAGCAGAACTTGTATGAGATCAGAATCGGCGATGCGACCTTGGGGCCGCTTGTACTTGGCATCGCCCACGAAGGTACAGACGAAGTCGTTCCTGCCCGGCCTCGGTCGTCGCTGCCAGAACGTCAGGTCCGGGCGAAGCCTGACTTGGCCATTCTTGGCCAGTGTCGTCGTATACTGACCCTTCAACGTCCCTTCGCATATCTTGTTGAGCTCTTCCCGAAGTGCCCGCTCGACGAACTTCTCGAACACTACGTTCATGTCCATCAGGAAGCCGGGCGTCTCCCGCTTCTCGGCCTCCCAGGGCTCAATGGATGCGTGCCGAAGCACGAGCCGGGACAGCGCCACGACTTGGCGGTAGTGTTCGTTGAGCCTGTTGAATCGGACATCGGGCACGTCGCTAGGCGAATACTCGACAAAACCCACGTTCGTGAGGCGGGCCAGTATCTGGTGCAACCCGGCGCGGGCAGTCGGATCCCGAAGCGACATCCGAGCGAGCATCACCGCGGCCGCCTTTACGAGACGGTTGGCCGTGATGTCTTCGGTGAACTCATCGTAGCGCACTTCAATGGGAATCGGGTGCCCCATGCGCCGTCGGATCTGTTCGGCGATCATGATTCGGCCCCTAACTGTGGTCAACGCTTCCTCGCGGCTTCGGTAGCCTCGGTGCAATCCACGAGAAAACGCTCGACGCGCGGTGACGAAGAGCAGGCGTGCCATTGCCTGCATGATGTCAGGAGCGTCCTTAAAGATGACATGGTCCTCCGGCCGTACTCTGAAATCGTCGAAGGCGTAAGACGCCAAGAACAGAACGCGGGAGATCCGCAACTTGGGCTGGATCGACACCAAGAGATCGCCGACCTGAACTACACCGACGGTGGACGTGGGAGTCAAGGTGTAGTAGCCAGGTCTTCCGTCAGCGGGCCTGATGGCGAGCTCGTGTTCTTTCAGAATGCGGCGCAACCCGCTTTTCTGCTCTTCCGACAAAGGCAACGAGTCGCTCTTCCGGTATTCTTTCAGCTTGACCTCGCGCATCGCCGGTGCTCCTTAATCGCCGGATTCGGTCGTCGAGGTCTGTTGGTCGGCCGAGCTGGGGCCGTCGGCGGCATCGGCACCGTCGTTCTTGTTTGCGTTGCGTGCGGCCTCTTTCCGCAACGCATCCAGGTCGAACGGCTTCAACTTCTCCGGTTCCCCGAAGAACCTTTCTTCGATGTACGGCAGGACGCCGTGCTCCCATGTCATGCGTACCCAGTCTTCGTCCAGTTGGCCGCTCTTGCGCATAAAGTACGTCGGGCCGATCGAGGCGTGACGGTCGTCGAGCTTCTGGTTAGCCAACCCCACGACATCGGCGATCCACGACATGTGGGGCGCGTTCTTCTCCAGCCATCGACTCAACAGGCCCTCGATTGGTGGTACCCTCGGTTGAAACTCGACGAAGTGGAAACGTCTCCGCAACGCGAGGTCCACCAGCGCGATCGAGCGGTCTGCCGTGTTCATCGTACCGATGATGTAGAGGTTGTTCGGCAGGCTGAACGGCTCGTTAGAGTACTGAAGCTGCATATGCTCCTCACGGTACTCCAGCAGGAAATACAGTTCCCCGAACACCTTGGCCAAGTTGCCCCGGTTGATCTCGTCGATCACGAGAAAGTGCCTCGCCCTGGGTTCCTCTCTTGCCAACTTGGCCATGTTGATGAGTGGGCCATCGGTCAGCTCAAAGCCCGGGTTGCCGTCGATGAGCTTGGGTCGGTAGCCCTGGACAAAGTCCTCGTAAGAGTACGAGGGGTGGAACTGGACTAGGCGGACGCGCTTGCGACTCGCTTCCCAGCGGCCGTACTGAACGCGGGCAGTGCCGTCCTGGATGTTCTCGGCCTTGCACTTGGCCAGCACTTCGCCGCGAGTGTCCTTCGGGTATTGATCAGCGATCTGATCAGCGATTTCCCAGACTTTGCGTGTGTCGCCCGAAAGCGGTCGCAGTCCCTGACCGTGCTGAAACAGTCCGTCCACGTCCATCGGATAAGGACCAGGGCTACGGTACGATTCTGTGAGCACGCGAGCTAGCTTCCGTGCGACATACGTCTTGCCTGTACCAGGCGGTCCCTGAAAGATGACCTGTCGCTTGTCATCGAGCAGGTCTGTGATCTCTCGTAGAGCTTGGTCGTCCTTGAAGAAGAGCTCCTGGGCCAGGACGGAGAGTTGCTTCGATGGGTAGTCGCCCGTTTCCATTGTGTGGTCCTCCTGTTGGCGGTCTTCTTCGTCAACTCCGCTAGCGTTCTTCTTGTCGTAGTTCCGATACAGTCTTGCCACGATAATGCTTGCCTCCAGGCGGCTCTCGATTTTGAAGCCTCTTGAACCTGCTTCTCTGATGAAGTCGTTGAGGAACTTGAGCAGGTATCCGTACCTGATAATCTCGTTCCCCCCTGGCACGGGGCCCTCCTCGGCCTTATTCGCGTCAACGATGTACCTGGTCCTCGCCCAAGCATGACCGCACTCTATGCGCATCAAAGATGGATAGCGATCCGAGTCCAGATGCGTCACGAGCCGAGATACTAAATCGAAGTTTTTAGGTCCCCCCGTCTTTGCCTCTGGGGGTATCCTCTCACAGAAGGCACGGAAGCGACCTAGCACCTTTTGGTCCTTTTCGTCCAGTGCCCTTAGAAATCCGTAGGTCTCGGCTTCCTCACGGATGCTCCGAAGCGTTTCTTGGTCTTCCTCGTCCTCCCCGTCCATCGGTCGCCAGAGTTTCTCCAGTGCTTTCCGGAAGCCGTCCGCATGTTTCACGACCCACCACTGGAATCGCTGGTCCGTCTTCGGCCCGCGGAACATATCGTAGCCCACATTGTGCTTGGCCGCTTCCATTAGCACGTTCCCCCACCCCTTCTCGTCGTCCGGCAGCTTGCCTCCGTACGGATTTTTCCATGCAGGCCCGCCCGCCTTCACGGCGTCGTGCACCGCCTGCATCCCTTCCTTGCGCTTCTGGACCCAATCCGGCAGTCCATCCTTCTTGACCTTCCGCGCCCGCTCGATGTATCTGTCCCAAACGGCCATTACGGCTTTCTCCCGGTGGCTCTCACGACTTCTCCTCGCGGCTACTTCGGCTTGTCCCAGTGCCTGATGACGAACCCCTTCAATCTACGTTTCGGCGTGCCGTCTGTCCAGTCCGGGGCGAGTGCCGCTTCAAGTTCGCTGGACCGGAACGACAACTGCTTCGTCCGCTCGCTCATCGCGAACCCCATCTTCTTGTAGTAGGCAGGCACGCCGCCTTGGTGGTCCAGGTCGTAGTGCATCAAGTGGAGCCGTCCGCCGGGCCGCAGCAAGCCCTTCATCCGCTCCACTGCCTCGACCGTTGCCACGTAGCTGGCCGATCCGAACATGCACGCCACCACATCAAACTTCTGCGAGGTCACGTACTCGTCGAACGTCGTGCGGATCAGGCAGTCGGCGTACTTCGGGTGCTTCTCCCGGAAGTGCACCAGCTGGGCGGCCGAAGGGTCGATCCCGACGTACTTCTCCGGGCGCACGGTCCAGTAGGCGTAGTCCACCAACTGTCCGCTGCCGCAGCCCACGTCCAGCACCGAGCGGCCCCGCAGTTCCAAGGCGGGAAACTGCTCCTTCCGCAGATTCTCGTACACCGCATACTTCTCGTACTCGAACGCCGACCGCTCGTAGATCGACACCTCCGGCTGATCGTACCACCGGGGCGCGATGTTGATCAGCTCGCGGTGCGGCACGGCCAGTTCGCCGTCATCGGTCTTGGGCGGAGCCATTGACCAGTACTGGCGACCATTGGCGTCCCAGTACCACACTGTCCTGGTGAAGAACGGCCGCGGCTTCCGCCACCGGTTGAGCGCTGTGCACATCACGTCGTACTCCCACTCGGACGTCCAGTAATCCCCATGCTTGCCAATGAGCGTGTACGAGTGTGGAAATCTCGGCATGGTCGTGGCGAACTGACGAGGCGCGGCTTCCAGCTTGGCCACCACTTCGGCCTTGGTCAGCTTCATCGCAGCCGCTCGCTGCTTGTTCGCCTGCTCTTCCGACTTGGCCATTCAGTCAACCTCTCCTTGGTCGCTCCGCCGAATGTGGATTGCAGGCGCACCGCTTGCGATCCGCTTCCAGCACGGCGATCTGGTCTGCCTAGGGCATTGGTGCGCCCATCGCTCGCAGGATCATGCCTGGTCTCCTAGTTGACGAAGAGCTCGATGAGGATACCGCTGCCGAAGATGGCGAAGAACAGAACCGTGCCGATGAGGAACAGTAGCGCAGAGCCTATGCAGGACTCCAGGTCCCTGCCTTCCGTCTCGCGCTTGTCGGCATCGTCCATCTCGCGGAGCAGCGCATCCCATCGCGAGCTGTATGCGGGCGACAGGCCGTAGCCTCGCCGCTGGCCCTCTCGCCGGAATTCGATCTGACGGTCGTACCATGCCCTGTTGTCGGCGTTCTCTTCGAGCAGCCGCTTCCACATCAATTGGCAGATCATCGCTTCGACCGCCTGCCAGTGCTTCAGCTTCCACGACTTGGCTTCGGCGAACGCTCGCACTGCACGCGCTTCGCGATCCTTCAGATCCGCGATCTCCGGCGGAGGTGGCAGTTCGGGGCCGGGCATCAGGTGCGCGACCATCTCCATGCTTCGCCGCGACTGCGCCCAGATCTCGTCCAGCTTCGCCTGTCGCTTCTCTTCCGGCGTCAGCTTCGGTTTCTCGCTCATGTCGCCTCCCTCCTTAGTCGAGCACCAGGTCCGCCGTCGGCGGCTTCGCATCCGAGCTGCGGTCGGCCCAGCCGCGAATCCTCACGCACCTGGCGACGATGGATAGATGACGACGCCGAAGTTGTCCACGTGCCTCTTGAGTGGTGCGTATCTAATCTCCTCGTACGCCACCACGTCGCATCTCTGGGGGATGGACGTGTCTTCGAGGTCAAAGGCCAGCCTGCCGAGACGGTGCCGGTCGCCCACGATGCCATGGGTGGCCAGGTCAATGTCCGACCACGGCTTGGCTCGGCCAGTGGCCCGCGAGCCGTACAAGGTCACCTTCGCCAGTTCCGGGTACGACGAGAAGACTTGCTCCAGCTTACGCACCGTGACGGTTGGCAGGTCGGGGGTGCTCATTGCCGCCTGGCCTCTAGCGACTGATCGTGCAAATCGCCGAGCACTGGCAAGTAACGAGACCGGATGTTCGCGATGACGTCGTCGATCATCTCCTTGTCGCATATGTGCGGTGTCCGGTTGCGATCGTCCACCATGCTCATCCATGCATCTGCGTCTTCAATCAGCCGAGCCTCGTTAGCCGCTCGAACAACGGGACGTGGCGCGATCGTGACAAGGCGTACGCCAGCGTACTCCAAGCGGTCCTTGAGGAGCTTCCAGCCCAGCTCGAACGTGAACTCGAAGCGCTTCGTCGTTCCTTCCATCTCCAACGGGCTCATGGTGTCGAGATCGCCCTCCATCGCCTCGCACAGTAGCCCATACGCACGCGAGAAGTTGGCCAGCCGGTAGTGCCAGCGCACCTCGCGGGGCTCCTTGCTCGAATCTTCGGGTCCGTTTCTCATGTCGTCTCGTTCCCATGTCGGTCTCGTTGCAGGAGCGGACTTGACGCAAGATCGCAAGATAGGAAGCCGCCCCGGTGCTGGGCAAGCAACCGCTGGACAAGCAACCCTGGCGAGCCTGCCCCCAAACCTGGCCAGCCTGCGCCCAGGGGACTATCGTTCCAGAGGACTATCCTTCTGGTCCACGCGACCATTGTCGGTCAGCGGAAAGCTCACCATCCCCCCACGCACACGGAGCACGCCCCCAATGCACCTGACCATGCTCTGGCTTCCCATCCTCCTGACCACGGTGGCGCTCTTCGTCGTCAGCGCGATCATCTGGATGGCGATGCCCCACCACAAGTCGGACCTGGAAGGCGTCGAGGACGAGGACGGCTTCATGGACGCCATCCGCAAGTTCGTCGGCGTCGAGCCGGGCTACTACTACTTCCCCTTCGCCAAGTGGGAGCAGGCGGCCCAGGAGGAGTACCGAGCCAAGCTGAAGGCGGGGCCGGTTGGGATATTGCGCGTGCGCAATCCCGATGCGGTCGTGAGCATGGGCCCGTCGCTGGTCAAGTCGTTCCTCCAATACCTGGGCACCACGATCCTGATCGCGTTCCTGGTGTCGGGCGCGGTCCATCCCGGCGAGGACCCCTGGATCGTCTTCCACACGGCCGGACTGGCGGCGTTCCTCGCCTACGGCCTGATCGGCGTACAGGACAGCATCTGGTTCGGGCTGCCCCGAAGCGTGGCCTTCAAGCACGCCCTCGACGGGTTCGTCTACGCACTCGTCACGGGCGGCATCTTCGCATGGCTCTGGCCCATCGCCTAACCTGCCATTCCCATACCCAGCACAGAACACACCATGAGCGACACGGCATACGAGGCCCAGATCAGGATCGAGCGCACCCGAGGACCCCACCGCCTCGCCTACCTGCCCGCCCACGACGGCCCGGTCGAGTTCGGCGTCCACGGAGCCATTGCGGAGCACTACGGCGTCCGCCCCGACACAGAGACCACGACCACCCTCGACTACGTGATCGCGGCCACCGGCGGCTGACTGGTCGGCACCTTCGGGGGCGTGCTGGAGGCACGCGGGATCAGCGCTTCGGACGGACGGCTGACCGCCGACGTTCGGGGCCAAGTGGGCAAGGACGAAGGCGTACTGGTCGTCCGGGCAATCCATGTGCGGTACAACCTGAAGGCGTCCGGGGCCGACGGCGACGCGATCCAGCGCGCCTTCGAGATGCACCCCATGCGCTGCCCGGTCTACCGGACCCTGCACGGCTGCATCGAGATCACGACCGAGCTGGCAGTCACGGAGGACGACTGACGGACTCGAGAACACGGCTCCCGCACTCGGAGCGCAGCGCCCGGACGCAACGGCCCACATGACCATTGACCGGCGCAAGTGGCTGAGGCTCGCGGCCGCTTCCGTCGCCGGATGGGCAGGCGCCTGCACCGGCTTCGGCCGAGGTCGCCTCGACCCAACGCATGGACCGGACGGCAGAGTGCTCGTCCGCCCCGTCCGAATCTCCCCCGACCGAGTGATCCGGGTGGACGTGGGGTTGCGCCCCTACCGTCCCGAGGGCTTCGTCGTCAGGGCGGAGCGGTTCGGCGAGAAGCTGTTGGTACACAACTACGGACACGGCGGCGGCGGCGTAACCCTCTCCCGGGGCACGGCGGAGATGGCGGCGGAGTTGGTCGCCCACGCCGGAACGGAAGGCGACGCAGCGGTGCTGGGCGCGGGCGCAGTGGGACTCGCCACGGCGACCCTCCTCCAACGCCGAGGCCGCCGCGTCACGATCTACGCCAGGGAGCTTCCACCGAATACCACCTCCGACATTGCGGGCGCCCAGTGGTCTCCCACGACGGTGGCAGACCACCTCGCCGGCCCCTTCGGCGCCCAGTTCGAGCGCGCGGCCCGCTTGGCGCTACGCCCGCCGGGTTGGGACGATGCTCATCGAATCGCCCCGCTACCTCCGCACGCTTCTCCGGGACTTTCGGATCGGCGGCGGCAAGGTCGTGGTGGGCGAGATCGCCGACCGCCGACGGCTGGCCGCCCTCCCGGAGCCCATCGTAGTCAACTGCACCGGCCTCGGCTCCAGGGAACTCTTCGGCGACTCGTCGCTGGTGCCGATCAAGGGCCAGCTGGTGGTTCTGCGACCACAACCCAGGATCGACTACCTGACGATCGGCGGCGGACGCTTCTCCAGCTCTGGGAGCCTCTACATGTTCCCCCGCACCGACGGAGTGCTGCTCGGCGGCACCTTCGAGCCCCGGGTGGAGACGCTGGACCCGGACCCCGCAGCGACTCAGCGAATCCTCGCCAGCCACGCCGCGCTCTTCGGCGCGATGGAGCCGGGAACCGGCACCTAAAGCCGGCGCATCCGGTCCCTCAGCCTGACCGGGTCGGCACCCCATCAGCCTGATCCGGTCGGCACCCCCAGCTCCCCCAGCGGCGTGTGCTCGAACGACCGCCGCAACCCCAACCTGGCAAACTGCTGGGCGATCTCCACTACGTCCTGCTTCTGAACTTTGCCGACCTCTCGCAAGCGCCGGTGCATCCGGCTCACGATTGCGGCGCGGGCCCGAGGCTGGTTGACCACCGTGATCCGCCGCAACGAAAGCATGGCCAGCTCCTCCCACGCCGGACGGTTGGCGTGGAGGGCCGCATGCGCCTCGTGTCGGTCGATCCTGCCGTCGGTCACCTGGGCCGCCTGTCCGGCCACACGCCACCGCCACCACGCCCGAGCCATACGACAGTCGGAGAAGACGGAGACTTTGCCGCGAACGAACAGTCCGCCAGTGTACCGCAGGAAGTTGCGAGTGCGCGCCTCCCGCGTCCCCCCGCCGCCCGTGAGAGCGGCGTTGAGCAGGTGGCCAGTGTCGCCGAAGCGTTCCTCCGCGATCCAGGCGACATGGCAGAGCAACCAGAACAAGGGTTGCGAGGCGAGTCGCGGGGGCAGGTCCTCCCACGCCGCTCCCAGTTCCTCTTCCAGTTCCACCGGCGGGTTGAGGAACTCACCGGGAGTGATCCGCTCGCGCGGGAACGGCAGCGCCTCGATCGGGTCGCCCAAGCCCAGCCCCAGAACGCCGCGAAGGTAGACGGCGAGCGCGCCGGGTCCTCCGCCAATCGCCGATACGAGCTTCTCCTGGCGGCCCCTAACTCGCTCCACGATCGCGCGGTTATGGTCCCCCGGCTTGCCGTGCTTCCTCTGGTCGAAGATGATCGCTTCTTGCCAACTGCTGAACGCTGTGCCCGACTTGTCCAGCAACGCGTCGATGTTTTTCGTGTTCTTCATTCGTCGTCGTCCGCGGCAGCGGTGGCGTGGAACGGCTCCAGGAGAGTGGCCACCAACGCTGGATCGAAGTTGTCGTCGTCCCACAGCACGACATCGGACTTTGTGTTCGTGAGTTGGTATCGAAGCTCCTGGGCCAACGGATCTTCGTCGATCGGCTCGCCGTCGCTATCGCCGTCGCCATGGCCGCCGCCATCGCCGCCGTTGGACGCCGAAGCTGTCTTGAACACACGAGGGAACCAACTGCACGCTCCCACCAAGGCCGCGATCTGCACGTTGCGGCTCGACCTGGCGCGTTCGAACAACTCCGGTGCCATCTTGACGGTGAACCGCAGTCGTCCGCTGCCGCGGTCGGGGCCGATTTCCATGCGACCCTCGGCCAGCGTTTCGTCTCGGAGGAACTTCAGGAGCGACTCGGTCAACGTTTTGGCCCGGCGAGCGTCGCCCTTGACCAGCCACCAACCCGGCGGCACCCGGAGTTCGCCTGCGTCTGCCCAGAGAGACGTCAGCGCCTTGTTGTCCAGCGACAGTTCCCGCAACGCAATCACCCCAGGTACGATGTAGACGGCGTCGTCCACTTCGTCGGGCAGCCAGCGGACCTCTTGGCGCTTCTCGAACGACGTGTCGACGCGAGCCATCAACGTCTTGGGACACCGTACCTCTACCGCCCACGCCGCCGCTTTGTCGTCGATCAGCTTGTCCAGCGCTGGTGCGTCTTGCAGCCGATGCTCCACCGTGGCGCGCCCCCCACTGGCCGACACCGTCGGGCTGTACGCGGCGTCCTGCCAGTCGTGACGCGACCCGTCCTCCAAGAGGATCGGCAACGGAACTTGTTGCACGTTCACCGGACGCGGGCTCTCAAGACGCCCCAGCCGCGGGCTGCGACGAGTCGTTGCGCCTGCGGACGATGTCCACTTCGACGACGTTGGGGTCCGCAAGCACCGCCTCCAGAACAACGGTGAACTCGCGAGCGTCGGTGGGAAGTGCGACCTCGTAGCGGTCGACCTTGCTGGACTGGACGACTCCCGCCTGGAACCGCACTTCGCGAATCGGAAGCCACTGCGGCTTGAGGGGCAGATCGCAAGTCGGGTCGGACCCGGAGGGAACCCTGACCCGCACGCCCAGGAGATCGCTGGAGGGAAGCGAGCCGCCGCGAGGCTCCCAGACAACCCGCACCCGGTCGAAGACGCCGGCACCGTTGGTGGTCGCAAGGGCGGCGAGCCGACCCGGTGCGCTTCGGCCCGACCTAGGCGCAGCCCCTGCTGGCCGTCGCTTCTTGCTCCCGCGCCGCCTCCGTGGATCCACCGACTCCTCGCTCTTCCCGCTTCGCCCCAGCACCGTGGACTTCCCCTGGCTCGTGCCCGGTCGGGGCCGATAGCTGGCCACCTTCTGGGCCTTCCGCTCCGCGTTGCCGCCGAGCATCGCAAAGCCCTCCGGCGTGAACTCGTCGCTGGCCTCTTCCTCGCCCGCGACCTTCCGCAGCTCGTCGGCGATCGCCCGTAGGCGCTTCAGCAACGCCTTGTTGTCGCTCCTCGAAAGGCGGCGCCGGTCCAGACCTCGGTGCTCGGGACCTTCGGCGCCCCGCACCAAGCGCGACAGCTCGCCGTCTTCGATCATGACCACGGCTATGAAGGGCTTGCACGTCTTGAAGCACCACGACTCCAGCTCGTTGGCCTTGTTGGTGATCCACATGCCGTTGCGGAAGACCTGGACTTGCGACTTGGTACGGCCCGTGGTTTGCGCCAAAGAGAGGATGCGAGCCGGCGCGCCCGCCTTCAGTTGCAACGAAGTGCCCTCACCGTCCGCCAACGTCTGCCACGCCTGATACGCTTGCGCGCCGGGGAGCCATCCGCCCTTCTGCTCACCGCGCTTGCTTGCTTTGTCCCGCTCCAGGATGTCGCCCAGCGTGTCGCGGCTCACCTCAGTTTCGCGCCCGTGCTCGTCGCGGACGCGGACCCTCATCTTCCCCTGCCAGATCGCCACCAGGAAGTTCTTGGCCGCCACGCGAGCGATCGCCCGCACCGAAGCCCGCATCGCCTTGTCCGGGTCCTGCTCGATGTTGCGGAAGTGGTTGAACCCGGCAATGCACACCACGCTGCTCGTGTCGTCGGGACGACCCAGCTCCCTTCGCAACAGCGGCGGCGCTCGGTCGGGGAACGGCAAGGGGTCGAATAGGGTCGGCTCCTCTCCTCGCAACCAGTAGCCGTGGCCCCCGTGACCGCCTCCGCCCTGACGGGAGCGAGACGCCAGGATCGCGTGTCCGCTCGCCACCTCGTGCACGTGGCCGTTTTCGTCCCCCCAGCGTCCGGCGTAGAGCACGTAGCGCAAGTCCGAGCCCGCGAACGCGGTCAGGTGGCCGATCCCGAACGCTCCGGCGCCGCCCTTGCCCTTGTCGGTGTTCCCCTCGGTCAGGAGACGCTTCATGCGCCCCGGGTCGAGTCCCACACCGTTGTCACGACAGACGAGCAGGCGAACATGACCCTCGTCGATGATCCGCCGGATGCGCTGGATCACCAGCCTTTCTGCATTGCCCTGGCCGTCTTCCCGTTCCCGCTCCGCGACCGCCTCCTCGAAGTGCTTGCGGTAGGACTTGATGCCTGGGAGTTCGTCCAACGGCACGCGCCGGATCGCGAACTCCACCTCGGCGGTCTCGCTGTCGATCTCGGCGGCGGCATCCAGGCAGTTCTGAAGGAGCTCCCGAACGATCGGCTCCGGGTTGCCGTCCCACTGGGTCATGGCCAGGGTCGAGAAGCCCTGCGGCTGCCCCGCCGGAAACACAAGGTCGTCGTGCATGGTCTCGTCGTTTGCGTGTGGTGGGTCGTTGGGTCGTTCAGTCGGTGCAGTCGCACGCGGGCGATCCGGCCGCGTACCGGTTCAGGTCGGGCACGGCCCCGGCGGCGATCTCGGCGAAGGTGGGCCCGTTCAGGCCGAAGAAGCCGAAGCGGGAAGTGCCGTCGCCGTCTCGGGCGGCCACCTGCCGGCGGTACCGCTCCTCCATCCGGCTCCACCAAGCGATGTCCGACGGCGCGCCCGCCTGTCGCTCGGGGTCGGCTTGGGCGGCCGCGGCGGCCAGCGACCGAGTCCCCTTCATGAAGCAGAAGACGCAGTTGCCCGCGTGCTCGGGGATGCGCAGGTCAAAGTCGCGCCGGAGCCAGAAGCGGCGGACCGCGGCGGAGTCCAGCCCCCACTCCGCCAGGGGGAAGCACGGATGCTCGCCCGGCGGTTGGGTGTGTATCGAGCAAGACTTGCTGGCGCCCTCCGCAAACACCGAACGCGACTCGATCTTGCCGATGCGCTTCTCTTCGTCGGCGCGCAAACCCAGCAGGGTGACGTGGCCGGCGGCGTCGGCTCCCCACATGGGGGCGGGACCCGGCTGATGGACCGGGTTGACGGGGCGCTTCCCTGGGTCGAGAACCGGCGCCTCCGTGTACTCGCTCCACCGCTGGGCCGGCCGGGAGGGGGGCCGCTCGGTCATGCACCGCACTCGCTCCCGGTACGCCTCGTCGGAGGCCGCGCCTCGGTTCCGACGGTACTGCACCAGTGCCGTCTCGGGGGTGACGAAGCGGCGGCCGCCCCAGTGTCCTGCGTGGGCCGGGCCGTCGGTGGTGCCGAGCCACTCCGCCAAGAGCTGGTGCGACGGGTACAGCTTGAGCTTGGCGGTGCACGAGCGGCTGTGGGGGCTGGGCAGCATCCCCTGGTACGACAGCATCTCCTCGAAGACCTGGCCGCCGGAGCGGAAGCCGCGGGGGTCGTCCTCGACGGGCACGGGGAGCACCAGCCGATACGAGGGACGACGGACGTAGAAGCCCCGCGAAGCGTCCTCCACCGTGCAGAACTCGAACCAGAAGAAGGGGATGCCGTAGTCGCGCTCCAAGCGGCGCTTGCACTCCCGGGCGAAGTCGTAGGTGGCGGGGTGTTCCGCCGACGTGTTCGCAAAGAGTATCGCGTCGCCGCGCTCGGGCCGGAGCAACCCCGACTCCACCAGCAGAAACGCTAGGGCGGCCGACGACCTTCCGCCGGAGAACTTGACGATGTGGGGGAGTGCTTGGTGCGGGTCCCCGCCCGCGGCGATGCTGTGGGAGCCGACCCCTGGGCCAGCGACGGCAATGCTATCGGACGAACGTCGTCCTACTGCCGGGAAGCTGCCTCGTACCGTCGGAAGACCACCTCTGCCACCTGGGAGGCCGCCTCCGCCAATTTTCGGGGGGGGGGGGGGGGGGGCTTGCTGGAAGCATAATCTTAATGTATCGTGACTCTGCGACGACAAGTCAAGTCCTTGCGCGTTCGCTGGCTTGTTCCTAGCTTGTTACGTTCGCACGCTCCTTGCGGCCACTCGCCCACCCACCAGGACAGGAGAAACCATGGTCCCCCCCCCCCCCCCCGAATTCCGTGACGGCCGGCTCCATGAGCGACGCCGCCGACTCCGCCCCGCAACCGCAGCGCAGGCCGTGGGCCGCGCCCCGGCTGGCGTCGTGGGGCCGTGGGCTGATCCTCGGCTGCAGTAGCAACGGGCCGGACTCGAAGGGCCCTATATGCGGCTCCCCCTGCACGACGCATCAGCAGACTCTCTGCCCGGGCGCCCCGAACTACACGGGGTCGTAGGCCGAGCCGCGACGTCCGACGACCAACAGGGAACTACGCCCACCCACCAGGACAGGAGAAACCATGGTCCCCCCCCCCCCCCCCGAATTCCGTGACGGCCGGCTCCATGAGCGACGCCGCCGACTCCGCCCCGCAACCGCAGCGCAGGCCGTGGGCCGCGCCCCGGCTGGCGTCGTGGGGCCGTGGGCTGATCCTCGGCTGCAGTAGCAACGGGCCGGACTCGAAGGGCCCTATATGCGGCTCCCCCTGCACGACGCATCAGCAGACTCTCTGCCCGGGCGCCCCGAACTACACGGGGTCGTAGGCCGAGCCGCGACGTCCGACGACCAACAGGGAACTACGCCAACCCACTAGGACAGGAGAAAACCATGCCCCCCCCCCCCCCCCCCGAATTCCGTGACGGCCGGCTCCAGGTGCGACGCCGACGACTCCGTCCCGCAACCGCAGCGCAGGCCGTGGGCCGCGCCCCGGCTGGCGACTTGGGGCAGTCGCGTCCGCGGCACTAACAACCAGGGGCCAGACACTCATAGCAATCCGTGCGGCTCCTCCTGTACCCAGCCGGGCCAGACCGAATGCCCGAGTGCTCCTGGCTACACGGGGTCGTAGGCTGATCCGGGCACGTCCCACAACCGACAAGAGCGTCGTCAAGTCGACAGAGGCCGTCGGCCCCTGCCCGGCAGATTCGTCCGTGGCTATCTTGGTGAGTCGCCGTGATCGTGCATCTCCGGCGTCCAACTTCCGTCAGCTCCACAGCAAGCGCCCAAGGGCTAAGCACGATGCCGACCACCCTCTCTCCCCCTGCTCGCCGCGGCGCCCCATCCGCCGAGCGCCCCGTCACGATCCCAGCCGCTCGCGCCGTCGAACGTCCTCCCTTCCGGGTAGCGGACCTCTCGCTGGCCGAGTGGGGACGCAACGAAATCCGCCTGGCCCAGCACGAAATGCCCGGCCTAATGGCCCTCCGAGAGGAGTACCAAGGGTTGCGGCCTCTGGCCGGCGCCCGGATCACGGGCTCGCTCCACATGACGGTGCAGACGGCGGTGCTGATCGAGACGCTGGTGGAGCTGGGCGCGGAGGTGCGGTGGGCGTCGTGCAACATCTTCTCCACCCAGGACCACGCGGCAGCGGCGGTCGTCTTGGGGCCGGACGGCACGCCCCGCGATCCCCGCGGACCCGCCGTCTTCGCATGGAAGGGCGAAACGCTGGAGGAGTACTGGTGGTGCACCGAGCAGGCCCTGCACTGGCCTGACCACCCCGGCCCCACGCTGATCCTCGACGACGGCGGCGACGCGACCCTCCTGGTCCACAAGGGCGCCGAGTTCGAGGCCGCCGGCGAGGTGCCCGCCTTCGACCCGGCCCAGGACACGGAGGAATGGGGCGAGATACTCTCCCTGCTGCGGGAGCACCAAGAGGTGGACGCCAGCCGCTGGCGGAGGGCCGCAGACGCGATCCAGGGCGTGTCCGAAGAGACCACCACAGGCGTCCACCGCCTCTACGAGATGGCGGAAAGCGGCAAGTTGCTCTTCCCGGCGGTCAACGTGAACGACTCGGTCACCAAGTCCAAGTTCGACAACATCTACGGCTGCCGCCACTCGGTGATCGACGGACTGAACCGCGCTTCGGACGTGATGCTGTCGGCCAAGGTGGCGGTGGTCATGGGCTACGGCGAAGTGGGCAAGGGATGCGCCCAGGCGTTGCGGGGCCAGGGAGCGCGAGTCGTGGTCACCGAGATCGACCCGATCTGCGCGTTGCAGGCGGCGATGGAGGGGTACGAAGTCGCCCGGCTGGAGGACGTAGTGGACACCGCCGACGTCTTCATCACCGCCACCGGCAACAAGGACGTGATCACCCTGGACCACATGCGGCGCATGAAGGACAAGGCGATCGTCGGCAACATCGGCCACTTCGACAACGAGATCGACATGGCGGGGCTGGAGGCTTCCGAGGCGGTCCGGAAGACGATCAAGCCCCAGTTCGACGAGTGGACCTTCCCGGCGGGTTCCGGCAGGCCGCAGGCGACCAGCATTCTGGTGCTGGCGGAAGGCCGCCTCATGAACCTGGGATGCGCCACGGGCCACCCCAGCTTCGTCATGTCGGCCAGCTTCACCAACCAGGTGATGGCGCAGATCGAGCTGCACCAGCGAGCCGAAGCCTACGGGAGCGGCGTCCACATGCTGCCCAAAGCGCTGGACGAGAAGGTGGCGCGGCTGCACCTGGGCAAGCTGGGCGCCCGGCTGACCGAGCTGACCTCGGAGCAGGCGGCATACATCAACGTGCCGGTGGACGGCCCTTACAAGCCGGAGCACTACCGGTACTAAGGGGAGAGCCGACGCTGGGCGTGAGCAACTCGGCGAGCCACCGGATCCCGGCCGGCACGGTTCGGCGCTACTCCCTCTATCTGCGCTTTCTGGAAGAGTTCGGTCGGTCCGGCGTGACCACCGTCGCCAGCGGTGCCCTGGCGGAACGAGGAGGGACGACGGCGGCTCAGGTGCGGAAGGACCTCTCCTACCTGGGATCGTTCGGCAAGCGAGGACTGGGCTACTCGGTGGACGAGCTGACCCGGGTTCTGCGCCGAGTGCTGGGGCTGGACTGCACGTGGCGCGTCGCACTGGTGGGCGCGGGGCGGATCGGCGCGGCGCTCTTCGAGTACGAGCCGTTCCGCAAGCGCGGCTTCGCCATCACAACGGTCGTGGACAGCGACCCAGCCAAGGTGGGATCGCGGATCGGCGACGTGGTGATCCGGAGCAACGAGGAGATGGAGCCGGCGTTGCGGCAGAGCGGAACCGACCTGGTGATCCTGGCGGTGCCGGCCCGGGTCGCCCAGGATGTCGCCGACCGCACGGTGGCGGCGGGCGTCCGGGCGATCCTCAACTTCGCGCCCGTCCAGCTGCGGGTCCCCCCAGAGGTGACCCTGGGCAATGTGAGCATGCTGATGGAGCTGGAGGGACTCTCCCACGCCCTGACCTGGGGCCGGTGCTGACCTGGGGCCGACACTGATCTGGGGCCGGCCCTGAGCTGGCCGTCCCTCCTCCAACGGGCGTGGACGGCGCTGGAGAGCGGTCCCCTGCACGCCACCGAGCTGGCCAAGCGGGTCATGGGGATCGACGGTCATCCCGGTGCGGCGGCCGCCGCCGTCTCCGCCTTGCTTGGCGCCGACGACCGCTTCCGCGCCGACGACGGCGGCGTCTGGAGCATCCGGCTCCGCATGCCGCCCCCCGGGGCGCCCCTCTCCCGTCTCTCGTACGCCGTCGTGGACGTGGAGACCACGGGCGGGCGGCACGAGCACGGCCACCGGATCACCGACTTGGCCGTGGTGGGGGTGCGCGAAGGGGCGGTGGCGGACCGCTTCCACACCCTGGTGAACCCGGGGCGGCGGCTCCACCCGGCCGTGGTGCGCATGACGGGCATCACCGACGAGATGGTCGCGCGGGCGCCCGCCTTCGACGAGATCGCCCGCCAGGTGTTCCGCCGGATCGACGGGCGCATCTTCGTGGCCCACAGCGCTGCCTTCGACTGGGGGTGGGTGCGAGCGCAGCTGGCCGACGCACTGGGCGACGTTCCCGATGTGGAGCAGCTGTGCACGGTGGCGCTCTCCCGGCGCCTCTTCCCCGAGTTGCGCCGCCACGACTTGAGCACTCTCTCCCAGGTCTTCCGGGTCCCCGTCCACCAGCGGCACCGCGCCTACGGCGACGCCCTGGCCACGGCGCGCATCTTCCTGCGGCTGCTGGACCGGGCGGAGCAGCTGGGCATCGGCGATCTCCGATCCCTCAAGAAGTACCGCCCCGCTCCATTGACCTAGCCGCCGCCTTCCGTATCTTTCGGGTCCCTCGGCTTCCCCCGGACCCCGCCGGGTGCGCCGATCCCGAACCACGCCGAAAGAAGCATCCCAGAATGGCCAAGAAGGGCAAGCTGCAACGAAACGACGAGCGGGCGCGACTGGTCGCCAAGTACGCCGAGCGCCGACAGAAGCTGACCGCCGTCTTGAAGAACCCGGAGGCCACGCCTCGCGAGAAGCGGGAAGCGATGGCCGAGCTCCGGTCATTCCCCCGCGACTCCGCCGCCGTGCGCTACCGCAACCGGTGCCAGATGACCGGTCGCCCGAGGGGGTTCATCGGCAAGTTCGGGCTCTCCCGGATCGCCTTCCGGGACATGTCGCTGCACGGCTTCATTCCCGGCGTGCGCAAGTCTTCCTGGTAGGGACGCGCGCACCAGGCGGTCGAGCCGCCGAGCGCAGGCAGGCACCAGACGGTCGAGCCGACGAGCGCATCGGCAGGTCGTACTACAACGAGACTACGTACTTCGAGGGGGCGGCCCACCTTCGGGACTTCAACAGCCCCTTCCAGCGCTATCGGGTTCGCATGGTGCTCTCGCTACATGCGCCCGGCCCCGGCGATCGTGTGCTGGACCTGGGTTGCGGCTGGGGGACGATAAGCTGCGCCCTAGCCCCGCTGGCCAAGGAAGTGGTGGGGCTGGACTTTGCCGAGCGGGCCGTCGCCGAGTGCAACGCGCACTTGGCCCAGACCGAGTTCGAGAACGTGACGTTCCGGGTGGGGGACGCCCGGGACACGGGCCTGGACGACGGAAGCTTCGACGTGGTGGTGGCCGCCGACCTCTTCGAGCACCTGTACCCGGCCGACTCGGAGGCTGTGGCCAGGGAAGCGCACCGTGTGCTGAAGCCTGGGGGGCGGCTGGTGGTGTGGACGCCGTGCCGGAGCCACTTCCTGGAAGTCTTGAAGAACAACGACATCGTGTTGAAGCGAGACCCCAGTCATGTGGACTACAAGTCCATGGCCCGCATGAAGGAGCTTCTAGCGGATGCCGGGTTCCGGATCGAGGCCGCCCGCTTCGCCGAGTCCCACCTTCCCGGCTTGCGCGTGGTCGAGCGGCTGGGACAGCGTTTCGTGCCCCTGCTTCGTCGCCGGATCGGAGTGGTGGCGCTGAAGCCGGGCGACGCGGCCCGGTCCCTTGGCGAACCGGGAGCCGCGCCGCCCGAGCCGAACTGTTCGTTCGTCGGTTAGTGCATGATCGTCGGCTAGTGCATGATCTGGAAGCCGAAGTTCAGCGACCGCGGGTAGCCGAGGAAGACTTCCGCGTCGTCGGCCTTGTGGCTGAGCGAACCCCGCTGGGACTCGGCATCGTCCCGGTAGCCGTTGAAGCGGGAGTTGTCGCGGGCGTCCTGCACGTAGATGGTGTCGAAGATGTTGAAGACGTGCACGAAGAGCCGCACGTCGCCGCCGAACGCCGCCGTCACTTCGGACGCCAGCCGGTACGACGCGTGCAGGTCAAAGACGGTGTATCCCGGCGGGCTCCACGACTGGACGCCCTCGTCGGCGTCGGTGGTGCGGTCGAAGGGGTCGTAGTCGGCGTAGTGCTTGCCAAAGGTCTTCCCCACCGCCTGAACGTACAGCCCGCCGGTCGGGAAGAGGGAGAGCGCATAGGCGACCTGGAACTGGGGCGCGTCGCCGACGTAGAGGCCGTTCAGGTAGAAGTTGTACGTCGTGGTTGCGGACTGCCGGTCGTCGGCCCGGTAGCTGCCGATCGGAGTGTTGGTGTACTTCCAGTCGCCGTATGAAAGCGCGGCGTCGAAGCGCATGTAGTCGGCGGGCTGGAAGGCGCCCTCAAGCTCGACCCCCATGTGACGCGCGTCCACGCCCAGCAGGTTGACCAAGCCGTCCTGGTTGTCGCCCAGCAGGTTGCGGACGAACTGGTTGCGGGTTCGGTCGTTCCACTGGGTGAAATAGACGTTGCCGTCGAAGGAGAACTTCCGATTGAGCGAACGGAAGCGAGTCCCCGCTTCGAAGGAGAGGAAGGTCTCGTTCTTGGGGTCCGGGTTGAGGATGCCGTTGTTGTCGTCGATCACGCCGTCGAAGATCGGCACCTTGGAGACGTACCCGGCGTTGCCGTAGACCGACCACTCCGGGCCCACGTTGCGCACTGCGCCGCCCTTGAACTGATAGCCGCTCAGGCCCCCGCTGCTCAGCTCCAGGTAGCCGCCTCCGGGTCCCCGGGTGAAGAAGTCGGTGAAGTCGTAGGAGATCCTGGACACGCCGACCATTCCATAGAACGACCCCGCCTGCGACGACTTCTCCGCCTGCAAGTGCGCCCCGATCCAGTTGACGTCGTTCTCGTTGTGGTAGTGGATCTTGTCGCCCAGCCCGCGGTCGCCCTGGGCCTCGCTCCAGAAGTCGGAGCTGCATCCCCGGAAGCAGTCGTTGTAGTAGCTGCCGCCCAGCAGGTCCCGGACCTCCCGGTAATGCTCGATGGTGGCGGTCCGCCAGTCCACTCCCAGCTCGGTGACCAGCCCGTTGGCAAAGTCCTTCTGGAGCTTGGCGATGGCGCCCCACGTGTTCTGGTTGTTCACCGAGTTGCGCAGGATGCCCGAGGAGGCACCGCCGTCGTTGCCTCGGTTGCGTGCGATGGTGGCGTCCCAATCCGCGAAGCGCTGGCCGAAGGTGTAGTCCCAGCGTAGCGAGCCGTAGGTGCCGGTGCCGCCCCCGTTGCCGCCGGAGTAGTAGGCCACCGTGTTCATCGTCAGGCCGTTCCCGAAATACGAGTACCAGTTCAGGTTGACCTGGGGCTTGTGAAAGTAGTTCTCGCGCTCGTTGATGAAGTCGCGGCTGTGGCGGCTGAAGACGCCGGCTCCCGGTCCGCTGCTGGTGAACTGGCGTCCGGTGTACGACGGGCTCACGCCGCCCACGTTGGGGCTCCAGTAGCGGCCCGCCTCGGTGGAGAAGCGATCCAGTCCCCGGGGATCGTAGTCGTCCAGGCTGGCGGCGAAGTCGCGGTTCAGGGTGGCCAAGTTGAGCTTGTAGAGGTTCTGGCCGTGGCGCTGAGGGGCGCCCACCGCGTACAGCTCCAGCCGGTTGTCGTCGCTAATCCGGTACTGGGACGCTACGTAGTAGGACCAAGCGTCGGTCCAGGTCCCGTCGATCACGCCGTCGCCGGTCTTCCGCACGCCCGAGGCGGTCAGCGCGAACTTTCCGATCGGACCGGTGGACGCCGTCATCGTCGTCTTGAGGAAGTTCCCGCTGCCGAACTCCTGCTTGAAGTTGTAGCCCGGCGACTGCTGGCTCGGGTCCGTGATCACGTTGAGGGTGCCGCCGATGGAGGGCGTGGCCAGGTTCACCGCGCTCAGCCCGCGCTGGAGCTGGATGCTGGTGGCGGCGTCGCCCAGGCCGTCCCAGTTGGACCAGTAGACCCAGCCGTTCTCCATGTCGTTGACGGGCACGCCGTTGATCATCACCGCCGTGTTGCGCTGGCTGAACCCCCGCACGTTGATCCGCGCGTCGCCGGCGCCCCCGCCCTGGGCCGTGGAGTACACGGACGGCGTGACGCTCAGGACCAGCGGCAGGTCGCGGGAGCCCAGCTGGGTCTGGATCTGGGCCTTGGACACGTCGGTGAACGCCACTGGGGTTCGACGCTCTTCCGCGCGCTCGGCCAGCACCTCGATCCCGCCCAGCGACACCGCCGTCGAGGCCATGGCGAAGTCCACCACCGCCGTCGCCCCGGCCTCGACAACGATCCGCTGGGGGGCGGCGGTGAAGCCGATGACCTGGACCGCCACTTCGTAGGCCCCGGCGGGTACGCCGATGATGTTGTACCGCCCGCTCTGGTTGGCGAGACCGCCGTACTGCGCCCCCGTCTCGGTCTGGGACAGCACGACCTGGGCGCTCTCGATGCCGGAGCCGTCCGCCGTCACGGCTCCGGTCACCGTCCCAGTCTCCTGGGCGTCGGCACCGTCGGGGGGTATGGCGGCAACCGTCAGCAGAGCGGCCATGCGAAGCATCTTCGTCGTCTTCGTCCTCTTCATCCTCTTTCCGTCTCCTTCGGGTGGGTTCGACGAGGCGCGACGCCTCGCCGAAGGGGAGTGGTTCTGTGTGAAGTTGCCCCCCGATCCAAGCGGGACACCGAACGATCACCGAGTCCTGCAACGACTCGGGCGACGGCTCGGTAACAGAATGGTCACTCATGAGCGTGTCGGGCAAGTCCCAGGGCAGTCAGATGGGGGCGGCGCCTCGGCCGGGCGGCGCTCCCGAGGGCGGTGGCGGAAGCACTGGACAGACCCTTGCCGCAACCCTACAATTGGCGCCGGCAACCCAGAATTGGCGCGCCGGCAACCCAGCAATTGCACAGGAGGAGGGGGATGATCTCCGTCGAAGGGGTGACCAAGCGCTACGACTCCCTCGTGGCGGTGGACAAGGCCAGCTTCGAGGTGAGCCGTGGCGAGGTCGTGGGCTTCCTGGGACCCAACGGGGCCGGGAAGACCACCACCATGCGGATGTTGACAGGCACGCTCCAGCCCGACGAAGGCGCGATCCGCTTCGACGGCAAGCCGATCGCGGACAACCTGACCGAGGCGAAGGCGCGGGTAGGGTACCTCCCCGAGGCGAACCCGCTGTACGACGACATGCTCGTCTGCGAGTTCCTGGAGTTCGTGGCGCGCCTGCGGGGAATGGACGAGGCCCGGTCCCGGAGCCGGATCGACGACGCGGTGGAGGAAACCGGGCTGCATGAAGTCTTCTTCCGCCCCATCAGCGAGCTCTCCAAGGGGTACCGGCAACGGACGGGGATGGCCGGGGCGATCCTGCACCAGCCCGAGATCCTGGTGCTGGACGAGCCCACCGAGGGCCTGGACCCCAACCAGCGCGTGGAGATCCGCAAGCTGGTGAGTTCGCTGGGGAGCGAGCGCACGGTCATCCTCAGCACCCACGTCATGCAGGAGGTGGAAGCCACCTGCGACCGACTGCTGGTCATCTCCAGGGGGGCGATCGCCGCCGACGGCACCGTGGCCGAGCTCCTGGACGCGGCCAAGGGCGGAGCCCGCTACACGGTGGAGGCCGAGGGCGACGGCGTGGCCGAGGCGCTGCGGACGTTGCCGGGCGTCGCCGACCACTCGGCAGAGTCGGTGAACGGCCGGGTGCGGGTGCGCCTGGAAGCACCGGCCGGCCGTGAGCTGCGCCCGGAGATCTTCCAGTTGGCGTCGTCCAGCGGGTGGGTGCTGTGGGAGCTGCGGCGCGAGAAGGCCAACCTGGAGCAGCTCTTCCGCGAGTTGACCACCGCGCCGGCGGGTTCGGCCGGTTCGACCGGCGGTGACGGGGCCAGCCAGGGCGGCGAGAGCGGGGCCGGCGAAGGCGGGGAGGGCGGATCGTGATCAAGCAAGTCCTCCTGGTGGCCCGGCGGGAGCTGAAGAGCTTCTTCGACCAGCCGACCGCCTACGTGCTGGCCGTCGCCTTCCTCGGGCTCGGCCTCTACATCTCGTTCCGCTCCCTCTTCGCCATGAGCGCGGCCACGCTTCGCCCCTTCTTCGACCTGCTGCCCTGGCTCTACGTGGTGTTCGTCCCGGCGGTGGCCATGAAGAGCTTGGCGGAGGAGCGCCGCAGCCGGACGCTGGAGTGGCTGGTCGCACAGCCCCTCGGCGAGACCGAGATCGTCCTGGGCAAGTTCCTGGGCAACTTGGCGTTCGTAGCCGTCACCCTGGCCGGGACGCTCCCCATGGCGGTCGGAGTGCTTCTGGCCTCCGAGGCCGATCCGGGGATCATGGTGGCCCAGTACGCCGGCGCCGTGCTGCTGGCGGCCCAGATGACCGCCGTGGGGATCTGGGCGTCGGCGATGACCCGCAACCAGATCACCGCCTTCATCTTCGGCGCGTTCACCTGCTTCGTGCTGGTGCTCATCGGCACGCCCATCGTCCAGATCGGGCTGCCCAGGCTGATCGGCGGGTGGGCCGTGCAGCTGTCGGTGATCAGCCACTTCGAGAATGTGGCCCGGGGCGTGGTGGACCTCCGCGACCTGCTCTACTTCGCATCCACCTGCGGACTCTTCCTCCTCCTGGCCGGGGCCGCGCTGGGCCGGGAGAGGCTGAGCCGCGAGGGCGACGCCTTCCGCCGGCTCAAGGTGGGCGCCGCCGTCATCACCGTCGGCGTGCTGATCCTCAACCTGCTGGGAAGCCACATCCGCGGCAGACTGGACCTGACCCGCGACAACCTCTTCACCCTCTCTGACGGCAGCCGCCAGATCATGGGTGAGCTGGACGACGTGGTGAACCTGCGGCTCTTCGTCAGCAACGACCTGCCACCGGAGGTCCAGATGATCCTTCGCGACGTGCGGGACTTGGTGGCCGACCTGGACAACGCCTCCGACGGGATGCTGGCTGCCCAAGAGGTCAACCCCGACGACGACGAGGACGCAGAGGAGGAGGCCCGTTCGCTGGGGATCGTCCCCATCGAGTTCAACGTGCTGCGCGACGACGAGCTCCAGGTCAAGCGGGGCTACTTCGGCCTGGCCGTCACCTACGCCGACGAGCAGGAGGTGATCCCCTTCGTGGACCGGGCCGACGACCTGGAGTTCCGCTTGGTCTCGGCGGTGGCGGCGATGACCACCCAGCGGATGCCCACGGTGGCGTTCATGTCGGGCTTCGAAGCCAAGGAGTCCTTCCATTACCGGTCGTTCCGTCAAGCGATGGCGGACCGGTACCACATCACCTCCCTGGACGTGGCGAACGACTCGGCGGGCGTCTTGCGACCCGACACGATCGACGTGCTGGTGGTGGCGGCGCCAGGCCAGCCCGTCTCCGACGAAGTGGCGTCGGCGATTGGCAACTACCTGGACGCGGGCGGGGCGGCGCTGCTCCTGCTGGAACGCCACTCGATCAACCCGCAGCAAGGTCCCATGGCCACGGCGTTGGTCACGGGGCTGGAGGACCTCCTCTCGGAGCGGGGAGTGGAGGCCACCTCCCAGATGGTCTTTGACCTGCGCTCCTCCCAGTCGGTGTCGATGGGCCGCCAGGGGATCTTCAACGTGATCCGGCCCTATCCGCTCTGGCCGATCGTCTTCCGCGGCGAACCTCACGCCACCAACCGGAACTTGGAGAACATGACGCTGATGTGGGCGGCGCCCTTCGTCTGGGAGGAGGACGATCCGACGATCAGCGCGCTCTGGACCACGACGGAGGCCGGCGGAGCGCGTCCCGGCGGCGGCATGATCGACCCCAGCATGGAGATCCCCGTCACCGAGGAGGACCTGGGAGTGCAGGTGGTGGCGGTAGCGGTGGACCCGGGACTGGCGGAAGACAGCGAAAGCGGCACGGACGGCGAGGGCGGCGCTGACGACGAGGCCCCGGGCGGGCGGATCGTCGCGGTGGGGGACGCGGACTTCCTGGAGGAGGCGTACGTCCAGTCCGGCCAGAACTTGGCGTTCGCCGCCAACGCGGTGGATTGGCTGGCCCAAGACGAGGCCCTGATCGGGATACGGTCCAAGAACCGACAGCCTCCCGCCCTGGTCTTCGAGTCCGAGCTGGGTCAGAGCATCTTGAAGTGGGGCTCGCTGGTGGGCGTGCCCGCCGTGTTCATCCTCTTCGGCTTCGTCCGCGTGACGGGGCGGGGGGCGCGAGCGAAGCGTCGCTGGCAGGAAGGAGACCAGTCGTGAGCGAGAAGACGTTGCGGATGTCGCTGTACTTCCTGGCGTCGGTGGGGATCCTCTACGGGCTCTCCGTGGTGTTGGGCGGCAGGCTCGGCGGCGACCCGTCCGGCGGCGATCCGGAGTTGGCAGCGGCACTGGGCGGGGTCGATCCCGTGTTGGTGTCGAACGTGGCGATCACGGGTCCGCGAGACACGATCCGCCTGGTCCGCGAGGGAACCCAGTGGACCGTCAACGGCTTTGAGGCCGACTCGGCGGCAGTCTCCGGCTGATGCGGGCGCTGGAGGAGACAGAGGTGGCTTCGGTGGCGGCCACCAACCCGGAGAACCACGGACGACTGGGGCTGGACACGGACAGTGCCTGGACGCTGGAAGTGGACGACGACGCGCATCTGCTGCTGGGCAAGGCCGGCACCCGGTTCCGCACCGCCTACGCGCGGCTGCCCGGCGAGGACGTGGCCAGCCTGATCCAGGGCGATCTGCGATCCGCCGCCGCGCGCCCCCTGCTGGATTGGCGGAACAAGATCGTGCTCCGGGCCGACACCGCCGCCGTGGCCGCCATACGGGTGACGCGGGACGGCGACGAGACCGTCTTCGAGCGCCGGGACTCCACCTGGATGGTCGGCGACGAGGAGGCCGACGAGACCACGGTGCGGAACATCCTTCAGGAGCTGTCGGGCCTGCGGGCGACGGGGTTCGCGCCCGAGGCCGACGCGGCGCCCAGCGAGGCCGACGCGGACCGGATCGTGCGTGCGACCAACGCCGACGGAGAGGATGTGGCGTCGCTCTTTCTGACGGGGCAGGAGGGTTCTTTCCTCGTTGCTACGCCCGCCAGCCCGTACGTCTTCGAAGTGCCCACCTACCGCGCCGATCGGGTGGCGCCCGGCCCGCCGGACGACGAAGGAGGCGGCTGAAGCGCGTGAAGGGGCGGCAGGAGCGGTACGACGCCGTCGTGGTCGGCTCCGGGGCCGGCGGGGGCATGACCGCGTTCGTGCTGGCCACCTCCGGGTTGCGCGTGCTCCTGCTGGAGGCGGGCCGCCACTACGACCCCCTCCGGGAGACCCCCATGTTCCAGCTCCCGAAGGACGCTCCCCTGCGTGGGGCCGGCACGCCGGCCAAGCCCTTCGGCTTCTACGACGCCACCGTGGACGGGGGCTGGCAGGTGCCCGGCGAGCCCTACTCGGTGGCCGACGGCTCCGAGTTCATGTGGTGGCGGTCGCGGATGCTGGGCGGGCGCACCAACCACTGGGGGCGCATCTCCCTGCGCATGGGCGAGTACGACTTCAAGCCGCGCAGCCGGGACGGACTGGGATTCGACTGGCCGATCTCCTACGACGACTTGGCGCCGTACTACGACAAGACCGAGTCCCTGATCGGCGTCTACGGCTCCGCCGAGGGGCTGGAGAACACCCCCGACTCGTCGCCCGGCGTCCTTCAGCCGCCGCCGAAGCCCCGTGCCTACGAGCTGCTGACGCGCAAGGCGTGTCGTCGCCTGGGCATACCCGTCGTCCCCGCCCACTTGGCGATCCTGACCGAGACACAGGACGCGGACCGGCTCCCCGGTCGGCTCTTCCCCGACAACCCGCTGGCGCAAGGCGTCGTCTCCGACTCGATGCGGGGCCGGGCCGCCTGCTACTGGGCGACTCCGTGCGGACGCGGCTGCTCGATCCGCGCCAACTTCCAATCCACCACGGTGCTGCTGCCCCCCGCCTTGGCGACGGGCAACCTGGAGGTGCGCACCGGCGCCATGGTGCGTGAGGTGACGGTGGACGCCCAGGGCCGGGCCACGGGCGTGCACTACGTGGACAGGGCGACCCTGGCCGACGAGTTTGCCGGTGCGCGGGTGGTGGTGCTGGCGGCGAGCGCGTGCGAGTCGGCGCGCATACTCCTCAACTCGTCCAGCAGCCTCTTTCCCGACGGGCTGGCCAACTCGGCGGGGCTGGTGGGCAAGTACCTGATGGACACGGTGGGCGCGGGCTTCCAAGCGCACATTCCCGCGCTGGAGGGGTTGCCGCCTCACAACGAGGACGGCGCGTCGGCGATGCACATGTACATGCCCTGGTGGCTCTACGGCGAGCAGGCAGCGGGGCGGATGGGGTTCCCTCGCGGGTACCACATCGAGTTCGGCGGCGGACGGCGGATGCCCGGCTTCGGCGCCTTCTCCGGCGTGGAGCCTCTGACCGGCGGCAGCTACGGCCAGCGCTTCAAGGAGGAGTGCCGTCGCTACTACGGCAGCTTCCTCTTCTTCGACGGCCGGGGCGAGATGATCCCCAACGACGACTGCTGGTGCGAGATCGACCCCAACCGGGTGGACCGCTACGGCATCCCGGTGCTGCGCTTCCACTGGAAGTGGTCGGACCACGAGTTGCGCCAGGCGGCCCACATGCACCAGACCTTCGCAGAGATCGTGGATGAGATGGGCGGAACGGTACTGGGCGCCGTGCAGACCGACGGAGCCAGGGCGATCTCGAAGGGAGGCCAGATCATCCACGAGGTGGGCGGCGCGCGCATGGGCGACGACCCCAGTGCCTCGGCGCTGAACCAGTTCTGCCAGTCTTGGGAGGTGCCGAACCTCTTCGTGACCGACGGCGCCTGCTTCGTTTCCAACGCCGACAAGAACCCGACCCTCTCGATCCTCGCAATCGCCTGGCGCTCCGCCGACTACATCGTGGACCAGCTGGCCCGGAGAAGCATCGGATGAGCCGGGCGGAGTCCGAGCGCGAGGCTGCGGGTGAGCGTGGGGCGTTCGCCGGTCTGGACGCGGCAACCGGCCCGGACGCCGCATCCGGCCCAGACGCGCCCAAGCAACAAGACCCGGTGACCCGGCGGACCGCGCTGAAGGTGATCGCCTCGGCTGCGGCCCTGGGCGCGGCTACTTCGTGCGGCGCGGAGGACCCGGCCCGGTCGGCCCGATCCGCCCGGTCCGCCCACGAGGCGCTGTCCGGGTTCGACCCGCTCCCGCCCAGCAACCCCCTGGCGGCGGGCACCCTGGCCGATCCGGACCTGCTGGCGCCAGTCGTGCCTTGGGAGATGGCGCTGACCGACCAGGAGATGCGCTTAGTGGCGGTCCTCGCCGACGTGATCATCCCGGCGGACGAACGCTCTCCCTCCGCCAGCGCCCTCGGGGTGCAGGACTACGTGAACGAGTTCGTGTCGGCACCGGGTCACGAGGAGCACCTGGCGTTGGTGCGCGGCGGCTTGGCTTGGCTGAACCGGGCGGCGCGAGAGCGCTTCGGTGCGGTCGGCTTCCCGGAGCTCGACGACGTCCAGCGCCGGGAGATCTGCGACGAGATCGCCTACGAACCGTCGGCTCCCGACCACCTCAAGGTCCAGTCCCGCTTCTTCGACCTCTTTCGCGATATGACCGCCACCGGCTTCTGGACCACCAACGAAGGCATGGCGGACCTGGGCTACATCGGCAATGTTCCGCTGCCCAGCTTCGACGGCCCGCCTGCCGAGGTGCTGGCACGGCTGGGTCTCTCGGGCGACGACTTGGCGTGACGTTCCTGCGGGCCTTTGGTGCTGCCGCAGGGCGGGCCGTTGGCGCTGCCGCGGCGCTGGCGTTTGGCGCCTCCGCAGTGCTGCTTCTCGTCGTCTCGTGCGTGCCCATGCCCGCCGAGCCCGACCCGGCGCTGCTCGAAGCGGTGGATTGGTACACGGGCGTCGCGGGGCAGGTGGACGACGGCAGGGCGCGTCAGTTGCTGGAAGAGGCCGTCGAGGACAGGGACCCGATCTCGGTCATGTGGCTGGCGCGGGTGCACTCTCGGGGCCGGATGGGGTTCGGGCGCGACGAGGACGAGGCGCGACGCTTGGCGAGGTCGGCGATCCAGGCCGTCCAGCGAGCCGCCGAATCGGGCGTGCTGGAGGCCGTCTTCCTCATGGGCACGGCCTACGACGAAGCGCTTGGCAAGGAGGAGGACCCTGTCCGGGCCGCGCTCTGGCACGCACGCGCAGCCGAGCGGGGTCACGTCCTGGCGGCGCACAACCTGGGCAACGCCTACTCGACGGGCCGGGGCGTGGCGCAGGACCCAACACAGGCCGTGACGTGGTGGACCCAGGCAGCGGAGGCGGGCGACGCGATCACCCAGCTCCGCCTTGGGGAGGCGTTCGAAAGCGGGCTGGGAGCGGCCCGCGACCTGGAGGCGGCTGCGGCTTGGTACCGGCGCGCTGCCGCGACGGGGAACGAGCAGGCTCGGGAGGCGCTCGGGTCCCTCCCGAACGGATGAGCTAATCCCACGACCCCACAAACGAAGTGAGCCCGGGCCGGCCTTTACGGCGACCGGCCCGGGCTCGTTGACCCGGCGGTTGGCTGGGGTGTCGGCCTACCCTACTCCTAACCCTAGCCTCCTAGCCCTTGGGACCGCCTCCTAGCCCGTGGGGCCGCTGATGTTGGGGTTCGTGTCCACCTCGCTGCGCGCGATGGGGAAGCACAGGTCCTGTTGAAGCAAGTGGGAACCGGTTTCTATGTCCCCAGACGGCTGTTCGAGGTCGTCCAGGCCGCCCGGCGTGCCGTCCCGGCTCCACCGGAAGAAGTCGCCTAGGCGACGGCCTTCCAGCCATAGGACGACGCCTCGCTCGTGCTTGAGCGCAGTCCACGCGTCCTCGGCACTGGCGGCCTCGGTTTCCGGCATCCCGGCAGCGGTTCGTAGCGCGTTGATCTTCTGCATCGCGCCCTCCCAGTTGCCGCCGACCAGCATGGCTTCGGCCTCGATCAAGCGCATTTCAGCACCGGACGACAAGCGTATGTCGGACCCTGCGTCCTCGTACTTGGTCTGGGGCCACCACGGAACTCGACCGCAACAGTTGACTGCGGCGTCGCCCGTCTCGTCGGTGATCCGGAACGGCACTCTTGGGTCGCCGTCCGGGGTGTTCTCGCTGCGGCCCATCGTCGCGTACTTGGTGAAGTGTATGGTGTGGGCCTTGTACGGCTCGGCCTGGCTGGCGAACTGAATGCGGTTCTTGGTGGGGTCGCCCTTGTCCGGATAGTACGGCAACCACCACACGAACTCGTCGGGGATGCCAGCCGCGTCGGCGCTTGCGCCGGCCCAGTCGCCCATGAACGCCTTGACTGCCGCCCGGCCCGCTCGGGCCGCCATCGCCACGTCTCCGGTACCCAGAGACGCCGCTTGGTCAAACTCGGCGAGCGCCCCCTCCAAGTAGGCACTTCGGGGACCTGCCGATCCGCCGTCGATCACCGACATGCAGAAGTTCTCGCCCATGAGCCGGTGGGCGTACCCAGACCACAGATACGCCTCCGACAAGAGGGCTTGGCTCTCCGCACCGGTCTCGTTGATCTTGGCGATCCCGTCGCGGCCCCACCAGCGCGCCCGCTGGGAGAGGTTCCAGTGGGTGTTGACGGTCTCGTAGTCCAGGTCTCCGTTCTGCCACTCCACCTGGATGCCGAAGCTGCCGGTGGAGCCCGACGGATGGACTTCCCTGGTGATTGCGGCGCCCGTGTACCCGACCCAGTTCTGGGCCTCGGCCAGGGCTCGTCCGATCCCCTGGACGATGGCGTCTTGCGCCTCCGTCTCGAAGAGGAACTGCTCCTGGACCCTCCCCGGGTTGACCACGTCGGTGTCGCACGCGGTCGACAGAGTGCTGGCGACGACGGCGAGGACACAGGCCAGCCGCCCCCAGGGGGTCTTGCGCATCGTTGTTGCTTTCATTCGTCGCGCCCTCCTAGAAGACGACCGAGAGAGACATGGTGTAGTAGGCCGGCGGCGGCACGTGCTCGGTCATGCTTCTGACCCGAGTGTTGTAGCCCACGTTGCCTCCGACCTCCGGGTCCAGCGTTCGCATGAGGGGGTCCACCCACCGGAAGAAGTTCCGTCCGGAGAAGGTGACGCTGGCGCGGGACGCCCCGATCCGATCCGTCCAGCCCTCCGGCAAGGGAGCCTGAAGGCTCAGCTCGCGGATCTTGAAGAAGTCCGCAGGCTGGATGGCGAAGTCGGACTGGTAGAGACCGACTTCGCACCGTCCCCGCTCCTCGGCAGTCAGCGACTCGTAGCCCTGGGTCTCCTTCTTGTTGTACGCCTCGAAGCAGCCGGCCCACCGAACCGACCGGCGAGTCGCGGCCGCCTGGGGACCGTTGTACATGTAGGCGCCGCCCTGATACTCGGCTCGGGCCGTGATCAGTATGCCGTGAGGGAGCCCGACGGTGGTGCTGAAGCCAGCGATCGTCGTGGGCTGGTTCGGGCCGTGGATGCTGTCCTTCACGATGATCGGGTCGGCCCGCTCGTCTGGGTTCGAGATGCGGTCGGACCGAATGACCGGTGCCGGTTGGCCTTCCATCACCCATCCGAAGCCGCCGATGCTGAAATCGGGGTTGTCGCCCAGGGACACGATCTCCGAGTCGGTGAACGACAGGTTGGTGCCTAGGTCCCACGTCCACGAATCGTTGCGAATGATCGAATAGTTCAGCCCCAGCTCGATGCCGTTGTTGGTGAGTTCGCCCACATTGGCCAGCTGGGAGGCGGTGAAGCCGTTGGACGGCATTTGCCGGACGTTGAACAGGGCTTCGGAGGTGTTTTGCATGAAGTAGGTCACGTCCATGGCCAGTCGGTCGTCGATGAACGATCCCTCCATGCCGAACTCCAGCTCGGACGTGGTCTCGGGGCCGATGTTGGGGTTGCCCACATTGCTGGGCAGGAACGCTGGCGAGTTGCCCCAGCCAGCCGCACTGAAGGTCCGAACCGCGTCAAAAGCGCCCGGTGCTCGGCCAGCCTGACCCCAAGCCGCGCGAAGCTTCATCGTGCCCCAGCCGTCGTTCCAGAACGCTTCGTCCGAGACGACATAGGACCCGGACACCTTCGGGTACGCCTGGAGGCCGAAGTCGGCGCCGAACGCCGAGTTGCCGTCCACTCGCACGCCGGCGGTGATGAAGTACTTGTTGTAGAAGTCGAAGATGTTCTGGACAAAGAGACCGGCATTGACGATCCGTTCCCGATCCTCGAAGCCAAGCGTGCTGCCGGCGTTGTCCACATCTGGACTACCGGGGCCGGGGAAGTTCTCGCCGTACGCCGTGGTGACCTCCCGGCGGGTCGTGATGCTCTGGCCGCCGAAGGACAGGGACGAGCGAATGTCGCTGGTCAGCTCCAAGTCCAGGGAGCCCACATAGTCCATCGTCAGCGTATTGAACTCGTGGCGCGATGTAGCGAGGATGCCGCCCGGCGCCCGGATGAAGCCGAAGGGACGCAGGTTGCGGTTGTCCTGCTGGGCCAGGTCGTACCCCACGCTGATGCGGTTGGTGAAGTACGCCATCGGCGACCAGGTGGCCGTCATCCCGGTGATCAGGTGGTCGATCTGGGTGGTGATCTCTTGGTTCAGGAAGGGGTTGATGGCGTTGAACGACTCGTCGTTCAGGTAGTTCCTGTCTCGCCGGAAGGTGTTGAGCGTCATGCCGTGGGCGTTGTTCCCGGCGGCGGTGTGGGCGAGCTGGTCGTTGGTGTACGACGTGTTCCACTGCAGCTGGAGGTTGTCCCGAGGGTTGAAGGTGAAGTTGCCCCGCAGGATGACCTTCTTCTCGTTGTCGTTTACCAGCACTCCGTCGTCGTTCTCGTACGAGGCCGAAACGAAGTACTGGATGTTCTCGGCGCCGCCGCCCACGTTGAGCGCGTACTTCTGCTGGTGAGCGCCCATGTCGCTGAAGAGCCCGGAGTCGCAGGGCTGCCCGTCGACCACGATGGCGTCGTCGCACATGGGCTTGTGGCCCCGGAGCCACGGGTTGATGAACAGGAAGTCGGAGCGCCCGCCCGAAAGAGAGGTGGGGTTCTCCGACGGCGGCCGAAGCGACGGGTCGGGGCCGAAGGTGAGGTTGCGAGACACTCCCTGCTCCATCTGGGCGTTCCATCGCGTGGTGCCCACCAGACCGCGCTTGGTGAAGATCTGGATGACGCCGGCGGAGGCTTCGGTGCCGTAGAGGGTTGTGGCGGCCGCGCCCTTGATCACTTCCACCCGGTCGATGTCCTGCGGGTTGATGCTGTTGAGCGGGCTGGAGACGTCGTTGTTGCTGCGCCCCGAGTACCCGACCGGCGGCACGTTCTTGGCGAAGCCTTCGCTCCGCACGCGAATCCCATCCACGTAGATCAGCGGCTGGTTCGACTGGGTCATGGAGACGTTGCCCCGCAGGCGGATCATGGCGCCGCCCCCGGAACTGGCCGAGCTCTGAGTGATCGACATCCCCGGGATGCGGGCCTGAAGGAGCGCGTCCACGTTGGTGGGCGGCTCCACAACGTCTTGGTCCACGTTCAGCTGCGAGACGGTGTTGCCGATCTCACGGCGGCGGGCGGCCCCGGCGGTACCTGTCACGACGATCTCGTCGAGGCCCAGCGCCTGAGCGCGGAGGGCGAAGTCCTGTTGCGTGGTGCCGCCCCCCGAGACAGTGACCTCCACGTCCGTCTCGCCGTAGCCGATGCTCACCGCGCGAACCGTGTGGGTGCCTGCGGGCACGTTGAGGATGATGTAGCGGCCGTTGTCCCGGCTGAGGGTGCCCAGCCCGGTGCCCACCACGTGGACCTGGACCGATCCCATGGGCCGCTCGCTGACGGCGTCGGTCACGGTGCCCGTGATCGTGCCGGTCTGGGCATGGACGGCGCCGGGCAGGACCAGCGCGGCTGCCAGAGCAAGGGCGGCGGACCAGCCCCTGCTGCCAAGTGGACGGAGGTATCTGACGAAGTGTGGGGTCATCTCGTGCTCCCTGGTTGGTGGGTTGTCGGCCCCGGCGGGTGCGGAGTGGATCCCCGCTGTCCGCCCCAGTGTGTCGCGCACCCTGGGAGACCGAGCCGACGTGAACGACGTGAACGGAAGGTACGTTGCCGCTTCGGGGCGGCGCAAGGATGCGGGCTGCCCGTGCGCCCCCGGGACCCACGCGCCCCGGGAAAGGGCGACTAGCTCCAGTCGGCTCCGGGAAGCGAGCACTCCAGTGCGAGGGTGTGGCGGCCCTCGGCGTCCACCGCGATCTCGACGGTTCCGGTCAGCCCGGCGAGCTCTCCCGTGCCCGATCCCGGCACCACATGCCCGGCCGTCCATGGCGCGGCCTCCGCCGCCGCGACGCCCCAGTGCTGGATGACGAAGCTCCCCTCTCGGCCCGCCAGCCGCCCGACGATCTGCTCCGAGGCCACGTAGCCCGCGTTGGTGGGCGCGCTTGACGCGCCAGAGTTGGCCGCGGCCTCGCCCGAGTCGCTCGTGGTGGCCTCGCCGTCCGCCGCCCGACACATAAGCAGTCGGGCCTGGCCGGTCCCCGCTAGGTCGCCCCGGTACGCCTTGCCCACAACCGCCTCCGCCAGGGCAGGTCCACCAGGAACCCCGTCGTAGGGCGTCTGGTCCCACGAGACCACGTCGAACTCGGCCACCGCCTTGATCCGTTCGCTCATTGCGTCCTCTCCTCCTCCACGACTTGCGTCCTCCCCTCCTCCACGATCCGGTCCAGCGCCCCTTCCAGCACATCGACCGTCCGGTCCACGTTCTTGAGCTTGTCCAGTCCGAAGAGTCCCAGCCGGAAGGTGCGGAACCCGATGGGCTCGTCGCAGCGGAGGGGCACGCCCGCGGCGATCTGAAGGCCGGCGGCAGCGAACTTGGCGCCGTTGTGGATCGCCGGGTCGCTGGTGTGGCTGACCACGACGCCCGGCGCTCCGAACCCCTCAGCGGCCACGCTCTTGAATCCCCGGTCCGCCAGCAGCGCCCGGACCCGGTCCCCCAGCTCCTGCTGTCGAGCGCGGGCCCGGTCGAAGCCGAACGTGCGGGTTTCGTCCATCGAGTCCCGGAGCATCTTGAGCGAGTCGGTGGGCATCGTGCAGTGGTACGTGTGGCCGTCTTCCTCGTACGCCTCCATGACCCGTAGCCACATGGCCAAGTCGCACGAGAAGCTGCTGCTCGTGGTGGAGCCGAGCCGCTCCAGCGCCGCCGGTCCCAGCATGACCAGTCCCGCGCACGGCGACGCGCTCCATGCTTTCTGGGGCGCGCTGATCAGCACGTCGACGCCGAGCCGCTTCATCTTCACCAAGATCGCCCCGGAGGCTATGGCGTCGAGGACGAACAGCGCCCCGACTGCGCGGGCGGCCTCCCCCACGGCGGCCACATAGTCGTCCGGCAGGATGATCCCCGCGGAGGTCTCCACATGCGGTGCGAACACCACCGCGGGCCGCTCCGCCCTGATCGTCTCCACCACCTGGTCGACGGGCGGGGGCGCGAACGCCGGTTGTGGACTGGTGTCGGCAGGTCGAGCCTTGAGGACCGTGACTTCCGAAGCGATGGCGCCTGCGTCCAGAATCTGGGTCCAGCGGTAGCTGAACCAGCCGTGGCGCAGCACCAGGCACCGCTGACCGGTCGCAAACTGGCGCGCCACCGATTCCATGGCGTAGGTGCCGCCGCCGGGAACGACGGCCACCGCTTGCGCTGCGTAGGCGGACTTGAGGGTGGCCGACAGGTCCTTCATCACCTGCCGGAATGCGGCCGACATGTGGTTGAGGGATCGGTCGGTGAAGACCACCGAGTACTCGAGGAGTCCGTGTGGGTCCACTTGGGACACGTGGCGGTCCACCTGGGGCACCTGGCGGTCCACGTGGGGCAGAAGTCCAGGCATGGTCTCTCTTTGGCGGGGGGCGGGGGGCCGGGGGGAAGAAGCCAGCGCGACGGTCGGGCCAGCGTGGAACGTTAGCGTATCACCGCGGCGGGCCGTAGCGCACGACGAACGGCAGCACGAGCGGGACCGCGCCGTCGGGGTCCAGCAGCGTCTCGTTGCCGCGCAGCACAGAGAGCGCTCGCTCGGTGTAGCGCTGCATATGGAGTTCCGTGTCGGAGTCCACGGAGTACCGGAACTCGAAGAGGAAGACCACGGCGCGTCCGTCCTTGAAGCGGACGTGCCAGGCGCAGTCGCCGGTCTGGTTCTTCGGGTCGGAGCCGACGGTCCCGGTCGGCAGGGACTGGAGGGTCGTCATGTCGAGTTCGTGGGCCCAGTCCTTGGCGGCGAAGCTGCGGATGAGGTCGGCGGCGGCCAGGGGCTCTCTGAAGAGCTGCCGGTAGGACTCGTCGCGGTTGCGGCGGCGCTTCGGCGCGCGGTTGCGGTGGTGCTTCGGCGCAGGTTCGGGAGCGCGTGGCTTCTCGGGGGTTCGGCTCATGGAGGACACCTTTCGGTAACGGCTGGGGCGAAGCCTCGGAGGCGGTGCGGACCGGGCCTCCGAAGCGGGCCGGGACGGGTTCCCGGCCTCTGTTCTCCAGTATCGTATGCCGATTGGGACGCTCCCATAGCTGGATGGGACTAATTTCTGAAGGAATCTCTGAAGAGAAGCGGCAACCTGACCGACGGCGAGCGGCTGCCCGGTCCGAGGCTCGGGCTTGGAGCTGGCCAGCCAAGCGCCTACCTTCAAGACCATGAAGCTTCGAATCCGCTCCCTGCGCTCGGTGACTCTGCGCTCGGTGTTCGCTGGCGCCGGCGCCCTCCTACTGGCTGGTTGCGTGGACGCTGGCCCCGTGGCCGAGCTTGGCTACGAGCTGCGCCGCACCCTTCCCCACGACCCGGACGCCTACACGCAGGGGCTGCTCCTGCGGGGAGCCTCCTTCTTCGAGAGCACCGGGCGCCTGGGCCATTCGGAGCTGCGGGAGGTCGACGTGGCCACCGGCGAAGTCCTGCGAAGCCATGCGCTGGCGGACGAGCACTTCGGCGAGGGGCTTGCCATGGTGGGCACCAAGCTCGTGCAGCTCACCTGGAATGCAGGCCTGGCCTTCGTCTACGACGCCGAGACCTTCGCCCTCGAGAACACCTTCGAGTACGAAGGCGAGGGATGGGGGCTCTGCTACGACGGGCAGTCCCTCTTCATGACCAATGGATCCGGTGCGCTGGCCCGCCGCAGTCCGGACACCTTTAAGGTCCTGGAGGAGCTTCAGGTCACCCGCGACGGCTTCTCCGTGCGTGATCTGAACGAGCTCGAATGCGTCGGGGACGACATTTGGGCGAACATCTACATGACCGACAAGCTCGTCCGCATCGACAAGCGCACGGGCGAGATCACGGGCGAGATCGACGCCTACGATCTGACGCTGGCCAGCGACCGGCCCCCGGATCCCGGCGCGGTCTTCAACGGAATCGCCCACAACCCGTCGTCGGGGACCTTCTACGTGACGGGCAAGCTCTGGCCGAAGATCTTCGAGATCGCCATCAGCGGAGGGTAGCGCGCACGACTGCGGTAGGGACAGCCAGTTACACGCCTTCCTTGCGTATTTCTCCGGTTGCTCCTAGCTTGCTATGTTCGTACGCTCCTTGCGGCCGCTCGCCAACCCCCTAGGACAGGAGAAACCATGCCCCCCCCCCCCCCCCCCCCCCGAATTTCGTGACGGCCGGCTCCATGGGCGACGCCGACCCCTCCGCCCCGCAACCGGAGCGCAGGCCGTGGGCCGCGCCCCGGCTGGTATCGTGGTGCCGTGGGATGATCCTCGGTTCCAGTAACCAAGGGCCGGACTCGAAGGGCCCTATGTGCGGTTCCCCCTGCACGACGGTCAACCAGACCAACTGCCCGGGCTCCCCGAACTACATAGGGTCGTAGGCCGAGCCGGGCACATCCGACGTCGAAGATTCTAGCCCGCAGCGGGGACTGGCTAGCGCTGGGCGTCGGCTCGGCCCCCTCGGTTCCAAGGCGCGTCGGCACTGGTCGCGAACGCCAGGAAGCCGCCGTCGTCGTCGGCAGCCTCCGCGATCTGCGCCACGCCCCGGCGGATGTCGTCCATGCTGTTTGCGATTGAGAGGCGCAGGAAGTCCTGCCCCTCGGCGCCGATCTCGCCGAACGACCCCCGATCCATCGTGGCGACACCGTACCGGTACAGCAGGAACATCTGAAGCATTCCTGCCGGAGTGGTTCGCGAGCGAGCCGCCTCGGGTAGCCGGCTGTGCAGTTCGTGGGCGCCCAGTCGCTGGCACACGCCCTCGACGTTGGGGAAGACGTAGAACGCGCCCTTGGGCATGGCGCACCGCACGCCGGGGACTTGGTTCAGCGCGGGCACGATCCAGTCGCGCCGCGCCTCGAACGCGCGCACCATCTTCCGCACCTCCAGCGCCGACGCCGGGTCCTCGTAGGCGGCCGCTCCCGCTTCCTGCAAGAACGGCGGAACGCACGACACGATGTTGATGTTGATCTGCTTGAAGCGCTCCGCTTCGTCCGCCGTCGGCAGCAACGCCCATCCCAGCCGCCATCCGGTCATGGCGAAGCCCTTGGAGTGGCCGCTGACGATCACCGTGCGCTGCTCCATGCCCGGCTGCGACGCGATGCTGCTGTGCTCCAGCCCGTCGAAAAGGATGTGCTCGTAGATCTCGTCGGAGTAGATGCGGACATCTCTCCCACAGCGCGCGCGCACCACCTCGGCGACGCCCGCCAGATCGTCCTCGGAGAGCACCCCTCCCGTGGGGTTGGACGGCGAGCACAGGATCACCAGCTTGGTCCGCTCGCCCAACAGAGGGGCCAGGTCGTCGGCGGTGAACGCGAAGCCCTTCTCCTCCGAGAGGTGCAGCGGGACGGGAACGGCCTGCGTGTAGCGCACCCAGGACTCGTAGATCGGAAAGCCCGGCGTGGGGTACACCACCTCGTCCCCGGGGTTCACGTAGGTCATGAAGGAGTAGGCGATGGGCGGCTTGGCACCGGGGGTCACGACGACCCGCTCCGGCGTGGCCTCGATGCCTCGCGTGCGTCTGATGTGACGTGCGATCGCTTCGCGGAACGGCTGGATGCCGGCGGGATCGCAGTAGCCGGATCGGCCTGCGTCGAGGGCCTGTCGGGCCACCAGGTTCAGGTGCGGGGCGGAGCGGAAGTCGGGGGCGCCCAGGTTGAAGCGGATCACCTCCATGCCCCGGTCCACGCAGCGCTGGATGTCGTCGCCCAGCTTGAAGGCGTTTTCGGTTCCCAGCAGGGACATGCGGTCGGCAAAAAGGGACATGCGACGGAGCTCCTAGGGCGGGTGGCCCTGCCGAGCGCAAGACGGGCGCGACTTGCACGTCCTCGGCAGGCAGCCTCAAGATAAGCCATGCCCACCCCCACGCGCCGCTCGTTCCTGCTCGAAGTCGCAGCCGGGGCTGTCGCGTTGCCGAACGTCGTGTCGGACGCCGGACGCCAGCTGGAATCCAAGCGTCCGGACCGTCCGCCGCCGCCTTCGGCTGCGCTCGCTCCTGGCGACGGGACGTTCCCCGCCCCTGACGACGAAGCGTACTGGGAGCAGGTGCGGGCCCAGTTTGCCTTCCGCGAGGAGCGGGTGCCGATGAACGCGGCCAACCTGTGCCCGTCGCCCCGAGCGGTGGCGGATCGGGTGGAGGAGCTTACCCGAGATATCGACCGCGACTGCTCCTTCAACAACCGGGCCAAGTTCGGCGAGATGCTGGAAGAGTCGCGGGCGGCGGTGGCGGCGCAGCTGGGCGTGGGACCCGACGAGATCGCCTTGGTGCGCAACACCAGCGAGGCGAACAACACGGTCAACGCGGGCGTCCCCCTCTCGCCCGGCGACGAGGTTGTCCTGTGGGACCAGAATCACCCGACGAACAACGTGGCGTGGGACGTGCGGGCGGCCCGGTTCGGCTTCTCCGTCCGGCGGGTGTCGGTGCCAGCGGACCCGGCCGACCCGGATCAGTTGGCCGCGCCCTTTGTCGAAGCGCTTTCCGAGCGGACCCGAGTGCTGTCGGTCACACACGTGTCCAACGTCAGCGGCATCCGGTTGCCCGTGCGAAGGTTGGCGGTCGAGGCGCGGCGCCGGGGCGTCCACTTCCACGTGGACGGAGCTCAGAGCTGGGGCGCGCTCGAAGTGAACCTGCGGGAGATGGGATGCGACTCGTACTCGGCTTCGGCCCACAAGTGGTTCATGGGTCCCAAGGAGGCGGGGCTGCTGTACGTGCGCGAGGGGCGCATCCCCGCGTTGTGGCCTGCGACCGTGGCGCCGGGCTGGGGCGACGACGCCGACCCGGATGTGGTTGGGGCCTGCAAGTTCGAGTCCCTGGGCCAGCGCGACGACGCCTGCCTAGCCTCTGTGGGCACCGCCGCTGCGTTCCATTCGGCCATTGCGCCGCCCGCCGTCGCGGCCCGAGTCGCCCACTTGGCCGCCGCTCTCAAGGAGGGAATGGCGGAGGCGGGCATGACGCTGGTCACGCCGGCGGACGCGAAGCTCTCCGGTGGAGTGTGCATCATTCGCGTCACGGGCGACCGGCGGGCGGCGGTGAACCGGCTGTACGAGGAGCACGGCATCGCCGGGGCCGGGACCGGTGGCCTGCGCCTCTGTCCGCACGTCTACAACACGATGGACCACGTGCGCCGAGCCGTGGAGGGCGTGAAGGCTCTCCGGCAGGTGATTCTGGGGTAGGTGATCCTGGGGTAGCGGGGGTAGTAGCGGCAGCTACCGCCGGGCGGCGATCCCCTGGACCTCGAAGCGGGCGTCGAAGAGCAGGGTTCCCGCGCCTATGAACGCCCGCGCCGGGAACTCGGTGGTGAAGTACGTGCGGTAGACATCGTTGAACGCCTGGTAGTCGCCCACGTCGGATGCGAAGACCTGGACGGTGACCAAGTCGTCCATGGTGAGGCCCGCCTCTTCCAGCAGGTTCTTGACGTTGTCCAGCACGAGGGTGGCCTCCGCTTCGGCGGTTGCCGGCGGGCGGCCGTTCTCCAGCCCCAACTGCCCGGAGAGGTAGAGAGTGTTGCCGACCCACACGGCGCCGCTGAACGGGAGGGCGTTCTCGTCGTCGGGTGTGCGGGGGCCGATGTAGGAACGAGTCGGCGTCTGGGCCGTGGCTGCTTCGGAGGTGCTAGGGGATTCGTCGTCGGAGTAGGAGGCGTCGCCGTTGGCCGGGGCGCACGAAGAGAGGGCCAACACCAGGAGGCCGGCAAGGAGCGAACCGCCTGCGGGGAGGATGCCCGGGTGACGAGAGAAGGCGAGGGGCCGACGAGCGAGGGTGGTTGCAGAGTCCATCGGGAACGGTACCTTGATCTGTGGGAGAAGCGATTGGCGGACGGCGCAAAAGGCGGCTGACGACGGTAGGCGCCGGACTGACGAACGCGACGGCAGGCACCTGACGACGGTAGGCGCTTTCTTGCGGATCGGCAAGCAAGCTCGCGGACCGGCAAGCAAGCTCGCGGATTGGCAAGCAAAGGAGGGAGTATCCAACGTGAGTCCACATGTGGTGGAGTGGCGGTACCACCGTCCGGGCTGAACCAGCTGCAAGCGCACGCAAGAGTTTCTTGCGAAGAACGGGATCGAGACGAAGGCGGTTCGCCACGCTGGGAAGGATCCGATCTCGGGCGACGCTGCCCTTGCGCTGCTCGACGACATGACCGAGCTCCGCGTGGCGAAGGGGCGGAAGGTGGTCCGGGTCCGATTGGGCGCAGGCGAAGGACGGCCTCCCGACGAAGGGCGGCCTCCCGACGACGAGCTCCTGGCTCTGATGCTGGGCCGCTCCGGCAAGTTGCGGGCACCGGCGTTGCAGGTCGGCACGATCGTCGTGGTCGGCTACAACCGCGACATCCTGGAATCGGTGCTGGGGGCAGCCTAGTCGCTAGACGCTAGCTCTCACCGCGCCTCGTCGTCCACCGCCTCTTCCCCTTCCGAGCGCGCAATGATCGCCGCGCCGCAGGAGTCGCTGTAGACGTTGACGGCTGTGCGGCACATGTCGAGCGGGCGGTCGATGGCGAGCATCATGCCCACGATCGCAACGGCGTTCGGATCGTTGCCCAGGCCGATCACGTCCAGGACGATGAAGATGATCACGAGTCCGGCCGACGGCACCGCCGCGGCGCCGATCGAAGCCAGCAGCGCGGTCATCACCACCAGGAACTGCTGCGTCACGGTGATCTCGATGCCAAGGACCTGGGCGATGAAGAGCGCGCCGATGCACTCGAAGACCGCGGTGCCGTCCATGTTCACGGTGGCGCCCATGGGCAGCACGAAGGACGAGACCTTGTTCGAGACGCCCACCTTGGTCCGCACCGAGTCGATCGTCACTGGCAACGTCGCCGCCGACGAGCTGGTGGAGAACGCCGTCAACAGGGCCTCGCGCATGTTGCGCAGGTGAATCCACGGATTGATCCGACCCACGAAGATCAGCAGAAGAGGCAACGTCACCAGGAAGTGGATGCTCAACCCGGAGCCGAGGGTGCCCACGTACTTGAGCAGGGGGACGAACGTTTCGAAGCCCGTGTTGCCGACCATTCGCGTGATGAGCGCGAAGACGCCGATCGGCAGGAACTTGATGATCCCCGAGGTGAGGTTCATCATGACCTTGAAGAAGGACTCGAAGATGTCGGTGACGAGGGTGCGCGGCTTCTCGGGCAGAGTGGTGATCGCCGCCCCGAACACGATGCAGAAGAAGATGATCGCCAGCATGTCGCCGGAGGCCGCGGCGTTCACGAAGTTGCTCGGGACCACGTTGAGCAGCAGGTCGAGGCCCGTAGGCGTTTCGAGCTGCGGCAGCTCCTGGCTTGCCGCCGAGCTCAGGTCCGCGCCCCGACCCGGACTCCAGATGTTGAACATGAGGACGCCCACGCACGCCGCCAGCAGGCTCGACGTGACGTAGTAGCCCAGCGTCTTGCTGAAGAGGCGACCGATCGCCCGCCCGCCGCCCACCGACGCCACGCCGGACACGATCGAGGTCAGCACCAGCGGGACGATGATCATCCGCAGGAGCCGCATGAAGAGGTCGCCGATCCAGCCCACGGCGTTGGCAGCGCCCTCTTGGCCCACGGTACCGACGACCGCGCCGACGAGCATGGCGGCCAGAACCTGCCAGTGGAGCCTGCGGTACCAGGGGGCGTCGGGGTTGTATTCCATCGGTGTCTCCGGGGGCCTGGGTTGGGTTGTACGGGTGCGATCCGTATTATGGTGAGCCGTCGCGCCGTTCCGCAACCACTCGGGGAGGCGGCGCGGGCGCGACTTGCCCGTCGGCCTTCCAGGAGCAATCATGAGCGACGTGAACCCGCCCACCCCCAACTCGTGCGCAGGGCGACGGAGCCTCTGGACAGTCGCGACGCTGTGGTGCGCGACTGTGCTCGCGTGCTTCGCTCCTCCCGATGCGCCGGGCCCCAACGGCGTCTCTGGGGCCAGCACCGCCCCCCTCCGCTTCGCCGTCGCCAAGTTCCAGCACGAGACGTGCACCTTCTGCCCCGGCGGCGACACGCGGATCGAGGACTGGCTGCGGCAGAGCGAACCCCTTTCGGGCGAGGACCTCCTGTCCTCCGGCTCCTACATCCGGGACTTCGTCCAGCGCGCCCGGGAGTTCGGCGACGTAGCGCTGGTCCCCCTCTCGTCGCCCGACGGCGTCTTCGGCGGCTCGTCTCGAAGCTGGAACACCCGGGAGACCTTCGACCACTTCCTGGACGCCATGCTGGCCGAGCTGGAGGACCAGATGCCCGTGGACGGCCTCTACATCGCCCTGCACGGTGCAATGGCGGTGCGGGACGTCCCTCGGCCCGAAGCCGAGATCGCCCGACGCTTTCGGGAGGTGGTCGGCCCCGACATCCCCATCGCCGCCACCTTCGATCTCCACGGCAACGAGGACGGCGAGTTCCTCCGCCACGCCGACTTCGCCTTCGTCACCAAGCGCTACCCCCACTACGACGCCTACATCCAGGGCGAGCGCGCCGCCCGGGCTCTTCGTCTAGCCGCCCGCGACGAGTACGTCTCCACCACCGCTACCCGCAAGCCCGGCGTGGTGACGGCCACGGTGCTCCAGTGGACGGGCCAGTCGCCTTCCATGGAGATCATGGAGCGAGCGCGGCGGTGGGAGGCCCGGGAGGCCGACGCCTACGTGAGCGTCTTCTACGGCTACCCGTGGTCCGATGTGCCCGACGTGGGCGCCACCGTCCAGGTGATGACCAACGACGACCAAGCGCTGGCCGACCGCATCGCCGACGACATGGACGACTTCATCTGGCGCGTGCGGGAGGAGTTCGCCGTCGGGGGCTACCCCGGTCCGGCGGAAACGGCGCAGCTGGTGGCTCGGGCCGTGGCCCAAGGCGAGACCCCCGTGGCCGTCGGCGACCACAGCGACCGTCCCGGCGACGCCACTCACCTGCTGAGGGCGTTCGAGTCGGCGGGAATCCGCAATGTCCTATATGGGACGATCACATCTCCCGGCTCCCTGGACGCCTTGGCCGACGCCGACGCCCGCCCCGGAGACCCCTTCGACATGGAGGTCGGCGGCTTCACGCCCTCCGGCGGCTCTCCTTACCGGGTGCAGGGCACGGTCGAGCACTTCGGCCCCGGCCTGGGCTACGACCCGGTGGCGGCGGTGTCGTTCGGCGACGGCAACTTGGTGGTGCTGACGCCGGCCTACTCGCAAGTCCTCTACCCGGACGCCTTCCAGCTGGGCGGCAGCGTCGATCCCGCCGACTACGATGTGTTCGTGGTCAAGTCTCGCGTCCACTTCCGCCGAGGCTTCGACGAGACCGGCTTTGCCCGCACGATCCTGATCGCCGAGGCGCCCGAGCCCTTCGTCGGCACCACCTTCCTGGACGCGCTCCCCTACGAGAACGTGGACTTGGCGACGCTCTATCCATACGGAGTGCCGGAGAGGCGGAGGTGAGGGGGAACGGGTCAGTGAGGACGGCGAGTCGGTGAGGGGGGCGAGTCAGTGAGGGGGGTTGCGATAGCATGATGGCGGCATGGCCTTGATGGCGGCATGGCACTGGATTTGGCGTCGTCTTGCCCGTATCTTTGCCGCCGTCGGTAGATTGCTCGGTTTCTCTTCCAAGCCCTCGCTCCCACAGGACTCGATGAGCCACCTGGACACGATGTCCCTTGCAGAACGCTTTCGCTTGGTCGAGCGAGGCCGCGAGCGGGGCAAGAACAATGCGCCCGCCCCGAACCAGCCCGGGTTGGACCTCGTCGAAGCCGAAGTGGTCGACCACTGCAACCGGTTGGTGAGCGAAAAGAAGGATGCATACCGGCGATCGGCTCGCCTTACCGAACAGCGATCCGCCCCTGCGGTCTCGGCCACGGACGCCGACGCAGCGGTCGAAGAGGCGTGCGATCGCATGAGAGCCAGGGTAAACGAGGAACAGCCGGAGTTGAAGAGCCTTCACAGGTCCGCTCAAAAGGCTGTGGACGACCTCAAGAACTTCCAGAAGGAGCACCGCCTGACTCGGGATGCTCACGTGCCTCGGAACCTGACTTCCTCTTATGCAACGCTCGCGGGGTTGCTTGTGGGCGAGACGCTGGTCAACGGGCTGTTCTTCGGCGCGAACTTGGCTACGGGATTGTTCGGCGGCGTCACGTACGCTGCACTGATCAGCCTTGTCAACGTGGGGGTCTTCGGTATTCTCGCCGCGGTCGCGATTCGGCAGATCTACCATCGCGACCAAGCCCGCAAGGCGGGAGGATACATGCTTCTGTTGGTCGTGGGCATCGCGGCTGTCGGATGGAACTTGGCCGTGGCGCACTACCGAGAGGCTTTGCCCGCCGATTACCCACCAGCAGTGGCAGTGGAAGATGCGACGCAAATTGAAGCGGGAGTCGACGAGTGCTGGCGGGGTCCCACCGAAGCCGACGCCGACGGAGAGGCGATCTGCTTGCTGCTGAGCAACTGGTTTTCGCTCGAAGGCTTTCAGTCGTACATGCTTATGTTGATCGGCCTGCTGATGTTTGGTGTTGCAGCGTGGGAGTGGTTGCGCATGAGCGACTTGTATCCCGGCTTCGGCGCACTGGAGAGGCGCCGACAAAAGACGGAGCAGGAGTTGCTCAACGAGCGCCAGGAGCTGCTGGAGTGGCTGGCGGGAGCACTGGAGGCTGCAGTGAAGCAGCAGCACGCCGTCTTCGTGGACCCGGCCGGGGCGTGGAAAAGGGCCATGAAAGCCCAGGAGGACCTTAAGCAGGCTCACGAGGAGCTTCGCGAGTTCGCAAGCGAGGTGGAAGAGCAGTGCCGAAGCGCCCTCGAGACGTATCGGTCCGCCAACCGGGAGGCGCCCCGCAGCGAGCCGGAGCCGGCCCACTGGTCCAAGCCATGGAGTGCGAACTGGGAGTTGCCCGACAAGCCCTCCCCGGAGCAGCGTGGAATCTGGGACAGTCGCCGAGCAAAGGCGGAGAGCAAGGCTGCGCAGGACGAGAGAGACGAGCGGCTGGCAACCCTTCGGCAGTGCGGCGAAGAGTGCAAGGCCCAGGTGGAACAGATCACTAGAATCAGCTATGAGTAGGAGGTCCAGGCGGGAAGCCGAGAAGAAGAAGACGTTGCGGGCATGGGCGGTGTTGGTGCCCAGCGTTGCGATTCTGTGCATCCTCGTCGTGTTTGGTCAGGTGAACAGGCCCCAGACCGGTGCGGATCACTGTCCCCTGGACGACCGCTTTGCGGCCCAAGTGGCGGTGCTTGTCGATCCGTCGGATGCACTCACTGCCGTTCAGCAGCGCTCGGCCCTGCCCCGGCTCCTCGAAGCTCTCGACCAAGTTCCCGAGCGCGCCGAGATTCGCATTTACTCGGTTGCGCGGATCGGACGAGACGGCAGTGCCGGAGCCGATCTGCGGCTGTGCACGCCGCCCCATCCCGACAGCATTGGCACCCTCGAGGGACTGTGGAAGAACCGCGATATCGCCAGAGCGAACTACGAGCGGGACTTCACCGAGCCGCTCCGCTCGCGCCTGGGCGATCTTCTCGGTGCGCCGAGCGACTCCGTGTCGCCCATCGTGGAAGCGATACAAGCCGCCGCCGTCGACGCCTTCCCGGCAGGAAGCGCAACGGTTCCCCGAGAGTTGATCGTCGTATCCGACATGGTGCAACACTCGGCAGACCTGTCGTTCTTCCGGGAAGCTCCCGACTTCGGTGCGTTCGGCGGCAGTCCGGCCTACCGGACTCTTCGTGTCGACCTCGGGGGCGTCCAGCCCACGGTCTTCCTGCTTGCGCGGCGTGGGATGCCCGGGCGACTGCAAGTTGGAGACATGGAAGAGTTCTGGGACGAGTACTTCATCGACTCGGAGGCCGACGGAAGGCCTCGCTGGGTTTCGGTGGAGGGATGACCTCGCTCTCTCGGGGAACTGGTGATGCCCTCTCGGAGAAGCGGTGATGTCGCTCCTTAGCAGAATGCAGTCGGGCCGCCGGCCAGCATCAGAGAGCGAGCGCGAGCGAAGACAGCACCAGAGAGCATGGGGTTTGGTGTTGGGGATCGGGGGCCTGCTGATCTGGGCCGGCAAGGCTACGGGGCTTGAGCAGTTGTTCAATGGATGGTTACTGGCGATCGTCCTGTCCATTCTCATGGGATTGTACTTCCTTCCGGCAAGAACCGCAAAGCATGTATCGGCGGATACGAAGGGCGACGCGTTCTATTACCTGGGCCTGCTCTTTACCTTCGGATCTCTGGTCTCCGCTTTAGTCGGCATCTCCGCTGACGGAGGCGCTGACGGCATCAGGAACACCATTGCCCCCTTTGGCATCGCGCTGCTCACCACAATCGTGGGGCTCTCTGGGCGGGTTTGGTTTTCCGTGTGGCAAGAAAGCCCTGGGGACGCCGTTGTAGACGCGACTAAAGCACTGGACGAAGCGATCGTGGAGATGAAGGATATCGTTCTGCGGGGTAGCCAGGGGATGGAAGACCTGGTAGACAACCTTGGCGCATCGGCGAAGGCGATGGAGGGGACTGCTCTGCGCATTGCATCCGTTGCAGAGAAGGCCGCTGGCACCGCCGCCGCGCTTGACGAGTACTCGGAACGGGTGACTCGGCTTGGCCAGTCCTTTGCAGATGGGGCAACCGAGTTTGCTGGCGCCGTGACGGGGACCGCCGCCGGGGTCTCCACTCTGAAAGAGTCCTTGGAAGAGACGAGGGGCCTCCTGGACACCCTTGGGCGCAATCTGGTTGTGCTCGTCGACACTGTCGAACAGGCGCGCGCGTCGGTGTCGCAGCTGGATCGGGCAGGTCGCGCCGGCGAACGGGAGGTCGCGGGCATCGCGTCACGTGCTGAAGATGTGCAGCGGGACATGGAGAGGATTCAGGTGGGGTTTGCCAAGACGGCGGAGCTCTTCGTCAACGCCAAGCACACCGCGACGACGATTGACGACCACGCGGCGCGGATCGGCAGCTCCGTCGGTGGATTGGCGGGCGAAGTCGGCAAGCTGCAAGAGGCCGCCGTCACGGCCGCAGACGCCATGTCGAAAGTCGCGCCAGCACTGGGCGAGAGTCTGTCGAAGCTGTCGGACGTTGCGAGCCAAGGACGAGAAGCCGTTTCGGGCCGGGTAGGGGACCTGGAGAAAAGGCTCGACAGCGTTGGTACGGAGGCTGCGACGGTGGTAGGGCGCGCAACCGGTCGTGCGGATTCAGTGGCCGGGGACATGGACAAGCTGCGGGATCAGCTGACGGAGACCCAGAAGGAGCTGTTTCAGATCACTCGCGACAGCACCGTGGTGGCCAAGGAACTGCGACGACGCACCAGGGACAAGCGCTGGTGGGAGAAGTTGTTCGAGCGACGCGGTCGCAGGCGCTAGCCCAACCTAGCCACATCCCGAGGATCAGCATTCGATGTTGCCTGCCGAGAAGACCCACTACCGGAAGGGCTTGACCCTTGGCCTGACGCTGGCAGAGACGTTCAGCGTGGTGGTGTTCGTCCTGCTCCTCGCGTGCGCACTGCTGTTGAGCAACGCGAACGAGTCTCGCAACCAAGCTGAAGAGCAGCTGGATGAGGCTGAAGAGCAGTTGGGCGAAGCCGAAACGGAGTTGGCGCGCGCCGAGGAGAGGCTGCACCGCGGCGACACGGTCAGAGGCAGTTGGTACCGCTACGCGCAGGAGTTGGAGGACAGCCTGGAGGACGTCCAGAAGCGTGCGGAACGAGTGGAGGCCGCACTCGCCGCGGCACGTTCTTTGCTGGACGACGGCGAATTAGGGCCGCAAGAAGTCGCCGACTCGCTGCTAGAGCGGTCCGCAGAGTTGATGACCGCTCGCGATTCTCTGGAGGGGGCTGAGAGTGCGTTGGAGGCTGTAGAAGCCGAGCGGGACTCGCTGGTCAGTGCGGCCACCGAGGAGCAGATGCTTCGAGAGATCGTGGCCAGTTCGGTTGCCGAGCAGCACGACTCCCTTACGTCCGCGCAAGTGGACTCGGTGGTCGCACAAGCGGCCCGCGCCGGCTCCATGGCCCGGGAGCTGAAGGAAGCCCGCGAAGCCCTCCGCTTCAGGGCCGCCCAGCTTCGCGACACGGAGCGACTTCTGGCTAGCAGCTCGGTGGACTCCCTGGCTCGCGAGAGCGAGCGGTGGCGGTTCCGCTTCGACTCCCTGCGACGAGGGATTGATCCGCCTCCCTGCTGGCTCGACTCCAGCGACCGCCTCGAGTACGTCTTCCGCGTCGAACTCACCGACAATGGAATGAGGCTGGAGGCCATCGTCCCCGCGCGCCGCTCCCAGGAAGAAGCGGTACAGTTCGTCGAGCGGGTCGAAGAAGGACGGGAGTATGCCCCGGCCGACTTCCTCCGGCTCACTCGCCCGTTCCTCGATATCGGACGTCGGGACGGATGTCGCTTCTGGGTTCGCCCCGTACGCAGGACCGAGGATGCGGCCATCTTCGAGGAGCGTCAACAGCAGCTTGGGGCGCGCTTCTACTTCCGCTAGAGCATCGACATCGGGTGCGACAAATTGTGGGTATAATCTGTCACGGATCGAACGAATTGCCGTCTCCCGGAACGCCTGCTTGGCTTCCAACGGCGTCTATTCGACAAATACTACCCCTTATCTGTCATTCTGGCCGGCGACGATGGCTGCGCCGGAGTCCGGCAGGTCGGCGACCGCTTCTCCACAGGGCACGGGCCTGAATGCACGCCGAGCAGGCACCCGGTTACCCCACGGGCGTTTCTTCGCCATATTGCAGAGTCGCCATATTAGAGTCGCCATATTGCAGAGCGGAGTGTGGTCGCGTGCTGCGGGCGTGCGGCTCGACCTGTCCATCCCAACCGGCCAACTGCCCCAACCGGCCAACTGCAGGACGTTTGCCATGAAGCCTGACCGTGAACAAGTCGCACGCTGGAAGAAGGTGCTGTCGCCCTACTTCGGCCCGGACAACGCCCGGAGCACCGGGCAGCTGGCCACGAGCGCGATCCTCTTCGCCGGCTGCTGGACCGCGACCTACTTCAGCATGGCAGTCAGCTACTGGCTGACCCTGATCCTCGCCCTTCCCACGGCCGCCTTCCTCATGCGCCTCTTCATGATCCAGCACGACTGCGGCCACGGGTCCTACTTCCGGTCCCAGAAGGTGGCCAATGCCGTCGGCTTCACCATTGGGGTGCTGGCGCTGACGCCCTACCACTACTGGCGGAAGACGCACGCCATCCATCATGCCCACTCCGGCGACCTGGACATGCGGGGCTTCGGCGACATCAGCACGAAGACGGTCAAAGAGTACGAGGCCATGTCCCGCTGGATGCGCTTGGGGTACCGCATCTACCGCAATCCTTTCGTCATCTTCGGGCCTGGGGCGGCGTTCCACTTTCTGATCAAGCACCGCTTTCCGTGGGATGCGCCCAGGGCATGGAAGCGGGAGTGGCGCTCCGTTTGGTGGACCAACGCGGCGTTGGCGGGAATCCTGGCGCTGGCGTGGGCGACGATCGGGCTGGACCGGTTCCTCCTCGTGCAGGGTCCCGTCACCCTATTCGCCTGCGCCATCGGCGTGTGGCTCTTCTATGTTCAGCACCAGTTCGACGACGCCTACTGGCACTGGCACGAGGAGTGGGACTACTACGACGCGGGCCTCCTTGGTTCGTCGTTCCTCAAGCTGCCGAAGCCGCTCCAGTGGCTCACCGCCAACATCGGCCTGCACCATGTGCACCACCTGAGCGCGCGCATCCCCAACTACCGACTGCAACGCTGCCACGACGAGAACCCGGAGCTGTGGGAGGCGCCCAAGATGACGATCCGCGACGGCCTCAAGACGCTGAACCTAGCTCTGTGGGACGAGGGACGGCGCAAGCTGATCTCGTTCCGGGAGTACCGACGGCTGCGGCTCCAGGCGGCCGGTGCCTAACGGGGCAGTGAACCGAGTCCAGTCGAGCAGCACCAACGGAAGGCGGTCCTCCATCAAAGGTAGCCAGTCCTCGCCAGCGTCGCCGAAGATGCACGAACTGGCCGCTCGCATTGACGCCTTGGCGGACCGGGCCGCGCCTCTGGAACCGAGCCCGGACGAGCGAAAGTACTTGCGCGACGAAGTGGTCGCCTACGCCGAACGCTTCCTGGACGGGCTTGCCGAGTGCAAGACGTACAACCAGACCGACGACGAGGGGGCGGGGATCGGGAATCACCCCATCTCCGAGACGGGGCGGCCGATCCGAGAGATCGTGACGATCATCGAGGAGTGCGTGGACCGGCCTTCGCTCAACCCGGCGGCGCCAGGGCACTTGGGCTACATCCCCGGCGGCGGCATCTACCCGTCGTCGCTGGCGGACTACATGGCGGCGGTCACCAATCGCTTCGCCGGCATCTACTTCACCTCGCCGGGCGCGGCGCGCATGAACGCTCTTCTGGTGCGGTGGCTGGCCGACTTGGTGGGGTACGGAGACGGGGCCGGAGGCGACTTGGCCAGCGGCGGGTCGATTGCCAACCTGACCGCCGTGGTCACCGCTCGGGAGGCGATGGGCGTGCGGGCCGCCGACGTGCCCCGGGCCGTGGTGTACGCCACCCGCCATGTGCACCATTGCGTCGGCAAGGCGCTGGCGATTGCCGGAATGCGCGAGAGTCCCATCCACCATGTAGCGATGGACGACCGCTACCGCATGTCGGCGCCCGACCTAGCGGCCCGGATCGACGCGGACGTGGAGGCGGGGTTGCGGCCGTTCATGGTGGTGGCGTCGGCGGGCACGACCGACACGGGCGCGGTGGACCCCATCGGCGAGATCGCGGACGTGGCCCAGGCGCGGAGGCTCTGGCACCATGTGGACGCGGCCTACGGCGGGTTCTTCCTGCTCTGTCCCGAGGCGCCGCCCGCTTTGCACCACCTTCGCCGCGCCGACTCCGTGGTGCTAGACCCGCATAAAAGCCTCTTCCTGCCCTACGGTTCCGGTGCGCTGGTGGTCCGGGATCGGGAAGCTCTGCGCAACGCCCATATGCACGTGGCGCCGTACCTGCGGGACGCCTGGAGCAGGGAAGAGGCGCCGTCGCCCGCCGACCACTCCCCGGAGCTGACGCGACACTTCCGCTCGATGCGTCTCTGGTTGCCGTTGCAGCTCTTCGGCGTGGCGCCCTTCCGAGCGTGCATCAGCGAGAAGTACTGGCTGGCCCGCTACCTGCACGCAGCCTTGCAGCAGATGCCCCACATCGAAGTGGGACCCGATCCCGACCTCTCGGTGGTGCTCTTTCGGTACGTTCCGCCGGGGTGCGACGCCGAGGCGGACGCGGGCGCGATCAACGCCGCCAACGAGCGATTGGTCCAGCGGTTTCACGCCGACGGCCGGGTGTTCATATCGTCCACCACTCTGGACGGTCGCATCTGGTTGCGGTTCGCCGTGCTGTCCTTCCGTACCCGTCGTGCACATGCCGACCTGGCGCTCTCCGTGCTGCGGGAGGCCGTGGCGGAGATGGCGGGGGTTGCTGCGCCGGTTTGCACGGCCCGTGCGGGCGGCAAGGACGGCACCGTGTTGAGTCCCGTCGCGGAGCGGCGCTCATGTTGATCCGCAAGATTAGGCTCCAGAACATCCTGTCGTTCGGTCCAGGCGGCATGGAGCTGGAGATGGCGCCCCTGAGCGTGCTGATCGGCCCCAACGGCTCGGGGAAGTCCAACCTTATTGATGTGATGGGGTTGCTGAAGGCGTTGCCGACGGATCTTGCGGCGGTCGTGCGCCAGCGGGGTGGTTCGGGGGACTGGATATGGCAGGGTCCAAAAGGCAAGCCCTGGGCCGAAATAGGCATTGACATCAAGGGACCAGCCGACTATTCCGGGAAGCTCATGTCCACCTCTCACGCACTGCGGTATCACCTTGAGCTGGTCGGGGGACTAGGGGAAGTGATCGTATTCAAGGAACGGCTGGGCACCACCGACGAGGAAGCAGTATTCGTATCGCGGCGAGGGTATCGCCTTTCCCTGAGCAGCGGAACCGACGAGGCGGAAGCCGAAGTCGGTACGAACGAGTACGGTGTAGACATGGACGACTCCATACTGGCTGGACTGAAGGACAGGCGTCGCTACCCCGAAATCACTCATGTCGGAGAATCTCTCAAGAACGTACGGCTGTATCGCGAATGGATCTTTGGCCGCCACGCTCCGCTTCGCTCTCCGCAGAAGAGTGATCTTCCCAACCGCTACTTGCTCGAGGACGCCAGCAATCTCGGCTTGGTGCTGAATCGCCTCGCCAAGAACTACGAAGTCAAGCAACGCGTGGTCAGCCTGTTGCGTGAACTCTACGAGGGCGCGAAGGACCTGCACATAGACGTAGAATCGGGAAGCGTGCAAGTGTTCGTGCAGGAGGGCTCGGTTTCCGTTCCGGCCACTCGTCTCTCCGACGGCACGTTGCGCTATCTGTGCCTGCTGGCGATCCTCTGCGACCCGTCTCCGCCTCCGCTGGTCTGTCTCGAGGAGCCGGAACTTGGATTGCACCCCGACATCCTGCCGGGGCTGGCGAGACTGTTGCGCGAAGCGTCGGAGAGGTGCCAGCTCATCGTCACGACCCACTCGGACGTGATCGTGGACACGCTCACCGAGACGCCAGAGAGCATAGTCGTCTGCGAGAAGCATGACGGCCAAACGACCATAAAGCGCTTGCACCAGGACGACCTTAAGCCTTGGCTGGAACGGTACCGGCTCGGAGAGCTGTGGAGTTCAGGAGAGCTTGGAGGCAATCGCTGGTGAGCGTTGCGATCTACGTGGAGGGCGGTGGCGACTCGAAACAGCTGAGGACCGATTGCCGCAAGGGATTCCGCAAGTTCTTTGAGAATGTCGAGAATGCGGGATTAGAGGGCCGGATGCCCAGAATCATCGCTTGTGGCTCCAGAAACAATGCCTTCAGCCAGTTTCAGACGAGGTTGACGAAAGCCGCCGACAAGAACGCGATACTGTTGCTGGTCGACAGCGAAGGGCCGATCCCTCAGGCAGCCAAGCCCTGGTCTCACCTGGAGAAGCGAGACCACTGGAAGTGCCCGCCTGGGGCTGGCGACGACAATGTACATCTCATGGTCCAGTGCATGGAGTCATGGTTTCTTGCAGACAAAGAGTGCTTGGCGGAGCACTTTGGGCGTGGGTTCAGAAAGGATAGTCTACCTCGTAATCCGGCGATCGAGGATGTGAAGAAGAGTGATGTCATGTCGGGCCTTGAGAGAGCGACCAATGGGTGCAAGTCGGAATACAGTAAAGGGCGTCATTCGTTCCGCATCCTCGCGAAGATTGATCCGGCAAAGGTGAAGGCGGCGTCGCCGTACGCGGCACGGTTGATCGCGACGGTCGTTAAAAAGTCCAGGGCCAAGTGAGGAAGCTCGTGGTGAGGCGGATCAGAGCACGTTGCGAGCACTAGATGAGACCGACCAAGCACCAGCATCGGCAACGCATTGATCGGGTGTCGCCAACATCGTTTTTGCGCGTCGCCCTCGCTAGGAAAATGCCCCGGGGCTTCTGGGCCAGCGGGGAGCGATGGGTGGCCCACGCGGGAGTGGCGGAGGACCTTGCGCTGGAGGGTGCCAAGGCGGAGGATGCGTCGCAGTGCCGCTTCGCCACGCTGGAAGATCAGGCCGGAGACGTGTTCGGGCGGTACGAGGGTCAGGGCACCGCGCGAATCTTCGGCGGCTTCGCGTTTGGCGGCGACGCGACTGCCGAAGCCGCTTGGTCACCCTTTGGAACGGCCCGGTTCCACTTGCCGGAAGTGGAGATCGAGTACCGGCCCGAACTCGGGGCGTGCTGGCTGACGGTTCGCGGTGTCGACCGTGGCGCAGTGGAGGAGCGCTCCCGTGCGTGGGGGGCGGAGTTGGCGGCGGAGCAGGCGACCAGCGCGGACCCACGGGCTCACCTTGCGCCGGCAGGCTTTCGTCGCGCCGGGCAGATCACAGGGATGGGCCGCAACGCCTGGGAAGCGATGGTTGCCAATGCATTGGAGCAGATCGAGGTCGGCGATGCGGAGAAGGTCGTCCTGGCCCGCACCTTGGACGTGAAGCCAGACGGGCGGGTCGAGCCGGAGGACTTGGTCACGGCGCTGTGGCGGGAGAACCGGGGAAGCCATGTGTTCCTGTACGAGCCCGAGCCGGGCCGCGCAATGGTCGGGGCCGCCCCGGAGACGCTGGCCACGGTCGCTAACGGCGTCCTTCGGGCGACAGCGGTGGCCGGGAGCGTGGGGGTCGGGGCGAACTCGGTGGAGACGGCCCACTTGGCGAACCAGCTCTTCAACAGTGCGAAGGACCGGGCCGAGCACGACTTCGTGGTCCGGGACATGGTGGCCCGGCTGGAGGCGCTGGGGTGCAGCGTCGGGCGGGACGTGGAGCCGCACGTTCTGGCGCTGGCCCGGATACAGCACCTGGAGACGAAGATCGTGGCGAAGCTGCCGGCTGGTCTCTCTCTGCTGGACGTGGTGGCATCCCTGCACCCGACGCCGGCGGTGTGCGGCATCCCCCGAGAGGTGGCGCTGGCTGTCCTCACCGAGAACGAGGTCTTCGACCGGGGCTGGTACGCCGGGCCTGTGGGATGGCTGGACTCGAACGGTCGGGGAATCTTCGTGCCGGCGCTCCGGTCGGCGGTGCTGTGCAATGGTTCGTGGCGACTCTTTGCGGGCGCGGGGATCGTGGCAGGCTCGGACCCGGTCGCCGAGTGGGAGGAGACCGAGATCAAGTTCCAGCCGGTACTTCGGGCGATGGTGCGGGCCGAAATGAGCGCTCGGAGCCGGGCCGAGATGAATGCCCGCGCCCGCGCCGAAGCCTAGTGACCGACACCTCCGGCGAGTCCGCTGGATCCGGGCATACCGGCGAGTTCAACTTCCGCTGGGCTCGGGAGGTCGTCGGTGCGCTGGTGCGCGGGGGCGTGACCGAGGTCGAGGTCGCGCCGGGCTCCAGGTCCGCCCCGCTGGTGCTCGCCGTGCGGTCGTTCCCCCAGATCAAGGCTCGCGTCCACCTGGACGAACGCTCCGCCGGGTTCTTCGCCCTGGGGTACGGGCGGCGCAGCGGTCGGCCCGCGGCGATCGTCACCACCTCGGGGACGGCGGTCGCCAACCTTCTCCCAGCCGTTGTGGAAGCCGACGCCTCCGATGTCCCGCTGATCGTCCTGTCGGCAGACCGCCCGCCTCGGCTTCGGGGTGCCGACGCCGGCCAGACGATCGATCAGGTGGGGATCTTCGGGGCAAGACTCCGTTATGAAGCGGACTTGCCGGTTCCCGAACCCGACGCGCTGGCGAGCACCGTCCGGATCGCGTCGGAGGCGCTGGCGAGCGCCGTGGGCGCACCTGCCGGACCCGTTCACCTCAACATCCCCTTCGAGAAGCCGCTCCAACCCGACTCCCCGGCGGGACTGGAGATCGGCGAAGACTGGGAGCCGCCACCACCACCGGATAGTCCTAGCCCCACACTCACCCGCAGCTGCCGCACCGCCGGCACCCTCGTTGCCCAGCACCTAGCCACCGCTCGCCGTCCGATCCTGGTGGCCGGACCCTCCAGCGCCCCCGACGCCGAAGGCCCTGCGCTGGTCAACTTCGCCGCACGGCTGGGCGTCCCCCTCTTGGCCGACCCCCTTTCCGGTGCTCGGTTCGCCCCTCCCGTCCCGGTGCCGGCGCCTCCCACCCTCTGCGGCGCCTACGACCACTACCTTCGCGACCCGACTGTTGTCGCCAAGCTGGCACCCGACCTGATCCTTCGCACCGGACGCACGCCCACCTCCGCCCCGCTGGAAGCCGCGCTGGCGCAATGGCACGACGCGGTGCAGTTGGTGATCGACGCCGGCAGCCAGCCAAAGGACCATCAGCGGCTGGCGGACCACTACCTTCGTGCGCCCGCCGGTCCCGTCCTTGCGCACGTTGCCGCTCGGGTTGCTGCCGCCCCATGGCGCGCCCTCTGGTCCCAAGCCGAGACGGCGGCGTGGTCCGCCATCGAAGACGCCCTCCAGGACTCTGCCAACGAAGGCGCCCATGCCGCCGCCGTCCTTCGAGCGCTCCCGCAGAACGCGACGCTTTTCGTCTCCAGCTCCATGCCCGTCCGCGATCTGGACGCTTACGGCCGCCCGGCCCCCACAGGCGTTCGGGTCCTGGCCAACCGAGGCGCCAACGGCATCGACGGCACCGTGTCGTCGATCCTGGGATGCGCGGCCAGCGGCGACGGCCCCGTGGTCGGCCTCATCGGCGACCTAGCCTTCTACCACGACATGAACGGCCTGCTGGCGGCCCGCGATCCCGCGCTGAACGTCGTCCTCGTCTTGGTGGACAACGACGGAGGCGGCATCTTCCACATGCTTCCCATTCGCAACTTCGAGCCCGCGTTCACGCCTTACTTTGCGACGCCCCACGGACTAGACTTCCGCCACGCCGCTCGCCTCTACGGCATTCGCCTGCAGGAAGCCCAGAGTCCGGCCGAGCTGACGGAGGCCGTGGCCGCCGCGATCCGCCGTCCGGGCACGGAGATCGTCCGAGTGCGGACCGACCGGGAGACCAACCGCCTCCGCCACGAAGAAGTCCGCCATGAAGCGGCTCGTCGCGCCGCCGCCGCACTGACTCGAACCCCCAATCCCCCGAGGAGCCCATGACCGACACGGCTTGGGAGACCGTCAAGAGCTACGAGGACATCACCTACCGCAAGCGAGACGGCGTCGCCCGAATCGCCATCAACCGCCCGGAAGTGCGCAACGCCTTCCGTCCCGAGACCCTCTTCGAGCTGCTGGACGCCTTCGGCGACGCCAACGAGGACCCGCAAGTGGGAGTGGTGCTCCTGACCGGCGAAGGGCCAGCCGCCGACGGCAAGTACGCCTTCTGCTCCGGCGGCGACCAGCGCGTTCGAGGCGACGCGGGCTACGTGGGACGAGATGGGGTTCCGCGCCTGAACGTCCTGGTGCTCCAGCGCCTGATCCGCACCATGCCCAAGCCGGTGATCGCCCTGGTGGCGGGCTACGCAATAGGTGGAGGGCACGTTCTCCATGTGGTGTGCGACCTGACGATCGCCGCCGACAACGCGGTCTTCGGCCAGACCGGCCCGAAGGTGGGCAGCTTCGACGGCGGCTTCGGATCGTCGTACTTGGCGCGCATCGTGGGGCAGAAGAAGGCCCGCGAGATATGGTATCTGTGTCGCCAGTACGACGCGGAGGAGGCGGAGACGATGGGGCTGGTCAACAAGGTCGTGCCCGTCGACCGGCTGGAGGACGAGGGCTTCGAGTGGGGCCAGCAGATCCTTCAGCACAGCCCGCTGGCGATTCGGCTGCTCAAGTCCGCCTTCAACGCCGACGTGGACGGGCAGGCCGGACTGCAAGAGCTCGCCGGCAACGCCACCCTCCTCTTCTACATGACCGAAGAGGGCCAGGAAGGCCGCGACGCCTACCTGCAGAAGCGCAAGCCCGACTTTCGGAAGTACCCGTGGCTCCCGTGGTAGGGGATTCTGGGGGTCCTCTCTGGGCGTGGATCCAAGCGATTCGGCCCCGGACCCTGTCGGCGGGGCTGGCTCCCGTGGCGGCCGCCTCGGGGCTCGCCACCGCCCAGGGCATCTTCAACGGCGATCTGGTGGCGGCGTCGTTCATGTGCGTGATCTTCCTGCAGGTGGCCACCAACTTGGCCAACGACTACTTCGACTTCGTCAAGGGCGCCGACACGGAAGAGCGACTGGGTCCGGTGCGCGCCACGCAGGCGGGCCTCCTCCCGCCCACCGAAGTCTTTCTGGCCATGTCGGCGTGCTTGGTGCTGGCCGCGGGCGCCGGAGGCTACTTGGCGGGAGCTGCGGGCTGGCCCGTGTTCGCACTGGGTGCCGTGTGCCTGGCGTGCGCCGTGGGCTACACCGGGGGACCGTGGCCGCTGGCCTACCACGGCTTGGGCGACCTCTTCGTGTTTGTCTTCTTCGGACCCGTGGCCGCGGCGGGAACCTACTACGTGCTGACCCAGGATATCTCGGCCCACGCGATCCTCGCCGGAATCGGCTTGGGCGCCTTCAGCACGGCGATCCTAGTCGTGAACAACCTGCGGGACCGGGAGACGGACGCGGCGGCGGGCAAGCGCACGTTGGCCGTACGCTTCGGCGACAACTTCACCGTCCGGGAGTACATGGCGTGCCTGGCGGTGGCCTTGATCACCCCGGTGGCGGGCATCGCCTTCCTGGGGTGGTCGCCCTGGATGCTGATCTGCCTGGTGGGCGTGCTCAACTGCTTCAAGCCGGCGACGATCGTGGCCGCCTACGCCAAGCCCGCCGGCGCCGACCGACGCGCGCTCAACGCCGCGCTGGCGATGACGGCCCGTTGCGTGCTGATGTACGGCCTCCTCCTCGCCACCGGCTTCATGGCCGCCGTGCTCTGGGGGTAACCGGCGGTGCCGGCAAGAGACTTGGCCCGGGCGGCGTCTGCGACTCCCCACGCCCCTTTCCTGAAGTGGGACGATGGCAGGCTCGCATACAGGGAAATGGACGAAGCCGCAACTCGATGGGCCGACCGACTTCGAGCCGCGGGCGTGCCGTCCGGAGCCGTGGTCGCCCTCTCGGCTCCACCTGGGCCCGAGGCCGTTGCCGCCCTATTCGGCGCGTGGCGCGGGGGGTACGTGGCCGCGCCGCTCCACGAGGGGCTCGCCGAGGAGGAGATCGCCCACGCCCTCCGTCTCCTGCGCCCGGCGTGCCGCGTGACCAGCGACGGCACCCTGGTCACCCTTGCGGCGTCCGGGGGAGTCGGCAGGCCCGGCGACGACCCCTCCCATCTCCGCGCCCAGCAGCGCAACGTCTGCGCCTACCTCCTGACGTCCGGCTCCTCGGGCAGCCCCAAGGCGGTGGGGATTGCCCGCGATGCATTCGCCGCCTCGGCCGCCGCAACGCGCACACTCCTTGACCTGCGCCCTGCCGACTGCTGGGGGCTCTGCCTCTCGCTGGGACATGTGGGCGGGCTGGCGTTGCTGCTTCGCGCCGTCGCCGTCGGATGCTCGGTCCGCTGTTGGTCGTCCTTCGACCCGGACCGGGTGGCGGCCGCCGTAGCCGCGGGCCGCGTGACCCACCTTTCCCTGGTGCCAGTCATGCTCCGCCGGGTGCTGGACCGCCTGGGCGGCCGCACGCCCTCTCCCAAGCTCCGCTGCGTGCTGGTGGGGGGCGCGGCGGCGCCTCGCAAGCTCCTGGAACGGGCCGTCGCCGCCGGGCTCCCCGTCGCGCCCACCTGGGGGATGACCGAGACGACTTCCCAAGCGGCTACGGCACCGCCCGAACTGGCGCGACGGCTGCCCGGCACAGCCGGACGGCCCTTGCCCGGCGTGCAGGTGAAGGTGTCGGGGACCGCGGCACCAAACGGTCGGACCGCAACGCAGAACGGTCGGAACGGCGTGCTGGCAGTCCGCGGCCCCACGCTGGCGTCGGTCGTGGTGCAAACGCCGGGCGCCGCACCCGAGCCGCTGCCTCTCGACGCCGACGGCTGGTTCCACACCGCCGACGTGGGCCGGGTGGACGCCGCCGGGCGCGTCTGGGTAGATGGACGCGCCGACGAAACGATCGTGACCGGAGGACTCAACGTGTCGCCCCGGCAGGTGGAGGCGGTGATCGAGTCCATGTCCGGCGTCGCGGAAGCTGTGGTCTTCGGGACGCCCGACGAGGAGTGGGGAGAAGTGGTGACGGCCCTGGTGGAGGCCGACCGCAAGGAGGCCGACCGCAGGGTGGTGGAGGCCGACGACGTACTCGACTATTGCCGCGCCCGCCTGGCAAGAGGCCGCCGCCCCCGTCGGGTCCGGGTGGTGGACCGCCTGCCGCGCACTCGGACGGGCAAGCCGATGCGCAACGCCGCACGAGAGAGGTTCGACAGCCCATGACCCGCTCGACGCTCCTGGACGAACTCCGTTGGCGCGGCCTCCTCGCCGACGCCACCGAACACGCTGGCGACGCGCTGGCCGCAGGCCGAGTCACCGGCTACATCGGCTTCGACCCCACCGCGTCCTCGCTGCATGTGGGCACGCTGGTCCCCATCATGGGACTGGTCCACTTGCAACGGGCGGGCCACTGTCCCATCGCCCTGGTCGGCGGCGGAACCGGGTTGATCGGCGATCCGTCCGGCAAAGCGTCGGAGCGCGTGCTGCTGGACAAGGTGCAGGCGGAAGAGAACGCCCACGGCATCCACCGCCAGCTGGCGCGGTTCCTCGACTTCGACAGCCCAACCAACCCCGCCCGCATGGCGAACAACCTGGAGTGGCTGGGCGGCTTGGGGCTGGTGGACTTCCTCCGCGACGTGGGCAAGCACTTCTCCGTCAACGCCATGTTGCGCAAGGAGTCGGTGCGCCGCCGCCTCGACGAAGACGAATCGGGCATGTCCTTCACCGAGTTCAGCTACCAGCTCCTGCAGGCATACGACTTCCGCGAACTCGCCGCCCGCTTCGGATGCACGCTGCAGATGGGCGGATCGGACCAGTGGGGCAACATCACCGCCGGGATCGATTTGGTGCGCCGCATGGGCGGGCCGCGTTGCCACGGGATCGTCTTTCCGCTGCTGGAATCCCGCCAAGGCGTCAAGTTCGGCAAGACCGAAGCCGGGACGGTCTGGCTGGACCCGAAGCGCACATCGCCCTACCGCTTCTACCAGTACTGGCTCAACACGGAAGACGACGACGTGGTGCGCTTCCTTCGCCTCTTCACGCTCCTGGAGCAGACCGAGGTGGACGACCTTCGGCAGGCGACCGCCGACCATCCCCACCGGCGGGAGGCGCAACGACGGCTGGCGGCCGAAGTCACCCGGATGGTCCACGGCGACGACGGGCTGGAGCGCGCCGTCAAGGCGTCCCGAGCGCTCTTCGGCGGCAGCATCGAGGGACTAGGAGCCGACGAGCTCTCCGAGATCTTCGCGGACGTGCCCTCCGCCACCATTGCCAAGTCCCGGTTGGAGGCGGAAGGCGGCCTCGCGCTGGCGCCGTTGATGGCGGAAGTCGGGATGGCGTCCTCCGGATCGGAGGCCCGTAGGCTGATAAAGGGGGGCGGCGTCTACGTCAACGGGACGCGGGTTGCCGAGATCAGCGCCGCGCTCTCCCTCGCCGACGCGGTGGAGGGCCGTTGCGTGATCGTGCGCGTCGGCAAGAAGCGCTACTTCCTGCTGAAGGCGTCGGACGGCCGAGCTTCGCGAGAGTAGCGCAGACGACGGGCGGCCGCACGGGTGCCGCACGGGTGCCGCACGGGACTTGAAGGGGTCATGCCTTCGCTCCGATATCGGCCGCTCCGATCGGCGCCCCGATCAGGTCGTCTGAAAGCTGGAAGGCGTCCACCAGTTCCACTGCGTGCGGCGCCAGTTCCCGGCAAGTGCGGTTTACCTCTGCCCGGATCGCCTTGCTCTTCACCGGTTCCAAGTAGCCGGCTTCCATGTACCACGCCCGGTGCCGCTCCAACGTGGACAGCCCGAAGAGCGACAACACCCTGGCGAGCAACGTCTTTGCCTCCGAGTCCGTCGTCGCTTCCAGGCCGTCCAGCGCCGCACTCAGCAGAACTCGGTTGGCGTGGGCCGAAGCGAGCGCGATCAGGTGGTCCTGGCACTCGTTCGCCGCGTCGAAGCTGTCCACGCCCGCGTCGATCTTGGCCTTCAGCCGACGGGCCGCGGAGCGCAGCAGACGTTCTTCCCGGTACCGAAGGGCAGCCAGGTGGAAGTCGTGCCCCGCCAAATGTTCCGGGTCGGTTCGGCGGGTGGCGACCGGGTTCATCTCCGCCAAGCGGGTGCCTGTCAGCTCGGCCAAGTAGCGCGCCATGCCCCACATCGACAGGTCGCCCATGTCCCGGCCGTACCTGGAGAGCAGGCTCTTGGCGACGAGCTGCAGGAGAACCGGGTTTGCGCCCTCGAAGGTCGTGAAGACGTCGGTGTCGGCGATGAGCCTGCCGAACTGGTTCTCGGCGAGGTAGCCCTGGCCGCCGCACGCCTCTCGGCACGCCTGCAGAACGTCCATCGCGTCCCGAGAGGCCGTGGCCTTCAGCGCGGCGGCTTGCACCTCCACCCGGCGTCGGTCCGCGCTCGGGTCTGCCAAGCGTCGGATCAGCGCTCGCACGGCGAAGCCGGTGGCGTAGCAACGGGCCAACCGAGGCAGGAGAGCGCGCTGCACGCTCAAGTAGGTCAGCACCGGGACTTCGTCCCCTCCGGCAGGACCGAACTGCCGACGCGAGGCTGTGTAGCGCACCGCTATCGTCAGCGCCTTGCGGGAGACGGCGGTGGAAGCGGCGGCGATGCTGACGCGACCGGATACGAGAGTCCCCAGCATGGTGAAGAAGCGCCGCCCCGGGCTGGGGATTGAGCTTTCATACTCGCCGGCGTCGTTGATCTCGGCGAAGCGGTCCAGAAGGGCGTCCTCGGGCACCCTCGCCCCGTCGAAGCGGATGCGCCCATTGTCCACACCGTTCAGCCCTGCCTTGGCGCCGCAATCCTCTATGGACACGCCCGGCGCCGTCTCGCCGGAGCGGTCGCGGATCGGCACCAGGAACGCGTGCACGCCGTGGTCGGTCCCGCCCGCCACCAGCCGAGCGAAGACGGTCGCCATCCGACCGTGAAGCGCGGCGTTGCCGATGTAGTCCTTGCGAGCGTCGTCGTCGGGAGTCGTCACCACGAACTCTCGGGCCGCCGCGTCGTAGGTGGCGACGGTACGGATCTGGCGGACGTTGGAGCCGTGCCCCGTCTCGGTCATCGCATAGCAGCCGGGCAGCTCCATCGAAGCGACTCGGGCCAGGTAGCGGCGGTGATGCTTCTCCGTGCCCAACTGGGCAATGCTGCCGCCGAAGAGCCCAAAATGAACACCGTACTTGACCAGCACGCTCAGGTCGCCCAAGGCAAGTTCCTCGAAGACGGCCACGCCTGCCCCCGCATCTCCGGCGCCCCCGTACTCGTCGGGGAACGCGAAGGCGCCCAGCCCCGCATCGGCCAGCGCCTTGACCGCCGTCAGGGTGCGCTCCCGCTGCTCGGCCAGGGGCAGCGAGTGGGGGATGCGCAGCTCCGGTCGGATCAGGGCGGCGCGCACCTGCGCCCGGAGCTCCGGGTAGTCGCCCCGAGTCGCGCGAGCGAGCGGGTCGGCAAGGCCCGGCGCCCGTGTCCCCGTGACCGCCATTCTGCCCTGCACGCTGACCAGGTCCCGAAGGGCCTCCCCGCCCGACAACCCCATCTCCGTTTCCAGCCATCCCAAGCTCGCGGCGGCTTCCGCGCACCAAGGGGGAGGCCCGGTGCGGACGTCCGGCGGCGTTGAAGCTTCCACGAGAGCCAGCCCCGCCCGCGTCAGGGTGACCACACCGTCGCCCGCGGTCGCTTGAATAGCCGCCGTGGCTGCAGCGTAGACCGCCGTCGGCGGCGGGCTGCTCCGATCCAGCCACTCCCGTACTCGCGCCTGGCCCTCCTCGGTCATCCAGTCGGCGTCGTCCAGAGCTTGGCGAATCGTTGCCAGCTCGACCTCGTCGACCATTCCATCGGCCCACACGGCGCAGAGCAGCGGCACGAAGACGAGGAACGACGGCTCCTGGGACAGCCGCACCCCCATGGAGATCAACGTCGCGCTTCGCGAGAGTAGCCCACGGATGACAAACGTGTTCTTGTTGAAACCATGCGCAAGTCGTCGCCCTGGGAAATCTCGTGGAAGTCGTTGAACAAGGTTAGGACTTGGCCGTCCGACACTCGAAACTCCACGGCCTGTCCCTGGCGTGAGTAGCTCACGATCGCCCGCTCCCCGTCCGGTGACAAAGACACATTGCCGCCGCGCCCGGTTACCGGGGTCGCGACGGGGCTGTTGGCAAGAGAGGGCGACAACGCCGACGGCGGCAGAAGCAAGCCGTCGTGGGAACGAAAATACGCCGGATAGATCGTTTGTTCCCTTCCGCGAACCGGGTCCACGAGCAGTACCCTGGCAATCTTTCCAGCGCCCAGGTTGTCGAGCAGGGCAAAAGTCCCGCCACCAACGTGCACGACGCTGTGCTGCGCCCTGAACGTGCCCCGCACTACGTACTTCAGGCGGTGCGTGGTCCCATCTATGATCCCGAACGCAGAGAAGCTGCGGAAGGAGACGACCAAGTCCCCTGGGCTGAACTCCGCATCTCGCCATTGGGAATCCTCCCTCAACGCTTCGTCGTGGTCGGCGACCGCGGGACCGATCTCGACGATTGAGTTCACGTGAGTCGGATCGCAGTCGTCGACGTCGTACAGAAGGCGGCTATAAGGAGACGCGATCAGGGCATCAGCAACCGCAATCTCCTTGACGACCGCACCACTCCCGTCGATCAATCTGGCTACGTCCATGTACGCCTTCTCGCAACTCCGATGCTCCTGGAGTCGCATTGCGACAACCCAAGCGTGACCCGAATCGACCATGGCGATCCTGTGATGAACGTAGTCCCATCGACGCCACTTCATCGAGCCGTCGGCGCCCACGCGCACCAAGCCGCCGGCGTAAGGAAAGGCGTCACGCAACTGAACAACGGCCAGCAGGTCTCCGTTGTCGTACTTGGCCACGCTGAACACTGTTGCATTGTCCGCCGGCCTCCATCCGGGCGGCGTTTCGAAAGGCAGCACTTCAAGGTTGCTCTCGCTTCGCTTGGGCGGCCAAGGGCCGAAGATCCTGTCCGGGTAGAACGGCCAAGCCGCTGCGACTTCTCCTCGCCCCGTGTACTCCACCGCTAGGCAACCGTTGGCTGGGGCTGGACAGATGTCGGCAAACCGCCAGGGGCCGCCGGCGAACAACACGGGGCTGACCAGCCGGTCGGTCGCGATGAAGTGAACGCGCTCGATTTCGCCTGCGCCGTTGCGCGTCACGTCGTCGGGATCAACCCAGTTGGCCGACAGCCGGGGGGAACCGTCGTGCCTCCTGGCGAGGCTGCGCAGCGAGGCCCGTAACGTCTTCTCGGCGTCGACCAGAACGCCGTGGGGAAACACTTGGTGCCGCTCGACGGCCATCCCGGCCACCAGTGCGCAGATGATGCTGGCGAAGACGAAGAGTGCCTTGGCAAGAGTGCCTTTTCGACGCTGCCGACTAGATGACCGAAGAGGACCTTCGGTGGGCCGGGGTGCGGCGGAGAGGTGCTCTTGATCGGCGGGCATGGGCTGGCGGCACTTCCGGGTGAGGGGGTCGGCACCCCCAATAATCGTCCTGCCCCTTCACGCTGGCAACCTGATCGTACCGCTGGCAAGCTGATCCTAGCGCTGGCAAGCTGATCGTACCGCTGGCAAGCTTGGTCGCAACGGTTGCCGATCGTCGCCCCGCGCCCATATTCTTCGGCCATGATGCAACCCCTAGTCGGCGTGATCATGGGCTCCCGGAGCGACTGGGAGACGATGCGCCATGCCGTGGAAGTGCTGGACGCCCTGGGCGTGCTCCACGAAGTGCAGGTGGTCTCCGCGCACCGCACGCCGGACCTCCTCTTCGACTACGCCGCGACGGCGGAGGAGCGCGGGTTGCGCGTGATCGTCGCCGGGGCGGGGGGCGCGGCGCACCTGCCGGGCATGGTGGCCGCCAAAACCGTGCTGCCGGTGCTGGGCGTCCCCGTCCGATCCAGGGCGCTCTCGGGCATGGACTCGCTCCTCTCCATCGTGCAGATGCCAGCCGGCGTGCCGGTGGGGACCCTGGCGATCGGCGATGCCGGTGCCGCCAATGCAGCGCTCCTGGCGGCGCGGATCGTGGGCCTGGGCGAGCCGTCCGTGCGAGAGGCGGTCCGCGCCTACTCCCGCGCCCGAACCGAGGCCGTGCTGGCCGACCGGGACCCGCGCGCTTCCCCTTCGTGAGCTCCATGAGGGTAGGCGTCCTGGGCGGCGGACAGCTGGCCCGGATGCTGGCCCTGGAAGGAACCCCGCTGGGCTGCCGCTTCACCTGCCTCGAACCGAGCGCCGACCCGCCCGCCGGAGCCGTGGCCAACATCGTGCGCGCCCCCTACGACGACCCGGAGGGCTTGGCTCGGCTCGCCGATGCCGCCGACATTGTGACCTACGAGTTCGAGAATGTCCCCGCCGCCAGCGCTGCCTACCTCCAGTCGCGCCTTCCCGTCCTCCCGCCCCCGGCGGCCCTAGAGGCCTCCCAAGACCGCCTGGCGGAGAAACAAATGTTTCGCGAAGAGGGGATCGCCACCGCTCCCTTTTGCCCGGTGGACCGCCCGGAGGAAGTGAGTGCCGCCCTGGCCGCGACGGGCCTGCCAGCGGTGGTGAAGACGCGACGCTTCGGCTACGACGGCAAGGGACAGTCGGTGGTCAAGTCGGCTTCGCAGGCGACGGCCGCCGTGGCGCGGATGGGACCGGGGCTGATCGTGGAAAAATTTGTTCCCTTTGCGCGCGAGCTAAGCGTCTTGGCCGTGGCTGGCCGCGACGGCAGCCGAGTCTTCTACCCCCTCACCGAGAACCATCACCGTGACGGCATCCTTCGAGCCAGTTGGGCGCCGGCGCCGGGAGTTACGCCGCAGCTCCAGGCCGAAGCCGAGGCGCTTGCGGGACGGATCGTTGACCGACTGGGCTACGTGGGCGTGCTGGCTGTCGAGCTCTTCGAGGCGGAGGGCGGCCTGCTGGCCAACGAAATGGCTCCCCGGGTCCACAACTCGGGGCACTGGACGCTGGACGGCGGCGCTTCGACCGGCGGAGGCGCAAGCCAGTTCGAGAACCATGTGCGTGCAGTGACGGGGCTTCCGCTGGCGGCACCCGTCGCTTCTTCGCCTAGCCAGCCCCGGGGCGTTGCAGCGATGGTGAACCTGATCGGCGCAGTGCCCGACCTGCCCGCGCTGGCGTCGGTGCCGGGAGCCCGCATCCACCTGTACGACAAGACGCCCCGCCCCGGCCGAAAGCTGGGTCACGTGAACGTCGTGGGACTGGATCGGGCTTCCGTGGCGGACTCGGTGCGCCGAGCATGGCGCTTGCTGCCGGAGGCGGGCCCCCTGCCGAGTTCGTTCTGCGACCCGCCTCCCGCCCGAAGCTCGTAGCCCGCCCGAAGCTCGTAGCCAGTAGCCCACCCCCTCCGGCACCCGTGCTACCGGAGCCCGGCGCAATGCGGTAGTATTGTCGCTCCCCGCTCACCCGTGCTGCCGGAGATCAAGGCTGCAGGAGATCAAGGAACCGTGCTGCAAGAGATCAAGAAAAAGATCGGCGCCGAGATCGAGGCGCTGACCACCGAACTCAACGTCGAGCTGCCCCACAGAATCGAGAAGGCCGTCGAGCTTGGGGACTTGCGCGAGAACGCCGAATACAAGTCCGCCTTGGAGCGCCAGCAGTTCGTCCAGGCCCGCATCGGCCACTTGGTGCAGCGGCTCTCGGAGTTGGCCAAGATCAATGTGGACGACATGCCCCCGGACCGGGTCGGCTTCGGCTCCAAAGTGAAGATCCGCGACTTGACCATGGACGAGGTGTTCGACTACACCATCGTGGCAGGCGACTACATCGACCTGGACGCGGGACACATCTCCCTGGCGTCTCCCATCGGACAAGCCCTGCTGGGTGCCCGGAAGGGTGACGAGGTGGACGCGACGCTCCCGGCGGGCAAGCGACAGTACCGGATCCTCGAGCTCTCCACGTTGCCCCAGCAGCTGGCCTCCGACGGCAACGGCAACGGCAACGATTAGCTAGGCCCGCTCGCTCGCACGAGGGCGGCCACATATGCAGTGTGTGGCCACGGAAGTTCCTCCGTTTTGGTAGCATTTACCTCCACACCTCCGTTTTCTCTATGAGAATGGAGGGCAAGTCTCTACCAAAATGGAGGCATTTTACTACCAAAATGGAGGCAAGTTGCCGGGAGACCCCCCTGTCTCCTGGGGACGAAGGCCAGGCTCCGCATCCAGCGCGAACGCCCAGACCCGAGGCGAACCGCTGCTTGTCCCTCCACCAGCCACGGCCACGTACTGCCTGCCGCCGATGGAGTAGGTGACGGGCGAACCCGTGCCTCGCCCCACGTCGGTCGACCAAAGTACCCGGCCCGTGGCGGCGTTCAGAGCCACCAAGCTGGACCCGGTTCCCCAGAAGACCAGGTTTCCTGCGGTCGACATGGTGCCGCCGTGGCCGCCGCTTGCCGGAACGCGCCAAGCTTCGCGGTTCTGCGATGGGTCCCAGCCGAGGAGCAGGTTGGCCGGCCCCTTCAACGACGGCCGCTCTGGTCGGGAATCGGAGGAGCCCCGGTCCGTCCCAGTGTTCCATTGCCCCGCCACGTAGTCGTACTCGCCCGCCTTGTCGTAGAAGTAGTTGGTGTTCTGGGCAGGCAGGTAGACCAATCCGGTGGCGGGGTTCCACGACATGGGGTGCCAGTTGTGGGCGCCGCGGGGTCCCGGCGCGATGTACAACCCCTTGCCGGTCATCCCGTAGCGCGCGCCGGGTGCTTCCACAGGGCGACCCGTGTTCCCGTCCACATGGGTGGCCCACGTCAGGTCGTCGGCGAAGGGTTCGGCGGAGATCAGCTCGCCGGTGATCCGGTCCAGCACGTAGAAGAAGCCGTTCTTGGGCGCCTGCACGATCACCGGGCGCGTCCCCCCGTCCGCCGCCTCCATCTCCAGCAGCATGAGAGGCTGGGTCGCCGTGTAGTCCCAATCGTCTCCCGGCGTGGTTTGGTAGTGCCACGCGAGCTCGCCGTCGTTGGCGTCCAGTGCCAGGATCGACGACAGGTAAAGGTTGTCGCCGCCTCCGGGGCTGCGATGGTCCCGGTTCCAGGGCGAGCCGTTGCCCGTGCCCACGTAGACCAGCTCAGCATCGTCGTCGTGCACGATGGCGTCCCAAACCGTCCCTCCCCCGCCCGCCCGCCACCACTCTCCCGTCCACGTCTTCGCCGCTTCGGCCATTGCCTCGCCCTCGTGGCCCAGCGACGGATCGCCAGGGACGGTGTACGTCCGCCAGACCTCTTCGCCCGTCTCCACATGGTACGCGGTAACGTAGCCCCGCACTCCGTACTCGGCGCCGCCGTTGCCCACGACGACCTTGTCGTTCACCACACGCGGTGCGCCGGTGATCGTGTAGTCGGTGCCTGCCGGCGTGGTCTGCACGCTCCATCGAACCGAACCGTCGGCTTGGTCGAGGGCCGTCAGGCGTCCGTCCAGCAGTCCAACGAAGACCTTGCCGCCGCTCACTGCCACGCCCCGGTTCACGTCGCCGCAGCACGCACGGGGACCGCCTTCCTCCTCCGTAGGAATCGCCGGGTCCCATGTCCAGCGCGGTTCGCCCGTTGCGGCGTCCAGGGCGAAGACATAGCTGAGTGGGCCAGTGCCGTAGAGGATGCCGTCCACCACGATGGGCGTGGTCTCCAGCCGAGCGCCGGTCTTGGGGATCTGCCAACTCCATGCGACCCCGAGGCGCCCCACGTTGTCGGCGTTGATCTGGGCGAGAGGGCTGTAGCGCGTCTCGGCGTCGTCGAATCCGTGGCGCGGCCATCCCATCTCCGTGGGTTGTTGGGCGGCCAACGGCGTCGCGAGTATGAGTCCAGTTGTCAGGAGTCCGGCTGCCCAGGCACCCGCGGTCGGGCTTCTTCGGGGTTCCTCTACGGGGCTCATGCGACGCCTCCTCGGCCGGCGTTTCTTAAGTGACGGACTTTCGGACCAGATACGTGCTATATCTGGGATGTTCTACCATATCACGGCCAGCGTCTCCCGCAATGCCGCCAGCTTCGGTTCGATCTCGATCGACCGGCGAGGTCGCTCCATCGCCTGCGCCAACTCGGTGGGAACGGGCACGGGTCGGCCCGTGAGCGGCTCGACGACCTCGGCGAACTTGGCCGGATGGGCGGTGCCGAGAACAACCCCAACAGCGTCGGGACGGTCGGCAAGCTCCCTTCGCAGCCCCAGGAGGCCGACGGCGGTGTGGGGGTCCACGACCACGCTTCGGCGGCGCCACAGCTCTCCAATGCATTCTCGGGTCTCTTCGTCCGTCCAGGCTGAACCGGCAACAACCCTTCGGAGCGCGTGCAGGTCGCCGCCGAAGAGATGACGAATGCGACGGAAGTTGCTGGGGTCGCCCACGTCCATGGCGTTGGAGAGGGTGGCGACGGAGGTGCGGGGTTGGTAGCTGCCGCTCGCCAGGTAGTCGGGCACGACCGAGTTGGCGTTGGTGGCGGCGACGAAGCGGGCGATCGGGACCCCCAGCGCTCGGGTCATGAGTCCCGCCGTAAGGTTGCCGAAGTTCCCGGAGGGGACGGAGACCACCAGGTCCCGACTGGCCATGGACATGCGTCGTTCCACTTCCGCCCAGGCGTGGACGTAGTAGAAGATTTGAGGTAGCAGGCGACCAATGTTGATGGAGTTGGCCGAAGTCAGGCCGTGGGCCGCGCACAGGGCAGGGTCGGCGAAGGCTTCGCGCACCAGCCGCTGGCAATCGTCGAAGGCGCCACGAACGCCGAGTGCGGTCACGTTGCCGCCCAAGGTCGAGAACTGGGCTTCCTGCCGGGAGCTCACCCTGCCCTGGGGGTAGAGGACGACGACGTGCACGCCCGGCAGGCCGAAGAACGCATGGGCCACGGCCCCTCCCGTGTCGCCGGAGGTGGCCGCGAGCACGGTGACCGGGCCGGCGTCGTCGGGCCGAAGCGCCGACATCGCGCGAGCCATGAAGCGGGCGCCCACATCCTTGAACGCGCAAGTGGGACCGTGAAAGAGCTCCAGCACATGCACGCCGGACTCCAGCGGTCGCAGGGGCGCGGGAAAGCTGACGGCTTCGTGCACGACCTGATGCAGCACGTCGACGGCGAGCTCGTCGGTGAGCATGTCGGTGGCGAGTTCGTCGCCCAGCTCGTCGGCCAGGAGGTGGGAGGCGACGACGAAGGCTCGCTCTGCGAACGACATCTCCTTCATGGCGTGCAGCTTGCTGGGCGGGAGCGGCTCCAGGGACTCGGGCACGAAGAGGCCGCCGTCTGGGGCTTGGCCCAGAAAGAGGGCTTCGCGAAAGGTCCAGGCGCGAGTCGGTGCAGCGTCGAGGGAGGGGGGACCGGCGGCACCGAGCGAGGGGGGATCGGCGAAGGGAGCGCCGGTGCTGATCAGTCTCATCTCTGGAGGACTCTTGCGTGCCGGGCTAGAGGACTCGTGCGCCCCGAGGGTTGGGCGGCGACACGATCACGTCCGCGTCCACGCCGGCTTCCGTGCGAAACGCGTCGGCCATGGCTTGCCCCGCCCTCTGGGCCGATCTCCGTCCGCGGCAGATGGCGAAGACCGAGGGTCCCGACCCGGACAACCCGGCGCCCGCCGCGCCGGCCGCCAGTGCGCCGCGCTTCGCCGCCTGGAACCCGGGGACCAGCTGCGTGCGAACCGGCTCCGCCACGGCGTCGTCGATGCAGCGTTCCAGGAGTTCCCAGTCCTCCTCGTACAGGCCGGCCACCAAGCCCGCGGTGTTCCCCCACTGCCGAACGGCAGCCGATAGTGCTATTGCCTCGCCCAACAGTGCTCTCGCCTTCGCCGTCTCCACCTCCAGGTGCGGCCGCACCACCGCCACCACCAAGTCGGCCGGAACCGGGAGCGGGACGATCCGCAGAGGCGCTTCCGGGAGCACCAGCACGAACCCGCCGACGAGGGCGGGCGCGGCGTTGTCGGCGTGGGACGCCCCGGAGCCGTGTCGCTCGCCCGCAAGCACGCACTCCAGCAGCGTCGCCCGGTCCAGCCCGCCGTTCAGGAGCGCGTCTGCCGCCACGGCGCCCGCCGCCGCGCTGGCCGCGCTTCCCCCCAGCCCCGACGCCAGGGGCAGTCCCTTCCGCACCTCCAGCGCCATGCCCACGGACGCACCGATCTGCTCCGCTGCCGCCTGGGCCGCTACCGCCGCGCAGTTGCGGGCCGGATCCGTCGGCAGCCGCCCACCGTCCCCGGAGACCGTCACCGACACCACGCCTTCTCCATCGGCGAGGCGCGCCGTCACAATGTCGCCTGGGCCCTCCAGCGCCACGCCGAAGACGTCGTAGCCGCAGCCGACGTTGGACACGGATCCCGGGGCGAAGACGCGAACCTCCTTCGCGAGGCCGCTGTTGCTTCCCTTCGCAAGGCCGCTGCTGCTTTCCTTCGCGAGGCCGTTGCTGCGATCCTGAATCATCCGTCGTCGTCGGTGTCGGCGGCGCCCTTGCGCCGTCTGGGCTCGCTAGCCGGCCGGCGGCGCGCGCCCTTGCGAAATGGCATCGCCAGCATTCCCGGAAGCGTGGCCCATTCCCGTCGCTCCTTGTGGTCCAGTCCCAGGGTGAGGCGTCGGGGGTCGCGAACCAGTCGGAAGCTGCCGAAGAGCCGGTCCCAGAACGAGAACACGCTGGAGTAGTTGGAGTCGGTCTCGGGCTGATGGTTGGAGTGGTGGACCCAGTGCATCCAGGGGGTGACCAGGAGCCAGCGCAAGGATCGGTCCGCCTCCGCCGAAAGTCTCACATTGCTGTGGTGGAAGAAGATGACGGGAAGCAGCGCCGCCTCGTAGACCAGCATGTGCGCAACCGTCATACCGAGCAGCGGCAGGACCGCCAGGCGGGCCACGGACGAGAGCACGATCTCGCCGGTGTGGAAGCGAAGGCCGGAAGTGGCGTCCAGCTCCCGGTCGGCGTGGTGCACGGCGTGAAAGCGCCAAAGGAACGGGACACGGTGGTTCAGTCGGTGCCACAGGTACTGCCAGAGGTCAAGCAGCACAAACCCGGCGGCGAACGCCCAAGCGCCTCCGATGCCCAGCCAGTGGAGGACGCCAAAGGAGTTGGCGCGGGCCCACTCCGTGGCCACCAAGGTTGCGCCCGCGAAGACCAGTGCCGCAACGGCCGCGTTGCCTACCCCTAGCAGGACGTTCGCAGCCCCGTGGAGCGTCCGGCGGCGACGGCCCTCAAACATGGGGACCAGCCCTTCCAGGAGCCACAGGGCGCCCAGTGCCAGGGCAGCGACGAGTGACTTGGCGGCGAATACCGAATCGGCGGCGAAGAGGGTACCGGTCATTCGGAGAAGCTAACGAGTGGACCGAGGCGGGGGCGTCCGAACGTGCAGGCTCCAGGCCGCTGCCGTGCCCGCCTGCTTGTGGCGGGAGAGTCCCAACCGTCTATTGACTTGCACGCCGGGCTGTCGCTTGGCGGCTCTTTTCTTCCCCGTTCTTCATTCCCCCAGACAAGGGAGTCCGCGTCTTGGGCCTCGGCAAGCGATACTCGGGATACCGGTCCTTCGACTATCTGAAGGAGACCAGAGACTTCGGCGACTACGGGCTGATCGAGGGCGAGTCGCTGTTCGAGCCGTACTTGGTCCCCCTGTCGGAAGAGGAGGAGGAACGGGTGCTGGACTTGGCCGGCCGTCTCGTGATGATCTCCCTTCACGAGCATCCCCATCTCTTTCCGAGGGACCCTGGGCAGATCCGACGGTACGACTCGGAGGGGCGAGTCCACACTGCCTACGAGGCGCTGGCCGATTCGTACTGGGACTGCGTGTTCGACAACTTCCAGGACGGGGCGGCGTTCATCACGTCGAAGAGCGGCTGGAAGTGGGACGACGTGATCTACGACATGGGGATGCGCCTCTGCGACTTAGCGCACCAGGACTTCTTGATCCGGTGCGAGACGACCGCCGACATCGCTCGGGCGCACCGGGAAGGGCGGATCGCGCTGGTTGCGGCTCAAGAGGGCGCGGCAATGATCGAAAACGAACTCGACCGGATCGAGATCCTCTACGGGATTGGGCTTCGGGTGCTGGGGATCACCTACAGCGAGTCCAACGCCCTGGGCACCGGACTCAGGGAGTCGAGGGACGGCGGGCTGACGTCGTTCGGGCGCAAGGCGGTGGCGCGCATGAACGAGGTCGGCATGGCGATCGACTGCGCCCACTCCAGCGACCAGACGACGCGGGACGTGGTCCAGGCGAGCCGGCATCCGATCTTCCTGACGCACACCGGCGCCCGAGGGTTGTGGAACATCCGGCGGCTCGCGCCCGACGACGTGATCCAGGCGGTGGCGGAGAAGGGCGGGGTGATCGGGATCGAGGCGGCGCCCCATACGACGGTGACGGAGCGGCGGCCTCGACACGACATCGAGTCGTTCATGGAGCACTTCGAGTACGTGAAGGACTTGGTGGGGATCGACCATGTGGCGTTCGGCCCCGACACGATCTACGGCGACCATGTGGCACTGCACGGGGTGTACGCCGAGGCGCTCTCCATCGAAGAGACGCAGGCGGGAGGGGACGGCTCCAGCGACAAGGCTGGCAGTTCCAGCGACAAGACGGGTAGCGGTTCCCCGCGCCACATCCCCGTCGAGTACGTCCGGGGCGTGGAGAACCCGACCGAGGGCTCGAAGAACATCCTGCGCTGGCTGGTGAAGCATCGCTACGCCGAGGCGGAGATCGCCAAGGTGATGGGCGGGAACATCCTGCGCGTGCTGGACGAGGTGTGGGAGTGACGGGCCCGGCCCACGACGGCCAGCGGGCTGGGTACCGCGTTCCGGCCGTTTCCCTCGTCCTCATGGCGGTCTTTCTGGTCGGAGGCAGCGTCGGCCTCGTCGTAGAGTGGCCGGCCGGGCCGGGAGGCCTGGACTGGGGCGTCTGGACCGTCGTGTACGGGGGCTACCTGTATGTGATCGTGGCCGCGCTCTTCCACGCCAAGACGGGCCGCTGACGGGCGAAGGCGCGGGCGAGGCAATGTCCGAATCGGCCCTGGTCTCCGACACGACGCTGTACACGGTCATCCTGGTGCTGTACTTCGCCGGCCTGATGGGGCTCGGCTTCTGGTTCAACCGGCGCACCAAGTCCCGGGAGCAGTACTTCCTGGCCCGGGGCGAGCTGGGACCCGCCACGCTGGGGTTCTCGTACTCCGCCACCCAGATGAGCGGAAGCTCCTACATGGGCGCCGTGGGGACGGAACGGGTGCTGGGGTACAACTTCGCGCCAGGGGGCGTGTCCTCCGCCGCGGCACCGTGGTTCACGTACATCCTGCTGGGCGAGCGGCTGCGGAGGGTCGCGTCGCGCATCCGCTGCACGACGATCGTGGACGTGCTGCAGGCGCGCTACTACGGACGGGCGGTGGCGACCCTCGCCACCCTGCTGATGCTGGCGGCGTTCGTGCCCCTCGTCGCGGCCCAGCTCAAGGCTGCCGCCAACCTCTTCCAGGCGCTGCTGGAGGTGCCGTACCTGGTCGGCCTCGTCGTCTTCGGCGGGATCGTGATCCTCTACACCGTGATCGGCGGCATGAGGGCAGTGGCGTCCACCGATCTATTGCAGGGCACGATCATGATCGTCGGCTTCGCGGTCCTGGCGCCGGTGGCGGTGAGCGCGGCGGGCGGCTTCGGCGAGATGCACCTTCGCTACGGCGAGCTCAACCCCGACCGCATCACGTTCCTGGGCGGGATGCCGGCCCTCTGGGTCGTGTCGTCCTTTCTGGCATGGGGGTTCTTCCAGATCGGAGGTGCGCCCGCGGCCGTGACCCGCTTTCTCATCCCCGAGAGCGAACGGACCCTGAAGCGCGCGCTGGTCTTCTCCATCGCCTTCTCGTCGTTCATCTTCGCCACTTCGACGCTGATCGCCATCTCCTCCGGCGTGCTCCTCCCCTCGTTGGAGCAGACGGACATGGCACTGCCCACCTTGGTGCGCCTGCTGCTGCACCCCGTCTTCGGTGGGATCATCGTCGCTGCGGTACTGGGCGCCACCATGTCCACGATCGACTCGATCCTGTTGCTGGCCAGCTCCCTGGTCGTGGAGAACGTGTACGTCCCGCTGGCGAAGCGCGAAGTGAACCAAGCGCAGGGGCTGAAGTTGGCCCGCTGGACCACTCTGGGGATCGGCGTGTTCGCAGTCCTTGTGGCCATTGACCCGCCCGCTACGATTCTCTGGATCGTGACGATGGCGTTCAGCTTGATGGCGTCGGCGTTCACCTTCCCCCTCCTGCTGGGGATGTGGTGGCCCCGAGCGACCAAGGAGGGCGGCATCGCGGCGATGCTCGGCGGTGCGGCCACGTGCGTGCTCTGGTACGTGCTGGGCTACATCCAGCACGGCAGCTTCGACAACTGGATCGGCGGACTCTGGCCGGCCCTGGTGGGCCCATTCGTCTCGCTGGTGCTGCTGGTCGGGGTAAGCTTGGCGACCCCGCCGCCACCGAGGGAAGTCGCGGCCGTGTTCTTTGACGCAGAGGCATGAGCGCCGTGAGGGACTTGCGGCGGTTTGCCTGGCTAGCCTCGTGGCCCAAATCTGGCAACACCTGGGTGCGCTGCCTGCTGTCCAACTTTCTGTCGAAGTCGAGCGAACCCGTCAGCATCAACCACCTGATCGGCACGCCTGCTGCCGATAGGAAGACCTTCGACACCTTTGCCGGCGTAACGTCGTCCCACTGCACGGACGCCGAAGCCGAATCCCTGCGTCCGCGTGTGTACCGGTTGCAGGCCGCCGCCGCAATCGAGGCTGGCCACGACGATCTCTTGTTCTCGAAGGTAACCGACGCCTATCACGATACAGCTTCAGGAGAGCCGCTCTTTCCCGCGACGGTAACGGCGGGCGCGATCTACGTGATGCGCAACCCCCTTGACGTGGCCGTCTCGACCGCCTTCCACTGGGGGATCACGGACATGTCGGTGTCCGTTGCTTCGCTCAACCACCGGGCGGGAACAACGGCTGGGCAGCACGATCACCAACTGCGCCAGCGACTTGGGACTTGGTCGAGCCATGTCGAGAGCTGGACCGGCGCGCCCCTTCCAGTACTGGCGGTGCGGTACGAAGACCTGTTGGCGGACCCGGTGGAGACGCTTGCACGGATGGTCCGGTTCCTGAAGCTGGACGACGCCGACGACCAAGTTCGGCTGCGACGAGCGGTGGAGTTCTCGTCCTTTGCCCGACTGCAGGAAGCCGAAGAGCAGCACGGGTTCCGGGGAAGACCGCCCCACGCACGGCGGTTCTTCCGTTCGGGCCGCTCGGGAGAGTGGCGGCGCTACCTGTCGGACGGCCAGGTGCGGGCCGTGCTGGAGGCCCACGGGCCCGTCATGTCGAGGTGGGGCTACGACTGCGATGCGCTGCTCGACGAACTGCGCGACCGGGCTCGCTCCTGATTGATCCACGGAGCGAACTCCGCCGGAAGGATGCGGATGATCGCGTCGGGCGACATGTGGTAGATGTCGTGGGTGCGCTCGAGCTGGTCGAGGACGCGAGCCAAGTGATCGAGGCCGCCGGGGCGATTCAGGAATCCGGCCTTCTGCCGGCCGTTTCTCGTGTACAGCCGCAGGATCAACGACACCAGCCCTGTTGAGTTGAAGATGCGCTGGGACTGGAGAATCCGGTCTGCGATGGAGCCCCGCGAAGCAGGTGCTTGGTCGAGCAGGAACGCCGCATCTTCGTACGCTTCGTAGAGGCGCCACGCGGCGCGCAGGTAGTGGCGGTGCATTCCCCTTCGCGACTCGCGACTGCCAGGGTCCAGAACAACAGTCTCGTCCAGGGGCGACAGCTTCGCCGCTCCGTCCACCACGCGCACCGTTCCCTCGAAGTAGAAGATCCCCAGCCACGACCAGAACGAGGCGCGGTCCACGATCTGCCGGCGGATCGGTGCCAGTTTGGGCGACAGGTACTCCCCCACCTCGCGTCGCGTCGCGAAGGCTCGCTGGTCGAGCACGGGCGCGTTGGCCACTGGCCGGCTGAACCGGTTGTCGGCGAGAAGCTCGCGTGGCGGCGACAGCGGGCCTCTCGGATTTGCGCGCACGTCGGCGAGAAAGCGCAACGCCCGTGCGATTCCCCGCGCATTCAGCTCTCGCGCCGCAACTCCGCGCATTGATTGCGTCATCGCGTCCTTCTCCCGTACAGCTTCACAGCCTTCACGCGCTTCTCCGAGAACGCGTCCACGACCCGTTCGATCCACCGGTCCGCTCGCTCGATCTCATCGTCCTGAGCGTTCTCCCCCAGCACTGGCGCCGGGTCGTTCGGCAGAAGGTCCGTGGCCAGGTCGAACCACGGCCTCCACGGACTTTCGGCCTCCTCCAAGTTCTCGTGCCTGACGAGCAGGCCCCGTTCCAGCACGGAACGCAACACCTGGGGCATCACGAGAGCGCGGAAGCTGGAATCGTTGCGCACCACGTCGCTCATGCCAGCGATTCGGTTGTTGACTTGCAGCTCCGCGATGTCGTCGCCCTCCCCGAACTCCAGTCGCCAGATCTGACTTCCCAGGTCCTTCAACACCAGCGGCAAGATCGACTCCACGGGCCGCCGCGGCACCATCTTGTCGGCCAGTCCCAGCAACAGCCCCGAGTCGCCCGCCTTTACGACGGCAACGCGGAATCGGCAGGTGTGGGGCACGTCGCGAAGCACGCGCTCGGATTCGGCAGGGGCTACGGGCCGCCCAACCGTGCCCCACTCCCAGCGCTGGAAGGCGTTGCCGCGCCACGCTTCGACCCGGACGCGGGCGTTCGCAGGAAAACCGTAGCTCGAAAGGTCCAGCTGCAGGTCGAAGCAGTGATCCGAGTCCTCGGACAGGGCGGTCTCCTTCAGCCGACGGAGGGTGACGACGGCGTGGGAGCGTTGGATTGCTCGGCGCCCGGTCCTGTTGAAGTGGCGGATCATGGCAGGTGCGCTTCGTCCACCGGCGACACGTCCACCAGAAGGTCTCGTTCGTCGAATCCCGTCACCGACAGCGAGATCGCGGACTCGGTGGCCACAATGAGCAGTTCGTTGGGCGACAGGACTTCGACCGAGCAGCCGTCGTGCTCTACCGACAGCCGGTCGCCCAGCAGCGTAAAGTCCGGGCAACCCGCCTTCTGGCCGCTGGCGAAGCGCGAGAACGCCGTGCGGGCAGTGCCGCGGGCCACGTCGTAGGCCATCCGAACGGTCCATGTGGTCCCGGCCAGACCGTCGTCGGGGTCGGTCGTCACGGCGAAGCCGTTGCGGAGGTGGCGGATGCGAGGAAGAGGCTTGGGGTCGACAGGTTCCGGCGGCGGGCTGTCCGAGGCTTCATTGCCGGTGGTCTTCCCCCCGCGACCGGTCGGCTTGGACGGAAAGAGGTCGGCCAGCGCGTCCCGCTGCTTCTCCTCTGGTTGCGCGGCCAACTTCTCCAGAATCCTCTCGGCGGCGCGCTGGGCCTCTCGCACCCGATCGGCGGCTGCGGGCCAACCCTTCTCCTTGAGCCGGTGCGCACTGGGGTTCCACCGGTCGTGCGCCGGTCCCTCCGAGTCGCGCAACAGGTGACCCAGCAGCGACCGGCTGGAGACATAGGTCAGCGCACGGGCCTGAAAGCCCTGAATGTAGTCCATGTTGGGGATGTGCAGGTGACCGCGCACGTAGTAGTCGTGGCCCTTCGACAAGGTGTCGTCTCGCTCCACGTATACGTTGAAGGGCGACAGGAACCGGGTGGCTTTGGTCCCGACGACCCGGCCAACCTTGGTCCTGACGGTGAAGGCGAGCCTTTCTCCCTGCCCAAACCTCTTGCGAAGTCGCGGCAGCTCGTCGAGCGGAATCACCTCCACATTTCGGGCCCGACGGGCGTCCGCCTCGGCGTGCTCCTCCTGCGGGACGTTCATCCCCCACGCGGCCAGTTCGACCGCGCGCGCCATCGGCCCGGCCGCCTCCTCGCCCGACTCGGCCGACGCATCGCCGCAGTTGTGCACTTCGCGGCCGATCGTCTCGGCGTCGATCGTCCGGGTCGGCCCGCCCGATGCGACGATCTCGACCACCAAGTCGCCTGCAACGATCGGCCAGAAGTACTGGGTGATCGCGGCCCACGCCAGCTGGTTCGGGTCGGCCAACTCGTCTTCTGGATGCGGCACCACGACCGACGTTCCGGCCTGATCCCGGTCTTGCAGCCCGAAGTCGGCCACGGCTTGGTTGAGGAACGGAGCTTGGCGGCCGTTGGAGACCACCGGCATGGGAAGCCATCTCTCCTCAGGTTCGGCGGAGGCGGCGGCGAAGTAGCCGTAGTGGGCGTACTTCTTGTCGTCCAGCTTGTGCAGCTTCAGCATGGCTTGGCCCATGAGGAGCAGCTGGTCCTCGTCTTGCCGCCGGGTCACGCCGATGAAGGCGTTGAGCTTGGAGGCGTCGGGGAAGACCCACTTGCCGAGTCCCCACGATCCGCCCGCGTCTTGTCCCTTGGGCGAGATGCCCACGCTGCGAAACAGCCCCCAGAAGTCGTTGCCCTCGGCTTGCGGCTCGTTGGTGCGCACGTCGCCGCGCAGGCCCGTGGTGCCGAAGTCCTCCACGACCAAGAAGGGCATCTGCGCGTCGAACAGTGCCTTTCGCCCGGCCAGTGCGCTCTTGTTGTTGCCGGTGCCGCGTTCGGCGTCCACCACCGCGTGGTAGTGTGGCCGCAGGCCGTTCAGGTAGGACGCGGCTCGCTGGGGCGGCAGTGCTCGGTCCGCGCCGCTGATCACGAAGCGGACTCGCACGGGCGCCTCGCCCGCCCTGGCGTCCAGCGAGTTCTGCACCACCTCTCGGACGAAGCGCTTGGGCAGGTTGGGGCTGAAGAACTCGCCCTGGACGGGGTTCTCGTTGATCTCCGACGGCGACATGACGCGGAAGCGCCAGCGGGGTGCGCCCGAGGCCGTCACGGGGGGCGAGCCTGCGGCCGTCACGCTCGTGCCCCGTCGCAATGCGATGCGTGGGAGGGCAGCACCGTGGTGAAGTAGGTGCGCGACTCGTCGAACTCGAAGCGGGGCGGCGGCGAGCCGTTGCGCGACATGGCTTCGTGGATCTTGTCGACGCCGGTGAGGCGAGCTTCTGCCAAGTTCAGGTTCTTGAAGAACTCGCCGATGCGCCGGTTGCGGGCTGGCACGTTCGGCCTGTCCGCTCCCGGCTCGAAGTGCTCGCGTTCGACGCCGGGGACCGGACCTGGGTAGCTGGTGATCGTCATGCGGTCCTGGTAGAGGTAGACCTTGACGGGCTCCGGCGCATCGGCCTCGTAGCTGCGGTGATAGACGGCGTTGACCAGCGCCTCGCGCACGGCTTCGGCGGGCCAGCGGGAGGTGCGCCGGGCGAACGGCGTGTCGGGCTGCTTCTCGACGCGAACGTCCGAGAGGCTCTCCAGGTGCGTCAAGCAGCGGCGGAACTGGTCGGCCAAGCCGCCTCGGAAGGCGTGCTCCGCCAGCACGTTGCCGCCCGGCCCGTCGGGAAAGCGTGCGAGCTCGATCACGGCGCCGCGGAACCATCGCGAGGGGTCGTCGGAGAAGAAGAGGAGCCCCACGTTGCGGGGAACGTCGTGGTTGTTGGCGCGCGACGTGATGTTGTTGGTGCGCAACGTGATCCTCATGCGGCGGAAGATCTCCCTTGGGTCGGTCAGCTTCCGCAAGCTGCTTCCCACGTCTCGAAGAAACTCGCGGACCAGCGCCTCCCGGAGGTCGTCGATGCCGGCTTCGAGGGAGCGGCGGTCGTCCCACGGGACCCGGGCGGTTTGGCGGATCAGCACTGGCAAGAGGCCGTTGGCGGCCGCATCCACCGTCTCTGCGCCCAACCGGATCCAGTAGGTGCGCCCGCGCTTGCGGCCGCTAGGTGCGCTGTGGGGTCGCGCTTCGCTGGCCGGTGCCCAGACGACGAGGATGTTCTTCCCGCCGCTTCGCTCCGGCGACACGACCGGTTGGTACACGGGATCGAGCCTGTTGCACGCGCCACGGATCCACTTCGCTGCCGCCTGCATCTCCGCGTCCGACAACCCGCGAGCTGGCAGCACCGCCCGACCGTCTTCTTCGGCCACGCCCAGCACAAGGTAGCCGCCGTTCAGGTTCAGGTGGTCGTTCGCGAAGGCGCAGATCGTGGCCAACGCCTGGGGTCCCGTCGATGCCGGGTCCCAGCGCGCTTTGAGTTCCAGGCGGGCGGACTCGGCCCTGCCTCCGCCCAGCAGGGAGTCCACGCTGGTGGGGAGAAGTGCGCTCACGGTCCAGGCATAGTGACTGGTGCCGTGTAGAGGTCGATGGCGTACCAGAGGTTGGCGATGCGGGGGGTCTCGTCGGGGACGTGATTGTTGGCGTTCACGGCAGGGGTCGGGCGCGAGAGAGGCGAGTCTCTCCCAATGTCAAGGCGGCTGGGCGGAGCCGGCAAGCCCGGCCCCACGGTGGTCCCGGGGTGGCGAAACGACACAATCGGCCCGCGCTTGCGCCCGCGCAAGCACTCTTCCCGGGCAGCCTCCGACGAACGAGTCCGACGGGGTTACCTTGATGGCTCCTCCACGTAACGACCGCGAGGTGACCGACGTGATGGAGGTGCTGACGGGCACGGTTTCGCGCCCAGGAGGCTCTTCCGGGCTGATTCTGGCCGTCTGCGCTTCCCATTTCTGCGATATCTGCTATATTCGCTATATCGCAGAGTTCTCCCCGCAGGGACAGGAAACAGGACATGACCAGCATCGACAGCCACACGCAGTTCGCCCTCTATGTTGTCCGACACACCGATTTTGCACTTGGCGATCACCTAGCCAAGCGACTACAGCACCATTGGAGCACGGACCCGTACCGTCAGATTGTCGGAGGTGATGGCATCAATGTGCTTCCAGCACATGCGCGGGTTCCAAGTGCCATGCCGCCGATAGACTGGGACGCGAGTAGTGCCACCGCCGTGGTAGTCCTGGTGGATCGGTTGCTCGCGGTCCAGCCGTCCTGGCTCGATTATGTTCGCGAGCTGGTGGCGGAGGCGGATGCCCGCGGATTCGCGGGTCGCGTCTTCCCCGTCGGGATGGAACCTGATGTCTGGGACGCCCTGGACGGCCGGCTCCGCACTCAAGCGCATCGCTGGGACGCGCCGGCCGCTAGCGATTCGGACCGCGAGCGGCGCCTTATCAGCGATCTGCTTCACCAGTTCTGCAGAATGCTCCAGTACCAGCTGAGCCCGAAGTCCGGCGAGCCGGCGACCTTGAGCGGATACTTGAGCCATAAGGTCCGCATCTTCATCAGCCACAGCAAGCACGACGGCGACGGCGAGGTAACCGCCCGATCCATCCATGAGTGGGTTCGCGACAACAGCGACTTGGACACCTTCTTCGATGTCGTAAGCATACCGATAGGCATCTCCTCTGAGGACGTCATCTACAATGCGATTCCGAACTGTGCCATGGTGATCTGCTACTCGGATTCGTATTCGTCGCGGCAGTGGTGTCGTCGCGAGGTCGTCGCCGCAAAGCGCCACGGGATCCCCTTGATAATAGTAGATTGTCTGCGGGACATGGACCCGCGCCTCTTCCCTTATCTCGGGAACGTGCCGGTGCTTCGCGTCGATCCCCACCAGGGTCCTAGGACCGAGCAAATCGTAGTCATGGTTCTCGACGAGGTCTTTCGCGATCTCCTATGGAGGTGCAGGGTGGCTTCGCTCGATCAGGAATCTGCTGGAACAGCGTTTACGTCCCGAAAGCCGGAACTGTGCTTGCTTGCCGCTCTTTCCAGGTCGAGCCGAAAGCCGCCTGTGGTGGTCTATCCTGGACCCCCGATCGGTGCCGAGGAACAGGGCTTGTTTGCCGACATCAGCCCTGAAGTACAGCTTCGCACGTTCGACGACTGGACCCGGAGGCGCGCATGAACACGACTCTACATCCACCACGAGCCATCGCTGTCTCCATCTCCGACAGTCCAGACACCGACGGACTGGGTGTCAGCGTAGATCACCCGTGGGACACGTTCGTGGAACTCGTGATCGAACTCTTGGCCTCGGGAGTGGACTTGGCTTACGGAGGCGACCTTCGGACGCGTGGCTTCACCGAGGTTCTTTTTGAGCTGGCGGGACGCTACCGTCGACCCGACCAGACAACGATTCGCGTGACCAACTACTTGGCGTGGCCCGTCCACATCCGGATGTCCATGAGCGACCTGGACAAGGTGGCCGACAGCGTGCACCACGTTGCGCGCTTGTCCTTTGTCGGACTCAACGGTGCACGGATGTCCACCGCGGAACGCCGAGAGCTTCCGTCGCGCGAGCCAGACGAGAACGACTGGGGGTCGGGCCTAACGGCCATGCGAGCAGTGATGCGAGCCGAGACCAGCGCCCGAATCGCCATTGGCGGTCAAGTCGAGAACTACAAAGGCAAGATGCCCGGGATTGCCGAGGAAGCCCTGCTGTCATTGAGGGCCAAGCAGCCCCTGTTTCTGGTCGGCGGATTCGGCGGCTGTACCCGTGACATAGCGGAAACGCTAGGTCTGGTCGATCCTTGGAGTGCCCCTCGAAAGTGGCCGGAACGCCAGCTCTTCGGCGACTACACGGCTCAGGACTTGATGAACGGGCTAACGATTGAGGAAAACCGGCTGTTGGCTCGCACCCGGTTCATCGATCAGGCCAGGCAACTCGTCATGCTAGGGTTGTACCGGCTGTTCCGCAATGATGTTCGTAGCCTCTCTCACGACAACGAAGGGACATGATCATGCATAACAAGCACAAAGTGTTCATCTCGTACCATCACGAGAACGATCAGCAGTACAAGGAATACCTGGTCGCTATGGCGACGCGGCATGGGCTGTTTATCGACCACTCCGTCGATACCGGCGATATCTCCGACAGCCTTGACGATCAGCGCATTCGAGAGATCATCAGGGACGACTATCTGCAAGATTCCACGGTCACGATCGTCCTCGTGGGAAAGGATACGGCCAGGCGGAAGCACGTAGACTGGGAAATCTACTCCAGCATGTATGACGGGAAGAGGAACAAGAAGTCGGGGGTGCTTGTCATCACGCTTCCGACGATCAGAAATGATAGACTCTGCACCAGGCACGGAGGCAATGAGAAGAAGCTCTATCCCGATGCCTTGTGGAAGCCAATTGGTGGTCGTAGAGACTACGAGCAGGCCTGCCCCAGCATGCCGGATCGAATCATCGATAACCTAGTTGCGCGGGAGGCACTGGTATCAGTAACCGGATGGAGCGACATTGAGCGTAGCCCCGACCGGCTTCGATCCCTGATCGAATTGGCGTTTCGCGATCGTGCGAAGTGCAAGTACGACTTGAAGCGCCGGATGAGACGAAGAAACTCATGACCGAACAACGCGACATCCCGGCTACCCTCCGCGCCATTCGCGAGGCTCTGGACCTCACCCAGGAGGAACTGGCGGACCGGCTGGACGTGTCCTTCGCCAGTGTCAACCGCTGGGAGGGTGGTAAGGTGAGGCCGCAGCGGGCGTCGAGGGAGGCCATCGTCGCGCTGGCCGAGAAGATTGGCGTTGATGTGGGCGAGGCGGAGTCTGGGAACGTGACCGCGGACGGCGGAGAACCCGTCCGCCCCGCACGGCCGAAGGCGAAGAAGAATGTCGGCTCCAACAGGCCCACGGCGTCGTCCGACACCGCGGCCATGGAGAAGATGCTGTGGAGCGCCGCCTGTTCGATCCGTGGCGAACGGGATGCGGCAAAGTTCAAGGACTACCTGTTGCCGCTTCTGTTCCTGAAGCGCCTCTCCGACGTATTCGACGACGAAATGGCCCGACTCGAGGACGAGTACGGGAACGCTCAAGTTGCACGGGAGATTGCCGAGGAAGATCACGCCCTGCTCCGTTTCTACCTGCCGCCGGAGGCTCGATGGGCGGTGGTCAGCGGCCGGGAACCGCACGAGTGGCCCCGCGACGCCGACGGCCGAAGCACTGCCCCAAGAGATATAGGCGAGCACCTGACCAAGGCCGTGCGGGCGGTCGTGCGTCATCACCCTTCCCTGTCCGGCGTCATCGACGTCGTGGACTTCGCGGGCGAGCGCAACGGCGAGCGCGACGTGAACCCGGCGAAGCTTGCCCAGGTTGTCGAGACCTTTTCGGATCCCGACTACCGGATGGGTCTCGCAGACGTGCAGCCCGACTTCCTGGGCCGGGCCTACGAGTTCCTGTTGCGCAAGTTCGCGGAGGGTTCGGGCCGAAGCGGAGGCGAGTTCTTTACGCCCACGGAGGTGGCTTTCCTGATGGCGCACATCATGCGGCCCAAGCCCGGAGACAAGTGCCACGACTATGCGTGCGGCTCCGCTGGCCTCCTCATCAAGCTTCAGCTCGTTGCCCGAGAGCTTGATCCCACAAGCCCTGTGCCCCTCAAACTGGCTGGCCAGGAGCTCCAGGCCGAGAGTTACGCGACGGCCAAGATGAACGCCATCATTCACGACATGGATGTGGAGATCGCACGCGGGGACACGATGATCAATCCGAAGTTCAAGACCGCCTCGGGGCAGATCGACACCCACGACATCGTGGTCGCCAACCCGATGTGGAACCAGCCGTTCAACCCGGACGTCTTCGCCAACGACCCCTTCGACCGCTTTCGCCCCGCCGGCGGGCCGACCAGCGGCAAGGGAGACTGGGCATGGCTCCAGCACACGCTGGCGTGCCTGAACGAGCGTGGCCGCGCCGCCGTGGTGCTCGACACCGGCGCGGTGACCCGCGGCTCCGGCGCTAAGCATGAAGACAAGGAGCGGAACATTCGGAAGTGGTTCGTGGACAACGACCTGATCGAAGGCGTGATCCTCCTGCCGGACAACCTTTTCTACAACACGTCGGCCGCCGGCGTGATCGTGGTGCTGTCGAAGAACAAGCCGCCGGCGCGACGGGGGAAGATCGTATTGCTGGACGCTAGCGGATGGGCAAACAAGGGGCGAGCCAAGAACCATATGCCCGACACAGCTATTCCGGCCCTGACGACCGTGTTTCTGGATGCAGACGTGGCGGACGATCACTTGGCCGTAGTGTCGACCAGTGAAGTGGCAAAGGCAGACTATAGCCTCATGCCAAGCCGATGGACGACTCCGGCGCACACGCGAATATCGGCAGGTGCGCAGTTGAAGGAGTTGACGGCATCTCTGGATCGACTGTCTCTGGAACAATCCGAACTCGAGCAAGCAATGTTGTCAATGATCGTATCTCTGTCTACGGATCACTCAACATCTCTGCCTTCGAATTGGCAGTATGCACGGATAAGCGATGTGACGATTCCGGCCACCAACTGGAACCCTCGGCGGGAGCCCAGGTCGTCAATTACGTATGTGGACGTTTCCGCAGTATCGCGCGAGACTCTCACAATCACCAAGGAAGCCGAGTATCGACACGCCGACATGATACCTAGCCGAGCGCGGAAAATCGTGCATTCTGGTGATACGATCTTTGCGACCGTACGCCCGGCGCTGCGTCGAATAGCACAAGTTCCTGACCGGCTTCACGGACAGATTGTATCAACCGCGTTCTGTGTCCTGCGTGCCGTTCCCGATCTAATCGACCCCGATTATCTATTTTATGTGATGCAACTTGACGCAGTTGTGAACAATATCACCTCATTAGCAACGGGCGCTAGCTATCCCGCAGTTCGCGACGCTGATGTCATAAGACAGAAGATTCCATTGCCCTCGTTGGTTGAACAACGGACAATAGCATCCATTCTGGGCATCGTTAGCAACAAGGCCCGTCTACATCGCGCCCAGGAAGCCATCGCGGCACAGCTGTACAGAACACTGCTATACGAGATTAGTACGGGCCAGACTCGTGTGTCCGTCGCACAATCGCAGAGAGACGTACCAACAGGTGCTAGTTGGGCACCGGAGGACTTGGAGTGACGACCGACCAACTCACCATCCTCGTCGAATTCGGCGAGTCCGAGACCTTGGAGCTCAAGACCACGACAGGAGGCCGTCGCGAGGCGGCGCATACCATCTGCGCGATGCTCAACCAGCGCGGGGGATACGTCATGTTCGGCGTCAAGCCGGACGGTGCGATCGTGGGACAACAAGTCAGCGACCGGACGCTGGAAGAGCTCGGCGCGGAGATCGGTCGGATTCGGCCGTCGGCGTACCCGGAAGTGATGCGGGTGAACGTGGAGGGTGGGCGGGACGTGGTCGTTGTTCGGGTCAAGGCGGGCGCGGACTCGCCGTACACCTACCGAGGCCAGGGCTATCGGCGCGTGGGCAACGTCACGTTGCCGATGTCGGCGGACGAGCACGGTCGGGCAGTGCTGGAGCGGTATCATAAAAGCGAACGCTGGGAGAATCAGGAAGCGGCGGGATGGTCGATTCGCGACCTAGACGACAAGGAGATCAGGACCACGATCTCCGAAGCAGTGCGGCGCAAGCGATTGGACGTGCCGGAGCACATGGGCACGGAGGACCTGTTGCTCGGACTAGGCCTGTTGCAGGGCGACGTAGTGTATCGGGCCGCCGCCGTGCTGTTTGGCAAGCGGGAGCGGCTGGAACTGGACTTTCCGCAGTGTCTGCTCCGCGTAGCTCGGTTTCGCGGGGTGGATCGGTCCAACTTCCTAGACAACCGGCAGGTTATCGGAAACGCCTTCGAGCTCTTGCGGGCGGGTGAGCGGTTCCTGCGCGAATGGGTCCCCATCGCTGGCCGGTTTGACCCGGACCGGTTCGACCGGATCGACGAGCCCCGGTATCCTGCCTTGGCGACCAGGGAGGCACTGGCGAACGCGCTCTGTCATCGCGACTACGCCATTTTCGGTGGCTCGATTGGACTGGCCATGTACGACGACCGGCTTGAGATCACATCCCCGGGTCCGTTGCACTTCGGGCTTACGCCGGAAGACCTCTTCGAGCCGCACCGGTCCCGATTGTGGAACCCGTGGATCGCCCGGACGTTCTATCGGAGAGGCATCATTGAGACGTGGGGCACGGGAACGCTCAAGATGGCCGAGGCGGCGGCCGTTGCCGGGATGCCACGTCCCGAGATTGAGGAGCAGGGCGATTCCGTGATCGTCCGGTTCCGGCACGAGGAATCGGGCCGTCAAGCGGTGAGGGAGAATGGGACGGCCCAAGCACGAGCGAGCGTCCTCGGGTTGCTGAGGCGTGCCAGAAACGGGCTGACGCGAAGGGAGGTCCTTGCTGGGATGGGTGGAAGCGTGAGCGAACGGCAGGTACGACGAATACTGGAAGAGCTCCGAGACGAAGGGCTGGTCCAAGTGACGGGCACGGGATGGTCTGCTCGCTGGGAGCGGATCGCCAATGACGATCCCGCTTGAGGGGGCGCTAAGATGACGCCCCCGGGGCACCAAGATGGCGTCAGGGGGCTCCAAGATGACGCCAAGATGGCGTTCAGGGGGCGCTAAGATGACGCCCCCGGGGCACCAAGATGGCGTCAGGGGGCTCCAAGATGACGCCAAGATGGCGTTCAGGGGGCGCTAAGATGACGCCCTGGGGGCACCAAGATCGCGCCAAGACGATTCCCCCGTGACCACTTGCCGCATTGACGAGGCGGGCGTCGCCCAGTTCCCCATGGTCCGACACGCGCAGGAAGTCGGCTGGACGCCACTGGAACCCACGGTCGCCACTCGCAAGCGCGGAGGCCGGGCTGGGGCCTTCTTCCGCGACGAACTGGAAGCCGCCCTCCGCCGCTTCAACCCGTGGCTGTCCGACGACGACGCACGGTCCATCGTCGAACGGATCGAAGCTACGCCGCCGACCATCGAGGGGAACCGCCAGATGCTGGCCTGGATGCGCGGCGAAAGGCAATGGTACGACGAGACGGAGGAACGGCAGCAGTTCGTCCGGCTGATCGACTTCGACGTTCCGAGTGCCAACGTCCTTCACGTCACCTGGGAGTGGTCGATCAAGCCGCCTGCCCGGCAGCACGGTGCCAGGGCCGACGTGATGTTCGTCGTCAACGGCCTGCCGGTTGCCGTCGTGGAGCACAAGAACCCTAGGCAGACCGACGCTATCGAGCGGGGCGTGAATCAGCTGAAGCGGTACGAGGCCAGGACGCCGGAGCTGATGGGGTCGGCCCAACTGTTCAACGTCACACACATGCTCGACTACTGGTACGGGGTTACGTGGAACCTGTCGCGGCGCTTCATGGCTCGATGGAAGGAGGCGCCGGCCGGCTGGCCCGGCTTCGACGACAGCTACCGTTTCGCCGTCCAGTCGTTCTTTGAGCCGACCGACTTTCTGCGCACGCTTCGCGACTGGATCCTGTTCTACGTGGAGGACGGCGAGACGCGAAAGACGGTATTGCGGCAACATCAGCGCCGGGCGGCGATGCGAGTGGTCGAGCGGTGCGTCGAGCCGACGAAACGACGGGGATTGGTGTGGCACACCCAGGGTTCGGGCAAGACCTTCACGCTCCTTACGGCGGCCCGGCTACTGTTGCAGGATCGGGAGCGTTTCCACGCGCCCACCGTCATTGTCGTGGTGGATCGAGTCGACCTCGAAGGTCAGCTCCGAGGCTGGGTCGAGCGCCTGCTGGGGGAGATGCAGCAGCAAGACATCCCGGTGCACCAAGCCGGCTCCAAGGCCGATTTGGCGAAACTGCTTCGGACCGACAAGCGCGGACTGATCGTGTCGATGATCCACAAGTTCGAGGGGCTTGCCAGGGACGCGAACAGCCGCGACAACGTCTTCGTCTTCATCGACGAGGCGCACCGCTCGGTCGCCCACGACCTGGGCACGTACCTGATGGGCGCGGTGCCGAACGCCACGATCGTCGGCTTCACTGGCACGCCTGTGGCCAAGACGGAACACGGCCTGGGGACGTTCAAGATCTTCGGCGCCGACGACGAGAAGGGCTACCTGGACAAGTACACCATCGCCGAGTCGATCGAGGACGAGACCACGCTCCCGATCCGCCACGTCATGGCCCCCAGCGAGACGACGGTGCCGGCGCAGCAGCTGGACGAAGAGTTCTTCGCGCTGGCCGACGCCGAGGGCGTGACCGACGTGGACGAGCTCAACAAGGTGCTGGACCGCGCCGTCGGGTTGCGCGCGTTTCTGACCGCCGACGACCGGGTGGACAAGGTGGCGGCCTATGTCGCCCGGCACTTCCGGGAGTACGTGGCGCCTCTGGAGTACAAGGCGTTCCTGGTGGGTGTGAATCGGGAGGCATGTGCCAAGTACAAACAGGCTCTCGACAAGCTGCTTCCGCCGGAGTGGACCGCGCCCGTCTACACGGAGAACCCCGACGACGTGGTGAAGCGGCCCATGGTTGCGGACCGCCAGCTGTCGCGGGACCAGGAAGAAGAAGCGCGGCTGATGTTCAAGAAGACGGGCGAGAACCCCAAGATTCTGATTGTGACCGACAAGCTGCTCACCGGGTTCGACGCGCCGTTGCTGTACTGCATGTACCTGGACAAGCCCATGCGCGACCATGTGCTCCTGCAGGCGATAGCCCGCGTGAACCGGCCTCATGTGGACCCGGCCACCGGCAAACGCAAGCGGATCGGGCTCGTGGTGGACTTCGTGGGCGTCCTGCAGGCACTGGAGAAGGCGTTGCGCTTCGACTCCACCGATGTGAGCGGGGTTGTCGAGGGCATCGACGTGCTCCTCCGGGAGTTTCGCGACAAGCTGACCCAAGCGGAGGCGAAGTACCTGTCCGCGGCGGTTGAGGGCGGCTCCGACGCTTGGCTAGAAGAGCGCGTCTACGGGCAACTTCGCGATCCGGTCGTGCGCAACGAACTCTTCAAGTCCTATAGGGAGATCGAGGTGCTGATGGAGATCCTGTCGCCGTCGGAGGCGCTCCGCGGCCACCTCGAGTCCTACAAGCGGCTGGCCGGCCTGTACCAGAGCACGCAGGCCGCATACGCCCGCAAGGTGGACTACGTGACCGACTTGGCCGCCAAGACCCGCCGCATGCTTCAGCGGAGCGCGGTCACGGAGGGGCTGGGTCACGTGCCGAGAACGGTCACCTTCGACCTGAAGACGGTGGAGGCGTTGCAGGGAGGGCCGGGGCGAGACGAGGCCAAGGTGTTCAACCTGTTGCGCGGAATGCGGAGCGAGATCGACCACTCGCCGGAGACGGCCGCCGTCCTGTTGCCGCTGTTGGAGCGGGCCGAGCGGGTGCAGCGCGACTTGGAGGCGCGCAGGGTGTCGTCCGTCGCCGCCCTGGACCTGCTGTCGGCACTTGCCAAGGAGAAGGACGATGCCCTGGCCGCGGCGGCAGAGAGCGGGGTGTCCCCTCGGGCACTCGGCGTCCACTTGGCCTTGAAGGACGACCCGGCCCTGGGCTCGGCGGGCGTCTCGACCACGGACTTGGCCAAGACGGTGGACGATCTCCTTGGCCGTTTTCCCAATGCCCGCGCAAGCCCGCAAGAGAGCCGCCTGATGAGGCAGCAACTGTACAGGCCGCTCCTGGGGCTGGCCACCGACGACCGCAAGCGGGTCGTGGACCGCATCCTGGACCTCGTGCTAGGCAGGTCTGATGACGGCGACTGACTCTGTTGGGGGCACGCTTCCCGGCGGCGACGCGCTCCGCGGCCGCGTCCACACCTGGGCAATCCGTCTCGAAGTCCAGCCAAGGTCCGTCCGAATTCGACGAATGACCCGGAAGTGGGGCTCCTGCTCAACGGCGGGCAACGTCACGCTGGCGGCCGACTTGGCCGAGCAGCCGACCGGCTTCCAGGACTTCGTGATCGTCCACGAGCTGCTCCACCTTCGAGTCCCCAACCACGGCAAGCTGTTCAAGGCCCTCATGACCGCCTACGTGCCCGACTGGAGGGAGCACGACCTGCGAAGGAAGGTGGGCAATGGTAGCGCGAGCAGGGTCGGAAGCGGGGGTGGACCCGCAACCGAACATGTGGAGCCGGCCAAGCCACGCCTCCTCTGGGGCGGCAATCCGCAGATACCGAAGGGCGACGGCGACTCGCCTTCTACGGCATGGAGGGCCGCGGCTGCATCCGGTCAGTAGACGTAGACTTCGGGGCCGCGCACCGCCGTCGCATTCGCGTCGCGAGAGATGAAGCGCAAAGCTTGGCTCCAGTAGTAGTCGCCAAGTGCCAGCGGCAAGTCCTGTCCCTCCCGGCAGTAGCTCATCAGATCCCGCTTGTCGCGTCGTTGCACCAGCCTGTCCGGGAAGAAGTAGCCGTAGTGCCCGACGAAGCCGTCGTCGTTTGGATAGTGCGGATCCTCGTTAGTCGGCACGATAGGATTCTTGCAAGTGGCGTGTCCCAACGACATCATGTGCCCAAGTTCATGCGCGAGCACGAAGTTGATGTAGTCCGGGTCCTGACCCAACAACACGCCAGCGCCCGTCGTCCCGCCCATGCTTCCACAGCCGAAGCTCCACAAGTAGTCCAGTTCAGCGACTTCGGGTGCGTCGTAGTCGTACACCGCATAGTACCACGCGAATGGAGACGGGTCGCGCTCGAATCCGGAATCGCGCATGGCATTCAGCATCGTAAACGCCTGGCAATCAGTCTGCCCCACTTCACCCGGACTGATCACCACGTTGCCCAAGTCGAGAATGCTGACGCTCAAATCGATTGGTAGCGCATGGGCCGCCTGGAACAAGTACGGATCGGCAAGCGACTTCTCCTCGATGCTGGAAATCCGCGTTCGCAGCCTCGCATTGGAGCCCGAGTCCGCAGACCATATTGGCACCAGCGCCAGACTCACGCGATGCGGGCGCAGCACTTCCGGGACCAACCGCACCGAATGCGAAAAGATACCGTCGTTGATCTCCACTTCCACAATCATGCCCGGACGCACCACCGATCCGGGCACGTGCAAGTTCAGCGAACTCCACAAATCGCACTCCTGGAGCGTGTCCGGCAACGCGGCCGAAAGTGTGCCGCCATAGATGGTGTCCGAATTCAGAGTATACGTAGCGTCGCTGTCCTTGCATATCCAAGTGCTGGCGGCCGGCAAGTTGTCACGTCCGTGGTAGATGCGCCCTCGCGTTGCGCCGATGACGCTAGGCAAGCCCAACTCCGTCGTATAGTCCGGCACGTCAAATCTCGTAGCGACGTAAAGGGGCCATGCGGCAAAGTCGTCGTCTGTCGGAAAGATGCGAAGCATTGCGTCGCGGCCAGCTTGCAATGGCACGTTCCCGTCAGTGCTCTGAATGGACTGGACCAGGTACGCGACGATTCCGGGCGTGCCTTCCACGCTGTCCATCGCGGTGCCCATGGACGGCATGTCGTGGCTCACTGGCAAGTCCGGCTCGTCATCCATGGCGTCCAGGGGAAGCTCGCAAGCGACGAGCAGCAACGCGGGCACGAGCAGTTGCCAGGGCGTCTCGATGAGCACGCCTAGACGGTACTCAACGGTTCGCTTTCGCCTTGCGTTCCTGCCATTCGCAGATGCTGATCGGCTCGGTCAGCGGCTCCTGCGCGGCCGTCGCCTCGGCCTCCGCTTCACCTGCCCGGCGGACGGCGTAGCGAAGCACGGCAGAGCCGAGCTTCTTCGCGAACGCCGCCATGCTCACCGAGGCTATCAGCTGCTTGATCATCAAGTCTGTTCCTCCGCTCCGGTCTGGGGCGGCGCATCCGCCCCACGCCAGGACGTATAGCCACCGAGCCGCTTGGTGTCAAGTCAGTCGGCTTGCTGGCCGAGGTCAGTGCAGTTACCATAGGAGCTTCAATAGGCGAATCGACGAGGAGCTGGCCGACAAGGCGATATGAGACCAGTGACCGGGCACGCAGCAGCGCCCGAAGCCCGCTCGGGCCTCCCACCGTTCAAGAAGCGGGAGTTGCCGGCCCCGCCCAAGCCGAAGGGGCTGGCGTGGATCGGCGTGGTGGGACCTGGCGTGATTGTGCTGGGAGCGTCGGTGGGGAGCGGCGAGTTCCTGCTGGGGCCGGCGGCGTTCGTCCAGTACGGCCTGGTGTTGCTGTGGGTGACGTTGGCGGCCGCCTTCCTTCAGACGGTCTTCAACACCGAGCTGATGCGCTGGACAATAGCCACGGGGGAACCGGCGCTCACCGGGTTCATGCGCACCCGTCCCTGGTCGTCGTTCTGGGCGGCGTTCTACGCGCTGATGTACTTCATGCAAGTGGGCTGGCCGGGATGGGCGGGGACCGCGGCGGGCGCGATCTTCTTCCTGGTCTTTCGCGACTTGGCCGGCCCCCAGCACGCCGATCTCGTCTACTGGTTCGGCGTGGGCGCCTTTGCCCTGTGCGTTGCGATCCTCCTCTTCGGCAGGCGCATCGAGCGCACGCTGGAGGTGCTCAACTGGGTGCTGGTTTCCGTCATCATCGGCGGCTTTCTGATCTTGGCGCTGATCTTCGTCTCGCCGGCTACCTGGGCCGACGCCGCAACCGGGCTCGTAGGGTTCGACCGGGGCGCAGGGGCCTTCCGCTTCATTCCCGAGGGGGCCGACTTCTTCCTTCTGGGCGCCTTCGCGGCGTACTCCGGCGCCGGCGGCGTGATCAACCTGACCCTCTCCAACTGGGCCAGGGACAAGGGCTACGGAATGTCCAGCGAGGCCGGGTACATCCCGTCGGCCGTGGGCGGCGAGAAGGTGACGCTGGCGTCGTCGGGCTACACCTTCGACGCGACGACCGACCAGGCGAAAGAGCGCTGGCGCGGCTGGTGGCGAATCGTCCGCGCCGACCAGTGGGGCGTCTACTTCGTCGGGGCCGTGCTGGGGATGATCCTTCCCGCCGTCCTCTATGTGACCTTTCTCGAGAGCGGCACCGACATCAGGGGCCTCTCGGTGGCCGCTGCCCTGGCCAACGCAATGGCCAGTCGGGAAGGGGCGATCTTCGGCGGCGCCATCGCGCTGATGGGCGTGTGGGTGCTCTTCAAGACCCAGCTCGACATCTTGGAGGGGATGACCCGCGCCGTCACGGACATCCTCTGGACGGGCTCCAGGCGGGTCCGCCGGTTGCGTGGCGGCGACGTGAGGTTCGTCTACTACACGGTGTTGGTAGCACTGGCGCTCTGGGGCGTGGTTGCCATGAAGCTGGCCCAGCCCATCTTCCTGCTCCAACTGGGCGCCAACATGGCTGGAATCGTCTTCGTGGTGTCATCTCTCCACCTGCTGTACATCAACATGCGCTTCCTCCCGAAGGAGATTCGGCCCCCAATCTGGCGTCGCGTGGCTCTGGTGGCGATGGCGGTGTTCTATGGCGCGTTCGTGGCGATGTGGCTGGGCGGGATCGTCTGACGTGGACGACTGACGTCGAGCACGATCACCCGAACGAAGCGTCTTTGCTGAGCCGACAACTGCTGGCATAGCCGATCCCTCAGCTCCGCAGGCGACTTCGGGCGGTTGCCAGTACGCGGGACGACGCAGCGGTCGCCGAACCACAGGACCAAGTAGATGCCGTGTCCACCCGACGCAGGGTCGCGTGCGTACTTTCGCACGAGTTGAGCGTCGATCGCGCTCCACAGCTCTGGGCGGCTGTCCTTCTTGATCTCGATGGGTATCGCGACCGTGCCGCCGGAGCATGATACGCGAATATCGGCTCGCTTGCCTTCCGCGTAGCGTGCTTCTGGTTGTGCATCTGCTCCTAGGCGCGCCAAGTGAGGCCGAAGTAAGAACAGCAGTGCGTCGCGGCAGGAGTTCTCGTGCTTAGGGCTCCACGGCTTTCCGTGCTGGGCGCTCGTCCCATGCCGGGCGTTCGTCACCGTCTTGGCGGCCGACCCCTCGTTCCAGAACATCCGCCAGCCGTCGGCATTGCCGTCGCGGATATCGCGGGCGATATCATCAAGTAGATCGGCCGTGACCTCTGCGAGATCGTACGCGTTGGCTGGCGGCCCGCATCGCATGACATCGGCGATTTCCGCCAGGGACGGATGGCGATGGCTCACCTCCCGACGACGCTCGGCTTGGTGCCAGCGTGCTTGGCGAAGTGCACCGTGCCATGAATCCAGCGCGGGGTCACGCGCCAGCAGGTCGAGCGCGCGACTGGCCGATCGCTTCGATTCCTGGGACAGATGATCGACGCATCGTTGGACCAGGTGTGCAGCTTGCTCGCGGGCTTCGTCTTCTTCGGTAACGCGCACGAAGCCAGTGTTGGAGTCCGACAACCGTCGGCCCAGTCCGTCCGGGGAATAGCGGTTCCCAAAGACGCGGATCAGTGCGCAGGAGCCCGCAACCCCGATCCTCGCAGGTAGTGCGGTGGCCCGGGCGATGTCGGCGATGCACGACTCGGCGCGACGCCGGGACTGCGCTTGGTTGCCTCGGTCAAGGAAGCGGATCATCCGGCCCAAGAACTCTCGGGGCCGCAGCCGAAGTCCCGTCGCCAGCCAGAATGCCCTTTGGGCCACATCCATGCTGCCAAAGGTCAGCCTGCGCTGCACCGTCGCAAGCACTTCGTCTTCCGGTAGGTGCTGCACAGCGGCCTCGACGACCAAGCGCATCCTGGCAAGGTGCCACTTGGTGCCCCGGACCGGAAAGATCTCCAGCAACTTGGGCACGACCAGCCGTGCCACGGCGGCATGTTCGGTGCCTGCAAGATGTGCCAGGTGCTCGTGGTGTCCACGCCGACCGCGAGTCCAAGCGATGTGGACTTCGACGGACACCTCGGCGACGAGTTCGGGGCGCGTCACCAGCAGGTCGGCAACCCAGGCGGGTACGCTCTTGTCGATCAGAAGCGTCAGGAAGTAGACGCCCAGTGCGCTGCGCAACTGTTTGTCGTCGAACTCGGCAAGGACGGCTCCGCCTTGACCACCCAGTTCCTGGAGTCCGGCTAGGAACGGGTAGGCCAGCGGAGACATTGTTCTTTGCTGGTCCATACGAAGAAGCTCGGGCAGCCCCGGGAGATCGGCCCTGGGCGGCAGTTCGCGAAGCGCAAGCAGCGCCGCGTCGATGGCCTGGACGTCGTGGTCCAGCCATTCCGCCAACGGCTGGTGCGGCGGGATGCGCAGGTAGCGTGCGGCGACCTCATAAAGGACCGAGGGCGACGGATCTGAAGCCAGCACGGCTGCCTTGCGCTGCAAGATGGCGCGCTCCACGGCTTCGCCGCGCCGCGGCATCTGGGCCGCGAACGTCCGTTGTTGATTGATGTATGCTGCGACCAGACGCCCGAGCCGCTCTACGAGCAGCGGCTGTCCGCGCACATGGCGCGTCGCCCATTGCAGCCACTCGTCTGGATCAAGGCTGGGGGGTCGAGTGGCGAAAGCCAACTCCAGGTAGCCGCCGATGTCGTCGTGGCAATGTGCTGTCGTGGACGTCGCGGGCGTCGCGGCCGCCACCGCCGTTGTGGCTGCCATGACACTCGCGGCCTCCAGGCACCGCTGCGACGCGTCGCTGTTGGAGAGTTCGCGAAAGAGCAGGACGGGTACACGCCAACTGAACTGCGAACCCAGTTGCCGGCGGCGCACGTGTTCTCGAAGCAGGTCGTTCCAGCGGTTGCGATGTCGGTACAGCCAAGCCGGCACCTCGCCAGAGGATCGGCGGCCAGGATCGGGGTGCAACGACAGCCAGTCGTACAACGTGTCGATCGGGACGGTGCTGCCGCCGGTCAGTACGGCCCGGTCGAGCAGTTCGATGGCGGCGTCTGGACCAATGGCGTCCGCTAGTCCTTCGGGATCGGCCTGCAGGACATCCAACAGCTCGCCGACCGCCGATTCGGGAGTTCGCTTCAACAGTACGATCCGCAGGTGCCAAGCGAGAATCGGCCCGAATGTCCGTGGCAAGACCTGCCCCAACTCCCTTGCCGACAAGTGCGTGGGGTAGAGAGCTCCGATCAACAGTCCCCGGAGTTCCTGGCTGGTGTCGTCCACGCGTCCGTTTGCCACGTCGCTCAAGACGCCGCGCAACGCTGGGAAGACAGCGTGGTCCCGACCGGCCATTGCGATGGCCGCCTTCAGCGCCCGTTTCCTAACTCTGAACCACCAGCGGTCGTCCTTTACCACCTCGATGGCATCCGAGTGCGAAAAGAGGGAGGGCGGAGCAGGGTGCAGCGCTAAGCAGTCCAACAGCAGCTCCATGACTGCATGTGCCTCGTCGCTGGGCTTCTTCCCGTCGATGCAGCGGCGGAGCAGGTTCAACGTGTTGGCGTTCGCAAGTGTGGCAGCCCAGGAACCTTGCGTCGGCACCGATACAAACCCGGTGTCGCGGGCGTGCTCTCCCAAGGAAAGAACCAGGCCGTGGGTGTGCTCGGGAGGGAAGTCGGTTGGGTCGCCGACCGTTAGGATGTCCAGCGGCGCCTGTTCCACCAAGCGCGGTCGAGCGTCTGCATTCAGCGTGGCGAGCCAAGCCGCGATGCCTCGAAGACTGGGTGCGACGACGCCGTCGCCACCGCTCAGAAGCGCCAGCACGCGGCCGAAGGGTACGCCGTCCTCAATGCAATCATGAAGTCGTCGGGCCGCCAAGTACTCCGCGACGCTGCGATGGACGGGGACGAACGCAGTGGCCTTGGCAGAGCAGCCCGCTGGACGGTGGGTCGTGAACAGCCGGTGGGTCGTGAACAGCCGATGGGTTGTGAACAGCCTTGTTCCCAACGCATGGATCAAGGCACGAGGATCCAAACGGGACCGGTCGTTGGAACCGAGTCGGCTGGTTGGAATATCCTCGACACGCAGGCGGCCCCACTGGCTGTCCCCCAAGTTCGCAACATTAGCAATGTCCTCGGTCCCCAAGTTCGCAGCTCGCACGATCTGCTCGGCCCCAGAGAGAAGAAAATAGAGGGCCAGGTGACTAGCGGCAGCGAATGTGTCGTTCGGGCTTCGGGGCACTGAACTGTGCGCGGCGAGATACTGGTCGTTGTGCTCGACAACCATGTGGCGGCAGGCTCTGGCGAAGACCTCACGACGACTGGCTGGCGGGACGCCGTCCGCCGAAGCTGCTTTGACCCATAAGTCCAGCGTGAGCGGATTGAGGAGCAGGCGGTCGAGGCCCATGTCTCGTGCAGAGGCCAGGATCGCCTTATGGCTCGCGATCTTCCGGCTGGCGAGGATCCTGCGGACGTCGTTGTCGCTCAGCGGATCCAAGTGCAGCAGCACGAGGTCTCTGTAGCGCGGCTCCGACGTGATCTCACGCAGGTCGTTTGTCCCCAACCATGCAGACGACCGGCACGAGATGCGCACCCGCGGCCAGTCGAGGCACTCCAGACGATCAAGAATGGCATCGAGCGGCCGTCTCGGGTCGCCGTCACCGCTTCGCAGTTCGTCAAGTCCGTCGATAAACAGTGTTGTGTTTCGCCACTTCGGGCGGCGGGCGACATCGGCGCGTGCGAACTGTCGCGCCGTCAGGTAGACCGCATTCTCCGCTTCGGTGGCAGCATTCTCCGCTTCGGCGGCCTTTCGGAACTCGGTGGTCTTGCCCGCGCCTGGGTCCCCGAGAAGAACGAGCGCACGCCTCTCATGAAAGCCAGCTAGTGGCTGCGAAGTGCCTTCGAGCGGCATCACGGTTCGAGGAACGATCAGGCTCATCTTCTCTCCAGCCAGTACTTGGCCGGCTCCCAGAGGAACTCGTTGAGTGGCACGCCGGCACCCCCTACCAGCATCGTTCGTGCCTTCGGAAAGCGTGCGAGGAACGCCTCCAAGCCGCCGGTAGTCCTGCGTCGTCCACCGCTCTTCACTTCGATTCCAAGCACATGCGGCCCCTGGGCCAACACAAAGTCGACTTCGTGGTCATTGCGCCGCCAATAGTGCAGCTTGCCGGCCGGCGGAAGCGTGTTGTGGAGATGGGCTCCGACAGCACTCTCGACGATCCGTCCCCACAGCGTCCGGTCCGCGGTCGCATCGCCAAACGAGTAGCCCAGATGCGAGGTCATCACCGCCGTGTCCAGCACGTGGAGCTTGGGCGGGGACGATCGACGGAGGCGGGGCGCGACGGAGTACTGGGGCAATCCGGTGACAAGGCCCGCCTTTGCCAGCAGCTCGACGTAGCGTACCAGGGTGGTCGCGTTGCCTGCGTCCTGCAGCTGGCCCACCATCTTGTCGTAGGCGATGATCTGACTCGAGCACTCCGACGCCAGTTCCAGCAACTGACGCATGAGAGCGGGCTTGTCCACTCGTGCGAGCGACAGGATGTCCCTCCCGACCGTTGGCTCGACGATGGACTCACGGACGTACTCCGTCCAAGCATCCGCGTCGCGTCTAAGGTGGACCGCTCCCGGATAGCCTCCGAAGAAGACGTACTCGTCCAACGTGAAGTCGAAGGCGGCGACCATCTCTTGTAGGGACCACTGGCGCACGTAGACCGGAATGAAGCGGCCGGTCAGGCGCTCTTGGGCACCCGTCAGCATGTCCCACGGGGCGGATCCCAGCAAGACGACCCGCAGTGGGCAGCCTGTGGCGCGGTCCGCGTCCCAGAGACCCTTGACCAAGCCCGGCCAGTTGGGAATGTGCTGCACTTCGTCTAGTGCCAGGACGAATCCGTCGGGGCTGGACAGGGCCTCTCGACGGGCACGTTGCCACACGCCCACAAGCCACTCCGGGCCCGGAACGTCACCAAGTCGGCCGAACTCCGCCTCGTGCGCGGCGGGGTTGTCGGTAGCGACCAGCCAATGGGGTGCCGCGACGCGCCGCAGGGCTTGGCCAACGAGCGTAGTCTTGCCAGTCTGCCGGGGCCCCAGGACTGCCACGATGCGGGCGGGTCCCTCGGCCCTCAGCAGCTCGGCAACTCGATGCACGTGGGGTCTCTGGTATCCGCTCATCGTCATCTCCATTACGTTGCTGTAGAGTTTTCCATAGGTACGTAATAGAACGAGATCAAGCAGGCCAGTCAACTCGGCTCGCTTGCCCCGCCTCCCTGCTTGAGGCTAGCTTGTCCAGCATGAACAAGCGCGACTTTCTGAAGACGGCTGGCCTGGGGGCGGCAGCAACGGCGCTCGGGGCGTGCAGACGTTCGGGCGGCGAGGCCGCCGAGGGCGAGGGCGAGGGCGAGGGTGCTCCGCCCATCCGCTGGAAGCTCCAGACCTACGCCGGCGCGCCGCTGGCCGAGCACGTGGTCCGGCCGATGGTCGATTCCTTCAACGCCATCGCCAACGGTCAGATGGTGATCGAGCTGTACACGGCCGACGAGCTGGTCCCCACGGCCGAGCTCCTTCCAGCCCTGCAGGACGGGACGCTGGACGCGGTGCAGGCCGACGACGACTCGATGCAGTCGTCCGCCGACGTTTCGATGTTCGGAGGCTACTTCCCGTTCGCGACTCGATACAGCCTGGACGTGCCGGTGCTCTTCCATGAACACGGGCTCGCGCAGATATGGGAGGAGTCGTACAGCCTTGTGGAGAACGTGACGTGGCTCAGTGCCGGTGCCTGGGACCCGTGTCACTTCACCACTGTCGGTCCCATCCGGCGACTGGCGGACCTGGACGGCTTGCGTGTGTTCACCACGCCGACTGCGGGCGAGTTCCTGACGCGCTTCGGGGTGGTGCCAGTGACGCTTCCCTGGGACGATGTGGCCGACGCGGTGCGCCGGGGCGATCTGGACGGCATCGCGTGGTCCGGGATCACCGAGGTGTACTCCGTCGGCTGGGCGGACGTGACCAACTACTTCCTTACGAACAGCCTGTCCGGTGCTTGGTGCGGCTCCTTCTTTGCGAACACCGAGTCGTGGGAGGCTCTTCCCGACCACCTGCAACACCTGTTCCGGGTGTGCATGGACAGTTCCCACTATCGACGGCTCCATTGGTACTGGGGCGGAGAGGCTCGTCTGCGCACACAGGGCGAGCAGCTGGAGCTCACCTCGATCCCCGACGACGAGTGGCGGCGGGTACAGGAAGAGGCCGTCACGTTCTGGGACGAGAAGGCGATGAACAGCGAGCGGGCCTCGCGAATCGTGGCGGCGCTGAAGGACTACCACGCGACGCTGGAGAGGGCCGGGCAGCCCTACAGCTGAGCCCGGCCGGCCCCCTCGCCACTGCCACTGGCCGGAGGGTTGGCCGCCGGCTGCGCCGTGTCAGCCGGGCAGCTTGAAGCGCGCCAGCACGGGCAGGTGGTCGCTGGTCGTCCATCGGTACTGCGGGACGTGTTCGTCCACACGGTAGACCAGTGCCGAACCGGCTTGGTACCATGCCATCGCGTCGTCGGATGCGAGAATGTGGTCGATTACGTCGTCGAAGCCGAGGATCGACGTGGTGCCGCCCGCGCCCAGCGTCGCGGTGGGGAAGGCCCACTCCGGCGCGGCGTCCAGGAAGTTGCGGTACGGCGTGTCGCGTCCAGCGGTGATCGACTCGTCCAGGTCGTCGTTCCAGTCTCCTGGGACAAGCAATGGATGGCTGGGCCAGATGGCGTCCAAGTACTCGTGTAGTCCCTCGGACGCCGCGAACCGCCGTTCCCACGAATCGGTGTCGGCGCTGGCCTTGGCGTGAAGCACGAGGACGACCATGTCCTGGACGGTCCCCCCGCCCACGGAGACCCGCACCCGCGCTTCCAGCGGGGGCCGCCCGGCGAACTCCCAGTTCAGCTCCCCGAGCACCACGCGAGCACCCACAAACTCCACGACCCCGCGCTTGTAGACGAGACCCACCTTCTGTTCTCCAGAGTCGTAGTAGGCGGCTCCCTCCACGACCCCAGGATCGTTGGCCAGCAACCCGTCGTACTCTGGGAGCTCATCCAGCAGTCCTAGGAACGCCGCCGTCCCGACCACTTCCTGGACAGCCCAAAGGTCGGCATCCGCGCCGCGGATCACGTCGCGAACCCGGGCCCGCTGCAACGGCTCGTCTATGGGCCCGGCGGACCCCGACCCGAAGTAGAGGAGGTTCCAGGTCGCCACGTCGAAGGTTGTGTCGGTGCCGACTGGCGGTACGGCGATGGGGGCGAACGGCGTGGAGGGCGGCTCGAGAGGCGGAAGCTCGGAAGGCGCCGAGGATCCGCAGGCGGACAGGATCAATGTGGCGGCCAACGTAGCCAGGGTGGCGACCGTCCTGGCAACCTTCTCGCGGAAGCTGGGCGGATCAATGGCGGGGTAGCGCACCAAGTCGCCCTCGATCCGGTCGAAGAGTGCCGACAGCTCGGCGGGACGCACCAGCCCCCGTCTGTGCATCGCCGTCACGTCCTCCAGGTCCTGGGCGTGGCCGCGCTCGATCTTGGCGAGCGCCTGGCCGTAGAAGTCGTAATGGAAGAAGTCGACCGGCCCTTCGCGGACGATGAACGGACTGCGGTCGCGCCAGCTTGGTAGTGCCGGAATGAAGTCGTCGGGCGCAGCAAGCTCTACGTTGACGTTCAGAGCGTCCTTGGCTCGGGCAATGGCGTCGAACGCCCCTGGAGGCTCTGGATCGAGCTTGAGGTCCACATCCACTGTTGTTGAGCGCCAGCCTATCAGAACCGCCGAGCTTCCGCCGACCATGTACACGCTTCCGGGCCCCTGGGACGCACTGCCGATTCGACGCATGAGCACCTGGACTTGGTGGGCGTCGGCCGGGGGCCTCGTCACTTGGACAGGCTGCTTCTAGGGGGTTCGCCGGGGGGTTCGCCGGCGCACCCGCTCCAGCGCGCGCTCGAAGCTGACCAGCCGTCGGATCAGGGCGTTGTACTGGGAGTGCGCATCTCGGCCGCAGCTTGCCGCTACCCTGCCGTAAAGCGCGAGCTCTGGGCCGTTGGCCAAGATCTCCGCCCAGCTCTTTGGGGCGTCGGGCACGTCCACGCCGGCCCACCGGAGTCGCGGTGCGCCCACCAGGACCAGCAGGGCCTCCAAGGTGGGTTGGTCGCGGTGCAGCGCTTCGAGTCCCTTGGCCACCAGCTCGGCGCCGGGGAGCCGATCCGGCGCAGTCCCATCCGGCACGGTTCCATCCGGCGCAGTCCCATCTAGCACGGTTCTCACAGCTTGCCCAGGGTTCCTTCAAGCCGCTCCAGGGCCAGCTCCCAGCCCACCCGGTGGCCTTCTGCTGCCTCGTCCGACGGGAATCCGCAATGGTCGAGTCGGAGTTCGGTTCCGCCCGCGACCGGCGTCAGCGCCACTTCCACCACCGTGTCGGTGCCCATCGCTTGGGGTGGCTCCTTCCAGTCCCATGTGAACGTCAGCCGTCGAGGCGACTCGATCTCCCGGTAGCTCCCGAAAGCTGTGAACGCGCCTGCGCTGGTTTCCATGCGTACCGACCAGCTGCCGCCAGGCCGCAGGTCGTTCTCTGCCGTCACCCGGGCCGTGGGGTCGGGGCAGATCCAGCGTGCCATCCACTCCGCTGTGGTCCACGCCTCGAAGACGGCGGACGGCGAGGCCGCAAGTCGCCGCGTCAGCACCACTCGTCGGCCCGCCTCGCCAGTCTCCGGCTGCCCCGTGTTCTCTGGTGTGGAGCCGCTCACCGATCCGACTCTTCCATCCATCGTTTCCACGTCTCCTCGTCCACACCTACGGTCAACTTGCCGCCGTTGCGCACCAGCGGCAGGCGGAGGATCATCGGCTCGTCGCAGGCGACCTCCAGCCAGCGGCTGTAGCTGTAGCGGACGGCATCAAGTCCCAGTGCCCGGGATCGCTTCGCGTCTCGATTGACCATTGCTTCGGCCCCGAACCGGTCGAAGAACCGCTGAAGCTCGCCCCTTGACGGGGTCCGCCGCTTGAAGTCCATGAAGTGAACCTGTATGCGGCGTTCCTTGAAGAAGCGCAGGGCCTTGCGTACTCCCGGGTCCGCCTGTGCGCCGAACACCTGCACCGACATCGGCTTGGTCAACCGGTGAGCCTCCTCTCCAGCTCGTCCATAACGCGGCGCAGCGACCGTCGCTGGCGCCCCCAAAGGTACTTCCAGGGCGCAACCGCCGCCGTCACGCCCCCGACCAGGGCCGCGGGCACGACCACGAACGGCGTCGCCGCCCCCAAGGCCGCGACCAGTGCTCCGACGGCAGCTGCGCTGATCGGGCCTACGCCGAACCCCATCACCATCAGTCCGTTGCGGTAGTTGCCCAGCGCTCGAATGCGCGTGTGCTCGCCCTCCGGGCGTATCGAAACGTACCGTCCGCCCAACTCGTCGCTCGCCCGCCACTCGAAGCCGCCCAAGACCTCTTCGACGATGCCCTGGCGTGCGAACTCGGTGCGGATCACGTCCAGGAGGTCCGGCAGGCGGTCGGGATCGAGCGGGACGGGTACGAGGCGCTCCATCTGCACCGTTGGGGGCATTCCAATGGCTGTGCGGGCTGCCGCCAACATGCCTGAGAGGCCCCGGTGCGTGACCGCTTTCTGGTCTGGCGTGCGGGCCAGCCACGAAGCCGCCTCGTCGATCTTGGCCGCGTCGATCCCGGCTTCGGCGCCGATCTCCCGCAGCTCGCTCAGGGTCAGCCCCTGGCCGGGCTCGTTGCCGTCGGCCTCGGCTGGCTTCTCCCCGGCCTCCACCGCCCGCCGCAGGATGAGCCCGACTTCCTCGTCGTCGTACCGCCGTTCGCTCATGGGGTCTCCGCCAACCTCCGCAACCGTTGTTCCGCCTCGTCGAAGCGTGCTGTCAAGCGTGGGATGGGAGTGTCGCCGTAGCCCGCCAGCAGCCGCAAGCGGGAGACTTGGAGCACTGCCAGCAGTTCGGTTGCGGCGTGCCGCCGGGCTTCCGGCTCCGAGCTGCCGCGCTCGCCGATCCAGACGGGACCCGTGTGGGCGAAGGGGGCGGTGTCCATCGAGGGCCAGCGCGTGTCTCCGCCCCTGGCCCGTGCGGCGACCCATCCTCCGGAGGGCAGCTGCAGCGTGCCCGCATAGGAGCGCCTGCCGGGCAGGGCAATGCCCTCTTGGGCGAAGACGACCCGGCCGTTCACCAGCACTTCCACCGTGTCCACTTCTGTTGCCGTCGCTACGTCCAGCGACCATGTCGTTTCCGCCTCCCCGGCCTGGACGACTCCGCCGGGACCCGCGGTCCCGACCTGAAGCTCCAGGAACGGACCGTTGGTGACGAATGACCGGCCTTCTCGCAACGCCTTCAGGTAGCTGGGCCAGTCCAGCGCGCCGCCCGTGTGGGCGTACACCCGGGTGACCCCCACGGCCATTGTGCGGTACAGGTTCAGCATGACGTCGGTCCCCGCCGAGGGCGCCACAGGCACCCCCAGGTTCAGAAGGCGGTGCCACAACGCCGCCGTGCCCTCGAAGCTACTCCACAGGCACATGATCTCCAGGGCGTCCACGTCTCCCAGCACCGCGTCGGCTACCAGCTCCACGGGCACCCGTCCAGGTCCTTCCCCAATAAACGGATCGGGCACGCCCACCGGATGCACGTAGTAGCCGATCCCGCCCTGGCGCCGCCCGAATGCGAGTACGTCGCCGTTGGTGCGGTCGTCGCTCCCGTAGACCTCGTACCCGGGACCCCATACCCACGGCCAGTGCAGCTCGGGCGCCTCGATCAGGGCGACGTGTCCCAGGAAGTGGGAGCGGATCTCTTGGCCGAAGCGGATCAGCGGTGGCGCGTCGGACTTCTGCCAGCCCCAGTAGTCCCGGTCTTCGTAGCGGTTGTGCAGGTTGGCCAGCAAGGGCGTGGCCACGTCCAGCGCCTCGCCGCGCATCTTGGGCGTCATGTCGGACGGCGACAGGTCGTACGGGCCGCCGTAGTTGAGATGGAAGTGGTGGTCGCCGGAGAGCCAGCCCGACGCGCGCGCGTCCCACACGGGTGCCAGCTCCAGCACGACCTCGGTGGTCTGGCCCGCCGGGGCGGATACCCTCTCGCGGACCTCCGGCGTCGCCAGACCTTGCACCGCCGACACGACTACTTCCGCGACGTTGCCGCGCTGGGCTGGGACGCCGTTCGGGACCGGGACTGTTACCTCGACCAACCCCGGGCTGTAGAAGAAGACGCGGCCGGTGGCGCCGTCGAAGTGGGTTGCGCCATGGTCGGGGGCGATCGGATGACCAGCGGCGTCGACCACGTTGAGGCGGACTGGTGCCAAGCTTCTGGAGCGGCCGTCCGCACCGCCGGCGATGTGCGTCCGAATCCGCAGGCGGGCTGGCTCGGCCTCCCACTCCCACGCGCCCACCGCCACGTCCTCGACCGGACCTCCCGCCGCCGGCACCCGCTTTAGTCCCATGGTCTCCTCCCCGTCGGCTTGGGCGAAGTAGACCCAGCGTCCGTCGGGACTCCAGGCGGGGGACAGGGGCGGCCCTTCGTGGTGGCTCGTCGCGCCCTCGCCGGTGGTGGCCAGTACTACCGGCGCACCCGGACGCTCGACGCCATGCAGGCGGAGTTCCCAGCCGTTCCCGTGGATCGCTGGCCAGCCGACCGCCAGGTACTGCCCGTCGGGCGACAGCGCAGGCCGCGCCATCGAGGCGATGTCGCCCTGAGCCAGGATGCGCGGTGCCGCGCCGCTCCGGGACCTAAGCTCGATCCGGTCGCCGCCCCGCCTGGCCGTCACCAGGAACCGGTCGCCGTCGGGGAAGGGTTGGGGCCGCATCTCGATTCCTGGATCGGCGGTGAGCTGGACCGCCGACTCGGAAGCCGTGCGGGTCGCTGCCGCGTCGCGTTCAGCCATTGCCGCGGCCCAGACGTCCAGCGTGCCTGCGCGTCCAGAGGTGTAGTACAGCGTTTCGCCGTCTGCCGACCACGCCGGGTCCAGGTCCAGGGCCGGCGTGTCCAGGGTGGCCAGCTCTGCTCCAGATACGGCGTCCGCGATCACGATTCCCGTGTCGCTCCCGTCGTCGCGCACGAACGCGATCCGCTGGCCTGCCGGGTCCCAGGCCGGTCGGAAGTCCATTGCACCGCCGTCTGTGAGCCGCCGGGCTGTCCGCGTCTCCAGGTCCATCACCCAGATCCAACCGCGGGCGGAGAACGCGATCCTCCGGCCGTCCGGGGCAGGAGCCGGGTCGGTGGGACCACTGGTCAGAATCGGCAGTTCGTACCCTTCCAGGTAGACGTGGTGGCCGTAGCCCTCCACGTGGGGGTACCGGTTCTGCCATTGCGCCGTCCCGGGCTGGGGTACGGCGACGACGGCCAGCAGCGCGATTGAGCCCGCGCCGGCCCTCCCAACCATTCGGACCTTCATGCGATTCTCTCCGTCCCAAGTAGCGTTGTTCGTCCAGGAACCATCCGACTTGCCGACCACCCATCTTGCCGACCGGCCATCCTACCGACCACCTATGCTGCCGACCACCTATGCTGCCGACCAGCCATCCTGCCGACCAGTCATCTTGACGATCGTTCCCCAGGAAAGCCACACTATCCCGCCACCCGCCCGTCATCCACCTAGTCACCAACCCTGATCACCCAACCAAGGGAATCGCTCCATGTACGGTTCGCCCGTTGACATGGCCGTTGCGCCCATGGACATGCCCGCTGCGCACGGTGTGGCGCCCCAGCCGAAGCCCGTGCGAGCCAGCCGGGCGACCGTCGCGAGCCTAGTGGCTCTTCTCGTCGTCACGCCCTCGGCGGCGCAGGAAGCCGACGCCGCTGGCAGCCCTGCCGAGCCCGACGCTCACGGCAACGTCTTCCACGACGGCGCGTCTCTCCCCTGGGGCGACCCAGATGGTGGAGTGCGCTTCCTGCCCCTGTACGGCAGCGACTACACCGTCCCCGGCCAGCCCTTCGCCTTCCGTCTCCACGTCCAGCCCGGCTTCGAGATCGCTCCGCACACCCACCCTGTGGTGGAGCACATCACGATCCTTTCGGGAACCCTGCACGTGGGATTGGGCGAGGCCATGGATCGAGGAGCCGCGACGGCCTACGGGCCGGGCAGCTACCTGGCGATCGGCGCCCAGGTGGTGGCGTACATGTGGGCCGAGGAGGAGACGGTCGTGCAGGTACACGGGGTCGGCCCGTTCTCCACCGAGTTCGTCGCTCCCCCACCGTCGTGAACCGACGTCCGACCAACGTCCCCGGACCGGCGAAGGGCTTGGTGCTGGCGTGTACGGCCATTGCGCTGACCCACGCCGCTTGCGTTCCGTCGCCACCGCCGACACTCGCTAATGGCGATCCGGCTCCCGAGTTCTCCGCCGTGTCCCTGAAGGGCGGCCATCCGATCTCCGTAGCCGACTTCCGCGGCGCGACGCTTCTGGTCAACCTGTGGGCCACTTGGTGCGTCCCGTGCAAGACCGAGACGCCCTACCTGCAGTCGCTGTACGAGGAGCACGGGAGCCGGGGCCTTCGCATTCTGGGCGTCTCGGTGGACCGCAGCGCGGACTTGCACCAAGTCGTCGACTTTGTGAGGGAGATGGGCGTGGAGTACGATGTGGGGCTTGATCCCGCCGCCGTCTCCCGCGAGGTCTTCCAGGCTCCGGGCCTGCCCACGTCGGTGCTGATCGACCGCGAGGGCCTCGTCGCATTCAGCTGGATCGGCCCAATCCCTGAGGGCGATCCCACCTTCCTGGCCGGACTCGAAGACATGCTGGGGAGGTGATGGCCAGGGGCCTTCGACCGACTACTGGGCCGGTTCCCGTCCTCCGTGTACCGTTGGTTCCGAGCACCACTTGCGGCGCAACAGGGCCAAGCCGCCACTCGCGTCACTGGGAAGAAGCAGGACATCCTGCAGCAACCGCCTGTCGATCTCTTGCCTAACCTCGTCGCGGTAGGCATTGCGAGCCTGCAGCAACGTCTGATTCTTGAGGTCATCAAATATGGCCACTGCCGCGTCCAAGGCTTCCCTTGTCAAGTCCGTTACCTCTAGCCAAGGCAAGGTGCGAATGCCCCTCACTGTCATGATGCCCCGGTTACCTTGTTGTCGTGAAGAATGATACCAGTACTGTATCAACCCCAACGTCGAGTTTCCCCAAACGGTAAACGCCCTCTCGAGTTCGGGCGAGTCCAGCTGAACACTGGGCCATCCGCGACCCCCTATGACTCTCTCCTCGGTGAACGCCACAACCAGTGCCTGCGAACTGAACCCGCACTCCGCCGCAATGTGCGATCTGCTACGGGTTTTCCAGATGTTCTTGGCCAAGAGCTCCCTGCCCCTCCGTACTCTCCCATCCATGTCTGGTTCCACGATCATCGAGCGTTGAATACGGCTTCTGTTCGACCACAACATGGGATAGCTTGGTGCAGCACCAAGCTTGGCCTTGTCGAAGGCTGCGACTTTGTTGTTAGCAATATTGTTTGCTGAACGGCCCACTCGACCAAAGGTCGATATCGGAGCAATGGGAATCTCAAGTGCGCGGGCCCTATCCTGCCGTGGAAACCACAACTGGCCCTGGGCCAAGCTCTCGACGAACTGGGCCAGCGCAAGGTCCCGAATCCCAACCGCCTGATAGGAAGCACTCAGCGGTGCCAACACGGCCTCGCCTACCGTAGACTGACCAATCCTGACGGGTGTGCCGCCATACGGTCCGTCCTCCAGTCGTCGAAGTGCTGGCGAGGAAGCCGCCACCCGAATAGCACGAGCGGTTTCTGTCGCTTCCATCGGGCTGGTTGGCCGAGAGTACAACGACACAAACACGCCCCTTCCCCTGCTATGGTGGTCACCGGTGTGTCCCTTCCTGGCGACAACGAGCACCTCGGCCATACTCGTGTCCGCAGACCACGCTTGGTCGGATGCCTTGGGCTGGGTAATGCCGACAATCAGCACGTCGCAGTAATGCAGATTCAACATGTCGCGAAACTTCTGCCACGACACTCCCTGACAACAGGTAAGAGGCAGTACAAGGGCAACGACACCGCCCGCGTTCACCATGCGGTTTGCGACGGCGCAGAACGCCGATGGCATTGACTGATAGCCGTTGTAGCATGTCCCCTTGGTTAGCTGGCCTTCTCTTGCATGCATCAGCTGCTGCGTATCGCGGGCATTGCCGAGAGCATTGAAGGGCTTCCAAGTGCCTTCGTCCCCTTCAATCCAGTCGGACATCGCCCGCGTAAAGGGGGGATTCATGATCACCAAGTCCTGAGTTGCACGAGGCATGTCAAGAGTAAAGGCAGTTGGCCGCTCGCCTGTTCCTTCCAGTTCGGTAGCGGGCGAGGTGATCCCGAAGAACGACGCCACGCGCGCGTCGGGAGACAGGAGCTCCAGGGAGCCGAGCAACACTTGTCCATCGTCGCCGCGACCGTATGCAGGAATGACGACTCTTGTGTGGGAATATGTCTCGTCCGGGTACATGGAAGACAGCATTGAAGCGGTCAGGTGGGCGGCGGATGGCATGATGTCCGCGGCCGTAATCGCCGACCCGATCATGTAGGCATGTTCCGTTTTGGGGTCACCGCCAGCGGTCTCGTATAGGCGAGCGATGCGGTCGTAGGCGGCGTGAATCAGCGTGCCGGTTCCGCAAGCATAGTCGGCCATTCGGAACTTCCGATAGTGATCTCGGTCTCCCCAATCCTCGGCGGACACAGCCAAATGCGCGAGTAACGTGGCGGATTCCGGCCGGGTGTAGAAGGTAGCGAGGTACTTGCGGTCGGTTACGAATCGTTGAAAGACCACGCCAGCTAGGTCGTGGGAATCGGCTACTCCCAACGTAGCTAGCTTGTCGGCTGTTCGAGCAATCACGTTGACGAGTCCCTGGGCAAGAGGTGGTTGCCGGATCTCGCGCAGTATAGCCTTGGCCAAGGCAAAGACGGACCAGTAGTTGATCTCAAGTATTCGGGCCCACTCCGTCAACAGACCGGCCTGTGTCATATCGCCGTCGTGCTGCATCTGAGCCACGTTCCTGACGTCGTGTGGTCCCGCAAGCCGCTGCTGAAAGACGAGTGCGTTGATCATCACAGTAGCACCGATTCCGAGTGCCTGAGCAATTGTCTTGTCGGTGAAGTCCTGTCTGAGCAACTCGGCCAGGTTGGCCTTCGTAAACTCGCTCTCACCGATAGCCTCATGCAGCACCGCGACCGCGTCTTCGACCCCCTCCTGTAAGACGGTAACGGAAAACCGGAGCGCGTCGTGAGGAACGCTGGCATTGGCGACGAACATCGCAAGATCGCGAATGTTACCCTTGATGTAGCTGTCGTCGCCAGGAAACCGAGTGTAGTACTCGGGACTATCTCCGGCGAGAAGTGCGTAGCGAAACTCTACCTTGCCAGCGGCGATACGCTCTCGGGCATCTGTTGCCGTGCGGCAGTCCTTCAGGGACGCGGGACTAAGCAGTTCAACCACCGCACTAATGGGACCGGAGAACCCAGGCTCGACCAACGTCTTTCCTAGCCGGCTCTCGGCATCTTGACGAACAGTGTGTCCAGGGCTGTATTCATTTTCGATGGCCACCGACTGACGGCCAGGAGCTCGTACTAGCACGTCCAAGGCGAGACCAGCACCTTCGCGAACCTGTCGAGTGAGCTGAGACCAAGTCTTCCACGATCGGGACATCCCCTCCAGGACTTCCGCGATGCAAGGGTTGAGGTCGGATTCCGAGAAGGACATCTCCACGCTTCCTGGCTTGGATGAGTTGCGCTTGTTCCTACGGCCGACGACGACGTTCCTGAAGGCTAACGTCTTCGCCTCACACGTGCAACGCCCGCCCCAGTGCCGCCAGTGCGCCTTCCGCCACTGCCTCCGACAGTGTGGGGTGCGGGTGCATCGCCCGGTCGATCTCTTCCACCGTGGATTCGAGGTGGCGAGCGACCACGAACTCGCTGATGAGCTCGGTGGCGTGGGGGCCGACCACATGTGCGCCCACTACCTCCGAGTAGCGGGTGTCGCGGATCACCTTGACGAAGCCCTCGGGGGTTCCGCCCGCCGCTAGGGCTCGGCCGTTCCCCACCCACGGGAACTTGCCGACTTCGATCTCCACTCCGGCGTCGCGAGCCTGCGCTTCGGTCATTCCCACCGACGCCACTTCGGGGTGGCAGTAGGTGCAGTTGGGGATGTTGCTGTAGTCGACTTGGTGGTCTCCGATGCCGGCGATCTGCTCGGCGGCCACCACGCCCTCGTGCATTCCCTTGTGGGCCAGCAGGGGCGGGCCGGCGCAGTCGCCCACCGCCCACACGCCCGGCGCGCTGGTCCGCATGGCGCCGTCCACGGCGATGAAGTCGCCCGACTCTGTGGTGGCCACGTCGGCTGCGTCGAGTCCCACGTCCTCGGTGTTGGGGACCCGTCCCACAGCGGACAGCACGTACTCCACGTCCAGTTGCCGCTCCTGTCCCTCCGCGTCGGTGAAGGAGATCGACGCGCCGTTCTCTCCGGCCACCGTGTCCTGCACGCGGGCGCCGGCGAAGATGTCGATTCCACGCCGCTTGAAGCTCCGGGCAACGGTGTCGGACGAATCCGCGTCCTCCACTGGCAATACCCGGTCCAGCGCCTCGATCACCGTGACCTTTGTGCCGTAGGCGTTGTAGATGTCGGCGAACTCCATCCCGACGGCGCCGGCGCCCACGACTGCCAGCGATTCGGGTGCCTTGTTCTGGAAGAGTGCGCCCGTGGACGACCACACCCGCTCCTCGTCGATCTGGAGGAACGGCAGGCTGCGGGGACGAGACCCGGTCGCCAGGATCACATCCTTCCCGTGGATCACGTGCTTGCGCCCGTCGGTCTCCACCTCCACGTCGCCGTCGCCGAGGAGTCGACCCCAGCCTTCCACATGGGTCACGCCGTTCTTCTTGAAGAGGAAGGAGACGCCCTTGGAGAGGCGGGCCGCGACCGTTCGGCTGCGCTTCTGGGCGGGCCCCAGATCGACCGAGAAGCCGTCGAAGGAGATGCCGTGGCCCTTGGCGTGGGCGAGTTCGTTGACGATGAGGGCGCTGCTCAGCAGGGCCTTGGTGGGGATGCAGCCCACGTTCAGGCACACGCCGCCCAGTTTGTCGGCCTCCACGCACGCGGTGCGAAGTCCCAGTTGGGCCGTGCGGATTGCGGCCACGTAGCCTCCGGGGCCGCCTCCGACGACCACGACATCGAAGTTCTGCTCGTTCTTGGGGTTCGGGGAGGGGGTCACGAGGCGCCTCGCGTGCGGGGGTTGGGTTTGTTGGGACCGACTTGCCGGCTTTCGTTGGGGTTCGGCTTGCCGGCTCATGAGCTAAAGCTAACGACGGCGGAGGCCCGCTTGGCTCGGGCTCAAAGGTCGTCTCGATAGACCTTGCCGCCCTTCATCACCCACGCGACCCGCTCCAGCAGCGTGATGTCGTCCAGGGGGTTGCCGGGCACGGCGATCAGGTCGGCGTACTTGCCGGGCTCCACGGCGCCCACGTCCGCTTCCCAGCCCATGATCATGGCCGAGATGCTGGTGGCGGAGGTGATCGCGTCGAGCTCGCTCTCGCCGAGTCCCACCCGCACCGCGAACTCGCGGGCGTTGTGGCCGTGCTCGAAGACGCCGGCGTCGGTGCCGAAGCCGATCGTCAGCCCTGCATCCAGCGCGCGACGGAAGGAGGCGCCGCGGTGCCGCATCATCTCGGTGGAGCGGCGGATCTGGGCCTCGGGCACCCCCAGGGCGGCGCCGTCGCGAGGTACGATCACGCCGACGTAGAGGGTGGGCACATAGAAGGTGCGACCGCTGCGCGCCGCCAGCATTTGCACGGCCTCGTCGTCCAGCATGGAGCCGTGGTCGATGGTGCGGACGCCTGCCCGGATCGCGGCCTTGATCCCCTCCGTGCCGTGGGCGTGGGCGGCGACGAAGCTGCTCCAGCGCCCGGCCTCCTCGACCGCCACCGCCAGCTCGGGTTCGGAGTACTGCTGGGCGCCCGGCGACAACCCCTGGGAGAGCACCGCCCCGGTGGCGAGGATCTTGGTGAAGTCGGCGCCGTGCTTGAAGTTGGTGCGCACCGCCGCCCGCACTTGGTCCACGCCGTCAGCCAGGTTCCGCACCGTGGGCACGTCCACGTAGATGGAGAACTGTCGCGCGTCGCCCGCCCCGCCGGTTGCGGAGACGTAGTTGCCCGCGACCTGCATTCGGGGGCCCGGGAGGACGCCGGCGTTGATCACGTCCCGGAGGCTCGTGTCCACGTAGGGCCAGGTGGGTCCCATGTCGCGGACGGTGGTGAAGCCGGCCCGAAGGGTGGTCAGGGCGTTGGCCGCGCCGTAGAGAGCCGCGTCGGCCGGGGTCGTGGTGACCAGCACGTCCTCCCAGTGAACGCCCACCTCGTCGGTCAGGTGAGTGTGAAGGTCGATGAGGCCCGGCAGGAGAGTCGCGCCTTCCAGGTGGATGATGCGGTCGGCGGCGTGGGCTTCCGCTTCCGCGCCCACAGCGGCGATGCGGTCGCCCTCCACCAGCACGGTGCCGGGCTCGGTGACGACGCCCTTGCCGTCGATGAGGCGGGCGGAGCGGAGGAGGGTCGTTGCCGGCGCGTCCTGGGCCGCGGCCAGCGGGGCCGCCGAGGCCAGCGGAGCCAGGATGCACGCGGCACGCGCTCCCCAGCGACAGACACGGCGCATGAGGCGGTGGTGTCGCATGGGGCGATGGTGGCGCACGAGGCGGTGGTGGCGGCGTGGTGTCCGAGCCCGGTTGAGGCGGGTCATTTGGTCTCCTGGTGCAGTTTCGTCTCCTGGTGCATTTCGTTTCCTGGCGTGAGGCTGTTCCGATCAGTCCAAGTAGCCGCTGTACCAGAGGCTGCCGAGCGTGAGCCCTTCCTCGGTCATCGACTCCACGACACTATCGTCGCTTGCTCGCCGAGTCTTGGCAAACCCGTCTTCTCCCTTCTCGAGTATCCACGTTTCATTTGGACTGAGGGTGTCAACGAAATGCGGGTGGTGCGTAGTGACCAAGAACTGCGATGCGTCGCGCTGCTTTGTAGAGTGGCGACGGAACTCGCGAGCAACCACATCGAGCGACTTGTGGTGCAGCCCGTTCTCCGGTTCTTTGACGCAAATGAACGACGGCGATGGGTCTTCCAGCATCAGCAGATATGCAAACAGTTTCCGTGTGCCGTCGGATACTTGCTGTGCGTAGAATGGGTCCTCAAAGCCCTTGTCGTTGAAGCGAAGCAGCAGGCGGCCGTCCGAGCTTCGTGCGGTGTCGATACTGTCGATTCCGGGCACCATCTCGGCAACCCTTTGCACGATTCCCCGAAAACGACTCCGATGCTGCCGCTCCATGAACTGGACCACGTTACCCAAGTTATCGCCGTGGACCCTGAGGCCTTCCAGGAACCGGCGAACCGACGCCATGCGAGGATGCTGTTTCAGGTTGCCCAGCGTTGCGATTACAGGTCTGCGCTTGTCGTCGAGCGCGACAGCTCGGAGACGCTCGCGTGCGACGTAGGGGCGACCGGCAGAGTCGGTGTCGATGGCGAGTTCGTAGGTGATGGGGCGGGCGGCGGAGTCCTGGCGATAGCAGACCTGGAACTCTATCGGGCCGGTGCTTCCTTGGGAGCGGATGCGTTGGAACCCGCCTCGGCCATGTGAGTGGCAGGCTTCCTCTACTCCGAGCCTCACGCAGTCGCTGAGGAAGCCGAAGGCGTCGAGCAGCGAGCTCTTGCCGACTCCATTCCTGCCGATCACGACCGTCATCGGGGTCAAAGGGTCGGCGCTCTGGGTGCTCCAGAGCTTCCCCAGCGTGACGTCGCGGAGGACCCGATAGTTGGCGACGCGGATGCCTTCGATCTTGGGCATGGTGGCGAATCTCTAGTCCGTCTCCTTGCGGACAGTCACGGTGTTGTCCAGGTCAAGATCGTCCAAGACCTGCCTGACGTCGGCTTCGAGTCGGCCAGCGGTGTTCGCGCTCACGCGCACCGAGAAATCCACCGACACCTTCAGCGCGGAATCCACGGCGCGCAGCTTGGGTACCAGCTTCAAGCCGACCCGGTTCCAGCTTTCCGAGGGTACTGCGCCGCGGATGCGCAACGTGACCGGGAACTGGTCTGACTGGTCTGACTGGTCTGTTGTGGACGTGCCCCGATCGGGCGTCTGTTGCTCGCCGGTGCCGTCGCCGGTGCCAGTGCTGTCGCTGGTCCCCGGGCCGTCGCCGGGTTCTGGTCCGATGCCGGGCTCGGGCGTCAGCTCCAGCTCCGTCTCACCGAGCTTCTGTTCCCACTCTGGTTGCGACGACGCGGCGCGCAGCTGCTCGGCCTTTGCGCGCTTGAGCAGGTAGACGCTGGCTTCGAACGCCACTTCGTCGGGTCCGACGTGCTCGCGGAACCACAGTCGCTCGTATTGGCCGCCCTTGGCACCGGGCGCGGGCTCTCCAGAAGCCAGCCCGAACTCTCCTTTGGCCACGAACTCGACGATCTTCTTGCGCAGGACGGCGTCAGGGTCGGCGAGGCGCGTGAGCGAGCCGTTGAGGAAGCTCTGGCGCAGGCTGGTGAGAGGCCACGCGCCGGCATCCTTCAACGCCGGAGGCCAGTGCCGGTCGATGTAGCCTGCCCCCACCGACTCGTTGAGCAGCGCTTCCGACTTGAGAGCGGCGACGACCCGGCCGCACAGCGACGAGCCCGCGCTGGCGTGCCCGGCCCCCAGGTCGATCACCTTGAGCCCGCCCTCGGCTCGGGCGTCGGACAGCGCCACGTAACGGTAGCTGGCCCAGACCTCTTCCTTGGCCGCGTCCTCTGCCTCCTTGGTCTTGGACCGGACATCTCTGTGGTCGGCCGCGTCGAACTCGGTGCCCAGAAGACCATCCTGGAGCTCGCGTGCGACGCGCATCCACGCCAGCCACTGCTCCGTCTTGTCGCGCAGCTCCCGCCCCGGCTTCTTGGCGCACCAGACCAGGGCGCCCGGATACAGTCTGGGCGAAGTGCCTCGGGCACGCGTCCACTCGGCCACCTGTTTCCTAGCTGGACCATGGGCTTCCCTAGCTGGACCAGCGTCGGCCCACTCGGTCCACGGGTCGAGCACCACCAACGACAGGCGCGGCGAATCCGGCACGTCGGCGCCCTCCTCGGGGAAGCAGGCGATCGGCAACGTGGCGCCGCGCTCGAACTCGGCCCGCACCAGCTTGGCGAGTGCGGGGCGGACCTCCCCGTGCTCGTCCAGTGAAGCCCGCCGGTCGCTGACCACCTTCTTGAGGGTGGCTTGGTGGTGGATGCGGAAGCCGTCGTCTCCCGCCTTGCGGACGAAGAACCCTCGCGCCTCCAAGTCCGCAGCGGCGTTGTCGATGGTGGCGGTGTCCACGTCGGGCTCGCCCAGTGCGAATCGCAGCTCCGGCAGGTGCGCCACCTTCTCCACCTGGCCGCCGGACGACTCGAAGAGGATGGCGGCGCCGACGCGCCGATGCAGGTCGCGAAGGGGACCCTTGGCGTCCGCGTCCAGCGCTGCTGCGTGTGCGGTCGGCCCGGTCAGGTCGGCCTCGATGGCGGCGTCCAGGCGGGTCTCGCCCAGCTGTCCCAAGACCACGGCGCGGAACCCGGGATCGTGGAGCGGAGCCGAACCCAGCGTGATCAGCGGCTCGGTGCGCGCCTTTCTGAAGTGGTCCTTCGCCGCCCACGACACCCACTGGGCCAGCATCGCCAGCGCGCCCCGCGTCTGCTGGAACTGGGACAGCGCGCGCCACTTGCGTTGAAAGACGGACAGGGTTGCCGGATGAAAGGGATAGCACGCGCCGAACTGGTCCCGCAGCAGCTCCTTCGCCTTGCGTTCCGTGCGCGCTGTGTCCACGGCCATCCGCTCGCGGGGAAGGCGGGCGGCTCGATCCAGGCACCAGCTCGCATAGGTGGAGGCGATGCGTCCCCGGACTCTCTCGCTGCCCAGGTCCTCGAAGAGGCGGCGGCGCACGACCTCGGCGATCTCCGACTCGTCGTTGGCGATCAGGTCCCGCGCCACGCGGCGGACGACCTTGGTGATGCGCTCCTGCTGCCGCAAGTCCCAGTCGGTCATCTCGACCTGGCTGCGCGGCAGGCTGATCACCGCCGCCACGCCGACGTTGCCAGTGACCGCCACAGTCAGGTTCTGGATGAAGGCGTGGAACGGATCGGCCATGCCCCGGTGGCGGTTCACGAAGTTGAGCACCTCGTCGAAGAGCAGCAGCACGGGACCCTGCGCCGCCGTGAACACCCGGCCCAGCGCCTCGGTGCCCGGCGGCGTAGTGCGGGCCGCCGAACCGAGGGCCTCGACGCCCGAGTTGCCCGCCAGCTGCCGGGCCAAGTCGATCCACGGCGTCTCGCGACCTTCTCGAGGGTCCCATGCGCTGCCCGCGAAAACGCCGACCCGGGCCTTGGGGATCTCGGCCACGCCGGACTTGGCCACGAGCTCGGCCACGCCCGGGTACGCGGTCGCCTCCGCGCCGGCCCGCGCCAAGTGGTAGAGTGCCGCCAGCGTGTGCGTCTTGCCGCCCCCGAACTGGGTGACCAGCGTGAGCACCGGGGCCGTGTTCCCGGTCTGCCGCGCCAGCCGCCGCAGCACCATGCCGGCGTGGTCGTTCAGGGCGCGAGTGAAGCATGTGCGGGCAAAGAACTGCTCCGGGTCGCGGTAGTCCTCGGGCGCGGTGCCCGCGACCACCTGCTCCAGCGCGATGGCGAACTCGTCCGGGCTGAACGAGCGGCCTTCGCGCACTTCCTTGCGCAGGGTTGCGATCTTGTACCAGGGGGTTGCAGGGGGCATGAAGCGACAGCTCAGTTGCGGTTGTGGTGGGCCAGCGTCTCCAGGCGAGAAAGCCATGCGTGAAAGCGCGGACACTGCCGACGAATGGCGTCGAGACCGATTGTCCGGGCGACCAGCGGCCCGTGTACTGGCTTGTCGTATTTCGGGATGGTTCGTTCGAGTCGCTTGCTGGGCGCGGTACTGCGGTCGTCGTTGATGTCTTCCGGCGTCAGGAATCGGCGTCTGACGGCCGCCAAGTCGGAAATGACTCGATCGGAAACGCCCACAGCGCGAAACGCCGCCACGTCGGAGAACAGCAAGCCCTCGAATTCATGCTTTTGCACGTACGGAAACACGGGCCAAGCGTTCGGTATGCGCTTCTCGATCTCCTGGGACAGGTGCTGTTCCAGAGCCTCGACGGTGCGGTCGCCCTTGTCCCGAAATCCGTAGTAGTCCACCAGTGACGTGACTGCATCGAACGTGTAATGCCATTGAACCATATCGTTCACAAGGCGTCTTGTCGTGACGTCGCCCCCTCCGCCCTCTCCGCCCATGGAACGCCCGATCAGCATGGGGTGAGGGATGACCATCTTCGGCGACAAGTGATCCTTGAGCACCTCGTGGACAAACACTTCCTCGGTCTGCCCTTCCACCGATATCGCGAGACGAATCACGGACGACCACCCAATGCATTCTTCAGCCAGAGCTCGCCGGTCGAATACTCGTCGAGCCAGTGCGCGTACTTCACTGGATCGAACCGATTGATCTCAGTCCGGCCGTCCACCAGCGACAAGACCAATATCTTGTCCAAACCGAACCTGTCCACCAGCAGGGGGGACTGGGTCGCGACGATGACTTGTCTGTCAACGGCAGCCGCCTTGATCATTCCGCCAATCACGGTAACGGCCGCGGGGTGCAGCCCGAGCTCCGGCTCGTCCAGCAACAGCACATCGGGTAACAATTCGGACGGGAGGTTCAGCAACGTTACAAGCGCGACGAACCGCAACATCCCGTCCGAGGTCAGGTGGGCGCCCATCGTCTTGTCGACCCCCTTCATCCCCCACCGGAGAAGGACCTTGCCATACTTTTCCTCGATCCGAAAGCCGTCGAACCAGGGCATTCCCAGCGTGATGTAGCGGCAGATCAGATCAAGCCGAGGCTTGTCTTCGCGCTCGAGCAACAGAAGCACCGCAGCCAGATTCGCGCCGTCGCCGCGCAGGTGGCCGAAGTCCGTAACGTCCCAACTGATCTTAAGCCGCGAATGGAAGGACGTATCGTGAAACTGGTACACCTCCATGTCCCGAAGCAGGTCGACGAGGGCGCGGGCGGTCTTCGGCCTAGGGCCGTCGCCATTCGTCGCCGATGCGACTATTGCCTCGCGGTGGCCAGTCTGGTTGACCTGCTCCCACGATGCATCCGGTGGGCCGCCAACATCGGTGAACCGATACGCCTCGTCCGAAAACACGAACTGGTCCGTACCGGTGTGTGCAAGCGCGAAGCGGTAGTCGGCGCAAGCTCCCTCCTCGCAGCGGACGCGGATCTCCGCCTCTATCGACGATGTGGCCGTCGCGCCGCCAAAGAGCTGGTCGTCCGCGCCGCCGTGACGGCCCACGAACTCTCCCAAGCGTCGCATGTCGAGCATCCATCTCATCATCTCGAAGAACCGAATGACGTTGGACTTGCCCGACCCGTTGGCGCCGATGAGAACGGCCACTTGGGGCAGATCCTTGATCTCCATGTCCGCCAAGGACCGGAAGCCCTTGATCCGTACCGATTCGATCGTGTTCGGCATGAGTCGTTTCTCCCGTTCTACTTCGGTGCCGCCAAGAGCATGGCGTCGGTCTGGCCCTCTGCCGACACCGCGAGACGAATCACGGTCGCCCGCCCAGCACGTTCTTCTGCCAAAGTTCGCCGGTCGAGTACTCGTCGAGCCACTGGCTGTACTCGCTCTCGTCGAACCTGCGCACCGTCGTCCGGCCCCTTTCCAGCTCCAGCACGACGATCTCGTCGAGACGGAAGTCGTCGACCAACAGCGGCGACTGCGTGGCCAAGATCACCTGCCGGTCCATGGCGACAGTGTCGATCATGGCGCCGATCAGAGTAATGGCTGCCGGATGCAGGCCCAGCTCCGGCTCGTCCAGGAGCAGCACGCTGGGAAGCATCTCCGGCGGCAGGTTCAACAGCGTCACAAGAGCGAAGAAGCGCAACATGCCGTCCGAGGTCATGTGAGCTCCCATGGTCTGGTCCATGTCCTTGTGCTTCCACCGGAGCTGCACTTTTCCGTACTCTTCTTCGATCTGAAAGCGACTGAAGACGGGCACCGCGAGACCGATGTACTGGCAGATCAGCTCGAACCGTGGCTTGTCTTTGCGCTCCAGAAGAGAGAGCACCGGAGCCAGATTCGCGCCGTCGCCACGCAAACGGCCGGAGTCTGTGGCATCCCAGCTGACCTTCATCCTCGAGTCGAAGGACGTATCGTGGAATTGGTATATGGGACTACGGCGAAACAGTTGGACGAGCGCACGTGCAGCTTCTGGTCTGGGGCCGTCTCCGTTTGTTCTTTCCGCGACCCTCGCCTCGCGATAGCGGGTGTCTTCGATCCGTCCCCACGGCATGTCGGCGGTCTGGCCTGGCTGCCCGACACGGTATGCTTCCTTCGCGAAGACGAACCGATCGCCATCGGTGCAGTCCAGCCCAAAGCGGTACTCGACCTGCCCATCAGTCGTGCAGAGATCGACCTGGGCCTCAATCCCGGGCGTTGTCCTGCGCCCTCCGAACAGTTGGTCGTCGGCGCCGCCGTGACGGGCGACGTATTCGCGCAGGCGCCGCAGATCGATCATCCAGCCCATCATCTCGAGGAAGCGCAGGAGGTTGGACTTGCCCGAGCCGTTGGCGCCGATCAGCACGGTCGCACCCTGGGACATGCCCTTGATCTCCATGTCCGCCAAGGACCGGAAGCCCTTGATCCGGACCGATTCGATCGTGTTCGGCATGAGTCGTCTCCCCCCTCTACTTTGGTGCCGCCAAGAGCATGGCGTCGAGGAGTCTCTTCTCCTGGCTGCCACGAGGATACAAAGCGGACAGCGCGTTGGCCAGACGCATGAAGTCGGGTCCACGCTCCTGTTCCGCCTTGATCAGCGCCCGAAGCGCGGCGGCGTAGCCGCCAAGCTGGAAGAGCATGGCGGCGTGGACGCGGTCGAGCACGGTGGCGTTGTCGGCGACGCCGCGAAGATCAGAGTCCTCGCGGACCAGGCTCCTGCCGCGTCGTGGTGTAGTAAGATGCGGTTGCGCATCCAGCTCCGGGAAAAGGGAATGTTGCAGGCCGCCCAAGGGGTCGCTCTCAACCGCGTGGGCAACTGTGCCCATCCCAGCGTCGCCGAAGAGTTCTTTGGCTCTTTCCACGACTGGCAACAGTCGCACGATGCCCTTGGCTTGACTGACGACATGTCCTGTCCACAGGTCCAGATCGATGCCCATCGGCTGGGCGAATCGGCGAACGACGTCGAACGGAAGGGTGAGGCCCTTCGCAGCGGCACCCCGATTCCGGTCTTCGCCCTCCTCCAGCTTCGCCTTGCTGTCTTCCTCCGGCGTGTCGCTGCTCTGGATGGTCCAGAGGAACAGCGCGGTGAGCCGGGCGTCAGGCTCCAACCCGCCCACACCGTTGCTGCTGGTGTGATCATCGCTCGACCCCAGCACCTGGGCGAGTGCCGTGCGCCCTACCACCTCCCATACCCTCTCCAGATAGGAATCGAGTTCCACCTTGAACCCTTCCGCGGTCTCGACCGACGAGTACCGGCTGAACACCTCGAGCGCGGGTCCAATGCACGCGAACACCAGGTCCGCACCGCGAATTCCCTCGTCCTGGAGTCGCCGCATCCACTCGGCCACGCGCCGAGGCAGCTCGCGGAGCACGTTTGCCCAGTCGCCGACTGGCGCGTCGTCCGGTCGTGGTCGGCACACCAAGTGAACGCTGGTCGCAAGAGCCGCTGATTCCCGCGCCCGAAGGCGCGTCGTGCTCTCGGTGGCAATCGGCCAAGAGCTCTTGACGGTCCACCGCCCACGAATCAAGCCCGACAGCAGTGCTTCCCAGCCCTCGGTCGTTTTGTGGGCGAATACAACCGACGCGATCCCGTCCTCGCGCAGGACCCGGCGACCCTCTGCAAACGCCTCGCCCATCGCCTCTTCGAAGAACGCTCGGTCCTTGACGCGACCATCACGCAACATCTTGGTCTCGTCCTGCACAGCTTCCCGCTCCTTGGGCGACAGCGGATTCGTTGGGTCGAAGGGATCGTGCAAGAGCGGGTGGCCGGGAAGCGATCGCTTCAGCCACACCAGAAAGAAGTCGGCAAGATCCGAGTACGGGATCGCATCGTAGTAAGGTGGATCGGTGAACCAGATGTCGGCGCACGCATGGGCCAACGGGCTGTCGGCGGCATCGGCGAGTTGCGCCGTCCCGGGAAGTGGGACGCCCCGTGCAATATTGGCAATGACCTGGCAGATATGATCCACAGCTCGCTCGATCCCTACGTAACTCCCCTGGGTAACGTCGGTTTCCACGAAATCCCAAGCCATCGGAATCGCTTGTATCGCAAAGAGGTGGCTGATGTCCTCGTTCGACGGGCGCCACCGGTTGAGGGAGGAATTGAAGTTCGCCACCTTGCCCATGGCGAGGGCCAGAAGCTGTGCTGTCGGTTGGTTGGTCTCGGGTTTCTGCCAGAGATCTCGTCGGATACGGTTTGCCAGGAGCACGTACGCCAACTTCTGGCGAGAGGTGAATAAGTCACCCCACTGGAGCATCCCGTAGCGTTGAACCCTGAACCCCAGGGTACCAATCCGAGGTAGTGGCTCGTCGGGCACTAGACTCGGACCATCCCCTTCTTCCCGTTCCCATGCATCGACCAGTGCCCCGAGCCGCTTCTGCGCATTCGCGACCGCGGCGTAGTCCTCGGCCGTCGGGTCCCGGTACTGCCTTCCTCGCACTCCTGGCTGGATCGTCACGACAGCCGTCATCCGCGCTCCGCCGGTTCGCCTCCCGTCCTCTTTGAAAGTAGGGTCCGCGCCGCCGCGTTGCTCCGCGAGCTGCCGCCGCACGCGCTCCGGTGCCAAGACGGTCCCACAACATAGACACGTGGCCTTGGCTCGCGTGACCGTGCCTCCGCGCACATCATCAGTGGCTGTCGGCTCGAAGACTTCCAGCATCACGTCCGGCGTCGCGCTTCCCGACCGCATAACACGATGCCTGAGTGCCTTCCACCGTCCGCGCTTCCTGCACAGCCAGAACGATCGCAACAACGGAATCTCCGCACCGCAGTCCGGTGCCTCGCAACGAACTGTCCTCGCCCATAGGTATGCAACAGGCACGGTACCGTCCGACCGTGCTGGATGGTACACCTCCATTTCACTGCGCAGGGCATCCCGCACCTTGACTGCCGCCTCCCGCAAGTCCTCTGCCAACTCCCCACCGTGGCGAGGAATTTCTTCCAGCATGACCTTGAGGATCAAGCAGGCAATGGGATTCAGGTCGCTGGCAAAGGCGTCACAACCCGTCCTAAGAGCCTCCAGCGGGATTGATCCTCCTCCGCCAAATGGGTCGACGACCACAGGCACCTCGGAACCGTGTGCCGCCGTAACCAGGGCCCGGCCTACCTCCAAGTACGTCTGGTCGGTGGCAAGCTTGTAGTTCGCGAAGTCCCCAATGAAGCGAAGAAGCGCACGTCTGAGTTCCTTGTCGCTTGCTCCCGGATCGCCGGCCACCTTCGGCAACAGCTCGCGCGCTGTGCGCTTGAACGCCTCCGGACACCTCCGGTCACACGGATCGGGTAGCAGCAATCCAAGCAACACCGCACGCGAAGACGCCAATGGTCGCCTTGCCCACCAATGATGCATCGTTGAGGGCAGACCGCGAGGCACAGGAAACTTCTTCTCCCTAACCGCGTGCCGCGATACTTCCACAATCGGGAAGTCTACTTCCACCAGTCGCTTGCAGTCGCGAGGGATCATCTGATCGTCGCCGAGCAGCCCGTGGTGAACAGCATCAGACCCGAAGCATTGGGCGGCGGAGCACTGGAGAAGGCGATTTCACCGGCGGACATGCCGCTGGCGTACAGAGTGCGATTCTGTTCGTCTGCCGACGCCAAAACGGCCTCCGTGGCGTTCCCGTCCGACGAAATCAGAAGTACGGTCTCGGCCAGCCCGATACCGCTGTCCTGAAGGAACTCGCTTGAATGCGTGCTCACGAACAACTGCATGTCGTTATCGCTTCGTGCCGATTCGAGAGCTTGCAGGAGGATGCGGACGGCGTCTGGGTGAAGCGACAGTTCCGGTTCTTCAAGCAGTAAGGGCCCCTTTGCCGTCAGGGTGCTCCAAAGAAGGCCGATCAGTCTCAGCGTCCCATCGGACAAGTACTCTTCGGTCTGCCAAGTCGCTGCGTTCCGCCAGTGCGTGAATCGGGCGACCAAGTGGGGCACACCGTGCTTGTCGCGAGTCAGGCGGATTGCGTCAAGGTGGGGAACGACAGCCATGAGCGCCTTGCTGAGCAACGCGATCCTACGCTGCCGCTCGTCGTTCTCCGTCGCAGCCACTTCAACGAGAAACCTGCTCCCGTAAGGATCAAGGCCGCTTGCGGACCAACGCTTCACGTCGCGAACGATCTCCGGCACCAAGTGGACGTATCGAATAGAGGCGAACAGTTCCGCCATGCAGCGAAACTCCTCGCTCTTGCTCACCTGTTCGATGTGCGTCTGTTGCATGAACGTGCCGTCGCGGGCGTCGTCCGAGTCTGGTCGTTCAACGACAGTACGACCGTTACGCGACACGTGCTCGCTGCGAAGCCGAGGCCAGCCCTCCGAGCCTTGATCGAACGACAGTCCATACCGCCATCGTGACCCGCCGTTCTTGCTCTCCGCCTCGACCTCGATGCCTACGGCCGCGTCCGGTGGAGCAGCCAGGCACCGGATAGCATCTATGCCGTTCCTCCGCTCGACCGCCGTTGCGAGGCCGCCCACATGCGACGCCACGTCTCGGAGGAACCGGAAGGCATCGAGCAGGTTGGATTTGCCGCAGCCGTTGGCCCCCACCAGGAACATCCGGTCGTGCACCGGGATGTCCACCTCCAGGAAGTTCTTCCAGTTCCTGAGGCGCAGGCGCCGGAAGCGCAGATCGTCGCTCGTCGTCGCCGGGCCGTCGGTCGAGTCTCTGGCCACTACATGCGCTCCCAGCGTGTTGCAGGCACCATCATGTGACGGCCTCCCTATCATCCTCTCCTCTCAACACATTGGCCATCCGGGTTAGGTCGCGTGGCTGCGTGTGTGGGTAGGCCACTTCGGCCACGGAATGCCCGTGTTCCGACAAGATGCGCGCCTGCTGCATCTCCGACGCCCGGACGACTCGCGTACGTCCGTCGTCGCCCATCAGGAGGACCGTCTCGTCCAATCCGATGTCGCTGTCCCCCAAGAAATCCATTGAATGGGAACTGACGAAAAGCTGCCTGATCGTGTCTCGGCGCACGCTCTCGAACACCAGAATCAGATACCGAACCAGATCAGGATGCAGGTAAAGCTCTGGCTCCTCCAGCAGCAACGGACCTTTCGACCTCATGACTGTCCACAGCAACGCGATCAAGCGCAGTGTGCCGTCCGACATCTCCGCCTCGGTCTGGTAGACGTCCGGTCGCCAAAGATCAAGTCTGACACGGAAGTGCGGCTTGCCCACAGCATCGCGAACCAGCGCAAGGCTCTCGAGGTGAGGAACCGCTATCCGCAGGGCGTTTTCGAGTCGCACCAAGAGGTCCGCTCTGACGGGTTCTTCCGTCGCCGCGATTTGGTCGATCAGCTCGCCGCCGAAAGCGTATTGCGTGCCGCCATCCCATAGCGTTCGTTGGCGTACTATCTGGGGCACGGCGTGCATGTAGCATACGGACTTGAAGAGGTTCCCGATACTGCCGAAGGCCCGGTTGAGGGCTACGTGTTCCATATGGGTCTGCGTGAGTAGCGTACTGTCGTGACGATCGTTCGCGTCGGGTCGCTCGACGACCGTTCGACCGTTGCATGCAACGTGCTCTCTGCAAAGTCGAGGTTGGCCCGACACGTCGTGGAACGCGAGTCCATACCGCCACCGCGATGCTCCGTCCTGGTCTTCCATCTCGACTTCAATGCCGACCTGGGCGTCATGAGCAGCAGCCAAGCACCGGATCGCTGTGAGCCCTCCGCGCTTGGCCACCGCCGTTTCCAAGCCGCCCCCGGGCGACGCCACGTCCCGAAGGAACCGGAAGGCGTTGAGCAGGTTGGACTTGCCGGAGCCGTTGGCGCCCACCAGGAACATCCGGTCGTGCACTGGGATGTCCACATCCAGGAAGTTCTTCCAGTTCTTGAGGCGCAGCCGCCGGAAGCGCAGATCATCGCTCGTCGTCGCCGGGCCACCTGTCGCGTCCCTGAACGCGGAGGAGCTAGTCATTCGCGAATGCACCCAGAAGCCACGTACCGTTCGGCTGGGTCTGGGGAATCGCCGCTTCCGCGACAGACAAGCCGCCTTCGACGAGTGCGCAGACCTCCTCCACTGATTCCGCCGTGACGGCCCGCGTGTTGGCCCCGTTCGTCAGCAGCAGGAGAGTCTCTTCGAGACCGATGCCATCGTCCCACATGAGGTTGGGCGAGTGCGTGCTGAGAAAGACCTGCCTGCGCGATCGCTGCCGAGCACCTTCCAGCATCTGGGGCAACATGCGAACGACGTCGGGGTGAATCGACGACTCGGGCTCTTCCAGAAGCACGGGGCCGTTCGCCTTCAGCAGCGTCCACAGAAGCCCGATCAAGCGCAACATGCCGTCGGAACACTGGTTCTCCGTCTGCCAAGAGTCGTCGTGGAGCCAGTTTGTGTGCCTGATCGCAAGGTGGGGCTTCCCCCCACTGTCGCGGACCAGACTGAGCGAATCGAAGTGGGGGACCGCGGTGCGCAGCGCCCTCTCGATGCGGCCCAAGAGCAAGTCGCGCTCGTCGGTTGGGGTTCCGGCGATTTCCTCGACGAAGCGACCACCGTGCTGCTCGCGGAAGTCGCCGAGCGTGCCACCGGGCTCGCGGACGACTTCAGGGACTACACTCGGGCTCGCGACCGTCCGGAAGAAGCGTTCCAGGTGGCGGAACGGCCGACTCCTACTCACCTGCTCCAAGAATGTCTGTCGCAAGAGGTCGCCGTCGGCGTTGTCGTCGGAATCGGGACGTTCGACGACCGCACGCCCGTCATGCGATACGTGCTCGCTCCGCAACCGAGGCTGACCGTCTGCGTCTTGGCAAAAGGAAAGGCCGTACCGCCACAGCGGGCCGCCGTTCTCTCCTTCCACCTCGACTTCTACGCCGACCTCCGCATCGCGTGCGGCTGCCAGAGATCGGATTGCCTCCACGCCCTGCCGCCGAGCGACAGCCGACTGGAAGCCCCCGGGCGACGCCACATCCCGAAGGAACCGGAAGGCGTCGAGCAGGTTGGACTTGCCGGAGCCGTTGGCGCCCACCAGGAACATCCGGTCGTGCACTGGGATGTCCACCTCCAGGAAGTTCTTCCAGTTCGTGAGGCGTAGGCGCCGGAAGCGCAGGTCATCGTTTGTCGCCGCCGGGCCGACGGTCGCGTCACTGGCCACTACGTGCGCTCCCACCTCGCCCCAGGGCCCCACCCCCAGCAGTCGACCAAACGGTACGCCCGCAGTTCGTGGAGTTCACCTTGGAGTCTATCCTTCTGTAGCCTCGGCGGCTGGGGCGATCTTGACTTCTTCCGCATCTCGTCGACGATCTGCCGGAGCGGCAATGGACCCATTTCCGAGAGGAGGGCCAGGATCTGTCGGTGTCGCTGGGAGAGCTTGACGTGAACGTATCGCGGTATGTGGCCGTTGGGCCGAAAGCGAACCGTTACCGATCCGTGGGCGTCCTCGATTTGCGGTCTGGGCAATCCCGCGGCGACGGCGAGTTTCACCATCTCTAGAGTGCCCCGGCCCCACTTCTCGACAATTCCGCGACGGAAGAACACGTCCGCGATGAGCGGGTTCCACGGTTCGGACCGATGGGGCCCGTACAGAGATTCCGGCGTGAAGTCGGCAGGTAGGGTGCCGGGCGACATGATCTCCAACCGGTCGTCGTACATAGCGACATGCACGGCACCACCAGCGGACGAGTAGTCCCGATGGCAGATTGCGTTCGTTAGGGCTTCGCGTACTGCCAATGGCGGGTAGTCCGGTTCGTCGATCCGCGAGAAGCTGTCGGGCTCGAAGCGGCTAGCGATGCGGAGGTGTTCCCGAACGAACTCCTGGCTTTTGGCGAGCAGCTCAATCGCGTTGCCGTGAAACTGGCGGTTGTCCGATGACTCGGACTTGTCCGTTCCCAAGAAACGTGCGGCCCTTACCGAGCACTGGGTGTACTCTGCGGCGATGCGATCCTTCTTGCCGAACATGACCACGGCGGCACGTAACAGCACATCATCTCCACTAGTGAGGCCAAATCCACGCAACAGGGCCAATGGCTCCCGCGTGTCCGGCTCCTTCAATCGATCGCGTTGAATCGCCTCTTCCACAGTACGGTGAATCTGGTCGATGTCCAGGTCGTCCACCGACCAAGCCGGTTCGGGCTCGTTCTCCCACCTGCGCGTAGCGTGCATGAACTGCAACACCATCTTGTTGTACTCGTCGCGCGACACGCCGCGATTGGTGTTGCCCACACGTCGCCAGGCTTGGCCGTTATAGCTGTACGGACGGCTGTTCCCCCTGGAAACCGTGACGACAATGACTTCCCGTCCATCTATCACGGGAACACGGTCGATGGAAGGGAAGACCGGCGGTTCGATCTTCGCGAACTGTTGGGAGATTCGCTCAATGGTGCGGCCGCTGACGTCCTGTCCAGCGATCGTCCCGTCCGGCTCCACGCCGAACAGCACGCGGCCGCCCTGATGGTTCAGCATCGCGCACAGCGTCTTCGCCGCCGGATCGCGCCCCGCCGTGCTGCGCTTGAGTTCGACAGTTTCGGACTCTCCGCGAGCGACCATCTCCCGCACCGCTGGCAGGTCTAGCGTCATCCGTCACCTCCCGTCGCGGGCTGATCGTCGTAGCCCGGCCGGCCTCGGCCTTCCCGCACCGTCATGGGTTGCGTCATGGCGTTCACCGAGAGTCGGTAGTGCTGGACCTTCCTGACCTCGCGCCAATTGAAGCTTGCAGGGTCCTGGATGGGCTCCTGCAAGACGGGTTCGCTGGCGCAATGAGTCACAACATACAACCAATAGCAGTCCGGGCGGTCCTCGGCAACGCGGCGCTCGTTGGGAGTGAGCAGCACGTCGCTGGCGGCGCCGGCCAGTCCCTTGACCTCGATCAGGCGAAGTTCGCCCGACTTCAGGTCTAGGCTGGTCAGGTCGTAGCCCAGGTTCTGCTTGTGGACGTCGGTGACTTGGCAGCCCCGCGCCTCCTCGTGCTCGGCGACCACGCGCATTGCGGTCATCTCCGTGTCCGGGTGGGGTTGCAGGCGGCGGACTTCCGGCGAGGCGCGCTCGGGGTGGGGCAGGATCAGCGCGCTGGCCAGCCGCTCCACGCCCTGGAGGGTGATCGCCCCCTGCCGCCGCAGTTCGTCGCGCCTGCGCTCGCGACGGTCCGACACCTCCTGGTGCCGCGCCACGGCCATGGCGAGCCTGCCAGCGGCGCCGGCCACGCCCTCCGCACGGTCCTCGTTCGCCCTGCCGATCTCCTGGTCAGCCCGCTGCAGCACCTCGGTCAGCGACAGCTCGACGTGCTTCGCGACGCGCTGCACCTCGGCCGTCCGCTCCGCCCGCACCTTCTCCAGGAACGGCGACAGCCCGCGCTCGTGGAGCCAAGCCGTGGGCTCCTCGGTGCTCGCGACCGCCGGTAGCGCGCCCGAAGGTGGTGGGGCAGGGGTCAGGTCGCCCAGCATGTCCGGCTCACGCAGCCGAGGCGGCTTGTCGTCGTCCGTCAGCTCCACGGCGAAGAGCCGTTCGTGGACCGTGCGTCCCATGCCGTCCACCGCGCGGGCCCGGTAGAAGTCCAGCCGGGAGGGCGTTGCGTGATCCAGCGAGTGGAAGCAGGCACCGGTGGCGAAGGCGTCCCGGCCCAGGGCCAGTCCATGGCGGCGCAACGCCTCGAAGAGCGGGTGTCCGGGCGTGACCCACTCCAGGTTGTGCTTCGCGGCCGTATCGCGGTCGGTGGAGAGGGGAGGGTAGTGGGCGGCCAGTGCTGGCAACCGCCAGTCGGCCTCGCGCTCGCACCGTTTCAGTGCTGTCGGTGTCCGCCCGGGACGGAACGCATGAGGCAGGTCCCGCAGCCGCGTCAGCGCCAAGCCGGCGCGTTCGGCGCACGTCGCCATGAAGCGCGCAATCGTCTCGGGCACCACTCGCCGTTCCCTGGCGCGAGCCCGCCGCTCCACCAGCATCTCCAGGTTCAGCTTCTTCGACGCCAAGCCCTCCAGCGCCGTCTGGCAGATCGCCCGGAAGCGGCCTTCGTCCACGTTGCGCAGAAGCCGCTCCTCCAAGTCGGCCTCGCCCATGCCGCCGGCGTAGTACTCCCGCAACACGCTCTCCACATGAGTGGCGGGCAGGACCTCGCCCACGACGTTGAAGACGGCGTCGTCGTCCAGCGCGTCGCGGATCTCCTGCAGCTTCTCGTGCAGCCGTTCCAGCACGCGTCCCTCGACGGTGTTGGCGGCCACGAAGTTGAAGATCAGGCAGTCCTTGCGCTGGCCGTAGCGGTGGATGCGGCCCATCCGCTGCTCCAGCCGGTTCGGGTTCCACGGAATGTCGTAGTTGAAGAGGATGTGGCAGCACTGAAGGTTGATCCCTTCGCCCGCGGCCTCGGTGGCCACCAGCACCTGGATGCCGCCCTCCCGAAACTGCTGTTCCGCGTGGAGGCGCGTGCCCGGCTCGTCCCGCGAACCCGGCCTCATGCCACCGTGAATGCAGCCCACCGCGAACCCCCACTCGGCCAGCCGCTCCATCAGGTAGTTCAGCGTGTCCTTGAACTCGGTGAACACGAGTAGCCGCTGGTCCGGCCGGTCGAAGAAGCCCTCGTTGCGCATCAGGCTCTTCAGCTGGGCCAGCTTCGCCTCCGCCCCGGAACGCTCCACCTCCCGAGCTTGGACGGCCAGCCGGCGCAGCTCGCCGATCTCTTCCTGCACCAGCGACGGGTCGCCCGCCAACGTGACCGCTTCCAGCATCTTCTCCATGCGCTCGCGCTCGGCGTCCTCCATCTCTTCCAGCTCGTCGTGGGTGGGCAACGACGACGGTGCCGTGCGTGCCAACACCCGCGCCTCGGCCAAGCCGTCCTTCAGCCGTTTCGCGCGGTTCTCCAGCGACCGGCGCAGCGCATGGGTGCTGGACGCCAGCCGACGCTGATACAGCGACATCAGGAAGCCGACGGCACGGGCCCGGAGGTCGTCCCCCTGGGCGGCGGCACGCCGGCTCTGCCGCTTCACGAAGCGCGTGACGTCCCGGTACAGCTCGAACTCGGCCCCGTCAAGGGAGAAGCCCGCTGTGCGCGGAATGCGCTTGGTGAATACTGGCCGCGCAACCCAGCTCCCGTCGTCGTCGCGCTCTGGAAACTGGACCATCGCCTCCTTGGTGCGTCGCAGGTAGAACGGCGCCCGGCGCCGCTCCATCGCCTCGCGGATCGACTTGACGTCGGCGTAGACGTCCCGGTCCAGCAGCTGGAGGAAGAGGGTGAAGTTCTTCGGGTCGCCCTTGTGAGGTGTCGCGGTGAGCAGAAGCATGTGGGCCGACGTGTCCCGCAGGAGTTCGCCCAGCTTGTAGCGCAGGCTCTTGTGGCTCTCGTCGCGGGCCGACATGCGGTGCGCCTCGTCCACGATCACCAAGTCCCAGTGGACCTGCTTGAGGCCGGGCAGCACGTCGTCGCGCTTGGCCAAGTCCAGCGACGTGACGACCTGGTTCTGCTCCATCCACTGGTTCACGCCGAACTGCTCGCGGATGTCGCTCCCTTTCAGCACCAGGAACTTCTCGTCGAACTTCTCTTTGAGTTCGCGTTGCCACTGGAACGACAGGTTGGCGGGGCACACCACCAGAACGCGCTCCACCAGCCCCCGCAGCTTGAGTTCGCGGATCAGCAGGCCGGCCATGATCGTCTTGCCGGCGCCGGCGTCGTCGGCCAGCAGGAAGCGCACGCTGGGCAGCTTGAGAAGGTGCTCGTAGACGGCCTCCAGCTGGTGCGGCAGCGGGTCCACGCGAGAGATCGAGAGCGCGAAGTACGGGTCGAACTCGTAGGCGATTCCCAGCGACCAGGCTTGGATGCCCAGACGCAGGAGGGCGGCGTCGCCGTCGTAGGAGAGGGCGGGGTCGGCGACGGTCAGCTGCCCCAAGTCGGCCTCGCCGAGCGCGACGCTTCGGAACCTTTCCGAGCGCGTTCCGACCAAGCCGGCCATCCACATGCCGCCCCCCAGCGAGCGAACCGTCTCCACCCGCATCGGCTCGTCGAAGAGGGGGCCGGTGAGGACTTGGCCGGGATGGAGGGGTGGGGCGTCGGGGAACGGCACCGTCGGCTGACTGGCTACTCCGCCCCGGCATCCGGCGACGGCCCAGGAGCGCGGCCCATGTTCCGGGCTGGGTGCTCGATCCGGCCAGAGCCACCGAATGCCTTCAAGTGCCAACCAAGGAAGGATGTGCAGCCACGGTTCAGGTGCAACCCGACTTCCCAGTTCTTATGGTCGCGTGCACTGGGCATCTTGCGAACTTGGACACGCCCTCGATTGCCTTCGCCCAGGATGTGCCCGTCAATACCGTTGGTTCCGTTTCTGGTCCACTTCGACCCAAAGCACCTTGGCATCTCCCGCCAAGCCACTCCCAGCCCCCTGGCGGGGTGATGGAGTACAGTGATGCACAGCACATCGCCAAGTCCGTTCCAGATCTGCTGTACCCTGCTTCCGTCTGCAGATGTCAAGTTGTCCCGGTTCGAGAACTCGTCACGCCCTACTGGAAACGTCAACTGAGTGTGGCTGCCCCACTTGCAAAGTGAAGTAGCCACCTTGTAGAGGTCATCGCCCGCCGCAATCAGCCCGTACTTCTCGTCGCGTCCTCCCGCGAAATGCCGGAAGTGCTTCTTGATCTGGATGGTTCCCAACTTGGGTGTGTCCTTGCTCCACGTTACGATGTCTTTCTCGCGGAGTCGCCCATCGTGCAACCTACGAACCAGCCAAGCCCCAAAATCACACGGAAGCCCAATCACGATTCGTCCTGATTCCTCCGACCCGACTCGGCTCGCCATATCACTTGTCCCAACGCACCAAGCTCCATCAGCTCCCTTCGCCCTCTTCCGGCCGGCCGCCCTCCTCCGGCTGGCCCTCCTCCTCCCGTCCAGCCCGCTTCCGCAGCCACGCCCCCACCCCCGCCACCAACCCCAGCGGCAGCAGCGTCAGCAGCCCGGTGGTGGCCAGAAACGCGATCCGCGCCTCGTCGTCCCGGTCGAAGCACACCGGACAGGCGTGGAGCGTTTCCGGCCAGAACGCCAGCAGCATGACCGCCGCCGCGCCAGCGGTCGTCCACAGCGCCACACGCCCCGCCCCCATCACAGGTACACCTGGAAGTAGAGGAACGGCCACACCAGCACCACGAAGTACCAGAAGATCGCGACGGTGGAGAGCGCTTCCTTGCTGAGGCGTCCGGCGCGGAGCCGCGCCACGGCCCACCCCAGCGCGCAGATGGCGACTACGGCGTGGAGGGCGTGGGCGCCGATGATCGTATAGAAGAGGCTGCCGAAGGTGGACGAGGTGAGGGTGAGCCCCTCCGCCAGCAGCGCGATCCACTCGACCCCTTGAAGCGCCACGAAGGCCCCTCCCAGCAGCGTGGCAACCAGCAGGAGCCCGGCGACCCTGGGCCGGCCCTTCTCGTGCAGGCGGTGGGCGATCAACAGCACGATCCCGCTCAGGACCAGGGCGCTGGTGTTGATCGCTGTGCGCTCGAAGGGGAGGCGGGGCTGGTTCGGCGGAGGCCAGACGGAGCCCGGTGCCCGTGCCTTCACGATCGCGTACGCCGAGATGAACCCGGCGAAGAGCATGATCTCCACGAAGACGAAGAGGATCATCCCCAGCACGCCGTTGGACACCAGCTTGGCCGGCTTCCTCGGCCGAGGCCGGAACCGAAGGACTGTCGCGCGAGCTGCCGTCAAGCGGCCCTCCTTGCCCTCTGGGGACTCTCCCGGTGCTCGCGGCCCGCGACCCGCCTAGGCGCGACGCCGCTCCCGCAAGCCCTTCAACGTCTCGAAGACCAGCAGCCCGGCGCCGATCGACAGCATGATCGCCACCGCGTTGGTCCCTACGGCCACCAGTCCCACCACCGACCAGAACGCCACGTGGGTGAAGTTGTATCCACCCGGCAGCAGGCTGGCGTTGGACTTGGAGGAGGGGACCAAGCCTTCCTCGGAGCCCCTGCCCGTTGCGACGCCGTGACCCGCGTCCGCCTGGCCGTGATCTGCTCCAGCCGCCGCCTCGCCGTGCTCCGCCCCGGCCGCTTCGCCGTGGTCCGCGTCCTCCTCGTGGGCCACCTCGGGGATGCCCCGCGCCACCGCCGCCTGGGCCGCCACGTTCTCCCAGTTGGCACCGGAGTGGTTCTGCACGTCGGGCGCGATCCCGCCCCAGAAGAGCGCCAGCAGCAGCACCGACGCGGCCAGGAACCACTTGGCGATCGGGCGCTCGATGGAGAGGTGCATGAAGTGCTTGATCACCAGCCACGCCTTCACCACTGCGATCCCGAAGGCGGTGATCAGCATGACGAAGGTGGAGACCCGGAGGCCCACCAAGGGCACTTGGGCCTCGCCCAGGCGGGGCGCGAGAACAGGTCCCATGATGCTGACGGCCAGCAGGACCAGCAGCGTCAGGTAGATACGGACGTAGTGGTTGGAGAGCCAGCCGGCGTTGTCGTCGGTGTGGGCGGCCATGGCGTTACTTGGCGATGTAGAGCAGCGGGAAGAGGAATATCCAGACGATGTCCACGAAGTGCCAGTAGATGCCGATCAGCTCCACCCGGTGGAGCTCCACGTTGCGCCTGGCGTCGCGGGCGACGAAGGCCATGATCACGGCTCCGGCGATCACGTGGAAGGCGTGGAGCCCCGCCGCCGAGTAGTAGAACGACCAGAAGGTGTTGGAGGTGATCGTGTAGCCGTGGCTGATCTCGTACCACCACTCGTAGGTCTTCACGCCGAGGAAGGTGACGGCGCCGGCGATGGTGAAGTACAGGAACTTGGCTGCGGCCTTGCCGTCGCCCTTCTCTGCGGCTTGGTGCGCCAGCACAGCGGTCAGGCTCGACGACAGCAGCACGAAGGTGTTGAACGCCCCAATGTTCGCGTTGGTGTGGACGGCGGCGTCGGCCCACTCCGGGTGCCCCAGCCGGTGCATGATGTACGACGCCAGGAGACCGCCGAAGATCACCACCTCCGACGCCAGCACCCACCAGACGGCCAGCTTGCCGGTGGCGATCCCGGTGGCGGCGCGGGTCGTTGCAATCGGTTTCATCAGGTGTCGGACTCAGTTGGGGGCGTTCTGGGGCCAGTAGTCGTCCTTGCGATCCGGGACGCTGTACTCGTACGGCCCCCGGTAGACGACGGGCATCTCGTCGGGGTGCCAGTTGCCGTGGGGCGGGGGCGACTCGGTGGTCCACTCCAGGGAGTTGGCCTTCCACGGGTTGCGGGACGACTTCTTCCCGCTCCGCCACGACTTCCAGCAGTTGTAGAAGAAGACGAACTGGAAGGCGAGCATGATCAGCAGCGAGACGGTGGCGATCACCCGCATGTTCTGGAACCCGGGGCCCGCCAGCTCGGAGAAGTGCTCGTAGTTGTAGATGCGCCGGTGCTGGCCGCCCATCCCCAGCACGAAGAGGGGGATGAAGATGAGGTTGAAGGGGATGACGGTGCCCCAGAAGTGGATCTTGCCCAGGGTCTCGTTCATCATCTTCCCGAACATCTTGGGGAACCAGTAGGTGAACGCGGCGAAGGTCCCGATGATGGCGATGGGGAAGAAGGTGTAGTGGAAGTGGGCCAGGACGAAGTAGGTGTCGTGGAAGTAGATGTCCGCGCCCGCCGCGCCCAGGAAGATGCCCGTGACGCCGCCGATCAGGAACTCGGCCACGAACGCCAGCGCCCAGAGCATCGGCGTGGTGAGCGAGATCGAACCTCGCCAGAGGGTGGCGATGTAGATGAAGCAGAGCTCGGCGATCGGCACCGAGATCAGCAGCGTGGTGATCGTGAAGAGGTTGGCCATCCGGGGGTCGATCCCGGCGATGAACTGGTGGTGTGCCCAGACGAAGAAGCTGAGCACCCCCGTCGCCACCACCGTGAAGATCACCGTCCGGTAGGCGAAGAGCTTCTTGCGCGCGAAGGTGGTCATGATCTCCGCCACGACGCCCATCGCCGGGAGGAGCACCACGTACACCTCCGGGTGGCCGAAGAACCAGAAGAGGTGCTGCCAGAGCACCGGGTCGCCCCCCATCCCCGGGTTGAAGAAGCCCGTGCCCAGCGTCTGGTCGAAGAGGAGCATGATCGCTCCCGCCAGCAGCGGGCCCACCGAGAGCATGAAGAGAATGCTGGCGATGACGATCATCCACACCACCACGGGCACGTCGAAGGCGCGCATTCCCGGTGCCCGGGAGTTCATGAGGGTGGTGATGAAGTTGATCCCGCCCAGGAGGAACGCCACGAACTCCAGCCCCACCCCCACAAGCCAGAGGGTGCTGCCCAGGGGGGTCAGGTTGTAGGTGCTGTCCGCCGAGAGGGGCGGGTAGGCGGTCCACGCGCCGGCGAAGCCGCCACCCTCCACGAAGAGCGACGCCAGGATGACGATCGTGCTGACGAAGAAGACCTGGAACGACAGGCGGTTGATCTTGGGGAACACCATGTCGTCGGCGCCGACCATGAGCGGGATCAGGTAGTTCCCGAAGGCGGCCAGCAGGACGGGCATGGCCACCCAGAAGATCATGATCGTGCCGTGGTTGGTGACCAGCGCGTTGTATTCGCCCGGCGACACCATCCCGAAGCCCGGCACGTTGATGCCCGGGAAGGCCAGCTGCATCCGGAAGACGTACGCCATGAAGCCGCCGACCACAGCCATGAAGATGCCCGTGAACATGTACTGCATGGCGATGACCTTGTGGTCCGTGGACCAGAGGTACTTCAGCCAGCCTTCGGGGCCGTGATGGGCTTCGTGGGCTTCGTGGGCGTCCCCGCGGGGATCGTGAACCGGGGCGGCGACGGCGGGTTGTGCCATGGTTCGGGTCCTCCGGGGCTAGGGGGTGGTGGCGTTGGCCGCCACCCAGGCGGCGTGCTCTTCGGCGGTCTCCACCGTCACCTCGGCGACCATGACGCCGTGGCCGAAGCCGCATATCTCGGCGCACTGGACGTTGAAGGCGCCCGTCTCGGTCGGCTGGAACCACCCCGTGATGCTGCGCCCCGGGATCGCGTCCTGCTTGATCCGCCATGCGGGCACGGAGAAGCTGTGGAGCACGTCGGTGGCTTCCAGCTTGAACTGGTAGGTCTTGCCGACTTCGACATGGAGATCGTCCACCGTGAAGATGTCGTCGGGCGTGTCCAGCGCGTTGTCGGGGCCGGGGTGCTGGAAGGTCCACGCCCACTGCTGGCCCACGATGCGGATCTCGGCGTCGGGGTTCTCGGGCAGGTCCAGCTTGATGTGGTGCCACACCCGGAACGAGACCACGATGATCGCCACGTCGCACACCAGCACCAGCAGGTGGGGGATCGTGATCCACCGCTTGTGGACCTTGTTCTTGCCGTCCACGTAGTCGGCCTTGCGCCCCGGCTTGGCTCGGTAGCGGACGATGAGGCCCAGGAAGACGGCCTCGGCGATGAGGAACCAGACGCCGACCAGGATCAGCACGAGGAGGATCAGGCCGTCGATCTGGGCCGCGTACGAGGACGCGACGGCGAGCAGGTTGTCGAAGAGGGTCGTTTCCATCAGAGGATCCACGCCTCCATCAGAGGATCCACACCACGACGGCGCCGATGAAGCCGACGGCCAGGATCACGGTCCAGAGGAGGGTCTTCTTGGCGAACTGGATCGCGTCGTTCTCCTCGTCCGGGGGCGCGGGCGGAATCGCGGCGGCCAGTTCGGCATGGGTCGGGCCGGCTTCGGACGGCGGGGCGGGCTGGGCGTTCGCTTCGGTCACGGCTCTCGGCTGGGCAGTCAGCGGCTGAGGGCGAAGACGTAGGCGGCGACGGCCCGCACCTGGTCGTCGGTGAGGGGCATCCCCGCGCGGGGCTGCATCTGGCCGGGGTGTTCGACGGGTTGCGCGACCCCCGTGTTCACCACCTCGACGATCGACTCGTACTCGCCGTCGATGTTGAGCCAAGCGTCGTCGGTGAGGTCGGGCGCCAGGGGACCGCCCTGTCCGCCCTGGGTATGGCAGGTGTAGCAGATCCCGGCGCCGTGGAAGATCGATTGGCCCTCGGCGACCATCTCGGTGGTGACGTCATCTGGAAGGAGAGCCGGGTCCACCTCCACCGGCGGGAGTGCGGCGGGTTCGGCGCCGGCTATCTCGCGCTTCGGGGGGAGCCGTCGCATCGAAACCACGTAGGCCGTCACGTCCTCCACCTGCTCGTCGGTGAAGTTGGCAACGGAGGGGGTCATGAGCGCGCCGCCCACGTCGCCCACCTCTCCGCCGCGAACCCCGTCCCGGTACTTGCGGATCGACGAGGCCAGATACCAGTCGCTCAGGTGGAGCAGAGAGGGGGCGAACTGGGCTTGGTTCCCGCGGCCGTCCATGCCGTGGCAGTTGGCGCAGAGGGCGGCGTACTGGTCCTCTCCGACCTCCGGGTCGCCCTGCACGGCGCCGGTGGGCGGCGGGTCCGCCATGGGGAGGCTGGTCACGTAGGCCGTCACGGCGTCGATGTCGCCCTTCGCCTCGAAAAGGGAGCGGGACATGGGGCGCATGCGGAGCCCCTCCACGTCCTGATGGTGGTAGCCTCGCCGGCCCGCTCGGAAGGCGGCCAGCTGGTCCTTGATGTACCACTCGGAGGCGCCGGCGATGGCGGGCGCGCCCAGCTCCTGGTTGCCGGCGCCGTCCTCGCCGTGGCAGGGCGAACAGGTGTCGAAGAGCGCCTCCCCGCGGGCGAGGGTCGGATCGTCGGCGCCGCAGGCGGCCAGCAACAAGAGGGCGACGGCAATGGAGGCCGGGGCCGGCGTGCAGATCGTAGCTTGGAGTAGCCGCGTCATTCGGTTCGGGAAGTGGCGTCGGAAGGAGGCGCCCGCCGGGGAAAAGGAGGCACCCGCCGGGGAAGCGGGACCATTCATTCTAGCCCAAAAGGCGTCGCTGGACAAGTCGCTGGACAACCAGGGGCGGGCTATTCTCCGGAACGACGGGTCGTGACGATGATGGCGCCGCCCGTGTAGCCCGTTCCGAAGCGGATCGTGGCGTCGCCCGCCGACATGAACTGGATGCGCTCCACGCTGCCGATGGGGATTTGGGCAAGGTCGGCTCGGGTGCCCCTGGGACGACCGTCCACGACGACGCCGACTACGGGCTCCGGGGAGCCGGGGGTGCGCATCGGCCTATAGCGCAACCACTGGGGACGCAAGATCGTCACGGCTTCCATGACGTCGTCGGCGTTGAGTTCGTCCAGCTCCTGCCGCGTGATCTCGTCGCGGGAGCCGGCCGGCCCCGACGTTGGGGCGCCGACGGCGCAGGCCGAAGCCAGGAGGGCCGCCACGAGGGCGACGAGGGCCACTAGGCGGGCCGGGGCGGCGACTCCAGCGACACCAGCGCGGAGCCGGAAGGGAGAGAGCGGCTTCACGCCCGACAAGATGACGAGGACCGGCGTAGCCCGTCAACCGGATGTGCGCCGTTTGCCGTCCTGCCTGGAGCCCTTGTGGGCGACCAGCCAGCCGTCGCCGTCGAGGATCGTGGTCAGCCCCGCGTCCTCCAGTGCTGTCCGGGCGTTGCGGGGCGCGTCCGTCACCGCGATGCGGCCGCCCCAGGCCGTGACGCGCACGGCCTCGCGCCACAGGTCCTCCCAGTCGCGCCCCGCCAGGGCCACGCCTCGGGCGCTGCCGTCTCGGAACGGCAGCGAGGAGCCCGTCGCCATGCGGCTGACCTCCCCGGTGCTGCGGTCGGCGACGGGCTCTGCGCCGGTGGCAACCTGCGCGTGCCGCCCCAGCGCGACGACCTCGATCTCGGGAAGGAGGCGCGCCAGCGCGACCGCTGCGTCTCGCCAGCCGTCCGACACCACGCACAGGCCTCCTCGCCCGTCCGATGCACCGGCCATGCCCAAGGCCGCGGCCAAGCGGAGGGCGTGGTCGGCCAGCCCGCCGCCTTCTGCCCGCTCGGCCGTCGGCGGCGCCGTTTCTGGCGGCAGCGGCGTCCTGGGCGGCGGGCGCAAGTCGGCAACGCCGCCCTCCACCGGAAAGGCGTCACGGCAGTTCGGACAGCCCAGTTCGCCCCGGTGCACTCGCCGGCTGCGCACCTCCCGGGCCAGCAGGACCAGCCCGAACGTGGGGCCGCAACGGGGGCAGGCCAGGTGATCGACCAGCAGGACGTTCACGCCCCGGCGGGCCTCATGCGTCAGCGGGTCTCACTCGCCCGAGTACTCGACCCAGTGGCGGGGAGTCTCCCGAAGGATCAGCCGGTGCAGGGCGGCCGGCGGGGGCACCAGAGGGGCGAGACGTTCCCAGATCGCCACCACCAAGTTCTCTGTGGAGGGGACGATCCCTTGGAGCCAGGGCACGTCCAGGTTCAGGTTGCGGTGGTCCAGCTCCGACACCACGTGGCGGTTCGCCAACTCTTTCAGCTCCTTCAAGTCCATCACGTACCCCGTTTCGTCGGAGACGGGACCGACCACGGCGACTTCCAGCTCGTAGTTGTGGCCGTGCCAGTTCGGGTTGGCGCAGTCGCCGAATACGCGACGGTTCTTCGCGTCGCTCCACTCGGGCCGCGCCAAGCGGTGGGCGGCGCTGAAGTGAAGCCGACGAACTACGACGACTCGGCGCATCGGGTCTCCGAGGCTCCTTCCAGGTCCAGGTCTAGGGGGGTCTGCGCCCCAGCCGCTCCGGGCACCAAAAGTAAAGGCCGACACCCCTTTGGAAGGGGGCCGGCCTCTACGGGTGCTGGAGGTGCAAATTTGAAGCCCGGGCTCAACGCTTGGCGACGCCCCCGAGGCTTCCGCCGTCCCTCTCGCGAGGGCGTGGCGTCCACTCCGGCAGGCAGTCCCGGCTCTTCGAGTGTTGGCTCAGAATGCGGGTCCTCCAGCACGTCCGACAATAATGAGGAGTCGAGGGCCGAACCGCAAGGATGCTCTTCGCGGCACCGTCCAAGGATCAGCGGATCGGCCTTGCCGCGGAGCAGCGGATCAGCCTGCCTTCTGTCCCGACGCGCCTGTCTTCCGCCCCGGCACGCCGGGCTCGGTCATGTCGCGCACGTCCAGTGCCCGGTCGATCTCGTCGGGGGCCACCAGCTGCATCTCCTCCACCACATCGCGCACCGACCGGCTCTCCCGCGCCGCCCTCTTGGCGACCTCCGCCGCCTTGTCGTAGCCCACGTACGCGTTCAGCGCGGTGGCCACGGCGGGGTTCCGCTCCAAGAGCTCCCGAGCCCGCTGGGGGCGCGCCGCAACTCCTTCCACGCAACGGACGGCGAAGGCGGAGGACGCCCCCGCCAGCACCTGGATCGACTCCAGCAGCGCGTCGGCGACGATGGGCATCATCACGTTGAGCTCGAAGTTCCCCCGCTGGCCGGCGACGGTGACCACCACAGCGTTCCCGGCCACCCGCGCACACGCCATCATGAGCGCCTCCGCCATGACCGGGTTGACCTTCCCCGGCATGATCGAGCTGCCGGGCTGCACCGCCGGAAGCTGGATCTCCGCGATCCCGGAGGTGGGGCCGCTGGCCAGCCAACGGATGTCGTCGGCGATCTTCATGAGACTGCCGGCGACGGTGTTGAGCGCCCCGGCCAGCGACACGCAGTCGTCCTTGGCGCCCTGGGCCTCGAAGTGGTCTTCCGCCTCCCGAAACTCGATCCCGTAGCGCTCCGAGACCCGGGCAATGGCGCGGCGAGCGAACTCGGGATGCGTGTTGATCCCGGTGCCGGTCGCGGTCCCCCCAAGGGCCAGCTCCGCCATCTCCTCGCTGGCGCGCTCCAACCGCTTGATGCCCTTGGTCACCTGCCGGGCGTAGCCGCCGAACTCCTGACCCAGGCGCACCGGTGTGGCGTCCATCAGGTGAGTGCGCCCCGACTTGACGATGCCGTCGAACGCGCGAGCCTTCTCCGCCAGAGCGTCCCGCAGGCGCGTCAGCGCGGGGGTCAGCTCCTCCGCCAGGGCGGCTCGGCAGGAGACGTGGATCGCCGTGGGGATCACGTCGTTGGAGGACTGGCCGCAGTTGACGTGGTCGTTGGGGTGGACCCGCTCTCCGTTCAGCCGACGGCTCGCCAGGGCGGCGATCACCTCGTTGGCGTTCATGTTGGTGGAGGTGCCCGAGCCGGTCTGGTAGACGTCCAGGGGGAAGTGGTCGTCCCACCTGCCGTCCGCCACTTCGGCGGCCGCCTCGGCGATCGCCCGGCCCATGTGGGCGGGCAGGAGCTCCAGCTCGGCGTTGGTCTCGGCGGCGGCCTGCTTCAGCCGGCCCAGCGCTTGGATGAACCTTCGCCCGAAGCGCCGTCCGCTGATAGGGAAGTTGTCGACGGCCCGCTGGGTCTGGGCGCCGTAGAGGGCGTCGGCGGGGACCCGCACTTCGCCCAGCGAGTCCCGCTCGATGCGGTGGGAGTCGGCCATGATCGGGGTCTCGGTCGGTGGGTCTCGGTCGGTGAGTGGAGGGTTTGGTCGCCGGGAGGGAGGAGAAGGAAAGGGGGATCAGCCGTGGGCCAGGAAGCGCTCGGCCTCCAGGGCCGCCATGCATCCGGTGCCGGCTGCGGAGACGGCTTGGCGGTAGTAGTCGTCCATGACGTCGCCGGCGGCGAAGACTCCGGGCACGTTGGTCTCTGTGCGCCATGCCTTGGGGAGGCGGACGTAGCCGTTCTCCTTGAGGTCGATCTGCCCTCGGAGGAACTCGGTGTTGGGCGTGTGTCCGATCGCCACGAAGAGGCCGCCCACCTCCACTTCCGACTCTTCGCCGGTGGATGTGTCGCGAAGACGGAGTGCGGCGATCACGTCGTCCCCTAGAACCTCTGTGACGGCTTGGTTCCACAGGAAGCGGATCGACGGGTGGGATCGGGCGCGGTCCTGCATGATCTGCGACGCCCGGAGCTGGTCTCGGCGGTGCACCACCAGCACCTGGGACGCGAACTTGGTCATGTAGAGGGCGTCTTCCATGGCGCTGTCGCCGCCGCCCACCACCGCGATCTCCTTGCCTCGGAACCAGGGCAGCGCTCCGTCGCACACCGCGCACGCCGAAACGCCTCCGCCGCTCCTGGCCAGCCGCTCCTCTCCGGGCACTCCCAGCCAGCGGGCGTTGGCCCCTGTGGCCACGATCACCGTCTGCGCTCGCACCTCGTCTCCCTCCGACGTCCGAAGCAGGAACGGCCGCTGGCCGAAGTCCACCTCCACCACGTCCTCGCTGGCCACCCGTGTGCCGAAGCGTTCCGCCTGCTTCTTGAAGTCCGCCATCATCTCGATTCCGCCGACGCCTTCGGGGAAGCCCGGGTAGTTCTCCACGTCGGTGGTGAACATGAGCTGGCCGCCGGGAACCATGGTGCGGCTGCCCGCGCCTTCGTAGACAAGAGGTCGCAGGTTGGCTCGGGCGGCGTAGATGGCGGCGGTCCACCCCGCAGGACCGGAGCCGACGATTACGAGGGGTTCGTTCATCGCGATTCGTTGGGGGGCTCTGGGGCGTGGTGCGCGCCTGGGGCGTCTTGGAAGAGGGGCGACGCTCGGTAGCGCTCCAGGAACCGGGCGAGGAGCAGCTTGACGCCCACGGCGGCGGGGACGGCGATCAGCAAGCCGGCAAAGCCGAAGACGAATGTGCCCAGCGAGAGCGCCAAGAGGATCCACACGGGGTGGAGTCCCACCGACTCGCCCACGATCCGGGGGCTGACCACGGTCCCTTCCAGCCCTTGGGCCACGGCGTAGACGACGACGATCTTGATCAGCGCGGTCCCGGGGTCGGGCAAGACCAGCGCGATCAGCACGGCGGGGATCAGCGAGAGGATCACGCCCAGGTAGGGGACCACGCCCAGCACGGCCACCAGCGCGCCCAGCAGGAAGGAGTAGGGAATGCCCGCGAACAGAAGGCCGAGCCAGGTGATCCCGCCCACGATCAGGGCGACCAGCACTTGGCCCCGGAGGTAGCGGGAGAGGAGTGTGTCGTACTCGGCGGCGAACTCGGTGGCCTGGGGGCGGATCCGTGCGGGGAGGAGCGCCCCGGCCCGAGCGACGATCGTGTCGTAGTCCCGGAGCAAGTAGAAGCCCAGCACCGGGGTTAGGACCAGGTACCCGGCCACGGTGACCATGCTCGCGATGCCGCGCCCGAGCCCCAGCACCGCCGCCTGCGCGTTCTGGGCGACCGCCGCCAGCCGGGCCTGGAGGAAGTCGGCCACATCCTGACCGTCCACCTCTCGGAGGCGGGCCAGGAGTGCCGCCTCGTCCACGAAGGGCAAGTCAAGGCGCTCCAGGGCGGCCAGGACCCGGGGCGCTTCTGCGGCCAGCGCCAGCGACTCGCGGACCAGGTGCGGGACGCCCACCACCAGCGCAACGGTTGCGGCGGCCGCCACGGGCACGGCCAGGATCAGGATCGCCACCGAGCGGCTGATCCGCCGGAACGCGGCGAGCCGGTCCACCAGCGGGTCGAGAACGTAGGCGAGCACGAACGCCAGGAAGAACGGCGCCAGCAGGGCCCCGGAGGTGGACAGCGCCCACAGCAGGGTCAGGGCCGTGGCCAAGCCGACCAGCCAGGCGTGGCCCCGGATGCCCCGGAAGGGAAGCAGGACCACCACCAAGACCCAGTAGAGCACGAAGGGGTTGAGGACGCCTCGCAGGCTGAAGAGGAAGAAGCCGGCGACCAGCAGGAGGAGCGCGGCCTGGACGGTGCGCCAAGGACCGCCGTCTCCCGTGCGCGTTGCCGTCCGCTGAGCGCCGTCCCCCGCGTGCGCTACCATCCCGCTTCGTCGATCATTGCGGCGGCGCGGATCACCAAGTTGCGGGTGTCCCGGTAGGGGATCTTGCGGGCGGCCTCCCACAGCGGGAACCACCGGCACTCGGTGATCCCCTCGGCCTTCTGTGGCGTCGGATCGCCCGTGCGGCTTCGCATCAAGAAGAAGGTGCAGCGCTTCTGCACTCGGCGGGCGCCCCGGCGGAAGGCCCACTCGACGGTGCCGAGCCGGGGTCCCATGGCGTCGGGCGAGAGGCCCGTCTCCTCGCCGACCTCCCGGACCGCGGCCGCCTCCTCGCTCTCGCCGGGCTCCAGGTGGCCCTTGGGGAGACCCCACTTTCCGTAGGGGTCTCGGATCACCAAGGCATTCCACGCTCCATTCTGGTAGCGCACCAGCACGCCGCCTGCGCTGTGTTCGACCCGGTCTTGGACGCCGTGAGCCATCTCCGCCGCTTCCTCCCCTCTTAGAACACCGAGAACTAGAACACCGAGAACCGCAGGTAGCGGCCCGGGTTCTCTTGAATGTCTGCCAAGAGCGCCCGCATCTCGGCCACTGCCGCGAACGCCTCGTCCGCCAGCGCCGGGTCCGAGAGCAGTCGCGCCACCGTCCCGTCGCCCTCCTCCGCAGCCGTCATCAGCCGGTCCAGGCGGGCGAAGGTGGAGTCGGCGCGTTGGGCGGCGCCGCGGAAGTCTTCCAGCGACGAATCCAGGCGACCGGTCAGCGCGCGCAAGTTGGCGGCGGCGACCCCGGCGTCGGCCATCAGCGTCTCCACATCGGCGGCGGCCACGATCCCGTCCACCCGTTCGAACGACTCTCGTGCGGCCCGGGCCGCCGCTCCCAGCTCATGGGCCGACTCGTCGAAGCCGTCCGCCAGCTGGTTGAAGCGCTCGGCCTGCTGGTGCACGACTTCGGAGAGCCCCTGGCTGAGCTCCTCGATGTTGCTGATCGCGCGGGCCACGTTCTGGGCCGTCTCCTCGGTGAAGGCGATCTGAAACCGCTCGGAGATTGTCGCCAGGTTGCCGGCGATCTCGTCGGCGGCGGCGGTCAGTCGCGACATGTCCGGGAGCACGGCGGCGGGAAGCATCTCCTCGCCCGGATACTGCAGAAACGCCATGCGGGGGAAGTCGCTCTGGGTGACGATCTCGGCGTGCCAGTCGCCGAACATCGACTCGGGCGAGAGCAGCACTGCGGCGTCGTCCGGCAGGGCCAGTTCGGCTTCCACCGTCATCTCCACCAGCACTGCGTCCCCGCTGGGCGCCACCGAAACCGTCTCGACCTTCCCCACGTTCACGCCGCGAAACTTCACCGAGGCGCCTTCCGCCAGCTGGCCGACCCCGGTCGCCGCCGTCCGCAAGGTGCGTCCTTCCGCGCCCCAGCCGCCCTTGAGCCATATGGTGCCGACCACTCCGACGGCGATGCCCAGCAGCACCACCGCACCGACCAGCGCCTCTCGTCCTCGGTTCATCCGTTGCCTCCGTGATCTGGTTCGCGGTCTTCCTCGGCGCTGTGGGCGCCGCTGTGGGCGTGGGCGTCGCTGTCGTGGGTGCCGCTGTGGGCGTAGAGCTCAGGGTCTCCGTCGACGAAGCCGCGCAGCACCGGGTCCGTCGCCGTTCGCGCCTCCTGGGGCGTGCCGGCGAAGCGGGCTCTGCCGTCGTGAAGGAAAACGACTCGGTCGGCAACCCGAAAGGCGCTGGTCATGTCGTGGGTGACCACCACGCCGGTAACGCCCAACTCCCGCTTCATGCGCAAGATCAGGCGGTCGATCACCGTGGTGGTGACCGGGTCCAGGCCCGTGGTGGGCTCGTCGTACAGCAGGTACTTGGGTGAGGCTGCGATCGCCCGGGCCAGCCCCGCGCGCTTCCGCTGGCCTCCGCTGAGCTGCGCCGGATAGCGGTCCTCCATCCCCTCCAGCTCCACCAGGGACAGGCACTCGTCCACCCGCTCCCGGATGCGGTCCTGGTCCCATCCGGGGATGCGCCGCAGTCCCATCCCCACATTCTCGCCGATCGTCATGGAGTCGAAGAGGGCGGCGAACTGGAAGACGTAGCCGATCCGGCGGCGCAGCTCGACCGTCTCCCGTCGGCTCATCTCCGTGACCGGCTTCCCATCCACCACCACCGACCCCTGGTCGGGGCGCAGCAGTCCCACCATATGCTTGAGGAGGACCGACTTGCCGGTGCCGGAGGGTCCCAGCACCGCCAGCGTCTCGCCGTCGTCCACGTGGAGGCTCATCCCGCGCAGCACCTTCTTGGGGCCGAACGCCTTGTGCACCCCGCGCAACGAGATGCTCACAGCAGCGTCGCCGCCCAGAAGGCGTCCAGCGCCAGGATGATCATGCTGGCGGCCACCACGGTGCGGGTCGCGGCGGCACCCACGCCCTGGGCCCCACCGGTTGCGGCCAGCCCGAAGAAGCAGCCCGTGCCCGTCACCACCGCGCCGAAGGAGACCGACTTGATGACCGCGAACCACACGTCCCAGCTGTCGAAGAAGAGGCGCAGGCCCTTCACGAACTCGGTCGACGACATGTCCAGCAGCTGGAGCGCGGTGACCCAGCCGGAAGCGATCCCCAGCGCCACCGCCAGGAGCACCACCACGGGGAACATGAGGGTGCCCGCCAGCACACGGGGCACCACCAGGTACGCCACTGGGTCGTAGGCCAGCGTCTCCAGCGCGTCCACCTGCTCTGTGACCCGCATCGTGCCCAGCTCCGCCGAGATGGCAGCGCCGACTCGGCCCGCCAAGGTGAGGCCGGTCAGCACGGGTCCCAGCTCCAAGATCGTCACCTTGCCCACGAGGGTGCCCACGAAGTACAGCGGGATCGTCCCCGTCAGCGTGTAGGACGCCTGCAAGGACATGACGATCCCGGTGAAGGTGGCGATGAAGAGCGCGATGGGGACCGAAGCCACGCCGACCCGCGCCATCTGCGGAATCAGGCCGGGTCCCCAGGTGCCGCCGGCACCCAAGGCTCGGACCGCCGCGACTAGGAGAAGCCATGCCCGACCGGCCGAAGCCAGCACGGACAGGGCCGCCCGCCCCACGGCGGCCAAAGCGGCGATCGGTGCGTCGATCATCGAGAATGATAACGAGGGCGGGGCACTTGACCTTCCTGGAACGGGGCGTCATCGTTCTGGAACGGGGCGTCATCGCTTCCGCACCGGGCGGCTTCTCTTCGCCCGATCTTTCCGCTGGCCCTCTTCGGGCCGCAGCTACCATATGGACGTCTTCGAACTCAAGAACAGCACCGTAGCCGAACTCCAAGGCTATGCGGAATCGCTGAACATCCCGCACGACGCCGGGCTCCGCAAGCAAGACTTGATCTTCCGGATCTACGAGGGGCTTGCTCGCCGGGACGAGGCGCCGCGGATCGAAGGCGTGCTGGACGTGATGCCCGACGGAGCCGGGTTCCTGAGGTCGGCGGAGTGGAACTACCTCCAAGGTCCCGACGACGTGTTCGTCGCGCCCGAACAGATCCGTTCGCTGGGGCTGCGGCGGGGCGACTTGGTGGCCGGATTCCTGCGGCCGCCGACCCGAGGCGACCGGCGGCTGATCCTGAAGGCGGTCGAGCGCGTCAACGGAAGCGAGCCCGGTGCCTTGCAGGAGCGCCCGACGTTCGAGGAGATGCGTCCCTGGTACCCCGTGCGACGGCTGACGCTGGAAACCCCCGGGGGCGATGTGGGGATGCGCATGATCGACCTGGTGGCGCCGGTAGGCCGTGGCCAGCGGGGCCTGATCGTCTCCCCTCCGAAGGCCGGCAAGACGACGATCCTGCGGAAGATCGCCCAGGCGGTGATGGCCAACCACCCGGAGGTCGTGGTGGTGGTGCTGCTCATCGACGAGCGGCCGGAGGAGGTGACCGAGATGCGGGAGTGCGTTCGCGGCGAGGTGGTGGCCTCCACCTTCGACGAGCGGCCGGCTCGGCACCGGCAGGTGGCGGAGATGACGTTGGAGAAGGCGAAGAGGCAGGTGGAGAACGGCCGCGACGTGGTGATCCTCCTGGACTCGATCACGCGGCTGGCGCGGGCCTACAACTCCCTGGCGCGGCATTCGGGGCGGATCCTCTCCGGGGGCGTGGACGCCTACGCGCTCCAGAGGCCCAAGCGATTCTTCGGATCGGCTCGGACCTTCGGAGGGGCGCCTGCGGCCAGGGGGGCTTGGCCAGCGGCCGGCGGCACGCCCAACATCGGCGGCACGCCCGACACCGGCGACCCGCGGCCGGGAGGCTCCCTCACCATCGTGGCCACAGCCCTAGTGGAGACGGGCAGCCGCATGGACGAGGTGATCTTCGAGGAGTTCAAGGGAACGGGGAACATGGAGCTGGTGCTGGACCGAGAGGCGGCGGACCAGCGCATCTTCCCGGCGATCGATCTGAACCGTTCCGGCACCCGGCGAGAGGAGCTGCTGCTGTCGCCGAAGGAACTCAACCGTGTCTACCTGCTTCGCAACTTCCTTGCAGAGATGCCCGCGCCGGAGGCCGTCAGCTTTCTGACGGATCGGCTGGCGCGCCATTCGACCAACGCCGAGTTCCTGGCGGCGATGGCGGCGGGGGAGTAGTGCGGTAGCCCGTCAGCTCGTGCGGTAGCGAGGGTTCACCACGAAGTCGCTGCCCTCGAAGACCTTGCGGTCCCACGGGTAGACCAGCGTCGCGTCCGTGGCGAGGGCGAAGTAGTCGGGCTTGTACCCTCGGGGACGCGCGAAGCAGGTGGCCGTGCGCACCTCGGCAGGGCCCAGGTCCCGAACGGCGGCCAGTGCCAAGCGCAGTGTGTCGCCGGAGGTGGTGACCTCGTCCACGATCAGGACGCGCTTGCCCCGGGCCTGAGGGGGCGCTGCCGACAGTATCGCGGGTCGCTGGCGGACGACCTTGCCCGCCTCCCGTCGGCTGATCTGCAAGGAGAAGAAGTCTCTGCGCATCATCGACGCCACCACGGCTCCCGGGATCGCGCCCGCTCGGGCGACGCCGATCACGACCTCCGGGTCGAAGCCGCCGGCCACCTTGAGCGCCAGCGCCCGGCAGAGCTCGCCAAACATCTCCCACGAAAGCGACAGCAGATCGTCGCCAAGCTCCGCCGTCGAACCCGGACGGCCCCGCCGACCGATCGCGACGTCGTAGTCGCCTTCCGAAGTTCGCGCCATGGATTTCCTCACTTGATAGGGGGCGTCGGGACTCTGCAATCTAGGGGCGTTGGGACCCATCTACCACTTCTACCACTCCGCCAGAGCCAGCACCCCCTCCAGCACGTCCTCCACCTGGGGCAGGGTGACCTTCTCCATCTCGGGCGAGTAGGACACCCACGTGTCCATGGCGCCGACACGCCGCACGGGGCCGTCCAGCCAGGGGAAGAGCTCGTCGGCGGCTTGGGCGGCGATCTCGGCCCCGAGTCCGAACGTCACGGCGTCCTCATGAGCGACCAGAAGCTTGCCAGTGCGCCGGACCGACGCCGCCACCGTCTCCATATCCAGGGGCGCCAGGGTTCGCAGGTCGATCACTTCCGCGCTCACGCCATAGCGGTCCTCGGCGATCCGGGCCGCGTCCATCGAGCGCTTCACCAACGCGCCGCAGGCGGCGACCGTCAGCTCCCGGCCGGGGCGGAGCACCTTCGCCTTGCCGAAGGGCACCATGTACTCGGGACCCGGGTACGCGCCCTTGTTGTGCACCTGCCGGTACAGGTGCTTGTGCTCCAAGAAGAGCACCGGGTCGTCGCAGCGGATGGCGGTGCGCAGGAGGCCGTTGGCGTCCAGGGCGTTGGACGGCAAGACGACACGCAAGCCGGGCGTGTGTGTGAAGAGGGTCGCGCCGGTCTGGGAGTGGTAGATCCCGCCCTTGATGTAGCCTCCGTAGGTGGTGCGCACGACCACGGGCGCCGACCACTGGCCCGCCGAGCGGTAGCGCATCGTGGCCAGTTCGTTGCGCAGCTGCATGAACGCCGGCCAGATGTAGTCGAAGAACTGGATCTCGATCACGGGTTTCAGCCCCCGGGCCGCCATCCCCACCGCGCGCCCCACGATGTTCGCCTCCGCCAAGGGGGCATTGTACACCCGCTCGCCGCCGAAGCGGGCCTGAAGGCCATGGGTGACCTTGAAGACGCCGCCCTTGCCCTTGACTTCGCCCAAGGCGTCCTCCCGAGACGCGTCCGCTACGTCCTGGCCGAACACGACGATCCGGGGGTCGCGCCGCATCTCGTCGCGGAGGCAACGATTCAGCAGGTCCACCATCGTCAGAGGCCGGTCGTCCTCCACCGCAGGTCGGTCCTCCGTGTCGAACTCTTCGCTGCACGGGTCCACGCTCTCGGAGAAGAGCCACTTGGTCGCGGTCTCGGGCCGGGGCTGGGGATGCTCCATCGCTCGGTCCGCCTGGGCCGCCACTTCGACCTTCACCTCCGCCTCGAGCCGGTCGAGCTGGTCCTCTGTGGCCGCCCCGGCATCGATCAGGAGCCGCCGAGTCCGAGGCAGAGGGTCGCGACGGTCCTGCTTGGCGCGCTCCGCCGCCGACCGGTAGAGGGACTCGTCGTCGGAGGCGGAGTGGGAGTAGGGCCGGGTGGTGTGGGCATGGAGCAGGGCCGGCCCCCGTCGCGCGCGGCACCAAGCCACAACCTCGCCGGAGGCCCGCCAGCTCTCCAGCACGTCGGTTCCGTCGCACTCGACGATCTTCAGGTCGGGAAACCCGGCGAGAAGCCGCGACACGTTGCCCCCCGCCGTCTGCACCTCGACAGGCACCGAGATCGCGTACTCGTTGTCCTCCACCAAGAAGAGGACCGGCAGCTTCAGATTGCAGGCGGTGTTGAGCGCCTCCCAGAACTCGCCCTGGGAAGTGGTGCCGTCGCCTGCGCAACAGAGGACCAGCTCGTCGGAGGCGAAGCTGCCCACGTGCCTGCGCAGCTCGGGGCGCCTCTCCGCCCGAAGACCGGCCTCCGCGGTGCCCACGGCGTGCAGGAACTGGGTTCCCGTCGGCGACGAGGCGGACACGATGTTAAAGCGCCTGTCGCCGAAGTGGGCGGGCATCTGCCGTCCGCCGCTGTTGGGGTCCGCTGCCGCCCCCATGCCCTGGAGGAAGTGGTCCTGGGGAGACTGTCCCAGCGCCAGCGCCAGCGCTCGGTCCCGGTAGTACAGGTAGAACCAGTCGCACTTGGGGTCGAGCCACTCGGCGAGCGCAACCTGAACCGCTTCATGTCCCGCGCCTGCGATCTGGAAGAAGACCTTGCCCTGCTTCTGGAGCGCCACTTCCCGGTCGTCGATCGCACGCGCGGTGACGATCGTTCGGTACCACCGCAACAGCGTCTCGTGGCTGGGGAGCTCCGGCTCTGCCCCTGTGGGTTCGGCCCCCGTGTCCGCTTCCATCTCCCGCTCCAGCGTCGCCATCGCGGCTCCCAAGTCCTCGCTCTCGCTTTGCCCTCGGCCTAGGCCAGGAAAGTAACGCCCCCTGCGCGCCCGAGTCTGTCCGCCAGCGCCTCCGCCGAGTCCGCCGGCTCCTGGCACGACGCCCCGACGCACACAAACGCCTGCCCGACCTGCTCCCCGCGGCCCTCCATGACCGGGAGCGCAGCCACCGCCGGGTCCGAAGGGTCGCCCCCCGCGATCGCGCGGTTGGGATGAGGGTGACGGTGCGCCAGCGCCAGCATCTCGCCCACGCTGTCCTCCGACCCGGTGAGCACGACCTCCAGCCGCGGCGTGCAAGCGAGGAACGCCGCCGTAAGCAGACGCCCGGCGGCCTGGGGCCACCGCTCCATCGCCCCCATCTCCCGGGCAACGACCCGCTCGGCGATCCCCTCGCGCTTCCCGTCGCCCGCCACCGCTCCGAGCCGCACCAGAAGCTCCGCGGCCAGGGAGTTTCCCGATGGCGTGGCGTTGTCCAGGATGTCGCGGGGGCGCACCACCAAGCGCTCGCCGTCCTTGGGAGAGTCGTGGAAAAGGCTCTCGCCGGGGGACCAGAAGCGAGCGACGAGCGCGTCGGCCATCCACTCGGCCTCCCGGAGCCAGCGGGGGTCCAGCGTCGCCTCGTAGAGGGAGAGGAAGGCGTTGCCCAGCGCGCCGTAGTCCTCCAGGAACGCCTCCACGTGGACGCGGCCGCCCGAGAGCACCCGGAAGAGCCGGTCGGCGCGGCGGAGGGCGTCCAGCAGGAACTCCCCGGCCCGTATCGCCGCCGCGGTGTACTCCGGCCGTCCCAGCGCGGGACCGGCCTCCGCCAGGGCGCGCACCGCGAAGCCATTCCAGCACGCCAGGACCTTCTCGTCGCGGAAGGGCGCGGGTCGCTCCCTCCGCCGGGCCTCGAGGACGGCCAGCCCCTCTCCCAGGGCGCGCTCCATCTCGTCCGGAGCCATGCCTTCCTGCCGGGCGACTGCCTCCACATCGTGAGGGAGGTGGAGGATGTTGCGGCCCTCGAAGTTGCCCGCGTCGCTCACGTCGTAGACCCGGCAGAGCAGCCGAGCCGCGTCCCGGCCCAGCACCTCCCGCACTTCCGCCGGCGTCCAGATGTAGAAGGCGCCCTCTTGGGGCTCTCCGGCCCTGACCCCTTCTCCGGCCCTGGCCCCCTCTTCGGCTCCGCTCCCGTTCCCAGCCGGCAGCGAGTCGGCGTCCCTGGCGGAGTAGAACGCCCCCTCCGGCGAGGTCAGGTCCGCCAGCATGTAGTCCAGCGTTTCGCAGGCGACCCGCCCCAAGCCCGGTGCGCCGAGCAGGTGCGCCCGCACCATCGTCCGGGCCAGCAAGGCGTTGTCGTACAGCATCTTCTCAAAGTGCGGGACCAGCCAGCGCACATCGACCGAGTAGCGGTGGAACCCGCCTCCGATGTGGTCCCGGATGCCTCCCGCGGCCATGCGCGAGAGGGTGTGCACGGCCATCGACGGGCCCTGGCCCCGGGCGTCTCCGGTGCGCAGCAGGAAGTCCAGGAACGCCGGCTGGGGGAACTTGGGCGCGCCCCCGAAGCCGCCGTGGACCGGATCGAAGCTCCGGGCGGCAGTGGAGACGGCATGGCCGAACAGCCTCTCGTCGCCGGTGCCGAAGCGTCCGCTCCCCGGGTGCGGCTCGCCCGCGCTCCGCTCCAGCGCCTCCCGCAGCCGCTCGCCGGCCCGCAGCACGTCGTCGCGACGGGATTCCCACGCCGCTACTACCGCCCCGAGCACCTGGCGAAACGACGGCATCCCGTGGCGCGGCTCCGGCGGGTAGTAGGTGCCGCCGTGGAAGGGCACGCCCTCCGGTGTCAGGAACGCCGTCAGAGGCCAGCCGCCCTGTCCCGTCATGGATTGCACCGCCTTCATGTAGACCGAGTCCACGTCCGGCCGCTCCTCCCGGTCCACCTTCACGTTGACGAACGCCCGGTTCATCAGTCGCGCCGTCTCCGGGTCCTCGAAGGACTCCCGCTCCATGACGTGGCACCAGTGGCACGCCGAGTAGCCGATGGAGAGGAGGATCGGACGGTCCGACTCCCGGGCGAGCGCCAGCGCCTCGTCGCCCCACGGGAGCCACTCCACCGGGTTGCCGGCGTGCTGGAGCAGGTACGGGCTGGTCTCTTGGGCGAGGCGGTTGGCCATGGGGCGGAAGATAGCGTTCTCTCCACGGTCCGCGCCCGGAACCGATAGCTTTCCCAGACGCATCCGACGCCCGACCACCAAGGAAAGATCCCCCTGCGCCGTCTGACCCGACGCTTCCTCCTCCTCGCCCTCGCCCGCCCGAGGCTGTGGCCCGCCATGCTCGCCGCCGCCTGGTCCTTCCGAGCCCGGGGATGGCATCGACGGCCCCCGTTCCTGCCCTTGCCCTCCAAGGACTACCTGCGGTGGCGGATGGAAACGGCGTACGGAGACCCGGAGGCCGTACCGCCTGCGGAGGAGCTGGCCGGCTTCCTCTCCTGGTCGGCCCAGATCCGTCGGCAGATGCGACCCGACCGGAGAGGCGTGGTGCTCAAGGTGGCGGCGGTTGCGGCGCTGGTGGCCTTTGCCGTCTGGGCGAACATTCGGGCGGCGGAGTACGACGCGATCCGCGAGGCCGCGGCCGCCGCGGGCTACCCGGGCCTGCTGGCGGCGTCGGTGGTGAGCGGCTTCAACCTGATTGCGCCCATTCCCGTCGCCACCTTCTACCCGTTCCTGATCGACGCCGGATTCCAGCCGCTTCCCACCCTGGCCACGATCGCGCTGGGGATGACCGGGGGCGACTTCCTGGGCTACCTGGCCGGAGACGCCTCCCGAGCCCTGGCGGGCGACCGTCTCGCCGGCTTCCGCGCCCGCGTGGAGCGCCTGCACCAGCGACACCCCGTCCTGCCCCTGGGAATACTCTTCCTCTACGCCGCCTTCGCCCCCGTCCCCAACGAACTGCTGGTCGTCCCCCTGGCCTTCATGCGCTATCCTCTCGGGGGGGTCATGCTGGCGGTCTTCATGGGCAACCTGATCTTCAACTCCTGGCTGGCGCTCGGCACCGCATGGCTCTTCGGAGGCGGCGGATGACTCTGCTGATCGCCGGCCTCACGGGCAACGTGGGCGCAGGCAAGTCCACGGTGGCGGAGTTGTGGCGTCGCGCTGGCGTCCCTGTGGCGTCGGCCGACGAGTTCGCGCGACAAGCGGTGGCGCCGGGCACTGCGGCACTGGGCCGGGTGGCCGAGCTCTTCGGCCCCGAGGCGCTGAATCCCGACGGAGCGATGGACCGCGCGGCGGTGCGGCGGATCGTCTTCGGCGACCCGGAGGCCCGGCGGCGGCTGGAGGCGGTCGTCCACCCCGAGGTGAAGCGCCTGCGCGACGAGTGGACCGCGGCGCAACGGGCTGCCGGAGTGCGTCTGGCGGTGTGGGAAGTTCCCCTTCTCTTCGAGACTGGAATGGAGCGCGAGGTGGACGTAGTGGTGCTGGTGGATGCGCCGGTCTCCCTTCGCAGGAGGCGGATCATGGAGACACGTGGCGCGACCGAGACCGAAGCCGACGCGGTGATCGCCGCGCAGCGGCCTGCCGAAGAGAAGCGCGCCCGAGCGGAGTGGATCGTGGAGAACGGGGGCACCCGGGCCGAGCTGGCCGCCCAGGCCGCCCAAGTCCTGGAAGACCTGCAGCGACGGGCGGCGGACCTGCAGCGACGGGCGGCGGACCTGCAGCGACGGGCGGCAGACCAGCAGCGACGGGCGGCAGACCAGCAGCGACGGGCGGCAGACCAGCAGCGACGGGCGGCAGACCAGCAGCGATGGGCGGCGGAGCTGTGACCAAGGTTCCCCGCATCGAACGGCCGGTGGGACCCGCCGAGGCGCTGGACGTGCTTCTGTCGGCGGCGGGGGTCGTGCTCACGACCCACATCAACGCCGACGGCGACGCGATCGGCTCCCAGGCCGCGCTGGCCACCTTCCTGAACCGCCGCCTCCGCTCGGTGGCGATCATCAACCCGACCCCGTTCCCCGACGCCTACCGCTTCCTCCTCCACAACCCCGACGTGGTGGTCCCAGTCTCCCACGAGGTGGCCGCCAGCTACGCCAAGTCGAGCACTCTGGCCGTGATCGTGGACGCGGGCCAAGTGCCCCGCATCGGTCGCGTCAACAAGCTGGTGCGCCACCTTCCCAAGCTCGTGATCGACCACCATCCCCCGGGACCCAGGCCGTTTCAAGGGATGGTCTACCGCGACGAGTCGCTCCCAGCCACCGGCTCCATGATCCTCCATATCCTGGAGCACGCCCGCATCCGAGGGTCGGAACGGGAGGTGTGGCCGCCGATCGCCAGCGCCCTGTACGTAGCCCTCCTCGCCGACACCGGCGGCTTCCGCTTCGCCAACGTGGACGCCGCTTGCTTCAGAACCGCCGCCCGCTTGGTCGAGCTGGGCGCCGATCCGGAGGCGCTCCACCAGGCGGTGTACGGGCGGTTCCCCCGACGACGCTTCGATCTGCTTCGGGAAGCCCTGGCTACTTTGCAGCTCCACCCCGACGGCCGGATCGCGTGGATGACCGTGCCCAAGGACGCCTTCGACCGGCTGGGCGCCACAGTGAACGACCTGGAGGGGTTCGTGGACGTGCCCCGCTCCATCGACGGCGTGGAGGTGGCGATGCTCTTCCGCACCACCGCCGACGGCAAGACGAAGGCGTCGCTCCGCGCCACCGGCGAAGTGGACGTGAACCAAGTGGCGACGGCCCTGGGGGGAGGAGGGCACCCCCGCGCCGCCGGGGTCGTGCTCGAAGGCGACCGCTCAGAGGCGACGGCCCAGCTGTTGGCTCGCGTCGAAGAGGCGCTGGCCCTTGCCGACGCGGCGGCGGAAGCGGCGGCGGCCGCCCAAGCCAAGAAAGACGAAGAGGCGGCTCGCGACCGGGCGGCCCAGGCCCAGGCGGCGCAGGACCAAGCGGCTCACGACCAAGCGGCCCACGCCAAGGCGGACGAAGACGCCCCGCCCAGCGAGCCGCCCCGCTCCAACGTGCTTCGCTGGCCGATCCAGCCATCGACGGAAGAGGAGTAGCCCCATGAACCGGCCCTTCGGCGGGCGACCTCAAACCGACGACGCAGGTCCCGGCGTGCCCGAGGCCCTCCCTAGAACCCTCCAGGCGGTCGGCGAGCGGCTGGGACCGACCGCCCTGGACCGCTTGTGGGTGTTCCCGCCGCTGGTCCGAGCTCGCCGGGAGTGGGGGCTGGTGGCGGCGGGCTGCTTCGAGAGCCGCGACCTCCGACGCTTGGTCACCGCGTCCTACTCGGCGGAGCGGACCGGCAAGGGCCTCTTTCTGGACGTGCGGCTCCTGGACGAGGGCCTAGCCCCGCCCGACCGCTTGCCCCGTGTCATGGCCGGCGTGGTCAGACGGACGCCGGAGCCGGTGGGCCACCCCCGCGTCGTGGAGATCGGCGGCGAGCCGGAGGCCTTCGAATCGCTCCTCGCCGGCTTCGGTCCGGACCTCTTGGTTGAAGACGTAGCCGGTCCCCCCGAGACCTCCCCCCGACCCGGGGCGGCAGCGGCGCTCCGGTCCTCAACCAGGACGACGCCATGACCGACTCCGTTGGCATCCTGATCGCCTTCACCGCCGGCATACTCTCCTTTCTCTCCCCCTGCGTGCTGCCCCTCGTTCCCAGCTACCTCTCCTTCGTGACGGGGATGTCGCTGGAGGACCTGCAGAAAGGGTTCGACCGCAGGCGGACACTGGTGCACGCGGGCCTCTTCGTGGCCGGCTTCACCCTGGTCTTCGTGCTCCTAGGGGCGTCGGCGTCCCTGGTCGGCGGCCTTCTGCGCTATTACGCCGACTGGATCGCCCGGATCGGCGGCGTAGTGATCATCGTCTTCGGGCTCCACCTCACCGGCGTCTTCCGGCTGACGCCCCTCATGAGGGAGAAGCGAGTCCACCTATCGAGCAAGCCGATGGGCTACGCGGGCACGCTGGTGGTAGGGGTCGCCTTCGGGACGGGTTGGACGCCCTGCATCGGCCCCGTGCTGGGTGCGATCCTGACGATGGCCGCCTCCCAGGAGCAGCTGCTGCAGGGAATGTGGCTCCTCTTCGTCTACTCCATGGGGCTGGCGGTGCCGTTCGTGCTCTCGGCCGTGGCGCTGGAACGGTTCCTGAACGTGTTCGCCCGCTTCCGCCGTTTCCTGCCCGCGGTGCAGGTGGCGTCGGGGGTTCTGCTGATCGTCCTGGGGCTCCTGCTGGTCACCGGCTCATTCGTCGTGCTGGCGGCGTGGCTGAACCGCTTCACCCCGGAGTTCCTCCTGGAGCGGCTCTGAGGGAGGAGCGCGACTTGGCCCGTCCTCCACGGGACCACGGCTCTGCGTCCAGTCGTTCAACAGGTGCACTCTCCCCTCTCTGAACGCGGCGACCTGCTCGCGATCGTGCAGCCACTCCGTTCCGAGTTCTTCGGGGACCATTGGATAACTGCTGCACAGGGAAATCGTGTCGCCTGGGACCGTGCGGTAGTAGTCGAAGAGGAAGACACGTCCCTGCGAAGGTGCCGCGTCGAGGGGGGGCTCGGCGTCGCGTGCATGGTCCGCCCCCAAGGACAACCGGTACACGCTCGCACGCCTCGTCGGCCACTCGAAGAGGCGCGAGCTCACGTCTTCCTCCACGGCGTGATGCTGCTGCACGCCCATGCGCGTCAGTCCCTGATTCCTGCAACTGGAGAAGTGGTCCCCTGGTCGCATCCGGAGCTCCGGCACCGCCTGCCGAATCCTGGTATCCAAGGGCATCCATTCGTTCATGCCGCTGACCGTCCACCGGGAGAGGGCGCAGAAGAGGAGTGCTGTGGAGGCGCATCTCAGCAGAAAGAGCCGGTTCCCTCTCTGCCAACGGTTGTTGGAGTCAGAGACAGGGGCGGAGACGGTCCGCCAGTGGGCGGCGCGGGCCAGGGCGCTCTCGAAGACGATTGCCGTGCCGGTGCCCGCCAGGATCAACAGCACAATCAGAGCCCAGATCGCCATGCGGGCGGCCAGCAGCACCGGATGCGCCGCGAAGAGCAGGCCCCAGGCAAGGACGGCCGCGAGGGAAAGCGTCCCCCTCCGCCCGCAGCTGCGGCCCCGTGCGCTGGCGCCGACCGCGACCAGCGCAAGAAGCATTCCACGCGCCCAGGCGGGTATCGGCAGCCACTGGTGCCATAGCACAGGTGGATGCTCCACGATCGCGAGCGGCGGCAACGCCGTCGAGGCACAACACCTCGCGAACGTCTCGCGAGGATCCGCCACGCCCTCCGCCACAAAGACCGGCAGGTACAGGGCGAAGGCAAGGGCGAGGGCGACGGCCGACCACGCTGCGGTCCTGGCCAGGAACGGCCCGAACCCGTCGCGACCGCACCGGCGCCACCGCACCAGTAGCATCCATGCTCCGGTTGTGGCGGCTGGGTACGCCATCAGCGGCACGGTGTAGAGGCCTAGCGCGAGTGCCGCGGCCCACGCCACCCACAGCGCCGTGCGCTTCGGTGCCTGCACCAAGCGCTGTCCGCACAGCAACGCCGTCGCGAAGAAGAGCAGCATCAGGGTGTAGCCGCGCGCGTTGGCAGCGTAGTTTACCAGAAACGGCGACGTTCCGGCGAGGACGGTTGCGAAGGCGGCGGCCGTTGCACCGTACTCCCGGCGTGTGAACCACCAAAGCAAGGGAAGGAAGAGGCAGAACGCGAGGAACGCCGGCAGCCGCAGCACGACCCGGTTCAAGCCGCCGAACTGATGCATCACCCAGACCAGCAGGGTGTGCAGCACATGGTTGTTGGGGTCGTTGTACGTGGTCGCGGCCACGGCCAGCGGCTGCGTCGCGTACGACGCGATGGTATGGCCTTCTTCCGGTCTGAAGACCAGGTCCAACCAGTAGGCGGCCAGCGCGGCACACGCCCCAATCGTCATCGCAGCCAGGAATACTTCCGGGCGTTTGCGTTCTTGGTGGCGTTGTGGGGGCAGGGAAGGGGCGTGCGCGAGGAACGCCCAGCAGGCCGCCAGCGTTGCCGCAAACGCGGTTGCCACGACCGCAGTATCCATCAGCTGCTCGGCTGACCACCGAAGCGATGTGGCGTCCATCACGGAGCCCGCCTGGCCTCGGCGGGCCGACGGCTTTGGGCCCAGTCGTTCAACACGTACACTCTCCCCCTGTCGGTAGCGGCGACCTGCTCATAATCGTGCAGCCACTCTGTTCCGACTTCTTCGGGGGACCGTGGATGACTGCTGCACAGGGAAATGGTACCACCTCGGGTGGCGCGGTAAGAGTCGAAGAGGAAGAGACGTCCCTGCGAAGGTGCCGCGCCGAGCGGGGGCGGCTCTGCGTCGCGTGCGTGGTCCGTTCCCATGGACAACCGGTGCACACTCGCGCGCCTTTTCGGCCATTCAAAGAGGTGCGGGCTCGCGTCTTCTTCTACGGCGTGATACTGCTTCACGACCAGGACCGCGTAGTACTGCTCATTGACCGGGACCGTCCTCTTGCTCAGCTGCATCATACGCCTGCAGGCGGAGAAGTGGTCCCCTGGCTGCATCTGGACCGCCGGCACCACCTGCCAAAACCTAGTCTCCGGGGGCCGCAAGTTGAACATGCCGCTGACCGTCCACCGGGAGAGGGCGCAGAAGAGAAGTGCTGTGGAGGCGCATCTCAGCAGAAAGAGCCAGTTCCCTCTCTGCCAACGATTGGAGCCAGCCCTCGCAAAGCCAGAAGGGGAAGCGACTCGCCAGCGGGCGGCGCGGGCCAGGGTGCCATCGAAGACGACGGCCGCGCCGGCGCCCGCCAGGATCAAGAGCACCATCAGAGCCCAAATCACGATGCGGGGAGGCATCAGCAGCCGATGCGCCGCGAAGAGCAGGCCCCAAACAAAACCGGTCGCGAGCAGGAGCGTCCCCCTCCGCCCGCAGCTCTGGCCCCGTGCGCCGGCACCGACCGCGGCCAGCGCAAGAATCATCCCCTGCGCCCAGGCGGGTATCGGCAGCCACTGGCGCCACAGCACGAGTGAATGCTCCACGGTCCCAAGCGGCGACAACCTTGACCAAGCTTCCGTGTCGAAGATCGCGGCGCGCGGTCCCGCCACGCCCTCCGCCGCGAGGACCGGCAGATACAGGGCGAAGACAAGGGCGATGGCGACGGCCGACCACGCTGCGGTCCTGGCCAGGAACGGTCCGAAGCCGTCGCCGCCGCACCGGCGCCACCGCGCCAGCAGCATCCAAGCTCCGGTTGCGGTGGCCGGGTACACCATCAGCGGCACGGTGTAGAGACCCAGCGCGACTGCCGCGGCCCACGCCGCCCACAGCGCCGTGCGCCTGGGCGCCTGCACCAAGCGCTGTCCGCACAGCAACGCGGCCGCGAAGAACAGCAGCATCAGGGTGTAGCCGCGTGCGTTGGTGGCGTAGTGGACGAGGAACGCCGACGTTCCGACGAAGACCGTGGCGAAGGCGGCGGCCGTTGCGCCGTACTCCCGGTGCGCGAAACACCAAAGCGCGGGAAGGAGAAGGCAAAACGCGAGGTACGCCGGCAGCCGCAGCACGACCGGGTTCCAGCCGCCGAACTGATGCGCCACCCAGACGAGCAGCGTGTGCAGTACGTGGTTGTTGGGGTCGTCGTATGTGCCTGCGGCCACGGCGAGCGGCTGGGTCGCGTACCATGCGATGGTCATGTTCTCGTCTATTCTTGCGACTGTATCCAGCCAGTAGGCGGCCAATGCGGCGCACGCACCAATCGTTGCTACCGCCAAGAGTACTTCCGGGCGTCTGCATTTGTACTTTCGGGCGACCGCCGCCAGCGGGGTGGCCCACCGCCAGAGCCGCCCCGTAGCGGACGCATGCGTGGTCACGGGACTCGCCCGTCCTCGGCGGGCCGACGGCTTGGGGTCCAGTCGTTCAACACGTACACTTTCCCCACGCCGAACGCGGCGACCTGCTCGTGATCGTGCAGCCACTCTGTTCCAGCTTGGGCATCCAGTGGGTCGCTGCACGGGACACGGCCCGGGATGAAGAAATCGAAGAGGAAGAGACGTCCCGGCGAAGGCCCGTTGAGCGGGAGCGCACGGGTCTGCCCAGCGTGGTTCGCCCCCGAGGACAGCCGGTGCACGCTCGTGCGCCTTATCGGCCACTCGAAGAGGTACGGGCTCACGTCCTCTACGGCGTGATGCTGCTTCACGATCAAGACCTCGCGATACTGCTCCGCGACCCAGACCCCCGCCCTCCTCATCATCATGTACCTGCAGGCGGAGAAGTGATCCCCTGGCTGCATTTGAAGCTCCGGCACCACCCGCCAAAGCCAGTGACTCGAGGCCAACAAGTCGTGCATGCCGCTGACCGTCCACCGTGCGAGGGCACAGAACAGAAGTGCTGTGGACGCGCATCTCAGCAGAAAGGCCGGTCCCTCTCTGCCAACGGTCCTGTCTCTGCCAACGGCCCCCTCTCTGCCAGCGGCCTCGCGATAGCGGAGACGACTCGCCAGCAGACGGGCGGTAGCCAGGGCGCTCTCGAAGACGACGGCCGCGCCGGCGCCCGCCAGGATCAAGAGCGCCATCAGAGCCCAAATCATCATGCGGGGAGCCAACAGCAGCCGATGCGCCGCGAAGAGCAGGCCCCAAGTAAAACCGGTCGCGAGCAGGAGCGTCCCCCTCCGCCCGCAACTCCGCCCGCCCGCGCCTGCGCCGACCGCGACCAGCGCAAGAAGCATCCCCTTCGCCCAGCCGGGTATCGGCAGCCACTGGCGCCATAGCACGAATGGATGCTCCACTAGTTCACGCGGCGACCCAACAACCTGATAGACTGCAATGGTGGGAGCATTGAACGTATCGCGCAGAACCGTCAGACCCTCCACGGCGAAGACCGGCAGGTACAGGACAACGGCGAGGGCGATGGCGGCGGCCGACCACGCTGCGGTCCTGGCCAGAAACGGTCCGAAGCCGTCGCCGCCGCACCGGCGCCACCGCGCCAGCAGCATCCAAGCTCCGGTTGCGGTGGCCGGGTACACCATCAGCGGCACGGTGTAGAGACCCAGCGCGACTGCCGCGGCCCACGCCGCCCACAGCGCCGTGCGCCTGGGCGCCTGCACCAAGCGCTGTCCGCACAGCAACGCGGCCGCGAAGAACAGCAGCATCAGGGTGTAGCCGCGTGCGTTGGTGGCGTAGTTGACGAGGAACGCCGACGTCCCGACGAAGACCGTGGCGAAGGCGGCGGCCGTTGCGCCGTACTCCCGGCGCGCGAAACACCAAAGCGCGGGAAGGAGTAGGCAAAACGCGAGGTACGCCGGCAGCCGCAGCACGACCCGGTTCCAGCCGCCCAACTGGTGAGCCACCCAAACCAGCAGCGTGTGTAGTACATGGTTGTTGGGCCCGGTGTACTCGCCTGCGGCCACGGCGAGCGGCTGCGTCGCGTACCATGCGATCGTACTTGCCTCGTCTATTCTAAAGACTGTATCCAGCCAGTAGGCGGCCAGTACGGCGCACGCCCCAATCGTCACTGTCGCCAGGAGTGCTTCTGGCCGTGTGCAGCGCATCAGGCCGCTCCCGCCAGCGACAGGTCCTGCTCCAGCAGCTGGCGGCGAAGCAGCGAGGCGTAAGCGCCTCCCAGCGCGACCAGCTCCCCGTGGCTGCCTCGTTCCACGATCCGACCCCCCTCCAGCGTCAGGATCAGGTCCGCGTCCTTCACCGCCGTCACCCGGTGGGAGATGATGAACGCCGTGCGCCCCTCCAGGTTGCGCCGCAGCCCGTCCAGGATGCGCGCTTCGGTGTGGGTGTCCACGGCGCTCAGCACGTCGTCCAGCACCAGCACTGCCGGGTCCGGCGCCAAGGCCCGAGCCAGCGTCGTCCGCTGCTTCTGACCGCCGGAGAGGTTGATCCCCCGTTCGCCCAGCAAGGTGTCGTAGCGCTGGGGGAAGCCATCCACCGCCTCGTCGAGCCCGGCGGCCGCCGACGCCTCCCTGATCCGCCGGTCGCGAGCCTCGCCCTCCATCGCCGGCGGGAGTCCCAGCGCGATGTTCCGGCCCAGCATGTCCGAGAAGAGGAAGGCGTCCTGAGGCGCGAACCCGATCCGAGCTCGCACATCGGCAGGGTCGTACTCGGAGAGAGGTGCGCCGTCCAGCAGCACCTGTCCCGAGGTGGGATCGTGGAGCCGCGCCAGCAGCGAGACCAACGTGCTCTTGCCGGACCCGGTGGGGCCCACCACGGCGATCGTGGCGCCGGGCTCGGCGGTGAAGCTTACCTCCCGCAGAGCCGGCCGCTCGCGCCCCGGATGGCGGAACGACACCCGGCGGAACTCGATCGCCGCATCCTTCCCCGGCGCCGGACGGGGGTTCTCGGGCGCCGCTACCGCCGGTTCGATCTCGAAGATTCGGTTCAGCCGGCCCATCGACGCGGCGCCTCGCTGGAAGAGGTTGACCACCCAGCCCAGCGCGATCATCGGCCACGCCAGCAGCACCAGCAGGTACGAGAACGCCACGAAGTCGCCGGCCGTGATCGTTCCGGCCATGACCAGCCGCCCTCCGTACCACAGCATCGCGACCATGGCGCCGCCCATGACCAGCCCCAACAGCGGATGGAAGGCGCCTCCCACGTAGGCCAGCCGCATGTTGCGGTGCGCGTACTCTCGGTTGAGGGCGTCGAACTCGTCCGCTTGGCCGCCCTCGCATCCGTACGCCCGTACGATGCGAACGCCCGACAGGTTCTCCTGGACCATGGCGGAGAGGGTCCCGAACTGGGCTTGAATCCGCTCGAAGCGGTGGTGGATGACCCGTCCGAACCAGATCACCACTGGCGGCAAGACGACCATCGGCAACAGCGCCACGACCGTCAGCGGAGGACTCATCCACAACATGAGGGCAGTCCCCAGCACGAAGTTCATGAGGGTGTTGGCAGAGTACATGACGCCCGGACCCGCGGCTTGACGGACGGCCAGGGTGTCGTTGGTGGCCAAGCTCATCAGGTCCCCGGTCCGGGTCCTGCCGTAGAAGCCTGCGTCCAGACGCAACAGGTGCCGCACGAAGGCGTTGCGCAGGTCCACTTCGATCCGCCGGCTGGCCCCGTTCATGATCTCACGCATTCCGTAGGATGCGGCTCCGCCCGCCAGTGCCGAAGCGACGATCAGCAGGGCGTAGCCGGCCACTGCGCGCGTCGTCTCGCCCGGAGCGGCGCCGGGGTCGGTGGGGAGCGCGTCCACTCCCAACTTCAACAGGTAGGGCCTCGCCAGGGAGAAGCCGTTGGCGGCCACGACCAGCACCACGCCCAGCGCCATCACCTTTCGGTAAGGGCGAAAGTATGGCAGAACGGTTCGGAGTTCGTTCATCTTTGATGGGTGGGGGTGCAGCCGAGGACCGTGGAGGCGGCGCTCGAAGTACACTGAACCAACCGGGCGGACGGCACAACCGTACGGGGGACGCCATGAATGAGCGGAGGACGCCATGAATGAGATGAAGGCGGGGAGAGGGCTGGCGGCGGTGGGGAGCCAGCTGGCGGCGGGGAGCCGGCTGGCGGGCCTGGCGGCCTCCGCAGTGCTGTTGGCGGCGCTGGCCGGTTGCCGGAGCGAGGACGCGCCACCCTCTGAAGACGCGGGCGCACCCTCGGACGCTTCAGCGGAGGCACCGGCGGAAGCACCGGCGGAGGAGCCGGCGCCTGGATCCCAGGTCCCGCTGGAAACTTCCGAACCGGCCGACGGAGACTCCTCGCTCGCAACAGGAGGCAGGACGCCCGGCGACGGGAGCGATACGACGTCGACCCGGCTTCCAGGGCGCCGAGGCGACTCCATCTCCATAGCCGAGCCCTCGGCGATCGCGCTCCTGTTGGACAGCATCTTGGCCGAGGGGATCGAACACCAAGGGCTGCGCGGACGGGCCAGCGACTCCGCCTACGTGGCGCGCTTCGCCGGCGACAGCCTGCTGGCCGAGAGGTTCGCAGCCCGACCACGGCTTCCACCGGGCACCCGCTTCCGGACCACCAGCGACTGGCTCGTCACCGCCGCGGACCATCGCCCCGGCGACCCGGTCGTGGCGACCCTGACCGACGACGTGGCGAACCCCCAAGGCCGCGTATTGGTGCGCCGGGGCGCCAAGTTCCTGGGCGCGGTGACCGAAGCCCAGAGCGCCTTGGGTCCCGGCGAGGTGCCTTTCCTGGAGGTGACCTTCGAGACCCTCTCGTCGGAGACGTGGGAACGGCCGATCCGCGCCCGGATCGTCGCCCTGCTGCCGCCGGAGCCGCCGGAGCTGTCCTTGGACGAAGGCGAAGCCGACGCTGGCCAGGCCGAGCGGTTGCCGGGGTCGCCGGACTCTGCCGACGCCAACCCGATCGACGCCGACCCGGACGCCGACGCCGACCCGGCCGCCGAGACGCCGAGCGCGTTGGAGCCAGGGACGATCCCAGTGGGCGCCGTTCTTGTGGTGGAGCTGGAGGAACAGCTGGTTCTGCCCATGCTCCCCGACGACGACCTCCCCGACGACCTCCCCGACGCCGACACCCCGGCAGCCGAGCGTGACACGTCAAGTGCGTTTGACATTCTGTCAAGTAAACCAGACACAATGTCAAGTAGACTGGACACCACGCCCCTTGCCGGCGGCGAATCCTAGCCCCGGCCAACGAATGCTCGACGCCCGGCTTACGGAGCAGCGGAACCCCCGGAGCAGCGGAATCGACGGGATGTCGTCGCTGGAGATCGTGCGCTTGATCAACGGCGAGGACCGGATGGTGGCGGAGGCCGTCGGACAGGAGGCCGAGCCGATCGCCAGGGCCGTGGAGCTGGCGGTGGAGGCGTTCCGGGCGGGCGGGCGGCTGATCTACGTGGGGGCCGGCACCTCCGGGCGGTTGGGCGTGCTGGACGCCGCCGAGATGCCGCCCACCTTCGGGGTCGAGCCGGCGATGGTGCAGGGAATCGTCGCGGGCGGTCCCGTCGCGCTGGTGCGGGCGCAGGAGGGTGCCGAGGACAGCGCCGAGGACGGTGCCGAGGCAATCGACGAGCGGGACGCGGGGGCCGGAGACTTGGTGATCGGGATCGCGACTTCGGGAACGACCCCCTTCGTGCACGGCGCTCTGGCCCGAGCGCGACAGCGCGGCGCCCGCACCGGCTTCGTCCTCTGCACGCCGCCACCCGCCTCGCTGCGGAGTGCCCACGACGTGGTGATCGCTCCCCTGACCGGCCCCGAAGTGATCACCGGCTCCACGCGCATGAAGGCGGGGACCGCCACCAAGATGGTGCTCAACTCCATCACGACCGGCGCCATGGTCCGGCTGGGGAAGGTGGACGGGAACCTCATGGTGGACTTGCAGGTCACCTGCGCCAAGCTGCAAGACCGGGGCGAGCGGATCCTCATGGAGGTGCTCGGGCTGGACCGCCCTCGCGCCCGGGGACTTCTGGCTCGCGCCGACGGCCACGTCAAGACGGGCTTGGTCATGCACCGGCTGGGCGTCGGCGCGGAAGCGGCCCGGGTGGCCTTGGCGCGAGCTGGAGGCGTTGCCAGTGCCGTGGAAGCCGCCGGCGCCGCGGCAACGACGACGGAACCGCCGTGAGGCTCTGGGCCGGCCTCGCCGTCGCCGTCGCGGTTCACGTCGTCCTGGCGACGAGCGCATCGGCACCCCAGGTCCACCACGGGGGAGACAACGCCGGCTACCTCTCGCTGGCCCACTCCCTCGTCCAGGACGGCTCCTACCGGGAGCAGTGGCACCCCGGTCAGCCGGAGCACTCCAAGTATCCGCCCCTCTACCCGGCCTTCCTGGCGGCGATGATCCTCGCCGGCGCCAAGAGTTGGGGCGTCTTCAAGGCGTCGTCGCTGGCGCTCACCGCCCTTGCCACGGCGTTCTGCTTCCTCTGGGGCCGCCGGATGTACGGCGACCGTGCCGGCTTGGTCGCGGCCGTCCTCTTCGGTGCCTCCTATGCCGTCCTCTATTCCGCCCAATGGATCTTGTCGGAGCCCCTCTTCCTGGCACTAAAGACGGCTTGCCTCTGGCTGCTGGTGCCAAGGCACGGAGTCGGCGAACCCCAGCGCACCGGCACCCCCGCCTCCGCCTCGCTCGGCCCGGCCCCATGGAGACTTGCCGCCGGACTGGCGCTGGCCATGGCCGCCTACTTCACCCGCGCTGCCGCCCTCCCCCTCGTTGCGGCGGTTGCGCTCTGGCTGGCGACCAGCCGGCGCTGGAAGGCGCTGGCCGCCTTCGCCGCCGCCGCTGCCGCGCCCCTTTTCCTGTGGCACACCCGCTCCGGCGGCGAGTACGTGTCCGAGTTCTGGCTGATCAACCCCTACCAGCCGGACCTGGGGCAGGCGGGACTCGGGGACTTGGCCGTTCGGGCCGTGACTAACGCGTGGCTCTACGCCGGCGATCACATCCCCAACGGCTTGGCGGGCTCCCTGGGCGGCTTGGCGCCGGTTGTCGGAATCGCCCTGATTGCGGCGGCGGCAGTCGAGTGGCTCCGACGCGTTCGATCCGGCCCGGGCGTCGCCGAGTTCTTCGTCGTGCTCTACGGCGGACTCATGCTGGCGTGGCCGACCCAGTGGGCCGGGGACCGCTTCGCCTTGCCCATCCTCCCGGTCACGATCCTCTACGCCTACGCGTCGGCGGCCCGGCTGGCCAAGTACTGCGCAGAGCGCATCGCACGCGGGTCGACCGCGGCTGGGCGTTCTGGGGCTCGCGCCGCCGCCCGCAGAAAAGCTCGCGCCGCGACCCGAGGGCAAGTGCTGGCTGGCCCCCTTGCGACTGGTCCGCGTCGGTGGGCCATCGGTGTGGCGCTGACGGCGGCGGTGGCTCTCCCTGCCGGCCTGTCATGGGACCGCCTTCGCGCCACATCGCCGGGATGCGCAGAGGCCACAGTCGCCGGCGGGCCCTGGGGTTGCTACGCTCCCAACATCCGGGCGCTGCACGTCATGGCGCTCTTCGCGGGCGACCACCTGCCGGAAGGATCGGTGGTGTACAGCCGCAAGCCCCGCCTCTTCTACGCCTTCAGCGGAATGCAGTCTGTGGCCTATCCCCGTTCGAGGGACCCGTTGCGGTTCATGGCGGTCGCCGATTCCCTGGGAGTCGGCTATGTGGCGCGGAGCAGCTGGGACGGCTCCGAGGCCGCCTTCGTGGACCCGGCGGTGGCCGCTTACCCGGAGCGCTTCTGCCGGGTCGCCGCCTTCGGAAGCGCGGCCACGTCGATCTCGCTGCTGGCGATCGACCCGCGTCCGGCAGCAGGAACCGACACCCGCACGGCAGGCGAAGGCGTCCGCACGGACGGTGTTCGCACGGACGGTGAAGATCCCGACCCGGCCCTGTCCCGAGGCCAGCTGCGCGACTGTCCGCCGGAGGGCGGTTCGACGGCGCCGTCGCGAGCCGCCGTCGCCTCCATGACGGTCCCCTTCCTAAGGCAGAGCGAATCCAAATGACGGGCCGGCGAGTCCAGACGACGGGCCGGCAAGTCCAGATGACGCACTGGCGAGTCCGGACGGGCCGTTGCGGCTACCGTTTCCGGTCGGCCGTGCGCTGGGCCGCCGTGCTGCTTGTCTCCGCGCCCGGGGCCGTTCTTACCGGCCCGCTGTCCCCCGGCCCAGCCTCCGCACGATCCGCCGTCGCCCAGGCACCCCCGCCCGACGAGGCCTGGCGGCAGATCGGCACCAGCCACTTCGTGGTCACCTACCCGGACGGGCTGGAGGACCTGGCGCATCGAGCCGCCGAACGGGCCGAACGCGCCTACGCGCTGCTGTCGGAACGCTTCGCGCGGGCTCCCAGCGCTCCCGTCCAGCTGCTGCTGACCGACCACGCCGACTTCTCCAACGGCTTCGCCACGCCAATTCCCTTCAACCGGATCACCATCTACGCGCGCCCGCCGATGGAGGGCGGCAGCTTGGCGTACTTCGACGACTGGCTGGAGCTGGTGATCACCCACGAGCTGGTTCATACCTTCCATTTCGAGATGGCCGGCCGGCTCGGCCGAGCGATCCGTGCAGTCTGGGGCAGGCTCCCAGCGGGTTGGCCCGTCTTCCCGTCAGCTGCCGCGCCGACCTGGATGACCGAGGGGCTTGCCACCTACTTCGAGTCCAGCCTCACTGGCGCGGGCCGCGCCAAGGGGACGTGGCAGGAGATGGTCGTGCGGGCGGCGGCGCTGGAAGGCTCGCTGGGCCCGGTGGACCAAGTGTCGGGAGACTCGCCCGCATGGCCCGCCGGCAACCGGCCGTACGTGTACGGAGCCCGCTACATGGACCGCATGGCCCGCCTCCACGGCGAGGAGTCCATGGGCGAGTTCGCACGCTCCGTGGCTGGGCTGTGGGTCCCGTTCCGCCTGAACGCTGCGGCTCGCGACGCCTTCGGCGAGAGCGTGTCCGACAGCTGGAACGCATGGCGGGACGAGACCGCCCAGCACTACGAGGCCCTCGCCGCATCCCTTGCGGAGACTGTCCCCGTAACCGCTGGCGAAGTGGTGGACGGCCCGGCGCGCGGCGTCCGGCAGCCGGTGGTCTCCCCCGACGGCCGCTACCTCGCCTTCGTTCGCTCCGATGGGGTGGACAAAGCTCAGCTCCGGGTGGCGCTCCCGGACGGCTCCGAATCCCGTCTCCTCACCCGGATCAACGGTCCCGGCGGCTCTCTGTCGTGGGGGCCGGACGGCGCGCTCTTCTTCCAGCAGTTGGAGTTCGAGGGGCGCTACCGCCTGCCCAGCGACCTCTACCGAGTCAGCCCCGACGGCGTGGTGGAGCGGCTCACCCGGGGGCGTCGCCTTGCGCACCCCGACGCCTCTCCCGATGGCCAGCGCGTGGTGGCGGTGCAGGAAGGCGGCGGCACCAGCGCGCTGGTCGTGCTGGAGCTTGCCACGGGCGACGCGACCCCGCTCGTTCCGCCCGCTCCCGATCAGCACTGGGCGCATCCCCGCTGGTCGCCCGACGGCCGCCACGTGGCGGCGGTTCGATGGCGCCGCCCGGCAATGATGGACGTGGTGGTACTGACCGCCGACGGCGCACTGGCGGCCGAAATCACCCGGGACCGCGCCGTGGACACCACCCCATTCTGGTCGCCCGACGGCCGCTTCCTCCTCTGGTCGTCCGACCGCACCGGGATCCCCAACATCTTCGCGACCCGCTTCCTCCTGGACGACGACGACGCCCCGGACGCTCGCGCCGCCCAGCCCCTGCGCCAAGTCACCAACATGCTGGGGGGTGCCTCCCATCCGGCCACGGACCCCAGCGGCCGCTGGCTGTACTACTCGTCCTATCACGCTGACGGCTGGCGCGTGGAGCGGATCCCCTACGACCCGTCGGCCTGGTTTCCGCCCCAGCCCACCGCTCCCCGCTTTCTCGAAGGCGCCTCCACGCAACAGGACACTCCCGCCCAGCAGCCCGCCTCTCCCCAGCTGGACGCCTCCGCCCCCCGCGACTACGGGGCCGCCCAGACCCTCCGCCCCTACTACTGGACGCCCCTGGCCTCCCGAGCGGAGCAGGGGACCGACCAGGCCGGCGTCCGCCGCGACGTGATCCGCCCCGCATTCGGGATGCGCACCGGCGGCATCGACTTGGTGGGACGCCACGCTTACTCGGCGTCGGCCCGCCTCTCCCTGGACGGCAAGTTCTCGGGGGGCTTCCGCTGGGCCTACATGGGCTTTGGCAACCCGGACCTGAGCCTCTCCCTCTCCCAGACCCGCGACGCCTCCTCCCGCACCTTCCCCGTCCAGCTCTCCGACAGCGCCTCGGCGGAGTACTTCCTGCTCGAACGGGAGCGTCGCGCCGACCTTTCGGCCTCCTTCGTCCGCCGCCGCTACCGAAGCTCCACCGCGTTCGTCCTGAACGCGAGCGTCGCCAGAGAGCACGTCACCCTTCAGGACTTGGACGGCGCCGCCGGTCCCGCCTTGTCCAACCCGCCTCCCCAAGCCACCTACGCTGACGCGGGCGCCACGCTGAGCTTCTCCAACGTGCAACGACGGGCGTTCTCGTTCTCCCGGGAGGACGGGGTGTCCGCCTTCGTTCGGGGCCGACTGCGGCGGGAGGTCAGCCTGGAGGGAGAGCGGCGTGGCGTGGCCGGGCGGGACCGTTCCTATGGGGAGGCGCTGGGCGAGGCGTCGGCGTACAAGGCGATCGGATGGCCCGGCTTCGCCAACCATGTGCTCGCGCTTCGGGTGTCGGGGGCGGCGGCGTTCGGTCCTGGGGCGAACCAGTTCCACTACGACGTGGGCGGGGCCGAGGGCCGAACGGAGGAGCTGTCGGGGCTGGCCCTCTTCGGCGGCTCCCCGCTTCTCTTCCCGCTCCGGGGCTATCCGGAGAACTTCCGCTCGGGCCGGATCGCATGGACCGCCAGCGCCGAGTACCGCTTCCCGCTGCTCATGGTGGACCGGGGGCTCGGCTCCTTCCCTCTCTTCGTGGACCGGGTCCACGGCTCCGTCTTCTTCGACGCCGGCAATGCCTGGGGTCCGATCCTGGGCCAGCGCGGCTACGACAACCCCCGCGGCGCAACCCTGGCGAGCGCCGGCGCCGAGCTCTCGGCGATCCTCTTGCCCTTCTACGCCGGTGGCCTGACCCTGCGCGCAGGCGTCGGCGTACCCGTCCGGGTCCTGTCCCGCCCCGTCTTCCATCTCCGGTTGGGAAATGCCTTCTAGCTCCGCCTTCTGGCTCCGCTTCGGGTCCGAACCTCGCCACCGGTCTTCGGGCCGCCGGTCTTCGGCCCCGTCTTCGGCTATTTGACCACAAGTGGTTGTGTTGACATCTTCCCCGACTACAACATCTTGTTGGTGCCGTGGCCGCCCGGTGTTGGTGCCCGTGGCCGCCCGCGCCCGCCTCCCCTCGCCTCCCGCCCCCCGGAGACCTGATGACGACCCCCCCCGCCCAGTCGCCGGTTCCCGCCCCAGCCCACGTCTTCGACGAGCCTCCGCCCAGCGATCTGCCTCCGGCCAAGCTGTCGGAGAACGCCCGCATCGTCCTCGCCAAGCGCTACCTCAAGAAGGACGAGAACGGCGAGCCGACGGAGGAGCCGGAGACGATGTTCTGGCGGATCGCCCGAGTCGTGGCGGAGGAGGACGGGAAGCACGGGGCCTCTCCGGCCGCGGTGGAGGAGGTGGCCCGGAGCTTCTACGAGCTGATGGCCCAGGGGAAGTTCGAGCCCAACTCGCCCACCCTTATGAACGCGGGCCGTCCGCTGGGCCAGCTCTCGGCGTGCTTCGTGCTTCCGGTCGAAGACGCGCTCTCCAACGGCGGCAGCGGCATCTACGACACCCTCCGGGCGATGGCGCTGGTCCACCAGTCCGGCGGCGGCACCGGGTTCTCCTTCTCCCGCCTGCGGCCCGAGGGCGACACGGTGCGCTCCACGATGGGGGTCGCGTCGGGTCCCGTCTCGTTCATGCGCCTCTACGACGCCTCCACGGAGGTGGTGAAGCAGGGCGGCACCCGTCGAGGCGCCAACATGGGCATCCTGCGAGTGGACCACCCGGACGTGCGCGAGTTCGTCCGCTGCAAGAACGACACCTCGCAGATCACGAACTTCAACATCTCGCTGGCCGTCACCGACGCCTTCATGAAGGCCGTGGAGGAGGGCGTCGAGTACGACCTGATCAGTCCGCGAACCGGCGAGCGGGTGGGCAGCGAGGACGCCCGCCAGGTATTCGACGCCATCGTGGAGGGCGCGTGGAAGACCGGCGAGCCCGGCGTCTTCTTCGTGGATCGGGCCAACGAGCACAACCCAGTCCCCCGTCTCGGCGCCTACGAGGCCACCAACCCCTGCGGCGAGCAGCCGCTCCTGGCCTACGACGTGTGCAACCTGGGGAGCGTCAACGTGGGCGCCTTCGTCCGGGAGGAGGACGCCGACGGTGGACGACGCGACGACCCCATCGACCGGATCGACTGGGACGGCCTGCGTCATGTGGTCCACCTCTCCATCCACTTCCTGGACAACGTGATCGACGCCAACCGCTATCCGTTGGACGAGATCTCCGACCTGGCAGCGAAGATCCGCCGAGTGGGGCTGGGCGTCATGGGCTGGGCCGACCTGCTGGTGCGTCTGGGCGTGCGCTACGACTCGGAGGCGGGCGTGGCGCTGGGCCGAGCGGTGATGGCGTTCGTCGAAGAGGAGACCCGGTGCGCCTCCGAGAGGCTGGCCGAGACCCGAGGCGTCTTCCCGGCGTGGGAGGAGTCGATCTGGGGACCCGACGAGACGTGCGCCCGAAACGCCGACGGCGAGCGGGTGCGTCCGTGCCGACGGCTCCGCAACTGCAACCTGACTACGGTGGCGCCCACCGGGACGATCTCGATCATCGCCGGGTGTAGCGGAGGAATCGAGCCCCTCTTCGCCGTGGCGTTCATGCGGAACCAAGCCGGGTCGATGATGCCCGACGTCAACGCCGACTTCGTGGCGCGGGCGCGGCGGGAGGGCTGGTACGCCGAGGAGCTCATGGAGCGGATCGCCCAGGAGGGCCATGTCCACCTCGACGAGGTGCCCCAGGCCGTGCAGGACGTCTTCCGCACCTCCCACGACATCTCCCCCGAGTGGCATGTGCGGATGCAGGCCGCCTTCCAGGACCACGTGGACTCGGCGATCTCCAAGACCACCAACTTCGCCCACGAGGCCACCCGCCAGGACGTGCGCAAGATCTACGAGCTGGCGTTCGAGCTGGGGTGCAAGGGGGTGACGGTGTACCGCGACGGCTCGCGCCCGATGCAGGTGCTCTCCACCGGCAAGACGGGACAGCAGGCGGCGGACGAGGCGACCGGGGCCGAGGCCGTCGAGGTGTTGCGGCAGCAGCTGGCCGACTCCCGACAGCAGCTGGCCGACTCCCGCGAGGAAGCGCACCGGCTGCGGGGCGAGCGAGACGAGGCGCGCCGGCAGCTGGCGGAGCAGGACCGGAAGGCCGCGGCGGCGCGCCAGAAGCGCACCCGGCCCGAGATGCTCCGGGGTCGCACCGTGAAGATGAACTCTCCGCTGGGCGACCTGTACGTCACCATCAACGAGGACCACTCGGGCCGGCCCTTCGAGGTCTTCTGCACTCTGGGCAAGGCGGGGGGCGCCGCCATGGCGGACTCGGAGGCGATCGGTCGGCTGGTCTCCCTGGCTCTCCGCTCCGGCGTCCCCATCACCGCCGTGCGGGACCAGCTCCGGGGCATCTCCTGCGACCGGGCCGTGGGGGTCGGTCCCAACAAGGTGCTGTCGGCCCCCGACGCCGTGGCCCAGGCGATCGACCGCTACCTGGAGGAGAAGTCCGGCGTCCAGGAGGAGCTGCCCCTGGGCGCCGCCGCGGCGGCCGGCGCGCTGGCTCCCGCTGCCGTATCCGCCGGCGCCGACCGCTACGTGGACCACACCGACGCAGCCCTGGGCTCCTGCCCGGCGTGCGGCGCCAGCCAGCTGGCCTACGAGGAAGGCTGTCGCAAGTGCTACGTCTGCAGCTACTCCGAGTGCGGATAGGGCCGACGGAGCGCGGCTAGGGCGGGGACCCGGAAACCTACCGGCTGCCGGCGGGCCTTCTGACAGCCAGCGGGCCTACCGGCTGCCGGCGGGCTTGCGGTAGTCCAGCGGGGGGTCCCGGTCGCCCACCAGGGAGACGTACTCGAAGTTGGGCCCGACCCGTTCCAGGTGCTCCGCCTTCGCCGTCGCCACCAGGTCCGGGTCGGTGAAGAGGTCCACCGCGGTCATGGCCAGCGTCTTGGCTGCCACCACCATCCCCTTCTCGCCGATCGAAGTGCCTCCGGCGGCGATCGCCTGCCAGGAGTGGGCCGGGGTCCCCGGCACCCAGGTGGCCGCGCTCATTCCGGCCGTGGGCACGACCCAGCTCACGTCCGCCACGTCGGTGGAGCCTCCGCCGACCCTGTGCATGTACGGCTGGACCTCCGCAGCGCTTTCCAGCGGGGGCGCGTCTTCCCGCAGAGTCGCTCGGATCGCCTCGGCAAAGACCCGCTCCTCGTCGTCGTAGACCACGCCCCCGACCCGTTCCAGGTTCTCCTGCGCCCGGCGCTGCAAGCTCTCGTTGGGCAGCATGGCGAAGAGCCCGTGCACGACTTCGTACTCCATGCGCGTTCCCGTGCCCAGGGTGGCGCCTTCGGCCGCGCGAGCGACCCGCTCGAAGATCGACTTTGCCATCTCCGGGTCCGGGTGCCGCACGTAGTAGAACGCCTCGGCAAAGTCGGGAATCACGTTGGGCGCGTGGCCCCCCGCTGTGATCACGTAGTGGATGCGCGTCTCCTGCGGGACGTGCTCCCGCATCATGTTGACCATGTGGTTCATCGCCTCCACGCCGTCCAGCGCCGAGCGGCCCTGATCCGGCGCTCCCGCCGCGTGGGCCGACACCCCGTAGAAGCGGAACTTGGCCGACTTGTTGGCCAGCGACGACGACGGGCTGGCCTCGTTGGAGTCTCCGGGGTGCCAGTGGAGCGCCGCGTCCACGTCGGCGAAGAGCCCGGCTCGCACCATGTACACCTTCCCCGCGCCCCCTTCCTCGGCGGGCGTGCCGTAGAGGCGCACCGTGCCCGGCGTTCCCGATTCCTCCAGCCACGCCTTGACCGCCAACGCCGCCGCCACGGAGCCCGCGCCGAAGAGGTGGTGCCCACAGGCGTGGCCGGCACCCATGTCGGGGCGGGGCGCACGCTCCGGCGTCCGGTCCTGGGTGATCCCCGGGAGCGCGTCGTACTCCGCCAGGATGCCGATCACCGGCGACCCGGCGCCCCACTGGGCGACGAACGCCGTGGGCATCCCGGCGACCCCCTCCTCGATCTCGAAGCCGGCCTCGGCCAGGGCGTCGCGCAACAGTGCGCTGCTCCGCGTCTCCTGGTACCCGACCTCGGCCCACTCCCATATCTGCTGGGCGATCTCGGCGTAGCGCTCTGCTCCGGCCTCCACGTGGGCGACCACGGCATCGCGACCGTCTTGGGCGGCAACGGGGAAGGGGGTTGCTGCGACGGCCGCCAAGGACGACAGCGCGACGCCGGTCCAAAGAGCCGCGACCGCAACGGCCAGTACCGACCGCGATAGCCAGGTGCCGATCGAGACGTGTCCTGCGGGCAAGTTGCGCACTCGGAAATCCTCCAGGGTTAGGTTGGGAACGCGTGCGGCGGCTGTGCCCGCCGCCAACATCCACACACTGACCGGTACCGTTGGACTCCGGCAAGCCCTCGGCGGTGCCGAGAGACCGACGGGAAGCGGTGCGCCCTTCTTCGGGAACACCCACCACGACTACGGCTACGACTATGACAATTTGACTGACTGACTTGACAGAAGGCTCCTATGGCGTATCTTGCCCTGCACCTGAAGGCTTCCGCCCAAGTCAGAGCCAGGAGGATCCAGCATGTCCCCCCCCCCCCCCCCCCCCCGATGGCATGACGGACTGCCTAGAGGGCAGCTCCCAGCGTCCCACCTCGCCCCGACGTCCCACCTCGCCCCGACTCAAGCCATGGGTACCGCCTCGGCTGGAGTACACGAGCGACAGCATCCGAGGCACAAGCAGCTTGGACGACGACTCGTACTTCCCGCAGCCTTGCGGGTCCAACCACTACAGCGACGGTTGCGGCTGGACCGGTTCCTGATGCCGGGGTTGCGGCACTAGTACGCTTACGCTGCTGGGCGGAGGTCGCCAGGCCGGTCTCCCGCTCCAGGGGGGATTGGCGTTCGGCACCGCCGTCGGGGGGCGCAAGCCCGCGGGCCGTCGCACCTTCGGCCGCTGCCACGATAGCGGCCGTGCCGGTACCGGGTCCCGAGACCGAGCGCATCGCCGAGGCCGCCCGCCCACCACGACTACGGCTACGGCTACGACTACGACTATGACAATTTGACTGACTGACTTGACAGAAGGTCCCTATGGCGTATCTTGCCCTGCACCTGAAGGCTTCCGCCCAAGTCAGAGCAAGGAGGATCCAGCATGCCCCCCCCCCCCCCCCGATGGCATGACGGACTGCCTAGAGGGCAGCTCCCAGCGTCCCACCTCGCCGCGACTCAAGCCATGGGTACCGCCTCGGCTGGAGTACACGAGCGACAGCATCCGAGGCACAAGCAGCTTGGACGACGACTCGTACTTCCCGCAGCCTTGCGGGTCCAACCACTACAACGACGGTTGCGGCTGGACCGGTTCCTGATGCCGGGGTTGCGGCACTAGTACGCTTACGCTGCTGGGCGGAGGTCGCCAGGCCGGTCTCCCGCTCCAGGGGGGATTGGCGTTCGGCACCGCCGTCGGGGGGCGCAAGCCCGCGGGCCGTCGCACCTTCGGCCGCTGCCACGATAGCGGCCGTGCCGGTACCGGGTCCCGAGACCGAGCGCATCGCCGAGGCCGCCCGCCCACCACGACTACGGCTACGACTTGACAATTTGACTGACTGACTTGACAGAAGGCTCCTATGGCGTATCTTGCCCTGCACCTGAAGGCTTCCGCCCAAGTCAGAGCCAGGAGGATCCAGCATGTCCCCCCCCCCCCCCCCCCGATGGCATGACGGACTGCCTAGAGGGCAGCTCCCAGCGTCCCGCCTCGCCGCGACTCAAGCCATGGGTACCGCCTCGGCTGGAGTACACGAGCGACAGCATCCGAGGCACAAGCAGCTTGGACGACGACTCGTACTTCCCGCAGCCTTGCGGGTCCAACCACTACAACGACGGTTGCGGCTGGACCGGTTCCTGATGCCGGGGTTGCGGCACTAGTACGCTTACGCTGCTGGGCGGAGGTCGCCAGGCCGGTTTCCCGCTCCAGGTTCGTCTAGGTTGGACTATGACGACCATGGCCCACAACCGTCTCCGCGTAGCTGCGGTTCAGCCCCGAGGCTTTCCCTTCGACTCGGCCAGTGCCGTGGGTCAGGTCTGCTCGGGGGTCGCCGAAGCGGCTCAGAACGGTGCGCAGCTCGTGGTCTTCCCCGAAGCCTTCGTCGGCGGCTACCCGTGGGGATTGGCGTTCGGCACCGCCGTCGGGGGGCGCAAGCCCGCGGGCCGTCGCACCTTCGGCCGCTACCACGATGCGGCCGTGCCGGTACCGGGTCCCGAGACCGAGCGCATCGCCGAGGCCGCCCGCGACGCCGGCGTGTACGTGGCCGTGGGCGTCATCGAGCGCGACGCGCCCCACGCTCCCGGAACCCTGTTCTGCACGCTCCTGTACTTCTCGCCGGACGGCAAGCTGGCGGGCCTCCACCGCAAGCTCAAGCCGACCGCCGCCGAGCGCCTTGTGTGGGGCGAAGGAGACGGCAGCACGTTGCCGGTGATCGACGCGCCGTTCGGCAAGGTGGGCGGGCTCATCTGCTGGGAGAACTACATGCCGCTGGCCCGCATGGCGATGTACGGCAAGGGGGTGCAGGTCTACTTGGCGCCCACGGCGGACGCTCGGGACCGATGGCAGGCCACGCTCCGCCACATCGCGCTGGAAGGCCGCTGCTTCGTGATCGGATGCAACCAGTTCGTGACCAAGGAGCACTACCCCGCCGACATCGAGATCCTGGACGAGATGAAGGACTGGCCGGCCGTGCTGTGCCCCGGCGGCACTTCGATCTACGACCCTCTGGGTCAACCGGTCGCCGGACCTCTTCTGGGCGAGCCGGGCGTCCTCTTCGCCGACCTGGACATGGGCGACGTCGCCCGAGGCAAGTTCGACTTCGACGTCGTGGGCCACTACGCGCGCCCGGACGTCTTCCAGCTGACCGTCAACGAAGAGCCGCTCCGGCCAGTACGCGGAGTGAAGTAGCTGGGCCGAGCGCCGCTGGACGCGGGCCGTCGGCGATGCGCTAGATTTGCCGTCCACCGCCGCCCATGCCGCCTGCCGGCGCGACCGCGGCTCCAACCAGCTCCGCCCCCAAACTCCACAAGAGCCACAATCGAATGACGACAGCGGCCATGACCCCGAAAGCACCGCCCGCCCCCGTCGCCTCCACCGTGCCCAGCGATGCCGAGCCCAACGCCGCCGCGGCCTACCTAGCCGAGGCCGAGCGCTGGTCCGCCCGCAACTACCTCCCCCTGCCCGTAGTGCTGGACCGGGGCGAAGGCGTGTGGGTGTGGGACGTGGAGGGCAACCGCTACCTGGACATGCTCAGCGCGTACTCCGCGCTCAACCAGGGACACCGGCACCCGGCGATCGTGGCCGCGGCCCAGCAGCAGATGGAGCGGCTGACGCTCACTTCGCGCGCGTTCCACAACGACCAGATGGGACCGTTCCTGCGCGAGCTCTGCGAAGCGTCGGGCTACGACGCGGCGTTGCCGATGAACACGGGCGCCGAAGCCGTCGAGACCGCGATCAAGATGGTGCGCAGGTGGGGCTACGAGAGGCGCGGCATCCCCGCCGACCGAGCCGAGATCATCGTCTGCGAGGACAACTTCCACGGCCGGACGACCACGATCGTGGGCTTCTCTTCGGAGGACCAGTACCGAGAGGGGTTCGGTCCGTTCACGCCGGGCTTCAAGATCATTCCCTACGGTGACCTGGATACGTTGCGGGCTGCACTGGGTCCCAACACGGCGGGCTTCCTGGTGGAGCCGATACAGGGAGAGGCCGGCGTGGTGGTCCCACCGGAGGGCTACCTGGCGGGAGCCGCCGAGATCTGCCGTCGGGAAGGCGTCGCCTTCGTCGCCGACGAGATCCAGACCGGGTTGGGTCGCACCGGCCGCCTCTTCTGCTGCGAGTGGGAAGGGGTGCGCCCCGACGTGCTCGTCGTCGGCAAGGCGCTGGGCGGCGGCGTGTACCCGGTCTCCGCGGTGATCGCCGACGCCGAGTTCATGGACGTGTTCCGTCCCGGCGACCACGGCTCCACCTTCGGGGGCAATCCGCTGGGCGCGGCGGTGGGTCGAGCCTCGTTGCGCGTGGTTCTGGAGGAGGAGCTGTCTCGGCGTTCCGACGAGCTGGGCGCTTGGTTCGCCGCGCAGCTCCGGGCGATCCCGTCTCCCCACGTCCAGGAGGTGCGCGGCAAGGGGCTCATGATCGGGGTGATGATCCGCGAGAGCTCCGGAACCGCCCGCCCCTTCTGCGAAGCTCTCCAGAAGCGGGGCGTCCTGGCCAAGGAGACCCACCAACAGGTCGTGCGCTTCGCGCCTCCCCTAACCGTGGAGCGGTCGCAGCTGGAAGACGCGCTGGTGGAGATCGCCGCCGTGCTGGCGGAGTAAGAGGAATCGATTTCCAGGCCGTCGCGCGCCAGTACTTCGACAAGCGGGCGCGGGAGGCGGAGGAGAAGCCCAGTCGCTCCGTCGGGCTCGAACTGAGCAAGTCCGCCTGGGACAGCCTTGACGAGTCTCCGGGGTGCGCTGGCTGTCTGGGGTGCCTGGGGCTGATCGCCTTCTCCTTCATCATCGCCAGCGCGCCCCAGCTGCTGCTGATCGGCGGCCTCGTCGCGGTAGGCGGCTTCGTCGTCTCGGCGGCGGCTCGGGCGCTCCGCATCCGCAGGCGGGCCGACCACGACTTCAGTGCCTACTTGGCGGGAGACGCGGCGGCCGTGTCCGCAGTGCACGGCCACGCCCTCCTGCTGCTGCGCCAGAGGGTGCAGGCCCACCGAGCGAAGATGCTGGGTCCCGCCTCGGAGTGGGGGCGCGCCCGGACGCCTCTGGCCGAGGCCCTGACGGAGGCCGAGGGACGCGTGGCCTATTGGCGCGAACGGCTTCGGGAGGAGCCGGAGAGCGAGATCGCGTCATTGCAGATCAAGACGGCGCGATCGCTGCACGCCAAGCTCAAGGCCGCGCTGGCCGCCGTGGACGAGCGGGCTGCGGCTCTTCGCCAGTTCTACCACCGTTGCGAGGCCAAGCTGGCGGTCATGGACCGGAGCAACAACGACTTGGTGGAGGTCAAGCGGCTTGAAGAGCTGTCAGGCAAGGCCGACGCGGCCATGGCCCACGCCCGGGGCGCCGTCGAAGGGCTCGCCCAGAGCTTCTTGGCGGAGGCCCACAACATCGCCGCCGCCCTGGGGAGCGCAGATCGCTCCCAGCTGGGAGTCCTGGCCGGCGACGCGCCGGTCGAGAATGTGGAGTACTTGGCCGACAAGATCCACGCGAGCCGCGAACGGGACCGGGGAACGATTGAGAAGCTGGAGAGGACGCTGCTGGAGTAGCGGCGGAGCGCCAGGGGGTCGGTCGGGAAGGGGACGAAGAAAAGCTCGTCCGCGAGGCGGCAGGAAGCTCGTCAGCGAGGCGGCGGCCCGATTGTTCCCTGGCGGGACGTGTCGATCTCGGCCACCTCTCCCTCTTCGAAGAGCACGGCGCGGATCTGCCCGTAGAGGAACTCCTTGGCCTCTCGGTCCCGAAGGTTCAGGCCGAAGTGGTTGATCAGCAGCGTCTGATGCTGGAGCCAGTCGCGCCAGCAATCAGCGCACACCTCTCGCTGGATGCGCTCCCCCAGCTCCGACCGGAAGGGCGGGCGCTCCAGCGCCGGCGCCGATCTCTTGGAACACCGGCAACAGGTCGTCGTGTCCGCCACGCGCTCTTCCTCTCTCCCTCCGGCGCACGATCGCGCACTCCCGGCGCACGATTTCTCTCTCAAGCCATTAGATTGCACGTGTCGAGCCCGGCGGCAAGTCCAGGCCCCGGGTCCGGCCCGGCGCGGCGAGGGCGTCGCACCGGTCCCCAGTGGCGCAGTCCTTTCGACGGAGGAAGCGATGCCGCCCCAGCAGTCGCACGGCGCGAACCCGCCCGCTGCGAACCCGCCCGGCGCGAACAGCGAGGATCCCGTGCTCTCCAAGGAGCAGCTCGCCCACCTGGAGGCCCGGCTGGTGCAGGAGCGGAAGAAGGCCCTCCGCAGCTTGGGCTACTTCAACGAAGGCGCCCAGCGCGACCGCGGCTCCTCCGACTCGGACTTGGCCGGCTACACCGACCACATGGCCGACCAGGGGACCGAGGCGATGGAGCGCGAGAAGGCTGCCTCCTTCGCCACCAAGGAAGGTCGCTATCTGTACCGAATCGAAGACGCACTCCACCGCCTGTACACGGACCCGGACAACTTCGGCCGCTGCCACGCCACCGGCAGGCCCATCGGCTTCGAACGGCTGGACGCCCTCCCCCACGCCCGCTACTGCATTGAGCACAAGCGGAAGCTGGAGGCCGGAAGCGACGGACTGGAGGCCTGACGGCCTTACAGAGCCCGCAACAGTTCCTTGCCCAGCTCCGCGGCTTGCCACTGGCGGACGTCCGCCAACGCTTCCAGTTCGGCCAAACTCCTGGGCTTCGCCGTGGCCACCCGTCGCAGCACGCTGTTCGCCATCAGTCGTCCTCGGGCGATCCCCAGCCGCTCCGCCGTGCGATCCCGGGCAGCCTTGAGGCGATCGAAGGTGGCCTCCTCTTCGCGGGACGGCATCCCGCGCCCCCGCCCGACTCTGGTTGGGTACGGCTCCAGCGCCGCGTCGGCGGTCCGCTCCACTTGGGCCATCGCCTCCACCAGTGCCCGGCCCTGCCTGCGGGCCAATCGCGCCGGGAACCCCTTCGTCCTGGCCAGTTCTTCCGTCGATCGGGGACGAGCCAGGGCGACCGCCATCAGAGCCGCGTCGGACGCCACTCGAAACGGTGCCCGGTCCAAGGCGCGGGCCACGCCGTCACGCCACTCCAACGCCCGCCGCAACGCCGTCGCCGAGCGCGGGTCCAGCCGTCGGGCTCCCTTCACCCGCGTCAACGGATTGTCCCCAGGTGCCGCTCCCCCGCCGGTTCGCCCTTCGGCCTCCGCTTCCACTGCGACCTGCTCCAGCATCCGCCGACACTCTTCTTCCGCCCACGCCTCTCGTCCCAGCCGCTTCAGCGCGCCCTCCATCGCCGTTGCCAACCTGTGAAGGTGCCGAGTGTCGCCGGCGGCGTACTCGATCATCTCTGCCGGCAGGGGCCGCTTCGCCCAGTCGGCCCGCTGGTACTTCTTGGAGACCTCCACGCCCAGATGCCGCTTCAGCAGCGCCTGGAGTCCCACTGCCGGCTCCCCCGCCAGCTCCGCCGCCACCTGGGTGTCGAAGAGGTTCGCCAGGCCCGCCCCCAAGTCCCGTCGCAACAGCCGCAGGTCGTAGGACGCCCCGTGCATGATCACCCGTCGTCCCGGGTCCCCCAAGACCGGCCCGAGCGTCGCACCCAGCTCCACCGCCAGCGGGTCGAGAACGAAGGTCTCCACCTCCGTCGAGAGCTGCACGAGGCAGAGCCGGTCCGAGTACCGATGAAAGCCGGCGGCCTCGCAGTCCACGGCCACGTCGCCGCCCCCGGCCAGCGTGCGCGCCACCCTGTCGGCGTCCCGTCGCGTGCGTACGTGAGTAGCGGCGGACATGACGGGATCGCGGCTCCGTTCGCGGGTTAGAGGGGACTGGCGGGGTGCTTGTGCTCTGCACCGAAGGTAGCTTGAATGCCCCGAAGGCCAACGTGCCGCCCCGAACGCTTCACGCTTGGCCTCGGCCTTGCTCCACGCCTGGCCCCGGCCTGCTCCACACCTGCCACCGGCCTTGCTCCACACCCGCCACCGGCCCGCGTCCATGATCAAGACGAAGATCGTCGCCACCGTCGGACCCGCCAGCGCCCGCCCCGAAGTCATGACCGAGCTGGTCAGGGCGGGGGTGAACGTCGCCCGCATCAACATGTCCCACGGGACCCATCGCACCCACGCCCGGAGCATCGCCACGGTTCGGGAGGCGTCCCAGGCCGTCGGCCGCCCCGTCGCGATCATGGCCGACCTCCAGGGCCCGAAGATACGAATCGGCGACCTGGACGAGCCCACCCTTCTTCGGGACGGCCACACCGTCACCTTAGCCCCGGAAGGCCGCCACAGGACCGGCGAGCTGCCCACCGCGTACGCCGCCCTGGCCCGGGAGGTCTCGCCGGGCACCCACATGCTGCTGGACGACGGCCTGATCGAGCTCGTCTGCACGTGGACCGACGGCGAGTGCGCCGAGTTCGAGGTCGCCCGCGGCGGACTTCTCCACTCGCGAAAGGGGATCAACCTTCCCGACGTGGAGGTGGACACGCCCTCGATCACCGAGAAGGACCGTCGCGACCTGGAGTTTGCGGTGGCGCAGGAGGTGGACTATGTGGGCCTGTCCTTCGTGCGGAGGGTGCGCGACGTGCAGGAGCTGAAGAAGCTGCTGAAGGGCCGCGCGTGGCTGGTCGCCAAGATCGAGAAGGCGCAGGCGATGGACGCCCTCGACGGAATCCTGGCCGAGTGCGACGCGGTGATGGTGGCGCGGGGAGACTTGGGCGTCGAACTCCCCTTCGCCGCGGTGCCCCTGGCCCAGAAGCGGATCATCCAAGCGGCCAACGGCTGGGGCCGGCCAGTCATCACGGCCACCCAGATGCTCGAATCCATGACCGAGTACCCCAAGCCCACCCGAGCGGAGACCTCGGACGTGGCCAACGCGATCCTGGACGGCACCGACGCGGTCATGCTCTCCGGCGAGACGGCCGTGGGCAAGTACCCGGTCCGCACAGTGGAAGTCATGGTGCGTGTGGCCCAGGAAGTGGAGGAGAGCGGCGCACTGGCCGAGGGACCCCACTACCTGCACCACGCCGGCCCCGTCCAGCGCCAAGGGGCTTCCCGCACAGAGCACGCCGTGGCCGGCTCCACCGTGCGCTCTGCCCGGGACCTGAGGGCGCCAGCGATCATCGTCCTAACCCGCAGCGGCTTCTCGGCCCGCCTGGTCTCGTCCTACCGTCCGCCGGTTCCCATCGTCACCGTGTGCACCGACGCCAAGGTTCACCGCAGGCTGGGCGGCGTGTGGGGCGTGCGTCCGGTTCTGGCCCAGGACGAAGAGATCAGCTACGAGAGCCTGACCGAGCTGGGCAGGCAGGTGCTTCTGGAGGCGGGCCAGGGCAAGCCGGGCGACCCGGTGGTGGTCACGTCGGGCTTGCCGTTCCACAGCCCCGGCTCTACCAACACCATGAGGATCGAGCAGCTCTGACTTGCAACTCACCTTCCTCGGGACAGGAACCTCCTTCGGCGTTCCGGTGATCGGTTGCGACTGCGCCACCTGCACGTCCAGCGACCCCCGCGACCGGCGGACCCGCCACGGGGCTCTGGTGGGCCTTCCCAAGGGGAACCTGCTGGTGGACACGCCCCCCGAGCTTCGCCTACAACTCCTGGCCTGCGGCATCGACCAAGTGGACTCGGTCTGGTACACCCACCTGCACGCCGATCACGTCCACGGCATCGACGACGTTCGTATCTTCTCTACCCGGGGACGGGACCCGGTGCCCACCTACGTCCCGCAGGCGTTGGAGAAGACGATGAAGACCCGCTTCTCGTACATCTTCGACCCCCGTGCCCGTGTCTCGGTCGGCTCCTCCAGGCCCCGCCTCGCCCTTCGGACCTACGCCCCCGGCGTCGCCACGGAGGTGCTGGGCGCCCGGATCGTGCCCTTCCTGGTTCCCCACGGGGCCTCGGTTGCCTACGGATTCCGCGTCGGCCGCCTGGGGTACGTCACCGACGCCAAGCAGCTGCCGCCGCCGGCTCTGCGCATCCTCGACGGCGTGTCGACGCTGGTCCTCAACGCCCTCTGGCACGGTGACTCCCACTCGGCGCACTTCAACGTGGAGGAGGCGGTGGAGGCGGCCCGCCAGGTCGACGCCGAGCGCACCTTTCTTACCCACATGACGCACCGCTTGCGCCACGACGAGCTCGCCGCCCGCCTCCCCGAACGAATCGCCCCCGCCTACGACGGCCTGAAGGTCGACCTATGACCGCCCGGCGACCTGTGACCGCCCGGCGACCTGCGACCGCCCCGCCATCCGCCGACGGCCCCGTCCTGGACTACGGCTCCATGCTGGCCGGCGTGCTCCCCCGCGGCTTCGGCCCGGAGCGCCTCCTGGCTGGCGGGGACTTGGCCCTGCGCTTCCGCCACGCCTTCGCCGAGACCGAAGTCCGCCGCGACGCTGGCCAGATGGGCTTCTTCGCCCTGCCCGCCGCCCGCGACCTGGCCGACGCCGCCCGCGCCGCCGCCCAGCCGCTTCGCAACAGGTGCGACGCCGTGGTCGTCGTGGGGATCGGCGGCTCGGCCCTGGGCGCCGCCGCCCTCCGAGACGCCCTTCTGCCCCCCGGGTGGAACGAGCTCGACGCCACGGCCCGCGGCGGCCTTCCCCGCCTTCACGTCCTGGACAACCCGGACCCGGACACGGTGGCCGCCCTCATGGACCGCCTCGACCTGGAGCGCACCTTCTTCAACGTCGTCAGCAAGTCGGGCGCCACCGTGGAGACGGCGGCCAACTTCCTGGTGGCGTGGCAGCGCCTGCTGGACGCCTTCGGCACGGAGGGCGCCCGCCGTCGGGTCCTGGCCACCACGGGCGGCAGCGGCCCCCTGCGGGAGCTGGCCCGGGAGCTGAGCCTTCCTTCCCTCCCCGTGCCCCACGATGTGGGCGGGCGCTTCTCGGTCCTGTCGCCCGTGGGCCTCTTTCCCGCCGCCGCCGTCGGCATTGACGTGGACGCGGTGCTGGACGGCGCCGATGCTATCGCCCGCCGCTGCACCTCGCCCGACCCGACGCGCAATCCGGCCGGCATGTTGGCGACCCTTCTCCACGCCGCCGACGTGGAGGACGGCGCCGGCATCCACGTGCTCATGCCCTACGCCGACCGGCTCCGGTCGCTGGCAGCTTGGTTCCAGCAGCTCTGGGCCGAGTCCCTGGGGAAGGCCGTCAACCGCGCCGGCTACCGCGTCGAGACCGGCCCGACGCCCCTGGCCGCCCTGGGCGCTCCCGACCAGCACGCCCAGCTCCAGCTCTTCATGGAAGGTCCCCGCGACAAGGTGGTGGTCTTCCTGGGCCGCGCCGCCCCGGCGCGCGACGTGTCCGTCCCGCGCCTCTTCCCCTCCAAGCCCGCCTTCTCCTGCCTGGGCGGCAGCACCCTCTTCGGCCTGCTGGACCACCAGCGCAGGGCCACCGCCGAGGCCCTTCGCCGGGAAAGCCGCCCGAGCATGACGATCATGGTGGACCGGATCGACGCCCGCTCCGTGGGCGGCCTGTTCATGCTCTTTCAGATCGCCGCCGCGTACGCCGGCGCCCTTTACGGCGTCGATCCCCTAAACCAGCCTGGCGTTGAGCTGGGGAAGACGCTGGCGGCGGGCCTCATGGGACGGCCGGGCGCCGAGCCTCCCGACATTCCCGCGCCCGACCCCCGTTGGCGAACGTGAACGTCGGCGCTTACCTTCACGCTCCCCCGCGCTTCCCCGCAACCAGCACAAAGGCCCGCCATGAGCCACAAAGGCCCGCCATGAGCACGCCCGAAGAGCAGCGCACGGTAATCATCGAGAAGGAACGAGGCTCGGAGATCGGCGCATTCGTCCTGGGCGCCCTCGTGGGAGCGGGACTGGCCCTTCTGCTGGCGCCAGGCTCCGGCACCGAGACCCAGCAGCGCATCCGGGAGCACGCCAAGAGGCTTCGAGACGCCACGGAGGACCGAGTGCGCGGCCTCCGGGACGACTTGGGCTCCCACGTGGCGTCCGCAAAGGGGGTGGTGGAGCAGGGAAGGCAGATCGCGTCCGGCGCCCGTGCCGACCTGGAGGAGAAGCTGGAGCGCTCCAAGGCCGCCTACCGGGCCGGAGTGGACGCCGCCCGGGAAGCGGCACGCACCCAGCCCAGTCCGGCAGAGGACGCGGAGCCGCCCGAAGAAGTGGGGGCGTCGTAGCCTTGGAGATATACCTGGACACGGCGAACCTGGCCGAGATCCGCGAGGCTGCCCGCTGGGGCGTCCTGAGCGGCGTCACCACCAACCCGACTCTCATGGCTCGCGAGACCGGGGCCGACTTCGAGGAGACGATCCGCGAGATCGCCGCCCTGGTGGACGGTCCGATCAGCGCAGAGACCGTGTCGGAAGACGCCGACGGGATGGTGGCGGAGGGACTGGAGTACGCCGGGTGGCACCCGAACGTGATCGTCAAGGTGCCAGCCACCACCGCCGGGCTGGAGGCAGTCTCCCGGTTGGGGGCGCGCAGCGTGCGATGCAACGTCACCCTGATCTTCAACACGGGCCAAGCGCTCATGGCAGCTCTGGCCGGGGCGTTCGTCGTCTCTCCCTTCGTCGGGCGCCTGGACGACATCTCCCAGGACGGAATGGAGTTGATCCGCGAGATCGCCGCCGTCTTCGAGCAGAACCCGGGGATCGAGACCCGCATCCTGGCCGCGTCGATCCGCCACCCACGCCACGTGATCGACTCGGCGCTGGCGGGCGCCCACATCGCCACATGCCCGTTCAAGGTCCTCAAGCAGTGCATGTCCCATCCCCTGACCGACAAGGGGATCGCCGCTTTCCTCGCCGACTGGCGGGTCCGGCAGTCCTCGCCCTCCTGACGATGCGCCTGCCCTTGCCGATGCCCACCTTCGCGTCGGTGCTTGGCGTCCCGTCACTGGTTGCCGCCGTCGCCTCGCTCGCCTCCTTCGCCACCCTCGCTGCCCAGGAGCCGGCGTACGTTCTCGGCGAGCGTGCCGGTGGGGAAGAGCTGGTCCTCGAAGAGCCCCTTGTAGCCGTGGACGTTCCCTACGTGCTGGTCCACCTAGCTACCAACCGCGTCCACCTCATGGACGGCGTCCGGTCGATCTGGTCCGCCCCGGCTGCCACGGGCACCGGCTTCCGCTTGGCCGGCGCCGGAAAGCGCTGGACCTTCACCACCCCCAAGGGTCTCTTCCGCGTCCGCCGCAAGGAGAAGGACCCGGTCTGGGTCGCCCCCGACTGGTACTTCGTGGAAAGGGACCTCCCAGTCCCCGCCGACAACGCCCGCTCGCGACGGATCCCGGGAGCCATGGGAAACACGGCGATCTACCTGGGAGACGGGATCGCCATCCACGGCACCAACGCCCCCGAGCTGGTCCTCAACCCGGACCCGGAGCGCCGCAGGGTGTCTCACGGCTGCATCCGCCTGACCGACGAGTCCGCCCGGGAGCTCTATCACCTAGTGGAGGTGGGCACGCCGGTCCTGGTCTATTGACAGGTCCCTCGCCCCAAGACGGCCGCCAGGTCGTGGCCCGCAACCGCAAGGCTCGCCACCAGTACGAAGTGCTGGACTCGTGGGAGGCGGGCCTGGTTCTGAAGGGCACCGAAGTCAAGTCGATCCGCGCCGGCGCCGTGGCCTTTCGCGACGCCCACGCCAGGCCCCACTCCGGCGAGCTCTGGCTCCACAACCTCCACGTCGCCCCCTACGAGCCCGCGAACCGCTGGAACCACGACGAGACCCGTCCCCGCAAGCTCCTCCTCCGCAAGGACCAGATCCGACGGATCGCCGCGAAGACGGAAGAGAAGGGACTCGCTCTCGTGCCGCTGGACGTCTACTTCCGCCGGGGCAAGGCCCGGATCACGCTGGCGCTCTGCCGCGGTCGAAAAGGCCGAGATCGAAGGGAGGAGCTAAAGCGCCGCGACATGGAGCGCGAGGTCCAGCGCGCCATGAAGGAGGCCCGCCAGTGACCGAACGCCGCGTCTTCGGCGCCCGCTTCGCCAACCCCGTCCTTCTGGCGGCCGGCACCGCCGGCTTCGGCGAACCCGTCGTCGCCACGGTGTCGCTGGCGGAGCTGGGAGGGATCGTCACCAAGTCGGTGACCCTAGAACCCCGCCGGGGCGCCCCGGCGCCAAGGGTGGCCGAGTTCCCGGGAGGGATGCTCAACTCGGTTGGGCTAGCCAACCCTGGACTGGCCGCCGTGCGAACGGAGAAGCTTCCCTGGATGGCCCGCCGGCTGGCCGACACGAACGTCTTCCTGTCGGTGGCGGGACAGAGCTCCGCCGAATACGCCGCCGTCGTCTCGGGGCTGGAGGAGGAAGGCGGCTTCCTGGGATTCGAACTCAACCTCTCATGTCCCAACGACGCCCACCGGGGCGGTCGTCCCTTCTGCCTCGACCGCGACGCCCTCCGCGGCGTGCTGGACCAGGTGCGCCCCCTCACCAAGCGCCCGCTCCTGGCCAAGCTGGCCCCCAACGACCCGGACGTGGGTGCCACCGCCGCCCTTGCTGCGGAGCACGGCGCCGACGGCATCACCGCCGTCAACACGATCCCCGCCTACCTTCCTGCCCGGGGCGGTCGCCGCGCCCTGGGTGCTGGGAGCGGTGGCGCCAGCGGCCCTGCCATCCTTCCCGTGGCCCTGGCGGCGGTCCGCGCCATCGCCGCCGCCGTGGACGTTCCCGTCGTCGGCGTGGGTGGCATCGTCACCGCCGCCGCCGCCCGCGCCTACTTGGACGCCGGCGCCTCGCTCGTGCAGGTGGGCACCGGCTCCTTCGCCGACCCTCGCTGCGCGCTCCGAGTGGCCCGGCGCCTGGCTCGCTCGCCGGGGGACGGCCAGTGAGCCGCCGGGTGGTCGTCGCCCTTGACATGCCGTCCCCGGAGCGCG